>NZ_CP093280.1:0-37500 GCF_026651855.1 Pseudomonas silvicola
AAAACCGCGTGCTGCAGGCCATCGCCCCCGGCAAGGACGTGGACGGTTTCCACAGTGAAAACGTCGGCGGCCTGAGCCAGGGCCGCGAGGTGCTGACCCCCTGCACGCCCAGCGGCTGCATGCAGTTGCTGCACGACACTCTCGGCGACCTGAGCGGCAAGCATGCCGTGGTCATCGGCCGCTCCAACATCGTCGGCAAGCCCATGGCCGCCCTCTTGTTGCAGGCCCATTGCTCGGTCACCGTGCTGCACTCACGCAGCCAGAACGCCGCGCAACTGTGCCGCCAAGCCGACATCGTCATCGCCGCCGTAGGCCGCCCGCGCATGATCGACGCCAGTTGGCTGAAGCCCGGTTGCGTGGTCATCGACGTGGGCATCAACCGCATCGAAGACCAGGGCCGCAGCCGCCTGGTGGGCGACGTCGACTTCGACAGTGCCCTGCCCGTGGCCAGCGCCATCACCCCGGTACCCGGTGGCGTGGGCCCCATGACCATCGCCTTTCTGATGAAAAATACCCTGACCGCTGCTCTGCAGCAGGCCACCCCACGCAGTCTGCCGGAGGCCCCATGCCCTTCAATCTGCTGAAATACGGGCTCAGCTCGGAGTACCCAGTCGAGGTCGACCTGCCAGCGCCCAAGGAGCTCAAGTCCTCCTATGACGTGGTCATCATCGGCGGTGGCGGCCATGGCCTGGCCACGGCCTACTACCTGGCCAAGTACCACGGCATCACCAACATTGCCGTGCTGGAAAAGGCCTACCTGGGTGGCGGCAACACGGCGCGCAACACGGCCGTGATCCGCTCCAACTACCTGACCAGCGAAGGCGTGAAGTTCTATGCCGAGTCGGTACGGCTGTTCGAGGGCCTGTCCAACGAGTTCGATTTCAACATCATGTATTCGCACCGGGGCCAGTTGACCCTGGCGCACACCGACGCCACCGTGCGCTCGTTCCGCCAGCGCGCCGAAGTGAACAAGCACTTTGGCGGGCGCACCGAAATGATCGACCGCCAGCAGATCCGCGAACTGGTGCCCAGCCTCAACCTGGACCCCGGCCACCTGCCAGTGCTGGCCGGGCTGTGGCACCTGGACGGTGCCACCGCCCGCCACGACGCCGTGGCCTGGGGCTACGCCAAGCAGGCGGCCAAGCGCGGGGTGGAGATCCACCAGCTTACCGAAGTGCAGGAGCTGGTGATCGAAAACGGCGCCATCACTGCCGTGAAGACCAACCGCGGCACCATCCAGTGTGGCTGCGCGGTGCAGGCCATCGCTGGCATGAGCTCGCAGATGATGGCCAAGGCCGGCATCCGCTCCCCCATCCAGACCTTCCCGTTGCAGGCCATGGTGACCCAGCCGTTCAAGCCGTTCCTCGACCCGCTGGTGAGTTCATCGGCGTTGCACTGCTACGTGCAGCAAACCAGCCGTGGCGAGGTGGTGTTCGGCGGCGGCTCCGACCCTTACCCGCTGTTCAATACCCGCTCTACCCTGGACCTGAAGGAAAGCCTGCTGGCCCACGCCATCGAGATGTTCCCGTTCCTGGCCAACGCCAAGCTGATGCGCCAATGGGCGGGCATCACCGACATGACCCCGGACTACAGCCCGATCATGGGCCTGTCACCGGTGAAGAACTATTACCTGGACGCGGGTTGGGGCACCTGGGGTTTCAAGGCCACGCCCATCTGCGGCAAGACCATGGCCGAACTGGTGGCAAGCGGCGGCAAGGTGCCGGAGCTGATCAAGCCCTTCGGCCTGGCCCGCTTCAGTACCTTCAAGCAAGTCAACGAAATGGGCGCCACCGCGGCCAGCCACTGAGGACCGGACGATGAAAATCATGATTTGCCCGCTCAACGGGCCGCGCAACATCAGCGAATTCACCTACGGCGGCGAGTTCAAGGCCATGCCCGACCCCGTCACCTGCACCGACGCGCAATGGGCCGACTACGTGTTCAACTGCGACAACATCGCCGGCGTGGTGCGCGAATGGTGGATGCACACACCGTCCAGCTACTGGTTCCTGGCAGAGCGCCACACGGTCACTGACGAGATCATCCGTACCTTCGACCCGAAGGAAGTCTTCACCACCCGCGTGGAATTCGCCGCCAAGGAGATCGCAGGATGAGCCGCCTCGCCGCCCCCATGGGCCTGCTGATCGACCGCGACCAGCCGCTGACCTTCAGTTTCGACGACAAGCCTTACCAGGGGTTCGCCGGTGACAGCATCGCCAGCGCGCTGCTGGCCAACGGGCGCTTCCTGCTGTCGCGCTCATTCAAATACCACCGCCCGCGCGGCCCGCTGAGCATGGCCGGGCAGGACGCCAACAGCCTGGTACAACTGCCGAGTGAGCCCAATGTGCTGGCCGACATGCAGCCGCTGGTACAGGGCCTGGCCGCCACCGGGCAGAACTTCAACGGCACCCTGGATAACGACAAGGACGCCTGGCTGGGCAAGTTCTCCAAATTCATGCCGGTGGGCTTCTACTACCGCTCGTTCTACAAGCCCAAGGGCATGTGGAAGGTGTGGGAGCCGATCATTCGCAAAAAGGCCGGGCTAGGCGTGCTGGACCTCAAGTTCCAGCCCGAGTATCACGACAAGGCTTACCTGTTCACCGACCTGGCCGTGATCGGCGCCGGGCCCGCCGGCCTGCAAGCCGCGCTCAGTGCGGCCAATGCCGGGGCCAAGGTGCTGCTGATCGAGCAAAGCCCGATCCTCGGTGGCTCGCTGACCTATGCGCGCTTCGACATCGAGGGCGTACGCGGCGAAAGCCTGCGCCGCGAACTGGTCACCGCCGTGGAGAATCACACCAACATCCAGGTGCTCAAACAGGCCACCTGCAACGCCTGGTTCACTGACAACTACCTGCCGGTGATCCAGGGCAAGCGCCTGTATAAAGTCCGCGCCAGCCACTGCCTGATCGCCAGCGGCTCGTTCGACCAGCCGGTGGTTTTCCGCAACAACGACCTGCCCGGGGTGATGCTGACCAGCGCCGCCCAACGGCTGATGAAGCTGTATGCGGTAAAACCGGGCAACACCGCCGTGGTGCTGACCGGCAACGATGACGGCTACCTGGCCGCCCTGGACCTGCACGAGCAGGGCGTGAAAGTGGCCGCCGTGGTCGACCTGCGCAACGGCCCCGCCGACCGCGCCCTGCTGCGCGCACTGGAGCAGCGCGCCATCGCCTTACATGTCGACACCACCGTGTTCGAAGCCCTGCACGAAAGCGGCATGCGCCACGTCAGCGGCGTAGAGCTGCGCAAGATCACCGGCCAGGGCCAGGTGGCCAGCAGCGCGCTGAAACTGGACTGCGACCTGCTGTGCATGTCCGGCGGCTACATGCCCGTCTACCAACTGCTGTGCCAGGCCGGGGGCAAGCTGGCCTATGACGATCAACTGGCCGAATTCACCCTCAGCGGCCTGCCGAGTATTCTCCATGTGGCCGGCTCGGTGAACGGCTGCCACAGCCTGGACAACGTGCTCAGCGACGCCACCAACTGCGCTGCCGACATCGTCACCGCTTTGGGCCTGAACGCCCAGGTACGCGTCAACCTGGCGCCCGAGGCGCGGGTCAACTTCCCCTGGCCGATTTTCCCGCACCCCAAGGGCAAGGACTTCGTCGACTTCGATGAAGACCTGCAAGTGCAGGACATCATCAACGCCACCAAGATCGGCTACCGCGACGTGCAACTGGTGAAGCGCTACTCCACCGTCGGCATGGGCCCGTCCCAGGGCCGTCACTCGGCCCTGCCCACGGCGCGGCTGGTGGCGCAGGCCACCCAGCGCAACATCAGCGAGACCGGCGTCACCACCGCGCGCCCGCCGTTCGTGGCGGAGAAACTCGCCCATGTCGCCGGCCGTGCCTTCGACCCCTACCGCCAGACGCCCCTGCACCGCCGCCACCTGGAAGCCGGGGCGAAAATGATGCCTGCCGGTATCTGGCAGCGGCCGGCGTTTTACGGCAAGGCTTCGCAACGCGAGCAGTGCATGCAGGCCGAAGCGCTGCATGTGCGCAACAAGGTCGGCATCATCGATGTGTCCACCCTGGGCGGCCTGGACGTGCGCGGCCCGGACGCCGCCGAACTGCTCAACCGCATGTACACTTTCGCGTTCCTCAAGCAGCCGGTGGGCCGTTCGCGCTACGCACTGATGACCAACGAGCACGGCGTAGTAATCGATGATGGTGTGTGCGCACGCTTCGCCGAGAACCACTTTTACGTCACGGCCACCACCAGCGGCGTCGACCGCATCTACCAGCAGATGCTCAAGTGGAATGCGCAGTGGCGGCTGAATGTCGACATCGCCAACGTCACGGCAGCCATTTCGGCGGTGAACGTGGCGGGGCCGGATGCGCGCAAAGTCCTGGAAAAGGTGTGCACCGACCTGGACCTGTCGCCCGCCGGTTTCCCTTACCTGGCCGTGCGTCAGGGCACCGTGGCCGGGATCAAGGCGCGGCTGTTGCGGGTAGGCTTCGTCGGCGAGCTGGGCTATGAAATCCACGTGCCCGCCCGCCACGCGCTGACACTGTGGGACGCGTTGATGGACGCCGGCAAGGCCTTCGACATTCGCCCCTTCGGCGTCGAAACCCAGCGCCTGCTGCGCCTGGAAAAAGGCCATGTGATCATCAGCCAGGACACCGACGGCATGACCCACCCCGCCGAGATCGACATGGGTTGGGCGGTCAGCCGCAACAAGCCGTTCTTCGTCGGCCGACGCTCGGTGGATATCCTCGAAGCCCAGCCCATGACGCGCAAGCTGGTGGGCTTCACCCTGCCCAAGGGCAGTGTGCAGCCGCTGGAAGGTCACCTGGTACTGAGCGGGCCGGACATCAGCGGCAACGTCACCTCATGCGAATACTCCGAAACCCTGGGGCAGGTCATCGGCCTCGCCTATGCGGGCTTTGACCAGAGCCAGCCTGGCCAACACATTCCCATCCGTGTGGAAGGCGGCATCATGGTCCAGGCCACCGTAGTGAAACTGCCCTTCTTCGACCCTGACAACCTGCGCCAGGAGCTGTAAGCCATGTCCAGTCTGAAAGCTGAAACGTACATCGGCCAGCCGGCCCTGCAACGCTGCGTTCTTCTCGACCTCACCGACGCGCCGAGGGTCGGTTTTCGTGGTGCCCAGAGTGCCGACTATCTGCGCCAGCGTGGCTTCCTGCTACCCGATGCTCCCAACCGTGCGGTCACCCAAGCCGATGGCAGCCACATAGCGCGGCTCTCGCCCACCGAATACTTTCTGCTGGGCAGCCTGGCCGACGCGGGCCAGCGCATCGCCGACGAAGAAGCCCGCTGGGAGCTGGACCACATCGCCAACTACCTGTTGCCACGCCACGACAGCCATGCCTGGATACAGCTCAGTGGCCATCAGTTGCCGGCGCTGATGGCCAAGCTGTGCGGCGTCGACCTGCGGCCCGAGGCCTTCGGCCCCGGTGCGGTGGCGCAGACTTCGGCGGCGCGAATCAACGTGATCGTGATCAATCTCGGCGGCGATACCGTGCCCACCTTCCAGATCCTCTTCGACCGCGCCTCCCACGCGTACTTCCTCGGCGCCGTGAACGACGCTCTGCAAGAATTCGCCTGAACGCCCTGCCCCCCTGTTGAAGGGGGGCAGCAATTCGATTGTCCGCCCAACGGTCATGACTAAATTTTCATGTTTCCCCTCCCGCCGCCGATACTCCGTGCCTAAGAAGAAAAAATCTGCTGGCCGCCAACGATAAGAAAATGCACCCCAGCAACCAACGATCAAGTAGCGCACAAACGTTTCTGGAGGGAATGCATGAACAGTTGGTTTGCCCACATCAGCGTGAACAAAAAACTCGGCCTGGGCTTCGGCCTGGTGCTGGTCCTGACTACCTTGCTGGCCATGACAAGCTGGAACAGCATGGGCGGGCTCATCGACCGCAGCAACTGGATGAGTGACATCACCCAGCTCAACTCTGCCCTGACCAAACTGCGCGTGGCGCGCCTGCAGTACATGCTCGCCAACGGCGACGACACTGCCGCGCAACTGGTACAGACGACCCTGGACGGCTTCGAAGCCCAACAGCAGAAAATCCTCGGCACCTTCAAGAGCCCCGACAACATCAAGCTGCTCAAGGAGCAGAATGGTCAGCTGGAAGCCTACAAGGTGTCGCTGAACAAGATGCGCGCCGCTTACCGCACCAGCAATACCGCGCGCCAGAGCCTGAATGACACCGCGGCCACCGCCTTCGCGGCGCTGGAAAAGATCAGCCAGGGCGTGCAGGCAGATCGCCGCCTGGATGAAGTACTGGCCGTGGACAAGGCCAAGGAATTGCTTCTGGTGGTGCGCTACGAAGTACGCGGTTACCTGGCCGATGCCAGCGCTAGCAATGAACAGTCCGCGTTCGCCCGCCTGGACGCCGCACAGGCCGGTTTGCCAGCGCTGGAAACCGCGCTGGCGTCGCAACCGGAGAACCTGCGCCAGTTCGAAGCATCGGTGGCCAGTTATCGCCAGGCCCTGACCAGCTTCAAGAACGCCAACGCCGACATCGTCCAGGCCCGCAAGGAAATGACCGATGAGGGTAGTGAAATCGTGCGCCTGAGCGATGCCCTGTACCAGATCCAACTGGACCGCCGCGACATCGAGAGCGCCCAGGCCCGTACCGTGCAGACCATCGCTACCCTGCTGGCGCTGTTCTTCGGTATTGCCGCGGCCCTGATCATCACCCGCCAGATCACCCGCCCGCTGCAGGACACCCTGGTAGCGGTCAAGCGTATCGCCGATGGCGACCTGACCGAGACGTTGCGGGTCACCCGCAAGGACGAACTGGGTGTGCTGCAACAAGGCATCCAGAACATGGGCACCACCCTGCGCGAGTTGATCACCAGCATCCGCGACGGCGTGACCCAGATCGCCAGCGCCGCCGAGGAGCTGTCGGCCGTCACCGAGCAGACCAGCGCCGGGGTCAACAGCCAGAAAGTGGAAACCGACCAGGTGGCCACCGCCATGCATGAAATGACCGCCACCGTGCAGGAAGTGGCGCGCAACGCCGAGCAAGCTTCCATGGCCGCCACCGACGCCGACGGCCAGGCCCGTGACGGTGACAAAGTGGTCAACCAGGCCATCGACCAGATCGAGCGCCTGGCCAGCGAGGTCAAGCGCTCTACCGAGGCCATGGGGCAACTGCAGAAGGAAAGCGACAAGATCGGCAAGGTCATGGACGTGATCAAGGCCGTGGCCGAGCAGACCAACCTGCTGGCCTTGAACGCTGCCATCGAAGCGGCCCGCGCCGGTGAAGCCGGCCGTGGTTTTGCCGTGGTGGCTGATGAAGTGCGGGGCCTGGCCCAGCGCACGCAGAAGTCCACCGAGGAAATCGAAGGCCTGGTGGCCGGCCTGCAGGCCGGTACCCAACAGGTCGCCAACGTGATGCTCAGCAGCCGCGAGCTGACCGACAGCAGTGTGGCCCTGACCCGTCAGGCCGGCGTGTCGCTGGAAAACATCACCCGCACGGTGTCCAACATCCAGCTGATGAACCAGCAGATCGCCGCGGCGGCCGAGCAGCAGAGCTCGGTGGCCGAAGAGATCAGCCGCAGCATCATCAACGTGCGCGACGTGTCGGAACAGACCGCCGCGGCCAGCGAGGAGACCGCGGCGTCCAGCGTCGAGCTGGCCCGCCTGGGTGGGCAGTTGCAGATGATGGTCAGCCACTTCCGCGTGTAGACAGCGGCGGCCTTTTCCCGAGCTTCGCCCGGTCCCACAGGCTGACGCCTGTGGGACCGGGCGAAGCGCGGGAAGGGAGTTACTGGACCGTCTCGAGCGTGCGCTCATCGTAGTAGAGCGCATTCTTGTCGGTGCCCTGCTTGAAGAAATACCCGTAGTCCTCCAGGTACCACACCGTGTCCACGCGGTTGTACTTGTCCCCTTCGCCGCTGCAACGCAGTTTCTTCGCCTGCCCGCTGAGGCTGGCATTGATCTGCGCCGCCGGTGCCTCGCTGTCCACCTGGCACTTGACCACTTGGCGGCTCTCGCCCAGGTCCCCCATCATCGAGTTCTTGCGCTTGCCCTGGGTGGTGTAGGTCAGCTCCTTGCCAACGGGCATCTGCTGCCAGTCACCGGTGAAGGTCAGGTTGGTGAGCATGGCTTCTTCGCTCATCGGCGTCTTGCCGAAGAAGCGGGTTTTCTGCGCCAGGGAGATCAGGCCGCGAAAGCTCACTTCACTGCCTTCATAGCTGTCGGCGCGCAAGCGCACCCCCAGTTGGCCGCTGGCCTTGTCCACCTGCATGAAGCGCTCCTCGCGGATCGGCAGGTTGCTCTTGGCAGTGTTGGCCATGCCCGTTTCCAAGGTCTGCTTGAACTGCTTGGCCGGCGGCGCCAGGTTCAGGTGCTTGATGGCTGTGAGCGGTACCGCGCCTACCGCCGGCAGCGGCGCGTCCAGTGGCGCCTTGCTGCGCGGGCTATAGGCAGGCAGCGCGGCGAGGGCGTCGGGGCTGCCACAGACACTGCGAAACAGCGTCTGGTATTCGGCCACGCCACGGCTGATGGGCTGGGGCTGCGGGTCCTTGAACAGCTTGCCGTCCGTTACCTGGTTGCGCTCGTCCACGTCATAGCCCATCAGCAGGCGATAGGTCTGTTTCGAGCAGTCCACCGCGTAATGCTCACGCTTCTGCGCGCTGGGCGCGCCATAGGGGCGGCCCAAGGTGATGGTGGGTTCGTCCAGGGCTGCCCAGAAGCGGGTTTCGCTACCGTCGGGCGCAAGACTGTTGCGGTCCAGCAGCACCCAGAACACATCGTTGCCCCCCTTGACCACCCGCCAGTCTGGCGGGGCGGTGGCCTGGCAGGCGGCCTTGAAGGCGCTGTTGTTTTTCAGCGGCTCGGCCAGTTGCGCAGGCACGCTGCGCGGCGGCAGGTAATGGCCATTGGCGCTGCCAAAGTAAACGCGCTTCTCGCCCTGCACATAGGCGATGCTGGCGTCGAACGTAGCGCAGGAAGCCGCCACCTGGGTGACGAATGGGTAGGGCTGTTGCTCGGTGACCGCTGGCGCCACCAGGTAGCTGAGGGTATCGCCGTCACGCATCACCGACTCAGGCACCGGTGGCAGGGCCAGGGTGTCGCTGAGCATTTTTTCCGCTTCGCTCGGCTCGTGCGCCTTGGGTGTCTCAGGCTGGGGGGCTTGCTGGGCGCAACCGGCGACAAGGGCGATGAGCAGCGCTAGGGGCAGACGTTGCATAGGTATTCTCTCCATGAAGCACCTGTGGGAGCTGGCTTGCCACCTTCCACAGGTGTAGTCGCCGCTACAGACTAACGCACCGTGCGCAGCTGACGCTCGCTGTAGTAGTGGTCGTTCTTGTCGGTGCCCGACTGGTAGAAGTAACCGTAGTCTTGCAGGTAGTAAAGGGTGTCGACGCTCTGGTGTTTGTCACTGTCCACGGTACAGCGCAACAGTTTGGCCTGGCCGCTCAAGTGCGGGTTGACCTTGTTGGCGCTGCCTTCACTCTTGATGGTGCACTGCACGCGGGTACGGGTGATGACCGCACCCGTGCTGGCGCTGACGGCGCTGGTGTCCAGGTTCAGGCCCAGGGTGCTGCCCACGGGCATGGCACGCCAGTCGCCATGGAACTGCGCATCGATGACCGCGCTGCTTTCAAATACCGTGTCCAGGCCATGGAAAGTGGTCTTGCTGGCCAAGGAGAACAGGCCTCGAAAGGATATTTCGCTGCTGTCGAAGCTGTCGCTGCGTGAGCGTACCGCCAACTGCCCGCTGGCAGCATCGCGTTGCAGAAAGGTCTCGACTTCCAGCGGCACCGGGCCGTTGGGGCCGTTGGCGGTACCCGTTTCGGCCAGGTAATTCAGCGCCTTGTGCGGGGCCGGCATGTTCAGCGCTTTGATAGCGGCCAGCGGCAAGGCCATCACGCCGGGGTATGGACCGGCCAGGGGGGCTTTCAGGCGCGGGCTGAACACGGGCAGCTTCGCCAGCGCCTCGGGGCTGGCGCATACGGCCTTGTAGGTGGCGCGGTTATCCACATCGCCGGCCAGCGGTTCGGCCTGGGGCACGAAGTGGATGATGCCGTCGGTGACGCGGTTGCGCTCGTCCAGGTCAAAGCCGGACAGTACCTTGAGGGTCTGCTGCTTGCAGTCCACGGCCACGTACTCACGTTTCTGCGCCATGGGCGCGTAGTACGGCAGGTCGAAGGTGGTCACCGGCTCGTCCCAGGCGGTCCAGAACCGCAGGCTGTCGCCCTGGGGTTTGAGGCTGTTGCGGTCGATCAGGGTCTGCTGGCCGTTGGCGGCGGTGCGCACCACGCGCCAGTCGGGCTTGGGGGTGTTGTTGCAGGCGTCGACGAAATCGGGGTTTTTCAGCAGGGCTTCAGCGACGTCCTTGCGCACGCGCACACCCGGCATGTACAGGCCGTCCTGGCTTTTCACGTAGGAACGCTTGCCGCCGTCCAGGTACATCAGCCTGGCCGATGGCTCCACGCAGGAAGCCTGCAGTTGCATGGCGATGTCCTGGCGCAAGGTGTCGTCCTTGGCGCGCAGCACCATGAAGCTCAACTGGTCGCCGTCACGCATCACGCTGTTGCTCAACGGCGTGCGCTTGACCATGTCGAACATCAGCTGGTTACCCTTGTCCACCGGTGCCGGCACCTTGAGCGTCGGCTGGGCCTTGGCCACGGGGGCGGCAGGCGCCGGGGCGGGCGCGGGCTGGTGGGCGCAGGCAGCGGTGGCTGCGAGGGCTACGGCAAGGGCGACGCGTTTCATGGGCATTCCTGGTTTTGCCGGCTGACTGCCCGGCCCAATGGCTGAAAAGGGGCCATCTTACCGCTAGTACCACGGAAAATTCATGAACTTCCCGCCGGGGCCGCAGCCCCGGCGCGAAGCCCTGCCTACTTGGCCAGCAAGCCGACGCCACGGCCGCGAGGGTCGGAGGCGGTCTCGACTTTCTTGCCGGTGACCTTGATGGCCTGGATGTCGCCCATCTCCCAGCCCTGATCTTCCAGGGTATAGCCCATGGCCTTGAGCTCGTCGGCGACCGGGCCGGTCAGGGGCGCGAAGCTGTCGAAGTAAAGGGTGTCCTTGGGCAACAACTGGTGATGCACGCGCTGGGCTGCAACGGCCTTGGCCAACGGCAACTGATAGTCGTAGACGTTGTTGAGCACCTGGAAGATCGAGGTGAAGATCCGCGAGCCGCCCGGCGTACCGACCACCATCGTGACCCGGCCGTCACGGGTCACCAGGGTCGGGCTCATGGAAGACAACATGCGCTTGCCCGGTTCGATGGCATTGGCGTCACCGCCCACCACGCCAAAGGAGTTGGCGACGCCCGGCTTGGCACTGAAATCGTCCATCTCGTCGTTGAGCAGGAAGCCCGCGCCCTTGACCACAACGCCGCTGCCGTAGTCCCAGTTCAGGGTGTAGGTGTTGCTCACGGCATTGCCGTCATGGTCGACGATGGAGAAGTGCGTGGTCTGATGAGCTTCCAGGCCGGGCTTGACGTTGTCGGTCGCCGAGATAGCGCTGGGGTTGACCTCGTCAGCACGCTTGAGCAGGTACGCCGGGGCCACCAGCTTGTTCACCGGCACATCGTTGAAATCCGGGTCGCCCAGGTAGTTGGCACGGTCGGCGAACACGCGTTTTTCGATTTCGGCCAGCAAGTGGATATAGCGCGCGGAATTGAGGGGCACGCCCTTGAAGTCGTTTTTGCGGATGTCCTTGATGCCCAGCAGTTGCGCCAGGGCGATGCCACCGGAGCTGGGCAGCGGCGCGGTATAGATGATGTTGCCGCGCCAGTCGATATGCAGCGGCTCACGCCAGTTGACCTTGTAGTCCTGCAGGTCCTGCTTGGTGATCAGGCCCTTGTCGGCCTGCATCTGCGCCACCAGCAGGTCGGCGGTCTTGCCCTGGTAGAAGTCCTTGGCGCCCTGGTCGGCGATGCGCTCCAGGGTCTGCGCCAGCTCCGGCTGGCGGAAGGTCTGGCCCGGCTTCATGGTGCCGAAGTAATCATTGAAGTTGGTCTTGCCGCTGAACAGCTTCAGCGCGTCCTGGCGGTACTGGAACTGTTTGTCGGCGACAGTGAAGCCTTCCTTGGCATAGCCGATGGCCGGGGTCAGCAACTCGGCCCAGGGCAATTTGCCGAAGCGTTTGTGCGCCTCCCACAGCCCCAGCACGGTACCGGGCACGCCGCTGGCCTTGGCGCCTACCAGGCTGAGGTTTTCGATGACCTCGCCTTTTTCGTTCAGGTACATGTCGCGGCTGGCGGCCTTGGGCGCCGTCTCGCGGTAGTCGAGGAAATAGGGTTTGCCCTTGACGTAAAGGGTCATGAAACCACCACCACCCAGGTTACCCGCCTCCGGGTAGGTGACCGCCAGGGTGAAGGCCGTGGCCACGGCGGCGTCGACGGCGTTGCCGCCTTTCTCGAGAATCTGCGCCGCTACCTTGGCGCCGTATTGATCGGGGGCCGCCACCGCGCCATGGTCCAGCAACGCGGCCCAGGACGGGGTGCTGGCGAAGATGGCTGCACTCAGGGCGAGGGTCTTGAACAACACAATACGCATCGGGTGTCCTTACTGTTGTTATGGGTTCGAGGCAACAGTTAGGCTCATGAAGGGCAAGGATTCAACCCCTACATTGGCAAAGACGCACCGCTGTTCACGTTTGCGGGTGTGCATAGGGGGCCAGTTTTTCCTGCATGAAATCCAGGAAGCACTGGATGCGCAGGGCCAACTGCGAGTTGCGGTAGTACACCGCGTGGATCGGCTGGCGGTAGCCACTGTTGGCCTGGGCCAGCAGCGGTACCAGGCGGCCTTGGTCGATGTCATGGCGGGTCATGAAGTCGGACAGGCAGGCGATGCCCTCGCCGGCCAGCGCCAGCTGGCGCAGGGTCTCGCCGCTGGAAGCGGACAGGCTCGGGCTGGCCGGCCAGCGGTCGCCGTCGGCATTGCGCAGCGGCCACTGGTTCAGGTGGTCGGGCTGGGTGAAGCCCAGCAGGCTGTGCTCATCAAGGTCTTCTACTTGCAGCGGTGTGCCTCGGCGGCGAAGGTACTCGGGGCTGGCGAGAATGTTCAATGGGCTGCGGCCCAACAGGCGCGCGTGCAAGGTGGAGTCCGCCAGCACGCCAATGCGGATCGCCACGTCGGTGCTCTGTTCCAGCAGGTCGATCAGCAGGTCGTCAGTGTTCAGCTCCAGGCTGATGTCCGGGTAACGCGCGCGGAACTCGCTGACATGGGGAACGATGGCATGCAGCATGAACGGCGCGGCGGCATTGACCCGCAGGCGGCCGGAAGGGGTTTGCTGACGCAGGGCCAGGCGCTCTTCCAGCTCTTCCATTTGCTGCAGGATCTGCTTGGCGCGCTCGAAGAAATACTTGCCCTCTTCGGTCAGGTCCATGCGCCGGGTAGTTCGGTTGATCAGGGTGGTATCGAGCTTGGTTTCCAGCCGCGACAGGGTTCGGCTGATAGCCGAGGGGGTCTGGCCAACCTGTTCGGCGGCCGCCGAGATGGAACCGCACTCGATGACCGAGATGAATACCTGGAGTTCGTCGGATCTGGCTTTCAACCTGGTTTTTCCTGAAAAGCTGGCCGACAGGGCGGCGCCCACACTGGTCATGTACTTTACCCTGTGGGCCGGCTTTTTACAGGTTGAAACCCAGCACCTGGGCCAAGTGGGCCTTGTAGCGCTCGATGTCGGCCTCGATGTTGGGGCGTTTCATCACGTCCACGGCCAGGAAGGTCGGCAGGCCGCTCATGCCCAGGAACTGGTTGGCTTTGTGGAACGGGAAATACACCGCGTCAACGCCCTTGGCCTCGAAGAAGTCGGTAGGGTCGTCGAACGCTTGCTGTGGGGCGTTCCAGGTCAGCGACAGCATGTAGCGCTTGTCATGCACCAGGCCACCGCTGCCGTACTTCTGCGAGGCATCGGAGCGGGTGCGGCCGTCGTTGGCGTACAGGCTGCCGTGGCCTTCGGTGAAGACTTCGTCGATGTACTTCTTCACGGTCCACGGCGCGCCCATCCACCAGCCCGGCATCTGATAGATGATCACGTCGGCCCAGAGGAATTTCTGCACTTCTTCAGCAACGTCGTAGCCGCCATCGATGAAGGTGGTTTTCAGGTCGAACCCGGCATGGTCGAGCACCGCCACGGCGGCTTCGTGCAGGGTGGCGTTGTAGCGGCCATCGGAATGGGCGAACTGCTTGCCGCCATTGAGCAACAGAATCTTTTTCATGGAAAAGGTCTCGGTAAAGGAATGGAGCGCACTTTACCGGCGTCACGCGGGCGGAGTAAGCAAGGCCAGGGCAAAATACATTTGCCATCAATGCACGAATGCGAACTGATTATTGCCGGTAGACTCCAGGTCACCCTATCCGGAGACACCCCATGACCGAGCAATATGGTTTTATCGTCAAGGCCAAGACCAAGCCGCACATGGCCGACGCCTTCCACCAACTGTTCCTGGGGCATGTGCAGGCCAGCCGGAGTGAACCCGGCTGCATCGAGTACCACATGCTACGCGACCTGAACGACCCCACCCTGTTCCTGTTCTATGAAATCTGGGCCACCAAGGCGGACCTGGACGTGCATTCGGCGCTGCCGCACATGGCTGCCTTCGCCGAGCAGCGCATGGAATACCTGGAAGTGGATTTCGAATTCCAGCGCGTGGACATGCTCAGCCCGTCCAGCGCGGTGGCATAAGCGCTACCACCCAGGCAGGCGCTGCGGGCCGTCAGCCATTGATGAGCAAGTGTGCGCCCAGCAGCGCCAGGCCGACGAAGAACACCCGCTTGAATACCACGGCACTGATGCGCTGGCGCAGCCACTGCCCCAACTGCATGCCCAGCAGGGCCGGCAGCAGCATCAGCAACGAGGCGCCCAGTGCGCCACTGCCCAATTGCCCGTGCCACAGCAAGCCCAGGGCCAGCGCCACGGTCGAGACCGTGAAGGAAAGACCCAGCGCCTGCACCAGTTCGTCCCGGCTCAAGCCCAGGGCCTGAAGGTAAGGCACCGCCGGCATGACGAAGACCCCGGTGGCAGCGGTGACAATACCGGTCAGCACGCCGCACAGCGGTCCCAGCCAGGGTTCATGCCTGCGCGGCACCCGCAGGGTCGGTAGGAACAGGCCGCACAGGCAGTACAGGACCAGCGCCGCGCCCAACGCCCGAACCACCCAAGGGCCGCCATCGATGCCCAGCCACAGGCTAGCTGCTGCGGTACCGACGAATATCGCCAGCAGCATCGGCCATAGGCGCAGGAGCAGCCTGCGCAGGTGGCCGCCCAGCATCAATTGCCAGAGGTTGGTGAACGTCGACGGCACGATGAGCAAGGCCGCAGCCTGCGCCGGGGCCATAGCCAGCCCCAGCAGCCCCATCGACACGGTAGGCAGCCCGAGGCCTATCACCCCCTTGACGGTGCCAGCCAGCAGGAAGGTCGCCAGCACCAGCAGCGACAAGCCCCAGCCCATTTCCTGATACAGCGAAAACAAAGTATTCATGCCGTCATGGTGCACGGCGCCCAGGCGGTTGAAAATCTGCCATATACTGATTCAGCCTCTTGCAAGGATTGAGGCTGGAGCCTGACATGCACTTCGACCTCACCGACCTGAGGCTTTTCCTGCATACCCTGGACAGTGGCAACATGACCGCCGGTGCCCAGCGTAGCCACCTGTCCCTGGCCGCGGCCAGCGCGCGCATTCGTGCCCTGGAGGCGTCGCTGGGCATCGCCCTGTTCGAGCGCAACCGCCGCGGCGTGCGGCCCACCGCTGCCGGCCAGGCACTGGGCGAACATAGCCGACGGGTGCTGCGCCAGGTAGACCACCTGCAATTCGACATGGCCCAGTATGCCCAGGGCCTGCAAGGCCAGATCCGGCTGCTGTGCAACACCGCCGCCCTCACCGAATACCTGCCCGAACTGCTGGGCGACTTCCTCAAGCGCCACCTCAGTGTCGACCTGGATGTCGAGGAATGGCCCAGCCTGCGCATTACCCAGGCCTTGCGCCAGGGTGCCGCCCCCCTGGGCATCATCTCCGACGCGGTGAACACGGATGGCCTGCAGACCCGGCCGTTTCGCGATGACCCCTTGATGCTGATCATGCCCCCCGACCACCCCCTGGCCACCCACCCTGACGCCACCTTCATCGACAGCCTCGCCCACGGCCATGTCGCCCTGGCGGCGACCAACGCCCTGGGTATTCTGGTCGAGGAGCAGGCGCTGCGCTGCGGCCGACGCCTGCAGGTGCGGGTCCGCGCTGAAGGCTTCGATGGCGTGGTGCGCATGGTTGCTGCCGGCGCCGGCGTGGGTATCGTGCCACAAGCGGCGGTACGTCGCTGCCAGGGTGCGCTGCGGTTTTCCGGCCGGGCCCTTCGCGAACCCTGGGCGGCGCGGCGGTTGTTACTGTGCAGCGCCGATTTCGACACGTTGCCTGGCCATGCCCGGGCGCTGGTGGATTGCCTGGCGCCCTGACGGCGTACGCAAGTATTTCGAGGGCCACAGGGCCTTCAGCTGGGCTTCTGGTAGCCCTTCACGATAGCCGAGAAGTCCAGCCCACCCTCCCCGCGCAAACTCATGGCCTGATACAACTGCTGGGCCACCGCGCCGAGGATCACTGGCTGGTGGGCCTGGCGGGCCGCTTCGGTGGCCAGGCCCAGGTCCTTGAGCATCAGCTCGGCGCCAAAGCCCCCGGTATACCCCCGCGCCGCCGGTGCGGTGTCGATGATGCCGGGCCAAGGGTTGTAGGTGTCCGAACTCCAGCAACGCCCGGTAGAACTGTTGATGATCCCGGCCAGCACGCCGGTGTCGATGCCCAGCGCGTTGCCCAGCGCCATGGCCTCCGATACGCCGATCATCGAGATGCCCAGCAGCAGGTTATTGCAGATCTTGGCGATCTGCCCCGTGCCCACTTCACCACAGTGCACGATGTTGCGGCCCATTTGCGCCAGCACCGGGTGCAAGGTGTCGAACAACGCCGCCGAAGCACCGACCATGAACGTCAGCGTGCCCGCCGCCGCGCCACCGGTGCCGCCGGACACCGGCGCATCGCCCAGGTCCACCCCCTGCTGCGCCGCCGCCGTGGAGATATCGCGGGCCGTCTGCGGGTCGATGGTGCTGCAATCCACCGCCGGCGTGCCGGCGCGAATCCCCGCCAGCACGCCATCGTCATTCAGATAGACGCTGCGCACATGGGCGGCCGCCGGCAGCATGGTGATGACCAGGTCCCCCGCTGTCGCGGCGTCCTTGGGCGAGGTGCTGATGACGCCGCCCATGGCGGCCAGTTCGGCCAGCACGGCTCTGTTCAGGTCGAACAGGTGCAGGTGGTGGCCGGCTTTGAGCAGGTTGCGGGCCATGGGTGCACCCATGTTGCCCAGGCCAATGAAAGCGATATTCATGAGCAGGATCCTAGCGCAGGTTGATGGTGGTGTTGACGCCGTCGTTGACGCTGTCGTCGTCGAACCAGCGGGCCGTCACCGTCTTGGTCTGGGTGTAGAACTGCACCACCTGCTTGCCATACGGGCCCAGGTCGCCAAGCTTGGAGCCACGCGAACCGGTAAAACTGAAGAACGGCACCGGCACGGGAATCGGGATGTTGATGCCCACCTGGCCGACATCGATCTCGCTCTGAAACTTGCGTGCTGCCGCACCGCTCTGGGTGAACAGGCCCGTGCCATTGCCGAAGGGGTTGCGGTTGACCAGGGCGATGGCCTCGTCGAGGGTCTCGACGGTCAGCACTACCAGCACTGGGCCGAAGATTTCCTGGGTGTAGATCTGCATATCGGTGGTCACCCCGGAAAACAGGGTGGGGCCAACGAAATTGCCTTCCTCGAAACCCGGTACCTGCACGTCACGGCCGTCCAGCTCCAGGGTCGCGCCTTCTTTCACGCCACTTTCGATCAGGCTCAGCACCCGTTGCCGAGCTTGGCGTGAAATCAGTGGCCCAACGTCAGTGCCTGGCTCGCTGCCGGCGTTGACCTTGAGTTTCTGCGCCAGGCTCTTGAGCTCCGGCAGCCACTGTTTTGCCGCGCCGACCAATACCGCCACCGACGTGGCCATGCAACGCTGGCCAGCGGCACCGAACGCCGCCCCTACCAGCGCATTGAGCGTCTGCTCACGGTTGGCGTCAGGCAGCACCACGGCGTGGTTCTTGGCGCCCATCATGGCCTGTACACGCTTGCCGTGCTGGCCCGCCAGGTTGTAGACATGGGTGCCCACCGCCGTGGACCCGACGAAGGAAATGGCTTTGATGTCGGCATGGGTGCACAGCGCGTCCACCACGTCCTTGCCGCCGTGCACGACGTTGAGCACGCCCTTGGGAATACCGGCTTCCAGCGCCAGCTCCACCAGTTGCACGGTGGACAGCGGGTCTTGCTCGGAGGGCTTGAGCACGAAGGTGTTACCGCAGACGATGGCCATGGGGAACATCCACAGCGGAATCATCGCCGGAAAATTGAACGGGGTGATGCCCGCGCACACGCCGATGGGCTGGCGCAGGGTGTAGGTATCAACACCGCCGGCAACGTTTTCGACAAACTCACCCATCTGCAGGCTGCCAATGGAACAGGCGTGTTCCACCACTTCCAACCCCCGGAAAATATCGCCCTCGGCATCGGCGATGGTCTTGCCCTGTTCTGCGCTGAGGGTCTGGGCGATACGTTTGGAGTGTTCGCGAATCAGCGCCTGAAACTTGAGCATGATGCGCATGCGCGCCCCCACCGGGGTATTGCGCCAACTGACATAGGCCGCTTGCGCTGCAGCAACGGCAGCGTCCACCTCCTCCCGCGTGGCAAACGGCACCCTGGCCAGTACCTGCTGGGTAGCCGGGTTGACGATGTCCCGCCATTCGCCGGCCTGGGACTGTACCCACTGGCCGTCGATCAGCAACTTGACTGGCTGGATAGCGGTATTTACCGAAACGTTCATCAAGACCTCCGCGTAATTGTTTTTGTGCATGGCGTGATGGCTCTTTCCTGGAGTATAGATGTGCAAACATCCAACAAGAACGCAGATAAAAGCCGGTCCAACATGCAAAAAAACCTCACCTCCCTGGGCGCCCTGAACTGGGATGATCTGAAGTTCTTCCTCGAAGTGGCGCGTACCCGCAAGGCCAGCAACGCCGCCAAACGCCTGGGCGTGGACTACACCACCGTGTCGCGACGCATCACCTCGCTGGAGTCAGCGCTGGGCACCCTGCTGTTCGAGAAGTCGCGCACCAACGGCTTCATTCTCACGGCTGAAGGGCAGCGCCTGTTGGGCTACGCGGAGTCCATCGAGAGCACCCTGCACATGGCCTGTGAACAGGTCTCGGGCTCTGGCGTGGCGCTTTCGGGGCATATACGCATGGGCTGCACCGAGGGATTCGGCAGCTTCTTCATCACCCCGCAACTGAGTCACTTCATCGACAGCTACCCGGCCATCAGCGTCGATATATTGCCGCTGCCGCACTTCATCAGCCTGTCCAAGCGCGAGGCCGATATCGTCATCGCCCTGGAGCGCCCGGAGCACGGCCCCTATGTGTGCTGCAAGTTGTGCGACTACCGCCTGCAACTGTACGCCACGCAGGACTACCTGGACCGCCACCCGCCGATCCGCCACAGCCGCGACCTGGCAGGCCAGCGCTTCATCAGTTATGTGGATGACCTGGCGTTCAGCTCCGAGCTGCTGTACCTGGCCAACCTGCTGCCCAACGCCAGCGCCAACCTGCGCAGCACCAGCGTCATCGCCCAATACGTAGCGGCACGCCAGGGCCGGGGCATGGCGATACTGCCGTGCTTTCTGGCGGCCCAGGCCCACGATCTGTTGCCGGTGCTGGCGGGGGAAATCAGTGTGACGCGGCAATTCTGGATGTACTGCCGGGAGGATCTGCGCAAGTTGAAGCGGATCAATTTGTTGTGGGATTACATCAGGGAGGTGACGGAGCTCAACAAGCCTTACCTGATGGGCGAGACGGTGGAACTCCGCTTCGCCGAATAACGCCGTCTGGCGCCGTATTTAGTTAGCGCCTGCCCACCCTGGGGTCGCGCTAGGTTAGCAGCTCCCACACACGAACAAGGAATGTTCCCCATGCCTCCAGACTTCATCCCCGAGCTCAGTTTCTACGCCTCACTGCACTGGACCCTGCCCAACGGCCAAACCGAGTTGCACGGCCTTAGCGCCACCTACCTCGATGAGGCTCCCTCGGCGCTGGACAATGGCTGGATCTATTGCAGCTCAGGCGACAGCTATTCAGGCAAAAAGCGCGTGGCGCTGGGCCTTGATGAGGTGGCTGGCAGGTTGGTTGGCTTGCATTTCTGGTTCGCCTGCCACCGCATTGCCAGCAGCTCGGACGTGCCGAGCTATCGCTACAACTTGCGCGTCTTTCAGGAGCAGGCTCATCACAATCCCTTCCAGTTCTATACGTTGGACAAGAGCCGTAACGGTTACCTGGCGCTGTATCAGTTGAATCCCTTCAACGCTCCACTCTGGGAGATCAACGGGCTGGGGGCATCACGCCCCGAGGCGGGCGCGCAGGTGGACAATCTCACCCTGGTCAGCGCTGAGGGCGGCAGGGTGCGCCGCCTGGTCGAAGACGGCTTCCCCTACTTGAGCGACCGCGCGGGGCATGACGCCCGCTTCACCGCCCGGATCGCGCCCGCGGATTTCAAAGGCCCCTGGTGACGTCGTGGCTTCAGTAGCCGGCTATTGGTTGTGGAAATCCTGAACTATCGATTTAAGCTTTCCTATTCTTTCCACCGTTGCCAACTGCCTAAGATCAACCCATCAAACCGGACCGGTTCCACCAGAGAACCGGCCACCCGAGTGCCCTTTTGCTACTGCCCACACCAATGACGCCTCGGCCCATGCCGCCGGGGTGCTGTGAGTAGCATGAGGAGCATCGATGAAGCTGGAAATATTCCGCACCCTGTGGGGCTACACCGCGAGCAAGGCTCAGGCCCTGGAAGAACTGCAGGCCGCCGGCTTCGACGGCATGGAAGCGCGGCTGCCCCTGGTGGCTCGCGAGCGCAGCGAGTTCGCCGCGTTTCTGCACACCAACTCGCTGAGTTACATTTGTACTCTTTTCACGGCCTACGACGTACTGCCCCAACAGTCAGCCCTGCCTGCCGAACATTTGAACGACCTGGACAGCAAGCTGGCCTGGGCCGGCGAGCTGACGCCGCGCTTTATCAACGTGCTGGCCGGCAATGACCGCTGGCCTTTGGCGCAGCAGGTCGACTTCTTCGGCCGGGCTCTGGAGCTGGGCCACAAGCACGGCCAGTTCCTGAGCTTCGAAACACACCGCTCACGCTCGCTGTTCAACCCTTGGGTCACCCTGGAACTGATCCGCCAGTTGCCAGAGCTTCGCTTCACCAGCGACATCAGCCACTGGGTGGTGACCTGCGAGCGCCTGCTGGACGATCCGGCTGACGACCTGAGCGCTTTCGTCGAGCGGGTACACCATATCCAGGCGCGGGTCGGCTACGACCAGGGGCCGCAAGTGCCCCACCCCGGCGCGCCGGAATACGCCTGCGAGCTGGCCTTCCACCAGAAGCACTGGGAAGCCGTGTGGCAGGCCCAGCGCCAGCGCGGTTACCCGGTCAGCACCCTGACACCCGAGTTCGGCGCCGACGGGTACCTGCACCATCTGCCTTTCACCAATGTTCCGGTCGCCGACCTGTGGTCGCTCAACGTGTGGATGGCCCACACCGAGCGCGCCCACTTCGAGCGTTTCCGTGGCGCCCACAGCTGAGGAACCCTGATGAACAATACCGAGCCCAAGGCCAACTTCAAGAGCATTCCGGTGGTGGACATCGCCGGGCTGTTCAGCATCGAACTGGAACACCGCCTGGCGGTGGCTGAACAATTGGGCCGGGCGGCCAGCGAGGTCGGCTTCCTGTACATCACCGGCCACGGCATCGCCCCCGAACTGATCAACAACCTGCGCCAGGCCGCGCGCGACTATTTCGCTCAGCCGCTGGCCGCGAAAATGAAGCACTACATCGGCGCATCGGACACCCACAAGGGTTTCGTCCCGGAGGGCGAAGAGGTGTACTCCAAGGGCAAGCCTGACCACAAGGAGGCGTTCGACGTGGGCTTCGAGGTGCCCGCCAACGACCCGCTGGTGGTGGCCAACACGCCACTGCTGGGTCCCAACCATTGGCCCGAGGTGCCTGGGTTCAAGGCGTCAGTGCAGGCCTACTACGCTGCGGTGTTCGCACTGGGGCGCAAGCTGTTCGACGGCTTCGCCCTGGCCCTGGGCTTGCCGGAAGGCTATTTCGACCCGCTGGTGACCCGCCCGCCGTCGAAACTGCGCCTGATTCATTACCCGTTCGACGCCGACGCCGTGGACGCACCGGGTATTGGTGCTCACACCGACTACGAGTGCTTCACCATCTTGCAGGCTGATCAACCGGGCCTTGAGGTGATGAACGATCTGGGCGAATGGATCGACGCCCCGCCCGTTCCCGATGCTTTTGTGGTCAACATCGGCGACATGCTGGAAGTGATGACCGCCGGCACGTTCGTGGCCACTGCCCACCGGGTACGCAAGGTCAGCCAGGAGCGCTATTCCTTCCCACTGTTCTACGCCTGCGATTACCACACCCAGATCAAGCCCCTGCCCAGCTTCGCCAAGGGAGCCGTGGATTACGAAGAGATCGCCATCGGCGAGCACATGTACAGCCAGGCGCTGCAGACCTATCAGTACCTGCGCAAGCGCGTGGAAAACGGAGAATTGCAGCTACCTGCCAAGGCTCGCAAGCCTTCGAGTTTCGGTCATCTGAAAAAACAGGTTCAACCGTCCTGACGCTGTCGTCGGCCCATACTTCCCCCCCTGGAGCGCACACATGTTCAACCTCACTCGCCTGTCCCTGCTGGCCGCCTGTCTGATGAGCGCCGGCGCCGCCCTGGCTTCGACCACCGCTACCCCTGGCCAACTGAAGGTGGGCATGGAAATCACTTACCCGCCATTCGAGTCCTACGACAATGACAAGAACGTGGTAGGTTCCGACCCGGAGCTGGCCCACGCTCTGGCCAAACAGTTGGATGCCAAGGCCGAATTCGTCGACACCAAGTTTCCCAACCTGATTCTGGGCCTGAATGCCGGGCACTACGACGCGATCATTTCCGGCATGTACATCACCCCTGAACGCCAGGCCCAGGCCATGACCATTCCTTACGCCCGCACGGGCGCGGCAATCATGGTACCGGCCGGCAGCGCGCTCAAGCCCGGCGCACCGGAGGACCTGTGCGGCCTGAAGATCGGACTGGAACAGGGCACCACCTGGGTGGCGCAGTTCCAGAAGCTGTCCACCGACTATTGCGTGCCGAACAACAAAGGCGCTATTGCCGTGAGCGAATACCCCTCGGCGCCCGAGGTCACCCAGGCGCTGCTGTCGAAGAACATCCAGGCCCAGGTGGAAATCGCCGGTGCCGCACACATGATCGCCGAGAAGACCAAGGGCCGCGTGGTGGTGACCTCGCAGAATCTGGTTTACCCGCAAACCCTGGGCATTTATGTGAAAAAGGGCAATGAGGAGACCTACCAGGCGCTGCTCAAGGCCGTGGCTCAAAGCAAGCAATCTGGCGAATACGCGGCGATCCTGAAGAAGTACAACCTGGAAGAAGCCTCCAACTGACCCTGGAGCCAGCCGGCCCCTCGGGGCTGGCTGCGGGAGGTGCCCATGCAATTCGACTGGTCTTACTTTATCTCGCTGTTTTCCATGCCCGCCTTTTGGGAGGCCTGCGTTACCGTGGTCGAGCTCAGTGCGCTGGCCTGGGCCATCGGCATGCTGCTGGGCTTCGGCCTGGCCAGTGCCAAGCTCTCCAGTCAACGCTGGCTCAGCGTGCCTGCAGGGGTCTATATCTGGTTCTTTCGCAGTATTCCGCTGCTGGTACTGGTGGTGTTCGTCTACAACCTGCCGCAACTGTTTCCGGTCACCGGCGGCGTGCTGTCCGCCCCCTTCTATTCCGGGTTGTTCGCCTTGGTTGTCACGGAAGCGGCCTACATGGCCGAGATTCACCGTGGCGGTCTGATCTCTGTACACAAAGGTCAGAAGGAGGCTGGCCGTGCCCTGTGCATCGGCGCCCTGGGCCTGCAACGGTTGATCGTCATTCCCCAGGCGTTCCGTATTTCACTGCCTACCCTGATCAACGAATACATCACCGTGGTGAAGCTTACCTCGCTGATTTCGGTGATTTCCCTGACTGAGCTGCTGACCGTGGGCCAGCGCCTGTACGCGCAGAATTTCCTGGTAATGGAAACCCTGGCGGCAGTAGCGGTGTATTACGTGCTGATCGTCAGCGTGTTCGGCTGGCTGTTGCAACGCCTGGAACGTTACCTGGACCTGAACCAGCGCACGCCACAGACCCTGGCCGCCAACCCGCTGGCGCAACTGCGGCAAAGCCTGGCCCTGCGCCCGCCATCGTCTCGCCAGCCTTTGCCGCCAGGCACAGCCCCAGCCTTGCAGTTGCAAAACATCCACAAGCGCTACGGCGACCATCGGGTGCTCAAGGGTATCGACCTGAGCATTGCCTGCGGCCAGGTGGTGTCGATCATCGGCCCGTCTGGCTCGGGCAAGACCTCGCTGATTCGTACCATCAACGGCCTGGAGAGCATCGACCAGGGCGAGATCGTGTTGTTCGGCGAAAGCTTCATCCACGCCGGCGACAGCCCCAACAACCCGCAGATGCGCCGGGGCGTGCGGCACATAGGCATGGTGTTCCAGAACTTCAACCTGTTCCCGCACTTGAACCTGGTGCAAAACATCACGCTGGCACCGCTCTACCACGGGGGCGAAAAGCAGGTCACTCGTCAGCAGGCATTCGTGCTGCTGGACAAGGTCGGGTTGCTGGCCCATGCCAGCAAGTACCCGCACCAGCTTTCCGGGGGGCAACAGCAACGAGTGGCGATTGCCCGGGCACTGGCCATGGAGCCGCAGGTAATGCTGTTTGACGAACCCACATCGGCCCTGGACCCGGAGCTGGTAGAGGATGTGCTCAAAGTGATTGCCGACCTGGCCAGGGAAGGGATGACCATGGTGATCGTCACCCATGAGATGGATTTTGCCTTGTCCATTTCCGATCGGGTGGTGTTCATGGAGAACGGCGTCGTGCAACTGGATGCAACGCCTGAAGGTATCCGCCTTAGCCCGGACGCCGAGCGGGTACGGCGTTTCATGGGGATGGTGGAGGAAACGCCGACGCGGTTGGCGAGCAACTCATGAAGCGCTGGAACAGCCGCGGCGCCGCGTCAGGCCGGGTACACCGCGGCGCCTGCTTCCCGAGCTGGCGGCGGTCAGGGCTACTCCAGCATCAGGCCGCTGAGGCGTTTGACTTTGCGGCGCACGGCCTCCTCGAAGACGCCCTTGCGGGGCTCGATCAAGGTGAACCAGTGCTTGGCACGGGTGATGCCGGTGTAGATCAATTCCTTGGTCAGTACCGGGTTCAAAGCGTCAGGCAGGATCAAGGCGGTATGGGCGAATTCCGAGCCCTGAGATTTGTGCACGGTCATGGCGAACACGGTTTCCACGTCATTGAGGCGACTGGGCAACACGAAGCGCACGCCACCCTGGCCGTCGTTGCGCGGGAATGCCACGCGCAGCACCTGGCGGTCGACATCGCCCCCCTCGGGCAAGCGCAGTGCAATACCGATGTCACCGTTCATCAGGCCCAGGCCATAGTCGTTGCGTGTCATCAGCACCGGACGGCCTTCGTACCAGGGCTGGTCGCCGTCGATCAGCCGCGCCGACGTCAGGGCCTGGGTGGCACGCTGGTTCAGCCCATCGACACCCCATGGCCCCTTGCGCACCGCACATAGCAGCTGGAAGGACTCGAACGCTTGCAGCACCTCATTGGCCCAGCGCGACCACTCGGGGCTGTCCAGGGCGGTTCGTGGCGCAGGGCGGCGGGCCTGCAGTACCTTCAGGTAATGGGTGTAGCCTTCGGGCCCTCTACCGCTATGCCCCTTGAGCAACAGGGTGTTGAGCCTGTCGTTGTTCGACAGGTAGAAAATGTCCTGATAGTCCTCGCCAGCCAATAACTGACGCGCCTGCTCGGCCTCCTGGCGGTTGACCCGCAAAGCCAGCTGGCCGATGCCGCTGCCTTCGCCAAACCGACGCGAGTGGCGCAGCATGACCACTTGTTGCGCCAACGGGTTGTCCTCGACGCTGCCCACCCGCAGGCCACTGCCCGCCAGCGGCTCGCCGCTGACCTGCTCCAGCCAGCCGAGCGTCTGCGGGCTGTAGCAGCCCTGTTCGGCATCCCGGCACAGGTCGCCCAGCACAGCCCCCGCCTCCACCGAAGCCAACTGGTCCTTGTCACCCAACAGGACCAGGCGCGCGTGTGCGGGCATCGCGCCGAGCAGGTTGGCCATCATCTCCAGGTCGATCATCGACGCTTCGTCTACCACCAGCACATCGAGGGGCAAGGGATTGGCGGCATTGTGGCGAAAGTGCCGGGTGCCAGGCCGGCTGCCCAGCAGGCGGTGCACCGTGGTGACTTCCGTAGGAATCTTGTCCCGCACGTTGGCATCGACTTCAAGCTGCTTGACCTGGGCACTGATGGACTCGGTCAGGCGCGCCGCGGCCTTGCCGGTAGGCGCCGCCAGACGAATGCGCAAAGGCGCGCCCGCTTTCACCGCCGGGGCCTGCAGCAATGCCAGCAGGCGCACCACGGTGGTGGTCTTGCCCGTGCCTGGGCCACCAGTGACGATGCTGAACGCACTGCGGGTGGCCAAGGCGCACGCCAGTTTCTGCCAGTCGATACGCCCGCCCGCCGGGGCGCCGAACAACTGCTCGAGCCGCGCGCGCAGATCCGAAGGCGTGGCCTCCTGTTCGGCCAGACGCTGGCGCAGGGCAACATCGATACGCCGCTCGTACGCCCAGTAGCGGCGCAGGTACAGGCGCTGGCCGGCAAGCACCAGTGGGCGCTCACCACTGTCATCGGCAGCCAGGGCCACGAGGCTGCTGGCCGCCAGGGTGGCGCGCCAGGCGTCGGCGTGCAGGTCCTTGAGCAGTTGCGAAGGCAACAGCAAGGGGCCTGCCAAGGCATCCCCTTCGGGTGGCAGCGACAGGGCGAAATCCGGCTCTTCCAGTGTCTGCGCAAGGTCGAGGCAGACATGCCCGTGGCCCAGCTGGTGGCTGGTCAACGCCGCCGCCAGCAGCACCAGGGGGTCGGTACCCGGGTCGCGCTCGGCCAGAAAGGCCACGAAGGCCTTGTCCAGCGCCCGCAGCCAGCCACGTTCGGCCCAACGGTCGAGCAGGGCCAGCAGATCATCGACGCACCGCAGGGGCGCCAGATCGATCAGGGTTCGCGCTTCCAGCGCAGTGGGCAGCAGGTCGGCAAATGTGCGGTTCATGCCGGTTCTCCTTCGAACAGGTCGCCCATGGGTTCGGGTTGACGGACGACGCCGCGGAACAGCTCGTCCAGACGCTCGATCAGCACCCGGGGCGGACGAGCAAACGCCAGGCCCTGGCTGGGCGCGTGCACGCCGCGCAGGAAGACGAACACCGCGCCGCCCACATGCTGGTCGTAATCGTATTCGGGCAGACGTGCCTTGAGCTGGCGATGTAGCGCCAACAGGTAAAGCACATATTGCAGGTCATAGCGGTGGTCAAGAATGGCCTGGGTCATGGCAGCGTCGGTGTAGGCGCTTTCGTCAGGGCCCAGCCAATTGGATTTGTAGTCGGTCACGTAGTACCGCCCCTGGTGCTCGAACGTCAGGTCGATGAAACCTTTGAACATGCCATTGAGCATGGCCCCTTCAGCGGGGGCACGGGCCGCGCCGCCGTGGGTGTATTCGCGCACCAGGTTGTCGAGCTGGGTGACGTCGACCCGGTTGCTTGCGAACCAGAATTCCATTTCGATCTGGTACTGCTGCAGGTCGGCGAGGCGTACCTGGGGTACATCGTCGGCCAGGTTCAGCGAGGTCTGCAGAAGGTGTTGCAGCCAGGTATCCAGGGTCGCGATCCAGCCTGTCCAACCGCGCAGGTTGCACCGTCGCGCCACCATGTCGGCCAGCAGTCGCGGCTGGGCGGCGACGGTGCCGAACCCTTCGCGCCCGGCCCACTCCAGCAGCCCGTGCAGGAAAGTGCCGGGGTTGGGGCCACGGGGGAAACGGTGGATGTCGCCACTCGTAGCCTGGACCTCGCGGGGGGCGGCAGGGTCCAGGCGCTCGTCGTCGAACAGCTTCTGGGCCTGCGGGCTTTCCGGGGCCTGGTCAGTGCCGGGCGTGATGGTGTCACTGATACGCAGCGCGCTATAGGAGGCGATCCACCAGTTTTCCGCGGCTCGACGCTTCGGCACTTTGGCCGGCAGCAGGTTGGCTTCGTTGCGTGGCGGCACATAGTGCAATGCATCCGCTTGCGGCATGGGTTGTGCGTGAATGGCTGCACAGCCCGCCTGAAGGTCACGCAGCCAAGCGGCCAGCGCCTGGGACTCGCCGAGTGGTTGACCGCCGCCTAGCAGGTAACCCAGTGCCGATCGGTGCAGCACCGACTCCTTGGTATTGCCCCGCTTGAGGTCGGCGACGCCCAGCCAGCACGCGTGCTGGGCCCGGGTCAGGGCCACATAGAGAAGGCGCAGATCCTCGGCCAGGCGTTCGTCATCCGCTTGGGCCACCTGCTGGGCCGTAGGGCTGAGGGTCATGTTTACCTGGCCCTGCTCGTCATGGAAGGACAGCGGCAGCCGCTTGCCATCCACCGGTTTCGCCGAACAGATGAAGGGCAGGAACACCAGTGGGTATTCCAGGCCCTTGGACTTGTGGATGGTGACCACCTTGACCAGTTGCTCATCGCTTTCCAGGCGCAGGATCTGCTCTTCCCCGGCCTGCCCGGAAGTGGCCAGGTGTTCGGATAGATGACGGATCAGCGCCTGCTCCCCGTCCAGTTCGCCGGCGGCCTGTTGCAGCAGTTCGGACAAATGCAGCAGGTTGGTCAGCACCCGCTCGCCATCGCTGCGCTGCATGAGGCGCTGGGGCAGGCGGAAGTCATGCAGCAAGCGGCGCAGCATGGGCAATACGCCCTGGGTGCGCCACAAGGCGCGGTAGGTGCGGAACTGCATGACCCGCTGTTCCCAGGCCAGTTCGTCCTGGTTCAATTGCGCCAGGGCGGCCAGCGGCAGGTTGAGGGTGGTAGTGGCCAGCGCGCCCCGCAGTGGGCGCTCGGCGTCCGGTTCGGCGCAAGCCTTGAGCCAGCTGAGCAGGTCGTGGGCTTCCTGAGCGGCGAACACGGAGTCCTTGTCGGACAGGTAGACACTGCGCACGCCGCGGGCGGCCAGTTCGCCTCGCACTGCCTGGGCCTCCTTGCCGTCACGGACCAGAATGGCGATGTCGGCCGGCATCACCGGGCGCATCGGGTCACCGGCCCTGGTGAAGCCCGCGCGTCCTTGCTGGCCGCCATTGAGCAAGTCGACGATGGCGCTGGCGCACACCGCCGATAGCTGCTGACGATAAACCGCACCCGACACAGGTGCTTCAGTCTGCAGTTGCCACAGGTTGAGCGCCGCCGGCACCTGGCCGTCGACGCTCAGGCTCTCCTTGCGTCCCTGGGCCAGCACCGGCAGAAACGGCACGGGGTTGTCGTCGCCCTGGCGGAACAGGAAGGCTCCACGGCCCCGTTCGCGCAGCTCCCCCACCTTGAACACATGGTTCACCGCCTCGACCATGGCGTGGCTTGAACGGAAGTTCGTGCCCAAGGTGTGCAGGCGGCCGGTGGTGGCCTGACGTGCGCGCAGGTAAGTGAAGATGTCAGCGCCCCGGAAGGCGTAGATGGCCTGCTTGGGGTCACCGATCAGGAACAGGCCGCTGTCGGGCTGGTTGGCCTCGATGTGGTAGATGCTCTCGAAAATCCGGTACTGCACCGGGTCGGTGTCCTGGAATTCATCGATCAACGCCACCGGAAACTGCTCGCGGATCAGCCCGGCCAGGCGCTCACCGCCCGGCCCTTGCAACGCGGCGTCCAGGCGCAGCAGCATGTCGTCGAAACCCATTTCAGCGCGGCGGCGCTTCTCCTCCTCGAAGCGCGCGCCCACCCAGCGAGCCGCATGCTCCAGTACCGCGGCATCCGGGGTGGGCAGGCTGCCCAAGGCTTCAGCCAGGCCCTGCATCGCCTCCAGGGCCGGGTGGCGTGGCGGGTCGCCTTTCCAGGCCTCTGCCATGCCGTCGGGGGTCAGGCGGGTAAAGCCAGTGCCGATGTCGAGTTCGACCAGGTTTTCATCACTGGCCCAGGCACCGAGCTTGTCGAACCAGGGCTCGAAATAGCGGGCCTGCATCTTGCGCCCGTCCACGGCCTTGGCGGCCACGGCTTCCAGGCAGATGGCGCGCAACTCTTGCGCCCATTGGGCCCATGGAGCCTTGAGCTGCTGCAACGCCTGTTTGCGCTCGGCCAGCGCCGCCGCGATGAGTTCGGCGGGTTCCTGCTGGCCATCACCACGCCGCGGGCTGCCGAACAGGGCTCGCACACGAGGGAGCAACGAAGCCGGGCTGCCCCAATGGCCGCGCACCCAGGCCAGGGTTTCACCTTCCATGACATAGCAGAAGCGCCGCCAGTAATCGCGTACCACTTCGCCGAGCAGGTCGCTATGGTCGGTTTCCAGGGTCTGGGTGAACAGGCTGCCGCTGTCGAAGGCATGCTCCCTCAACATGCGCTGGCACCAACTATGGATGGTTGATACCGCGGCCTCGTCCATCCACTGTGCGGCGATATCCAGCCGGTTGGCGCAGGCGGCCCAGTGTTCCTCGGGAAACTGATCGCGCAGTTGGCTGATCAGGTCATCGGGGCTGGGCATTTCATCGCGGAAAAACCGCGCGGCTTCAGCCAGGCGCGTACGAATTCGTTCGCGCAACTCCTTGGTGGCGGCGTCGGTAAAGGTGACTACCAGAATCTGCGGCGGCAGCAGTTCACGGCCAAAGCCGGCGCTTTCCCCGCCATGGCCCAGCACCAGCCGCAGGTACAGCGCCGAGATGGTGAAGGTCTTGCCGGTGCCCGCGCTGGCTTCGATCAGTTGGCTGCCGCGCAGGGGGAATGCCAGTGCCAGGGGCACCTCGCGATGGTCGTTCATGAGCGGGCCTCGTCGGCATCGATTGAACGCCAGCCAGCTTCGAACATCGGGCGATACAGAGCATCGCACCAACCTTCGAACTCTTCGCTGTCGACCAACGTATTGAAATCGGGAAATTGGCGGGCCAGGGCCACGCTTTCACGGCGTTCCCCATCGGTGGTGATGCCATCGCCTTCATAGGCTTTGCGCGCCGCGGCCTCGGCCTTGACCGGGTCGCCTTGAGCCAGCCAGGCGAACGCGGTTTTCACGGCGACCGGCAGTGGCCGGCGCATGCCTTGTTGCCACGCCAGCAACAGGTGGCCCAGCACTTCCCGGGCCTGCTCCGGAGCAAGCTTGGCGAGCATCAGCGTATCGTCGCTGGCCACCACCGCGGTGGTCAGGGGCAGCCCCACGGCACAGGCGGCCAGGTGATTGACCCAGGCACGGGTCAGACGGTGCCATTTGCGCGAACGGGCGCCGCCAATGGCATTGGCAATGGCGGTGACACTCAACAGGTTGCCGTCGGCGCGTTGGTGCAGGCCGCTGATCCAGCCATCCAGGCGCAAGCCCTGGTATTCGAAGTTGACAGGCCTGGCGGCGATGACCGGGGTAGGCCACAGCACCAGCAACTGCTGGTAGCGCTGCAACAGGTCGGGCAAAGGCTCTATCAGCTCCTGCTGAAGGCATTCGCCAAAACCGGCCATGGGTAGCAGCCCGCTGCCTTGCATGCGCAAGGCCTGCCCGTGAAGGGCACCATCGACGTCATCGGTCACGGCCATCGCGGTGGTCAGCAACTGATCACTGAGGGTGTAACGCTCGAGCGCGTCCAGCACGAAAGGTTCTTCGTCGGCCAGGGGGGCCTCGGCAGTTTCAAAGAACACTTTCAACCGCTGGCTGAAGAAGTGCCGTACGGGGTTGCGCAGGAAATCCTGCAATTGCGTGAGTGCCAGGGGCTCATCCTGGTCGTGGCTGGGTAGTAGATCGTCCTGGGGTAACGGTTGCTGGTCCGCGTGCAGCACCCGCCATTCGGAGGCAAAACTGAACAGGCCACTGCCTTCATGGAAATAACGGCTGCTGAACGGCTGCAAGGGGTGCTCCAGAGTAAGGCTGTGCACCAGCTGCTCGCCAGGGTTGAGCGACGCACCTTCCGTGGCGCCGTAAAGCTGCCAGCCACTGGCCAGATGGTCGCGCAGTTGGCCGATCAGCACCGACGCCGGGCGCTCGCTGTTGTCCCGAATACTGCGGCCGACCCAACTGATGTACAGCTGCTCTCGCGCCGACAATAAAGCCTCCAGCAGCAGGTAGCGGTCATCTTCGCGGCGCGAGCGGTCACCCGGGCGATAGTCACTGCCCATGAGGTCGAAATCCAGTGGTGGTTGCGCGCGCGGGTAATCCCCATCGTTCATGCCCAGCAGGCACACCACCTTGAACGGAATGGCGCGCATGGGCATGAGCGTGCAGAAATTCACGGCACCGGCCAGGAAGCGCTGGGACAGCTTGCCCTGGTCAAGCCCGGCCAGCCAGGCTTCGCGCACCACCGTCAATGGCAGTTGGTCATTGAGCCCTACCGACTCGCACGTCTGCAGCCATTGCTCGCGCAGTTCTTCGAGTTGTACCAGCAGGTAGTCGTCGTGCTCGTTGCTGGCCTGGAAGAATACCTGGGTCAGGCCCTGTAGCCGTGCCCCCCACTCCTGGGGTTGCGCAGGTTGCGACAGTACCTGATGAGCCACTTCGAGCGCGTCGAGCAGGCCCACCAGGGGCCCGATGAGGGCAGCATCCAGCCCGCCGATCTCGTCATATGGCTCGATGCCGCCATACCCCTGCCCACCGCCGACGGCATAGCCCAGCAGCATGCGCCGCAAGCCGAACCGCCAACTGTTCTGCTCCAGTTGCTCGGGCAACCCCAGCCCGGCACGCTGCGCAGCGTTGAGCCCCCAGCGGATACCCGCGCCTTCAATCCAGCGGTGCAGCGTGGGAAGGTCAGCCTCGTGCACACCGAAGCGAGCTCGCAGAGCGGGAACGTCCAGCAGGTCGAGGATCTCGCTGACCGCAAAGCGGCTGTCTGGCAACTTGAGCAGGTGCTCGATGGCGATCAGCAGCGGGTCTCGACCCCGTTGATTCTGGTCCGTGAGGGTGAAGGGTATGAAGCGCGGATCGTTGCGATCGAGCTGACCAAACACGGCGCGAATATGCGGCGCATAGCTGTCAACGTCGGGGACCATGACAATAACATCACGAGGCCGAAGGTGCGGGTCGGCACTGAAGCGAGCCAGCAACTGGTCGTGGAGGATCTCTACTTCACGCTGGGCACTGTGAGCCACATGGAAGCGAACGGAGCGGTCCTTGGCAGGGTTGACCGCAGGCCAGGTGCCGCGCGTTTCCGCCAATGGGCGCAACTCGAGGATGTCGTCCTGCAACTGGGCCAGCAGGGTGTGCGGCTCACTCTCACTGAACAGGTCGATGCGCCCTTCGCGAAACGCCGCGCGGTAGCTGCTAGGGTCATCATAACTATCGAGCAGGTTGATGTAGTCACGGCCTTGCTTGCCCCAGGCGGCGAGCAACGGGTGTGCATGCTGATGCAGAGCCTCGGCGTCGATGACAGCGGGCATTCCCTGCTTTCGGGCCTGGCGCTTGTATTGATGACGCAGCAGATCTTTGTCGGCGACGATGTCAGACCAGTGGTGGCGACAGGGGTTGTGCACGCACAGCAGCACCTGGCTGAACCGTGCCAGCCCGGCCAGAGCCTCCAGCGCCTGGGCAGGCAGTGAAGAGATGCCGAAAACGATGACACGGTTGGGCAACCCCGCCGGTGCAGCTTCCAGGCTATTGATGCGCTCGATGAAGCGTTGGTGCACGCCGGCGCGGCTTTGGGCCATGCCTTGCTCGCCAACGTCGTGCAGCAGCGCTCGCCACAACTCGGCTTGCCAGCAATTGGCTTCGGGAAGCGCTTTGGCTTCCCCCCTGACGTTGCGCAACTGATGACGGCCGGCGGCCCAGTCTTCCAACCAGTCAGCGCGGTACACCTGATACTGGTCGTACAGGTCGGCCAGGCGTTCGGCCAACTGATACCGTTTGCGCAGGTCGTTGTCGTCCGTCAGGAAGCGCTGCAGGGGCTCGAAATGGGGCTGGTCGATCAGTTGCGGCAGCAGGCGCATCAGGCGCCAGGTCAACGGGGCCTTGTCGAGCAAAGAGGTCTGGGGAATTTCGTCCTTACCCAGCACCCCTCGATACAGCTGCCACATGAAACTGCCGGGCAGTTGCACATCAATGGCGGCGGCGATACCGCAGCCGCCCATGTCGTCTTCGAGGGTATCCTCGGCCAGGGCCAACTTCAGCCACTGGGCGATACCGTTGCTCTGCACCAGGGCGATCTCGTTTTCCAAGGGGGCCAGAGGGTAGCGCCGCATCCAACTGACCACCAGGCTGCGCAGCTCATCGAGACGGTTGCCGTGAACCACCATGAAGCCTGGGGTAATAGAGGGATTGGCCGGCATGGGCGGTTCCTTGGCTGGGCATATTGGACAGGTGGGAACCTTACCAGATGTGGGGCAGGGGGCAGAATCCGGAACGGTCTGATAATGCTGTGGGCGCGATCTGGGACGGTGGGCCTGATACTGCGGGTGCGGCCTTCCCGAGCTTCGCCCGGTCCCACATGGAAGGCTGTTGCGCCCGCCATGGTGCGGAACGCCAGAAAGACAAAACCCCCAGCTGCTTTCGCAACTGGGGGTTTCGGAATTTAATCTTGACGATGACCTACTCTCACATGGGGAAACCCCACACTACCATCGGCGATGCATCGTTTCACTGCTGAGTTCGGGATGGGATCAGGTGGTTCCAATGCTCTATGGTCGTCAAGAAATTCTGTAGCCAGGACGCCCTTTGACAGGCATTCCAGCGAATCGGGTATGTAATGGTCTTTGTGAATACGCAAACTTTCGGTTCGTATCATCTTCACAACACCGCAATCTGGTCGTTCGACGCAAATTGCTTGGGTGTTATATGGTCAAGCCTCACGGGCAATTAGTATTGGTTAGCTCAACGCCTCACAGCGCTTACACACCCAACCTATCAACGTCGTAGTCTTCGACGGCCCTTTAGGGGATTCAAGATCCCAGTGAGATCTCATCTTGAGGCAAGTTTCCCGCTTAGATGCTTTCAGCGGTTATCTTTTCCGAACATAGCTACCCGGCAATGCCACTGGCGTGACAACCGGAACACCAGAGGTTCGTCCACTCCGGTCCTCTCGTACTAGGAGCAGCCCCTCTCAAATCTCAAACGTCCACGGCAGATAGGGACCGAACTGTCTCACGACGTTCTAAACCCAGCTCGCGTACCACTTTAAATGGCGAACAGCCATACCCTTGGGACCGGCTTCAGCCCCAGGATGTGATGAGCCGACATCGAGGTGCCAAACACCGCCGTCGATATGAACTCTTGGGCGGTATCAGCCTGTTATCCCCGGAGTACCTTTTATCCGTTGAGCGATGGCCCTTCCATACAGAACCACCGGATCACTAAGACCTACTTTCGTACCTGCTCGACGTGTCTGTCTCGCAGTCAAGCGCGCTTTTGCCTTTATACTCTACGACCGATTTCCGACCGGTCTGAGCGCACCTTCGTACTCCTCCGTTACTCTTTAGGAGGAGACCGCCCCAGTCAAACTACCCACCATACACTGTCCTCGATCCGGATAACGGACCTGAGTTAGAACCTCAAAGTTGCCAGGGTGGTATTTCAAGGATGGCTCCACGCGAACTGGCGTCCACGCTTCAAAGCCTCCCACCTATCCTACACAAGCAAATTCAAAGTCCAGTGCAAAGCTATAGTAAAGGTTCACGGGGTCTTTCCGTCTAGCCGCGGATACACTGCATCTTCACAGCGATTTCAATTTCACTGAGTCTCGGGTGGAGACAGCGCCGCCATCGTTACGCCATTCGTGCAGGTCGGAACTTACCCGACAAGGAATTTCGCTACCTTAGGACCGTTATAGTTACGGCCGCCGTTTACCGGGGCTTCGATCAAGAGCTTCGCGTTAGCTAACCCCATCAATTAACCTTCCGGCACCGGGCAGGCGTCACACCCTATACGTCCACTTTCGTGTTTGCAGAGTGCTGTGTTTTTAATAAACAGTCGCAGCGGCCTGGTATCTTCGACCGGCATGGGCTTACGGAGCAAGTCCTTCACCCTCACCGGCGCACCTTCTCCCGAAGTTACGGTGCCATTTTGCCTAGTTCCTTCACCCGAGTTCTCTCAAGCGCCTTGGTATTCTCTACCCAACCACCTGTGTCGGTTTGGGGTACGGTTCCTGGTTACCTGAAGCTTAGAAGCTTTTCTTGGAAGCATGGCATCAACCACTTCGTCGTCTAAAGACAACTCGTCATCAGCTCTCGGCCTTAAGATCCCGGATTTACCTAAGATCTCAGCCTACCACCTTAAACTTGGACAACCAACGCCAAGCTGGCCTAGCCTTCTCCGTCCCTCCATCGCAATAACCAGAAGTACAGGAATATTAACCTGTTTTCCATCGACTACGCTTTTCAGCCTCGCCTTAGGGACCGACTAACCCTGCGTCGATTAACGTTGCGCAGGAAACCTTGGTCTTTCGGCGTGGGTGTTTTTCACACCCATTGTCGTTACTCATGTCAGCATTCGCACTTCTGATACCTCCAGCAAGCTTCTCAACTCACCTTCACAGGCTTACAGAACGCTCCTCTACCGCATCACCCAAAGGTGATACCCGTAGCTTCGGTGCATGGTTTGAGCCCCGTTACATCTTCCGCGCAGGCCGACTCGACTAGTGAGCTATTACGCTTTCTTTAAAGGGTGGCTGCTTCTAAGCCAACCTCCTAGCTGTCTAAGCCTTCCCACATCGTTTCCCACTTAACCATGACTTTGGGACCTTAGCTGACGGTCTGGGTTGTTTCCCTTTTCACGACGGACGTTAGCACCCGCCGTGTGTCTCCCATGCTCGGCACTTGTAGGTATTCGGAGTTTGCATCGGTTTGGTAAGTCGGGATGACCCCCTAGCCGAAACAGTGCTCTACCCCCTACAGTGATACATGAGGCGCTACCTAAATAGCTTTCGAGGAGAACCAGCTATCTCCGAGCTTGATTAGCCTTTCACTCCGATCCACAGGTCATCCGCTAACTTTTCAACGGTAGTCGGTTCGGTCCTCCAGTTAGTGTTACCCAACCTTCAACCTGCCCATGGATAGATCGCCCGGTTTCGGGTCTATACCCAGCGACTAAACGCGCTATTAACACTCGCTTTCGCTACGCCTCCCCTATTCGGTTAAGCTCGCCACTGAATATAAGTCGCTGACCCATTATACAAAAGGTACGCAGTCACAGAACGAAGTCTGCTCCCACTGCTTGTACGCATACGGTTTCAGGATCTATTTCACTCCCCTCTCCGGGGTTCTTTTCGCCTTTCCCTCACGGTACTAGTTCACTATCGGTCAGTCAGTAGTATTTAGCCTTGGAGGATGGTCCCCCCATATTCAGACAAAGTTTCTCGTGCTCCGTCCTACTCGATTTCATTGACAAGAGATTTTCGCGTACAG
>NZ_CP093280.1:5602500-7613303 GCF_026651855.1 Pseudomonas silvicola
CAGCGATCCTGGCCATTGCCGGTTGCGCTGCCACTTCACACACCTCAGTCAAGCATGGCAGGAAAGGATTGCATATCAACTGCTCGGGGCTGTCGTCCAATTGGGACAAGTGCTACCAGGCCGCCGCCGATTCCTGCGGGGCCAAGGGCTACAAGGTATTGGCCAAGTCCGGCGACGCCGTGGAAGACCCCGGTGACTACCCCTTCGGGCTCAACCCGGCCGGCTACACCAGCCGCAGCATGATCGTCATCTGCAAGTAGCCCTGCGAAAAAGCGCAAACGCCCTTCAGAAAGGGTCGGCCATTGGTTGCCGCCCCGCCGAAACATGACCTATGGTTCGTTCCATCGACATTCGAAGGAACCGCATCATGGCGTCAGTACCCCATAACAAAGTCGTGCTGGTCATCGGTGCCGGCGATGCCACCGGTGGCGCCATTGCCCGCCGTTTCGCCCGCGAAGGCTATACCGCCTGCGTGGTACGGCGCAGCGCGGAGAAATTGCAACCGCTGGTAGACCGTATCCACGCTGACGGTGGCCAGGCGTTCGGGTTTGCCTGCGATGCCCGCAAGGAAGACGAAGTCATCGCGTTGGTGGACCGCATCGAGCAAGACATCGGGCCTATCGAAGCCTATGTATTCAACATCGGCGCCAACGTGCCCTGCAGTATCCTCGACGAAACCGCGCGCAAGTATTTCAAGATCTGGGAGATGGCCTGCTTCTCGGGCTTCCTCACGGCCCGGGAAGTGGCTCGGCGCATGGTGGGTCGCCAGCGTGGCACGCTGCTGTTCACCGGTGCTACCGCCGGTACCCGAGGTGCCTCGGGCTTTGCCGCATTTGCCGGCGCCAAGCACGCCTTGCGGGCCCTGGCGCAAAGCATGGCGCGCGAACTGGGACCGATGAACCTGCACGTGGCCCACGTCATCGTCGACGGTGCCATCGACACCGAATTCATCCGCACCCAATTTCCCGAAAAGTATGCGGAAAAAGACCGCGACGGCCTCCTGGACCCCGACCATATCGCCGAGAACTACTGGTTCCTGCATTCCCAGCCCAGGGACGCCTGGACCTTCGAGCTGGACCTTCGCCCCTGGGCTGAACGCTGGTAACCCTCCCCCGACTGCGAGCCACCGCCATGAGCAAGACTGTTGAGTTCTATTTCGACCTGGGCAGCCCCGCCAGCTACCTGGCCTGGACCCAATTGCCGCTGATCTGCGCCGAGACCGGCGGCCAACTGGTGTACCGCCCCATGCTGTTGGGTGGCGTGTTCAAGGCCACCGGCAATGCCTCCCCTGCCAGCATCCCGGCCAAGGGCCGCTACATGACCCAGGACCTGCAGCGCTTTGCAGCCCGCTATCAGGTACCGCTGCGCTTCAGCGCGCACTTCCCCATCAACACCCTGCCGCTGATGCGCATGGCAACGGGTGTGCAGATGCACCAACCGGAGCGTTTCCTCACGCTGCTGGAGTGCCTGTTTTCGGCATTGTGGGCAAGGGGGCTGGACCTGGGCGACCCAGCGGTGGTGCAGGAGGTGGTGGAAGCCGAGGGCTTCGATGCCCAGGCGCTGCAAGCGCTGGTACTGGACGAAACGGTCAAGCAGCAACTGAAGGAGCACACTGAACAGGCCTTGCAACGCGGGGTATTCGGCGCGCCGAGCCTGTTTGTGGATGACGTGCTGTATTTCGGCCAGGACCGCCTGGACTTTGTACGTGAGGCGTTGTCACGGGCTTGAGTCGGACGCACAAGCCCATGGCAGCGGAACAGCCCGGGTCACGAACGCCGCGCAGCCGACGCGGCCTCACGGCCGCTTGCTACAGGGATCAGACCGGCGCGGTGCGCACCTGCAGCCACTCCAGCGCAGCGCCCTGAACCAGTGGCCCGACCCGCGACAGCACTTCACGGTGATAACCATTGAGCCAACCACGCTCTTCGGCCGTCAGTTGCGCCACCAACAGGCAACGGGTATCGATCGGGCACAGGGTCAGGGTTTCAAAGCTTAGGAACTCACCGAACTCACTGCTGCCGGCTTCGCGGTTCATCGCCAGGTTCTCGATGCGCACGCCCCACTGCCCCGGGCGGTAAGTACCTGGTTCGATGGAGGTGATCATCCCCGCCTGCATGGCCGTCTGCGGGCCAGGCGCGGCCTGATAGGCGATCACCTGCGGGCCCTCGTGCACGTTCATGAAGTAGCCGACACCATGGCCGGTACCATGGCCGTAATCAACGTTGTCGGCCCAGATCGGCGCACGGGCGATAGCGTCCAGCAGCGGTGAGAGGATGCCCTTCGGAAACCGCGCGCGGGACAAGGCGATGACGCCCTTGAGCACCCGCGTGCAATCCGCCTTCTGCGCCTCGCTGGGGTTGCCCACCGGTACCATGCGGGTAATGTCGGTGGTGCCACCCAGGTACTGGCCCCCGGAGTCGATCAACAGCAGACCATCACCTTCGATACGCGCATGGGATTCTTCGGTCGCACGGTAATGAGGCATGGCGCCATTGGCGTTGAACGCGGCGATGGTGGCGAAACTGAGGGACACGTAGTTGGGGCGACGAGCCCGGGCCGCGGTGAGGTGCGTGTCAACGTCGACCTCAGTGACGACCTGGTTCGCCAGCGCCGGCTCCAGCCAGGCGAAGAACTCGCACAGCGCCGCGCCGTCCTGCTCCATGGCCTGGCGAATGTGCACGGCGTCGGCCTCGCTCTTGCGCGACTTGGCGAAGGTGCTCGGGGCAATGCCTTCCACCAGGCTGACGCCTGCGTCCAGGTGGTCCAGCAGGCCACAGGTGACCTTCGATGGGTCCACCAGCAACCGCGCGGCAGCAGGTACATCCGCCAGGGCGGCACCCACCTGATGATAGTCGCGCAGGGTCACGCCATCGGCAGCCAGGGCGGCGGCCAGTTCGGCATCGACCTTGCCCGGTGCCACGAACAGCAGTGCCTGGTCCTGACTGACCAGGGCAAACGACAGAAACACCGGGTTGTAGGAGACGTCACTGCCACGCAGGTTGAACAGCCAGGCAATGTCATCGACCGTGGCGATGAAATGCCAGTCGGCGCCGCGTTCACGCAAGGCGGCGCGCACACCGGCGAGTTTCTCGGTCCGGCTGACGGTCGCGTACGGCGGCAGGTGGGCGTAGACCGGTGCATCGGGCAGTGCCGGGCGGTCGTTCCAGACCTCGGCCAGCAGGTCGAGGTCGGTGCGCAGGCGGGCACCGCGGCCGTGCAGTTTTTCACTGAGGGAGCGTCGCGAGGCCAAGGCCATCACCGCGCCGTCCACCGCCACCGTGCCGTTATCCGGAGTGTGCTCGGCCAGCCACTCCAACGGCCCTGGTTTGCCGGGGCCAAGCTTGACCAGCTCGATACCGCTGCCGGCCAGTTCCTTCTCGGCCTGTTCCCAGTAACGGCTATCAGCCCACAGGCCAGCGAAGGCCTGGGTAACCACCAGGGTGCCCACCGAGCCGTGGAAACCCGACAGCCATTGCCGCCCCTGCCAGTAGCCAGGCAGGTATTCGGACAGGTGCGGGTCGGCGGAGGGCACCAGCAGCGCATCGACGCCTTCACGGGCCATGACGGCACGCACCTGGGCCAGGCGGGCGGGCACCTCGTTGGGGGTTGAAGACTGCGTGCTCATGCTCACTCCTGCTACCACGGTATGGGTTCGTTATAGGCTTGGGATAATGCAGCAGCGTCGGCTGGTGGGCAACCGTGGCACTGTTCGTCCTTGTTTCCCAGCCCCCGCGACCTTACTGCCCTTGCGCCGCCTTGGCCCGCAGCAACTCGATGAACGCCCCCAGTTCCCGGCTGACCGGCTCGCCCTTGCGCAACAGAATCCCGAACGGCGCCATGCGCTCGCCGAGTTCGATCGGCAGCGCCGTCACCAGGCCCATGCGCAAGTAATCGCGCAGGGCGGTCTCCGACAACACCATGATGGCGTCCGTGAGCTGGATCAACTGCTGCATCGAATACACCGAACTGCATTCGATGATGTCCGCCGGGGCCACTAGGCCTTCGCGCTGCAAGGCCTGCTCCAGGGCGATACGCGCCGGGCTGGTGTCAGGCTGCAGGATCCAGGGCCAGTCGTTCACCAGCTCGGCCAGTTTCAACGTCGCGCGTTGCAACAGCGGGTGCTGGCTGTGCACCACCAGTAACAGGCGCTCATTGCCCAACGGCTCGAAATCATAGTGCTGGCTGTCGATGCTGGCGTTGCGGCGGGCGATGGCCAGGTCGATGCGCCCCTGAGCCAGCAGTTGGATCACCTGGTCACTGGTGTCGCCCATGATGCGTATCCGCAATTGCGGGTGTCGGCGCTTGATTTCCGCGATGGAATCCATGACCAGCCCGGGTGCCGCGCCCATCAGGGTGCCGATGGCCAGGTAACCGAAACCGCCCTGCTGGCGGGCCGCCAGATCCTCGGCGCAGCGGTCCAGGCCACTCAGGGCGTTTTCGGCGAAGCGGATCAGTTCGAATCCCAGTGCGGTAGGGCGCATGCCCCGGGGCAGACGCTCGAACAGTTCGCAGCCGAACATGTCTTCGATCTCGTGCAGCATGCGCGTGGCCGCAGGCTGGGACATGGCCAGCGTCTGCGAAGCGCGGTGCAGGTTTTCGCTGCTGCCCAGGGCCACCAGCATGTGCAAGTGCTTGTAGCGCAGGCGGTTGAACAGGCTGCGGGAGACGGCGGCGGGCTGCATGGGGGAACTCCGGCGAACCGATACCCTGAAGGTATTGGACATGAGAAAAATTCGATTTGTAGCGCATAGCGCAGCCGCCGTACAGTCCTGCCACCCACCACGCAGTCAAATAATTCCAAAAGGATGCTGCCGTGAAGACTTTACCCGCGTCCCTGCTGGCCAAGGTGTCCTGGCGCCTGCTGCCCTTCCTGTTGCTGATGTACATCATGGCTTTCCTCGACCGCGCCAATGTCGGCTTCGCCCGCCAGGCTTTTCAGGCCGACACAGGCCTGGGCGACACCGCGTTCGCCTTTGGTGCCGGAGTGTTCTTTGCCGGCTACGCCTTGCTGGAGGTACCCAGCAACCTCATCCTTCACAGAGTGGGCGCGCGCCTGTGGATGTGCCGCATCATGGTGAGCTGGGGGTTGATCAGTGCGGCCATGGTGCTGGCCCACTCCGAGGCCAGCTTCTACCTGCTGCGTTTCCTGCTGGGCGTGGCAGAAGCCGGGTTCTTCCCCGGCGTCATTCTCTACCTCACTTACTGGTTTCCGGGCGCCGCGCGCGGCAGGGCCATGGGCTTCTTCTATTTTGGCGCGCCGCTGGCGTTCATCTTCGGTAGCCCGCTGTCGGGCCTGCTGCTGGAACTGGACGGCGTGGCCGGTGCACACGGCTGGCAGTGGCTGTTTGTGGTCGAGGGCCTGATGGCTACCGCAGTCGGCGTGTGGGCCTATTTTTACCTGGACAATCGCCCTGCCGATGCCGCATGGCTGAGCCTTGAAGAACGCCAACTGCTGCAAGGCGTGATTGACCAGGAAGACGCCGCCAAGCCAGGCCACGGCAGCGTGCTGAAGACCCTGTGCCAACCCGCGGTGCTGTACCTATGCCTGATCTACCTGCTCATCCAGGCCAGCGTCTATGGCGTGGTGTTCTACCTGCCCACCCAGGTGGCCGGGCTGCTGGACAGCAAGGTCGGCCTGCTGGTGGGCCTGGTGTCCGCCCTGCCCTGGCTGTGCGCCCTGCTCGCCGCCTGGTGGGTGCCGGCCCATGCAGACAGACGAGGCGACCACCGCCGCGTCGCCTGCCTGACGCTGCTGGTGGCAGCCGCTGGTATCGCTGGCTCGGTGAGTGTCACCAGCCCGGTGTGGGGCATGGTCGCCCTGTGCTTCGCCGCGGCCGGTTTCATCGCCGTGCAACCGGTGTTCTGGACCTTTCCCTCGCGCACCCTGGCCGGCAGCGCCGCGGCCGGTGCCATCGCGCTCGTCAATGCCTTCGGCGCCCTGGGCGGGTTCATTGCTCCGGTGCTGAAAAACTGGGCCGAGATCCACTTCGCCTCCCCCGCCGCCGGCCTCTATGTACTGGCCGCCACTACCGTGGTCGCCGCGGCCCTGGTTCTGGGCATTGCCCTCAAACCCAGGGCCAGGCCGCAACCGCGCCCCGGCTATCAACATTGATTCGACTACCTGCAAGGAGCTGTCCATGAGCATTCCAACCATCAAACACGTGCGCGCCTTTACCCTGCGCGGCGGCGGCGCCGACTACCACGACCAGGGCGACGGCCACTGGATCGACGACCACATCGCCACGCCCATGAGCAAATACCCCCAGTACCGCCAGAGCCGCCGCAGCTTTGGCATCAACGTGCTGGGCACCCTGGTGGTGGAAATCGAGGCCAGCGACGGCACCGTCGGTTTTGCCGTGACCACGGGCGGCGAACCGGCCGCCTACATCGTCGAAAACCACCTGGCCCGCTTCCTGGAGGGCGCCAGGGTCACCGACCTCGAACTGATATGGGACCAGATGTACCAGTCCACCTTGTACTACGGGCGCAAGGGCCTGGTCATCAACACCCTTTCCGGGGTCGACCTGGCCCTGTGGGACCTGCTGGGCAAGATCCGCCAGGAGCCGGTGCACCAGTTGCTGGGCGGGGCAGTGCGTGACGAACTGCAATTCTACGCCACGGGCGCGCGGCCAGACCTGGCCCAGAAGATGGGCTTCATCGGGGGCAAGATGGCCCTGCACCACGGTCCGGCGGAAGGCGAGGAAGGCCTGCGCAAGAACCTGGAGGAACTGGCCACCATGCGCGAACGGGTGGGCAAGGACTTCTGGCTGATGCTCGACTGCTGGATGAGCCTGGACCTCAACTACGCCACCCGCCTGGCCAAGGGCGCTGCCGAGTTCGGCCTGAAGTGGATCGAGGAAGCCCTGCCACCCGATGACTACTGGGGCTACGCGGCCCTGCGCAAGGCCGTGCCCAGTGGCATGCTGGTGACCACCGGCGAACACGAAGCCACCCGCTGGGGCTTTCGCATGCTGCTGGAAATGGGCTGCTGCGACATCATCCAGCCAGACGTGGGCTGGTGCGGCGGCCTCACGGAGCTGGTGAAAATCAGTGCCCTGGCCGACGCCCACAACACCCTGGTAGTGCCCCATGGTTCCTCGGTATACAGCTACCACTTCGTCGCTACCCGCCACAACAGCCCCTTCGCCGAGTTCCTGATGATGGCGCCCAAGGCCGATGAAGTGGTGCCGATGTTCCACCCGCAGTTGTTGGGCGAACCGGTACCGGAGAACGGCCGCATGCGCATTTCGCGCCTGGACCAGCCTGGCTTTGGCGTGACGCTCAACCCGGAATGCCAACTGCACCGCCCCTATGACCGAGGAGCCCGCCCATGAAACTGCCCATCAACCCGTTCAAGGCACAGTTGGCCAGGCGTGAACCTCAATACGGCATCTGGGCCGGCTTCGCCACCGGCAACGCCGCCGAACTGGTGGCCACGTTCGGTTACGACTGGATGCTGATCGACGGCGAGCACGCGCCAAACACCGTACCCAGTATCCAGGCGCAGTTGCAGGCCGTGGCCCCTTATGGCTGCGCGCCCGTGGTGCGCCCGGTGACCGGCGACGCCAACCTGATCAAGCAGTTGCTGGACATCGGCGCCCAGACCCTGATGGTGCCCATGGTCGACACCGCCGAGCAGGCCCAGGCCCTGGTGCGCGCCATGCGTTACCCGCCCCACGGCATCCGTGGCGTGGGCGGCGGCCTGACCCGCGCGACACGCTGGGACGGTGTGCCTGATTACCTGCACACCGCCCATGAGCAGTTGTGCCTGATCGTGCAGGTGGAATCGCGCCTGGGCGTGGACAACGTCGAAGCCATTGCGGCCGTGGAAGGTGTGGATGCGGTGTTCATCGGCCCGGCGGACCTGTCCACGGGGCTGGGCCATGCCGGCAACCCGTCGCACCCCGAGGTACAGGAAAAAATCCGCCACGCCATCGACGCCACCCTGGCCGCCGGCAAGGTCTGCGGCATCCTGGCGCCGCGCGAGGAGGATGCTCGCCGCTACCTGAGCTGGGGTTGCCAGTTTGTTGCCGTGGGTATCGATATCAGCCTGCTGCGCCAGGCGGCGCTGGACAACCTGGCGCGCTACCGCGACACCCCCCATACCCCCGCGCCGTCGCGCACTTACTGAACTCACGGAACCTGCCATGTCATCCGTACCGGTTTACCAGAACTACATCAACGGCCAATTCACTGCCAGCGCCGAGCACCTGGAGGTGTTCAACCCGGCCACCGGTGCCCTGCTGTCGCGGGTACCGGCGGCCAGCCCCGACGAGGTCGACCGCGCCCTGGCGGCCGCGCGCCAGGCGCAGCGGGACTGGGCGCGCAAGCCGGCCATCGAGCGCGCGGGGCACCTGCGCCGCATCGCCGCGAAACTGCGCGAGCACGCCCCCGCGCTGGCCCGCACCATCACCCTTGAGCAAGGCAAGATCGGCGCCCTGGCCGAGGTTGAGGTGAACTTCACCGCCGATTACCTTGACTACATGGCCGAGTGGGCCCGACGCATCGAGGGCGAGATCATCAGCAGCGACCGCCCCGGCGAAAACATCTTCCTGTTGCGCAAGCCACTGGGCGTGGTGGCCGGTATCCTGCCGTGGAATTTCCCCTTCTTCCTCATCGCCCGCAAGATGGCCCCGGCACTGCTCACCGGCAACACCATTGTCATCAAGCCCAGCGAGGAAACCCCGAACAACTGCTTCGAATTCGCCCGGCTGGTGGCCGAGACCGACCTGCCCGCTGGGGTGTTCAATGTGGTCTGCGGCGACGGACGCGTGGGGGCTGCTCTGAGTGCACATGCCAAGGTCGACATGATCAGCTTCACCGGCAGCGTCGACACGGGCGCACGCATCATGGCCGCGGCCGCGCCGAACCTGACCAAGCTCAACCTGGAACTGGGCGGCAAGGCCCCGGCCATCGTGCTGGCCGACGCTGACCTTGAGCTGGCGGTGAAAGCCATTCGCGACTCGCGCATCATCAATACCGGCCAGGTGTGCAACTGCGCCGAGCGGGTGTACGTGGAGCGCAAGGTGGCCGATCAATTCATCGAGCGCATCGGCGCCGCCATGGCTGCCACGCGCTACGGCGACCCAGTGGCCGACGCCAGCGTGGAAATGGGCCCGTTGATCAACCGTCAGGGCCTGGACAGCGTCGACGCCAAGGTGCGCCGAGCCCTGGCCGACGGCGCGCAGTTGATCACCGGCGGCAATCTCGCCGACCGGCCCGCAGGCTTCCACTACCAGCCCACTGTGCTGGCGGGCTGCAGCGCCGACATGGAGATCATGCGCAAGGAAATCTTCGGCCCGGTACTGCCGATCCAGGTGGTCGACGGCCTGGACGAAGCCATTGCCTTGGCCAACGACTGCGAATACGGCCTGACGTCATCGCTGTACACCCGTGACCTGAACAAGGCCATGCAGGCCATGCGCGAAATAGACTTTGGCGAAACCTACATCAACCGCGAGAACTTCGAGGCCATGCAGGGCTTCCACGCGGGGGTACGCAAGTCGGGCGTGGGGGGTGCCGATGGCAAGCATGGGTTGTATGAATATACCCATACTCATGTGGTCTACCTCCAAGCCTGACGGCGTGGAGCTTTAAGCCGCACGTTGCAAGCACACGCAAGATCCGCGTTGCTTGCAGCCTGCGGCGCGACGCTGGAAAAAGCCTTTGAAAGGACGCTGATCTTGATCTACACCGGCCCTCTGTTCGACAGTCACCTGCACCTCTACGACCCGACTCGCGCCGAAGGCATCCCCTGGCCGCAGCCGGGGGACGCCATCTACGGGCCGCGCCTGCCTGCCGATTACTGGGCCCAGGCCGAACCTTGCGGGGTCATCGGCGCCATGGTGGTGGAAGCCAGCCCGCGTCGCGAAGACAACGACTGGATACTGCGCACCCTTGACCAGGACCCGCGCCTGGTGGGCTACGTCGGCAACCTAGACCCACTGGCGGGGACCTTCGCTGACGACCTCGACCGGCTGGCACGTGACCCCCGCTTTCGCGGTATCCGCTACGGCAACCTGTGGGGCCGCGACCTGCTCGGCGACCAGCAGCGCGTCGGGTTCATCGACGCCCTGGCACAGGTGGCCGAACGTGGCCTGGTACTGGACAGCGCCAACCCCGATGCGCGCCTGATCGAAGGCCTGCTCACGCTCAGCGAACGCCTGCCACACCTGCGCATTGTCGTCGACCACCTGCCCAATGCGGCGCCGCTGGCCTTCACCGCCGAGCTGCAGGAACTGGCCAGCCGCCCTCAGGTGATGGCCAAGCTGGCGGAAATCCCGCAGGTGGGCGACGACGGCTTGATCCGCGACGCCGGCTTTTATCGCGATGTCCTGGGCCGCCTGTTCGAACTGTTCGGCGAAGACCGCTGCTTCTTCGGCAGCGACTGGCCCAACAGTGATCACCTTGCCGACTTCACCACCACCCTGGGGCTGGTCAAGGCATGCATGGCGACACACCCCGCACATACCCAGGAAAAATTCTTTCTGCATAACGCCCCACGCGTCTATGGGCTGCCAGGGGACGCGCGATGAAGACCCGCGCTTTTCGCATGAACCTGCACCCCGGCATGGCCGACGAGTACCGCACGCGCCACGACCAGCTCTGGCCGGAACTGGCAGACGCCCTGGTGCAGGCTGGCATCGTTGACTACCGCATCTTCCTGGACCCCGACAGCCATGCGCTGTTCGCGGTAATGCAGCATGAAGACCAGCACCTGCTCGATCAACTGCCGGAGCTGCCAGTGATGCAACGCTGGTGGCAACACATGAAGGACATCATGCCCAGCCACCCCGACGGCTCGCCGGTGAGCCTGGAGCTGGTACCGATGTTCGAGCTCGGAACCGACCCCGTGCAAGCGCTGCCGCACGCTGCGCCCCGGCCAACGCAGTAAAGCCTGAACCCACGCCGACGCGACCTGACGGCCACTGCTGCACGCTTTACGACAATAACAACAAGGGAATCATGCTTTGGAACTCATCATCCTCGGGGTGCTGCTGCACTTCATCGGTGGCTTCGCCTCCGGCAGTTTCTACATCCCCTACAAGAAAGTCCGCGGCTGGGCCTGGGAAAGCTACTGGATCACCGGCGGCCTGGTGTCCTGGCTGATCGTGCCCTTGATCGCCGCGCAACTGACCGTGCCCGGCTGGGCCGACATCCTGCGCCAGGCCGCCCCGTCCACACTGGCCTGGACGTACCTGTTCGGCGTGCTGTGGGGCATCGGCGGCCTGACGTTCGGCCTGACCATGCGCTACCTGGGGCTGTCCCTGGGCATGTCGTTGATCATGGGCCTGACCTCGGCCCTGGGCGCGTTGATGCCGCCGCTGTACCGTGACCTGTTCACCGATGACAGCACCGGCACCCTCAGCGCCATGTGCACCAACCTGGGCGGGCAGTGCGTGCTGATTGGCGTGGCGGTATCGCTGGTCGGCATCGCGTTGTGCGGCCGCGCCGGGTTCATCAAGGAGCGCGAAGTGCCCGACAGCACCAAGTTCCAGAGCGTCAGCGAATTCGCCCTGGGCAAGGGCCTGCTGGTAGCGGTGATCAGCGGCGTGCTCAGCGCCAGCTTCAGCTACGGCATCACCGCCGGCAGGCCCCTGGCAGCGGCGGCCGTGGAGCACGGTGCCAACAGCCTGTTCCAGAACAACGTGACCTTCATGGTCATCATGTGGGGGGGGCTGACCACCAACGGCCTGTGGTGCCTGTGGCTGAACTGGCGCAACAAGACCTTCCACAACTACCGCGACCGCAGCACCCCGCTGCTGGCCAACTACCTGCTGGTGGCGTGCGCTGGCACCCTGTGGTTCCTGCAGTTCTTTTTCTACGGCATGGGCGAAAGCCGCCTGCACAATGACGCCAGCAGCTGGGTGCTGCACATGTCGTTCATCATCATCGTGTCCAACGTCTGGGGCCTGTACTTCAAGGAATGGCAAGGCACCAGCAGGGCTACCAGGGGCGTTTTGCTGGCAGGGATCGTGGTGATCCTGGCTGCCATCACCCTGGTGGGCTATGGCAATTACTTAAGCTGAGGAGAAATGAAATGCTGCTCAAGGATAAAACCGTGATCATCACCGGCGCTTCCCGCGGCATCGGCCGCGCCGTGGCCCGCGAATGTGCCCGCCAAGGGGGCCGCGTGGTCATTGGCCATAGCGGCAGCGCCCAGGGCAACCAGGCCGCCGCCTCGCTGATCGAGGAAATCCGCGCGTTCGGCGGCCAGGCCATCGACGTGCCGGGCGACGCCGCCGACCCCGACACCGGCGGCAAGCTGGTGGCCGGCGCGCTGGAAGCGTTCGGCAGTGTCGACGTGTTCGTCAACAATGCCGGCATCTGCCCGTTCCACTCGTTCCTGGACATGCCCCGCGAGACCTACCTGAAGACCGTCAACACCAACCTCAATGGCGCCTACTTCGCCGTCCAGGCCGCTGCCAACCAGATGAAAGACCAGGGCCGCGGCGGCGCGATCATTGCCATCAGCTCCATCAGCGCGCTGGTGGGTGGCGGCCTGCAAACCCATTACACGCCCACCAAGGCGGGCCTGCATTCCCTGATGCAATCCTGCGCCATCGCGCTGGGGCCGTATGGTATCCGCTGCAACTCGGTACTGCCTGGCACCATCGCCACCGACATCAACAAGGACGACCTGGCCGACCCGGACAAACTGGCCTACATGACCCAGCGCACCCCACTGGGGCGGCTGGGCGAACCGGATGATATCGCCGGCCCGGTGGTGTTCCTGGCCTCGGACATGGCGCGGTACGTGACGGGGGCTTCATTGCTGGTGGATGGTGGCCTGTACGTGAACCTGCAGTAACCCTGCAGCAGTGGCCGCCAGGCAGCGTCGGCCGTCACCCGGCATGCCTGGCACACCGCTGGCGGCACCTGCGCGGCCAACGCCTCCATGCGCGTGGCATCGTCACGCACGCCAGGCCCGCAACAACGCGGCGAAGTGCGCCGCCGCCTCGCTCAACGGCCGATCCGTCGGCGTCGTGAGCCCTACCGGTGCGCGCAGCAACGGGCTGGTGAATGGCAGCGCACGGACGATGCCCAGGCGCAGGTCCAGGTCGACCACCCCACGCTGCACACACCAGACGGCGTCGTAGTCCTGCACGTAGACCCGCGAAAAGGTCTCGCTCAGCGACTCGAGGATGTCGAACCGTTCACTGGCGTTCTCGGACAGCAGAAAGTTTTCGACGCTGATTCTCACCAGCGACCCCTTGGGCGACGTGATCAGCACGTGCGGGCGCAAGTCTTCGAGCCGCAAGTGCTCGCGATCCGCCAGCGGATGTTCGCTGCGCACGACCATCAGCAGGTCTTCCTCATACAGCGCTTCGAACGCCACGCCGAGCATATCCCTGCCGATCAACCGCCCGACAATGAGGTCGATGGCACCGGTACGCAACTTGCCCACCAGGAACTCATACACCCCTGACACCACTTGCACCTGCACATGCGGCGCCTGCTCGCGCATGTGTGCGACCACTGGCGCCAGCATGTAGCCCGCCGCCGTGGGCAGCGCGCCCACGCGCAGTACCTGGGGCATCAGAGGGGCGGTCTGGGGCAGCGCCAGCGCCTGGTTGAAACTGCTCAGCGCCTGGGCGGCGTGTTGGTGAAATGTCTCGCCGGCCTGGGTCAGCTGCACGCCCTTGCGGCCACGTATCAACAGTTGCGCGCCGACGTCCTGCTCCAGCTCCTTGAGGCTTTTGGAGACGGCCGACAGGGTGATGTGCATCAGCCTGGCCGCGGTGGCCAGGCTGCCCGAACTGACCACCGCGGCAAACACCCGCAGGTGGCGAAGGTTGATAAGGCTCACAGCTGGCCCCCTTGCTTGATCAACCTTGAGGTTAACCAAGGTCGGATTTTATATCAATTTAATCAACCTCGAGTTTGACCTAGGATGGACCCCTGTCTTTCTCACACAACAAAAACCGAGGACAACCTCATGCGGACTCTGGATATGCGGCTGGGCGTCTCAAGCGCATCGCTGCCCAGCCTATCCCCGGAAAGCTTGATCGACGAGCTCGCCAGGCTGGGTTACCAAGGTGTCGAATGGCGCGTGGCAGACACCCGCCAACTCAACCCGGCGGCCCCTTGGCATGCCCGTGACAACAATCGCTGCACCGTGGCGCCCGACGAAGCATCGGTGCAGCGCATCCGCCACCTGTGTGACGCCGCCGGCCTGACGATCTTTGCCCTCAGCCCCTACCTGGCCGTAGGCGACGTGCAGCAGGCCTTGCGCTTGATCGACCTTGCCGCGCTGGCCGGCCAGGCCCGCCTGCGCCTGTGGGCGCCCGACCCTGAACGGGAGAGCTACACCCTGGCCTGCGCGCGGATGCGCCGGTTTCTGGACCTTATCGTGCCCCGCGCGCAGGCCAATGGCGTGCAACTGGTACTTGAAGTGCACCAGCGCACCATCTGCGCCAGCCCGTCGCTGGCCATGCGAATCGCCGAACATTACCCGCCGCAGCAACTGGGCATCCTCTACGACATGGGTAACCTGGCCATCGAAGGCCGGGAAAACGTCAAGCTGTCGCTGGAGCTGATGGGCGCGCACCTGGCCCACGTCCAGGTCAAGAATGTAGCCTACAGGGCCCAGGGCCCCGGGCTTGGCTGGGCCTGGGAATGGTGCCCTCCAGACGAAGGCGTGCTGCCCTTGCGCCAGATGCTGAGTACCCTGCGCGACAGTGGTTTCGACGACTGGGTGTCCATCGAGGATTTCTGCACCAGCGCCTGTGACGACCTGGACAAACTGGCGCGCAACCGCGCCCTCATCCGTGACTACCTGGGCCTGGACAACCCGGGCGTCACTTTCCCCCCTGCAAAAAGGACTGCCCATGACCACTGCACCCACTGAACGCCGCGTAGCCTTGATCACCGGTGCCGCCGGCGAACTGGGCCGGGCCATCTGCAAGCGCTTGTGCAAGGACGGCCTGGATATCGTTGCCGTGGACCTGAACGTCGAGGCCGCCCAGGCACTGGTTCAGGACCTGATGCTGGAACCTGGCCAGCGCGCCCTCGCCCTGCAAGCCGACCTGGGCGATGCAGCGTCCATCGCGGCCATGGTCGAGCAGACCGGCTCGGCCTTTGGCCGCATCGATGTCGTGGTCAACAATGCCGCCGTCAACCACCGCGGCTCGCTGTTCGACTTCGATCCTGTTCGGTGGGACCACATGATGGCGGTCAATCTGCGCGGCCCTGCCCTGCTGTGCCAGCAGGTGGCCCCTTACTGGAAAAAACAGGGCAGCGGCCGGGTGATCAACATGGTGTCACGTTGCTGGGTGGCCGGTGGCCCACCCGCCTATGTTGCGTGCAAGGCTGGGCTGGTTGGGCTGACCCGCTCGATGGCGCGCGAACTGGCGCCGTGCAACGTGACGGTCAACGCCATCGCGCCCGGCTTGCTGCCTTCGGCGTTCACCCAGGACGGTCGCGACCTGGAAAGCTTCGACGCCATGGTGCAGGGTTCTATTCGCAACACCCCGCTCAAGCGCCTGACCACCCCTGCGGATATCGCCAATACCACCGCCTTCCTGGCCTCCCACGACGCGGCGTTCATTACCGCCGAGGTCATTCACGTGTGCGGCGGCAGCCAGTTGGCGCCGTTCGGCAACGGCTGACTGCACACCCTGACCACTCAACCCCAACAACGACAATAAATAAAGGTTGCCCATGAGCACACATCAACCCTACGACCGCAGGATGGCCCGCAAGGCCGCCTTCGGCAGCTTCCTCGGCAGTGTGGTGGAGTATTACGACTTCTTCATCTACGGTTCGGCCGCCGCGCTGGTGTTCAGCACGCTGTTCTTCCCCTCCTCCGACCCCATGGCGGGTACCCTGGCGGCGCTGGCCACGTTTGGCGTGGGCTACATCGCCCGCCCCTTCGGCGCCTTGATTTTCGGCCACCTGGGTGACCGCATCGGCCGCAAGCGGGTGCTGATGATGACCCTGGTGCTGATGGGCCTGTCCACTTCTCTGATCGGCCTGCTGCCGACCCACGCCAGCGTAGGCGCCTGGGCGCCGGCGCTGCTGGTGTTCTGCCGGCTGCTGCAAGGCCTGTCGGCAGGCGGCGAACAGGTAGGCGCCAGCCTCCTGACAATGGAGCATGCGCCTGGCAAAAAGCGTGCGTTCTACACCAGTTGGTTGATCAATGGCGCTTCCATGGGCTCGATCCTGGCGACCTCGGTGTTCATCCCGCTCTCAATGCTGTCGGAAGAACAACTGCTGGCGTGGGGCTGGCGCATCCCCTTCCTGCTCAGCGCGGTGATGGTCACCATCACCTGGATGATCCGCCGTGGCGTGGACGAAAGCCCCGAGTTCCTGGAAAAACGCAACGAGGTCGCCCAGGCGCCAGTGGTGGAGATGTTCAGCAAGGAATGGCGTGCGTTCATCACGGTGTTCTGCTGCGCCCTAATCTGTTCGGTATCATCGCTGGTCATGATCTTCGGCCTGTCCTGGGCCACCAACAACCAGCACGTCGACCGTTCGGCGATGCTAACGGCCATCGCCGCCAGCCAGGTGGTGGCGCTGATCTGCCAACCGCTTTACGGACTGTTGGCGGACCGGATCGGCAAGAAGCGCATTTTCGCGCTGGGATCGCTGGCTTGCTGCGCTGGCGTGTTCCTGTTCCTGTGGTCCATCACCACCGGCCAGATCGGCCTGATCATCTTCGCCACCGTATTGCTCAAGGCGGTGCTCTACAGTGCGCCAAACGCCCTGTGGCCGTCGTTCTACGCCGAGTTGTTCAGCATCCGCGTGCGCTACACCGGAGTCGGGCTGGCCACGCAGTTGAGCTTCATCGTCTCGGGCTTCTCGCCGACCCTGTGTTATGCCCTGCTGAATCAAGGGGCCGGTTGGTTACCGGTGGGCTATTTCATCGGAGGCCTGGCGCTGATCGCGTGCATCGCCGCGTTGGCGTCGAGGCCGGCTACAGAGCCCCGGCCGGTGAGTGCGCTGGGCACTGCCTGAGCGTACAGGCCAGCGAGCGTCCGACGCCTTGATCGCTCGCTGGCAACTGGCACACCACCTGGCCATGCCCACAGGCAGTGGCGGTTACCCCGCGGGGGCGATCTCCACCCGCTCAAACCGCCCCGCCAGCACCACGTAGGCAAAGATGCCCAGCACACCATGGGCGGCGACGAACCACAAGGCCATGTCGAATGAGCCGGTGGAGGCCACGAAAAAGCCGATGACCACCGGCGTGACGATGCCAGCGATGTTACCGATGCCGTTGAACACCCCGCCACTCAAGCCCACCATACCTTTGGGCGCCGTGTCCGAGAGCACTGCCCACCCCACCGCCGCCAGCCCCTTGCCGAAGAAGGCCAGCGCCATGAGGGCGATCACCATCCAGTTGGCGTCCACGTAATTGGCCGAAACCAGGCTGGCGGCCAACACCATGCCGATCACGAACGGCGTCTTGCGCGCCCGGGAAGGGTGCATGCCCTTGCGAATCAGGTAGTCCGACACCACGCCGCCCAATACGCCCCCCGAAAACCCACAGATCGCCGGCAATGCCGCTACCCAGCCGGCTTCCATGATCGTCAGCCCGCGGCCCTTGATCAGGTAGATGGGGAACCAGGTAATGAAGAAATAGGTCAGCGCGGTGATGCAGTATTGGCCCAGGTAAATGGCCCACAGCGTCCGGTGGGTGAAAAGCTGTGCCACCTCGGCGAACGAGAGCTTTGGCTTGGTCAGTTTGCGCGTGGCTTCCAGGTCGACCAAGGCGCCGCCTTCACGCATGTAAGCCAGCTCTTCGTCGCGCAGCCGTGGGTCACTGAGCGGCTCGCGGTACAACGCGAACCAGAATACCGTGGCCACCAGGCCCAGCGCGCCCATCCACAGGAACACATGCTCCCAGCCCAGGGCATGCGTCAGCCAGGCCATCAGCGGCGCAAAGACCACCACTGCCATGTATTGCGCCGAGTTGAACAGGGCCGATGCCGTACCGCGTTCACTGGTGGGGAACCAGCAGGAAACGATGCGGTTGTTGGCCGGGAACGCCGGCGACTCCACCAGCCCCAGCATGAACCGCATGCCAAACAGCGTGGCTGCTGCACTGGAGCCGACGATGCCGAACCACCCTACCGTGCCTTGCATCAGGGTGAACAACGACCATAGCAGCAGGCTGCAGCCATACACACGGCGCGCCCCGAACTTGTCGAGCAACCAGCCGCCGGGTATCTGCCCCAACGCGTACGCCCAGGCGAACGCCGAGAAAATCATGCCCAGCATGATCGGGTCCAGCCCCAGGTCCTTGACCACCCCTGTACCGGCGATGGACATGGTCGCGCGGTCGGCGTAGTTGAGCACGGTGACCGTGAATATCAGCGACAGAATCACGAAACGGCGACGGCCCACCTTGGCCTCGGCAATGGGCGTTGCCAGCGAAGCGATCTTTGCATTCATGGGAGCCTCCGGCCTCCTCGCGGGGAGGCTTTATTGTTGGAATGGAGCGCGAGCCAAATGGCTCAGCAGGCGACCGCCGTGGGTAACGGCTGGCCCTGGAAACAGGCTTGCAGGTTGGCCAGCACGATCTCGCCCATGGCCAACCGGGTCTGTTCGGTGGCGCTGGCGCGGTGCGGTTGCAGCACGGCATTGGGCAATGCGCGCAGTGCCTCGGGTACCCGCGGCTCGTCGGCGAATACGTCCAGACCGGCACCGGCGATCACGCCATCGCGCAGGGCGTCGATGAGGGCAGGTTCGTCGACCAGTTTGCCGCGCGCCACGTTGATCAGGTAACCGTCGCGACCCAACGCCTGCAGTACCTGGGCGGTAATGATAGCCTTGCCCTGATCCGCCGATGCCGCCAGCACCAGGACGTCACTGCGGCGCGCCAATTCCGTGAGGTCGGGGATGAACTCATGGCCGCTGTCGGGTTGCACCTGCAAGTCGGTGTAGCGGATGGTCATGCCGAACGCCTGGGCGCGCTTGGCGATGGCATGGCCTACCCGGCCCAGCCCGACAATGCCGAGCTCGATGCCCGTGACTTTGCGCGCCAACGGTTGCACCACCGCGCCCCATTGCCCGGCGCGCACGATACGCTCGCCATTGCCCAGGTCGCGCAGGGCCATGATCAACAAGCCCATGGCCATGTCAGCCACGTCGTCGGTGAGCACACCCGGTGTGGTGGTGACCTGCACACCGCGCCGCCTGGCGTGCTGCAAGTCCACGGCATCGGTGCCGATACCGCTGATGGCAATGACTTCAAGCGCCGGCAGACGGTCCATCACGTTAGTGGCCAAGCCTTTGGCGCCGCCGGTGACCACGGCGCGGATACGCCCGCCCACCTGCTGTAGAAAAGCATCCTGATCGGCCGCTTCGTAGAGCCTGTGCAGGGTATAGAGGGCCTGCAAACGGGCATCGATGGGCGCGGGGACGGGCTGGGTCAGGAGGATGTCGGTCATGGTGTCGCCTGCTTGAGCGGTCGTTATTGTGCCGGGCTTGCAGCGCACGCCCGATTAAGCTCAAGAGTAGGAAAACCAACGCTGCCGGTCTAACATAGATACTGAATCGACCCATACAAGATTTGAATCGTGGAACTTCACCAACTTCGCTGCTTCGTCATGGTTGCCGAAGAGCTTCATTTCGGCCGGGCCGCCCAGCGCCTGTTCATGACGCAGCCGCCGCTCAGCCGGCAGATCCAGTTGCTGGAGCGGTCCCTGGGTGTCACCTTGTTCGACCGCGGCAACCGCCAGGTCAAGCTGACCATCGCCGGCCAGCATTTTTTGCGCGACGCTCGCCATGTGCTCGCCTATACCGCGCAGGCAGCCGATGTTGCCCGGCGCCTGGAACGCGGCGAAGTGGGGCAGTTGATGGTGGGGTTTACCGCCGTCAGCGGCTATGACCTGATTCCAGGGCTGCTGGACCATGCGGCCAGGCAGATGCCGAACGTGGGGGTTGGCCTGCGTGAAATGGTGTCAGGCGCCCAGATGGAAGCACTGGAAGCCAACATGATCGACCTGGCTTTCGTGCGCCGCGCCGCAGAGCGCCACGTGTTCGACTATCACCTGATCAGCCGCGAACCCTTGCTGGTCGCCTTGCCTGAAGGCCACGCCCTTGTGCCGCGGCAAGCAATCAGCATGGGCGAGCTGGATCAGCAACCCTTCGTGATGTACTCACCCGACGAGGGGCGCTATTTCTACGATTGCATCGCCGGGCTGTTCGCGATTGCGGGAATAGCCCCCAGCTACCGCTATTACCTGGGCCAGACCCACTCCATCCTCGGCCTGGTTCGCGCGGGCCTGGGCTTGGCGATTGTCCCGGCCGCGGCCCGCCACCTGTATCCGGGCCGTTTGCAGTTTCGGCCGCTCAAAGACGCCTCACCCCACGCAGAGCTGTACATGGCGGCTCGGCGAGACAACGACAACCCAGCCGTTGCGCCCTTCGTTGGCATGGCCTTGAGTTACTTTCAGACGGACCGCGGGCAGCAGGGTGTTGACTGCTGAAGCGGCATGCTGCTCGCCCCGTGCGCCTGAATCTTTACTGGGCAGCGGGGTTGGCAGGCTGTCGGATAAAGGAACCGCGGGGCCGGCAGCCCTGTCCACTGCACACCCAGTCGCAAGGCGCGTAACCCGGCCGTGTGCGAGCACTGTTCCTGATGGCGAGAGTGACCCATGAAGGTGATTACCCTGGTGCACGGCCGTGGCACCCACCTGGCGAACCTGATCCGCGGCCTGGAGCTGTCCAGCCTTACCCCGCGGGGCTTGTGGATCGTGCACATGAACGAGGCGCCCGGCCCATTCAGCAGCCACGTGTTTCCCATCCACACCCTGCGCGTGGATGACCCCGGTGGTTTGCCATTGGCCAAGGCCCGCAATCACGTGGCCACGATCGACCCTGTCGCACCCTGGGTGTTTCTCGACGTCGACTGCATTCCCGCGCACGACCTGCTGGCGCAGTACCGCGATGGCCTGCAGGCTCAGCCCGATGCGCTGCACATGGGCCAGGTTCGCTACCTGCCCCAGGGTGCCAATGGCGCGGGCTGGAACGAGGCCGCGTTGTATGCGCAAGGCGTGGAGCATGCGCTGGCGCGATTTCGCAGCGGACCGGGCAGCGCCCTGCCCCACCACCTGTTCTGGTCTCTGAACTTCGCCTGCACGGGCACTGTGTTCGCGCGCATAGGCGGGTTCGATGAGGATTATCGGGGGTATGGTGGGGAAGACACCGACTTTGCGTTCCGGGCCAGGCGCGCGGGCGTGCCTGTGCTCGACAACGCGGCGATGGCCTTCCACCAGTACCACCCCAGTTACGACCCGCCGCTGAACCACTTCGCCGACATCATCGTCAATGCGCGACACTTCCATCGTCGCTGGGGTGTCTGGCCCATGGAGGGCTGGCTACACGCGTTCACTGAACAGGGCCTGTTGCGCTGGACCGACGAGCACCTTGAAATCATTCAGGCGCCGTCTGCCGAGGACGTGGAACGGGCACTGATAAAAGGCAGTTGATCGGGGCTTGCCTCTGCGTCCCAGGCACCGTGGGCGGTGTGCCTGGCCCTAATCAGTTCCTGGGACGCGGCCAGCCCTGCGGCTACAGGCCATGGCCAAGGTGGCTTCGATGAGGCGTGCGGCGCGCGCCGCGGCACTCACATCGGCCCAACCCTGCCAGTGGCGGGGGTCGAGGCTGCGCGCCGCCTCCAATAGAGCCGGCCACTGGTGTGCTGCCGGCCAGCCCTGCTCCAGCCCTATTGCCACGCCCAACTCATTCAAGCGCCGCGCCTGCCGCCGCTGCTCGTCAAAGGGGCGGTGTTCGGCCACGGCGATGTAGCGGCAACCCAGTGAAGCCGCCTCGCCCACCAGGCTGTCGCTGGCACTGCCAACCACCACTTCAGCGTTGACCATGTGCGCTTGCGGGTTGGTCACGCGCCCGAGCCACTGCAGGTTCGGGAGCGCCGCTCCTGGCGCCAGGCCACCGGCTATGCGCAAGTGCCAATCAGGGCACTGGCGCGCGATCGCTTCGATCAGGGCAACCGACAGGCCGGTACCGCCCTGCCCGGTGATGATCAGTACCTGCCCCGTTCGCGGCGTGGCGCACGGCGCGCCGGCAAACCGCGAGAGCCAGCCGCTGTAGGTGGTCTTGTCGCGTAGCCAGCGGGGCGTGTCGGGCGCTTCCATCGGGGCCGGATAGGGCGCCAGCAGCGCGCTGGCGCTTTCATAGGCCAGGCGGTGGGCCGCATCGTCCCGCAAGCCGTGCTGGCGCACATACACCACCGGCACCGCGCACAACCGCGCGAGCAGGGCGACTTCCACCGATACGTCCACCACCAGCACGCAGGGCCAGTGCTCGGCCAACCATCGCGCGAGCATCGCCATCCGCTCGCGTAGGCCATCCACGGCCAAGGGGGCATAGTGCAGCACATCGAAGCGTTCCACCTGCATGCCCGCCGCCGTGTCGCCCGGTAACTGCAAGTGGCGCACGCCAGGCGGCAATTCACCCGGTAACTGCGAGCCGATCAGCGTCACCGGCACACGCAACGCCTGGGCAATCTGCGCGGCACGTACACCATGACCGGCGCCATGGTGGTGCACGTAATAACCTACCTGTCGCTCAGGCATGACGCGCAGCCACTTCAGTCAACAAGGCTTCGTAGCGGTCCAGCATCAGGTTCTGGTCCCACAGGGTTTCGGCCCGTGCTCGGCAGGCCTGGCGCGACTTGCCACGGGCAGTCGCGATGGCGGCGGCCAGCGCGGCCACGTCATCGGGCGGCACCAGGCAACCGACCTCCTCGCTGATCAGGTCAGCCATGGCCCCCCGGTCGAAGGCAGCCACCGGGGTGCCACAAGCCAGCGCCTCGGCCACCACCAGGCCGAAGGGTTCATCCCAGCAAGGGGTCACCAGGGCCACGGCGGCGCTGGCCAGCTCGGCGGCAAGCTGGGGCCGCTGCAGATGGCCCAGGTACTCGACACCCGGCCCCAGCCGAGGCCTGATCTGCGCCTTGAAATAAGCATCGTCCACCGCTTGCCCAGCGAGCCGCAAGGTTATGCCGGCCAGGCGAGCGGCGTCGATGGCCAGGTGCGCGCCCTTGTCCGCCACCAGCCGGCCAAACCACAACGCGTGCTCGCCAATGGTCCCGGCGGGCTGCCAACCGTGCAGATCGATACCGTTGGGAATCACCGCGCACCGCGGTACCACGTCCGCCCATCGGCGTGCGTTCGCGGCCGACAGCGTACTGAAACGACCGGCCTGACGGTCGCCCCGCAACGCATTGACCATCTCGAAGAACGGCGGCGTGTGCAGCACGGTAAGCATCGGCGTGTGGATCAGTGATGCCATGGTCACGGGCACGTAGTGCAGGCTGTTGTTGAAGATCACGTCGAAGCCGTAATCATCGATACGCTGCATGAGTTTCAGGTAGGCATGGTGCTCGGCGATATAGGCGCTACTCACGCTGGGGTGTCGGCACGCGTCCTCGTCCGGCACAGGCACCGCCTCCAACTGCGCGGCGCTACCGCCCTTGGCAAACAGGGTCACCGCGTGGCCACGGGCCCGCAAGCCGAGCGTCACGTCATGGGTGAACGCTTCCAGCCCGCCGGCAAAGGGCTGGCACACCGGGAAGCGAATATGGGTAAGCACGCCGATACGCAGGGGGTGTTCTCCTTGTACGAAGGGTTGGGAATTCTCCAGCGGGTCGCCGCGCCACATGCGCTGCCTCCTTCCGGTTATTCATTCAGGCGTCAGCGAACGGCAATGGTTCCGCCCGGGTGCACCTGCTTCAAGGAAGGTGCTGGGGTGGCAGCATTCGCTCCAGCATGCCATCGCGGCGCACGGCCACATGCCAGACGGTTGCCGCCACGTGCAGCACGATCAGCCCATACACCGCGAACTGGCACCACACATGCACTGTGTCGGCGGCCTTTCCCAGCCCCTCGTCGTGCGCAAACCCCGGCAACGCGAGCATCCTGAAAAACGGTACGTCCTGGCCATTTCCCGCCATCAGGTAGCCCGTGACGGGCATTATCAGCAGCACGAGGTAAAGGAGGCCATGGGTCAGCCCCGCCAGCACCGCGGTCACCCGGCCGATACCGGCGGGGTAAGCGGGCGCGGGGTGGCGCCACCGCCAGGTAAGGCGTATCAGCACCATCAGGAATACGCTGATGCCCATGGACTCGTGGGCCATGTACCAGAAGACGCGCACTGGGCCAGGGGGAAAATTCTCCGCCACCCAGACAAATGGCAGCAGCAGGCACAGCGCCGCGACTGTCAGCCAATGCAGAGCCTGAGCGATGCCCGTGTACCGCGCCATGGAGACTCCTGACCCAACCGATGTCGGTTGCCAAGCCTGAAGGTTAGCTCATTGCAGCGGCCCTGGACCTGCCGGCGACACGCTCGATAAGCCAGAGGCTGGTCGGTGCCCGGTACGCGGCCTGTCCGCTCAAGCCATGCGCGACGCGCATGGCTTGGATGAAAAACTTTCGGTGGTGGGCGCTCTGAGCGCCCACCACAATGCCCCCCCGGAAAAGCCGCACTCCCCCTCCCCTGTAGCGAACCTGGTCGCGTCCCGGGCGCCGCGCAGTGCCCGACGCACCGCATGCATCGCTTACGCGGCCAGGCACGCAACCGTTCATGCAATCAGGTCGGGCGGGAAAGCCCATGCACCTCGCAGTCACGTTTCACAACGACACCAGGAAAGTTGCGTTATGAGCATATCGAGAAGAAAACTACTGATGGGCGCTGGAGCCGCTTTGGCAGTGGCGGGGGCCGCCGGCGTCGTCACTCCCATGATCAGGCGCGAGGGCAGCCTGGTACCTGGGCGCCCCCGGTATGGGTTTGTCGAAGGCAGCAAAGAGGCCCTGCCCAAACAGGCAGACGTCGTTGTCATCGGAGCCGGCATCAACGGCATCATGACCGCTATCAGCCTGGTTGAACGGGGACTGTCGGTAGTGGTCGTCGAGAAGGGCGATATCGCGGGCGAGCAATCCTCCAGGGCGTATGGCCAGGTCATCACCTACAGGATGGAAGGCGCGACCTTCCTGATGCATCAACTGGGCAAGAAAATGTGGCGCGAAATGAACGCCAAGGTAGGGGCCGACACCAGTTACCGCACCCAAGGCAGGGTCGAGGTCCCCCAGAACGATGAGGAGATGGAACACGTTGCCCGGTGGATCAAGGAAAAAAGCGAAGCACAACCCTTCGGCATTGCCCTGAACACCCGGTTTATCGACGGCAGCGAGTTGAAGAGCCGGCTGCCCGATTCCACCACGGCCTGGAAAGTCGCCGCGTTCGAAGAGGATTCCGGCAGCCTTGACTCGGAAATCACCTCCTTCGTGATGGCCGAGTACGCAAAGAAAACCGGCGTGAAATTCTTTACCCAGTGCGCGGCCAGGGGCATCGAAACCGAAGCCGGAAGCCTATCCGATGTGGTCACCGAGAACGGCGTCATACGTACCTCGCGGGTGGTGCTTGCGGGAGGGGCCTGGTCCAGGCTGTTCCTGGAAAACCTGGGCGTCAGCATTCCCACCCTGCCCGCCTACCAGTCCCAGCAGATCATCAGCGGCCCAGCCGGCGCTCCCAAGGGGAACGTGGCCTTGCCCGGAAACATTTTTTTCAGGGAACAAGCCGATGGCACCTACGCGACGTCCCCCAGGATCATCACCGCCCCAGTGGTCAAGGAGTCGTTCCAGTACGGCTATAAATACCTGGGGCTGCTGTCGGAGCCAGACTTCCCCGTGCACATCGCCTTGAACGAGCAGCTTATCCAGTCGCTCACGCAACCCACGCACTGGGCCTTGGGCGAAGCCTCACCCTTTGAGCGGTACCGGGACATGGTGGCAGTGCCCGACCTGGGGGACCTGGACGACTCGCTGGTCAAGCTCAGAGCCGAATTCCCGGCCTTCAAGGACGCCAGGGTCATCGATCGCTGGAGCGGTGCCATGGCAATCGCCCCCGATGAAGCCCCGATCATTTCCGTGGTCGATGGCCACCCGGGCCTTGTCGTCAACACCGCCACGGGCTGGGGCATGACGGAAAGCCCAGTGTCATCGGAGCTGACCGCAAGCCTCTTGCTGGGTGAAACGCCGCTCATGGATACCCGTGCGTTCAGCCTCCAACGGTTCTGAAGCCGCACGTTCGGCCCCCAGGACAGCGGTCATCCGCGGCCTGGGGGCCTGCCGTTCTAACTGCCTTTTTTTTCGTTATTAATCAATCTGTCAGCGCTCTGCTAGGGTGGGCGGCGTTGACGGCAGTGGACGGCCACTTGCCGGCGGTATCAGGAGCATGACCATGACCTTCGGCCCCCTCGTTGACAGCCAGTGGCTGGCTGACGAGCTTGTTTCCAACGAACCTGGCAAACCCGTCCTGCAGGTGCTCGACGCCAGTGCCTATCTGCCCAACGAGCCCTTGGATGCCTTGGCCTTGTTTCATGAGGCGCATCTGCCAGGCGCGCGCTTTTTCGATATCGAGCTGTTCTCCGACCCCGATACCTCCCTGCCGCACATGGTCCCCTCGCAGGGCCGCTTTGCCCGGTTGGCCGGTGAGCTGGGGTTGCGCAACGATGCGCGCATCGTGATCTACGACCAGAAAGGGTTGTTCTCGGCGGCGCGTGCCTGGTGGCTGCTCAAACTGTTCGGCCACGAGCAGGTGGCGGTCCTCGACGCCGGCTTGCCCAAATGGCGCGATGAAGGGCGTGCGTTGCAAAGCGGCGTCGTGACGACTGACCGCAGCCAGTTCGATGTGGCCTTTCGCCCTGCCCTGTTGCGCGGCCGTGGCGATGTGCAGCACAACCTGGAAACCGGCGCCGAGCTGCTGCTCGATGCCCGCGCCGGGGCACGCTACCGCGCCGAGGCCGCGGAAATCCGCCCTGGGGTAGAAGCCGGGCATATTCCGCACAGCCTCAACCTGCCCTACAACGAACTGCTCAACGCCGACCAGACCTTCAAGCCCGCCGAGCAGTTGCGTCAGCGTTTTGCCCAGCTCGGTGTCGACGGCGGACAAGCCGTGGTCACCACCTGCGGCAGTGGCCTGACCGCGGCCATTATCAGCCTGGCCCTGGCGGCGGCAGGCTTGCCCGTGGGCGCGTTGTACGACGGTTCCTGGACCGAATGGGGCAGCCAGCCCGAGCTGCCCAAGGCTCGGGGGCCGGCCACGCGGTAAGTCACACCAGGCGCTGGGCTACCGGTTCGACGTGGCGGCTGCAGGAACGGATTTGGCCTGCGGCTGCCTGGCCTTGATCTTGAACCAAATGGCATACAGCGCCGGCAGGAACACCAGGGTGAGTACCGTGCCGCCCAACGTGCCACCAATCAACGTATACGCCAGGGTGCCCCAGAACACTGACTGGGTCAGCGGAATGAATGCCAGGATGGCCGCCATGGCAGTCAGTAATACCGGGCGCGAGCGCTGTATCGTGGCTTCCACCACTGCGTCATAAGGTGCCAGGCCATCCTGCTCGTTGGTGCGGATCTGCCCAATCAGGATGAGCGTGTTGCGCATCAGGATACCGGCCAGGCCGATCAAGCCGATCAGGGCGTTGAAGCCAAACGGCTGGTGGAAAATCATCAGGGTCGGTACCACCCCCACCAGCCCCAGTGGGGCCGTCGCCAATACCATGGCCATGGCGGCCAATGAGCGAACCTGGAAGATGATCACGATCATGGTCAGGATCAACATGATGGGGAACAACGGCGCGAGCGCGTCATTGGCCTTGCTCGACTCCTCCAGGGCACCGGCCATTTCAATACGGTAGCCCGCCGGCAGTTGTCGCACCACAGGCTCAAGCGCTCTCCATACGCTCATGGACACATCCGGCGGCTGGGTACCTTCCGCGATATCGCCCCGCACCGTGATGGTCGGTGTGCGGTCCCGGCGGCGCAGGATGGGGTCCTCCTGGCGAACCTGGATATCCGCCACCTGGGCCAGCGGTACGCGCGTGCCGCCTTTGCCGATGAGGGTGAAGTCGTCGATCCGGCCGGGGTCCAGGCGTGTATCGCCGGCAGACCGGGCCACCACATCGACGGTGCGGATGTCTTCGCGAACCTGGGTGACCGCCGTGCCCTTGAGCAGAAACTGCAACTGCTCGCCGGCCACCTGGGAGCTGAGGCCGAACGCTTGCAGGCGGTCTTGATCGAGCACCAGGTGCACGGTGGGTACGCGCTCGGTCCAGTCCGTGTTGACGGTGCGCATGTTCGCATCGGCCTGCATGACACTGCTCACGCGCTGGGCTATTTCCCGAACGGTATCAGCGTCGGGGCCCATGACCCTGAACGCCACCGGGTACGGCGAGTAGGGCCCGAAGACCAGTTGTGTGACGCGCACTCGGGCTTGCGGCGCCAGGCCATTGGCGACCGCGTCGCGCAATTTCAGCCTCAGGGCGTCACGCGCTGCTTCGTTGTCGGTCAGCACCACCACCTTGGCAAATGATGGGTCCGGCAACTCGGGGGCCATGGCCAGGTAGAACCGGGGCGCACCCTGGCCGATGTAAGCGGTCACGTTACGGGTTTCAGGCTGGGTCTTGAGCCACTGCTCGACCTCGGCGGTTGCGCCGCTAGTCTGGTCGATGGACGTCCCCTGGGGCATCTGGACTTCGATCAGCACTTCCGGCCGGTCGGAGGACGGGAAGAACTGTTTGCGCAGCGCGCCCATGCCGATGACCGCCAACGCGAACAGCCCGATGACAACGGCCGCCACCCACCACTTGCGGCCGATTACATGGCCCAGCAGGCGACGGAAGCGCTGATAGTGGCGGGTATCATAAATCGCAGCGTGCCCCCCTTCGACCCGCTGGATATCAGGGAGCATTTTCACCCCCAGCCAAGGGGTGAACACGACCGCGACCAGCCACGACATGATCAGCGCAAAACCGACGATCCAGAAGATATTGCCGGCGTACTCACCCGCGGTACTACGGGCGAAACCAACCGGCAGGAAACCGATGATGGTCACCAGCGTGCCGGACAGCATCGGCGCCGCAGTATGGCTCCAGGCATAGGCCGACGCTCGGATCCGGTCGTAGCCCTCCTCCATCTTGACCACCATGGTCTCGATCGCGATGATCGCGTCGTCAACCAGCAACCCCAGCGCCAGGATCAGCGAACCCAGGGTAATGCGATCAAAATCGCGGCCTGTGGCCAGCATGATGACGAACACCGCGGCCAGGGTCAGCGGCACCGCTGCCGCCACGACCAACCCTACTCGCCAGCCCAGGCTGACAAGGCTGACCACCATCACTACCACAAGCGCGACGAAGAACTTGAGCATGAACTCGCCGATCGCTTCGCTGATGTTCACCGACTGGTCCGTCACCTTGCTCAGGCTCATGCCCACGGGCAGCTCGGCGTTGATCGCCGAGGCTTCTTGTTCCAGTGCCTTGCCCAGGGCCAGGCCGTTCCAACCATCGCGCATGACGATGCCCAGCACCAGCGCATCCTCGCCATTGTTGCGAATGAGGAACGTGGACGGATCTTCGTAGCCACGCTTGATGTCCGCCACGTCCGACAGCTTCAGCGTGTTGCCGTTGACGAGGATGGGTGTGTCACCGATGGCCTGCAGGTTGTTGAGCGCACCATCCAGGCGGATCTGTATCTGCGGCCCATGGGCCTCGATGGAGCCTGCCGGTGTCATGGCGTTCTGGCCATGCAGCGCACTGAAGATGTCATTGGGTGACAGCCCCAGCGTCGCCAACCGGGCGTAGGACAGGTTGACAAAAATGCGTTCCGGCTGTTCGCCGATGATATTGACCTTTTTCACCCCGGCCACATGCAACAGGCGCTGGCGCAGTGTTTCGGCCTGGCGGGTAAGCAGGCGCTGGGGTTCGCCAGGTGCCTTCAAGGCATACAGCGCAAAGGTAACGTCCGAATACTCATCGTTGACCAGAGTAGGCGATGCACCGGCCGGGCGACTGGCCTGGGCATCGTAGATTTTTTTGCGCGCCTGGTAGAACTCATCGGGTACATCGCGTGGCGGCGTGCTGTCGAGCAGGTAAAGCGTGGTGAACGCAAGGCCGGGGCGGGTGAATGTTTCGGTGCGGTCGTACCAGCGCAATTCCTGCATGCGCTTTTCCAGAGGCTCGGCCACCAGGTCCTGCATCTGTTGCGCGGTAGCCCCGGGCCAGGCAGTGATCATGGTCATCTGCTTGACGGTGAACGCAGGGTCTTCCACCCTGCCCAGCTTGAGAAAAGCCCAGGCGCCCGCGGTAAAGATCGCCACCAGCAGAAACAGCGTCACCGCCCGCTCGCGGACCGCCCACTCGGAGAGATTAAAGCCTTTCATGGCTCAGCTCCTTCGCGACGCGTACGTCCTGCCCCTCATGCAACTGGTGAACACCCAACGCCACGATGCTGTCGCCGTCATTCAGGCCGGCAGCGACAATGGCGGTTTCCTCGCCGACGCGCGCCACGTGCACCTGCGCGTAGTGCACTTTGCTGTCCTGGCCCACCAACCACACACCTGGCCCGTGGCCTTGGTCATAGAGCGCACTGAGCGGAATTTCCCGCTCGGCGGCCGCACCCGGCCTTTGCAGGGCAACCACAACCGTCGAGCCCAGCGGGATGCCTTGGGAAGCACCCTCGAGGACGTAGCGAGCGCGGAACGTTCGGGTGAGTGGATCGGCGGCGCCCGACAGCTCCCGCAGGCGTGCCGTGAATGAGTGGTCATCCTGGCCAAAGAGCCGTGCGCTAACCTGCGAACCCAACGCCGGCCGCAGGGTTTCCGGCAATTCTATACGGGCTTCGCGAGGGCCGTCCTGGGCCAGGACAATGACGGGCTGGCCCGCGGAAACCACTTGGCCCGCGTCCGCGAGGCGGTCCACGACCACACCGTCGGTGTCCGCACGCAACACGGCATACCCGTAAGCGTTGCGCGACAGATCCAACCTGGCCGTGGCAGCGTTCCAGCTGGCCCGCGCAGCGTCTTTGCCTTGCCGTGCCTCATCAAAAGCACGGGCAGACACCGCGCCCATGGCCACCAACCCCTGCAAGCGCGCAAAGTCGGCGTCTGCTTTCACCCTGGCGGCCTGCGCCACCGCCACAGCTGCTTGCTGGTTTTTCACGTCCAGCCCGAAATCACTGACGTCGAGCCTCATCAGCGCATCGCCACGCTTTACGTGCTGGCCGATATCGACCAACCGCTGGGCGATTTTGCCTGAGACCCGAAAGCCCATGGCGCTCTCGACCCGGGCAACGATGACCCCGGAGAACCGACGCTCTCGCAACTGCGGGCTAGCGTTGACCGTAGCGACGCTGACCAGGGGCGGTCGGTCGACCCTGGGGTCGGGAACCGAGTGCTCACCACACGCTGACAGCAGCGCGCAACAAGCCACGGTGGTCAGGGTAAGGCGCACGCGAGCATGTGTGGACATAGAAGCCTCCTCAAGTTGGAGGCATTCTGTTTACAGGTTACGTATATGTCAACATGAAAACACCCGTCAGGGGGCCAGACTTCTCAAGATCAGGCTGGTAGTAGCCAGCATTCCAGCCTCGAGCTCGGGCATCAGTCGCCGGTCCATCGCCGAAGGCCGGGTGTAGGGAATCAGTGCCTCCTGAATACCCAGCACCACTTCATCCAGTGGCGTCTTGCGCTCGAACTCCCCCACCACTCGCCCTTGTTCGACGATCGAACGGATCATGTCATTCAGCGCCTCCTGATGGCCCGCGGCGGTGCACCAGCTCTCTTCTTCGGATACCCGAACCAGCTCGAACAGCTTGCTTTCCTTCATGAACAGCGCATGGCTGAGCAACAGTGCCTGGCGGGTAAACACCCGCAGCTTGCGGGTTGGCGAGGGCTCCAGGCCGGTCAGGCGCCGCAGCTCGTTGTCCAGGTTGCCCAACACCATGGCGCAGATGGCCTCACCAATCGCCTGCTTGGACTCAAAGAACCGGTAGATGTAGGCGGTGGTGATACCGATGGCCTTGGACAGGTCGGCCACGGTGGTCTTGCGGTAGCCGTACAGCCGGAAATGTTCATTGGCCACCTCCAGAATCTGCAGCCGGCGGTCATGCTCGGCGGGGCCGCGCTGGCCAGACGCCGGCAATTCGATGCTGTCTTGCGTGGGAAGCTGCTTCATAACGGTCTTAAACATCCATTGACAGGAGAGTAACTGTTTTACAATACTGTAAACACACAACGATGTCCGGGGAAACAAAATGAATCGACATCTGATCAGGGGTGCGCAGAGTGTACTCGTGTTGGCGGTGCTGGGCGGCATCGATGGCTGCATGGTCGGCCCGGACTACCAACGCCCGATACCAGCGACAAGTACCCCTTTCAATGGGGTGAAGGCACTGGTGGCACGTGCGGCGGCGCCAGCATCGTTGACCCCGGACACGTGGTGGGAAGGCTTTGACGACCCCGTGCTCAACAGCCTGGTGCAGACCGCGCTACGCCAGAACCTCACACTGGAACAGGCCATGGCACGAGGCACGCAGGCCGCGGCCTATGTCCAGCATGCAGATGCCCAGTTGCTGCCCAGCGGCCAGGCCTCGGCCAGCGCAAGCCGTGCCAGGCAATCACTGGAAGACCCGGTAGTGGCTGCCGAACAAGCCTCCCTTCCCGGCTTTGATCGCACAGCAAGCCTGTATGGCGCCGGGGTGTCCAGCGCTTGGGAGCTGGACCTTTCCGGTGGCCTGCGCCGCACCGCCCATGCGGCCGTGGCCGAGTACCAGGCGGCCCAGGCCGACGTGGCCGCCGCGCGGCTGCAGGTCACCGCCAATACCGTGGATAGCTATTTGCTGGTCAGGCTACTGCAGGCACGCCTGAACGTCGCCCACGATCAAGTGAAAACCCAGGCAGACATCGCGCGCCTGGTGGCGCTGCTCCGCTCCCGAGGCTTGGCGCCAGACCAGGACGCGCAGCAGGCAAGCGCCGAACTGGCGCTGACGCGCGCCAGCGTCCCGACACTGGAGTCACGCCTCACGGCAGCCCGCAATGGCCTTGATGTGCTGCTGGGCCGCACACCTGGCACCGTCGACCCGACGCTGGACAGCGCCTCGCCGATTCCCCGCGCGCCTTCCATCGAGGCCGCCGGTGGCAGCGCTGCCCTGTTGCGCCGGCGCCCCGATCTGATCGTCGCCGAGCGGCGCCTGGCCGCCTCGAACGAGCGCATTGGCCAAGCGCTCGCCGAATACTATCCAAAGGTCTCGCTCTCGGCATTGATCGGCAGCACCACGACCCACGGCGGCAACCTGTTCGACGGGGCGTCGAATGAAGCCCTTGGCACGCTCGGCATTCGCTGGCGGCTATTTGATTTCGGCCGGGTGGATGCCCAGGTAAAAGCCGCCAAGGGCGACTACGCGATGAAGCTCGCGCACTACCGCGAAAGCGTCCTGCAGGCCACGGCTGAGGTGGAGAATTCGATATCGGCATTGGTGACCGGCGAAACCCGCACCCAACTGCTCACCGAAGGCGAACACACCCGCACCCGCGCACGAGACCTGGTGCTGGCCAGTTACCAGAATGGCAATAGCAGCTACATCGACCTGCTGGAAACTCAGTCACGGCTCGAGGTGATGCAGGCTCAGCGACTGGATGCCACCTATGCCTCTTCATCCTCGGCGGTTGCTCTGTACAAGGCACTGGGCGGCGGCTGGAGCGAGCAGAACATCTATTGAAGCCAACTGACCAGGCGTGCCAGGTGGTTGGGTATCTGATCTGGCAGGTGCGATGGGAACCCCCACGCCAGCCACCACTCAGAACCTTGTTATCCTCGACCGGTGAAGACAGTGATGAGTGAACACCCCCCACATCAGCCAACCCCCGATGAACGAGCACGCGCGCTGGTCGCGCAGATGAGCGAGGACGAAAAATTTGCCTGGCTCAGCGGGCCGATGGCGATCCCCCTGGGCAACACCAGAAAGCCGGACGGCGCCGTGGGGTCGGCGGCGTTTTATCCCGCCATACCCCGCCTGGGCCTACCTGCCCTGCAGCAGGCCGACGCCAGCCTGGGCGTCAGCAACCTCGGAAATGTCCGCCCAGGCGACCATGCTACCGGGCTCCCCAGCTCATTGCTGCTGGGGGCGACTTTCAACCCTGAACTTGCCTTTGCATCGGGCTCAGTGGTTGGCGTGGAGGCCCGAAGCAAAGGCTTCAACGTGCAACTGGCCGGCGGCGCCAACCTGATCCGCGACCCCAGGGGCGGCCGCAATTTCGAGTACATCGCCGAAGACCCGCTGCTCACCGGTGTGCTGGCCGGGCAGTCGGTGGCGGGTATTCAGGCGCAGCAGGTGGTCTCGACCGTCAAGCACTTCGCGGTCAACGCGCAGGAAACAGGCCGCGTAATGGCCAGCTCGAACCTGAGCGAAGCGGCACTGCGCGAGTCCGACCTCCTGGCCTTTCAGATAGCCATTGAAACAGGCGCTCCGGGGGCGGTCATGCCGGGTTATAACCTGGTGAACGGCGAGTACGCCTGCGAAAACGCATTCCTGCTGAACCAGGTACTGAAACAGGAGTGGGGGTACCCGGGCTGGGTCATGTCGGACTGGGGCGCAACGCACTCCACGGTCAAGGCAGCGTTGGCCGGACTGGATGTGCAATCGGGCGCCAACCTGGATGATGCCGACTATTTCGGCAACTTGCTGCGCCAGGCGGTGCGGGATGCAACAGTGCCCCAGGCCCGCATCGATGACATGGTGACGCGCATCGTGCGCAGCCTGATCGCGGTCGGCGTGCTGGACAAGCCCGTAGCTTCGCCCGTGCCCATCGATTACAGCCAGCATAAGCTCGTGGCCCAACGCCAGGCTGAGGAAGGGGTGGTGCTGCTCAGGAATGCCGGCGGCCAACTACCCTTGGCGCAGGGCTTGCGACGGCTGCTGGTCATCGGCGCCCATGCGGACCACGGCGTGCTCTGCGGGGGTGGCTCCTCAGCCGTCACGCCGATTGGCAGCCTGTCACTGCCCGGCACCGACATCATGGGCATGCAGGTCGACAAGATCTACCAGCCCTCTTCCATCGTGCAGGCCCTTCGCGAAGAAAGCGGTGCCCAACAGGTCGAATTTCTCGACGGCACCGACCCGGCGCTCGCGGTGGCGCACGCGCGCATCGCCAATGCGGTTATCCTCTGCGCCCAGGAGTGGCGGTCCGAAGCGCTGGACGCCCACGGCCTGGGCTTACCCGACGAGCAAGATGCATTGATCGAACGCGTCGCCGCGGCAAACCCCAACACCACCGTGGTGCTGCAGACCGGTGGCCCCGTGCTGATGCCATGGCTTGAAAAGGTGGCGGCGGTGCTGGCCGCCTGGTACCCGGGTTCCGGGGGTGGGCCGGCGATCGCTGGGGTTCTTTTCGGCAGGGTCAACCCATCCGGGCGCTTGCCCGTGACCTTCCCTGCCAGCGAGTCACAGTTGCCACGGCCAGAACAGACAGATCCGCGCACCACCACCTCCAACCCCGGCACGCCACGCATAGGCGAAATCCTGCCGATCGACTACGACATCGAGGGGGCGGACGTGGGGTACCGCTGGTACGCCAGGGAAAAGTTCACCCCGTTATTTCCCTTCGGATTCGGCTTGTCCTACACCGATTTTCGCGTGTCCGATGCCAGCGTGGTCAATGGTCCAGGCTTCACGGTAACCGCTCAGGTCGAAAACACCGGGGCGGTTGCCGGTGCCTGCACCGTGCAGGTCTACGTGGGCAAAACCGGGACTGACGGCTTTGCCAAACGACTCGCCGGTTTCAAGAAGGTGTTCCTGAAACCCGGCGAACGTGCCCAGGCCGAGATCCTGTTGGAGCCGCGGATACTGGCCCGGTTCGACGATGGCGCCTTCAAGATTGGCGCCGGCGACTACCAGGTCTGGGTTGCCAACCATGCACAGGATGAAGCGCTCGAGGTGGGCCTGCAGGTAGGCGAGGCGCTGTCCCTGTAGCGGTTCGGTCAACGGAGCGCCAAATACGGGCGCCGCGCACAGACCTGGTGCTCCGAAGTAGACCAAATGGTAAAAAAAGCTTCGCTGTAGACGCCTACTCCGTTGATCCGCAAGCCGTTTGTTTTTTTGGCCTGTTTTGTGCTCCAAGGTCATCCGCGGCGGCGCCCTCGCCGCTTCTGACCTCTAATACGCCATCGAGGAGCACGCTGATGAGCTACGCCCCCCCTCTTCACACGGCTGCGCCGATTGCGGGCGCAGCCTTTCGCAGCGCCATGGCGCACCTGGCCGCTGCCGTGAATATCATCACCACCGATGGCCCCCATGGTCGCGCCGGTTTCACCGCCACGGCCGTGTGCAGCGTTACCGATCAGCCACCGACGCTGTTGGTGTGCATCAACAGAGACTCGTCGGCGCACGGCCCGGTCGCGGGCAACGCCAGCGTCTGCGTCAACACCCTTGCCAACGGCCACGAAGCACTCTCAAACGCCTTTGGGGGCAAGACCGCGCAAGCCGAACGCTTCGCGCTGGCCAACTGGACCGTCGGCCCCAGTGGCGCGCCCATGCTGGACGGGGCCACGCTGGCGTTCGATTGCAAGGTGTCGCAGACCGTGAGCGTGGGCACCCACGACATCCTGTTCTGCCAGGTGGTGCACATTCGCCACCCTGCCGACCCCGACGTACTGGTGTACTTCAACCGCGGTTACCACCCCCTTGGTCTGCCCCCCGCCGTCGTGGCGGATGCCTGACCCATCCTGTTCAACCGGAGTAGCGACCTTGCCCTTGTCGAACCCTGAAATCGCCCGCCTGGCCATCAGTTTGCTGGACTTGACCTCGCTCAATGACTGCGATGACGCAGCCGCCATCACGGCCCTGTGCAGGCGGGCCGTGACCCCTTGCGGGCCGGTGGCCGCCGTGTGTGTCTACCCCCGTTTCGTGGCCCTGGCGCGCCAGACGCTCGACGCGCTCGGGGCGCCGGACATCCGCGTGGCCACCGTCACCAACTTCCCCGCGGGTGCGCCGCTGCCCGAGCAGGCCGCGCGGGAAACCCGGGCAGCCATCGCCGAAGGCGCCGATGAAGTGGATGTGGTCTACCCCTACGGCGCCTTGAAGGCCGGTGACCGTGAAGCCGGCCGTGCCCTGGTCCGGGCATGCCGTGAGGCCTGTGGTGCCCAGGCGTTGCTCAAGGTCATTCTGGAAACCGGCGAATTGGCCAACCCTGCGCTGATCGAGATCGCCAGCCGCGACGCCATCGCCGCCGGCGCCGACTTCATCAAGACCAGCACCGGCAAGGTACCGGTCAACGCAACCCCGCAAGCGGCCCGGGTGATGCTCAACGTGATCAGGGAGAATGCCGGTCGGGCCGGTTTCAAACCCGCGGGTGGAGTGCGGACGCTGGACGATGCGCGCCTGTACATCGAGATGGCCGCCCAGGTGTTGGGCGCCGAATGGGTGTGCCCGGCCCATCTCAGGCTCGGTGCATCCGGCGTACTGAGCGACCTGCTGCGGCACCTGGGTATCGAGGACGCCCCTGTGCGCACGGGCTATTGAACGCCCATGCACATGACCGCCCTGACGGCTCCGAACGCGTCCGGCACGATGATCATGGCGGGCTTCATACCGGCCCCACCTGACAGGCCTGACGCAAGGCGTGGCTCCCCGCCTCTGCGGCAGCCTCGCTGGCGGCATGCACCCAGCCCAGCGGTCGCTGCGCACCCACTGTCTCACCGACAAAGGCCAGGTCGCTATAGCCCACCGACAGGTCCAACGTATCGTCGGGATGGCGACGGCCACCTCCCAGCAACACCACACCCATGCCGACAGCCCGCGTGTCGATGGCCACCACCTGCCCTGGCGCCGGCGCCCAGACGGGCCTTTTCACCGGCGCATGCGGCAGATGATGATCGGGCCGCGCCACCAGATCGGATGGCCCACCCAGGGCACTGACCATCTGCTGGAAGCGGGCCAGTGCCGACCCACTCTCCCACGCGTCCAACAGCCTTGCGCGCGCGGCAGCAGGATCGACGGCGAGGCCGGCAGCCACCAGCGCTGCTTCGCCAAGGGCCAACGTGACATCCCACAGGCGCGGGCTGCGCACCTGGCCCTTGAGCAAGGCGATGGCTTCGGCCACTTCCAGGGCATTGCCCGCCGCCCGCGCCAGCGGCTGGTTCATGTCGGTGACCAGAGCGCGGGTACGCACCCCGGCCCCCTGCGCCACCGCCACGATACTGTCGGCCAAGGCGTGGGCATCCTGGCTGCGGGCCATGAACGCGCCATTACCGGTCTTCACGTCCATCACCAGTACATCGAGGCCAGCGGCCAGTTTCTTGGAAAGGATGGACGCCGTGATCAGGTCGATGGACTCCACCGTCGCCGTCACGTCGCGGATGCCATACAGGCGCTTGTCCGCCGGCGCCAGGTCGGCAGTCTGGCCGATAATGGCACACCCTGCTTCAGCCACCACGGCTCGAAAGCGCTGTGCCGACGGCTGGGTGTCGTAGCCGGGAATGGCCTCAAGCTTGTCCAGGGTGCCCCCCGTGTGCCCCAGGCCGCGCCCGGAGATCATCGGGACGTAGCAGCCGCACGCCGCCAACAAGGGCGCCAAGGCCAGGCTGACAAAGTCCCCCACACCACCGGTGGAATGCTTGTCCACCACGGGGCCCGGCAATTGCCAGTGCAACACCTCGCCGGAGTCCCGCATGGCCTCGGTCAGGGCAATGCGCTCTTGCAGGGTCATGCCCTTGAGCAACACGGCCATGGCAAACGCCGCTACCTGGCCTTCGCTGAGGCTGTGGTCGGTGATACCCGCGACAAAACGCTGGATATCGGCGCGTGACAATACGCCACCGTCACGCTTGCCACGTATGACCTCCTGGGCGAGCCAGCCGTCACTCGCCAACGTCGGCCGCCCTTCGCGCGGTACAGACTGCATACACGTTACCTCCGGAGAAAGCCTCACAGGGAGATGAAAAAACCGACGATCGCCGCACTCATCAGGTTCGACAATGTGCCGCCGATCATGGCCCGCATGCCAAGGCGCGCCAACAACGGGCGCCGCTGCGGCGCAATGCCGCTCAAGCCCGCCAACTGGATGGCGATGGAAGACAGGTTGGCGAAACCGCACAGGGCAAAGGTGACGATCACCTGGGTATGGGCCGACAACAGCGGCACACCGGCGGCACTGGCCTTGTCGGCGACGAGGTAGTTGGAAAGGTCGGCATAGGCGACAAATTCGTTGAGCACCAATTTCTGGCCGATGAAGCCGCCCGCCAGCACTGCCTCGTTCCACGGCACCCCGATCAGAAAGGCGATCGGCGACAGCACATAGCCCAGGATCAGTTGCAAGGTCAGTTGCGGGTAACCGAACCAGTGGCCGGCCCACCCGAGCAAGCCATTGACCATGGCAATCAGGGCCACGAACGCCACCAGCATCGCCCCCACCGACATGGCGATGCGCAAGCCCACCTGAGCGCCCTCGGACGCCGCATCGACAATGTTCGCCGGTTTGCCTTCGCCATTGTCCAGCGCTTCGAGCATCTGGCGGTCCTGGGGCTGTTCGGTTTCCGGCTCCATCAGCTTGGCCATCAGCAGGCTGCCAGGCGCCGACATGAAGCAGGCAGCGATCAGGTACTTGAGGTCCACGCCCAGGCCGGCATAGCCCAGCAGCACGGAGCCGGCCACCGCGGCGAAACCGCCGACCATGACCGCGAACAGCTCGGAACGGGTCATGTGGGCAATGAACGGCCGCACCACCAGCGGCACCTCGGACTGGCCGATGAACACCGCCGAGGTCACCGCCATGGACTCCACGCGGCTGGTGCGCAGCAACACCCGCAGCGCCCCACCGACCAGGCGAATGACCCAGCCCATGACGCCTATGTAGTAAAGCACCGAGATAAAGCTGCCAAAAAACACGATCACTGGCAGTACGCGAATGGCAAACACAAACCCACCGCTGCCGAACACGGTGAACATCTGCGCCGAGCTGAGGCCGCCGTAGAGGAAATCGATCCCCTTGTTGGCATACACCTGCAAGCTCGATACCCCCCCGGCCAGGCCGCCAAGGGCTTCCTGGCCCCACGGTACATAAAGGGCAAAAGCGCCGATGGCCACCTGCAGCACAAAAGCGGCGATCACGGTGCGCCGATTGATAGCGCGGCGCTGGGTGGATAACGCCAGGGCCATGACGATGATCGCCATGATGCCGAGCAGACTGATCATGTGAAACCTCCGATGACACGCAGCACGCAAGGGCCCGCCAGCCAGGGGCCGACGGGTTTCAGGGCCTCAGAATGAGTTGAACGCACCGGGCAACAACTGCTCCAGGGTCCAATGGCGCGTTGCCCGCGGGTCACTGCCCTGGCAGATCACCACGCAATCGGGCGCCATGAGTTCCAGCAGCACTTGGCGGCAAGCGCCACAAGGGCTGATCAGTTCCACGTTGGGCGCGTAGATGGCCATGGCCTTGAAACTGCGCGGTGCCTTGCCCTGGCTGATGGCGCTGAACAGCGCGCTGCGCTCGGCGCAGTTGGTCAAACCGTAGGAAATATTCTCCACGTTGCACCCGCGAACGATCTCCCCGGTGTCGGTCAACAACGCCGCCCCCACGGGAAAGCGCGAGTACGGCGAGTAAGCGCGGGTGGCGGCCTCGCGGGCTTCACTGATCAATGGCGCGTGCGCGCTGGCTGCGTTTTCGTTCATGAAAGTCGACCTGAAAGGGAGGAAAAGGAAGGGTCAGAACTGGTAACCAATGCCGAAGTAATAACCCCAGCCCGTGGAGCGGGCGTTGAAATTGCCGTCACCGAAGTTCAGTTCGGTGCCGTCCTTCCATTGGCCGCCATTGTGGAAATAGCGCCCGGCCGTCATCAGCCGCACATGCTTGTAGTTGTAGAGGATGACGTTGGTCGCCACGGTGGCGTTGGCGGTACGCGATGGCCCCGCCTGGTCGTGCAGGTCCGAGCCGAAGTCATGGTTGGTGAAGCCGATATAAGTCAGCGAGGCACCGTTGTCGAAATGCTTCAACGGCAGGATGTACTTCAGTTGCGCCCGGTAGCCGTCCCAGGAGTTCTCGTTGGCGGCACCATAGTTTTCCCATTGCCGTCGCGCGTACAGGTTGGCCGACAGAATCACGGGGGTGCCGGTCTTGATGTCGGTACCGAAACCGCTGTACAGGGTGTTGGCCCTGTCGACTTTGGTATGGCCCATGTCGTAGATCCAGTCGAAGGCCAGGTAGAACTCCATGAATGGCCCGAACGCCAGCGAGTGCCCCGTGAGTTCGTCGATGGAAATGCGCGGCTCGTGCTCCATGAACACGGGCGAGCCTTTATCCCATTCGCCGCTGTCGTGGCTGTTGCCGATGCCCAGCACCTTGGGGGCATCGATGTAGCCGTACAGTTCATAAGGGCCCTTGCGGCCGTAGTACTCGTACTCCAGGTAGATATCGTCCGAGGGCCTGGGGCCGAAGCTGATGTCTTTGCTGCCGATCAGGGTCAGGTCTTGGTTGAACCAGGGCGTATCCGAGGAAGGCGCGCCGTCAGCCGACGCGGCGGACGGCGGCGCGGTGGTATCCAGGGGCAGCGGGTCAGCGCCCACCGAGGGGCCCGTGGCCGCCCAACCGGGGAGACTGACCGCCAGGGTCAGGCCTGCCACGGGCAGCAACCGGGGCAGAATGCGTTGCGAAAGGCACACCATGCGACGGGAAGAACATTGCTTCACAACCACCTCTCCATACTCCATGCAGAAAGTTGTACCGAGCCGCGAACGCGCGCCATCCGGGCGCCGCACGGCATCGATGTCGGCCACACCGTCCAAAGGGGTACCCGCCTTCAGGGTCAGCCGATCTGCGATAGCAGGATATGTGCCAGCGAGACAATGACTTTCAAATCAGTGAGCTATGAAAAAACCGGCGTGCTGTTTTTACCGATTGGTCTGCTTTGGAGCGCACGGTACAGCCCCGTTGCGCCGTCTTGGCGCACAGGCCAGCGCCCCCATTCGGGCAAGCGCGCCGTTCATCGCCCTGCGCGCAGATTTTTAAAATTCCCCTGCGCCGCCATGAGTCACAGTCCAGGAGGCATTGGAACAAACGCCAGCTTTTTACTTCCTCTGTGAACAATAACGACGAGGCTTTCAACATGAACAAGAAACTGAGCTATGCGATCGTAATGGCCGGGCTGACCTGCGCCCTGTCCATGCCCCTGATGGCTGCCACCAGCGCCGGTAGCGCGGGCGGTGCGTCGGGCGGCAGCAGCATGGGTGGTTCGTCCAGCGGCGGCGGCATGGGCGGCTCGGCATCGCCGTCCGACAGCCCGTCGGCACCTACCGGCTCCAACGGCGCCAACACCAACGGCACCGCCCTTCCCGGCTCCGGTGGCGAGGCAGGCAGCGGCGGCAACTCCAGCCCAGGCAACAAGACGCCGTCGGGCGCAGGCTCCAGCGCCAACCCCAGCGCACCCAGCGCACCGAGCTCGAGCGGCAGTTCCGGCAGCGGTTCCTGAATAGCCTGGCCCACTGCAGGAGCTGCTTGCCAGCGAGCCTTCAGGCCGCGCAAGCCCCTCCTGCACAGGCATCACACCCTGCAATGCCCCTTGTCAGCGCTCGGCCCGGCGCGCCTTGTCAGCTTCACGCGCCGCGTCACGGTCCGGAAAAACGTGCAGGTGAGCCAGGCGGGCAAGGATGGCGCCTTCGGTGCGCTGCATCAACTGGGCTATTTCAGCGCACAGTTTTTTTTCGTGGACCCAGAGGTCTACCACATACTCATCATGCTCGGCGTCCCAGCGCTGCCCGGTGTTCGCCGGTTTGGGCGTGGCGGTATCGGCTTCGGTGTCAGCGGGGATCCCCGGCAGCCTGACCCAGGGTGCCTCGGGGGCGTCGACGCTTCGTTGCCAGACGGAGCCGTCATCACATAGCGCAACCAGCACGGCTGTGGCTGCGGCGCTCGTGTGCAGTTGAACGATCTTGCGGGCTTTCAATGGTGTCCCTCCCTTGCAGCTTCAAGCCTGGCACCGCGGCCTGGCGGTAGGTGTGAACGGACCATTCTACAAAATTGCGTGGGAGCGCAAACCCATCACCGTGGCGCGCCCCTTGCAGGACTTCCTCGGCCCCCATGGTATCGTTGCCACTGGCCAGGCACCGCACACCCTGCCAGCCCGCACCCTGCCCCCTATCGGAATACAACCGGATGAATGCCGAGTCCCCTTCTGCTGCAACCGCCACACTGGATAAAGTCACCCGCGGCAGCGCGGCGTTCCGAGCCATCGCCATCTGCATGACGTTGGCAGGCGTGTCGACCTTTGCGCTGATGAACTGCGTGCAACCGCTGATGCCACTGTTCACCCAGGCGTTTTCCATTACCCCTGCCCAGGCCAGTCTGTCCCTGTCGGTCAACATCGGTATCCTCGGCCTGCTGATGCCATTCGCCAGCCTGGTGTCCGAGCGTGTGGGCCGCAAGAAGGTGCTGGTGGCGTCCTTGCTGACGTCTGGCGTGGTCTGCGTCATTTCGGCAACGGCTGATAGCTGGAATACCTTTCTGTTTTACCGCGCCCTGCAAGGCGCTGCTTTCAGCGGGGTGCCGGCGATAGCCATGGCGTATATCGCCGAGGAGATCGCGTTGTCCGACTCCGGCTACGCGGCCGGTGTCTACGTGAGCGGCGCTGCCATCGGCGGCATGTTCGGCCGGGTGCTGGCCGGTTGCGTGGCAGACGCCTGGGGCTGGCGCGCCAGCCTGATCGCCACCGGCGCGGTAGGCGTGGTCTCGGCCCTGCTGTTCAGCTACCTGCTACCGCGCTCGCGCCATTTCGTGGCGCAGCGCACTGGTTTGAAACCGCTGCTGGCAACGTATCGCCGGCATGTGGGGAATCGAGCCTTGCAGCGCGCTTACGTCACAGGTTTTTTCATGATGGGCAGCCTGGTGATGGTCTACAACTTCCTGGGCTTTCGGCTGACCCAAGCCCCGTTCAACCTGAGCCCCACCCTCGCGGGCTCATTGTTCCTGACCTACCTGGCTGGCATCTACGCGTCGACCCTGGCCGGCAAACTCGCCGACCAGCACGGCTCGAAACGGGTGACGATAGGGTCGCTGGGGCTGTGCGCGGCCGGGGCGGTGCTGATGCTGGCGCCCTACCTGGCGGTCGTTCTCGCGGGGCTGATCCTGTTTACCGTCGGCTATTTCGCGACGCACTCGGTGGCGAACGGGGCGGTGTCTCGCCATGCCCACACGGGCAAGTCCCAGGCTTCGACGCTGTATTTCATGGCCTTCTACGCAGGGGGCGCCCTGTTGGGCTGGGGCGGCGGGATCGCCTGGGCGCATTCAGCCTGGCCCGGCGTGACAGCGCTCCTGGCCGCCGCGATCGGCTTGACCCTGCTACTGGGCCTGGCTACGCAAAAGAGCCTGCCGGCACACCAGGCCCCGCGTGTGTAGCGGCAGCCACAAGGCCGCTTCGGCATTCGGCGGGGCGCCTGGCCCTACGCGGCGCCTGGGGCGCGGCCGGGCCCGCTGCGTGGCGCGTCGGTGTCGAACACCAGGCTGAAGACCGTTGCGTGCTCGTCGCTGCTGACATCAACGGTTCCGCCGTGCAGGTGCATGATCGAACGCACGATCGCCAGGCCAAGGCCACCGGAGTCACCCGGCGCGGCGCGCGACGGGTCTACCCGATAGAACCGGTCGAACAGTTTGCCCACGTGAGCCGCGCCAATGGGCTCGCCCTCGTTGCTCACGAACAACCGGCCGCGCGCTGCACCGAGGATGACGGTGCTGCCCGCGGCGGCATGGCGCACGGCATTGGCCAACAGGTTGGCCAGGGCCCTTTGCACGAGCTGCAGATCCGCGTGCAAGCTGCCCTGCAACTGGTTCTGCAATTGCAGCCCGCGGTCTTCGGCCAGCGCTTCGAAATAGGCGCACAGGTCTTCACCCAGGTCGTGCAACTCGATGAGCTGCCTGTTCAACAGGCGTTCGCCGTGGTCGGCACGGGCCAGGAACAGCAGGTTTTCGACCATCCGGTTCAGGCGCTCGAACTCTTCGAGGTTGGAGGCCAGCAGTTCCTGATATTCAGCGCTGCTGCGCGGCTGGTTCAAGGCCAGGCCGTTGCTGCCCAGCAGGTTATGCAAGGGGGTGCGGATCTCATGGGCCAGGTCGGCGGAGAATTGCGACAGGCGCTGAAAACTCTCGTCCAGGCGCGCCAGCATGCCGTTGAGGGCCTGCACCGGCTCGTGCAGCTCGCGCGGGATGGCTTGCAGTCGCAGGCGCCGGCCCAGGCTGCACAGGTCGATGCCCGCCACCGTTTCGGTCATGTGCCGAAGCGGCCACAGTGCCCGACGCAACAGCAGCAACCCCAGGGCAAACGCCAGCAAGCCTCCCAGCCCGATAGCCAGGTATACCCGCAGTCGATAGCTGGCCAGCATGGCCTCGCGCTCGGCCAGGCGCTTGCCAACCACTACCGTCAGGGCCTCGCCCCGCGGGCCTTGGGTGGCGCCGGCCAGCAGCATCAGCGTGGGCCAGCGCTGGATGTCGCTGGCCTGGGCGCTGCGCTGCTCGGCGATCGGCGTCAGCGGCGGCAATGCCTGCTGCCAGGGGTTGATGGTGATCACCGGGGTACCGTCGGCACGGTTGACCAGCAGCAAGCTCTCCTGGTTGGCCAGCATGTTCTGGTAAAGCCGGGGCCGCTGCTGCAATGCATCGAGACTGTCACTGTCCTGGATAAGGGCCCTTACCTGCTCCAGCCGCCCGAGCAACGCCTGATCGTCGCGGTAGACCAGTTCGCTTTCCAGGCTGCGGTAGAGAAAAATGCCCGCTACCCCGAGCACCAGTGCGCACACCAGGGCGAACGCCGTCGCCAGCCGCCACGCCAACGACGGCCCGCGTGCCGGCTCACTCATCGGCGGCTTCCAGCTGATAGCCAACGCCACGCACCGTATGGATGAGCTTGGGCAGGTAAGGGTCATCGACCTTCGCGCGCAGGCGGCGCACGGCGACCTCGACCATGTTGGTGTCGCTATCGAAGTTGAGGTTCCACACCTGAGACGCGATCAGGGTGCGTGACAACACCTCGCCGCGGCGGCTGGCCAACAAGTGCAGCAGCGCGAACTCCTTGTTGGTCAAGGCAATGCGCTGGCCTGCGCGGCTGACCCGACGGCGCAGTACATCCAGCTCCAGGTCGGCGATGCGGTACACCTCGATTTCCCGTGCCGGGCCGCGACGCAGCAGGGTTCGCACCCGCGCCAGCAGCTCCACGAACGCAAACGGCTTGACCAGGTAATCATCGGCGCCCAGGTCCAGACCGCGCACACGGTCTTCCAGGGCATCCTTGGCCGTCAGGAACAACACCGGGGTGTCGCCACGCTGGCGAATCAACTTGAGCAACTGCCAACCATTGAGGCCTGGCAGCATCACATCGAGGATGACCAGGTCATAGGCCTGCTCCTCGATGAAATGCCGCCCGTCCAGGCCGTTGAGCGCCACGTCCACGCTGAACCCGGATTCAACCAGGCCCTTGGCCAGAAATTGCGCCGTCTTGGCTTCGTCTTCCACTACCAGCAAATGCATCACGCACCTCGTTTGAGCTGCGCATAGGCTAGGCCTGTACGCAGCGCTTGCCCATTACAAAATTGTAATCAGCCTGACGGGCTTCTGTGCGCAGGCGCTGGTTAAGGTGGCGGCACTTGCCCAGAGGAGCCCTCCCATGCTGCTAAAACCCCTGCTGTTGTGCGCTGCGGCGCTTACCGCCCTGCAGGCCCAGGCTGCCCTGCCGCAGCACCCGGAACTGGACCTGGCCAGCGCCCGCCGCCTGGTGGACGCCGCCCCCTGCCAGGCCGCCATCAGCGTACTGGACCGTGGCGGCAACCCGATCCTGGCCCAGCGCGCCGACGGCGTGGGCCCGCACAACGCCGACGCTGCGCGGCGCAAGGCGTACACCGCGCTGTCCACCAAGACCCCAACCCGGCTATTCGCCGAGCGGGCGCGCAATAATCCGGACGCCGCCAACCTCAACACCCTGGGCGAATTGCTCTTGCTGGGCGGCGGCATTCCGCTGTTCGAAGGCGCGCAACTGGTGGGCGCGCTAGGCGTGGCGGGTGCCGGTGGCGCCCAGCAGGACGAGCAATGCGCAACTACCGCGGCCAGCGCCCTGGGCCTGGCCACTCACCCTTGAAGGAGTACCCATGCAAATGAAAAAGACCCTCCTGGCCCTGGGCCTTGGCGCTCTGTCGAGCATGGCCATGGCGGCCAACCCCTTGAGCGTGCATGTGCTGAACCTGGAAACCGGCGTGCCCTCCGCCGGTGTTGAAGTGACCCTGGAGCAGCATGTGGGCCAGAACTGGCAGATGCTGGCCCATGGCACCACCAATGAGCAGGGCCGGATCGGCGAGCTGTTCCCTGCAGGCCACGCCTTCGAACAGGGCGAATACCGCGTCGTGTTCAAGACCGGGGACTACTACCAGCGTGTCGGGCACGAGACCTTCTTTCCAGAGATCCCGGTGATCTTCAAGGTCAGGAATACCGATCAGCATTACCACATCCCGCTGTTGCTCAGCCCCTATGGCTTCAGCACCTACCGCGGGTCGTAACCCCCGCCGCCCATGTTCGGGCCGTCGGGCAGCGCATCAGCGCATGACGAAACCGCCATCCACCGAAATGGACTGGCCGGTAACTGGCACGCTCTGCGCCGCCCACCAGGCCACCCAGCGACGAGCAGTTGACGATGGCGCCGCGTCACAGGCACCACGCAGTGTCAGGCGGTGGGAGCACAGCTTGCTGGCGAACGAAGCACCGTGGTCTATCAGGCATACCGCACCGCTTTACCAGGCCGTTCGGTGACGGCGCGACACGCTTGCCCTTCAGCCCATCGGCCGCAATTCCCGAATCAGGTCGATCAGCAAGCGCAGCCCCATGGGCAGTTGCCGATGGCTTGAGTAGTACAGGTGAAAACCAGGGGCGACGCTCGCCCAGTCATCCAGCACCGTGACCACCTCACCGCGCTGCAGCAGGGGTGAAACGGCGGGTTCAGGGGCATACATCAGGCCAGCCCCTTGCCGCACCAGGGACAGGCCGGCGCGGGTTTCGTCGATGGTGATCAAGCCAGGCACCGCGATCGCGATCTCTTCGCCGTCTTTTTCGAACTCCCAGTCGTACAGGTTGCCATTGCCCAACCGAATCCGCAGGCAACGATGGCGATGCAGGTCGTTCGGGTGCGCCGGTACGCCGAAACGTTCAAGGTACTGCGCCGCGGCCACCACGACCCAACGGATGTCCGGAGAAAGGCGCTGGGCAATCATGTCCTCGGGAACCGTGCCGCCATAGCGGATACCCGCATCGTGACCGGTACCGATGACATCAACGATCAGGTTGGTGGCGGTCAGGTCGATCTGTATTTCCGGGTAGCGATCGTTGAACACCGGCAACACCGGCCCTAGCAACAGGTCCGCGGCGTCGCTGAGCATGTTCAAGCGGATACGCCCCGTCGGCTCATCCCGATAACGGTTGAGCACGTCCATGGCCTGATCCATCTTCTGCATGGGCGCGCTGATCACCTTCTGCAATTCCTCACCCGCGGCCGTCAGCGTCACGCTGCGCGTGGTGCGGTTCAACAGGCGGACACCGATCCGCGCCTCCAGCCCCTTGATGGCATGGCTCAGGGCGGACGCACTGATGCCGACGTCCTGGCCGGCGCGGCTGAAGCTGCGATGACGCGCGATGGCCAGGAAATACACGAAGTCCGCCAGGTTGGCGCGGCTTAATTGCATGGCGGGTTCCTTACAGGGCGGTACAGACAGTGAGGGCATGGCCAAGTCTACCGCTGCTGAACCCCGGAATTGCTGAGTATTGCTCAACGAAGCTTCATGCAACGCTCAGCAATGGACGACTCCCCACCGCTGGCTGCATTGACCTCAAGCGATGCTGCGCATGGCATCCAGCAAGTCATCACGGCACGTGCGCAGCGCTGCCTTGATGCCGTCGATGTCCTGCTCCATGCGCCACACCGGCCCCACCACATCAATGGCGTAATGGCCTTGGGGCGTCTGCAAGCCGATGGCGAGGGCACCGACACCAATGGTGTGCTCATCGAAATCGGAGGCGAAGCCACCTTGGCGGATATCCTCCAGCTGCTGGCGCAACTGCTCGATCGTCGCGGTCTTGGCCGTCAGCGGCAGGAGTTCGGTACCCAGCATGCGGGTCACCGCACTGTCGTCCATCGCCGCCAGCAGCACCTTGCCACCTGCGGTGGCGTGGATATTCAGGAAGTTGCCCGCCACCGGTGACACCCGCAACGCATGGGGGGACACCACCGAATGCAGGATCATCAGTTCTGAACCACTGGCCCCCATCAGCACGGCCGTTTCGCCGGTGACGCGCGACAACTCTTCCAGGTAAGGCCTGGCTTTCTGGGTAATGTCCACGTGGCTGTGGGACGCCAGGCGCATGAACGCCGGCCCCAGGCACACGCCGCCCCGGCCATGCACTTCCAGCAGTTCCTCGTGCGCCAGCGCGTCCACCAGACGCTGCACGGTGGAGCGCGGCAAGCCGCTTTTCTTGGCGATGGCCCCCAGGCTCAAGCCCGCCGGTTCGTTTTCCAGGCTGCGCAGAATGGCCGCCGCCCGAGCGATGACCTGCACGCCACCACGATCACAATCAGAGTTGGTCATTGACTTGCCTTATGTACCATCAGTCAGTACAGTGTATCACTATTAAGGTTAAGACGCCTTGTGCCCTAGCAGGAACTTCTTTGTCAGCCCCTACCCCCCCTCCCGTGCCAGCTCCCTTCGGCTGGCGACTTGCCTTGGGCCTGGTCGGCGTTTTGTTCGCCGCCCTCACTTCAGGCATCAATGATCGCGTCACCGACACGGTGCTGGTCGATATCCTCGGTATCTATGGCCTGGGCCATGACGAGGGTACCTGGATCAGTTCAGCGTATGCCGCTGCGGAAGTCAGCGCCATGCTGCTGTCGCCCTGGCTGGCCATGACGTTTTCCATTCGCCGCTATGCCATTGTGGTCACCTGCGCCTTTACCGCGTTCGGGATCATGATACCGTTCGCGCCCAACTTCGAAAGCCTGGTGACCCTGCGGGTGCTGCAGGGCCTGGCCGGCGGCGCGTTGCCGCCCCTGCTGATGACCGCGGCGCTGCGCTTTCTGCCTTGGCATATCAAGCTCTACGGCTTGTCTGCGTACGCGTTGACCGCCACCTTCGGCCCTAACCTCGCCACCCCGCTGGCCGCACTCTGGACCGAGGGCGGCGACTGGCGAATGGTGTTCTGGCAGATCGTGCCCAGTTGCCTGATCGGCGCGGGTTTGATCGCCTACGGGTTGCCTCAGGACCCCCTGCGCCTGGAGCGCTTCAAACAGCTGGACTGGCGCGGCGCCCTGCTGGGCGTGGGCGGCATTTCCATGCTGGTGGTGGCCCTGACCCAGGGTGAGCGCCTGGACTGGCTCAACTCGCCGTTGATTGCCTTGCTGTTGCTGGGTGCTGCCGTCTGCCTGCCGCTGTTCCTCGTCAATGAATGGTTCCACCCGCTGCCGCTGTTCAAGTTGCAGTTGCTGGAACGTCGCAACTTCGCCTTCGGCATCATCACGCTCTGCCTGTTCCTGCTGCTGTCCATGGCCGGTGGCGCCATTCCGTCGCTGTACCTGACGGAGATCAAGGGTTACCGCTACCTGCAAACCATGCCGACCGCGCTGCTGATCGCCCTTCCGCAGCTGCTATTGGCGCCCCTGGTGGCCTTCGTCATCAACCGCAACTGGGTGGACTCGCGCTACGTGATGGGTAGCGGCCTGCTGCTGATGGCCGTGGCATGCGTGGGCGGCTCGCTGCTGACCACCGAATGGATTCGGGATGACTTCTATCTGCTGCAGATCATTCACGCCTTCGCCCAGCCGATGATCGTGGTACCGCTGCTGATGAACGCCACCGGCGTGATCGCGCCCATGGAGGGGCCGTTCGCTTCCTCGATGGTCAACACCATGCGCGGCCTTTTCTCCGTGGTGGGCTCATCGGCCCTGGAGAACTTCGTCACTCACCGTGAGCACCTGCACTCCAACACGCTGCTCGACAGCCTGGGCACCCACTACCAGGCACTGAGCCCACTGTTTCCCGGAAATACCCTGGCCTCGGTGGCCCAGCGTGTGCGCGAACAAGCGTACGTGCTGAGTTTCAGCGATGCCTTCCTGGCACTGCTGGCCATCGTCGCCATTTTGCTTGTCGTTCTTCTGACCCTGCCCAAGCGCGCCTATCCACCGCAACCCCCGGTATCGCCATGAAACAACATAGAACCGCCCTCAGCCTGATCTGCACCGCCGTCGCCGTCTGCGTGATCTACACCGGCTACCAGGTGCTCAGCAGCAGCGACATCCAACACACCGATGACGCCTACGTCAGGGCGGACTCGGTATTGATCGCCCCTCGTGTCGCCGGTCAGATCACCAAGGTGGTGGTGGAAGACAACCAGCCGGTCAAGGCCGGCGACCTGCTGGCGCAGCTCGACGACCGCGACTTCCTGGTTGCCCAGGCAGCCGCCGCGGCCAACGTGCTGGCGGCCAAGGCTCAACTGCAGAACCTGCAGGCCGGCATCGAACGCCAAGCCGCCGTCATCGATCAGGCCGCGGCCACCACGCGCGCCACCGCAGCCTCGCTGAAGTTCGCCCAGGCCAATGCCCAGCGCTACCTGAACCTGTCCAATGCCGGTGCCGGCACCCAGCAGGAACGCCAGAAAGCCGAAGCCGACCTGCTGGGCTGGCAAGCCTCACGTGACCGCGATGAAGCGTCGCGCGTGGCTGCCACCAAGACCCTGGACGTGCTCAAGGCCCAGCTGGAAGTGGCCAAGGCAGACCTGGCCAAGGACCAGGCCGCACTGGAGCAGGCAGACCTGAACCTGTCCTACACCAAAATCACCGCCCCCCAGGACGGCATGGTCGGCCAACGCTCCGTGCGTGTCGGCGCCTACGTGGCCCAGGGGCAACCACTGATGGCCGTGGTGCCGCTGCACGAGGCCTTTGTAGTGGCCAACTTCCGCGAAACCCAACTGGCCCGCATGACCGCGCACCAGCAGGTAGATCTGCACGTCGACAGCGTCCCCGACCACAGCTTCAAAGGCCACATCGACAGCGTCGCACCGGCGACCGGGGTATCGTTCTCCGAAATCGCCCCGGACAATGCCACCGGTAATTTCACCAAGGTGGTGCAACGCATTCCGGTGAAGATCATCTTCGACCAGGACCAGCCTGACCTGGACCGCCTGCGCATCGGCATGTCGGTGGTCGCCAGCGTCGACACCGCGAAGGGGCACTGATCATGAAGCGCTCCCTTCTCTTTCTGGCCCTGGCCAGCCTGGGCGCCTGCTCCGTGGGCCCGGACTTTCAGCCGCCCCACGCGCAATTGCCGGCCACCTGGCAGGACAGCGTGCAGCGCGGCTCGACCCTGAACGGCCCTGCCGACCACCAGTGGTGGCAGCAACTGGGCGACCCGCAACTGACCGCCCTGGTGGAACAGGCCACGCGCACCAATTTCGATGTGCGCACGGCCAGCAATCGCCTGGAACAGAGCCGGCTGCTGCGCCAGGTGACCGGTAGCGAACAACTGCCAGAGGTCAGTGCGACGGGTGCCTACAAGCGCGCCCGCAACAGCTCGGTCGGTGTGCTGGACGAGTCCAACCTGGACGGCAAGGCCCCCTTCGAGCTGTGGAGCAGCGCCGTCGATGCCAGCTGGGAAGTCGACCTGTGGGGCCATGTGCGTCGCAGCGTCGAGGCGGCCGACGCCGAAGTCGAGCTGACCCAGGCCCAGCGTGATGGCGTGCTGTTGAGCATCGCGGCCGAAACGGCGACTGACTACATCCAACTGCGCGGTGTACAGGCCAAGTTGGCGGTCGCCCGGCAAAACCTGGAAATCGCCCGGCAAAGCAATCAACTGACCCAGACGCGCTTTGAAAACGGCGTGACCACCAACCTCGACACCGCCAACTCCGCCGCCCAGGTGTCGACCATTGAAGCGGTGCTGCCGGTGCTGAGCGCTGAGCAGGACCGGCTGATCAACGCCTTGAGCTTCCTGCTGGGCCAGGCGCCACGTGCGCTGCACGCGCAGCTGATCGACCCCCGGCCCATTCCTGATCCAGCCCCCGACGTACCGGTTGGCCTGCCGTCGGAACTGGCGCAGCGACGCCCTGACATCCAGGCCAGCGAAGCCGCCCTGCACCGCGCCACCGCGGCCATCGGCGTGGCCAAGGCCGACTTCTACCCGCGCATCAGCCTGGGCGCCAGCATCGGTTCGCAAGCCCTGGATGGTTCCCATTTCGGTGACTGGAACTCCCGCACCTGGTCCTACGGCCCAAGCCTGTACCTGCCCATCTTCCAGGGCGGCCGGCTGACCGGCACCCTGGCCCTGCGCAAACGCCAGGAGCAACAGGCGGCCATCGACTACCAGCGCGTAGTGCTGGGGGCGTGGCATGAAGTCGACGATGCGATGACCGACTACTCGGCGGAAAAACAGCACTACACCGCGCTGTCCGAAGCCGTGCACCAGAACACCATTGCCCTGAGCACCGCGCGGGACCGTTACACCCAGGGTGCCGTGGACTTCATCAACGTGCTGGGCGTGCAACGGGCGCTGCTGAAAACCCAGAGTGACCTGGTGGACAGCGCCACCCAGGCCGCCCTCGACCGCGTGCGGCTGTACCGGGCGCTGGGCGGTGGTTGGCCCAAGGGCTGATCAAGGACAGGAAGCGCCATGGATCTTTTCCAGGCAATGCGTGTGTTTGTCCGTGTGGTCGAGACGGGCAGCTCTACCACCGCCGCCCGTTCCCTGAACGTCTCGACCGCCCATACCTCCCGGGGTTGCAGGCAGGAGGCGCTGGTTTCGCTGCCGGCCGCCTCGACCCTGGCCAGGATGTCGCGACACCACTGCAGGTACCGGGTGCCCACTTCGCTCAGGGACTGGCTGCGCGCAGTGCGTTGCAGCGGCCGGGCCTTCACCGCCGCCCATTGACGGGCTTACCCAACCGCAAAGCCAGGTCAACACCCCCCAGACTGCTAAGAAAACGCTTTTACCCCCTGCCTGATCGACTCAGCCAGGCAAGGCGCCAGCGGCAGCAGGGGCGTCAACGTAGCCTGGTACGCGTGGTAAAGGTCCGCCTTGCCTTGGTACACCTGCTCCTTGGGCCGGTTGTATTCATCCAGTTCGTTGTGCCATGACCCGTTGTCACGGTCGATCAGGTACAGGTCCAGGTAGTCCCAGAACGTCTGGTACCACTGCTCGTATTCCTGGCGCCCGGTGCGGTCCAGCAAGGCACTGGCGGCAGTGATGGCTTCGGCGTGGGCCCAGTGCACGCGGTGGCGCATGTGCGGCTTGCGGTCCCAGCCAATGGTATACACCAGCCCTGGCGCACCGTCGGCCGCCCAGCCATAGGCCACGCCCGCCTCGAACAGCTTGGCCGCGTGCTCGGCCAGCCAGTCGGGTGCTGGCACCGCTGCCCCCGCCAGCGCGGCTTCGAGCTTGAGCAACAGGTGCGCCCATTCGACGAAATGGCCCGGTGTCATTCCGTAGGGGCGCAGGTCGTGATCAGGCTGGTCGTGGTGATAGTCGTGGAGGATGCGCCACTGACGGTCGAAATGCTCCACCACGCAGAAGTCGTGGGCCGAGGCGATCTGGTGAATGAAACGCTCGCAGATGCGCAAGGCCCGCGTGCGCCACACGGGCTGGTCAAGGGCGTCAGCGATGGTCATGAACGCTTCGACGCTGTGCATGTTGCTATTGGCGCCGCGGTAGTCTTCCTCGTCGGACCAGTCGAGGGCAAAGCTGTCGCGCTGCACGCCTTCCTCCTGCGACCAGAAATGCCGCTCGATGATCGCGGTGACATCGCTCAGCAACTCGCGCGCACCGGGGCGGCCGGCAATGGTCGCGGTGGCCGCGGCCAAGGCGACGAAGGCGTGGGCATACGCCATCTTGCGCCCACTGCCATCGTCCCAGCCGCCATGGGCGTGGTCCTTGAGCGGGCCCGCCAGGGCCTTGAGGCCATGATCCACCAGCGGTGTCGAGCCTGGCAGGCCTTGCAACGCGGCCAAGGCATAAGCGTGGGTCATGCGTGCGGTGATGATCACCTGTGCCTGGGCATGGGCGGGCAATTCACCAAGGGTATCCAGCGCGGCAAAGCCATCGGGCACCACACTGTGCTTGGAGAAATCCAGCAGTCGCTGGCCTTGCTGCTCCAGCCAACGGCGATGGCGGGCGCTGACGCGCCAGCCTTCGGTGGCCGCATTCGACAACGCGCCATGGTCAGCCATTGACGATCATCCCGCCGTTGACGTGGAGAGTCTGGCCCGTGACATAGGACGAGTCATCGCTGGCCAGGTAGACATAAGCGGCGCCCAGCTCCGAGGGATGGCCCATGCGCCCCATGGCCGTGTTGTCGCCCAGGTGTGGCACCTGCTCGGCAGGCCACCCCTGAGGCTGAATCGGCGTCCAGATGGGCCCGGGGGCCACCTCGTTGACGCGGATGCCCTGCTCGGCCACCTGCAACGCCAGCGCTCGGGTGAAGCCTGCCAACGCCGCCTTGGTGGCGGAATAGGCGGTGACCACGCGCGCGCCGGCAAAGGCATTGACGCTGGTGGTCTGGATGATCGAAGCACCGGCACTCATGTGCTTCAGCGCCGCGCGGGTCAGGTAAAACGCACCGTGCACGTTGACGTTGAAGTGGCGCAGCCAGGATTCGTCCGTGGTGTCGGTGAAGTCCTCTTCACCCTGCATGTGGGCCGCGTTGTTGACCAGGATGTCGATGCCGCCGAACGTCGCCACCACCTGTTCAATGGCCGCGTCGCACACCGCCCGCTCGGCGATGTCACCCGCGATAGCAAGCGCCCTCACCCCCTCGGCTTCGATCAGGCGCACGGCATCGTCGGCGTCCTCCTGCTCCACGGGCAGGTAGAGGATCGCCACGTCCGCGCCCTCGCGAGCGAAATGCAGCGCCGCGGCACGGCCGATGCCACTGTCACCGCCTGTGACCAGCGCCCGCTTGCCCTTGAGCTTGCCCGAGCCCTTGTAGTCCGGGCGAATGTGCTCGGCAGCGGGTTTCAGCGCCCGTTCCGAGCCGGGGCTGCGGTCCTGATGCTGCGGGGCGATGGTGTGGCGGTCGGGTGAGTAAGTCATCATGGATCTCCCTGGCTAGTTGAATCGTTTCAGCACGGTATATTCAACTGACTGGGGTCGGGCGCGAGCGTTCCATTGAATTGAAGCCGCGCGCTCACAGGGCGAAGCGCTCGAACCGGTAAGGCGTCGGATCAATGATAGGGGCATGGCCACTGACCAGGTCCGCCGCCAGGTGCCCCGCCGCTGGAGAGGTGCCGAAACCGTGACCGGAAAAGCCAGTTGCCAGGGTCAGTCCCGGAATCTGCGCCACCGGCCCGATCACCGGATTTGAATCCGGGGTCACGTCGATGGTACCGGCCCAACTCTGGGCCACCCGTGCTTGCGCGAACGCCGGCCAGGCGGCCTTGAGGTTGTTCAGGGCGTCGTTGTTCAGCCGTTCATTGGCACACGGGTCCTGCACCCGCACGCGCTCGAAGGGGCTCACCCGGTCGGCTTTCCAACGCCGGGCCAGGCCCAGGTCCTTGAGAAAATGGCGGCCCAGGGAAATGTTCAGGAAGTCGCGCTGAGCCCGTAGTTGCGGCAGGTATTGCGTACCGAGCAACAGGTGGTCCAGCGTGAGGAAGGCATCCAGCTTGCCGCGCTGGGTGATGATGAAACCACCGTCCTTGTGTTTGCGAAAAGAGAAGTCCGGTGCCCCCACGGCGATATCGGTCGGCCCCTCCATCGGTTGGGTGCGCAAGACCGAGCACGTCAACGGCAGCGTTGGCAGTGATACACCGTGGTTGCCCAGGAAGCGGCGCGACCACAACCCGCCCGCCAACACCACCTGCTCACAGCGGATTTCACCGTGTTCGGTGACTACCCCGCAGACGTTGCCTGCCGCCAGTTGCAACGTACGCACGGCGCACTGCTCGACGATCACCACGCCTTTGGCCATCGCCGCGCGGGCGATGGCGCTGCTGGCCAGGGTCGGTTCGGCGCGGGCGTCCGACGCGGTGTAGATGCCCCCTGCCCACTTCCCTCGCCCGCCCGGCACCAGGGCGTCGATCGCGCGCTTGCCCAGCAGGCGCGAATCCAGTGACAGGTGCGCCACCGACTGCAACCAGCCAGCGTGCATGGCCATCTGTGCCTCGGTACGTGCCACGAACATGATGCCGGCCTGGCGGTAGCCGACATCACTGCCGACCCGTTCCGGCATCCGCGCCCACAGCCGATCAGCCGCCAGCGCCAGGGGGATATCCTCGGCGTGGCGGCTGGTCTTGCGCACCCAGCCCAGGTTGCGCGATGACTGCTCGCCGGCGATACGGCCCTTCTCCAGCACCACCACAGGGATGTTGCGTTCAGCCAGGGTGAGGGCGGCGGTCAAACCGATGATACCGCCGCCGATGATCACCACCGAGGTGGTGGCAGGCAGTGGCGCGGACGTGTGCACAGGCTCGATGGTGGGGGCCATATCAGGGACTCGTTGGGCGAAGGGAGAAAACCGTGGGCGTTACTGGCCCAGGGTGAGGGTCTGCACAGTGGCGCGCGAGGCACCGCGGTAGGCCGTGACCTCCAGCTCCACCTTGTAGACCGTGGAACCCAATGGGGGGCAGGTGGCGGTGCAGGCCGGGTCGATACCGCGGAACTTGACGCCGATCAGTTCCATCACCGCGGGCACATCCTCGGGGTTCTGGATGAATACCCGCGAACACACCACGTCCGCCAGGCTGGCGTCCACCGCTGCCAAGGCCGCCTCGATGTTGGCGAACACCTGGTGGGCCTGTTCCAGCACGTCCTCGGGAATCAGCTTGGTGTGGGGGTTGCGGCCGGCGGTGTTGGAAACGTAGATCCAGTTGTCCACGGCCACCAGGCGCGAGTAGCTGGCCTTTTCTTCGAACACGGAACCGCTCTTGAGCTTGATGATGTCAGTCATGGGTGTTGCCTTTTCAGGGGTAAGAGAAGAAGCAGAGCGGCCTGTGGGCACGCATCAGCTCAGCACCGGGGTTTCCCACAGGTTCAGTTTCACGCCGATGCCCTGTTCCAGTGCCTTGCGGTACACAACGGTGCCCCAGGCCACGTCTTCCACCGGCATGCCCCCCACCGACATGATGATGATTTCCTCGTCGTTACGCCGGCCCGGTCCGTCGCCGGCGATGATCTTGCCGATGTCTTCAAGGTTCTCGGGGCGCAACGTGCCTTCGGCGATCATGTCCATGAAGCGCACGCCAATCACGGGCACGCAGTGGTGCGCAGGCTTGGGTAGCTCCTCGTACCAGGCTTGGTAGAGGCCGGTGTTATCCAGCACCTTGCGCACGTCTGGCTGTTCCATGGCTGCGTCCAGGCGGCAGGAAGCGGGCATGGCCAGGAAGGCGCCGGGCTTGACCCACTCGCGCTTGACGATGGGGTAGGCAGTGGGGTCGCCCACGGCCCCGGAGCTACAATAAGTAACAAGGTCGGAGCCGCGTACCACGTCCTCCAGCGTATCGACGACCTGCACCGTGGTGACTTGCGGGTAGGTGACCTTCACCCAGGTGATGAAATCGTCGAGGCTTTTCTGGCCACGGCCCTTGACCTTGATGGTATCGATCAGCGGGCACACGGCGATGAACGCTGCGACGGTGGTCTTGCCCATTACGCCAGGGCCCAGCAGGCCGATGACTTTCGAGTCTTTGCGCGCCAGGTGGCGCGCACCCACGCCGGGAATGGCCCCGGTGCGATAGGCTGACAACAGGTTGGCCGACATGTGCGCCAGGGGCGCGCCGGTGTCCGGGTCGTTGAGGGTGAACATCAGGATCGAACGCGGCAGCCCTTTCTCGCGGTTGGCGACGTTGGAGCCGTACCACTTGACGCCCGCCGTGCAGAAGCTGCCGCCCAGGTAGGCCGGCATTGCCATCATGCGGCGGTCCGCGGTGGGCTTGGGCATGTTGGGGAAGGGTGAGTCCTGCGGGAAGGTCACCATGGCGCCATGGGAGTCGTTGTTCGGCCCGGCCATGCGGTAATCGCCCTGATACAACAGGCCGAACATGTCTTCCATGGTGTCGACGCAGGCCGGCATGTCGGTGACGCCGGCACGAATCATGTCCTGCTCGGACAAGTAGATGAAATCGATCCTGGTAGTAGTGGACATTGCTTTTCTCACCTTTTAGACCGTTGCAACGCAAGGGTTAGCCTTGATTCCGAGGTGAGTATCCGCAGGTGTCGACGGGGGGTATTGTAAATTTCGGACATGTCGGCACGGGTGTTACCGGCGCGATTCTTGCTTCTGGAAAAGCACGTAAAAGCAGCCACTTGCAGGTTCGCCCATGTCCGCTTCCACCCGCCTGGCCCAGCCTCGCTCCGCGTATGCGCAGCCCTGGTTCGTGCTCAATTCGTCGCGCTACGCGGTGACGGCGTCGGCGCACCCCGCCGTTGCCCATTTCTATGCGTTCGATGTGGCGCACACGGCCGAGGCGCTGGTGGCGGTGCCAGACGGGTGTGTCGACATCATCTTCGACTGCGACGCCACCGCGCCCACCGCACGCATCTGCGGCACACCGTTGCAGGCGCAGCCGGTGACGATGCAACGCAACCACCACTACTTCGGCGTGCGCTTCACGCCGGGCGTCATACCCGGGTTCATCAACGTGCTCGCCGAGGAACTGACCGAGCACGAACTGGACCTGCTGGAAGCGACGCCCTTCGCGCGCGGGATCTTCGAACGCATCGTGCAGAGCCAAGCCCTGGGCGAGCAGATCAGCCTGTTCACGGACCACCTGGCACCGAGCCTGATGGGCAGAACGTCCCAGGTGACGGCCATGGTGATCGAGAAAGCCCTGCAACGCCGCGGGGACATTCGCGTGCAGGAACTGGAAGCGCTGAGCGGCTATACCAGCCGCACCATCCACCGGCTATTCAGCCAGGACACCGGCATGAGCCCCAAGACCTTCTGCCGAATCATCCGCTGCCAGGCGGCACTGGATGCCCTGGGGGCGGTACGGGAAACGGCGTATTGCGACCTGGCGCTGGAGCTGGGGTTCACCGACCAGTCGCATTTCCTGCGGGACTTCAAGCGGCTGGTAAGCGCCACGCCGCATGAATATCGGCGGCGGGTGGAGGGTGGGGGGTATGCGGGGCGGATTACGTTTGGGTGAGGGGGGTTGACTGTGGGCTTGACCGCGCTCGATCTCGAGAGCGCCAGAAAACCCACAGCCCTGCACCTGGCCGCCCTGACACGACCTGACGCCATGCGCCGACTAGCCCCTACCCCACCTGCGTATGCGGCAACACCCTCGAATACCCCCCCTGGTGATACAACAACGGCGACCGCCCGAAGTCATCGAACTGCACCACCCTGCCGATCATGATCCAATGGTCGCCGCCATCCAGCTGCTGATACTTCTCGCAGTGAAAACGCGCCGAGCAGTCGGCGAACACCGGTGCGCCCCCCTCCCCCGGCTCGAATTCAACCTCAGCGAAACGGTCCTCCCTGGGCCGGGCGAAGTTGTTGGAGAGGTCGATCTGGTCGGCGGCCAGGATGTTGACGGCAAAGTGGCTGGCCTGTTCGAACACCTCGTGACTGCTGGAGCGCTTGTCGATGCTCCACAGCACCAGGGGCGGGTCCAGGGACACCGAGTTGAAGCTGTTCGCGGTCACGCCCACCTTGCGCCCATCAGGGGCGGCGGCGGTGACCACGGTAACGCCAGTGGCGAAGTTGCCCAGGGCGCGGCGAAACGCGCGGGTATCGAATTCGCAGGACATGCGGGACTCCCGGGCCGGCGCACGTCGCCGGCCATGATGGTGGTGATGGACAAAGCCTGTGGGGCGGCGGGTCAGACCATGCTCGGGTCAGGTTCCAGGCCCATCAGTTCACGGCCCAGAATCTGTGCGCACACGTCGTAGTCGGTGTACGCGTGGGCGCCCGTCAGGTGGGCATCGCGAAACAGGCGCTGCAGCTCGTTGGTGTCGAACCAGGCACCACCGCCCGCGGCTTCCATCAAGCGGTCCACGGCCTGGATGCACATCTTCGTGGCGTAGCCCTGGTTGGTGCGCCAGAAGGCCAGGGTCTCGCGGCTCGGGTAACGGTGGCCCTCACCGTGCTCGGCGTGCTCTTGCCAGGTTTTTTCCAGGAAGGCCCGGGCGGCCGCCACCTGGTGGGTGGACTCGGCCAGGCGCATCAGCGCCGGCGTTGCCGCGCCTACCGCGGCACCGGTGTAGGCACGTACCCGGTTGCGGGTTTTCTCGCGGAACACTTCCAGCATGCGCTCGGCAATGCCGAGGCTGACCGTGGAGAAACCACTGGCGAAATAGGGCCGATACGGCGAATAGAAAATCTTGCTGTCGGGGTACAGGCCAAACCCTGCGGACTTTCCTTCCATCATGTCCTTGGCTTTCTGGATGCGGTGTTCGGGGACGAAGGCGTTATCGACGACCAGTGTCTTGCTGCCGCTGCCCCGCATGCCCACGGCGTACCAGTCATCACGAATCTCGTAGTCGCTGCGCGGCAGCACGGCGAAGCAATAGTCTTGAGCGCCTTCGGCGTTCTTTCGACGGAACCCGACGATGGCCCATTCGGCATGATCACAGCCACTGCTCCAGCCCATCTCGCCACTGAAGCGCACCCCGCCCTCCACTTCTTCGGTGCGCCCGAACGGCGCGATGCTGCTGCTGGCGGTAGCGTCGCAGTCTTGCCCCCAGATTTCTTCCTGCAACCTGGCGGGAAACATCGCCAACTGGTGGCTATGGGTACACAGCAGGCTCATGGCCCACGCGGTGCTGGCGCAGGCTCCCGCCAGCAGGGCGATGCAGTCGGCGAACTGCGGCAACGATATTTCCATGCCGCCGAACTTCTTCGGCAGGAACGCGCGGTGCAGGCCGATGCTTTTCAGCAAGGCGATGTTTTCGGCGGGTACGCTGCGGTCCTGTTCCGCGACAAAGGCATTGGCGTGAATCGCAGGCAGTATGGCTTTCAGGTCTTCGAGCAGGGGGTTGGGCTTTTTCATGGTTCCACTCTGTTTATTATTGGGGGAGGACCAAGACCTGGCGCTGCGCTGCAACACATCGCAGGCAACACAGCCGGCGCAGGTTCGTTCATGAATGCCATTTGAGTATGGGAGGGCCACGGTGCCGCGAAAATGCACGTTCCGGATTGCCGATTGCACTTTTCATGGCCCGGTGAAAAAGCGCGCGATCGGCCATGTGAAAAGTGCAAGCGGTTCTGTGCAAAGTGCATTTTCCCCCCTCGCCCCCGCCCCGCATGATCAGGCCATCAACAAAAACAACAAATGGAACCTGCCCTCATGCGCACCGCCGCCTCTGCATCGACGGCCCCCGCGGCCGCCGCCCGTTCTACCCATGCCCAGATCACCTGGCGGCTGATGCCGCTGTTGCTGCTGTGCTACCTGTTCGCCCACCTGGACCGTATCAACATCGGCTTCGCCAACATGCAGATGAGCAGCGACCTGCACTTCAGCGACACGGTGTACGGCTTTGGCGCCGGGCTGTTCTTCATCGCCTACGCGCTGTTCGGTGTGCCCAGCAACATGGCCCTGGACCGCGTGGGCCCGCGACGCTGGATCGCCACCCTGATGGTGGTATGGGGCCTGCTGTCCACCAGCATGCTGTGGGTCGAGGGCGCCACCGGGTTCTATACCCTGCGCCTGCTGCTGGGGATGGCTGAAGCCGGGTTCTTCCCGGGCATACTGGTGCTGCTCAACCGCTGGTACCCGGCAGGGCGGCGCGCTCAGGTCACCGCGTTGTTCGCCGTTGCCGTCCCCATGGCCGGAGTCATTGGCGGGCCACTGTCGGGGGGCATTCTGCAGGGCTTTCATGACCTGGGTGGGCTGCGTGGCTGGCAGTGGATGTTCCTGATCGAAGGGCTGCCGGTGGTGGTGCTTGGCCTGGTGGTGCTCAAGGCCCTGCCCGACCACTTCGAAAGCGTCAATTGGCTCAGTGCCGAACAGAAGCGCGAATTGCGCACGCAAATGGACGGAGAGGAACAGCGCAAGTCCATCACCTCCCTGAGTGGCATCGTTCGCGATGGCCATGTGTGGTTGCTGGTCGCCATCTATTTCGCGGTGATGCTGGCAGTCAACACCCTGGCCTTCTGGATGCCGACGCTGATACACGGCGCGGGCATCGGCAGCGATGGCCAGGTGGGCCTGCTCAGCGCCGTGCCGTACCTGGCCGGCTGCCTGTTCATGCTCGGCTGCGGGCGTTCCTCGGACCGCCGCCGTGAACGCCGCTGGCACCTGTGCGTGCCGCTGCTGATGTCGGCGCTGGGCATTGCCGTGGCCGGCATCGCGCCCGGCCACGCGCCCCTGGTGATGACGGGTCTGGTGGTCGCCGGCATGGGCGCCAGCGCCGCATTGCCGATGTTCTGGCAACTGCCACCGGCCTTTCTGGCCAACAACACCCAGGCAGCCGGCATCGCCATGATCAGTTCGTTCGGCAGCATCGCATCGTTCCTGGCGCCTTACCTGATCGGCTGGATGCGCGACACCACCCACAGCACGAGCCTGGCGCTGTACGTGCTGGCGGTGTTCATTGCCCTGGGTAGCCTGCTGGTGCTGCGCACCGAAGCCCGGGTGGTCAACCCCGCCTGACCCGGCCATCGCGAATTTCACAACAATAACAAAGGAATCGCCCCATGCCCCCACGCCTGTTTCGCCGCACGGCGGGCGCCAGCCTGTGCGCGGCGCTCGCGCCGCTCGCCGCCCACGCCGACTTCATCCAGGACAGCAAAGCCAGCCTGGAACTGCGCAATTTCTACCTCAACCGCGATTTCCGCCAACCCGGCGCCAGCCAGAACATGGCCGACGAATGGGCTCAGGGTTTCATCCTGCGCATGACGTCGGGCTATACCGAAGGCCCGGTGGGCCTGGGCCTGGACGCCCTGGGGGAAGTGGGTGTCAAGCTGGACTCCAGCCCCGACCATCGCGGCACGGGGCTGCTGCCCTACGGCGCCAGCAACCAACCGGCCAATGACTTCAGCGAGCTGGGCGTGACCGCCAAGGTCAAAGTCAGCCAGACGGTGCTCAAGGTCGGCACCCTGCTGCCGCAACTGCCGGTTGCCGCTTACAACGACGTGCGCTTGCTGCCGTCCACCTACAGCGGCGAGTTGCTGACCTCCCAGGACATCGCAGGCCTGACCCTCAATGCCGCACGCCTGACCCGGCAGAACCTGCGTGACTCCTCCGGCACCGACGACATGAGCTACGGCGGGGTACGCAGTGCCCATCTGGACCTGGCAGGTGGTACCTACCGGCTCACCCCCGGCCTGGCCGCCAGTTATTACTACGCCCGGATGGAAGACATTTATCGCCAGCACTTCATCGGGCTGGTGCACGACCTGCCTCTGGGTGACACCGTGAAGCTGCGCAGCGACCTGCGCTATTTCACCACCCGCGAGCAGGGCAATGAAGACTATCGGGGGGCCAGCCGCGTCGACGGTGGGCGCATCGACAACCGTTTCTTCAACGGTATGGTCACGCTGAACAGGGGCCCACACGCACTCGGCATCGGCTACCAGAACCTGTCCGGTGACGGCGACTTCGCCTACCCGGGGCTCGACCCCTACTCCATCAACCTGGTGACCATCAGCCCGTTCACCAAGGCCGGCACCGATGCCTGGCAGGCACGCTACGACTACAACTTCGCCGCGCTGGGCATACCCGGGCTGACCTTCATGACCCGTTACGTCGATGGCCGTCATGTGCATACCAGCGCCGTGGACGACGGCCGCGAACGGGAACGCGACACGGACCTGGCCTACACGGTGCAAAGCGGCCCATTGAAGAATGTGACCGTGCGCTGGCGCAACGCGGCGTTTCGGTCGGGTAACGGGTTGAGCACGGCGATCGACGAGAACCGCGTGATCATCGGGTACACGGTGGCGCTGTGGTAAGGCCTGACACTGGGCGGTGCGAACCAGCGACGTCCACCAGGAGGGTGGCGGGTACAGGCCAGCGCCTCGCGTGCACGGCCTTACTCCGTTGCCCCCACCTGCCGCTGCCGGTATTCACCCGGGGTCATCTGCGCATAGCGTTGGAAGAACCGGCTGAAATAGGCCGGGTCCTTGAACCCCAGCGCAAAACAGATTTCATTGGCCGAACTGCCGGTGTACAGCAACAGGCGCCGCGCCTCCTGCATCAGCCGTTCCTGGATCAGGCGCTTGGACGGCAAGTCGGCGATGCGCCGGCACACGTCGTTGAGGCGCGCCTCGGTGACACCCACGCCTTCGGCATAGTGGGACAACGGCCAGTGCTGACGGTAGTTCGCTTCAATCAGCTCGTTGAAGCGGTGGAAGATCTTCAGGTCCTCGTGGCGCGCCGGCCGTGCCGCCAGCGAGTTGGCGCACAGGCGCAGCAGGCTGACCATGATCAACCGCGTCAGGCTCTCCAGCGCGGCGGCCCGGCCTGGGGCGGTGGCTTCTTTCTCCCGGGCCAGCTCATCGAACAGGCACTCCAGGCGGGTGATTTCCCCCCCGTGTTCGCTGCCCAACCCCGCCAGCGCCACGCACGCAGCCGGCAATCGCGGCCCCGGCGCCAATGCCGCATCCGACTCGATCAACTGCCATACCAGTTGCTGACGCACCGTCAGCACATGGCCATCGGCATCGGCCTCGGTCACGAACGAATGGGGAATGGTCGGCGGCGTGAGGAAAAACATCGGGCCCGACTCCACGTACTGCTGGTCATCCAGGTACACCCGCACGGTGCCGGTCTTGACGTAATGCACCTGGAAAAAACGATCGTGACGGTGCACCGGCATGTTGCGCCCGAAAAAACCGGCCAGGTTGCCCAGACGGTCGTAGTGCACCTCGGCGTCGCTGTAACGCTGGTCGTAGACCTGGCCGATGTTGATGTTGGGGATGGGTTGCCTGTCCTTCATGTCGGGACCTCGATCTTCTTGTTTTGGGTGGCCGGTCAGCCCACGAGGCCATTGTGCCACGCTTGACGATGGTTAACTTATTAATTATAAGGTTAACACATTAATTACTTTTCGCAGGGTGCCAACGCCCTGCTCCTCAAGGAGAACCGCATGAGCCGTGGCCTGCATGAGATTGCGAGCGGTACCCTGTTCGGCGTCGCGCTGAACTATCAGGGCTTGCTGCAACAACGCCTCGCCGAATTCGATCAGGCGCCTTACACCCAGCCGCCGATCAAACCGGTGCTGTTCATCAAAACCCCCAACACCCGCAATGTGCACCAGGGCGAGGTGGTCTACCCCACTGGCGTGGAACGCCTGCAACCGGGCCCGGCCCTGGGCGTGGTGATCGGCAAGGACGCCAGCCGTGTCAGCCAGGCGCAGGCGCTGAGCCATGTGGCCGGCTACACCATCGTCAACGAATTCAGCCTGCCGGAAGACAGCTACTACCGCCCGGCAGTGAAAGCCAAGTGCCGCGATGGTTTCTGCGCACTGGGCCCAGCCCTGGTACCGGTGGACGCCATCGCCGACCCGCACCAGTTGACCCTCACGCTTTATGTGAACAACGAACGGGTGCAGGAAAACACCACCGCCAACTTCGTCCGCGGCATTGCCCAACTGATCGCCGAGCTCAGCGAATTCATGACCCTGCACGCCGGCGACGTGCTGATCACCGGTACCCCCGAGGGGCGCGTAGACGTGCGCCCAGGCGACCGAGTGGACGTGGAAATCACCGGCCTCGGCCGCCTCACCAACACCATCGTGGCCGAGTAAGGGGACCGCTATGAAACACGCTCGAATCCGTTTTCAAGGCCAGGACCACGCCGTCACCGTGGAAGCAGACAACGCCGTGCGCCTTGCCGACGGCCGCCTGCTGGCTGAAGACCAGGTGCAGTGGCTGCCGCCCGCCACCGGCAGCATGTTCGCGCTGGGCTTGAATTATGCCGACCACGCCAAAGAGCTGGCCTTCACGCCACCGACCGAACCCCTGGCGTTCGTCAAATCCCCCGGCACCTACACGGGCCACAACCAGGTCAGTTGGCGCCCGGACAATGTCGCCTACATGCATTACGAGTGCGAACTGGTGGCTGTCATCGGCAAGCCGGCGCGCAACGTCAAGCGCGAGGATGCGCTGCAGTACCTGGCCGGCTACACGGTGTGCAACGACTACGCCATCCGTGACTACCTGGAAAACTACTACCGCCCCAACCTGCGGGTGAAGAACCGCGACGCCACCACCCCGGTGGGGCCATGGATCGTCGACGTCGCCGATGTTCCCGACGTCGGCAACCTGGCCCTGCGCACCTGGGTCAACGGCGAGTTGCGCCAGGAAGGCACCACTGCCGACATGATCTTCGACATTCCTTACCTGATCGAATACCTGTCCAGCTTCATGACCTTGCAACCGGGCGACATGATCGCCACCGGCACACCCGAGGGGCTGGCCGACGTAGTGCCAGGCGACGAGGTGGTCGTAGAGGTCGAGGGTGTGGGCCGGCTGGTCAACCGCATCGTCAGCGAAACCCGATTCTTCGAGAACAACAAGGCGTGAACCCATGATCAAGCACTGGATCAATGGCCGTGAGGTCGAAAGCAAAGACGTGTTCGTGAACCACAACCCGGCCACTGGCGAAGCCATTGGCGAAGTTGCCAGCGGCGGCGCCGAGGAAGTAGCCCAGGCCGTGGCCGCCGCCAGGCAAGCCTTCCCGAAATGGGCCGCCACCCCGGCCAAGGAGCGTGCGAAGCTGATGCGCAAGCTGGGTGAACTGATCGATCAGAACGTGCCGCACCTGGCCGAGCTGGAGACCCTGGACACCGGCCTGCCGATTCACCAGACCCGGAACGTGCTGATCCCCCGCGCCTCGCACAACTTCGATTTCTTTGCCGAAGTGTGCACACGCATGGACGGCCACAGTTACCCCGTGGACGACCAGATGCTCAACTACACGCTCTACCAGCCCGTGGGCGTGTGCGGCCTGGTGTCGCCGTGGAACGTGCCCTTCATGACCGCCACCTGGAAGACCGCACCGTGCCTGGCACTGGGCAACACCGCGGTACTGAAGATGAGCGAACTGTCGCCCCTGACCGCCAACGAGCTGGGGCGCCTGGCCGTGGAAGCCGGCATCCCCAACGGTGTGCTCAACGTGATTCAAGGCTACGGCGCCACCGCTGGCGATGCACTGGTCCGTCACCCTGATGTGCGCGCCATTTCCTTCACCGGCGGTACCGCCACCGGCAGAAAAATCATGCAGACCGCGGGCCTGAAGAAGTACTCCATGGAGCTGGGCGGCAAGTCGCCGGTGCTGATTTTCGAGGACGCCGACCTGGACCGTGCGCTGGACGCGGCCCTATTCACCATCTTCTCGCTCAATGGCGAACGCTGCACCGCCGGCAGCCGCATTTTCATTCAGGAAAGCGTGTACCCGCAGTTCGTCGCCGAATTCGCCGCGCGTGCCAAGCGCCTGATCGTCGGTGACCCGCAAGACCCGAAAACCCAAGTGGGCTCGATGATCACCCAGGCCCACTACGACAAGGTCACCGGTTACATCAGGGTCGGCCTGGAAGAAGGCGCCACCCTGCTGGCGGGCGGCCTGGAACGCCCGGCCAATTTGCCAACGCACCTGGCACGCGGGCAGTTCATCCAGCCCACCGTGTTCGCTGACGTCAACAACAGCATGCGCATCGCCCAGGAAGAAATCTTCGGGCCGGTGGTGTGCCTGATCCCGTTCAAGGACGAAGCCGAGGCGCTGAAACTGGCCAACGAGACCGAATACGGCCTGGCCTCCTATATCTGGACCCAGGACATTGGCAAGGCACACCGTCTGGCCTACGGTATCGAGGCGGGCATGGTGTTCATCAACAGCCAGAACGTGCGTGACCTGCGCCAGCCATTCGGTGGTGTCAAAGGTTCCGGTACCGGCCGCGAAGGTGGCCAGTACAGCTTCGAGGTGTTCGCCGAGATCAAGAACGTGTGCATTTCCATGGGCAGCCACCCCATCCCGCGGTGGGGGGTGTAACCCCGTCCCCGTCGCCGCAGCCTCCGGCAGCGGCGGCCATAACAACAATATTCAGGAGGTACCCGCATGGGCAAGCTAGCCCTGGCCGCCAAGATCACCCACGTACCGTCCATGTACGTCAGCGAACTCGACGGCCCGAAAAAAGGCTTCCGGCAGGCCGCCATCGACGGCCATTGCGAAATCAGCCGGCGCTGCCGCGAGCTGGGCGTCGACACCATCGTGGTGTTCGACACCCACTGGCTGGTGAACGCCAATTACCACATCAACTGCGGCCCCCATTTCAAGGGGCTGTACACCAGCAACGAGTTGCCGCATTTCATCAGCAACATGGACTACGAGTTCCCCGGCAACCCGGAACTGGGGCTGATCCTGGCCGACGTGTGCAACCGTTTCGGTGTCGAGACCATGGCCCACCATGCCACCACCCTGGCGCCCGAATACGGCACCCTGGTGCCCATGCGGTACATGAACAAGGACCAGCACTTCAAGGTGATCTCGGTCTCGTCGCTGTGCACCTCCCACTACCTCAACGACAGTGCCCGCCTGGGCTGGGCCATGCGCAAGGCAGTGGAGGATCACTACGAAGGCACCGTCGCCTTCCTGGCCAGCGGCTCGCTGTCCCACCGTTTCGCCCAGAACGGCCAGGCGCCGGAGTTCGCCACCCGGATCTGGAGCCCGTTCCTGGAGACCCTCGATGAGCGGGTGGTGCAGATGTGGGAGAACGGTGAGTGGGCCGAATTCTGCGGCATGCTGCCCGAGTATGCGGCCAAGGGGCACGGTGAAGGGTTCATGCACGATACCGCCATGCTGCTGGGCGCCATGGGCTGGTCTGAATACGACGGCAAGGTCGAAGTGCTGACGCCCTACTTCGCCGCCTCGGGCACCGGCCAGATCAATGCGATATTCCCGGTGACCCCGCAGGACGGTTCGCGCATTCCACACGTGCAGGCGTCAAACCCCGCTAACGTGGTGTCTACCAGTCGCCTCTGAGGAACACTTCCATGCCCCACCTTGTACTGCTCTACACACACGACCTTGAACAGCACGCGGATTTCCCGCGCCTGACCCGCGCCCTGGCCGATACCATGCTGGCCCAGCGTGACGAGAACGACAAACAGGTATTCCCCACCGGGGGTACCCGTGTGCTCGCCTACCCGGCCCAGCACAGCGCGGTGGCCGATGGCCAAGGCGATTACGGTTTCCTCTACGCCAACCTGCGCATGGCGGCCGGGCGCAGCGCCGCCGTGCACAAGGCGGTGGGCGATGCCCTGCTCAAGGTGCTCGACGAGCACCTGGCGCCCGTCCTCGAAAGCCGCCCGGTGGGCATTACCCTGCAGATCGATGAGAGCCCAGGCCAGGTCTACGACGGCAAGCACAGCAGCCTGCACCCCCTGTTCAACAAATGATTGCGAGGTTTCCCATGCTCGACCAAGCTTTTATCCAACAAGCGGCCCAGCGCCTGGACAACGCCGAGCGCAGCCGTGAACAGGTGCGCCAGTTTTCCCTCGACCACCCCGCCATCACCGTCGACGACGCCTACGCCATCCAGCGCGCCTGGGTAGCGAACAAGATCAAGGCCGGCCGCAAGCTGGTGGGCCACAAGATCGGCCTGACCTCCCGGGCCATGCAAGTGTCCTCCAACATCACCGAGCCGGACTATGGCGCGCTGCTGGACGACATGTTCTTCGATGAAGGCACCGACATTCCCTTCAACCGCTTCATCGTGCCACGGGTGGAAGTGGAGCTCGCGTTTATCCTCGGCAAGCCGCTCAAGGGGCCCGATGTCACGGTGTTCGACGTGCTGGACGCTACCGAATGGGTGATCCCGGCGCTGGAAATCATCGACGCGCGCATTCAGCAGATCGACCCGCGGACCAACGCCACGCGCAAGGTGTTCGACACCATCAGCGATAACGCCGCCAACGCCGGCGTGGTCATGGGCGGGCGCGCCGTGCGGCCCACCGAGATCGACCTGCGCAAGGTACCCGCGGTGCGTACCGCAATGGCGTGATCGAAGAGTCGGGGGTCTCGGCCGCCGTGCTCAACCACCCGGCCAAGGGCGTGGCGTGGCTGGCCAACAAGCTGGCTGCGTATGACGTGACCCTGCAGCCGGGGCAGGTCATCCTCGGCGGTTCCTTCACTCGTCCGGTGGCGGCCAACCCGGGTGATACCTTCCATGTCGACTACGACATGCTCGGCTCCATTGCGTGCCGGTTCGTCTGAGGAGTGCCACATGATCATCAACACCTTCAAGCAACGCCTGCAAAGCGGCGAGGCACTCATCGGCCTCTGGCTGGGCCTGGCCAACCCGTACAGCGCTGAACTGGCCGCCAACGCCGGCTTCGATTGGCTGCTCATCGATGGCGAACACGCCCCCAACGACCTGCGCAGCCTGCTGGGCCAGTTGCAGGCGGTCGCCCCTTACGCCAGCCAACCGGTGATACGCCCGGTGGTCGGCGACACGGCGCTGATCAAGCAAGTGCTGGACATTGGCGTGCAGACCTTGCTGGTGCCCATGGTGGAAAGCGTTGAACAGGCTCGCGAGCTGGTGCGCGCCACCCGTTACCCACCGTTGGGCGTGCGCGGTGTGGGCAGCGCCCTGGCACGGGCATCGCGCTGGAATACCGTGCCCGGTTACCTGGACAAGGCTGACGAGCAGATATGCCTGCTGGTGCAGATCGAGAACCGCGAAGGCCTGGCCAACCTCAACGCCATCGCCGCCGTGGACGGCGTTGACGGCGTGTTCATCGGCCCTGCCGACCTGAGCGCCGCACTGGGCTACAGGGGCAACCCAGGGCACCCCGACGTGCAGGCCGCCATCGAGGACGCCATCGTGCGCATTACCACCGCCGGCAAGGCCGCCGGCATCCTCAGCGCCGACGAAACCTTGGCCCGCCGCTACCTGGAACTGGGCGCGACGTTTGTCGCGGTGGGGGTCGACACCACGGTACTGATGCGCGGGTTGCAGAGCCTGGCGTCGACCTTCAAGGATGCACCGGCGCCCAGCACCGGGGGCGGCGTCTACTGACCTGCCGAAAGCACCGGGGACGATGGATGTCGAAAACGCCCCTGTAGCGGCGGACCTGGCCGCGTCCTGCCACCGTGTTCGGCCCGTCGCAACGCGGCGCCTGCGACGCGGCCTAGCGCTTCAGCGCCTTGAGATCATTGAGCAAGCCCAGCAGTGTCTGCAGTTTCTCTTGCCCGAACTCCGCCTGCAGGCGCCCGTAATTGCGTTCCATGTCCTGGCTCATGGACTCGAACAGCACCTCACCCTCCTTGTCCAGGGTCACCAGCACGCGACGCTGGTCTTGCTCGGCCTTGCGCCGGCGCACCATGCCCGCCGCTTCCATGCGGGTCAGCACGCCGGTCATGCTGGGGCGCAGGATGCAGGCCTGATCGGCCAACTGGTTGATCTCCAGTTCACCCTGCTGGCTGAGGATGCGGATGATGCGCCATTGCTGTTCGGTCAAGCCGTGCTGGTTCAACGAAGGGCGGAAGAAGCTCATGGCCACTTCGCGCGCCTGCAGCAGGTTGAGGGTCAGGGAAGGTCGAGGTGAAGACATGAAGAGCGCCAGGCTTGATTAATAGATTAACTAATTTAGCATTTTTCCCCGGTGCCAGCCATCAGGTTGCAAACGCGGTAGTCCTTGGGTGACTGGTCGAACTGCTTCCTGAATGAACGGCTGAAGTGCGCGGAGTCGGTGAAGCCCCACTTGTAGGCGATGGAGGTGATGGACTCACCGCGCAGGAACGGGTTGGCCAGGTCGTCGGCGCTGCGCTGCAAGCGGGCACGCTGGATGTAGCGGCACACGCTGTCGCCCTCTTCCTCGAACAACCGGTACAGGTGACGCACCGATATGTTGAGGCGCAGGGCCAGGCTGGCCGGGGTCAGGCCACACTCGCCCAACGACTCGCCGATGACGTGCTGCACATAACCGCGCAGGTGACTGCTGCCAGGTTCAGCGGCCGTCACCGCGGCGTCCTCGCCACCTTCGAAGCTGGACCCCAGCAGCGACAGCATCGCCTCCTGCAACGCCTCCCCCTGCACACCATCGTGCTCACCCGGTTCATCGTTGCGGCACAGTTGGTCCACGAGCAGGTGCAACATGCGCCCGCACATCTTTTTCGAGGACACCTTGCCGAACGCCGGCGTGCCCTTTCCCAGCCGCTTGAGCACCTGGGCCCGGGGCAATGACAGCGATGCATGCTCGATCAGGCCCGACGGGCTGATCTGGCACGCGCCCACCGAATCCATCAGGATCAGGTCACCAGGGCTCAGCGCCAGGCGCGTGGTGCCTTGGGTGATGGAGGAAAAACCAGCACGCTGGCTGACCAGGAAACACTGGCCGTCGTCCGTGGTGTCTGGCGCATTGCCGGCGCGGGTGATGCTGCCAGCGTTGGTGCGAATGGTCGCCACTTCCAGGCCGCCACGGCTGGCCAGGGTCACGTCGCCGATGAACAACGAACGGTTGAACGCCAATCGGGTATCGAAATGGCCGCAGATGGCGTGGATCGTCCGGTTCCAGTGCTCCAGCCTATCCAGGCTTGGCTGATGGATATTCATGCTCGCCTCCACACACAGTCCTTATTCTTGTGCGCAAATAGTTAACATGTTATCCATGAACGCACAACTGCAAAGCTTGGTGTGGCAAAGGGAGCAATATCCAGGCCAAGCCCGCTACAGGGTGCTGACGCAACGGTGCAGGTGCGTCAAGGCGGCCAGCAACAGTGGGCGCTGGCGCTCATCGAGGCGGATGTAGCGACGGAACGCAGGTACCCGATTGACCACTTCGCTGGCGCCCATATGCTCCAGGGTCACGCACCACTGACCACCTTGGGCTTGCAAGCGCAGCCGCTTGAAATCCAGGGGCATCAGCGCGGCGCGCAGGGCTGCGTCCTGCTCCAGCGCCTGACGCGCGCGTTGCGCCCAACCCGACTCACCCCGCACCCGCGCACAGGCGACGCCGGTGCGCCGCCACGCGCCAATATGGCGCATCTCCAGGCTCAGGGCGCTTTGTTGCGAAGCAGGCGCACGCACGCTGAACTCAGTCATCACCAGGTGCATCAGCCACTGGCTTTCGACCCGCTCGGCCACCTCGACCCGCAGGCCGTCGGCGGTGGTGAACGCGCCACCCAAGGCCTCCAGCCCCAGGTTGCGTCGCACGTGCTCCAGGGTGCCCCCAGGGCGGTAGCCGGACGGCGCGCGATCAAGCAGGCGACGAAACATGGGCGCTGTACTCGCTGGCAGGTTGGCCCGGCTCGCGGGCGAATTCATTGGCCAGCACGTCTTCGACCCGCGCTGGCTTGAACGGGTTGACCTTCTGCACCACCAGGGTCCAGAACAGCGCGTAAGCCGCAGTACCGCCCAGCATGATGCCGAACGGCACGTAGATATCCGCAGGGTTCATGCCGGGTGGGGTGATGTACCACATGCCCACCAGAATGCCGAGGCTGGAGAGAATCTGCGGCAGCGGAAACAACGGCGAACGATAAGCCCGTGGCAAGTCGGGGCGGCGAATGCGCAGGATCACCACTGACACGGTCACCAGCAGGTACGCGGTGCTCCAGGCACAGACCGCGGCCAGCACCAGGTGCAGGATATTGTCGGCGTTCCCCCCCAGGTACCAGGCGTGCAGGCACGGAATCAGGGCGGCCACGGCGATGCACACCAGCGGCGTCTTGAAGCGCGGGTGCAGGTAGGTAAAGCACCTGGGCAAGGCGCCGTCCACGGCCATGCCATAGAGAATGCGCGGCACACCGGCCATCAGCGTGTTGATGGTAGCGGCACCGGCGAACAGAAAGCCGATACCCAGCCACACCGGGCCGATACTGCCCATGACCTGGGTAGCGAATTTCGGGATGGCCATGGGGGTGTCCAGCACATGCAGGCCGGTAACCGGGTCCAGCAGCAGGTTTTCCACCTGGCGTTTCATGGCCGCGCCGTACACGAACATGCAGGTCGCCACCCCCAGCAGGCCGAGGATCATCGCCTTGGGCATCACCGAGGCGGACTTGCGCAGGTCTGGCGCCAGTGGCGTGACGAATTCGCAGCCCACGAACATGAACATGGCCATGCCCACCAGCGACAGCACCGTCATCGGATCGCTGCCCACCAGCGATTCGCCGAACCAGCCGTCTAACTGCACCGCCGGCGCCGCCAGCAGCCCCAGCACACCGAAGACCATCAGCGTGACCCACATGCCGAAGGTCAGGATGATCTCCGCCCGGCCGAACACGCTGACACCGAAAGCGTTGAGCACCCCGAAACCCAGTACGAAGGCCACCCCCAGCAGCCAGGAGCCGCCCGCCGATTCGGCCAGTGTGTTGAGGTGTTCGAAGTTCACCAGCGCCATCACGCCGGACATGATGGTCTCGGCCGTGCCGGCGAACACGTGCACGATCAGGTACGCCGACAAGGTGCCAGTGATGGCGAAGAAGCGCCCCATGCCGCAGTTGATGTAGTCGTAGACCGAGCCGGTGGTGGGCAGGATACTCGCCGCTTCGGCAAACGTGGTGGCCTGGGCCAGCATCAGCAGTACGGCGATCAGCATGGCCAGGGCGAAGGCGCTGCCACCGATACCGAAGCCCATGGTGGCGGTGAGAATCACGGGGCTGGCCATGATCAGGCCAATGGTACTGGCCAGTGCGGTGGGAAACCCCACGGTACCGCGGTTCAAATGCTCGGTGAGCCTATGGTTGATCGACATCGTGTGCATGCCCCAGCTTCAGTGTTGGACGGAAAGGGTGACCGGCGCACTGCCGGGCATCCTCCCTGATGCGCATCGACCCTGCCGTCACTCTGCGCGCTTGTCGCGGGTCAATCTTGCCACTGCCTGCCGTCGCACTTGCCGCTGCCTGCCAGGCGCTGAAACCGGCCGCCCCCTTCCCGCCTGGGCACCACCGAGGTCAGTCTGCCGTAGCGCCAAGCCGCGCACACAGAAAATCAATGAATACCCGAGTCTTGCGCGGTACATGCCGGCTGTTCGGGAATACCACGCTGACGGCCTGGCGAGGCAACGCATACGCCGGCAACAACCGTTGCAGGGCCCCGGTGGCAAGCTCTGCAGCCACCAGCCAGCCTGGCAGCACCACCACACCCAGCGACGACAGGGCCATGGCGCGAATCGCTGTGGAGGAGTTGGACTCAAATGCCATCGGGCCGGTCACCGCGGCTTCGGCCCCCGACGCGTGCCGCAACAGCCATTGGGTAGGACGCTGGAGGTTGCTGTTGGCGACCCACGGCACGGCTTCCAGGTCCGCTGGGCACTGCACAGGGTGGCGTGCCAGAAACGCCGGCGTGGCCACCAGCACGATGTCGAAGTCTGCCAGCTTGCGGCTCTTGAACCCCGAGTCGGCCAGGTTGCCCAGGCGCACCACCAGGTCCAGCTTCTCGGCCACCAGGTCATTGAGCGATGAGTTGACGTGGTAGCCCAGCGTCACCTCGGGGTACTGCGCGGCGAAGGCAGGCAGCAATGGCAGGATGAAACGCTCGCCGTACTCACTGGTGGTGCTGATGCGCAATTTGCCTGAAATGCGATTGCGCCGGTGCATGACGCTGTCGAAGGCTGTGCCGATGTCACTGACGATTTCCTTGAACTCGTCGTAGAACGCTTCGCCGTTCTCGGTCAGGGCCAGGGTCCGGGTGTTGCGGATCAGCAGGGCGACGCCCAGGGCTTCCTCCAGCGCCTTGACATGCAGGCTGGCCATGGCCTTGCTGATGCCCAGGTACTGGGCGGCCCGGGTGTACGAGTTGAAGTCCACCACCGTCAGGAACGTCTGGGCCCGATGGAGCTGCGTGTGCATGGCCGCGCGCTGCATTGTTCAATCCAGTCAAACAAAGCATCCAGTATATCGGCGTCGACAGTACCGGTCGATGGCACCTATCCTGCGGCGCAGAGGGGATAGACCATGACCTACCGTTACCGCGTCGCCAGCGTGTTCCTCGTTGGTTTTTTCATCGACTGCATCAACATCTTCATGTCGGCGGTGGCGATGCCACGTATCGCCGCTGACCTGCACGTGGGTGACACCACTGTCGCCTGGGTCGCCAATGCGTACATCCTGGGGTTGACCCTGATCATCCCGATCAGTACCTGGCTGGCGGGGCGGTGGGGCGAACGCCGGGTACTCACTGCCTCCATGCTGGCCTTCAGCGTATGCGCAGGCCTGTGTGGGCAGGCCACGACGTTCGGCACGCTGGTCACCTCGCGGTTCGTGCAGGGCATGGCCGGGGGGCTGTTGATTCCGGTAGGGCAGGCGTTGACCTTCAACCTGTTCCAGGGCGAACAGCGGGCACGCATCTCCGCGCTGATCATGGCCGTCGCTTTGCTCGCCCCCGCGCTCTCCCCCACCCTGGGCGGACTGATCGTGGATCACAGTTCATGGCGCTGGGTGTTTCGCGGCACCATTCCCTTTGCACTGGTAGCCGCCGTCCTGGCATGGCTGTGGATCAAGGAGGCGCCTGCCAAGGCCCAACCGCGCCCGGACCTGGCCGGCCTGCTGCTGGTCAGTGCCAGCCTGGCCAGTGTGCTGCTGGGCATGTCACTGTATGGCGCCAGTTACAGCGCGTGGTTGGCGCTGTGCTGCCTGGCGGCTGGCGGGCTGTTCGCAGTGCTGTACACCCGGCATCAACGCCGTGCACGCGACGCCATCATCGACCTGCGCTTGCTCAGAAGCCCGCGCCTGAGCCTGTCCATCCTGGTTTACCACGCCATTCCCGGCGTGTTCACCGGCGTCAACCTGCTGAATATCTTCTTCCTGCAGAACACACTGGGCTTCACCGCCCAGGCCACCGGGCTGTTCATGATCCTGTATGCCGGCGGTGCCTTCCTGGCCATTGTGCTGTGCGGGCGGTACTACAACCGCGTCGGCGCCAAGCGGCTGTTCACCCTTGGGCTGTGCCTGCACAGCGTGGGCATCGCTACCCTGTTCCTGGTCAATGGCGCTTCAGACCTGGGGGTGCTGATGGCGGCCTACAGCCTGATGGGCGTGGGCGGCGGCATCGGTGCCAATACCGCGCAAACCACCGCGCTGCTGGATTTCCAGGGCACCGACACGCAGCACGCCAGTGTGATCTGGAACATCAACCGCCAAGTGGCCTTCAGCCTCGGGGCCGCCCTGCTGCTGATGGTGTTCAACCTGTTGCTCAGCCCTTTTTCCGCCACCCAGGCCTATCACGCCACGGCGCTGATCGCGGCGCTGGTGGGCCTGTTTCCACTCCTGCACGTCGGCGCACTGAGCGCCCAAAAGGAACGTCATGCCCAGCCCCAACCTTGATCAGGCGCGCGAAAGCGTTCGCCAGGTGCACGAACAGATCCAGCACATCTTCACGACCCCGGGGCCGGCAGGCCACGCGACGATTGCCGCGCTGATGCCGGTGTTCGCAGACGACTTCAGCATGGTGACCACGGCAGGCAGGCTAGTGACTCGCGCCCAGGTAGAACAGCTGTTCAGCGGCGGGCAAGGCGCGCGGCCCGGGCTGGAGATCAGGGTCAGCGAGTTGCAGGGCGTCTGGCAGACTGGCGACAGCGTGGCCGTGCGCTACAAGGAAGTGCACCGGCTGGCCGGGGTGCAAACCGCACGCCTGGCACTGGCGATACTGACGGTCACCTCCGCAGGCGTGCGCTGGCAGGCCCTGCACGAGACGGCGATCGCCGCCAACCCATAATGCATTTATCTGATTTTAGATAACCACCAACATGCACTAAACATATAACCAAAAGCCCGTTTACAGGGCGTTTCCTGCCCGGCTACTGTCTATCGCGCCCGTCGATCCGGTCGGCCCAGCGTGCCACCGGATGACGCAACGATCCATTGCCCTGCAGGACGCCCATGACCCTTCCCTCTTCTTCCGACGCGGCTTACCTGACCGTGGAAAAACCCGCCCTGCTCCCCGGCCGCAAGGTCCGTGGCGGCTGGCGCCCACCCGGTTTTGTCATACGCTGCATCAGCCCCCTGGCCATTCTGCTGTTCTGGCAACTGTCCTCCCAACTGGGCTGGCTGCCCTCCCGAGTCATCGCCGCACCCTCGCAGATCGGCGGCACCCTGTGGGCGATGATCGTTTCAGGCGAGCTGGCGACCAACTTGCTGGTGTCCCTGCAACGCGCGGTGCTGGGCCTGAGTATCGGCATCATCATCGGCGTGGTCGCCGCGCTGATCAGCGGGCTGTCCAGGCGTGGCGAACTGGTGCTCGACTCTCCCCTGCAAATGCTGCGTACCATTCCGTCCCTGGCCCTGGTGCCGTTGTTCATCCTGTGGTTCGGTATCGGCGAGTTCACCAAGATCGCCCTGATCGTGCTGGGCACCACCTTCCCGGTGTACCTGAACCTGTTCGCCGGCATTCGCGGCATCGACCCGAAACTGATCGAGGCGGCCAATACCCTGGGGCTGAGCCGTGCCGAACTGATCTGGCATGTGGTGTTGCCCGGTGCGCTGCCTTCGTTCTTCGTTGGCCTGCGTTATGCGCTGGGCATCTCCTGGCTGGCCCTTGTGTTCGTGGAACAGATAAACACCACGGCCGGGATCGGCTTTCTGGCCAGTGATGCCCGTGACTTCATGCGTACCGACGTGATTGTCATCTGCCTGCTGATCTACAGCCTGTTGGGGCTGTTGATCGACGGTCTGATCCGCACCCTGGAACATTTCGCCCTGGCCTGGCGGCCTTCTTTCGTAAGGACCTGACAATGTCAACCCATGAATTGCATGGCGGCGCCAAGCCGTTGGCAGCCGTTCAGCTGCACAAAGTGGTGCGCCAGTTCGGCAACCAGCGGGTCATCGATGACCTGGACCTGAACATCGCCCCAGGCGAGTTCGTCGCCCTGCTGGGCGCCAGCGGCTCGGGCAAGACCACGCTGCTGCGGATGCTCGCGGGGCTGGACAACATCGACAGCGGCCAATTGCGGGTGCCGACGGCACGTGCGGCGGTGTTTCAGGAGCCCCGGCTGATGCCGTGGAAACGGGCGTGGAAAAATGTGGTGCTGGGCCTGCGGGTGGAGAACGCCAAGGCCCGCGCGGTGGCAGCCTTGACCGAGGTGGGCCTGGCCCACCGCCTGGAGGCCTACCCCGCGACCCTGTCTGGCGGTGAAGCACAGCGGGTGGCGCTGGCCCGCGGCCTGGTACGCGAGCCCCGCCTTCTGTTGCTGGATGAACCTTTTGCCGCGCTGGATGCCCTTACGCGCATTCGCATGCATGAATTGATCATCGAACTGTGGCGCAAGCACAACCCCGCGGTACTGCTGGTAACCCACGACGTGGACGAGGCCATCTTGCTGGCTGACCGCGTGATTGTCCTGGCCCAGGGCCGCGTGGCGGAGCAGGTGCGCGTGGACCTGCCCCGGGCACGACACAGCGGGCAGCCGGGTTTTCAGCGTCTGCGCGCACAGTTGCTTGGCTTGTTGGGGGTAGAAGTCGAGACAGGCGACGTGGAACAAAACCCACGCTATTCACACGGCTGAACAGGCCATGAACGGCGCCGCGGCCACCAGGCCGCGGCGCCGTCTCGTTGTGACGTCAGTAGCGGGCCACTTCTTGCCCGCAGAAGCTGTCCACCGGGTCGATGGCGGTGAAGCTCGAACGCCCCAGCAACTTGTCCACCAACGCCCGCTGCACCGGCTCGATGGCGCTATAGGCGTTGATGCTGGTCGGCGCCAGCGGCGCGTCGTAGAGGTAATACGGCTGGCCCAGGGAAATCAGCAGCGTGGGCACGTCCTGCCAATGACGCCGCAGGCTGCCCTTGAGGGAGCCGTGCAGGCGCTGCCAATCAAGGTAGATGTGCCCACGGGTGGCCACGGCCTCCTCGGCGATCACGTAGACCAGCAGGTCGGTGTCATAAGGCGTCGGCGGCTGTTGCGGATCGTAGGCGCGCACCTCGAACCCCTCTTCCTCCAGCAGCCCGGCCAGAATGATCGGCGGGCCCTTGCGCACCGGGTGGTGCTGCTCATACCCGGCGATCACGACGCGCCGATGGCGGTTGAGGTCCACCGGCAACAAGCCAGGCACGTCCTTGACCAGGGTGATGCTGGCGCTGGCCGCCTGCGCCGCGATGGCCCGGCTGGCGGCGGTGCCGATGGTCGACCTGGCATCGGGTAACGAAGGCACTTGCTGCTCGGCGCTCTGCCGGTGCAGCCCCAGGTGCGCCTTGAGGCCTAGCACCCGGGTCACCGCCTCGTCCAGGCGCTGCTCGCTCAGGCGCCCTTCGCGCAGGCCCTTGAGCATGTAGTTGAAGTCGATGGCTGGGTCACCTTCGGTGAACAGGAACATGTCACAGCCGGACTCTATCACCGCAGGTACCAAGGCCTCGCGGCTCAGCCAACTGGTGAGGCCGGCCATGCCGGTGGCGTCGGACACGATCAGACCGTTGAAACCCAGGGTCTGCCTGAGCAGCCGCTGGTTCAACAGGCGCGACACCGATGCCGGCTCGAACGCTTCGCGGCCTGCGTCGGGGAAGTGCTCGCGAATGAAGCTGGGCAAAGCGATGTGTGCCGACATCACGCTGGTCACGCCTGCGTCGATCAGGGCGCTGTACAACGTGCCGAAGGTGGCCTGCCACTGGGGCCAGCTCAGGGGGTTGATGGTGCCCACCAGATGCTGGTCGCGGTCATCGAAGCCCTCCCCTGGCCAGTGCTTGGCGGCCGTGGCGATGCCGGCCTCGCGGAACTGTTCGACGTTGATGAGCGCCTGCTTGAGCACCTTGGCCGGGTCACTGCCATAGGAACGGGTGCCGACGATAGCGCTGCGAAAGGTCGCGTTGATATCCAGCAAAGGGGTGAACGACCAATTGTAGCCCAGGGCCCGAGCTTCACGGGCCATGACATCGACCACCGCGCGCGACAGCGCCACGTCGTCAGCGGCTGCCAGGCCCAAGGGGTTGGGCAACTCGGTGTTTATGCGGTAGCCAGCGCCACCGCCCTCGATGTCGCCGCTGAACAGTAGCGGCACCGGGCTGTTCTCCACCAGGAAACGGTTGGCCTGCCATACCTGTTCCAGGGTGCCGCTGGCCGGCCTGAACACGCCACCGGGAGCGAACCCCAGCACGGCGCGCTGGTCCTCGATGGCGTTGGTGCGCGATGCGAGGGTAAACAACTGCCCGATCTTTTCGTGCTGGCTGAGCGAGGCCAGGGTTTTATCGACCCAGGCCAAGGCCTCGCTGTCGAGATTGAACGGTGCTGACTTGAGGAAATGCGACATGGTGGCAAGGGTACTCACGTGAGGAAATCGAGGTCCCACAGCGGGCTGACATCAACCTGCCGGGGTATGGCGCCGACGTCGAACAATGTGTCGGCGACGGCCTGCTGGGACTGGATATCGGCGCGGGTCGGGGCCAGAATGCGCCCCAGGCTGCCGGTGTTGTCGAGCTGATCGAGGTAGGCTGCGGCATCGACACCGGTGAGCACTTCGCTTTGCCTGGCCCAGGCCTGTGGCTGGGCCTTGACCCAGTCCAGGGTACGCTGCAAGGCGTTGAGGTAGTCCTTGGCGCGGGCGCTTTGCTGGGGGTCGGCCCAGGCGGTGTTGGTCATGCCGAAGGGGTAATTGCCCGACAGGTAACCCTGTGCGTTGCGCAACACCCGCGCCTTGAGGCGGAACTTGGCCAACTGGATAAACACCCCATAGATGAACCAGGCGTCCAACTGGCCCGTCTGGAACGCCGAAAAGCCGTCTTGGGTGGACAGGTTGATCGCCGTTACGTCTTTCCAGGCCAGCCCCTGTTCACGCAACACGCGCAGCAGGAAATAGTGCGAGGTGGTCGCCCGCACGTAGCCGATGCGCTTGCCGCGCAGGTCGCCCAGGTTTTGAAGGGGCGAGCCGTCGGGCACCAGGATGACCTGGCTGTCAGGGTTGCCCTTCATCAGCGCCACCAGCTTGTAGGTGGTGTTGGATGGCAAGGCGAATACCGGCGGAATCTCACTCATGCCGGCCAGGTCCAATTGCTGGCTGGCCAGGGCTTCGGTGATGGGCGCACCGCCCACGTAGTACTCCACCGGGTAATCCAGCCTGACCCCCGCGAGGTCGAAGAAATAGGACAGGTCGCCCTTGTAGCGTCCTACCCGCAAAGGCTTGTCGGCGGCCCATGCGCTGCAGTCCGGCAGCACAAGGCTGCCGGCGGCCAACGCGCCCAGCGCCAGGGACGAACGCAGCAGATCACGACGATGCATACAGCCCTCCGGGTCTCAATAGTTGTAGGTCAACGTGGTGTAGTAATAAGCGCCATAGGCGTCGTAAGGGGTGTTGCTGCCCGTGGACGGGAATCCCGCGGCGTTGCTGGTCAGGTCGTAGCCCTTGTGGGCCGGGTAGACGTCAAACAGGTTCTGTGCGCCCACCGCCACCTTCAGGTCGTGGGTCAGGGACCACCCCAGTTCAAGGTCGGTGATCCATTGCGCACCGTACTTCACGTCGTAGTAATGGCTTTCGCTGCTGACGTCGGTGTGCGAGCCATAACGGGTCATGGCGGCGTGCACGGTGAAGGGGTCATAGGTGTAGTCGGCGCTCAGGATCAGCTTGGTCTTGGGGTAGGCCTTGGTGAAATAAGAGCGCGCGGTGCGGTCCAGCAGCGTGTTGCCGGACCCAGTCAGGGCCGCGGGGCTGTTCTTGACCTTGTCGATGCTGGTGTTGTTCCAGTTCAGCGCGGCCCCCCACTTCACCGAACCATAACGCTGCAGGTCCTGGGTGTAGTCATACACCGCGTCCAGGCCGCTGGTCGTGGTGTCCATGCCGTTGGTGGCGAAACGCACCCAGGTGTTGTCGGCATAACCGGCCGAGGACAGAATGCTGTTGACCACGCCATTGCCGCTGTCCTTGATGAACCCGGTCAGCACGATCCGGTCCTTGATCTTGATCTGGTAGGCATCCACCGCCAGGTTGGAGTTGTCGGTGGGTTGCCAGGTGAAGCCCAGGCTCAGGTTGGTGGACTTTTCCGGTTTCAGCGACGTGGCCCCCAGTTGCTTGGCCACGGCGGAGTCGGCGGCCACATCGGTGGACGTCACCAGTACGGTCTGGGCGTTGACCGTGTAGTTGGCGCTGGAGCTTTGCTGGTGGGCGATCTGCGACAGCGACGGTGCGCGAAAGCCATTGCTCAAGGTGCCGCGCAAGGCGAAGTTGTCACGCAGCGCGTAGCGCGCCGAGAACTTGCCGCTGGCACTGCGCCCCACGTCGCCTTCGTAGTCCTCCAGCCGCCCGGCGACGCCTACATACAGCTTGTCGGTGGGGTTGGTGCCCAGGTCGATGTAGCTGGCATAGCTGTTTCGGTCGATGTCGGCCGCCTCGCTGTCGGATACGTAGCTGGCAGCCTGCACGCCAGCCACGGCCGGCACGCCGCGAATCTGGTAGTCGCCTACCTGGGAGTCGGCGGCATCACCTGGCTGGGTCTTATAACGCTCGTAGCGATGCTCCAGGCCCCACGCCACCTGCAACGGGCTGTGCCAGCCCAGGTCCAGCGCGCGGCTGAAATCGAGGTTGTTGGTCCACTGGTCGAAGATGGAGTTGTAGAGGTGGAACTTGGTGGGGCTGCTATCCCCCAGTGAGGCATTGAGCGAATCCAGCTGGTCCTGCTCCACCTTGTCCCGGCCATAGCTGGTGCTCAGGTCCCAGTTCCATTCGTGGCTTACCCCTTTGACACCCCAGGTGGTCTGGAAGTCCGTCTCCCGGGAGCGGTAGAGGGGGGTATAACCGTTGGGGTAGATCGACAGCACGTTGTTGGCCGAGTTGCTGATGCCGTCGCTGGTGGCGTTGGGCCGGCGGAAGTTGGCGCCGATCCAGCCGTCGCGTTGGCTCACCGTGGAAAATGAATACAGGGTCAGGTCGTCGGCCAATGGCAGTTCGGCGTTGTAGCTGGCATTGATCTGCTTGATCTTCGGCAGGCCGCCGCCGAACACGTGCCGGCCCACCGTGGCGTCGCGGCTGTCGGGGGCCGCGCCATTGAGGCCGTAGAACGCACCGGTGGCACCCTCGGCGGTGCTGGCGCTCTTGTTGGAACGGCCATCGAGGGCCAGGTTGAAAAAGCCGTCGTTGGGCAGCGCGAACCCTTGGTCCAGGCTTTGGTACAACTGCTGGCCGTCACCGGCGGAGCGACGCCCGTATTTGCTCACGGTCTGGCCGCCATGATCGTTCTGCTTGAGGATGATGTTGATCACCCCGGCAATGGCGTCCGAGCCGTACTGCGCCGAGGCGCCATCGCGCAGCACCTCGATATGGTCGATGGCGCTGAGCGGAATCAGGTCCAGGTCGATGGCGTTGGCCAGTGTCGATTCCCGCGATGCGTTGACCAGGGAGCTGGCGTGGCGGCGCTTGCCGTTGACCAGTACCAGGGTCTGGGACGGCGACAGGCCACGCAGGGTCGCCGGCCGGGCGATGCTATCCTGCGAATAGCTTGAGGCGCTCTGCACGTTGAACGACGGTACCAGGTGCTTGATGGCATCGCGCAGCGACGTGGCGCCAGTCTGGATCAATTGGTCCTGGCTGATGACATCGATAGGCGATGGGCTGCTGGCCACCGTGCGGGGTTGCTGACTGCGGTTGCCCGTCACCACCACGGCTTGCAGGGTAGAGCCACTGCCTTGGCTGGTGCTGGCCGATGCCTGTGCGCTGGCACTGATGTACAGCCCGTTCTGGCTGTGGCCAAACTGCAGGCCACTGCCACGTAGCGCTTGCTCAAGGGCCTCGTCGAGGCTGCGCCTGCCCTTGATGGCCGGGCCGTTGCGGCCTTGCAACAGGGCCGGGTCGAAGGCGATGGGCTGGCCGCTCTGCCGGGACAGAGTCAGCACTACGTCGCTCAGGGTTCCGGGGCTGACATCGAAGGCGGTTTCGGTTCTTTCCTCGGCCGCCATGACCGAACTGACCACCACGGCGGGCACGGTGTTGGCCAGCAGAAGGGCCAGGGTGGAGGAGGATATTCGTAGCGCGGTTCTAGGCATCGGGGCGGCACTTCCAGGGGGATTTCCGGTAATGAGCAACGGCCGGAAAAAAACTGCAGAAAGTGCTTGGAACGAATTCACCTGAGCTTATGCCGGTTCATGCAGCGCATCGATGTTCAGCCAGTAGTCGGTGTGACGCGTCACCCGAATGGGCAGGCTCAGCGCCAACAGCGACAAGGTGGTGTCGGTGTCGTCCAGCACAAACACACCGCTGACCTTCAACCGCGCGGCAGCCGGTGATACCCGCACGATGCCCCGTCGGTAGGCCCGCAGCGCATCCACCACGGTGGCCAGCGGTTCGTTGTCTATATCCAGCTGGCCGTTCAACCAGGCCAGGCGGTTGCCGCGGGTGGGGCCCAGCGCCACGGTGCCCTGGTTGTTGAAAACAGCGCTCTGCCCGGCCTTGATGGTCAACGCACGGCCATCCCGGGCCTGCAAGAGCACACTGGCCTGCAACACATCCAGCCGGGCGCCCTGCTCGTCCTGGCTGATGACCAGGCTGGCCTGCTGGCTGAGTACCTGGCCGTAGTGGCTGGCGATGACCAGCGGCCCGCGAGTGTCGGCCTGGCACTGAAGGTATGCTTCGCCATGACCTATCACCAGGCGGCGCTGCCGCGCATTCATATCAGGGTCGACCTGGCTGCAGGCATTGAGTGTCAGCCGGCTTGCGTCCCCCAGGGTGAAGGTCGCGCGCTGCCCGGTGCCGGTACTCAGGCCAACGTCCAGCCAGCCGGGGCGCAGGCGCGGTTCGAACTGTGCCAGGCCCGCCAAGACCATGCCCAGCGTCGCCAGCCCCCCCAGTACCCGGCGCCGGCTGGTGGAAGGCACCTTCAGCAGTTGGACCAATTGCTCCTGCGGCTGATCGAGCAACGGCTGGGCCCGCAGGCTGCCGACCTGCCCGGCCATCTTCTCGAACACCTCACGGTGCCGCGGGTCGGCCCGCTGCCACTGCGCCAGGGCCTCGCGTTCCTGGTCGTGGCAGTCGTGGGCATGCAGGCGCGCCAGCCAATGGGCGGCTTCATCGATGGTGCGCTGCAGGTCGGCGTCGATCATTCCAGGGTCGCCAGAAAACACAGTTTGAAGGCTTCGGTCATGTACTGCTGAACGCGGCTCAGGGACAACCCCAGGTGCTCGGCGATCTGTGGGTAGGACATGCCGCCGAACTGGCTATGCACGAACGCCGCCTTGCCCTGGCCGGGCAACGTGTCGAGCACGCGGTCCAGGGTCACCAGGGTGTCGATCAGCACGGCGCGCTCTTCGGGGGACGGGTGGGTGGCCACCGGGCATTGGCTCAACGACAGCAGGTAGGCCCGCTCCAGATCACGCCGGCGCCAGCTTTCGAACATCAGGCGCTTGGCGATGGTGGTCAGCAAGGCACGCGGCTCGCGCACCGCCGTCACGTCGGGTAGCTTCAGCACGCGCACGAAAGTATCGCCGGCAATGTCTTCGGCATCGAAGCGGCAGCCTGTAGAACGCTGGAGGCGACCGCACAGCCACCGGTAATTGTCCTTGAAGATCAGGCTGACGGGATCATCAGCAACCAATGCAGCTTTCATGACACACGCTCAGCTGAGTAAAGACGAGCGGCGAGTATCAGTTCACTAATATTAAATATGAAGTAACATAAAATTATTTGATTATTCTTTTAGGCGCAATCAGCCATCCTGCACCCGCGCACCTGGCCGCCTCCTCAAAGGCCACTACCCGGCCACGGCAGACCTGGGCGACAATGAGGCAAAGAACCGCCAGGACAGAACATGAGCGAGTTACCCCACGCCGGCGCCGGCCACAATGAAACGATGCGCCGAAAAATCCGTGCAGCCGTGGTTGCCAGAAACCTGACCAGCGCCGCGAACAACACCAAATGGAACGAGCTGATCGACCACTTTCGCGCATGCGATCGGTGGACACCCTCTTACCGCTACCGATCTGTGTCCGGCTATGTGTCACATTGGGACGTTGAGTGGTTCGGCCACCTGCCGTATCCATTCGCCTGCGTGGAATGGTTTGATATCGGCCTGTACGAAGCCGCGCCGTTGAAAGGAATACTGTTGCCGCGTGAGTTCATCGATCACACGGACGAGATCGTCAGTGCCGTCGCCAGCATCGGGCTGGAGTTCGAAGTACGCGGCGACGTGTTGAGGATATGGGGCTACCTGCCCAAATCCCATGACCACTTTCCCCTGCCTGAACCGGCCAGATGACTATCGCGCGAGGGTGTTGAGCACTGCCGCCACAATCGCCTCCGGGCAATCCTCCTGGACCAGATGCCCTGCCTCCTCGATCAGCGTGCAGCCCTTGCCGCCAATGCGCCGCGCCAGCTCCTCGCCCTTGTCAGGGGGGATCCACTGGTCATGGCGCCCCCATAGCACCGTCACCGGGCAATCGAGGGGGCCATACTGCCCTTCGATTTCGTCGGTGAAAGCCTGGTCCATCTGGGCGATCTGGCGGTAGAAAGCCGCTTGGCCAACCGGCCCCACCCAGGGGGCGCTATAGATCTCCAGGGCTTGCGGCGATAACGGCTGATGCGCCGAGGTTTGCAGGTAGGCGTTCAACAGCGCGCGGTGCATGTAATCGGGCAACCCGGTAAACGCCTGTTCGTGCTGGCGCACGTGTTGAACGAAGGGCGAGCCCCAAGGGGCAAGCGCGACCGCGTCGAACAGGGTCAGCGAGGCATAGCGCAGCCCATTCAGGTAATAGCCCCGCAGCGCCGTGGCGCCGCCAAAGTCGTGGGCCAGCACATCCGGGCGGTCCAGGCCCCATACCTGGAACAGGGCGTGCAACACCCTGTTCTGCACCCCCAGCGACACGTCCTGCCCGGCACGCTGTTCGGATTGCCCGTAACCGACCAGGTCGAAATAATAGACCGTTCTCTGGTCCGCGAGGTGCGGCACGATGTTTCGCCACACCTGGGAGGAAAAAGGCGTGCCATGGATGGCGACCAACGCTGGGCCGCGGCCGATCATTCCCCAGCGCACGGCGTTGCCTTCGATGATCGCGGTGTTTGGCAGATCGAGCATGGTGGTGTCCTGTTTATCACCGCGGCAAATCCGCTGACTACCGTACCGATGACCTGCGGCGGTGGTGTGCTTGAGTGCGTAGTGATTCTGGCACCTGGTCAGCGCTTGTCCAGCAAACGCGCCAACGTGAACGTCGCCGCCACAGCCAGCACCACCGCGGCCGCGATGGCCAGCCCGGCGCCCCATCTGGCCATGGAAAATTCCAGCGTCAGGTAGAAGCCCACCACGCCAACACCACCCAGGGCATTGCCCCTGACGATCTTGCCCATTTCCTGGCTGCCGCCCTGAACATGGGCGAACACCGTCAGTGGCCAGGCAATGACCGGGATCGGCGCCAGCATGCCGCTGGCAACCGGACCAAGCCACTGGGCGCTGGCCGTGATGGCCAGCAGCAACAGGGTCGCGGTGAGCATGCGCATCGGGATGACCCAGCGCGGCACCGGCACCAGCCGGGCCGCCGGTGCCCGGGCCTGTTTCGACGTCAGGACGATGATCGAGGCAATGAGCAACACCGCCACGAGGACGGAGCCTGGCAGCCCGCCTTCATGGCTCATCAGCCAGGCAGTGGTTCCGTACACCGGCAACGCGGCGATACAGCCCACGAGCACGCCGGCACGTTGCGCCGCGATGAAGTAGAACAGGTAGGCCGCCTGGACCGCGGCAACCCCTGCCAGCGCCCCAGGCACGGCCACCAACGCGAAGTCTGTCCCTTGCTCAAGGCTGAGAAACAGCATCACCAGCGCGGAAGTCACCGGCAACCCGGAAAGAAGCCCCGCAAGGCGAGTACCCCACCGCTGGCCGGCCAGGGAAATGGCGAGCATGAGCGCAGGTGTGAAGAGCAGCTTGAGGTAGAAGACAGTCATCGAGGGATAGGGCTGATCAATAATTTTGGCGGCCCCCATGCTAATGGATGCGAGGCCGCCACAGGCGTTTTTTATCACCGTGCAAGGCTGCGCGGCGCCTGTGACGTGGCCAGGTCCACTGCAGGTCCGCGTTTGCCTTGCCACCATGAAGATCAGGCCACTTGCTTGCAAAGCGACTTTACAGCCCACTACCCTGCAGGTTCGCTTGAAACGGCAGACCGCGTCGACATCCATCGCAACTTTATCGGCCGCCTCCCTCTCGAACGCCTACAGACCTTTCACTCGAGACTGATCAGGAGACCTTCATGCCATCCGCCCCACTGATTACCCTCAACGACGGCGTCCGGATTCCGCAGCTGGGCCTTGGCGTCTGGCAACTGGATGATGCCCAGGCTTACGAGTCGTCCAAAGCCGCGCTGGCTGCCGGCTACCGCCACATCGACACCGCGATGATCTACGGCAACGAAGCCGGGGTCGGCCGTGCCGTGGCAGAAAGTGACCTGGCCCGAGAGGAGATCTTCGTCACCACCAAATTGTGGAACGCCGACCAGGGTTTCGACAGTACCCTGCGCGCGTTCGACGCCAGCCTGAAGCGCCTGGGCCTGGAGACCCTGGACCTGTACCTGATCCACTGGGCCATCCCGAAGAAAGGTGCCTACCGCGACACCTGGAAAGCGTTCGTGCGCCTGCAGCAGGAAGGCCGGGTGCGCTCCATCGGTGTGTCCAACTTCAATGCCGAACACCTGGAGCACATCATCGATGACACCGGCGTGGTGCCCTCGGTCAATCAGATCGAAATTCACCCCGACTTCAACCAGCAGGCGCTCAGCCAATGGTGCCGGGACAAGGGCATCGTCACCGAGTCCTGGAGCCCGCTGGGCCAGGGCGGCGAGTTGTTGAAACTGCCGCTGTTCGCCGAAATCGCCCAGCGTCACGGGAAAACACCTGCCCATGTGATCTTGCGCTGGCACGTGCAGAACGGCCATGTGGTGATCCCACGCTCCTCCAATGCCCAGCGCATCGCGGCCAACATCGATGTGTTTGATTTCGAGCTCAGCCACCAGGAGCTTGAGGCCATCGCCCAGCTAAAGCAGACCGGGCGGCTGGGGCCTGACCCGGAAACCATTGAAATGGGGATCTGAGGGCCCGTTCCTTTTCCGCCAGGCGGCGTGTGCCCTCACACGCCGCCTGGCCCCAGTTCGGGCTGTGGGTCAAAAGTCGCTGACGCCGGTTCGCCCCCCTGGCGGCTATCATTCACGTCACTTCCTTATGTCGGACACCATCATGCCCTCCCCTGAATCCGCTCTGCTGCAAAGCTGGCACCACAATGCCAATGCCTGGATCGACGCCATCCGCAGCGGCAGTATCGAAAGCCGTCGGCAGGTGACTGACCAGGCCATCGTCATGGCCGTGCTGGGCCGCCAACCCGAACGTGTGCTGGACCTGGGCTGCGGTGAGGGTTGGCTGCTGCGCGCGTTGGCGCAGCGGGGTATCGCGGCAGTGGGGGTGGATGGCGATGCCACGCTGGCGCAGGCCGCGCGGGCGGCGGGTTGCGCACCGGTGCATGTGGCGAGCTATGCGGCGTTGGTGGAAGCCCACGTGGACATCGGCCGCGGCTATGACGTGGTCTGCGCCAACTTTTCCCTGCTGCATCAGGACATCATCCCCCTGCTGGCCGCCATGCACGCCCTGCTTGCCCCTGGCGGCGCGCTGGTGATTCAGACGTTGCACCCGTGGGCGGTGTCGGCAGGTGACTACCAGGACGGATGGCGGGAGGAAACCTTCGCCGGGTTCCAGGGCCAGTGGCAGCCGATGCCCTGGTATTTTCGCACCTTGTCCAGCTGGGTCAGGGCACTGGAGATGGCCGGGTTCAGGCTGGCTGACCTGCAGGAGCCACAACACCCGCAAAGTACCGTGCCGCAGGCGTTGTTGCTGGTGGGCGAGCGGCGGCCGGTGTGATGCGCCGCTACGCGAACCATCGGCCTTGCACAGCGAGCTGAAGGCCAAAAAGCTCGCTGACACGCCAGCGCCTGCACCAACACAGTGACTTCGCTGTGAGGGGCTGTTCAGGACGGAAACAGCTTGCCCAGGCAGCCCAGTTTTTTCTTGTAGGAACGTCGCGCCTCCAGTGCCTCTTCGAGGGTGACCGCCACAAAGCGGGCTTTCTGGTTGGGCTGCAGTTGGCCGATCAGGTCCAGGTCGGCGCTGATCACCGTGCCGATCATCGCGTACCCTCCACCTGACACGGCATCACGGTGCAGCACGATGGGCTCCAGGCCGGCCGGTACCTGGATCGAGCCGATGGGGTAGCAGCTGTCGACGATGTTCGAAGGGTCGGAACCCGCACCGAACGGCTGTTCACGGGGCTGAAAGCTCAACGCGCTCCCCCCCTTGAAGCGGTAACCGATGCGGTCGGCTTCCGAGCCGACCGTCCAGGGCTCGGCGAAAAAATTCTGCGCCGCGCTTTCGCTCAAGCGATGGTAGTAAAGCCCCGGAACCACCCGCAGGGTCATTTCGCCACCCAGGGACTGGCGCAGCGCCATGGGCAAACTGTTGCCGGCGCGGCCTTTGCCGCTGGCGACACCCAACGGCAGTTCATCACCGGCCACCAGCCTGCGCCCCTGAAAACCACCCAGGCCACCCAACGCGTACGTCGACCGGCTACCCAGCACCACGGGAACATCGATGCCACCGGCCACCGCCACATAGGCGCGGGCACCGGCCCTGGGGAAATCGAAGCGCAGCACCTGCCCCGCCTTCACCTTGAATGCCGTGTCCTGGTGCATGTCCACGCCATCGACCCGTGCCGTCATGTGCGCGCCGCACACGGCTACCAGCGCATCGTGCTGAAACTCCAGTTCCGGCCCGACCAGCGTGCACTCCAGGGCCGCCAGCCCTGGCGCGTTGCCGACCAGTTGGTTGGCCGCGCTCAAAGCATATTGGTCCAGCGCACCGGACGGCGGAATACCCAGGTGGTAATAGCCTTCGCGGCCCAGGTCCTGTACCGAGGTGGCCAGGCCGGGTTTCAGTACTTTGATCATGCCAGCGCCTCCTGCAAGGCCTTGGGGTAACCGACCGGGTCGGCCAGGAACGCGTCCAGGGAAAACTCCACCGGGCGAATGCGCAGGTCGAAACGCCCCGCTTCCACTTCGGTCACGGCGTGGTCGTAGGCCTCGCGGTCGATAGGTTTGAACTGGACGATGTCGCCCGGGCGAAAGAACACCATGTGCTCCTGAAGGTACGCCAGGTTCTGCTGTGGGTCGTAGATCGGTGCCGGGGTCACGCCAAACATCTGATAGCCACCGGCACCGCGTACCGAGTAGATGCAGCCAAAGCAGCCCCCATGCCCGAGGGTCAGTTTTGGCGTGTCAGTACGGGGGCGCAGGTATTTGGGCACCTGCAACTGGCGCTCGCGCTCGACCATCTGAAACATGAACGGCAACCCGGCCACGAAGCCAACCATGGAGACAAACCACGGCGCGCCGCTGTGCGCGGCGATGAACGCCTCCACGTCCGCCAGGCCATTGATCCGCGCGGCGTACTCCAGGTCCGTGGCGGTGGGGTCCTGATGGCGGTCACGAAAGCGCATCAGGGTTTCGTGGGTCCAGGGGTCGTTGTACAGCACCGGGATTTCGATGATCCGCGTCTGCAGGGTGCGCTCGGCAACCGCCTCGGCCTCCGCGCCCTGTACCGCTTCAAGCAGGTCGTGGGGGGCGATGCGGTCGGGGTCGAAACGGATCTGGAACGAAGCGTTCGCCAGGCACACATCCAGCACGCCATCGAGCGCCAGACGTTCTACCGCACGGGTCACGGCCAGGCCCTTGAAGAAGGCATCCAGGGACATGCTGTCGCTGACTTCGGCGAACAGATGCTCGTCGGCGCCAAAGCTGTAACGGATGGGCGTGCTCATGCCGCACCTCCGCGTGCGCCCGCGGCTACCTCGAAGCACTGACTGGTTACCGGGTGTTCGGCCATGTCTGTTCCTTTTGGAATAGTTGTAGAAAGGCAGGCAAAGCATTTACCGCAAAACCCTGGCCTCTGCGGGCCAGGTGTTTTCACATCAACGGGGGGGGCGCACCTCGATACCGGCAGCATCGAGCGCCCGACGGGTAGCCTCGACCAACGCAAGGGCCCCCGGCGTGTCACTGTGCAAACAGATGGAATCGAATTCAATCGGCAGGTCCTGGCCCTCGACCGTGCGCACCACGCCCTGCTGGCAGGCACGCAGCACGCGGGCCGCCACCTGCGCCGGGTCGTAGGCGCGCACGTTACGGGTGAAGACGATGGAGCCGCTGAGGTCGTACTCACGGTCGGCATAGAACTCGCGAACCACTGGCTGCCCCAGCTCCTGGGCCACCCGCCAGATCACCGAGTCCGGCATGCAATACAGCAACAGCTCAGGCTCCAGGCGGCGCAGGTTGCCCACCAGCAAGCGTGCCGCCTCCTCGTCCCGGGCCAGGTGCATGTAGAGCGCACCGTGGGGTTTGATGTGCTGCAACGCCACGCCCTGCACCCGGGCCAGCTCACGCAGCGCACCGAGCTGATACAGCATGTCGTCCACCAGTTCCTGGGCCGGGGCATTGATGTGCCGGCGACCGAAACCGACCAGGTCGCGAAACCCCGGATGCGCGCCGATGGCCACGCCCAGGCGCTTGGCATGCTCCACGGTACGGCGCATGGTGCTGGGGTCGCCGGCATGAAACCCGGTGGCGATGTTGGCCGAACTGATGAAGCCCATCAGCTCATTGTCCACGCCATCGCCGATGGTCCACGGGCCAAAGCCTTCACCCATGTCCGAGTTGAAATCCACTGCCTGCATGACGCGCCCTCTCCACACTTGTGACTTGGTGCCCACCACGTTAGATTCCTGCTACCCCCCTTGGGAAGACCTATTAACAGATGGGGTATCTTCTGAAAAACAGATACCCTATCGTTTGGAGCGCCTATGTCCCTGACCCTGCGCCAGGTTCGCTATTTCGTCGCCACGGCCGAGATCGGGCAAATCTCCCAAGCGGCCATTCACTTGAATATCTCCCAGTCGGCGGTGACCACGGCGATCAAGGAGCTTGAGAGCATGCTGGGTGTGCTGCTCTTCCAGCGCTCCGCCCAAGGCATGAGCCTGACCGAGGCCGGGCGGCACTTTCTCAACCGTGCCTACGTGATTGTGCGCAGCGTCGACGATGCGTTGAACAGCCCCCTGCCCGACCTGCGCGCCAGCGGCCTGCTGCACCTGGCCGCCAGTTACACGGTGCTCGGCTACTTCCTGCCGCACCATCTGCAGCGCCTCGAACACTGGCACCCGGACGTGACCATCCACGTTCATGAACGGGAACGCCACGCCATCGAACAAGGGCTGCTGGAAGGTCAATTCGACATGGCCGTGGTCCTGACTGCGAACCTGAAGCACCCGGACATCGTCTCGGAAACGCTGTTCAACTCCGAGCGCCGGCTGTGGCTGCCCGGCCACCATCCGTTGTGCGAGTGCTCGGCGGTCAGCCTCGCCGACGTGGCGAAGGAGCCCTACATTCTGCTGACCGTGGACGAAGCTGAACAAAGCGCCATGCGCTACTGGCAGTTGGCGGGCCAGCAGCCCAACGTGCGGGTGCGCACCAGTTCCGTCGAAGCGGTGCGAAGCATGGTGGCCAACGGCAGTGGCGTCGCGATTCTGTCAGACCTGGTGCACCGCCCCTGGTCGCTGGAAGGCAAGCGCATTGAAACCCTGACCATCACGGACACGGTCACGCCCATGAGCGTCGGGCTGGCCTGGCATCGCGAGCGGGAGCTGAGCCCCGCCATGCAGGCGGTTCGCAATTACTTTCATGATGCATTCCTGGCACCGCAGCAGCAGGCTGCGCGGCGGTGAAAGTGCGGTACTCGCGTCCTGGTGGGAGCGTAGCTTGCTAGCGAAGAAGGCAGCGCGGTGTACCTGTTGGACCGCGTCGTACCGTTCGCCAGCAAGCTGTGCTCCCACAGGCTACGCGGTGCTCGTATCCTGGTGGGAGCGTAGCTTGCTAGCGAAGAAGGCAGCGCGGTGTACCTGTTGGACCGCGTCATAGCCTTCGCCAGCAAGCTGTGCTCCAACAGGCTACGCGGTCCGGTACCTGCACCTTTGGTGGGAGCGTAGCTTGCTAGCGAAGAAGGTAGCGCGGTGTACCTGTTGGACCGCTTCGTAGCCTTCGCCAGCAAGCTGTGCTCCCACAGGCTAAGCGGTGCTCGTGTCCTGGTGGGAGCGTAGCTTGCTAGCGAAGAAGGCAGCGCGGTGTACCTGTTGGACCGCGTCGTACCGTTCGCCAGCAAGCTGTGCTCCAACAGGCTACGCGGTGCGGTACCTGCACCTTTGGTGGGAGCGTAGCTTGCTAGCGAAGAAGGCAGCGCGGTGTACCTGCTGGACCGCGTCGTAGCCTTCGCCAGCAAGCTGTGCTCCCACAGGCTACGCGGTGCTCGCGTCCTGGTGGGAGCGTAGCTTGCTAGCGAAGAAGGTAGCGCGGTGTACCTGTTGGACCGCGTCGTACCGTTCGCCAGCAAGCTGTGCTCCAACAGGCTAAGCGGTGCGGTACCTGCGCCCTTGGTGGGAGCGTAGCTTGCTAGCGAAAAACGCAGCGCGGTTTACCTGTTGGACCGCGTCGTAGCCTTCGCCAGCAAGCTGTGCTCCCACAGGCTACGCGGTCCGGTACCTGCACCTTTGGTGGGAGCGTAGCTTGCTAGCGAAAAAGGCAGCGCGGTGTACCTGTTGGACCGCGTCGTAGCCTTCGCCAGCAAGCTGTGCTCCAACAGGCTATGCGGTCCGGTACCTTCACCTTTGGTGGGAGCGTAGCTTGCTAGCGAAAAAGGCAGCGCGGTGTACCTGTTGGACCGCGTCGTACCCTTCGCCAGCAAGCTGTGCTCCAACAGGCTACGCGGTGCGGTACCTGCACCTTTTGGTGGGAGCGTAGCTTGCTAGCGAAGAAGGCAGCGCGGTGTACCTGCTGGACCGCGTCGTACCCTTCGCCAGCAAGCTGTGCTCCAACAGGCTACGCGGTGCGGTACCTGCACCTTTTGGTGGGAGCGTAGCTTGCTAGCGAAGAAGGCAGCGCGGTGTACCTGCTGGACCGCGTCGTACCCTTCGCCAGCAAGCTGTGCTCCCACAGGCTAAGCGGTGCTCGTGTCCTGGTGGGAGCGTAGCTTGCTAGCGAAGAAGGCAGCGCGGTTTACCTGCTGGACCGCGTCGTACCCTTCGCCAGCAAGCTGTGCTCCCACAGGCTACGCGGTGCTCGTATCCTGGTGGGAGCGTAGCTTGCTAGCGAAGAAGGCAGCGCGGTGTACCTGCTGGACCGCGTCGTACCCTTCGCCAGCAAGCTGTGCTCCCACAGGCTACGCGGTGCTCGTATCCTGGTGGGAGCGTAGCTTGCTAGCGAAGAAGGCAGCGCGGTGTACCTGTTGGACCGCATCGTAGCCTTCGCCAGCAAGCTGTGCGCCCACAGGGCTGGAACGCGGCCTGGGCCGCTACGCAGCGCCGGTGACCTTTTCGACGTTGACCATCCATGGCACACCGAAGCGGTCGGTGAGCATGCCGAATCCCTGCGCCCAGAAGGTCTCGCCAAAGGGCATGCGCACGGTACCGCCCTCGCTCAGGCCGTCAAACCAGGCTTTGCCTTTGGCCAGATCATCGGTCGCGATGGACAGCGCATAGCCGGCATGGGGTTTCTGATCGGGGCTGGGGTCATCGCTCATCATCAACTGCGTGCTACCGATCAGCAGGTTGGCGTGCATGATGCCGTCCGGTGGCGCGGACGGGCAGTCGCCGCCCGTTGAAGGCTCGGGCGCTTCGGCATAGGTCATCTTGAACTGCACCGTGGCACCCAGCACGGCGCAGTAGAAATCCATGGCCTGCTGGCAGGTGCCAGCCAGGAAGATATAGGGTTGGACGTTCATCACGTTGCTCCCGACAGTGGCGACGCGAGATGCGCCACCCTTGAACAGTCTAGGCCTTGCCAGCACTGTGGGGAGGAGACTGGACCTGCGGGTGGGCCGACTGGCAATAGCAGAAGCTGGCTTGCCGGCGAGCTTTCTTCAACCGCTGAAAAGCTCGCTGGCAAGCCAGCTTCTGCACGATGGCGGTATGGCTATCGCAAGGCATCTATTCGGAATCGATCAAGCTGTCCGTTTTCACAGCGCCTTCTTCACCGTCGGGCTGCGCATCCTGATCAGCCTCTGGGTCCGCCGGGGGTGGGTTCCAATCCTCGGGGCGTTCATCCGTCCCCTGCTTGGGTTCGGAGCTGGTTTGCTCAAGACCGGACTCATGGTCTTCGGCGGTCTCAGGCGTACTGTCGGCTGGCCCTGGGTAGGCTGCCTCGGGTCCATTATTCAAGTTCACCATCATGATTCTCCCATCGAGGGCGCAGAATTTGCGCGCCTGTACATGGGAGGGTGGGCGCAAGCTGCAAGTGCCGGGGCGCCGACGGATGGCCGCGGTTGTACCCTCCCCCGGTTTGATCAAGCAATAGAAGTGTCGCGCCGGAAAATTGTATCCTCTGCCTCAGCGTCCGGTTGGGACAGCCCCCACTCACCGATTCAAGGGAAACGACCTCAGTGAAAGCGCTTATCGTCATCGACGTCCAGCACGGCCTGTTCGCCTCAAGCCCGCCGCCATTCGACTCGCAAGACGTCATCAGCCGCATCAATGCGCTGTCAAACCGAGCAAGAAGCCACGGCGTACCGGTTATTTTCGTCCAGCATGAAGCCACCACCGGTGATTATTTCAGGCACGGCAGCGATGCCTGGAAACTGGACCATCGGCTGGAAACCACCCCCGCCGATCATTATGTGCGCAAGACCACGCCCGACGCCTTCCTTCAGACAGCGCTGCAAGCGGTCCTGACGAAAACCGGGTGCACTGACGTCGTGGTATGCGGCTACGCCACCGAATTCTGCATCGATACGTCAGTACGACGTGCGGCGGGCCTGGGCTACAACGTGGTCTTGGCCAGCGATGCCCATACAACCCACGACAAGGCCCATGCAACGGCGGCGCAGATCATTGCCCATCACACCGCTACGTTGCCTGCGATCAAGAGCTTCGGGGTGCAGATCGTCGCACAGGAGAGCGGGACACTCGATTTTCAGGGCTCAAGCCCTTCCCCAAGCCAGCACAGGTAAAAACGGAGTGATGGATGTCGACCCGTTGGCGCGATGACTTCGCTGAACATGGGCCGTGGTCGGAGTGCAGCCGGGCCCGTTGCCTGAACCTCCATGGCAGCAACCTCGGTTTCGGCGTGCAGGGCCGGAGCGTCGCTGGCGGATGTCGCAGTGGCTTGCGGCTTCTTCGACCAAACCCACCTGGCGGCATTTTTCCAGAGTTTTCGGCACGATACCCGGCGTCTACAGGTAGATCACGGTTCAACAGCCACGGAACCCGGACAGGGACTCGATGGTTGCGGTGCAGCCGCCGCATACGATGACCAGCACGTTGCTATGCGCTCGCAGGGACAGCTTGTTCTCATAAAGCAGCGCCAGAGAGGCGCCGCACGCCGGCTCAACCAGTGTGCGGTGGTCATTCAGGTAGGCCAGGCAGGCACTCACCGCCTCTGCGTCCGTCACTTGCACGGGCACCACGGGGCGTTCCTTCGACACGTCAAACGCCCGCTGACAGACCTGCCGCGCGCCCAGCGAGGTCGCCACCCCGGACACCACTGGAATCTCGGTCAAATCCCCCGCCTGGATCGACGCATTGAACGACGCCATGCCTTGCGTTTCGACGGCATAGATCGGCACGCTGCCCAGCCCATTGCGGCGCAACCCTAGATCGACACCGGCGAGCAGGCCACCGCCGCCAACAGAAAGAACCACGGCATCAGGGCGTACACCTTCGGCAACGACCTCGTCGATCATCGACGCATGCCCTTCCCACAGAAGCGGATCGTCGAACGGGTGGACGAAGGCGTCGGCGGGTGTCTCTAACGAACGGGCAAGTTCGTTGGCTTCGAACCATGACTCGCCATGCACGACGACCTCGGCGCCCTCCAGGCCCAAAAGGATTCTGGCTCGCTCCGAGGTTGTTTCTGGCACGACCACAACCACGGGAACGCCCAATCGACGCCCAGCATAGGCAACCGCGAGCCCGGCATTACCGCCCGACGAAGAGAGGAAGCGCTTGGCACCTCGTGCGTGGTGCTGCTCGCAGGCGTGACCGACGCCTCGAATCTTGAAAGAACCCGAAGGCTGCAATGCCTCCATTTTCATCCACACCTGGGTGCCGGTGGCGTGGCTCAGAGGCAGTGACTGCAAAAGAGGTGTGTTGATACTCAGAGGCATGTAGTGAGTTCCGAAAAATGCGGTACCGATGAGACCCTGGCCGGCGTTAGCGTGGCGCGTTCTTCAGCTCGTCCAGGTAGTTGTAAACCGTGTAGCGGGTGACCCCCAGCGCGCTGGCGGCCATCTCTACGCTGCCCTTGATCAGGAAAATCCCCTTTTCCTGCATCTCCTGCACGGCCAGCAGGTTGGTTCGCTTGGTATTGGCTCGACCGCTGCCAGGGCTCTGCTCAGTGGCGCTTCTGATGATGGCGTGCACAAGGTCCTCGACGTTGTCGGGTCCAGGCTCGGCATTGGCTTCGGGGACGTGCGCCACTGCTGCGGGGAGCGGCGTGACAGCGCCAACCAGACACTGGAGCAGGTTGATGGCGTCGCTGATCCCGGCAGTGTTCACGTTGATGCACAGCGCAGCGAAGGGCCGGCCATCACTGCCACGGTAAAACGCCGTACTGCTGCGCAGCGCATGCCCTTCGCGGGAAAGCGTCGGGTAGTCCAGCACCAGCGACACAGGCTCATCCTTCTCTTCCAGCACGCTGGCGAAAGCTTTGTCCGCACGCATTCCGGCGAGTACCGAATCGCCCTTTTTCCGCCCGCTCACGTGGGCGTTCGCGATCTCGGCAATCGAGTACTCGGGCTTTCGAAGGTCGTGAAGCACAAGCTCGGCGTTGCCAGGCAGTACGCTGCCGATGGCGCGGACGGTGCTCGTGAAAAGCGCCAGGACGCTATCTTCGTCGAAGGTCAGGGGTGAGGGCATGGAAGTCGTAATTCAACAATTTGTGTAAAACTATCACCATGCCAGTGATATTTTCAACATAACGTCAAAATTTTCTACCATCGTTCAACAGTGTTCAGTCCGTGGAGCAGCCATCGGCCAGAAGCGTGCGAGGGGGAATATGGACCCAGACCGTACTGGTGCCCTTGGCAATCAACTGACCAGTCCGTTGGAAAAGTTCTCTACGGCGAAGTCTACAAATGCACGGACTTTGGGCGCCAGTTGCCTGCTGCTTGGCCAAACGACGTGGAAGGTACTCCCCCTACAAGGCTGCTGCTGAGTACCTTTTCCAAACGCCCGGCAGCCAAGCTGTCTTTGACAGCGAAATCAGGTACGCACGCGATCCCTCGGCCTGCCTGCGCCAGGTAGATCAGCGCCTCTACGTTGCTGCAGACCATAGTGACCGGGAGAGACTCACCTGCCTGAATGGCCTGTTGTTTCTTGAAAGGCCACTGATAGAGCTTCCCTGAATTCTGCCACCGGTAGTGCAAGCAGGAATGATTCAAGAGATCACTGGGCTGGGACGGAATACCTCCATCGCCAACAGCTTCACCCAGTTCGTTCCCGGCCACGTTCACCTCAAGGACCTCGGTCAGCTCGTGGCCGGTGAGGTCGCACTGGCGGGTGGCGTGGCGAAGGAGTTCAACACCATTGCCGTCGATGACGGAATCGCCATGGGTCACGACGGTATGCTCTATTCATTGCCCTCGCGAGAATTGATTGCCGACGCCGTCGAATACATGGTCAACGCCCACTGCGCCGATGCCTTGGTGTGCATTTCCAACTGCGACAAGATAACCCCGGGCATGCTGATGGCTGCCATGCGCCTCAACATCCCCACGGTGTTCGTTTCCGGTGGTGCAATGGAGGCCGGCAAGGCGGTGATCAAAGGGCGATACCAGTCTCTGGACCTGATCGATGCCATGGTGATCGCGGCCGATGACGACTACAGCGACGAAGAGGTTGCGGCTGTCGAACGCGCCGCCTGCCCCACGTGCGGTTCGTGCTCCGGAATGTTCACCGCCAACTCGATGAACTGCCTGACCGAAGCCCTGGGCCTAGCGCTGCCGGGTAACGGTACGGTACTCGCGACCCATGCCGACCGCGAGCAGCTGTTTCGGCAAAGTGGCCGCTTGATCGTCGAGCTGGCCAAGCGTTGGTATGAGCAAGATGACGCGCGCACGTTGCCGCGCCACATTGCCAATCGAGCCGCGTTCATAAATGCCATGAGCCTGGATATCGCCATGGGCGGATCGACCAATACCGTTCTTCACCTGTTGGCCGCCGCGCGTGAAGGCGGTGTGACGTTCACCATGGCCGACATCGACCAGTTGTCACGCCGCGTTCCCTGGCTGTGCAAAGTCGCTCCGGCGAGTAACCAGGTCCACATCGAGAACGTGCACCGCGCCGGAGGCATCATGGCGATTCTTGGCGAACTGGACAGGGCGGGTTTGATCGATACGCGCTTGTCGGTCATCCACGCGCCTACCCTCAAAGACGCTCTGGACCGTTGGGATATCGCTCGTCACCCAGACAATCAGGTGCATACGTTCTTCCGGGCAGCACCAGGCAACGCTCGCACCCAGAAAGCATTCAGCCAGGCGGCGCGCTGGGAAGAGCTAGATACCGACCGTAGTGCCGGTGCGATCCGTTGCGTGGAGCATGCGTTCAGCCAGGATGGCGGGCTTGCAGTTCTGTTCGGGAACCTGGCACCTGAGGGGTGCATCGTCAAAACTGCCAGCGTAGACCCGGCGATGCTGATTTTCGAAGGCAAAGCCATAGTCTTCGAAAGCCAGGAAGCCGCCGTGGCGGGCATCCTCGGTGACCAGGTCTGTGCTGGCGATGTCGTGGTCATCCGCTACGAAGGCCCCAAGGGAGGTCCCGGCATGCAGGAGATGCTCTACCCCACCAGTTATCTCAAGTCCAAAGGGCTGGCCAAGTCCTGCGCGCTGTTGACCGATGGTCGTTTTTCGGGAGGCAGTTCGGGGCTGTCCATCGGCCATGTGTCACCTGAGGCAGCCGAGGGGGGACTGATCGGGCTGGTGAAAACAGGCGATGTGATCAGGATCGACATTCCAGGGCGCAGCATTGCACTGCGGCTGGGCGATGAGACGTTGCGTCAGCGCTACCGAGCAATGCACGCACGCGGGGAGCAGGCGTGGCAACCTGCTCCACGTGCTCGCATGGTCTCCCCGGCCCTCCAAGCCTACGCCGCACTGACAACCAACGCCGCGCGCGGCGCGGTGCGAGATGTGACGCAGGTTCAGCGGCGCATTCAGCCGACCGTTAGGTGTGCGGCTCCATCCGGATAAAACCACCGTCAGGTCGCGGTGCGAATGTGTACCTGGTAAACCCAGAAATGGCCTCAGACCATGGACACCATGCCTGCTCCATAACCCTTTACTGTCCACTCATGCCGTTGTCAGTCAGCAACGGCCTGAAAAACGCTGGCGGTGGTTTGCCTGACCTGTTCCCGCAACCACCGGTGAACCGGTTCGGCATCGTGCCGGGGATGCCAACTCATCGCGATACTGACCGAAGGGGTATCCACGGGCAGTGCGAAAATGTGCAACTGGCTGGAGTTAGGGCTCCAGCGGGCGAATGGCTCGGGTATGGCCGCGATGAAATCCGAACTCATGGCCATGGCCATGGCAGCTTGGAAAGAGGGAACCACCAATGCCACGCGGCGTTTTGCGCTTGACGCGGCCAATGCATCATCAATCGGGCCGCCCGCCACTCCACGTCGCGACGCATTGACATGGGGCCAGGCGATGAACTGGGCTAGATCGATGTATTCCGATCCGGCCAGCGGGTGGTCCGCCCTGACGACCCCCATGAAGTGCGTCTTGAGCAGTGTCTGGGTCTTGATCTCGGGTGCGTCGCCGTCGAGCACCCCCAAGTCCAGGTCTACCTCGCCGCTGCGCAACGCCTCCATGCTTTTCTTGGGGCGTAACACGAAGCGCAAGGTAATCCCCGGTGCCTGTTCCAGCAGCCGAGCGCATAACGCTGCCGCCCAGGTTCCGATCACGCCGTCGCTGGTGCGCAACGTAAAGGTACGCTCAACCTGAGCAAGCTCAAGGTCCGGCGGTGTGAGAATCCCCCTCACTTCCTCGATCAGCGTACGCACCCGCTCGCGCAAATCGAGCGCCCGCTGGGTGGGCACCAACCCTCTCCCTGCCTGTACGAATAACGGGTCACCCAACGAGTGCCGCAGATGCGAGAGACGACGACTCATGGCGGGCGCACTTAGATTCAAGCGCCTGGCGGCCCCCGCAACGCTTCCCTCGCTGAGCAAGGCATCGAGGTCAATCAAGTGATTGAGGTCAAGATTCTTCATGTGGTTACCTGAATAAAGGAACATAGCCAGTCAGATAGCTGCAAATTGTGCATGCATAGGTTGCTATCAGTGCAATTTATTTAATCGATGGGTTAGGGAAAAATCCACGGCATTCGCCATCATTCCAGGGATCTCCCATGCCTGACTCACCAGACGTACCCGTCGCACGCCGCGCGTCCGTCACGGACGCGATGACCACCTCACTTGCACCGCTATGCGCCGTCGTCATCTGGGCGGGCAACACTATCGTCACCAAAGCCGCTTCCGTGGCCATCCAGCCTGCCTCGATTGTGTTCTATCGGTGGCTTCTCGCGTTTGCACTGCTTAGCCTGTTTAACGGCAAGGGTATTTGGCGTAATCGCCACGTGGTGGCGCAGCACTGGTCAAAACTGATGGTGTTGGGGGTGCTGGGCATGGCGGTCTATCAAGGGCTGGCCTACCAGGCTGCACTGAGTACGTCGGCCATCAACATGGGCGTGCTCGTATCGCTGGCGCCGCTCATGTCGGCTTTGCTATCCAGCGCCATTGCCCGCGAGGCCGTGCCAGTACGCACGCTGGTTGGCGCATTGCTATCCCTGACAGGACTGGTTTGGCTGACCAGCCAAGGGCACCCCGCGAGCCTGTTCCAGCAAAGCCTTCAGAGGGGTGATGGACTCATGCTGATCGCCATCTTCGCCAACTCACTGTACGGGCTATTGCTCAAACGCTGGGCGGTACCCCTTTCAACCTGGCAGCAACTGCATGTACAGGTGGGGTTTGGTGTACTCGTGACCCTGCCGATATGGCTGGCAAGTCCCATCTCTCCAATCACCGTCAACAACGCGCCACTGATTCTGTACGCGGGCGTTGCAGCCTCGATCGGCGCGCCGTTTTTCTGGATGAAGGGAGTGCATTCTCTGGGCGCGCCGAAGGCTTCGTTGTATTTGAATCTACTGCCTGTATTGGTGGCGGGGGTGGCCTGCGTGGTGCTGGGGGAGCAGCTGCATAGCTATCATGCTGTAGGAGGTGCGCTGGCCTTGATGGGAGTTGCGGTGGGGCTGCAAAAAAAATAGCGAACGGGCGACCAAGGGGAACAGCGTTGACATGTTCCAGGTCGCTACCGATGGACCCGCGTCATTGACTATGCGAACGAACGTCGATGCTCCAGGACGCTGAGGCCCATGAGCGTTTTTTACACATTCTGGACCGATTGCGGACATGCACCAGACGCTACAATACAGCCCCAAACCACCAGCAACTGCGTGCCCTAATCAGGTGCACGCTCATGAGCAAATAGGCTGGCTGGGCACCTCGGAGATGGCCAAAACCATCGGTTGATAAGGACAGTTATCGGCCAAGAGCGGTTACTTCGGACTTCTCAGAGATGCCTCTAGCTCGTCTAGAAAGACGCGCACACGATGCGGCACCTGTTGCCGGGTTGGGAGCACAGCCGTGATAAAGAGTTGCTCGGGAGTGGCGTCCTTCAGCTCCACTAGCCGCAAGCTGTTCTCCTCCAGATCTTTACGAACATCCCAATAGGTGAGCATTGCTAGTCCGAGCCCCTGCTTGCTCGCGGTGCGCACTGCTTCGACGCTATTGGCAGAGAACACGCTTTCCCCTTTGAAGCCAACCACCCCCCTCTCCCGCACGAAAGGCCAATGCGGCATACCGTGGAGCGCTATGCAGCGATGTCGACGCAGGTCATCGAGAGTAGTGGGTACCCCATATCGCTCCAGGTAAGCGGGGCTTGCGCACAGCACGCGGGGATTAGGGGCCAGCGAGCGAGCAACCAAAGCGGAATCGCGTAGCGTCGCGATACGGATCGCCACGTCGATTCCGAGGCTGACAATGTCTACGATGCTGTCGGATAGGTGAAGGTCTACTTGAAGTGCTGAATGCTCGGCCAGCAATTGTGGGATGAGCGGCATGATGACGGCCTGCCCGAATACTGTCGGAGCTGTCACCTTAAGGACACCGCGGGCCGTTCCTGCATTAGCCTTCAAGGTGACTTTCGCTGCCTCGCTCGCCCCGAGAAGCGTCTTGGAAAATGGCAGGAACAGCTCCCCTTCGGTCGTGAGCGAAACCGAGCGAGTGGTGCGATGCACCAGCCGAACCTCCAGCTCATGCTCAAGAGAAGCTAGACGTCGCGATACAGTCATGGGGGACAGTCCAAGGCGCCGAGCTGCGCCCGACAGACTGCCGCTTTCAGCAATGGCCGCAAACACTTCAACGTCTGAAATCTGCATCTTTATATCTCTTTCCGTTAAGGCGCCCTATCCATTTCGCAGGATTCCAATTGTCGCCGCTGATGCCTAGGCTCTGCGCATTGCCTTACTCGGCAGAAACCACTGAGAGGAATCTGATGATGCTCAATCCACGAATTCTAACCCCATATGATATGGCTGGTCGCGCGCTGAAGAACCGTCTGGCGGTAGCTCCAATGACACGTGTCAGCGCTACCGCGGCCGGGCATGCAACCCAGGAGATGGCCCGGTATTACGAGCGCTTTGCCCAAGGAGGCTTTGGCCTAGTGATCACAGAAGGCATCTATACCGATCAGAAGCACTCGCAGGGTTACCCTTTCCAACCCGGTATCACAGATGACGTGCAGGCCCGCGCCTGGCGAATGGTGACAGACAGGATCCACGCTCACCGGGGTGTAGCCTTTGCTCAGATCATGCACGCAGGTGCCCTTAGCCAGAGCAACCGCTTCGTCGACGTTTCGGCAGGCCCCTCAGCTCTGCGTCCCAAAGGGGAACAGATGAAGTTTTACTATGGCGCGGGTCAATACCCCGTACCCCGAGCCATGACCGAAGAAGACATTGCCGACGCCATCGAGGGCTTCGCACAGGCTGCATCCCTGGCAATCAAATCTGCACACTTCGATGGCATCGAAATCCACGGCGCCAACGGATACCTGCTTGATCAATTCCTCACGGACTACACGAATCAGCGTAACGACCGTTGGGGTGGCTCTGTGCAGGCTCGCATGTCCCTGACCCTTGAAGTCGTAAAAGCGGTAAGGCAGGCGGTGGGCGTGGTACCCATGGGTGTTCGAATCTCGCAGGGCAAGGTCAATGACTTTGAGCACAAATGGCCCGAGGGGGAGCAGGCTGCTGAGGTGATCTTCGGCTCACTCAGCGATGCTGGAGTCGACTTCATTCACGTCACGGAATTCGAAGCTTGGAAACCCGCATTTCCAGCCGGCCAGAACAGCCTTGTATCCCTCTCTCGTCGTTACGCACCGAAGGTGGCCTTGATTGCAAATGGTGGTTTGCATACGGCTGAGCATGCGTCATCCGTTATGGAGGAAGGGGCCGATATCATTGCAATCGGAAAGGCTGCGCTCGCGAACCCGGATTTTCCTCGGCGATTAGCCAGCAAAGAAGCTCTGGATGAGTTTGACGCCTCGATCTTGGGGCCTATCGCCAACATCAAGAATAGCGAACTGGCTTTGGCCTAAGTGCAATCCCGGAAGCGGATGGATCTGTCCGCTTTTGGCCGTGCATGGCCGAGCAGTATGAAACGCGCAGGGTCTTCGCTCTGCGATAGATCAAAGATGCCTTCGAGATATCTCTCAATCGTAGCGGCGATTTTCCCCGACCAGCTTTCCCGTGTTCCAACGCTGACAAGGGTAGCTATGACGTTCACGACCTGTCCTCCACCTGTTGAACGACAAGCGTGGCTCACCAGAACAACGGTTGCTGACCGGTTAGAAGTCGCAATTTGGAATCAAGAGGCCACATTGAAAAAGCGTCAGATCATTTTGGTCATGCCTGATCCTGACGCACTTTTGGTCGTGCCCCACTGGTGGCTGTCTTCCTTTATCTCCCTATGCCGGCACGCCTTTTGCTGCACGCTCCGTTACAACAGAGGCAAGGAAGCGACATGAGAGAGTGGCGTACCAACGACGATATTCACGAGATGCACCGTGAGGCAATCTCCGAAGGGGTTATTCAACATGGCCAGGCTTTATCACGTGCACACGGCGGCTATGCGGAGCCTTTAGCGTGCATGCTGATGGATGATGACGTGCTGATTGGCGGCGTCACGGGCCGAACTGAGTTTGGCCGCCTCTTTATCAACTACCTCTGGGTGGATGCCCCGTGCCGTAATCAGGGACTCGGAACTGAACTATTGCACAGGATTGAGGCGCTCGCACTGCAACGTGGTTGCCTGGAAGCACTAATCGAGAGCCTTGATGAGAACGTGGCTCGCTGGTACGGGCGATGCGGCTACCGGTTGATCGCACATTTACCCCAGTAAAGCGGCCCCTGGGGGCGTCACACGCTGTTGAAGCCGTTGATGCCAAATGATTAAGCAACTCAAGACCAACAGGAAGTACGTGTCATGGACGGTGAAAAAGCAGAAACTTGGTTGTTGAAGGATCTGGAGCCTGATTATGAAGGCTACACCCAGGTGATCTTTCTAGCCAAACAGCACCCCACAGACCTAAACGCCCAAATTGCCGCCGCTTATGCCTGTGATCGCGCAGGCGATGAGCATCAGGCGGTACGCTTCTATGAAATTGCGTGGGCCCTTGGCATTCCCTCCGCACTGCGGTTTGAGTTTCTGATTGGCTTGAGCAGCACCCTGAGGAATGTGGGGCGTGCTCAAGCGTCACTGGACTGGCTTGAAAAACTGAGTAAAGAGCATCCGGAGAATGCGGCATTAGCAGCCTTCATGGCGCTCACATTGCATGCATTGGGCCAAACCGAACTGGCATTGGCGATGATGCTTGAGGCTGCGTTGAAAGCTGGGGATGGGAAGGGGCTCGCGCCTTATACACGAGCGTTGACCGAATATAGAAACGGGCTGAGCGCTACGGGCTCATCAGCTACTGTATGACTATGGGTGTCGAAAGTGGCCACCCGCGACAGGCCGCTCTCGGCCAAAGCTGTCCTTCATGAATCTCGCTCAAACAACATCCTTTCCAGCGTATTGTCCTTCATCCGATAGTGATGATACAGCCCCGCCACCGCGTGCAAACCAATCAACCAATACCCTGTAGTGCCAATCAGCTCATGCCAGTACTTGAGCTGTTTTGCGACGTCCGGGGCAATGGCTATCGGTGCCGGCACGTGAAAGCCAAAGTACGGGAACGGCTTATCGCCCGCTGCGAGCATCAGCCAGGCGAGGATGGGCGTCGCGATCATCAGCCCGTACAGCGCAAGGTGTGTCAGATGCGCGATAGCGGTCTGCCAAGCCGGTGGCTTTGGGGTGATCGGTGGTCGTGGGCTCAGGCGCCCGACCAAGCGAACCCACACCAGGGCGAAGATGCTTGTACCAAACAAGCCGTGAAAGCCCATGAGCAAACCCCGCGCTTCGCTGCCTTTGGGCAGATAACCCTTGATTTCAACACAGGCGTATACCCCGACGAACAGGGCCAGCATCAACCAGTGCAGGGTTATCGAAAGTGTTCCATATCGGGTCACTGCGGTGTCGCTGGTCATAGGAAGCGTCTCTTGATTGTTGTAAGGGAACCGTTGATCCGGTTGCCTTGAACCGGCTGCGTAACCCTGCGCGTCCTGTCTTAAGAGAGTCTGAAGATCGACTCACAGGTTAACTTTTTTTCACCTTCAGACTTCGTTAAGAAATGGCTTGGATACTTCGCTCAAACCCATTGAGGGAGGCGTTCGGCCCATGCCCGATTTTGACTGGAACATACCCCTGCCATTGCATTTCGGCCAAGCTGAAACGCCGCCGTTGACCTTGATAGGTGCGTTGCCGGACGACGCTTTGCGAGAGAAGCTCGAAGCCTTTATCCAGCAACGTTTCCGCAAGGCCCACGGCGCCGACATCCGCCACTTCATGCCTGAGCTGTTCGGCATGCACAACGGTGAGGGCCAGTTGTGCGCAGTGGCCGGTGTGCGTCGCGCGCACCTTGAACCGCTCTTTCTGGAGCGATATCTGGACGAGCCGATCGAGCCATTGGTTAGCGCGGCGGCTGATCACTCGGTAGACCGAAATGCCATTGTCGAGGTCGGCAGTCTGGCGGCCAGCGACACCGGCAGCGCGCGCCTGAGCATCATCGCCATCACCTATCTGCTGGCCATGGGTGGCCTGGAATGGGTGACGTTCACCGGCAATATCGGACTGGTCAACAGCTTCCGTCGTCTCGGCCTGAAACCCGTGACATTGTGCGCCGCTGATCCGGATCGACTGGGTGACGAGCGTCAACATTGGGGCAGTTATTACGAGAGTAAACCCTGGGTGCACGTCGGCGACATCCGCGCCGGGTTCGTCCACCTACGCAATATCGGCCTGTTCAGCCGCCTGGGTTTGCCGACCCCCATTGAAGGAGCCTGCCATGTCGCTTGAACTGCACCGTTTTCAGGAAACCTTGCGCGAGCATGCCCGACGCAACGACAACGCGACCGCGCTGTGGGGCGATACGCTGAAACTCGATTACGCCACCCTGTATGCAGAAGTGCTGTACCGCCAGGAGCGCCTGCGCGACGAGCAGGTGCAAGTCGTCGCCCTGGCGCTGGACAACGGCGTCGACGCAATGCTCTGGGATCTGGCGGTGTTGTTCGAAGGGTTGACCTGCGTAACGCTGCCGCCGTTTTTCAGCGCGGCACAACGCGCCCATTGTCTGGAGCAGAGTCAGGCCGAACGCGTGATTGCAGAACCGGAGCTGGAACCCGAACTGCGCGCTGCCGGCTATGAGCAACGCGGCGAGTTCTGGTGCCGCGCCTTCAGCAGTCAAAGACGCATGCCGATGGGCACCGCCAAACTGACCTTCACCTCTGGCACCACCGGCACGCCGAAAGGTGTTTGCCTGAGTGCCGACAGCCTGTTGCGGGTCGCACGAGAGTTGCATCAGGCGAGCGAAACCACCAGCCCGCGACATCACTTGGCACTGCTGCCGTTGGCGATACTACTGGAGAACCTGGGCTGTTATGCCGCGCTGTATGCCGGTGCGATGCTCAGTTTGCCGAGCCAGAAAACCCTGGGCATTCAGGGTGCCAATAGCGTCGATGTCGTGCACCTGTTGGGTTATCTGGCCGGGCGTGCGCCGGAGAGTCTTATCCTGGTGCCACAGCTGTTGCTGATGCTAGTCAGCGCGGCCGAACAGAAAGCCTTTTCCCCGCATACTCTGCGCTTTGCGGCGGTCGGTGGTGCACGAGTTTCCGAAGGTTTGCTGGCCCGTGCGCAACGGGTCGGCATACCCGTTTTTGAAGGTTACGGCTTATCCGAATGCGCGTCAGTCGTGTGCCTTAACCGCCCCGGCGCACTCCGCCGCGGCAGCGTCGGTAGACCGCTGCCCCATGTCGACGTGCGGTTGGCCGAAGACGGTGAAGTGCTAATCAAGGGCTCGACGCTCCTCGGTTATCTAGGGGGCGCACCGTACGCCGATGAGTGGTGGCCGAGCGGCGACCTCGGCGAGTTCGACCCGGAAGGTTTTCTTTACCTCAAAGGCCGCAAGAAGCATCAGTTCGTCACCAGCTACGGGCGCAACGTCAACCCGGAATGGGTCGAGGCCGAGCTGACCCAGCGCCGCCAAATCGCTCAGGCTTTCGTTTATGGCGAGTCCTTGCCGCGTAATCACGCCCTGCTCTGGCCGCATCGCCAGGACTGCACCGATGCCGAACTAGCCGCTGCCGTCGCCGAAGCCAACGAGGCGTTGCCCGATTACGCCCAGGTGCATCAGTGGACGCGCCTGCCGCACCCCTTCACCACCGCCAATGGCTTTCTAACTGCCAATGGCAGACCACGCCGCGACGCCATCGTCGCGCAGTACTACCCCCTATTGACCGAATCCGTTGTCCGGGAGGAACCCTCATCATGAGTTTTTTCGACACCCTTCAAGAAGCCACACAGGCTGAACGCCACGAGCTGTTCAACCTGCCGATCATCGTCGATGCGTTGCACGGCAAGGTCAGCCTCGATAGCTATCGGGCTTTTCTCGCACAGGCTTACTACCACGTGCGCCACACCGTGCCATTGATGATGGCATGCGGCGCACGTTTGCCGACGCGTCTTGAATGGTTGCGCAAAGCTGTGTGCGAGTACATTGAAGACGAATACGGCCACGAACAGTGGGTGCTCAACGACATTGCGGCCTGCGGAGGTGATCGCAAGGCCGTGCATGATGGCGAGCCTTCGCTGCCGATTGAGCTGATGGTGAGCTTCCTTTATGACCTGATCGCCCGAGGCAACCCGGTGGGTCTGTTCGGCATGGTCAATGTCCTCGAAGGCACCAGCATCGCCCTGGCCACACACGCGGCAGGGAGCATTCGGGAGCGCTTGGCGTTGCCGGAAACCGCCTTCAGTTACCTGAGTTCTCACGGTTCGCTCGACATCGAACACATGCAAACCTATCGCCACCTGATGAACCAATTGGAAGATCCTGAGGATCAAGCAGCAGTGATTCATGCTTCAAAAGTAGTGTACCGACTATACACCGACATGTTTCGTGGCCTGCCGCGTGACGCGGAGACTGAACGTGCAGCTGCGTAATGCGCGTGTGGTCTTGACCGGCGCCAGTGGCGGTATCGGCATGGCTATCGCCGAAGCCTTGTGCGCCGCCGGTGCTCGCGTATTGGCCGTGGCGCGGCATCACGAAGCCTTGGCCCCGCTGCTCGAACGCTACCCTGACGCCCTGTGCTGCGTCGCGGCTGACCTGACACGCCCAGGTGACCGACGCAATGTACTCGCCGCCGCCGAAGAAATTGGCGGAGTCAATCTGTTGATCAACGCCGCAGGGGTGAACCACTTCGCCATGCTCGAACAGCTCGAAGACAGTGACATCAACGCGATGCTCGCGGTGAACATCAGCGCACCGATCTACCTGACCAAGCTATTGCTGCCGCTACTCAAGCAGCCCGACAGCGCCATGGTAGTCAACGTCGGCTCGACCTATGGCTCGATCGGCTATGCCGGATACACCAGCTATTGCGCGACCAAATTTGCCCTGCGCGGGTTCTCCGAAGCGTTGCGCCGGGAGCTGGCCGACACCCGGATAAGCGTGCTCTACGTCGCACCGCGGGCCACCCGCACGTCGATGAATAGCGCGACGGCGCAAGCCCTGAACGACGCGCTCAAGGCCAACGTCGATGATCCGCAAATCGTAGCCTCCGCGGTGATCCATGCGATTGCGGGTGACCGCCGCGACCTGTATCTGGGATGGCCCGAACGCTTCTTCGTGCGCCTCAACAATCTACTGCCGCAACTGGTCGATCGAGGTCTGCGCAAGCAGTTGCCCCTGATCCGTCGCTTCAGCGAAAAACCCGATAACGAGACCCACAAGCCATGAAAAAAATCGTTGCGTGCCTGTTGATAGCAACTCTCAGCCAAAGCGTCTGGGCCCTGGAGGCCGCCGACCAGCAGCGCCTGAGCAACATTCAACAAACCTGGGCGCACATCCAATATGAAGTGGCGGAAAAACAGCGCGCTGCCGCGTTTGAGCAGTTGTCCAGCGAAACCCAGGCGTTCACTGCGCAGCGCCCAGCGGTGGCCGAAGCCTGGATCTGGAGAGGCATTGTCACCAGCAGTTGGGCCGGTGCCGAAGGAGGGCTCGGAGCGTTAGGCAAAGCCAAGGAAGCCAAGGCCGACCTGGAGAGATCCCTGACCCTGGACCCCAAGGCTCTGCAAGGCTCGGCCTATACCAGCCTGGCGGCGCTGTATGATCGTGTGCCCGGCTGGCCCATCGGCTTCGGCGACAGCGACAAAGCTGAACAGCTGCTCAGGCAGGCGCTGCAACTCAACCCCGATGGCATCGACAGCCTATACTTCTGGGGCGATCACCTCTACCGTCAGAAACACTACGCTGAAGCAAAAGCAGCGCTGCAAAAAGCCCTGCAGGCGTCGCCGCGTCCCGGCCGTGAAACGGCAGATGCGGGACGCCGCAACGATATCGCCGCTGTGCTGGTGGACGTCAACAAGAAACTCGACTGACAGGAGTCCGCGTGCGTTTATTACTGATTGAGGATGATGGGGCGCTAGGTGAAGGCATCCATCAAGCGCTGGGGCGCGAAGGCTACACCGTCGATTGGCTCAAGGACGGCAGCAGCGCGTTGCATGCCCTGCTCAGCGAAACGTTCGATGTCGCCGTGCTGGATCTCGGTTTGCCACGCATGGACGGTCTCGAAGTGCTGCGGCGCCTGCGCGATAGCGGCTCGAACCTTCCGGTGTTGATTCTCACCGCCCGCGATGCAACTGAAGATCGCATTGCGGGGCTGGATGCCGGTGCCGACGACTACCTGATCAAACCGTTCGACCTGGCCGAACTCAAGGCGCGATTGCGAGCGTTGTTGCGCCGCAGTGCCGGGCGCGCGCAAGCGCTGATCGAGCATGCCGGCATCATCCTCAACCCCGGTACCCAGCAGGTCAGCTACCAGGGCCTTCCCGTAGCACTGACGCCCAAGGAGTATCAGTTGCTGCATGAACTGCTCTCACCTCCGGGCCGGGTGATGACTCGAGATCAACTGATGCAACTGCTCTACGGCTGGAGTGAGGAAGCGGAAAGTAACACGCTGGAAGTACACATCTATCACCTGCGCAAAAAGTTCTCTACTGAGCTGATCCGTACCATTCGGGGTGTGGGCTATCTAGTGGAGGAGCGCTGATGACTTCGATCCGCCGCCGTACATTGACGTTGATCATTGGCCTGCTGCTGGCCGGTCTGGCGGTGCTCAGCCTCTTCAATCTGCACGATAGCAACCACGAAATCGCCGAGGTTTACGATGCTCAATTGGCGCAGAACGCGCGCTTATTGCAAGGGGTGATGCGCATGCCGCTGGCGAGCAAGCAGCAAGCCGAACTGTACCGGGCCTTCAACATCGCACTGGGCGAAGCGGTGCCGCGCGGCGATGGTCATCCATACGAACGGAAAATTGCTTTTCAGGTTTGGAGCCCTGGCGGGGAGGTGCTGGTGCACACCGCCAGCGCACCCTCCTTCGGTTCACCGCCGACGCAACCGGGTTTCAGTGATGTGGTGGATTTGAACCATCGTCATTGGCGCGCCTTTCTCCTTGAAGACCCACAGAACGGCATGCGCGTCTGGGTTGGCGAGCTCGATGATGTGCGCGCTGATCTGGTCGACCGCATCGTGCGTCATACGCTGTGGCCGAACATCGTCGGCAGTTTACTGCTCGCGGCGATGGTCTGGCTCGCTATAGGCTGGGGCTTGAAGCCCTTGGCAAACATGGCCGAGACCCTGCGTGCCCGCCACAGCGGTTCACTTGAGCCGTTGCAACTGGCACCGTTGCCCAGCGAACTTGAGCCCATGCAGGCGGCGCTCAACCGCATGCTAGCGCAGATTCAAGAAGTGCTTGGCCGTGAACGACGCTTCATTGCCGACGCCGCCCACGAAATGCGTACGCCACTCGCCGTGCTGCGCGTTCACGCGCAAAACCTGCTGGAGGCAGGCACAGAAGAGGAACGTCGACAATCGCTGGAATTTCTCATCTCAGGCGTTGATCGCACCAGCCGACTGGTCAACCAGTTACTGACCATGGCGCGACTGGAACCCCAACCCAATCCGCCACCGCTACAGCGTATCGACCTCAGCGACACCGTGCGTAATAGTCTCGTGCAACTGACACCGTGGTTGTTGAGCAAAAACCTTGAACTGATATTCGATGTCAGCGACCAGCCATTTTATGTATTTGCCAACCCCGCCGCCATCGACATCGCGCTGAGCAACCTGATCACCAACGCAGCCAATTTCTCTCCCGAACACGGAGTAATCGCTGTGCAACTGAACCAGGCTGATGGCTTCTGTCATTTGACCGTCGACGACCAGGGGCCGGGAATTGATGAGTCATGCAGAGAGCGATTATTTGAGCGTTTCTATAGCCGAGGAACGGCGCAAGGAGCCGGTTTGGGGCTAACCATCGTCAACACAATCGCCATGCGCTTGAACGGTCGTATTGAACTGGCAAACCGGGCCGAAGGAGGTTTGAAGGCTACGTTATCAATTCCAGCCTAAGAACCAAGGTAAAACCGCTATCATGCCCTTCGTACCCAGCTTTCCCTCGAAGATCACGAAGGCATAGAACCAGATCTGATTGTGGCTGGAATAGATAAAGCGTTCAGCATCCACAAAAAACCATTACCGGAATCAACTGCCACCCGCGCAATAATGTTAACAACCACCCCGCTGATCATCACTATCCCCCGACACTAATGGCGAGATTATCAGGGCACTTTCCTTTTTTCACCTTGCTGCTGGTAGCTGTATACGGCGGGGCGGGTCGATGGTGAGCTTTCGCTTTGGGCAATCGTGCTCAAGTGTATTCCGCCCAGGAATACCCCCATGAAAATCATCCATTTCACTATTGTTCTCTTATCTCATAGCGTGCTGTCTTCTGCATCAGGAGATCAATTCATGGACCGCATGCGTTTATACGTCGATTCTCAATTCACCAGCCCCTACGCCCTGTCGGCCTTTGTTGCACTGAAGGAGAAAGGTATCGACTTCATGATGAACACCGTTGACCTGCAGGCACTCGAAAACCAGGCAGACGCCTACGCCCTTCTCTCGCAAACCCAAAGGGTCCCTGCCCTGGTGCATGGCGACTTTGCCTTGTCCGAATCGTCAGCGATCACGGAGTATCTCGAAACCGTTTATCCTCAGGTGCCCATCTATCCAACCGATGTTCGGCTGCTTGCAAAAGCGCGGCAGGTGCAAGCATGGATTCGCAGCGACCTGTTACCCATTCGCCAGGAGCGCTCCACGCTCGGGGTGTTCTACGGCGTGCAATCCAGCCCCTTGTCGCCGACCGCCAGTGCCTGCGCCGATAAATTGTTCAGCGCCGCACGGGCATTACTTGAGGACAACGCGGAATATCTGTTTGGCCGGTGGTCGATAGCCGATGTTGATCTGGCGCTGATGCTCAACCGGCTGATATTCAATGGCGATGCTGTGCCCGCGGGCCTGGTGGAATACGCGCGACGGCAGTGGCAGCGTCCCAGCGTGCAGGCGTGGGTCACACTTTCCCGTCCGCCGCTTTGAATCCAGGCGCTGGCCCCACTCAACCCCGGTGCAGACCGCATCAAGCCAGGTGGCGAGCGGTCGAAGGTGATGTTCGTCGGGCGCTTGCCACCTGTGCAACGGTGACCGTCTCAAGCGCCTACTCCTGTCCCTGGGTAGTCGCTTTGAATAACCGGTTGGCAAGCTGGCGGCCGCGCGCCTGGCCCTCCGCCGTCAACCAGATCGACTTCTACTTGCCCACCGGGTTCTGGATGAAACCTTGCTCGTGCAATCGGTTCATGACCCCAAAGTCGAACCCCTTCCAGGCGTTTCCCTCGTCCGTGCTGAAAGCCGCCAAGAGGGCAAGGACCGCTTCTTCAATCAACGTATCGTCGTACTTCATAAGGGTTGTTCCTCTTTTTGGGCAACCGGCCTGCCGACCTGACGCATTGTCACAGCTCGTACATACCCTAGCCGTTTTTTTTCGACGCCAACCTTTGACGAGACAGTGATAAATGGCCAAAACCATCACTTGATACCCTGGCCACTGGTCTGAGAAAGTACCGATCAAACCTGCCCACACCCGGCACAGGGACTTAATGCCATGGACTGCCCCCCGACACTTCGCACCCCCAGCCTGCTGCTCACCCCGCTTCAGCTGACGGATGCACCGGCCATACAGCAGCTATTCCCCCATTGGGAAGTGGTCCGGTTCCTGGACAGCCGGGTGCCGTGGCCCTATCCGCAGGAGGGCGGGCTGGTTTACGTTCGCGATGTGGCGCTGCCCGCCATGGCCGCAGGGCGGGAATGGCATTGGATGATTCGCACACGCGCCCACCCTGAGTGCTGCATCGGCAGCATCAGCCTGTATGACCAGCCAGGAAACAACAGGGGTTTCTGGCTCGCCCCGCAGTTTCAGGGGAATGGCTACATGCGCGAAGCCTGCAAGGTGGTCAATGCCTATTGGTTCGACACCTTGGCGCGCCCCGTGATGCAGGTTCCCAAGGCAGTCGCCAACCATGCTTCGCGCAAGGTCTCCCAGCATGAAGGCATGCGCATGATCGAAGTACGGGACGGCCATTTCGTCTCGGGGCCCATGCAGGTCGAGGTATGGGAGATGACGCGAAGCGAGTGGCTTGCCGCACGAGTTGACGCTTGAGCTGACCTCCACCCATCACCGCCATAAAGCCCACCACCGCCCCCTGCTCCGCGCCTGCTCCCGCGGCAAGACCCCCGGCATGTCCCGCAGCCTGATCCACGGCTCATCGCGCCAGTACAACACACTCAACGGCCCACCCTGCCAGCTCATCGCCGTGATCGCCGGTTCGGTTCCGGGCTTGCTCTCCCGCAACGCCGGTATCACCTCCTGGGTCAACCACAGCCGCACCGCCCGGTTCTCCGGAATGTGGCTGCGCACGATCAGCGTGATCGCACCCGACTCACTCACCAGCAGGCGCTTGCGCCAATCACCGCTGGCCTCCACCCATTGCTCGCGGTGCTGGTCAGCATCCAGTCGGCGCACCAGGCGTTCGGGATAGGGAATGGCCAACAGGCGTGCCAAATCATGAAGGCAAAACCAGCACTGGCCCTCGATCATCAAGGCACGCAGCGGACGGTTGTGGCGGAAGAACAGCGTAGCGGTATAGGCGTCCATCGCAGGGGCTCCTGTTCGGAAGCGCTGCCACGGAGCGAAAGATGGTGGGTGGCAGCTGCGCGCAGGTTGACGAACCGGTCACGACCGGCAGGCCCAAAGGCCTCCCACACGCAGCTGCCATAAAGCTTATTTTAAGCCAACGGCCATCCAATAAGCATTATGGTGCTGCGGTTTCGTGAAACAGGTCGTCAAACCCGGCCTTCGAGGCATCGAAGGCGGGGAAAGGTTATCGGGGTACCTGGGCAGTGACAACGGTGAGGATGTAAAGGGAAGTTTCGCCTGGGCGCTACACCAGGTGGCTAGGGAGCGGGGGCTGGGGAAGCGGGCGACGTGGTTTAGAAATTCTCCGCACCAGAATGAACGACTGCCAACATGTGCAAGGCAGTTCCCGAAGGTTGCGCTTTGCCGACTAATGGCACTTTGACTCCCCACAAAACGCTTCTATAGTGATCCCATAACCATATAATTCACAGGGACGTTGAAATGAAAAAGCGCGAATTCCTGCTACCCCTTGCCACTCTGGCAGCCGCCGTAACCGCCAACCAGGCATCCGCTTCCGTTGACTCAGCCCAAACCGATAAACACGATGAGAACGCCGCCATTGAGACCCGAGCTGCGGCGTTGCCGATCATAAATATTGGCGAGCAAATGGTCACCGGCCGCCAGGGGGATAACCTCTTCAGTTTTATCCTTAAGCGCGGTGAAAGCGGCCAGATGGTCGCGGCCCACTACTCGCATAGCTCACACGCTTCCCACAGCTCTCACAGCTCGCATTACTCGAGCCGCTAATGGCTGGCCTAGCTGAGGTCACCTTCGACTGCAAGCTGTACGGCGCAGAAGCAGTTCAGAAAGCCGCGTACCGCGGTATGAATGCCTTCACTCTCGACTTGAAAGTCGAAGGCGATGGCATTGTCTGCAGGCTTGTCGGCAACATTACAACGGAACAGGAAGCCTTTGAGCGCGCCGTCGAGGATTTCCGGAAGGACGTGCTGGATTATCAATTGCGTGCTCAGCTTCAGGCTGAAACCGCGCCTATCCGTAACCTCATCATGGGGTTGGCGTTTTCAAATCTCAGGTTGGACTGAAGTGAGTAAATTCCAAGGACTGGATACCTACCGCAGGCGAGATACCTACGAGCTACTGCCGTTCAAGTTTGACCGTCTCGAGGACGATGACTACGTCATTACCAACATGACCGGCGAACACTTGGTAGTGCCGATGCCAGAATTACATGCTCTTCTGGCAAAAAAACTTGCGCAGGATCATCCGCTCTACGCATCACTGCGCGCCAAGCATTTCATCCGGTATGCCGATGAACAGGCACCCCTTGACCTGCTCGCGTTAAAGTTGCGTACAAGACTCGCACGGCTGACCGGGTTCACCAGCCTGCATATCTTCGTCGTGACACTGCGCTGCGACCATAGTTGCCCTTATTGTCAAGTCTCAAGGCGAATGGATAGCGAGAGTTCCTTCGACATGACGCCTGATATGGCGAACAAAGCGCTGGATTTCGTCTTCAGCTCCCCCAATCCCGCGATCAAGATAGAGTTCCAGGGCGGTGAACCCCTGTTGAACTTCGAGATGGTGCGCTACGTAGTGGAGACAGCAAAGCAACGCAACCTGAAAGAGAGACGCGATCTGGAGTTCGTCATCGCTACGACGCTGTCGTTGCTCACCGACGAAGTCTTGGCATTCTGCCACAAGCACAACATCATTCTTTCGACGTCGCTCGACGGCCCAGCTGACCTGCACAATGCGAATCGCCCGCGCGTCGGCCGCGATAGCTTCGAACGCTTCGAAACAGGCTTGTCCAAAGCGCGCAATGTTCTGGGTGTGGACAAGGTCAGCGCTCTGATGACAACCACGGACAAAAGCCTTCCTCGTGTCCGAGAAATCATTGACGAGTACGTCCGACTGGGCTTCAACGGTATTTTCCTCCGAGCGCTTTCTCCGTATGGGTTCGCGATGAAGACACGCAGGTTCATGACGTACGATACGGAGCGCTGGCTTGAGTTTTACAAGGAAGGACTTGCTTACATTCTTGAACTGAACAAGGCCGGGATCCCGTTCGTTGAGCATTATGCTTCCCTGATCCTCAAGAAAATGCTGACCAGCAATGATCCCGGCTACGTCGACCTGATGAATCCCGCCGGTACTGGTATTGCAGCGATTGTCTTCAACTATGACGGCTCCGTGTACGCGTCTGACGAGAGCCGGATGCTTGCTGAGATGGGCGATCAGTCGTTTCGGTTGGGCAACATTCTGACGGATAGCTACAAAGATATCATCCTGTCAGACGCGCTCCTCGACGCTTTGGAGCAGTCCTTCACGCTAAGCGCGCCGATGTGTTCCGACTGCGCGTTTGAACCCTATTGCGGTGCTGAACCAGTATTCCACCATGCCATGTTCAAGGACGTCGTGGGCAGAAAGGCAGAGTCATCATTCTGCAAGCGAAACATCTCGATCTTCAAACACCTGATTGGCTTGATGCAGTCAGACGCGTCAACTCGTCGCCTCTTCATTCAATGGGCTAACTCATGCTGAAACTCGCTGGAAAAGTCCGACGGATTCAACTGACCGAAGTCCAGGATCGGCCGTTGCTACTGCAGGTCAGTACCAATCCGGTGCTACCAAAGGTGATGCGCGCGACTCGAGCGTTCCTGATGTCTGATGGAGAGCTTCCCGAAGGGTACCAGCACTATCTGATCCCCGCATCGCTCGAATGGCGTGCAGGAGAACTGGAAGGGAAAAGCTCATTTACTCTGCTTCCTGATGATTACGATTATCTGGGCAACGAAGACATCATCCGTCTGGATGGCCAGGCGATTCGGGTGCTCTTCAGGGCCAATTCCGGCCACAATTCGCTGCTGGTAACCGAACAATGCAACCACTACTGCCTGATGTGCTCTCAACCCCCAAAAAACGTGGATGACAGCTGGATCCTCAATGAACTCGAAGCGTTGATTCCTTTGATCCCACGAGATACACCTGAAGTAGGCTTCTCAGGTGGAGAACCTACGCTGGCCAAAGATAGATTCATTAACCTCATCCGGATGATGAAGTCTTATCTGCCCAGAACGGTCGTTCACGTCCTATCCAACGGCCGGGCGTTTGCCGATGAGCATTTTTCCCAGCAGTACGCAGAGCTTGATCATCCCGACATAATGGTCGGTATTCCGTTGTACTCCGACGACCCTAGTCTGCATGATTATATTGTTCAAGCGCCGGGAGCATTTCAGGAAACGGTTCAGGGCATCCTCAACCTTAAGCGCCTTGGCCAGAAAGTTGAGATTCGGATTGTGCTGCACAAACAGTCTATCAGTCGCCTGCCGCAGCTATGCGAGTACATAGCGCGAAATCTGCTGTTTGTTGATCACGTGACGCTAATGGGTTTGGAAATGATCGGGTTCACGCGCGCTAATCTGGACGAACTATGGATCGACCCCGTTGACTACCGAGACATCCTGAGTGAGGCCGTGGCCATTTTGGCAGCCTATCGCATGAACGTGTCTGTTTATAACCACCCATTGTGCATCGTAAACAACGATGTGCTCCCCTACTACCGAAAATCCATCAGTGATTGGAAGAACGAATATGTACCAGAGTGCGAAGGTTGCGTGCGCAAATCTGAGTGTGGCGGGTTCTTCTCTTCGGGTGTGCGCAATGGTTATAGCAGAGCGATCATGCCTTTTCTGAAGTGACATCCCTAACGAGGCCCTGAAAGCCTCTCGGAGAACTCAACGAAGGTTTCAGGACCACTTCAAGGGTATGCCTCTCGAAACCCAGTCACCTGCGTTGACGATAGGAACGTAAGGACCGGGCACTGTTCAAGGCCGTACCAATTAGCCCCCCAACCTCACCGAACGAAGTGAAACCGTCAGGTCATACTCCATCAGACTCACATTCGGCACCTGCGAGGGAGCGTACTTCAGTTTCTGTCCAATATCAGAGGCAACGATGACCCCGTAGACGTTAGCTCCCCCCGCTAGATGGTCTTTCACCCACCCCATGTAACGCAAGATTTGCCCCATTGCAGCATCAGCCCCACGCCCTAATTTCAGCTCAAGGACATAGAAGTCTCCTCCACTCGTAGCCAAGATGTCGATCGGCCCGACGTCCGTTTGGAACTCCACTCCGTCGCGGTTATCTGTCCGGTACAGCGACAGCGGCACATCGTGCCCAGGCAACCGTGGTAGCTTTTTGGCAAGGTAGTCGCGCAGGTGGGCTTCCAAAGCGAACACGCTGTACGCCTCGTCCGGAACCTCATACCGTTGAGTCAGCCCTTCTCAAGAGTAAACCGTCTTCAAACGATTAGCGTGTTCCTCAAGCTTGCGAACAAGATCACTGAGACCAATCTCCTTGTTAAGGACAACCCTGCGCAGGGAAGTACCTTGGCGCTTAGCGAAGCGGTTATCAAACGCCTTCAAGTATTCGCGTAGCTGTTCGCCCTCGGCCTCGGTTTTCGCATGTCCTGTCTGTAGAATCAATGCGATATCGTATTTAGACTTCGTGCTATCCGTGTAGCTTACATGTAAGTAAACCGGCCACCATTCTTCCCCTGTGAACTGTTCCCAACCAGGCGGGCAGATATCCAGCCAGGCGCGAGCATGCTTGATATTGGCGCGACTAAAACTCGGTCCCTTCGCCACCAGCGTCTCTTTGATGGATGCCATACCCTGGGTTTCCCGAAGCAACGAAAACGCAGCTTTATTCTGCAGCATGAAGATCATGTGTGCAGAGCTGCCGTCTTGTAGCCAGCATTTTTCGAGTCGCCCAGTGTTGGCTTCCAGCATGTGCCGGATGGCCATGCCGTGGTCTTGATGCAGTTGCGCGGCCAAGGTAATCGCTCGCTGGCTGGTAGGGCTTTCCCAATCGGTTTGCCGGTTGCAGTAGCTCACAACCAACCGGGCTGCTGCATTACCGCGCTCCACATGCAGAAGAGCGCGATCAGCCGAGGCCTTGAGCCAGTCATAGCCTAGGTGCAGCCAGTAACCATTAGAAGGGCGCTCCGACCAGTCGCCCCCCACGAAATCCCGATCCAGGGCTATGTGAACACTGCTGTAGTCCTTCAGATGAGCATTGCTAGCGACTATCTCCTGCCAGCTGGCGCGATAGCCGTCCAACTGGTTTTGACTGTGCGCAGTGCCGGCCTTGTTCTCGATAAGCAACACGAATTTGTTGTCCGGATCGATCACAAACAAGTCAACGCGTTCTGTGGCTTTCAGCCCTAGCTCGCGAGCCGTAAAGACGCTGCCGAAGCTCGCTGTACGGATGCGCGAAGGCGGCCATTCGGCAAAAAAGCGAGACGTTGTGCTTCGCCCATCCAAGCCACATTCAACGGCTGCCTGTCTTGCGGTAATCAGCAAGTCCCGCACGATCTGATCGCCTTGCCCATGCCCTTCTCGAGGGTCAAATAGCCAGGCTAGAAAATCCGAGTGCTGGTTCTCGCTCAAGTTAATCACGTCCAAAATATCGTCGCCGATTTTCAGGATCTCGCAGAGCTCGGAGAGCGTGGGGTCACACAGAAACGTTTCTACGGCTTCAATTGTTGCATCCATGCAGGAATACTCATTACACAGGACGATAGGAAAGTGGCGGTTCTACAGCACGCTACGGGTAACAGGGGACAAGCACAGTATTGGCCAGCGATGCGTATCGCACTCACCAGCGGATAAACGCTCCACACAACAGAACATTAGCAAAATGCCACCCACTACGACCACCGCGCAAGTCAGAATTCAACCACAACCTCCCCCCACTACGCTGTATGCTTGCGCCCCACCTGAACACGCCCCCTCTGGATAACGGAACATCCAATGAACCTCCCCACGTTCACCTACCACCCTGCCCCCCTCGCTACCGGCGCACTGCAACTCTCCCCAAACACCTGCATCGTCTGCCAGCAAGCCCGTGGCTACATTTACGTGGGCCCGGTGTACGCGGTCGAAGAGTACGAAGCCTGCATCTGCCCCTGGTGCATTGCCGATGGCAGCGCCCACCACCGCCTGGGTGCCACCTTCATCGACGAAGACAGCATCGGGCCGGATGCCTCGCTGGATGATGCCGTGATTACCGAACTGAGCCAGCGCACCCCCGGCTTCGCCGGCTGGCAACAGGAACAGTGGCTTGCCCATTGCGATGACGCCTGCGAGTTCATCGGCAAAGTCGGCCACGCCGAGCTTCTCGCGTTGGGCAGCGAAGCTATCCGCGCCGTGCAGGCGTCGACTGGCCTGCAGGACGGGCCGCGGTGGGACGTGTTTTTTGCGGCACTGCACAAGGACCGTGGCCCTACCGCGTACCTGTTCAAATGTCGCCATTGCTCAGCGCTCGACGCCTATCAGGACACTCACTGATCTCCCATTACCAAGGCCCCCCGCATGTCTCTGGCAACCACCTACCTCGCCGGCCTGCGTTCGCGTTTGCCTGGCCATGACCTTGAACAACTGCAACTGGCGCACGGCGCTTCGGCAGCAGACGTACACCGGCTTCTGGAACGCTACCCGCTGTGCCCGCCTGGCCTGTTGCAGTTGCTCGAGCAGTTCGACGGCACCCAGTGCCGGGGGTCAGGCTCGAGCGCGCCAAGGCACTGCTGGAGACCAGCGCCCTGCCCATGCCATTGATCGCCGAACAATGCGGCTTCGGCACCGCTGCCACGTTGCGGCACCACTTCCGCAAGCATCTGGACAGCAGCCCGAGCTGTTACCGCAAGCAATTCGGGCGCACGGCTGATCAGGGCCCCGAGCTGTAAGGCACCGCATAGTGAAGGTCGCTACCGGGTGATGAGTAATCCATGCCATCGGACCTCAAGCACGGCCTCGTTCTCTTCAACCGCCCCACCGTGCAGTCAACCCATTCCAGATTGACCCCCTTTCGGGCAAGGGCTGCGGCCTTTGCTTCCATCTCCACGATCTGTGCGCGCCGAAATTCGATCTCTGCCCGGCTGGGCAACAAAGGCGCCACCCACAACCAGGCAGCCGCGCACAGGACCGCCAGCGACCCGATCATGACGGCAACCGTTTTCACCCCCAGCAGGCGCCCCGCCTGCTGGTAGCGCTTCGCGGCCTTGGCGGCGGCCACGTCAGCCGCCTCGAATTTCTCGGCCAGCAGTTTAGCGGCTCGCGTGGCCGTCGCATCCGCCAGGACCGAGAGGTCTTTTCTCGCGATAGACAACTGCTTCTGCACTTCATGCTCAAGGTTGCCCAGGGCCCGGACGGCGGCGTCACACGCATCTTGAGTCTGCAGCCCAGCCGAGAGCAGCGAGGTAAGCACTTCTGCTTGGGTGCGGATTTTTTCGTCGTAGGTTTCGTACTCGGCAACCGTCATGGGCGTCGTCACCGGCCCATCCCCCGGCCCAAGGACCTCTGCATGGCGAGTTCCTTCTCCTGGGCTTTTTGCAGCATCAGTTGATGGCTTCGCTCGGTGTGTGCGATCCGTTCCTTTACCCATTGCTTGTGCATCATGTTGAGCTCCAACATATCCTCGATGGGGGCGAATTTCAGCAGGCCACCTGGCTCGGCCAATAGCAGCAGGCCGCCGGAGCCTGACGCTGCCTTGCCGCTCACCGTCTTGATGGCAAGCAGGTATTGATTGATCTGCGCACCAGTGAAGCGGGTTTTGCGGGTAGCAATGGCTTCGGCAGTCGACTGCACAAGGGTCTCGAGCCGCCCCGTTGCCTGCGGGCTGATCCTGGGAAATGCGTCCAGATAGGGGACTGTCAGCAGCCCTAGTGTGTCGGTGGTGGCCTTGGTCTCAACGTACCAGTGCACTTCACGCGACAGCTCGCACAGCCCTCTGTCTTCGATCACCTTCCTGAGCCCGGCATGTTTGCCGCGCTCCTTGCTCAGGTTGGCGCCGCCGGCCTTGAACTCGAGAAGACGAGCAACACCGCTGAAGTTCAGCAACACGTCGCCCAGCAATTGGTCGGCAGGTGTCTGCTGAAGCAGGTTGATGGAGCCTGCGGCCGCGGCTTCCGGGCCCCGTTGTTTGTCGCGAATCGAATAGCCAAGGGAAAACAGGAAATTGCCGATGGTGATGTTTTCATAAAGCTTCATGGGGGTGGGCTGACTCCTTTCACTCTGCGGGAGCTGTTCTGGCGCTGGCTAGCCAGCCCCCACAAGGGCAGTGGCGGCTACGGGCGCCTGGACGGACTAGGCAAGCAGATCTTCGTAGAAGGCACCATAAGGCAAGTCCGGGTGCGCGATCTGGATCTCCAGAATCCATAGCCCTTTGTTCGGGTAATGCTCGAAATCGCCCAGGTCCCCGCCGCGGTGAATAGCGTGGGGAAAGTCGCTGACGCGGTGGCCCTTGATGTCCAGGTTCAGCGTCCAGCCCATGGCCTGCGCCTGTTCCTCGGCATAACGGTACAGCTCGGGCCCGGCCATGCGCTGGGTGCGCCATTGCGTTTCAACGCGCTGGAACAGCGTCTTTGCGGCCTGGGCGCAAGCGGCCATGGCCGGGTCGTCGCCGGTGACGAAGGTTTCCCCGGCGTCGCCTTCATGGCCCTGCCACACAGCGCCCATGTCGATGAAGAAGATATCGTGCTCACCCAGCACCGGGTCGCCGTCGGAGCGCTGCTTGAAGGTCTTGAGGGTGTTGGCACCAAAGCGCACCAGCAGCGGGTGCCAGATGCGCTGCATGGCCAGGTCCTGGAGCACCTGCTTGCCCAGCGCGCAGGCTTCGGACTCCAGCATGCCCGGCTTGATGCGCTGTGACAGCTGCTCGATGGCCCGCCAGGTCATGGCCTGGGCGTGGCGCATGGCGTCAATGCTGTAGTCAGGGCCCACGGCTTCCTTGGGTTGTACACTCACGGTTTTATCTCCTGTATCCCTCAGAAAAATCGCTATACAAGCAACTATATAGCGATAGAGGCTCAAGCGGGGGAATTCTCCTGGTGACGCACACCTACGAACACAAGATCGGCGGCTACCCTTCGTTCTGCCAATCGGGGGTGGAGCCTGATGGGGACTACGAGTTCGTGTTCCAGATTTCCTCGGACGCCAAGATCAACCTCAACGTGGTGCACAGTGGCAGCCTGATGTTCTGGAAAAGCAGAACCTCGGGCGACTGGACGGTCTATTACGATTTCTACTGAAAGGACCTACATGCTTATCGTCTTCAGCGGCCTGCCCGGCACCGGAAAAACGACCATCGCCAAGGCTCTCGTGGCGGCCATGGGGGCCGTGTACCTGCGCATCGACACAATCGAACAGGCGCTGCGAAACGCCGGCGTGCTGGCCCAGGGCGTGGGCCGCAGCGGCTACCAGGTCGCTTGCGAGCTGGCGCTGGCCAACCTTCGCCTGGGCAACAGGGTGGTCGTTGATTGTGTCAACCCCGTCCTCGAAAGCCGGAACGCCTGGCGCGAAATCGCCGTGCAGGCGGGTGCTCGGTTGCTCGACATCGAGGTGATCTGTTCCGATGCACAGGAACATCGGCGCCGGGTGGAAACCAGGACCACGGATGTCCCCGGGCTCACCCCGCCTACCTGGCGGTCCGTGCTGGAACATGAATATGAGCCATGGCATGAAGCTCCGTTTTGCCTGGACACTGCCTTGATCTCGCCTACGCACGCGGTCTCGCTGATTACCCATCGCCTGCAGATTGAAGCGTATCGTCCGCGAGACTGAGCCGCGGCCGCCTTCAAGTTACGCTCCCAGCCCTGCTGCAGTCAGCCGCGCTACAACAATATCAACCCCTGCGCTGTCCCCAGAACAAGTGACAAGGTCGCCGCAGATCCCCTCACCCGATCAATACCCATTCCCTGCAAACTCTGTATCATTCCCGGCGATTCGCTGAAGATCGCTGCATTTTTTCTGGCGTCAATTAACCAGCACCCCGGCAATCACCCAGCCCGTCTACGTCGAAATCCGTTCACGGCGCAGCAGAGGCTTCCCAAGAAACACCGAAGGTTTTGCGTTTTTAAAATCACCTTGAATCAATGACTTACCCTTAAAATGTCATTTATTTGACATGATCAAAAAACAAAAGCGTTTGACAACAAAACATTGACGCAGGCATATTGCCACCATTCAGGCAGCCTGTATTTCATTCCTCACCTTGTTGGTCAGACCCCGTTGGGACTGATCTCTTGTGCTGCTCAATGTTTGTACGATCTTGATGGTTCATTTGCACCCAACCGCACGCAGGCACGCTCACCCATGCACCATTCCGATGATATTGCGAACTTGTTCAACAGACTCGGCGCGCATGTGGGCGACTATCAGGAGATAGAGTCTGTTTTCGAATACCACGAAGAATCCCTGCCACCCACCCCGGCGCCAGCGCCTTCGACCACCGCCCGCCAGCCGCTGAGCCGCCTGCTGCAGGAAATCGAACAGCAACGCCAGCGCCTGGAGGCCGCCAGTGGCGCACCGCAGGCTTTCGCCCCCCTGGGCAAGGCCAGGGTTGTCGCCGTGGTGTCGGCCCAGGGCGGGGTCGGCAAGAGTACTTTGGCCGGCGTGCTGGCCAATGCCCTCAAGCGGCCTGGCGGGCGCACCCTGGCACTGGACCTGTCACCGCAGAACGCCCTGTGCCTGCACGTGGGCGGTACCCTGCAGTGGCCGGGCATCGCCCAGAACGCAGGCGGCCATGGCCGTGAATTGCTGCGCGAGGGCTACGGTGGCAGCCACTGCCTGGCCTACGGCGTGGTCGACGACGTTCAGCGCGTAGCCTTTGAACAACGGCTGGCCAATGACCCGCTGTGGCTGGCCGGGTACCTGGCTGCCCTGGACCTCAATGCGCACGACACCGTGATCATCGACACGCCCCCCGGCGCCTCGGTGTACCTGAGCCAGGCCCTGGAAGTGGCTGACGTGGTGGTGGTCGTGACCACCGCCGAAGCCGCGTCCTATGCCTCCCTTGACCAGATGGACCGCCTGCTCGCCCCCTACCTGCAACGCCCAGCCCCAGCGCACTGCACCTTTGTCATCAACCAGCTGGACACGTCCCGCCAGTTCAGCCTCGACATGTGCGCGGTACTGAAGAACAGAACCGGCATGCCGCTGCTGGGGGTGGTTCGCCAGGATCACTTCCTCAGCGAGTCATTGGCGTACGACCGCGATCCGTTGGCGCATACCCCAAACACCCGAGGCTGCCAAGATGCCCTCGACCTCATCGAATCATTGTGTGAATTGCTAGTGCAAACCACGCGAGAGCTCTGAATGCCATGACCGACGCCCCACACCCTAAGCCCGGCTTCAAGGGGCGCGCCGAACTGCGCCTGAACGGTTGGCTGAGCCGCTTCCGCCAATGGCGTGGCATGGCCCGCTGGACGCTGATCCTGGGCACCACGGCCATCGCCGCGCTGCTGCTGGTCAGCATCGTCAGCGCGCCCCTGGACCTGTATACCCAGTGCCTGTTCGCCGCCCTGTGCTTCCTCTCGGCGCTGCTGCTCAAACGCCTGCCGGGGCGCTTGCCGGTGCTAGCGCTGATCGTGCTGTCGCTGGTGGCCTCGCTGCGCTACGCCTACTGGCGCCTGGCCGACACCCTGGGGTTCGACGGCTGGCTGGACTCGGTGTTCGGCTATGGCCTGATGGCCGCCGAGCTGTACGCGCTGGTGGTGCTGCTGTTCGGATACGTGCAGACCGCCTGGCCCTTGCGGCGCCAGCCAGTACTGCTGGCCGGTGAGCCCAGCGAATGGCCGACCGTGGACGTGTTCATCCCCACCTACAACGAAGCGCTGAACATCGTGAAGCTGAGCATCTTCGCCGCCCAGGCGATGGACTGGCCCAAGGACAAGCTGCGCATCCACGTGCTGGACGATGGCCGCCGCGATGAATTCAAGCGCCTGTGCCACAGCATCGGCGTGAACTACATCACCCGTGACAACAACGACCACGCCAAGGCCGGCAACCTCAACGAGGCACTCAAGGCTACCGACGGCGAATACATCGCCATGTTCGACGCCGACCATGTGCCCACCCGCTCCTTCCTGCAGATCGGCATGGGCTGGTTCCTCAAGGACCCGAAACTGGCGATGCTGCAAACCCCGCACTTCTTCTTTTCGCCCGACCCGTTCGAGAAGAATCTCAACACCTTCCGTGCCGTGCCCAACGAAGGCGAGTTGTTCTACGGCCTGGTGCAGGACGGCAATGACCTATGGAACGCCACCTTCTTCTGTGGTTCGTGCGCCATATTGCGCCGCAAGCCGCTGGAAGAAATAGGCGGTGTTGCCGTGGAAACGGTCACCGAGGACGCCCACACCGCGCTCAAGCTCAACCGCGCCGGCTACAACACCGCGTACCTGGCCATTCCACAGGCCGCGGGCCTGGCCACCGAGAGCCTGTCACGGCACATCAGCCAGCGCATCCGCTGGGCCCGCGGCATGGCGCAGATCTTCCGGGTGGACAACCCACTGCTCGGCAAGGGTCTGAAGCTGGGCCAGCGCGTGTGCTATGCCAACGCCATGCTGCACTTTTTCTATGGCCTGCCGCGCCTGGTGTTCCTGACAGCCCCCCTGGCGTACCTGATCTTCGGGGCGCAGATCTTCCACGCCTCGGCCTTGATGATCACTGCCTACGCCCTGCCGCATCTGTTTCACTCCAACCTGACCAACTCGCGTATTCAGGGGCGCTTTCGCCATTCGTTCTGGAACGAGGTGTACGAGACGGTACTGGCCTGGTACATCATGCCGCCGGTACTGATGGCCCTGGTCAAACCCACCTTCGGGGGCTTCAACGTCACCGACAAGGGCGGCATCATCGCCCGGGAATACTTCGACTGGAAACTCGCACGCCCGTACATCGTGCTGCTGGTGCTGAACCTGATCGGCCTGGGCTTCGGCATTCACCAGTTGATCTGGGGCGCGCCGAATACCGCCATCACCGTGCTGATCAACGGCACCTGGACCCTCTACAACCTGATCATCATCAGCGCCGCGGTAGCGGTGGCCAGTGAAAGCCGCCAGGTACGCTCCGAACCGCGGGTGCGCGCCGAGCTGCCGGTGAAGGTGCGATGGGCCAACGGTCACGAAGTGATCTGCACCACCCAGGACTTCTCGCAGCACGGCCTGGGCTTCAAATTGCCTGCCGGCACGACCGCCCAGGCCGGTGAGCGGGTGCGCGTGACGCTGTCGCGCAACGCCGCCGCACGCATATCCCACGCCGAGTTCGACACCACCGTGGTGTTCAGCAAAGGCCAATACGTGGGCGTGCGCTTCGACCCGCTGACCCTGCGCCAGCAAAGTGAACTGGTGCGCATGACTTTCTCGCGGGCCGACACCTGGGCCGCCAGCTGGGGCAGTGGCAAGGTCGACACCCCGCTGTCGGCCCTGCGTGAAGTCAGCGCCATCGGGCTGCTGGGCATGGTCGCACTGCTCAAGGCCCTCATCAGCCGCCCCTCTGACACATCGACGGCGCGCGTCGCGTCTTCGCTCGCGCTCGATTCCAATCTGGACAAGTCATGATCATGAAATCCCACCCTTCGCGCCGCCCTTTCATGCGCCTGGCTTGCTCCGTCCTGTGCCTGGCCACGGTGGTGCACAACGCTTGCGCAGCAACGCCCGCCGATGCCACGCCTGTGGCCGGCAGCTACAGCCGTGATATCACGCTCAAGCAACTGGGCCATCTGGAAACCATGAACCTGCAGGGCGTGGAATCCTCCGACAGTGTCGACTTCAGCGTTCGCGCCGACGAGGTGGTCAACGGCGCCTCGCTGGTGCTGGACTACAGCTACTCGCCCGCCCTGCTGGCCGACCTGTCGCAGATCAACGTGCTGGTCAACGACCAGGTGGCTGCCAGCCTGGCGCTGCCCAAGGACGGCGCGGGCAAGCCACAGCAGCAAGTGGTCACTATCGCCCCGCAGTTGATCACCGAGTACAACCACCTGCGCCTGCAGTTCATCGGCCATTACACGATGGAGTGCGAAGACCCGCAACACAGCAGTCTGTGGGCCAAGATCAACAGCAGTTCGCAACTGCGCCTCAGCGTGTCGCCGGTGCCGCTCAAGGACGACCTGTCGATTCTGCCGATGCCGTTCTTCGACCGCCGCGACGCCAGCCAGGTGAACCTGCCGTTCGTGTTCGCCAAGGCGCCGGGCAATGGCACCCTGGAGGCCGCGGGCGCCTTGTCGTCGTGGGTCGGCGCGCTGGCAGGCTACCGGGGAGCCCGCTTTACCAGCAGCGTAGGCGAGATCCCGCAAAAAGGCAGCGCCATCGTGCTGGTGGAGGGCCAGGAAGCCGCGCATTCGCTGGCCAGCCTTGGGCTGAGCGAGTTGAAGGGCCCCACCGTCACCCTGATGGCCAACCCCAACGACCCCCACGGCAAGGTGCTGATCGTGGCCGGCCGCACCCCCGCAGAGCTCAAGCTCGCGGCCGACGCCGTAGCCCTGGGCAGCAAGGCGCTGGTGGGCAACAGTGTGGTCATCGACCACCTGGACGCGCTCAGCCCGCGCAAGCCGTACGATGCGCCAAACTGGCTGCCGTCCGACCGCCCGGTACGTCTGGGCGAACTGATCGACACCCGGAAACTCAGCGTGTCGGGCTACAACCCGGGTTACATCACCGTGCCCCTGCACCTGCCGCCGGACCTGTTCAACTGGCGCGAAAACGGTGTGCCGCTGGACCTGAAATACCGCTACACCCCGCAGCAGGAGTCGACCAACTCGTCGCTGCTGGTGAGCCTCAATGACCGTTTCATGAAGTCCATGCCGCTGCCGTCACTGAAAAGCCTGGACGGCGGCGATAACCTGCTGGCCATGCTGAAGAAAGACGAGAGCCTGCCCCGCGAAGCCATCGTGCGCCTGCCGCTGGACCTGGCGCCGGCGCGCTCCCAGTTGCAGTTGCGCTACATGTTCGACTACGTGAAGCAGGGCCAATGCCGTGACATCATCATCGACAACATGCGCGGCCTGATCGACCCGGATTCAAGCCTGGACCTGAGCGGCTACAACCACTACATCGCCCTGCCGAACCTGGGCGTGTTCAACGACAGCGGCTTTCCGTTCACGCGCCTGGCCGACCTGTCCCAGAGCGCCGTGGTGATGCCGGACAACAGCGGTCCGGCCGAATGGAGCGCCTACCTGACCGTGCTGGGGCGCCTGGGCCTGTCCTCCGGCTACCCCGCCACCGCCGTCACCGTGGTGCAGGCCGACGCCGTGCAATCGGTGCGCGACAAAGACCTGCTGGTACTGGCCTCCGGCGGCAACCAGCCGCTGCTGAGCCAATGGGCCGACCACCTGCCCGTCAACGGCGAAGGCGGCAACCACCGCTTCAACATCTCCGACCTGGCCCTGCGCGTGCGTGACTGGATCAGCCCCGACCCACAGGCCAACCAGCGCAAGCCGCGCGTTACCGTGACCTACAGCGGCCCGGACAGCAACACCTACCTGGCGGGCTTCGAGTCCCCGCTCACGGCCAAGCGCAGCGTGGTAGTGATCGCCAGCGGCCGCCCGGAAGGCCTGAGCGATGCCACCGATGCCCTGATCGGCGGCGAGCAGTACAAAGACACCCTGCAAGGCAGCCTGGCCGTGGTTCACGGCAACCAGATCAACTCCCTGGTGGCCGACGAGCAGTACTACGTGGGTGACCTCAGCCTGTTCAAGCGCGTGCAGTGGACCCTGTCGCAGAACCTGCAGTGGATGCTGCTGGTGACCGTGTTCGGCATCTTGCTGGTGAGCGTGTTGCTGTACCTGTTCCTGCGCTCGCGCGCCCAGAAGCGCCTGTCATGAAAAGCGCTGCCCTGACCGCGCTGGCGCTGGCCACGCTGCTGCCCGGACTTGCCCAGGCACAGGCGTGCAGCGCGCAGAACTGGCCGCTGTGGAACGACTACGTGCAGCGCTTCGTGCAAAAGGACGGGCGCATGCTCGGCTCCAGCATGGACCCCAACCAGAGCAGCTCCGAAGGCCAGTCCTACGGGATGTTCTTCGCCCTGGTGGCCAACGACCCGGTCACCTTCGACGCCCTGTGGCGCTGGACCCGCGACAACATGGCCGGGGCCAACCTGGGCCAGAACCTGCCGGGCTGGCTATGGGGCCTGGGGCCGGCGGGCACCTGGAGCGTGCTGGACAAACACTCGGCCACTGACGCCGACCTGTGGTTCGCCTACGCCCTGCTGGAAGCTGACCGCCTGTGGCACAAGCCGCATTACCGCGCCGATGCCCGGCTGATCCTGGCCAACGTCGAACACACCCTGATCCGTGACATCCCCGGCTTGGGCAAGATGGTGCTACCCGGCCCCGTGGGCTTCGAGCACCCCGACTCGCTGTGGCGCTTCAACGCCAGCTACACGCCTATCCCGCTGATGCGCCGCTTCACCCGGGAGTCGCCCGCGAGCCCCTGGAAAGCAGTGGCCGACAGTACCGCGAAGATGGTCGCCGACCAGGGCATCAACCGCGCAGGCTTCGTGCCGGACTGGGTGGCGTACCGCGCAACCGGTCTCAACAAGGGCCTGTTCGTGGTCGACCCGTTCTCCAATGCCCTGGGCAGCTATGACGCTATCCGCACCTACCTGTGGGCCGGGCTGACCGCACCTGCCGACCCGCTGTACAAACCCATGCTCGAACACCTGGACGGCATGGCCCGGGCCACGGCTTCGGCCGGGGTGCCGCCGGAGAAAGCCAATATCCTCACTGGCGCCACCGAAGGCGTGGGCCCGTATGGCTATTCCGCTTCCCTGGTGCCCTACCTGCGCGCCAAGGGCCTGGGGCAACTGGCTGACCAGCAGCAGCGCGTCGTCGACCAGGCCATCGCCCATTACAGTGACCCGGCCGACCCGGCCTACCGGCAACCGCAGTACTACCACGTGATGTTGAGCCTGTTCTCCCTCGGATGGACCGAGCATCGTTACCAGTTCAACCAAGACGGCACGCTCACCGTGTCGTGGGAGGCCGCATGCGCCAGCAAACCCTAGCCCTGGCCATCTGCGCCGCCCTGGCCTCCACCGCCGCCCTGGCCTCCACCGCCGCCCTGGCAGCCCCACCGCCGGCCAATAGCCCGCAGGCGTTGCTGATCGAGCAAGGCTACTACTGGCAAGGCAAGAACCAGCCTGACCGCGCCCAGGAAGCCTGGACCAAGGTGCTGACCCTGGCGCCCGAACAACCCGATGCCCTGTACGGCCTGGGCCTGATCGAATTGCAGCGCAAGCGCTTGCCCGCCGCCCAGGGTTACCTCGCACGCCTGCAGGCGCTGAGCCCCTTGCCGCGCCAGGCCTTGCAACTGGAGCAGGACATCGCCCTGAGCCCGGATGACCAGCAGCAACGGCTGGAACAAGCCCGTGAAGCCAGTGACGCCGACGAGCGCGACAAGGCCGTGGCCCTGTACCGCCAGTTGTTCAACGGTCGCCAGCCCCAGGGCTTGATTGCCCGCGAGTACTACAACACGCTGGGCTTTGCCACCGGTGGCTGGCCAGAAGCGCGGGTCGGCCTTGAGCGGCTGCGTCGCGAACGCCCGGACGACGAGATCCTGGACCTGTGGCTGGCCCTGCACCTGGCCCGCAACCCCGCCAGCCGCCCGGAAGGCATCCGGGCGCTGGCGCGTCTGTCCCATAACCCGGACATTGGCGGCAATGCCGACGAAACCTGGCGCTTTGCCCTGGTGTGGCTGGGGCCGCCCAACCGCGACCAGGTCTCGCTGTTCCAGCAATACATGCAAGCCCACCCCCAGGATGAGGAGATCCGCGCGCTGATGGCCAAGGGCATTGCCCAGGGCCGCGGCGGCATCGGTTGGCAGCGCGACCCGCACGTAGCCCGCGGCCTCAAGGCCCTGGACGCCGAGGACATGAACACGGCAGAGCAGGAATTCCAGGCACGCCTGAAAGACGCGCCCAGCGACTTCGATGCCCTGGGCGGCATGGGCATCGTGCGTCAGCACCAGAAGCGCCTGAGTGAAGCCGAGAGCTACCTGGCGCAGGCCAGCAAGGCGTCTGGCGGCGGTCAGTGGAAAGCGGCCCTTGACGATGTTCGCTACTGGCTGTTGCTGGACCAGGCTGCGGCCGCCCAGCGCAGCGGCCAACTGGCCCAGGCCAGCGAGCTGATCGAACAGGCCATCGCCCGCAAACCTGCAGACCCGGCAGGCTTGACCGCCCGTGCCGGTTTGCTGGTGCAGGCCGGTCAACTGCCGGCCGCCGAAAGCGTGTACCGTCAGGTCCTGGCCAGCGCACCGGATTACCCCGACGCCCTCAATGGCCTGATAGGCGCGCTGGCTCGCGATGGCAAGCCCGACGAAGCCCTGCGCCTGATCGACAAGCTGACGCCGTCGCAACAGGCACGCCTGTCGCCGACCATCCACATCCGTGCCTTGCGCAACGCCCAGCTCGCAGGCCTGGCCCAGCGCCGTGGTGACTGGGCCGGGGCGCAAAAGGCCTACCAGGCAGCCCTGGCCGACGACCCCGGCAACCCGTGGACACGCTTTGCCCTGGCGCGGGTGTACCTGCACAACGGCCAGGTGCAGATGGCCCGCGACCTGATCGATGAACTGCTCAAGCGCCAGCCCAACCAGCCTGACGCCCTGTACACCAGCACCCTGCTCTCCGCCGAACTGGGTGAGTGGAACAAGGCCCAGGCCACCCTCGCGCGCATTCCCGCCGCCGACCGCAGCGCTGACATGAACGAGATGGACGTGGACGTGCGCCTGCATGTACAGACTGAAATGGCCGTCGAGATCGCCCGCCGCGGCCAGCGCCAGGATGCCTGGGCCTTGCTTGCGCGCTGCGAACCCCTGGCCCGCGGTAAGCCCGAGCGCCTGGCGGTGCTGGCCAGTGCGTATGCCGAAGCCGGCAACCCCGACCAGGCCGTGCGCCTGATGGCCGGGCTGATGGAGCACACCCCGGCCACCCCGGACCTGCAACTGCTGTACGCCGGGGTGCTGCTCAAGGCCGACCATGACAGCGAAGCCAGCGACATCCTGCGCCAGTTGCAGGGCACGCCCATGAGCGACAGCACCACCCGCCGCTATGAAGACCTGGTGTACCTGTACCGCGTGAAGCAGGCCGATGAGCTGCGCGAGAAAAACGACCTGGTGGCGGCCTATGACATGCTCTCCCCGGCGCTCAAGCAGCGCCCCCACGACAGCCTGGCGGTGTCGTCCCTGGCGCGCATGTATGCCGCCAGTGGCAACGTCGAAAAAGCCCGCCAGCTGTATGAGCCGCTGATCCAGGGTGACCCGCACAACGCCCGGCTGCAACTGGGCCTGGCAGATGTCGCCTTGCAAGGCCGGGACTTCAGCCTGGCCGAAACCTCAGCGCAGAAGGCCCTGGCCCTGGAGCCGGGCGTGCCCCAGACCCTGACAGCGGCAGCCCGCGTCTATCGCGGCATTGGCCAGAGCGGCGAAGCGGCGCGGTTGCTGCGCAAGGCGGTGGCTATCGAGACCAGCCAGCGCGCCACTGCCCCCTACGTCGCCAATACCCCGGCGGCGGAAAAAACCGTCGCCTCGGATAACCCCTTCGTCGGCCTGGCCGGGCAGCGTCGCCAGGCCACGGTGCTGGCCACCAACAGCCTGATCCCGCCCCCGGTGGACGGCGCCGACGGCGCCGCGACTGACACCGTTGCGGCGGTGGCCAGCCGCAAGACGACACCGGCCGCCACCGTGGCCGCCAACCCGTTCCAGAACGTCTATGCGCGTGACGACGACACCGCGCCGCGCACCGACCTGAGCCCAGCCCAGGTGGCGCTGAACGATATTCTGCAAGACCGTACCCCGTCGGTCACCCAGGGCGTCTCGGTACGCAGCAACAACGGCGAAAAAGGCCTGAGCAAACTGACCGATGTCGAGGCCCCGCTGGAGGCCACCCTGCCCGTGGGCGATGGCACCGACAGCGTTGCCCTGCGTGTTACCCCGGTGTCCCTGAGCGCAGGCACTCCGGGCAGCAATGCCGTGGCGCGCTTCGGCGCCAGCGGCACCGACACGGTCGGCTCGCAGAAAGCCAATGGCGTGGGCGTGTCCGTGGCCTATCGCAACAAGGACGAAGGCATCAAGGCCGATGCCGGGGTCAGCCCCCTGGGTTTCATCTACAGCACCCCCGTGGGCGGCATCAGTGTCAACCGGCCGTTTGCCGGCGACGGCAACTACCGCTACGGCGTCAGCGTCTCGCGGCGCGTGGTCACCGACAGCGTCACCTCGTTCGCTGGCTCGCGCGACTCGCGCACCGGTGACAAATGGGGCGGCGTGACGGCCAACGGCGTACGCGGTGAGCTGAGCCACGACGACCAGCAGGTGGGCGTGTACGGCTACGGCTCGGCGCACAAGCTGGTGGGCAACAACGTGGAGTCCAACAACCGCTTCGAATTGGGCAGCGGCGTGTACTGGTATTTGCGCAACGCGGCGGACAGCACTCTTACCGTGGGCCTGAGCGGCTCGGCGCTGACCTACTCGAAAAACCAGAATTTCTACACCTACGGCAACGGCGGCTATTTCAGCCCGCAACAGTTCCTGGCACTGGGCGTGCCGGTCACCTGGGCACAACGCGGCGAGCGTTTTACCTATCGCCTCAAGGGTTCGGTGGGCGTGCAGCACATCGGCCAGGACAGCGCCGATGTGTTCCCAGGCCACAGCAGCCTGCAGTCGCGGGCCACGGCAGCGGGCCTGTCGGGCTACGACAGCCAGAGCAGTACCGGCATCGGCTACAACGTCAGCGCGGCGGGCGAGTACCGCCTGACCTCGAACTTCGTGCTGGGCGCCGCGCTGGCGGCGGACAACGCCAGCGACTACCGCCAGGTCACGGCCGGCCTGTACCTGCGCTACACCGTCGAAGACATGACCGGGGCCATGGACCTGCCGGTCAGCCCTTTCGCCTCCCCTTATTCGAATTGATTCAACGAGGACTTTTTCATGGCTGCTTCCGTACTGGCTGGTTTGACCTTACTCGTGATCGGCGAAAGCCACATGAGCTTTCCCGACTCGCTGATGAACCCGCTCTACGACAACCTCACCCAGCAAGGTGCCACGGTGCACGCCATCGGCGCGTGCGGTGCCAACCCGGCCGACTGGGTAACCCCCAAGCTCAAGCTGGACTGCGGCGCTACCCGCGAGCCGGGCGAAAAGATCAAGGTGATGAGCCGCGGCACCATGGACACCCAGCCCATCAAGGACGTGATCGCCAAGGACAAGCCCGACGTGGTAGTGCTGATCATGGGTGACACCATGGCCTCCTACAAGACCACGCCGTTCCCCAAGGTATGGGCGTACCAGAGCGTCACCGCCCTGACCCGGCAGATCGCCGACACGGGCGCCAAGTGCGTGTGGGTAGGGCCAGCCTGGGGCAAGGCCAACGGCAGCAACATCTACGAGAACACCTACGGCAAGAACCAGGTGCGCACCCAACTGGTGGCCGGCACGCTGGCCAACATGGTCGCGCCGTGCACCTACATCGACTCCACCCATTTCTCCAAACCGGGCGAGTGGATCACCTCCGACGGCCAGCACTTCACCATCGCCGGCTACAAGTCGTGGGCGGCCGCCATCGGCAAGTCCATCAGTGAACTGCCGGCCAGCGCCGTGGGGGCCAAACCGTGATGCGCCTGGCTTTCATCATCGCCGGCCTGGCCCTGAGCACGGGCGCCGTGAGCGCCGAAATCCCCCTGTACCCCACCGGGCCTGCCCAGGACTCGGCGTACCTGCGCCTGGTCAACGTCAGTGCCAGCCCGCTGCTGCTGACGCCGGACGGCGCCAAGGCGACCCTGAGCCTGGCCGGCGACAAAGTTGCCTCCGACTTCATCGCCGTGCCCGGCGGCAAGACTGCCAAAGGCACCCTGAGCCGCGATGGCCGTCAGGTACCGCTGGCCGTGACCGTGGCACCGGGGGACTTCGCCACGGTGTTCGCCCTGCCGGCCGCCGGCGGTGGCATTGAGCAACAGGTGGTCACCGAACCGTTCGACCTGCCGAACCAGCTCAAGGCCTCGCTGGCCTTCTTCAATGCCGATGCCCAGTGCTCCGACGCCAAGGTGAACGTGGCCGGCAAGGACCTCGACCTGTTCCAGAAAGCCCCCGCCGGCAACCCGCGCCGCCAGGAACTGAACCCGCGCGCGCAACTGGCCGTGCAACTGGTGTGCGCCGGGGCCAACGTCGGCGCGGCGCTGGAAATCGGCCCGCTGCAGGCCAACAAGCGCTACAGCCTGCTGCTGCTACCCTCGCCTGGCGGCCCGCGCCTGGTCGCTGTCACCGACAGCGTCGCCAACTGAAGGGAAACCCGCGCCACCATGGTTTTTGCCTCGCTCGAGTTTCTGACACTGTTCCTGCCGGCCTTCCTGCTGGTGTACACCCTGGCGCGGCCGGCGTGGCGCAACGTCATCCTGCTGGTGGGTAGTTGGTTGTTCTATGGTTGGCTGAGCCCGCTGTTCCTGTTCCTGCACATGGCCCTTACCGTGCTGGCGTGGGTCGGCGGCCTGCTGGTGGACCGCGCCCAGGAGGGGGGGCGCGAACGTGTGCGGCGGTTGGTCGGCCTCATCGTGATCAACACCGCCGTGTTGTGCTGGTACAAATACGCCAACATCCTGGCCGCCACCTGGAATGACCTGCTCACCCACCACGGCGCCCTGCCCATGGCCTGGCAACGGGTGGCGCTGCCCGCGGGTTTGTCGTTCATCGTGTTGCAGGCCATTTCCTATCTGGTGGACGTACACCGCCGCGTGGTGCCGGTGGAGCGCAGTTTCATCAACTTCGCCACGTACATTTCCATGTTTGGGCACTCCATCGCCGGGCCCATCATTCGCTATGATTGGGTGCGCCGGGAGCTGAACCAGCGCTACTTCAACTGGCAGAACTTTTCCCTCGGCGCACGGCGTTTCATGATCGGCCTGAGCATGAAAGTGCTGGTGGCCGATACCTTGTCGCCGCTGGTGGACGTGGCTTTTCACCTGCATCAGCCATCGTTGGTGGATGCCTGGGCCGGCTGCCTGGCGTACTCGCTGCAACTGTTCTTCGATTTTGCCGGTTACAGCGCCATGGCTATCGGCCTGGGCCTGATGCTGGGCTTCCATTTCCCGGAGAATTTCAACCGGCCCTACCTGGCCAGCAGCATCCAGGATTTCTGGCGCCGCTGGCACTTGTCACTGTCCAGCTGGCTGCGCGACTACCTCTACATCGCCTTGGGCGGCAACCGCAAAGGCGCGTGGAAAACCTACCGCAATCTGTTCCTGACCATGGCTATCGCCGGGCTCTGGCATGGGGGTGACAGCTGGAACTACCTGCTATGGGGTTCGGCCCACGGTGTGGCGCTGTGCCTGGACCGCGCCTGGTCGCGCTCGCGGCTGCCGGCGGTTCCGGCGTGGGCCGCGCACACCGGTACGCTGCTATTCGTGTGCCTGGCCTGGACGCTGTTCCGCGCGCCCGACTTCGCCACCGCCGTGGACCTGTACGCCGGCCAGTTCGGCCAGCACGGCGTGGCGCTCGGTGAAGCCATGGCCGTGACCCTGCGCCCGGTGCACGGCCTGGCGGCGCTGCTGGGCGTGGTGTGCATCCTGGCCCCTTTGCTGCAAGCGCGTTGTGAGCGTCGACTGGCAGGCAACGCATTGTTTGCGCTGGCTGCCGCCCTTTGGCCCGTGCTCGGGTTCGTGCTGTCGTTCTGTTTGATCGCCAGCCGGGAAGCCGTGCCGTTCTTGTACTTCCAATTCTGATGACCCAGCCCACGCACTCCCCGTCCACCGCCCCCACGCCCCCCACCGCCCTGGCACAGCGGGCCGCGCCCCTGGCCGGCGTGGTCATGGTCCTGTTCTTTGTCGTGGCCGCGGCGTCGTGCGCCTGGTTGCTGATCAAGGGCTCGACGCCGTTTCTGCCTGACGTGGCGACGCGCGATCAAGTGCTGCAGGGCGATATCACCCACCGGTTCGCCAAGACCTTGTCCAATGCCCCGGTGCCCAGCCAAGCGGCGACCCTGGAGCGCGACGCCAGCTGGCTGCTGTTCGGCGACCTGGGCCCTCGGGTGCGCCAGGGCTGCCCTGGCTGGCTGTTCCTGACCGATGAGCTGCGCCTGAACCCGGCCGCCATGGCCAACGCCCGGGCCAAGGCACAGGCAGTGGTCAGCTTGCAGCAGGCGCTGGCCAAGCGCGGCATCCGTTTACTGGTGGCCGTGGTTCCGGACAAGAGCCGCATTGCCGCCCGCCAGTTGTGTACGTTGGCCCGTCCGGCCTCGCTGGCACCGCGCATCGTCGAGTGGCTGGCGGTGCTGCAAGCCGCTGGCATCGCCGCCGTGGACCTGACCCCGGCCCTGCACCCGTTGGGCGACGCCGCTTACCTGCGCACCGACACCCACTGGAGCGAGGCCGGTGCCCGCGCCGCTGCCGAGCGCGTGGCCCAGGCAGTCCAGGGCATCGGCTTCAAGCCCACGCCGCAACAGGCGTTCGACCTCATGCCCCAGGCCAACGCCCGACGCCCCGGCGATCTGGTGCACCTGGCAGGCATCGACGGGCTGCCTGTGTCGCTGCAACCGCGGCCCGAATACGTCGCCGCCACACAGGCCAGCGCCAGCGCCCAGGCCAGCGGCGACAACCTCGACGACCTGTTCGGCGACGACCACCTGCCGAACACGGCGCTGATCGGCACCTCGTTTTCCCATAACTCGAACTTTCTCGGTTTTCTGCAGCATGCGCTGAACGCGCCAGTCGGCAGTTTCGCCAAGGACGGCGGCGAGTTTTCCGGGGCGGCCAAGGCCTATTTCGGCAGCCCTGCCTTCACCCGGACACCCCCTGCCCTGATCATCTGGGAGCTGCCTGAGCGCGACCTGCAAACGCCGTACGACCAGGGCGTCCAACTGCCCTGAAGCGGTGCGACCAACGGCCATGGAGCGGCCTGGGCAGGTATGGCAATCTCCAGCTCCTTTTTGCCTGACATGCCTCACGGCCTGGTACCCCATGCGAGCCGCTCCAGCCCGCCCGCCCATTCGCATCGCGATGGTCGAAGGCGATGCCCTGCTTCAAGACGCTTTGCTTACCCGCCTGGCCGCCCTGCCCGACATGCGCATGGTGGCGGTAGCGGGCAGCCGTGCCGCCGGGCTGGCAATGCTCGAAGGGCCCGCCGCGCACGTTCTGCTGGTGGAGCTGACGCTGCCCGATGGCCCCGGCATGGACGTGATCCAGGCAGCGCAGCAACAGTGGCCGGCGTGCGAGATCATGGTCACCACGGCCCTCGGCGATGAAGCGCACGTGATGCGCGCCCTGCAGGCGGGGGCATCGGGTTACCGGCTCAAGGGCGACACCCGGGCCTGCATCGTCGCCGACATTCGTAGCCTGCGCGCCGGTGGCAGCCCGCTCAGCCCGCAGATCGCACGCCAGCTCGTGCAACGCATGCGCCCCCGTGCCGACGCGCCGCGCCCGTTGGTTTCACCGCGCGAACAGGAAGTACTGGAGTACCTCACCAAAGGCTTCACCGCCGAAGAAATCGCCGGTCTGATGGCCATATCGCGCCATACCGTGCTGACCTTCGTGCGCCGTGTGTACAAGAAACTGGGCGTGCGCTCCAAGGCCGAGGCCATTTACGAGGCGCGCAGTTGGGGGTTGATAGAGCGCTAGCATTGTTTTGCCGCACAACTGCCCCCTGAGCAACCGCTGTCACTCAGAGCCAGCCGCCCATGCGCAGCGTCGACGCCTTGCAGCCTGCGGCAGCCCTGGCCGCGTCACGCACATGACGTGCACGGCCGGGACGGGGCCGCTATTTCAGTACCAGCAGGTGGTACACCCCGTCTACATTCTCGATGCCATGGGTGTCGTGGGTGAAGCCTGGAAACGAGCGGTCGAAGGCTTCCAGGGCCCGCAGATACGCCAACAATGGCCCCTCGATCGCCCCGGCCTTTTCACCCGGCATCAGCAAGGGAATGCCCGGCGGGTACGGCACGATCCCGGTGGCCGCGATGCGCCCCGCGGCCTGTTCCAGGGTGATCAGCTCCACTTCGTTTTTCACCAGTTTTTCGTAGGCCTGCACCGGGCTGAACACTGCCTCGGGCAGGGTACCGAAAGCCTGCGCCATGGCTGCCGTGGTCTTGTGCTGTTTCATGGCGGCGAAGATCTCGTCCGCCAGGTCCTTCAGGCCCATGCCGGCATAGCGCTGCTGGTTCGCGGCGAGCAGGTCAGGCAGGCACAGTTCCAACTCCAGGTTGCTGTCGTAGTCGCGTTTGAAGTCCAGCAAGGCGTTGACCAGGGTGCCCCACTTGCCCTTGGTGATGCCGATGGAAAACAGGAACAGGATGGTGAAGTCGGTGGTCTTCTCCACCACGATGCCCTGGCGCCCCAGGTACGCGGACAGCACGCACGCCGGTATGCCACGGTCGAGCAGGTTGCCGTCATCGCCCATGCCGGGGCTCAGCACCGAGACCTTGATCGGGTCGAGCATGCAGTAGCCGTCTTCAATGTCGCCGAAACCGTGCCATACGGCATTGGGGTGCAGTACCCAGCAGCTTGGCTCGGTCTTGAGCAGGCCGGGGTCCACCTCGTGGAACGGCACGTCCAGGGCGCCGACCTTGACCGACGGGGGCTGCCAGCACGAGAAGAACCAATCGTCACTGGCAAGCATCTCGCTGTGCATGCGCGAAATGACCTGGCGGAAAGCGATGGCCTCCTCGATGGACTCCGTGGTGAGGATCTGCCCGGTGGGCTGCTCCATCATCGCCGAACTGACGTCGCACGAGGCCATGATGGCGTAGTTGGGCGAGGTCGAGGCGTGCATCATGAACGACTCGTTGAAGCGCCCATGGGGAATGGGGTTGCGGCCATCACGCACATGGATCATCGAGGCCTGGGACAGCGCCGCCAGCAGCTTGTGCGTGGATTGGGTGGCGAACACCGTCGGCCGCGCGGCGTCATGGTCGGCCGGGCTGCCGTGCATGGCGAAGCGGTCACGGTACAACGGGTTGAACCGCGCATAACCGTACCAGGCTTCGTCGAAGTGCAGGCGGTCGACGCTCTGGCCCAGCAGGTCTTCGACGCGGGTCACGTTGTAGGTCAGGCCATCGTAGGTGGAGTTGGTGACGATGGCGTGCACGGGCGTGGGGTCGATACCGCTGTGCACCAGCGGATTCTCGGCGATGGCGCGCTTGACCCCCTCGGCACTGAGGGTCTGGGGCAGGATCGGGCCGATGATGCCGTAGCGGTTGCGCGTGGGCACCAGGTAGGTCGGAATGGCACCCGACAAGGTCATGGCGTGTTCGGCGGACTTGTGGCAGTTGCGGTCGCACAGAGCGATCTGGTCACGGGTGACGCTGGCCATCAGGATGACCCGGTTGGACATCGATGAACCGTTGGTGACGTAGTAGGTACGATGGGCGCCGAACACCTTCGCGGCATACCGCTCGCCCTGCCCTATGGGGCCACTGTGGTCGAGCAGCGAACCCAGCTCGCCCACCGAGATGGACAGGTCCGAGCGCAGCAGGTTTTCCCCGAAGAATTCGTAGAACGCCCGGCCCGCGGTGCTTTTCAGAAAGGCCGTGCCACCGGCATGCCCCGGGGTATGCCACGAGTACTCGTAGCTGCGGGCGAATTTCAGCAAGGCGCCGAACATCGGTGGCAGCACCGCCTGGCGATAGCGCTCGATGGCCGCCAGGATGCGCCCGCTGAGAAAGCGGCTGGTGTCCTCGGGCAGCCAGATGAAGTCGTCGGCATGCTGCATCACGATCAGCGGTACGTTGGACGCCGTGCTGCGGTCGCTGATCAGGAACACCGGCACCCGGGTGTTGCGCTCGCGAAGCGCGGTCAACAGGTTGATGCAGGCCTGGTGGCCTTCGCTGGTGTCCATCTCCCAGCTCAGCAGCACGCACTGGATGGCCGGGTCGGTACTGAGAATGGACGTGGCGTCGCTGAGGGTCTCGGACACCAGCACACTGATGGAACGCTCCTCGACGTCGCTGATCAACTGGTTGAGGGCACGGCCAAAGACGCTGCGTTTGTCCGGCGGCGGGCTGACCAGCAGGGCCAGCATGCCCAGCAGGTGTCTGTATTCGGTCATGGGGTCACCTCCAGTGTGCGGTTGTGCGGGGCGCCAGCGTTCAGGTCATTGACCGGTATGGGCTGGCCGACGATGTGCTGGGCCGCCACGGTCTGGGTGGGCACGCTGTTGTTCAGCGCTTCAAGGCGGATCAGCCGAGTGTTGACGAAGCCGAACAGGGTATAGCCGACAATGGTCGCCACCCCGCCGAGCATCAGCGCCTGGGCCCCGGAACTGTAGAGCGCCAGGTAGCTGTAGGCCGCGGCGATGCCAGCGACGATATTGGTGATCATGGCCTTGCGTGGCGGCACGTTGGAGATGCTCTGCAGCGTCATCAGCGTGGCCATGGAGAGGATGTACGGCACCAGGTTGGTAACCACCGCCAGGTTCACCAATGTGTCGAACTGTTTGGACAGGTCCGGGCTGATGGTCAGCAGACCCAGGGCCGTCTGGATCGCCAGTAGAATCAGCATGCTGATGATCGGCACGCCATGCTTGTTGGCCTTGGCAAAGATCGGCAGGAAATAGCCCGTGTCCGCCGAACTCTTGAACACCTGGGCCACCGTGAACTGCCAGCCCAGCAGCGAGCCAATGCAGGCCAGCACCATCAGGCCCATCACCAGGTTGCCGATGGCCGGGTTGAACATCTTGGCGAAGACCAGGCCGAACGGCGCGGTGGACGACACCAGCGCAGCGTTGTCGACGATACCGGCGATGACGTTGGTGGACACGATGTAGATCACCGCCGCCCCCAGGGTGCCGCCCAGTACCGCGATGGGCACGTTCTTCTCGGGGTTTTCCACCGCGTCGCCGTTGGCGCACGCCGACTCCAGGCCCAGGAACGCCCACAGGGTAATGGCCACCGAGGCGCCGGCAGCGTCGAACCAGCCACGGTCGTGAGGGTTCCAGCCGGCAGCATAGGTGCTGCTGTCGAACCAGAACCAGCCGATGGTGGACACCAGCACCACGGGGGCGATCACGCCCCAGACCGTGATCGCCCCTATTTTGCCGGTAATGTTTGCGCCCCCGAAGTTGGCGAACGTGGTAATCCACAGCAACGCGATAGTTGCCAGGCCTACTTGCAGGGAGTCCAACTTGATATCGAACAGTGTCTGTATATAACCCACCGCTGTAATACTGATCGCCACATTGGCAATAAGTAGCGAAAGGCCATACGTGTAGTTGGTGATGTAGTTGCCGGCCTTGCCGAACGTATATTCGGCATAACCGCCCATGCCCCCGGTCTTTCGGCTGAGCATGCCGCAGCGGGCGAAGGCGTAGGCCAGGGCCAGCGACCCCGTGGCCGTCACCAACCAGGACAAAATCGATATACCACCGACCTCGGCTAACTTGGTGGGTAATAAAACGATGCCTGAACCGAGCATGTTCACGGCGGTCAGCATGGTCAGCTGCACGACGCTCATTTTCTTGATGGCTGGCATTCCGTTGACCTCATGGAAACATCGACTCAAAGAGTCTTAGCAGAGGGCCGCAATACAGCAAGAAAAAATGAGAATTATCAGCCCCCTCATTGGCCTTTATTATGGGCGCCCTGCGTGGGCCCGCACTTGACCCCAATCAACGTTCATCCCCCACGCCGCCAGCAGAATCGACACCGTCCCCGCCAGTTGCGGCAGGCTCAAGGGGTGGGAAAATGCAACCCAGTCCACCAGAATGGCCACCACCGGGTAGATGAATGACAGCGCCCCAACCACGGGTGTCGGCAGCTTCTGAATGGCGCTGTACAGCAGGGTGGACATCACACCGGTGTGCACCACGCCAATGATCACCAGGAAACGCCATTGCCCGCCGGGCTGCACGATGGTGGAGAAATCCGTGAAGGGGGCCAGCACCACCACGCCCACGATCATCTGCACCAGTACGATCAGGTGAGCAGGCACCGCCTTCAGCCGCTTGGCGATCAGCGCCGCCAGGGCGTAGAAAAATGCTGAACCGAGGGCCAGCGCGACACCGAGCAGGTAGTCCGGGGCGATGGCCGAGCCGCTCATCTGCCCTGACACGATCAGCACCAGCCCCACGAACGCGAGCGCCAGCCAGAGGCTTCTGGCGACAGAAAAACGCTCCCCCAGAAACATCACACCCAGTGCCACCAGCATGAACGGTTGGGTGTGGTAGACCACGGTGGCGATCGCAATCGTGGCATGCCGGTAGGCACTGAACAGCAGTACCCAGTTGAGCACCAGCGCGACGCCACCCACACTCATCCAGGCCAACTGGGCGCCACTGACGCAGCCGCGCTTGAACACACCCAGCAGGCCACACGCGACCAGCAGGGCGAGCGCACCGAACACACAGCGCCAGAACACCACGGCCGTGGCTGACTGCCCCGACAACAACACGAACCAGCCCACTGTGCCGGAGATCACCATGGCGGCGACCATTTCCAGGGCACCCCGGTATTGAGCGTTGACCACGCACACCTTCCTTATTGCTGCATAAGACCGATAAAATGAACATTCGGACGATATGCTGATTCTGTTAACAGGGCAGGTCAACCTTTTTAAGGATTTTTTGGCGAACAAATGAATGATTTAACGAACGATCCACACGCAGAACGGCCCCGGCCCATTGACCTGCTCGCCTTGGCCATCAAGCGCGAGCGGCAACTGGCCAACCTGTCCGTCACGGAATTGGCCAAACGCGCGAGCATTGCCAAGTCCACCTTGTCGCAACTGGAAGCCGGGCTGGGGAACCCAAGCATCGAGACTTTGTGGGCGCTGGCCGTCGCCATGGGGTTGCCGGTGACGCGTTTCTTCGAGCAGCCGCCGCAGCAGGTGCGGGTGATCCGGGCGACCGAAGGGCAAACGGCGTATGCCGAGCACGGCCATTACGCCGCCACGTTGCTGGCCGACTGCCCGCCAGGCGTGCGCCGCGACCTCTACCGGCTGAAGGTGCAGCCTGGCCAGGCAAAACTGTCGCAGCCGCACCCGGCAGGCACCCTGGAGCATGTGCTGCTGTGCAGCGGCCGGGCCAGGGTCGGCCCGGCGCAGGCACCGGTGGTGCTGAATGCGGGGGATTACATGAGCTACTCAGCCCAGGAGGCGCACGTGTTCGAGGCACTGGAGCCCGACACCATGGCGGTGATGATGATCGAGCAACCTTGATGTACGCCGGTTGCAGCTTGACTACACGAGCAACTCACCACCCCCCACCGCGGTCTTGACCAACCCGGCAATCACCCGCTCGCCGGTTTCCTCGGCCAGTTCCTGATACCAGTTTTCGGTCTGGCGCGGGTCATGCCCATGGGTGACCCCTGCTCGGGCGCGGGCACGCTGCATGATCTGCGCCGTACGTTCGACCCGTGCCGCGTCGTAACGTGCCAGGGCGGCAGCCAGGTCGGGGGCGTCGCGCTCCAGGCAGCGCGCCAGTGCCCAGGCATCTTCCAGGGCCTGGCACCCACCCTGCCCCAGGTCCGGCGCCATGGGGTGCGCGGCGTCGCCCAGCAACACCACGCGGCCGTTGACGAAGCTGGAAATGGGGGCCATGTCGTGGATTTCCACGCGGCTGACGATCCGGGTGTCGAGCCGCTCGATCAACCGCTGCACGGCCGGCGCCCACCCGCGGAAATGGGCCCGCAGTTCATCACGGTAGCTATCCCGCACGTTCGCTGTGCCGGCCGGCAGCGGCACGTCGAAGAAGAAATACAACTGCCCGTTGCCCATGGGCATCAACGACACGCGCTTGTGCTCGCCCACGAACTGCGTCCACTCCTCGACCGCCGCCAGGTCTTCGGCAGCGTCGATTCGGCCATTCCAATTGACATACCCGCAGTACTCCCGCGCCACCGGCGCACCCGCCACCTGGTTGCGCAACTGCGAATGGGTGCCGTCAGCCGCCACCACCAGGTCGGCCTTGATACGCTGGCCATCCGAGAACAGCAACTGCACCCCATCGGCCAAGGCTTCGACGGCTTCGCAGGTTACGCCCAAGGTGACATTTTCAGGGCCACAAGCCTGCAGCAGAATCGCCTGCAGGGCGGTGCGGGCAATGGGGCAGGCACGCTGGTCGACCGCGTCGTACAACGGCTGCAGACTGAAACGGGTCAAGAGTTCGCCCGCGGCGGTGCTGTAGCTCATGGACGTCATCTGGCCGCTGGCGGCCTTGATCGCCGCCCCCAGGCCGAGTTTCTCAAGAACGTTGACGCCGTTGGGCCAGATCGAAATGGCAGCACCTGCGGGGGTCAATTCCGCTACCCGATCGAACAAGCGTACGCGATGACCGCCTTGCTGCAAGGCGATGCCGGCGGACAAACCACCAATGCCGGCACCGATGATGACAATATCCAGGGAACGGGAAAACGAAGTAGGCAATGACATGGCGAGGCACTCTAAAAACTGATCAACTGGTCAGCTATTGCAGAATGCTTGCCAGCCCTGCCCTTTGCTTCATGAAACCCGTGCCAGGGCCCTGCAGGTGCGGTTTGCCGGGAGCCGGGCAAGGAGAAAAACTGACCATTGCGCAGCGCAAGAGTGCAACATTGCGGCGCAGCGACACCCCATGCGCCCCAATGCGGGTCGTCACGCCTTGGCCGGGGCGAGCCTGTCGAGGAACTGGTGGGCCAGCGCGTGGTACAACGACACAGGCGCGATCCAGCCGGAAATCGCCGCCGCCATCAAACTGGTCGCGAGCATGGGGATGGCAAGGTCCGGGCTGTGTGACAGTTCCAGCACGATCACCGAAGCGGTCAGGGGCGAACGGGTGACGCCCGCCAGATAGGCACCCATCCCCAACAGCGCACAGGTCTGCAGGTTGAAGCCCGGCAACCAGGCGAGCAGCGGTGCGAACGCAGCCCCGATGCTCAGCGAAGGCGAAAACAGCCCCCCGGGAATACCCGCCAGGTAAGACACCACATTGGCCAGAAACTTCCACAACAGGAAGCTGCCGTCGGTTACCGGTTGGCCCTCCAGCAACGCATGAGTCTCCTGGTAACCGGTACCGAACACATGGTTGCCGGACGCCAGCCCCAGCAGCGCCAGCGCCAGCCCGCAGGCACCGGCGAAGCGCACGGGAGTGCGGTCACGCAGGGCGCACAGGCGACCGATCCAGCCACGCCGTGAAGGCAGTACCAGTTTGACGTACACGCCCCCCAGCACACCGCCCAGCAGCGCACACGCCGGTACCTCACCCCACCCCCACCCCACCGGCAAGTGCCCACCGACCTCACCGAAGTAGGAATAGTGGCCCATCAGCCCCAGGGTCACCGCACCGCCAATCAGCACGGCCGTGAGTACCAGGCCACTGAAGCGCTGCTCGAACGTGCGGCTCAATTCCTCGATGGCGAACACCACGCCGGCCAGCGGCGTGTTGAACGCCGCGGCGATGCCCGCCGCGCCCCCTGCCAGAATCAGCCCCGCCACGGTGCGACGGCCATGCAGGCCAAGGCGGGTACCGAAGGCATGCAACACGGCCGCCCCCACGTGCACCGTGGGCCCTTCACGCCCTACCGAGCCGCCCACCAGCAAGGCGCCCAAGGTGAGACACATGCGCGCCGCCGCCAGTGGCAGCGCCAGCACCTGCGCGCGCAACCCCCTTGAGGGCGTTTCCAGCGCCGCGATCACCTGGGGAATACCGCTGCCCTTGGCGCCCGCGAACCAGCGCTGTGTCGCCCAGGCCAGCGTGGCGAACCCCAGGGGCGTTATCAGCAGCGGCAGCCAGGCGGCGCTGCCGAGCAGCCGTTGAAACAGCGCGAACGACTGGTCAGCCAGCCAGGCGAAGGCCAGCGCCACCAGCCCGACCAACAGCGCTCCGACCCAGAACGCCAACTGCTGGCGCCCGCCTCGCCAGCGCGAACGCAACAGCCTGCGGCCGCGGCGCATGGGTGACAACGAAGACGAGACGGGTTCGGGCAAGCTGGACATCGATGCGCCTGGCTGAAAGGAAAGCGCCTAGTATGGCTGATACAGCACCGTTGCCTACCCGCAACATCAAGGTTGCCTGCACAGCCCATGCTAAAGGGCACACGCCGAGCCATGGCCGACGTGGCGCGCTACCACCCTCGTCACATCGACCCCGTCGTCTGCTTCCCGAGCTTGCGCCCGGTCCCACAACAGCACGTGCGCCACCGTTAGCCACCGCCCCATTCACCCGCCTCTCCACAACCCTGTGGGACCGGGCGGAGCTCGGGAAGAGGCCCGCCCGGTCGACCGCGTCGTCTGCTTCCCGAGCTTGCGCCCTGGCTTGCAAGGATACCGTTGAGAGCCTCGGCCATGTTGGCCTGGCCGCGGCGGTAGCGGCAGTGGCGTTGCGCTGGGCTGCAAGGTCGCCGATAACCCAGCAAACGGTGCACGCAAACGGTAACCGTCAAGGCCTCATTGCAGTGGTACGGTCAGGCGGTCGATGACCGGGCGGGTTTCGGGGCGCACGCCCCGCCACCATTCGAACGCCTCGGCGGCTTGCTCCACCAACATGCCAACACCATCGGCAAGGCGCGCCACCGCAGCCTCCCGGGCCAGCGCCAGGAACGGCGTCAGCCCTTTTCCATACGCCAGCTCATAAGCCAGTTGGGCGGTGGCGAACACGTCGACAGGCACCGGCGGCAGCTCGCCGGTGAGGCTCGCCGAGGTGGCGTTGACGACCAGGTCGAAGCGCTGCCCCGCCAGCGCCTCATAGCTGACAACCTGCACGCGCTCATCCTTCACCTCAGCCGCCAGCGCCTGCGCTTTGGCCTGGTCGCGATTGGCGATCACCAGCCGCGCGGGCCCTGCCGCCAGGAACGGCAGCAACGCACCGCGCACCGCCCCGCCAGCGCCCAGCACCAGCACGTTGCGGCCAGCCAAGGGCACCTGAAGGTTATGCTCGATGTCGCGCAGCAGGCCGATGCCGTCGAAGTTCTCGGCGTAGACCTTGCCGTGCTCGAATTTCAAGGCATTGGACGCCTTGGCCAAGGTGGCGCGCTCACTGCGCGCATCGGCCAGTTCGAAGGCCCGCAGCTTGAAGGGCGCGGTGATGTTCATGCCCTTCCCGCCTCCCTCGCGGAAGCCCAGCACCTGGGCCTCGAACCCGTCGAGGTCGCCTTCGATGGCACCGTACTCGAGCGCCTGGCGAGTAACCTCGGCAAACAGGCCGTGGATCAGGGGCGATTTGGTGTGGTTGATCGGGCGCCCGATCACGCTGTAACGGTCTGTCATTGTGCACCTCCATGGGAAAACAGCACGCCGTCGGCCTGCATCGCGGCAATCTCGGCCGCGCTGAAGCCCAGCTCGGCCGCCACCTGGGCATTATGCTCGCCCAGGTCCGGGGCCACCTGATGGACCGTGGTATCACACTCGGAAAAACGGAACGGCAAGTTGGGCATGCGCAACGTACCGTAGCGCGGGTGCTGTTGCTCGACCACCATGTTGCGTGCCTTGATCTGCGGGTCGGCGATCACTTCATCGATGCGCTGCACCTTGGCGCTGGGCACATCGATTTCATCGAGCAACGAGAGGATACGCGCCACCGGGTTCGCCGCGACCCATGCCTTGACCACCGCGAGGATCTCCACGCGGTGGGTATTGCGGCCATTGAGGCTGTGAAAGCGGCTGTCGGAACCGAAGCCGGCCGGCCCGCCGTTGGCTTCCAGCATCACCGCGAACCGTTTCCAGGCGTCGTCCACCTGGGCGGCGATCACCAGGTCGCCGTCGGCGGCTCGGAACACGCCGTACAGGGTCGAGGTGGGCATGTCGTGGCCGGTCTGTTGCGGCACTATCTCGCCATTGGACAGGGTGTAGCACTGCACGGCGTATTCGTGCATGGACACCAGTGTGTCGTACAGGGCCATGTCGATGTGCTGGCCGCGGCCGCTGTTGACCCGCCCCAGCAACGCCGCATTGATAGCCGCCACCGCGTGAATGCCGGTGTACATGTCGCCCAGGGAAATGCGCAGCAGCGGCGGGGCCTCGCCAGGGTTGCCGACCATCTGCATGATGCCGCTCTTGGCCTCGGCGATCAGGCCGAAGCCAGCGCGGTGGGCGTCGGGGCCGGTATGGCCATAGGCCGAGATCGAGCAGTAGACCAGCCTGGGATTGCGCGCCGACAGTTCCGCGTAGCTCAACCCCAGCTTGTCCAGGGCACCGGGCCGGTAGTTCTCGATGAACACGTCCGCCGAGTCGCAGAGCTTGTGCATGAAGGCCTTGCCGCGTGGGTCCTTCATGTTGACGCTGACACCCTGCTTGCCCATGTTCAGTTGCAGGAAGTAGCCGCTCTGGTGCTCGTCCAGGGTAAAGGCGTGCTGGCGGCCGGCATCGCCGCTGCCGGGGCGCTCCACCTTGATCACTTCGGCGCCCAGGGCAGCCAGGCAGCGGCCCACGTAGGGGCCTGCCAGGAAGTGGCTGTAGTCGATGACGCGAATGCCTTTGAGTGGCAGTGGCTGAGTCATGCCTGTGGCCTCCGTGGAACCATCAGGCGGTGCTCGCCGCGCTGCACGACTTCGCCGTTCTGGTTGATCAGTTCCGAGGGCAGCACGACGATGCCCCAGCCCGGTTTGCTGTTGCTGGGGCGCATGCTGCCCACGCGAAACTTCACATGCAGCTCGTCGTTGACCTTGATCGGCAGGACGAAGTCCCAGGTCCAGCCCAGGCTCATGCCCGGCAGGAAACGGTAGTCGCTCTGGGTCTTGAGGCCGTCGGCGATGCTCTGGCCGAACAGCCCGTGGGCCACCAGGCAACCGAAGTGGCTGGCGTTGGCATAGGCCTCGTCGACGTGCACCGGGGTGTGGTCACCGGTCAGGTCGGCATACGCCAGGATGCGCTCCCGGGTGACGGTGTAGGTGGGGCTGGTGCACTCGTCGCCCTCACGGGCATCGTCCCAGTACTTTTCTTGAAGGGTCATAAGGCAGCTCACGAACGAGGGTTGATGGCCAGCGCCTGCGCCACACTGGCGGCAGGCGAGGCCTGGATGAATTCCAGCGCCAGGCCGTCGGGCAGGCGCAGCCAGTTGTGGCCTTGGGGCATGGGGGTCACATGGAACCTGCGCGCGGCGGCCAGGGCGTATTCCACGTCCTCGCACATCACGCCCAGATGACCGAGGCGGCCTTCAGGGCCGTCGAAATCGGGCTTGCTCATGAACTGCATGCCGCCCAGGGTCCAGTACTGAATCGGTTCCTCGACACTGCCCTGCACCTCGCGCAGGGTCATGCCGAATACCTCGTGGAAAAAGCGTATGTGCCAGTGGATATCCTTTACCCACACGGCGACGTGCTCGACATAGGCTTTGGGGATGCTCATGAATTGGCTTCCTCTTGTTGATGATCCGCCATGGCCCGCTCGATGCCCTTGATGCAGGCCACCAGCGTGGCGTTGACGGGCGTGGCCACACCGTGGCGCTGGCCCCAGCGCACGACCGAGCCGTTGATGAAATCGATTTCGGTGACCGAGCCCTTCTCCAGGCTCTGCAGCATGGAGGTCTTGAACGTGGCAGGCAGGCCTTCGGCGGCCAGGTTCCAGGCCGCGCCAGGGCTGGTCAGGCTCAATTGCACACCAGCGGCGGTGGCCACGGCGATGGCTTCGGCCACTGCCGACAGTGCCGCGGCCTTGAGCAGCGGTTCGCTGTACAGTTGGCCGTAGGTGAGCCGGGAGATACCCGTGAGCGCACCGGTGGCGACGTTGATCAGCAGCTTGTCCCACATGGTGCCGACGATATTTTCGCTGACCGTGGTGGCCAGGCCGGCACGGTTGAAGGCATCGGCGATGGCCTGCACGCGATCGCTGAGGCTACCGTCCAGTTCGCCGATGTAGGTCTGTTTGCCCACTACCCCGGCGCGGATGACCCCAGGCGCCAGCAGCACGCCACCGACATAGGTCTTGCCAGCCAGTACCCTGGACCGGCCGACCGCCTCGGCGAGAATGTCTTCATGGCCCAGGCCGTTCTGCAACGACAGCACCAGGGTATGCGGGCCCACCAGGGCCATGGCCCCGGTGATGGCCTGGGCGGTATGAAAGGACTTGACCAGCACGACCACCAGGTCCACCGGGCCAACGACGCTGGCCTCGGTGCTGGCGTTGACCTTGACCTGGCGCTGGCCACGCTCGTCGTGCACGGTCAGGCCGTCACGGTTCATGGTGTCGACGTGGGCAGCGCTGCGGTTGAGCAGCCAGGTGTCGTGGCCAGCTTCACTCAGCGTGGCACCGATGGCACAGCCCAGGGCACCGGCGCCCAGAATGCATATTTTCAAGCGGTGGACTCCTTTTTGGTGCCCCCACCTTATGCCCGCGGGTATTGTTGAGCTATACAATGGCCTCAATAACCCTATTGAAAAACACAATAATGATCGACACCAGCGCCCTGCCCGAACCCAAGCTGCTGCACCTTTTCAACGTGCTCTATGACACCCGCAGCGTGACTCGCGCGGCCGAACAGTTGGGGCAGAGTCAGCCCACCATCAGCATCTGGCTGGGCCGCCTGCGCGAACAACTGCATGACCCGCTGTTTGTCCGCACCCCTGGGGGTATGGCGCCCACGCCGCGGGCCGACGCGCTGATCGGCCCCTGCCGGGAGGTGCTGGAGTCCCTGCGCCGGCTAACCACTCACCAACCCGACTTCGACCCGGCCACCGCCCAGCGCCGCTTTCGGCTATGCGTCAGCGATGCCAGCCACATCACCCTGTTGCCCCAGGTGCTGGAACACCTGCGCAAGGCGGCACCTGGCATTCGCCTGGAAGCGGCGCGCATCGACGGCAACACCGAGCGTGCCCTGGAGGCCGGCGAAGCCGACCTGGCCGTGGGTTTCGTGCCCTGGCTGGGGGGCGGCATGTACCAGCAAGTGCTGTTCCCCCAGGACTGGGTATGCCTGAGCAGCCCCGGCCACCCGCGTATCCGCCACCGCCTGGACCTGGCCCTGTACCGCGGCGAAGGCCACGTGCAGATCACTGCCGGTACCGGCCAGAGGCTGCTGGAGGCCGCCCTCGGCCGCCACGCCATCGAGCGCCAGATCGTCCTGGAACTTCCCGGTTTTCTTGGCCTGGGCGCCATCATCGGGACCACGGACCTGATCGCCACCCTGCCCCGCCATATCGGTGAAACGCTGGCGAAAATGCACGACCTTACGGTGCATGATTGCCCGGTCGCCATCGAAGGGTTTTCGGTGAAGCAGCATTGGCATGCGCGTTACCACCTGGACAGTGGCAACCGCTGGTTGCGAGGGGTGATGGTGGCGCTGTTCAAGCGCGAGGGGAACAGCTCGTAGCAGCGACTGCCTTTGTGGAACTGACCGCGTCGCCTGCATCGCAGGCGATCACCTGTACCGCATGATCGCCTGCGTGGGCTGCTAGATGAACGTCGCAGACAGGTCCTCGGCCAGCTTCTGCTCCGTCAGGTCGGTATCGCCGCTGATGCCCACACTGCCCACCACCGCACCGCCCTGTTTGAGTACCACCCCTCCCACCGCTGGCAATATGCCTGGAATGGTCCCTATGGCGAGGTTCTCTTTGCGGGCCAGGTCGTAGAACGTGATGGTGTTGATGGCGAAACGTGCGGCCGAGGTGGCCTTGGCGATAGAGGCATCGACACAGCCGGCATAGGCCCCCTGCATGCGGGTAAAGGCCAGCAGGTGGCCGTCGGTGTCGGTGATGGCGATACAGATCTTCATGTGGCGCTCAGCCGCCAACTGGGTGGCGCGCTCGGCCAGTTGCAGCGCGGCGGCCGTGGACACATTGGGTTGAGCAACCACTTGTTCCACCGGTTGCGCTTGGGCAAGGACCGGCACCAGCAGGGAAAGAGTGAAGGCAGCGAAAGGCATTGTTGTTTTCATTGTTGAGCTTCTCTTGGTTTTTATTGAAGGGCCTGAAACTGTGGCAGCGGCTACAACGACAGGGCCGCCCCCGTTAAAGCCGGGACTTTCTCGCGGCTGCCCAACGTGGCTGGCAACCTTACCTTGTAGATCTTGAACGGCAGTTGCAGCGCGCTCTTGCCACCCGGCCCGCGGTTGGCGGCCATCCGCGCGCTCTGCGGTACCGGGATGTACAGCTCGCGCTGGTCGGAAATGATCATGGCATCGGGGTTCGACAGCAGCGGGTCTTCCACCACCACCCGCAGGCTGCCGTCGGGGGACAATACCGTCACCCGCGGTTTGTCGTACTCGCCCAGGTACAGGTTGCCAGCGCTGTCGATCGCGGTGCCGGTCAGCGGGCCGGTGTCGTAGACAAACTCGACTCGCTCGCCCAGGGCCTTTTCACTGAGGCCGGCATCGCGCAGTGCCGCGGTGGGCACGCGCCACAACGGACCGCTCAGGGCCTGGTAGTACAGCCACTGACCGTCAGGGCTAATCTCGATGGGGTCGGAGTGCACTTGATGGTCACTGCCATCGGGCATCAGCAGCACCTGGGCGTCCTCGCCGACTGGCCGGCGCTGGGGAATCATTTTGGTGGAAGGATGCTCGGCCAGCCGACGGATCGCGACCCCGGTGCGCAGGTTGATGACGATGATCGCGCCCAGGCCCGAGTCGGTGACGTACGCATGTTCGCTGTCCAGGCGCAGGTCATTGAGGTTGGCCCCCGCTGGCAGCACTTTCGGCGGCAAGCTGATGCTGCGCAGCAGCGACCCGTCGCGGGTATCGAACTGCAGGATCTTTTGTGCCGGGTTGATGCCCTTGGGCCCGGCGTCTTCGCCCTGGTCGATGGCCCACAGGGTGTCGTCGTCGAAAATATGGATGGTGTTGATCTTGACCAGTGCCTTGCCCCCGGGCTTGCCAGGCGCCCACTGGTTCCAGGCACCACCGGGAAATGGCTTGAGGCTGCCGTCCGGCAGCACCTCGGCGATGGAGGGGGTATTTTCAAAACCCGGCCAACGCGGCAGCCCCACGAACAGGCGGCCGGTGGACGTCAACGCCAGAGCATTGCACAACCAGTCCAGGCGGGCGACTTCGGTCAACGGCTGGCCGGCCTTGAACAGCCCGACGGCCTGGGCCAACGGGCCTTGCGCCAGCGCGAAGGTACCGCCGGCAATGACGCTAGCGCGGCAGAAGTGTCGTCGATTCAGCATGTTCTTATTTTCCTTGTGAGATGAAACTCGAACCGGTGTTGCGTGCATGAACGCTGGGCCTCGCGTTCGAAAACGGCATTGTTCCAGGCCCAGGCGGACCACAATGGTATCGTTACCATATGTCCTGAAAACGCTAACGCAGCCCTTGGGTCAGTACAAGTGCCTTTGCTGGATTTGAAGGGAAACCGTCAATTAGTTAGTGGCGTGGTGATATGCCGCACCCCTAGACTCGCCCGCCGTGGCTGTGCCAACCCGTCTGGAACGGGCCTTGCGCGCAGCCCGACCTGCAGCGGCGTACTGCACCGTGAGACCTGAGGAGTGTGACCATGAAACGACGAGAGGCTTTGATTTCGCTCGTGCAACTGACGGCGCTCGGCGTGGCCAGCAGCGCTGGCGCCAGCGTCATTGGCTCGCGTACCCCCATGCCGGTGGGCACCCAGCCCGATGCATTGCCCAAGCCCCCGCGCAAAGGTGGCCTGGTTTACCTGAGCGCTGACGAAGCTCGGGAGGTGGCGGCTATTTTCGACCGGCTGATCCCCGAGGATGAACTGGGCATCGGCGCCAGCCAGGCCGGCTGCGTGGAATTCATCGACCGTGAGCTGGCGGGAGCGTTCGGCCAGGCGACCAGTGTCTATCGCCTGGGGCCCATTGTACCTGGCACCCCAGAGCAGGGCCCGCAGTTCAAGCAGACGCCTGCCGAGCGCTACCGTACCGGGCTCAAAGACCTGGCCGCCTATTGCCAGGCCCGCCACGCCAAGGCCTTCAGCGCCCTGGACGGCGATACCCAGGACGCCCTGCTGCGCGACATGGAAAGCGGCACCCTGAAACTGCCCAATACCGGCACCGCCGACTTCTTCGCCCTGCTGCTGCAAAACGTGCGCGAAGGTTACCTGGCCGACCCGATGTACGGCGGCAACCGCGGCATGGTGGGCTGGAAACTGATCGGCTTTCCTGGCGCCCGTTACGACTACCGCCCCTACCTGCAGAAAAAAGGCGTGGCGTTGAACATCGAGCCGGTAAGCCTGCTCGACCGCAACCCGGCTTGACGCCGCGTTAGCCTTTCTGGGGGCTGGCGTGCCAGTTCCCGCTCCCCCTCGCACTTGCACGTTGGGCACGGCGCCCGGCTGCGCGCAATAAAGGATTGCCCCATGGCAAACGCAAGACCCAAAGCGGACGTAGTAGTCATCGGCCTGGGCTGGTCCGGCTCGGTGATCGCCGAAGAACTGGCCAGGGCCGGGCTCAAGGTCGTCGCCATCGAGCGCGGCGCCTGGCGCGACACCGCCACCGATTTCCCCCCCTCGGTGGACACCGATGAACTGCGCTGGGCCACGCGCAAGGAAATCCTGCAGCCACCGAAGCTGGAAACCTACACCTTCCGCAACAACGCCACGCAACAGGCATTGCCGGTACGCGAGTGGAGCAACCTGACGCTGGGCTACAACGTCGGCGGCGCCGGTACCCACTGGGCCGCCGCTTCGTGGCGCTTCAACCCGTTCGACTTCCAGCCCTACAGCAAGACCGTCGAGCGCTACGGCAAGCAGCAACTGGTGCCTGGCCTGCAAGTACAGGACTGGGGCATCACCTACGACGAGCTCGAGCCCTTCTACGATCGTTTCGAACGCATCGCCGGCACCAGCGGCCAGGCCGGGGTCATCAATGGCAAGATCATTCCCGGCGGCAACCCGTTCGAAGGCTCGCGCAGCCGCGACTTCCCCACCCCGCCCCTGGTGCCCAGCCGCTGGAACGACATCTTCACCCAGAAAACCACGGAGTTGGGTTACCACCCCTTCCCGGTTCCGGCCGGTACCATCTCGCGCGCCTACGTCAATGCCCTGGGCGTGCACATGGGCCCCTGCACCTACTGCGGCTACTGCCAACTGTTCGGGTGCGGCAACTGGTCCAAAAGCAGCCCCAACGCCTGTGTGGTACCCGCGCTGATGCGCCAGCCTACCTTCGAGGTGATGACGGAGACGGAGGTGCTGCACATCAACAAGGCACCCGACGGCAAGACAGCCACCGGGGTGAGCTTCGTCGGCAAGGATGGCGTGGTCGGCGAGCAGCCCGCCGATATTGTCATCGTCGCCGCCTACCAGCTCGACAACGTACGCCTGATGCTGCTGTCGGGAATCGGCGAGCCTTACGACCCCCGCACCAAGCGTGGGGTGATCGGCCGCAACTACAGTTTCCAGACCCTGTCCTACGCCTACCTGTGGTTCGAAAACGAGTACCTCAACCCATTCATCAATACCGGTTGCCTGGCCATCCAGATCGACGACTTCAATGCCGACAACTTTGACCACAGCGGCCTGGGTTTCATCGGTGGCGCGGGTATTCAGTCGCTGTCCAACAACGGCCTGCCCATCGGCATGGCCGGGGTGCTGCCCAAGGGTGCGCCCGCGTGGGGCAAAGGCTGGAAACAGTCGTTCCAGCACAGCTACCAGAACTGGGCCATGGTGCAGGGCCAGGGCACCAGCTACTCCCATGAAGACGCCTATTTCGACCTCGACCCCGTGTACAAAGACAACTTCGGCCGCCCGCTGATGCGCATGACCTTCGACTACAACCTCAATGACAAGCGCTCCGGCGAGTTCGTGCGCCAGAAATGCGAAGCCATCGCCAAGGCCGTAGGCGGCACGCAGGTCGAGTCCTACAACTTCGCGGCCGACCATTACACACCCTTCCGCGCCAACGACTCCTCGCACACCATCGGTGGCGTGGTGATGGGCACCGACCCGAAAACCAGTGCCCTGAACCGCTACCAGCAGAGCTGGGACGTGCACAACGTGTTTGTCCTGGGTGCCTCCTCGTTCCCCAACAATGGCGGTTTCAACCCCACCGTCACCATTGGTGCGCTGGCCTTGTGGACCGCCAAGGCAATCAAGGAACAGTACGTGAAGAACCCCGGCCCGCTGGTTCAGGCATAAGGACACTAACCAATGAAAAGAACAATCATGGCGGGGCTGGCGATCGTGGTCGTAGCCGGCATCGGGGCGGCGCTGTACATCAACGGCAGCACCCGCGCCGATGACATCGCCGATAACCAATTGCAGGCCGCGGACAGCACGCCCCCCGATCCGGCCCAGGTGCGCCAGGGTGCGTATATCGCCGTGCAGGGTGACTGCGCCGCCTGCCACACGGCCCCGGGCGGCAAGGCTTTCGCCGGTGGCTATGGCCTGCAGACGCCGTTTGGCGTGATCAACTCCACCAACATCACCCCTGATCGCCAGACCGGCATCGGCAATTGGACCGAGCGGGATTTCTTCCGTGCCGTGCGCCACGGCAAGCGCAAGGACGGCCAATTGCTGTACCCGGCCATGCCCTATAACGCCTACGTGCAGATGAGCGACAGCGACCTGCATGACCTGTGGGCCTACATGCGCTCGCTGGCCCCGGTCAGCCAGGCACCGGCGGCCAATACCCTGGGCTTTCCCTATGATATTCGCCTGGCGATGCTGGGGTGGAACCTGCTGTTCTTCAAGAACGCCGCCTACGTGCCGGTACCTGAGCAATCGGCGCAATGGAACCGAGGCCGCTACCTGGTGGACGGCGCCGGCCACTGTGCCGCCTGCCATACGCCGAAGAACGCCTTGGGCGGCGACACCGGCGCCTACCTGCAAGGCGCCGCGCTGCTGGGCGGGCATGCTCCCGAGATCACCAACGATGCCCACCTGGGGCTGGGTAACTGGAGCGCGGAGCAGGTCCGGCAATACCTGAAAACCGGTAGCAACGACACCGCCGTGGCGGCCGGCGCCATGGGTGAAGCGGTGGAGCATTCCACACAGTACCTCAATGACACGGACCTGACCGACATTGCCCTGTACCTCAAGTCGTTGCCAGGCTCAGGCACCCAGGCGCCCGCCGGGCTGGCCGCCAACGCCCCGGTGATGCAACGCGGCGCGCGGGTGTACGAGACCAACTGCATGGCCTGCCACAATGTGCGTGGCGAGGGCATTGGCGGTATGGTGCCGGCCTTCGCCGACAACTCGGGCATGCGTACCCCTGGCGGCGCGAACCTGATCAGCGCGGTGCTCAAGGGCGGACGCGCGGCGGCCACCGACAGCAATATCACCGCAGCGGGCATGCCGTCCTTCGCCTGGAAACTGAACGACACCGACATTGCCGCCGTGCTGACCTACGTGCGCAACAGCTGGGGCAACGCCGCGCCCGCCGTGGCCCCCGCGCAGGTGGCCAAGGCGCGCACCGCGCTGAAAGCCGACACACCGATCAGCGGCCTGTGAGGGTGACGGCCCCCGCTGCCGCGCCAGTGGGGGCAGGTCATCGACCACGCAAGAAAGTTGCTGCATGGTAAATTGCCCTTGGCCTCCCCCTTACGGAAATGTTTCGTTGGACAGCATCAATCGAAAGAAACGCCTGGTTCATGTGGCCGAGCTGGCCGGGGTCAGTCTCAGCACGGTCGACCGTGTACTCAATGAGCGCGGCAGTGTCTCCGACGCCAAGCGCCGCAAGGTGTTGAACGCCGCACGTGCTTTGGACCTGCGGCGCGTGCTGCCCTCACCGGTGCACGGCCTGTTGCGCTTCGACCTGCTGATGGTCGACAGCACCACAGACCATTACCGGCGCGTGGCAAAGGGGTTTGCACAACAGGCCAACCTGTATCGCTCGCGGATGGTGCTGCAACGCCACATCTGGCGAGAGGGCAACCCGGGCGAGCTGGTCGACCTGATCAACAACCCGACCACGGCCCGGCAAGGGTTGATCGTGGTCGCACAGGACCAGCCCGCCGTTCGCGCCGCGCTCAAAGCACAGATCGACCAGGGTGTGCCGGTGGTGCTGCTGACCAGCAGCCTGTCCGAACTCAGCGGCGCCACCTACATCGGCATCGACAACCGCATGGCTGGCCGCAGTGCCGGGCGGCTGCTCAGCCAGTGGGCCATTCCCACCCGGGGGCGGGTGCTGCTGATCACCAACTCGCTGCTCTACCACGCCCACCAGGAGCGGGTGGAAGGCTTCCTGCAAGTGTTGCGTGAACGCGCCCCCGGGCTGCAAGTGATCGGGCCTGTGGGCTGTCACGACGATGACCACAAGACCGCCCAGGCCGTGCACGATGCCGTGGCCGACGGGCACCCCCTGGCGGCGGTCTATAACACCGGCAGCGGCTCCGCCGGTATCCGCCAGGCACTGCTGGCGCAAAACCTGCGCCCCGTCTGGCTGACTCATGAGGCCAGCGAGCAGCACGCGCAATTCTTGCGCGAAGGCTTGCTGTCACTGGTCATCGACCAGGACCCCGAGGGCCAGGCCGAGGCCGCCATCCAGCACCTGCTCGTCGCCAACGGCGACCTGGAAGCGCCTGCCAGGGCAACCCCTCAATTGCGCATAGTGATCGAGGAGACCCTCCCCAACTGAATGGGTTCTGACGTGAAAACGTCAATTTGTTAGTGGCGTGGTGATATGCCGCACCCCTAGACTCGCCCGCCGTGACCGCCTGGTCGCGCGCTCAGGCGCGTTGTAGCGCGGTTCGACCTTCCTCATCGCCCACAGGACACCTTCATGCAGCGCAGAGATTTCCTTTCATCGGCACTGGCCCTGGCGGCAGCGTCCACGTTGCCTGCTGCGCGCGCCGAGGTCATCAGCGGCGGCCAGCCATGGGAACCCGGCAAAGCCAACGTGCCTTCGTTGCCCGCACCCCGTCAGGGCGGCCTGGCGTTTTTCACCCAGGCTGAATTCGACGCGGCCGGCGCACTGGCTGACCGCCTGATCCCGGCCGACGCGCTGAGCATCGGTGGCAAGGAAGCCGGTTGCGCCGTGTTCATCGACCGCCAACTGGCCGGCGACTACGGCAAGGGCGCCACCCTGTACCGACTGGGCCGTTTCGTCAAAGGCACACCGGAACAGGGCACCCAGTCGCCGCTGACCCCGGCAGACCGTTGGCGCCAGGGCCTCGCGGCGTTGGACAACCATTGCCACAAGACCTTCAGCACCGCCTATGCGCAATTGGATGGCGCCCGGCAGGATGACCTGCTGCGGCAAATGGAGAGCGGCAAGCTGGCCCTGGAGCTGGGGCCGGACCTGGAGGTCAAGGAGCTGTTCGAACAGATCCTGGCCAATGTCCGCGAAGGGTTCTTCGCCGACCCCCTCTACGGCGGCAACAAGGGCATGGCCAGCTGGAAAATGATCGGCTTCCCGGGTGCGCGCTATGACTTTCGCGACGTGATCGCCAAGAAGGGCCAGAAGCTGTCGATCATCCCCACGAGTTTGATCGACAACACCCTCTGACACCCCATTCCGTGAGCGGTGCGGCTCTGCCGACACTCGCCTGTAACCCCGTGATCATGCTGTATTGAAGAGGTACTGATTGATGGCGAATGTACGCCCAAAAGCCGATGCGGTGATCGTCGGCCTCGGCTGGTGCGGTTCGTTGATGGCCGAAGAATTGACCCGCGCCGGGCTCAACGTCGTGGCGATCGAACGTGGCCCCTGGTTCGAAACCTCCACTGACTTTCCACCGTCGGTAGACACCGACGAACTGCGCTGGGACACCCGTCGCAGCATGCTGCTGCCACCGGCCATCGAAACCACCACCTTTCGCAACAACCGCTCGCAGACCGCGCTGCCCACCCGTGACTGGAGCCTGAACGAGCTGGGTTACAACGTCGGTGGTTCAGGTACCCACTGGGCCGGCATGGCCTGGCGCTTCCTGCCGTTTGACTTCGAACCCTACAGTTTTACCCTCAAGCGCTACGGCAAGCAGCAGATCACCGAGGGCCTGATCGTTCAGGACTGGGGGGTGAGCTACGACGACCTGGAACCCTTCTACGAACGCTTCGAGAAGATCGCCGGCGTTTCCGGCAAGGCGGGTGTGCTCAACGGCCAGAAGATCGACGGTGCGAATATCTTCGAAGGCAACCGCAAAAGCGAGTTTCCGCTACCGCCGCTGGCCACCACGCGCCTGACGGACCTGTTCACCGACGGTAGCAAAAAGCTCGGCCTGCACCCGTTCATGGTACCGGCTGGCCAGGCGTCCCAGGCTTACACCAACCCGCTGGGCGTGCGCATGGGCCCTTGCACGTATTGCGGCTACTGCCTGTACTACGGCTGCGGCAACTTCTCCAAGTCCAGCCCCAACGCCTGCGTGATACCGGCCCTGATGCAACGCAGCAACTTCACCGTGCTGACCGAGTCGGCGGTGCTGCGCGCCACCTTGGCTGAGGACGGCAAGACCGCCACGGGCGTGACGTACCTGGACCGCAACAAGAAGGAATGGGAGCAACCGGCGGACATCGTCATCTTCTCGGCCTTCCAGATGCAGAATGTGCGGTTGTTGCTGCTGTCGAAAATCGGCAAGCCGTACAACCCCGAAACCCGTGAGGGGGTGGTGGGCCGGGCCTACAGCTTCCAGACCGTGTCTGGCGCCAACCTGTTCTTCGAAGACGAGCAGTTGAACCAGTACATCGGCGCCGGGGCCCTCTCCGCCCAGGTGGACGACTACAACGGCGATAACTTCGACCATACCGGCAAAGGCTTCATCGGCGGCGCCGGCATTCTGGTGGTGGCCCGCGGCGCGCGCCCGATCGGCAACGCCGACGCCGTGCCACCAGGCACCCCACGCTGGGGCAGCGAGTGGAAGAAGGCCTATACCCATGCGTTTCAGAACGGGACCTTCATCTTCAACCAGGGCACCAGCTTCTCCCATGACGAGTGCTACCTGGACCTGGACCCGGAGTACAAGGACGCCAACGGCGACCCGCTGATTCGCGTCACCTTCGACTACAACGAAAACGACCGGCGCATGGCCCGTTTCACCGAAGACCGCGCCGTCGAGATCGGCAAGGCCATGGGCGCCAAGATCGTCAACGGCTTTGACTCGGCCGCCGTCAACTACGGCCCTTACCTGCCTGCCAGTGACCACACCATCGGTGGCGCGGTGATGGGCCTGGACCCCAAGACCAGCGTGCTCAACCGCTACCAGCAAAGCTGGGACGTGCACAACGTGTTCGTGCTGGGCGCCTCATCGTTTCCCAACAACGCCGGCTACAACCCGACCTCCACCATCGGCGCCCTGAGCCTGTGGACGGCCAAGGCCATCATCGATCAATACCTGGGCAAACGTGGCCCTCTGGTGGAGGTACCGGCATGAAGCGCCGACATTCCCTGGCCAGCATCGCCCTGGGCGGCCTGGCCCTGTGCGGTGTGGTCGGCCTGGTGCTGGCCGCCGAGACCCTGACGCAACCCGGCCAGCAGACCGACAGTGCCCAGGGCGTCAAGGCCCCGGCCACCACCGAAGACCCCGCCGTTGCCCGCGGCCGCTACGTGGCCATCGCCGGCGACTGCGCCGCGTGCCACACCGACCCGCACCAGGGCAAGCCTTTCGCCGGTGGCTACGCCTTGCAGACGCCTTTCGGCACCCTGCTGGCCAGCAACATCACGTCGGACAAGAACACCGGTATCGGTGCCTGGACCGAGGCCGAGTTCACCCGCGCGGTGCGCGAGGGCAAAGGCCGTCACGGCGAGAACCTGTACCCGGCCATGCCGTACAACGCCTACGTGAAAGTCAGCGACCAGGACATGCATGACCTGTGGGCCTACATGCAGACGGTGCCGGCGGTGGACAACAAGGTGGTCTCCAACCAGTTGCCCTTCCCGTTCAACATCCGTCTGATGATGATGGGCTGGAACCTGCTGTTCTTCGACAAGACCCCGTTCGTGCCCGTGGCCAGCGCCAGCGCGCAGATCAACCGTGGCGCCTACCTGGTACAAGGCCTGGGCCACTGCGCGGCCTGCCACACGGCCAAGAACTTCATGGGCGGCGACAAGGGTGGCGCGTTCCTGCAAGGCGGCGAGCTGGAAGGCTGGCATGCGCCGGAGATCACCGGTAACCCTGCCGTGGGCATTGGTGGCTGGACACCCGCGCAGGTAGTGCAGTACCTCAAGACAGGCAGCAACGACGTAGCCGTCGCCTCGGGCCCCATGGCCGAAGCGGTGACCAACTCCACGCAGCACATGACCGACGATGACCTGCAGGCCATTGCCGCGTACCTGCAAAGCCTGCCCGGCTCCGATACCGCCAAGGCACAGCCGCTGGCGGCCAGTGACCCGGTCATGCAACGGGGTGCCAATGTGTACTCGGCCAACTGCGCCGCGTGCCACACCGACCCGCACCAGGGCAAGCCTTTCGCCGGTGGCTACGCCTTGCAGACGCCTTTCGGCACCCTGCTGGCCAGCAACATCACGTCGGACAAGAACACCGGTATCGGTGCCTGGACCGAGGCCGAGTTCACCCGCGCGGTGCGCGAGGGCAAAGGCCGTCACGGCGAGAACCTGTACCCGGCCATGCCGTACAACGCCTACGTGAAAGTCAGCGACCAGGACATGCATGACCTGTGGGCCTACATGCAGACGGTGCCGGCGGTGGACAACAAGGTGGTCTCCAACCAGTTGCCCTTCCCGTTCAACATCCGTCTGATGATGATGGGCTGGAACCTGCTGTTCTTCGACAAGACCCCGTTCGTGCCCGTGGCCAGCGCCAGCGCGCAGATCAACCGTGGCGCCTACCTGGTACAAGGCCTGGGCCACTGCGCGGCCTGCCACACGGCCAAGAACTTCATGGGCGGCGACAAGGGTGGCGCGTTCCTGCAAGGCGGCGAGCTGGAAGGCTGGCATGCGCCGGAGATCACCGGTAACCCTGCCGTGGGCATTGGTGGCTGGACACCCGCGCAGGTAGTGCAGTACCTCAAGACAGGCAGCAACGACGTAGCCGTCGCCTCGGGCCCCATGGCCGAAGCGGTGACCAACTCCACGCAGCACATGACCGACGATGACCTGCAGGCCATTGCCGCGTACCTGCAAAGCCTGCCCGGCTCCGATACCGCCAAGGCACAGCCGCTGGCGGCCAGTGACCCGGTCATGCAACGGGGTGCCAATGTGTACTCGGCCAACTGCGCCGCGTGCCACACCGACCCGCACCAGGGCAAGCCTTTCGCCGGTGGCTACGCCTTGCAGACGCCTTTCGGCACCCTGCTGGCCAGCAACATCACGTCGGACAAGAACACCGGTATCGGTGCCTGGACCGAGGCCGAGTTCACCCGCGCGGTGCGCGAGGGCAAAGGCCGTCACGGCGAGAACCTGTACCCGGCCATGCCGTACAACGCCTACGTGAAAGTCAGCGACCAGGACATGCATGACCTGTGGGCCTACATGCAGACGGTGCCGGCGGTGGACAACAAGGTGGTCTCCAACCAGTTGCCCTTCCCGTTCAACATCCGTCTGATGATGATGGGCTGGAACCTGCTGTTCTTCGACAAGACCCCGTTCGTGCCCGTGGCCAGCGCCAGCGCGCAGATCAACCGTGGCGCCTACCTGGTACAAGGCCTGGGCCACTGCGCGGCCTGCCACACGGCCAAGAACTTCATGGGCGGCGACAAGGGTGGCGCGTTCCTGCAAGGCGGCGAGCTGGAAGGCTGGCATGCGCCGGAGATCACCGGTAACCCTGCCGTGGGCATTGGTGGCTGGACACCCGCGCAGGTAGTGCAGTACCTCAAGACAGGCAGCAACGACGTAGCCGTCGCCTCGGGCCCCATGGCCGAAGCGGTGACCAACTCCACGCAGCACATGACCGACGATGACCTGCAGGCCATTGCCGCGTACCTGCAAAGCCTGCCCGGCTCCGATACCGCCAAGGCACAGCCGCTGGCGGCCAGTGACCCGGTCATGCAACGGGGTGCCAATGTGTACTCGGCCAACTGCGCCGCGTGCCACAACAGCGATGGCAAGGGAATCAACCAACTGGCCGCGGGCATTGGCAATAACCCCGGCGTGCAGGCTGTCAACGCTCAGAGCCTGATGACCACCGTGCTGCAGGGAGGCCGCGGTGCCGTGACCCTGGACAACCCTACCAGCGGCGCGATGCCCAGCTTTGCCTGGAAACTGTCCGATGAGCAGGTCGCGGCCACCCTGACGTATATCCGCAACAGTTGGGGCAACGCTGCACCGGCGGTCACGGCCAAGCAGGTCGCCGACACCCGCAAGGACCTCAAAATGCCGGCTCAACTGAGCATTCACTGAACATTTTTCCGCCGTAGCAGCCCTCCCTGCAGGCCCGTGCGAAGCTCGGTCCTGCAGGGCAGGCGTGCGCGTGCGGTGCCCCCTATCCAGTAAAAGGACTCACGCACCATGGGACCCCTACCCTCCTACCTGGCCCGCTACCCGCGCGCCACCTTGCTGATGCTGTCGGTCTGCACCGCCTCCGGTGCCCAGGCCGCCGACGCGTTCGCAGCCGACTCGCCCTGGATGACCGGCGACTGGGGCGGCCTGCGAAGCGAATGGCTGAACAAGGGCATCGACATCAAGATGGGCTACACCGGCGAGTCGGCGTCCAACCTGCGCGGCGGCTACCAGAAGCATGACCGGGTGACCCGCTACGCCGACCAGTTCAACCTGGGGGCCGACATCGACCTGCAAAAACTGCTGGGTTGGCAGGACGCGGCCTTCAGTCTATCGGTCACCAACCGCAACGGCAGCAACATCAACGACAAGATCAGCGACCCACGGGCCACCGGCCTGGGCTCGACTCAGGAAATCCAGGGCCGTGGCAGCGTCAGCCGCCTCAGCGAACTGTGGGTGAGCAAGGGCTGGTTCGACGACACCCTGAACATCAAGGCCGGCCGCTTCGCCGTCAGCGATGACTTCGCCGTCGAGGACTGCCTGTTCCAGGGCCTGGCCTTCTGTGGCTCGCAACCCGGCAACTACGTGGACAGCATCTACAACGGCCCCATCAGCCAATGGGCCGCACGAGTGCGCTACCGCCTGAGCAGCGAGGTCTATGCACAGATCGGCGCCTTCAACATCAACCCCTCGGACCTGGACAACGACAACGGCTTCAAGCTCAACGGCGCCGGCACCACGGGCACCCTGGTACCGGTGGAATTGGTATGGGCCCCCACGGTCAACCGGCTGCCGGGCGAATACCGCATCGGCTACTACCACAGCACCGCCAACGGCACCGACGTCTACAAGGACAGCAACAACCAGCCAGCGGCCCTCACGGGCGAAGCCTACCGCAGCGATTCCAGCCGCCATGGTTTCTGGCTGGTGGGCAAGCAGCAACTGACCTCGGTCAACGGCGACGCTTCGCGCGGGCTGGTACTGACGGCCAGTGCCACCTTCCAGGACCGCGCCACCACCCCGGTGGACAGCTACCAGAAGGTCAGCCTGGTGTACAAAGGCCCCTTCGACGCCCGCCCCACCGACACCCTTGGCCTGGGCATCGCCCGCGTGCATGCCAGTTCCCTGTTCCTGCGCAACGCCAAGACCGCAAACGCCGCCAGCGGCCTGAGCTACGACGACGCCGGCTACGTGCCCGAACAGCACTCCGAATACGCCACCGAGCTGAACTACGGCATCCAGGCGACCAAATGGCTGAACATCATGCCCAACCTGCAGTACATCAAGCACCCGGATGGTGTGCGTGAAGTCGACAATGCGCTGGTGCTGGGCTTGCAGGTGCAGTCACAGTTCTGACCGGCCACGTCAACTGCGCCGCGCGGTATCAGGCCCAGCGCCTATACCGCCGACGCGGCCAGGGCCGCTACCCGGTGTTGTCAGCCCCAGGGTGTCGCGCAGGGTCGTGCCCGGGTAGGACTGGCGGAATACCCCGGCCTGCTGCAGCAACGGCACCACCTGGCCGAGGAACAGGTCATCCCCCTCTTCCAGGTACGCCGGCAGCACCACGAAACCATCGCAGGCTTCGGCTTGGTACCAGTCGATCAACTGCTGGGCGACTTCCTGGGGGCTGCCCACGGGGGAGAAGAATGACAGGCTTTCGGCGTACCACTTGCCCACTTCGGCCACGGTCATGCCCCGGGCCACGGCTTCCTGAATGACGTACTGGAAACGGCCCTTGCTGCCGGTGATGCGCTCGGTGATATCCGGCAGCGGCGCGTTGAGCGGGTACTGGGACAGGTCGTGGTTCATGCTCGCGGACATGAAACTCAGGCCAGCCTCGGGACGGATCAGCGACTTGAGCAACGCGTCCTTTTCACGTGCGTCCCGGGCATCCACGCCGACGATCGGCACAATGCCTGGCAGCACCTTGATCGAGGCCGGGTCACGGCCGAACGCCTTGGCGCGCTCTTTGATCAGGCGGTAGAAATCCCGCGCGCGGGGCAGCGTGGCCTGCACCACGAACACCACCTCGGCGTGTCGCGCCGCCAGGTCGATGAAGGTCTCCGACACCCCGGCCTGGATCAGCACTGGGTGGCCCTGGGGCGGGCGCGCGATATTCAACGGCCCGCGCACGTCGAAGTGGGCGCCCCGATGGTCGACATACTGCAACCGCGAAGGGTCGCCATGCACGCCACTGGCTACATCTCGCACCAGCGCATCATCACCGTGGCTATCCCATAGTTTGCGGACCACATCGATGAACTCTTCGGCGCGCTGGTAACGCTCGCCGTGGGCAAAATGGGTGGCCCGCCCGTGGTTGCGCGCCTCGCCGTCGCTCACCGAGGTGACCACGTTCCACGCCGCCCGGCCGCCGCTGAGGTGGTCGATGTTGGCCAGCATCCGCGCCGCCGTGAATGGCGCCGAATAGGAGGAAGACACCGTGCCGCCCAGGCCGATGCGGTCGGTAACCGCCGCCAGCGCGGCCAGCAGGGTCAACGGTTCGGGACGCGCCACTGGACGGTACTTCACGGTGTCGGCAAAGTGGCCACCGTAGTTGTCGTCGATCGACAACTTGTCGGCCACGAACAGCATGTCCAGGCAGGCCGCTTCGGCGCGCTTGGCGATCTTCTTGTACAAGGGCCAGTCGACACCGCCGCTGGTGGCGGAGTCAGGGTGCCGCCAGCCTCCATGGTGGATGCCTGCTTCGAGGTAGAGCGCCAGGTGCATCATGGGTACCTGCTTCCTTTGCCGGGTGACGGGCGTATTCCCGCACAGGCGCTAATTATCACGACACTGATATTAAACAGGAAGTAACATAAAATTATTTGATTATGCGTTTCATCCTTCGGGCGTGCGCAAATGAAAACCCCCTCAGCTTTCTAAAGCCTCGCCAGCGAGCTTCGTCATGCTCTAGGCCAGCGCCCCCGTGGCGCCGCCCGTTCATTTCTGGAGATAGACCATGCTTCGCACTGCCGCAGCCCTGGCTGCACTGACACTTTCCGGTTTCGCCTTCGCCGACACCCAGTGCTCGGTGACCATCCATGGCACCGATCAGATGACCTACGACCTCAAGACCATCGCCGTGCCCGCCAGCTGCAAGCAGTTCCAGGTCACCCTGGAACACCCGGGCACACTCCCCAAGAACGTCATGGGGCATAACTGGGTGCTGAGCAAGAAGGATGACCTCAAGGGCGTGACCGACGACGGCTCCAAGGCGGGCGAAAGCAACGACTATGTTCAACCGGGTGATACCCGCGTGCTGGCGCACACCAAGCTGATTGGCGGTGGCGAGAAAGCGACGGTGACCCTGGACACCAGGAAGCTGAAGAAGGGTGATGACTACGTATTCTTCTGTTCGTACCCCTTCCACGCCACCATGATGAAGGGCACGCTGACGTTCAGCGGCTGAACCGCGCGGCGGGACGGTTACCCTGCGGGGTAACCGCCGGCCGAGCTGGCAGGCTCAACGCAACTGCAGCACCTCATGTTCACCGTCGGCGGCGATCTGCGCCGGGGTGAACGGCAACGGCTGCCACTGCTGGGCGGAGAACAGCAGGGTCTGGTCCTTGAAGTGCGGCGATGCCGGGTCGCTGGACTGGGAAAATGCCAGCAACCCACGCGCCACCGGACCATTGGCGTCGAAACCGACCAACTGGATATAGCTGCTGCCGCCATCCACATCCAACTGCAGGCCATGGCGCCGGGTCGTCATGGCGTCATAGACACCCAGCTTGCCGTCACCGCCCGGGATGGCGATACGCTGGGCCCCGCGCTGCACGCCCTGCAACTGCCCCCAGCGAGTATCGGCGGCCAGGCCTGCCTTGGCCACTTGGGCGCTGGCCGTGGCCAGCGCCTGCTTGAGGCGCACCGCCACGTCCGGGTTCTGCCAGGCGATGCCGGCAGGGGTATGGACGGGGTCAGTGGGCGAGAATGGCACGCGCCAGTCCTGCCCGGTCTGCAACCCGGCCAAGGTCAATTGGAAATACAGCATGCCCAGGCCACTGTCGAGTTGCGCACGGCGATCCCAGGCCTTCAGGGCCGCGCAGGCGGATGCGGTCGTGGCGTCTTCATGGGCGCCGCAGAATGCCAGCACGTCGTCGAGCACAAGGTCAGCCAGGTACACGCGATTGCCCGTCACCAGGCTCTGCAAGAACGCTGGGGTCACTGCCTGGCTGCCCAACCGCTGCAACTGATCGAGGGCAAAGCGCGCACGCAGGCCCAGCGGCCGGTCGCTGCGGCTGATCAACGGCGAGAAGCCCACCAGCGGTGCCGCGGGCTGGGTCATCCAGGCACTGTCGTTGGAGTTCTGCAGCACATCGTTGCGCAGCAGTTGCGGCAGGTGCCGAGCGGCGACGATACCCGGCTGCTGGGCGCCCTCGTCGTTCTGCCAGTCACACGCGCCGCGGCTGCCATCCACCCCCGGCAGACCCGCCTTGACCAGCGCCGGATCGGCGCACTGGGCCAGTTGCGCCAGGGGAATGTTGGGCACCACCGAGGCGTTCATGTACAGCGACTGGCCGGTGTCGTCCACCGCCAGGGTGTTGACCCAGGGAATGCCCTGGTGGTCAGCGACGACCTGTTGCAACTGCTTGACGCTGGTGGCGCGGTTCATGGCGTCCCACTGGGCCAGGATGCGGTCGTTGCCCAGGTTGGCGTCTTGCAGGGCATAGGCATGGCTGGCGTCCCAGGGCATCAGCCCCGGCAACGTCACCAGCGGGCCGAAGCGCGAACGGTAGACATCGTGGTTCACGGTTACCAGGCTTCCATCGGCTTCACGCACGCGCACGCTCAAGGTCTGCTTGCGCAACGCTTGGGGTTGGCCGTCCACCAGGTAGGCCTTGCCAGCGTCGGTCAGCGTCAGCCGGTGCAGGGTGAAGTGGCTGGACTGGTCCACGGTATGGGTCCAGGCCAGGTGCTGGTTGAAGCCGATATTCACCAGCGGCAAGCCCGGCAGCGCCGCGCCCATCACGTCCAGTTGGCCGGGAATGGTCAGGTGCATCTGGTAAAAGCGCAGGCCACCGGTCCAGGGAAAGTGCGGGTTGCCCAGCAACAGGCCCTTGCCGTTGTCACTGCGCGCGCCCCCCACGGCGATGGCATTGCTGCCGCGGGTGTCGGCAAACGTCTGCAACTGCGCCAGCGCTTGAGCCGCGGCCTGGGGGTTGGCGGCCTGTGGCCCGGCGACACCCGGTGGCGCGGCGGCCACCAGGGCCTTGGCGAAACGCCCGACGCCGCCTTCCACCAGCATGCGCCGCACCAGGCGAATCACGTCGTCGTTGGCCAACGGCCGTAGCCAGCCTGCGTTGCGGCACTGTTCAGGCTGCTGCGCGCTGGGCGTCTGGGCCAGGTAACGGTTGACCCCGGCCACATAGCCGGCGATGCGCTGCTGCATGGCCGGCGGCTGCGCACGCCAGAACGCCTGTACCGCCTCAGGGCCATTGAGCCATTGGAAGAAGATGTCCGAGGTGAGGTTGTCCAGGCCGCTGGAGGACGTGCCTGCCCGGCCCAGATACCGGGCACGCTCGCCGCTGGCGGTCAGCACTTCGTCCTCCAGCAGGCAGAGATTGTCACGCGCATAGGCATAACCGATGCCCTCGCCCAGCCCGTGGTCGTCGCTGGCCTGTATATGCGGTACGCCCAGCGACGTCCAGCTCAGTTGCGCCACGGGCGCGGGGTCGGCCGCGTGGGCGGTGGCCGCCAGCAGACAGCAGGCGGCCCAGGCCGCGCTTTGTATCGGAAACGAATGCACAGGGGCTCCTTGAACAGACGGCCCACGTGCGGGCCGGAATGAGGCTGCTCAGGAGACGATCACGCGCAGGTGAAATTTACCCGGCTCGCACAACGGCGCCTCCCCGGCCCGCCGCCCCGACATCGCGCCTGCGGGCAAGAAGCTGGCAAATGAGCACCATGGAAGTGCACGAAAAAGATTACAGATAGAACAAATTCTCATTTGACAACGATAACCAACAACACTAATGTCCTCGCCGTTACGTATGGATACAACCTTCTGTCACTCAGACCTAGCAGGTAGCAGCATGCAGGAATCAGGCACTCACGACCTTCCGCTCAATGGGTTCCCCTCTCTTCTCCAGACCCTGATTACCAACCGCAGTGGCCTGCTCAAGACGGCCGCGCGCATCACCGGGTGTCACAGCCGCGCCGAGGATGTGGTGCAGGACGCGTTCCTGCGGGTCTCCAGCATGAAGGCCGACACCTTGCCCTTCAACGCACGCCTCAACTACATCTTCCGTATCGTGCGCAACCTGGCCATCGACCACTACCGCAAGCAGTCGATGGAGCAGCGTTACTTCGTCAACGACGAGCACAACCTCAATGCCGCCCCACAGTTCGCCAACCCGGAGTCGATCAATGTGGACCGCCAGACATTGGGCAAAGTCGACAGCGCCCTGGCGCAATTGCCTGAACGCACCCGCTACGCCTTCGTGATGTACCGGGTACACGGCAAGCCGCAAAAGGACATTGCCGCCGAGCTGGGGGTCTCGCCCACCCTGGTCAATTTCATGATCCGCGACGCCCTGACGCACTGCACCAACTACATCGAGGCCTGCCAGGGCCACTGAAGATTTTCATGGCGCCCGTTCGGCGGGCGCCACCCGCGTATCAGCCGACACCACCTTGTTGTCTACCCGCCTGGCGCGCTATGGTGCACCCGCGCGTCCCTCCGCCTCGTGGCACCAGGCCACTACGTGGAGTGATATTTCACTGTATAATTGTTCGCCATCTCAGTAGAACGGGGCGCTGCTTCGTACGAGATTCGATCAGCCAGCCGGTAGCCCGTCATGCTTACCCCTCCCGCCTCCGACCCTTCCCATGGCAGCCTCAGCGATGAAGCGGCGCACTGGTGCATGCGTATCCACGAGGCGGACTTCAGCGACCAGGAGCGCGAGGCATTCGAGGCATGGCTGGCCGCGGACCCGGCGCACAAGCGCCGCTTCGAGACGATGCTGGATGTGTGGGCGGTCAGCGAGCATTTGCCGGTCGAACCCCTGGCGCCTGCCGCGCCCGCCCGCCCCCGCCGGGCCAGGCGGCCACTGCTGGCTGCGGCACTGGGCTTGCTGGCCATCCCCCTGATCGGGTTGGCAGGGTGGCACCTGAACGTGATACCCGACAGCTACCAGCGCTACAGCAGCGACAACGCGGTGCGTGACATCACCCTGGCCGATGGCTCCCACGTGCAGTTGAACCTGGGCAGCCAGCTATCCTTCGCCAACTACAAGGATCAGCGCAGCGTCACCTTGAGCAAGGGCGAGGCCTACTTCGAAGTGCAGCACGACGCCAGCCACCCGTTCGTGGTCAAGGCCGGCCAGGGCCAGGTGCGCGTCACTGGCACCCACTTCAATGTCTGGACCTACCAGGACCAGGTGGTGGTCACGCTGACCCAGGGCTCGGTGCAGGTCATGGGTGACCGGCGGCGCCCGAACGAACTCGTTTACCTGAGCCCCGGCATGCAAGCCCGGTATGATGCCGGGCAGAGCATTCCCCAGGTCGGGTCCGCACAGGCGGACGAGGCCCTGGCCTGGCGCGACGGCAAGCTGATACTTGACCGCTTGCGCCTCAGCGATGCCCTGCCGCGGATCAACCGCTACCTGGAAACCCCCGTGCACCTGGGTGACAACGCCACCGGGCAATTGCAGATCGGCGGCATCTACAACACCCGCAACATCGCCGCGCTGGTGCAGGACCTGCCCAAGGTGCTGCCCGTCTACCTCAGCCGCAATGAAGAAGGCGACACCGTCATTCGCGCCAAGCCGCGCTATGCGCCTTGATCCCCAGGGCATCCCCCATATCGAAGCAGCTCCCACAGCCTCAGGCTGCATGCACTGGGCCTGAGTTCGCGCAGCACCTGTGACGCGGCCTGGGTCCGCTGCAAGGTTCGCGGTGCGGGTTGGTCTGGTTACATTCAGTCACCGCCCGCCCCCTAAATTCCACCCCTCCACCCTCGTTTAACCGGCAGTTTGTCCGCCACGCTTTCGCGGCGGCATTTCCTCATTGGGCCGGACCACTGCATGACCTACCTTCGCCTCACCCGCCGTGCTGCAACCCTTGTACTGTGCCTGATTCCCGTTGCCGCCGTGGCGGCGTGGCAGTTGTTGCCCAATGAGGCCGAGCAGCGTCCGTTCGTGCGCGTGGCACGCGGCAACATCGAGTCCAGCGTCACGGCCCTGGGCACCTTGCAACCGCGCCAGTATGTGGACGTCGGCGCCCAGGCCTCCGGGCAGATTCGCACCCTGCACGTGGAGGTCGGCGACACCGTCAAGCAAGGCCAGTTGCTGGTGGAAATCGACCCGTCCACCCAGCAAGCGCAGCTGGATGCCGAACGCTATGCCATCGAGACGCTCAAGGCCCAGGTCAAGGAGCAGCAAGCCGAACACCTGCTGGCCCGACAGCAACTGCGCCGCCAGCAACGCATGGCCGCCGATGGCGCCACCCGTGACGAAGACGTGCAGACCGCCCAGGCCAAGGTGCTGACCACCCAGGCGCGCATCGACATGTACCAGGCGCAGATACTCCAGGCCCAGGCCACCCTGCGCAGTGCTCAGGCCGAGCTGGGCTATACGCGCATCTACGCGCCCATGAGCGGCACCGTGGTGGCCGTCGATGCACGCCAGGGCCAGACCCTCAACGCCCAGCAACGCACCCCGCTGATCCTGCGCATCGCGCGGTTGTCGCCCATGACGGTGTGGGCCGAGGTATCGGAGGCCGATATCGGCCAGGTCAAGCAAGGCATGCAGGCCTATTTCACCACCCTCAGCGGTGGTGGCCGGCGGTGGGCGAGTACCGTGCGGCAGATCCTGCCCATCCCGCCCAAGCCCCTGGACCAGCTCAGCCAGGGCGGTGGCAGCCCGGCAGCCGCCAGCGCTGGCAGTACCAGCACCAGCAGCAGCGCCGGCCGCGTGGTGCTGTACACCGTGCTGCTGGACGTGGACAACGGCGACAACACCCTGATGGCCGACATGACCGCCCAGGTGTTTTTCGTCGCAGGCACTGCCCAGGACGTGCTGACCGCCCCCGTCGCCGCCTTGCAAGGCAAAAGCAATGAGCAGGGCATGCGCACCGCTCAGGTGCTGGCCGACAATGGCCAGGTACAGCAGCGTGCGGTGCGCACCGGGCTCAGCGACCGACTGCGGGTGCAGATTCTCGATGGCCTGAAGGAAGGTGACCGCTTGCTGGTCGGCCCAACCGGCAACGGGAGCTGACCATGAGCACACCGCTGATTCAGCTGTGCGGCATCCGCAAGTCCTACGGCGGCGGCGACAGCCCCACCGTCGAGGTGTTGCGTGGTATCGACCTGGCTATCCATGCCGGCGAGTTCATCGCCATCGTCGGCACCTCGGGGTCCGGCAAGTCGACGCTGATGAATATTCTGGGTTGCCTGGATCGACCCACGGCCGGGCAATACCGCTTCGCGGGCGAAGACGTGGCTGCGCTCAACGACGACGAACTGGCCTAGCTGCGCCGCGAGGCCTTCGGTTTCGTGTTCCAGGGTTACCACCTGATTCCCTCGGCCTCGGCCCGGGAAAACGTGGAGATGCCGGCCATCTACGCCGGCACACCCGCGGCCGCCCGGGCCGAGCGCGCTCACGCCCTGTTGCAGCGCCTGGGGCTGGGCGAGCGCACTGGCAACCGTCCGCGGCAACTGTCCGGCGGCCAGCAGCAGCGAGTGTCCATCGCCCGCGCGCTGATGAACGGCGGGCACATCATCCTCGCCGACGAACCCACTGGCGCCCTGGACACCCACAGCGGCGCCGAGGTCATGACCCTGCTTGACGAACTGGCGCAGCAGGGCCACGTGGTCATCCTCATCACCCACGACCGAGACGTGGCCGCCCGTGCCCAGCGCGTCATCGAGATTCGTGATGGCGAGGTGGTCAGCGACAGCGCAGCTGGCCAACCGGCACCGCCACCACGCCCCGGTGCTTTGCAGGCCGCCGAGCTGCGCGAACGCCTGAGCCGGGCCAATCAGGAACGCAGCCCTTGGCTGGCGGAAACCCGTGACGCCCTGGTGGCGGCCTGGCGGGTGATGTGGGCCAACCGCACCCGCACGGCCCTGACCCTGCTGGGCATCATCATCGGCGTGGCTTCCGTGGTGGTGATGCTCGCCGTGGGCGAAGGCAGCAAGCGCCAGGTCATGGCGCAGATGGGCGCCTTTGGCTCCAACATCATGTTCATGAACGGCGCCCCCGCTACGCCGCGAGCCCCACCGGGGCATATCCGCCTCAGCGACGTACAGGCATTGGCCGAGTTGCCCCAGGTCAATTCGATCATGGCCGCGACTACCCTGCAGGCCCAGGTACGTTTCGGCGGCCACGACATGACCTCCACCATCGGTGGCTATAGCCCGGTGTTCCCGTCCATTTTCAACTGGCCCCTGACCGAAGGCAGTTTCTTCACTGACGCCGATATGTCGGCCGCGGCTGCCGTGGCAGTGATCGGTTCGGAAGTCAGGAAGAAACTCTTTGTCGATGGCCAAGACCCGATCGGCCAGTACATCCTGGTGGAAAACGTGCCTTTCCAGGTCATCGGCGTACTCGCCAGCAAGGGCTCCAGCGGCGCCAACCAGCGCAACGACCTGCGTATCGCCATTCCCTACTCGGCCGCGCGCATCCGCCTGTCCGGCGCTGAATACCCGGAATACGTGGTCATCGGCGCTGCGGACAGCACCCTGGTACACGAAGCCGAACAAGCGATCCGCGGCCTGATGCTGAACCTGCATGACGGTGTCCAGGACTTCGAAATCGACAACAGCGCCGCCCTGATTCAGGCCGAGGCACACACCCGCAACGGCCTGTCGCTGATGCTCGGTTCCATTGCCGCCATCTCGCTGTTGGTGGGGGGCATCGGGGTGATGAACGTGATGCTGATGACCGTGCGCGAGCGAACCCGCGAAATCGGTATTCGCGTGGCCACGGGGGCGCGGCAGCGCGACATTCTGCGCCAGTTCCTGACTGAGGCCGTGGTGCTGTCACTGGTGGGCGGCCTGATCGGCGTGGCCCTGGCGCTGCTGATCGGGGTTGCGCTGAACCTGGCCAAGGTTGCCGTGGCGTTCTCCTCCCTGGCCATGCTCGGCGCTTTCGCCTGCTCGGTCGCCACCGGCGTGATCTTCGGTTTCATGCCAGCCCGCAAGGCCGCCGGGCTCGACCCGGTTGCCGCTCTGACCAGTGAATGATCATGACCAGACTCCCATTTGCCCTGATTCCCCTGGCGGCCGTGCTGACTGCCTGCAGCCAGACACCGCCACCGCATAGCGACATCACTCCGCCACCGCAGTGGGGCAGTCCGACCGCCAGGCAGCCTGCGTATTTCGGCCCCTGGTGGACCAGCTTCAACAGCCCGCAACTGAGCCAACTGGTTGAACAGGCCCGGCAAGGCAGCTACGACCTGAAGGCCGCCACCGCGCGGGTACGGCAGGCCGGCGCGGATGTGCGTATCACCGGTGGGGCCCTGCTGCCGCAGGTGAACGCCAGTGCCGATGCCTATCGCCAACGCCTGCTCAGAGGCCAGGGCTACAGCGAGCTGGACACCTCCAGCAATGCGCGCACCTACCACTACTTCGACACCGCCCTGACTGCGAGTTACGAGCTGGATTTCTGGGGCCGCAACGCCGCCGCCCGTGAGAGTGCCGGGCTCAGCCTGCAGGCCAGCGAACTGGACCGCGATACCCTGGAACTGAGCCTGTCCGGCCAGGTCGCCGACGCGTACCTGGATGCCCTGGCGGCCCGCGAGCAGACGCGCATCGCCGCGCTGAACCTTGCCAATGCGCAGAAGATCCTCGACGTGGTGTGTCACCGCTACCAGGCAGGTTCCGCCACGGCCCTGGAACTGGCCCAGCAGCAGAGCCTGGTGGCCAGCCAGCAGCGCCAGTTGCCGCGCTACCGGCAGCAGGCCCGCGACGCCCAGATCACCCTGGCGACGTTGTTGGGGGAGCCCGTGCAGAATCTTCAGCTGGCCGATGTGCCCTTCGAGCACCTGCAAGGCCCGACCATTGATGCCGGCATTCCCAGCCAACTGCTGACCCGCCGCCCCGACATCGCCGGCGCCGAAGCGCGCCTGGCCGCGGCCCAGGCGGATGTACGGGTCGCCCGCGCCGCGCTGTTCCCCAGCCTGAGCCTGACCGCCAGCCTGGCCACCGGTGACCGGCAGGCCGTGGACCTGCTGCGCAACCCGGTACTGAACCTGGGCGCGGGCCTGACCGCGCCCATCTTCAACAACGGCCAACTGCGGGCGGAACGGGACAAGGCCGTGGCCCGTCAGGAAGAACTGCTGGAAAGCTACCGAGGCGTGCTGGTAACCAGCTTCGGGGAAGTGGAGAAAGCCCTGAACAGCGTCGACGGCCTGGACCGCCAAGCCCAATGGCAACAGGAAGAACTGCAACAGGCGCAACGGGCTTTCGACCTGGCCGAAAGCCGCTACCGTGCTGGCGCCGAAGACCTGCTCAGCGTACTGCAGGCCCAGAGCACCTTGTTCAGTGCACAGGCCGAGCGCGTGCAACTGCGCAAGGAGCGGTTGCAGGCCAGCGTGGCGCTTTACAAAGCCCTGGGTGGCGGTTGGGCGACGGCGCGCCTGTAGCGCCAACGCCCTGTAGGCGACCACTCGGCCACACCGCATGCACCGCCGACGCGGCCGGGTCCGCTGCTACGCGGCGTCAGCGCACCCAAAAGCGTCACGAACACCGCGCAAGCAGCGGACCTGGCCGCGTCACGTACGCCGCGCAGCAACAGGCACACCGCATAGCGGGCGGGTCACAGGCCGTCGTGCCGCGGGCCGGGGGCCAGGTAGCGGGCGAACCAGGGGCGCGTCTGAGGGACGCGTTTCATCAGGCGGTCGGCTTCCTGCTCAGGGCTGAAGATGACCTGCAACGCCAGTTTCATCGTCTCGATGTCCAGCTCGCTGCCGCCACCGTTGCTCTTGCCCCAGGCACCACAGCCTTCGCTGGACGGCCCCAGCCACGGGTCGGCCACGCATACCCAGCGCCCCGGCGCGAACCAGGGGATACCCTTGACCGTCAATTGCCGCACTTCACCCGGGTGAGCCTGTTCATGGGCCAGGAACCAGTCAGTGATGCGGTCATCGATCCAGCCGTGAAACGCCCAGAACACCGGGTTCACGTGGGAGGAAAACGGATCCCCCAGGAAGTCGTTCTCGGCGCCGAACCAGCGCTCGGCGAAGTCGTAGTTGCGCCGGGCGTAGGCCATCGGCCAGCCCGTGTCCGGGTCCCGCCCCATGGCCGCCCAGCGCATGTGCAGCCAGTCATGAATACCCAGTTCGATGCGCGAGCCCAGCTCGCCCAGGCACAGGGTGCTCAAATACTCAGGGTCATGCAGTTGCGACTCCCACAGCTGGAAGTTGGCGTACAACCCCTCACGGCTCTTGATGTGGCACAGCCACTGGTTGAAGTGCGGGTCGCCGTCGGCCTGCCAGCACGGGGGCACGCTGTAGCCGCTGGTGTTGTTCATGTAATCCGCGAAGGCCTGCACGTTCTCGCCCACATAGGGCCGCGGCGACGGCATGCACGGCCACGAACGCAGGTCCTGGACCTGGCGCACGCCGTGCAACATGTGCCGGTGCATGAACAGAAAATCCTCGCCCGAGCCATTGCGATGGCGGTCATGGCCGCGAGCATTGCGCTCCTTGCCCAGCGGCCCGACCTGCCAGCCCAGGGCCCGCACCGCCTGGCGACGCGAATCGTCGATACGGTGCCAGCGGTCGCGGCTGGCATGCCATAACTGGTGAAAGTAGCGCCAGCCCGGCGAGATCAACCGCTCGTGCAGGGCTGGCACATAGGCCAGCCGCTCGCGCGCCTGCACGAACGGCCGGCGGCTTGCAACGAAACGCGCCTGGGGCCCGGAATACCCCGCCTGGGTTCCTGCCGCGCGTATCAGGCCACTGAGGGTGGCCCCACCACCGCCCTGGCTCCACACGGTCCAGATCTCATCGAGGACCGCCTCGCAGTCGTACCCTTTGCCAGACGCCGCGATCAGCTTGAAGCGCAGGTGCGGCAAGCGTTCGGCCGCCAAGGGGCCGTACACCTGCAGGCCATCGCCATAGGGAGGCACGCCCAGGTAGCCCCGCACCGCCCGCGCGCCCTGACCCACGTCCAGCAACAACTCCAGCGGCCGCGCCAGTTCGGGAAATGCTGCCTCGCCGTCGACCAGGTGCCAGTCCCAGATGCCCGCCAGCCGCTCGCCCAGCAATGTGTTGGGCAGGTCCGCGACCGGCACCGCCGGCTCGTCGGAGCTCAGCTCGGCCTCCTGGGCCGCGTCCCATTTCTGCCGGGCGTAATAACCCGCGGGCAGCACTACACCAGCGGCCACCAGGCCGGCCAGCATTCCTCGACGTGACACCTTCATCCACTGTACTCATGACGTGACTACTGCAGCGAAAACGAACGGTCACCGAGGCGATTTAGGCGCTTGGTAAATTCTCCGCACGTCAGCTCGTTTCACCCAACAGGTTCGAACGGCATGGGGCCGTCGTGCAGGCGGGTCGAAATGGCAATGACGAAACACCCTCTTCTATCGCGCAAGTGGCCATGGCTGGTGGTCCTGCTTCTTCTGCTGGCTGGCGCAGGCGCCGGCGCCTGGTATTACTGGGTGTACCTGCCGGCCCATCCTTACAGCCGGGCCATCGAGATGCGGGCCAACGCCCTGCAGGAGCGTATCCTGGCGCTGGACGGCCACCTGGACGTACCCCTCAACTACGGCACCGAAGGCCGTGAAGCCAACCGCGACGGCCCAACCCAGTTCGACCTGGTCAAGGCCGGCAAGGCGCGCCTGCGCGGTGCCAGCATCGCCATCTGGTCGTGGCCGGAATTCTGGAGCGGGCCCAACTGGCCACACCGCCCTACCCCGGGGTTCCAGGCCGCCATGGCCAATGAGCTGGAGGTACGCTACAAGATCATCACCGGCATCGCCCGGGACTTCCCCAACCAGGCCGGTATCGCCTACACCCCCGCGGACTTCCGCCGCCTGGCTGGCGAAGGCAAGTTCGCTATCGTCATCAGCATGCTCAACGCCGCGCCCCTGGGCGACGACATCGACAAGCTCGACCTGTGGGCCGCGCGCGGCGTGCGGGTATTCGGCCCAGGCTACGTGGGTAACAACAGCTGGGTCGACTCGGCCCGCCCGCTGCCGTTCCTGGGCGACTCGGTCGACCCGCTGGGGGGCCTGTCGGACATCGGCCGCCGCGCCGTGGCCAAACTCAATGACCTGGGCATCGTCATCGACGTGTCGCAGATGTCCAGCCAGGCCCTGACCCAGGTCACCCACCAGAGCCGTGCCCCGGTGATCGCCTCGCACACCGGTGTGCAGGGCATGATGGACATCCGTCGCAACCTCAGCGATGCAGACCTGGCCAACATCAAGGCCACCGGTGGCCTGGTCAACATCGTCGCCTACTCCAAATACCTCAAGCCATTCTCCCGCGACACCATCAGCAAAATGAACGCCCTGCGCGCCCGCTATGGCCTGCCGGACGTGCAGAACCAGACGCAAATGGGCACCACCACCGACCCGGTGTTCTCCATCTGGTCGGAGAAGAAGTTCGGCGAGTTCCTGACCCCCTTCTACGACATCCTGCGCCAGGAGCCCGAGGCCACCCTGGCCGAGTACGTCGACTCCATCGACTACGCGGTGAAGAAGATCGGCATCGACCACGTCGGCATCAGCTCGGACTTCAACGACGGTGGCGGCGTGATCGGTTACCAGAACGTCGGCGAGAGCCGCAATGTCACCGCCGAGCTGATGCAGCGCGGCTACTCGGACGAAGACATCGCCAAACTGTGGGGCGGTAACTTCCTGAGAGTGTGGGACGCCGCCCAGAAGGCCGCCAAGCCGGCCGCTATCCCTGTCGCTCAACTGCAAGGACACCCATGAAACGCTTGAACCTGTTGTTTGCCTTAGGTTGCCTGTCGCTGTCGGCCCATGCCTCGGCTGCCGACCCCGTGGAGCCGGGCAAGGTCTTTACCGACTGCAAGAAGGACTGCCCGGAAATGGTGGTGCTGCCCGCCGGCAGTTTCGTCATGGGCACCCCGGATGACGAAGTCGGCAAGCAGGACGACGAGAACCCGTTGCACACCGTCACCTTCGCCCATCCCTTCGCGGTCAGCCGCTTCAACGTCACTGCCGAACAATGGCAAGCCTACGCCAAGGCCACCGGCACCGTGCTGCCCGACGGCGACCTGCGCCCCGGCCGCCTGTGCCAGAACGGCAAGCCGCACTACGCCCAGGGCCCACGCCAGCCTGCCGTGTGCATGACCTGGTTCGAAGCCCGCGACTACATCGCCTGGCTGGCCAAGACCACCGGCAAGCCCTACCGCATGCTGACCGAATCGGAACGTGAATACGCCGCCCGCGCCGGCTCCAAGGGCTCGTTCCCCTTCCCGTTCGACAAGGAAGGCGAGTATTCCATCAGCAAGCACGCCAACGTCTACGGCCCGGCCGACGGCTTCTCGTTCACCTCCCCGGTGGGCAGCTTCCCCCCCAACGCCTTTGGCATGTACGACATGCACGGCAACGTCTACGAGTGGGTAGAGGACTGCTGGCACACCGATTACGTCGGTGCCCCCAACGACGGCAGCGCCTGGACCACCGGTGGCACCTGCGAACACCGGCAGATCCGTGGCAACGATTACAGCGAACCGGCCATCTTCTCGCGCTCCGGCAACCGCAACGAACGCAAACCCGAAGTGCGCGGTGATTGGCTGGGCTTCCGCGTGGCCCGCAACCTCGACGGCAACGACAAGGACTGACTTCAGGGAGCACCCACATGACTGCTTTGAGCCGACGTAGATTCGTCACCACCGCTGCCCTGGCAGCCCTTGCCCCAGCCGTGCCTGCCTGGGGTGCGCAGGGCGCAGGCCCCGTCCACTCGCCTCGCGATGACCTTGTTCGACTGGATTACAACGAAAGCCCTTATGGCCCGGACGCGTCGGCGATCCAGGCAATGGCGGCAGGCGCACGGCAAAGCGGTCGTTATGAGTATGAACAACAGATACGTCTGGGCCGCCTGTTCGCCAGCCAGCACCAGCTGCCAGTTGATCATGTGGCGCTTTATTGCGGTTCGCGATCCGCCCTCCAGTGTGCCCTGGCCAGTTATGCCGGCGCGCGCAGCGTGGTCACCGCCAGCCCTACCTACGACTCGGTGGCAAGCGGCGCCCAGGCCCTGCGGGCAACGGTGCACGAGGTTCCCCTGACGGCGAATCATGCCCATGACGTGGGCGCCATGCTGGCGGCCGATGACCAGGCGGGGGTCATGTACGTCTGCAACCCGAACAACCCCACCGGCACCCTGACCCCTGATGCCGACATCCGGCGGCTGGTCGCCGAGAAGCCGGCCGGTTGCCTGGCCATCATCGACGAAGCCTATATTCACTTTTCCGATGCGCCGACCTGCCTCCCGCTCGCCGTCGAGCAGCAGGATGTACTGGTGCTGCGCACCTTCTCGAAGATCTACGGCATGGCAGGTGCCAGGCTGGGCGTGGCGATTGGCAGCCCTGCGCTGTTGGCACGGCTGGAGGCGTTCAATGGGCACAACTTCGTCCCCCTGCCAACTGTGCTGGGTGCGATCGCGAGCCTGGAAAACCCTCGGTTGATCGCCCAGCGCAAGGCCACGAATCGCCAGGTGCTGGCCAACACCATGGGCGCCCTGCGCAAAGCCGGGTTCACCTGTACCGATGCACAGGCCAATTGCTTCATGGTCAACCTGGGCCACCCCGTGGAGCCGATGCGCCGGGCGCTGGCCCAGCGTGGCGTACTGGTGGGCAGGGTGTTCGATGCCTGGCCCAACTGGTTAAGGGTCACCGTGGGAAACGCCGACCAGATGCAGCGTTTTCTCAGTGACTTTCTCGCCCTTTCCCCACACGCATCATCTCTGGTTTGAGGCCATCCATGGATATCATCCTGCCACTCAGTTGCACTGTTTCAAGCCGATCGAGCCTGCGCATCGAAGAGACCGACACCCATGGCCGCCTGATCGTGGACGGTACCACGGGCCTGCAATACCAGGTCAACGGCGACTTGATCGAGGTTACCGAGGTTGCGCAAGAGCTCGCCCCGGTAGCGCTACTGGGCCTGCTGGCCGGGCGCTTTTGCCGGGACAGTCAGGCCCAGCGCGTCAGTGTCCGCGTGCCCTGCAATGAGCAAGTCGGCATTCAGCTCGTCCGCGAAGGCGTGTTTGACACCCTCCAGGCTGCCACCCCGTCGGGGGTGGTACTGAGCTGCACCCGGCAAACCTTCTGGCAACATCCGGCGCTATGGCTCGGCACTCCTGCCAGTGGCCATACCGCGCTTCGCTATCAGTTGCAGGCAGGCAAGCGTCACCCCATCCGCCCGCCCATCCCCGAAGGTGAGGTCTATCGCCGCTTCATCCCGGGACTGCAGAGCACATTCAGCCTGCGCACCGTTGACATAGCGCGCGACCTGGAAGCTTTCAACCGCTGGATGAACCTTGAGAACGTGGCGTACTTCTGGGAGCAGGCCGGCAGTGCGCAGGAGCACACCCGCTACCTTCAGCAGATGCTGGACGATCCCCGTGTTCACCCGTTGATTGGCTGTTACGACGACGAGCCATTCGCCTATTTCGAAGTGTACTGGTGCAAAGAGGATCGGATCGCCCCCTTCTACGACGTTCAAGACCACGACCGGGGTTGGCATGTCGTGATCGGGGAAAGCAAACATCAGGGGCTTGGCAAGTTACGGGGGTGGTTCCGCTCGCTGATGCACTACATGTTCCTGGACGACCCGCGCACGCAGCGCATCCTGGGCGAGCCGCGCATTGACCACACCCGGCAGATCGAATTTCTCAAATCCCAGGGGTATGGCCATTTGAAGAACATCCAGCTGGCGCACAAGGAAGCCGCGCTGCTACGCCTGGAACGCGAAAGCTTCTTCGATGAGCACCGCCTGTAGGCCAATTTGCTCACCGTGGTAAATCCCAAATCCGAACACTCGTTTTAACCAAAGCAGGGACGCGGGTTGCGCCCCAGCCATAGAGAACGCACATGAATCCAATGTCCGAATCACCGCCGGTGGCGACCAGCACAACGCTTTTCCCGGCACTCAATGCATCGCTTGCAGGGCAGGCCCTGCAGGTTGACGTCAGTGCCCGCGGCGTGACCCTGTCGCACGCTGGCGAGGCGGTCCTGGGCCTGGCCGTGGTTGCATCGCTTGATCACACGTTGTTGTATCACCCGCCAGCACAGCCCGCCGTTGACAATCAGGAGGCCCACCTGATTCTCACGGCACTGCAGGCCTGGCTCGCCTGTTACCCCGCCCTGTTGAGCGTGGATATCCAGGTGCGCGCCACGACACCGGGGCTGGCCTTGCTGCACGCGGCAGGATGGCTGCAAGCCCAGGGCACCCACCACTATCGCTGCCACGGCGCGGTGCTGTGGCAACAGCCGGCCCTCTGGCTACCCACGGCAACCGAACCCTGCCCACAGTTGCACGTGAACACGGCAGGCGCTCGCCACCCCCTGCGCCCGCCTGCGCCGCAAACGACGTTCTATCAGCGTTTCATCCCCTGGCTGGGGCAGACACTGACGCTTGATCCCGTTGATCTTTCACGAGACCTCGACGCCTTCAATCGCTGGATGAATACCCCGCGGGTCGCCCGTTTCTGGAACGAAACAGGCAGCCTGGACGACCATCGCCTCTATCTGGAACGCCAGCTTGCTGACCCGCACACATTTCCCGTCATCGGCCGTTTCGACGGCGTGGCATTCGGTTACTTCGAAATCTACTGGGCCCGCGAAGATCGCATCGCCCCCTACTACGATGCCGGCGATTACGACCGCGGCCTGCACCTGCTGGTGGGCGAGGAGCACTATCGCGGCCAGGCGTTCTACACCGCCTGGTTCTCATCCCTCTGCCATTTCGCCTTCCTGGACGATGCGCGCACGCAACAGGTGGTGTGTGAGCCCAGTTTCGATAACAGGCGCCAACTGTCGAACTTCGACCGCAGCGGGTTTGCCCGCATCAAGTCGTTCGACTTTCCGCACAAGCGCGCGACGCTGGTGAGCCTGTCCCGCGAGCACTTCTTCCAGGAACACCTTTTCCATCCACTGGCCGCACCTCGCGGCGTCCGTCCCTTTTCCAGGAGCTAGACCCATGACCGCAGCTCAACCGCAAATGACTGCCCACGATGTAATCGGCGTGGGGTTCGGCCCGTCCAACCTCGCCCTGGCAATCGCCATCGAGGAAATGCGTGTCAACCGGCAGCGGCCCCTCGATTGCCTGTTCATCGATAAGCAGCAAACCTATCGCTGGCACGGCGACACCCTCGCCAGCCAGAGCGAACTGCAGATTTCCTTCCTCAAGGACCTGGTGTCACTGCGCAACCCCACCAGCCACTTCAGCTTCGTCAACTACCTGAAAGAACAGGGGCGACTGATCGACTTTATCAACCTGCGCACGTTCTACCCGTGCCGCACCGAGTTCAACGACTACCTGCGCTGGGTAGCCGAGCAGTTCGCCGATCAAGCCGTGTACGGTGAACAGGTACTGCGCCTGGAGCCGGTCGCCCAGAAAGGCCCCATCGACCTGCTTCGGGTCATCTCACGGGACGCGGCCGGTGTCGAGCACGCCCGCCAGGCCCGTTCCGTGGTGGTCAGCACCGGCGGCACACCGCGCATTCCCGAACTGTTCAAGGCATTCAGGCACGACCCGAGAATCTTCCACCATTCAAGCTACTTGAGCAGCGTGGCGAAACTGCCATGCAGCCAGGGAAAACCGATGCGTATCGCCATCATCGGCTCGGGCCAGAGCGCTGCCGAGGCGTTCATCGATCTGCATGACAGCTTCCCGACCGTGGAGGCCGACATGATCGTGCGCGGTTCGGCGCTCAAGCCGGCCGATGACTCGCCCTTCGTCAACGAAGTGTTTGCCCCGCGCTACACCGAGCTTATGTTCCAGCAGTCCGCGGAGCAGAGAAAGCATCTGATCGAGGAGTTCCACAATACCAATTACTCGGTGATCGACCCTGGGTTGATCGAACGCATCTACGCGTTGCTGTACCGCCAGAAAATCTCGGCAAGCAACCGGCATGCCGTGTTGTGCCTGCGACATGTCCAGGGCCTGGAAGTGACGCCGCAGGGCATTGACCTGAGCACTCAGGACATTGCCACCGGGCAGGTGCACACCAAGCGCTACGATGCCGTCATCCTGGCAACCGGCTACTCGCGCGACGCACACCGGGAATTGCTGGCGCCCCTGGAAGGCTACCTGAACGACTTCCAGGTGAACCGTCAGTACCGTGCCTTGAGCACTCCCGACCTGCGCGCGTCGGTGTTCCTGCAAGGCTTCTGCGAGGCCTCCCATGGCCTGAGCGATACGCTGCTTTCGGTGCTGGCATGCCGCAGCGAGGAAATCGCCGATGCCCTTTACCAAAGCCTGCTGGCGCCGGCGATCCACCCTGGCCTGAAAATAGCCGCCGTCGGCGCCTGAACGAGGAGTCATACCAATGAAACAGCCTGTACAGGGTCACTCGGGCGGGCTGTTCAGCCTGCTCAAACCCTATTGGTACCTGTTGGCGGGGGCGACGTTGCTTGGCATCGTCGCCGGTGCCAGCATCACGGTGCTGCTCGCTACGACCAACCGCGCGCTGCATGCGCAAACATTTGGCATAGGCATGGTCCTCGCCTTTGGTGGAATCTGCCTGGTGGCCCTGGTCAGCTCGATCGTGTCCGACGTCGGCACCAACTATGTGGGTCAGAAAGTGATCGCCTCACTCCGCAAGAGCCTTGGAGGAAAAGTGCTCTGCGCACCCATTGACCAGCTCGAGCGTTATCGCACCCACCGGCTGATCCCTGTCCTGACCCATGATATCGACACCATCAGCGACTTTTCCTTTGCCTTGGCGCCATTGGCCATCTCGTTGACCGTCACCCTGGGCTGCCTGGCTTACCTGGCATCTCTATCCTGGGTGGTCTTCGCCCTGATGCTGGTGGCCATCGCCCTGGGGAGCATCGCCCAGTACCTGGCGCGGCTAAAGGGCATTCGCGGCTTCTACAGCGCGCGTGATCAGGAAGACTTGCTGCAAAAGCACTACCACGCCATAGCCGAGGGTGCGAAAGAATTGAGGATGCATTCGGGGCGGCGACACACCATGCTCACCGACGGCATACGAGGAACAGCGGATCGCATTTGCGATATCCAGGTCAAGTCAGTCAATACGTTCATTGTTGCCAAGAGTTTTGGCTCAATGCTGTTTTTCGCCGTGATTGGCCTGACCCTGGCGTCCCAACTGTATTGGCCCCAGGCTGACACTTCTGTCATCAGCGGCTTCGTGCTGATTCTGCTGTACATGAAAGGGCCAATGGAGCACCTGATCGGTACGCTGCCCATCATCAGCCGTGCCCAGATCGCGTTTCGTCGCATCAAGGAGTTGTCCGAAACGTTTTCAACGGCTGAACCGTATCTACTGGAGGAGCCTTCCAACCAGCAGGCAACCTTTGAAACGCTGGAACTGGACCAGGTCCGCTATGGCTTCGCGAAGGTGGGCGAAAGCCCGGCCTTTGAGCTGGGCCCTGTCAACCTGAGCATCCACCGTGGCGAAACGTTGTTTATCGTCGGCGAGAATGGCGGTGGCAAAACCACGCTGATCAAATTGCTGCTGGGCCTTTACAACCCGCAGCATGGCGAGCTGCGCCTCAATGGCGTGCCGGTCGTGGCGCAGACCCGCGATGCCTACCGCCAGTTGTTCACCACGGTGTTCGCCGACTACTACCTGTTCGACGATATCCTGCGCACGTCACCCAAGGCGTTGGAATCCGTGGAAAGCTACCTGACGAAAATGGAGTTGGGGCACAAGGTCAGTATTGAAGATGGCGCTTTCAGCACCACCGACCTTTCCACGGGCCAACGCAAGCGGTTGGCCTTGATCAGCGCCTGGCTGGAAGGTCGGCCGATATTGGTCTTCGACGAGTGGGCCGCCGATCAGGACCCTACCTTCCGCCGCATCTTTTATACCGAACTGCTGCCCGAGCTCAAACGCATGGGCAAGACCATCATCGTCATCAGCCATGATGACCGCTACTTCGAGGCTGCCGACCGCGTGATACAGCTCAAGGCCGGTAGCATCCACAGTGCCAGGGAACACGAAACGCTGACCCCAGCCTGACCCTTCCCCGCGTGGCTGCATCGCCGGGGCGCAGCCCAAACGGCGATGTCACGGCAAGGAGTGTGAAGCACAAAAAAACCACCAGGGGTTGCCCCGGTGGTTTTTTTGTCTAGGCGTCATTATCAATATTGGTAACGCAAGGTCACCGCAAAGTTACGAGGGTCACCGTAGAACAGCCCGCCAAAGTTGTTGGAGGTGGGCAGGGTCTGATAGTAGACCTTGTCCAGGGCGTTGTTGAGGTTGTATTGCACACTGAACTGCTTGTCGATCTGATAATTCAAGTGCAGGTTGAGCAGTGCATAGCCGCCCTGGTTGATGGTGTAGGTGCTGGCCTCGGTGTAGGTCTTGCTTTGCACGAATACATCGCCCCCCACCCTCCACTGCTTGAAGTCACCTGGCAGCCTGTAATCGGTACCCACTTTCAACAAACGGCGCGGGATACGCGTGTAATAGTCGCTACCCTTGCTTTTACCCGCCACGTATTCCGGGTCGCTGTAGGTGTAGCCGGCACTGACATTCCAGTCCTCCAGCGGCTGACCCGACACTTCGACCTCGAAACCCCGGTTGCGGACCTTGCCGCCTTCCTCGTAACAGCTGCTGGTACCGGTCACACCACAGGTGCTGGCGCCAGCGATCGCTTCGGGCATATGGTTCAGGTTTGTCTGAAACAGCGCGAAAGAGGTGTTGAGGCGACCGTCGAAATACTCGCTTTTGAGACCGATCTCGTAGTTGTCGCCTTCGATGGGCGCCAGCAGTTTGTTGCCTAGCCCGAAGTAACTCTGGGTCTTGTAGATTTCAGTGTAACTGGCGTACAGCGTATGGTTGTCGTTCAGGTCATAGACGATACCCGCGTAGGGCACGACGTGACGATTCTCCGAGTAACTGTCCTGGGTCGACGGGCTGTCCACGTGGTAGTCCGACCAACTGACCCTGGCCCCCAGGATCAGACTCAGATCGTCCGTCAGGCTGAGACGGGTAGCGCCATAAACGCCTTTCTCCTCGCGGATGTAGTTGTAGTCGGCACGGCTGGCATCATTGATGATGGGCGCCGGAATAGAAGCCCAGTCGAAGTCGGTGATATTGATGGTCGGCGTGTTGGTGCCCTTGTAAATGGCGGCGTTGAACGCATCACGCCGGGTGTTGGCGCCCAGCATCAGCTGATGCACGCGCCCGAACAGCGAAAACGGGCCTGTGGCATACAGGTCCAGGCCGTACTGCCGATCGTCGTAGTTGACCTTGGAAATCGGCAGCGTATACACGTTGCCAGACGTATTGGAGGTCACCCGGGCGGGATACGACGACAGAAAGTCCGCGTTTGAAGAAATGCCATTGGCGGCAAACGTCAGTTTCCAATCGTTGGCGAAGTGATGCGTGATGTCACCGAACAGGGTGTAGTTGGTCTTGTCCAGGTAGGCCCACTTGCCGGCCAGCGACGCTGATCGCGACAACGGGTAGAACGACCCATCGGCCTTGGTGTTCAAACCACCCCAGTCGTACCCATCGTTGCGGTCCTGCTGGATGGTCGCCCCCAGCGTCAGCACCGTGGCATCGTCCAGGTCGGCTTCGCCCACCATGTACAGCAGTTGGTTATCCTTGCCGGCACCGTCACGGTAACTGTTGCCCGTGTTGTAGTAGGCCACCGCACGACCACGAATACGCCCGTCGTCCGTCAAGGGCCCGGACACATCGATCTGGCTGCGATAGTTATCCCAGGAGCCCGCGCCCAGTTCCGCACCCAGGCGGAAATCCTGCGTGGGGCGCTTGCGCACCAGGTTGATCGCGGCTGAGGGGTTGCCGGTGCCTTGCATCAACCCGTTGGCGCCACGTACTACCTCCACACGGTCATAGATGGCCATGTTGGAAGTGGACATGACGTCCATGGAATAGTTTTCCGAGATATTGCTGGGTATGCCATCGAACTGCAGATCGTTGATCTCGAATCCGCGCGCGTAATAGGTTGAACGCTCGGTGCCGATTTTGGTGTAAGTGATGCCGGTGGTCGTACGTGCGACGTCATCCAGCGACTGCAGGTTTTCATCGTCCATTTTCTGCCGAGTCACGACCGTGACCGATTGCGGTGTTTCCCGCAAACTCATGGCCATCTTCGTCGCAGTGCTGGTTGAACCTGTGGTATACGAACCGCTCCCCTCGGTCGTAGCGCCCAATGCGGTACTGCGTACCGACGTGCTATCCAGATTGACCGCGGCCGGATTGCTGCCGACCATGTGTACCGTCAGCGTCTGCCCCTGAAAACTGTAGCGCAGCCCCGTGCCCGCCAGCAGGGTGGCGATTGCCACGTCGGCCGGCATTGCGCCGTGCACGGCGCTGCTCCTGACGCCCTGTACGTCAGTCACCGAATACAGCACCTGCAGGTTGGCCTGCCCACCGAACGTCTGAAGCGCGGCGCTCAATGTCTGCGCCGGAATATCGAACATCTGATCCTGAGCCTGTGCCACCGGGACAGCACACAACATGAGCCCCACACTCAATGCTGACAGGTGGAACGGCATGGATAATGTCTGCCGCAGCATGAAAGCTTTCAGCGCAGCGTTATTGGAGGTGAAGGTTGGCATCTCAATCTCTCTTTGGAGGATTTTGTCGAGCGATAATACTTCTCATTTTCTCTGGTATCGCACGCCCGCTCCTAATACGATCCTCGCTCGCATAAATTCAGGAAAATGTGCTGAAAACGTTTTAGCCAACGATGGCCTGTGTGCTCAGAAACTCGCCAAGCCTGCGGCCCAGCGACTGTTGAATCAGCGCAACGTCCTCGACCACCGCTTCCATGCGCATGAAGTCGTGAGTCATACCATCCACCACTTGCAACTCCACCTCGACGTTCGCTGCCCGAAGGTGCGAGGCAAGCGCCAGCCCTTCATCCAACAAGGGGTCGTACTGGGCGAGCAGCAACCAGGCGGGGGCCACGTGGGAGGGGACGGTGGCCAGCAACGGTGAGAAACGGGGATCGAGGCGATCCTGGGGTGTGCGTTGGTACAGCTGGTAGAACCATTGCAGCGTGTCTTTTTCGAGCAGATAACCGCGGGCAAAAGCATCGTGCGACGCTCGCGTACAACTGGCGTCCGTCACGGGGTACAGCAGGATCTGCAGGCAGGGGCCAAGCTCTCCACGCGAAGCGATATCGATGGCCAGCGCAGCGGCCAGGCTGCCGCCGACGCTGTCACCGCCTACCGCCAGTCGGCCCCGGTCCAGCCCCAGTTCATGGCAATGGCTATGCAGCCACGCCCAGGCATCCTGTGCGTCTTCAAATGCGGTAGGGAAGCGCCACTGAGGTGCCAGGCGATAGGCAACCGATAGCACGGCGACGCCTGACTCGACCGCCAGCCGGCGACACAGGCCATCATGGGAGTCGAGACTGCCCACCACGTAGCCGCCGCCATGGAAGAACAGCAGTGCGCCACCCGCCTGGCCCGAAGGGGCCTGCGGCACGTACAGCCGAGCCGGTAGCGCGTGGCCGTCGCGCGCACTGATGGGGAAGTCTTTCACCCGCTGCACCTGTATGTCGTCCAGGTTCATCAGTTTCGACGACTCGTCGAACTGCTGCCGAGCCTGATCAGGCGTCATCTCATGCATCACACAACTGTTGCCCGCGCTGCGGCCGGCACCCACCAGGTCAAGGTAGGCCTCTACATCTGGATTCAACGGCATGATCAAACACTCCACTGCATGAAAAAAAGGGCGGCCCCGGGCCGCCCTGATGGACTAAATGGACGGTAGCGCGGCGGTGGCGCACAGCAGGTCGCTGAGTTCACTCAGCACGGCGTCGGCATGCGGAACATCGAAGTGCCCACAGTCCAGCCAGCGCGTGTGCATGGCTGGCGTGCCCAGCTGTTCATGCCAGCGTCGCACTTCGGCCTGACGCCCTTGCACCCACCAGCAATGGGGCGCGGCGTTCACCGCCGGGCAGGCCCCCAGTTGCGCAGCCAGCGCTTTGAGGCAACGACCGGTTTCCAGGCCGCGTTGCACGTCTTCATCGCTGAAACCCATGGCGGCGGCGGACCGCGGCAGGGCCGGCAGGACTTCAGACGCTGCCTGGGCAGCCCCCTCCCCTCCCGGTACATATCCATCCAGCAGTCCCAGGAACGAGACGCTCTGGCCCTGCCGCTCCAGTTCCGCAGTCATCAGCGTCACCAGGGTGGCGCCAAGCGACCAGCCCAGCAGGCTGTACGGCCCCTGCGGCTGCAGTGCCCGAATGAAGCCCACGTAGTCCTGGGCCATCGAGTGCAGCGAGTCATCGCTCCAGGTGGGGTCCAACAACATCCGCGACTGAATGGCCAACACCTGCCGCTGCCCATTCAGGCATTTGGCCAGCGGCTCATAATCAAACACCGTGCCGTAGCCGGCATGCACACAGAACACCGGTGCACGGCCGCTCACTGCACTGTTCATGGCCAGGACGGCATTGCCCGGGCCGTCACAGGCGTGCGCCTGGGTCAAGGCAGCGATGGTCGGCTTCTGCATCAAATCGCGCAGTCGCAGTTCCAGCCCCATGGCTTTGAGCGATCGGCTTCTGGCAATCACTTGCAGGCTCAGGATCGAATCGCCCCCCAGTTCGAAGAAGCTGTCGTGGATGCCGACCTTCTCAACCTTCAACACCTTCTGCCAGATCTCTGCCATGTGCGTTTGCAGGAGCGTCTGAGGGGCTGCATAGAGACTTTGCGGGCGCTCTTGCACAGGGTCTGGCAGGTTGCGTCTGTCCACCTTGCCGTTGGGGGTCAGCGGCAGCATGGGTAACACCTCGAAGAACGACGGCACCATGTAGTCGGGCAGCCTGGCCAAAAGCGCTTCGCGCAGTTGTTCCTCAAGTGCAGGCATCGCCCCCTTCTCAGCCAACACCACGTAGGCCACAAGCCGATTCACCCCGCCCACTTCGCGCGCCACCACCACGGCCTCCCGCACCGCCTGGTTGCCGTTGAGCGCAGCCTCGATTTCACCCAGTTCGATGCGCAGCCCTCGCAGCTTGACCTGGTTATCCAGGCGCCCCAAGTAATGGAAGGTACCCAGGCCGTCCCTGAGCACACGGTCCCCGGTGCGATACAGACGAGCACCGGTGCCCAGTGGGTCGGGGATGAACCGTTCCGCCGTCAGGCCCGGACGTTGCAGATAGCCCCTGGCCAGCAACGCCGAACCCAGGTACAGCTCCCCGCCCAGCAGTGCAGGCGAAGGGTTGAAGCTGTCATCGAGCACGAAGGTGCTGCGCGCGCCCACTGCCTGGCCGATGGGCGCATACGCGGCATCGCACACCTGGCTGGCCGCCGCTTTCCACAGCAACGGCGTGATCACCGTTTCGGTCGGCCCATAACCATTGATCAGGTAACGCGCTCCGAGCACCCGCCGAGCGCGCTCGTAGGTCGACTGGGGCACGGCGTCGCCGCCGAAACAGTAAACACGCATGCTGGGTGGCGCGCCGTAGTGCTCGGCATGCTCGGTAAGCTGCTGCAGGTAGGCCGGCGGGAAGGCCGCTACCGTCACCCCATGCTCACGCATGGCCATGCACGTCTGCTCGGCGGTCCAGAGTTGGTCGTCACGCAACAGAATCCGGGCGCCGTGGGTCAAGCCCACCAGCCAACGCTCCTGGGCACCATCGAAGGCGAAGGACATGAAATGCAGCTCACAGTCTTGCGGGCTCATTTCGTATAGCGCACCTATGGCCTGGCAATGCCGGGCCAACGGACCATGGGCCACCGCAACGCCTTTGGGTTGCCCGGTGGAACCGGAGGTGTAAATGACGTACGCCAGATTGTCCGGGCTCAAGGCCACTTGCGGCCCCGTCTCGCAGACATGATGGATCATCGCGTCCACCTCCAGGCACTGCACCGTCTCCGGAATCGGCAACAGGTGGCGCTGCGCAGCAGCGGTCAGCACCAGGTGCGCCTCGCAGTCGCCCAGAATGTAGGCCAGGCGTTCGCGCGGGTAACCCAAATCCAGGGGCACATAAACGGCCCCTGCCTTGAGCACTGCCAGCAGCGCGACCAGAATATCCGGCGTGCGCGCAAGGCCCACCGCCACGCGGACTTCAGGCCCCGCCCCAGCGGCCACCAGCCGAAGCGCCAGCGCGTTGGCCCGTTGGTCCAGCGCGCGATAGGTAAGGGTCTGCTCGCCCCCCATCACCGCCACTGCCTGCCCGTGCTCATCAGCCCAGGCGCGAATGCGCTCATGGACCAGGATCGCCTCGCCTTCCACCGCCGGTACCGGCAACGCCTCATGGGCGGTCAGTGCGACATTGCCCAGACAGTCATCGCCGCTGGCAATAAGCCCGTCCAGGATCGACTCCATGGACAGGCGAATACTCGCCACGGTCGAGGGGTCGAAGTGACGGCGCACATGCATGTATTCGATGCACAACTGCGCCCCTTCGTTCGTCACCATCAGGTCCATCGGGAAATCGGTCAGCCCTGCCCCGCTGCTGGGTCCGAACTGTAGCGAAGGGTCATTCCACTCCCGTAGCGCCTGATCCACGGGATGGTTCTCGAAGACGATAATGCTGTCAAACAAAGGGCGCCCCGGCAGCCCGGCCCAACGCTGGATGTCGGCCAGCGCCACATACTCATGCTCGCGCATATGAACATTGCGGTCCTGCAAGTCTCGCAACCAGTCGCCAATCCGCCTTTCCGGATCGACCGTGTGCACCACTGGCAGGGTGTTGATGAACAATCCCAGGATCCTGTCGGCCCCAGGAAGGCTGGGCGATCGACCGGCCACTGTCGAGCCGAACGCCACCGTGCGCTGCCCGGTGTAGCGGCTCAACAACACCAGCCACGCCCCTTGAATCAGGGTGTTCAGGGTGACGCGCTGAGACCGTGCGAACTGCGTGAATCGCTCAGTACGGTCGGCATCAAAACGGCTGTACAGCGCCTCATGCCCCTGACGCTGTTCGCGGGCGGGAATGGCATTGGCCAGCAGGCACGGCTCTTCGAGTTCGGCAACCTGTGCGCGCCAGAACCGCTCACCGGCCTCGGCATCCTGACGCTGCAACCATGCGATGTAATCCCGATAAGGGCGGCCGGGCGTGACCTGGCCTCCTGCGTAAGTGGTCAACACTTCACCAATCAGCTGCGACAGGCTCCAACCGTCTACCAGCAGGTGGTGGTACGTCCAGATCAACTGATGCGTGTCCTGGCCCGTTCGTACCAGAGCAATGTGTTGCAACGACGGCTGATCCAGCTTGAGCCCCTGGGACCGGACCTGCGCCGCGTAAGCCTGATGGCGGGCCTCGGGGTCCGGCTCTTCGCGCCAGTCCAGCACGGTGACCGGGCTGTCGACCCGGTCCAGCACAAACTGCACCGGCTCGGGTAGATCCTGCCAGAAGAAACCGGTGCGCAGGATCGTATGGCGATCGCAGGCCTGCTCGATGGCGTGGGTGAAACGCTCGGCATCCAGGCCGGTGACGCTGATGCTCAACTGGTTGACATACACATTCGAGCCTTGGCTGTTCAGGCTCTGGAACAGCATGCCCTGCTGCATGGGCGACAGCGGGTAAAGCTCGACCAGACGCTGCGGATCAAGCGGCAGCCTGCCGACCTGCTGCGGCGTCAAGGCGTGCAAGGGGCCGGCGCTTTCGACCTGCTCGGGTGGCGCCATGCAGGTTTCGCTGCGCGCCGCCAGCGCGCGAATCGTCGGGTACTGGAACACGTCCTTGGGGGTGATTTCGATGCCCTGCTGGCGTGCACGTGCCACCAACTGGATGGAAACGATCGAGTCGCCGCCCAGCTCGAAGAAGTTGTCCAGTGCACCGATTTCTTCAACCCTGAGTACCTGCGCGAACAGGTCCGCCAGTGCCTGCTCTCGTGCCCCCTGCAAGGGCGCGCCGTCAGCATCGCTCGCGCGACGCTCGATGGCTGGCAGCGCCTTGCGATCCAGCTTGCCGTTGGGGCTCAGGGGCATCTGCTCAAGCGCTTGCCACTGGGTAGGCACCATGTACTCAGGCAATTGGTCATTCAACCAGTGCATCAGCACCGCCTGCCATGCCTCACCGGTATCGGCGTCATCGGCCAGGACCACCCAGGCCGCCAGGAACCTGCTTTCCACAGCCTGGACGGTGGCCTCTAGCACAAGAGGATGCTCGAGAAGGCGCGCTTCGATCTCGCCCAACTCGATACGCAACCCGCGCAGTTTGACCTGATGATCGATGCGCCCCAGGTACTCAATAGCGCCATCAGCGCGATAGCAAGCAAGGTCGCCCGTGCGATACAAGCGCTCACCCGGCTGAAACGGACTGGCCGGGAACCGCTCGGCCGTCAGGCCCGGGCGGCGGTGGTAGCCGCGGCCAAGGCCTGCGCCAGCCAGGTAGAGTTCACCCCGAACCCCCACCGGCACCGGCTCCAGACAGTCATCGAGTACATGGCAGGCCAGGTTGTCGATCGGCCAGCCAATGGGCACCCCGTCTTGTCCGTCGTTGCGGCAGGTCCAGTGCGTGACATCGATCGCCGCCTCGGTCGGGCCGTACAGGTTATACAGTGCGGCACCCGGCAAGGCCTTGAACAGGGCATTCTGCGTATTGGCGGCCAGGGCTTCGCCGCTGCAGAACACTCGGGACAAAGAGCGGCATCGGGATACCCGGGCATCCTGCAGGAATACCTGAAGCATCGAGGGCACAAAGTGCAGCGTCGACACCTGATGCCTTTCGATCAGTTCGATCAGCCGTGCCGGGTCGCGATGATCACCCGGCCCCGCCATTACCAGGCGAGCCCCGGTCGACAGCGGCCAGAAAAACTCCCACACCGAGACATCGAAACTGAAGGGGGTCTTTTGCAGTACCACATCCTGAGGGCCCAGCGAGTAAGCCCGCTGCATCCAGGCGATTCGATTGCTCAATGCCCCATGGCGGTTGGCCGCGCCCTTGGGGCGCCCGGTGGAACCGGAGGTATAGATCATGTAAGCCAGGCTTTGTGCCCCTTGCCACCCAGACGGTGCACGGACCGGGCTTCGGCCGATGGTTTCCAGAATCAGTGGGGTGGCGACCCGATCAAGCGGCAATCGATCGGCCAGGTGCGCTTGGCACAGCAGCACGCCGACCCCGCTGTCTTCGACCATATACGTCAGGCGATCGCTGGGATAATCGGGGTCAAACGGCACGTAGGCAGCGCCGGCCTTGAGGATGCCCAGCAATGCCACGACCATTTCCACGCTGCGCTCGGCACACACACCCACCAGCGTCTGCGCGCCGACGCCGACGGCCAGTAACCGGTGCGCCACCGCGTTGGCTCGTTCGTCCAGCGCCTGATAGGTCAGCGTCTGGTCAGCGCAAACCAGCGCTATCGTTTCAGGAGTACGCTCAACCTGCTGCTCGAACCCTTGGTGCACGGGCAAGTGCCCACTCGTATCCGACAGTGTCCGGTTGAAGTCGCCGACAATGACCGAACGTTGGTCCGGGTCCAGCGTCGACAGTTGCCCTAGCGGCCGATTCAGGTCATCGATCAACCCGCACATCAATGTCACCAGATGCCCAAGCAAGGCACGCGCGGTGGATTCGCCGAAGGCGGCCCGATCAAAATTGGCATGCAGGCTCAGGCGTTCACCCTGATTGACCAGCAATGTGAACGGGAAGCTGGTCTGCTCGACATTGCTGACGTTCTCGAAGCCCAGCCCCGCGGGCGCTTTTTCCTGCAGTGCCTGTGCCACCGGGTAGTTTTCGAACACCAGCAAGGTATCGAACAACGACCGGCCCTGGCTGTTGGCCCAACGCTGCACATCGGCCAGGCGGGTGTGCTCCTGTTCACGCAAACTGACGTTGATGGCTTGCAGACGTTGCAGCCAATCCTGTGCGCGCTCGTCCGCCTTGGCCGTGGTGACCACCGCCAGCGTATTGATGAATAGGCCTATCTGCTGTTCGATTCCCGGCAACTGCGCCGGGCGACCGGCCACGGTGGCGCCGAACGCCACGCAATCATGACCAGTGAAGCGTTGCAGCAGCAGCGCCCAGGCACCTTGCACCAGTGTATTGAGCGTCAATTTGCAAGCCCGTGCGCCGGCGACCAGTCGCTCACTGCACGCGTGATCCAGCTCCAGATAGACATCGCCATGACCCGCCCCGCGCTCATCCGGGTGCAGGCGTATGGCCTGGGCCAGTAACGTCGGCTCGGCGAGATCGACCAGGCTCTGCTGCCAGTAGGAGGCATTGGCGTGCGCGTCCTGGTCCTGCAGCCAGGCGATATAGTCACGGTAGCGGCCAACCGGCGATTCAACGGCTTGGCCGCTGTAGTGTTGCAACACCTGGGCAAGCAGTTGGGAGTTGCTCCAGCCGTCCATCAACAAGTGGTGGCAGGTATAGATGAGATGATGCCGGCCAGGCGCGGTGTGCACCAATGCGATACGCAATAAAGGCGCCTGTCGCAGGTCAAAACCTTCTCGGCGTTGTGCGCTTGCCAACTGCTCCAGCGCTGTCTGGACGTCCACCTGTTCACGCCAGTCAAAGACTTGCACAGGCAGCACCGTATGCTTGTAGACCACCTGCACCGGTTGGGTAGCGTGCCAGATGAACCCGGTGCGCAGGATATCGTGGGCACTGACCGCCATTTGCCAGCTTTCAATGAAGCGGCCAACGTCAAGGCCCGTGAGGTCCATTCGCAGCTGGTTGATGTAATCCAGGCTGTCGGGTTCGAAGACCGCGTGAAACAGCATCCCATGTTGCATGGGCGAGAGCGGGTAGGCGTCTTGCACGTGCCGGGCTGGCAGCCTCAATGCGTCCAGCTCGGACTGGGTGAAATCGCACAACTCCACATCCGACGGTGTCAGGCCCTGGTGCTGCGGCTCACAGCAATGGTCGATGATGCGCTGGAGCGCTTCGATGTAACCATCTGCCAAGCCCTGAACATGCTGAGCACTGAACATTTCACGGCTGAATGTCCAGCTCAGGCTCAGTTCGCCATTGAATACCTGGGCATTGATGGTTAGCCAATTCCCAAGCGGCGCTTCGTCATTCTGGTCGGTGCCACTACCCCAGGGGGCCGGCTGGAACAGGCTGTTGGCGTCATCGATGCCGCTGTCCAACTGCCCTAGGTAATTGAACGTGATGCGTGGCAGTGGCAGGTTCAGGCGCTGTCGGACGTCGTGATGGGCGAGCTCGCGAAGCACGCCGAAGCTCAGGCCGTTATCAGGTACGCCACGCAGTTGCTCCTTGACGCTACAGATGGCGGTCGCCAGGTCGTCGCAGGCCGACAAGCGCACTGGGTAGATACTGGTCAGCCAACCCACCGTGCGGGTCAGGTCCAGATCATCCCACAGCAACTCGCGACCATGCCCTTCCAGCAGTACCGGCACTGCGTCGGATGAACACTCGTGGCGCAACGCAACCACCAGGGCGGTCAGCAGCAGGTCGTTGATTCGGGTCCTATAGGCCGCGGGCGCCTCCTGCAACAAGCGCCGCGTCTGCGCCTGGCTCAAACGCACCGATGTCTTGAGCGCATGGCGATTCACCAGGGCAGCCTGAGCATTGGCTTGGCTAAAGCAGTCCGACACGCCCTGCAACTGCTGCTCCCAGTACCTCACTTGATTGAGGGAACAGGGATCGGCGGCATACCCTTGCAGGCGCTCGGCCCAGGTTTTCACCGATGTGGTGCGCGCGGGCAGGACAGGCGTCGAGCCTGCATGGGAATAGGCCTGTTGCAAATCCTGCAATACAACCCGCCAGGACACACCGTCGATCACGGCATGATGGGCAATCAACAATAAGCGCTGCTGGCCTTGCGGACACTGGGCCAACACGGCCCTGAGCAAGGGGCCGTCGTTGAGGCTGAGACTGCGCTGCGCCCGCTCGCATAACGGCGCCCATTGCGCCTCATCGGTGATGTCCAGCGACCAGACCATCTGCTCGGCCTGAAGGTCAGAGGCGCTGGCGATCGATGCCTCCCAGCCCTCCTGGGTCTGGGTAAAGCGCGTGCGCAGCGCATCGTGATGCTGAACCACGGCGGCCACGGCCTGGATCAAGCGAGCCAGGTCGATGGTCTCAACCGCCTGCAGCAGCACAGATTGGTTCCAATGATCACGCTGGCCCATGGGCCTGCCGAAGAACAGGCGCTGAATGGGCAGCAACGGCACACGCCCCTCCACCGCCTCACACCCGGCTACCTGCCTGGCATCGCTCACGGTCGCTACCGCCGCCAGGGCGCGAACGGTCTGATGCTGGAACAGGTCCTTGGGGGTGATATGGATACCCGACTGACGGGCTCGGCTAACCACCTGAATAGAAACGATCGAGTCCCCGCCAATCTCGAAGAAATTGTCTCGAACACCCACCGCTGGAAGGGACAGCACGCTAGCCCAGATCTCGCACAAACGCTGTTCGACAGGACCACTGGGGGCCTCATGGGCTTGCTGATTCTGGCGGGGGTCGGCGGCCGGTAGCGCACGTCGATCCAGCTTGCCATTAGGCGTGACGGGCCACTGCGCCAGAAACACGAAGAAGCTTGGAACCATGTAGTCCGGCAAGTGCGCACGAAGGCCGCTGCGCAGCACCTCACGCAACCGCGCCATGCTCTCGACATCGGTGAGGACATCAAGCGACGCCGGAAGCACATGGGCGACCAATTGCGCACCACTGGCCAGCACCTGGGCTGACACCACGGCGTCCCGAACGCCAGGCAAGGCCGTCAAGCAGCTTTCTACCTCTCCCGGTTCGATCCGGAACCCGCGCACCTTGATCTGGTGGTCAGCACGGCCCAGATACTCGGTGCAGCCGCCGCGGCTTTTGACCAGGTCGCCGGTGCGATACAAACGCGCGCCCGCCTCGCCGAACGGGTCGGGCACGAAACGTTCGGCGGTCAGCGCCGGGCGGTTGAGGTAGCCGCGTGCCAGCCCCTGCCCTCCCAGGTAGAGCTCACCCACAGTGTTTTCAGGCTTGGCACACAGATCATCATCCATCACCACGCCATGGCGCTCACCCACGCACTGGCCGATGGGGGCATACAGGGCATCGCAGCGATCGTGCGGCCCGGTTTTCCAGACCATCGGGGTGACCACCGCCTCCGTCGGCCCATAACCGTTGATCATCAGCGCGGGGCGCAAACTCTTTTGCACCTGGGCAAAACCCGCCTTGGGCATGGCGTCACCGCCGTAGCTGTAGAGGCGTACCGGCGGTGGGTTACCCACCTGCTCGGCATGGGCGGCCAGTTGTTGCAGATACGCTGGGGGAAAGCCTGCCATGGTCACTTCATGGACACGCAACTGCTCATAGGTGTATTCCGGCGACCATAGCTCGTCGTCGCGCAGAAGCAGGCGCCCACCCTGAATGCAGGTGGTCAGCCACCGCTCGTGGGCACCGTCGAACGCGAACGACAGGAAATGCAGCTCGCAATCGTCCTCGCTCATCTCGTACCAGCGTGCGGTGGCCTGGCAATGCATGGCGATTGCGCCATGGGGCACCGCCACGCCCTTGGGCAGGCCCGTGGAGCCGGAGGTATAAATAACGTAAGCCAGGTTCTGCGGCTGCAGGCATACGCGCGGAGGGTCGTGTCGCTCAGGGGCGTCGCCGGGCTGGCCGTCATCGAGCCATACCGTCTGCACACCCTTCAGGTCCGGCAATAATGGCTGCTGGGCGAGTTCGCTGAGCAGCAGTCCGGCGCCACTGTCTTTCAACATGTGCTTCAGCCGCTCGGGCGGATAAGCCAGGTCCATCGGCACGTAGCCGCCCCCCGCTTTCAGCACTGCCAGATAGCCCACCAAGGCGGTGGCCGTGCGCGGCAAGGCCACCGCCACCAGATGATCCGGACCGACGCCCAGGGCCTGAAGACGATGGGCCAGGTGGTTGGCCTGGCGGTCAAGCTGTCGGTACGTCAACCGTGTGCCGCCGGCGATGATGGCCGTCGCATGGGGGCGACGCTCGGCTTGGTCGCGAATCGATTCATGCACGGGCACGTAGCTGTCCAGCTCGCCGCTGCCCAACAGGATCTGCTCGCCGCCTGGCATCGGCACCTCGCCGAGTCTTGCATCCGGCTCCGTGATCATCGCCAGCAGCAAACCCTGCCAATGCTGCGCCAGGCGCTCGATGGTGGGTGCGTCAAACAGGCTGGTGGAGTAGCCAAAAGCGGCTCGCAACTGTCCCTGGTGCTCGTAGGTACTGAGTGACAGATCGAAGTGGGTGGTCGCATTGCCCCATGTCACGGGCTGCACCCGCAGGCCCGCAGCGTCGTGGCTCAGATTGCCATCGGCCGCTGCGGCCTGATGGTTGAACATGACCTGAAACAGTGGGTTGTGGCTCAGGCTGCGCTCGGGCGCCAGTGCATCGACCAGGAACTCGAATGGCAGGTCAGGATTCTCCTGGGCCTGCAGCACTGTCTCGCGCACCGTGCTCAGCAGTTGGGTGACTGACTGCTCGCCCTCCAGGCGGGTGCGGATCACCTGGGTATTGACGAAGAAACCAATCATGCCCTCGGTTTCCACGCGGTTTCGGTTGGCCATGGGAATCCCCACGCGCAAATCCTTCTGGCCGCTGTACCGGTATAAAGTCAGATTGAACGACGCCAACAGCAGCATGAACAGCGTGAGCTGATGTTGCTCGGCAAAGGCTTTCAGGCGTGCCACCCGCTGTTCATCGAGGCTGAGCCTGAGCGTGGCACCTGCCGTACTCTGCACGGCGGGACGCGGGCGATCCAGGGGGAGCTCGATAACTGGCTGCTCGCCCTCCAACTGATTGACCCAGTACTGCAGTTGACGCTGGCCCTCAGGGCCAGCCATCCGTTGCCGTTCCCACAGGGCGTAGTCGGCGTACTGTATCGGCAAGGCCGCAAGCTGCGATGGCTGGCCCGAGCGAGCCGCAGCATAAAGATCAAGCAACTCCCGAACCAGGATAGGCATAGAGCCACCGTCGGCCACGATGTGATGCAGGCTCAATGCGAGCACATGGTCGGTATCTGAACGCTGCAACACGGTACAGCGAATCAGCGGGCCACTCGCCAGGTCGAACGGCTCGGCCAACACCGCCTCGACCCAACGGCGAACCGCGGCGTCATCGGCGCCAGGCAAGCGCTCAAGCGACACGGAAAAAACAGAGGGCGGCAGCACCTGTTGAACGACCTCTTCGCCTGAGGCCACAAAGATCGTCCTCAACGTCTCATGGCGCTCGATCAGGGCACTGAAAGCGTGCGCCAACGCGCCCAGGTCCAATGCCCCATGCAGTGCCAGCGCCATGGGCAGATTGTAAGCGGTGCTGGACGGGTCCAGCTGCCAGAGGAACCACTGGCGTTGCTGAGCGTGGGACAAGGGCACGGGCCCAGCGTCGGTGCGAGGGGTTATACGCTGCGCCCCCGCCGTCCGCGCTTCGGCGAACCGGGCGAAGCCTTGCAGGTCGGCAGCTTCGAACAGGGCCCGCAACGGCACCTCGATACCCGCCTGCTGACGCAGACGCGCGATCACCGCCATGGCCAGCAGGGAGTGTCCTCCCAGGCGGAAAAAATTGTCATGCAGGCCAATGCGAGGCACGTCCAGCAACTGCGCCCACACCTCGGCTATTCGCTGCTCCACCTCGGTAGTGGGGGCGACATACTGCGCCTGTATGTCCTGCACGTCGAACAGCGGCAGGGCCGCACGATCGAGCTTGCCGTTGGCGGTCAACGGCAGCCGCTCGATGCACATCAATCTCGCGGGCACCATATAATCGGGCAAGGTCTGCTTGAGACCTGAACGAATACGCTCTGCCATTTCATCATCAGGATCGGCCGCGGTATTCATGACCAGATAACCGACCAGCTGTGTGGCACCGGCATACTGAACGTCAACGACCACCGCGTCATGGACATCTGGGCAAGCCTTCAATGCCTCGACGACCTCTCGGGTTTCCACGCGAAAACCGCGGACTTTCACTTGATGATCCAGGCGTTCGAGGTAACGAATGCCACCGTCGGGCAGGGCCCGTACACGGTCCCCCGTACGGTAGAGGCGCGCGCCGGCCTGATCCCCCAGGGGGTCAGGCACAAACCGTTCGGCGGTCAAACCGGGGCGCCCCAGGTAGCCCCGCGCCAATCCGGTCCCGCCAATCATCAACTCACCGACGGTGCCAGCCGGCATCAGTTGCAGGTCGTTGCCCAGTACAACCGCGCGGCTGCCCCTCAGGGTACGGTCCAGCCGGGGCGGCGTACCGGCCTGCAAGCGTGCCACCAGCACACCGACGGTGGTTTCCGTCGGGCCATAGTGGTTGATCACCCGCACGTCAGGCATACACTGTGCCAAGCGTTGCAGCAGCGCTGAGCTGGGGGACTCGCCCCCGAGCACCAGGCACTGGCGCACCAGCTTCATACCCTCGTCAGCACTGCCCAGCAGTGCCTCCAGGTGCGAGGGGACCAGCTTCAACGCATCCACGTGGTGAGCGCCCAGGTACTGCACAAACGCCTGGCTATCCAGGGAGGTTTCACGGTCGATCAGGTGAAGGACCTTGCCGTTGCACAAGGCGCCATAGAACATGGTATGCCCCAGGTCGGCTGCTGGCGTGGAAGCCATCGCCATGCTCTGGATCGTGTCCATCTCAAGCTCGGCACCCACCCCTTCCACGTAATGGGCCAATGCGCCATGGCTGATGGCTACCCCTTTGGGCAGCCCGGTGGTACCCGAGGTATAGATCACATAGGCCAACTGCCCGGCCATCACGGGCGCAGCCTGGAAGGTGCTCGCTTCAGCGTCCGGTCGCGCCGTCCAACCCTGCCAGCGGGCGCCGAACCGGGCGTGCCCGTCCGAGGATTCGGCCCCCGCCACGATGGCTACGCCAGCGTCCTGTAGCAGGTAGTCCAGCCGTTGCGTCGGCAGCTGCGGATCGAGCGGCAGGTAGGCGGCGCCCGCTTTGAGAACCGCCAGGATACCGACGGCCAGCTCGGCATCACGGTGAGCGTAAATTCCCACGATATCGCCGGGCCGCACGCCCCGAGCCACCAACTGAGCCGCCAAACCATTGGCATTGCTATCCAGTTGGCGATACGTCAGCGCCGCACCTTGGGCAACCAGCGCCAGTACATCCGGGCAGTGTGCTGCGTGATGGGCGAACTGCTCATGGACGGGAAGTACCGCTTGAGGCACTGGGTGGCCCCAACCCTTGAGAAGCTCGTTGTGTTCGGCCTGGGTGAACAGATCGATCTGCGCAACCTCCTGATCAGGGTCACGCAGGACCGATGCCAGCAGGCAACGCAAGTGCCGTATGATGCGCTCGGCTGTCGAGCCGTCGAACAGGTCGGTACGGTACAGCAAGGCCCCATGCAGCCCGGCTTCATCTTCAAAGGTTTCCAGCGTCAAATCGAACTTGGCGCAATCCACTGCCAGTTCGATGGGGCTGATATCCAGGCCCGTCGCCCGGTAACCGTCGCCCTGGCCCCCACGCTGATGATTGAACAGCACTTGAAACAGGGGGGTATGCCCCAGACTGCGCTCAGGCTGAAGGGCCTCGACCAGTTGTTCAAATGGCAGGTCCTGGTGCGCCTGAGCCTGCTGAGCCGTTTCACGAACCTGGTCCAGCAACTGCTCGAACGCCGTCCCGGGAGAGAACTCCGCTCGCAAGACCTGGGTGTTGACGAAAAAGCCAATGACCCCTTGCGTATCCGTGCGTTGACGGTTCGCGATCGGCACGCCCACCCGAATGTCGTCCTGCCCGGTATAGCGGTGCAACAAGGTCTGGAAGGAGGCCAACAGCAGCATGAACAGCGTCATACCCTTGCGCTGCGCCAGCTCGCGCAACCCGTCATACATTGCTTGGTCGAGTGAAAACGTCAAGCGGGCACCGCGTGGGGAGGGGCTGACCGGCCGCGCATGATCCAAGGGCAATTCAAGCACTGGCTGGACGCTCCCCAACTGATGTGTCCAGTAATCGAGCTGCCTGGCGCGCTCTCCGGCTTCCATCCAACTACGCTGCCAAATCGCATAGTCGGCATATTGAATGGCCAGCGGCGGCAGCGCGGCGCCCACGCCTTCATTGAGTGCCTGGTACAACCGCACCCATTCATCAACGATGACCTGCATGGAAGCACCGTCGGAGATGATGTGATGCTGCACCAGCACAAGCACATGGTCGTCAGCCCCGATGCGCAACAGACAGGCCCTGGCCAAGGGCCCCTGGGTCAGGTCAAACGGCGCCTTGGCGCGGCTGGCGATGAAGTCCTGGACGTGTTGATCCGCCGAGCCGGCGCTGTCTGCCTCAACCTCGGATCTGTCCAGAGCAATGACAAGGCCTGGCTCGATACGCTGGAAAACCTGCTCACCGCTTTGTTCGAAAACCGTCCTCAGACTGTCGTGCCGCTCGACCAGTTGGTTGAGGCTGCGTTGCAGGTGCTCGACATGCAGAGGACCACGCACGCGCAACGCGGCGGTGATGTGATAGGCCGTGCTTTCGGGATGCAGGCGCCAGAGGAACCACTGCCTTTCCTGAGCGTAGGACAGAGGCAGGCGCTCGAACTGCATGCGCGTGGCGGGGATGGGAAACCGAGAGAGGCTCATTCCCTTGGCTTGCAACCGCTGGTAGAAGACTTCACGTTGCGCCAAGGGCAGACGAATGAAACGTTGCACCAGTTCTACATTGTTCTCGGTCAGCATGGGTACCTGCCTTATCTCGAATTTTCGAACGCTGGCATTCGCAGCGTTATGCACGCCCGATCCCAGCCTGAGCTGGGGCGGGTCTAGTGCTAGGAAAAACGATCAAGGCAACAGTGAATTTAGGTCGACACTTCGATGACCTGCTACAGCGTCTCCAGCTCATCCATCCAGTGGCTCAACTCATCGAGATCCTGATCACTGTCCCTTTGGTGGCGCGCGACCGCCTCCACGAAAGCATCCAGGCGCGAAGCGGTGAATAGCTCAAGTAGCGGCAGCTCAATCTGCAGCTGGGCCTGTAAGCGTGCGGTGGCCTGGGTAGCCAACAACGAATGCCCCCCAAGCTCGAAAAAGTTGTCGGTCAGGCCTACTCTCTCGACCTGCAGCACGTCGGCCCACAGGGCCGCCACTGTCTGCTCCAGTTCGGTACGTGGCGCCACATAGGCCTGTTGCTGCACACTCATGTCCGGCGCTGGCAACGCCTTGCGGTCCAGCTTGCCGTTGGGCGTGAGCGGCAGCGCGTCCAGGGAAACCAGATGCGCCGGCACCATGTAGTCCGGCAACGTGGTCTTGAGGTGATCGCGCAGCCCCTGGACATCGCCGTCGGTCACCAGGTAGGCCACCAACTGCCGCCCACCAGGGCCCTCGATGTCGACCACTACCGCCTCGCGCACCGATGGGTGAGCCAGCAGCGTGAGCTCGATTTCCCCCAGTTCGATGCGGAAGCCACGAATCTTCACCTGATGGTCGATGCGCCCGACGTACTCGATCACCCCGTCCGTGCGGTAGCGCGTCAGGTCACCGGTGCGGTACAGGCGGCCACCGCCCTGGGCGCTGGTGTCGAACGGGTTGGGCAGGAATTTCTCGGCAGTCAGGGCCGCACGGCCCAGGTAGCCTCGCGCCAGACCGGCACCGGCCAGGCAGAACTCCCCTGCCCCACCCACCGGCAACGGGTTGCCGGTGCCGTCCAGTACGTAGCCGGCGCTGTTGGCGATCGGTCGACCGATATTGGCCTGGCCACCGGCCTCGCGGCGGGTACAGGTGGAATAGGTGGTGTCCTCCGAAGGGCCGTACAGGTCATGGACGTGCTGTACATGGCCCAGGCCGTAGAGCTTGTCCACCAGCGCTTGCTTGAGCGGTTCGCCCGCCAGGTTGATGATGCGCACGCTGGCCGGGATCTGCCCGGCATCATGCAGGGCCTTGATGGCCGACGGCACGGTGTTGATCAGGTGCACGCGGTCCTTGGCCGCCAGCAGTGGCAGCTCCAGGGCGTTTTGCGCGATGACCGCGTAGCCGCCGGCCGACAGGGTCACGAACAGCTCCCACACCGACAGGTCGAAGCAGATCGAGGTGCAAGCCAGTACGCCCTTCAGGTCGTCCTGGCTGTACACCGTGTGTGCCCAGCCGATCAGCGCGGCGATGTTGCGGTGCTCGATCAGCACGCCCTTGGGCAGCCCGGTGGAGCCGGAGGTGTAGATGCTGACGGCCAGGTTCTGCGGGGCGCTGAGGGGGGTGAGGTTGTCGCTGGCAGAGTCCTGTAGTGCCAGGGTATCGAGCAGCACGAGGTGGGCCGGAGTGTCTTGAGGCAGGTGCTCTAGCAACGACGCGTGTGACAGCAGTACTCGTGCCTGGCTGTCTTGCAGCATGTAGGCCAGGCGTTCCTGCGGATAGGCCGGATCGAGCGGCACGTAGGCGCCACCGGCCTTGAGAATCGCCAGCAGGCTCACCACCAGGTCCAGGCCACGCTCCAGGGCCACGCCGACCAATACGTCGGGGCCAACGCCCAGTTCGCGCAGGTGACGGGCCAATTGGTTGGCACGGCCATTGAGTTGCTGGTAGGTCAGTTCTTGCTCGCCATGCACCAGCGCCACGGCATCCGGGGTGCGGGCAGCCTGGGCTTCGACCAGTTGGTGCACGCACTGCTCGGCCGGGTAAGGCTGCGCGGTGCGGTTCCAGTCGACCACGATCTGCTGGTGTTCGGTGGCGCCGATCAAGGGAAACTCGGCCACCGGCTGTTCGGTATGGTCGACGATGGCCTGCAACAGGTTCAACCAATGCTCACTCATGCGCTGCATGCGTGGCGCATCGAACAGGTCAGTGGCGTAATTGATCACGGCCATCACGCCGTCGCTGCGTTCCAGGGTATTGAGGGTGATGTCGAACTGCGAGGTGTGCTCGGGCAGGTCCACCTCTTCCACGCTCACCCCCTGCAGGCTGTCGTTCGACACCCGCTCGCCCACGGCGCTGAGGTGGTTGTACATCACCTGGAACAGCGGGTTATGCCCCAACCCACGCTCAGGCTTGAGTGCCTCCACCAGCACATCGAACGGAATATCCTTGTTGGCCTGCGCCTGCAGGGTGATTTCCTTGACGCTGGCCAGCAGTTGCGTGAACGACTGCAGCGGGTCCACGGCCACGCGGGCAACCAGGGTGTTGACGAAGAAACCGATCAGGCCTTCCAGCTCCAGGCGGTTGCGGTTGGTAACAGGCACACCGATGTTCAAGGTGTCACGGCCGCTGTAGCGCGCCAGCAACAAGGCGAAAGAAGCCAGAAACACGTGGAACAGCGTGGCATTGCCCTGCACAGCCAAGCGGCGCAGGCGGGCCGTCAGCTCGGCGGGCAGATGCACGCCCACGCGCCCACCCCGGTAGCTCTGCACCGGTGGGCGCAGGCGGTCGGCGGGCAGTTCCAATACAGAGAAATCGTTTTCCAGCGTCGCCTGCCAGTAGGCCAATTGGGCCTGCAGCTCGCCGCTGGCCAGGCGCTCGCGCTGCCAGTTGGCGTAGTCGGCGTACTGCACGGCCAGCGCCGGGCGTCGCAGCGGTTGGCCGCCAGCGGCGGCGTTATAGGCGCTCACCAGCTCACGCACCATCACGCTCATGGACCAGCCGTCGGAGACGATGTGGTGCAGCAATACCGACAGCACATGTTCGTCGGCGCCGAGGCGGAAGACGTGCACGCGAATCAGCGGTCCGTTGGCCAGGTCGAACGGGGCGGATACCTGTGCTTCCAGGTGCTGAGCCAGTGCCTGCGCGGGCTGGGCCTCGAGGCGGTGCTCGACAATGGGCAGGGGGTGAGCCGGTAGCACGCGTTGGTGGGGCACGCCTTCGCGCTCCTCGAACACCGTGCGCAGCGACTCATGGCGCGCCACCAGCTCGTCGAAGGCTGCCGCCAGTGCCCCGTGGTCCAACTCACCCTTGAGACGCACCGCCAATGGCGTGTTGTAGGCGGTGCTGAGCGGGTTGAGTTTCCAGAACATCCATTGCCGGTACTGCGCATGAGACACCACCAGCGGCTGCCCGCGATCCACGGGCTGGATATCACCGCCATCGGTGTATTCAAGACCTGCCATCACCTGGGTAAAGGCCTCCAGGTCGCGGGTGTCGAACAGGGCCCGCAGAGGGACGTCCAGTTCCAGTTGCTGGCGGATGCGCGACACCACCTGGGTGGCCAGCAACGAATGACCGCCCAGGGCAAAGAAGTTATCGTCCAGGCCCACTTGCCCGGCCTGTAACACATCGGCCCAAATGGCCGCGACCTGCACCTGCAAGGGCGTGTGCGGCGCGCGGTACTGGGCGACCGTAGCCACGGGCTCGGGCAACGCCTTGAGGTCGACCTTGCCATTGGCGGTGACCGGCAGGCGTTCGAGCAGATGCAGGTAGTGCGGCACGAGAGGGTCTGGCAGCGTCAGCTTGAGGCTGGCGCGGATGCTATCGATCAGGGCCTGTCGGGCCGCTTCATCGGCCGGCCAGGCCTGGGGCACGAGGTAGGCAACCAATTGCGCCTCGCTTTCCTTGCCCACCCGCCGCACCACCACGTTATCGATGCCGGGCTGCTGGCGCAGACAGAGGTCGATCTCGGCCAGTTCCACCCGGTAGCCACGGATTTTCACCTGGCCATCCATGCGCCCGGCGAACTGCAGTTCGCCCTCGGCGGTGTGCCGCACCCAGTCACCACTGCGGTACATGCGCGCACCGGGCGCACCGCTGGGGTCGGGGACAAAACGTTCGGCGGTCAGCGCGGCACGCCCCAGGTAACCACGGGCCAGGCCGGCACCGGCGATATAGAGCTCGCCCCGCGCGCCGCTGGGTACTGGATGCAGGCAACCGTCCAGCCCATAGGCACGGCTGTTCGCCAGTGGGCGTCCCAGCAGCGGCTGATGGCTCAGTACGTGGGTGAGGACGCCCACGGTGGTTTCCGTGGGGCCGTAATGGTTGATCACGGACAGCGCCGGGGCCAGCGCCGCGATACGACTCAACAGCGCCTGGGTGCAGGCTTCGCCACCCAGGATCAGGCAACGGGCCGGCAAGGCACTGGCGCCGGCCGCCAGCATGGCCTGCACATGCGACGGCACGATCTTCAGCGCGTCGATTTCATGCCGGGTCATGTAGGCAGCAAAGGCATCGGCATCGAGTACTTGATCCTTGGCCAGCAGGTACAGGGTCTTGCCGCTGCACAGGGCACCGAACAGCACCGTATGGCCCAGGTCTGCCGCCGGGGTGGTGACCATGGCCATGCGCTGGAGTTGGTCCATGGGCAGCCGCTGGCTGACACCCTGCACATAGTTCACCAGCGCGCCATGACTGACCGCCACGCCCTTGGGAGTGCCGGTGGTACCCGAGGTGTAGATGACGTAGGCCAGGTTGCCGGCGCTGACTGGCACCTGGCGCAATGGCAGGGCGCGATGGTCGCCGCCCAGGTCCACGCAGGAGACATCCAGGGGCAGGCCCGCCTGGTCGATGCGCCCCAGTACCCGCTTGACCCCGCTGTCTGCCAGTATGAACGCCAGCCGGGCCGGCGGCTGGTCCGGCTCCAGGGGCAGGTAGGCGGCGCCGGCCTTGAGCACCGCCAGCAGGCCCACCAGCATGTTGATCGAGCGATCCGCCACCACCCCTACCCGTTCGTCCACGCGTACGCCGATGTCCAGCAGTGCCTGGGCCAGCGCATCGGAACGTGAGTGCAGCGCCGCATAGGTGATCGAGTCGTCGCCGCTGACGGCCGCGACACGCTCGGGCCAGGCGTTAGCCGCGGTTTCGATCAGGCGATGGATGCACAGCTGTTGGTCCGGCTCGGCAACCGCTGGCAACTGCGTGGGCTGGCCATCGGCCGGCAGTGCCAGTTCACCGATCACGCCGCTGGCGTCCGCCGTCAGGCCCTCCAACAGCGCCAGCCAATGCTGGCTCATCGTTGCCACACGCTGTGGGGCAAACAGGTCTTGCGCGTAGGTAAACACCGCATGCAGGCGGCCAGCGCTCTCATAGGTATCCAGCGCCAGGTCAAACCGCGCACTGTGCTTTTGCAGGGGCACTTTCTCAAGGCTCAGGCCGCTGGCCAGACGAATCTGCCCGGCGTCGGCAATGGCCGCCTGGTGGTTGAACAGCACCTGGAACAGCGGGCTGTGAGCGTTGCTGCGGTCCAGGCCCAGCGCTTCCACCAGGCGCTCGAACGGCAAGTCCTGATGGGCCTGGGCGCCCAGCGCGGTGTCCTTGACGCGCCGCAGCAGCTCGGCCACGTCCATGAACGGGTCGATGTCGGTGTGCAGCACCTGGGTGTTGATGAAGCAGCCGATCAGGCCCTCTACTTCCGCCCGATGACGGTTGGCAACCGGCACGCCCACGCGAATGGCGCGCTGGCCACTGTAGCGTTGCAGCAGCAATTTGAACGAAGCCAGCAGCACCATGAACAAGGTGGCCCCCTGGGCCTTGGCCAGGGCGCCCAGGCGCTCGACCAACGCCTGGGGCAAGTGCAATTCATGGCGGGCGCCGCGATGGCTGGGCGTAGCAGGTCGTGCATAGTCGAGGGGCAATTCCAGCGGGCTGTGATCGTCACCCAGCTTGGCCTGCCAGTAGGCCAGTTGGCGCGCCTGTTCACCGGCTTCCAGCCAGCTGCGCTGCCACAGGGCGTAGTCGCGGTACTGAATGGGCAGCGGCGGCAGCGCCGGTTCTGCCTGGTGGCAGGCGGCGTCGTAGAGGTGCACAAACTCGTTGATCAGCACGTTGAGCGACCAGCCGTCAGCGACGATATGGTGCAAGGTGAGCAGCAGCACATGCTCATCCGCCGCCAGGTGCACGAGTTGCACCCGCCACAATGGCCCTTGCAGCAGGTCGAAGGGCGTCTGCGACTCAGCCTCGGCCAGCGATGCAACCCGGGCCTCGCGCTCGTCCGGCCCCGAGTTGCTGAGGTCGTGCCCGTTGATCATCACTGCCGCCGGCGCCCGTATCTCCTGGCGCAGTGAGTCACCGTCCGCCTGCAGGCGCGTGCGCAGGCTTTCATGGCGCACCACCAATTGGTCGAAGGCACGCTGCAGCGCCTGACGGTTCAGTGGCCCGTTGAGCCGCACCGCCATTGGCAGGTTATACGCCGCACCCTGGGGGGCCAGTTGCCAAAGGAACGCCATGCGCTGCTGGGCGTAGGACAGCCCATCACGTTCGCTCGCCGCAACGTTGGCAGGGATCGGAAACAAGGAAAAATCGACGCTCTCTTCCTGTAGGCCCGCCAGGAATAAACGACGCTTAGGCGCGGGCAGTTCGATAAAGCGGCGAGCGAGTTTCAACGAATCTTCGGCATTCATTCGATGCGTCCTTAGGTATCGGAAGCGGGACCACGGGCCCAGTCATCACCAAAAGACGAAACAACCTCGAATTGATTTAGGCGGCGGGCAGCGCCCCTTGGGTAAATATCACCCCGCCACTTTCGTACACGTTGATACACCCCTACTCGAAAGGCGGCCCCTCGATGCTTACCACCCTGGTCAACAACCTGCGCACCCTGGCGAAACAAGCGGTGCCCGCCAAACGCGCCAGCTATCGGATTTTCGATGTACAGCTGAAGCAGCGCGTTGACGTCACGCCCTCCCTGACGCGCCTGGTGTTTACCGGCCCCCAGGTGGCGCACATGCGCACCCTGGCGCCGGACCAGCGAATCAAGTTGCTGTTTCCCGGCGCCGACGGCCAGCCTGCGCAGCTACCCCTTGAAGGCAACTGGCACCAGGCCCTGCGGGCCATAGACCCCGCCGTGCGGCCGCCGATGCGTACCTACACCCTCCGCGCCCTGCGCAGCGAAATAAGTGAAGTGGACGTGGAGTTTGTGCTGCATGGTGACGAGGGGCCGGCTTCACGCTGGGCAGCCAACGCCCAACCGGGCGACCGCTTGCAGATGGTGGCGCCCAGCGATGCCCCGGGCGACCCCGGCGGCTACGAATGGAAACCGCCTCAGGGGCTGCGCAACGTGTTGCTGATTGGCGATGAAACAGCGCTACCGGCCATCGCCGGCATTCTCGAAGCCTTGGCCCAGGTGTCTCCCGCGCCTCAGGTACAGGCCTTCATCGAAGTGCCCCACGCCACCGATCAGTTGGACCTTTGCGCGCCGCCAGACACCCAACTGACCTGGCTACCCCGCGACACCTTGGGATTGAGCTATGGCGAAGGCCTGCAACGAGCCGCGAAACAACTGGCCACGTTGCCGGCCAGCGCTGGTCCGGGCGACGGTGAGCAGACACTTGAGGACGTGGACATCGACACCCAGGTTCTCTGGGACCTGGCCAAGCCCGAGGGCAATCAGTTCTATGCCTGGGTCGCTGGCGAATCGGCCGCGGTGATGGCGATTCGTCGCCACTGGGTGGGCGAGCTGGGGCTGGACAAGCGGGCGTTGACCTTCATGGGGTACTGGCGGTTGGGCCGGGCGCTGGACTAGGCCCTTATGGCAATCCACCGGCCCGGCACCGGACCTGACCGCGTCATGCAGGCCGCGCAACATCAGGCACACCGCATGCACCGCCGACGCGGCCGGGTCCGCTGCGGCACTCAGGCGCTGAGCGGCGTGCGGTCGTGACGGACGCTTTCGTCAAGGTTGGCCTTGAGCAGGCGCAATACCTTGGCTTCGTGTTCGTGAATGAAGAAGTGACCACCCGGCAGCATGTCCAGGGTGAAACTGCCTTGGCTTTCCTGCTGCCAGGCGACCAGTTGCTCCTGGCTGGCCCTGTCTTGCGCGCCGCCCAGCACATGCAACGCGCACGTCAGGGGTGGGCGCGCCCGGTACTGGTAGCGGCCACACATGAGGAAGTCGGCCCGCAGGATAGGCAAGGTCAACTCCATGAGTTCCTGGTTGGCCAAGACCTCAGGTGGCGTGCCCTGCAAATCGCGCAGTTGCGTTTTGAGTTCATCGTCGCTCTTGGGGTCGGCGAAACCGCGTTCATAGTCTTCCCGGCGCGTCGGCGCCGCCGTGCCCGAGGCGATCAATGCCAGCGGTTGCGGTGCGCCACCCTCACGCAAGGCATGGGCCATTTCGAAAGCCAGCAACGCCCCCAGGCTGTGCCCGAACACTGCGTAGGGCCCAGTGATCCTGGGCAGCACCTCCCTGGCCAGTTGCCGGGCCAGGGCGTGCATATCCGTCTGCAAGACCTCGCCCAGCCGCGCGCCGCGCCCAGGCAACTCCACCGGCACCACGCTCAGCCAGGCCGGCACCGCGCGCCGCCAGCGGCTGTAGACCATGGCGCTGGCGCCAGAGTACGGCAGGCAGAACAGTTGCACATTCGCCATGGTCAGGGCCTCAGTGAGTGGCTTGGGCCGCTTGCTCTTCCATGTGCTTGCGCAGGCTCAGGGGGCGCATGTCGGTCCACACTTCTTCGATGTAGGCCAGGCACTCTTTCTTGAAACCGCTCTTGCCGACGGTGCGCCAGCCGTTGGGCACGGCCTTGTAGTCAGGCCAGATGGAGTATTGCTCTTCGTGGTTGACCACTACCTGGAACAGGATGTCTTCGCGGTCGAATACGGAGGTCATGGTGTTTTTCCTTGAGTGGAGGGTGGGTGTGTTATCAAGACGTTTGTGGGCTGATGGAAATTAGCGGTTGCACCGCTCAACGTGAAGTTCTTCGCGTCGTCGCTCACCCCAACGCCGCTGCCAGAGCCCGAGCAAAAATCCCCGCCACTTCATCGATCTGCTGCGCAGTGATGATCAACGGTGGCAGGAACCGCACCACGCTGCCATGGCGCCCGCCCAGTTCGATGATCACCCCGCGCTTGAGGCATTCACGCTGAATGCGGCTGGCCAACGCCGGGTCCACGGGCGGGTGCCCCAGCACGTCCGGCTTGCCGTTGGGGTCGACGATCTCGACACCCAGCATCAACCCGCGGCCGCGCACGTCGCCCAGTTGCGGGGTGTGGCGCTGCAGGCCCTGCAGGTGTTCGCGCAGGCGCTGGCCCATGTCGGCAGCATGCTGCACCAGGTTTTCCGACTCGATGTAGCGGATGACGGCGGAGCCGGCGGCCATGGCCATCTGGTTGCCGCGGAAGGTGCCGGCGTGCGCGCCCGGCTGCCAGGTGTCGAGCCAGTCGCGATAGACCATCACCGACAACGGCAGGCTGCCGCCGATGGCTTTGGACAGCACCACCACGTCGGGGACGATGCTGGCGTGTTCGAAGGCGAACAGTTTGCCGGTACGGCCGAAGCCGGTCTGGATTTCGTCGACGATCATCGCCACGCCGGCGCGGGCGGTGATTTCACGCACGCCGCGCAGCCAGGCGTCGGCGGCCGGAATCACCCCGCCCTCGCCCTGCACCACTTCCACGATCACCGCCGCGGGCGGTTGCACGCCGCTTTCCGGGTCATTGAGCAGGTTGTCCAGGTAGCGCAGGTTGACGTCAACGCCCTGCTGGCCACCGAGGCCGAACGGGCAGCGGTAGTCATACGGGAACGGCATGAACTGCACGCCCTGGCTGAGCAGCGCGCCCAGGGGCGTCTTGGCCTTGAGGTTGCCCATCAGGCTCAAGGCGCCCTGGCTCATGCCGTGGTAGCCGCCCTGGAAGGCGATAACCGTGCTGCGGCCGGTGGCGATGCGCACCAGCTTCAGCGCAGCCTCCACCGCGTCGGTGCCGGTGGGGCCGGTGAACTGGATCTTCGCCTGCTTGGCAAATGCCGGCGGCAGTACCGCGAACAGGTCCTGGACGAAACGGTCCTTGACCGGGGTGCTCAGGTCCAGGGTGTGCAGCGGCAATTCGTCGTCCAGCACCTGGCGAATGGCGTCGATCACCACCGGGTGGTTGTGGCCCAGCGCCAGGGTACCGGCCCCGGCCAGACAGTCGATGAAAGTACGCCCCTCGACGTCTTCGACGTGAATGCCACGGCCGCGCTTGAGCGCCAGCGGGATACGCCGCGGGTAGCTGCGCGCGTTGGACTCCTGCAGTTTCTGGCGTGCCAGGATGGGGTTGTCCTCGAACTGGTAGTCCTTGTCGGCGACGTCGCTGCTGCCTGGTTTTTCGGCCAACACTGTGCTCATTGCTGTGCTCCTGAAAGAGAAGATAAAAAGCCGAGGGAGTGCCCGGGCGCATCGGCGCCCGGTTTGTTGAAAGGGACTGCTGGCGTCACAGCGCTTCCAGCCGCGCCATCAGGTCATCGATACGGCTGACCTTCTGCTCGTCCAGCGCGCTGCCGCCCAGTGCCTCGATGTGCCGAGCCAGTGCCTGCACCGTGCTGCACTCGAACATCGCCCGCAGCGGTACGTTGCGTTGCAGCGCCTGCTGCACGCGCGAGGCAATCTGGGTGGCCAGCAGCGAATGCCCGCCCAGGTCGAAGAAGTTGTCGGTGACGCCCACGCGCTCGGCGCCCAGTACCTCGGCCCAGATGCCGGCCAAGGTGCGTTCCAGGTCGCTGGACGGCGCCTGGTACTGCAGCGCCGTGCCGAACGCCAGGGCGGGCAGCGCTTTGCGGTCGAGCTTGCCGTTGGCGTTCAGGGGTAACCGGTCCAGGGCTTGCCAGTGGCGCGGCACCATGTATTCGGGCAGGGTCTGGCCCAGGTGCTGCTTGATGGTTTGCCAGTCATCGCTGCCCACCACATAGCCCACCAGGTAATGGCCGCTGGCGGCCTGCTGGGCGGCCACGGCGGCATCGCGGACTTGCGGCAGTTCGCGCAGACGCGCTTCGATTTCCCCCAGTTCGATGCGGTAACCGCGGATCTTCACCTGGTGGTCGACACGGCCGACGTAGGCCAGCACCCCGTCGGCGCCACGGCGGGCCAGGTCGCCACTGCGGTACAGGCGTTCGCCCGGCGCACCGAAGGGGTTGGGCAGGAAGCTGGCGGCGGTGCGAGCCGGATCACCCAGATAGCCACGGCCGACGCCCGTGCCGGCAATGAACAGCTCGGCATCGGCCAGCAGCGGCACTGGCGCCAGGTCGTCGCCCAGCAGGTACAGCCGGTTGTTGTCGGTCGGCGTGCCGATGGGCAGGTAACTGCCGGCGCTGGCGGCTTCGTCCACCTGGAACAGCGCCACGTCGTCGCTGCATTCGGCCGGGCCGTAGGCATTCACCAGCGGTACCGCCGGGTAGGTCTGCAGCCACTGGCGCGCCAGGGCCGGTGGCATGGCTTCACCGGTGGGCAGCAGCCAGCGCAGGCTGTCCAGGGCGCCGGCCGGCTCGGCCAACAAGCTCTGTATCAGCGACGGCACGCTTTCCAGCACGGTGATGCCGGTGTCGCGGACATGCCCCAGCAGCGCGGCCGGGTCATGGGCGATGGCGTCCGGGACGATCTGCACCCGCGCGCCGCACAACGCGGCGGTAAGGAACTGCCACACCGAAATGTCGAAGCTCTGGGAGGCGGTCTGGGCGATCACGTCGTGTTCGTCCAGGGCCAGGTACGGCACTTTGCTCAGCTGGTTGTTGAGCATGCCCGCCTGATGCACCGCCACGCCCTTGGGCACGCCGGTGGAACCGGAGGTGTAGATCACGTAGGCCAGGTGCTGGCCGCTGACCTGCACACCGGGTGCGGTATCGCTACCCTGCCCGGCTTGTACCTGGTCCCACACCACCAGGCGCGGGCGGGCCACGCCAACTGGCAGTTCATCGATTACCCGCTGCGCCAACCCCTCGCACGCGGCGCTGCATACCAGCACTGGCGCGCGGCTGCGGTCGACGATGCCCGCCAGACGTGGGTGTGGGTGCGCGGGGTCCAGTGGCAGGTAACCGGCGCCGGCCTTGAGGCTGCCGACGATCATGCCCAGCAGCGGCAAGCCACGCTCGGCCAGCAGCGCCACCGGCTGGTCCGGTTGCACACCCGCGGCCAGCAACGCGTGGCCCAGGCGGTTGGCGTAGCGGTCCAGTTCGCCGTAGCGCCACTGCTCGCCCAGGCAGGCGGCGGCGATGCGCTCGGGGTGGGCCGCCACGCGGGCTTCGAACAGCGGCACGTAACCCTGTTGCAGCGGATAGTCGCGGGCACTCTGGTTGCAGTCCTGCAGTACTCGTTGACGCTCGTCGTCGGCCAGCAGCGGCACTGGCGCCAGGTCGTCGCCCAGCAGGTACAGCCGGTTGTTGTCGGTCGGCGTGCCGATGGGCAGGTAACTGCCGGCGCTGGCGGCTTCGTCCACCTGGAACAGCGCCACGTCGTCGCTGCATTCGGCCGGGCCGTAGGCATTCACCAGCGGTACCGCCGGGTAGGTCTGCAGCCACTGGCGCGCCAGGGCCGGTGGCATGGCTTCACCGGTGGGCAGCAGCCAGCGCAGGCTGTCCAGGGCGCCGGCCGGCTCGGCCAACAAGCTCTGTATCAGCGACGGCACGCTTTCCAGCACGGTGATGCCGGTGTCGCGGACATGCCCCAGCAGCGCGGCCGGGTCATGGGCGATGGCGTCCGGGACGATCTGCACCCGCGCGCCGCACAACGCGGCGGTAAGGAACTGCCACACCGAAATGTCGAAGCTCTGGGAGGCGGTCTGGGCGATCACGTCGTGTTCGTCCAGGGCCAGGTACGGCACTTTGCTCAGCTGGTTGTTGAGCATGCCCGCCTGATGCACCGCCACGCCCTTGGGCACGCCGGTGGAACCGGAGGTGTAGATCACGTAGGCCAGGTGCTGGCCGCTGACCTGCACACCGGGTGCGGTATCGCTACCCTGCCCGGCTTGTACCTGGTCCCACACCACCAGGCGCGGGCGGGCCACGCCAACTGGCAGTTCATCGATTACCCGCTGCGCCAACCCCTCGCACGCGGCGCTGCATACCAGCACTGGCGCGCGGCTGCGGTCGACGATGCCCGCCAGACGTGGGTGTGGGTGCGCGGGGTCCAGTGGCAGGTAACCGGCGCCGGCCTTGAGGCTGCCGACGATCATGCCCAGCAGCGGCAAGCCACGCTCGGCCAGCAGCGCCACCGGCTGGTCCGGTTGCACACCCGCGGCCAGCAACGCGTGGCCCAGGCGGTTGGCGTAGCGGTCCAGTTCGCCGTAGCGCCACTGCTCGCCCAGGCAGGCGGCGGCGATGCGCTCGGGGTGGGCCGCCACGCGGGCTTCGAACAGCGGCACGTAACCCTGTTGCAGCGGATAGTCGCGGGCACTCTGGTTGCAGTCCTGCAGTACTCGTTGACGCTCGTCGTCGGCCAGCAGCGGCAAGGCGTCCAGGTCCTGGTCGAAACCATCGGCCAGGGCCAGCAGCAGGCGCTGGAAGTCGCCCAGCAAGCGTTCGATGGTGGCGGCGTCGAAGAAACGCTGATCGTAGGACAGGTGCAGGCCCAGGTCGTCGCCGGGGTAGCAGACCACGGTCAGCGGGTAGTTGGTGTGGGTGCGGCCCGAGCCGGACTTGGCGTTCAGGCCTTCCGCGCCTTCCAGCACGGTGGCGTCCACCGGGGCGTTTTCGAACACGAACAGGCTGTCGAACAAGGCCTGACCCTTGGGCAGCTCACTGCACTCCTGGATGCTCACCAGCGGCAGGTGCTCGTGTTCACGCAACGCCAGGTTGCTTTCAAACAGCTGTTGCAGCCATTGGCGCACGCTCAGTTTTTGCCCGGGAGCCGGCATGCCCACACGCAACGGAATGCTGTTGATGAACAGCCCCACGCAGTGCTGCATCTGCGGCAGGCTCGCCGGGCGCCCGGCCACGGTGACGCCGAACAGCACGTCGCGCTCGCCGCTGTAGCGGCGCAGCACCAGGGCCCACGCGGCCTGGGCGAAGGTGTTGACGGTCAGTTGGTGGGCCTGGGCCAGCTCACGCAGGCGGGCACCCTGCTCGGGCAACAGACGGCTGTGCAGGTCGCCTACGCACATGCCGCCGTTGTCGTGCAGAATCGGCCGGTCGCTGGGGATGTACGTAGGGCGTGCAAAGCCTGCCAGGGTCTGGCGCCAGTACTGCTGGGAGGTCTCCAGGCCCTGGTGGTGCAGCCAGGCGATGAATTCGCGGTAGCGCGGCGGCGTTGCCAGGCGCGCTTCGCTGCCCTGCTCCAGGGCTTTGTAGATGGCCAGGAAGTCGCCCATCATGATCGAGCGGCACCAGGCGTCGATGAGGATGTGGTGGTTGCTCATGATGAACCAGTGCTGCTCGGGCGCCAGGCGAATCAGGCGCAGGTGCAGCGGTGGCCGCTCCAGCAGCTCGAACCCGGCCAGGCGCTCGCGCTCCAGCAAGGCTTGCAGGCGCGCTTCGTGCCCGTCGGCGGGCAGCGCGCTCCAGTCCAGGAATTCGACGCCGTCGCCGTCGCCGCGGTGGATGATCTGCAGCATCTGCTCGCCGGCGCTCCAGCAGAACGACGCACGCAGGGCTTCATGGCGGGCCACCACGGCGCGCCAGGCGCGGTCGAAGCGGTCCACGTCCAGGGCGCTGTCGATGCTGTAGCGGTCCTGCATGAAATAGATCCCGGTGCCGGGTTCCAGCAAGGTGTGCAGCAACAGGCCTTCCTGCATCGGCGTCAGCGGGAACACGTCTTCAATGGCGTCGAAGGCCAGTGGCAGCGCATCGAGTTGGGCCTGGCCAAGCCGTGCCAGGGGGAAGTCCGACGGCGTGATGCCCCCGGCCTCGGGTTGCAGACAGTGCTCGATCAGCGCCTGCAGGGTGCGCTGGTAGGCTTGGGCCAATTGCTCGATGGTCTCCATGCGGAACAACCGCTCGCTGAAGGTCCAGCGCAGGGTCAGCTCGCCGCCGTACACCTGGCCGTCCACGCTCAGCCAGTTCGGCAACGGGGCGTCGCCATTGTGCTGGGCGCCAACGGGCTCGGCCAGCGGGCGCAGCAGCGCGCCCTCGGCAAAGTCCTGGTCGAACTGGCCCAGGTAGTTGAAGGTGATGCGCGCCTCGGGCAAGGCCGCCATGGCGGCGCGGCTGGCGGGGTCGGCCAGGTAGCGCAGCACGCCATGGCCCAGGCCCTTGTGCGGCACGCCGCGCACTTGTTCCTTGACGGCCTTGAGGCTGTCGCCGGCGGTGGCGGCCGGGGTCAGGTGCAGGGGGTAGGCGCTGGTGAACCAGCCGACGCTGCGACTCAGGTCCAGCTCATCGAACAACTCTTCACGACCGTGACCTTCCAATTGCACCAGGGCCGACGGCTGGCCGGTCCAGGTGCACAGGGTCTGGGCCAGGGCGGTGAGCAGCAGGTCTTCCACCCGGGCGCGGTAGGCCTGGGGCGCCTGTTGCAACAACTGGCGGGTGGCCTCGGCGTTCAGGGTCAGGCTGACGCTGCGGGCGTCGCGTTCCAGGTTGGGGTTGCCGGTGAAGTCACGGGGCAGGTCGACCGGCGCATTGGCCAGATGAGCCTGCCAGCTGTTCAGCTCTTCACGCAGGGACTCACTGCCGGCGTAGGCAGCCAGGCGTTGAGCCCAGTCACGCACGGCACTGGTCTTGGCCGGCAGGCTGACGGCCTGGTCCTGCTCCAGCTGGCGATAGGCCGTTTGCAGGTCGTCGAGCAACACCCGCCAGGACACCCCGTCCACCACCAGGTGATGGATGGCCAGCAACAGCCGTGGCTGTTCGCCCGGCACCAGCACGGCGCGCAGCAGCGGACCCTGATGCAGGTCGAGGCTGCGCTGGGCCTGCTCGAACAGCGCCAGACGCTGCTCGGCGCTGGCGGCCTCATGCTGCCACAGCAACGTGGGGCGGGCATCGATGGCGGCGTAGTGGGCCTGCCACTGGCCGTCGCCATCGGCGTTGAAACGCAGGCGCAGGGCATCGTGATGGCTGACCAGCGCTTGCAGTGCCTGCTCCAGCAGATCGGCCTGCAAGGGTTGCTCGGCGCCCAGCAGCAGCGACTGGTTCCAGTGCTGCGGCGCGGCCAGGTCCTGGTCAAAGAACCAGTGCTGGATCGGTGTCAGGGCGCTGGCACCCGTGACCGGGCCCTGGTCGATGCTGACCTGCTGGCTCTGCCGGGCCGCGACGGCCAGGGTGCGCACGGTCTGGTGCTGGAACAGGTCCTTGGCGGTGAAATGAATACCCGCCTGACGGGCGCGGCTGACTACCTGGATGGAGAGGATCGAGTCGCCGCCCAGGGCGAAGAAGTTGTCGTCGACACCTACCCGGGCGACGCCCAGCACGCCCTGCCAGACCTCGGCCAGGCCGCGTTCCACCGCCGTGCTCGGCGGCTGGTAGCTGTGTCGGCTGGCCTCGACATCGGGGGCCGGCAAGGCACGGCGGTCGAGCTTGCCGTTGGCGGTCAGCGGGAATTGTTCCAGCACCATCAGGTGCGCGGGCACCATGTGTTCCGGCAGGCCGGCGTGCAGGTGCGCACGCACCTGGTCCAGGTTCAGGTCGGTTTCCGCCAGCAGGTAGCCGGCCAGTTGCTTGCCGGACGGCCCATCAACCGCCAGGACCACGGCTTCGCGCACCTGCGGATGGGCCAGCAGTCGCGCTTCGATTTCGCCCAGCTCGATACGGAAACCACGCACCTTGACCTGATGGTCGATGCGCCCCAGGTATTCCAGCTGGCCATCAGCCCGCTGGCGCACCAGGTCACCGGTGCGGTACAGGCGGCCGCCACCACTGGCGTCAAAGGGATCGGCGACGAAACGCTCGGCGCTCAGCCCCGCGCGGCCATGGTAGCCACGGGCAAGGCCCTGGCCACCCACGTACAGTTCGCCCGTGGCGCCGGCCGGCACCAGGGCCAGGTCGGCATCCACCACATACAACTGGCGGGCACCGACCACGCGGCCGATCGGCACGTTGGTCGCGTCATCGGCCAGGGTGGCGTCCACGGCGCAGGCGGTCGGCATGACCACGGTTTCGGTGGGCCCGTAGGCATTGAACAGGGTGCGTGGTGCAAAGGTTTCGCGCAGGGTGTGGACATGTTCCGGGGTCAGCGCCTCGCCACCGGTGATGCACAGCCGTACCGGCAGGCGTTCATCGCGGCTGCGCAGCCATTGGGCCAACTGGCCGCCGTAGCTGGGGGTGAAACCCAGCACGTTGATGCCTTGGGTGCGGATCAGTGCGCAGATGGCCTCGGCGTCCCATTGGCCCTGCTCGCGAAGTACCACGTGGGCGCCGAACAGCAGCGGCACCAGCAGGCGCTCGCTGGCGGCGTCGAAGTTGATGGAATAGAAATGCAGCTCGCAATCGGCCGGTGTCGTGCCGAACAGCGTGCCCACGGCCAGGCAGTGCATGGCCAGCGGCCCCTGGTCCACGGCCACGCCCTTGGGCAGGCCGGTGGAGCCGGAGGTGTAGATCATGTACGCCAGGTGCCCGGCGTGGCCGCGCTCAAGCGGGTTGCTGTCGGGGTAGCCGGCCAGGGCGGCCTGGTCCTGTTCCAGGCTCCAGGCCTGTACAGCGGCAGGCAGCGCCCCCTGTCGCAGCCATTCGTCATGGCCCAGCAGCACGCTGATGCCGCTGTCCTCGATCATGTAGCGCAGGCGCTCGTTGGGGTATTCGGGATCCAGCGGCACGTAGGCGCCGCCGGCCTTGAGGATAGCCAGCAGGCCCACCACCAGGTCCACCGAGCGGCGCAGCGCCAGACCCACGCGCACCTCGGGCCCCACGCCCAGGTCGATCAGGCGATGGGCCAACTGGTTGGCCTGGGCATTGAGCTGGGCATAGGTCAGCGAGCGACCCGCACAGGTCACCGCGAGCCCATGGGGGGTGGCCAAGGCCTGGCGCTGGAACAGCGCCTGCACGGTGTCCACCTGCGCTACCGGCGCGTCGCCGCGGCCAGCGGCCACCAGCGCCTGGTGCTCGTGGTCGGCCAGCAGCGGCAATTCGCTCAAGGCCTGTTGCGGGTTGGCGAGCATGGCGCGCAGCAGGTGCTGCCAGTGCTCGGCCATGACAGCGATGCGCGCTTCATCGAACAGGTCCGTGCTGTAGGTCAGGCAGCAGCGCAGTTGTTCGTCGAAGTCGGTGACCTCCAGGTTAAGGTCGAACTTGGTGGCGCGGGCATCGTTGACCAGGTAATCCACCTGGACCCCGCCGGCCAGCTCGCGCTGCTGCTGGAACTCCCAGCGCTGCACGTTGCACATCACCTGGAACAGCGGGTTCCAGGCGGCGCTGCGCTCGGGCTGCAGGGTTTCGACCAAGTGGTCGAAAGGCACGTCCTGATGGGACTGGCCGTCGATGGCCACTTGGCGCACCTGGGCCAGCAGCTCGCTGACGGTCATGTGCCCGTGGGGGCGAATGCGCAGTACCTGGGTATTGAGGAAGGCGCCGATCAGCCCTTCGCTTTCCGGGCGAATGCGGTTGGCCAGCGGCACGCCGATGCGCAGGTCATCCTGGCCGCTGTAGCGGTACAGCAGCACCGACAGTGCGGCGGTCATGGTCATGAACAGGGTCAGGCCACGCTCGCTGTTGAAGCGGGTGACCTGCTGCGCCAGGTGTTCATCCAGGTCGAAGCGGTGCAGCTCGCCGTGGTGGCTTTGCACGGCCGGGCGTGGGCGGTCGCTGGGCAGCGCCAGCAGCGGTTGCTCACCCCCCAGTTGTGCATGCCAGTAATCGAGCTGGCGCTGCATTTCGCCGCCTTCCAGCCACCCGCGGTGCCAGGCGCTGTAATCCAGGTATTGCACCGGCAATGGCGCCAGGGGCGAGTCACGGTCATCGACGAAGGCCTCGTACAGGGCACCCAGCTCACGGGCGAAAATGTCCATGGCCCAGCCTTCGGTGACAATGTGGTGCAAGGTCAGCAGCAGGTGGTGTTCGCGCTCGCCGCTCTTGACCAGGCACACCCGCAGCAATGGCCCGCGCTCCAGGTCGAAGGGGGCGTGGGCCTGTTCATCGGCCAGGCGGGCGATGTTCGCTTCACGCTCGGCGGGGTCCTGGGCACTGATGTCCAGCCACTGCATGGCCACGTCGGAGCGGTTCGATACCTGCTGCCACGGCTTGCCATCCTCGGAGGGGAAGGTGGTGCGCAGGCTTTCGTGGCGGTGAATCAAGGCCTGCAGGGCGCGCTCGAAGCTGTCCACGTGCAGGGCACCACGCAAGCGTGCCATGCCACCGACGTTGTAGGCCGGGCTTTGCGGGTCCAACTGCCAGAGGAACCACATGCGCTGCTGGGAATAGGACAGCGCCACGCGCTGCTGGCGGTCGACCAGGGCGATGGCGCCCTGCCCGTCCACCTGGCCGTCGGCCTTGGCGCGAGCCACCCAGGCGGCGAAGTCCTCCAGGCGGCGCGACTCGAACAGGCTGCGCAGCGGCAATTCCACCCCGAAGGCCTGACGCGCACGGGAAACGATGCGGGTGGCCAGCAGGGAATGCCCGCCCAACTCGAAGAAATCATCGTCCAGGCCCACGCGGTCCAGTTCCAGCACCTGGGCCCAGATGGCCGCCAGTTCGCGCTCGACGGCGTCGCGAGGGGCGCGGTACTCGCGCAGGCTCACGTCCGGCGCGGGCAAGGCGCGGCGGTCAAGCTTGCCGGTGGGCCCCAACGGCAAGACCGCCAGGCGCAGGAAATGCGCGGGGATCATGGCGTCGGGCAGGCGTTGCTGCAAGGCGCCACGCAGGCGCGCCGCCAGTACCGCGGGGGCCTCTTCACCTTCCACCACCAGGTAGGCCAGCAACTGACCGCCCCCGGCGCCCTCCCCCAGCACCACGGCAGCCTGGTGAACACCCGGCTGCTCCAGCAAGGCGTTGCGGATTTCTTCGATTTCGATGCGCACGCCGCGCAGTTTCACTTGTTCGTCCAGACGCCCCAGGTACTCCAGGGCACCGTCGTGGCGCCAGCGTGCCAGGTCACCGCTGCGATACAGGCGGCCACCGCCCTCGGCGGGCAGGAAGCGCGCGGCGGTCAGGGCCGGCTGGCCCAGGTAACCACGGGCCAGGGCATTGCCGCCCAGCAACAACTCACCCCGCGCACCGGCGGCAGCCACCTGCCAACTGGCGTCGCGAATCTGCACCTGGGCATTGCTCAAAGGGCGGCCGATGGGCACCCGCGCGCCGGTCTCGTTGGCGCACGGCCAGTGGGTGACGTTGATGGCGCTTTCGGTCGGGCCATAGCGGTTGTGCAGGGCCACGCCGGGCAAACGCTCGTGAACGCGGCGGCACAGGTCGGCTGGCAGTGCCTCACCGCCGCTGAACAGCTGGCGCAGGCTGATGCACTGTTCCACCTGGGGTTCTTCGATGAACAGTTGCAGCAACGGCGGCACGAAGTGCAGCACGGTCACCCCCTGCTCGCGTACCAGCGCCACCAGGCGACGCGGGTCGCGGTGGTCACCGGCGCCAGCCAGGGCCAGGCGGCTGCCGGCGATCAGCGGCAGGAAGCACTCCCACAGTGACACGTCGAAGCTCAGGGAGGCTTTCTGCAGCAGGACGTCCTGTTCGTTGATGGCGTACTGGTGCTGCATCCATTCCAGGCGCTCGGCCAGGGCGCCGTGGCTGACGCCGACCGCCTTGGGCTGGCCGGTGGAACCGGAGGTGTAGATCACGTAGGCCAGGTTGTCCGGGTGCAGGGCCAGCGCTGGCGCCTGGGTGCTGCCTTGGCCATGGGCCACGCCGTCCAGGGCCAGCCTGGCGCAGCCCGCGGCATCGGCGAAGCGGTCGAGCAGGGCCTGCGGACCGAGCAACAAGGCGATGGCGCTGTCCTTGAGCATGAAGGCCAGGCGTTCATGGGGGTAGTCGGGGTCCAGGGGCACGTAGACGCCACCGGCCTTCGCGACAGCCACCAAGGCGACCATGAGTTCCAGGGAGCGCTCGCCGAGCACGCCCACCCGCACTTCCGGGCCCACGCCCTGCTCGCGCAGGCGCACCGCCAGGGCATTGGCGGCATGGTCCAGGGCCGCGTAGGTCAGGGTCTCGCTCCCACAGACCAACGCCGTGCGCTCCGGGGTTTTCGCCGCCTGTCGCGCCAGACGTTCTGGCAGCAGCCAGCCCGCTTCGGGCTGAGGCGCTGTGCCCCAGGCCTGCTGTTGCGCCAACTGACGCTCGTCCAGCAAGGGGATATCGCCCACGGCCTGCCGAGAGTCGCTGCACAGTTGCGCCAGCAGGGTCATGAAGTGCCCGCCCAAGCGCTGGATGGTGCTGGTTTCGAACAGCGCCTCGGCATAGTCAAACGACACCCGCAGGCGGCCCTGGGGGTCTTGTTCGCTGTGCAGTTGCAGGTCGAACTTGGCCTCGCGGCTGTGCCACGGCAGCTCTTCGGCGAACAACCCCGGCAGGCGGCGCAAGGCGCTGGTGTCGCGCTGCAGGTGGTTGAACATCACCTCGAAACCGGCGGCGTCACCCAGGGCCGCGCTGACCTGCTCGTAGTCCAGCGCCTGGTGAGCGTGGGCGTCCAGCACGGTGGTGCGCACGCTGGCCAGCACCGCGTCGAACCCCGCGCGGCCATCGACCGCGGTGCGCAGCACCTGGGTGTTGATGAAGAAGCCCACCAGCCCTTGGCTATGGAGGTGCTCCCGGGTGGCGCTGGGCACACCAACGCGAATGTCGGTCTGGCCGGTGTAACGGTGCAGCAGTACCTGGTAGGCAGCCAGCATCAGCATGAAGGTGCTGACACCCTGGGCCTTGGCGGTGGCCGCCACCTGTTGGCACAGGGTGGCGGGCAGGTTCAGGCTCAGGCGCCGCGCGGGTGATGCTTTCAGTCCACGGGCATGGTCCAGGGGCAGCGCCAGCGCTTCACGCTCGCCGCCCAGTTGCGCTTGCCAGTAGGCCAGCGATGGCGAAGGGTCGATGGCGCGGGCCTGCAGCCAGGCCAGGTAGTCACCGTGGTCGAGGGGCAAGGCTGGCAAGCTCGCCGATGGGTCGGCGTACAGGCGTGCGAACTCGTCGAGCAAGATCGCGAACGACCAGCCATCGGCAACGATGTGGTGCACGGTGACCAGCAGCAGATGGTCCTGCTCATCGATCTGCACCAGGCGCACGCGCAGCAACGCGCCCTCCTCCAGGTCGAAGGGGGTGTTGGTTTCCTGGGCGACGATGGCCTGGGCCAGGTCCTCGCGCCTATCCGGCGCTACATCGCGCAGGTCATCGTGGTGCACGGTGAAGTCCGCGCCGTCGGCGACCTGCTGCAGGGCCACGCCATTGCGTTCGAAGAAGTAGCTGCGCAGGCCATCGTGGCGTTGCACCAAGGCCTGGAATGCACTGTTCAACGCCGCATGGTCCAGCTCGCCGCGCAGGCGCAGCCCGCCCGGCACGTTGTAGGCGGTGCTGTTGGGTTGCAACTGCCACAGCAACCACAGGCGGCTTTGGGCGGCGGTCAGTGGCAGGGGCTGGCCCGGCACCCGGGCGACTGGCGCTTCAGGCTGTTCACCGCGGGCCAGGGCCTGGACTTCGGCGGTAAAGGCTTCAAGCGCCGGGGCTTCGTAGAGGGTGCGCAAGGCCAGGTCGATGCCCAGCTCGTCGCGCAGTTCGGCGATCATCTGGATGGCCTGGATGGAGTTGCCGCCCTGGCTGAAGAAGCTGGCGCCGGGCTCCAGCGCCTCGACCTTGAGGGCTTCGCGCCACAGCCGGGCCACCTGCTCGGGCAAGGCCTCGGCCAGCGGTGCACTGGCGGCCTTGGCCGGACCCGCCTGCCACTGGGCCACGCAGGCCAGGCTGCCATCGCGCCATTGCGCGGCGCACGCCGAGCGTTGCAACTTGCCGCTGGAGGTCTTGGGCAGGCTGCCGGGGTCCAGCAACAGCACCACTGCGGGGGTTTCGTGGTGAACGTCGGCGACCTGCGCGCGCACCTGCTCGATCAGCTCATCCAGAGGCTGCTGCTTCTGTGCCCGTCGGCCAACTTCGGCCGCGACGCCGAACGCTTCCACGCCCTGGTGCTGCAGGGCGAATACCGCCACCCGGCCCTTGCGTACGGCTTCGACGCGGGTTTCGACGGTGCGCTCGATGTCCTGGGGGTAGAGGTTCTGGCCGCGGATGATCAGCATGTCCTTGAGGCGGCCGCTGACGTACAACTGGCCGCCATGCATGAAGCCCAGGTCGCCGGTACGCAGCCACGTCTGGCCGTCACGTTGCACGAAGGCACGGGCGCTGGCCTCGGGGTTGCGCCAGTACCCTTGGGCGACGCTGGGGCCGGTGCTACAGATTTCGCCGACCTCGCCAGGCGCCAGCAGCTGCTGGGTCACCGGGTCGAGGATCTGCACTTCATGCTCGGGCTGCGGCCAGCCGCAGCTCATCAAGCGGGCGCCCACACCGGGCACGGCGCGGTTGGCGGCCAGGGCGTCGGCATCCAGGTCCAGGGCGTCGATGCCTTGCCCCGTGCGGCTGCCGGAGACAAACAGCGTGGCCTCGGCCAGGCCATAGCTGGCCAGGTACGCGGAGGGGTTGAACCCGCACACGGCGAACCGTGCGGCGAAGTCATCGAGGCTGTCCTGGCGGATCAATTCAGCGCCGGAAAACGCCACGCGCCAGCGGCTCAGGTCCAGCCCCGCCAGCTTGCTGTCGGCGATGCGTTCGTGGCACAGGCGGTAGGCGAAGTCCGGGCCACCGCTGATGGTGCCGCCGAAACGGCTGATCGCGTCCAGCCAGCGCAGCGGCCGTTCGAGGAAGTACTGCGGTGACATCAGTACCACCATGACGCCGCTGTAGATGCCCTGCAGCAGGCCACCGATCAGGCCCATGTCATGGTACAGCGGCAACCAGCTGACGATGACCTCGCCGTCGTCGATGCCATAGCCCTGGCGAATCAGCCAGGCGTTTGCCTCCAGGTTGCCATGGCTGACCTGCACGCCTTTGGGGGTGGAGGTGGAACCGGAGGTGTATTGCAGGAAGGCGATGTCTTCGGGCTGGGGCAACTCAGCGGTCCAGTCCTTGGTTGCTTCGATTTCGTCCACCGCTACCAGGCCCGGCATCGCCAGGCCGTTGGCCTGGGCGGTATCGCGCAGCGTGGGCAACAGGTGGGCGGTGGTGAGGATCACCGTGGGCTCGGCGTCGCCGATGATCGACACCAGGCGCTCCAGGTGTTGCGGGCGCATGGACTCTGGCGGATAGGCCGGCACCGCGATCACCCCGGCGTACAGGCAGGCGAAGAACCCGGCCACGTAGTCCGGCCCGCTGGGCAGCAGCAACAGCGCGCGCTCACCGCGGCCGGCCCGCTGGGCCAAGGCCGAGGCGATGGCGCGGGCTCGGGCGTCCAACTGCCCGTAGCTGAGCAGCACACCCTCGTCGCTGTGCCCGTCGAGAAAGCGCAGGGCAGGCGCCTCCGGCTGCCGGTCGGCGTGCCGCGCCAGTGCGTGAGCCAGGGAAGTCGGGCGCTCGAAGATAGTGGCCATCGCTGTGTCGGTCCTCAGATCCATGCTTGGGGAACGACCGCTCCTGGGAGGAGTGGTCGTTTTCATAGGAACGAAGACGGGTGAGCGGGGAAGGAAATTAGGAGGGGTCACATCTGTTTCGGGCTAGTTATGCCTGAAGGATCACCTTTGCCGCCTTGATAGCACCAACACAGATCTGCAGCGAAAAAACAAGGCGAACCCGGTGATGTCACTGGCAGGACTGGCCCGAAACAGATGTGGGACCGGGCGCCAGCTCGGGAAGCGCCGCGCGGGCGGCGCACGATCTTGAGGCCGCCAGCAGCATCAAGCCTTGCACCTGATTGCCCTGCCCCAATCCCTGTCCTGCCCTCCTACCCCAGCAACCCCACCATCACCCCCCTGTGCCGACGCTGCGCCGCATACGCCACCTCAGGCCGAAACCGCACGTCATCGCCCGGCAGGCACTGTGCCAATCGCGCGACCGCCAGCGGGCTCAAGGCGCCCAGCCGGGGGTACCCGCCAATGGTCTGGCGGTCATTGAGCAACACAATGGGCTGACCATCGGGCGGCACCTGCACCGCGCCCAGGGGGATGCCCTCGGACACCAGCCCCGGGCCGCCGTAGTGCAACGGTTTGCCAGTCAGGCGCAGGCCCATGCGGTCGCTGCGGGTGTCCACGGTCCAGGCCTGGTCGAAGGCGTCGAACAGGCTCGGGCCGCTGAAGCCGCCTGCCTGGGCGCCCAGGATCAGTTCGAGTTCGGCCGGCGCACGCAGGTCCGGGATCAGCGCCATGGGCACGGCGCGGATCACCGTGGCTTCGGCCTGCCACCGCAAGCAATCGCCTGTGGCCAGCGCTTGGCCCTGGCCGTCGAGCCCACCCAGGCCTTCGCGGGCCACCGTGGCGCAACTGCCCGCCAGCAATGGCGCACACAGGCCGCCCGGCGCAGCCAGGTAAGCACGGGCACCGCAACGGGGGCTGGCGAAGCACAAGCGCTGGCCGGCCTGCATCTTGAACGGGCGCCAGACGTCCACCGGCTGGCCATCCAGGGTGGCCCCCAGGTCGGCACCGGCGAGGGCCAGCCAGCCCTCGCCCCCGCAGTGCAGCTGCAAGCCGCCGAGGGTGATCTCCACCACGGCCGCTCCCAGCGGGTTACCGAGCATCCAGTTGGCCCACGACTGGGCCAGCCAATCGAGGGCGCCCCCCTGGGTCAGGCCCAAATGACGAACGCCGAAGCGACCGCTGTCCTGCAACGTGGCCAGGGCCCCGCCCTGCTCCACCATCAATGTGCTCATGGCGTGGCCTCCATGGGGGTGTCGTCGCCACCCAGGCGCAGGAATTCGTCGCGCTGGACGGGTACATAGCGCACCCGGTCGCCGGGGCGCAACAGGCTGAAGCCCTCCAGCGACGGGTCGAACAACCGCGCCGGGCTGCGCCCTACCAGGTTCCAGCCACCCGGCGATACGGCGGGGTAAATGGCCGTCTGACGCTCGGCGATTCCGACGCTGCCGGCGGCCACTTTCTGCCGTGGCGTGGCCAGGCGTGGGCTGGCCAGGCGCGGGTCGACCAGGCCCATGAAGGCAAATCCCGGGGCGAAACCCAAGGCGAACACCGAGTACGGGCGGCCGCTGTGCAAGGCGATCAGTTCGTCGACGCTGAAGCCGCGCTGGCGAGCCAGGGGTTGCAGGTCAGGCCCTACGCTTGGGTGGTACCACACCGGCAGCTCCAGTTCGCGCCCGCTGCTCGCCTGCGCAGGTGCCAGGCCAACCAGGGCTTGCCGGCACAAGGCACGCGCTTGCGCGTCATCCAGCTGCATCAGGTCGTATTGCAGCATCAGGGTGGTGTACGACGGCACCAACTCCACCAGGGCGGCACCGAAAGTACTGCGCAGCCGGTCAGTGGCGGCCAGCAACCACGGTACGTTGGCTTCGTCGATCACCTCGAACAGGCGCACGGTCAGGCAGTCAATGGCCGCGACTTCGATGGCGGGGGTCATGCCACCAGCCCGTCCAGCGCCTCGCGGATCTGCCTGACGGCGGCCACCGAGCCGGGGTTGTCGCCGTGCACGCACAGGGTGTCGACCTGCAGACGCAGGGTGCTGCCGTCGCGGGCCACCAGCGGCTCGCCACGGGCCAGCCCCAGCGCCTGGGCCACCACTGTCTGTGGGTCGTGATGCACCGCGCCGGGCAGGCGGCGGCTGACCAGTTGGCCATCGGGCTCGTAGGCGCGGTCGGCGAAGGCTTCGAACCACAGGGCCAGCCCCACTTCGTCGGCCAGCGCCTGGCTGGCGCGGTTGTCGGCGGTGGCCATGAGCATCAGCGGCAACCGCGGATCGTAGGCGCGCACGGCATTCATCACCGCACGCAGGCGCACCGGGTCGGCCATCATGTCGTTGTACAGCGCGCCATGGGGTTTGACGTACTGCACGCGGCTGCCTTCGGCACGGCACATGGCGTCCAGCGCACCCACCTGGTACAGCACCAGGTCCTCGATTTCCTGCGCCGAGCAGGCCATGGACCGCCGCCCGAAACCGACCAGGTCCGGGTAGGCCGGGTGGGCGCCGATGCGCACCTGGTGCCTGACCGCCAGGGCCACGGTGCGGCGCATGGTGCCGGGGTCGCCGGCGTGAAAGCCGCAGGCGATGTTGGCGCAGTCGATCAGCGGCATCACTTCATCGTCCAGGCCCAGGGTCCAGGCGCCGAAGCTTTCGCCGATGTCGCAGTTGAGCAGGGGGCGTTTCATCAGGGGGCTCCCGGTTTTTTTCGCGATGGCTGGCATTATGCTGGTTTTTCGCCTTGCAGGGGTGGCGTGGGGCTGACCCCAATCAATTCTCCCCTACCCCGCCCCCTGCTACTATGTCCCCTATCTACATCCACGAGCCTCACCATGTCCCAGCCCACCTTCCCGGCGCAGGTCGATCCCGAACAGATCAAGATCACCCGCCTGTTCCCTACCCCGATCGCGGCGTTGCAGCACCCCGATTTCGAGAACCTCAACGCGCGTCTCAAGGCGGTGATCCTGGCACGCAGCGAGTCGCATCCGGGCACTCAGCGCAGCAACCTGGGCGGCTGGCAGTCGGAAGACAATTTCGCCGACTGGGCCGGCGAGGCCGGCGCGCAGTTGATCGCCTTCGCCCAGGAGCTGGCCAACCAGTTATCGGCGGTGAGTTCCCCCGAGCACGGCCTGATCGAAGCCCACCTGACCTGGAACTACAGCGCCTGGGCCAATATCAATCGCAAGGGCCATGCCAATTCGCTGCACGGCCACCCTGGTTCGTTCTGGTCCGGGGTGTACTGGGTCGATGATGGCGGCCGCCATGATGACCCGGACGTGGGCGGCGAACTGGAGTTCGTCGACCCGCGAGGTATCACACCGATGCTGCTCAACCCGGCGCTGCGCATGCGTATCGAAGGCTGCCTGGGCGCCGGCTCGGTGGCCACCCAGACGCCCAGGAGCGGCACCCTGCTGATGTTCCCTTCCTGGCTGCTGCACGCCGTGCGCCGCTATGACGGTGACCGGCCACGGATCTCGGTAGCCTTCAACTTTTCGATCTAGGCTCGGCAGCCACCCGTTCCAGCCGGTCGATACCCAGGCCGCGCTGCACTTTGTGGACGCCAGCCGGTCGGTTATAAGACGCCCATAGCCATAACAGGTGCAGTGTTCCATGAAACCGATCGGCCAGTCCGGCTACGTGCAAGTGCGCGGTGCCCGCGAGCACAACCTCAAGAACGTCGATGTCGATATCCCACGTGATGCCCTGGTGGTCTTCACCGGCGTGTCGGGGTCGGGCAAGTCTTCACTGGCCTTTGGCACCCTCTACGCCGAGGCGCAACGGCGCTACTTCGAATCGGTGGCGCCCTACGCCCGGCGCCTGATCGACCAAGTGGGGGTGCCCGACGTCGACAGCATCGACGGCCTGCCCCCGGCCGTGGCCCTGCAACAGCAACGCGGCACGCCCAGTACGCGCTCCTCGGTGGGCAGCGTGACCACCCTGGGCAGCCTGGTGCGCATGCTCTATTCGCGCGCCGGTCATTACCCTGCCGGCATGGGCATTCTGTATGCCGAGGATTTCTCGCCGAACACCCCACAGGGCGCCTGCCCCGAGTGCCATGGCCTGGGCCGGGTGTACGAAGTGAACGAACAGACCATGGTGCCAGATGACTCGCTGACCCTGCGCGAGCGCGCCGTGGCCGCCTGGCCGACCGCCTGGCAGGGACAGAACCTGCGCGACATTCTGGTGACCCTGGGCTATGACGTCGACATTCCCTGGCGTGACCTGCCCCAGGAACAGCGCGACTGGATTCTCTACACCGAAGAGCAACCCACGGTGCCGGTGTACGCGGGCCTCACCCCGGCCGAAACCCGCCAAGCCCTCAAGCGCAAGCTGGAGCCCAGTTACCAGGGAACCTTTACCGGCGCCCGCCGCTACGTGCTGCATACCTTCACCCATTCCCAGAGCGCGCTGATGAAAAAGCGCGTCAGCCAGTTCATGCGCGGCACCCTGTGCCCGCTGTGCCAAGGCAAGCGCCTGAAACAGGAGGCGCTGCAGGTGACCTTCGCCGGCCTGGATATCGGCGCGCTGTCGCAGATGCCCCTGGCGCGCCTGGCCGAAGTACTGGCCCCGCTGGCCGCCCACGGTGACCCCGGCGGCCTGTCGGTGGAAAAACACCTGGCCGCCCAGCGCCTGGCCCACGACCTGCTGCAGCGTATTCACACCCTTACCGACCTGGGCCTGGGCTACCTGGCGCTGGAGCGCAGTACACCGACCCTGTCGTCCGGCGAGCTACAGCGCTTGCGCCTGGCCACCCAGCTCAACTCGCAACTGTTCGGCGTGATCTACGTGCTGGACGAGCCCTCGGCAGGCCTGCACCCCGCTGATGGCGAGGCCCTGTTCGACGCCCTGCAGCGGCTCAAGGCCGCTGGCAACACGCTGTTCGTGGTTGAGCATGACCTGGAGACCATGCGCCGCGCCGACTGGCTGGTGGACGTCGGCCCGGCGGCGGGCGAACACGGCGGCACGGTGCTGTTCAGCGGCCCGCCCCACGGCCTGGCCGATATCGACGAATCGCAGACCCGCCTGCACCTGTATGGCGACGCCCAGCCCCTGCCGCACCCCAGGCGCAAGCCGGTGGACTGGTTGAAGCTGGCGGACGTGACGCGCAATAACCTGCGACGCCTGGCGGTAGACTTTCCCCTGCACGCGTTCACGGCGGTGACCGGGGTCAGTGGCTCGGGCAAGTCGAGCCTGGTCAGCCAGGCCTTGCTGGAACTGGTGGCCGAAGCGTTGGGGCATACGCTGGCGGACGAGGACGACAGCCCCGATAACCCGCTGGAGGACGCCGCGCCGGAGACCGAATCGGGCCATATCGTCAGTGGCATGGGCGCCATCCAGCGTCTGGTGAAGGTTGACCAGAAGCCGATCGGCCGTACCCCCCGCTCCAACCTGGCGACCTACACCGGGCTGTTCGACCAGGTGCGCAAGCTGTTCGCCGCGACCCCCGCGGCCCGCGAGCGTGGCTTCGACGCCGGGCAATTCTCGTTCAATGTCGCCAAGGGCCGCTGCCCACAGTGCGAAGGCGAGGGTTTCGTCAGCGTCGAGCTGCTGTTCATGCCCAGCGTCTACGCCCCCTGCCCTACCTGCCACGGCCAGCGCTACAGCCCGCAGACCCTGGAGGTACAATGCCTGGGGCTGAATATTGCCCAAGTGCTGCAATTGACCGTGGACCAGGCGTGCGAGGTATTTGCCGAACAGCCGCCCGTGCGCCGCGCCCTGGCGGTACTGCGCGATATCGGCCTGGGCTACCTGCGCCTGGGCCAGCCAGCCACGGAGCTGTCCGGTGGCGAAGCCCAGCGCATCAAATTGGCCACCGAGCTGCAACGGGGCCAGCGCGGCGCCACCCTGTACGTGCTCGACGAACCGACCACCGGCCTGCACCCTTGCGACGTGGACCGGCTGCTGGCGCAACTCAACGGCCTGGTGGACGCCGGCAACACGGTGATCGTCGTGGAGCACGACATGCGCGTGGTAGCCCAGAGCGACTGGGTGATCGACATGGGCCCCGGTGCCGGTGACAAGGGCGGCAACGTGGTGGTCTGCGGGCGCCCGGAGAAAGTCGCCAAGGCCCGCGCCAGCCGCACGGCGCCCTACCTGGCCGCAGTGCTGGCCGAGGGCTGACGCCGGCTGAACTCTTGGCCGCCTGGGCCAGTCGACTGTGCACACTCATTGCCCAGAGGCTGGCCATGCAGATTTCCCTACAACACCAGGTGGCCCTGGTTACCGGCGCCAGTTCCGGCCTGGGGGCCGGCGCCGCCCAGGCACTGGCTGAGGCCGGCGCCGCCGTGGTGGTCAACTACAACCGCCACGCCGAGCCTGCCGAGGAACTGGCTGAACGTATTCGCGAAAACGGCGGCAAGGCCCTGGCCTTGCAGGCCGATGTGTCCCAGGAAGACCAGGTTGAAGCGCTGTTCGCGCGCACAGTGGAAACCTTTGGTGCCCTGGACATTCTGCTGGCCAATTCCGGCATGCAAAAGGACGCCGCCACCGTCGACATGACATTGGCCGACTGGAACCAGGTACTGCAGGTCAACCTCACCGGTCAGTTCCTGTGCGCACGCGCCGCGCTGCGCCAGTTCATCAAACAGGGGCCGCGCCCCTGGGTCTCGCGGGCGCAGGGCAAGATCATCCACATGAGTTCGGTGCACCAACTGATTCCCTGGGCCGGGCACGCCAACTACGCAGCCTCCAAGGGTGCCATCGACCTGCTGATGCGCAGCATCGCTCAGGAAGTCGGTGGCCAGGGTATCCGCGTCAACGCTATCGCCCCCGGGGCGATCAGAACGGCCATCAACCAGGACACCACCGAGGGCGACAAGGGCCGACGCCTGCTGGAATTGATTCCCCAGGGCCGCCTGGGCGAAGTCCAGGACGTGGCGAACGCGGTGGTGTGGCTGGCCTCCGATGCCTCCGACTATATCCATGGCACCACCCTGTTCATCGACGGCGGCATGAGCCTCTACCCAGGATTCAAAGACAATGGCTGAACACGCACGCAGCAGTACCCAACGCCCGATCGAAGCCCACGGCATCATCGGTGACATGCGCACTGCCGCGCTGGTGGCCGACACCGGGGCAGTGGACTTTTTCTGCTGGCCGGACTTCGACAGCCCGTCGGTCTTCACGGCGCTGCTCGACACCCCCGACGCCGGCGTGTTCGAACTGGCGCCAGTGCTGCCGGACGCTCGTCGGCAGCAGATCTACCTGCCGGACAGCAACATCCTGCAGACCCGCTGGATTGACACGGCGTCGGTCGTGGAAGTCACGGACCTGATGCCCATCGGTGAAAACCCCGATGACACCCCGCGCCTGGTACGACGTATCCGGGCGGTCAATGGCCAGGCCCAGGTGCGCATGCGCTGCCGGGTGCGCCACGATTACAGCCGCGCCGACACTCGGGCGCGGCTGGACGGCCAGGAGGTGTGTTTCGACGCCGATGGCCAGCCCGGCCTGCGCCTGGCGTCGTGCCAGGCGTTGCAGGTGGACGAGCACGGCTGGGCAGCGGCCGACTTCACCCTGGAGGAAGGGCAATGCGCCGAATTCATCCTGGGTGCCGAAGCCGACCCGCTGGTGCGGGCCGGCCAGAGCCAGCGCTGCTTCGAGCACACCCTCAAGTACTGGCGGGACTGGTTGAGCCAGTCTCACTACCAGGGGCGCTGGCGGGAAATGGTGCACCGTTCGGCCCTGGCGTTGAAACTGCTCACCTCGCGCAAGCACGGCGGCATCATCGCGGCCCCCACGTTCGGGTTGCCAGAGCAAGCCGGTGGCGCGCGCAACTGGGACTATCGCTACACCTGGATACGTGATGCCTCGTTCACGGTCTACGCATTCATGCGCCTTGGCTTCAGCGAAGAAGCCAACGCTTATGTGCGCTGGGTGCGCGAGCGGGTCAGCGACTGCTGCCAGGAGCGCGTGGACTTGCACCTGATGTATGCCCTGGACGGGCGCCAGGAGCTGCCCGAAGAAGAATTGTCGCACCTGGCTGGCCACGGCGGCGCCACCCCGGTGCGCATCGGCAACGGTGCCTATACGCAAACCCAGCTGGATATCTATGGCGAGCTGCTGGATGCGGTGTACCTGGCCAACAAATACGGCGAGGCCATCTCCCACGAGGGTTGGCGCAACGTGCAGACCCTGGTGGACAAGGTGTGCGACCGCTGGCACCGCAAGGACGTGGGTATCTGGGAGATGCGCGGCAATGAACAGCACTTCCTGCACTCGCGGCTGATGTGCTGGGTGGCCCTGGACAGAGCCCTGCGCCTGGCGAACAAACGCTCGTTGCCCGCGCCGTTCGCTCGCTGGGACGAAGTCCGCCAGGCCATTCACGATGACATCTGGACCCACTTCTGGGACGCCGACGCCGGGCATTTCGTCCAGCGCCTGGGCAGCCGCGAAGTGGATGGCGCGTTGTTGCTGATGCCGCTGGTGCGTTTCGTTGGCGCCAGCGACCCTCGTTGGCTGGCAACCCTGGCGGTGATCGAGCGCGACCTGGTGCGCGACGGCATGGTCTATCGCTACCGCGAAGCGGACGACGGCCTGGACGGCGAAGAAGGTGCCTTTACTGCCTGCAGCTTCTGGTACGTGGAATGCCTGGCTCGCGCCGGGCGAGTGGAAGAGGCGCACCTGGAGTTCGAACAGCTGCTGCGCTACGCCAACCCTCTGGGGCTCTACGCCGAAGAGTTCGACCGGCAGGGCTGCCACCTGGGCAACACCCCCCAGGCGCTGTCGCACCTGGCGCTAATCAGCGCGGCGAGTTTTCTGGACAGGAAGTTGAGTGGGCAACGGACGCATTGGCAGCCTTGAGCGGACCAGGCAATGGCACAGGCATAACTGGCCTGAAACAGATGTGGGACCGGGCTTGCCCGAAGCGCCGCGCGGGCGGCGCGCGGTCTCGAGGGCGCCGGAAACCTTGAGGCATGCACCTGGCGGCCTTGATACGGTTTCAAGCCGGAAAAACAAGGCGGACCAGGCAATCTCACAGACATAACTGGCCCGAAACAGATGTAGGAGCAGAGCTTGCTCGCGAAGTGCCGCGCGGGCGGCGCTCGGTCTCGAGGGCGCCGGAAAAACCAAGGCATGCACCTGGCAGCCCTGCCCCAATCCCAAGCCGAACAAACAAGGCGGTCGAGGCAATCCCACAGACATAACTGGCCCGAAACAAACGTTGGAGCAGAGCTTGCTCGCGAAGCGCCGCGCGGGCGGCGCTCGGTCTCAAGGGCGCCGGAAAAACCAAGGCATGCACATGGAGGCCCTGACCCAATCCCAAGCCGAACCAACAAGGCGGTCCAGGCAATCCCACAGACATAATTGGCCCGAAACAGATGTAGGAGCAGAGCTTGCTCGCGAAGCGCCGCGCGGGCGGCGCTCGGTCTCAAGGGCGCCGGAAAAACCAAGCCATGCACATGGAGGCCCTGACCCAATCCCAAGCCAAACAAACAGGGCGGTCCAGGTAATCCCACAGACATAACTGGCCCGAAACAGATGTAGGAGCAGAGCTTGCTCGCGAAGCGCCGCGCGGGCGGCGCTCGGTCTCGAGGGCGCTGGAGAAACCCGAGCCATGCACCTGGCAGCCCTGACCCAATCCCAAGCCAAACAAACAGGGCGGTCCAGGTAATCCCACAGACATAACTGGCCCGAAACAGATGTAGGAGCAGAGCTTGCTCGCGAAGCGCCGCGCGGGCGGCGCTCGGTCTCAAGGGCGCTACAAAACCATCGACTAGCGCTTGGTGGCCATGATGAGATCTCTAGCGGGCCCCTGAAAGCCTGTCATGAAATCGCATCATGGCCACCAGGTGCATGGCTTGGGTTTCTCCTGCGTCCTCGAGACCGTGCGCCGCCCGCGCGGCGCTTCGCGAGCAAGCTCTGCTCCTACATCTGTTTCGGGCCAGTTATGTCTGTGAGATTGCCTGGTCCGCCTTGATTGTCCGCCTGGAGATTGGGTCAGGGCCTCCAGGCGCATGCCTTGGTTTCTCCAGCGCCCTTGAGACTGTGCGCCGCCCGCGCGGCGCTTCGCGAGCAAGCTCTGCTCCTACATCTGTTTCGGGCCAATTATGTCTGTGGGATTGCCTGGACCGCCTTGTTTTTCCGGCTTGAGACCGTATCAGGGCCACCAGGTGCATGGCTTGGGTTTCTACAGCGCCCTTGAGACCGTGCGCCGCCCGCGCGGCGCTTCGCGAGCAAGCTCTGCTCCTACATCTGTTTCGGGCCAGTTATGTCTGTGGGATTGCCTGGACCGCCTTGTTGGTTCGCCTTGGGATCGGGTCAGGGCCGCCAGGTGCATGGCTGGATGCTTCTGGCGCCCTCGAGACCGTGCGCCGCCCGCGCGGCGCTTCGCGAGCAAGCTCTGCTCCTACATCTGTTTCGGGCCAGTTATGTCTGGGCCATCGCCTGGACCGCCTTGTTGGTTTGGCTTGGGATTGGGTCAGGGCCTCCATGTGCATGCCTTGGTTTTTTCGGCGCCCTCGAGACCGAGCGCCGCCCGCGCGGCGCTTCGCGAGCAAGCTCTGCTCCAACGTTTGTTTCGGGCCAGTTATGCCTGTGGGATTGCCTTGTCCGCCTTGTTTTTCCGGCTTGAGACCGTATCAGGGCCTCTAGGTGCATGGCTTCGGTTTCTCCAGCGCCCTTGCGACCGTGCGCCGCCCGCGCGGCGCTTCCCGAACTAAATCCGTGCCCCCTTCCCAGGTAGGACCGGGCGAAGCCCGGGAAGCAGGCACCGCGGTATGACCGGAGAATCATGGCCTCAGCTAACCCGGCTGCCCCCCATTACCGCACTCGATGAGTTTTTCTTTAGCCGCGATGAAGTTTTTCATTACAGGCAGGCGCAAACGCGCGGAAACAGCCATAATGGCAACCATCACATCCTGATACTTAATTGTTTCCTATTCTGAAAAGACCGGATCAAGGCAAGTTCGGGGAATTTAATCCGGTCCCGTGCGTCTCAATCCCGACTCGAAAGTCAAAAGTGGACTCACTGACCCAGCAAGGAGCAGCACATGCTGATACTCACCCGTAAAGTAGGCGAGACCATCGTCATCAATGACGACATCAAGATCACCATCCTCGGCGTCAAGGGGATGCAGGTTCGCATCGGTATCGATGCGCCGAAGGAAGTCCAGGTCCACCGCGAAGAGATCTACAAACGCATTCAGGCTGGCAGCCCTGCCCCCGAAAAAGAAGACCACAACCACTAAGGTCTCCGCGTTCCCGCCTTGCCGCCTGGGCCGTTGGCCCAGTCGCACGCTTGAGCCCGCCTTCACTCGGTAACGGTTGATGCCGTTCAAGGCAGGGGTTGCGAATCTTCCAGGCTGGGCTGCGCCGCCAGGGCGTGCTCCAGTTTCTCGGCCAGTTCATCGTCACGAAACGGTTTCTGCACCACCAGCGGCTCATGGCCTCTCAGGCCATCCAGGTCGGCGTAACCGGTGATGAACACCACGGGCAGGCGGGGGTACACCCCACGTGCTACCTGGGCCAATTGCGCGCCGTTCATACCGGGCATGGCATAGTCGGTCAGCAGCACATCCACCTCCTCGCTGAGCACATCCAGGGCCACCTGGCCGCTGGCAGCCTCCACCACCCGGTAGCCCAGGCGTTCGAGCAACTGCGCCGTCACCGCGCGCACCTGGTGGTCGTCGTCCACCAGCAGCACGGTGCGGTTGGCGCCTTGCACCGGCTCGCTTCGCGCCGCCACGGGGGCCGTACGCACCGCAATGGCATTGAGGCTCGGCAGGTAGACCTCCACCGTGGTGCCCTGCCCCGGCGCCGTGGTAATGCCCACGCCGCCCCCTGATTGCTTGGCAAAGCCGAACACCTGAGCCAACCCCAGGCCGGAGCCCTTGCCAATGTCCTTGGTGGTGAAGAACGGCTCGAAGGCCTTGGCCAGCACGGCCTCGCTCATGCCGCTGCCCGTGTCGCCGATGGACAGCACCACATAGGCACCCGGCTCCGGGTCCTGGGGGTGCAGCGCCGGGCGGTCGACCAGGGCGTTGCGGGTGGCCAGGCGCAGCGTACCGCCACCGGGCATGGCGTCACGGGCATTGATGGCCAGGTTGAGGATGATCATCTCGGTCTGGGTGGGGTCGACCAATGCGCTCCACAGGGCATCGTCGGTGTGGGTCTGGATCCAGATGCTGCCACCCAAGGTGCGTTGCAGCAGTTCGAACATGCCGAACACAGTGTCATTGAGATTGACCGGCATCGGTTCCAAACGCTGGCGACGGGAAAACGCCAGCAGCTGGGCGGTCAGCTTGGCGCCGCGCTCGCCGGCTTCTCGAATATTGTGCAGACGGCTCTGCACCTTTTCCATGACGCCACGTTCCACGTCCCGGGCCAGGAAGGTGGTGCTGGTCAAAATCACCGTCAGCAGGTTGTTGAAGTCGTGGGCCACGCCCGCGGTGAGCTGCCCCACTGCCTCCAGGCGCTGCATCTGCTGCAGCGTGGCCTCGATGCGCTCACGTTCCTTGATCTGCTGGCGCAACTGTTCGTTGGTGGCGGCCAGTTGATCCACCACCGCCCGCTCGCCGGTAATGTCACGCACCGCTGCGTACATCAGGCCGTCGTCGGGCACGATGGTCCACGACAACCAACGGTAGTCGCCATCGGCATGGCGCATGCGGTTGACGAACCGCGTGGAGACGTTGCCACTGGCGATGTTCTCGGTTTCGCGCACGGTGGCACCGATGTCATTGGGGTGCACCAGCTCCCACAATTGCATCTGCCCCAGGGTTTGCCGCGACCAGCCCAGCGCGGCTTCCCAGGCGGGGTTCAGCGCTATGGGCGACATGTCGAAGCGCATCACCGCCAGCAGTTCGCGGGACAGCTCCCAGGTACGGTCACGCTCCCGGGTACGCTTTTGCACGCGGTCGCCCAGCAACTCGTTGAGCCGCTGCAAGGCCTCGGTGGCCTGTTTCTGCTCGCTGATGTCCTGGATGACCCCGGTGAAACGCACGCACACCAGCCCCTCGAAGAAGGCCCTGCCACTGGTGGACATCCAGCATTCGGCACCGTCAGGCAACAGTGCACGGTACTCCACCTGGTAGCTGCCATCACCCTGGGGGGACATGGCCTGGGCCATGCGCTCCTCCACCAGAGGGCGGTCCTGGGGGTGGCAATGGTCAAGAAAATAGTCGATATCAACGGTGACCGCCGGGTCGACGCCATACAACGTCCGGCAGCGCTCGTCCCAGACCAATTGCCCGGTGTGCGGGGCGAAATCCCACACGCCCATGCGTGCCGCATCGATGGCCAGGCGCGCTCGCACCTCCATTTGCTGCAAGGTCTGTTCGGCGCGCAGGCGCTCGCGGCGCTCGTGAACTTCCGCCAACGCCCGCTTGACCGCCTTGGGCAGCAGGGTCAGGTTCTGCTTGAGCACATAGTCGATGGCGCCCAGGCGCATCATTTCCACGGCGTTTTCTTCGCCGTATACCCCGGACAGGAAAATGAACGGCGTCTGCGGGGCGATTTCCCGCGCCCGATGCAGCACCTGGGCCCCCGAGGAGCCCGGCAGCAGGAAGTCGCAAAGAATCAGGTCGAATACCTGGGTACGCAACACCTGTTCGGCACCCTGGTGGTTGAAGACCAGCGTGGACTCAATCACCAGGCCAGCCCGCTCCAGTGTCAGCAGGCACAGTTCGGCATCACGCGGGCTGTCTTCGATCAGCAGTAGTTGCAGGGGCTTTGACAGCATGTGCAGGTATCGATCTCGTTCAAATGGCTCGCCCTCAGGTGGGACGACGTTGCAGGCGCAGCGAACCGGGCGGTGGTTCGTTGAGGACCGCCCAGAAAACCCCGAGGTCGGAAATCGCCGTGACGAATTCCTTGAACTCCACGGGTTTGACCACGTAAGCGTTGACGCCCAATTCGTAGGCGCGCATCAGGTCGGGCTCTTCGCGCGACGAGGTCAGCATGACCGTGGGAATGCTGCGCAGCTCGGGCGATTCGCGCACCACCTTGAGTACCTCCAGGCCATCGACCTTGGGCAGCTTGAGGTCCAGCAGCAACACCGCCGGGTTGCCCTCCAGGCGTTCGACGTGGGTATTGCGGCGCAACAGGTAATCCAGGGCCTCGGCGCCGTCACGCATGACGATCACTTCGTTGGCCAGCTGGCTGCGCTCCAGCGCAAGCAGCGTGAGTTCCAGGTCTCGTGGGTTGTCTTCCACCAGCAGGATGGGTTTGAGCATCGATAGCCTCGGTAAAATCATGCGGGATTGCGGGCTGGTGCGTGGGGCAAGGCGAAACTGAACGTCGCCCCTTCGCCCAGGGCACCCTGGGCCCATACACGGCCATCATGGCGTTCAATGATACGCCGGACACTGGCCAGGCCAATACCGGTACCCTCGAACTCCTCCATGCGGTGCAGGCGCTGGAACACGCCGAATAATTTGTCGACGTATTCCATATCAAAACCGACACCGTTGTCACGGACATAGACCACGGTTTCGCCATTTTGCTCAGTGGCACCGATTTCGATGACCGCGGGGTTGCTGCCACGGCTGTACTTGAGGGCGTTGGAAATCAGGTTGCGCAACGCCAGGTGCAGGAACGCGGCATCCGCCAGCACACGTGGCAACGGCCCGATGCGCCATTGCACTTCGCGGTCTTCATAGTCGGGAACCATTTCCTGGCGAATGGCTTCCACCAGCGCGCCCAGGTCGACATCGGACAGGCGCAGCGCGGACCGCCCCATCTGCGAGAAGCTCAGCAGGTTGTCCACCAGGCTGCCGGCGAAACGCGCAGACTCGCCGATGTGGTCGAGGAAACGCTGGCCTCGCTCGGACAGTTTCTCGCCCTCGAAGTCGCCCAACAGCTCGGCGTAGCCAGCGATATGGCGCAACGGCGCACGCAAATCGTGGGACACGCTGTAGGAGAAGGCTTCCAGTTCCTTGTTGGAGCGCTTGAGTTCACCGGCCAGTTGCGCCAGTTCCTCGGCCTTGCGCAGCACGATGCCCAGCACCGCCGTGCGCAGTTCCGCCACGCCTTCGATTTCCAGCGGGTCCCAGGGGCTGGAGTAACCTTTGACGGTCTCCTGCCAGCTGTCGAAGCTGTGACGCGGGTTGAGCACGCCGCTGTCGCTGATGCTTTTTTCCGGTTTGCCGGCCCAGACCACACTGCGTGCCTGTTCAGGCTTGAACCAGATCAGGTAGTGGGAATGTATTTCCGAGATAGCCACGGCCAGCACACCGCCCACCTGGGCAGCCAAGCCAGGCAGCGAAGGAATATCGCGGCCGACATTATCGCTGTGGAACACCTCATGCCCGCCGCGCTCGGCGAGCCACTCGGTCAGCGCCAGCACCATGGCCTCGTCGGGCGTTTCACCCACCAGATCGCAGCTGGAGGCCGTGATGATGGCCGCGCCCTGTGCGCGGGCAAAGCCGAGCAAGGTATCGCTCAAGGCCAGCGCCCCGTCGCGCACGCTGTCACGGTCAGCCATGACCGAGAGCAATTGCACGATCTGCTGACGCACGCCCAGCAGGCGCTGGTTGCGTACATGCAGTTCCATGGACTCGATCTGCAACGACAGCACGCTACCCAGTAGCTCACACGCGGTGCGGCTCTGGAACCGCACCGCCCGGGGTTCGGCATGGTGACAGGAAATCAGCCCCCACAACCGGCCGCCCACGACGATGGAGATCGACATGGACGCCAGGGTGCGCATGTTGCGCATGTAGTGCAGGTGTACGGGCGACACGCTGCGCAGCGCGGCGTAACTGAGGTCCAGCGGCCGCCCGGTCAACGGGTTGAGCGCCGGCACCAGGGCGGCGGGTACGTAGTTGGCGTCCTCGATCACCCGGATACGGTTGGCGCAATACAACGCCCGCGCCTGGGGCGGAATATCCGCCGCCGGGAAGCACAGGCCCAGGTAGCTGGGGTAGCCTTCGTCGGCCAGTTCGGCCAATACCAGGCCGTCGCCCGCCTCATCGAACCGGTACGCCTTGACTCGGCCGAAGCCGGTGATGCGCTTGACCTCGGCCACCGCCTGGGCACACACCTGCTCGATGCTCTCGGCGCCTTGCAACTGGCCGATGAAGGTGCGTACCAAGGGATAAAGGTTGGCGTAGGCGGCGAGCACATCGCTGGCCGGCTCGAACTCGGCTATCACTACGCTATCGAACCGGTGCACCATCAGCGCGATAGGCGGGCCGTCATAGTTGCCCACGGCAAAACGCACATCGGCCACGTGCACGGGCTTGTGCTCTTCACTGGTGCGCTCGGCCAACAGCCGCGCTACCTGTTCGCCGCCTTGCAGCAATTCCGGCAGGTGCCGCCCCAGCCACTGCTCAGCGGCTTGGCCAAGCCAGCGCTGAATATTTTCACTGGCCTGCAGCACCGCCAGGGTATTGGGTTCAAGCACCAGCATGAAACCGTGGGGCTGAATGCTGCCGGGCAAGTGGATGGGCTCTTTCGCGCAATTGGCGGTGGCCTGAGCCAATGCCGCTGAAATATCGCCGGATGTCAAAGAAGATCTCCTTGTGCGTGCCCCGTTCTCTGCGCTGGAACGGGCACGTATCGTGGTCATCCGCTTGTTGTTAAACAGACAGTCACGATTCTGACAGCACGATATCAAATTCTATCGCCGAGGCTGCGAAAAAAATGGCTTTTACATGGCGTTATGCCTGCAGGAATGCGGCGTCAGCGGGAGCGACGCTGCACCGCGGTGTCCCTGTGCGCTCCAGGCAGAGGACTCAACGCCCCTGCGCAACAAGCTCCTTGCCATAGCTGACCAGCCAGTTGCGCACCTGAGGCGTGGTGCCTGCCTTGTCCGCCAGGTGGTGGGTGTTGTTCGACACCCACGTCAGCCGTGTGTAGCTGTTGCCGTTGGCATCGCGCATGCCGTACATCATGCCCCGGTGCCCCCCCAGGTCGACATTGGCCAGCTCCCTGATGGTCGTTACCGCCACGCCCTTGAGCACCATGTCCTGCAACAGCAGGTCACCGTCGGGGCAATGCAGGTAACGGCGCAGGCCATTGAGCCCACTCTCGGTATACACCCCCATTCGGTAAGACACCTGCACTTCGCACTGGCGCGTCATGCCCAGGCGCGGCGCCTCGTACATCCCCGGCGCGTTCGCCAGCTTGCGGGCCGGGCGCTCACGCTGCACCTGCGCCAACCGAACCGCCATGCTGGCGCTGTCCACCGCCTCCACATACGTGCTGGGCTTGCGCCGCTCACGCAACTTGCGCTCGATCTGTACCTTTTCCTCAGCCGAAGGCCCTGTCGCCTGCCCCATGCTGGCACGCAGCAAGCGGGCACTGGTCATGGCATCTTCCAGGCGGTCCTGATCCTTGAGCGGGATGTCAAAAATGGAAATCTCATGGTAGCCCTCGCTTGCCGAGGGGCGTTCCAGCGTGGCCGCGTGGCCGGACAGCGCTACCGCCATGGGAGCGAGAAGCAGGCTACAGGCCAGGATTCTGGTTGAGGTCATGGTTTCAGTCCTTGAAACGCAAGGGTTCCGCGTGGGCGGGCGAGAGATGATGAGTAGTTTTACTACAAAGAAGGTAACGGGGAAACGGTGGTGACGTAATGATGTGAATCAATTCCGCCACAGGGTGTGGGAGCGGCCATTTCCTGACAAGTGAGCTTTGGACTGAACCATTTGGGTGGTGGCAGTCTGATGTAGGCCGATGAATGCCAGCGTCACGACCAAGCCGCTCAGGATTCTGAAAATCCTTGATGCTATTGGTCAGCACCCACGAGGGCTGAACTCAGAAGATAAGGATATAGCGTTGATCAAGCCCCTCACGTCGCTGCGTTTTTTCGCGGCACTTGCTGTTTACATAGACCACCTGGGGCTGCAAACCGATACAGGCAGCCTCGGCGTCATGTTCTTTTTCGTCCTGTCTGGATTCATTATCACCTACACCTATGCCGACAAGGTGAATACCCTTGAACCCAGAGGGCTGGCCAGCCTCTACACCAAGCGTATCGGCCGCATCTTCCCGGTGCATCTGTTGACGCTGCTATTGGCCATTCCGCTTGTTTTCATCACCGATGCGCCTACTACTTTCACAACGGGAGTCTATAACGCGCTGTTGATGCAAAGCTGGTACCCGAGCAGCAGTGATTTCTTTTCGCTCAACTCAGTGTCCTGGACACTTTCGGTCGAGTGGGCCTTCTACCTGGCCTTCCCGTTCCTGATGATGGCTATCAAGCAATTCGGGTTTAACAAGAGCGCCGCTTCTGGCCTCATGCTGTCAGGGCTTTGCCTGGCATTCCTGCTGGCGTTCACGCTCTGGATGTACCGAGACCCTGCACGCGTTGCATCGTCCACCTGGTTGATCCGCATATCGCCAATAAACCTGTTTATCTTCCTGATCGGCACCGGCGTCGCGCTCTATCTCACCCAGGAGAAGCTCAGCCAACGTTTTTCGCCAGGATTCGCCACGGCTCTGGAGGTTATCGCTCTGGTGCTGATCGCAGCAACCTACCACTGGACGGTTGTGGATGGCGGGAAAGACAGGATGCCGCTTGACCATGTGATCTTGTACTTGCCGCTGTTTGCCTTTTGCATCTACATCTTTTCCGTGGCCAAGGGTCTGGTTTCGAAAATGCTGTCCAACCGCCTTCTGGTGCACCTGGGAAACTTGAGTTTCTCGATGTACATGCTCCACCTGCTGGCAATCATCTACACCGACCGCTACTTGATGCCGGTGATTGGCGCCAACGGCGTTACCCTCAACAGGTTCTATCTGTTCGCGATGTTGATGATCGCTTGCGAGGTGGTCTACCGCCTGGTTGAAACCCCATACCGCAACTACGCACGAAAGGCCGCTTCCAACCTTTTCTCTCGGTACAACGCCGCTACCCGGCCGGCCTGAGAAAGAGGCCATTGACCCGGTATCCTGGCGACCCTGGAAATCCGCTTCAGGCGCTCTACCCCCTCCTCCTCCACCTCAATACCGCTGCGCACCGGCTGGGCCTTGCGCAGCTCATTGGCGTCCTGCACCAAGCCCAGGTGCCGCCGGCGAACCACGAGAAAGCGTATTAGCGCTCCGCCTGCAGGCGGGTCAGCTCTTCGCTCGTCTGAACCAGGCAGACCTGGCCCAGCCAATTACTGGTGTTGCTGATATTGATATTGCACGGGTTGTTGTGCCGGACACCGCGGGGATGGCTGGCCTGTACTTTTCTCCCGACGAAAAAAAGCCGCTCACAGCGGCTGTTTGTTAGAATCAGCGCCCTCTGTTTGAAGCGCAGAGGATTTTCAATAAGGAAGCCCAATGATAAAGCCTCTAACCTCCCTCAGATTTTTTGCAGCATTGGCTGTAATCATCGAGCACCTGGGGACCGACTTGAACATTGGCGGCCCTGGCGTGATATTCTTCTTCGTCCTCTCTGGCTTTATCATCGCGTACACCTACGCAAACCGCATCAGACAAATAACCAAAGAATCTCTGACCAAGATGTACGCCATCAGGATCGGTCGGATTTTCCCGCTTCATCTTTTCGTACTTGCCCTATGCATTCCGTTTGCATTCATGAATGGCGACCCGCCAAAACTGTATGTATTGCTGACCAACGCACTGCTGGTCCAAAGCTGGTACCCCAGTCACGACGACTTCTTCGCCTTCAACTCCGTGGCGTGGACACTGTCCATTGAGTGGTTCTTCTACCTCAGCTTCCCGTTCGTGCTGATACCGCTGCGCAACCTGGGCGCATTCACCACGCCTGCCAAGTGCCTGGCGTTTTCTGCAGTGGCGCTCGCTGCGATCCTGCTGGTGAACGGCATCTTCAACCATGGCGGCGAGTTTCTGAACACCACCTGGTGGGCGATGAAGATTTCCCCGGTGAACGTCCTGATTTTCTTCGTAGGATCCGGTATCGGGATGTGGCGCCTGTGCATCGGCGATCAGGGGAAACGTGTGATGTGGCGCGATTCAGGCCTGGAACTCCTGGCGATTCTTTCGCCGGTCGCTGCTTATAAGCTCTTCAACACCTGGGGCGTCGAGACCCCGCTTGGAATTGGCTATATAGGCTCTTACGTTCCTTTTTTCACTTTCATGGTTCTCGTGTTTTCTCATACAAACGGACTCATTTCCAAGGCGCTTTCGAACAACGTTCTTGTGCGCCTGGGAGAAATCAGCTTCGCCATTTACATGAGCCACCAGGTAATACTAAACATCGTCAATATCCACATCGCAACTGTCATCGGTGCCGGCGCCAGCCTTCCAGTGAAGATCCTGATGTTTGCCGTCATCCTGCTTATATCCGAACTCCTGTACCGATTCATTGAAAACCCCGCACGCCTTGCAGTTAAGGAAAGGATGTCACGCAATAAAGTAGACGATTCTGGCCAGATGCCCCAAGCGCAACAGGCCAAGTAACGTTGGCTGGGGGCCCAAGCAACGCATCGCGCTGGGCAATGGCGCAAATAAGATCGGGATGGAACATCTCGGCCCTTCCGCCGTCCGTGGAGAAATTTTCGGCCACGGAGCCTTCGTAAATGCGTAGCAAGGGATCTGCCCGCCGAGACGGCGACCGGCGGCATTCGAGAGCCGAGAGGCCAGGTTGGGCACACGACCGTTGCCATGACCGAGCAGTACATCCGCAGGCGGCGCTGCGCGAAGGTTACGCCGATGTAATGACCGAATTGCGGACCATCTCCAAAATTGCGGACCGGAAAACAACAAGGGCCTGCCAGCACAATGTGCGGCAAGCCCTTGATTTTATTTGGTGCCCGGAGCCGGGGTCGAACCGGCACGTCCTTACGAACGGGGGATTTTAAGTCCCATGCGTCTACCAATTTCGCCATCCGGGCGGTAGCGCGGTGCAGCGTGCAACGAGGGATTTTCAGACCCCCTGCTCGTCTTGGCATCGAACACTAATAACGTTTGAACCGTTTTAGTGCAGCGATCGCGAGCCAACGAATATATACACCCTGCCCTGAACACGCAACAACGTTCAGGTACTTTCCCAGACAAAATATTAACGCGCCTGGAAATAAAAAAGTCCTGTAGATCAGTGATCTACAGGACTTCGTTATAATGGAGGCCGAGGTCGGAATCGAACCGGCGTAGACGGATTTGCAATCCGCCCCACAAAATCAAGCAGAGCGCGGCTTGCGGCGATTTTCCGTTCCGAAACTCAAGCGCAAAGCATACCCCTCCAGACCGCATTCCGCAAGGGTCTATCTTTCTGTTTCGGAACGCTTTTTTGGCTGATTCAGGCCTCGTGGCGATTCCTTGACGCTCCTTTCATCGGCGTCCTGCCGAACTAACCCCCCTTCCTTTATATCGCTACCCAGGATGGCAAACCTTCGCATAGTCCTGCAGCGCCTTCAGGGCTGAGCGCTCGCGGATGAGGTCGGCGCGGAGATCGAAAACAGCTTGTCCAGCTTCTCCACTGAGTTCGACTGTTCCTGCATTGCCCAGGCCGGCGGCGCTGGTGGGACCGGACACCCCGCTGCTACCGCTACCGTTTGCGGTGCAACTGCCCGCGATCCGCAGCCGCTGAGTGCCAGCAGCAACATCAGCGCGCAGCCGATCATTGGCAGCCTGAGTCGCGGCGTACCGTTGGCGCAGGGTTTCGTTTTCGGCGAGAGCATCGGTTTTCTCCTTGGTGCGCTGGGCGTCGATATCGGCGGCCTTCTGCTCCGCCGCTTGCTGTTTGGCCAGGGCCTTGCTGGTCTGCGCGGCCCCGGCGTTGTTGATGGCGGTCAGGTCCGCCTGGTACCCCGCCGACTGCGCGGCCAATTGCTTGCCGTAGCTGTTTGCCTGCCAGGCCCAGGCCACGTAGAAGCTGCCGGCCATCAGCGCAAGGACCAGGCCGGCGGCCACGGCCCACTTGATCAGCGTTTCATTCATGCCAACACCCCACCAGTCGCGATGTATTGAGCGATCAAGCTGTCAGTGGAGTGCATGTGCTGTCCGTAGGTGTTACCCGGAAGGCTCGCCCAGATGTTGCTGCACTTGCTGATGGCCTGGGCAATATTCCCCTCCTTGATGTCTGCCAGCGCTTTACGCTCAACAATCTGCTGAATCGCGATGCGATCCTGGCTCAACGGGCTGAAGTCGGGCAGCTTCAGCAGTGCCGAGTACGCGACCCAGTATCGGTAGAGCAGTTGGTATCGCCCTGCTGCTGTCGACTTCAGCCCAGCGTTGTTGACGGTGACAAGTACGTTGGGGTGGGCCGCATATGCTGTGAATGTGTTGGGACTGTTGAGTCCGCCAACGATCACGTCATACCCGTTGTTTTTGGTGTACCTGCTGATCGAGGTCCCTTCGGACCAGGCTAGCATGTCCAGGAAAGCTCCGACATTCGGTCCTCCAGCGGCCTGCGCGGTGATGCATGGCATGTACTTTTCTCCAGACGAAAAAAAGCCGCTCAAGGCGGCTGTTTGCATCGTTAATCGGTCAAGCCGGCAGAGGCGGCCAGGTGATGGTTGCCGGGTACCCGGCCTGGGTATCGATCTTGTTCAGGTCCAGCTTGTAGGCTGCATAGGTCTTGAACATTGCGGTATCGTCCGCGTCAAGCAGCCCGGCGATATAGGCGTCTGCCATGCCGGCCGTCTTTTCGTTCGCGGCCGCGAGCAACGCATCGCGCTGGGCAATGGCGTTGATACGCAACTCGGCATCGGTAGGAGCCGGGACCACCGGCTCAGCGAAGGACCACACCCCCTCCACCTCAACGGCTGTCCATCCGAAGACCGGCTGGGGACTGACATCAGTGATGTCTGCCCAGACAAGATCGGGATGGAACAGCTCGGCCATGTCCCCGTCCGTGGAGAAAATCTCAGCCACGGCGCCTTCGTAAATGCGTGCGTAGGTTCGCATTATGCGTACTCCCAGATGATGACAATTCCCAGAGCTCCTGCGCCGCCGGCCAAGGCGGCCCCGCCAGCAGCCTGCAGCGCGCCGCTGCCACCGCCGCCGTAACCTGCCCCTGGCTGCCCAGGGTTCGCGCTCGCCCTGCTGTTGCCTCCAGCGCCGTAAACGGACGAACCGCCAGACCCGGAATACCCAGAGTTAGCAGTGATCATCACCCCGTTTTGCCCGGCTTGTCCCGGCGAACCAACAATATTCGCCCCTACAGGGCCAGGGTTGGTTCCTCCATTGGCGCTCACAATTGGAGCGGCCTGAGATGCACACCCCACCGAAGCCCCCCCGCCAGGCGCTGCCAAGTACGACCCGAAACTGGTAGTTCCCCCGGCAATCCCAGCATTGGCTCCGGCGGCAGGTGCTGAGCCCCCTGCTCCCACCGTTATCTGCACTGGAATGGATAAAGCGGAAATTTGGTAGTAGCTCTTCCCGTATGCCCCGGATGATCCGCCACCGGATACGGCAGCCTGTCCAGTAGTCGGAGCTGCAACGCCCCCTGCGCTCGCGCCGCCACCCTGCGCCTCTACTACAACGCTGCGTGTACCGACGGTAGGGGTGTAGGAGAAAGTGCCGACAGCCCCGAAGACCTGGACGTTGATCAGTCGGCCCGCCATGGCATTGCCGCCGGTCGCAGAGATCAGCACCCAGGCGTCGAGGTTGGCGGAATACTTCACCGTAAATCGACCGTTCACTACCAGCTCACCACCAATCAGGGCGGCCTGCGCGAGACTTACGATGGGCTTTGCCGTCAGTCCATTCGGAGAGAACGTACTGGCTCCAGTATTCACTGCCACTGCAGTAGAAGTTAGGGTGAGGCCGTCCCTTAAAGCTGTGATCGCGGGCAAAAACGTTGCGACGTACGCATTTGCAGAGCCGCCACCAGTCGCGTAGTCCCATCCCTGTGGTGGGAGTTGGCCCGCTTGGTTGCCAACCGTATAGGTAGCAGCAGTTCCCAAACCAAGATTGGTCCGAGCAGTCGCTGCATCAGATGCTCCCGTTCCGCCATTGGCGATTGTCAAGTCAGTTCCAGACCAATCACCATTATTGATATTGTCTTTGATGGCAAGAGCTAGCAACCCAAGGTTGCTTCTCGCGCCCGCAGCCGTTGACGCTGCAGTACCACCCTTGGCAAGCGGGAGAATGCCACTGATGTTATCGGTGGTGGTTGGCCATTTGCCAGGCTGGATGAAACTCCAGATCCCATTGTCGCCGGCCCCTTGCGGGGTAATACCATTGTTCGCCGATATGGCCTGGAATAGGTAGCCTGCATAGTAAACAATGGCGCCGATCTGATAGGCGACGTCCGTTCGCCACGATAAAAAACCTTGGCGCTCAACTTCCTGCAGGCCAAGGTCTACTCGTGTCTGCCAATAGTTCTGCATCCGGGCGGTAGGAGGTTCGGCCGTGGCATTGCCAATCCAGCCATCTTCGATAACAGCTTGGTCTGCGGTTGTAGATTCGCCCCCCATTTGGTCGCTGGCCGCATCGACGGCCCAAACGCGGTTATAACTTGCTGGACGAGTCATTAGCTTCCCCCATTGATGGAAGTGATTTCAACGCCCATCGGTTTCGGGATGAGGTCGTAGTTGACGGCGAGGTAGTACAGGACGCTGCTGTAACTGGTCGTATTGAGGTTGATGGTCATGGTCATGTCTTTGTTATCGACGACTGTGCACGAGATTCCGAAAATGTCGTCCACCGCCTCTTTCACGGAGTCAATGGTGCAGAGGATTGAGTTCTTGTAGATCTTCCCTTTGATGACCGACTTGAATGCATAGTCGGGGATGGGGACGGTCTGGGTCGCGGCAGAGGCGTCGTAGTAAGGCGCCTGGTTGTAGCCCTTGGCGATCAGGTCACCCAGATACCCGAAGTACTCCAGCGCGGCCATAGAGATACGCGGACGCTCACTGATGCCTACGATGCGGCCCACGATATCCAGCATCACGCCGGAGACGTTTTGGTAGTCCAGGATGTAGTTGAGGATCTGCAGCGGATTTTCGAGGCTTGAGCCCACGAGAGACGGAATGGTGTCGATCCAAGAGACCAGCTTGGGCCCCTTCTGGTACCAGCCGTATATGCGCGACTCGGCCTTCGACACATAATCGAAATTGGCGTCCGGCATCTGTATTACTCGTAGGTGATGTTGATGTTCTCGGCGTTGATCACGGCCAGTTGGTTGTAGGCAATTGGCACGGTAAGTGCCGTCACGGCACCTGGGTTAGTCCCGATGTAGAGCGAGTTGATCATGCCTGCGCCCGCTACCACGTAGTTCGCCGGGGTGTAGAGCCGGCCCGCCGTGACGCTTTCGCCGATCTGGAAGCCGCGCTTGATGAACCCGCTGGTCTGCGTGAAGCCTTCCAGGGAGTAGGACACTGTCTGCGTCTTGATCGTCGTCTTGTCGCTGTCGGATAGCGTAGAGCTGGTGATCGACATGTCTTCATAGACCGTGACCAGTTGAGGCCGGAAGAAGCTGAGCGTGACCGGGTTGCCGCTGGGCGTGGCGGTCAGGCCGGTGACCATGTAGGCATCCAGGTCCGTGCGGTCCGAGTTGTCACCGCAGCCTGGCGATTTCACCGAGGCGAATGCCGCAAGGATATCGGCGTCAGCCCCGCCGTCCACGATGAGCATGATCGACTTCGGCATCAGGCCATTGCCATCTACGATGGTGCGCGTGTTCTCGTAAATCTTCACCTGCTTGACCCCGGTGACCAGGTAGACCGCCGAGTAGAGCGCATCAATGACATTGCTGGAGCGCGTGGCCACCGCCACGTTACGGCGGAACCGGTAGTCAGGATCACCCTCCTGAGCGTCGCCCACGGAGGCGGCAACCGGGTTGGTGACGCTGGTTACCCCCGCCGGGACCGACCCATAGATCGATGAAAGCTCCCCTACGTTGGCTGTCTGCGCGCCAGAGGTAGTGCAAGTAACACCAACGGTCCCGGTACCGTCGCTGCCTAACGTGATCGCCCCATCGGTGGCCCAGAGGGTGTCAGTCAAGGTGTTACGGATGGTAGTGCCGGCCGGAACAGGGGCATTTGGGTTACCCTTGAAGGTCGCGGTGCACGTCGAGTAGGTGGCTACCGCCCGGGGGATGTTGCTAATGGCCCCGATGCGATCGAGCTGCAGGCCCACCGCGCTATTCGGGTCCAGGGTGTTGTAGACCGAAGTCACCAGCTCATCGAGGTTTCCGAGCGCCTCTGCCCATATTTGCAGCGCCATGCCATCCGGTGTGGAAGAGTCGAGATCCCAGCTGGAATCAATATCCAGGTATCCAGCCTTGAGCGTGGCCAGGTATTCCTGGGTGGTGGTTAGAGTAACGCCGCTACTGGTTACTGCCGCCATGGGTTACTCCGAGGTGGTATAGGTTACGGTGGCGACTGTTCCTGTCGCGTTTGTGACGGTCATCGACACGCTGTACGTGCGCGTTGCGCGGTCTCGAACCAGGCTAAAATCTGTGATTTGCGTGACATTGGTAGACTGCAATACCGACTGCTTGAGCAGGATTTCCACTAAGGCCGGGTCCGTTTTTCCCAGCAGGCCGTCAAACCACGGCGTGCCCTTGGTCTGGCTCAGGAAATCCTCGGTGAGGATCTGGCGCAGCAGGTAGACGACGCTTGCGGCCAGTTCTTCCTCATCGGAAAGGAAAACGCTGGAACCGCTCGTCACGAGGTCGGTTCCGTCGAAATTTCTGATCATGTGGTGTCTCGGCTGGGTCAGGCTGCTGGCGGTCCAGAGGTACCATTGCCCGCTTGGACGCCGGTATGAATGTGTGTCGCCCCAATGTTCACGCCGTTGTGGAATAGCCCGGCGGCCGAAAGGACCAGCGTCTGTCCGCCCACCGTTAGGGTTACGTCGCTGGCCGTTGAAACAATGGTGGTGCTGCCGACCTTAAGGTCGATGGCGTCGTCTGTGGCGGTGATGGAGACCGTCCCAGCTTTATTGGCCAGGCCGGCCCCCGCGCTGGGCATTGGCGCGAACGCTGTCGCCGCGGAGCGCAGGCCAGGCTGGAACATCGCATCGGTGGCATCGAACATGCGCAGGCTGGATGGCTGCACCGATCCGCCGGCAGACAGCCAGTCGTCGATGCAGCGTTGGGAGAAGTGCACCCAGCCCTCGTCGCCTTTGCTCAGGGCATAAAAAAAGGCCCACGATTGTGAGCCTGGGAAAACGACGGGGACGTCAACAAGGACCGATATGTCCTTCCAGACACCTTTTTGCCGTCGCTTAACCCCCAGTTGGATCTGGGCGCGCTGGGTTCCAGGGTCAAAGGCGATCAACGTTGCTGGCAGGCTGGTATAGATTTTGGCCATGCCCCGCTTGAAGGACATCTCAAGCATGTCGCTTATGTTCAGGTGGCGATCAACCATTGTCGTCTCCTGAAGTTATGGGGTTCCAATCCACGCCGCGGGCATAGCCTTGGATCGATGTTGACCAGACGTCCGAGTAGAAGTCGCCGGTGTGGATGATCGAGCTGGCGTAGTACTTACCTGACTTTGTCTGGGTGACCTGGGTCTGATCGGCGAAGTTGGCGCCCTGCGCCGACACCACGCTATACCGACTCTTCACCACGATTTCATCGCCAGGAAGGATCTTGGTATTCATCCTGGTCACCACGTTGACCGTGGGCCCGGCGGTGAATATTGGGGATCCCTCCATTCCGGTATCGACCGATATTTCGTGGCTCACCCCTGTCCCCGTGTCTGAGCGCGGCAACAGCAGCGCCTTGTTGACCAGCCGATAGACGATGAAGCCGAATGACTGTCCTAGATCATCGAGGACGGCGTACGGCGGCGCAGCGGCGGAAAGCTTGGACACCCTACCTAGCGAAGGCCAGAAGTTGTTGTCCTTCGAGTCAATGGGCGGCAAGAAGGTGAACGGCACGCCAAGTTCACCTGCCACCTCCTGCACGATATCGCACACGCGCGTGCCGCTGCCCCAGGTCTTGTTGATCCTGGCGCTCGTTTCAGCCTCGCTGATCATCGAACAGTAGAGCAGCAGGTACTGCTCCGGCCCGAATTTGCCCTTGCTGGGCGTGAATACGTTGCCGTCGAAGATGGTGTCAAAGCTATCGTTGTATCCGGCCACCAGCTTGACCCGGTCGTATTTGCTGATGATCTGATCCATTGACGTGACGTTCAGGCCGTAGATCGTGATCTCTGCAGTGCCCTTGATCGACCCCATGCCAGGGTAATAGCTGACCCTGAACTGGACCTGCACCGGCGCCGTCATGCGCAGGTATTCGCTACTGGTGGTCGAGTAAAGCGTCAGCTCGTAGTAGCGCCCGTAGAGCACCCCCATGTCAGTACTCCCATGTCAGGGTGTTATCAACGCCCAGATTCGCCACGGTGGCGGGATCGCCTACCAGGTAGAGTTTGCCGATACCCAGTTGCAGGCCGTCCAGCAGATCCATGTTGGGGTGCAGGCCGCGCCCCTGGAAGATTGGCGTGCCCGATGAGTCGTACATGCTCACCACGTAGTAGGAGAACCGCGTCAACCAAGTGAAGGCGAACGTGTAGGCTGTGTTACTTAGCGACGACTGGAACGTGAAATAGCTGTAACTGCTGGGCAGCGAGAGCGTTTTGGTCGTCATGAAGGCACCACCGTTCCGGCGTTCACCGAGCTTTGCCCCTGGGTTGACTCGGTTCCGCTGCCGAGCGTTGTGGTCACCGAGCCGGTGCCTGTGTTGGAGATAATGGTCGGCTGCGCCAGGTCGATCTGGAAGATTCCTCCCAACTCAGAACGCTTGTCGACCACCGATCTCACCCCCACAACCACAACGCTCTTGTAGGTCTCCTTGGTCCCCACGAAGTTGATCAGCGCGCCCGTAGCCTTGAGGTAATGCAGGGCGTTTTTCACCGTTGTGGACCGAGTGGAAGAACTGCTCGACATGGTTGCTCCCATCCCGAGGCCGAGTAGCGCCAGTGCCGTACCGCCAAGCTTTGACACCACGGCCCCAGCCGCGGCGCCGATCAAGGCCGATTCAACCGTCGAGGCACCGTTCGTGGTGGAGGCTGTTGCCACCTTGAAGGGGTTGTCGCTAACCCCTACGGTTACCGTCAGCACGTTCGGCAACTGAATCGAATGATCAGACGCTATGGCCCCGCTCTCCAGCGGGTACTGCGACATCCTGGACGACACGTACTGCATCTCGGACAGGATGGCGTCAAAAATAATCGGCGTGAATCCGTTCCCGCCGAGGGTTGGGACCTTGTTCAGAAAGATCGCTGCAAGGCTCATTGGTCAAGGTCCGTGCTCAGGTGGGACATGGCGACAGTCATCTGCCCTTGGAAGTGATCGCTCGCCGCGCGCATGGCCTCGCTGGTGATCTTGTGCACATCCGTAGATCCCCTGGCGTCAATGTGCACCACGTTCCCATCACTGCTGGCTGGTTGCGCCTGGGTGGCGTCGACAGTCGGAGGAGCCGGGGGATTGGCCACCATGTTGTAGGTTTCCGGGGTACCTGATGGAAGCATCTGGTACGACACAGCCGCTGCCGGTGCGGCGGCCGGTGGCTGATTGATCAGAACAGGAACCTTTCGGTCAAGCTCCTGAACATCTGCTTTCTCTCCTAGCTTGCTATCACTCAACCGCTGGGCGAGCTGAATACGTTTCGCCGCATCACTTGCGTCTTCTGCAGGCCTCTCGTACATGCGCCTGAACACGTCGGCCGCTTCTGAGGCGGTCTTGGTATTGGACAATGCAAGTCCCGCCCTTTTTTCGCTGTTCTGGAGTTCATAGTTGATGAAGTCCAGCTGGTCTTTCTCGGTCGACTGTCGGATGTCTTTTCCGAAGAAGTCCTTGAATGACTGCTGGCGATCTGGGTGCCACTGAGCAAGGCCATATGCCTGCCCGTTGTCGCCGACCGCACCCGTACTCATCCCGCTTTCCCGAGTCAGGTTCGCGACTATTCCGAACGCTTGAGCGTGGCTATATCCGTTTTGAGTGAAATATTGAATTGCGCGCTGTTGAGCAGCAGTTTGGTCGTCAACCTGAGGGCCGGACGGCTGGGTGGTCGGCTGTTTAGGTTGATACTCCGGCCGCAACGGTTTGCTCACATCATCATCTATATGCGCGCTCGGCATCCTCGCGTAGACGGCTTGCTTGGTTGACTCCCACGTTTCAGCGGTCATGCCATCTAGCCATGGATTTGCGACGACTGGCGAGGCATTAAATCCATCTTTTGCCCCTTTTATTGCGCCCCTCAGACCATCTTTTTGCCAACCGTTCGCTGCGCCGTCGTAGGTGTAATGGGCCAGTTTGTCGAACGGAACGTTATCCATGAGCCACTTCGTCATGGCGTTGTTCTGTTCCGGAGTTATCACCTGGGTGGACTGTTCAGCCTTTCCAAATGAGTCAACGAATCCCTTTACATCACCCTTCGACAACTTGTTGAACGCATCCAGGTACTTGCTTGCACCTCCCCCCTCGGAGAAAAATCCGTCCACTCGCTTGACGAAATTATCCAAGGAGGGGATTACGTCCTGACCCAACGTTATCTTTAACCGGTCGAAATCGGTTATCAGGTTAACGAGAGAATCTTCAAACTTCCGGGCATTAGCGACATCTTGGTCGCTATATGTAGACCCCGGCCTGTCTGCTTGTCGAATACCTGTGCGATAGTCCTGCCCCAAAGCCATAATGGACGACTGACTGAGGCCTAGCGCGTTGCCTATGCCCTGCTTCATCAAGGGATCATTGGTGCGCGCAAGTTGCTTTTGGATGGTGTCCACAACATCCATGGTGGGCCGTCTGAAAGCATCCGCAAAATCGGCTGGCGAGCCACCGTAGCGCGCTATATCGACGGGGATGTTGCCCACAGCCGAACCGACCTTGATTCGCTGGGCAGCCTGCAGAATTTGGGTACCAACATCATCTTCACCAGTGATCTTCTTGCCAAACCGGTTGAAGTTCTGGAAGTCGGATTTCGAAACTCCGTACGTGCTGGAATTGACCTCCGTGCTGAGTGCCCCATTGGTATACGCGAAAGCATTCGCTGCCAGGCCGCCGACGCCCGCGGCCGCCATGGCCAGCGGTCCTGCGCCTGTGAGCATAGAAAATAGGCTTCCCGACAGAGGCCCGAGACCTGTTGCCGCTGCCCCTCGGGACAGCAGCGACACAACAGACTGGGTCTCTTTTCGGAAACTGGCCATCTGTTGAGTCGCCGAGCCCAGGCGTGTCTGAAGGACATTCACAGACCGGGGGACGCGATTGATTGTCTTGTCGAATTTATCGACACCCTGCTCAAGGGCGCGAGCGCCGGCGCCTGTGTCGGCCATGTTCTTGCCGATTCGGTCCAGCCCGGTCTTCCCTCTATCCCGGGCCGCCTTGTTGATCGCACTGTCAAGGTCGTTTATAGCCTGGGCACTGTCGTCAAAGCTTTCCTGGTCTACCGTCACGCCCAGTTTTACCAGCAGCGCGTCGATCACTTCTTCCGACATTGGTTTCTCCAGGCGAAAAAAAGCCCCGGGGACGGGGCTAATATTTGTCTACATGCCTCGATGAATTTTTTTCTGCATCGCAGCGATCATGACATCAATCAGTTTTCGGGACGCGAAGTATCCAACACGCTCTCCTTTTGAGTTGGAGAGGCTGACGCTGCCCGAGGTAAAGTGCATTGACAGGAACCGTATACCGGCGTCGGTCTCAGGTACGGTAATCGACATATCGCCGTCGCACCTGGTAAAGCTTGAGATGGCCGGCAGCCCAGCTAAGAATATGCTCCCCTCACCATCAGACGATCCTACCGGGTCACTGGCTTTGCCTCCGCACAGAATCGACCCTGGCACGGCGAAGTATGGGAGGAACGCGTCTGGCCCTGGGCCAATGTACCTGGCTACAGCCAGAACCTTTGCGCCATCCCGCGGCGCCAACACCGCAACGCTGTCGTTTATCAGTGTCCACTCCTTCGCGCCGGCAGCCATGCAGGCTGAACTAGCGAAGGTTGCTGCGCAAGCCAGTGCAATAATGAAGTTTCTCATGTCACCTCCCCTGTGAAGGCTCGATGGTATCACCGCCGGCGCGCAGCATTCATGGCTCGCTCGTACATGGACTCCATCTCATCGAGCACGTTGTGCATCTCGATGACGTCGCCCAGATCGAACGTACCGTCCAGCATCTGCTCATACCGGGCCAGCGGCGCCGGGCAGGCTGTGGACGCTACACATGGCCGCCAGAGGAACCAGTTGGTCCTGCTTACGCTCCCCCCGGCTGCACGGCGTCGCTTTGAGGGAGTAGCGCGAAAAAACCCTTCAGGTTCTCCCGAAGGACGTAGGCGACCAGCAGGTAGTAGAACTGGATGTTGTCCTGGAACAGGTTTGGGCCTATCGGCAGAACGATGTTGCCCTGTCCGTCGTCACGCAGGACCAAATCTGCCTTGCCGTCGCGCAGCGCCAGCGCGATTAGGCGCTGAACGGTCTCGAATGGGGCGCGCAGTAGGGCCATCACCAGTTCTGCATCGCCAGATGGATTCTTCTCGCTGAGAAACGAGATAAGGCCGACGTTGACGGCCATGTGCAGCATTTCTTCTTGGGCCTTGGCCGGAGCGGTAGAACCGCCGTATTCAACGCCCGCGATGTTGATCTTGAGTTGACGAGCCATGTCATTCCTCGGGTATTAGGCCGCCGGAGCGGCCTGAATGGTGGTTAGACCTCTTCGGAGTCGTTGAACTCGAAGATGAACTGGTCGTCGGAGACGCTGGTTTTACCGCCACGACCAAGCTGGCCACGGTTCACCAGAATGCCGCTATAGAAAACCAGTGATTCACCCGAACCGGACTGACTGAAAGCACCGTAGAAGTCGACTCTGGTCTTGTCTAGAGCGATGATCTGGCGCGCTTCGTCCGACCCTGGGAGAAGGTGGATGGTCAAACGCTTGGCCCGGGTGACGTTGTCCAGGCGCACAGAGCCGCCGCCGGTACCCCGCTTGAGCGTGGCGCGCGGCTCGATATCCTCGATCACGATGGGCGGATCAGTGTCACCGAAGGAGCTGATCGTGATGCCGTTGATCGACAAGTTGGCGCCAGCGGCGCCGTAGTTGGTCATGGACATTCGTTATCACTCCACGTAGAGGCTGACAGGGATGAAGTGGGCCGCGCCGTCGCGCAGGACGTAGACGTTCAGCACTGGGTAGGTACGGGCTTGGCGCTCGGCGGTGGTCAGGCTCTCGACGTCGGTAGGGTCGTTGTCGATGTAGTACCCGTTGGCCAGGTACCGGTCGTTGCCGGTGTCCGGGTCGGTGATGTTGCCCGCGCCCAGGAAGCCGTTGTCGAAGTACTGCTTGCAGATGTTTCCGGCCGCCGTGATGGCACCCGCGAAGTTCTTGGCATCCATCCCGCGCTTGGTTTGCGGCTGGACCAGCCAATTGAACAGGCCGACCTGTAGCGCGTTGACCAGCATATCCACACCGATCACGTCGTCGATCCATTCACCGTTGGCAGACGGCGACTGGGTGTTCATCGACATCGTGCCAGTGGTGCTACCACTGGAGACAACCTTCGAGAAGTAGACGCACTTCTTGTTCTTCAGGATGCCAATGGCAGTGCTCGACAGAGAATCAGCCGTGACGCTGGTCAGGTTCTGGTATTCACCAGTGATCGCAGTATTGGCGCCGGCCGGGTTCCATTTGGTGAACTTGGCTGCCAGGGCGTTCATGGGGTAGCCCTGGGTGGCGTCAGCGGCCAGGGTCGATGGCGCGCGGAAGCCTTGGAAGACGTGGCGCGCACCCAGGCCTGCAATCACCGAAGCCAGGTCGGTGGTGGAATCTGCGGTAATCGCGGCCGCATCGCTCACCGTGACCCATACCGCTCGATTCGAAGCATCGGCCCAGGTAGCAAGGTTCGACACGTTGCCAACCTTCACGTCGCCATTCTTGAAGAAATGGTTGTAGCGCCACACGCCCGACGCGGCCAACTGCGACGCGGCCGTGGTTGGATCAACCGCGGTGCTTTCCTTCATGAAGATCGTGAACGTGGGGGAGCGTGTCTTGTTGGCGAAGTAGGTCGCGGCGGCGTAGTAGGCATCGGACGTCTTGCTGAGGACGGCGCCGATATCGGTGAGACTAGTGAAGTCCTGGTAGGTGTTCGCCGGGAACGTCACGCCTACAGCCAAGTCCGAGAGGTCGGCAAATATCACCGAGCTGGTGAAGTCAGCATCTGCCAGACCAGCCGAAGAGATCGACACCGAAATGGGAACGATGTTGGAGATATCAACTGCCATTATATTGTCCTGATTGAAGTTTTCGTAAAGTCGGGGCGTCTGCTACTTCGAAGGAGAAGCCGGCAGCGCGCAGGACGGCATAGGTGGTCTCGACCTCGGCATACAGTGTCAGGTCGCATTGGTAGCGGGGCTGCATGCCAGCGTTTTGCAGTGCGGTCAGGTTTCGCGGCTGGCTGGACTTGAACCAGCCGGCACTGTTCTGGCGCAGCAAAGTGGCGATGTCAGGGCGAAAGTTTCCGTTGGGAATGTTCATCACCGCCGTAGCGGCGCCGTCGTTGAAGAGATTCACCGAGAGCTGGAAGACCATCGTGGTCTTCATCGTGACATCCCAGTCGGTCCAGGCGCCCAGCGCCGCGTCCACAGGTTCTACAGCGGGCACATCGACATAATCGAAGGTCGGCCAGCCGTAGGCTCTCAGCGGAACCAGCAGATAGGAGGCGGAGAGTTCGGTGCCGCCTGGCATAGAACGGCCCTGGTTGGCCAGGATGACGCGGTTGGTTGCCGCGCCGGTCAGCGAGCAGATGATCTGCTGCCAGATCGGGTTGAGGTCGTTGATGTCCTTCATCCATCACCTCGGTACCGCTCAACCATGGCTCGGCAGTAGCTGCGCCACGGCCGGTTGTCGCACTGCCTGACCCGCCACTGACGCATGGCCAGGCCGTCCGAGAATTCCAGCAGGTCGGCGAACTGACCGCTGTCGTCGGGATAGAGGTAGTTCACGCCGTCGTTGATGTGCACGATGCGCCAGTCCTGGGGATTGAACGCCCCTGAGGTACCAACCATGGCCTCCACGCTCTTGGGCGAGGCCTGCTGGATGTTCACCAGAGCCAGTTGCGTGCGCGTTGACCCGCTGGATTCCTCCCAGGTGCCACCGGGACCGGTGTAATCCCCAGCCCCGGCGCGAACCAGCCACACCCCGCCGTCAGGCGCTGACACGAAGTCCGAGTCGATGTGCCCTTCCATCGTGAGCATGGCTAAACCTCCACTCGGTACGTGATCTTGCTGACGAGAATGCCGTGGTCGATCAGTGGTTTACTCGACTTCTTCTTCCTGATGGTCGAATCGGCATTGGGCGGGTTGATGCCTTCCTTGATGGCGTCCCGGCAAAAGGCCGAGGCCCGACTACCAATCTGGTGCAGCCCATTGAGCAGTGTCAGCTCGCCAGAGATCACCTTGGGGATGATCGCGCGCCAGGCCTTCTTGATGTCTTCCGTGTGCGCCCGCAGCGGTACGCGCAGGAACGAACGTTCGGGAATGATGATCTGGTGCGGTCCGGTCACGCCAAGGGCCATCACGCCCTTGCCTGTGGGCTGGAAGCGCACCTTGCCGTCATGGGCATCATCCACGCTGTTGTATCCGTACTGCGTGCCGCCTGGGTGGTTGATGGTCGCGCCGAACTCGTGGATTGATCCCAACTGAGCAATGGTCATGCCGTCCTGCTCGCCCGATCCTTGCGGGATGCCGATGAAGACAGCTCGGTTACGCACGCGCGCCTGAATCTTCGCCAGGGTTTTGCGTAGCTGGGCCTTGGTCTGGCCGCTAACCTCAACCTTGATGTCCATGGCTACACCATTACAGGGCCGATGATGCGCGAACGAAGGCGCAAGAATTCCTTGCCGTAGGCGGTCAGGTAGAGATCGCCATCGGCCGATGCCTGCTCGTAGTCTGGCGCGCTGACCGCATAGCTGGTCGACTCATCACCAACCGACTTGCTGGCCACCTGGGCGCCAGAAGTGGGGATCGAGCCGCCCTGCATCTGCTGGGCCTGCATCTTGCGCTTGGCCAGGCTGTGCGCGGCGTAGGCGAACATTCCACGCTGCTTGATGGACCGCACTGGCTTGCTGTAGCTGCCCCAGCGCGGGCCGGTCTCGTTGTCTGCGTCCTGTAGGGCAATAAGCACCTGGCCTGCTGACCAGACGGTGATGTCACTGAACTCGGGATAGGCCGCGCGAAACGCGTCAATCACGTCGGAGGTGATATCCATAGGGCATCCTCTTGGAGTGGGGCCGAAGCCCCGGGCATCACAGACCGTCGAAGTACGCGGCAGCCTTGGGAATGCGCCATTCCACGCCACCAGTACGGCAGATGGCGGGCACCTTGAAGTTGATGTTGTCGGCGGTGGCAGGCGCCAGGAAGCGCAGAGGCATCACGTCGTGACCTTTCACGACGCGGATATCCTTCTTGTAGGTGACCAGGCGCTTGGTGCCGTTCTTGCCAGCCTTTTCCAGCAGCACGTCCCAGTCGAAAGTCATGTTCGGGAAGTTCTGCTGCAGGAACATCAGGAAGGTGTAGTTACTGGCGTTGCCCGTGTTGAGCAGCGTGCGCTGCAGCAACTGATAGGTGCTGGCGGGCATCACGAACGAGGTCGGGACATGCACGGTGTTGGTGTTTGCAATGAACACCTGGTTATACGCATCCGAAAAAATGTTCAGCACGCCCTGGGCATTGCCGGCGGCTACCAGCGAAGCGATGGTGCCGGCGGTGTCCAGGCGCGGCACGTTGCCGCCGGTGTACAGGCCTTCGCCAACAGGCTGAGTCTTGCCGTTCGCGCCAGCGACCAGGCCACCCTGCAGGTAGATCTGGTTCAGGCCCTTTTCGACACCTTCGCGCACAGCGATGGCGCGTTCGTTGTCGACGTTGATGCCGTTGAGCTGGGCGAAACCGAGTTCCTCGATGCTGTACTCGTAGCCAAGCGCACCGGTCTGGATCTCGTGGAAGCCCATGGTGGCCGCGATTTCAACGGTCGGCACGTCGGTGGACTTGGGACCGAACAGCTTCATTTCGCCGCGGCTGTTGACCGAGCGGAAGCCGACGACCTGGGCCCAGTCGGGCGCGCTGTTGTCCAGCGGCACCAAGCTGGTGTACTTGTACTGCGGGTATTCCTGGCGGTACACCTCGGCCTCGATGTAGGCCGCTTGCTGAGTCAGGAACGACAGAGCAGCGGTCGGATCGGTGTCGAAGGTGCTCATGCGTGCGGTGGTTTTCATGTGCTGGGGTCCTTGTTACACGCCGGAGGCGGAGAAGATGCCGTTGAGTTCGATCCAGCCGATGGCGCCGGCGGTCACGTCGTCCTTCCAGCGAAGGAATGGGATCTGGACGCCGTCACCGGTGGAGAAGCGGCCCAGGTTGTCGCCTGCGGTGTTCACGATGCTGACGACGTCACCAGCCAGGGCACCGTCCACGCACATGACACGGATAGCGCCGTTGGTCATGTAGGACAGGTTCTGGCCAGGCAGATAGCCGGCAGTGGTGACTGGGTAGACGGAGCCGTACTGCGGGGTCTGGACGCTATTACCGGTCAGTGAGCGTACGGAGATACCCAGCAGGTCCCAGGCATCGGAGTCGGTGGCCCACGGCAGGATGTTGCCGGTGGCTGGGTCGCGAACGACGGCACGGCCAAAGGCAATGGCAGCGCCCGCTACACCGCTGGGCACACGGTTGATCTCGATGGTACCGATCTGGCCTTCGTAGGCATCGCCGCGGTAGTAGTTGAACTGGTCTTGTGCAATAGCCATTACTTGGCCTCCTGTACGCCGTAGCGCTTGTCGAGGAACGCCTGGTAGTCGGCGTCGCGGGTTTGCTGGGCGGTGGCGCCGCCTTTCGCCTTAGCCTTGGCCAGGTCGGCAGCGAGACCATTGATCGAGTCTTTGGTCTTCTGCTTGTCGTCTTCTTCTTTCTTGTCATCGTCTTCCTTGCGATCGATCTCGGCATCGAAGAACGCCTCGATGTACGCAGGGGAGGCATCAGCCCACTTATCGGCCTTGCGGCACTTCACGCCGGCGGCTTCCAGGGCCTGAGCCTTGATGGCGATGGGGTCGCAGCTATCGGTGGTGAACTCCTTGCCGGCCAGGCGAACGGCGGAGTCGCGCGCGGCCAGCACCAAGGTCACGCGCTCAGCCAGGGCGGAGTCACTGGCCTTGGCCTTGAGGGTGGTAAGTTCACCGTCGAGCGAGTCGCGGGTGGCCTCAGCCTTGTCGGCGCGGGTCTTTTCAGCGGCCAGAGTGCCGGCCAGCGAGTCGATGGCCTTCTGGATGATGGTCTGGGTGTTTTCGTCCGGGACCTCTACCGTGGCGCCGTCGAAGAGTTTTACCTTCGGCATTTCGTGTTCCTTCTGTGAGTCAAAGATGCGGGCGCCAAGGCCTGCGCGGGCTTTGTCGCAGATCGCGACGTGGTTCACGCCGATGCCCGACTGGATGAAGTCGTAGGCCTCGCCGGATGGAGTGATGCCGGGCTGGTAGTCGTACTCAGCTTCATAGCCAGCGCTGAGCCCGGCTTTGCCAGAGTCGATGGCCCGGATGGCGAAGCTGTCCTTGATCAGCAGGTCGGCTGCCACCCATGAAGGGTCATCAGGGTCCTGCCGGCCTTCGCTCATGACGTGGCCAACCGAGGTACCCATATAGTTTTCGGCGCCAACGAAGTCGCCCGGGTGCTCCACGGTGATGTCGGCGTTGTCGTAGCTGGCCAGGGAGATCGGATCGAATACCGATTCCGGCGGCCGGTAGACGCGCATCACGTCCATGGGTTTGAGCTGCAGGCCGAACTGCTTGTTGATGGCCTGGTAGTCGAACTCAACGGCGCGGTAGTCCTGCACGCCGACCCGGGCAACCCGACCGGGCACCTTGAGGTAGCCGTTGTCGGTGAACTCGCGGCGACTGCCCAGCGAAGCGTTCTTGTCTTGAACCCTGAGTTTCATGCTTGAATTCCAGGCAGAAAAAACCCCGCTTCAGCGGGGCTCAGTAATCGAATCCCTCGATTTGAGGGGTGAAGGTGCATCGGCATTTGATGTGGGCCCGGCCGGGAAATAGCTCTTTCTCACCCTCCCAGGTGGCGCCATCCGTGAGCAGGTACACGCCCGGGCCGTAGCCAACATCCTGCAAGGCGATCTTGAAACACTTCACCTTGGCGTTCGGGTACAGGCCAGCAGGGTTGCCGCTGACGCGCTCATCCTTGGAGGTCGACCACTTGAAGCGAGTGATTCCGATGTTCAGCATGCGCCGGCGTTCTACGTCGCTGTTGACCTTGTTCATCTGGTCGGCGGCGATGAGCTTGGCCCGGCGGGCGCTGACGCCGACCTTCTCCTGCAACTGCTCCATCATCGGCTTTAGCGCGATGCCCTGGGCATACCCGTCCAAGATGGTGCGCTCGACGTCGCCGAAGAACTCCTGAGGAATGGTCTTGATCAACGCTACGTTGCTGTTGACCATGGCGCCTACGTAGTCGTGGATTCCTTCCTCGTTCATCAACTTGCCGGCGTCGATCTTCACCGTGCGGCGTATCTCGGCTATGACGTGGTCGTCAGCTTCCTTTGCGCCCATCTCAACCGCCTCCCTCGCGATATCTTCGGCAGGAGACTGAGGCTTTCTAGGCTGATGAGCCCCAATCTTCCCGGGCGCAATCGATCTAGGTGGTGGGACCTTGCCCGATTGCGCTGGCTTGGCCTTGGGCCGGTAGGCGCTGCCACGCAGGTCGATGGTCAGGAACATGTTGGCCGTGGATGCGATCAATTCGACAAGAAGGTCGGAATAGCTTGCGTCCTCCGTGATCAACTTGGGCTCGAGGCTATGCGCATCCCACGTCAGCCTGAGTTTCGGCAGGATCCTGTCACGCACGGCCAGCGCCATGGCATCTACGAGATCAAGCAGGTTTCGGCGGTACGCCGCTTCCGCCTTTCTCGTCGGCCGGATCACTGCCCGTGATTGATACGGGCTCTCGGTCGGCTGCTTCGCCAGCGACTTGGGCATTGTGGGCCGTCTCCATCTGCTTGATCAGCTTCTCGGGAACATCGAACTCGCCCGAGGCGTTCAGCTTTTGCATGACCAAGTAGGCGGGAACACCCTGCTGGATGCGCAGGTCGTCGGCCTGGGCGTTCGTATTGCGCGTCTGGGCCAGCTCCAGGCCATCAGGTTGATCCAATGGCTTCCACTGGAACTCGTAGTCGTCGGGGAATTCGCCGATCGCGGACCGGATAAGGACCTGGTCGAGCTTTTCCAGCACTTGCCGGTATGGGCCCTCCTGCTTTCCGCGCAGACCGTTGTAATAGTTGTTCATGTCGCCTTCGCCGCCGTTACCCAGGCCCTTGGCCTGAATGCCCCACAGGCGGGTCATCGGGATGTGCGCCGCGCCTGATATCCAGGTCATCAGCACGTTGAGGATGTCGCCCAGGCCACTGAAGGACACGCCTTTGCGGTCGAACACCTCTTTGCTGTCGAGCAGCGCAAGCGAGTGCGCCGACTTCATCAGGTTGAAGATCTTGAACCGGTCGATGGTCGCCTTTTCGGTATCTCCGGCTGCCAGGGCGCTTTTCAGGCCCTCCACGGTGACCGTGTCAACGTTGGCTGTCTGGATCAGCTTGGCAATACCACCCTTCGACTCCACTACGTCCTTGAGGTCTTCCAGGCAGCGGCGCATCTCGCTGTCGTCCCACATGCCGTTGAGCTGACGCAGTCGCATGGGCAGCATGGCGCCTGGCATGCGCACGATGTGCGAGTAGTGGATACGCTGCGCGCCACCGTAGAGCAGGTAGTAGCTGGGCAGCATGTAGTTCTCGGCCAGGATGTCGGTGTAGTTCCAGTCCTGGCCGCTGATGTACATGCGGTCGATGACGCGAATGGCCTTGAGCGAGCCCTTCTTGATGCGCTTGAGGTTGAGCGGCTGCTCAAGGTTCTGGTCAGTGATCAACACCATCACGGCGCCGCCGTAGAGCCGGCCCCACTTCATCCCCTCCTGGAATCTCTGCTGGACGCCCAGGCGCTTCTCCTCGGCCATGATCTGATCGGCCTTGGAGTGCTGGAACTCGCGCCATTCGCGGGTGGCGTCATCCACCGGGATGTCGATGATGTCGCGGGCTATCCAGTTTTCGGCGTAGGCGGCCTCGTATTGGACGAAGTCCTGATAGGTGCCGAACTGGAAGCTGGCCCCGGTGCGGCTGTCGCGACCAGTGCCCAGACCGGTGTAGAGGTTCACCAGGCCGTCACGCGTGACCATGCTGAGGCCGCCGGAGCTGTCCAGCTTGTACCGGGGTTTCTGAGCTTTCATGGATTGCCTGCTGGTTACGAGGTGACGCCAGAGGCGGCAAGGAATTCTTCATAGGTGGCGTCCCAGGTGCCAGAGGCACAGAACACCACGGTGATGTCGGAGACCATCGTGGGCTGGATCTGCTCGACGAGGATCTTGTAACCCTCGCCGTACATGTTGAAGTTGTCGTAGGACTGAATCGCGGCCTCCAAGGTGGTGGCCACGGCCGACAGCCTGCGGCGCTTGCCGGTGAGGAACTCTTCAGTGGGTGCCCAGTAGATGTACCAGTTGTCCTGCCCTTTCCAGTCCCAGCCGTTGGTCATGTTTCCTCCGGGCGAAAAAAAAGCCCTTTCGGGCTATGAATCGGGTTTCCAGTCAGGCTTGGGCCGCCGGTTGAAGTCGTCGAGGTGGCCGCCGAGGAAGCACTTCTGCTTGAACTCGATCATGCGGTCGCCGGCCATGCGCCGCGGGAAGTCATCAGACCCGAACAGGCCATGGCATGGATAGCTCCACTGCGTGGTGTGCAGGGCCACGTCCGGGTTTGCATCCTCGTACAGCTCGATGGTGATCCTGAAGCTCTTCGGTGTCACAGCCATGATTGATAGTCCAGATTGCCGCCCTCAATGAGGTTATCACTGATGGCGTCCATGCAGGTATCGACGATGTCGTCGTTGTCGTGGCTGTCATCGGCGCTGAAAGCTGCGAACTCGGCAAGCAGGGTGGGCACCCAGGCGGTGGAACCAGCAATGGTCCCATCGGCGTACAGGGCGTGCGAGATTCGCTCCCCCTGCTCGTCGTAGGTGGCCGGGATGAACACCTTGCCGGTCTTGATCTGAGGCACCACGTTGAGCGCGCGCACCAGCTTGTTCTGCCCTTCGCCCCGGGGAATCTCCTTGATGGGGATCTCCTTGCGCTTCTTCAGGGTGGTGATCAGCCCCTGGCCGGCCTGCTTGTCCTCAATCCCCATGTCGCGGATCGGCATCGGACGGCGCCGGTCGTAGGGCTTCCAACGGTCCCACAGCTCGATGGCCTTCTGCAACAGGTCTTCAGGATCCCACTTGCCGCGCTCCACATCGAGGATGTAGAGGTTGCCGTCTACCCCCATGCCCACCAAGGTGAACACGGTGTAGTCGTTGTAGTCGTTGACCTTGCCGCTGTTGGTGTCCACGTAGATGGCGCGGTAGGACAGGTGCGGCGCCCGGGTGTAGGTGCCGAACCAGTCCGTGTTGAAGATGCCGCCAGTGAGCAGCGCGGGCTTCTGCTGGTACTGGGAGGTGAACGTGTAGTTGTCCCGCTCCCACAGCGCCACCAGGTCGCCGACGTGCTCCATCTCTGGCCAGTACGACCAGTAGCGCACACCCCCCACCTCAACCGAGTCGGTGTCCTTGATCGTGTCCCAGCACTTGGTGCGCCATGGCTCTGGCAGGCTGTCCAGGTAGGCCTGATCGATCAGGGCGGGAATCCAGATGTGCGAGAAGTCCAGGCCCATGCCGCCGGACATCATGAAGCCCGTGGCGTCATCGGTGTGCAGGCGCTGCTGGATGCTCACCACCGGGGTGGCGTTGTCCTTGGACTTGTCGCCGCGCCGCGAGCGGATGGTGTTGGTCAGCATGAGGTTGGCGCTGTTGCGCTTCGTCTCGCTGAACATGTCCACCGGCTTATTGAAGTCATCCAACAAGATACAGCCGGAGAACAGCGGGCCGAAGTAGCCACCCCGGCCACCAGTGATCTGGCCGCCGGCCGATTTCGACACGGTCTGACCAATGGAGCGGCCGCGGTCGTCGACGATCTCCCACTCTTCCGCCTGATTGACCCCGAACGAGCAAGGCCACAGGGCCTGATAAGGCTCACTGGCGATGATGTCGCGGGTTCGACGGGAGTTGCGCTTCACCAGGGTGTCGGCGTACGACACGTTCAGATTGCGAAAGCGCTTGAGCTTGCCGTCGCGCACCAGGGTGTTGACGTACACCGGCAAGTGCACCGAGAAGAATTCGGTCTTGGTGCCACCTGGTGGGATGTTGATGATCAGGTTGCGCGGGCGCAGCGTGCCGGCGATCAGGTCGTCAATGGCCTGGGCCATGTATTCGTGGTGCCAGTTGACCAGCAGGCGGTCACCCTGGATCAGCTCAAACCAGATGCGGGTGAACGTGAGGAACGAATCCAGCGACATATCGGCAATCGCCACGCGCTCAGGGAATTCGAGGTCTTCCCATTCGAGGATCGCGCTCATGCTTAGGCCTTCTGGTTCAGTCGCTCCTGCAGGGCCTGCCGGGCTGCGGCGTAGTCATCCGACGTGTAAGCCACCTGGATGGGCGCGCCGTCCTTGCCTGTGTGCTCAAGCTGCTGCTTGTTGGTGTAGGCATTCCCTACTTCCTTCGCTGCCTGCTCGAGCAACTGAGCAGCAAGGGCCATGTTCTTTACTGTCTCAGCGCGAGATGCCATACGGTCTAGCATGCGCAGCCGGTAGGCCCTGTTGGCAATTGGAATATCTGCCGTCTCTTCGCGGAAGCGCTTGCGGGTATCCTCGAACAGCGTCACCCACTTGGCTGCCAGAGATCTCCCAGCATGCTTGGTGGGGTTGTACAGCTCGCACTGCTGCCGAGTCGTCTCAATGCCGAATTGCTCCTTGACCGCCGAGACAACTTGGCTGGGCGTGTCAAAACAGGCGAGGGCCTGCACGATGAATGCTTTGACCTCGTCACGTAATACAGCCATAGGGCCTCACAGCGTCAATGCGCAGTCAATGTCAGGCCGACTTGAGCAAACAGGTGCCGCAGGCCCTCGCGATGTTGATATTTGCCACCTCAGGCGGCTTGCTGGCAGCGTCTATCAACTGCTGCACACCCTCCCCAGCCCCATAGCGTCGTACCACGCCGACGAACTCTTCAACGTCGTGGCCACGCAGGGTGAGACTGGGTAAGCCGTCCTGGGTGAACTTGGGTTGCCCGTACTGATCGACCTTCTGCGAGATGTGGTAGAGCTCATGCTCGACCAGCGCGCAGAACTCAGCGTCCGTGCACTGGGAGCAGTAGTCGGCGGCCAGCGTGATCAGGAAGTGTGGTATCTCGCCGAACCAATCCAGCATCTGTTGCTCTTGGCGGGACTTCTGCCAACCCCCGGCGCGGAAAGCAACTTGCTCGGCCTGGCCAAGCACCGTGCGGCCCTGCTTCTCGAAACACGCAGATGCCCACATGAAGCGGATAGGTCCGTCGATCAAGTGAGCATGGTCTGGATTGTGGAGTTGGCCGCCCTCGCTCAGAACCTGCGCCTGCACCCAATCCAAAACCTCGGGAGCAGGCTGTAGGCGAATGCTCAGCATGCTCAGCTCGCCAAGATCGACCAGTAGATCCGGAGGCATTGGCCTGTGCATGGTGACCTCCTAAACGATCCCCTCGACAATTTGCCGGCGGATCTCGTTGATTTTGTCCAGGTGGTAGTGCTCGCGGACGTGAGCGGCCAGTTCCTGCCCCCGGGCGTCGCGATAGCCCTCGTCATCCATCAGGCGAGCGGTGCAATCCGCCCAGTCGAAGGCATCAGCGGCGAAGTCCACCGCAGGAAAGTCCTTGGCATTCAGGTACGGGTGCACGTCCGACACTACGATGGGGATACCCTTCGCACCCGCTTCAAGCACTTTGAGGTTGGACTTGCAGCGGTTGAACTCGGTATCCACCAGAGGGGCCAGGGCGATGGCGTGGCCGTCGTACAGGCTCATGTAGCTGTCGATGGGCGTCTCAGGCTTGTAGCGCACGTCCGGGCCGAATAAGGCCTCGATCTTGCGCCACTCCTCGCGTTCGGGGTTATGCCCGGCGATAGTGAGAGCTGACTCATTCACCCGGCCGGCGAACAAATTCATGTCGTGCCGGTGGGTCGTGCCAGCGACGTAAACCATTGGCCGGTCGCTGGTCGTGTCCTGGGATAGGGTGAACTGACCCCGGTCGAACGGCAGTGCGTTGGGCAGGATCTCTACCTGCTTGGCGTATGGCTTCACGACCTTGGCCAGCACTTCGTTGGTGCAGGTGACCAGGTCGGCCAGTTGCAGCGACTGCTTGATGACCTCGGCGACATTGTGCTTCTTGAACAGCTCGTACATCACGTGCTTCGGGCCGACCTCGAAGTGGTCGTCAATGTCACAGATGATCTTGATGCCCGCGTTCTTCATCGCCATTAGCGAGTGGATACCGTGGGATGGCTGGCGGTTGAACACGAATACGGGCGCCTTCGGGTTCGCCTGGAGCTGACCGTACGGCATGATGATGCGGTGGAAGTCGCAGGAGGTGTGCGGACGAACGTCCAGCATCAGGTTACCGCGGCGTGCCACGGGATTGATCGAAGCGTTCATTGGCCATCCTGATCAAACGGGTAATAGATCTGCTCGCCGTTGAGCTCCTGCTCGAGGATGGGCGCGTTTATCTTGATCAGGGCGCCCTTCTCTTCCTGGGTCAGGTTCTGCAGCGAGGTTTCGCCGTACACGTCCTGGGAGTGGATGAATCCCAGGGTTCGAATCGGCGATGGAAAGCCCGACTTGTTCCCGGCCAGGCCAGAGCGCAGCGCACGGAAGGTGTAGCCGGTGTCCTCGTGGCCGTACCGGGCGTAGCGGGTGTTGTAGAACCCCACCTCCTCCAGCAGCCTGCGCGTATACATGGCGAACTGGACCAGCATGCCGTTCCAGTAGATCACCTCTCCGTCCGCGCCATTCATCCCGGCGTTGAAGATGTCCGGCAGACCAAATAGGTGGATACCGGTCCTCTGGTGCTGCTCAAGGAAGTACGCCTCCCAGCCATGCCGGGTTGGGTAGCAGTCGTCATCGAATACAAAAAAAACGTCACAGCCGTTGTCGCTCAGGGCTTTGAGGACCTGATTGCGCGCATGAGCGGGCCCCTTGCGGTCGACATCGGTATAAACGTGCAGGAACGAGCCAGGGGCAAGCTTGTAGTCTTGGATGGGCCGAACACCCATGGTTATGACGCCAACGCCAACCTTCATTGCTCGAGTCCTGGAGGCAGAAAAGAAACGCCCGGCGCGGTGCCGGGCGGCGGATCAGGCCAGCGATTTCAGGAAGGCGATGCCAGCCTTGATTTCAGTGACGGTTTCCAGTTCGAACTTCTCGATCAGGGCTTCCAGCTTCTCCAGCGGGGAAGCACCAGTCGCCACCGGAGTGGTGGTGACAGTCGCGTCAGCTGCGGCAGTCACAGTGAAGTCCAGACTGGAGTTCACGACAGCGTCACCGGCCGGGGTGGCAGTGACCGTGGCTGAGCCCACGGCGATGGCGGTTACCAGGCCGCTGGCATCAACGGTCAGGATGTTGCTGTCGCTGGAGGCGTAGGTCGACACCTCGGATGCGGTCAGTTGAGCAGTGGAACCGACGATCAAGATGGTGGAAGTAGCAGTGAGGGTCATGGTCTTGGCCTCTTTCGTGAAAAGCCCGGAGAACCAGGCGCGGATGGATGTGAAAACGGTCTTGATGCTCATTGCGGGCCTCCCGGCGGTGGCGGTCCTTGCAGCTTCGATTGCTGAACCACCCGGGCCACGGCCACGGCGCAGCTCAGGCCCATGTTCACGCAGGCAAACACCAGGGGGTTCACCGTGCCTTGGAACACCGACCAGGCGGCAGCCGCGGCATTGAGCACGGCGCCGGCCGCAGCGATCTGCACGCTGCTCATGCGCCAACACTTGCGCCATTCAGGGATGAGCTTCATTGGGCGTGACCTTCGCGGAGGGCAGTTTCTCGAGGCTTTCGGCATAGCTTTTCCACCTGGCGGCGTCGTTGAGCGCATCGCGCAGGCGTTTGGATTCGGGTGGGGCGTCACACGAATGGCTGGTGAAGCGGTAAACCGTCGTGTGGGTTTCGACTGGTTTGGGGGTGATCGTCGGCTTCTGGGTGCACCCGGCAAGCAGGAGGACGATCAGCAGACGCTTCACTTGGGCCGCCCGCTGAGCACGCCGCTCTTGATGCTCTCAAGGATGGCGGCGATCTGGTAACCCTGGCCCTGGCTGGTGCTGCGCAGGGTGTCGACGATCTTGTCGTTGGCGTCAGCGCGGCGCTCCAGGGATTCCAGTCGCTGGAGCGCCAAGGCCTGATTGGTTTGGTAGTTGCTCAGTTGAGCCTGCAACGAGGTCAGGGTGCTGTTCACGTAGGTGAAGGCTCCCAGCGCGCCCGCGCAGATCAGGGTCTGCATGACAGGCACTATGACCTTGAACGCGGTGCTGTCAGCTATTCCGGCCATAGGGTCTGTCCATTTCGAATAAAAAAGGCCGGATGGGGAACGGCCAAGGTCGCAGCGGAGCAGCAGCGATGAGAAGTCTGAGGCCCTAATGAGGGCCAGTAGGTCCGCATGTGCGGGCACTTGGCGTTGGTTGGTCTGGCTGGCATTCCAGGATTCGAACCTGGGACCGCCCGGTTAACAGCCGGGTGCTCTACCGCTGAGCTAAACGCCAAAACAAACAGCCCCTACAGCACACCCAGCTCGGAGCTATGGGCGTGGAGGGGCTGAAAATGAAAAAACCCGACGCTAGGCCGGGTTCTTGAAAGGGGTTTTAGATCTTCAACAGCCCGGTATTGATGCGCATCCTCTTCAGGCTGCTCATTGGTATGCCCTTGGCATCCCAGTGATAACCATCATCGCTCCATGGGCAGATTAGGCCGGTGAGCTCAAGCCGGATGCGCTCTTCTCGGTCCTGCGCCAGTCTCTCGCAAAGCGCCTTCACTGGTTCCAGGTGGAACCATTCGCCACGCACATGATGATCTTGCAGCACCCGGTGGAGCGTGGCTTCGGCGCGCATGCTGCCGCGAAATACGCAATGGATCAGCATCGGCTTGGGAGAGCCAACCTGCATCCCAATCATTCTTGAGCTCAGCTCGGTAGCGAAACCAACTTTTGCGTAGGGCTCACCTTGCATGCCGACCACGTAAACGACCGATTTCCCACGCCATGGCGGAGGCGGCGCTTTGGGCTTCGGCTGATGAGCGTCACAGTAATTGGTCTTCCCCACGGCATCACGAAGGCAGCGTGACCGCTGGCAGATGCTAGGGAGATGGGAAGTTTCCATGAAGAGGATTTTCTGGATCTGGGTCATATCAACTCCTGACCCCACCCGAAGAATCTACGCTTCCTACACATGCGCACGAATCCTAGGATGGAGATATATTCGGCAATCCGGCAATGACTGTCAAGCGGCTTCTTGGGAGAACAGTTCCTGCTCTTCCAAAAGCCGCTCAGCAGCGGCTATTGCCTCGTTCAGCAACTCGTGCAGCGTCTCGGATATCTTGGCGCGCCAGTGGCGTCGGGTGCGCTCAGGCGTTCCTCGGTTGTCGTCCCATCGATTCATGTCGTAGATGTCGGTATTCAGCACGCCCGTGGACCGCTTTCCATCAATTCCCAGCCTCTGCGGCTCAGCCCAGGTAAGCACCGCATAGAACTTGAAGTGCGGATGCGCATGACTGGCGACCACCCTGGCCAACCCTTTGATGCACTGACCGCGCTCAGCTGGGTCGAGGGTGTAGCGCGCAACCAGCGCATCCCAGTAACGAGGCAGAAGGTTCTGGTGCAGGTGGCGACGGTAGTCACAGTCCAGTTCGAACCGCTCCTGCCGACTCATTCCCCCGTACCCCGAACACCCTTCGTCAGCATCAACCCAGCCGGCTGATGCGGTCTTGCCCTCGGACCCAGCCAACAAGATCCGAACCAAAACGGAAACTCGGCTCATTCCCCATCCCCCATTGCAAAATTCACTTTCGGTCCTTCATGCGCTGCTGCATACGGACATTCACCACCAACAGGCCGCAGATGCTGAAGATCATCAGGGTCAAGAACAGGTTCGCAATCATGCTTGGCGCTCCAGGCAGAACCAGGCGAAAACGGCAACCATCACCGCGATGCGGCAGAGATCTACCAGGTCGGCGAAGTTGTTCATGCGGCCTCCTTCTTCAGGTCGCGGGACAAGGCCCGGTAGGTGGCCGTGATGGCCTTCAGTTCGTCGACGGCGTATTTGCAGGGCTGATGAGGCCCTTCGAGCCATTCCACCTTGTCAGCACCGATGCGGCGGACCAGACGAATCCGGTACTCCACCGCGTTCCCCGACAGGTTCCGGTTGCACTTCACGCACTGGCGATGAACGTTCAGCGGCTCGAAGCGCAGTTCCGGGCAGGCGCCCACCGACCGGTAATGCCCGGCGTCCCAGCGGCTGCCGGTGATCAGGTCGTGGTCGCTGGGGAGCGAGTCGCAACTGATGCACGGCAGATCGGCATCACGCAGGCGCACCCACTCGTTGAATGCCTGCTGGGCGTCACGCATGTGGTCGGCGCGGCTCTTGAGCTTCTCCTTGCGCACCTTGATCTCGCGGCGCTCCCGGTCAGCGATGGCCTTGCGGGCCTTCGGCATGCTCACGTCCTTGGTGGCCAGGGCGCAGGCCAGGCTGCACACCTTCTGCCCCAGGCGGCGCCGGTCCGGGACGAATGAGGCCCCGCACTTTTCGTTGATGCAGGTCTTGGGCTTCGGTTCCTTCCGGGTCAGAGGCATGGTTCGGCCTCCTTGGCTTTCTGCTGCTCGGGGGTGAAGTCGCCGCGCAGTTGAATCAAGCGCTTTTCCGCCACTGGAAACTCCTTTAAGACGATGCTTCCCATGCGGCGGCGAATCTTTGCTGCAGGAGTAACGCAATCCTCACACCGCACCCACCAAGTCCTGAGTCCTTGGGTATTGGCCAAGTCAAAGCCCTTCATGTGGATAACTTCAGGGGTTCCCATGAACTCAACGAGCTCAACCGTTTTGAAATTGTTTTGATCGCCGACGCCGATTAGCAACGCCAGGTCCCCAGCTTTGAATTGGCTCACAGCAGCACCCCCTGATTCAGCTCGGCAGGCGTCCAGCCAGTGGCGTAGGCCAGGGCCATGAATTCGATGAAGCGGTTGAGTCGTTTCATGCTGCTTCCTCGCCAAGAAGGTCGCCGAAGAAAACACCCTTGGCCGTGAAGTCGGCCACGATGCGGTCGGTGTAGGTCACGCCCTGGGCGCGGTTGAACAGGCTGGTCACCGGGAAGCCGTCCGGGCCCAGCAGCGGGCAGTCGCCCATCAGGTCCAGCTTTTCCTCGTAGGTCAGGTGCTTCGTGGTGCGGTGCCAGGCGGCCCGGTAGTCCTCGTCCTCGTTGAGCAGGATCTGCACGCCGTGGTGCAGCTTGCAGTACTTGCGGCACTCGCTCGGGTCGCCCAACTGGGTCATCTCCGAGATCCGCTTGTAGAACGCGAACCATAGGGCGTTCTGGTCCAAGGTGCGGTCCTTGCCTGGGCGCAGGGAGACCACAACGAACTTCTTCTCGCGGTACATGGCAGTCAGGCGGGTGATGGCCTCGGAGAGCTTGGTGGAGCTGTTCACGCTGATCTTGTCAGTCATGGCCGGCCTCCTGCGACACGCCCCAAAGCTGCTCGCGCATGAAATTGGCCATGTCGCCCATCTGCTGGACAATGGCGTCTTCCTCAGCGGCGACCGAGGCCGAGATTTTCTTCTTGCCTCTCACGCAGCGCTGGCAATCCACGAGGGACCATTCGCCGGACAAATTGCTTGTTTCACCGAGCCAGGTTCCGCAAACGGCCTGTTCTTCCGATTCATCCTGGGGATGCGGGCAGTAGTGAGTCTTCATGGCCGGCCCTCCTCGTTCGGTTGACGCTTGATCTTCATCCGGGCCAGCAACTGCGCCCGGGCAGCGGCGCCGTTCGCTGGGATACCCTGCTGCACGATCCTGGCCTGGGCCTGGCGCTCGGCCTGCTCGTTGGCCAGGTCCAGCTCAGTCTTCTGGCTGTCGTGACCTATCCCGGTCAGCACCTTGCCGTCCAGTGGCTGCCCGGCGATGGCGCGGCGCAAGATGATTTCGTAGTTGCGTTCGAACCGGTCCCGCAGCCCCTTGTCTTCCTGCCGTGCGGCGCGCAGGTCGAACAGCCCGGTTTCACGGGCCGCCAGGCGAACTGCCTCGTGGCTGTAGGTGCCCAGCAGCGCCTCAAGCCACGCATCCGGCCCGGCAGGCATGCCGAAGTCGTCCGGGGTCGGCTGGCACATGGCGATGAACTCACCCACGCTCGGCGCGAAAGGCTTCTGGAGCTTGCGGCACTTCTCGATGCCGAAGCGGATCTGCTCGATTTGGGTGATGCCCTGGGCCATGAAGGCCTTGATCCAACTGCGCTTGGCAGCCTTCAGGGCTTCATCGTCCGGCCATGCCTGACGCCACGCCGGGAAGATGGCCTGCAACTCCTTGAACAGCGCATTCACCACGTCGGCGGTGCCGGTGTCGATGCGCAGCGGCGCGACTTCCACGGCGGGCAGGTTGCCCATGGTTTTCATCAGCTCGTTGACTGGCTTCATCACAGCACCCCCAGGTCGTCAGCCCATGTGGTGTCGTTGAAGTCCGGGCCGTTGGCCTTGCGCACAGGGAATGGCTTGACGTTCGATGCCGCGGCTCCGCTGGCCATGTCGCGCTTGATCCACTTCACCAGAAGGCTCACCCACGCCTGCTGAGTCTCGAAGCGGCCAGAGGCGGCGTAGTGGCAGACGAACCCACCGATGGCCTCATGGGTGAACAGGGTGACGGGGACGCCCATGCGTTTGGCGTACGCCGCGAGAAGGCGATCGTCAGGAGTCCACTCCAAGGTCATCTCGCATGGCGCCTTTGGGTCAGGCGAATTTTCCTCATGCGCGTGTAGTGTGTTGTGTTCTTCTGTATCTGTATCTGTATCTATATGGTTGGATTCTCGTTGCAACGGATCTTCAACGACCGTTGAACGAACGTTGGATTCCTGTTCCTTTTTCAGTGCTCTGGCGCGCGCCGAGGCCTTTCCGGCATTCGAAGCAGCGACTGATTTGCTGTTCACGGCCTCCAGGTCAGCCTCAACACGGAACTGAACCCAGTGCGTTTCGGTGACGTGGAAGAACTCGCTCAACGTTTCGGCAACGGAAGGCCAACGGTCGTTGGGAATCCGTGCGACGGTGGCAAGGCGATCAATGCGGAGAGGCTTGCCGGTCTGCCAGTAGCTAAACAGCAGCAGCATGTAGGCGCCGTGCTCCTCAGCGGTCAGGTGCGCGGTGTCGGCCAGGTAGTCGGCGACGTAGAACTGCATGTACGGGAGCGCGGCCATCATTGGGCCTCCAGTTTGTACTGAGCCCACAGGCCGGCCACCCAGGTGACGCCTTTGGGAGTGAATTTGGTTTGGTTGAAGGCGTGACCGGTTTCGCTGGTGCCCGTCTTGACGTCGAAGCGCCCCGCGTCGATATGGCCCTGGTACGCCTGCCACTCGCCGCCCATGCGGTACATGATCTTTTTGTCGAGCAGGAACTCGCGGAAGCGGGCCTCATTGGCCCCCAGCAGCTTGGCGGTCTGGCGGAAGCCCTTCAGGCCGGTGGAGTCGACGTAGCGATCCACGAATTCAGCCTTGGGGGCGGCGATGGCCAGGGCCTCATTAGCGGCTTGGCGCAGTTCGAACTGCTCTGCCCAGGCTCGGGCGGCGGCAGCGGGGTTGGAGAAGTCGGGAAGCGTGGCGATGACCTTGGCTGGCTGCAGCGCATTGATTCGGGCGACTACCGCGCGCCGCACTGCTTTGGACTCCCGCATAGAGATCAGCAAGCACTGATCCTTCGTCAGCATCAGCCCTTCGGAGGCCGGCCCGCGGGAATTTCTTACTACGAAAGTTTCGTAGTATTCCCCCTCCAGTTCATCCTTGCAGCGAGACGTAAAGTCCGCGCGGCGAACTGTGCTTTCACCGAACTCCGCGCGGGATTCATTCACCAGGTCGAGCAGATCGAAGCTGCTCATGGTTTCGCCAGGCGCCACGTTTTCGCGGTTGTCGTTTTGTGGCGCGGGTGGTGGGGTATTGATCAGATGGTGCGTGGTATGCATAATGAACTCCACTTAGATGTAGCAATGAGCCGGGCCGCAATCCCGGCTTTTTTGTGCCTGGAATTTGTGTTCCAGGTTCTGAGGCCCTTCGTGAGTCCCTCTTAGAGGCCCTCTTGAAGTCCCTTTTTAGGGGCCACCAGAGTCCCTATCAGAGGCCCTTTTTTGGCCCACTAACTGGAATACCCTGGCTTTGTGGCGCCCAACGGCAGAGGTCGCGCCGCTGGCCACACCATGGATTCCCAGTTCGTTCAGAGCCCTTTCGAAGCTCCATCCCTTCGCCCGCATGAGCCGATCGATCTGGCGATTGGTCTCCTCGGATAACTGCTTCCTATCGAAAAGCATTCGGCCCTCCAGAGGGGCTTCAGCCCGCGATATTTTGTTGGTCGTCCTGCATCAGCTCCTCAACGGCGCCGTTGGCAACTGCCCACTCAATGAGTTCGTACAGGTACGTCGCGTGCTGACGCCTGGACTTGTTTGCTGCTTTGCGAAGAATCCGGTCGAGCACAGGCTCGAAGCGGACCTTCACAGGGATGTCACGTTTTTGGCTGGGGTCCTGGTACATGGGGCGTTGCTCCTTGTGGCTGTCGAAGGGTTAGGCAGCTGATTTAGTGGGTGGGAAGACGTCGTCGAGACCGCACAGCACGCCGAGCTGGTTCAGTGCGGCAACGATCTGGCGGGCTTCGCTCAGGCCAGGGTTGCGCAGTCCAGACTCGTAGTTCGCCAAGCGGGACTGATTCCAGCCGAGCGCCTTGCGCAGTGCTGCCTGGGTAACGCCAGCCCTCTCGCGGGCAGTTCGGACTTGATTCATACGGTGTTCCTCCACGTTTGATCACAGGATAAACACGCATCGTGTTAAACGCAAACACAATAAGTGAAAGCCAGATATTTCATTCCGTGATGAAATCCCGCGCATGAACGAATCATTAGGTCAGCGCATCAAGCGCTTGAGAAAGGCTGCGAAAATGTCCCAGGCCCAGCTTGCGGAGGCTTGCGGCTGGAAATCACAGTCCCGTGTGGGTAACTACGAGGCCGGCACGCGCGAGCCGATGCTCGCGGATATAGCAGAGATCGCCAAAGCTTTGGGTGTCGATGAGTCCGAGATCCTACTCGATCTGAGCAAGGTGATCACGAATACAGATTTGGGCGGCTTGACCTACGAACCTCCAAATCGGGATGCTGCGCCTACCAGGTCCGAGGATCTTGTTCGCGACATGCTCGCTAAATACGGGCGCGGCCTTCCTCAAGAGATACGTGACAAAATCGCGGCAGTGGCCACTTCATCTGTCAGCAACGTTGTTGCCGTCGACTTCTCCCGCCCCGGCCAGGTCGGAGACGAGGTGTGGATTGCCCACTACGACGTCCGGGCGGCGATGGGTGGCGGCCAGGTGCCGCACGATTACCCGGAGATGCTCCAGGACATCCGCGTGAGCCCTAAGCATCTGCGCGAAATGGGTGTGGAGTTCAAAGAGCACTTCCACCTGAAAATGGTCACCGGCTGGGGCCAGTCGATGGCGCCCACGATCAAGCATCGCGACCCGCTGCTGGTGGACGTGAGTATCCGGGAATTCGTCGGGGACGGGATCTACCTGTTCTCCCATGAGGATCTGCTGTACATCAAACGTCTGCAGAAGAAGGGCAAGGATCATTTCAAGATGATCTCGGACAACACTAACCACCCGCCGGAGGATATCCGGGTGGATGACACCTTCATCCAGGCAAGGGTGCTGCTGGTGTGGAATGCCCACTTGGTCTGAGTCGGAAAGCGTAGTTCACAACTCTGTTTCTTGCGCCTGGGAGGCGCTCTGCATGGCACGAAGCGAATGGGTGGTGTTTGTTGACGAAAGCGGCGATCACAGTCTCGAATCAATCGACGAGAACTATCCGATATTCGCCCTGACTTTTTGCCTGATTCACAAGGACGAGTACATTGACTCGCTATCGCCGAAGGTCAATCGGCTGAAATTCGATTTATTTGGGCACGATCACGTCGTTTTCCACGAGTCAGAAATAGTAAGAAAAAAGGGCAGATTTTCAAAGATGGGGAAGGAGGATAGAGAATCCCTCCTTGATCGTCTTTCAGAAATCATGGACGAAAGTGAGTTTCAGATTTTCGCCGTAATCATCGACAAAAAACGCCACAAGGTCCGGTACACCGAGCCGGAGCATCCTTACCATTTGGCAATGCAGTTCGGGCTGGAAAGGATCTACAAGCACCTGGCAGGCATAGGCGAGCACCTCAAGGAGCTCCATTTTGTCTTTGAGGCACGGGGCGGAAAGGAGGATGCCGATCTTGAGCTTGCATTCAGAAGGGTGTGTGACGGGGCAAACTGGGGCTCTCAGAAGTACCCATTTGAGATTTGTATCGCTGACAAAAAAACAAATTCCGTAGGACTGCAGATTGCCGACTTAACGGCTCGCCCCATCGGACTGTCTGTGTTGCGCCCTGGGCAAGCAAACCGGGCTTACGAAATTCTGAGAAAGAAGATAGGCCGGTATGGCAAGAAGATTTTCCCTTAAGCCAAAAAGCGAAAGGCCCCTGAGCCAATGTCCCAGGGGCCTAGCGCCGGCCGCGTAGTCGCAACCCATTTAGTTTTTCAGCTGACTGGAAAGTACCATGCTGGTACCTACCCGTGCTTATGAGACGATTAAAGCATCTGAGAAGTCACACGTACACATAAATCTGTGAATCTCAAAATGGTACAGCCTCCTCCTCTCTCGCCTCCCACAGATTCGCCTGGTCCTCGGCCACGGCCGCCGCCGTCGGCTCATCGCTTTCCTGGGCCTCCCACTTCACCGTCACCGTGCCGTCGTCATGGAAGGTTAGGTCGATGCCATCCGTGCTTGCCAGCACTTCCAAAATCCCATCCCAGTCTTCCTGGGCGTCCGTGTCGAGCTGGTGGATCGTCACCCAGCGCTGCACCTGCGCGACAGGGTGATTGATCATCGACGACACCCTCAGTCCCAGGCGCTCCCCACCCGTCATTACCTGGCGAGCCTGCTGCCCTGTTTTGTTTTGCTTGGCCATGACACCCCCCTTTAACTGTACATCCATCCAGTAGTTGTAAAAGCATATATCACGGCGCGTGAAAACAGAACTGGCACCCCCATGAAAAATAAAATCACATTTCGTGTTGACGAAATAAACACAATGCGTGATATTTGAATCACGCCGAAGCAACACACCGGCCAGGGCCTCAACAGACCCGCCGCTCTTTAACAACTCGCAGACAGACCCTGGTGCCATACGGCGTTTGAATTCAGGGAACAGTACGAAGCACAGCAGGCTTCCTTGCCCGACACGTCGGCTCGCCGGTTTGCTGGAGACACAAGATTTCCTCGATGACCTTGGGTGACAGGGTCATCTGGAAAATCAACCGCCCTGGAGGGCAACGCAATGTTCAACATGGCAACCATGGCGGCTGACGAATGCCGCGAAGATGCACAGGGACGCCGCTGGAACCGCTGGGAAGCTCAGGCCGCCAAGATCCTTGGTCGCGAGATCGTCGACGGCTCGGATGACGACATGCTCCACGACCTGTACTGCGATGGCTGCACGCCGGCCGAAGCGGTCACCGAGCTGCACGCGCAGTTGGCGCTGATCGCAGCCTAACCCCTTCCCCCCTCCCTCCCTATACAGGGAGCTAGTAACCACCTGGAGGCAAGACGATGGATCGGACGAGCGAGCAAATGTGCACTATCGAGCACTGCATCAGCATGGCTAAGACTTCCAAGTTCTACGCCATTCGAGCTAAGCGTCAGGGAACGCCCCGTGTGGCGGAAACGTACATCCAGGAGCGAAAGCACTGGATGCAGCAGGCGCGGCATTACGCAGCCTGACCAGCCCGTAGGCATTCGCAAGAGTGCCCATCGGTAGAGCGCCTCGAATCGTCCGGATCAAATGTCGTTACCGGCGAGACGCTCTACCGATGCGGATGAACATGACCCTAGTGATGATTGGGTCCGCCCCGGCAGTGGCGAGCAGCTCTATGCGGGTCTTCCGCGAAAACCGTCTTGATGCCACGAGTTCATCAGTGGCCTTCTGCATCACCCCTTCCCCGAACCCTCCAGACAGCTCCCTCCCCGCGCCCAACGGCAACCAGCGGGACGAAGGTGGCTGTCTTGAGGGTTCTGATAACCAACCCACGGAGGTCGACATGGCCGCAACAGCGGAATACGCCTGCCAGCGCTGCAAGTGCCCATTCATTGCCCGGGTAGCCGACCGCAAGCGCGGCTGGGCCCGCTTCTGTTCCAAGTCGTGCAAGGCCAGCAGGCAAGAGCAGCGAACCGGCCAGCACGCTGCGTATCAGGCCAGAAAGGCGCACCGATCGGATGGCCACGAAGGTGGCGAGTTCAGCAACGCTCACTTGTTCAGCAATGAAGACCACGACTGCAGCAAAACAGACGATTAACTGAAGGAGGCCACCATGGCAGCCCTGCTCAAACACATCCCTCAAGAAGAGGAAAGCTTTCTGGAGTCGCAAGCAGGCCAGGAATGGCTGGCAGAGGCTGCGGACGACCTCCTCCACCGGCGCAACGTTGAAGCGCCTAACGCCGTAGGCAAGCCAAAGGTGCTGGTCAGCTTCAACCGGCTGACCGAGGCCTTGGCCGAGCACAACGCCACCCAGCTCGACGCCGGTCGCTGCGTTGAGCAGATCCTCATTGCGATCATCGCGGTGGGCCCAGGCCATCCGCTGTTCACTCTGGCCGCCCGCGCCGTCGGCGGCGAGAGCGTGGTGCCGGACCTGGCCTACAACCTGGCCACGCCGCACGCCGACACCTACCGCGACGCCGCCCGCGAGGCCGCACGCATTGAGCAGGAGTGCGGGTTTTGAACAGTCCAGCCAGCGTGCACGTGATGATCTCGCAGGCGCTGGATGATCTGGAGCGCCCGGACGCCCCGCGCTTCTACGAGGCCCACGTCGAGAAAATCATCATCAACGCGATGCAGGCCTTTGAGCCTCTCATCACCCTTGAAGAATTCCACTACTACAGCGCGCGCCTTCGGCGGATCTGCCAGCGGCGCAAGGAGGCGGCATGAGCATTGATTGGAGCAAGGCGCCGGAAGACGCGACCCACTATGACGACCGGCAAGATCGCATGGGGGGCTTTATGCGACTCATGCAAGAATCGGACGAAATATGGATGTACTGGACAGACAGCGGATGGCAAAGGTATGGGGCCATTGGGGATTACTGCTTAATGTCTGAGCGACCAAGGCCATGGACGGGCGAAGGCCTGCCGCCGGTTGGGACGGTGTGCGATTGGCAGCATCACCAAGCCCCACCAGCAGGCAACTCTGAATGGCATGTAGGCGATATCCGCTACATAAGTGATTGCACAGTGATCATTGGTGGAGAAGGTTGCGAGCATGTGCATCACCCGCGTAACTGCTCATTCCGTCCACTTCGTACCGCCGAGCAGATTGCGGCGGAAGAGAGAGATCGCGGCGTTGAGGAAATACGGCAGCTGCTGATCAGCGGTGCCAAAGGATCAATTGAGTCGGTCATCTACGACGCCGGCTACCGCAAGCAGGTGCAGCCATGACCCAGCCCATCGTGAAATCGCTGATTGACGAGCAGCTCGACGATATCGAGCGCCGCATCGCTATCCTGGGCTTCGGCCTGCCCTTCAACGAGGTCATTGGTCAGCCACGGGAAATGCTGGTGTGCGACCTGAAACGCCGCCTGGCCCCCAGCATGAAGGGCCGCCGGATTGCCGTGAGGGTTCGGCAATGAGCATGGTCTGCGGAAACTGCAACCAGGCCGGCATCCGCTGGATGGGACCTTTCAGCAACTTGACCCACACCGAATGTCCGCACTGCGGCGGAACCAATTGCCAAGTAGTCGAACAGTCGGATGAGGTTGAGCCGGAGCTTGCCAACTGCGGTTGTGGCGCACGCGGCGAGGTGAACTACGACGACGGGCATGAGCGGCGCTACTACTGCTACGGCAGCTTGCCGATGTGCTCGCCATGACCGCCCGCCAGCGCGCCAAGCGCATCGCCTTCTGGCGCGGCTCCTTCATCACCGTGACCCTGTGCACGCTCTGGCTGATTGCCAGCGCCTACGCAGACCGCGTTGCTTCGTGAGGTGACCATGAGCAACGACAAAATGCGTGAAGAGTTCGAGGTCAAATTCCCGTTGCCTGCTGGCGTAGCCTGGAAAGACAGCATCGGGATGTACGAGGTGGTAGACATTTGGAAGCTGGACAAGCCCGCCACTATCGGAATGTACAACTGGCTTTGGGAGGGTTGGCAGGCCTCCCGCGCCTTAATTGTGATAGAGCTGCCGCCTTCTCCAGAGGTGCCAGAAGATCCAGAAGACGCCATCGACGATAGCCATATGGACGCCTACCACTCAGCCGTACAGATGCGCAAAGACTGCTCCAAAGCAATTAAGGCCGCTGGCCTGAAGGTGAAGCCATGATCGCCCTCCTCTGGTTCTGCTACGCCTACAACGTCAAGTAACCCCCTTCCCTTATCTATCGCAGCGCCCCGGTGACGGCATGGCGCAGGAGCAATCATGTCTGAGAAAAAGCACACCCCAGGCCCCTGGGTAGCCCGCTTAGTTGGCGGCCACGGCTTCGCCGGTCAGACCGGCTACGCCATCGACTACAACTCCGACCAAGAGCAGGTGGTCGACTTCGTTTACGAAGAGGCAGATGCGCACCTGATCGCCGCGGCGCCTGATCTTCTTGCGGCCTTGAAATACGCGGTTGATGCGTTGGCGCACTGTGCGGCGGACAAGGGCTACCAAGGCATGCAGACCAAGGCCGTACGCCAGGCAAGTGCAGCCCTGGAGAAAGCAGGAGGCAACTCATGAACAACGCATCGAACAACCTGGCCATCTGGGACCAGGTCGAAAAGACCGACACCCGTTTCACCAAAAAGGCCAAGGTCGGCGGCCAGGAGATCACCAGCCTTAACGGCACCGCGATGATCATGAAGGCCACCGAGGTGTTCGGCCCGGTGGGTATCGGCTTCGGCTGGAAGGTGACCGAGGAGCGCTTCGACAAGGGCGCCGAGATGTTCAGCGGCGAAGGCGACAAGCGCGTCAGCCTGGGCTTCGAACTGCACCACACCGTCAAGATCCTGTTCTGGTTCAAGCACGGTGGCGAGCGCGGCGAACTGGAGCAGTACGGGTGCACGCCCTACCTCTACAAATCGAAGTACGGCACAACCACTGACGGCGAGGCGCCGAAAAAGTCCCTCACCGACGCCATCAAGAAGTCCCTGTCGATGCTCGGCTTCAGCGCCGACGTTTTCCTGGGCATGCACGACGACCGTGACTACGTTGAGCAGTTGAAGGAGGAGCAGGCAATCGAACAGGCCGTGGACAAAGAAGCCGAGATTGCACGCCAGCAGGAGGAGCGCCTGGCCTTCATCAAGTCCGTAATCGAGACCATGCAGAAGGCTCAGTCGCTGCAAGAACTCAAGAAGCTGCACGATCATGCAGTTCGCCAGCTCAATGCCCGCAAGGATGAGAATGCCGTCAAGCGTGTGGCCAAGGAGCTGAAAGACCTGACGCCCAAGTTCAGACAGGAGGCCGCAGCATGACCCAACTCTATAAGCTCACCGGCCAAATGGCTGAGCTGGCGGCCTTGGCCGACACCGACGACGAAGCTTTGATTCAGGCGATTCAAGACACCATGGATGGTATCCAGGGGGAGTTCGAGATCAAGGCTGAAAACATCGTCATGCTTCGCCGGAACATTGAGGGGGACATCGACGCCATCGACAAGGAAGTAGACCGACTGAACGAGCTCAAGCGCGTCAAGAAGAACGGCGTTATCAAGATCACTGACTATCTGCGCCGCAATATGGAAGCGGCCGACATCAAGTCAATCAAGCGTCCCCTGTTCACGATCACCCTAGCCATGGCTCCCGAGAAGGTGATTGTCGACAACGAGGACGGCCTACCGGATGAATTGACCGTCGTGGCCACCTCGATCAACCCAGACAAGAAGGCCATCGCCGCCAAGCTCAAGGAGATTCGCGACCACAACGCCGCAGTGCGAGCCCGGATGGCCGCCGGCGAGGATGCGGAGGCCGAGCTTTTGGAAGAGCCGGCCTGGGCCCACCTGGAGCGCGGTGAAAGCTCCATACGGATCAAGTGAGGTGACCATGATCAGTCTCGAGCTCAACAGCGTCCGCGCGAAGGACGCCGACCGCGCAGCCCATGCTTCTGCGATAGCCGAGTTCTTGCGCGCCGGCGGAAAGGTACAGGCAGAAGATCCATCGGTTGAAAAGCTGCCGGAACCCCGCAGGGCCTGGATAGACCCCGAAACGGTCCTCAACCGCAAACGGCGCCGTCTTCGCCCGGCCGAAAGCCAACTGGTTCGCCAGATCACGGAGGCGCTATGAGCAAGGTACGCAAGCCCCACAACTTCAAGGCCAGGATGGACCGGGCCAGCCGGGCGCTGCTCAAAACCAACCACGCCGCCGTGGTCAACGTCGAGTCGCCGGACCGGCAGATCATGCTCAACTGGAAGAACTGCAAGCAGATCATCACCCTGCCGGTGGCCAACGCCCTGTGCGATATCCCCCACCGGTGGACGATCTACATGAGCGTGTTCTGCCAGCAGCCAGACGGCAGCCAGTACAGCAAGTCGACCGAGTTTTCACCGGTCGGCGTGCACCTGGTGGCGAACCTCGAACAGCTGATGATCAGCAAGCACGCCGAGCTGGTCGGGTCGAGCAACCAGAAGCACGTCATCGGGTCGGGCTGGATCGCTATACCCGACGAAGTGAGCCTGACGGAGGCCCAGGCCAACGCGGTATTCACGGCCATGGGCGTATGGCAGCAGGCCAAGGCCGCATGAGACGAATCAGCACCAAGGTCCGGGCCCGGCGCCGGGCCGAACATCTCCACCTTCCACCAAGTGGTATTCAACATGACCCCAATTTGGCGATACCTCACCCACCCGTCCGGGATGACGGCCCAGGCGTTGGCCGAATCGGCCAAGATGACCGTCCAGGCGGTGCGCGCCGACCTTGCCGCGCTTGAGTCTGCCGGCAAGGCCCGGCGACAACGCGCAGCCGTGGGCCAGCCCCATCGCTGGTGGCGCGCCGGCAACCAGCCGCTGGATGGCGACGAGGTCATGCTGCACATGGCTTTGGCCGCCTACCACAACTCATCCGCCGACAAGCTGCGGGAAGTCCTGGCCGACGTCGGCCGCCGGGCGAAGAACCCCGCCCACCAGAAAATCGTGACCCTGTGCGCAACCGCCCGGGAACCGCACCAAGTGGTGTGGTCGGCGCTAGCCGAGTACGACGTTAGTAGCACCGCCTCACAGGCAGCCTGATCCCTTCGCAGCAATTCCACCACCACACCAACATCCATCCCAGCGGCGCGAGAGCCGATTAGGAGCATTTGCCATGCCCGTACCAACCGACACAGCCGAATTTTTGGAAGAACTGAACGGCGGCGCCTTCGCCAGCCAGATCGGCCACGCCCTTTCCGAGGTTGCTTCCGGGGTCGTCGACCACGGCAAAGCCGGCAAGCTTGTGATCACCTTGGACTTCAGCCAGATCGGCGAATCCAGCCAGGTGAAGATCAAGCACAAGCTCGACTACAAGGTGCCTACCAAGCGCGGCACCCGCAGCGAGAACACCACTCTGGATACGCCGATGCACGTAGGCGCCGGCGGCAAGATCTCGCTGTTCGCCGAGAAGCACGACCAGCTGTTCACCCGCGAACAAGCCCCCATCGTTCCACGCACCTAAGCCCCAAACCACAAGGATCTAAAGCATGTCCCTGACCAAAGAAGCAGTACAACTGATCACCGATACCGCACTGGAAGCGGCCGGCAAGCAGCTGGACACCCATGCGCCCACCGTGGTGCTGCCCGATGGCTGCCAGGTGGTTGCCTTGGAGAAGTGGCAGGCAGGCCGCAGCCGCTTTCGTGGCATCTACTCCACCCACTCGCTGGCCGATTTCAGCACCTACGTGGCGGCCCGGGCTATCCCCACCGCCAAAGGCTTCATTGACCAGGACGAAATGACCTGCACCCTGCTGTTCAACTTGGGCGATGACGCCAACCCCGGCCACGCAGATGATCGTGCGGTGCTGAAACTGAAGCCATCGGCAGGCTACAAAGCCGCGCAGGCCATCGGCGGCCGCGCCATGTCGCAGAAAGAGCTGAGCGACTGGATCGAAGATTGGCACCAGTACCTGACTCCAGTCGATGAGGCCGGCAGCCCGGTACCGGTGGCCAAGGCCATCGCTGCGGTGCGCACCATCACCATCAAGGCCACCAGCGAGTCGGAAACGAGCGTAGGCGAGACCAGCGCCAGCCGTAGCGCGATGGACCAGATCGAAGCGCGCAGCAAGGAAACCTTGCCCGCGGCCCTGCTGTTCAACGTGATCCCGTTCGAAGGCCTGACCGAGCAGCGGATCCAGTTGCGCGTGTCGGTGATCACCAGCGGTTCGCAGCCGGTGCTGAAGTTGCGCTGGCTGGGCGAGGAAGTTCAGCGCGAAGACATCGCGCAGGAGTTCAAGACGGTGCTGCAGCAGCAGATCGGTAGCAATGCGGCCCTTGCCTTGGGCTCGTTCGATCCGAAGTGAAACTTTCGAGGTGATCCTGCTGAAGACTCAGCAGGATCTAGAGAGGGCCAGAGGCTAAAACTTACTTTGGGTCGGATTTTGTTTAAGGAACTCGGCGCCCCTGGCAAATGCTGCTTTTTCGGCTTCCTGAGCAGTAGCAAATTCTCCGCGACGTGTAGGAGGTAGGTCTCTGCCCTGTACCGATACGTTGATGATGTCCCAACCGCCAGCTAGGTTTGCAGCGCTGACAACAACTGTCACACCCTCTTCGTTCGACGATTCCTGTAAGAACATTTTTTCTCTCCATGAGCCGGCCGAATGCCGGTCACTACCTATAGCCCACCCCAAGTCAAATTGCCACCATCCGGGCTAATAACCTTTGTCCCGATTCTTTTCTTGGGCGGCCCGAATTGCTTCCCCCCAGGCGATACCGCCGGCCTTGGCTTCATCTGCGCTCGCGTAGCTCGTTGCCCGGCATGGTGGCAAACGCTTTCCGTCAATCTCGACGCAGTCCACATACCAAGTAATCGCCCCATCCGCGGACGATACAGAAACGATAACCCCATTTCGTTTAGCCGTTTCTATAAGCACGACCAGGCTCCACCTGTTAATCAGAAGCTTTATATACCCCACCACCTTTTGAATTGCCACCATCCGGCCACGGAGGGCGGCGCATGCAATGGAGATTGCCATGAGCAATGACGAACGCCGCCTGGCGGCCATCGCCAACCGCAAGAAAACCGAACAGGACTACCGGGACCGCGCCGCCCAGAACCTGGCCGATCATGAATACACCTGCATCGTGCAGCAAGACAACGCGGTGATCTGGCGCTGCAAAGCACCGAAGAGCACCGCCTATGCCTTTGACATCATGATGACGCGCTTCGGCATCGCCGTTGTGGGCGACATCGACAACCTGACGTTCTCCGTTGGCATGGGCTACGGGATCGAATTTCTGGGCGGAGATGACGTGACGTACTACCTGCACACCAAGCTGGATGAGCGCTGCAAACAGCGCGAGTTCAGCGAAAGCCTGTTTCGGGAAGTGCTGATGCGCCATGTGGCCATGGCCGTCGAGGAAGAGTGTGGGGCCGAGTTGTATGAGTCGCTGCCTGAATGGCTCCAGGACCCCGATAAGGTGCGTGCCGCTCATTGGGGAGAGTTTCGCCAGGTCGTCCTAGCCGCGCGGCGCGATCTCGAAAACGGCGACGACCGCTGGATGCACTGGGACGAGCTTTTCGACCAGATCGCGGAGATCAGCTCCACTACAGAGGCTCAGATCTTCATGCGCGACAACGAAGAGGCGCTATTCCTTGGCCCTGAATGGTACGAAAACCGCGTCGATGAGCCAGCGCAAAGCCTGATCCAGCGCCTCTATATGATCAACCACGCTGCCAAGGCGATCCTGGCCCAGCAGGCTCCGTAGGCAGCCGCCTAACCCCATCCTCCCCTATATCGCCACCTCGGCCAGCCATCGGCAGGCGGGGCTGCCTGGAGTATCCATGCCCCAAAGCCATATTCACCTAATAAGCCGTTTCCTTAACACCTCCTCAATTTCGAAAATTAAAGAATTGAAGGAGTCGGCCCATGCATCGGACTCACCGTCCATAGCGTAGTACAGGATATCTGGTTTGGCCCTATGAATCTTTCTGTACGCCTCACGCATGTCAGGACTTGCGTAAGGATCTTGCATTCTTAAGTAAGTGCCAATGTAGCCAGCTAGGGCAGAATGCAACTTGAACAATGGCTCGAACAGCTCTTTCACCTCCCGCCCCCAAACAGCCTCACTTTCCAAAATATTCGTCAACAACGACGCTTTAAACCTATCTGCCTCTGCCAAACGTCGGTGATATGCTTGGGACTGACCTTTAAACGCCTCCTGCTCGCTGCTTAGCCCTATTCTTTCCTCTTTAGACAACTGAACTTCGTGGGACCACAACGCTGGCGAGCGAACATAGCTTAAAGCATCCCTATATTTGTACATCTCTATGAGAATACGCCTGGCTAAATCATGATCGCTAGTCCCCTTATTCTGTCTTTTCCAAGTTTTCAGCCCGGAGCATCCCACATAAGCAGCGACACCGACACCGGCTGCACTTACGAGCGTCCCAATCACACCAAACACATCTTTTGTAACTGCCCAGTTTGTCTCAGTTATTGCTAAGCAAAGCGACATTTCCGCCCCCCACCAATGATTATCTTCACTATAACTGCGAGGTCTCGTAATGCCCACAGCTATTGATTTGTTCGCCGGCCTCGGCGGATGGTCCACGGGCGCCCGCGCGGCGGGCATCGAGGTCCGATGGGCGGCCAACCACTGGCCCGAGGCCGTGAAGTGGCACGCCGCCAACCACCCCGCCACCGACCACGTGTGCCAGGACCTGCACCAGGCGCGCTGGGAGCAGGTACCGGCCCATGACCTGTTGCTGGCTTCGCCATGCTGCCAGGGCCACTCGAAGGCGCGCGGGAAGGCCTCGGGCAACCCGCAGCATGATTCGTCCCGCTCCACCGCCTGGGCAGTCGTATCGGCCCTGGAGTATCACCGGCCGGCGGGCGGGGTGGTGGAGAACGTGCCGGAATTCGTGGATTGGGCGCTGTACCCTGCTTGGCTACAAGCGGTCCAGGCGCTGGGCTACCAGGTCGCTCCGCACATCGTCGACTGCGCGGACCTGGGCGTGCCCCAGCACCGCGTCCGCCTGTTCCTGGTGCTGACCCGCAGCCGTGCACCGCTGATGCTGGAGCTGCACAAGCGCCAGCACGTGCCAGCCGCCAGCTTCCTGGACTTCAGCGCGGGCAAGTGGTCGCCCATCGAGAAGCCTGGGCGGGCTGCCGCGACCCTCGTCCGGGTGGCCAACGGCCGGGCCAGATTCGGCGACCGGTTCATCATGCCTTATTACGGCAAGGGGTCGGGCCTCACCGGGCGGTGCACCAGCCGCCCCATCGGGACCATCACCACCCTGGACCGCTGGGCCTTGGTACGCGGCGACGAGATGCGGATGCTCAGCGCCAGCGAAGCCCTGGCCGCCCAGAGCTTCCCGGCCAGCACCCTCCGGCCGGACAACCACCGGCTGACCATGCACATGGCCGGCAACGCGGTCCCGCCGCTGGCCGGCCAGCGCATCCTCGAAGCGATGATGGCTGCCGCGTAGCGACAAGAGCACATTTGTACTCCACCCCTATCACAGCCTGCTGCGGCAGGCGCAGAGGACAGATAGATGAAATACCCCCAAGACGATCAGAACGAGATAAACCGGCTGCACGCCGAGTTCATCGTCCTGCACGAGCCCCACAACGAGCAGGTGATGGCCTTCCAGGATGCGAGCTACGCGCTTGGCCTGAAGCGGGGCCAGGCCCGCGAGGCAGCCCTCCAGCAGCGCCTGAACGAGGCGGATCAGCGGGTTGATGCGATGAACGGGGCAATACGACTGCTGAGGGAATTTCGCGACGTGGCTTATGGCGGATTCCTTGATAACGACCACGTTCGGCGCACTCGGACTGACCTGGACGCCTTCCTCAGCCAACTGACCAAAGACAGCCCGGAGGTGGGATCGTGAGCAAATTCATCATCTTCGAAGACCGCAAGGACTACCCGATGTACGTCACGCACATTGCTGGCGGTGAAGTCGGTCAGTTCAATGGCGAACATGAGGCCTACCGGTTCGACTCACTTGCAGAGGCTGATGACGTGTGTTCGTACCTGAACGCACCGGAGACATTCCACTCCGAACATGGGCAATTCAAGGTGCAGGAGGTGGGATCGTGAGCTGCAAGCATGAGGCATTTGAAGCCTCGGTCCGTGTAGCGCGGATCGAAGACCAGGGCCGCTTCATGGCCGAGATCCGGATCACCTGCGCGAATTGCGGCAAACCGATGCAGTTCATGGGGCTGGAACCTGGCCTGAACTACGACGGCGCAACAGTGAGCCTGGACGGCCTTGAGGCAAACATCGGCATTCACCCGGTCGGGCAGCGCCCCAACCCGCTGCAGAAGCTCATGGGCTACACCGTCAAAGCGCACAACTGACCAGAAAATCTTCAGCCAACCCAGAAAATCTTCAGTTCTCCCCTTTCCCCTCAGGAGCAAACGCAATGAGCAAAGACATGATCAGCGTGCCGCGTGAGCTGCTGGAGATGGCCACCCGAATTTCTCGTAAGCCACCCGACGAAAAGATATCGCGAGAGGCGCAGAAGCAATTGCGCGCCCTGCTGGCCCAGCCGAACACCTGCACCAAGGACGGCGGCCAGTGCGAGCCAGTGGCGTGGTACGACAGAAATGAAATGCAACGAATGGAATCAGGCGGTGTTGCTTCGATACTTGTTGCAGGCAAGAAGCAACAATTTTACAACGCGCCGCTGTACAGCGACCCGCCTGCCCCGGCGCCGGTGGTGCTGCCGGAGCGCAAGCAGTGGGGTGGCCTTCTCCCTACTGCCGAAAACCTGAAGACTGACGGTTGGAACGCTTGCCTCGACGAGTTCAAGCGCCTCAACCCCGCCCTCTAACCCTCCCCATCTATCAAAGTCAGCCGCTGTAGCGGTATGGCGAGGTATTGCCGATGGAAATCGAGACTATCACCACAGAAGCGCAGCTTTGCGCGATCTTTATGGCTGAGTTCAACAGCTTGCCGGGCTGGACCTGCCATCCAGAGGCCGCGGGGTTTGACGTTCTGGTGGTGCATGAAGACGGTCGCCAGATTGGCGTGGAGGCCAAGCTCGCCTTGAATGCCAAAGTCGCCGACCAGATCCTGCCGTCGCTCGGAGATGAGTTTTATGGTCGCCCCGGACCGGATCACAGGCTTGTGATCGTCAGCAAGATCACAGACGCAAGTGCTGGCATCAAGAAGATGCTGGAACACCTGGGCATCCGCGTTCTGGTAGCCAGCAAGTATTCAAGAGTTAAAGGTTGCTCGCATGGGTTCAGCATCGATTCCGAGCTGTTCTGGCCTGAGAAAGACCTGCCGCGCTGGGGCTACTACAACCGGATGTTTGACTGGTGGCCAGAAACGCGGTGCGCCGTGCCGTCAGTGGTCACCAGGCTTCCTGCCGGCGTGCCATCGCCAATCCGGCTCACCCCATGGAAAGAGTCGGCGCTGCGTGTAATCGCGCAAATGCGCTTACAGGGATTCATCACCGCCAAACAGATTGCCTCCTATGGGATCGGTGTGACGGCCTGGACCCAGTCGCCAGGCAGCAAGCGCGCATGGTTGGTCCGGGGCGCATCGCGCGGCCAGTGGCTTGAAACTGAGCACATGCCCGCCTTCGACAAGCAACACCCGGATGCTTACGCGCTGGCGGTCACAGAGATCGCCACGAAGGCCGCCGCACCACTGGAGCTCATATCATGATGAAAGAACGTCACCCCGACCTGATCGAAGTGAATGTCGCCACCCTGTCCGGCGAGGCGTTGGGCTGGGCCGTCGGCAAGGCGGAAGGCCTGGACGTGCTACTTGCCTCGCCCGTCTACGGAAACCCCTGGCGGGTGTTCGTCCGTTACACCGGCGAGGTCACCATTCGCGAAGTGCGGTATGCGCCGCAAGATAGCTGGGCTGATGGTGGGCCGCTGATCTCGAAATACCGAGTACTGATCACGCCGCCGAATGAAATGGTCCATCGCAACTTCGGACCTTTCGACAAGCGCAACGGGTACTACGAAAGCGGCTTATGGGGATCGACCATCTTCGGCAAAGAACGCAAGCACCGACGAGCCTCCTTCCATCACCAAGACAGCCCACTGACCGCGGCCATGCGCGCGATTGTGCAATTCGAACTGGGCGACACCGTTCAGGTGCCCAAGGAGCTGATCCCATGACCCAGGTCCTCAAAGGCCCCTACCGGCAGCACGGCTTCTGGTGGGTGGATGTGAAGCGCGGTGCGGCGGTGCTGCACGAGATGTTCAGCAGCCAGGAGATTGCCCAGGCGGCAGCTGACCGGTGGCTTGCGGAGGCGCGTGCGGTTGCTGTGGGCATCCAAGTATTGGCAGGGCGCCTCGAAGCCACGATAGCCAAAGCCACCGAATAACCCCTTCTGCCGCCATAGGGCGGATGGAGCATACCCGTGGAATCTGAAATCCTCTCAGACGAAGAACTGGCCGAGATCACCGGTTACAAAGCCAGGGCCTGGCAGCGGCGATGGCTTGATGAGCGCCAATGGCAGTATGTCGAGAGCCGTGGCAAGAGGCCACTGGTGGGGCGGCAGTACGCCCGCATGAAGCTCGGCATGGTGATGCCTACCATCCTTGACCCGAATCCGCCGCCGGCGAGCCAGCCTCGTCCGGCGTGGACGCCTGACTTTTCGCGAGTACGCTGAACATGCGACCCAGAAAGACCGAAAACAGGGACCTGCCGCCGGGCGTTTACCGACGCAAACGAACCAGGAAGAACGGAAACGTGTGGGTCGGTTTCTACTACCGCGACGGCGCGGGCAAGGAAGTCCCGCTGGGCACCGACCTGGGCAAGGCCAAATTGAAATGGGCAGAGCTGGAAGCCAAGGAGAAACCCAGCGACCTGACGCTGATGCGTGCGATCTTCGACCGCTACGCACTGCAGATCATCCCGAAGAAGGCACCCAGGACTCAGCAGGACAACGCCGGCGAGCTGCGCCAGCTACGCGCAGCATTCGACACGGCGCCCATCGACTCGATTACGCCCGCGCTGATTGCGCAGTATCGGGACAAACGGACGGCGAAAACCCGGGCGAACAGGGAAATCGCCCTTATGTCGCACGTTTTCAACACAGCGAGGGAATGGGGATTGACCGACAGGGAGAACCCCTGCCAGGGCGTTCGGAAGAACAAGGAGGTGCCACGGGACTTTTACGCCAACGAGGCGGTATGGGATGCGGTCTACGACAAGGCGGCGCCCGAACTCAAGGACGCCATGGATCTGGCCTACCTCACCGGCCAGCGCCCTGCAGATGTACGGCTGATGCGCAGGGACGATGTTGAGGGCGAGTACCTGCTGGTGCAGCAGGGCAAGACGGCGAAACGCCTGCGGATTCTGCTCGAGGTCGATGGGGTGAAAAACAGCCTGGGTAAATTGATCGAGCGGATGACCGCCAGGACGATTGCGCACAGCTCTCAGTACTTCATCCTGAACAAACAGGGCAAGAAGGTATCAGGCCGCATGCTGGGCGCCAGGTGGGAGCTTGCCAGGGACAAGGCGGCTGCCGAGGCAGAAGCCGGGGGCGACGCGGACCTGGCCGGCCGAATCAGGCAGTTCCAGTTCCGAGATATCCGACCGAAGGCAGCATCCGAAATCGACGATATCGAGGACGCAAGTCGGCTATTGGGCCACTCGAAACAGGAGATCACCGAGCGTGTTTACCGCCGAGTCGGCGCTATTGCCAAGCCCTCGAAATAGGAAAGTTTCGGAACTCCTACCCAAAAGTTTCGGAACTCGAAGGTTTTTTAGCGCACAAATAAAAACCCCGCAGACCTTGATCTGCGGGGCTTCTAATGATGGAGGCCGAGGTCGGAATCGAACCGGCGTAGACGGATTTGCAATCCGGAGCATAACCACTTTGCTACTCGGCCTCAAATGCACAGCAACTTACAACCGCTGCTCCACATAAAAACTGGAGCGGGAAACGAGACGTGTACTAGGACAGTAAGTCGTTGTTTCCCAAACACTTTCTTCGTTGGGCTGGCCAGCGAAGACCTCAATTGTAGCCTTGTTTTTCGTCCTAGGCAACAAATTCGTCCAAAGAGTTCCACAGACGTCCAAAGAGCTGCACTCAGTACACCAGACCCACGATCGGTACATCGTCGTAGGCGACTGCCTCGAACTCATCATCCACGCCCGGTTGTCTGCCCCGCATCCATCATCGCGAAGACGATCAGGCAGATGGTTCTGGTGATGGCACAGGTCGGATTCCACCTGGGAACGCCTGCACCACAACTCACAGGCGACCTTCTGCTCAAGCTCCTTTGAAAGAACGCGCACGCTGGCCACTGCGTTTCCGCACACGATTCTTTGTCGATATATCAGGATGACGGGGCAAGCATGACAGATGCGGGTTTGCTGCGTCCGGCTGGACATTCGACGACGATTGCGGCCCCCTCACGCCTCCTGAGACCGCTGGCATATCAGGTCATACCTAGACGGTTTTGCAGAAACCGAAACTTCTCACGACCCTGATAGCGTGAGCGTCACTGTCGAGCCTACGTCCCGATGCTCGACCTTCTAATCGATGAATTTTTGCACATCGAGCACACGACGACTACCAGTTGCGCGAACTGGTGAGAAGTATTCAAACCACATGACGAAGCGGCCTTAGGTGCCCACTTCCTGCACAGACGACAGGCCGACCATGAGGTCGGTGACAAAGGAGTCGGTCATGTAGTTCTTCTCCTGGAAGGAGACGGAGCATGCACGAGAACAAGAATGATGCACCAACATCAAAGGTGTTCTATCGCCCGATCGAAGCGTCCATCCGCTGGGCCGGGCTGCTGCGATACGAGCAGGTGATTCTGGCTTCGATTTCGTCGCCAAGGCGCCTGCCGCAGTCGTTGGATTGCCCACGTTGTGCCGAGCTGAGGCTTTGCACCGAACGTATCTTCGACGGCATCCTCAATGGAGAACTGCCCTTCGGGCAGAACGGCATCACGACGCGCGATTCCACGCTGATCGACTCCCCTGATCTGACGGTGCGTCACGTCGATCTGAAGCGCTGGATGCGACAACACTATCCCGAGCAACGACCGGGCTTCCTCTTCTCCCGAAGCGAGCGCATCGCCCATCCCTTCATCTCGCTGGAAACTGGGCAGGCGATGCTAGTCGAGCGCCTGGCCCTGAAGTCCACCTTGGACCAGTACAAACGCCAACTGCATGAGTTGCAGGAAAAGCACGGGGCGCTTCTCAAGCAGATGGCGCCCTCTGCTGGCGCACAGTGCCTGATCAGTGATCGCGCCGAAGCCACCTACCTGAACATTATCGGCAGCATGTTGGACCTGATGCTCGGCCAGTCGCCTTCGGGCGTGCCGTACTCCAGCTTCAAGACTCAGGAGGCGGTGGTTAGTGCATTGGTCGCCCATCACAGCGGCGCAATGGGGATCGCGGAGCGGACGCTAAACGGCAAGTTCGCCACGGCCAGACGCCGGCTGCGTAGCGCGACAGTCTGAGGTTTTCCATCTTGTATGTGCAATCGCGGAGATTGCATTTGCAATGTCTTTTCCCATCCATGTCTATTGAATGGAGGTCACGCCAACAAACGCCACTGAGCGTTCAGGAGTGACCGCCATGTCGCAAACACCTGCACTGCCCGCAAGCGAGCGCCGCATCCTGCGGCTTGATGAAGTCGAAACCAAGTCGGGTTTCAAACGCGCCCACATCTACAACCTGATGCGCAAAGGCCTGTTCCCGAAGGCGCTGCGCCTGGGCGTGCGCGCGGTCGGCTGGGACTCCATCGAGATCGATCAGTGGATCGCCGAGCGCGTCAACAACCGGGCCTGACCCGTTCTCCAGCGGACTTCCCATCCTCACAAGGAGAACGCCATGCAGGTCGTATCCATCATTTCAACAAAAGGTGGCGTCGGCAAGACCACCACGGCCGCGAACCTCGGCGGGCTTGCCGCCGACGCGGGGCTGCGTGTGCTACTGCTCGACCTCGACGTGCAGCCCACCTTGTCCTCGTACTACGAGCTAGGCCACCGCGCACCTGGTGGCATCTACGAGTTGCTGGCCTTCAACGAGCGCGACCTCGGGCTGCTTGTGTCCCGCACGATCGTCGCGGGCCTGGACTTGGTGCTCTCCACCGACCACCGAGGCGAGCTGAACACCTTGCTGCTGCACGCGCCGGATGGGCGCCTGCGGTTGCGCCATCTCTTGCCGGTCCTGGCGCCTCTCTATGACCTGGTACTGATCGACACCCAAGGCGCGCGATCGGTGCTGCTGGAGATGGCGGTACTCGCCTCCAACCTCGCGCTGTCGCCCGTGACCCCGGAAATCCTCGCGGCGCGCGAGCTGCGGCGCGGCACCATGCAGTTGCTCGAAGACATTGCGCCCTACCGGCACCTGGGCATCGAGCCTCCACCTCTGCATCTGCTCATCAATCGCGTCCACCCTGTGTCAGCCAATGCACGGCTGATCCAGCAGGCCCTGCGCGATCTTTTCCAGGACCATGCCGGCATCCGCGTGCTGGCCACCGACGTGCCGGCCATCGAGGCGTATCCGCGTGCAGCTACGCGCGGATTGCCAGTGCATCGGGTCGAATACCGCCAGCCGCCGAGCAGAGTCGCCCCCGCCGCGCTCGACACCATGCGCGGCCTCGCAGACGAACTATTTCCGCAATGGCGGCACCGATTTGCCATGGTGTCCGGCCGTCCGCCACACCCACTTGATGCCGGGAGGTCCCATGGCGAACGCACATGAGCTTGCCCGAGGCCACAAGCGGCTTCGCGCCCTGATCGAGTTCGCGGTTGGCGAAGGTTGGCACGTCAAACGCACGCCTGGCGGCCACCTCAAGTTCACCAAGCCTGGCTGCGCCGCGATCTACACCAGCTCGACGGCCAGCGACCACCGGGCGACCCTGAATGCCCGTGCGCAAATCCGCCGCGCCGAGCGCGAGGCCCGATACCAAGCGCAGGGAGGCGGCCATGGCTGAGGTCACCTCCCAGCAGATGGCTGGCAAGCTGCTCGCGGCCGGGTTCGAGCGCAGCGGCCCGTCAGCCTCGACCTTGAGCGACCCGATCGCCGACACACCCATGGTCGTGACCCTAGATCAGTTGCGCCCCTACGACCACGATCCCAGGAAAAAACGCAACCCGGCCTACGAGGAAATCAAGGCGTCCATCCGCGAGCGAGGTCTGGACGCGGCGCCGGCCATCACTCGCCGACCAGGTGAGGACCACTACATCATCCGCAACGGGGGAAATACGCGGCTGGCGATCCTGCGCGAACTATGGTCAGAGACCAAGGACGAGCGGTTTTTCCGTATATCGTGCCTGTTCCGGCCGTGGCCCAGCCGCGGCGAAGTCGTCATGCTGACCGGTCACCTGGCCGAGAATGAATTACGCGGGGGCCTCACGTTCATCGAGCGCGCCCTCGGCGTCGAGAAGGCACGCGAGTTCTACGAGCAAGAAAGTGGCACTACCTTGAGCCAGTCCGAGCTGGCCCGCCGCCTCGCTGCCGATGGCTTCCCGGTACAACAGTCGCACATCAGCCGCATGAACGACGCGGTGCAGTATCTCCTGCCCGCGATCCCCACCGTGCTCTATGGCGGCCTCGGTCGCCATCAGGTCGAACGCCTGTCGGTCATGCGCAAAGCCTGCATGCTCGCGTGGGAGCGCTACGCCAAGGGCCGCTCCCTGGTTCAGGACTTCCACGAATTTTTCCAGGAAGCGCTGTCGCAATTCGACGTCCAGGCCGACGAGTTCTCCGCGCAGCGCGTACAGGACGAGCTGATCGGCCAGATGGCCGAGTTGCTGGGTGTCAATTACGACGTGCTCGCCCTGGACATGACCGAATCCGAGAGCCGGCAGCGCGCCTTGATCAGCGACCCAACGCCGCCCTCGACGCCGCCTGCGTTGCCGGAGCCTGAGTCGGAAACCATCGCGCGCCCACCTGCCAACACCGCTCCACCCACCGCAGGGGCTGCATCGGCAGCGCCGCCTGCAGGCCAACCTGCGGCAACGCCTTCGACGCGCGAGAGCGACACGGATACCAGTCAGGCGGGTCGGGCCAGCCCTGCGGCGGGGAGCGATCTGCTTCGGGAACACATCGTCTCGCCGGCACCGACGACCGAACGGCTCCAGTCCATCCAGCGCATGGTCGCCGATCAGTTGGGCGATGCGCTGCCTCCCGACTTCTCGGCGAGCGTCTTGCAGTCCATCCCCGTGCAGGCTGGCGGGCTCTATCCGATCTCCGATGTCTGGTACATCGATCCCAGCTTGGATACTGCCGAGCGCTTGCGCATCCACATCGCACAGTTCGCCCGCGAAATCGCGAGCGAGGCAGACCTGGACGAGTGCCTTGATGACCGTGCAGAGGGTATCGGTTTCGTCTGCCGGGCCCGCACCCAAAGTCCGGCGCCGCTGGGCCGTTCCGTCCTCGCTTTGTTGGCGTGCCTGGCCGGTCAGCGGCCCGCCGACGTCGGTCTGCACGACGGGCAAATCGTCATCGACCTGCCGGCGTTGCTGCACGGCCAGGGTGATGCGGCCCAGCGATTGAGCGACACCGCGCTGGTCAAGCTGTTCCGGCTACTGCGGCTGGCCCGGCGCCTGCTCGATCTTGAAGCCGGCGCTGCGGACCTTGGAACGTGAGCGAGGGAGGCCAGCATGTCCGCACCACACCCACTCAACCAGGCCGTCATCGCCCAGGCCCTCTATGACCTGCGCAATGGGCAACTGCGCCGGTGCAAACTGATGGGGTTTGGTGAGGAAGAACTGGACGCCCTCAAGCATCCCGCGCTGATCAGCGTGCTCGCCAACGCCAACGTCTCCTGGTGCTCGGTGACGGTGAACCGCGAAGTGCTCCGGCGACTACTCAAGCAGGCGCAGGACGTGGAGAAGGAAATCGCCACGGTCGATCGCATGCTCAGGCTGGGTGCGAGCACCGAGATGGTCAGTCGGTTCTATGGCCTGACCCACCAGGAGGTGGCGCTTCGCCGCGAAATCCTCGGCCTGCCCAAGCGCAAGGGCCGCCACCCCGTGCTGGACGAGAAACAGGACACGGATCTGTGGCGGCAATGGAAGGCCGTGAGCGGCAGCACGAATGTCGATCTCGAAGACGAAACCTCCATTCTCGACGCCGCCATGGACTTGGCCGAAGCCATGTCGCTGCCTCTGTCGGTGGTCTGGGCCTCGATCAAGAGCTGGGTCGATCAAGGATTGGGTTGAGCCATGGCCGTGGACGACACCGCACCACGCCGTGGCCCCGTCGCACTCGCGGACCTGTTCGACGCCGCCTTGAAAGACCTCGTGCCCAAGCCCAGTGCGCCAGCACCTATGCCTGCGCCGACGCCCGCCACGTCCGGCGATGCCTTCCTCTTCAGCGGCAACCGGCATGAGACCGTGCCGCGGCGACTGTTCCTCGACCGTCGCCTGACGCCGCTGGAGCGCAACGCCTGGCAGGTGTTCCGGCTGATGCTCAACGACGATGGCGTGACAGCCTTCCCGACGTATGAGCAGCTTCGACCCTGGCTGGCATCGATGCCATGCGCCGGGCAGGCCTCGCATGAAACCGTGGCCCGAGCGTTGACGCTGTTGCGCCTCACCCGATGGTTGAGCCTGGTGCGGCGACGGCGTGACCCCAAGACCGGCCGCATCCTCGGCAACCTCTACGTTCTGCACGATGAACCGCTGACGCCCTTCGAGACCATGCAGCTCGACGCCGACTACCTGGCACTGGTCAGCCAGTCCCTCGGCCATTCGGCCAAGGCCGTCCAGATGGTCGGCCTGAACACCCTTAAGGAGATCGCGGAAGATCCGCTGCTCTCCGGGCGCACATTGCCGTCGCGGCTGCAGGTTCTGGCAGGACGCCTCGCCAGCCAAGGCATCACGGCCGCCGTAAGTTATCCACAGGAGGACGCCGCCCACGATTCCGAAGAAGGAGCATCGAACCTTCTTCGGAATGCGGATGACCCATCTTCGGAATCCGAAGCAGGGGCGAAACCCGTGCTAAACGCCTCTCTTCGGAATCCGAAGCAGGCCCGTACAGTACGTAGTAGTCGTATTAATGAGGTACGTACTATCGCGCAGGCGCGCGCGCTGGGCGATCTGCAATGGCCCAAGCGCTTCACGGAACTGAAGGCAGAGCAGCAGACAGGTGCCAGGGTGGCATTGCAGCAGGTTGATGCCGCGCTGAGACAGGCCGTGCTGGACGAATGGGCCACACGATGCAGCAGTCATGGCATCCGCAATCCTGCGGGGTATCTGTTCGGCATCATTCAGCGCGCCATCCATGGCGAGTTCAATGCCTGGGCCAAGAAAGATGCGCCATCGGCATCCGTCCCGCCAAACGAGCGACCACCACCAGCACCGCCACCTCAGCCGCAGGGTAAGCCAGTGCCGCCAGAAGTCGCCAAGCAGCACATCAAGCGGCTACGCAATCTGCTCGCCAGCAAGTGAGTCGGCATGCAAGGCGGTGAAACTAGATGCCCATGGCCGCCAGTAGAGCTATCCCCTGGGGATAGTTCCGCTGCTGGGCACAACGCCAAGCTGTCGCAGGCCTGGGATCGACCATCTGCCGCAGCATCGGCGTTGCCCCCCCTGATCCCGGCGTGCAGCGTTCGTTGGCGCTCCATGGAGCTATCCCCTGGGGATAGCTCGCGCCGCATGCAACCGCCACGCCCTAAACCGGGGCCCGCCGGGATTCGGATTCTTGACTGACTGCCTTCCGCTTCCTGTCGAAGCTGGCCGCTCCTTTTCCAACAACGAGCGGACACCATGGCAACCAATGAACCTCTGCAACTGAATCTCGGCTCCCTGCGCAGTGCGATGTCGCTGACCCTGCACACCCATCACGCTTCCCGCATCTGGCATGGTCGCGCCGCCGCCGAGGGGCGACCGGGCATCGTCGGCCTGAATGGCTATATCGCCCAGATGAACAAGATGCGGCGGGGCTCGGAGCAGGACGATCCGTACTCGGACTGGTGGATGCTGCGCATCGAGGACAAGCTCGACCACACCAAGGTCACGCTGCAATCGCTGCGCGAGCAGGTGGACCAGGCGCTGGCGAGTGTGCCGCCGGCGCTCAGCCTGGGCGAAAACCTCAACGTGCAGCCGGTCAAGCTCCCGCTCTTCGTCAACGCGCAGCTCGGCTTTGCCGCGGTCTATCTCCTGGCCGACTACGACGACATCGCCCGCAAGCTGATCCTCGCCCATCACACCGCGCTCATTGACCGCAGCACCTTGGAACGCTGGCTCAACGAGGGCGCACATTCACTGCGCAGCCTGTTCTCGCTGGCCCAGCAGTATCGCTATTCGGGCTGCACACGCGATGACTTCGCGTCGAAGAATGCCGCAGCGCGGGCAGCGCTGGAGAAGTATGGCGAACTGCCGCAGGACGTGCTGGACGGCACGCGCCGGTCGAAGTTTGCGCCGCCCATCGTGCGCCGTGGCCTGCAGCAGCGCGGCGACGGTCCTGCCGAAGCATCACTGCCCGGCGATGAAACCACCACCGCAGAGTCGCCCGAAGCCGCAGCCGGCGAGGGCGAGCCGGCATGAGCGATCCGAACCCACCGACCCGCTACTTCCGAGGCCTGCAACAGGGTGCCTTCATGCGGCTGGAACACGCGGCCTATCTAAAAGGCCTTTTAAAGCCTTTTAAGGGTAAAGGGGACTTCGAGGCCTGGGCCAGCCAGTGCTTCGCCATGCGCGACGAGTTGATTGCCCTGGCACAGCGACAGGTGCTGGAGCAGGCATGCGGGCACCCCTTCCACCTGCTGCCCATCGAACTGGCCCAACAGACCACTGGCGCAGGAACCGTCTTCTTGCGCTGGCGCAGACACGACAGATCGGCCATGGGCGTGGCGCTGTGGCGGGAGCTGGTCGCCAGCAGCAGCACACCCGTCAACCTGCTGGCCGACCTGCACGCGATCGAGCTGCAGCGCATCACGTTGAACATGCAGATCAGCCTGCTGCACACCCTGGGCAGGCAGGCGCAGGAATGCGCCAGCAAGGCGGCCGAGGCGGACGACGCCTACCTGCGCCGGCTCACGCCCATTCCCGCCGCAATGCGCGATCGGTGATTGCGCCGGGCATCCAGCACGCTCCCGGCGCCGACGAGGCACGGGTATTTCAACCACCACGGAGATCACACCATGAGCACGCATTTTTCCGGCGAAGGCAACATCGGTTCGCCACCGGAGTACCGCGAATTCCCCAACGGCAACGACGAACCCAGCCGCCTGCTACGCCTGAACGTCTATTTCGACAACCCTGTGCCGAAGAAGGATGGCACGTTCGAGGACCGGGGCGGCTTCTGGGCTCCGGTGGAAATCTGGCACCGCGACGCCGAGCACTGGAAGGACCTGTACCAGAAAGGCATGCGCGTGCTGGTCGTCGGCCGCATGGAGCGCGAACCTTGGACGGACAACGAGGATCAGCCGCGCGAAACCTGGCAAATCAATGCGCGCAGCGTCGGCATCCTGCCGTACCGCATCGAGTCCGTGGCCCTCAGTCCGAAGCCGCAGGAGGCAGAACCGAAGCCCCAGGCCGCTCAAGAATCGACCGCGCCGAAGGAGGCGAAGCGCAGGAAGTGAACCGGCATGGAGGGCGGCGGCCGCAATGCTTCGCCGCCCTCCATGCGCTCGCGAGCTATCCCCAGGGGATAGCTCCACCAACGTCCACCGACTTCCACGCGCTCCCGCAAATCGCGGCTTCCGGTCCGCACACCTGCGGCCACGCGCCACCCCGCCCAAGCCATTCCATTCCGTGAAAGCGGTCGCCGCTGCATGCGGCTTGTTTGCTGCTGCCCCAGGTGGCGCTCGGCATCCTCGATTCCAGCAACTCCATGAACAACGGGAATCGGGATGGACGGACATGCGGCTGTTCTTGTGCGAGAAGCCCTCCCAGGGCAAAGACATTGGCCGGATTCTCGGTGCCACGCAGCGCGGTGAAGGCTGCCTCAACGGTTCCGGCGTCACCGTCACCTGGTGCATCGGCCATCTCGTGGAAGCCGCAGCGCCCGAAGCCTACGACGAGCAGTTGAAGCGCTGGTCCATCGAGCAGTTGCCCATCATTCCCCAGCATTGGCGGGTCGAGGTCAAACCGAAAACCGCCACGCAGTTCAAGGTCGTCAAGGCGCTTCTGGCGAAGGCGACCCAGCTTGTCATCGCTACCGATGCCGACCGCGAGGGCGAGTTGATCGCGCGCGAGATCATCGACCTGTGCGGCTACCGCGGCCCCATCGAGCGGCTGTGGCTGTCGGCGCTCAACGACGCATCCATTCGCGCCGCACTCGGCAAGCTCCGGCCATCGGCCGAGACCTTGCCGATGTACTACTCAGCGCTGGCGCGCTCTCGGGCGGACTGGCTCGTCGGCATGAACCTCAGCCGGTTGTTCACGGTGCTGGGGCGGCAGGCCGGCTACGGCGGCGTGCTGTCGGTCGGTCGCGTCCAGACCCCGACGCTCAAACTGGTCGTGGACCGGGATCGCGAGATCGCAGCCTTCGTGTCCGTGCCGTACTGGGCCATCGACGTGTCCCTGTCCGCTGGCAGCCAGGCTTTCACCGCGCAGTGGGTTCCCCCGAAAGCATGCACCGACGACGCCGGCCGCTGCCTGCAGCAGCCCATCGCGCAGCACGCCGCGCAGCAGATCCGCGCCGCGGACAGCGCCCAGGTGGTGGCGGTCGAAACCGAGCGCGTGCGGGAAGGCCCGCCGCTGCCGTTCGACCTGGGGACCTTGCAGGAGGTGTGTTCCAGGCAGCTTGGGCTCGATGTGCAGGAGACCTTAGACATTGCTCAGGCCCTATACGAGACGCACAAGGCCACGACGTACCCGCGCTCCGATTCGGGCTACCTGCCCGAAAGCATGTTCGCCGAGGTGCCAACGGTCCTCGACAGCCTGGTCAAGACCGATCCCTTGCTGCGACCGATCATGGACCAGCTCGACCGCACTCAACGCTCACGCGCCTGGAACGACGCGAAGGTGTCTGCTCACCACGGCATCATCCCGACGCTCGAACCGGCGAACCTCTCGACCATGAGTGAGAAGGAACTGGCAGTGTATCGGCTGATCCGGGCGCATTACCTGGCGCAATTCCTTCCTCACCACGAGCTCGACCGCACTGTGGCGAACCTCTCCTGCGGCCAGCAGACGCTGGCGGCCACCGGCAAGCAGGTCGTCGTCAAGGGGTGGCGCCTGGTGCTGGCCGAACCGCAATCCGAGGAGGATGGCGACCCTGCGGCGCGCAGCCAGGTACTGCCCGCGCTGCGCGAGGGCCTGGCATGTCAGGTGGCCGACGTCGATCTGAAGGCGCTCAAGACGCTGCCCCCTCGGCCCTATACGCAGGGCGAGTTGGTCAAGTCCATGAAGGGCGTCGCCAAACTGGTCTCGGACCCGCGCCTGAAACAGAAGCTCAAGGATACGGTCGGCATCGGCACCGAAGCGACGCGGGCCAACATCATCAGTGGCCTGCTGACGCGGGGCTACCTAATGAAGAAGGGCCGCGCCATCCGCGCCTCGGATGCGGCCTTCACCCTGATCGACGCGGTGCCCACAGCGATTGCCGACCCAGGGACAACCGCCGTCTGGGAACAGGCGCTGGACATGATCGAAGCTGGACAGCTCACGCTGGACGTATTCATCGGCAAGCAGGCTGCATGGATCTCACAGTTGATCGCGCAGTACGGCAGCACGTCCCTGTCCATCAAGGTTCCCCACGGACCGCCTTGCCCACAGTGCGGCGCACCGACGCGCCAGCGCACCGGCAAGAGCGGCCCATTCTGGTCGTGCAGTCGCTACCCCGACTGCAAAGGCACGCTGCCGGTGGAATCCGGCACGTCCAAGCGTGGTGCCTCGCGCCCGCGCCGCAGCGGCCGCAAAGGCTCCTGACCGACCCCGTTCCCCGTGAGCCGTGCCCGCCATCGGCGGCGCGGCCTGTGTTCCGCACGCCCTGCGGGACGCCCAGCGCGCAACGCCTTCTTGTCCGTGTGCGCGTCCCGCTTGGTCATCCCCGGCCGCGGGACCTGAAGGTAGCTTCTCCGCGAACCGCCTCCTGCGCGTTCTGCTGATCTGCATTTCTCCCGCCTCTGCGAAGGGTCCCCCGGTGGCTTGCCAAGCTGCGCGAGCCACCCGGAGACCCTTCGTGGTCAGCGGTATTCGGTGCCGGTGCCCGCCGGCGCAAAAACGGGCTCCCTTTGTGCGCGGATGTGCGCCAGACGATGCCGGCGCGAACCACGACATGCGCCGGGTGTGATTGCTGATGAGCAGACGGTTCTAGCGACGACCGGGCCTGCACCAGCCCACGGGTGGTTCTGTCCTTCCGAGCCGAAGGCCGCAGGGCCTTCGGCGCCTTTCTCCTGCCTATCAACGTCCCGGCCCGCCCCGGGCCACACGAACAGGAGACCCGACATGAACCCGCAACCTTGCACCCTTCGCGGTGCACCCCAGGCCGCGCCACTGCTGTACGGCAGCGTGTGCAGCGGCATCGAGGCCGTGAGCCTCGCATGGCAACCCCTCGGCCTCAAAGCCGCGTGGTTCGCCGAGATCGAGCCGTTCCCGAGCGCCGTGCTCGCCCACCGTTACCCCCATGTGCCCAACCTGGGCGACATGACCGCGATCGCCCGTCAGGTGCGCGCCGGCACCGTGCCGGCGCCCGACATCCTGGTCGGCGGCACGCCGTGCCAGTCGTTCAGCGTTGCCGGCGCGCGCCAGGGGCTGAACGACCCGCGCGGCGCCTTGACCCTTGCCTATGTGGAGCTTGCAAATGACATCGACCAAACCCGCCACCAAGACCGCCGCCCGCCGGCAACGCTCGTCTGGGAAAACGTCCCCGGCGTCCTCAACGACCGCAGCAATACCTTCGGGCATTTCCTGGGAGCACTGGCCGGAGAAAGCCGTGCGCTCCAGCCGCCAGGGGAAAAATGGGCGCACGCTGGTTGTGTGTCTGGACCCCGCCGCCGCATCGCCTGGCGCGTGCTCGACGCTCAATATTTCGGTGTCGCCCAACGCCGCAAGCGCGTGTTTCTTGTGGCATGTGGTGGTGATGACCTCGATCCCTCCGAAGTACTTTTTGAGCGCACAGGCCTGCGCGGGGATTCTTCTGCGGGCCGTGCGCCGTGGCAAGAAGCTGCCCGCGCTGCTGGACCGGGTGCTGCAGCAGCAGGCGGATACGCAGGATTCGCTGGACTGAACCAGCCCTACGGCAAGGTCACGACGACGTTCGGATTCAGCGGCGGCATTGGCCCCGTCGATGTTGCGGCATGCCTGATGGCCGCGGGTCCCAAGCACGACATCCGCACCGAGACGTTCATGGTGCAGTCCATCGCCGGCAGCATCGCCCACACCCTCGACACCGCCAACAACGGCAAGGGCAGCAGCGAGGACGGTACGGGAAAGGGCGTGCCGATCATCGCCTTCACCGCCCAGGGCAGCGGCGCGGACGCCACGATCGACCTGACGCCGACGCTGCGTGCCGGCGGGCATCGCAACAGCCATGAGAACGCAGGCGTCGTGCCCGCCATCGCCTTCGCGCAGAACAACCGCGGCGAAGTGCGCTTCGAGTCGGGCCATGGACAGGTGTCTTGCACCGTCCTGTCCAACGGCAAGCCGGGCTACGGTGTGCCGATGGTGGCCTGCGTTGCCCTGCGGGGACGGACGCAGGGTCTTGCCGCCGAACTGGGCGGAAGCGTTGCGGCGGCGTTGCGTACCAGCGGCGGCGGCGGCGCAGACAAGCCCCATGTCCTGGCCCCCGACTTCGAGGCACATTTCCGCTACGACTGGAATGAATCCGGTGCAGCGGACTGGTCGCAATGGCGGGTGCGGCGGCTGATGCCCATGGAGTGCGAGCGGCTGCAGGGCATGCCCGACGACTACACGCTGATCCCCTATCGCGGCAAGCCTGCCGCAGACGCTCCGCGCTACAAGGCGATTGGCAACTCCATGGCCGTCCCGTGCATGGTTTGGCTGGGCAACCGGCTGGTGCAGTGCCTGCACAAGACGGATTCGACCGCTTCGGATTGATCGACGACGCAGCCTGCCGGCCGCGCCATTTTCCCCCTGCATTGCCGATGTATCGGCAGCAGCCCGCATCCAGGGTGTCAAGGCTGCCGTGGGTTCCGCCCACGCCACCCACCAGTTCGCTTCGGCATCTCACCGGCGAACGCTGCCCACCGGGGTATCGATGCCTCCTTTCTCCAACCCACGGGATGGTCGCCACGTCCCGTCAGGGGCATGTCGCCACCCGGTCGATTTCAGGACTTCCCATGGACACCATCACCAAGCAAGACCGCATCACGCTGAAGAACCTCAAGGTCGCCGACTTCGCCAGCGAGGAAACGCTGTGCTTCACCGCGACCATCGTGTTCGACGGCACTCCCATCGCCGAGGCCCGCAACGACGGGCATGGCGGCTAGACATTCCTCCGCGCGCTCAATGGCAAGACGACGCTGCTGGCTCAGGCCGAAGCCTTTGCCAAGGGCTTGCCGCCTGCGCCGCTCGATCTAGGCCAGGAGGGTGAAGACCCTCATTACATCGACATGACGCTCGACTTCCTGGTCGATGAACTGGCCGATGCCATGCACGCGGAGCGCAAGGTGCGAGCCGCCTTCAACCGCGACATCGGCAACAAGGTGCTGTTCATAAAGGACGGCAAACTGCTGTTCATCAAAGGCATCAAGCTCAAGGCGCATCAAGCTCAAGGCTATCGCCGACCGCAAGGCGTACTTCGCTTCGCTGCGCACCAGGCAGGCCCAGCCCATCGTCATCCTCGCCGAGCTTCCGCCCGAGCGGGCATTCGACCTGTGGAAGCAGCATGTCCTGGGCGACCAGCCCGATTGACCCAGCGCCACCGCACCCTCCTGACAGCCCCGTACTCGATGCGGGGCTTTTCTTTTCCGGTGTTCATCAATCGGGGCTGGGCCGAATGCCGTTTTCCAACTGACGCGACGCAGCCCTCGCACGAAGCTGCCTGCATGTTCGCTGATTCGTCAGCACATGCCAGCAGCCAGGGTTCCAGGCTGCCGCGGGTCTCTCCCGCGTCACCCACCAGTCCGCATCGCATCAATTCTGCGGATGAGCGTCCCCGTGACGCTGATGCTTTTTATCAACCGCGTGCGGGAGCTGCCATCCCGTGAGGGACAAGGCCCCGCTTTTCCAAGGAGCCCGTCCATGTCCCAGCAAGCCTCTTTCGGCCAGTTGGCCCTGACCTACTGCGGCAAGTTCCTGCCGCTCGATGTCTTGCAAAGCGCCGCCGGCCACTACATCGCACGCGCGATACCGAAGGTCCCGTTTCGCGGGAATCCCGCGAGTACTTCCGCAGCTATGCCGCGGCTCAACGCGCCCTCGAAAGAGGCGGCTGGTCCCAGCTCGCCATTCCCTGATCCAACTGGAGAAATCACGTCATGAACCAGCTACTGCCGCGGGAAGTCGTCGATCAGATCATGCGGGAAGAGCAGCATTTCGCTGCCGCGCCCCAAGCCTTCTTCGAGGCCTGGAAGCGCGGTGTCGAGATTGCTGGTCCCGAGTGGTTCGGCGACGGCACCCGTGAAGGCCTGAACCAGGCCAACACCAAGTGGGATTTGCGTCCCGACATGCTGCGGCTCAACGATGCCCTCGGCGTCCTGAGCAGCGGTGAACGCATGTTCCTGTCCGCCATGGTCAGCTTCTACAACGCGCGCGAGGGCGGTGCCATGCTCAAGCGCTGCCGCTTCCACGGGCTGTCGGACTTCGACGGTCTCGATCTGGAACGCCGCAAGGTCATCGCCGACCTGCTGGTGAACTACAGCGGTTGGTGAGCCGGTCTCCGGCACGCCACTGTCCTCCCGATCCCCCGTGAGGGACATGCGCCCATAAGGCCATGTCCCTCAATTTTTCTTCCCCATCGCCCGATGCCAACGGCATTGGGCTATTCCCCGCGGATGCCATCGTCCGCATGGGCTGGCTCCGCTCACTTCCCCGAAAGGAGCCAGCATGGCAAACAACTACTACGAAGGCACGGGCGTTCTCGTGCTCGACCGCGTTACTCCCGTCATCCAGGCACTGTTCGGCGCCTTCAGGCTGGACGAGCACCATCCCGGCAATGGGCAGGCCTACATCGCCCAGATCGCCGAGACCAATGATCCACGCTGGACAGATGTGCTGGACGATCTGGAGAACCTGGCCACACACCTCGGCATCCCCATGCCCGACGACGAAGAGTTGTCGATTCCGCCTCTGCTTGAACGGCTGGCCGCGCACTTCCGTGCTGACCAGGACCGGGAGCTGGAGAACCTGATCGAGCACCACCAATTCGAGGACAGCGCCGACCTGGAAGCCCTGCTTCTGATCGCTACCCGCTTCGATGACGGCCATAACCTGACCGCCATCCAGTTTGAGGGCTGCTGGTATTGCAGCAAGCCAAGGCTATTCGAGTTCGGCGGCAACGGCTGCTACCTGAGCCGCGAGGTCCAGGTCTTCAGAACGTCCTCGCAGGCGCTTCAACTCGGCGATCAACTGCGCAACACCATCCTGGCCGCCGACATCGATGAGGCCTCAGCGTTGATCGCGCTGGAGGCCGCCAACCTGCTTGCCGGCATCACCGATGAGCAATTTCGCCTAAATGTGCGCCATCGCATCGCCGAACGGCTGGTTCAGACGCCAACGATCAGCGCCGACTGACGCATTTTCCACTTTCAACCCACCGGGTCCAATTCCCTGTGGCGGGGATTAGCCCCATTATTCAAATCTGGAGAGTTCCCATGTCCCAGAAACCCAATCCCTTTCTCCGCGGCTACTGGAATCTGAAAATCGTCCGCACGCTGTGCATCGGCTACGACGACGAAAGCCCGCATGTCTGGCGAATCATCCACGCGAGTCAAAGCACTTTTCCCACGAGGAACTGATTTCATCCTCGTGCATCGTCACCAGCGATTTCGCCGTGGTCAGGAATGGTCCCGAACCCGTGAGTGCCGAGGTGCTGGCCGAATGCGATACCGCAGAAGGCGTCAGCGGCGAAGGCGTGGTGGGTGCAGTGGTCTACGCCATCCATGGCGACGACCTCGACGGCCGCCCGGTCCATGTCGGCGACACCTATTCAGCAGAGGCAGCGCAGGAAGTCGTGCAGCGCCTGAGTTTCGACACCAGCCACTACAGCCGGTGCTGGGAAATCAGCAGCGCACACATCAGCGAGGAAACCGGCCAGTACCTCGCCAACCTGGCAGACCTCGCCACACCGGAGGCCTTTCTGTTCATCGTCTTCCGGGTTCCGTACAGCCCGGCGATCGGCGTCAAGCTGATCTCCACGCCCTGGACGGATAAGAACCTGGAGCAGCCCGAGGGCATCACCGCCGATCAGCTTCGGCAGGAGCACCAGAACAAGGGCATGCCGGACGATCTGGCGAACATCCTTGAACTGGCTGGCCAGGCCGATGTGCGCATCCTCATCCTCGACGCCGACGCACCCGCGCTGCCGGGCCTGCCGCTGGCCGAGTCCTAGCTGACGCGCGACGCGCCAGCCTTCCTCCTTTCCCTCCGATGCCAGCCCATCTCCCCGCCAGGGGCATGGCTGGTCTATTTTCACTGGAGCAACCTCATGTTCCCCAACCTCATCTCGCCCGCACCCGACTTCGAGCACCAGCTTGGAGCCTGCGTCAACGCCATGAGCCAGGACGACGCCATCGGCCAGATCCTGGTATTCGAGCGCACGAGCGGCACGCTGCACATGCGTCATATCGCCAGCGCCGATCTGGTGGACACCGACATTGACGACTACGAAATGGTCGTGTTCGACGGTGGCAACACAAGCGGCGACACGTGGAAGCACGTGTTCTTCCCGCGTCAACGCGAACATTATTTCGTGTACGAAGCCTGACCCACCCAGCCCCTTTCGAGGGGCTTTTTCTTGCCCGCAGCGCAGGAAAGCGGGTGTGGTGCGGTGCCGTTTCATGCGGGCGGGCCGCCCATTCCAGGGCCACGCTTATCCCCATGTTCGTCGGTGTTGCCGACACATGCCCAGGCAGCCGAGACCTTCGAGGCTGCAAGTGCGGGAAACCGTGCTGGTCGTTTCTTCCTACGGACGTACCCGTCCATCCACGCCACCCACAAGGGACCTCTCCCTTGCGGGCGGGGAATCCCTTGTTTCTTCCTCAAGGAGATTCCCATGGACCTTTCCCTCATCAAGACCCTGATGCCTTCGCTTGTCGCAGGCCATGTGCCCCGCAACGTGCGGTCGTTCAAGTACCGCGTGTTCGACGATCAGCCGCAGTCCTCGACACTGGGCTTTGCCATCGATCCTCAGCCCTTCGACGGCAAGGTGGTCGCGGCCAACGACGACGCCATCGTCGTCAAGCTCAAGCCCAGCGAGTTCGCAGTGCTCGATCCCAACTTGGTCACCGCCGTTCCCAGCGAGGGCGCCAAGGTGCATGTCCAGCCCTACGCACGGCGCCGTTTCGACGGCCTGCGCGCGGACACGCCGGAAGAGCGCACCGAGTACACGTCGGATGGGAAACCCTACACCATCAAGACGCACATCCTTGGTTCCGCACCGGCCAAGCTGCCCATCCCCGAGCCGCAATGCATGGAACTGGGCCAGCTCATCCAGCAGTTGGAGGAAATGCCGGCGCCCGACGGGTTCCGGCGCATCACCCACATGCTGGTCGATGCGGGCGCCCGCGACTTCACCTGGGTCGATCCCAAGCCGTCCAAGATCATCGAAACGCCTCCGGCGATCAACTTCACGGTCTCGACCGCGAAGTTCGAGGGCCAGGTGACGATCCTCTACGACCGTGGTGGCGACACCTACGTGGTGGAGCTGCGTCGCGACGGCGAACTGGTCGATCGGCATGACGAGGTGTATTTCGACATGCTCGGCGAAGTTCTGGCGCGGCTCATCGACGACGGGCGCTGGCGCCTGATCAACGTGAGCGTGATCGACGCGAAGGCGACCCGCCAGCGCCAGGCCGTCCCGGCATGACGCCTCGCAACGAAGCCAGGCGGCTCCACGGCTGACCCGAGGCCCCAGCCCCGGCGTTTCAACCCGTCCAGCCGCGTGCCCCACAGGCTCTCCATCCATCCGGGTGGAGGGCCTTTTCTCTATTCCATCCAGGAGATTTCATCCATGTCACTGCGATTCAAAGGCTCCGACCTGCGCCCCGTACTAACCGAAGCGATCGCCAACCAGTGCCGCGCCGTCCTGGTCAAGGACCACGGCGTGTACTTCCTCGCCGAGCGCGGGGAGCGCCGCCCGGACGGACGTCAGAAGCTGCTGGCCTACGCGGTCGGCTGCAACCCGGACACCGACCCGTTCGATGACTGGTGGCACCTCGCCCAACGCGAGCTGGGTGGCGACGACTTTGCCAAGTACTTCGACCCGAAGGACGGCGTATTCGCTCGCATCCTGCACAGCGCGGACGATCTGATGCTATCGGCCACCGCCACGCACCTGTCGTTGCGGGTCGTGCCTCCCACGTAGGCCGCCGCTCGTCTTTCGCAGCCCCCGCACCCCGGGGGACTTCTTTTCTCTGCACCGCGGCCATCTCCGCGCGTGCGCGCTCGTCTCCAGCCGCCAAGGCCTGCCTCGTCGGCTTGTTTGGCCGATATGCCAACGGAGACAACCCCATGCACGATTCGCCACGGCTGCAACTGCGGCCCGTCTCGCTGCGCACCGCCAATGCCTTTGTGCAGGAGCACCACCGCCACCACCGTCCGGTACAGGGAGCGAAGTTCGCTCTGGCCGTCACGCTGGGCTGTGGCGACCGCGTCTGCGGCGTGACCATCGTCGACCGCCCTGTCGCACGACACCTGGACGACGGCTGGACCCTCGAAGTGACGAGGCTCTGCACCGATGGCGCGCCGAACGCCTGCAGCAAGCTCTACGGCGCTGCCTGGAAGGCGGCCAAGGCCCTGGGCTACACACGCCTGATCACCTACACCTTGCCCGAGGAAGGCGGCGCCAGTCTGCGCGCCGCCGGCTGGCGGCTGGTCGGCATGCGCGGCGGCGGCGCATGGAGCCGCCCGAGCCGCCCCCGCGCCGATACCCCCGAGCACCTGTGTGGCCCCAAATGCCTGTGGCACGCGCCGGGCAGCATGAACAAAGGGAATCGCCCGGATGCCGATTTATTGCTCTCGCGCGCGCGAGGCCCGGCCATCCTGACCCCATGCCTGCTGACGTTGTCAGCGACATGCCAGGCAACCATCGGTCTTCGAGGTTGCGGCGCAGCTCCCGCTGCGTGACCGAGCCAGCTCGCACCGCATCCATCTGCGAACGACCACCGGCCTATCCGGTGGTGGATGCTTTTCGCCTTATCAACCCACCGCGGGGTTACGCACCTTTCCCCGCATGCGTGGGCCTGGTGTGTCTCCGCTTCATCCCAATGGAGATTCACCATGAACACCACGTCCAACGAGAAATCGTATTTCGACATCCACACTTCGGGCATCGGCTACATCCAGCGTGCCCGCGAGGTGCCTGTCCGGGGCGGCCGCCGTGCGCAGCCTTTCCTGGCATGCACGATCGCCGCGCTGGTCGGTTCCGCCAAGGACCCGGCCTACCGCTACTTCGACGTCAAGGTCTCGGGTGCCGAGGCCAAGAAGCTGGTCCAGCGCTACATCGGCGTTGACGATCCCAAGCAACGCCCGCTGGTTCGCTTCCGCACCGGCGATCTGCGGGCCGATCCTTACATCCGTGACAAGGGTGAGCAGAAGGGCAAGGCCGGCGCCTCCCTCAAGGCGCGACTGCTCAAGGCGGAGCTGATCGACCGGGCCGAACTGGCCTCGATCAAGCAGCACGAACTAATCACCCGCGGCATCGGCTACCTCAACCGTCCGAAGGACGTCACCCCCAAGGACGGCGATCCGTTCCTGTCGTGCTCCATCGCCGCGCTAAGCGGCCCTGTCGATGAACCGGAGTATCGGTACTTCGACACGATCGTCGCCACCCCCGAAGCCGAGCATCTGGTTCGCCGATGCGTCCAGGCCATCGAGGGGGATCGCAAGGTACTGATCGCCTTCCGCCTGAACGACATGAAGATCGATCCGTACATCCGCACGAAGGGGGAGCGCGCCGGGGAACCGGCTGCGAACCTGGAATCGACACTGGTCCACATCGGTCTGATCAAGATCGACGGCACCCAGGTCTATCCGACGGGCCAGGCGCAAGCCGGAGCTCCGCAGGCCCAGGACGCACCCGCGCCCGAAGCCGATGGTGCTGCCGACACCGCTGCCGACCAACCTGCCGAGCGCGAGCCCGACGGTGAGGTCGAGGAGCAGGAGCCGGCACTGGCTGCTTCGTTCTGATCCGGCATGGCCCCTCGCGGGGCCTTGCCTTTTTCCTATTCGCAAGGAGAACCATCATGGCAGTCACATCGGCGCCCGAGCAATCGGTATCGCCCATCATCGTCCCGGGCCAGCTCACGCTGCGCACCATCCGCGGCAAGAACGGCCCGTTCACCGTCGGCCGCCTTGTCACCCCCATCGGCAAGTTCGCGGTCAAGGATGCAGAGCTGGAGCAGTACCCCGAGGGAAAATACGACGGGGAATTCGTCATCCGCTACATCTTCCCGAAGTCCTATCCGGTCGGCGACGGCATGCGGTTCGAGATCCGTGCCAACCTGGACGGTATGACGCTCAACGGCATCGACAAGCTGAGCCGTGACGAAGCCCGCAGCTTCGCCACCCAGGACGTCGATCCACTCGATGAAGAGCTGGGGACGCAGCCTGCGGCAACGCCGGCCAAGCCCGCCAGAACGTCCAGGCCCGCCAAACCTGCACCCGTGCAGGCGTCCGCTGACCCGCTGGTCGATACCACCCCCTTCGGCGTGGATGCGCCACCGCCCGCCGCGACCGCTGCCCCTGGCAGCATCGAAGACGGCGACGCCGCGCAGTTCGGCCTGCTGTGGCCGCTGGGCGAGTCCGTGAAACTGGATTCAACCATCGACCGCCGCGCCCTCCGCACACAGATCGCCCGCCTGGGCGAACTGGGCTACGCGCTGGACTTCAAGACGCAGGAATGGTGCCGCCAGGCCGAACTGCAACCTGCGTGATCGCAGACGCCGCATCCGCGGTGTTCTTCATCCACCCGCCGGGGCTCCTTCCCCATGCGGGGGAGGCCCCGGCTTTCTTCTGGAGGTCTTCATCATGTCCACCATCGCTTGCGATACCCCCCGTTTAACGCTGGATGAAACCGCGTGGCGGGCTCTTTGCAGGACGGCTGCCGAACACGCCCAGCGTGGTTGCGGCCTGTCCTGGGATCACTGGGTCACGCTTTTCAGTTCGGAGATCGACGCGCAGACCAGTCGATTGCCGGAAGACCAGCGCATTCAAGCGCTGGAAATCGCAGCCCAGGAATGGGACTACGCAACACCTGCCGAACGGCAGGAAACCCAGGACTGGAATGCCGCGAATGGCTACTGCTCACACGGCATTGAACTGGGCTGCTGCCCGGCCGGATGCGGTTCATAGGCTGCACTGAGTTCCATCGCCGCACACGCGGCATTTCATCACCCGCTGGGGGTTCCTCCCCACGGGGAGGCCTTCCGGCTCCACTTTTTCAGGAGGCAGCTCATGGGCTGGTATTTCTCTCCCCAATCGCGGTCTGAATTGATCGCGGAACTGATCGCACCGCAAGAGACCGAGCGCGCCAGCGTCATGCCCGCAAATACTTCTTCCACGCTGTACCGCATCGACGAATGCCCGGACGTGATGGCCGACGCCTGCGTCGGCGATGACCAGGGCAAGCTGATCTTCCTGTCCATCTGGGCGCGCGACACCGCCGTCCAGCAGTTCCTCGCTCGCCTGACCCTCGGGCGCGACGAGCAGGGACTGGACCAGTTCCACGTCATCACCGACCAGGGCGGCAGCGTCCCGGTGTTCATCGGCAACGTCGATCGCCTGGAAAAGCGCATCACGCGCGCCTACCGGCGAACGCTGTTCGGTTCGCTGTCCAACGTGTGGCTGTTCGACCGGGGTTGCGTGAAGCCCGACAAGGCCAACGCCAGCGCATTGGCACTGCTGTCACGCGACAGCACCCACCGGCTTGACCGCCTGTGGATGTTGGTGCAGGACACCTGCCCGTTGCCGCTGCTCGACCACTGGCGCGAGACCGTGCTGGACCTGCTGCAAAGCCGCGAGATGCTGGCCCGCCTTCCGTTTGCCCTCGGGCCGCTGGAAGGCCATCGGCTCGCCATCGACGTGCCGGCGCTGACCATGGCGCTGGGCTCCCTGATCCGCAGTGACGCGCTCACCGCCTATCCCTATCCGGCCAAGATTTGGACACCGGAAGAGGTAGCGGCTTGACCCACCCTCGGAGGCACGCCTCGGCGTGCTTCCGTCTTTCATCCCCGCCAACCAGGAGACTTCAATGGCCCTCATGTTCCCGCGGCTCGCCCGCAATTTCGTGAAGAATGGGTACTACCCCACCGATGAACCCACGCTCGAAAGAGCGCTCAACGCACTGATGCCCAGCGATGGGCCGATGTGCATCCTCGATCCCTGCGCAGGTGAAGGCGTGGCGATCGCCGAAGCCGCTCATGCCCTCGGGCGCGAGCACGCCAAGGCGTTCGCCGTCGAGTTCGATGCGGAGCGGGCACGCCATGCCCGCGGCTTGGTCGATCACTGCCTGCACGCGGACCTGATGGACACGATGGTCTCCAAGCAGTCCTTCGGATTGCTCTGGCTCAATCCCCCGTATGGCGACCTGTCCAAGGACGTCAACGGCAACATCGGCTATCAGGGACAGGGCCGTGCCCGCCTCGAAAAGCTGTTCTATCAGCGTTCGCTGTCTCTGTTGCAGTACGGCGGCGCGCTGGTCTTCATCGTCCCCGGCTACGTGCTCGACGCGGAGCTGGTCGGTTGGCTGACACGCCACTACACGGACCTGCGCATCTACCGAGCGGTGGAAACGCAGTTCAAGCAGGTGGTGATCTTTGGCCGCCGGGTTCGACAGCGCGAACAGGCACCGGATGGCGTCAAGGCCGTGCGCAACCTGCTGCTGCAGGTCGGGCAAGGCGAGGTCGAAGCCGAGGAACTGCCGAGCGAATGGCCGTTCCTGCCGTACATCGTCCCCGCCAGTCCGGCCGAACCGGAGCACTTCTTCCGCGTGACGATGGAGCCCGAGCAGTTCGCCGACGAGGTTGGCAGGCTGCAAGGCCTCTGGCCGTCGCAGGACACGCACCTGGGGGCCGCGCAGCAGTCGCTGCGTCCTCCGGCGCGGGCCTTGTCCCACTGGCATCTCGCCCTGGCTCTGGCCGCGGGCGCGATCTCGGGGGTTGTGCGCTCCAAGACCGGGCGCGTGCTCGTCGTCAAAGGTGACACCCACAAGGACAAGACGCTCCAGCGGGAATTCACCGAACGCGAAGACGGCTCCATCGCCGAGACCCGCATCCTCACAGACAAGTTCGTGCCTGTCATCCGCGCGTGGGACATGACGCCTGGCTCCCCTACACGGGGCGAGGTGTTGACCATCCGCTGATCGCTCTTCACCGCTAACGGTTCGCCGTCCTTTTCCCACCACGGGGCATGCCATCGCCCCGTTGGGGGTGGTGCATGCCCAATTTTCTTTGGAGCATCACCATGTCCCTCGATCTCGAAACCACCACCGCCGAAGCCACGTCCGTACAGGGCGAACTGCTCGACGCGGAATCTTCCCCTCTGACCCTGAGCCTTCAGGATTTCGTCGGTGAGTTCGGCGACGAACTGCTCGACGCCCTCAACAGCGCCAACCCGCCGGTCTATACCGGCCAACCGCAGGCGCATCGGCAACTCGTCGTCGCCAGCCTCAAGCGCAAGCTCTTCCAGGCCCAGGCCGAAGTCGTCAATGCCGCCGCCGAGCTGCTGATCGACCGTGGCGAACGCGCCGCGATCGTCAATGGCGAAATGGGTTGCGGCAAGACGACCATCGGCATTGCCACGGCCGCCGTGCTCAACGCCGAAGGCTTTCGCCGTACCCAGGTTCTTTCGCCACCGCACCTTGTTTACAAGTGGCGGCGGGAGATCCAGGAGACGGTGGCTGGCGCCAAGGTGTGGGTGCTCAACGGCCCCGATACCTTGGTCAAGCTCATCAAGCTGCGCGAGCAGTTGGGTGTGCAGCCCACGGGCCAGGAGTTCTTTGTCCTGGGGCGCGTCAGGATGCGGATGGGGTTCCACTGGAAACCTGTCTTCACCCAGCGGCGCACCCGTCACGGCGTCGTGGCGGCCTGCCCGGACTGCGGCACGGTCATCACCGATCTCGACGGCGAGCCGGTCAACCCGGTCGCGCTCGAAGCCGAGGAGTACCGCAGGAAGTGCAGCCACTGCGCCGCGCCCCTGTGGACGCTGCTTCGTCCGCGAAGCATGGCCGGTAGCGACCAGTCCTCGGCCGTCCTCAAAGCCTTGAAGCGTATCCCCACCATCGGGGAAGTCACCGCGCAGAAGCTGATGCAAAAGTTCGGCGACGGCTTCCTGGCCTCGATGCTCGGCGACAACATCCATGAGTTCATCAACCTCATGGACGGCAACGGCGAGCTGGTGTTTTCCGACCGTCAGGCCACGCGCATGGAACGGGCGATGGCAAATATGGAGTTCGGCTTCGGCGAGGGCGGCTACCAACCGTCCGAGTTCATCAAGCGCTACCTGCCGCAAGGCACGTTCGACCTGCTCATCGCCGACGAGGCGCACGAGTACAAGAACGGCGGCAGCGCCCAGGGCCAGGCCATGGGCGTGCTGGCGGCGAAGGCTCGCAAGACCTTGCTGTTGACCGGCACGTTGATGGGCGGCTACGGGGATGACCTGTTCTACCTGCTATTCCGAGCACTGCCTGGACGGATGATCGAAGACGGCTACCGCCCGACCACGAGCGGAAGCATGACCTCGGCGGCAATGGCGTTCATGAGGGACCACGGGGTCCTCAAGGACATCTATTCCGAAAGCACCGGCACGGCGCACAAGACGGCCAGGGGCACCAAGGTATCGGTGCGCACGGTCAAGGCTCCCGGCTTCGGGCCGAAAGGAGTCTTGCGGTGCATCCTGCCGTTCACGATCTTTCTCAAGCTCAAGAACATCGGCGGCAACGTCCTGCCGCCGTATGACGAGGAGTTTCGTGAAGTCCAGATGGACGTGGCGCAAGCCGCGGCCTACCGCGACCTGGCGGGTCGGCTGACCGCGGAGCTGAAACAGGCTCTGGCGCGACGCGATACGACGCTGCTGGGTGTGGTGCTCAACGTGCTGCTCGCCTGGCCGGATTGCTGCTTCCGATCGGAAACCGTGGTGCATCCGCGCACGCGCAATACCTTGGCGTTCGTCCCGCCTCAGTTCAACGAGTTCGAGGTGACGCCGAAAGAGCGCGAGCTGATCGACATCTGCAAAGAGGAGAAGGCGCAGGGCCGCAAGGTCCTGGCCTATACGGTCTATACCGGCACGCGCGACACCACGTCGCGCCTGAAGGTGTTGTTGGAGCAGGAAGGTTTTCGGGTGGCGGTGCTGCGCGCAAGCGTGGATGCCAGCCGCCGCGAGGACTGGATCGCCGAGCAACTGGACCGTGGCATCGATGTGCTCATCACCAACCCGGAGCTGGTCAAAACGGGACTGGACCTGTTGGAGTTTCCGACGATCGTGTTCATGCAGTCGGGCTACAACGTGTACTCGCTTCAACAGGCGGCCCGCCGCTCATGGCGCATCGGGCAGAAAGAGTCCGTGCGCGTGATCTACCTCGGCTATTCCGGTTCCTCGCAGATGACGTGCCTTGAACTGATGGCCAAGAAAATCATGGTCTCGCAGTCCACTTCGGGCGACGTACCCGAATCGGGGCTGGATGTGCTCAACCAGAATGGTGATTCCGTCGAGGTCGCACTGGCCCGGCAGCTTGTCGCCGCCTGATCCCATGCCAACGCCGGCCTAGTGCCGCCGGCTTTCCGTTGTTTCCACCTTGCAGCCACGCCCACGATCTCCGTGGTCGTGGCTGCGCTTTTTCCATCCCAAGGAGATTTCCATGAATACTCATACCCAAGCTACGCCCGAAACCGTCAATGCTCGCCTGACGCTGGACGTGACCTATCTGTTCAACGGTGAAGCCGCGCCGGAAATGCTGGCACGGCTACAACGCATGTGCGAACGCGCCATCGGCGAGGGTCTGCTGACCGGCGAGACCGCAGCGGAGGTGGACATCTGGTCGATCAACGTATCCGTGGTGCCCTCGGCGACTGACCGTGATGCGCTGGAAGCCGAGATCGCCGCCCTCATGCAACAGCGAATCGAGGATGGAAACCTCGGTGCAGAGGACATTCCCGTGCGCCTGGCGCGCTATGGCCTGATGGTCCCCGAGGCATTCGTCGACGAAATGCGCGAGCGCATAGGCATGGCCGATCAAGGACCCCAGGGCCAGGCCACCAGCCCCTCTACCGAACCTGCCGATGGCGGGAAGATCGAGATGCAAGTCGCGGTCGCCTGCGTCGATGCCTCCGGCACCCCCGACATGCCGGTATTCAAGGTCAGGATCACCCAGGAGGAATACGACCAGGGTGTCCACTACTACAAAGCCAAGGATTTGGCCGAAGAAGCCCGGTACGAAGGGCCGTTCGTCTGCTTCGACGCTGCCGAATATGACCCCATCCTGTCGGCCGCCCGCGAACTGAGTCTTGTCCCGCAAGTCGTCGTGATCGATATGACCGACGGCCAGATCCACTCCATCCGCTGCGATACCGGCGAGATCAAGGTCGTCTGCTACGACACCAGCGACACCGAAGAGTACTCGGCGGCGGTGGCGGATCGGCCGCTCGGCGAGAATGGCCAGCTCGTGCGCTGCTGGGCGCATGCCCAACCGGCACAGGTCGATCCCGGCCTGAAGCTGGCTCGGGATTGATTCGGCAGGGTCCGACCTGCGCTTTCACTGGCCCCTTCGGGGGCCTTTTTCTTTGGAGGAAGGCTGTCCGGAAATCGGGCGCTGCCTGGTTCGCATTGTTTGCTGCTGCTCGCGACCCGAGCGGCGATGGTGAGGGCTCGATGTTTCAGGACGACGTGCCATGTGCCCCTCTCCACCCTGGTTTCACCATCCCGAACGCCGCCTGCTGACGGGATTTCTCGGCCTGCTTTGGGCAGTGTTGGCTGGCGGCTGCGCGGCGACGACTGTGCCAAACGCTCCCGATGCCATCGAGGAAGTTTCGGCTGCTCCTGAACCCAATGCACCCGAATTCATTCCCGTCGTGCGCTACGGCCGCTACACGTTGGTCGAACTTGCACCCACGGCGGCGCAGCGGGACTTGCTATTGCAGACCATCGACGTTTCCATGCCGGAAGATGCCCGCGCCACTGTCGGCGATGGGCTACGGCATGTGCTCAAGCGCAGTGGCTACCGGCTTTGTGAGACAGCGCATGCCGTCATTGAGTTGTACGCACTTCCGCTGCCGGTGGCGCACTTGCATCTCGGCCCGATGACCTTGCGCGATGCGCTGCTCACCCTGGCAGGTCCGGCCTGGGAACTGCACGCGGATGACCGGGCGCGGCAGATTTGCTTCGAGCGGTCCGGCGACAGCGCGACCGCAGAACACGCGCCCGAGCCGCCCGCCGCTGAGGCGGTACAGACGTTCCCGCTGGCGCCTTCGGTTTCAGGAGGCCAGCCATGAACGCCCCGCAACCTGCCCAGCGCTCAACCGCCGCCGTGGTGGTGCAGAGCCTGATGTGGCTCTGGCTGATCTGCCTCAGCGTTTTCGCGGTCCTGGGCTACCAGGCGATGAACGACCAAACCAACGAGGAGCGGCTGGATTCCCGCATGCAACGCCTCGAAGCGCAAGCGGTGGGTCTGGCCGAGACGATCCAGGCCATCCAGCAGCGTCCTGCGTCTGCAACGACGGCAGACCTGAAAGACACCCGCCAGATCATGGAAGCACGCGCTTCCCAGGTTGAGAAAACACTGAGCGGCTACGCAACCACCGACGACCTTCAGGCGCTGCGCGCAGAGATCGAGCAGATCAAGGCGCGCCAGACCGCCGGGCGTGCCGCGGTGCCCGCCCGGCAGCGCACATCGAGCACGCCGTCCACCGCCAAGCCGGAACTGCCGCCACTGCCGTTCCGCATCGTCGGCGCCGAACTGCGCGCCGGTCAGCGCAGCGTGTCCGTCGCGCCGAGCACCGGGTCCTACACGCCCGACCAGCTTCAGGTGCTGCTGCCAGGTGATGCAGTCGGCCCATGGCGCTTGAAGGCGATCGAGGGCAAAGCCGCAGTGTTCCAGGCCGGTGACCAGACAAGCCGCGTGGCGATTCCCTGACCGGAGCACATCACATGAAGCGGTCGATCATCTTTTCCGCGCTCCTGCTGGCGTCCGCCCAGTTGCCCGTCTGGGCGCAGCAGCCGGCCACGGCTCCCGCCCGCAATGCGCAGAGCCAGGAGCGCCCGCTGGTCGCCCGCACCCTGGATGACCGGGTGGCAAGCAACTGGGGACTGCAACCGCAGGAGTGGGCGCGCTACCGCGAACTGATGGACGGGCCGCTGGGCATCTATTCGCCCAACCTGGACCCGCTATCGGCCTTGGGCATCGAGGCCCGCACCGATGAAGAACGGCGGCGCTACGCAGAACTGCAAGTGCTGGTCGAATCGCACCGCGTCGAGAAGCTGCTCGCCTACCAGCGCGCCTACGACGAAGCCTGGCAGCGCCTGAACCCCGGCATGCAGCGCGTGAATCTGCCTGACGACAAGCCTGTCGCTGGCGCCACGCGCGGCTCTGGCCGCACAGCGGTGTTCGTCAAGGACGGCTGTGTTGCCTGCGGGCAGCTCGTGCAGCGCCTGCAATCCTCGGGCGCCGAGTTCGACTTGTACATGGTCGGCAGCCGCCAGGACGACGCGCGCATCCGCGACTGGGCCAAGCGCGCACAGATCGACGCAGCACGGGTGCGCAGCGGCAGCATCACGCTCAACCACGACGGGGGCCGCTGGCTGTCGCTGGGCCTGCCCGGCGATTTGCCCGCGGTCGTGCGCGAGGTGAACGGCCAATGGCAGCGCCAGCCCTAACGGCGTTGTTGCGCGCACTGGCACTCGCTGCTGGGCTCTACGCCCGCGCCTCCCATGCCCAGGAAGTTCCGCCGCCGGCCTACCAGCTTGCCGCCCAGCGTGCGGGCATCCCCTCGACGGTGCTCTACGCCGTGGCTCTGCAGGAGAGCGGCATCCGTCGCAACGGGCGCATCGTCCCGTGGCCGTGGTCCCTCAACGTCGCCGGCCAGTCACGCCGCTTCGCCACCCGCGCCGACGCCTGCTCGGGCCTGCAGCAGGCGATGCGTGCCACGCCGCACACGCGCATCGATGCGGGCTTGGGTCAGATCAACCTGGGCTACCACAAGCATCGCTTCACAAGCGCCTGCGACCTGCTTGACCCGTACCGCAACCTAGCCATCGCCGCCGAGATCCTGAAGGAGCAGCACATTCCCGGCGAGGATTGGTTGCAGGCGATCGGCCGCTACCACCGCCCCGCCGGTGGCGAGCCCGCGGCCCGCTACCGGCGCAGCGTGTCCCGCCACCTTGCCCGCGTGCAGGGCGCACGCCCAACCGCCGCGGTCCTCGCCGCGCGCCAGGAGACCTCCCCATGACGAAATCCCATCTGGCCCTGCGGGGCCTACCCGTGTTGCTGGCGGCCCTTCCGCTGGCGTCGTGGGCCGCCGAGCCGCTGACCGTGGTCGAAGACCGTGGCGGCACGTCGGCGCTGCCGTACTACGAAGCCCTGAACCTCCGGCCGCGCGGCGATGGTCCGGCACGCTCACTCATCCCGACGCCCCAGGTTCCCGCAACACCTGCGGACGAGGCCGCGATGCTGCCGGTGCGCAGTGCAAAGCTCACGCCCGGCACTGTCGCGCGGCGGGTGATCGAAGCACCGGGCCTGCGGCCTTTCGTGGTCATTGGCGACGACGAGGCTTCCCAAGTCTGGCTGCGCCGCCATGCGGCCTCGCTGCGCGAGCGTGGCGCGGTCGGCCTAGTGGTCAACGTCGAGACCGTGCAGGCCCTGGCACGGCTGCGCGCACTGGTTCCCGGCGTGCCACTCGCCTCCGTGGCCGGCGACGACCTGGCCGAGCGCCTGGGCCTGCGGCACTACCCGGCGCTGATCACGGCCACCGGCATCGAGCAATGAAGCCATGTCGGGGAAACAGCCGGTCGAGGTGCTGCTACGTCCCGCGGTGGAGCTATACACCGTCGCGGCATGTGCAGGCGCCGCGTTTCTGTCCCTGGTGGCCCCGTGGTCGCTCGCGCTGAGCCCGGCCATGGGCCTCGGCAGTGCGCTGGCGTTCGGCGCCTACGGAGCCATCCGCTACCGCGATGCCCGCGTCATCCTGCGCTACCGCCGCAACATCCGTCGTCTGCCGCGCTACGTGATGACGAGCAAGGACGTGCCGGTCAGCCAGCAGCGGCTGTTCGTGGGACGCGGGTTCCTGTGGGAGCAGAAGCACACTCATAGACTCATGCAGACGTACCGGCCGGAGTTCCGCCGCTACGTCGAGCCGACACCCGCGTACCGGCTGGCGCGTCGCTTGGAAGAACGGCTGGAGTTCGCGCCGTTCCCGCTGTCCCGGCTGCCTGCGCTCGCGGGCTGGGACGTGCCCTTCAATCCTGTGCGGCCGCTGCCGCCCGTAGGCGGCCTGCCGCGGCTGCACGGCATCGAACCCGATGAGGTGGACGTCAGCCTGCCGCTCGGAGAGCGCGTCGGCCATTCCCTGGTACTGGGCACCACGCGAGTGGGCAAGACGCGGCTGGCCGAGTTGTTCGTCATCCAGGACATCCGCCGCAAGAACGCCGCTGGCGAACACGAGGTCGTCATCGTCATAGACCCCAAGGGCGATGCGGACCTGCTCAAGCGCATGTACGTCGAAGCCAAGCGCGCGGGCCGCGAGGGCGAGTTCTACGTTTTTCACCTTGGCTGGCCCGAGATTTCCGCGCGCTACAACGCGGTAGGCCGCTTTGGGCGCATCAGCGAAGTCGCCACGCGCATCGCCGGGCAGCTTTCCGGCGAGGGCAACTCGGCCGCCTTCAGGGAGTTCGCCTGGCGCTTCGTCAACATCGTCGCCCGCGCCTTGGTGGAACTGGGGCAGCGCCCGGACTACGTGCTGATCCAGCGTCACGTCATCAACATCGACGCGCTGTTCATCGAGTACGCCCAGCACTACTTCGCCAAGACCGAGCCGAAAGCCTGGGAAGTGATCGTCCAGATCGAGGCCAAGCTCAACGAGAAGAACATCCCGAGGAACATGATCGGACGCGAGAAGCGCGTGGTGGCGCTGGAGCAGTACCTCTCCCAGGCGCGCAACTACGATCCGGTGCTCGACGGCTTGCGCTCGGCAGTTCGCTACGACAAGACCTACTTCGACAAGATCGTTGCCAGCCTCTTGCCACTACTGGAGAAGCTCACCAGCGGCAAGATCGCCCAGCTCCTGGCCCCGAACTACTCCGACCTGGCCGACCCAAGGCCGATCTTCGACTGGATGCAGGTGATCAGGAAGCGCGCCGTCGTCTATGTCGGTCTTGATGCGCTGTCCGACGCCGAGGTCGCCGCGGCAGTCGGCAACTCCATGTTCTCCGACCTGGTATCGGTGGCCGGGCACATCTACAAACACGGGATCGACGATGGCCTGCCAGGCACCTCAGCAGACACGCGCGTGGCGATCAACGTTCATGCCGACGAGTTCAATGAATTGATGGGAGACGAATTCGTGCCGCTCATCAACAAGGGCGGCGGCGCAGGAATGCAAGTCACCGCGTACACGCAAACGCTCTCGGACATTGAAGCCCGTATCGGCAATCGCGCGAAGGCTGGTCAGGTCATCGGCAACTTCAACAACCTGTTCATGCTGCGGGTCCGAGAGACGGCGACCGCCGAACTGCTGACCCGGCAATTGCCGAAAGTCGAGGTCTATACCACCACCATCGTCTCCGGCGCGACCGACAGCTCGGACATCCGCGGTGCGACCGACTTCACGTCGAATACCCAGGACCGCATCAGCATGTCCAGCGTGCCGATGATTGAGCCATCGCACATCGTCGGCCTGCCTAAAGGACAGTGCTTCGCGCTGCTGCAGGGCGGTCAGCTCTGGAAGGTCAGGATGCCGCTGCCGGCTCCTGACTCTGATGAAGTCATGCCGCAGGATCTGCAACAGCTCGCGAGCTACATGCGCCAGAGCTATACCGAGGCCACACAGTGGTGGGAGTTCACCAGTTCTCCGGCCTTGCAGGATGCGGACTTGCCCAATGACTTGCTCGATGAGGTAGCTATCGAGGCGCCCGCCGCAGGCGCGGACAACACGGCCGGCGACGAGGCCGCGCCGTGAGCGACGCCGCCGCCACCGCACAGCGGGAACAGAACCGTCGGCAAGGCCTGATCGTTGGCACGATCACCTTGCCGTTCAGGCTGCTCGGCGTGCTGATCGGCTCGCTGCTGTTCTCGATCGTGGTGGAGTGTGTCGGCATGCACCTGTTCTGGAAGGAACAGGGCTGGCGGCACTCCCAGCAAATGTTGCAATACGAGCTGGGGCATCTGTCCAACCACTTCACGCGCAGCGTGGTCGTGCAGGAGCCGGGACGGACGGCGCACGAGCTTATCGATACCGGCTACGAATGGGTGTTCGTGCGCTCGGGGTTGCTGGAGCGCATGAGCCAGACCGCCGAGCGCGCTCGCGCGCCCAGCCAGGGCCAGACACGGAACTTCCGCTACTACATCAGCCAGGTTTACTTGTGGACCGAGAGCTACCTGATCGCCGCGGCGTTCACGACGCTGACCTTCCTTGTGCGGCTACTGGTCCTGGTGCTCACGCTGCCGTTGATCTTCACGGCGGCATTCGTCGGCCTGATCGACGGCCTGGTGCGACGTGACGTGCGCCGGTTCGGCGCGGGCCGGGAATCCGGCTTCATCTACCACCGCGCGAAAGCCAGCCTGATGCCGCTCGCCGTGCTGCCTTGGATCACGTACCTCGCCTTGCCGATCTCGGTTCATCCGCTGCTGATCCTGCTGCCCAGCGCCGCTTTGCTGGGACTGGCCGTCAGCCTGACCGCAGGCACCTTCAAGAAGTACCTCTAGGCATTCAGCGTCTCTGCAAGACATCCAGCGCAGCATCCAGGGCTGCGACCGCTTTAACAACGACCCGAACGGTAGTTCGGTCGAATTCATGATCACGCTGCGAATCGTGCACGCCGCTGTTGAGGTAACCCCACTCGATGCTTCTGCCGCTGACGTTGAGCAAGGCAACGAGGGCTGCGACCGCCTGCGGCGCGCCGGGGTGCTGCGCCGCGATCCGATCAACCGCTGATCGCAACTGGGCGCACTTGTTGTTCAGCTCCCAGGGTGAACGAGGACCACCCAGCTTGATCTCGATTCGACCATCGGCGCGACGTCCCAGCCATGTCCAGAGACGGTCCGTCAGGCTCTCCAACGCAGGCCGGGCCTGCCGCAGCGCCTCGCGCTTCTCATCGGCCGCCAACGCCTGCTGCGCCAGCAGGACATAATTCTTCGTGGGCGGATCACCGTCGACGCGAAGCTCGTGCTCCCCTTGGTGAGGAAGGAACTTGTAGCGCTTGATGGCGCCAGCGCGCCGGGCGCCCAGCTCCTGCTGGATGCGATGCAGGAATTCCTCGGCGTGCGAGGTGAGGATGACCTGCTTACCGTCGAGCAGGCCATCCTCGAAGAAGGTGCGCCAAATGCCGTCGCGGTGGTCGTCGTCGATCGCATTGACGACGTCATCAAAGATGACGACGGGACAACCCTGCGCGATATTTTTGGCGAGCAGTATCGCCAGGCCGAGGCACTTGATGTGCCCCTCGCTGAACACGATCAACGCTTCGTAACGGACACCCGGCTCCCCAGCGAACTCCACCTCGATCTTGCCGTTCTCGGCCACTGGCAGCCACAGCGCGTGCAGCAGATCGCCGGGCGGATCGGCCCGGTTGAATGCGTTGTAGAGCTGGCGCGCTTGTTCTCCCAGCCCTTGGAGCAGCACACCTGGAAGTGCGGCAAGGTAGGCCTGAATCTCGGGCAAAAAGCCGCCGTAGGCAACCTTGACCCGCTGATGGTGCGCCACCACCGCCACTTCCGCAGCAACGACCTCGATCAGTTCGCGGTTCGCCTCTTCGAACTGGGCGACGGTCTGGCGGGCAGTGGCCAGATCCTGATCGGCCCCCCCCCGCATGGTGCGCAGTCGTTCGACCTCCAACTGGTGCTGCTGTAGGCCATCTCGCTCCTGTGCCAATGTGCCGCGCTGGGCATGCACTTCCCGCGCCTGCGCGTCGACCCCTTCAATGATCTCAGCGATCCGCAGCAGAGCGTTCCAAGCACGCCGATCTCCATCGACCCAGGCACCAAGCCAATTGCCGGCCGCAGCGGGAGGCAGCAGCGGCAGGCCAGCACCCTGTAGTTCGGCCGGACAGGCAACGGCACCCGCCGTTACCACGCGGCGCATCTCCTCCCACAGAACTCGGACCGCCTCGCTCAACTGCGTGCGATGTCCGGTCTCCTGCTGTTGGAGGGCAGCCAGTTGAGCAAGCTGCGCCAGGCCCGCGCGTGCCTTTGCGAACGGATCCTGCGCCACAGCGGCCAGTGCAGTTCCACAGGCGGGGCAAGCCGTCGCCCCGTCCGCCAGCGCCAACACGGCCTCGTAGAGCTTCGCGTATGACACCTCGCCGGCGCGGGCGGCAAGCTGCCCGGAGGACGCCCGCCATAGTCCCTGGATCCGATAAGCCTCTGCCAGCAACGCCTGCAGACGGGCCTGCGTCACTTCATAAATGGCAGGCGGGTTGGCGTCCAGTTGTGCCTGGGCGTACGGCAGCCGCCCTTGTTGCTGCGGTGTGCCGAGCAGCCAGTCGACGCAGGCCTGGTAGGTCGCGCCAGGCCACATGCGCTGCGCCAAAGCCTGCTCCAGGGCCTCGACCGCAGCAATCTTCTGCGGATAGGCGGCGATCGTCTGCTCGGAGTTCGCCAACTGTACGCGGCGTTGTGCCAGCTGCGCAGCTTGGACACCGGCGAGCATCAGGTCCTGATCAAGCAAAGGGTTGAAGCCCCGCACGAATTCGCTGAACTGGTCCACGCCGAACAGGGTTGCGATCAGTTGCCGCTGGTCGCCCGGCGTCCGCGCGGCGATGCGGGCAAAGTCGTCAAGGCGGTTCTTCTCGATGAAGCAGAAGCGGTATTCGGCTTCATCAGGCTGGACGGCCTGGGGCTGGTCTTCCGCCCGGGACGATAGGACAGGCGCGACATGACGACGCAGGCGAGCGTTGTTGCAGTAGATCCTTTGGTCCACCCGTTTGACTTGCGCCTCGCTGATGGAGCCAAGCATCGCGACTTCCAGTGCCTCGCAGAAGCTGCTTTTGCCAGTGCCGTTCGCACCGTAGACCAGGGTGATGTCATGGCTGAGGTCGAATGTCTCCTGACGCATGAAGCCCCGAAACGGCCCGACGTCGAGCTGATGCAATCTCCCGAGGGCCGGCCCGGCTTCGGGGTCACCCAACTCTCCGTCGAATGCGGCGGGCGTCTGCGCCAGATGCTCAACAGCCAGTGGTGCGAGGCGCGTGGATCGCCCGCGTCGTGCAGCGCCCACCTCCGCAAGGGGCTGCAGGTGGTCGAGTACCAAGCGCGCGAGTCGGCGCACGTCGTCGTGCACCTGCCGCTGCGCCAAGTGCACCAGGAAACGTTGGTATTCAGAATGAATGCTTGCCATGTACCCTCCTCTACACAGACAGACGCTCTGAGTCGCGTCTTAGTGTTGTTATCTGCCGTCTACAACTCAGTCGCCTGATGATCGCGGCCTATATCTTCATGGCGTGCTGTCGTTCAGCGCGCACGGTGGTCCATGATTAAGCACTCAGCCTTAATAATTACAGTCCGCCAACACCCACCGAACGCGCCGTCACTTCGTCAGCCACTCACCATAGGCTTCCACGTCGATCATGGGAACGGTTCCACTGAACTGGAGCTGGGCGATCAGCTTGAACAGAAACGCCGTGGCCGGTTTATTTTCGTTGATGTAGCTGTAGTTTCCGCTGGCAGGGTCGTGAAAGAAGTGTCCATGGGCGGCAACGCAACCGACGTCAAGACGCCCATCGGCCATCTCGGCTTTCAGTGCCTTATCCATCGAGGGTCCCAGGGCGGGACTCCATTCGCTCTCGAAGGTGAGCAGGCCGCCTAGTATCGGAATGAGCGGTTTGGCCGGATAAGTTCCACCGGCATGAGGGATAGGCAGGCTCGTGCGGTGCAACCTGCGCACGCTGGCCACCTTCTCCTGCGCATAAGCGACCAGCGCAGCGTCAGCGGTTTGCTTGGCCTCGAACACGGCATACACGCTTTCGGCAGGAATGATCGTCTCGTTCTCATAGGTGAAAATGAACGGCGAATACTGCCGATCAAAGACGACGACGTCGATCTGCTGGCTGAAATTTCCCAAGCTGTCCACTACGTGCGCCTTGGCCGCTTGGTATCGCTTTGGGAGATAGGTGTCCAGCATGCTGATCCAGACGTTTTCACTGGCATCGCCCTTCGTGCCCGGATGCGCAAAGCTCTTGCGCACCACAGACAGGCGTTGCTGGATATCGTCATGCAACGACGACAGCAGTTGGGAAAGAGACCATTGAGACATGCTCTACCTCGATTGAATGGCGGGAGGGCCGGAGACTCAGGACAATGGAAACTTTGGTCCAAAAAGCGTGCGCCAAGCACGAAGCGCTTCAAGGTTACGCCCCCGCCGGCTGTGGTCGATGGCAATTGCTGCGTCGCGACTCGCTTGCGCCAGCAATTCCTGCGCTCGCTGCTTGCGTGCGGCATCCATGTCGTTACTGACCGCCGGACCCAAACCTGCAGGATCGGGCCATTCGTCGTGGACGCGGTCTGCGAGCGTGGCGAAGAACGACTGGATCTCGCGATCAAACGAGCCTCCCCAGCCACCGTAGAGGCATTCCAGCGCCATGACCTCAATGAGGAAAGATGGCTTTACCGGCTTGTCAGTACCGTGCTTGGGATTGTTGTTCCAGTACTTCACCATGCGCACGAGACCCTTCCACTCATTGCCGTAGGCCTGATGCGCCGCCGTTGCTTTCTCCTTGTGGACTTCAGGATCCGTCTTGATCCATTTTCCGGAAGCCGAGTCGGGGATCTCGTATTCGCTTCCCGTGTCGAATGCCGGCACGGCATCCACACTGACCACGCGGTAGTCAGTATTGTCTTCAGCGTCGATGTGTACGCCGAAGTCAACGTTGATCGAACGCGCCTGCTTGCGGACGGCAGCAGCACCATACTTTTCTACCAACGCCGCATGAAAGTCATCCAGCACGACAGACGCGGCCTTGCCGTGAAAGTGCTTCTCCGAATCCTTCAGCACGAAGAAGATGTCAATGTCTTTCAGAGGCTTGGTCTTTGTGTACCGCGCATAGGAGCCAGTTAAGAAGCTGCGGGCGATCCCGAACTTGGTCTGCAGGTAGTCCCGCACTTCATTCTGGCGCTGCGAGGCGTTCTTCTGTTCGCGCTCGTTGAGTTCAAGGCGCGATTTGAACTTCCGGAAAGCTTCATCGATCGATAGCATCAGCGCTGCCTCCAATATCCGGCCTGCCCCGCCAGGCCACTGTGTTCGACGGTCGAGCCGAGGCTCTGCTTGACCATCCCATCGGTTGACCGGTAGCTACCCTTGCTCCAGCCGTCCACATCTGGACGTTCTGGCTTCGTGTCGAGCAAGAGCTTGTACTTGGCCTGCGAAGGCAGCAGTCCAGCCTTCTTGATCGCGTATTTCAATTGTTCGGTATCTGTCCAGAAGCTGCCGTCTCCATCCGACCAGCCATACACGATGTCAATGTCCCATCGAGTAACTAGCTTGTCTGTCGCTGGGTCATAGACCTCCAGGATGACTTTTCGCAGATCGCCAGTTCCGAGCCAGGTCTTGATCGCGCGCGTGTTGCTCTCCCATCGATCGGCGAAGAACTCGGGATCCAGACCACCGAGCCGGATGATGTCCTTGAGGCTCTTGAGGATGTTGTCCGTCACATACGTGACCGAATGCGTGTACGAGTAGGTGGCGACGGTACTCATGACTTGAGGAACCCTCCAAGGTCGAGCGAAAGCGCCTGTGCACCGGCGGACCGTTCGTCGGTGGCGATGCCCTGGGTCATGTCCCTCGCAGCGATGCGTGTGCTGTGCTTTTTCAGAGACGCCTGAACCCAGGTGAGTTCGTCCTTCGGGCACGGCAGAGACACCGCCCAGTCGCCCTTCAGCGGCTCGAAACCCAGCGCGTCTTCGCTGGCATCGCTGCCATCGATGGCATCCTCGTCGAAAAGGCAGTAGATGCGGGTTCGTGGCCCGTCACAGGTCGCCACGATGGGCGCACCCTTGGGTGCCTGATCGGTGATCAGGCTGGCCGCTACTCCAGCTACCGCTTTGAGTTCCGTGCGAGCGGCACTCTCTTTACCCTGTGTGAGCAGCTCAACAATAGCGTCCCAGGTTTGCAACGCATCGCGATGCGGGCTGCTTCGGAACGTTCGACTGACGACAGTGGTCATCATTGCTTCCCTCCTTGAAGACGCGCTTGCTTGGCTTGGCCGATCGCACTGCGCAGATGATCGATCGACAACTTGTTGGGATCGATTGCCACTTGGGGATCTGCGGCAAGCGCGTTTGCTACCACCTTTCGGATGGCGCGGCCGTCCAGCCCCACGCATCCGCCGGCGCAAGCGTCGAACTGGGCCCCCGAGGCAATTTTGCCGATGTGCGGAAAGGTCTTGGCCAGCCCCTTCAAACACTCAATGAGTATCTGTTTGCATGCCTCTTTGCCCGGCAACGGCACCTCCATCACCATGTCGCAACGAGACATGAAGGCGCTGTCGACCGCTTGCGGGAAATTACTGGTGGCGACGAACAACAGATGCGGGTGTTGTTCGGCAAGGATGTCCAACTGAACCAACACCGCGTCTGTCGCACGATGGACGTCGACGGGATTGGCCTCCAGGCTGAGCTTCGATCGGTCCGCGGCAAGAGTCTCAACTTCGTCGAGCAGCACGATGGTAGGCCCCACCGCGGCAGCTTCGGCGATAGATTGCGAGAAGAGTTCCGCCACTGCGCGCTGTGTCTTGCCCATCGCAGAACTGGTCAGCGTATGAGGATCGACTTCAAGCAAACGAAACTTCCCCGAAGGGAACGATTCCGCCACACGTTGCGCCAGGCCGCGCGCCAATGATGTCTTACCCGTTCCCGGTGGTCCCACCAGCAGAATCACACCATGCAGCGGCAACACCGTGCGCTCCACCTTGGGTCGTACCGTGAAGTTGACGATCGCCTGAGAGAGCAGTTGCTTCTTGCGCGCCTCGTCCATCACGATGGAATCCCACAGCGCGCCCAGCGAGGCGTCCGGCAGCTTCCAGCTTCGGTGGATGCCTTTCGGCAGGGATACATCCGTCGGGGGATTCTTGGTCATCCGTGTGTCTCAACAGGTCAGAGAATGGTGCGGTAGCTGGCAAGCACCTTGGTGGTCTGGACCAGGCCTTGGCGCAGCAAGATATCGAGATAGCGATCGACGTCGATCGTCGGGTTCCTCAGTTGGGCACGCTGGCGCTGTGCGGCCGAGACGACTGCAGCCGCATCCAGATCCAGCAAGTTGTCCACGAACTCATCCGGATGCTGCGATTCGACGCCGTAGGGCGCCAGCAGCTCATTCGGGAAATCTCGCTGGTTGAATGTCACGATCACACTCGCCCCACAGCGAATGGCGGCGGCCAGCACGTGGCGGTCGTCCGGATCTGGCAAGGTCAGACCGGCCGCGAGTGATTCGTACCCTTCTACCAATCCATCGGGGATGGCACGATCCATCAGGTCAGACGTTCGGTCGACTTGCGCCCTGGTGAGATCGGGCCGATTGATCAGCAGGTTGCGCTTCCACTCCTCGTGAATGGTTTGGCTCCAGCGCGCTCGGAACCGACCGGACAGCCCCAGCCACATCAAGAAGTCCCGCAGCGGCGCGGGATAGAGAACGCATGCGTCATAGACGGCCGTGAAGGGGGAATGCCTCATTCGTACCCCATTCCCAATTCTTGCGACTGCTGGGTGAGTTCAGCCATCGCCTGCTCGCTCGCGCGCTCACGCGCCTCCTTGTACTGCATCAGATCGGCAAATCTCACCCGGCGGTGCTTGCCAGTCCGATGAAACGCCAACACCCCATCTTCGAGCAGCTTGACGAAATGCGGACGGGACACGTTGAGCAGGTCCGCGGCCTCCTGTGTTGTCAGCTCCGCATAGACAGGCACCACCTTCACAGCATTGCCGTCGGCCAGTTCGGCCAAGATGTCCACTAACAAACGCAAAGCCGAGGTCGGCAGCTCGACTTGGTGCGCCTGTTTCTGGTCATCAAAAATCTGGATGTGCTGAGTTTCAAACTGCGTCGCGAGGTAGGCAGCCAAGGCGCGTTGCCCCTGCACGGCTGCCTTCACCTCACCCTCGGCGGGCAGAGTCATCTTGGATTGGGCAGTAACGGTCATGGGTATCTCCTGGGCGAAAACGGGTTGCGAGCCGCATGTTAGTCGAAATAAACGAAAAGCGCAATAAACGAAACGGGGTACCGATCTCGGCCGTTCGGCCGCTGTCATTCGCCTCCGCTTCAATAGGGGAACGAGCCAGTTCGGATTATTTGCGGCCTAAAACACCGCTGATCTCCAGGATCTGGCCATTGCTGATCACACAGGAATGGCGCGATGTTGGCTCCGATCTGGTTGCGCGCCGCGCATCGCGGCGTGCCCACTTTTCTCGTGACGGCCCTCGTGCTGGGCCAGTCCCCGATGGCGTTGGCCGAGTCCCCGGCGCAACGCCAGGAGTTGGTCGCCGCGCTGCGCCAGCTCGACGCGCTGGAGCGCACCGTCGCCGACAGCGCTGCGCATGCCCCCATCCAGCCGGGCGAGCGCTACCACTTCGATTACCCGCGGCTCCTGGCTGACCTGGCGCGCGTGCGCGTCGGCATTCAGGACCACCTCACGCCGTCGCGCGCCCAGCCGCGCGATCCCTCCGAACTGGCCGGCGACTACCGCGCCGAGCGGGCCGTCGAGCCATCGCCGACGACGACTGCGGAGGGCAAGCCATGAACGGCGCCCAGGTCTCGGCATTTCAAGCCAACAGCGGCATCGCGCCTTCACCGATGGCGACCGTCCTGGTCGGCGTCGTGTTCGCGGTCCTGCTCGTCTGGGGCGTCTGGGCCATCCGAACGGCCTACGTGGGGTGGTCCGAGAGCCGCCTCAACCAGCGCCAGTTCCTCGGCGTCTGCATCCGCTTCATCGCGATATACCTCGTCCTGAGTATCTTCCTCCTCTCCTAACCCGAAAGGCATGACCATGCAAAACCGCATCCTCACTTCCCGCTTTGCCCAGCGCGCCGCCGTAGCCCTGGGCGCCACCGCGCTACCCGCACTGTCGTTCGCGCAGGGTTTGCCGCAGTTGGAGAACCCGACCCGCGGCACGGGCAACGGCATCATGGAAACGATCAGGAACTACGGCTACGACATCATCATGCTCGTGGCCCTTCTGGTCGTGGCGTCGATGTTTATCGGCGTCTGCTACCACGCCTACGGCACCTACGCGGAAATCCACACCGGCCGCAAGACGTGGGGCCAGTTCGGCCTCACCGTCGCCATCGGCGCCGTCCTGCTCGTGATCGGCATCTGGCTGCTCACCGAAGCCACCGGCATCCTCTAAGGCGAGGCCGGTATGTCCGAGCAGCAGCATGTCCGTGCGGACGGGACCGTCACGTTCCTTCCGCACCGGCTCAACCGCCATCCCGTTGTTGTGCGGGGCCTCACCGCCGACGAGCTGTGGATCTGCTGCGGCCTGTCCGGCGCCGCCGGCCTACTGGTCGGCGCACCGCTTTCCTGGGTGTTCCGCACCATTGCCATCGCGCCGACATTCCTCGTCCTGGGCGTGGCCTTCGGCGTGTTCATCGGCGGCGGCATCCTGCGCCGCCTCAAGCGTGGGCGCCCCGACACCTGGCTGTATAGGCAACTGCAATGGCGCATCGCCACGCGCCATCCGTTGATGGCGGGCTGGGTGGGCGGCCATGTGCTGATTTCGCGCTCCGGCTTCTGGACCACTCGAAGGAGCGCGCGATGAGCCGCTTCAAGAACGAGATCACTCACCTGCAGGCGCACATCAAGACGCTTCGCCTGGTTGCTAGTGCCCTGATCATCGTCGCCCTGGTCATGGGTGGCGGCTGGTGGAGCGCTCCGCGCGATCTCACCATTCACGTTCCGCCTGACCTGCGCTCCGGCAGCACCAGGAAGTGGTGGGAAGTGCCGCCCGAATCGGTCTATGCGTTCACGTTCTACGTGTTCCAGACACTCAACCGCTGGCCGACGAATGGGGAAGAGGACTACGCGCGCAACCTCCACACGCTCTCGCCGTACCTCACTCCGTCCTGCCAGGCCTTCCTGCGCGCGGACTACGACTACCGCCGCAGCACGGGCGAGCTGCGCCAGCGCGTGCGCGGCATCTACGAAATCCCCGGCCGCGGCTACGGCGACGACTCCACGGCCCGCGTGCGCGTGGTCTCCGACCGCGACTGGGTAGTGACGCTGGACATCAACGCCGACGAGTACTACGGCGCCGAGCAAGTCAAGCGCGCCTTGGTGCGCTACCCCGTGAAGGTCACGCGGGTGGACGTCGATCCTGCCCGCAACCCGTTCGGCCTGGCGCTCGACTGCTATGAGGGCGCGCCCCAGCGCATCAGCACGCCGGAACCCACGCGCCCGGCGTCTGGCGGCCTGTCTCCGCAAGCGCCCCAAGGAGAAACCCCATGAAGCATCCTGTACTCACGCTGCTGGGGCTGTTGGCCGTGGCCGCGGCTCCTGCTGTCCAAGCGGTGGAGATCCTGCGCTGGGAACGCATGCCGTTGGCGGTGCCGCTGAAGGTCGGCCAGGAGCGCATCGTGTTCATCGACCGCAACGTCCGCGTGGGCGTGCCAGCGGGCGTCGGCGAGCGCCTGCGAGTGCAGAGCGCGGGCGGCGCGGTGTACTTGCGCGCCAGCGAGCCGATCGAACCCACCCGGCTGCAATTGCAGGACGCCGACACGGGCGCGCTGATCCTGCTGGACATTGCGGCCGAGCCAGCCAAGGACGGGGAAGCCGAGCTGGAGCCAGTGCGCATCGTCGAGGGCAACAGCACCCCGGCGCGCTATGGTGATCAGCCCGGCGATGCCGACGAGGCCCCGGCGCGTGCCCAGGACCAGGCAGGCGTGCGGGCGACGCGGCGCGAAACCCCGGTGCCGGTTGTCCTGACGCGCTTCGCCGCTCAGAACCTCTACGCCCCGCTGCGCACCGTGGAGCCGCTGCCCGGCGTCATGCGGGTGAACCTGCGCCGTGACCTCGACCTCGGCACGCTGATGCCGACGCAGCCCGTGCGCGCGGTCGCGCTCGCGTCGTGGCGTCTGGAAGACCAGTGGGTCACTGCCGTGCGCCTGACCAACAGCAGCAGCGGTTGGATCACCCTCGACCCGCGTGTGCTGCAAGGCGATTTCCTCACCGCCACCTTCCAGCACGAAGCCCTCGGCCCGCGTGGGACGCCCGAGGACACGACCGTCCTGTACCTGGTGACACGTGGGCGTGGCCTCGCGCAATCGCTGCTGCCGGCGATCAACCGCTTCGACCCGGCCGTGCATTTGCCGCAGCCGGAAGCCAGTTCCCAGGACCTCACGGACAGCAAGGAGGCCCGCCATGCGCAGTAACGGACTCCTGAAGTGGTTGATGATCCCTGTGGCCCTGCTGGTGCTGTTCATCGCCATTCGGCTGTTCTCCGGTGGAAGCACGTCGGCGCCGCCCGCTGCGGATAGTGGTGCCCAGCTCACGCCGGAAGAAATGAAGGCGCTGGGCATTGAAGGCGATACCCCGCGCGACACCGTGGCAACGCTGGTAGCGCAGGTGAAGCAACTGCGCACCGAGCTTCAGACCACGCTCTCCGACAACAAGTCCCAGCGCGAGGAAAACCAGCGCCTGCGCCAGCGCGAGAACTCGATCGATCAGCGCATCACTTCCGCACTCGAATCCGAGCGCTCCAACTTGCGCCGCGACCAGCAGCAGGCGGCCAGCGAGCGCCAGCAGACCGAGGGGCTGCTCGCCGACCTGCAGCGGCGGCTGGACAGCATCGGCGGGCGCGGCGGCGGCCATGCCGATCTGCCCGTGGGTCTGGGACTGCGCGATGGCGATGAGGCCGGCATGGAAAGCGGCATGCGCTGGGTGGAGCCGGACGACGCGAAGAAAGCCGAGGGCCGCGCATCGTCCAGCGCCGATATGAGCTTCCCGACGAGCTTCGGTCCGGCGCAGAGCACGCTGGAAACCACCGCGGAAACCGTAGCGAACGCGGGCGCTCGCGCCGCAGGTGTCAAGAGCGCCAAGCCTGTCTATACCGTGCCGACCAATTCGACGCTGATGGGATCGGTGGCAATGACGGCGCTGATCGGCCGCGTGCCGATCGACGGAACCGTCAACGACCCATATCCCTTCAAGGTGTTGGTGGGGCCGGACAACCTGACCGCAAATGGGATCGACACTCCCGACGTGGCCGGTGCCGTGTTCTCTGGCACCGCCTCGGGTGACTGGACACTCTCGTGCGTGCGTGGTCAGGTCCGCAGCATCACCTTCGTCTTCCACGATGGAACGGTTCGCACCGTCCCCGAGGACCGTGACGGCAACCAGCAGAACAACCAGCAGCAGAACTCTCAAAGTGGAGGCCTGGGCTGGATCAGCGACCCATATGGCATCCCCTGCGTCAGCGGTGAACGCCGCAGCAACGCCCAGCAGTACCTCGGCTCGCAGGCCCTGATTACGGCGGCCGGTGCCGGCGTCGCCTCGCTGATCGACAGCGACAGCGGCCAGATGTCCTACTTGGGCGCAGACGGCTCCATCGGCAGCGTCGGCATCTCGGGCAATGAAGCCATGGGCCGCATCCTGGCCGGTGGCGTGCGCGACATGGCTGACTGGGTGAACAAGCTGTACGGCCAGGCTTTCGCCGCCGTCTATGTCCAGCCCGGCGCGAAGGTCGCCGTCCACCTGGAAAAGCCGCTCGCCATCGACTTCGATCCCGAAGGCCGCAAGGTCGATCACCGCGCAGGAGAAAGCCATGCTCTCGAACTTGAATAAGGGCCTGGCGCTGGCCCTCGCCGTCGCGGTGCTCGGTGGCTGCGCTACCAGCAAGGAAAAGCTGCTCCCGCATGGCGACAGCACGATGATGGACATCTGGCAGCAGAACGCCGGGGACGGCGGCGGTGGCGCGGGACAGGTGGCCCGCAGGCAGTTGCTCGATGCGCGCCAGAGCGTGCGCCGGCCGCTGACCGAGGCCGACGTGCAGGCCGCGCCCGTCGAGCAGATGCGCTACACGCGCACGGCGCGCAACGAGGTCTATCGCCAGTTCCAGCGCCTGCCCAATCCCGATCTCGTCATGTACGTGTACCCACACTTGGCGGGAACGGACCCGGTGCCGGTTCCGGGCTACACAACGGTCTTCCCGCTGTACCAGCGCGTGCAGTACGCCATGCCGGGCGAGCGCGTGGAGGACTACTGATGCGCTGGAAACTTCCCTGGCCGAAGCCCGCCACATTCGGCGCTGGCGATGACGAGCAGCCGGACGGCTGGCAGCGCCACGTCGAAGCCTTGCGCCAGGCCGGTATCCCCGAACCCGGTGCAACGGTCCAGGGCCGCAGGCCGGCGACCGTGGCGGACGAACAGGCGCTGTATGACGTCGCGCCGTCGTTCGCCGAACTACTGCCGTGGGTGGAGTTCCTGCCGCAGTCGAAGTCCATGCTGCTGGAGGACGGGCAATCGGTGGCGGCCTTCTTCGAGTTGGTGCCGCTGGGCACCGAGGGCCGGGAGCCAGGCTGGCTCGCACACGCCCGCGACGCCTTGGAGAACGCGCTCCAGGACAGCTTCGATGAACTGGACGAGAACCCCTGGGTGCTCCAGCTCTACGCCCAGGACGAGCCCAGCTTTGACCAGTACATGCAGACCCTGCGCGACTACGTGCAGCCGCGAGCCCGCGGAACGGCCTTCACGGAGTTTTATTTACGCTTCTTCGATCACCACCTGCGCGCGGTGTCCAAGCCGGGTGGAATGTTCGAGGACACGGTGGTCACGCGATTGCGCTGGCGCGGCCAGACACGGCGCGTGCGCATGGTGGTCTATCGTCGCGCAAGCGGACAGGCGAGCCGTCGCGGCCAGACGCCTGAGCAGATGCTCAACATCGTCTGCGACCGCCTGTGCGGCGGCCTGGCGAATGCCGGCATCCAGGCCCGGCGAATGGTCGCGGCCGACGTCCACGACTGGTTGCTGCGGTGGTTCAACCCACGCCCAACGATGCTCGGGCCAAGCGCTGAGGATCGAGAGCGCTTCTATGCGCTGGCCCGCTATCCCGACGAGGTGGAGGAAGGCGAGATCGAGCTGGCGAGTGGTCGAGATTTCAGCCAACGGCTGTTCTTCGGTCAGCCTCGCTCCGATGCCGGGCACGGCACCTGGTACTTTGACGGCATGCCGCACCGTGTGCTGGTCACCGACCGACTACGCATGCCGCCCGGTACGGGACACCTGACTGGCGAAACCCGCAAGGGCGATGCGATCAACACGCTTTTCGATCGGATGCCCGAAGACACCACGATGTGTCTGACCATGGTAGCGACGCCCCAGGACATCCTCGAATCGCACCTGAATCACCTGGCGAAGAAGGCTGTCGGCGAAACACTGGCATCGGAGCAGACGCTCAAGGATTTGCAGGAGGCGCGCTCGCTGATCGGCAGCGCGCACAAGCTCTACCGCGGCACGCTGGCCTTCTATCTGAGCGGACGCGACGAAGCCGAGCTTGACAGGCGCGGCCTGGACCTCGCCAACGTGATGCTCAACGCGGGGTTGCAGCCCGTGCGCGAGGACGATGAAGTTGCGCCGCTCAACAGCTACCTGCGCTGGCTACCGTGCTGCTACAACCCTGCGCAGGATCGGCGCAACTGGTTCACCCAACTGATGTTCGCCCAGCATGTGGCGAATCTCTCGCCGGCGTGGGGTCGCAGCCAGGGTACGGGCCATCCGGGCAACACGTTCTTCAACCGCGGTGGCGGGCCGATCACGTTTGATCCGCTGAACCGCTTGGACAGGCAGATGAACGCCCATCTGTTCTTATTCGGCCCCACCGGCTCGGGCAAGAGCGCAACGCTCAACAACCTCTTGAATCAGGTCACGGCCATCTATCGGCCGCGGCTGTTCATCGTGGAAGCCGGCAACAGCTTCGGCTTGTTCAGCGACTTCGCCAAGCGCCTGGGTCTGACCGTAAACCGCGTCAAGCTGGCTCCTGGCTCAGGCATCAGCCTGGCGCCGTTCGCCGACGCTCGCCGGCTGATCGAAACGCCCAGCAACGTGCAGACGCTTGATGCCGATGCACTGGATGAAGAATTGCCAGCCGATTCCTCGGTCATGGAGGAGGACGAGCAGCGCGACGTGCTGGGTGAACTGGAGATCACGGCACGGCTGATGATCACAGGCGGCGAGGACAAGGAAGAAGCCCGGATGACGCGGGCCGATCGCTCGCTGATCCGCCAGTGCATCCTCGATGCCGCCGAGCACTGCGTGGCCGAGAAACGCACGGTGCTCACACGCGACGTGCGCAACGCGCTGCGCACGCGCGGCCAGGACCCGACGCTGCCCGAGATGCGGCGCGTGCGGCTGCTGGAGATGGCGGACGCGATGGACATGTTCTGCCAAGGCACGGACGGCGAGATGTTCGATCGCGATGGCACGCCGTGGCCCGAGGCCGACATCACGCTGGTGGATCTCGCGACCTATGCACGGGAGGGCTACAACGCACAGCTCTCCATCGCCTACATCAGCCTGATCAGCACGGTGAACAACATCGCCGAGCGCGACCAGTACCTGGGCCGTCCGATCATCAATGTGACCGACGAAGGCCATATCATCACGAAGAACCCGCTGCTCGCGCCCTACGTTGTAAAAATTACAAAAATGTGGCGCAAGCTAGGGGCCTGGTTCTGGCTGGCTACACAAAATATCGACGATCTGCCGCGTGCCGCGGAGCCCATGCTCAACATGATTGAGTGGTGGATCTGCCTGTCGATGCCGCCCGATGAAGTCGAGAAGATTGCACGCTTCCGCGAACTCTCGCCCGCGCAGAAAGCGCTGATGCTCTCGGCGCGCAAAGAAGCGGGCAAGTTCACCGAGGGCGTCATCCTTTCCAAGAGCATGGAAGTGCTGTTCCGCGCCGTGCCGCCCAGCCTGTACTTGGCGTTGGCGCAGACCGAACCCGAAGAGAAGGCCGAGCGCTACCAGCTCATGCAGCACTACGGCTGCACCGAACTGGAAGCCGCCTTCAAGGTGGCCGAGAAGATCGACCAGGCGCGCGGCATCGAGTCGCCGGCCTTGGAACTGTCGTAAGACGGAGAACGCCATGGAACAGAAACGCCCTTCCATTCCGATACAGATCCAGGCGTTCCGCCGCCGCAACGGGCGGCCCCGCTGGCCCTGGGCATTGGCTGCTGTGCTGGTCGCGCTGCTGCTGATCTGGCTTGTGTCGAGGTCGCCCGGCGAATCCCCGCCGCAGCCGCCCACGCCGGTCAGCATGGCACCGGTGGCCGGGCCGCCCTGGCTAATGGGCAACCCCAAAGGCCGTTTCACGCTGACGCTCTATGCTGACCTGGAGTGCCCGTTCTGCCGGGAGTATTTCCCGCAGCTCAAGCGGTGGATCGGCAACAACACCGACGTGGCGCTGCAATGGCACCACCAGCCGCTGGCCGAGCACGAGCCGGCCGCGTCAGCCGAGGCACGCCTAGTGGAATGCGCTGCCGAAGCAGGTGGGCATGTCGCGTTCTGGCAGGCGATCGAATGGGTCTATGCCCACACGCGCAGCGACGGCCAGGGCTTGCCCGATGGCTTGCGCTACCCCGAATCGACGCCAGCCATCGAGCAGTGCATGGCAAGCGAAAGGCCCAGTGCGGCTATCCGCGCCCAGGCTGCGGAAGCCACCAAGAGCGGCGTAACCGCCACGCCGTCGCTGCGCCTGCTCGATCGCCAAACGGGCCAGGCCATCCTGCTGCAGGGGCCGATCGAGGGCGATGCCTTGCTGTCAGCCATGGACATGCTGGCGGCTGACGATCCTACCAGCACACCCACATCCGAAATGCCTGCCGACGTCGTCGGCGACATGCCCAGGTAGCCCCGGTCTTCAAGGCTACGGCGCAGTCCTCTGCGCTGACCGCGACTCGTTCGCCTTGCATCCTGGCCGCGAACGGTCACCGCAATCGCGGTGATGGATGCATCTTTTCATTCTCATCCCCAGGAGGGCTTGCCCTCGGGGGCGCGCGCCCTCCGATCTCACCGTCTGGAGGTTCGCCATGTCTTTCGCCATCAATGACTCCTGTGTGGAGTCGCTTTCCGCCGTAGCTACCCAGCACGAGGACTGGATCATCCAGCAGGCCATCGTGCTGCTGGAAAAACGGATCTTCAAAGCTGGGCCATGCCTCAGCCGGCCCGCCGTGCGGGACTATCTGCGCGTGAAACTGGTCGCTGAACCCAACGAGATATTCGCCGCTGTGTTCTTGGATAGCATGCACCAAGTACTAGCCTACGAGCCATTGTTCAGGGGCACGATCAACTCGACTTCTGTTTATCCACGTGTCGTCGTACAGTGTGTGCTGGAGTTGAACGCCGCCGCGGTGGTCTTCGCGCACCAGCACCCCTCGGGCATCTCCGAGCCGTCGAGCGCGGATCGTGTGCTGACCTAGCAACTGCAGGCCGCGCTGGCGCTCATCGATGTACGGGTACTGGATCACATCATCGTAGGCCAAGGTTCCCCGTTCTCCTTTGCGGAGTCAGGCCTGCTGTAACGGTCGCATTGCTTCATTGATCCTCGCGGAGGCTTCGGCCTCCGTTTTTTTATGGCGCGGGACAAGCAGGTATGCGGGCAGCCCGCGATGCGCATTGTTTGTTGGGGTGGCATCGGGTTCGCGTTTGACTATGGCCCTGATCAACTTTCGGGGCACGCGACATGCCGGCATCCTTTTCCACGTTCGCGTCGGGCTGGCGAACCCTTGGTCTCGTCGTGGCGCTGCCGGCGTCCCTGGCCGTGTTCAGCCCCGTCACCTTCGCAGCCGACGTACTGGTCGTCACCGACTGCCACCACCCGGTCAAGACCATGGGCGGCGAGCGGCTGATCGTGTTGGACGAAGCCCGCCGGATTGAAGCGGAGCTTTCTGCGGAACTGCCCGCCGCCCCCGAACAGGCGGCGGCCACCGTCAAGCGTCGGCTGAACCAAGGCGGCGTCGACCTACAGCGCCGCATCGCTTCCGCATACCAGGGCGTCACCGACGCATGGAGCCTGGGCATCACCAGCATCCCGGCTGTCGTGGTGGATCAGCGCTACGTGGTCTATGGCGAGCCGGATGTGGCCCGCGCTGTCGCGCGCATCGAGCAGTGTCGGAGGACCCAGCCATGACGCGACCATTCGACCTGATGCGCCGCATGCGGGCCGGCGTGGCTTCCTTGCTGCTGCTCAGCGCCACGGGTAGCTACGCCTTGAACACCACCGCCATCGTTGCCTCGGTGGCCTCGCCCGATTGCTTGGAGTACCGAGTGGTGGGTATCTGCTACTGGCTCTACTGCACCTGGGGAGGATGCACGGTGCGCACCTCTGTCAAGGTGCGCCACTACATCCCCGATGCGATCGTCTCCAGCTACAGCAACACAGGCGAGAACCCGTGGGTCGAAGTCCGGGCGATGAGTACGGCCAATCCGTCCGCCCAAGCGGGCGGCGATGGAACGACGAACGAGGATCACGAAAACAATCTCGCGAAATTCAAGAACGCCGACGTGATCGGCCATCCCGGCGTCGAGGTGTTCAACCAGTTTGTTTCGTCCTCGGGCTACTTCTGCGAGGGCGCGGGAACGGCATTCATGCCGTATCTGCTCAGCACCTTGGACACGCTTGCCTGGCGCTACAACGTGCCCGAGATGGCCTACCCGGAGGCATTGATTCCCGGCATGCGCGAGGTCGGCGCACGCACCACGATGAACCTTTGGGGCAACGTGTATCCCCGCGGCGGCTTCCTGCACCAGACCGACGACCACAAATCGGGGGCCGTGGTGGCCCAGCGTGCGGGAGATATCGTCACTCGCCGGGGGCAGTTGCACGTGTACCAGCCGCTGCTTGCCAACTCCCGTGATGGCTACTGGCCGGCTGGCGCGCTGATGGAGGGCGATGCCGCGACTGGTAAGTGGCAAGAACTCACGCCTGTTCTGTCCTCGTCCTGCGCGGTCTTCCCGCGCGGCGGCTCCCTGACGCAAGCCCAGCAAGGCGACTACGCCTGGGCGCTCTGGCGGCCGTACGCCTGCTGCGAACGCCGTGGGCAGGTGTTCCTTGGAAGCGTTGATTTCCTTTGAGGTGCCGCGATGAAGCGTTTCGATTCTATGCAGTTCTCCCCTCCGGCTCGTGGCAAGAGGATCTGTTTGGCGCTCACCGGCGCGTTGGTTCTGGCAAGCGGCGTGGCCTGGGGCCAACTGGGCTACCAGACCAGCGGCAACGTCATCGGCGATGACGTCATGTATTCCATCGGCGGCGGCAGCGCCGTTTCGATGGGTCGCGCAGCCGGCATGCGCTCGCTCGGCGTGGGTGTCGGCTGGAACAGCAATCTGATCTGCGGTGACATGAGCATCCAGACCACGTTGAAAAATCAGCTCAACGGCGTGACCAATGGCTTTCAGCAGATCATGTCCTCGGTGATCCAGAGTGCTACGAGTGCTGCGGCCTCCCTGCCGGCGTTGATCATCCAACGGGCTGATCCGGGCCTCTACAACCTGCTCACCAACGGCGTTCTGCAAGCGCGGCTGGATTTCGACCGCTCGAAGCTGACGTGCCGCGCCATGGCCGAAAAGATGGCCGAAACGGCCGGCGGCCAGCTCGGCTGGAGCCAGATGGCAGAGGGGTTGGCACTGCGCGATGCTGTTTCGAGCAAGGATGCCGTCTCGGCCGTCGAGCAAGCCGAGACGCGCCGTGGCAACGATGGCGTGCCTTGGGTCGGGGGAAGCAATGCCGGCGGCTCCGGTCAGCCCGCGATCAAGGTGGTCGGCGACGTCACCCGCGCGGGCTACAACCTGGTCAATGGCCGCAGTGTGACCGACACATCGGCAATCGCACCGGCAAGTTGCGCGAGCCTGTCGTGCCAGACCTGGACCACGCCGCAAGCGGCCGTCGAGTGGGCGACGCGGGTGCTCGGCGAGAAGGAGCAGCGCACCTGCGACGCCTGCACCAAGACGGAGACGGTGCCCGGCGTCGGGCTGACGCCGCTGATCCAGGATGAGTACGATGCCAAGCTGCAGGCGCTCCAGGACCTGGTCTCCAAGGCGAAGAACACGACGCCCGAAAACCTGCGCGAGGCCGGCAGCGCGTCGCTGCCCATCACACGCGGAGTGATCGAGGCACTGCGCGACGAGCCGGACCAGCACCTGCTGTCGCAGCGCCTGGCGTCCGAGGTTGCGCTGGTGTCGGTGCTGGAGAAAGCGCTACTGCTGCAACGCACGCTGCTGACCGGCAAGAAAGAGCCCAACGTGGCGGCCAACCAGCTCGCCGTGGAAGCTGTGAATCACGAGAGCGACACGCTCGATCGCGAGATCCGCAACCTCAAGACCGAGCTGGAGCTGCGCCGGGAGTTGGCAAACAATTCGCCCATGGCGATCATCCAGCGCCACGGCACGCGCGCAGCGGGCTCGCGTGGGATCTACGAAGGCGATCCGGTGCCTGACCGCCTCGATCAGTTGCAGAAGGGCAATCCGGGAGGCCGGCCATGAGCCCGATGCGTGCGGCCTGGCTGCGCCCGCGCTGGGTGTTCAGCCGGCGCGCAGCGAAGGCGCTGCTGTGGACGGTGGTACTCGCGGCCGTCGCCGTGGGCGCCAACATCGTTGGTATCTACCTCGTCGGAAGCGTCGCAGGCTGGGAGCGTTGGCTGGCGGCAGCAGCGGGTTACTTCCTGATCTGGCGGCTGTGCCTGTACGGCGCGACGGCCTACGGCTGGGTCTGGATGCGTCGCCGACTGCTGGCGCGCGATGACGACGCGCAAGCGCGGCGCCGCCTGGTGCGCAGCGAGATCGCCGGCGTCGTTGCCATCGTGGCGCTTGAAGCCAGCCTGTTGATGCAGGGCTGAGGGGAGATCCGAGCCATGACGCTTTTCACGACCGACTACTTGGAGTACTACCTGACCCTGGTTTCCTGGATCGTCAACAACGGCATCTGGGCGGTACTGGTATCCAGCGGGGTATTCGCACTGCCCTTCGTGGCGATCATCGTGCAGGAATGGCTCAAGGCCCGTGCGGAGGGTGCTGACGAAGGCAATAAGGGCGTGCTCTCGGCCGCACGCATTGAGAACCGGGTGTTCGTCGCCATCGTGGTCGTGATGTTCGCCGGCATCCCCTTCATCGACGTGGACCTCAACACCATTCAGTACGACAGCTCGCGCTCGGCTCAATGCCAGGTCAGCGTGCCGCAGCCCACGGATACCGGCTGGTCCCAGTCCTTCAGCACTATCAACAACCAGAGTGCCAAGGTGCCGGTCTGGTGGGCCTTCATGCACGCTCTCTCGCGCGCCGTCACCAGTGCCTCGGTAGCAGCGATCCCGTGCGGAACAGACCTGCGACAGATGCGCATGGAGATCGACGCTACCCGCATCAACGACCCGGTGCTGGCTCAGGAAGTGGCCGATTTCACACACGACTGCTACGGGCCTGCACGCGCTAAATTGTTCATGGCGCGACCGGAGCTGGACGAAGCTCAAATGAACGACGTGACCTGGATCGGTTCGAGGTTTTTCACGGATACCGGCGGCTACTACGACAGCTACCGCTCCAGCACGGCGCGCGAGTCATGGCCCTATGACGACGCTCGCGACGCAGGGCTTGCGCAGGTGGCCCGTGGCGGCGGCTACCCGACTTGCAGGCAGTGGTGGGCCGATGGCAGCAGCGGCCTGCGAGCACGGCTGCTGAGCCAGGTGGACCCCAGCCTATTGAATCGCTTGGCGGGCTGGGCTGGGTTCCTGAGCCGTACCGAGGTGGACGACTCGGTGGTCCGTACCATCGCCTCACCGCGACAGCAGAAGCTCAACCAGGGTTCGGTCTATACCGACTACGGAGGCCAGATCGACAAGACCCTGCCGAACATCGTGACGCGGGCCACGGGGGACGTAGGAATGGCGGTCGGGGCACTTGCCGCATTTCCCGCCATGGACGTGGTGCGCCAGGCGCTGCCCATGGTGCTTGCCTTGCTCAAGATGGCGCTGGTCATCTGCATCCCGCTCGTGCTGGTCGTCGGCACCTATGACCTGAAGACGGTCGTCACCGTCAGCGTCGTGCAGTTCGCGCTGTTCTTCACCGATTTCTGGTTCCAACTCGCACGCTGGATCGACAGCACCATCCTCGATGCGCTCTATGGGTGGGGCTTCGGCTGGAACCGGCCGCACACTAACTTCGATCCGCTGGTGGGGTTGAACAATGCCTTTGGCGACCTGCTCCTGATGTTCGTCATGGGCACGATGTTCATCGTGCTGCCTACATTCTGGATCATGGCCTTGGCTTGGGCGGGCGTTCGTGCCGGCAACGTGCTGCAAGGCCTCGCCGGGGCCACCGGAGATGCCAAGGCCGCTGGCGGCAAGGGTGGAAGTATTGCGATCAATGCAGTGGGGAAAAAGTGATCTTTGCGCCGACAACCCCCGCGGCGTAGTAGGCTTATCGTAGGGAAAGATGCAGCGATCCTGACCAACTGCAACGCCAGGATTTCACACGATGACCACCAACACTCTTCGCTACCCATCCATCGTGCCGAGCGGCGAGGGAAAGTCGGTGCTCGAAGCCGTGCTTCGGCTGCAAGGGGTCGATTTCATCACTGGCCCAATTCATCTAGACGGCTCAGCAGATTTTGCTGCGGCTGATGATCAAGCACATGACCTTGAAGCGTGCATGGCAAACCTTCATGACACAGTGTTGGATGCGACCGGCAAATCCCTGTCCGATACCGATCTCCACGAGGTTCTGCTCAACCTTCCACGCGCTATCCGAAAGCAGGTGAAAACCTGGGGATTGGCAGACACCGAAGTACGCGAGCAGATTTATCGGCACCTCCAGAACACAGCTCTGTGACGAATTAATCGTCCTGGACATGAGGATCAATGCGAAAACCGTTGTAGGTGTATAGGCCAAACCCTGCTGGTCCGTTTCGCCACTCTGGCTCGGGCAATTCATCGCCCGGGTCGGCATTGCGGGCCATCCAGGCAACCACCATGACCAACACCAGCAGAGCCAGCCAGAAGGTGCTGTAGAGCAACACTCCGAGCGCGGCCAGCTTGACTATCCACACAATCGCGGCGGCGCCAGCTCGCGGCAGTCCCTTGGATACCAGCCAGTTCGACGCCCGCCGTTCGCCGCGAGCATAGGCGCGCCATCCGCGGCCAAAGGCGCGGCCGAGACGTTCTGCAGTGCTGGTGCGGGTTGTGGTATTCATGGTCGTCTCCTGCTACTGAGGGATGCCTATTCCGGTGTGCTCCACGTCATTCAGATTGGGGCTTCAATATGTTCTCTTTCTGCTTCAGGACGATCCGTCATCCGTTTCTACCGGGCCGGGGTCGGGTTCCACGCCGATGCGGTAGGTGGCAACGAAACGCGGCCAGTCCACATGGTCAACCAGGTCGATGTCCTCGACAACGCTGACCTTCGTTCCCGCACGCTCGAACAGGGCAATGCTCGCGGCGGGATAGTTGTTGCGCGACGGATAGAGCACCCCGTCGAACAGCGGCTGGCCGTCGTCGCCGACCATCGCATGCACCTGGGCGGACACCTGCTGCGTGTGCGTGTAGTCGCGGCTCGCCAACTGCTCCAGATTCAGGCTGAAGTAGCCCGCCATCACGCCCGGCGCCGTGAGGTCGGCCAGGAGCACGTCGTCCAGCATGCCCACGGCGCGGACCATCCGGGCGTGGACCTCCTTCAGGGCGATGGAGCGCTTCGTGTCTTCAAGCCACTGGTGCTTGTGAAACACCGACTCCATCAGCGCCGTGGGCAGGTCGCGCCCCAGGTAGAGCACGCCATAGGCCCCCGCCGGGTCATTGTAGCGATTCGTGCTGCTGCGACCATAGTACAGCGGGCTGCCCCGATAGACGACGCGGCTCACATGCTGGAGCAGTTCACCGGCATCGATCAGGAACGAAGGCAGCTCGTGGCTCATGGCGATCTCGCTTCAATGCACCTGGACGCCCAGCACGTTGAACACGGCCTCGGCCACGTCATCGATCGTGCCATGCGTCACCGCATCCACCGGCGAGCGCCCACCCAAGCCTTCGAGCGGTTCGGACAGCGCACGGTAGATCGTCCAGTTGTCGATGCCCTCAACCTCCTGAAGCACGGTTTGGGTCAACTGCTGCTTCACCGGGTCGAGCTGCCAGTCGGGCAACTTCTGGCCGCGCGGCCCCACGTTCAGCGCCAGCAGCCGACGGGCGAGGATGTCCTTGTAGATCTGCTGGCGCGACTTGTCCGCCAACTTGGCGAACTCGGGGGGCGTCAGGTTGTGCGGCTGATTGAAGGTTTCCAGCAGCACGGCGCGGCCTCGCTGGACGTCGGTTTCATTCGGTGCCCAGCGCATTTCAGCGCGCAGCGCAGCCGTCTTGCGCTTCAAGGCCTGCTCCACCGTTTCGCCTTCGAGGTTGGCTGGCAGTTTTGCCCCCTCCACGCGTTCGTGAATGAACGCCTGCAACTCGGCCGCGAAAGCCGGCGCATCCCGGATTTCAACGGTATCCGCGAAACGTCGCACATCCTCCACGGTGACGCGCGGCAGACGGTCTGCAATGAATTCAATGGCGGTGGGCATGGTCATCTCCCAGCTAGGTTTGAGACAGGATTCACTCTAGTCTCCTTTGTCGCATTTGTAAACTTAGTCGCCTAAATAAGAGCCTACCTCCCGGGGTTAGCGTCCCCGCAGCGTAGGCCGAGGCCAGCGCCGGGTCTCCGTCCAATCCATTCATGCGGGTTTCCCATTGACGCTGGAGCCGCAACCCAGGCCCCGCTATACCGAAACGGTTAAAGGCCAAAGGGCCGAAACGGCAAGGGAATGGGGTGCAAGGGGAAAGGCCCTACCTCGAAAAGGCAAAAAAAGGCCCCCCGGCCGGCCCACCACCAGGACACCTGCATGCTCTCCCTGTTCCAGCGAAAACGGCCTCCGGTCGCCGGCGCTCCGTCGCCACCACCCGCCACCGACCTCCCGAAAGGGCTGTTGCGACCCGAGCCGGCCGCATCGCTGCTGGCGACCCCGCGCCGGCAGAAGCTGCTGGAACACATCTGGCAGCGAACGTCGCTCTCGCGCAAGCAGTTCGCCGCCCTGTACCGCGCCCCCTTAGAGCGCTATGCCGAACTGGTCCAGCAATTCCCCGCTTCGGAGAGCCATCATCACGCCTACCCCGGCGGCATGCTGGACCACGGCCTGGAGATCGTTGCCTACGCCCTCAAGCTGCGGCAATCGCACTTGTTGCCGGCCGGTAGCACCCCCGAGGACCAGGCCGCGCAATCCGAAGCCTGGACCGCCGCCGTCGTCTACGCGGCACTGCTGCACGACGTCGGCAAGCTCGCCGTCGATCTGCACGTCGAATTGGCCGACGGTAGCACCTGGCACCCGTGGCACGGCCCGCTGCACCAGCCGTACCGCTTCCGCTACCGCGACGACCGCGAATACCGCCTGCACAGTGCCGCGACGGGCTTGCTCTACCGCCAACTGCTGGATGCCCAACTCCTAGACTGGCTCAGTGGCTATCCTGCCCTATGGGGGCCGCTGCTCTACGTCCTGGCCGGACAGTACGAGAATGCCGGCATGCTGGGCGAGCTTGTCGTACAAGCTGATCGTGCTTCGGTGGCGCAGGAACTAGGCGGCGACCCGGCCCGCGCCATGGCTGCTCCCAGACATGCGCTGCAACGCAAGCTGCTAGAGGGCTTGCGCTACCTGCTCAAGGAAGAGTTGAAGTTGAACCAGCCGGAAGCCTCCGATGGCTGGCTGACACAGGATGCCCTGTGGCTCGTCAGCAAGACGGTCTCCGACAAACTACGCGCCCATTTGCTGTCGCAGGGAATCGACGGCATCCCGGCAAGCAACAGCGCGGTCTTCAACGTGCTGCAGGACCACGGCATTGCGCAGGGTACCGCTGACGGCAAAGCGATCTGGAAGGCGACCGTCGTCAGCGCCAGCGGCTGGTCTCATAGCTTCACCTTCTTGAAACTGGCCCCAGCATTGATCTGGGGGTCAGGCGAGCGGCCGGCACCCTTCAACGGATCGGTCCGTGTCGACTCTGAGGGCCAGGTAGACACGCAGGGGACTTCGGGAGACGCTGCCGCAAGTACCATGGAGATGCCTGCTGACATCCAGCGATCCGCAAGTGCAATACCTGCCGAGGCCACCCGCATGACGGCTGCCGATGGCGTTGGTGCTTTGTTCGAACTGCTTGGAGGTTCCCATGCTTATCAATCATCTTCGGAAGTGGTTAAGCAGTCGAGCGTGCAGGCAGCGGGAGATGCAGAGGGTTCGCCCGTTGCGGCGACTGGCGGCGAACCCGCCGTCATCGATGATCAACCCTCCGGTCCGCATTTCATGGCCTGGCTCAAGCACGGCATCCAGACCCGCAGGCTGATCATCAACGACGCGAAGGCCTTGGTGCATACCGTGGCCAACAGCGTCTACCTGGTCAGCCCCGGCGTGTTCCAGCGCTACGCCCAGGAGCACCCCAAGACGGCGTTTCTCTCCAAGCAGGACAAAATGGCGGACTGGCAGTGGGTGCAGAAGCGCTTCGAGAAACTGCAACTGCACCGTAAGCAAGATGATGGTCTGAACATCTGGACCTGCGAAGTCGCCGGGCCGCGCAAGTCGCGGCGGCTGCATGGCTATCTAGTGGAAGACTCGCGGCACCTGTTCGACAACCTGCCGCCGAATAACCCCTATCTATCGGTTCTTCAATCCGTTACGAGAAGATAGCTGGCTTATCCCAGATGCGTATTCCGCTCGTGCCGCGGCACCGTTTCCATCGACGCGAGGCCTTGCAAGATGCCACAGGCATCCATGGGTTATTCGTGGCGGCAGCGTTGGCGCAATTAGTTGAGTTGCTGCCTGAGCCGGGACAGTTCGGCGATGCGCACATCGACATGGGCCAGATGCTCGTCCAGTAGTCGACTCACGCCACCGCAATCGGCGGCGGGCTGCCCCATGGGGCCGAGAGGCATGCGGATCTCCTCTTGTGTCATGTCCAGCGCGCGGCAGTTGCGGATGAACCGCAGCCGCTCGACGTGCGCGTGACCATAGCTGCGATAGTTGGCTGCGGTTCTGGCGGGCGCGGGCAGCAAGCCTTCCTTTTCGCAGTAGCGCACGGTCTCCACCGTGTATTACGCGACCCGGGCGAGTTCACCGATCTTCATGGCGTTGCTCCGAGAACACCTGCTTAAAGCGTGAAATGGATACCGTCCAGCTCAACGCGAAACGAACAGCGGTATCGGCAAATACTTCAGCAGCGTCCGCGTCATCCCGCCGAAGATCAGTTCCGTGGGCCGCGAATGGCTGTAGGCGCCGATCACGATCAGGTCGCCGGCCGAGGTCTCCGCCGCCCGCGCGATCGCGGCGGCGACCTCGCCATGGGCCGACGCGGCGTGCAGCACCTCCAAGCGCACCTCGTGGCGCGCCAGATAGCGCGCGATGTGCGTGCCGGGCTCCTCGCCGTGGGCTTGCGGATGCTAGTCCGCGTCCACGATCACCACCGTCTTCTGCTCCGCGGCCAGGTGGTGCGAAACTACCGCCACGCCTTTACCTCTTCGTTGGTGATCAAGCTGTGCCTGGTGCACGCGCTATGGAGCATCGGTGTGTACGGCTTCATCATGTGGCTGCCGAGCATTGTGAAACAGGCATCAGCATCGGACATCGTCACCACTGGCTGGCTCAGCGCGGTGCCCTATGTGGCCGCCATTATTGCCATGGTTGGGGTGTCATGGGCCTCGGACAAGACCGGCCAGCGTAAGCTGTTCGTCTGGCCGCTGCTGGCCTTGGGTGCCCTTGCCTTCCTGGGTTCGTACCTGCTGGGCTCGACTCATTTCTGGCTGTCGTTCAGCCTGTTGACCGTGGCCGCCGCCACCATGTACGCGCCTTACGGCCCATTCTTCGCGTTGATTCCCGAGCTGCTACCGCGCAACGTATTCGGCGGCGCTATCGGGCTTATCAATGCCTGCGGCGCCCTGGGGGCGTTCCTCGGTTCCTGGATTGTTGGCTACCTGATCGGATTGACGGGCGATCCGGGCGCCGCCTACGTGTTCATGACCGCCTGCATGCTAGCGAGCGCGGTTATCATGGGAGCGGTGGTGGCGGGTAAGCCGAATCGACCTTGCACCGAGAACATCACAACCGCTGCCGCGTAGGTGTTCAACTCAACGCCGAAATCTGCCGATCGCCCTCACAATGTCGCCATCAACCAATAACGTGAGAAGTCTACGCTGCACAAGCAGGTGGCAGGCGCTGGCTCAATCAAGTCGCGATTCAGTGGATTGGTGGCACTAGGGGTTAAGCCAGCAGCACGGCTTTCCAAAGAACGCGGCGTCGTGTTACCGCTACCCTCCAGAAGAGTGCACGCTGGCGCATCCCCTTTTTGCGGCCGGGCTGCCACACCAAAGCTTGCAGCATCCGCCCTCGGTTTACGAAAAGTTGTTGGGGCACGTCGATGAACCTCCAGCACGCGCGCATCATCGAAACGTGTCAGCAGCTAGATCAATCGGATGGCCGCAGACTGGGCTATCTTGGCGCAGCAAGCCGTCGCTAGGGAGCAGAGTTTCGCCGATTTCTTGGACAATTTGCTGTGCTTCGGGGCTAAGGCACGCACCGAGCAATCACGCCAAATCTAGCTGAAGCTGTCAGCCCCGATGACGCTTTCTTCATCAAGTAACGCATCCAATTGCTAGTACCAAGTGAGATCAGGGCGCGCAAGGTCTTCTCCGCCTCCGTATTGACGGCCTAGGTGCCGGGCTGCGTCTCGTCGGCCAAGCCTAGGCGCTGCAAGCGTTGCGGACGGCCGATCAGCAGCAGGCGCTGGCGTTGCAGCGACGGAGTGTTGAAGCTTTCAATCTGTACTCGCCCATCGTCGCTGGCCTCCCTTTGCAGCATGCGGTCGGGGCTTGTCCACCGCTCATGTTCCACCTCGCGCGGCAAGGTTAGCTGGACTCTCCAGGTCGGCGCGCGGACCCAGCCATTCGGTCGCCACTTCGGAGGCCCGGTGGCATAAGCCCTGGGCGATATAGTCGCCCGCAATGATGAGGTGTCTGCGGGAGCCGTCGCGCCCTCGCACGATCAGGTGGGTGAGCGGGCTGTCGGTGTTCCAGTGATCGACCGCCACCCAATCCAGTCACATACCCAGGTCGGCCTCCAGGCGGTTCACCAGATGCCAAAGGTAGGTGCACCGGTCATCTAGCTCCGCGCCGTCCTCGGGCGAAACGATGAAGCGCAAATGATGCCGGTCGTCGGCGGCCCGCTCGTTGAAGGCATCGAGATCGGCTTCGCAAGCCTGTGGCCCATAGGCCCGCCCAGATTCACCATCGCGCCCGCTGTAGCGAAGGTGCTTGGCAAAAGATGCGGGCTAGGCTGTTTGACCACTGGGGTTTTGATGGTCACGCGCCGCGACATTGACGTCAATCTCACGCCCGCGGAACGCGCCGCCGTATGGACATGCCCGAGGTGAGAACCGGGCCGATGACCGCTACCGCCATTGCCAGGATTGCGGGTCATTTTATAGCCGCTATCGACAATGTGGCGCGAGGACGCTGACAACCGCCTATGCCTTAACTGCACAGGTCGGCAGCGCATTGCGCGACTCTGACCGATTGGATTGAACTACACCACTTCAGCCTTTGAGCTGGTTCCAACCCTCGTTGGCTTCAGCAGCAAGGGCCTGAACATCGACGCGCAGCAATCGCCCTCCTTGCTTAAGAATCCACCCATCCGCTATGACGGTATCGACGTCCGCCGGGGTAGCGCTCTGCACCACTGCCGCCAAAGGATCGGTGACCGGGAACATGCCCAGACGCCGAGTATCGATCAGCACCAGATCGGCCCGTTTGCCGATACTGATCGAGCCGGTCACTGCACTCAACCCCATGATCTGCGCGGCCCCCAACGTGGCCCAGTGCAGCACGTCCCTGGCGTTGAGGGTGAGCTCGTTCTCGCTGATGCCCGTGCCCAGATTGAGCAGGGTCTGCATGACCATGAACGGGTTGGCGTTGCCACTCAACACCAGCGTATCGATACCCAGGCTCAACGGGATTTTCCCTTGGTGCAATGTTGCGACCGGGGCCAATCCGTATCCCACGCGCATCTCGGTCAGTGGCGTGAGACACACAGAAGCGCCACTGGCCGCAATGCTGCGTATATCCTCGGCATCCACGTGAGTGGCATGCACCAGTTGCACTGAGCTGTCGAGCACACCTTTGCTGACCAGTTGCTGCACGGCTTTTTGCTGCTGCGTCTTGGGCGTCACCGCGATATGCGTGGAAACCGGCAGCCCCTGAGCCTTGGCAAACGCGAACTCATCGCCCCATACCGGCGGCCCTGTTCGTTCAGGGCCCCGTACTGCCACGCCGAGGTCGAGCCGGTTGCCAGGCCCGGCCTTTATCTGTGCGTGAACACGCTGAATATCCTTGAAGTCCATTGTGGCGGTAGCCGCCAGGTCCTGTGCGTACCCGTACCACAGTCGCGTGCGAAGACCGCTGTCTGCCATGGCGCGCAACTCGGCATCGGCGAACGCCGGCGCACGCAAGTTGTGCGACCAGTTGCTGACGGTCGTGATACCGGCAAAAGCCGCCTCTGCCAGCCCCAGGCGCACGCCGAGTGCGGACAGCTGCGGAGTGAAACGGGGGCTGGACGCCAACTGCGACTTGAAAAAAGTAGCCCCCTGCGCAGTCGGTGCACTATTGCGCAGAAAGCTGTTCCACAGGTGCCAGTGCGTATCGATCAGGCCCGGAATGAGGATCATGCCACGCGCGTCGAGAAGCGCTCCACCCGCCGCGTCGAGGTTTTTGCCGACGGCTGTGATCACCCCATTGCGGATCAGCACCTCACCGTCGCTGATGTCCCCCAGCGACGAGTCCATAGTGAGAATGGTCGCGCCCTTGATCAATAGGTCACTGTGTTTCCCGACGGGTATGTTTTGCGCTCCGCTGATCCCGGGCAGTGCCATGGTAGCCCCAAGTACTCCGGTGAGCTTGAGCAGCCTACGGCGATCCATTCCTGTTTCGTTCGGCATCTGGCGCCCTCCTTGGTGTGTAAGTCGGCTATCGACGTGTCAACCAGTATGGCTCAGGTAGCCCCTCCACTGCTGGGCGCTGCGACGGACTTCTTCATCCAGTGCGCGGCGATCGACCTCGGAGCTTGGAGCATGGCTGGGCGTCAGGTGTTCCAGTACCGGTTCGATCGCCACGTCGCCGCGAAAGCCGTTGTCACGCAGCGCATTGAGTTGGGCCCGGAAATCGATATGCCCGCTGCCGATACCGCCGCGCCCCGAGTCGGAGATGTGATAGATCGCCGTGAAGTTGGCGTTATCGCGAATTGTCTTTAAGGGGTCGGGCTCGTTGATATTCATGTGAAAACTATCGAGGATCATGCGCATGTTGTCGCTCCCGATCTGTGCGATAAGTGTCCGACACTGTTGCGCCGTATGAATCAACGGCACCTCATAATGGTTGCAGACTTCATACAGCGTCCGCACGCCGCGCGCGCGGGCGTATTCGTCCACTGCCTTGCAGCACGCCAGCAAACGCTGCATCGCCGAGGCGTGATCCGGGCAGTTGCGCGTCCATTGAGACAGGCCCTGCAAGGTCACGGGCACCGATCCTACCTGTGCGGCGAAATCCACCACCTGGCTGTAATAGGCGATGGCTGCCGCCTGGGTTGCCTTGGCAGGATCTGCCGGACCCGCGTTAAACGGATCAATGGCGATGATCTTCACGCCTGCGGCGCGGGCACGGTCACGCAAGTCTTCGGCGCTGACATCGCGATGGTCCCCGGCATACTGCACGCCATCGAGCCCCAGCGCCTTGACCTTGGCAATCACCTCATCGGCCGCCGTCATGCCCAGCGTCCATGACACGACACAGACGCTCATGGCTGCACCTCCGACAAAGGCTTTCCCACCGCCGCAGGCACGACCTCACGCGACCCCAGTGTCACTGGCAGGTTGAGTTTGTAGATCTTGAATGGAGGCTGTAGCGCGCTCACGCCGCCGGGGCCTCGATTAGAAGCCATGCGCGCGCTCTGAGGCACTGGAATGTAAAGCTCGCGCTGGTCGGAAATGGTCATGGCGTCGGGGTTCCACAGGCGGGGGTCCTGCGTCAACACATGCAGGGTGCCGGCTGGTGTCAGCACGGTAACGCGCGGTTTGTCATATTCACCCAGATAGAGGTTGCCGACACTGTCGACGGCCGTGCCGGTTAGAGGACCGGTGTCATAGACAAACTGCACCTGCTCGGCAAGTTTTTTTTCGGTGATCTGGGTATCGCGCAACGCCGCGGTTGGCACACGCCACAGGGGGCCGGTCAGCGCCTGGTAATACAGCCATTGTCCGTCCGGGCTGATCTCGATGGGGTCGGAGTGAACCTGAAGGTCTGACCCGTCTTTGTTCAACAAGGGTTGGCCACCTTCGCCGAGGGGGCGACGTTCGGGGTTCATCTTGGTGGAAGGATGGTCGGCTAGGCGACGCAACGACACCCCGGTTTTCAGGTTGACAATGATGATCGCGCCCAGCCCGGAGTCAGTCAGGTAGGCGTGCTCGCTGTCCAGCCGCAGATCGTTGAGATTGGCCCCCGCAGGCAGCACCGACGATGGCAATCCGATGGAGCGCAGCAACTTGCCGTTGCGCGTATCGAACTGCAGGATCTTCTGGCCTTCATTGATGCCGTTCGGGCCGGCGTCGACGCCCTGATCGATGGCCCATAGTGTGTCATCGTCAAAGATATGGATGGTATTGATCTTCACCAGCGAACTGGAAGTGGGTTTGCCGAGCGCCCAGCGGTTCCAGTCACCACCGGGAAACGGTTTGAGACTGCCGTCGGGCAGCACCTCGGCGATTGAAGGCGTTTTCTCGAAGCCCGGCCAGCGTGGCAGGCCAACGAACAATCGGCCACCAGAGGTCAATGCAACTGCGTTGCATAACCACTCAAGCCTTGCGACTTCGGTCAGTGATTGCCCCTGAGTGGCCAGCACCGCAGCGGCACGGCTTAATGGACTGGACGCCAGCGCCAGTGCTCCAGAACCCAGCACGCCAGCCTGTACGAAACCGCGACGATTGATCATTCAGATCCCTCTTTTTGGTAGATGACTGCCCTGACGAGAGACGCCAGGACAATGACCCCAACAAGATAGGATATTTTCAATAAAGGATGTAATAGCTATCAGAAAAAGATAGTTAAAACATCATGCATTTTCTGCATTCACCAGATCGAACGGCACGATTACGCTCGCTGCCGAGCCTGCTCCGTTACCAGGATGGGGCTGGGCATCTCTGGTCATTAGGTCGACCAACGCTTTGGCGCTCTCTTCGCGGCGTAGGGAAATCACCAGATCCACAACGCCATCGACTAACCCACGGCGCGTGCTCTCGACCAGCTCATGACACACCACGACGATCTCGTGCTGCCTGCCGCTGGCGCGCACGGCGTCCATCACCGCCTCGCGCCCGCCGCTGCTGGCGTACAGGCCCACCAGATCGGGATGTTCGGCTAGCAACTGGTCAGCGATCTTGCGAGCGTCATGGTGATATTCGAAGGTCAGGCGCGTGTCGAGCACCTGAAACTCGGTGCCCAGTTCACGGAAGTAGGAGCGGAAACTGATTTCGCACAGTTCCTGACAGAGAAAACGATGATCCCCCAACAACAACCCGACCTTGCCTGGCTTGCGACTCAAGCGCGAGATCGCCCAGGCAGCTGTGCGGCCGGCCTTGCGATTGTCCAGGCCAACATAGCCGGCGCAGGTGCTGGCGGTAAGATCGGTGATTAATGCATAGGTGCGCACACCCATCCCGCTGAGTTGATCGACAGCGTGGTTGATAGCTGGATGATCGACACTGACCAATGCGATCGCATCACACTGGCGGCCCTTGCTCAGCAGCACCTCTGCACACTGCTGAGGCGTCAGACCGTCCAGGTAATGAATTTCGTGAGCGCTGACACCTGCATGCCCCTGCGAGGCCAGTGTCAGTGCCTGTGCCAGCGCCTGATAGAAAGTGGATTCGCGGCGCAGCAGAAAGAACGCCAGATGACGCGCCGGCAGCGAATCGCCTGGCGGTGCGTCGTCCCGCGCGATGGCGTGAACTTTGCCCAGCGCGAAGTTCAGCCTGCGTGCCGCTGATAGCACTTTCTGTTCCGTGGTGGGACGAACGGGCGCGCGCTTGTTCAGCACACGGTCCACGGTCACCGTCGAAACGCCCGCTTCCCGGGCAACGTCAGCCATGGTGGGGACCAGTGTTGACACGGCGCATATCCTTTTGGTTGGCAGCCCGGCACCAATGGCCGGGAAAAAACGCTAAAAGTACCGCATTTTCCTCCCGACCGCTGCCTCCTGTGAACCGTCGCCGGTGTTACTCCTGCACGGTCAATTGTGCTTTTGCGCCCAGGCTTGCCCGCGCCTTGGCGACGGCATCCGGCGAAACCGGCTCGGCCGCGTTACCCCATTGGTTGCGGATGTAGGTCAAGACGTTGGCCACCTGCTGATCAGACAGCTTCCAGTCGAAAGCCGGCATCCCCGCGCCGGTGGGGCTCTGCTCGGTGACTGCGCCGCGGCTGCCCATCAGGACGCTATTGAGCAGGCTGTCGATGTGCGGCGCCACCACGGACGAACGACCGGCAAACCCTGCGACCATGTTTGAGACACCAACCCCCTCAGAGGTGTGGCACGCCTCGCAGTTGACTGAAAATAGCTTCTGGCCGCTTTGCATGCGAGGGTCGCTCATAGCCAATGACGTCGCTTTGCCTGGCGCCTCACCGCCCTGCTGCTTCAGATACACCGCCATGGCCCGCAGGTCTTCTTCACTCAAATACTGGGTTGAATTGGTGATCGCCTCGGCCATGGGGCCAGACGCCACGGCGAAGGCGTTGTTGCCCTTGCGCAGGTACTCGACCAGCTCGTCCTCGCTCCAGCGACCGATACCGGTGTGTGGGTTGCTGGTGATGTCTGGGGCGAACCAGCCTTGCAGCTCGGCTCCCTGATACGTCTGGCCGGTACGGTCGCCGCCCAGGAAGTTTTTCGGCGTGTGGCAGGCCGCGCAGTGCTCCAGCGCCTCGACGACGTAACGCCCACGCTGCCATTGTTCGCTTTGCGCGGCGACGGGAGACAGTGGCTTGTTGTCGAAAAACAGCAGGTTCCAGCCGCTCATGAACAACCGGATGTTGAACGGGAACGGCAACTGGTTGGTGTCCACCGGATTGCGCACTGCCGGGATGGTCTTGATGTACGCGTACAGGTCCGCGACATCTGCGTCGGTCATCTTCGCGTAAGCGGTATACGGCATCGCCGGGTAGAGGTTTTCGCCCTCGCGCCCTTTGCCCTTGCGCAACGCGTCGGCGAACTGTTGCTCGGTCCAGTTACCGATGCCGGTTTCTTTGTCCTGTGTGATGTTGCTCGACAGCAGCGCCCCAAACGGGGTGTCCAGCTTGTAACCGCCGGCGAACGGTTTGTCGCCGCCGGGAATGCTGTGGCATGCCACGCAGTCGCCAGCAACGGCGATGTAGCGCCCGCGCTCGACCGCCGAAGCGCTGTGCTGACCTGCCGCGACACTGCCCTGACCTGGGACGTCGACCGGTGCCGGGTTGTGCACCGACTGCTCGACGTTAGCCTGGCTTGTCGGCTCTTTGGGAATGATCGATTGCGCATTGGCCAACGTCAGGCCTGCAACGGTCCCGGCGACGATCAGTGCCAATGACGCCCATTGAAATGAACGCATCTTCATGCCGACACCTCCACGAGCGGGCCTGGGTTCTTCACATACTGCTCACGAATGGCCTTGGCTGCCCAAAGCGTCAGGGCACCGACCGTCAGGGTCGGGTTATAGCCGCCGTTGTTGGCGAACGCCGAAGCGCCGGTGACGAAGACGTTATGTACGTCCCAGCTCTGCAGGTAGCGATTCAGTGCGCTGGTTTGAGGATCCTTGCCCATTACCGCGCCGCCGATGGTGTGCGTCGAGCGCTGGTCGTAAGGCGTATTGGAGGTGGCCGCCGAGTTAAACGGCACGACGACCTTGGCCCCGGTGCGGTTCGCGATCTCAACGCTCTTGTCTTCGATGAACTTGGCCATGCGCCGGTCGTTTTCGTTGAAGTCGAACGTCACCCGCAGCAGCGGCTGGCCGTGACGATCCTTGTATTGAGGGTCCAGATCCAGGAAGTAGTCCTTGTGGCCGTAGCTGGTACCCTGACCGAAGATCGTCGCGCTGTTCTGATAGCTCTTGGCGAAGGCCTGCTTCCAGGCTTTGCCCCAGCGTGGCGTGCCAGGCGGGACCTGATCGGCCATGCCGATCGGGCGACCGTTGCAGGAGAACGCCATGATGCCGGCGCCGCCAATGAAATCCAGATCCTTGTGATCGAAGTTGTCGCCGTTGAAGTCATCGATCTGAATGGCCAGCGCACCTGCACCGATGAACGGGTTGAACTGCTCGTTTTCGAAATACAGGTCGGCGCCGGAGATCGTCTGGTAGCAGTAATTGCGACCCACCACACCCTTGCCGGTCTTGTGATCGTAGGGCTTGCCAATACCGGACAGCAGCATCAAGCGCACGTTGTCCATCTGGTAAGCGCTGATCACCACGATCCCTGCAGGTTGTTCCCACTGCTGGTTGTTCTTGTCGATGAAGGTGACGCCAGTGGCGGTCTTGCCATCGGCGGCGAGGTTGACCCGCAGCACCTCGGCCTGAGTCACCACCTCGAAGTTTTCGTAGCGCATCAGCGCAGGTAGCACGCAGGCTTGCGGGCTACTTTTTGACCAGTTGCCACAGCCGTGCAATTCGCAGTAACCGCAGTAGGTGCAGGGCGCCATGCGCACGCCCAGCGCGTTGGTGTACGCCTCGGAAATGTTACCCGCCGGTACGGGGAACGGGTGGTAACCCATTTTTTCGGTGGTCTCGTGGAATTTCTGCATCCAGTGAGTGCGTTTGAGCGGTGGCGTGGGGTACTCACGGGTGCGCGAGCCTTCGAACGGGTTGCCCCCCTCCACCACTTTGCCGTCAATCACGCCAGCCTTGCCGGAAGTCCCCGCGATGCGTTCGAAGCGGTCATAGAAAGGTTCCAGCTCGGCGTAGCTCACGCCCCAGTCCTGTAGAATCAGGCCGTCTTCGATCTTGCTGGCGCCGTAGCGTTTGACGATGGTGGTATGAGGCTCAAGATCGAACGGGCTGAAGCGCCAGCTCATGCCCGCCCAGTGAGTGCCTGCGCCGCCCACGTTCCAGCCGAACTGATAGCAGTTCCAGTCACGCACCGGCAGCGCCGTCTGCTCAATGTTGTTGCGAAACGTCAGGGTTTCAACGGCCTGAGGTTGCATCATGCCGCGACGATTGACCCAGCGCAGTTCATCAGTGTCGACGCTGGGTGGAAAGTCAGTGGTCGTGTCGCGCCAAGCGCCACGTTCGATAGCCACGACTTTGAGCCCAGCCCTGGAAAGTTCTTCGGCCATCAGCGAGCCGGACCAACCCAGTCCGACAATCACCACATCAGCTTTGGGACGTTGATTTGCCATGCACACATACCTCAGGCACGCCTTGGCGCACCGCTATCACGGAAAGGAAAAATCAGGCGGCCGTCGAAACGCGGCCGTTGGGCATCAAAGGCTGTTGTCGATCATGCTGGTGGGGATTATCGTCAGTTTCTGACCGCGCTTGTCGATGACGTCGCGGAAGTCATATCGGGCCCCAGGGAATCCGATCATCTTCCAGCCCACCATGCCCTTGTTGCCGCCGTACATGGGGTCGGCCAAAAAGCCTTCACGCACGTTGAGCAGCACCAGCGCGAAGAACGCCTGGGGGGTCGAGCCGCTGATCGCGACCTTGCCGGCTTCCAGATCGGTGATCACAGCGTCCTGCTGTGCGTCATCGAGCTCAACGAATGGTTTACCGAGAGCTCGCTGACAGTGTTTATCCAGCGAAGCCAAGCCTGAGCGATAACGTTCTGCAGGCGTTTGCACTTCCTGAGGGCCTTGCGCCGGGGTGCCAGGCACGATGGGGCCTACGCGATACTGAGTGGCCGCCTTGCCGAAATCGCCTGCCAGCTGACGGTCGATGAAAGTCACACAACCGGCATCACGGGCGCCGATGCTCAGTTCGTCGGTCGGGATCAGACGCTCTGCCAGGGCGCCCAAGGTTTGCGCTTCGGAAGGCGTGAAGAATGCCAAACCACCCTTTTTGACCGGGTTGGGCACATCATTGGTGCCCGGAGCCCAAGGCAGTTCGCCGGATACAGTTTCTGCCTTGAGGGGCGACACCAGGCCAAACGCCGTCAGCGCGGCGACCGATGAGAGGAAGCTTCGTCTTTGCATGATAGGTACGCCGTCAGAGAAATTATCTAAATGATGCTTTTGATATCATCAAATGATAGTTTTGATTTCTCTCATGCGTCAACTTGCCTCACGCCTTGCGTTCGTATCCGTTCGGGTCGGGCTCATTGGGTCGGATTTATGCCCCAGTGCGTGCTGTGGGCCGGAGCTCCCGGCGATCCGACCTTGATGCGAAACATTTTTCCGGAAGCAGGGGCATTGGTCAGCGCATCTAGGGCGACGTCGTGGCGGGCACTGGTGATGTACAGCTGATCGTGCTTAGGGCCTGCGAATGCGAGATCCACCGGGCTTGGCACGGGCAGCCCGATCATGCGGTCGATGCTCCCGTCCTCGCTGAATCTCACCAGACTCCACCCGTCGCGCAGCGTGGTCCACACCCCACCTTCGCTGTCCAGCGCCAGACCGCTCAGGCGCCCCGAGCCCTTGGGCAGTGTTGCGAATCGCCGCACATGAGGGGCGCCGGCTGACATCACATAGAGGCTGCCAGACTCAGGGGCGACAACGTACAGAGCCTCCCCGCGTTCATCCCAGCAAAGTGCGCTTATACGTTCCTGAAATGGCCAGGGCGAGCGCAGTTCGCCTTCGGCACTAAGTTCCCCTACGCGACAGCCACCGTTGGACGCAATGCAAGCCCAGAGCCCGCCTCCTGGATGACTGCACAAACCCACCAGGGATTTTCCAGGCCAGCCAGGCAACGGGTGCTGCTCTCCTTCTTTATCCAATAACAACCAGCCGTGGGCATGTGCGATCAACAAGCCCTCGCTGTGCAGTTCCATTGCGCTGACAGGTGAGTCAAGACGGGCAAACACGCGCTCGCCAGATGAATCCAGTTGGCGAATGGTCGGCGCGAGCGTGTCGGCCCAGAAGACACACTGCTGCTCTTGGGACCAGCGCGGGAACGCCCCGTTGAACGCCCACGGGGAGTCGACGATTTCGACCTCGCCATCGGCGATGGTGACCTGCACCTCGCTCAGTTGCGCGCCCACTCGCCGAGCCGCATCCGCCAATTCAGGCCCCAGCAATTCCAGACGCTCCAGGGTCAAACGATAAGCCGGACCGGCAACGCTGAGCGCGCCACGAACGTTGCCGGCGTTATCCCTGATCGCTGCAGCGACACAGCGAACGCCCATCACAATCTCTTCATCGTCGATCGCATAGCCCCTGGCGCGGGTGATCTGCAATTCCGTATTCAACCGGCGTCGGTCAGTAATGGTCAGCTCGGTGAGCGGCGTCAGGGTCAGCCCCTTGATGATGGCGTCACGCGCTGATTCGTCCATTGCCGCGAGCATGGCTTTACCCTGCCCCGTGCAGTACACCGGCTTGCTACGCCCCAACGCAGCTGCGGACCGGGTCGTGTGGGCGCCATCACAACGTTCCAGCGACATCACTTCATTACCGTCCAGTACCGCCAGGTAGGACGTCTCCCCGGTCAAGTCACGCAAGGCGCGCAGCTCGAAACTGGCCGCAGCCACAAGGTCGGGCATCAGGTATGCGTTGCGCACCAGTTCCAGGTAGCGGAACCCCAGGCGATAGACCTTGTGCAACGGATCGCGACGGATCATTCCACGCTCAACGAGGCTGGCGACAATGCGATACAGGGTGGTGCGCGGCAAGGCCACGCGACTGGCGAGCTGCGCCTGACTCAGCCCCTTAGGGGCCGAGCCGATGGCCTCAAGCACATCCATGGCTTTCTCAAGGGCGCCGGTCCCTTCTGCTGCACTCATTTCGTTTTCCCACTATCTGGAACTGGTTCGTGTTCCGATCATAAAGCCCGTTTCGTCCTCGTCAATGGCCGCATAGGATCTAGCCAAGCCGCAGTGAGATTTCTCGGAAAATTCCCAAATTACGGGAATTTACACCGAGGTAAATTTAGATCCCCGCCTTGTGGGATGTGTGTTGACCGGGAGAACAAAAAAATGACTCAGATCCACCAATACGCTGACAGTCTCGATAATGAGATCGACCGCAAGGTCACGGTCAGTGATGAGGTGCTGGCCAAGCTCGCCAAGTGCAGCAGTGGCTCGCTGACCACGCAATTGTTCAAGCTGGGGTTTCGCCAACCTGCCCTCGTGGGTTTGCGGGCCCTGAACAAGACCATCAAACCTTTTGCGGGTCGAGCATTCACCATGCGCTTCATTCCGGCTCGGGAAGACATCGACACCTACGGCACCATGACCACCAAACCTAACCACGACAACCTGCAATGGCAGGGTGTCGAGCGGGTTCAGCCAGGGGATGTGCTGGTCATTGACAGTCAGAACGACCCGCGCGCTGCGTCGGCAGGCAATATTCTCGTGACCCGCCTGCTGGCACGCGGCGCAGCGGCCATCGTGACCGACGGTGCGCTGCGCGACGGCAGCGAGATCGCCGCGCTACCCCTGCCGGCTTATGCTCGGGAAGTCACCGCGACCACCCGCATTTCCTACCACCACGTGGCCGACCTGCAGGTCCCCATCGGGTGCGCGGGAGTGGCGGTCTACCCAGGTGACATCATCGTAGGCGATGCCGATGGCCTGACCGTAATCCCTGCCCATCTGGCCGAGGAAGTGGCCGATTACTGCCTGGCCCAGGACGACCTGGAAGCCTACCTGGCCATGCGCATCGCGTCAGGAGAACCTCTTTGGGGCGTCTATCCGCCCAGCCCTGCGTCGGTTTCGGACTATCACGCATGGGTAGCCTCGGGGCGCCCCCCCATCGTCAGCATCATCGGCAAGGAATCGCAATGATGATGAAGCACATTGTGATGTTCCGCCGCCTGCCGGGCGTAGAAAAGCAGCCCGAGCTTGAGAACCACTTGGTGCAGTGGATGGCTCACCTGGATAAAGAAATCGATTTCGCTCGCAGCTGGAAAGTATCGGCCAACGAGCTCGACCGACCTATCTGCTGGGACTATGTGCTGGAAACCACTTTCGACGACGCTCAGGCCGTGAGCCGTTACCTGCCCCACCCGGCCCATGTCGCGCTGGTCACCGAACTCAAGAAATATTTTGAGTGGGTTGCCGTGGATTACACCGAAAAGGACACGCAACCCCGCTGACCAAACTCAGGCATGGCACGCCATGCCGCTGCACTGCGAATAAGAACAAATAGAAGAGGTCCACATGACTAACCAATCCCGATATGCGCTCGATGGTGCTGCAAACGCACCGCCTCCTCCCGTCGTCACCGACATCGATTTGTCTGGCAGCAGAACCGCTTGTTCGACGCGCAGAAAGACCAGCTACCGTTTTCTCATTCTTGCCCTGATCACTGTCGTACTCGCTTTGAGTACCGGCGATCGTGCCGCGCTCTCCGTGGCGGGTTCCGACATGGGCAAGGAACTCGGTATCAGTGCGGTGGAAATGGGCTATCTGTTCTCGGCATTCAGCTGGGCCTACGTAATCTTCCTGATCCCCTCGGGCTGGTTGACCGACCGCATCGGTTCCAAGCGCGCGATGATGTTCGCGGTGGTGGTCTGGTCCAGCTTCACGGTGATGATGGGCATGGTTCATTTCATCGGCATGGTCGTCCCGCTGCTGCTCGCCCTGCGTTTTCTACTGGGGGCGGCTGAGTCTCCTGTGGGCCCGGCGTCGGGTCGCATCATCGCCGCCTGGTTTCCATCGTCGGAACGGGGCATTGCCGGAGCGATTTTCAACAGTGCGCAGTACCTGTCGCTGGCCGTGTTCACGCCGGTCATGGGCTGGTTGTGCTTCACCTACGGCTGGGAATACGTGTTCATCATCATGGGCCTTATCGGGCTGGTAATCGGTGCGGTCTGGTGGAAGCTGTACTACCTGCCCGTCGACCACCCGAAGATGAACGATGAGGAGCTGGAATACATCCGCACCGGTGAGGGACTGGTTGATCTTGAAAGCATAAAGGAAAAGGCGGCCACCACCGGCAAAGGCATGAAGCTTGGTGAGGTGGGCCAATTGTTTCGCAGCCGCATGCTCGTCGGGATATTTCTGGCGCAGTACTGCATCACCTCGATCACCTGGTTCTTCATGACCTGGTTTCCGATTTATCTGGTCAAGGAACGCGGCTTCGACATTCTGCAGGCAGGTTTCATTGCCGCTATCCCCGCGCTGTGCGGATTGATCGGCGGGGTGTCCAGCGGCTTTACCTCCGACTGGATTCTGAAAAGAACCGGCTCGCTGAGCATCGCCCGCAAGGCGCCGATCACCGTAGGTCTGCTGCTCAGTTCCAGCATCATCCTGTGCAACTACGCCAGCAGCGCGACGTTGGTCGTCGTGTTGATGAGTCTTGCCTTCTTCGGCAAGGGGTTCGGATCCATGGGCTGGACCGTGGTGGCAGACACCGCCCCTAAGGAGCTGATCGGCACCACGGGTGGCGTGTTCAACGCTTTCGGCAACACCGCGGGGATCGTCACTCCGGTCGTCATTGGCTACATCCTGCAAACCACCGGGTCTTTCGACGGCGCACTGCTGTTCGTCGGCGCCCATGGGTTGGTGGCGGTCGCAAGCTACTGGCTGATCGTCGGCAAGATCCAGCGTTTCCAACTCAAGCCACACGCCTGAAGCTTTTACATTCGCATCGACGAAACATGAGGTCAGAACAATGAAAATGATTTTCCGCTGGCACGGTCCGAAAGACCCCATCAGCCTGCAGTACATCAACCAGATTCCGGGGCTGTACGGCATCGTATCGTCGCTGTACGACACGCCGCTGGGCGAGGTCTGGCCACTCGACCGCATCACCGCATTGCGCGATGCAGCCGGGCTGTACAACCTGAAGATGGACGTTGTCGACAGCTTTCGCGTGCACGAAGAAATCAAACTGGGTAAACCCGGCCGCGAAGCGCTGATTCCCCAGTACATCGAGACCCTCAAGAACCTTGCGGCAGCGGGCGTGAAGATCGTCTGCTACAACTTCATGCCGGTCTTCGACTGGACACGCACGCAAATGGAATATCAACTGCCGGACGGCTCCAACACGCTCTCTTTCGAAGCGGCTTCAGTGGATCGCCTGGACGTCTCCAAAGGCATCATTCCGCTCCCGGGCATCGGCACCAAATACCCGCCTGAGAAACTTCAGGCCATGCTTGAGGAGTACAAGGACGTCACCACCGAACAGATGTGGAGTAACCTGGAGTACTTCCTCGGCAAACTGGTCCCTGTGGCCGAGCAGCTTGGGCTCAAGCTGGCGCTGCACGCAGACGATCCGCCCCGCCCCGTCTTTGGGCTGCCGCGCATCATCAAGAACATTGAAGACCATCGCCGCGTGCTGAGCATCATTGACTCGCCAGCCAACGGTCTGACCCTGTGCAGCGGTACGCTGGGGTCGGATCTGCGTAATGACGTGCCATCGTTCATCAACGAGTTCGCTGCGCGCCAACGCGTTCACTATGTGCATCTGCGCAACGTGAAGGTGTTCGACAATGGTGACTTCTATGAGAGCGCCCACCCGACGCAATGCGGATCGCTGGACATGGCAGAGATTCTCAAAGCGCTGCATGACGCCAACTTCACCGGCTACGCACGCCCCGATCACGGCCGTATGATCTGGGGCGAAACCGGGGTGCCAGGATACGGGCTGTACGACCGTGCCTTGGGCATCATGTACCTGCAAGGCCTATGGGAAGGGATTGGCAAGGAAAAAGCCCGCGCAGTACAACAAAAGACAGGCTTGACTGCAGTGGCGTAAGCCACATTACCTCGTCGACAAAGAAGCTGCGCCGCGATGAAACAACTCCGGCGCAGCTTTTTTGTTGCCGACGTTCAGCCGCGTGACGGGACCTGAACCGTAGGGGCGACAGGCGTCGCCGCCTTACGGCCCTTGACCACCAGCAACACCACCACCGCTCCGGATGCAGCGGCAATGCTCGCCAGCATGAAGGCGGTGTTATAGCCACCGCCGTATTGCACGACATACCCGGTTAGCGCTGGCGCCAGCAGGCCCGCCAGGTTCGCCAGCAGATGCACGAAGCCGCCGGTCCCCCCGATGTGTTCGGCCGGGACGATTTCCTGCAGCAGAATCCAGCACAGCTGAGGCGACATGAACAGGAACAGGTTACCCAGCGTGATGAAGACCACGGCACTGGTCAAATCGCTTGTGCGTGACACCATCAGTACCGACGCAGCAGCCACCGCCAACCCGAGAATGAGGATGGATTTGCGGGCGAACACGCCTTTCCCGGTCCTGCGCAAAATGTAATCCGACACTGTGCCCCCTGCGAGAAAACCGATGGCGGCGCCCACCCAGGGAATCATGCCGATGATGCTCATGCTCTTGACGTCCAGATGCTGGTAGTCGGTGAGATAGCTGGGTAGCCATGTCAGAAAGAAATACATCACGTAGTTGGAGCAGAAGTATGCGAACGCAACGGCCAGCACCGGTACTGAAAAAATGTAGTGCCAGACGCTGTGCTTCCCTGCTTCGCTCGCGACTGGCTGCCTGGCACGACTGCTCTGGATCAGATCACGTTCTTCGGTACTGACTCGAGGATGCTGTGAGGGCGTGTCCTTGAACATCAGGCACCAGGCGGCGAGCCACAGAATGCCTAGCAACGCAATCACCACGAACGAAACGCGCCAGCCATAGTGCCAGGCCACCAACCCGACCACAGGCGCTGCTATCGCGGCCCCGAGGGGTTGGCCACAACTGGACAGCCCAAGGGCAAACGCTGCCTCCTCGCGAGGGAACCAGTTCGTCACCGTTTTATTGGTGGTGCTGCCCATGGGGCCTTCGCCAATACCGAACAATACGCGGCAGATCAGCAATTGGGTGAAGTTGCCCATCAGCGAGGTCAACCCGCAGAACACGGACCAGAACGCAGCCGCGCAACCGAAAACCCGCTTGGGGCCGAAGCGATCCGATGCCCATCCGCCGATGAAGCAGAACACGCAGTACCCGAGAAAGAAGCTGCTGAACAACAAGCCCATTTGCGCATCGTCGATTTTCAGGTCTTGTTTGATCAAGGGGGCGGCAACCGACAACGCAGCGCGATCCAGATAATTGAGCATGCCGGCGAAGAACAGCAACGCGGCGACGATCCAGCGGTATTTTATTTTCATGTGTTTGCCTGACCCGGTGATGACTTGTTTTTATGGCGGGTGCCGGAAAGCGCGGCTCCCGTAATTAAAGGCTCACACGGGAATAATCAGCTGCCAATGGGCTTGCTTGGCGTTGCGGCCTGCAGTGAAGCGAAATCTCATAGTCTGGGACGTTTTTTTGAGGCAGGGCTAAAAGGCTGTTTTGTCTCACGGAATGGAACATGCCCGCTGTGGGCCTGCGTGAGCAATGTTCAAGGGGCCTTCGAGCACGTAGGGTAAGCCGGGAACGCTGTCTGCGACCCAACGCCCATAGAGGTGGTACATGCCCGATAACAAGAAAAAATACCGTTCCACGATTCTCTTCATGCTGCTCATGGCGATGATCATCAACTACATCGACCGCGCAGCGCTGTCGATCGCAATGCCGTTCATCACGCAGGACTTTCACCTCACGCCCGTGGAAAAGGGGCTGATCTTCAGCGCATTTTCCGTCGGTTATGCCTCGTTCAATGTGATCGGTGGCTACCTGAGCGACCGTTTCGGAGGACGCCGGGTTCTGATCTGGTCCATGGGAGGCTGGTCGCTGGTGTGTGGCATCACGGCAACGGTCTTCAACTTCTGGTCGTTGCTGGTCGTGCGTGCCTTCTTCGGTGCGGGTGAAGGGCCGAACTCGGCCACCGCGAACAAGGTGGTCAACACCTGGTTTCCGCTCAAGGAGCGGGCCAGCGCCGCCGGCATCAATCAGGCGGGAGGCCCGATTGGCGGCGCCCTGGCCGGGCCGGTCATCGGCTTCATGGCGCTGTGGCTGGGCTGGCGCGTCGCATTCGTGGTGATGGCCGTGCTGGGCCTGATATGGGTCGTGGCCTGGGCACGACTGACCACTGAAACACCCGCGCAGCATCCCAAGGTCAGCCCAGAGGAACTGGCAGTGATCAACGAGGGCCGCGAGGACATCCCGGTCGCGTCGGGGCAAAAGGCGTCTTTCCGGGAGGTGCTGCGCAACCGCTCAGTGCTGCTGACCGGCATTTCACTGTTTTGCTACAACTACATTCTGTTTTTCTTCATGACCTGGTTCCCCAGCTACCTGGTCGATGCAAAGGGCGTCAGTCTGCAGAACATGAGCATCGTCAACTCGTTGCCGTGGATGGTCGGTGCCGTGGGCTATCTGTCCGGTGGCCTGCTGGTGGATTACATCTTTCGTCGCACGGGCAAGCAGACGCTCTCGCGCAAGGTGGTATTGGTCACGTCACTGTTGATCGCGGCGATCTGCATCGCAATTACCGGGTTGGTGGAAAGCGTGAATCTGGCGGTTGCGGTCATGACCGTCGCTATCGGCTTCCTGATGCTCACCGCGCCCGCTTACTGGGCGCTGATTCAAGACAGCGTGCCGAGCAACCAGGTCGGTACCGCCAGTGGCTTCATGCACGGGCTGGCGAATCTGTCAGGCATCGTCGGCCCCGCCATCACCGGCTACCTGATTCAACAATCGGGGACCTACTCCACAGGCTTCGTGTTGGCCGGGACTCTGGGCATCATCGGCGCACTGATCGTAGCGTTCTTTGTTGGACGCAATCCGCCGCAAGCGGTCGGCGTCATCCGCCCGGCCTGAGCGGTTGTCCCTCCTCAGCGGCTGGCGCAGGCCAGCCGTTTTTTGCCCCCTGGTTGCGAGCAATAAACCATGCCCCCACGCTACCTGTTGAGTCCTGCCTTGCAGGCCATGCTGGAACGCAGCCTGACATTTGCCCCAGGCGAATCCTCGCTTGATGCCAGGCGCGCGGCGTTTCTGGCGCTGTGTCGCGCATTCACCGGCCCCTGCCCCGTCGGGGTCCGGCGGACAGACCATGACGTGCAGGGTCTGCTTGTGCGGGTGTATCAGCCTCAGGCAATGCCACCGGAGGGTGGTTGGCCTACGCTCCTCTATCTGCATGGCGGAGGCTGGAGCATGGGCGAGCTCGACAGTCACGACTGGTTCGCCTACGCGCTGCTCGAACGTCTGCCGGTAGCGATCGTCTCAGTGGATTATCGCCTGGCGCCCGAACACCCATGGCCGGCCGCGGTGCAGGACACGCTCAAGGCATTTCGCACCTTACGAGCGGGGCTTCTGGCAGAAACACTCTCGTGCGAACGACTGCTGGTGTGCGGTGAAAGCGCAGGGGGGACGCTGGCGGCGGCCTTATGTCTGGCCCTGCGTGACGCCGATGAGCGCCAGCCACTGGGTCAGGGATTGCTCTACCCGGTGATGACCGCGCAGGAAACGCTGCCCTCCGTCACCGAGCACGCCAATGCGCCGTTTCTGACCCGTGCAGCCGTTCGCGCCTGCGTCATAGACTACTTGCCTCGACTCTCCGATCGGGACGTCCCTACGGCAATGCCATTGAACACGCCGACCTGCAGCGGATTGGCACCTGCGTTCATTGGCGTCGCCGAGTTCGATCCGCTGCGCGACCACGGAATCGCCTACCACGGGCGGCTGAAGGCCGCGGCGGTGGCGAGTTGTTTGTACGTTGGAGAGGGATTGGTGCACGGCTGTTTGCGCGATGACTCGATTAGTGAAGTGCGGACGCTGTATGACGCCTTCGCCGCATGGATCTCGCAGGTGCTGTCCCTGCCCACCTGACCTCGCTATTGGTCACTGTGCCAGACGGCGCTGCGAATGGCTTCTAGCATCATGAGGAAGGCAGGGTTGTCGTTGTCGTCGCGCCAGATCAGGTGCAGCTCGCTCTCGATCCCCGGTCCCAGGTCTATGTCGCGATAGATCACATTTTCGAAACGAATCCGTCGTGCGCTACGGGGCACCAGCGCCAAGCCCATCGCGGCGTTGACCAGCGCCAGGATCGTGAGCGTCGATCCCAGCCACTGCACGTAACGCGGGGTGATTTTTTCACTGCGAAACATCCCGGTCAGCAGCTCGTTGAAAGGCTGCCACGCCGAATGCGAATACATGATGAAGGCTTGTTCATGTAAATCGGCGACACTCACCTGGGGCGCGTTCGCCAGTGGGTGCGCCAGGGGAACGGCCAGCACGAAGGGCTCGCGGATCAAGCGCTCGCTGACGATGCCATCCTGGCGCATGGCCTGGCGCACGATACCTAGGTCGATACGACGCGAGCGCAAGGCTTCATGCTGCTCGTAGGTGTTCATCTCCGACAGTGAAATATCAATGTCCGGCTGGCCAACACGGGCCTCGGCGATCACCCGTGGTAAAAATTCATAGACCGCGCTTGGCACGAAGCTGACCGACACCGCACCGATGTCCCCCTGTGCGAAACGCTTGGCGGCGAGCGTGGCCAGTTGCGCACGCTCAAGCAGGCTCTGAGCCTCAACGAAGAACGCTCGCCCCGCTGCGGTCAACGCCACGCTGCGGGTGCTGCGGATGAACAGCGCGACGCCTAGCTGATGTTCCAACAATTGGATCTGCCGACTCAACGGTGGCTGGGTCATGTTCAGGCGCTCTGCAGCCCGTGAAAAATTCAACTCGGTGGCAACGGTGGTGAAACAACGGAGCTGAGTCAGGTCGAGCATTTATCCAATTCCTGTATAAATCCCATGCCAGTTTAGATTAGACGTGAATAAAAGCCGCTGTCTATGATCGTTTCGCATAACAACTCCAAACCGCAGGAACGATCCCATGAGCTTGAATCTTCGCAACGCCTCTACTGAAAAAGACCGCATCGTTTACGTCAAACTGCGCTCGGTCAACCTGCCGCTGAAAACTGCCGTCAGCGACGCCAAGGTCCTCACCGGCCGGCAGAATGCGCTCAAGGACGTCGCCCTGCTGTTCGCCGAGATCGAAACCCAACAAGGTTTTTACGGCATGGGCTTCACCTATACCCTGCGCACCGGTGGACCTGCTCAGTTCGCCTTTGCGAACGAAGTGGCACCATTCCTGATTGGCGAAGACCCCAACGACATCTCCCGGCTGTGGAGCAAACTCGTCTGGGCCGGAGCCTCGGTGGGCCGCAGCGGCCTGTCGACTCAGGCGATAGCGGCGCTGGATACCGCGCTCTGGGACCTCAAGGCCCGCCGAGCCAACCTGCCGCTGTCCAAACTGCTGGGCTCGCATCGAGACTCGGTACGCTGCTACAACACCTCAGGTGGTTACCTGCAGGCGTCCGTCGAAGAGATCATCGAGAAGGCCGGCGCCTCCCTCGACCGGGGAATTGGTGGTGTAAAGATGAAAGTCGGGCACCCTGATCGCAAGCTTGACCTGTCTCGAGTCAACGCTGTGCGCAAGGCGCTGGGTGACAACACGCCACTGATGGTCGACGTCAATCAGCAATGGGATCGCACCACCGCCATGCGCATGGGCCGCGCCCTGGAACAGTACGATCTGCAGTGGATCGAAGAACCACTGGACGCTTACGACGTAGAGGGCCATGCCATGCTGTCCGCCGCCCTGGACACCCCCGTCGGCACCGGCGAAATGCTGGTCAGCGCCGACGAGGTAAGCGCTTACGTCGAGCGCGGTGCGGTGGATGTCCTGATGCACGACGCGCCTCGGGTCGGTGGCGTCACGCCGTTTCTCAAAGTCGCGAGCCAGGCGGAAAGCAAGGGCATGATCCTGGCACCACACTTCGTCATGGAGATCCACCTGCACCTGGCGGCAGCCTACGCGCACGAAACGTGGGTCGAACATTTCGAATGGCTGGAACCTGCCTTCAACGAGCGTCTGGAAATCCGCAATGGCCACATGATCGTCCCGGATCGTCCAGGCCTGGGCTTTACCCTGCATGAGCAACTGGCGGGTTGGACCGTCGCTGAAAGCGAGGTTGGCAAACGACCGTAACGTCCCTCTCTCTTGGCCCGGATGTCGCCACCTCGCGCTGGCATCCGGGTTCTCGCCTCGACCCCGTCAAGTTGCACCGAACCTCAGCGCATAAAAACAACAGAGGATTGACCATGCACAACGATACAGTGGCCCCGACTGCGGCTGCCGTCGCACCCACGCGCCTGCCAACCCGGCGTCGCTACTTCATGCTTTCACTTCTGCTCATCGCAACCATCATCAACTTCGTTGACCGCGTGAACATCTCCATCGCAGCCCCCTTTATGGCCAAGGACTTGGGTCTGGACAAAGTGCAGATGGGCCTTGTTTTCTCGGCATTCGCTTGGACCTACGCCATCGCCCTGGTGCCCGCAGGCTTCATTGCCGACCGCTTCGGCTCGCGCTGGACCTATGGCGTGTCGCTGATCACCTGGTCGGCGGCAACCATGGCCCAAGGTCTGGTGGGTGGCTTCGCTGCGCTGTTCGGTCTGCGCCTGGCTATCGGCGCAATGGAGGCACCGGCGTTTCCCGCTAACAGCCGTGCGGTAACGGTGTGGTTTCCGGCCCGTGAACGTGGGCTGGCCAACAGTATTTACCTCTGTGGGCAATACATCGGCACGGCACTTTTCACCGGTGGTTTGCTATGGCTAGCGACCAGTTGGGGCTGGCGGCATGTGTTCTACACCACCGGCGTGGTGGGCGTGGTGTTCGGTATTTTCTGGCTTTATGTGTATCGCGATCCGCTGATGTGCAAGAAGGTCAGCAAGGAGGAGTTGCGCTACATCGAAGATGGCGGTGCGTTGGTCAAAAGCAGCCAGGAGCGCACCCGCTTTAACTGGCGCCAGATTGCCGAGCTGTTCCGCTATCGGCAGATCTGGGCGATCTGCATCGGTAAGTTCGCCAGCACCTCAGCGCTGTATTTCTTCCTGACCTGGTTTCCCACCTACCTCATCGAAGAACGCCAAATCACCATGATCAAGGTGGGTTTCTTCAGCGTGCTTCCGTTCATTGGCGCCACCTGCGGCACTCTGCTGGCGGGAACGATTTCAGACCTGTTGATACGCCAAGGCGTGTCGCTGTCGTTCGCCCGCAAGCTCCCATTGGTCACGGGATCGATACTGGGCATGTCGATCGTGCTGGTGAATTTCACCGACTCTAATCTGGCCTGCATCGCGATTCTGACCGTCGCATTTTTTGCCCAGGGCATTGCGTCTTCATCCTGGGCCGCCGTAGGGGAAGTGGCTCCCAAGGAGTTGATCGGTCTCACCGGTGGTGTCACTAGCCTGGCGGCGAACATCGGCGGCGTGGTGACCCCCATCGTGATTGGCGGGATCGTTCAGGCCACCGGTTCGTTTGCCTATGCGTTCAACTACATCGGCGCGATCGCCTTGCTTGGAACGCTTTCGTATTCGTTTTTGCTGGGGCCGTTGTATCGCATCACATTACGGGCTCGTTAAGCTGAGCCTGTCTCAAGGGCGCAGGAACCTCGCAATCACGTCCTCATCCGGAGACAGCCCAATACCGGGCTGCTCCCCCAACACGAACTCGGGGCCCTGGCGAATGGGTTGCAGATCGATCAACCAGGCCGCCGGTTCGACATACAGGTACTCGACCTGCATCGTCTGCGGGAAAGCCGCTGCCAGATGCAACGTCGCGAGAAATCCAGGGCCGAAATACGGGCTGTGAGGCAGCACACCTGTCTGGTATTGATCGGCTGCGTGCATGATCTTGATGAACTCGCTGACTCCGCCCACCTTACTCACACTGGGCTGCACGTAATCCACGGCACCGGCCTGCATGGCCTGGCGAAACTGTTGCTCGGTGCACCAGTTCTCTCCCGCGGCGATCGGCACCTGCGCGTTACGCAGGCTGTTCAGTGCGGCGAAATCCTCGGGTGGGAAGATCGGTTCCTCCAACCAGGATATGTTGTTCATTTGCTGCAGCCGTTGCAGGTTGTCGCGGGCAGAGGTTATGTCCCAGCTGCAGTTGACGTCGATCGAGATGGGGACCTGGCCTGCCATTGCTTGATGGCAGGCTTCAATCGGGGCCATCTCGATTTCATGCAACTTGAGGCTATCGAACCCATCATCGATCGCCTGGCGACAAATCTGCGGTGCAACCTCGGTGTCGTTGTAGCGCACCAGACTCGCGTAAGTGGGCAATCGGGTTTTCCGGCCCTTGCCAAGCACCTCATAAAGCGGTTTGCCGGCACGTTTGGCGTACAGATCCCAAAGCGCCATGTCGACGCCGGATATGGCGAACATCGTGATCCCGTAGCGACCGAACAGGTGCAACTGACGCTGGGTTCGCAGGTTCCAGGTTGCAACGGAGTCGACCTCCTGACCTTCGAGCAACGGCTTTATCAAGCGCTCGACGACCGAGCGGGTGGCATCGGCGACGAAGTAGCCGAACGCCTCGCCCCAACCGACGTGGCCGTCACTGTCTTCGACACGAACAAGCACGGTTTCCAGCGTATTCCAGGTCGTAGGCGTGATCCCCTGCCCTTTACCGCTATCGGTAAAAGGGATTTCAACCACTCGGGTCTGTACCGAACGAATCTTCATCTGCAACTGCCTTGTTTTTATCAATACGCGTGTTACGCGAGCGTCAGGGTGTGGGGAACGTAGGGGCCACCGACATGGCCTGGACCTTCGCTGGCGGGCAATTCGGCCAACGCCCGGAAGTCGACGGCGCGATGGTCATCGGCGTGATCCTGCGGCCGATACCCCAGCGCGTAGGCGCTGATGTTTCCGAACAACGCCTGCGGGCAGGCCGAGACGCCGTAGACGGTTTCACATCGAAGGTCGGGATGTGTCAGCCCGATCTCGATCAACTGCACCAGGTCCCGTGTACTCACCCACAAACGAAGACGGCGGTCATCCACGGCCGTATCGGCTGCGCTGCCGATCCGGATATTCAGCGCACGCAGGTTATATTTTCGGGCATACAGGGCCACTGCGGCCTCTCCGAACGCCTTGCTCAGGGCGTAAAAACCATCCGGCGCTATCTGGGCACTGTCACCGGCAAATCCGGCAGTAGCATGCTGACCGACCACGTGATGGCTGCTGGCGAATATGAAGCGCTCGATCCCGCACCGCTGACAGGCGTCCAACAGGTACAACGTTGCGCGGTAGTTCGGGTCCAGCGTCGCTTCGAATGAAATGTCCAGGCTGTGCGCGCAAGCCAGATGAACAATGGCGTCCACGCCTTCGCAGGCTTGCAGTACAGCAGCTTGGTCGGTCAAATCAGCAACGATCCGGGTTTCACCTTCCTGGAGATTGGATGCCGCCGTTTGGTCCAGCAATCGCAGTCGGTAGCGGTCGCGCAGCAACGGTCGGATCCGGGTGGCGACGCCACCTGCGCCGCCAGTGATCAGCAGGGTCTTCATGTGCAGTACCGTCATGGGGTGGATAGTTGTTATGGCCCGTAAGGGTTGATATCGGCAAAGCCTGAATCGAGCATCCAATGAAATCAAAGGGAATTGGACGCCTATGTCAGTGCAGAAACCGCCTGTCCCAAAGCATGGGACAGGCGAGTGAAGCATTTGACGAGCATCAGCAGGTTTCAGCCGACCTTGTCGATGTCCATGCGCTGGATCCGACCCACGATCATCCAGTAGCTGAATACTGCGATCAGACCATGAGCGCCGACGAAGATCAGGGCACTGGCAAACGAACCACTGGACTGCAGCAGGTAGCCGATGATCACCGGGGTGGTAATGCCGGACAGGTTACCGATGGCGTTGAACACGCCTCCTGTGGTCCCGATCAGCTCTTTGGGAGCGGTGTCGGCCACGACCGTCCAGCCCAACGAACCGAACCCTTTGCCGAAAAAGGCCAGGCTCATGAGCGCGATCACCAGTATTTCGTTGTTGACCACGTTGCACAGCATGATGCTGGCGCTGAGCAGTAATCCGATGGTGATCGGGGTCTTGCGCGCGATGCTCAGGTTGCCGCTTTTTTTCAGGATTGCATCAGACACGAACCCGCTGGATACCCCGCCGACCAACCCACACAAGGCGGGAATGGCAGCCACGAAGCCCGCCTGAAGAATATCGAAACCACGTTCCTTGACCAGATAGATCGGAAACCAGCTCATGTAGAACCAGGTGATCGCATTGATGCAGTACTGACCCAGGAAAATCCCCACCATCATTCGGCTTTTGAACAGACGCGCGATGTCGCCCAACTGACTGCGCCTGGCGACACCGCTCTGCGAGCTAGAGGAGCGATTCTCAAGGTCTACCAGCCCTTCTCCGGCGCGAATGTATTCCAGCTCGGCAGCGTTCATCTTCGGATGGTGAATCGGCAGGTAGTAGTACCGCCACCAGACACCGCCGATCACCAGCCCCAGCATGCCCATGATGATGAACACGTACTCCCAGCCAAAACGGTGACAGAGCCAGCCCATGAAGGGTGTGAACACGGCAAGCGACAGGTATTGCGCGCTGTTGAAGATCGAGCCAGCCATCCCTCGCTCGGATGATGGAAACCAGGCAGCGATCACTCGACCGGCAGCTGGGCCCACTGGCGACTCGGCCGCCCCCAACAGGAAGCGCAAGGCCAACAGCAGCGGCACCACCAGGCCGATAAAATGTACCAGGCCCATGCACACGGTGAACAGCGACCAAATCACCACTGCCAGCATCATGGCTTTCTTGGAACCAATGCGGTCAGCTAGCCAGCCGGAGGGGATCAGACAAATGACGTACGCCCAACTGAACGCGGAAAACAGATAACCCAGCTCGATGGAACTGATGCCCAGCTCTTTGGACATATCGCCGCCAGCCACCGACAGCGCAGCCCGGTCCCCGGTACTCAACGCCAGAACGATGGTGATCAGCGCGAGAATGCCGTAGCGAAAACGCGTGGCTGTCACTGTGCCTGCGATGTCCCGGGGGCGGGCTTCGGCGCCGGGATCGGACTCTTGCAGTGTGTAGGGTTTGTTCATGGGTAGCCTCATATAGTTGTTGTGGTCGGCAGATAACGCATACGGTCTTGCTGTGAAGGCCTGGCGGTTTGACGATCGACAGGCAGCCGGGCGCCCTCGGCACAATCGCCAAGCGCTTGCAAGAGGTGGAATGCTCGGCCGATGCACGCCGCATCAGCCCGTCGTCATGGGCGGCGGGTCAGTCCACCACGCCAATCGGCCAAGGGACGAACTCGTTCAGCCCCACGCCCAAGGCTTCACTCTTGGTCGGTTCGCCCGAGGCATGGCGCAGGATCTGCCGAAAGATTTGCTCACCCATTTGCGCCAGGGTCGCGTCACCCTCGATGACCACCCCACAGTTGATGTCCATGTCGGCGACCATGCGCGTGTACATCTGCGTGTTGCTGGCGAGCTTCATCGTCGGGGCGGGCACCGAACCGAAGCAGGAGCCACGGCCCGTGGTGAAGCAGATCAGGTTGGCGCCACCGGCGATCTGCCCGGTGGCGGCGACCGGGTCGTAGCCGGGGGTGTCCATGAACACCAAGCCGTGTTGCGTGACGGGTTCTGCGTATTCGTAGACATCCATCAACGGCGCATTACCGCCCTTCTTCGCGCCCCCCAGACTCTTTTCAAGCACGTTGGCCAGACCGCCAGCGTTGTTGCCCGGACTGACGCGGCCATTGATCTGAGTGTCCCGACCCTCGTTGTACTTGAGCCACCAATTGATTCGCGCGACCAGTTTGTGGCCAACCTCGGGAGTGCGGGCACGTGCGGTAAGGGTGTGCTCGACGCCGAAAATCTCCGAAGTCTCGGAAAGAATCGCAGTCCCGCCGTGGGCGATCAGCAACTCCATCGCCGCACCCAGTGCGGGATTGGCCGACAGCCCTGAGAAACCATCAGAACCGCCACATTGCAGTCCAATCATGATGTGTTCCGCCGACACCGTTTCACGCTTTACGTCATTGGCCGCCTGGAGCATCTGTTCGACGGCTGCGATGCCAGCCTCGATGGTTCGCCGTGAGCCGCCTAGCTCGTGCATCACCAGAGTCTGCAATCGCGTGCTGACATCCAGTTGTTGGGCCTTGAGAAACGCCTCCAGGTCGTTGTGCTCTTCCCCAAGCGCGATGAGCAGGCCTGCGGCGGTGTTGGGATGCTTGATATAACCGCCCAGAGTGCGGCGTAACAGCTCCATGGGTTCGCCGCTGCGCTCCATGCCCGAACCCTGCTCGTGGATATACGGCACCACACCGTCAATGTTCGGATAGGCAGCCAGGCGCTCAGGCGTGAACCAGGCGCAAATTTTGCGAGCTACCGTCGCGCCGCTGTGGCCGACAGTGAAAACACCGATGTAATTGCGTGTGGCAACGCGACCGTCGGCCCGCACGATGCCCTCGAATGTGGCCTGCTGCTCAGGGGCTACTCGTTGCGTCGGATGATAATCCAGGCCGTGGCGGTAATCCTTGACCACCTCATCGAACGCGATGTTGTGGCTATGAACCCACGTACCCGGAATGATGTCTTCGCTGGCGAAGCCGATGACTGTGTTGTATTTGAGCACCGGCTCTCCCTTGGCGAGAAAGCGCGTCGCGATCTTGTGTCCGGCGGGCACTTTCTGCAGGGTCGTGACGCCTTCGGACGGCACCGCCGTTCCCGGCTCTACTTCCATACGGGCAACCACAACGTTGTCTTTGGGGTCCAGGCGAATGAACGGGCTCTTGGCGGGCGCCACGCTATTGCCGATGGTCTTGCTCAAGTCTGCTGTTGTCATTGTTATCTGCTCCGCGCTTTACGCCAGTACGCCCTTGGGCCATGGCACGAATTCGTTTTCACCGACACCCAGTTCTTCGCTGCGCGTCTGTTCTCCAGAGGCATGAGCCAGCAAACGCTCGAACACATGCTGGCCCATCTGCTCGATGCTCAGTTGACCATTGAGCACAGGCCCGCAGTCCACATCCAGATCATCTTCGAAATGACGAAACACCTTGGTCGTGCTCGCCAGCTTGACCGTGGGCGCCAGCGCCGCGCCGAAACCAGAACCTGCGCCAGTGGTCAGGCAGATGAGCGTGGCGCCACTGGCGACCTGGCCGGTGGCGGAAACGGCTTCGTAACTGGGCGCATCCATGAACACCAGCCCTTTGCTGGTGATCTTGTGGGCGTAACCGAACACCCCTTCGATGGGCGTGCCAGGCCCCCGGCTCAACCCGGTCAAGGCCCGCTCACGAATGGTCGAAAGGCCTTTGGCCTCGCGGTCGCTCAGGATCTGGCGATTGAGCCGCGTATCCCGCCCCGCCTGATAGGCTTGCCACTGCTCCAGTGTCTGGCGCAGCTGCGCTGCGATTTGGGGATTGGCTGCGCGCCCTAACAGGTCTTCACCCAGGGCCGTCAAGTCACCGGAGTCAGAGAGAATGACCGTGGCGCCGTTGCGCACCATCAGATCCATCGCCACGCCGAGGGCCGGGTTGGCGGAGATGGCGCAAAATCCGTCCAGTGCCGCTGATTGCAAACCGACACTCAAGTGCTCGGCGGAAACCGTCTGACGCTGGATCGCATTGGCCGCAGGCAGCATTCGCTGGATGGCGGCGATGCCTTGTTCGATCGCGTTGGCGGTGCCGCCCACTTCTTGCAAAACCAGGGTTTGAAAGTTCTCGGCGGCCGTCAGCTTTTCCTGATCGAGAAAGCCATAGATATTGTTACGTTCACAGCCCAGGGCCATGACTAACGCTGCGGCGATGTTGGGGTTGCGGATACTGCCACTCATTGTGCGGCGCAGCAGGTCCATCGGCTCGCCAGTCATTTCCATGCCACAGCCGATTTCGTGAATGAACGGGATGACACCGTCGACATTGGGCCACTGCGCCAAACGCTCCGGGGTGAACCAGTCCGCGACCCGGCGCGCTGCCGTCGCTGCGCAATTGCCAACGATGAAAACACCGAGATAATTGCGAGTCCCCACCCGACCGTCAGCCCGGACGTAGCCCTGGAACGTGGCTCGCTCGCTTTCCGGCAGCAACGGGGCCGCAGGTGTGGCAGGCAAAGGATCGCGCACTTGGGCATCGAGCTGGAAGTCAGCGTTGCGGATCTGTTCACCGGCTCGAATATCGCGAGCGGCGATGCCGATGGTCTGCCCGGCCTTGATCAGCGGCGCACCCGCTGCGACGTCAGCTGTCGCGATTTTCTGTCCGGAGCTGATCGATTCCTGGGTGGTCACCGGTTCGCCTTCCAGCGTTGTGCCGCCGACGACATCGACGCGGGCGACGACCAGGTTGTCCTTGGGATTCAGGCGGATGAACTGCCCGGCAATGGACAGCCGGGATGTTTTTTGAATGTGTGTGGGCACGGTTTTCTCCTCAGCGCCCGGCATCGGCGACAGCCGGGCAGAGCGTGGACGTAGAACGTTGATCGAGGGCGACTCGACCGTCTTGTTGTTATGGGCGCAGCCTTTTTTTAATGTTCATGAGCAGATGCTCAGGCTTCAGATCGTGGGATCCTCCGGCATGGGGTATTCATCGGCGTTGCGCACGAACCCAGGCATCAGCGAAAAGTCAAGGCGCGGTGGCCCGAAGATGTCTACCAGCCAACACCCCTCTTCCATCGCCTGGCTCGTGTGAATCAGGCCTGCGGGGATGGTGAGCGCTGCCGGGCTGCCGATATCCAGGTGCTGGTCTTCCTGCCATTGCGTCGAATCGATCCCCCAGGGGGTGCGCAGGTGATGCACAAATCGTCCTGCGCAGGTTAGGGTGATTTGCTCGAAGTCCTGATGCGCGTGGGGCTTGAGTTTTTTGCTGTCTCGCGGCCCCGGATAGACATCGGTGATATTGACCATGAGGTTGGAACTGCGAAACGCGCGCCCCGGCAGCGCCGGATTCACGAAACGGTCCAACGGATAATGGCGCAGGCGATACCCGCCAATCGGAGCCGGCCAACCGTCAAGCGCTGCGACCTCTGGAGCGCCATGGGCATATTCGAGGTGGTTGCTGGCCAGCGGCAGCAAATCCAGCGCTTGATTGCTAAAAACCCGGACCAAATGACCGCGCCCTACTACCTCGACATGGCTCTCGCCCGGCGGCACGATGAATAAATCGTTGCCGTCGCTCAACACGCGCTCTTTGGCGGCATTGATCGATACTTTCAAACCGGGTGGAACAATAACCATGTATTCATCGCTGTTCACTCTTGGCAACTGAGTATTGCCATTGACCGCAGTCATCGCCAATAGAAAATTGGCCGTTCTTACATAGCGAGTGTTCGCGCCGTTATTATCCAGCCCGCTGTTATCGCCGTAAGTTTCCAGCGTTATTTTCCTCACGCCGCACCTCTTCTTATCAATAGGCTGCCGTATATAGCACCGCTCTCGTCGCAGCGTCTGGATGTCAAAGCTGAGGCAAATCAGGCCGACCGTCTGCCACCCATTGCTGGTAGTCGGCACGGGTTTTCTCATTTGCCGGAAAAACGCCCCAAATCGCATCACCGCTGCCGATGCGCTGGGCGATGTAGTTCTCGATATCGTCCTGAGCTTCACAGACATCGGCCAGTTCGGCAGCCAGGTGCGCGGGAATGACGGTGACATTATTGCGATCACCGTGGATGACGTCTCCGGGATAAACCGCGACGTCGGCGCAGCCAATCGGCACCTGAAGGTCTGCAACGTGATGGAACGACAGCCTCGAAGTGGCCGTTACGCCTGAGCTCCAGGTCGGGATGTCCATCTGCGAGATTTCGTCGCCGTCGCGAAATGCGCCGTCAGTGATGACCGCTCGTGCACCACGCAGCATCATGCGTTTGACCAGCACGTCTCCCATTGCGGCGGCGCGGCAGTCCCCACGGCTGTCGATGACCAGCACGTCACCTGAGGCCACTTGCTCGACGCCAAACCATTGCAAGTTATTAGGGTTCGGTCCGGTGGTGACCGTGGCCACGGTGTCCAGATCTTCCCGCGCGGGAATGAAGCGCATGGTGTAGGCACGACCGGCAAACGGTTTCACGGTTTTATTCAACGGAACAACGCCCACCATCACCGGTTGACGATAACCACGTTTGAACAGTTGCGTCGTCAATGTACCGCTGGACACTTTCGCAAGGCGGTCCAATAACGCATCCGATACATAAGTTGTATTACTGCGCGTGGCCAGCTCTTCAAGTGACGGGGAACGGGCATTCGAAGGTTTTTTTTGTTCGATCTCACTCATGGACATACTCGCTTATAAAACTTAGTTTAACAGCATGGCAAAAGTTGTCTGGCGGTGAATATTGCAGATCACCTGTGCAGAAAAAAGCGTTGCCAGCCGTGTTTCCGACGTTTTTCGGGATTCGTTCCATATGGTGAGATTCGACCATGACAAAAAACACAGGCGAAGGGACCGGCTCGCTGGAGAAGGCCATCGACATTCTCGACCTGATCAGCGAACACGCCGACGGGATGAGCCAGACCGATCTGGCTGAGCGGCTGACGTTGCCGCGCACTACGGTCTACCGGATTCTCGCCACCCTGGTGGCTCGCGGGCTGATTCGACGCGACCCCGGACGACGCATGTATTGCCTGGGTTTTCGCTGCGTTGAAATGGCGCGTCAGGTGTATTCGATGCCGGACCTGGTGTCCGCCGCCTCGGCGGAGCTGCGGGCATTGCGTGACCTGACCGGAGAAACGTCCTATATCGGCGCGCTGGAGGGCCTGGATGTGGTGTCCCTTGAACGATACGACAGTCCGCACTCGCAACGCTCGAACGCCTCCCTGGGCCATCGCAAGCCGGTCTATGCCACCAGCCAGGGCAAAGCCATTCTGTCGGCGCTAAATCCTGAGCAGCGTGATGCCATTGTCCGCGACCTTAACCTCAAACCCCTGACACCGCTGACCATCACCGACCGTCGCCGTTTTCAGGCGGAACTACGAATCAGCCAGAATCGCGGTTACGCCATCGATGACGAGGAAAACGTACTCGGCACCCGTTGCGTCGGCGCTCCGGTCATCGATGCTCAAGGCGTCGTCCGGGGAGCGATCAGCGTAGCGGGCCCGGCCTATCGTTTGACCATGGCGCGCATCGAGCTGCTGGGGCCGGAACTGATCGACGCCGCACGACATATTGGTGCGCAACTACAACCACTGAAGGCCACGGCAGCGGATGCTACGGCACAGCCTGTCGGCGGGGTGTCACAAAGCATTCACGGCAGTCAGCCTGTCTGGTGCGATCGCACGCAACAGTTGCTCTGGCTCGACACCCTGGCCCCGGCATTAAGGCTCCACGGCATGAGCGGCGAGCTACAAAAAGTGCCAGTCGAGCAGCCCATCGTGGGCTACTTTTTTCGCGAAGCAAGCATCGTCCTGATCCTGGAGAAACTGGCGGTGCAGATAGTCGGTTCACACGTGGAACTACTTGCCGGCTGGCCCCACAAGCAACTGCGCGCCGTCTGCAACCGTAGCGATAACACCTTGTGGATGGCTCAGGGCGCCGGGCAGACGACGTGTATCGGCATCGTGGAAAGCGACGGTACGTTCGATACGTTATGGCAACTCAATGAGGTGATCGACCATTTGGCCTGGCATGCGCCAAGCGAAACCCTGTACGCCAACGCACCCGCCTCGGGCAACATCCTGATGCTCAAACCCGGCAGCAATGCGATCCGCAAGTTTGCGACGGTCCCCAAGAGTTCAGGTACCCTGAGCGGCCTCGCTATCGACGCTCGACGGGGAGTCTGGACCGCATTGCGCGATGGCTGGAGCGTGGTGCACTTCGCCGAGGACGGCAATCTCGATCAAGTGGTGCCGCTGCCGGTGCCCTGCCCGACCGGCGTCGCCATCGGTGGCGTTTCAGGCAAGACCCTTTATGTCACCTCCGCACGCCAGTTCGTCCCGCTGGATATTTTGAAGAAGGCCCCGCTGTCAGGCTCGTTGTTCGAAATCGGGTTATAACGCCGACTTTTCTCACTATATGGAACAGCCCAGTGGTCGGGCTCAGATCGCTGTTTCCATCAAGGTACCCCCGCCGTAGCATCGACCCACCTCGGTAGCGACGCCGATGATCGCTGCCCTTTTCCCTTCAAAAGGAAAACAACATGCACAAGGGAGACCTCTGATGTCCAACATCGACCAAGCCAGATATGCAGCGCTGATCCGCCGCTACTTCGCCGCCTGCAATGCCGCCGATCATGCCGGACTGGTGTCCTGCTTCACCCCTGATGCGGTGCATTATTTTCCTTCGGGCTTGCCTGAAATCCCGTGGTGTACTGCTCAGACCATCGCCGACAAATGGGTGTGGTGCGTGGAAAATCTTGGTTCACAGTGGACCATCGAGAAAATCCTGGTCAGCCACGATAGCCATGAAGCAGTCATTGAATGGACGCACTGGAAAAGCATTCCCGGCACCGCGTTGCGTGGGGACGAATGGTATGTGTTCGACGAGCAGAGCGGTCTAATCAAGGAAATTCGTGCCTACTACGCCTCGCCCGCCGACAAGGGCGTGGCGATCAACGAGCTGGTGAATTTCGACTATCGTGCTCGCGGATATCACCTTGAACCGGCAACGGAGATCAAGCGATGAGCAACTCGGATATCGTGGCAATCGATCAAGCCGTGGCCGCCGCCCATGAGGTATCGCGTCAGTGGGCCGAATCCGGGGTAAGCGTTCGTGCGGGGCTGCTCGATGCGTTCGCCGATGCGTTGGAAAACAATCAGGCGGACTTGATCGCATTGGCCGATCAGGAAACGCACCTGGGCGTACCGCGTCTGACCGGAGAGGTCGCCCGTACGGCGTTTCAGCTTCGCGGTTTTGCCGACGAGGTGCGTAACGGCGAGCCCTATCGACGTGTCGACGACCCTGCAGTGGCTGGGGCCCCACCGGCTGGCCGCCCAGCACTGAGCCGCGTTCAACAGCCTCTGGGGCCTGTGGCGATGTTCAGTGCAAGCAACTTCCCTTTTGCGTTTTCCGTGCTCGGCGGCGACACCGCGTCAGCACTGGCGGCGGGCTGTCCGGTCGTGGTCAAGGCGCATTCAGGGCACCCACAATTATCCAAGGCGGTGCATGCGGTCGCGCAGAAGGTGCTGTCGGATCTGAACCTGCCTGCGGGCTTGTTGGGCCTGGTCGAGGGGGCTTCCCGTGCAGCCGGCATGCATCTGGTCACTCACCCTCAAATTGCAGCAGTGGCGTTCACCGGATCGTTCCAGGGCGGTACCGCGTTGTGGAAAGCCGCCAACGAGCGCGCTCGGCCGATTCCCTTCTTCGGCGAACTGGGCTCGATCAACCCCCTGCTCGCCTTGCCTGGCATTCTTGAGCGCGACGCAGAGGGGCTCGCCACCACCTTGGCCAGCTCAATCACCATGGGTACCGGACAATTCTGCACCAGCCCTGGGGTGATCCTGTTGTTCGAGCATCCGGCCAGCGATCGCTTCATCAGCCAACTGAGCACTGCGCTGCGCCCTCGCACAACCCACCCCATGCTCACCAACGGGATGCGCCAAGGATTCGAAGCCGGTGTCGCGCACCTTTCGGCTTGCAACCGCGCCCGCGCGGTATTCGAACCACTGCCTGATGGAGAAGGCCCGGCGCCAAGGCTGTTCGAGATCGATACGGATGCATTCATCGCAGACGCGGCCTTGCGCGAAGAGATGTTCGGCCCGGCTGCGGTGATACTCAAGCTTCGCTCCGTCGAACACGCGGTCGCGGTGCTCGATGCCATCGGCGGCAGTTTGACCGCGACACTGTGGGGCCTTGATGAGGACACAGAAGACAACCGCACAATAGTTCGAGCTGCTCGCCAAGTGGCCGGGCGCGTATTGTTTGCGGGAGTGCCCACAGGCGTTGCCGTATGCCACGCGCAAGAGCACGGCGGCCCTTGGCCTGCCTCGACTCGCCCTGACACCACGTCAGTGGGCTATGCCGCACTGCAGCGTTTCCTGCGTCCGGTGGCATTGCAGGACGCGCCGAGCTGGGCGCTGTAGGCCGCGCCCTCCCCCGCCAGCCGGGGACAAGAATATTCAATTGAACGCTTAAAGATCGGAAGTCTTGGCGGTGGGCATGTGGACCAAGCGCCAGGCATGCGGATCGGGCCTAGCGCCCTTCGTGATTTAGTTTGCGCACGGCGTGCATAGCGTTCGGCTGGACACGAAAGGTCTCTTTTGCAGGGTCGAAGGGGTCGACAGATCGCGGCCAACCTTCGCTGCTATGCATGCGAGTCGATCGGCGCCCAAGTTGGATTGTCGACACCGGCCGGTTTTTTGTTGACAACGCAACAGCTTGCATCGATTCGATTTTGCCTACGATGAACAGGAAACGAAGCAACACCGAACACGCATATCTCGCGAGCGACTGTGAGCGAAACATCAATCGACCCTGCGTTGAAAGCGAGTATAAACCCGATGAAGTTGCTTGTGACGACGCCGAGGATCTTAGAGGCGAAATGTTGAATCCCAAAAATGGTCGCTACGTGCCCCGGTGTTGTGGCAATACCTGGTGCGATCCTCCAGATTCTGGCTGTCATAAGAGCCGGCCGTAGGTGATACAGAACAAAGTGAAGATTGCCGCAATGTTGCTGATGAACACTACCAGCGCAATCACTGAATGGAGCGACTGCGTGAGCACGTTCCGGGAGGGAGTCGCGGGGATGGTGCAGGTTTACAGATCAAAGCACGTTAGCCGGATCAAAAGCCCGCCCGGGTAGGAACTCTTCCTGCCACGCCCGCACGTGGATCTCCCAGGGCGAGGCCCCGGCTTCGCGCGCAGCAACCAGCTTGTCCGGGTCCAGGTCCATGCCCAGCGGCTTGCGGGCGAAGGCTTCCGAGGTCTGCATGTGATCCAACGCCGCCCAGCGGTCGGTGTAGTTGTTGACATTGAGTTCCACGCTGTTGCCGTCCGGATCTTCGTAGTAGAACGCGGTCTGCGGTCCTTCGTCCACCGAGAACACCGGCACGATGCCCCCACGCTTGAGCCGCACGTAGGTGCCCAGCAGGTCGTCGAGCGAGTTGACCTCGAAGGCGATGTGCTGGATGCGCAGGTGGTGTGAGCGCTGCGGATCGCGGATCAGCCCCGGCACTTCGATCACCGCCAAGCGGTGGCTGATCTCGTCGTTGCTCAGGAAGGCGGCCCTGATCGCCGCCGCCGGGCTGCCTTCCGGGGCGGCCGTGGGATTGGGCGAGGCGCTGACCAGGCGCATGCCCAGCACGGTCTGGTACCACTGGAACAGACGTTGCAGATCGCCGGTCAACAGGCCGACGTGCTGCAGCTTGGGATGAAGAATGGCGTCGGTATTCAGGGTCATGGGAATCCTGTCGGGAGAATGTTCGGGGTTCGGAGGCATCGCGCCGCAAGCACGCTCAAGGCAGGCGCAGGCCGCGTTGGGCGGCCAGTTCGGTGGTGATGTCCCATAGCCGGGCCGCATCACCGCAATCAAGGCGCAAGGCCTGCGGCTCGAAGCGCTTGGGGCGCCGCAGGACGGTGCCGCTTAGCCTCTGCACGGAGGCCTGTGTCAACGCACGCACGGCATTGGCCGCGGATACCTCGGGCGTGGTGCCGAAGAGTCCCATAAAGCGCATCGACAGCGGCATGCGCGGATCGAGCATGGCCTTGGTCTTGGTCGGCCCCACGCAGGTGGCGGTGAGTGCCACGGGCAGCTCGCGCCAGCGCCGCGCCGCCTCCTGGATGTGCAGGAAGCCCAGGATGTGCGTGCCCAGCAGCGACTTATAGAAGCCCCACTTGCGCCGCTCGAACTGCAGGTCGTCGAGGTCGGGCTTGAACAGGCCCGGCGCATCGCCCGCCAGATGCACGATGCGGCCGTCGCCCGATGCGGCCAGCCGCTCCACCAGCAGGCGATTGAGCGCCGCGCGCGCGAAGTACTGGAGCGCAAAGGCGAACTCGAAACCGTCGGCCGTGACCTGCTTGCCCTGGAACGCGGTCATCGCCGTGTGCAGCACGCCGTGCAGCGCTGGGCGCCAGGCACGCACGCCCTCGGCCACGTACTGGATGCCCGCCATGGTGGACAGGTCGCCGGCGAGGAAGTCGGCCGATGCCGCTCCAGCCACGCGGGCCGCTTCGGCGGCAGCCTGACCGTCCTTCTCGCTGCGGCCCACGATCAGCACCGAGGCGCCGCGGCCGGCCAATGCCAACGCTGCCGCCCGCCCCATACCGGTCGAGCCGCCGAAGAACACGAAGTTGCTGCCGCGCACTTTGCGCTCGGCGGGGGATGCTGTCATGGCGATCAGGCCTCCATCGAAAAATCGGACAAAGACAAAAGAGGGCGAACTGCGTTGGATGGAAAGTTCTCTTGATCCACATGAATTTATGCGCTTACAGTCGATAATCCAATAAGGATGCTTTTTAGTACCAAGTATGGAAAACAATACTATTGCGGTCACATCCCCGGCCGAGATAGCCGCCATGCGCGAGAAAATGCGCCGCGCCGTGGGCCTGATCAGCGGCAAGTGGAAGCTGGAAATCCTGTGGCTGCTCAACCAGCGCACCCATCGCTTCAGCGAACTGCGGCGCGCCATTCCCGACGTGACGCAACACATGCTCACGACACAATTGCGCGAACTGGAAGGCGATGGACTGGTACGGCGAACGGTCTACGCCGAGGTGCCGCCACGCGTGGAGTACGAAATCACCGATGGCGCACGGCGGCTGAGGCCGGTATTCGAGGCGATTCTTGCGTGGGCCGACGCCAGCGGGGATGCGCGGCTTCCGTGCTGACTGGCGGGCGACACGCGCCGACGCGCTACCCGACAATCGCCGGATACGCGCCCGTCCCCTCCGGCCAGGGCGTCAGCACTTCGAATCCCGTGGCCGTTACCGCGACCATGTGCTCCCACTGCGCGGACAGCGAATGGTCGCGCGTGACGACGGTCCAGCCGTCGGGCAGTTGTTTGATCTCACGCTTGCCGGCGTTGAGCATCGGCTCGATGGTGAAGACCATCCCTTCCTCCAGCCGCAGCCCCTGACCGGGACTGCCGTAGTGCAGCACCTGCGGTTCGTCGTGGTAGACCTGCCCGATGCCGTGGCCGCAGTATTCACGCACGACGCTGAATCGTTCGCGGTGCGCCACGGTCTGGATGGCATGCCCGACGTCGCCCAGCGTGGCGCCGGCGCGCACGGCCCAGATGCCGGCGCACATCGCTTCGTAGGTCGTGTCCACAAGCCGGCGCGCCAGCGGGCCGGTCTCGCCGACGAAGTACATGCGGCTGGTGTCGCCGAACCAGCCGTCCTTGATGACGGCGATGTCGATGTTGACGATGTCGCCCTTCTTCAGGACTTTCTGCGCCGAAGGGATGCCGTGGCAGACCACGTGGTTGACGGAGGTACAGAGCGTCTTCGTATAGCCGTGATAGCCGATGTTGGCGGGAATGGCCCCCTGCACGTTGACGATGTGGTCGTGGCACAGACGATCCAGTTCTTCGGTGGTGACGCCCGGCTTCACGTGCTCGGCGATCATGCGCAGCACGTCGGCCGCGAGCGCCCCGGCCGCGCGCGCCATGGCGATTTCCGACGCTGACTTGATAAAACTTCGCTTGCTCATTTCTGCAACCTTCTGCACGACAGCGCTGGGCGACTCAGGCCTCTTCGTCGCGGTGATCCGCTTCGCCACGCTTCCAGTAGCCGGTGGCGTGCAGCATGGTTCGGTCGACGCCGCGCTCTTTCAGCAGTAGCCTGCGGATAGCGGCGACCTGTGTGGATTCCGCCGCGACCCAGATCACTGTGGCCCGCGTGGGAATATCGACCGATCTGGCGACAGCTTCCAGCAACATGGAGGCCGCCGTCGCGGCGCCGTCACGGTGCAGCCAGGTCACTGACAGCGTGGCCCGGCTGGTCAGTTCCTGCGCTTCGCCGGCATGGGCGATCTCGGCGAAGACCTGTGCCCTGGCGGACGCGGGAAGCGCTTCGAGGATCGCTCCGATCGCCGGCAAGCCAGTCTCGTCGCCGAACAACAGGTAGTCCTCCGTGCCCGGCTCGATGGAAAAGCCGCTGCGCGGATGCACGTCGCTGATCTCGAATCCGCCGCCCACCTGGACTCGCTCGGCCCAGGCGGACACCGGGCCGCTGTCGCCGTGGAGTACGAAATCGATATCGAGCTGCCCGGTCGCCGGGTCGTAGCGGCGAACCGTGTAGGCCCGTCCGCCGCTTCGCTGCCCGTCCTGCGCCGGGACGAAGACCTTGAACCATTGGGCTGGCAACGCCGTGCGCAAGCCAGACAGACAACCGCCGTCGATGGTGATGCGCTTCATGTGCGGTGTCACCCATCGACTAGATTTCACCGTCACGGGGTATAGCTGGTAGGGAGGAGGCTGGGATGACATGGGAGCTTCTCGATGGTCAATGGCTAAGTGCTTGCAGGATTCGGACTATGCACCGCACAGGCATACTCACAGCTTGTAGTTCAGCGTCACCATCACGTTGCGCGGTGCGCCATAACTCACGGTGTCGAAGTCCCCCTTCTGCAGCGCGTACTTCTTGTCGAACACGTTGTTGACGTTGACTGCCACATTGATCTTCTTCGTGATGGCGTAACGTCCCAACAGCGACACCAGAGCATAGGAACTCTGCTCCCCGCCCAGCGAGCTGGTGCCGGTGTTGGGGGCCTGGTAGATGCGGCTTTGCCATTTGACGCCGCCGCCCAGCGTCACCTTGTTCCACGCTCCCGGCAACTGGTAGGTGGTGAATAGCTGGGCCGTGGTGCGCGGTATTTGCGAATTCAAGCGCACGCCATCGCCATCTTTCGCCGTGAAGTGGGCGATACCTGCGTAAATGTTCCAGCCACGCGCCAGTTCGCCCTGTAGGTCCAACTCGATCCCGCGTGACTTCGTACCATCGACGCCCTTGTAGGCCTGCGCGCCGCCCGGCGTATAGGTTCCGGCGACGATCTGTGCCGCGTTGTCCAGCTCGGTCTCGAACAAGGCGACCGACGCGTTCAGACGCCCGTCAAGGTACTCGCCCTTCAGGCCGATTTCCTTGGTTTTCCCCTTGGACGGCGTGAGTACGTTGCCGTTGCTGTCCCGATAGTCGGTCTGCGGGTTGAAGATGCCGGTATAGCTGATGTACGCCGAGTAAGTCTCGTCGAAGCTGTAGATCAAGCCGGCATACGGGGTGAATTCGCTGGTCTTCTTGTAGTGGAAAGGCGTGCCGCTGACCGTCTCGTCGATTTCATAGTTGCTGAAACGACCGCCGACGACGAGTTTCAGAGGATCGGCCAGCGAAAACCGGGCCGCACTGTAGATGCCACTCTGCTTGATCCTCGTGCGCGTCGGGATGGAAGACATGGCATCGAAGTCAGGCCGGGGATAGGCTGCGCTCAAATCATAGACATTGACCGGCACGAAGCCTGGATAAAAAGGCGATACTTCCTCTTTGCTGGCCGTGCGACGCGAACTCATCGCCCCCACCACCAACTCATGTTCACTGCCCAGCAGTTCAAAGGGGCCGCTCGTCATCACATCGAAGGTGTTTTGACGACTGCGTCCTTGGGCCGCCAGTGCCACCGGATAGGCCCCATAGGGGTAGGTGCCAAGTCCCGTGGCACGGTCGGGGTAGCCGACCAGGCCGAGCAACTCGGCATCGTATTCGGTGCGGTACTGGTTTGCGACGGCCCGGATGTTCCAGCCGTTGGCGAAGCGGTGTTCGACTTCGGCAAACGCCGTCTTGAGCGTGTTGTCCCAGTAGCTCCAGTCCTGTGCGTAGGTCTTGGAGCGCGAATACTCCGCCTGCGTTCCGTCGCTGAACCATAGCGGCAAGCCGCCCCAGGTGGAACCTTTCGGTGTGATGTCCTGGTAGTCGTAGCCAAGGCTCACCGTCGTGTCCGGGGTCAGATCCGCCTCGATGATGCCGTAGCCCCCCGTCCTCTCCGGCTTGTAGCCGTCGATGTACGAGTGTCCGTCCTGGTAGGTGCCCACCAGGCGCGCGCGGATACGCCCATCCTCGGTTAACGGCGTCGATACGTCGGCCATACCGCGGTAGGTATCCCAGCTCCCCGCGCCGAGCGAGGCGGCCGCCGAGAATTCGCGGGTTGGCCGTTTGCGCACGAGGTTGATCGCTGCCGAGGGGTTGCCGGTGCCGGTCAGCAAGCCGGAGGCCCCGCGCACGACCTCGACACGGTCATAGAACGCAGTGTCGAGAGAGCCGATGCCACTCCCGTTGATGATGTCACCGACGACCGTGGGTATGCCGTCGTACTGAATGTTGTTGATCAGGAAACCTCGCGAATAGAAGCTCGTCCGCTCGCTGTCGGACTGGTACGACGCGATCCCCGTGGTGTTCTCCAGCACGTCCTGCACCGAGTTCAATTGCTGGTCGTCCATGCGCTGGCGTGTGACGACTGTGATCGACTGCGGCGTTTCCTGCAGCGACAGTGGCAGACGGGTCGCCGCCGCCGTCTCGCCAGTCGTGTAGGAACCTGTCCCCTCGGTCGCCGCCGTATCCACGCGGCCCGTTACGGTGACGGCTGGCAAGGTCATCGCCCTCTCGGACGCTGCGCCGCTGTCATCCGTGCCCCGCACCTCCTGAGCCATCGCAGTGCCCGCCCCCCCCAGGGCGATCGCCAAGGCCGTGGCAATTGGACTGGGGCTCAAGCGCCATGGCAAGCGAAAGGGCATCGTATTGCGATGATTCAACGAAACGGACATGGGGGTGCTCCTTCAAAGCTGGCAATTCGATCAAGGGGAAAGCCACCCGCGACCACTCAGTGCGTTGTGGCCACCGCCGAGGACCGAGACGATTCCGTGAGGTGCAGATAGATGTAAAGGGACGCAGATGCGCCCCGCACTGGAGGCGGCGCGGCTGCGGCGTCCAAGCGAGGCTGACGAATAGCCTTGGGCGCCACACAAACATCAACGAAACTCATTTCTATTTGCGAAGAACAAATGTATCGATCCAGTTGCAAGGCTGAATAGCGAATTTTGGCCATTCCGTTATTCATTTCCGCCAATTCCTAGGGAACGACCATAGCTGGCCGTATTGCGAAATAATTTGACCAGCATTCGCAATGCAGAAGCCATCCGACACGGATAGGCTTCGACTCAATATGGTTTGCCACGCCTCGAACCGAGGCCTTCGGCCGGCCGACAGAGCACTTCGTAATTCCCGAGGAATCCCCCATGCACTCACTTATCCCCGGTGGATCGGCCACGCACGGCCGGTCACGCACCCTCTCGCTCCCCGTTGTCCAAGGGGGGCGCGCATGAGCACCGCCGCCCTCTCCCGTGCCAAGCCCATTGTCATCAGCGTTATGGGCCTCGTCGTGGTCTTCGGCCTGCTGTATGCCTGGCGCGCCACCCGCAGCGACGGCGCGGAACACCAGGCTATGCCGCCGGTGCCGGTCTCAACGATCCGCGCAGAACCTCGCAGCGTGGCCGAGGAGTTGCAGGCCGTTGGCAGCTTGCAAGCGGTGCGCGAGGTGCTGCTGGCCCCCGACACCTCGGGGCGCGTGACCGCCATCAACTTCGACGCCGGCCAGTCCGTGAAGGAAGGGACGGTGCTGATCCAGCTCTACGACGCTCCCGAACAAGCGGATCGTGCCGCCGCCGCGGCCAAGGCCGATTTCGCGCAGTTGCAGTTCCGGCGTTCGCAGGAGCTAGCCCCTACCGGCGCCGAGCCACGCGAACTGCTCGAACAACACAAGGCTGAGGCCGCCCAGGCCGTCGCGGCGGTCAGGCAACTGGACGCGCGCATCCAACAGAAGGCCATCCGCGCGCCGTTCTCCGGCCAACTCGGCATCCGGCGCATCAATCCCGGCCAGTACCTCAATGCCGGCGATGCGATTACCACGCTGACCCAGCTCGACCCGCTCTACGTCAACTTCACGCTGCCCCAGCAGGACTTGCCCAAGCTGTCACCGGGTGCGCCGGTGCAGGTCACGGTGGACGCCGCGCCGGGTCGGGTATTCACCGGAAAGATCAGCACCATCGAACCCCGCATCGACGGCGAAACCCGCAACGTGGCCGTGCAGGCGCTGCTGCCCAATGCCGAGCGGCTGCTGAAGTCCGGCATGTACGCGACGGCGTGGCTGGCGTTGCCCGCCACCTCCGACGCCATCGTGTTGCCGCTGACGGCGATCCAGACGTCGGCCTCCGGTGACAGCGTGGTGCTCGTGCAAGGCGCCGACGCGCAGGGAGTCGGCAAGGCGACCGCGGTACCCGTCGTCACCGGCCGCCGGCTCGGCGAAGAAGTCCTCGTGACTCAGGGCGTCAAGCCCGGAGACATCGTGGTGACGGCCGGCCAGAACCGGCTGCCGCCCGGCGCGACGGTGAAGATCAATGGCGCCGGACCTGCCGCCGCAGCGCCGCATGCCACCCCGGCGGTCCCCTCCGCCGCTGGCACCCGATAGAGGACGGCGTCATGCATTTCACCGACATCTTCATCCGCCGGCCCATCCTAGCGCTGGTCGTCAGCCTGCTGATCCTGCTGATGGGCGCCACCGCCGTGTTCCTGCTGCCCGTGCGGCAGTACCCCTATCTGGAAAACGCCACCATCACGGTCAGCACCACGCTTCCGGGTGCGACCCAGGACGTAATGCAGGGCTTCGTCACCACGCCGATCGCGCAGTCCATCGCCACGGCCAGCGGCATCGAATACCTCAGTTCGACCACCACGCAGGGCAAAAGCGAGATCAAGGCGCGGCTGGTGCTCAACGCCAACGCCGACCGCGCGATGACCGAAATCCTCGCGAAGGTGCAGCAGGTAAAGTACCAGTTGCCGGCAGGCGTCACCGATCCGGTCATCGCCAAGTCCACCGAGGGCGGCACCGCGGTGCAGTACGTCGCCTTCTACAGCAAGACCCTGTCGATCCCGCAGGTGACGGATTTCGCGTCCCGGGTGGCGCAGCCGCTGTTCACCAGCATTCCGGGGGTGGCCTCGGCCGACGTCTATGGAGGCCAGACGCTGGCCATGCGCATATGGATCGACCCCGTGCGGCTGGCCGCGCATGGGCTGTCGGCGGGCGAGATTTCGGCCGCACTGCGCGCAAACAACGTGCAGGCCGCACCAGGCCAGCTCAAGAGCGCGCTGACCGTCACCAACATCAGCGCCGCCACCGACCTGCACGGCGTCGAGGACTTCCGCCAGATGGTCATCAAGTCCAGCCTCGGCGGCGGCGTGGTGCGACTGTCGGATGTCGCCACGATGGAAGTCGGCGGCCAGAACTACAACAACCTCTCGTTCGCTACCGGCGTCCCCGCGATCTTCGTTGCCATCCAACCCACGCCCGACGGCAACCCCCTGGAGATCGTCAGGCAGGCCAACGAACTGCTGCCCAAGATTCGCGCGATGGCGCCGCCAGGACTGACAGTGGCGCCCAACTACGACGTGGCGCGTTTCGTCAACGCCTCCATCGAGGAGGTGAAGCACACGTTGATCGAAGCCATCGTGATCGTGATCGTGGTGATCTTCCTGTTCCTCGGCACCTTCCGCGCCGTCATCATCCCGGTCGTCACCATCCCGCTGTCGCTGGTCGGCACGGCGGCGCTGATGCTGGCCTGCGGCTTCTCGATCAACCTGTTGACGCTGCTGGCGATGGTGCTGGCAATCGGCCTGGTGGTGGACGACGCCATCGTGGTGGTGGAGAACATCCATCGCCACATCGAGGAAGAACTGACGCCCGTGCGTGCGGCATTGCTCGGCGCGCGCGAGATCGTCGGGCCGGTGATCGCCATGACCATCACCCTGGCGGCGGTCTATGCGCCGATCGGCATGATGGGCGGGCTTACCGGCGCGCTGTTCAAGGAGTTCGCCTTCACGCTGGCCGGCTCGGTCATCGTCTCGGGGGTGGTCGCGCTGACGCTCTCGCCGGTGATGAGTTCGATGCTGCTCAGTTCCAAGCAGGGCGAGGGGCGGCTGGCGAAGCGGGTCGAGCACGCCATGCAAGGGCTGACGGCATTCTATGGACGCCTGCTGGCCCGCACGCTGGCCGCTCGCGGCGCGGTGCTGCTGGTCGGCGTGGTCGTGCTGGCCGCCATCGTGGTGCTGTTCACCGGCACCCGCCACGAACTGGCGCCGACCGAGGATCAGGGCGCCGTGATCGTCGTCACCAAGGCGCCGCAGTATGCCGGCGTGGGCTACACCGCCCGCTATGCCCAGCAGATCGAAAAGCTGTTCGAGCAGATTCCCGAGTTCGACAGCAGCTTCATGAACATCGGTGACTACGCCGGCGGCCAGAACATGATGATCGGCGGCGCGATCCTCAAGGACTGGTCGGAACGCAAGCGGTCGGCCACCGAAATCCAGGGCCAGATCCAGGCGGCCGGCGGCGCCATCGACGGCGAGACGTTGACCGCCGTGCAGTTGCCCCCGCTACCGGGTTCCAGCGGCGGCCTGCCGGTGCAGATGGTGCTGCGCTCGCCCGACGACTTCAAGACGCTGTACGAGACGGGCGAGAAGATCAAGACCGCGGCCTATGCCAGCGGCCTGTTCCTCTACGTGCAGAACGACCTGTCCTACGACAGCCCGCAGGCGCACATCAGCATCGATAACGCGAAGGCCAGCGAAATGGGTGTGACCATGCAGTCCATCGCCGATACCCTGGCCGTGCTGGTCGGCGAGAACTACGTCAACCGTTTCAACTTCCACGACCGCTCCTACGACGTGATCCCGCAGGTGAGCGGCGGCGAGCGCATGACGCCGGAAGACCTCGGGCGCTTCTACGTCAAGGCAACCTCCGGCGCGTTGGTGCCGCTATCGACCGTGACCCGTGTCGAGATGCGTCCTCAGGCCAACCAGCTCACCCAGTTCGGCCAGATGAACTCGGCCACGCTGGAAATACTGCCGGCGCCGGGCGTGAGCATGGGCGAGGCCGTGGCGTTCCTGCAATCGCAACCGCTGCCGCCCGGCACCAGCGTGGACTGGCTCAGCGACAGCCGCCAGTTCGTCCAGGAAGGCAACCGCCTGCTGGTGTCCTTCTGCTTCGCGCTGGTGGTCATCTTCCTGGTGCTGGCCGCGCAGTTCGAGAGCCTGCGCGATCCGCTGGTGATCCTGGTGACGGTGCCGCTGGCGGTCTGCGGCGCGCTGGTGCCGCTGTGGCTGGGCTTCGCCACGCTCAACATCTACACCCAGATCGGACTGGTCACCCTGATCGGCCTGATCTCCAAGCACGGCATCCTCATGGTGACCTTCGCCAACCACATCCAGCACCGCGAGAACCTGAGCCGCATCGAGGCCATCGAGAAAGCCGCAGCAGTGCGTATGCGTCCCGTCCTGATGACCACCGCAGCCATGGTCGCCGGCCTGGTGCCGCTGCTGTTCGCAGACGGCGCAGGCTCGGCCAGCCGATTCTCCATCGGCATTGTGGTGGTGATGGGCATGCTGGTCGGCACCTTCTTCACGCTGTTCGTGCTGCCCACCATCTACAGCTTCATCGCCAAGGATCACCGAGCGGCCGCGGAAAGTCCCCGCGCCCGTGAACTCGCTACTGCGGAGGCTCCCGATGTCGCCCTTTGAACCAATACCTGCCATGCCTGCTGCTTCCCGTCCGGCCATGTTTCCCTCTCGGCGCGTTGCCTTCATGGCGCTTGCCGTTGCCTTCATCACCGCAGGCTGCGCCAGCGGCCCCGACTACCACGCGCCGGCCTTGCCGGAAACCGCGGCAGGCCCCTTCGTCAGCCACGCGGCCAATACCGATGCCGCCGAAGCACTGCCGGCGTACTGGTGGAAACTGTACGACGACCCTGCGCTCGACAATCTGGTGCAGGAAGCCCTGTCGGCCAATACCAACCTGCGCGTGGCGATGGCCAACCTCGGTCGCGCACGGGCCATCTACAAGGAAGCGCGTGGTGGCCTGTTCCCCTCGACCAACGTGTCGGCGGGCGCGGGCTACGGCCGCGACCAGACCACATGGACGGGCACCGGCCAGGCGCCTACGCAATGGAGCTACACCGGTGGACTCGACGTTTCCTACGAACTCGACCTGTTCGGGCGGGTCAGGCGCGACATCGAGGCCGCACGCGACGACACCGATGCCGTCGCTGCCGCCTATGATGCCGCCCGCGTGGTCGTCGTCGCCGAAACGACGCGGGCCTACATGGATGCCTGCACCTATGGCGAATCCATCGACGTCGCGCACTCGTCCATCGAACTGGCTCAACGCAGCCTGGACCTCATCGGCAGCCAGGAACATGCCGGCTCGGCGTCGCATCTGGACGTGGAGCGGGCGGGTGTCACGCTGGCCCAAGCCCAGGCCGCCTTGCCACCGTTGCAGGGTCAGCGGGATGCCGCGTTGTTCGAGCTGACCGCGCTGATGGGCCGCACGCCGTCACAAGTGCCCGAGTCGGCGCGCGCCTGCATCCAGGCACCGGAGATCGCGAGGGCGCTGCCCGTCGGTGATGGCACCGCGCTGCTGCGCCGCCGCCCCGACGTGCGCCAGGCCGAGCGCCAACTGGCCGCCGATACCGCCCGCATCGGCGTGGCCGTTGCCGACCTCTATCCGCGCGTCACGCTGGGCGCCTCTGGTAACTACCTGCGCAACGACTACCTGAAAGGCAATCGCACTTGGTCGTTCTCCTTCGGGCCGCTGATCTCCTGGAGCTTCCCCAACACCCTGGTCGCGCGCAGCCGTATCGCGCAGGCCAAAGCGCAGGGAGAGGCATCGCTGGCCAGCTTCGATGGCGCCGTGCTGAATGCGCTGAAAGAGTCCGAGCAATCGTTGAGTGCCTACGGCGCTGCGATGCAGCAGCGCGAGGCGCTGATCGAAGCGCGCGACCGAGCCGAAAAAGCCTTCCGGTTGGCAGACCGGCGCTACCGTGCCGGGTCGATCAGCTACCTCGATGTGATCGTGGCGCAGACCAGCCTGATCGACACGAAATCGCAGGTAGCTGCTGCCGACCAGCGCGTGGGTTCCGCACGGGTCAGCGTGTTCAAGGCGCTTGGCGGTGGATGGGAGCAGCCCGGTACGTAATGAGGGCGGCTAAGCACGGAGAACCGTGGCCGGATTGGGAAATACTTTGACTACTTTGTGCAATGACGCCGACGCCACCTCGATTTACCTTCGAGGCTGTGATGCGATTGGCTCAATTTTCGAGGAGCACCCCTTATGCGTTTAGACAGCGTTCAATTCCCCATGGTCTGGATGTACCCCAACGAAAATGACCCGGCTGGCGCGTTCGAGGCCTTCGACGCCCTGCTGGCGCGCCAGCAGCCTTGCGTGATGATCAGCCGCAACGGCGACACCGAGCACGAGCACGCGCCGCAGGAACGCAAGCAGGTGGCGCTCTGGCTCAAGCGCAACAAGCCCGCGCTGCGCGTCTACGTCAAGGGCGTCATACAGATCGAGCCGAACGCCGCCAAGCGGCTGGCCATCAAAGCCTTCATGATCATGCTGTCGAAGGCCTGGGGCTGCCCGATGTTCGTCGCCGAATCGGAGCCGGCGGCCCTGGAGATGGCGCACAAGCTGCTGGCGGGCGAGACCCTGCCCGCGCTGACCGACTGACGGGTTCGCGCGGAAATGCCCCGATCCTTGTGTCGGTTGAAGCGCTTTGTCCAGGGCTCCACGCAGACACCGTGAGAGATGCGCGTCACCGCGCCTGTGCGCCCCCTAGCCACGCCCCCCGAGCACGTCATCGACGGCAAGAGGCGGCATAGCCACGGAGAACCCCAATGCCTGAACGGATGATGGAGTTGATGGCCGCTTTCGGCCGCAGGAACAAGACCAGCCCGGCGGCAAAGCGAGCGGGCTTCGGCACGCCCCCCGCCAACAGCCCTGCGGCAAACGGGGCTGCGACGGGGCATGCACGGCGGCTGAAGGTGCATCGCCTGCGGCCGACGAAAGCGCGGACCGCCGTCCTGACGGCGCTGGAGCGGGCAGCACCGAACTGCCTCGATACCCATGAACTGTTCGGCGTGCTCAACCAACCGTCCGAGCGGCTAGCGCCGGGCACGCTCGGCCGCGCGCTGAATGACTTGTGGGCAGCCGGATTGCTGACGCGCCACTGGTGCGAACACGGCCGTGCCCGCTACGGGATCAAGCAAGATGAGCACAGTGCCCGCAAGGACACGCTCGGATGTCCCTGTGGACAGCGACGGGTCTTCATCGAGGATCGCGGCTTGCGCGAGCGCCTGCGTTCGCTCGCAGGCGAAGCGGGCTTCGACATCGGCAAGGAGCCTGTCTTCACGATTTCCATGGCCTGCGCCGGATGCAGGATCGCTCACCCGAACAGCCGGTGACTTGCGCTTTTCACCGACCTTCAAACGAACGTTTTCTCCAACATAGATCGGAACTCAGTCAACGATGGCAAGGCATGGCAACTCGGGCTTCATGGCCCTTCTGGAAGTGCTCTTTGGCGGCAACATGATCAGTGGCACGCTCAAGACCTTCGGATGGGTCGCCGCGTTTGCGGTGCTGCTTGCATTCTCGTTCCGGGCGCTGTCCTGAACCGGCGGCGGACGAACAGGTGATCGCTCGGATTGCCGGCGCCGCCCTGGCCGCTGCCGCATTCGCCGTGCCGGTGCGCGCCTAGCCAGCGCAGGATTTCGAATCACGGCGCGTCTACGCTGAAGCCGGCGCCACCGACCATGGCGGCGGCCGCACGGAGTCGTTTACCGTCGGCGTGCTGTTGCCCTCGGCCTGGATACCCTTTGGCGCTGGCTCGCCTTGGTCGCTGCACTGGGATCTGCTCCTGAGCCAATGGCGTGCACCAGGCCCCGCCGGCAGCTGGCGCGATCACGTGCGGATCGGCGGCATCGCGGTGCTGCGCCGTGCCTTCGGTGGCGGCAATTCGCCCCGGTTCGCCGAGGCCGGGCTGGGCGCGACCGTACTCGACCGCAAATACGTCACCCCCACGCGCGCCTTCAGCAGCCATTTCCAGTTCACCGAAGTGATCGGTATCGGCCGCCGGTTCGGAACAAACCGCGCGCACGAGGTTTCCGTGCGCTACCAGCACTTCTCCAATGCCGGCATTGAAAAGCCCAACCTGGGCGAGAATTTCCTCCGGCTGCGCTATGCCATGCGCTTCTGAGCTTCTCGGACGCACCGCGACAACGATTTTCCGCTCAAGCCGCAGTGGACGCGCCCGCAGGGAATCCTTTCGTCGAGCCGCAATATTTCTGCCGTTGATTCGTCAGCGTAAGCATGGATACGACGCTGGATCAGCCATCCCTATGCGCCCTGATGATTGAGTAGAACCAACGCCTCGCAGAGATCATCGCTCGTGAGCGAGGTCGTCTGGGCAGTTTCATACGCCGACGGGTGCCAGACTCGGGCGAGGCGGAGGACATCCTGCAGGACGTCTTCTTCGATTTGGTGGAAGCCTACCGTTTGCCTAAGCCGATCAAGCAAGTCTGCGCCTGGCTGTTCCGCGTCGCACGCAATCGCATCGTCGATCGGTTTCGCAAGAAGCGCGAGGAACCCTTGCCCGGCGCATCGACGGCCACCGGGGACGAGCACGGCGACCATTGGCTGGAACAGGCGCTTCCCAGCCTCGACGGTGGGCCGGAAGCCGCCTTTGCGCGCACCATATTGCTGGAAGCGATCTCGGTTGCACTGGATGAGTTGCCCGCCAGGCAACGCGACGTATTAATTGCCCACGAACTGGAGGGGCAGAGCTTCAAGGACATGGCCGCTCGAAGCGGCGTCAATGGCAACACCCTGCTGGGATGGAAGAGACGCGCGGTCCTGCACCTGCGCTCCCGGCTGCAACCGCTGTACGACGAACTTTTTTGAAGAGGACACAAAGATGCTGAGGATGTTTCTGGGCGATCGACTGGGAAGCAAGATCGGCCGTCTTGCCATGGCACTGGTCATGGTCGTGGGCATTGCCGCCGTGCGCGGGCTGGTCATAGTGTTGTGGAACTGGCTGATGCCCGCCCTGTTCGCCGGGGTGCGGCAGGTCGATTACTGGCAGGCCCTGGGTCTGTTGCTGCTCAGCAAGATCCTCTTTGGCGGCGGCCGTGGTCACTGGAAAGGACGTCGCCAGCACTGGGAAAGCCTGAGCCAGGAAGAGCGCGAGCAGTTGAAAAATCACTTCAAGAACCGTTGGAAAAACCGCTTCGGTATCGACAGGGGATGGACCCCCGCGCCAAGTTCCCGCACGCGGCACGGGTCCACAAGCCCCTTCCGCACAGTGACCGCCTTCGAGTGCGGAGCCAGGACGACAGCCCTGGCTGTGTCGCAAAATAAATTGACCAGATTTCGCAATGCTGATAGCGACTGGCACGCATACCCTGAGTTTGCCGGAGCGTTCAACCTTCTGCCCCTCACGGAACATCCTGCCATCAGTGTGATTGCCCTGATGGTGGCCTTTTACAGACAGAACCCGACTACGCGGCCCCCGAGCATGTTGTCCATACCCCGGTCGGCGGTCGTACCCAAGGAGATTCGACATGGCTTCAGCCGATCACCCTCCCGACGTCATCGACGTTGATGGCCGCCTTCGGACGCAAGCGCCAGCCCCGTCCGGCATCGAACCGGGCAGGCCGCGATACCGATGCGGTTGCCTGCGACAAGACTAACGAGGCAAGGGCCGAGCAGACACTGCGGCTGAAGGCGCATCACCTGCGGCCCACGATCGCGCGGATTCGCGTGCTGGCCACATAGGAACAGGCGGCCCCCCGGTGTCTCGAAGCCACGCAGTTGCTGCGCACCCTCGTCCCGCAGGTCGAGCGTCTGACTCCGGCCACGGTCTACCGCGCGCTGAGCGAACTGTGGCAGGCGGGGTTGCTGGTCCGCAATCGGGGCGACCACGGCCGGGCACGCTACGGCATGAAACCCGACGGGCAAAGCGCCCCCCAGGACACCCTGGCCTGCCATTGCGGAACGCGGCTGGTTTTCATCGAGGACCCCGCCTTGCATGAGCACCTGCATTCGCTCGCGGGCGATGCGGGCTTCGATATCGACAAGGAGCCGGCCTTCACGATTTCCATGGCTCGTGCTGAATGCAGGAACGGCAACGAAGCTGGCCGGTAAGCGCCGGCACAGGTGCCGCGTGCGCCATTCCTGCCCGGTGGCGCCGGGCCGCAGCCGCCACGGTCCGCGCCGATCGCGCCACCGAATTCCCTGACGCTTCATCCGATAGGACAACGCCATGATCGGCGACCTACTCCGGCGCATCGGGCGCAGCAAAGTCAACGCCACCATCGTGGCGGCGCAGCAGATCACGCCGCTGATGCGCCCCCTAGTCCTGGGCGGTCCCGATGTGGCCGCATGGCTGTCCACCGCAGGCGTCGATGCGCCCGCGGCCTGGGTCAAGCTGACGGCGCCGGAATGCGAAGGCCGCGGCTACACAATCCGCGCGCTGGATCGCGCCGCTGGCACCTTGCAGATCGACTTCGTGCTGCATGCCGACGAGCACGGCCAGGATCACGGTACCGTCTCCGGCTGGGTCCGGACGGCGCGTCCAGGCGATGAGGTGGGCCTGTCCGGTCCGCGCAGCGGCGGCTTTGCCCTGCTGCCGGATACGCGGTGGGTCTGGCTGGCCGCCGACGCCACCGCCTTGCCCGCGGTGCAGAGCATCCTGGCGACGATGCCGGCCGGCATGTCGATCTTCGCCTTGCCGGCGGTGCACGACGAACACAAGCAGCAGAACACCGTCACGCATGCGCGACTGCAGACGGCCTGGCGCCATCAGTTGGAACCCGCGCACGCGCTGCGTGAAGCCGATCCCGTGCTCCAGACCATCGCGCAGTTGCGCGGCACGGGCCAGGTATGGATGGCCGGAGAAGCGGACTGGGTGCGCGGCTGGAAGCAGTACTGGACGCAATAGCGCCGGATGGATGGCGCGCGCATCAGTGGCAAGGGCTACTGGAAGCTGGGGCGCACGCGGCCATTGCGGGTGAAAGGGGCTACTGGCCGCCTGCGGTAGCGAGCGGCTCAAACAATCGCGCGCACGACGCCGCCGTCGACCCGCAGCGCCGCGCCGGTCGTGGCCGATGCCGGAACACCGCAGACGTAGGCGATCATCGCCGCCACCTCGCCAGGCGTCGCGAAGCGCTGGATCACCGAGGACGGGCGCGCCGTGGCGAAGAATTCGCGCTCCACCGCTGCGGCATCGACGCCGCGCTGCGCCGCCATCTGCGCCACGAATCCGCCGACGCCTTCCGAGGCGGTCGGTCCGGGCAGCACGCTGTTGACGGTGACGCCGGTGCCTGCGAGCGTCTCGGCCAGCCCGCGCGCCACCGCCAGCAATGCGGTCTTGGTCATGCCGTAGTGGATCATCTCGGTCGGAATCTGCAGGGCCGACTCGCTCGACACGAACACGATCCGGCCCCAGTTGCGCGAGCGCATGTCGGGCACGTAGTGGCGCGAGAGCCGCACGCCGCTGAGCACGTTGGTCTCGAAGAAGCGCAGCCAGTCCGCGTCCGCAATCTGCTCGAACGGCTTGGGCTCAAAGATGCCGAGGTTGTTGACCAGCACATCCACCTCGCCGAGCTGGCCGACCAGCGCCTCGCAACCCGCGCTGCGGCCCAGGTCCGCCGCAATGCCGGCGATGGCCGCATCGGGAAACTCGCGCCGCAGCGCCTCCACCGCAGCGTCGACACGCGACTGGGTCCGTCCATTCACGGTGACGCTGGCGCCCTCGGCCGCCAGCGCTCGTGCGGTGGCCAGCCCGATGCCGGCCGTCGAGGCGGTCACCAATGCGCGCTTTCCTGTCAGTCCAAGGTCCATGATCGCTCTCCATCTATTAAGGACTTCTCAAGCTATCCGGTTCTTGCACGGCCATGTAGCGAAGTCTGGTCAGATTGTTCACTGATCCAGCCAAACCGTCATGGCGGAACTGAAAAATATTCTGGCTACTTTCCGCAATGACACATTGCGACAGGTTGAATATCGTCGAAGGAATCTCATTCTCGTTCAGGTTCGCCACATGTCATCTCATCGTTCAGTCCCCAGCGCCACAGGCCGCCTTTCTCCGGATGAAGCCAAAGCCCGCACGGCCGCGCTTTGGACCCTTGCCGCGCTGGGGCTCCTTCTCCACAACGTCCTGCACATCTTCTCGTATGTGGCCGAGCTGGCACGCACCGTGCGGGATGCAGCCCCCATCGAGCTGGAGATCTTTGACGCGGGTTCGCTCTGGGGCTACGCCGTCTCACTGACGCTGGTGGTTCTGCCTGCGCTGCTGTCCTGGTGCGGAAAGAGCAAGGGCAGCGCCTGGACCGCACTTGTTCTCGGTACCCTGCTGATACTCATGCACGCCGCTGCCGGCTGGTACCACGGGATTCACGATGGTGCGAGCTATCTGGCGTTCTCCGCCACCGTCGCAATGGTGCTGCCGGCGCTCTTCGCCATCCGCAGCAACTGGCGATGGATCGGCTCGCTCTGACGGACGGCCAGGAAAATCTTTCGACCCGATGCAGGTCGTCAGATTTGGAAGCCACGAGATCCGATCGGCTCAAACCTGATCGGGGAGCACGATCACCGGCACGATTGCGGAATCTACTCCGCTTGCGGCGCTGCTGGCCATCCGATCTGAAAGGTATCGCGCCGGCGGTTTGCCTACCGCCTTGCGGAACATGGTGACGAAGCCACTAGCGTTCTCGTAGCCGAGTTCCAGCGCCACGGTTTGCACGCTTTCCCCCTTGGAGAGGCGCTGCAGCGAAAGGATCACATGCAGCTGCCGGCGCCAGCGCCCGAAACTCATGCCGATTTCCTGCAGCAGGAGCCGGCTCATGCTGCGCTCGCTCATGCCGATACGGGTGGCCCAGTCCCCCATCGTGTTCTTGTCGGTGGGGTCGGCCAGCAGCAATTCCGCGAGCCTGCGCAAGCGCGGATCGCGTGGCATCGGCAGGTGCAGGTCCTCCACGGGGGCGGTGGACAACTCGTCCAGCAAGGTCGCGATCAGGCGGTCTTCCCGGCCCCCGGAGGCGTACAACTCGGGGAAGCCCGCCGCCCGCAATAGCAACTCGCGCAACAACGGCGAGACCGAGATCGTGCAGCAGGTTTTCGGCAGGTCCGGCGCGGCATCGGGTTCGACGAACAGGCAATAGCACTCTGTCTCGCCCGAACCGCGCGCCGAGTGCGGCAAGTCTCCCGGTATCCAGACCGCGCATTGCGGCGGCACGATCCACACGCCGTCCTCGATCTCGCAGTTGAGGATGCCGCGCACGGCATAGATCAACTGCGCCTTGCGATGGTGATGCGTCGCTGTCTCCCAATCCTTGGTGACCGTCGATGCATTCAGGGCGGCAACCGGCCGCGGGATGCTATCGACATCCCAGGTGGCAGTCAGCTCGCTGAATTCGGTGTTTGACACGACAGTAATGATCTCCCTAATTGAAGGAAGCACCGCCAATTGGCTGTACCAAATAATATTTTGGCCAACTTTCGCAATGACGTCCATCCCCTTGCTAAGTATCGTGAAGGTGAACGTGCCTGCTACCTCACCGACCCACGTTCACCACTGTCGAGCGCCCCCTCGGATCACCGGCGTCGGGACGCTAAATGCGACCTCTGACAACCCCATGCCAGAGAGGGGAGAGAGGCGATATGGAATTGCGACACCTTCGCTATTTTGTCGTTTTGGCCGAAGAACTGCATTTCACGCGGGCCGCCGAGCGCCTGCATATTGAGCAACCCCCTCTATCCCGCGCGATCAAGGAGCTTGAGGACGAGCTGGGGGTGGTGCTTTTCGACCGAAACCGCCGTGGCACCGCGCTGAGCGAAGCCGGTGCCGTCTTTTTGCAGGATGTTCGCCGTCTTTTCACCGTGCTGGAGCAGGCACGAGAGAATGCCAAGGCCGTAGGCTCGGGCTTGCGCGGCAGTCTACGCATTGCGGTATCCGATGGGGCGATCGATCCACGGTTATCGTCATTTCTAGCCCGATGTCGTGCAGAAGAGCCAGAGATCGAGATCCGTCTATCAGAAGTACCTTTGGCCGAGCAGTTGCGCGGCCTGCGTTCGGGCGACTTCACGATCGGGTTCGCGCATACGCCCGATGTCGGTGAGAGCATTGTTGCTGAACCCATCTGGCAAGACCCGCTGGTGATCGCCGTGCCCGCCCGACACGCACTGCTGGCTTACAAGGAGGTTCCACTCCACGAACTCGGAGGGCATCCGCTTGTCTTACGCGACCCGCACACATGTGAGGGCTATTGCCGAGAGCTGGGACGCCTCCTGCAGGCGGTGGAGCACAAGCTGAACGTCGTGGGGGAAGTGTCCTCGCTGGACATGATGCTCACCTTGGTCGGTGCAGGCTATGGCGTCGGCTTCATGACAGCGACCAAGATTCCGGTCTCCCAACGGCCAGACGTGGTGATCCGTTCTCTGGCTATGGATTCCGCCGTGATCACCACCTACCTGCTTCGGCCCGACAACGGCGATTTGCCGGCCTCGCTGGAGCGGTTTGTCGTTCGCCTACGCGACTCTTCGGGCGGCTGACGGAGCCCCGCCGGCGCACACCCTCAAAGATCGGTTTCGGCACTCAGATTGCGTTCGGTCGCCGTCATCAGTTCAGCCGCGCTTATCCTGAGCGCCGTAGAAATTTTCAGTATGAGCGGAAGCGTGGGCACGTGCTCACCACGCCCGATCTTGCCCATGTGCGAGCGCGAAATGCCTGCCCGAGATGCGAACTCGTCTTGCGCGATTCCTTCAGCGACACGCGCAGCGCGCACGGCTTGTCCGAAGGCTGACGCCGCCTCGGATTCATATGTCCATGTGCCAGGAGGACGGCCTGGCTTAATTGTCGGTTTTTGCACCAGCAGAAGCGTCAATCAATCCACCAAATTAACCACGTTAACTATGACGACGTTAACCTTCACTCTCAGACTTGTTGACTCATCTTTCTGACCAGATCGCTTCTTGGGGGCCCTCATGCACGATGCCACCAGCAGGTTTTCCCACTTCAGGCTTGCTATAGCGCCTGGGGTTCCTTCCCCATGTCTCTCCACGCTTCTTGCCCTGCAGCGCGCGGAAGAGCCGGACATCACCATCGCGTTCTTTGAGACCTCGGGTGACGACTTGGTGACAGGTCTTCATGAAGGCCGCTACGACGCAGGCATGTCGCTTAGAAACGTGAGTGCTCAATCCTTGAAAAGCCAACCGTTATGGAGCGAGAGCATGGCTGTTGCCATACCGTTGAGGTCCCCCTTACTCGGCCAGGCGAAGCTCATGATCGCCGAGCTTCTGGACTATTCCTTGTTTCGCTGGCCGGCAGAAACCTGTGCACTGCTGGATCAGCGGCTGTCCTCCCTCCCATCGGTGAGCCAGCAGTGCATCCAGCGCGTGACCTCGTTCGAGATGATGGCGCTATGGGTCGCTGCCGGCTATGGGGTCGGGATATCCGCGCAATCGCGCATTGAGCACGCGCGTGGATGGGAGATCAGCACACGGCCGCTGTCCGACGGACCCTACGAGGTCGTGACGCATCTGCAGCGGCCCAACGGACAAGCCAATCCTGTTTCTGATCGGTTCGAGGGCAGAGCACTACAGGTTGCCAGGGTTGGAATAGCTTAGAGAGCCCTATGGCCGAGGGCATCTTTCCCCCGGCCATAGGGTGGTGCATCGGGGCTAGGCCCGTTCAAGCACCACAGCACTATCCACCAACCGGCGGACGCGCTGCCGCACATTCTCAGGAATAGGCCGCAGCATCGGGAATATCTGCGTGCGGTTGGCTGCCTGCGATGACATGGACGACCATGCCCAAATTCGTCGGCGTCACCACATCAATGGCCGCGCGATCGCCCAGGTCCGGGTGCGGTCGGGTCAGCATGCGATAAAGCTCCCAAGAATCCGCGCGCGGGCACTGGTTCATGAGCACCTGGGCCAGCTTGTGCTTGAGCGGCACCAGTTGCCAATCGGGAACACGCTGCCCCCGATTGCCCAAACTGATTGACAGCAACTTGCCCGCTTTCAGTTCGCGGTTTATCTGGTCCTTGGACTTCCCGGCCAGCTTGCCGAACAGCGGGACCGGCAAGCTGCTTGGCGACTCGTAGGTGGTCAGCATTTCCTCGCGCTCGCGCTGGATCGCGGACACCTCCGGCTCCGGGGCATGCGTCGGAGGCGGGGGCACCTGAGACAGCCGCTGGAACGTGATCCCGCCGCTGCTCGGGGTTACGACAATAGGCGTGGCCACGACGGGCGGGACACCAGGGGGAGTGGGCTCGGCCATCGTGAGGGTCGCATCTACCGCTTCCTCCACTTCTGCCATCACCGGCACCCCGTCGATACGGATGGTCAGGTGCGCGCTCGCGACTTTCACCTCGCCTTGTTCGAGCAGGTCGAGCCGATCGGCCCATTCCTGCATCATCCGGCGGCGCGGTTCCACGTACTTGGCGTGGTTGTAGGCCGAACTCACCTTGTTGGGGTCGGAGTGCGAAAGCTGCGCGTCCACCCAAATCTTCGGATAGCCGATCTCGTTGAGCGCCGTCGAGATAGTGCCGCGGATGCCGTGGCCGGTCAGGCGCCCCTCGTAGCCCATGAGCTGCACGGCCTTGTTGAGGGTGTTCTCGCTAATGCGCTTCTTGAGTTCGCTACGGTGCGACAGCAGGTACTTCTGCGCCGGCCGCATCACGCCCAGGAGGTAACGAACGATCTCGATGGCCTGCAGGGACAGAGGCACGATGTAGGGCGGCACGTCCTGCGGCCGCTTGCCGGCCTTGCGCATCTCGTCCTGAAGTTGCTTGACAACCTGTGGCGGGATGATCCACAAGCCCCGGTCGAGGTCGAACTGTTCCGGTTCCGCCAACCGCAGCTCGCCCGTGCGCACCCCCGTCAGGAACAGCAGCCGGATTCCAAGCTGGGTCTGCCAGCCACGAGGGTTGTAGAGCCGGAGCTTCTGGAGGAACTCGGGCATCTCGGGCAGGTGCAGGTAGGGATTGTGGGTCACGGGGGGCTTGGGCTCGGCAACCACGTCCAGGTCGGCGGCCGGGTTGACCTCCAGCCCCTCGGCGATGACCAGCGCATAGCGGAACAACTGGTTGAACCAGGTACGGACCTTCTCGGCGGTGGTGAACGCCTTGCGTTTCTCGATCGCTGCCAGGACGCCCAAGAGCTGGGGGCGGCGAATGTCGTAGATCGACATCTTTCCAAGGGTAGGCAGAACGTCCTTGTTGAAGATGCGCAGGATCTGCGACATCGTGCTCTGCCGGCCTTCCTTGAGTTCCTTGCGGCGATGCTCGACCCAGGCGTCGAAGACGGTCTTGAAGGTGTATTCGCCGGCCAGCTTGACCGCATGCCGCCGCTGGTCACGCTCGACCTGGGGATCGATGCCCCTGGCGAGCAGGGCTTGGGCCTTGTCCCGCTCGGCGCGGGCCTCGCGCAGGCTAAGCGCGGGATAGCCGCCTAAAGACATGCGCTTCTGCTTGCCCAGCCAGTAGTAGCGGAATTGCCATGACTTGCCGCCTGCGGCTGAGACCATCAGGCCCAGGCAGTCGTTGTCGGAGAGGGTGTAGCGTTTTCCGGTGGTCCTTGCCTGCCGGACGGTCAGATCAGAGAGTGCCATTTCGAGGCTCCTAAGTTATGACTTAGGCCCTATGCTCGTCATGGTTCCCGCTCAGCCCCAGCAACTATCCGGTAGCCGAGCCCCCGCATTCTTGTGCCTCATTTGGCGACTCAAAAACGCTGGCTGTGGGTGGATTTCCGTGGTGCTCGCTGGAATGAAAAAAGGGGCCGAAGCCCCTCTTTTCAACGACATACAGACGCCAGTGGACGTCTGTAAATCATAACTTGGAGCGGGAAACGAGACTCGAACTCGCGACCCCGACCTTGGCAAGGTCGTGCTCTACCAACTGAGCTATTCCCGCGTCGTGTTGATGGGCGCCATTCTAGCGATTTAAAAATAGCCGTCAACCCCTTGATTCAAAAAAGTTTTATTTATTTTCAGTTTGGCTGTTCAGGTGCGGCCAGGCGGCACGCAGGTAGTGGGCCATGGACCACAGCGTCAGGCCAGCCGCGACCATCAGCAAGGTGTAACCCAGCAGTACCCAGAAGTCGATCTGCGCAGGGTTGGCCAGCAGGATGACCAGGGCGAGCATCTGCGCCGCGGTTTTCCATTTACCCATGCTGGACACTGCCACATGGGCGCGGGCACCGATTTCCGCCATCCATTCGCGCAGGGCCGACACCACGATCTCGCGACCAATGATCACCGCCGCCGGCAAGGTCAACCAGACGTTGTGGTGCTCCTGCACCAGCAGCACCAGGGCCACCGCCACCATCAACTTGTCGGCCACCGGGTCCAGGAACGCGCCGAACGGCGTGCTCTGCTCCAGGCGTCGGGCCAGGTAGCCGTCCAGCCAGTCGGTGGCCGCGGCAATGGCGAAGACCGTGCTGGCCGCCGCGTAACTCCACGTGTAGGGGAGGTAGAACAGCAGGATGAAAAACGGAATGAGCAGGACGCGCAGAACGGTAAGCAGGTTCGGGATATTCATCGGCACAACTGGCGGCTGGGTGAGAGGGGCATTCTACTCGCTGTGCAGATTCGCATAAATCGACTCTGCGAGCTTTTTGCTGATCCCCGGGGCTTTGGCAATTTCATCGATGCTTGCACGAGACAGCTCCTGCAAGCCACCAAAATGTTTCAACAGGTCGCGGCGACGCTTGGGCCCTACGCCCGCCACCCCTTCCAGGGTGGAGGTACGCCGGGTCTTGCCACGGCGGGCCCGGTGCCCGGTGATGGCAAAGCGGTGAGCTTCGTCGCGGATCTGCTGGATCAAGTGCAACGCGGGCGAGTCCCCCTTGAGGGTGAACTCGTGAGCCACGTCATTGAGGTACAGGGTTTCGAAACCGGCCTTGCGGGTAGTGCCCTTGGCCACGCCCAACAGGATCAGGTCGGGTATCGCCAGTTCCTGGAGCACGTCACGGGCCATGTTCAACTGGCCCTTGCCGCCGTCCACCAGCAGCACGTCGGGCAATTTGCCCTCACCGTCCTTGATGCGGCTGAAGCGCCGCGTCAGGGCCTGATGCATGGCCGCGTAGTCGTCGCCGGCGGTGACGCCTTCGATGTTGTAGCGGCGGTAGTCGGACTTGATCGGCCCCTCGGGGCCGAAAACCACGCAGGAAGCCACCGTGGCCTCGCCGCTGGAGTGGCTGATGTCGTAGCATTCCAGCCGCTGAGGCGGCTCGTCCAGGTTGAGCACATCGGCCAGGGCCTCGAACCGCGCGGCAACGTGCTGGCGGTTGGCCAGGCGCGCGGCCAGGGCCTGTTCGGCGTTGGTCACGGCCAGTTGTTGCCAGCGCGCACGGGTACCGCGCACCCGGTGGCTGACGCTCAGCTCGCGGCCGCGCAGGGTGTCGATGGCGGCCACCAGGGCTTCCACGTCTTCCGGCACCACGTTGACGATCAACTCCGCCGGCAGGTCGCGCTCGCTGCTGGTGAGGTAATACTGGGCCAGGAACGCCGACATGACCTCGGCGACCTCCTCCTCGATCCCCACCTGGGGAAAGAAGTTCTTGCTGCCCAGTACCCGCCCGCCTCGCACACTGATCAGGTGCACACAGGCGCCGCCCGGGTTGACGAAGGCGGCCACCACGTCGACATCACCACTGCCGCCTTCCATGTTCTGCTGATCCTGCACCCGACGCAGCAAGGCGATCTGGTCACGCAACAGCGCGGCGTTTTCGAAGTCCAGGCTCATGGCGGCCTTTTCCATGCTCGCCGACAGTTCGTCCGTGAGCTGATGGCTGCGCCCTTCCAGGAACATGATGGAGTGGCGCACGTCCTCGGCATATTCCTGTGGTTCGACCAGGCCCACGCAGGGGGCCTTGCAGCGCTTGATCTGGTATTGCAGGCACGGGCGGGTGCGGTTCCTGTAGTAACTGTCCTCGCACTGGCGCACGAAGAATGTCTTCTGCAGCAGGCTGAGGCTTTCGCGAATGGCACCGGCGCTGGGGTATGGCCCGAAGTACTTGCCCTTGGCCTTCTTCGCACCTCGATGAATGCTCAACCGCGGGAAAGCACCGTCGGACAGAAACACGTAAGGGTAGGACTTGTCGTCGCGCAGCAGGATGTTGTACGGCGGCCGCCATTCCTTGATGAGCGTCTGTTCCAGCAGCAGCGCTTCGGTCTCGTTGCCGGTGATGGTGGTTTCCACCTGGGCGATTCGCCCGACCAGCGCAGCGGTCTTGGGCGCCAGGCCGGTCTTGCGAAAATAGCTGGCCAGGCGCTTCTTGAGGTTCTTGGCCTTGCCGACGTACAGCAGGCGCGCCTCGCTGTCGAACATGCGGTACACACCCGGGCGGGCGCTGCAGGTGGACAGAAAGGCAGAAGGATCGAAAGGGGTTTCCATGTTCAAAGGCTGGCGTCGACCATACCGTGTCGCACGGCCAGCAAGGTGAGTTCGACGTCACTGGCGATCGACAGCTTTTCAAAGATGCGGTAGCGGTAAGTATTCACCGTTTTGGGTGAAAGGCATAGCTTGTCGGAGATGATCTGCACTTTCTGGCAGTTGACGATCATCAGCGCGATCTGGATCTCACGTTCGGACAGCAGGTCGAACGGCGAGTTCGTGGTCTGCGGCTGGAACGACTTGAGCGCCAGTTGCTGGGCGATCTGCGGGCTGATGTAACGCTGCCCGGCGAACACCAGGCGGATGGCCTGGACCATTTCATCCAGCCCCGCGCCCTTGGTCAGGTAACCGGCGGCACCGGCCTGCAGCAGCCGGGTGGGAAACGGGTCTTCCTCACAGACAGTCACCGCCACCACCTTGATGTCGGGGTGCCTGCTCAGCAACTTGCGGGTGGCTTCCAGGCCGCCGATGCCAGGCATCTTGACGTCCATCAGCACCACGTCGGGCTTCAGATCACTGGTGAACTTCAGGGCATCTTCACCCGATTCGGCCTGGCCGATGACCTGCAGCCCGTCGATGTCGGCCAACATCCGAGTGATGCCTGTACGTACCAGATCATGATCATCGACAACTAGGACCCTAATCAAGCAGACACCTCGTTCTTGGGCTTTTAAGGAATTGTTAGCCACCTTAGCAAAAAATCGGATCCGGAACCTAGCGCAAAGCGTCATGTACATGACGCCATGCGTCCGTTGCCTTCATTTGGACCGGGGTGAACCTCGTCGCGGCCGGGCCGAATAATTGGCAGCCATCTCGGCCAGGCTGTTGGCCATTTGCCGTATGGCGTCCTGGCCTTCCCGGGGCAGCACCCGATAATGCCCCAGCACGTGCTCCTCGGCCTGGCTCAGGCGATCGGCGGGGATGGGCGTGCGCACCCCCGTGAGCACATAAAGCACATCCACGCCCTGCGTCGCCACCTTGGCCAGATAATTGGCCTTGGGTGTTCGCTCGCCGCTCTCGTATTTCCCCTGGGCGTTGGGCTCGACACCACCGATGTCGCCGAACTCCTTCTGAGTCAGGCCGAGCCTGTCCCGTTCTTCCCGTAAACGCGAACCGATTCCAGTCATTTGAATGTATAATCCCTTATTAATCACCCATCCGGGTGATATTTTTAACCACAATTACACCCAATAAAACGGACTTGAACTATGCACGGTATACGGACTGCCGCACAAGCCAGGGCCTGGCTCGACCAGCAGGGAAAATCGGTACAAGAATTTGCCAGGGAACACGGCGTGGACCCCGCTACCACCTACCAGGTGCTGTCGGGACGCAAGAAAGGCCGCCGCGGGGAATCGCACAAGGTGGCCGTCTTGTTGGGGATGAAGGAAGGAATAGTGCCCGACTACACCACGGGCTGACCGCATGGCCGATCAGTCGGCGCTGAGGCGCTCCATGCGCCAGAAGCACTCGTCTTCACCGACTTCGGCAAAGCCCTTGCGCACGTACAGGTGGCGTGCCGGGTTGGACTGGAACACCATCAGCCGCACCCGTGGCAAGCGCCTCTCGCGGGCCAGTTCCATGATGCGGTCCAGTGCCCAGCCACCGATACCCTGGTTGCGCGCCTCGGGCAGCAGGTGCAGTTCACGGATGAACAGCGCCTGCCGGTCAATGCTGAGGCTGAAATAGCCCTGGACGACGCCGTCGGCCAGGATCATGAAATTGTCCCGCCATAACCAGGCCTGGTTGAAGGCCTCCTCCTGCCACAGCAGACTGTAGCGGCCGTAATAGGGCAGCATGGCCTTGCGCGTCAGGTTGCGGGAAAAGTCCAGGTCGCCCTCGGTGGCGGCACGCAGTTCAAGCTGCATGTGCACCTCGCCTTGCTGTACCGACGGGCTGCGCCAGGGTGGTCATGGGCTGTCCTGATCTCGAAATGACAAAGTGAATGATGCCATAAACCTGATTTCGATCACTCATAAGGTTCGGACGCCTGCATGAACAGCGGCTGCGACACAAAGCGCAGATAACACTTGAACATCGCGCGAACGCTGAAGTAAGCTCGGCGCATCTTGACGGAGACATCCATGTCCAACGCCCTTCACACCCAGTCTCAGCACACTGCCAGCGCACGTCGCTCGGTAGCGGTTGCGGCTGTGCGTTCGGCTGCCGTCGTTGCAGATTATTACTATGGGTATTGGTTTAGCCACTGGCGCGCCTGATACCCTTATCCGGCGGCCAGAACCCAAGGTCGCCCGGTTTGAGAAACTCCAAAACCCCCGGTCGGCCTCCCGACCGGGGGTTTTGTTTTTTCCGGTACCCGTTTTCCCTTTTGCCATTTGACACAGAGGATTTACCCCATGAACTACGCCACCTATTACCGCAACGACTATTACACCGCCTGGCGATTTACCACCCTCCGTTCGGGACAGCCTGCCGCCTCCGACCGGTCGTGCCTGGGTGGCCATGCGCTAACACATACCAATAGTCGAACATCGCGATAGGGTTGCGCGTGCGCACAGGGTGCGCCGCCAACCCAGGGAAAATACTTCATGAACATCTCCATCAGTGCCCTGCCCCTTGCCACCACCGCTGCCCAAGCCCTGCCCCTGGCCCCTGCCGCGAATGCGCCGGCCCTTCAGCGCTTGCCCAGCACCGTCGAACTCAAGCAGCAACTGCCTCTGGCCCGCGAACTGAACCAACAGGTCAGCGGCCATCGCAACGCGATCCGCGCCATTCTCGAAGGCCGTGACCCACGCCTGCTGGTAGTGGTAGGCCCTTGCTCGCTGCACGACCCCGAATCCGCCCTGGAGTACGCCGAACGCCTGGCGACCCTGGCCACCGACGTGCAGGACCAACTGCTGCTGGTCATGCGGGCCTACGTGGAAAAACCCCGTACCACCGTGGGCTGGAAAGGCTTGGCCTACGACCCGCGCATGGACGGCAGCGACGACATGGTTGGCGGCCTGAAGCTGTCTCGTCAGCTGATGCTGGAAATGCTGCACATGGGCCTGCCCCTGGCCACCGAACTGCTGCAGCCCATGGCCGCCGGCTACCTGGATGACCTGCTGAGCTGGGTCGCGGTGGGTGCGCGCACCACCGAATCGCAGATCCATCGGGAAATGGCCAGCGGCCTGCAGATGCCGGTAGGCTTCAAGAACGGCACCGACGGTGGCGTGGCCATCGCCTGCGACGCCATGCGCAGCGCCGCCCACCCGCATCGCCACTTCGGCGTGTCCGCCGAGGGCCACCCGGCGATCATCGAAACCGCTGGCAACCCCGACACCCACCTGGTGCTGCGCGGCGGGCATCGCGGCCCCAACTACGATCACGACAGCGTCGCCCAGGTGCACCAGGCGCTGGGCAAGGCCGGCGTGTCGGCGCGCATCATGGTTGACTGCAGCCATGCCAACAGCGGCAAGAACCCGCTGAACCAGCCCAAGGTGTTCAATGACGTCCTGCAACAGCGGCTGCTGGGGGACCGTTCGCTGGTCGCAACCATGCTGGAAAGCCACCTGTTCGAGGGCAGCCAGGCCATCGGCCCGGGCATGCGTTACGGGGTATCGGTGACCGATGGCTGCCTGGGCTGGGAGGATACCGAAGCGCTGTTGCGCGACGCGGCGTTCGCGCTGCGCGGTTGACAGCCCGGCTGCCCATGGCTGTAGCAGGCCTGCAAGGCGCGTTGACGGTGTAGGCGGCGCGCCTGGTGCTGCGCGGTGCATGGGACGCGGCCGGGTCCGCTGCGGGGGCTGGGCCAAAGCAGGCGACGCCACGCCGATTTTGCGTTAGGCTGCTTTCTTTCTGTTTTTCTGGAGTACTTTCCCATGGCCAAAGCCACTGCCCGTCACATCCTGGTGTCCTCGGAAGCCAAGTGCAATGAACTGAAAGCACAAATCGAAGGCGGCGCCGACTTCGCCGAAGTCGCCAAGGCCAACTCCAGCTGCCCATCCAGCCGCCAAGGCGGTGACCTGGGCTCGTTCGGCCCAGGCCAGATGGTCAAGGAATTCGACACCGTGGTGTTTAGCGCCCCGATCAACGTGGTTCAAGGCCCGGTCAAGACCCAGTTCGGCTACCACCTGCTGGAAGTGACCAGCCGCCAGGACTGATCCTGCCAGGTTGCCAAAAGGCCTGCGCTCGCGCAGGCCTTTTTGTTTGTGAACGGCACGGCAGTTGGTGGTAGGGTTGTAAACGCCTGCAACCCACCTTTCCCACAAGGCAGACAATGCGCTCGGTTTTCGCCCTTCTGTTCCTGACCGCCCACTGGCTGTTGCCCACCAGCGCTTTCGCGGCCGCGCAACATGCCTTGACCGTTTATGGCGAACCGCCCAAGTACCCCGCCGGTTTCAACCATTTCGACTACGTCAACCCAACGGCCCCCAAGGGCGGGAGCCTGCGCCGCTCGGCGGTGGAGATTGGCCAGTTCGACCACTTGCTGCCTTATATAGACAAGGGCACGGGCGTCAGCCAGGTCGACGGCCTGCTGTACTCCCCCCTGGCCCTGCGCTCGCTGGACGAACCCTACACCGTGTACGGCCTGATCGCGCAGAAGCTGGAGCTGGCCGACGACCACCTGTCATTGCGTTTCTACCTCAACCCCAAGGCCAGCTTCAGCGACGGCGTGCCCATTACCGCCGACGATGTGAAGTTCACCTTCAACCTGCTCATGACCCAGGGCAGCCTGCGCTTTCGCACCCAGTTCGCCGACGTCAAACAGGTGGAAGTGGAGGGCCCACGCCAGGTGCGCTTCGATTTCAGCAGCACCGACAACCGCAGCCTGCCCCTGGACCTGGCCTCGCTGCCGGTGCTGCCCGAACATTGGTGGAAAGACCACGACTTCGCTGCCGGCGGCGGGTTCGAAGCCGCGCCCGGCAGTGGCCCCTACACCGTGGGCAAGATCGACAACGGCCGCAGCATCACCTTTGAACGGGACAGGAACTGGTGGGCCAGAGACCTGCCGGTGACCCGCGGCCTGTACAACTTCGACCAGTTCGGCGTGGAGTTCTTTGGCGACACCGAAGTGGCGCGCCAGGTGCTGATGGGCGGCGCCTACGACTACAACCGCGAATTCTCCGCCACCGCCTACACCATCAAGTACAACAGCCCACCGCTCGATGATGGCCGGCTGCAACGGGCACACCTGGCACCGCAGAGCCTGCAATCGGCCCAGGGCTTTGTGTTCAACCTGCAACGGCCGGTCTTCCAGGACCGCCGCGTGCGCCAGGCCCTTGCCCTGTTGTGGGACTTCGAGTGGACCAACCGCCAGTTGATGCGCAGCTTGTATATCCGCCAGCAGAGTTTCTTCGCCAACAGCCCGCTCGCCGCCCGGCAACCGCCGGACGCCGCCGAACTGAAAATCCTCGAGCCCCTGCGCGGCAAGGTCCCCGACGAAGTGTTCGGCCCTGCCTTCCAAGCCCCGCGCACCGACGGCACCGGGTTCATCCGGGACAAGCAGTTGCAGGCCCTGGCCCTGCTCAAGGACGCTGGCTGGCGCCCGGAGGGTGACCGCCTGGTGAACGCTGCTGGTGAGCCCCTGAGTTTCACCTTCCTAAATGGCCAGGCTGGCCTGGAAAAACTCATCCTGCCGTGGAAGCGCACCCTGGCGCAGATCGGCATCGACCTGCAGATCCGCCGAATAGACCCCTCCCAGTACATCAATCGCCTGATGGCCCGCGACTACGACATGATCATCACCGGCTACCCGGTCTCCGCCTCGCCGGGCATGGAGCTGTACAACTATTTTGGTTCCGCCAGTGCCACCGACAGCGGCTCCAACAACTACATGGTGCTCAAGGACCCAGCCGTGGACAGCCTGATCAAGGGGCTGGTCAGCGCCCGCACCAAGGCCGACATGACCGAATACGCCCACGCCCTGGACCGGGTGCTGCAGTGGAACTACTACTGGATACCCAACTACTACCCGCCTGGCACGTCCACGGTGTGGTGGAACCGCTTCGGCATTCCCGAGCACCCGGCACCCAATGACGAGGCCCCGGAAACCTGGTGGCAGGTTAGCCCCACACCGCTCACCAATACCCAGATGGCCGAGCTGCGTGCCAAGGAGGCCCACTGATGCTGGCCTATGCCCTGCGGCGCCTGCTGCTGATCGTGCCGACCCTGGTGATTATCCTGCTGGTCAATTTCGTCATCGTCCAGGCAGCGCCGGGCGGCCCGGTGGAACAGGCCATCGCTCGCTTGCAGGGCCTGGGCGGGGTCGCGGTGGGGGGCGGTGGCGGCGATTCGGCCCAAGGCGCATCACGGGCCAGCCGCGGCCTGGACCCCAAGTTGATCAAGGATATCGAGCGCCAGTACGGTTTCGATAAACCGGCCCCCGAACGCCTGTGGCTGATGCTGAAGAACTACGCCACCCTGGATTTCGGCAACAGCTTTTTCCGTGGCGCCAAGGTCACCGACCTGATTCTGGACAAAATGCCGGTGACCCTGTCGCTGGGCTTCTGGGCCACGCTGATCACCTACCTGGTGTCCATTCCCCTGGGGATCCGCAAGGCGGTGCACCATGGCAGCCATTTCGACATCTGGAGCAGCACCGCCATCATCATCGGCTACGCCATGCCGGCATTTCTGTTCGCCATGCTGTTGATCGTCCTGTTCGCCGGCGGCACCGAGCTGAACTGGTTCCCGGTGCGCGGGCTGGTTTCGGAAAACTTCGCCGAGCTGTCCCCCCTGGGCAAGGTGGCCGACTACTTCTGGCACCTGGTGCTACCGGTACTGTCGCTGGTGATCGGCGGTTTCGCCACCCTCACCATCCTGACCAAGAATTCGTTTCTCAACGAAATCACCCGCCAGTACGTGGTCACCGCCCGTGCCAAGGGCGTCAGCGAGCGGCGAGTGCTGTACGGCCACGTGTTTCGCAACGCCATACTGCTGGTGGTGGCCGGCCTGCCCCAGGCGTTCATCAGTGTGTTCTTCGCCGGCTCGCTGCTGATCGAAGTGATCTTCTCCCTCGACGGCCTCGGCCGCCTGAGCTACGAGGCCGCCGTGGCGCGGGATTACCCGGTGGTGTTCGGCACCCTGTTCATCTTCACCCTGTTCGGCTTGCTGATAAAACTGGTGGGTGACCTGTGCTATACCCTGGTCGACCCGCGCATCGACTTCGCCGCGAGGACTGCCTGATGAAGCGCCTGTCACCGGTGTCCCGCCGGCGCCTGCAGCGATTTCGCCAGAACCGCCGTGGCTGGTGGTCGCTGTGGCTGTTCCTGGCCCTGTTCGGCCTGACACTGGGCGGTGAGCTGATCGCCAATGACAAGCCGCTGGCCGTGAGCTACCACGGCCAGTGGTATTTCCCGGCCTTCAAGCGCTACACCGAAACCGAATTTGGCGGCCTGCTGCCCTTCCAGCCCGACTACCGCAGCGACTATGTGCGCAAGCTGATCACCGATAGCGGCGGGCACCTGTACTTCGCGCCTATCCCGTTCAGCGCCGACACACCCAACTACGACCTCACCCAGCCGGCGCCCAGCCCGCCCAGCGCCAGCAATTGGCTGGGCACCGATGACCAGGGCCGCGATGTGCTGGCCCGGGTGATCTACGGTGCGCGGGTGTCGATTCTGTTCGCCCTGGCACTGACGCTCATCAGCTCGCTGATCGGCATCCTCGCCGGTGCGCTGCAAGGCTATTACGGCGGCTGGGTCGACCTGTTCGGCCAGCGCCTGCTGGAAGTGTGGTCGGGGCTGCCGGTGCTGTACCTGCTGATCATCCTGTCCGGCTTCGTGGAACCGAATTTCTGGTGGTTGCTGGGGATAATGGCGCTGTTCTCCTGGCTGGCCCTGGTGGACGTGGTGCGCGCCGAATTCCTGCGCGGGCGCAACCTGGAGTACGTGAAGGCCGCTCGGGCCCTGGGCCTGAATGACGCCAAGATCATCCGCCGACACATCCTGCCCAATGCCATGAACGCTACCCTGAGCTACTTGCCGTTCATCCTCACCGGGGCCATTTCGACCCTGACCGCCCTGGACTTCCTGGGCTTCGGCATGCCGGCGGGCAGCGCCTCACTGGGCGAACTGATCGCCCAGGGCAAGGAAAACCTGCAGGCGCCGTGGCTGGGGTTCACGGCTTTCTTCACCTTGGCACTGGTGCTGTCGCTGCTGGTGTTCATCGGCGAGGCATTGCGTGATGCCTTCGACCCACGCGCCTGAGGCGAGCATGAGCGAACACCTGATCGAAATACGCAACCTGCGGGTGGAGTTCAACGGCCACGTGGCGGTGAAAGACCTCAACCTGGACATCCCCGTGGGTGAATGCCTGGCCCTGGTGGGCGAGTCGGGCTCAGGCAAGTCGGTGACGGCCCACTCGATCCTGCAACTGCTGCCCACCATCGGCACGCACAGCCAGGGCAGCATTCGGTACCGTGGCACCGAGCTGCTGGGGGCGCCGGCGGCGACGCTGCGCGAGATCCGCGGCAACCGCGTGGCGATGATCTTCCAGGAGCCGATGACGTCGCTCAACCCGCTGCACACGGTGGAAAAACAGATCGGCGAGACCTTGCTGGTGCATCGCGGCCTGACCGGCAAGGCGGCCCAGGCGCGTACCCTGGAACTGCTGCGGCTGGTGGCCCTGCAGCACCCGGAAAAGCGCCTCAAGGCCTACCCGCACCAGCTCTCCGGTGGGCAACGGCAACGGGTGATGATCGCCATGGCCCTGGCCTGCGAACCCGACCTGCTGATCGCCGATGAACCCACCACGGCGCTGGACGTGACCGTGCAGCGGCGCATCCTGCACCTGCTCAAGTCGTTGCAACAGCGCCTGGGCATGTCGTTGCTGCTGATCAGCCATGACCTCAACCTGGTACGCAGTATCGCCCAGCGCGTGTGCGTGATGCGCGCCGGCGAGATCGTCGAACAGGCCGACACCGAAACCCTGTTCTGCCGCCCGCAACACCCCTACAGCTGCGTGCTGATGAACGCTGAGCCGGCCGGAGAGCCCCTGCCGCGCCACGAGCGGCCCAGCCTATTGCAGGTCGATGACCTCAAGGTGTGGTACGCCACCGGCGGCGGCCTGTTGCGCAAGCCCCAGTACATCAAGGCGGTGGACGGCATCAGCCTGAGCCTGCAGAAAGGCAAGACGCTGGGCATCGTCGGCGAGTCGGGCTCGGGCAAGTCGACCCTGGGCCAGGCCATCCTGCGCCTGCTGGACTCCGAAGGCGCCATCGGCTTCGACGGCCAGCCACTGCAAGGCCTGAGCCCCAAGCAGATGCTGCCATGGCGCAAGCGCATGCAGGTGGTGTTCCAGGACCCCTTCGGCAGCCTCAGCCCGCGGCTGTCGGTGCAGCAGATCATCAGCGAAGGCCTGGAAGTGCATGTGCCCTGCGACGCCGAAGACCGCGAGCAGCGGGTGATCCGCGTGCTTGAAGAAGTTGGCCTGGACCCGGCCAGCCGGCACCGCTACCCCCATGAGTTTTCCGGTGGCCAGCGCCAGCGCATCGCCATCGCCCGCGCCCTGGTGCTCAAGCCCGACCTGATCCTGCTGGACGAGCCCACCTCCGCCCTCGACCGAACGGTCCAAAAGCAGATCGTCGCCCTGCTGCGCCAACTCCAGGATGACCATGGCCTGACCTGCGAACCCGACCTGCTGATCGCCGATGAACCCACCACGGCGCTGGACGTGACCGTGCAGCGGCGCATCCTGCACCTGCTCAAGTCGTTGCAACAGCGCCTGGGCATGTCGTTGCTGCTGATCAGCCATGACCTCAACCTGGTACGCAGTATCGCCCAGCGCGTGTGCGTGATGCGCGCCGGCGAGATCGTCGAACAGGCCGACACCGAAACCCTGTTCTGCCGCCCGCAACACCCCTACAGCTGCGTGCTGATGAACGCTGAGCCGGCCGGAGAGCCCCTGCCGCGCCACGAGCGGCCCAGCCTATTGCAGGTCGATGACCTCAAGGTGTGGTACGCCACCGGCGGCGGCCTGTTGCGCAAGCCCCAGTACATCAAGGCGGTGGACGGCATCAGCCTGAGCCTGCAGAAAGGCAAGACGCTGGGCATCGTCGGCGAGTCGGGCTCGGGCAAGTCGACCCTGGGCCAGGCCATCCTGCGCCTGCTGGACTCCGAAGGCGCCATCGGCTTCGACGGCCAGCCACTGCAAGGCCTGAGCCCCAAGCAGATGCTGCCATGGCGCAAGCGCATGCAGGTGGTGTTCCAGGACCCCTTCGGCAGCCTCAGCCCGCGGCTGTCGGTGCAGCAGATCATCAGCGAAGGCCTGGAAGTGCATGTGCCCTGCGACGCCGAAGACCGCGAGCAGCGGGTGATCCGCGTGCTTGAAGAAGTTGGCCTGGACCCGGCCAGCCGGCACCGCTACCCCCATGAGTTTTCCGGTGGCCAGCGCCAGCGCATCGCCATCGCCCGCGCCCTGGTGCTCAAGCCCGACCTGATCCTGCTGGACGAGCCCACCTCCGCCCTCGACCGAACGGTCCAAAAGCAGATCGTCGCCCTGCTGCGCCAACTCCAGGATGACCATGGCCTGACCTACCTGTTCATCAGCCACGACCTGGCGGTGATCAAGGCCCTGGCCCACGATGTGATCGTGGTCAAGGACGGCCAGGTAGTGGAGCGTGGCCCCAGCCATGACCTGTTCGAAGCGCCGCAACACCCTTATACCCGTGAATTGCTGCTGGCCGCCCATGTGCAGGCCGAGCAGCCCTGACCTGGAGGCACGCCCATGACCCTGAACGGCAAGACCGCACTGATCACCGGTTCCACCAGCGGCATCGGCCTGGGCATTGCCCATGCCCTGGCCGCCGCGGGGGCCAATGTGATTCTCAACGGCTTCGGTGACGCCCAGGCGGTGCTCGCCGAGTTTGCCCACCATGGGGTGAAGGTCGGCCACCATGGCGCCAATGTCAGCCACCCCAGCGAGATCGAAACGATGTTCGCCTACGCCCAGGCCGAATTCGGCGGCGTCGACATCTTGGTCAACAATGCCGGCATCCAGCACGTGGCGGCCGTGGAGGCGTTCCCGGTGGAACGCTGGGATGCGATCATCGCCATCAACCTCTCCGCGGTATTCCACGCCACCCGCCTGGCCCTGCCGGGCATGCGTCAGCGTGACTGGGGGCGCATCGTCAACATTGCCTCGGTGCATGGCCTGGTGGGTTCCACGGGAAAGGCCGCGTACGTGGCGGCCAAGCACGGGGTGATCGGGCTGACCAAGGTCGTGGGCCTGGAAACGGCGAAAACCGGGGTTACCTGCAATGCCATCTGCCCGGGCTGGGTGCTGACGCCTTTGGTGCAACAACAGATCGACGCCCGCGCCGCCGACGGCATCGACCCGCAACAGGCGCGGCAGGACCTGCTCGCCGAAAAGCAGCCGTCGCTGGAGTTCGTCACGCCCCAGCAATTGGGTGAGCTGGTATTGTTCCTGTGCGGCGAAGGCGGCAGCCAGGTGCGCGGCGCGGCGTGGAACATGGATGGTGGGTGGTTGGCGCAGTGATTCAGCGCAGCGCCTGGCCGTGTGCCTGATGCTGCGCGGCGCCGGTGACGCGGCCGGGTCCGCTGCTACGGCTTCTCGTCGTCCACCAGGTTCCAGTCGGCGCTGTCGATGTCCTGCACCGGCGTCGGCGGTGCCGGCGGGGTGCTGGGGTCGAAGCCCTTTTCCTGGTGCAGTTTCAGGCGCAGGCGCAGGTTGTTCTGCGAGTCGGCGTTCTTCAGCGCTTCCTCTTCATCGATGGCCCCTTCCAGCGCCAGCTCATAGAGCGCCTGGTCGAAGGTTTTCATGCCCAGATTCACTGACTTTTCCATGATGCCCTTGAGCTCGCCAAATTCGCCCCGGTGAATAAGGTCGCGAATGGTCGCCGTGCCCAGCATCACCTCCACTGCCGCCCGGCGCTTGCCGTCCACGGTTTTGACCAGGCGCTGTGACACGAAGGCCACCAGGTTGTTGCCCAGGTCGTTGAGCAACTGCGGGCGCCGGTCTTCCGGGAAGAAGTTGATGATGCGGTCCAGCGCCTGGTTGGCGTTGTTGGCGTGCAGGGTGGAAATCGCCAGATGGCCGGTATCGGCGAAAGCCAGGGCATGCTCCATGGTCTCGCGGTCGCGAATTTCGCCGATCAGGATGACATCCGGGGCCTGGCGCAGGGTATTTTTCAAGGCCGCCTGGAAACTGCGGGTGTCGACACCCACCTCGCGCTGGTTGATGATCGACTTCTTGTGCCGGTGAACATATTCAACCGGGTCTTCAATGGTAATGATATGGCCACTGCTGTTGCGGTTGCGATAATCGATCAACGCCGCCAGCGAAGTGGACTTGCCCGAGCCGGTAGCGCCGACGAACAGCACCAGCCCGCGCTTTTGCATGATGGTCTCCAGCAGCACCGGTGGCAGCTTGAGGTCTTCGAAACGCGGAATGTCGAGTTTGATGTTGCGTGCCACCAGGGACACTTCATTGCGCTGCTTGAAAATGTTGATACGGAAGCGGCCCACGCCCGACAGCGACAGGGCCAGGTTCATTTCCAGGTCGCGCTCGAAATCGATGCGCTGCTCGCTGTCCATGATATCGGCGGCGATGGCCGCCACTTCGCCAGGTTTCAACGCCTCGGCCGACAGTGGCTTGAGCACGCCATTGAACTTGGCGCAGGGCGGTGCCCCGGTGGACAGGTACAGATCCGAACCGTCCTGGCTGGCGAGGATTTTTAGCAGGGCTTGGATTTCCATATACGTGGGTCCACAGGGCGTTGATAGAAAAGTAAGCTATAGCTTGGCGGTAGACCAGCCCGCCATGCAAATCAAAGGACCAGTCTAATGAGCGGTACCCCCGTCGGCCGCAGCATCGCCGAACTGATCGAGCAACTGCCCCACGGTGACAGCCCGTTGCCGGCGCCTGGCCTGTGGCCGCAAAGCCTGCGCACGGCGGTGGACATCGTCATCCATTCGCCCATGCCGATGTTGCTGTTGTGGGGCCCGCAACTGTGCCAGCTGTACAACGATGGCTTTGCCCACCTGGTGGGCAGCAACCACCCGCGGGCGTTTGGCCAGCCGGTGGACCTGATCTGGCCGCAGCTCAGGGACTTCACCGACCCCATCTACCAGGCCGTGCTGCAAGGCGAGGTGCGCACCTACGTGGAGCAGGGCTTCACCCTTCCCCGTGACGACGGCGCCGCCGAAGTCTGGCTGGACCTGACCTACAGCCCCATCCGCGACGAGACGGGGGTGGTGGCCGGCATTCTGGTGACCGCTATCGAAGCCAACGAACGGCGCCGGGTCACCGACGAATTGCAGCGCCGCTCCGAGGCCAGCGTCAAGGCTCAGCTCGACACCGAAGAGCGCCTGCAACTGACCCTGGAGGCCACCAACGGCGTGGGCACCTGGGACTGGGATATCCGCGAAGACCTGTTCCAGGCCGACGCCCGCTTTGCCCAACTGCACGGCGTGGACCCCAGCCTGGCGGGCAGGATGCCCATCGGCGAATACCTGCAGGGCGTGCACCCTGACGACCGCGGCAAGGTGGCGCGCAGTATCAATGCCTGCGTGCACAGCGACGGTGAATACGCCAACGAATACCGGCTGCTGCGCCCGGACGGCGAAGTGCGCTGGGTATTCGCCCGCGGGCGTAGCCACAATGACCACCATGGCCGGCCCATACGTTTCGTCGGCGCCTCCATCGACATCACCGAGCGCCGCGAGGCGGAGAAGACCCTGGTGCGCCTCAACGAGACCCTGGAGGAACGGGTGGCCGAGCGCACCGAAGCGCTGGCCGAGGCCAACCGCCGTCTGCACACCGAGATGCAGGAGCGCGAACGCGCCGAAGACGCGCTGCGTCACGCGCAGAAAATGGAAGCGGTGGGCCAGTTGACTGGCGGCATCGCCCATGACTTCAACAACATGCTCACCGGCATCATCGGCAGCCTGGACCTGATCCAGCGCTACATCAACGCCGGGCGCAGCCACGAGATCAGCCGCTTCATCGACGCTGCTGTCAGTTCCGCCCACCGCGCCGCCGCCCTCACCCACCGGCTGCTGGCGTTCTCCCGGCGCCAGTCACTGGACCGCAAGCGGCTGGACCCCAACCAGCTGGTGCATTCGCTCGAAGAGCTGTTCAGCCGTACCAAGGGTGAACACATCGAACTGAAAATCCGCCTTGCCAGCGAGACCTGGCCGGTCAACACCGACGCCAATCAATTGGAAAATGCCCTGTTGAACCTGGTGATCAACGCGCGCGACGCGATGCCGGAAGGGGGCGAGATTCGCATTGAGACCGGCAACTTCACGGTGGCCCAGGCAAGCGGTGGCGCCGAGGCCATCAAGCCCGGCGATTACGTGCGCCTGAGCGTCTGCGACAATGGTGCCGGCATGACGCCCGCCATCCTGGCCAAGGCCTTCGACCCGTTCTTCACCACCAAACCCATCGGCCAGGGCACAGGGCTGGGGCTGTCCATGATCTATGGTTTCGCCCAGCAGTCAGGTGGCCACGTCAGCCTTGACAGCGAACCAGGCCGTGGCACGTGCGTGCACCTGTTCCTGCCACGCCACAACGAACAACCCGACACCACGCCGGCGGTGCTGGCCCCCCAGGGCGCGCCACTGGCCAGGCATGGCGAGTGCGTGATGGTGGTGGAGGACGATCCGGCCGTGCGCATGCTGGTGCTCAACGTGCTCGACGAACTGGGCTACCAGGCTCACCCCGCCGCCGACGCCAAGGCGGCCCTGCCGCTGCTGGAATCAAGTTTGCGCATCGACCTGCTGGTGACCGACGTGGGGCTGCCGGGGCTCAATGGCCGACAGCTAGCGGAAATCGCCCGCCAGCACCGCCCTGGCCTCAAGGTACTGTTCATGACCGGCTACGCCGAGAAGGCCGCCGAGCGCCACACCTTCCTGGCCGAAGGCATGGACATGGTGACGAAGCCATTCTCCATTGACCTGCTGGCCAACAAGATTCGCGAAATGATCAATCAACCCGCCCCTGGCGGCGGTTTTGCGGCATAATCCCGCGCTTTTTACCACCGCTCAGGGGGCCGCGTCATGAAAGCTCAAGCTCGCCACATTCTGGTCAAGACTGCCGAAGAGGCCGAACAACTCAAGCAACGCATCGCCAAGGGCGAAGCCTTTGACGTGCTAGCGAAGAAATACTCCACCTGCCCCTCGGGCAAGCGCGGCGGCGACCTGGGCGAAGTACGCCCCGGGCAAATGGTAGGTGCCATCGACCAGGTCATTTTCAAGAAGCCCCTGCGTACGGTGCACGGCCCCATCAAGAGCAAGTTCGGCTACCACCTGGTGCAAGTGTTCTTCCGCGATTGATGGCAATGCAAGCGCAGCTTGCCAGGCTCGGTCCCCCTCTCTGTTTCGTTTCCGCTGCCACACGGATCAGCGAACCGACCCATACCGCACGTTTTAGCTGCCCCATTCAGGGGCTGTAGGCACTTGCCCGATACCAAATTCACATGCCCAAAGGCAGGCGACCGCGCTAATATGCACCTCTCCGCTGGATGCACCATTTTTTCAAGGATCCGAAATGCCCCTGACATTCCGTCGACTTGCGTTCTTTTGTGCCTTCCTCTGTTTCGCCCTGGCACTGATCTGGGGGGTAGCGGCCGAGCGACTGCTGGCCTTCTGGGACATTCCCCACAGTGAAGTGTCAGCCCTGATGGGCCGGCGCATCGCCGCGTTGCTGCTGGGGGTTGGGGTGATGTTCTTCAGCGTGCGCAACTGCCCACCATCGCCTGCACGGGCAGCCCTGGTGCGGGGCTTCATGGTCGGCTGCCTGGCGCTGGGCTTGCTAGGCATGTACGACTGGCTGAGCGGCCACGCGGGACCGGGCATCCTGGTGTCGGTCTTCGCCGAACTGGCGCTGGGCCTGGGTTTCATCAGTGTCGGCAATGGCGAACGCGCCAGCCTGCGACAGATGCAGGCCTCGCGCTGAAACACGAACGGCGGCCTTCTCAGGCCGCCGCTTGATCGGCATAGGCCGCGGTCAGATCCGCTCGCCCTGATGCCTGACCTCGTTCAGGGGCTGGCCCTTGAGGTCTGCACGCAACCCGGCGATCAGGTTGGAGATAGCCCGGCTGCTGTTGAGCTGCTGGGGCTTGATGCCGGTAAACGTGAAGTCCGATCCCTCGCGCGCCTGATCGAACACCTTGATGGTCAGGGACTGGTCCTGCGCTACGGTGCATTGGCAGCGCAGGGGTAAAAAGCCGGATTCGATGATATTGCGCAGTTCAAGGGTGGACAGCATGGTAACGCTCCATTTCTTGTTGGTAGCATCCGTGATTGATACAGCGGTCGTTCGGACAGCCTAGATGGCTATTTGATTGCGCGCTGAACCACCGGTCTGGTGGTCTGGGTCCTGCCCAATAGCCCAGCAGTTTTCATGCCTATCAAGCTAGCAATCCACCTCCTTGAGAATCAACGGCTTACCCCGGTCAAGTCAAATAGCCATCATGCAACTTGCCCGTTCTGAGGGCGGTAATCCTGCAAAATGCACCCTGCGTGGCCGCTGAAACTTTGCGCCGTTGACCACGGTCATCTGCTGTGAGGATTTCCAGCCGTCTCACCAGGAAAATCACCATGGCCAAGCCGTTGAGCGAAGACCGTCGCAGCGCCGCTGCCGACTCCCCCTCAGAGCCAGCCCCCCTGCCCACCTTGCTGGCCCCCCAACGAGCCACGCGGGTCGAGCAGCCCCCGGAGGGCGAGTGGTTATTTGAAATCAAGCACGATGGCTACCGCCTGATGAGCCGGGTGAGCGAAGGCCAGGTACGCTTGTTCAACCGCGAAGGCACGGACTGGACCGCTGAGCTGCCACGTCAGGCCCAGGCCATCGCCGCGCTGAACCTCAAGGAAAGCTGGCTGGACGGCAAGCTGGTGAAAGCCGATGCCCATGGCGTGGCCGACTACACCGCCTTGCAGCAGGCCTTTGAGTCAGGTCAGTGCCAGGACCTTCAGTACTACCTGTTCGACCTGCCCTTTCACGACGGCCATGATCTGCGCGAGCAGCCTCTGGAAACCCGACGCGCGCAACTCAAGCGTCTGCTGGGGACCCGCCGGCATAGCCTGCTGCGTTTTTCGGAAAGTTTCACCGCCGCCACCCCGGACATCCTGGAGGGCGTCTGCGCCCTCAACCATGAAGGTGTGATCGGCAAGCGTCGCGGCAGTTTTTACCAGGATGGCCAGCGCACCCTGGACTGGATCAAGCTGGACTGCCACATCGATCAGCACCACGGCGCCCCGCTCACCGAGACCCAGGCACGTCATATGGACGAGCCGTCCCACGACTTCAGCGACGGGCACCGCGAATCGGTAGCGGGCGTCTCCTTGCACGAGCCTGAGCGCATCATCGACCGCGACAGCCAGACCAGCCGCCTGCAGTTGGCTGCGCTCTACCAGCGCCTGGGCGCCTGGCTGCTGCCCCAACTCAAGGCCCGCCCGGTCGCGCTGATGCGCGCGCCCCACGGGGTGGAAGGCGACCTGTTTCTGCAACGCCACACCGAGCACCCCAGCGTGCCCCACATCAACCTGCTGGCACCAGCGCTGGACACCGGCCCCGGGCGCCTGATGCAGATCGACCGGCTGCCGGGCGTGATTGAAGCCGTGCAGCGTGGCGCCGTTGAATTCCATACCTGGGGGGCCAGCAGCCAGCGCCTGGACAGCCCTGACCGGCTGGTGCTGGACCTGGACCCCGACTCAACGGTGCCGTGGCGCGCCGTACTGGAGGGCACCACCCAGGCCCTGGCACTGCTGGACGAGTTAGGGCTGCGCGGCTACCTGAAGACCAGTGGCGGCAAGGGCATGCACGTGGTCATCCCCCTGGCACGCCATGCTGGCTGGGAAGAGGTACGGGCGTTTGCCAAGGCCATTTCCCACTACCTGATGACCCAGATGCCGGAACGCTTCACTGCCGCGCAGGGCCCCCGCTCGCGCGTCGGCAGAATCTTCGTCGACTACCTGCGCAACCAGCGCGATGGCTGCATGGCCGCCGCCTATTCCCTGCGCGCCCGCCCTGGCCTGCCGGTGTCCACGCCAGTCGCCCCGGAAGAACTGCAGGGCCTGACCAGCGCCCGGCACTGGCACGCGGGCAACATCCTCGAACGCCTGGAAGCCCTGCCGCAAGACCCCTGGAAGGGTTACGACAACCGCCAGCGCCTTACCGCACGGATGTGGGCACAACTGGGAGCCGAGCCACCGCACGATTGAGGCGATCGTTGTAGTGACTGAAAAGGTGTTTCGCTAATTGTTAGCTGGCTTATTATTAGCGCGAAGGCTATTGTAGGTGGGCCTGACCAGGATGGTCTTGCGTTTGCCCTTTGAATGGTCACTGCCCGGAGAACCCCAACCCCGAGGGCAGTGGCCTTTTTTTATCGGATGGTGGGTTGGGCTGCCCTTTGGACCAGCATCTGGCGCTGCCTCATCCAACCACCGCAAACCGACGCGCTGGAAACGCTACTGTCAAAGTTGACAGTTGTCGAAACTGTTACACAAGTCCTAGATACCGACCACACGCTTCAAGCGGGTGGCCCGTATGTCGTACAAACGCATGTTGATCGGCAGCCTTCTCCCCCTCGTGTTCCAGCCAACCCAGGCTGCCTGCCTGTTCGCCCCCTCTGACGGCGACGACGTCTATGTCTGCGACAGCGGCACCGGTACGACGCTCACCGACACCCAAGGCAGCAACACCTTGATCCTGCCCACCGCCGGCACTGGGCAGTTGGCCGGCAACGTGAGGTTCGGCGGGGGCGCCGACGATATCCAGGTGTACAGCGGAACCATCAGCGGCAACGTCGAGCAAGGCGCCGGCATCGATCGCTTTTTCATGAGTGGCGGCAGCATCGGCTCGCTGAACCAGGGGGATGGACGCGACCAGTTCGTCATGACCGGTGGCACCATCGTGGGAGCCTTCGAAGATGGCGATGTGGCCGAGTTCAGCGGCGGCACCATCGGCCGCGTCGACATGAAGCTGGACAACAATATCTTTGTGATGAGCGGCGGCACCATTCTGGGCAATCTGGTCACGGGCCTGGGCCGTGACACCATCGTGCTGTCGGGTGGACGCATCGGCGGCAACATCAGCATGAGCGCCGGTACCGATTCGCTGACCATCACCGGTGGCGAAGTCGGTGGCCAGGTGCTGATGAGCACCGGTGACGACCGCTTCACCTGGGACGGCGGCGGTACGATCAAAGGGGTGGTTTCCCTCGGCGATGGCAATGACACCGCACGCCTGGCCAACCTCGACGAAAGCATCCTGGGCCCTACACCGCTGCTGGTGGGCAACCTGGGCGATGACACGCTCATTTTCGACCACAGCACCCTCACCCGAGCCAACCGCTACCAGCTCTGGGAAAACGTCAACCTGACCAACGCCAGCACCCTGGACCTGGCGGACACCCTTACCCTCGGCGACCCGGGCAGCCTGACCGGCAACCTGAACATCGATGCCAGTAGCACCCTCGGCGCGACCACCGGGGTCGTCACTGCCGCAGTGGCCGGGCAGAACGTCACCGTGACCAACGCTGGCCTGGTGGACCTGAGCCGCGGCGGCACCCCGACACTCAACCGCCTGACGGTAGTGGGCAATTATGTGGGCGACAACGGCAACCTTCACGTGCAGAGCCTGCTGGCGGGCGACGACGCCGCATCCGACCAGTTGGTAGTGGCGCAAGGCATCCTGAGCGGCACCACGGCGCTCACCGTGACCAACACCGGTGGCCTGGGCGCGCTGACCACCACCAACGGCATCCAGGTGGTCCAGGCCACCCAGGGCGCCACCAGTTCGGACGCCGCGTTCAGCCTGGCCAACAATCTGTCGGCAGGCGCGTATCAATACTACCTGTTCAAGGGCGGCGTCACGGCGGGCACCGAGAACAGCTGGTTTCTGCGCTCCAGTGTGGTGGCACCGGCCGCGCCACCCGCCTCTGCCCCTGCCGCGCCGGTGCCCCCGGAAACGCCTGTCACGCCGACCACACCGGCGACACCCACCGCACCCGTCACACCGACCACTCCAACAACCCCGGCCACTCCGGTGACGCCTACCGCTCCCACCACCCCGGCCTCCCCGGCGACGCCCGTTACGCCCGCGACACCCGTCACCCCAACCGCCCCAACAACACCGGGCACTCCCGTGACACCTGCCGCTCCCGCCACGCCAACCAACCCAGTGACACCCGCTCAACCGGCTCCGACCGCCGCCTCCACGGCCCCCGTCGCCGCCGTGGGCACCCCCGTGCTACCGGTGGCCGCCCCCGGCGAAGCTATCCCGCTTTACCGCGTCGAGGTGCCCGTCTACGCAGCTGTGCCACCCGCCGCCGCATTGCTCGCGCAAGCCGTGCTGGGCACCTTTCACGAGCGCCAGGGTGACCAGAACCTGCTGGGAGAACAGGGCGCCCTGCCCGCCGGCTGGGCCCGGGCCTTCGGCAGCCAGGTTCGCCAGGGCTGGAGCGGCGCCGCTGCCCCGACGCTGGACGGTTCGTTCAGCGGTTATCAGGTAGGCCATGACCTTTACGCCAGTGGCGAACGCGACGGCTATCGCCAGCACATGGGTGTGTTTGTCAGTCACGCCCACCTGTCCGGCGACGTCAAAGGGTTTGCCCTGGGTTTTCAGGGCGAAGACGCCGGCAACCTGAGCCTGGACGCCGACAGCCTCGGCGCCTATTGGACCTTGCTAACCCCAGGCCAGGGCTACGTGGACGCGGTGTTGATGGGGACTCGCTTCGATGGCCAGAGCCGCTCCGTGCGCGGCTGGAACCTGGACCTGCATGGCCGCGGCGCCAGCGCCTCGGTGGAAGCCGGTTACCCGATACCGCTATCGAGCCACTGGGCCCTGGAACCCCAGGCGCAGGTGCTGGTACAGAAAATTCAATTCGACAGCGCCGACGATCCGGTCTCGCGCATCAGCTTCGATGCCGCCCCCTACTGGCGCGGCCGCGTGGGTGCACGGCTGGCCGGCGATTACCAGGTGGGCGGCGTGCCGGTGCAACCCTGGCTGCGGGCCAACCTGTGGCACACCTTCGGCGGCGAGGATACCCTGGCGTTCGACCACGCCGACCGCCTGTCCAGCGAGCACCGGGCAACCACCGCTGACGTCGGCGCTGGGGTGAGCGCTCGGCTCAGCCAGGAAGTCAGCGTGTACCTGAGCCTCAGCTATAGCCAGCAGCTGGACAGCCAGCAACAACAGGCACTGGCGGGTACGGTAGGCCTGCGCTTGAGCTGGTAGCACGCCTCAGCGGCGCGCGGCCAACAGGCCCACCCCGGCGCAACTCAACAGCACCGCGCTGGTGCGGTTGAACAGCCGGCGCGGCCGAGGCTGGCTGAACCAGCGCTGCAGGTGACTGCCGAGCCAGGCGTAGATGGCAATGGCCAGCCATTCCAGCAGCAGGAACATCAGGCCCAGCCAGAAGAACTGCTCGGCCACCGGGGTCGGGGCGTCGACGCGCCGACGATCCGGTCTCGCGCATCAGCTTCGATGCCGCCCCCTACTGGCGCGGCCGCGTGGGTGCACGGCTGGCCGGCGATTACCAGGTGGGCGGCGTGCCGGTGCAACCCTGGCTGCGGGCCAACCTGTGGCACACCTTCGGCGGCGAGGATACCCTGGCGTTCGACCACGCCGACCGCCTGTCCAGCGAGCACCGGGCAACCACCGCTGACGTCGGCGCTGGGGTGAGCGCTCGGCTCAGCCAGGAAGTCAGCGTGTACCTGAGCCTCAGCTATAGCCAGCAGCTGGACAGCCAGCAACAACAGGCACTGGCGGGTACGGTAGGCCTGCGCTTGAGCTGGTAGCACGCCTCAGCGGCGCGCGGCCAACAGGCCCACCCCGGCGCAACTCAACAGCACCGCGCTGGTGCGGTTGAACAGCCGGCGCGGCCGAGGCTGGCTGAACCAGCGCTGCAGGTGGCTGCCGAGCCAGGCGTAGATGGCAATGGCCAGCCATTCCAGCAGCAGGAACATCAGGCCCAGCCAGAAGAACTGCTCGGCCACCGGGGTCGGGGCGTCGACGTTGACGAACTGGGGGAGAAAGGCTGTGAAGATCAGGATCGCTTTCGGGTTGCCCGCCGCGGCGCAGAACTCCTGCACGGCTAGCCTCAACAGACCGCGGCCACCTGGGCCACCCGGCGCCTCACCGCTCACCGGCGCGCGCCATAGCTGCACCGCCAGGTAGAGCAGGTACAGCGCCCCCGCGACTTTCACCACCAGGAACGCCGCCTCGCTGGCGTGCAGCACCACGGCCAGGCCCATCGCCGCCAGCGCGATCATGCCGGCGAAGGCCAGCAGGCGACCGAGCCCCGCCAGGCAGGACGTGGCGAAACCATGACGGCTGGCGTTGTTCAACGACAGCAAATTGTTAGGCCCTGGGGCCATGTTCAGGGCGAAACAGGCGGGCACGAACAGCAAGAGGGTCGCAAAGCTCACGGCGCGAGGCTCCAGGCAAGGTGGCCTGGCAGATTAGCATCGTGGTGCAGCGCGGCTCAACGAGGGTCGTCGGGGCTCATGTCATCATCGCCAGTCTCGGTGCGGACCTTGTCGGGGTCCAGTTCCGGGTCTTCGTCCAGGGGGAGCGGGTCCAATGCCTCATCGCCGGGTCGTGGCGCCACAGGGTCGGGGGCCAGGGGGTTGCTGGAGCGGTCAAGCGGGTCGGAAGCCATGGTGCACCTCTGATGGTGGGGGTTGTCCAGTTTGGAGTGCGATGCCGCGCGGGAGTTGCGCGCCATAGCCCCCCGGACAAAACCCATTTGAATCCCTGCCCGCCACGCCTGTCCCACCTTATACGGATGTCGCGCAACCCTGCGCGCCCGCAGCCAAGGCTCGAGGTATTCATGAGCAACAAACCTTTGGAAAAGGAAGTACTGACCCGTCTGCTGCACGCCCACCCACAGGGGCTAGGCAAGGAAGTGCTGGACAATTTCACCGGCGAGAAAGCCGTGGCCGGCATGCTCAAGCATCTGCAGGACGAAGGTTACATTCACCACGGCACCGTCAGCATCGATGATCACCTGCCGTCGGTGACGTACCCGGTCAAGCTGACGGCCAAAGGAGTCGAGGCCGCCAAGGCGCTGGATCACTGACCCTCAACTGCAAAAATGCAGCGCCAGCAGCACCAGGGTGATGGCCAGCAGCACTTCGCCGCAGATCGCCACGCCCTCGCCTGCTGGCCCGAGCCCCAGCGCTCGTCGTTGCTGTTGCCGGGCCGCCCCCGCGGCCCACACCCCCCCACCGGCCAGGCCAGAGGCCAACGCCACCATCAATAGCCATGCCATTCACCCCGCCCCCGCCAGGTCGCAAAAAAACTTAGGGGCAGTGGCACGCCATTCGTTCCCCACCTTGAACAGCTTTTCGATTGAAACCCCGCTTGAACCAGGCCTGGGGGGTTGCACCGTCACCGTGGCTCGTGGATGGGGCAGCCGGAATGTTCGGCGCGAAAGCCCGCGGAGTGTTCGTAGGCCGGTTTGCGCACCCGCATGATGCCGCCCAGCGGCCGGTGCGCAGCCAGGCCATGCCAGGGGCTGAACGCCATGGCCGTGTCGATGGCCTGAATACGCTCGGGGGTCCAGGACGCCTGGCGGGGTACGTGAATGCGTGCCACGGTCACATAGGGGCTATCGTCCTCCGACCACTCCTTGGACGCGTCCTCGATGGGCATTTTTTCCAGGCTCGTCGCCAGTTGCACGCGCACTTCCCACAGGCCTTCATGCTCGGTGAAATACGCCTGCACCGCTTCGCGCAGGCCATCCGGTTTGTCATCCAGGTCCACCGGCTGGTCGGTTAGCGCGCGCAATGCCTCGGCCACCGGCACGACGCTGATTTTGCCGTAGTACGGCCCGTACAGGACCGGCACCACGGTCGTAAAGGTCTCACCCAGAGGGTGGGTCTTGGGGTGGCCGCCCAGGCTTTTCAGGGTGCCGCTCTCCCCACCCAGGGCCTCCACCGTGGTCTCGATGCCTCGCAAAGCCGCCGACAGGGCGCGTTTGAGGCCGGGCATCTTGTCGGTGGTCTTGGCCAGCAGTTTGAGGGTCTTGAGAAAGTCCTTGGGTGTGGCCGCGGTGAACGCCGTAGCGTTCTGCATGACGAAGTCCTGCGTGGTGTCCCCTTCGCTGCCCGGCAGACGGGGCCCTTCGACGCCGACAATCTTGACCGCCAACCCGCGCGGCGTGGACACACGATCGTCAAGGATATCCCCGGGGTTGGTCGACAGGCGCATGTACACCTTGTACTCGCCCGGCCGGGCGAACGCCCCCTGGGCCAACTCCGACGGCAGGTTATCCAGTACCTGCAGCGAGCCCTCCAGCAGGCCGTGGGCCTTGGCATGCACACTGCGCACCGGGTGGCCGTAATCGGCCTGGGTGGTTTCCAGAATACTGTGCATGGCCTCGACCAGCTCGACACTGGTGTGCGCCTCGTCTTCGGGTATCTGTTCAAAATCGGCTTGAAACACAATAGCGCTCATGGTGGCACCTCGGTCAGGTCATCACGTTCCAGCACGGTCTGGAGCGGCAAGCGGCGATGCGATCAGGCACGTATTTCACCTGGTCACCCAATATCAGTCAGGCGCCAGAGGCTGGACGTTCAGGGTATGGCTCGTGCGCGCTGACGAGCGGCACTGGCCCTCGAACGGATGGACGAAAACGCCTCCGCCCGTCGGGTCGATGCAGCCGCGAGGTCTCTGGTCCGGTCCACACGTGCAGAACCGAGAGCCTGAGGAAAGCCCCATGACCGAACATGCCGTGGCCCATGCGGACCAACTTGAAGACGACCGCGCCCTGCGGGTAAAAGCCGGCGACGAGGAATTGATCGTGCTGCGCCACAACGGCCAGGTACGTGCCTACCAGGCGGACTGCCCCCACGCCGGGGCGCCGCTGGAACAAGGCGCGATCTGCGAGAACCGCCTGATCTGCCCGTGGCACAAAGCCGCGTTTGCCTTGAACGACGGCGAGGTCACCGAACCCCCTGCCCTGGCCAGCCTCAGGCGCTATCCCGCCCAGGTGCGCGACAACTACCTGTGGGTCGACGACCAACCGTCCACCGCCCCGGTGCCCGCCCCCCAGGCTGAAGGGCGCACCTTCATCGTGGCAGGCGCCGGGGCCGCGGGCGCGGCGGCGGTCGCAAGCCTGCACCGCCAAGGCTTCGCCGGCCAACTGGTGTGGGTTGATCAGGAAGCTGAACCGGCCTATGACCGCACAGCCTTGAGCAAATTTGTCATCGCTGGCAAAAAGACCGCGGCCGAAGTACCGCCCTTGCTGGACGACGAGGTCTTGGCCTGGCCGAACCTGCAGCGCGTACGGGCTACCGTCACCGCCATCGACACCGCGCAACAGCGCATCACCCTGGACGACGGCCAGCAACTGACCTACGACGCCGCGCTGCTGGCCACAGGCGGAGTGCCCCAGCGCCCCGCTGTGGAAGGCGCGCAGTTGCCCGGCAGTTTCCTGTTGCGCTCGCGCGATGATGCCGCCCGGATACTGGAGCAAGTACGGGGCAGCCAGCGCGCGGTCATTGTCGGCGACAGTTTCATCGGCCTGGAGGCAGCATCGGCCTTGCGCCAGGCAGGCCTGCACGTGCGGGTGGTCAGCCGGCACGAGACACCACTGACCGAGCAGCTTGGCGACCAGGTGAGCCTCGCTCTGCGCCAATTCCATGAACGCAACGGGGTGGTGTTTCACACCGGCACCGAACCGGTGAGCCTTGAGGGCCCAGGCCGGGTAGAAACCGTGACGCTCAAGAACGGAGAGCGCCTGGAGGCCGACCTGGTGCTGTTCGGCACTGGCGTCAAACCCGCCACGCCGCTGGCTCAGGGCCTGGCATTGGCCGATGACCAGTCGCTGATCGTCGACGGGGGCATGCGCGCCGCGCCGGGCCTGTGGGCGGTGGGTGACATGGTCAACTTTCCGCTGGCCGGGCACCCGTCGCGCATCGAGCATTGGCGGGTGGCTCAGCAGCAGGGCTGCCTGGCCGCCGAGAACATGCTGGGCGCGCAGCGCGAATACGCCGACGTTCCGTTTTTCTGGACCCTGCAACATGGCAAGACCCTGGAAGTGCTGGGCCATGCGCGGGCCTGGAACGGTGTGGAGGTGGTCGGCGACGTCGATGCCATGAACTTCGTGGCCCTGCTGTGCGTCGATGAACAGGTGGAGTCAGTGGTGGCCTGCGGGCACCGGGCGCTGCTGGCGACCCTGTCCCAGCGCATGAAGCGGCCTTTGTCGCGTCATGAAGCGCGGGCCCTGATCAATTCGTAAAACGCGCAGGCGCCGGCACGCCAGCGCCTGCTGGGTTCAAACCAAGGAGTACCCCATGAGCACATCATTGCAAGGCAAGAAAGTGTTGGTCATCACGTCCAATACCGGCGTGGAGCGCGACGAGCTGCTCAAGCCACTGGAAGCGTTGAAAGGCTTTGGTGCCCACGTGACCCATGGTTCGATCAAAGGCGGCACGGTGCAAACGTTCCTGCACGACACCGAGAAAGACCGCACGGTTGAATCGGAGCAGAAACTCGCCGACCTCAAGGGCGACGATTATCAGGCCCTGGTGATTCCCGGCGGCACCGTCAACGCCGACACCCTGCGCCAGGACAAGGATGCCCTGCGCCTGATCAACGAGTTCGTCAGCGCCGGCAAGACCGTGGCCGCCATTTGCCATGGTCCGTGGGCGCTGATCGACGCCGGAGTCATCGAGGGCAAGACCTTGACCTCCTACCCCAGCGTGCGCACTGACCTGGTGAATGCCAAGGCGGCTGGCTGGGTGGATGTCGAGGTCAAGGAATGCCCGGCCAATGGCTGGAAGCTCATCACCTCACGCACCCCGGACGACCTGCCAGCGTTCAACCAGGCCATCGCCAACGCCGTGTAGCGGCAATTGCCTTCGTGGGGGCTGGGTTGCAGGACCGGGCGCAGGCTGGGGAGGCAGACAACGCGGTCGATCTAGCGAGCCCCTTCCCGAGCTTCGCCCGGTCCTACAGGGCTGCCACGGCCCTATAGGCCGGGCCGCGTGCCAAGCATCGGTCAGCCCACCAGCTGTTGCAACACCACCTCCAACGGGTGACGCAACTGCTTGTCGGCCATGCGCTTGACCTGGCTGCGGCACGAGTAGCCGGTGGCCAGGGCTTCGCCCTCCTTGTCCAGCTTGCCTGCCCACGACTGTTCGAAGATGGTACGCGAGGTGGCCTGGTTGCGCGCCTCATGCCCGTAGGTACCCGACATGCCACAGCAGCCGGTGGCCTCGGTCGAAAGGCTCAGGCCCAAGCGGCTGAACACCTGCTCCCACTGGCGGGTGCTGGCAGGTACGTTGGTCTTCTCGGTGCAGTGGGCCATCAGGCGGAAACTGCCGTTGCCCTTGGCCACCTGCTCAGGCAAGACGTCCATCAGCCATTCCTGCGGCAGGGCCACTTTCGGGCAGTCTTCCAACCCCGGCACTTTCTGGTATTCCTGGCGGTACACCAGGGTCATGGCCGGGTCCAGGCCTACCAGAGCCACGCCGCAGTCAGCCAGAGCCTTGAGCTGGGTAGCGTTGCGGATCGCCGCCTTGGCGAAGGCACCGAGGAAGCCCTGTACATGCAGCGGCTTGCCATTGGCGCTATACGGCGCCAGGAACACGCGAAAGCCCAGGCGGTGGGCCAGTTCGATGAACGAAGCCAGCAGCGGCGTCTCGAAGTAGCGCGTGAAGGCGTCCTGCACCAGCACCACGCTGCGCTCGCGCTGGGCCAGGGTCAGTTCGCGCAGGGCCGGGAGGCTGGCGACCTGCACCTTGCAGCGGGTCAAGGTGGCCTGCAAGTTGTACCGGCTGATCAGCGGGCTGTCGACCATGCCAGCCTGGCCTTCCAGCAGGCGCCCGACCAGACGGCTGCCCATCACGGCGTTGTACAGGCCTGGGGCGTGGGCCAGATAAGGCAAGGTAAACTCCAGCGAGCCGATCAGGTAGTCGCGCAGCGGGCGCTGGTAGCGCCCATGGTACAGCTCCAGGAAACGCGAGCGGAATTCCGGCACGTTGACCTTGATCGGGCATTGCCCCGCGCAGGATTTGCATGCCAGGCAACCCGCCATGGCCTCGTAGACTTCATGGGAAAAGTCCTGCTGGCCACGACGGCGCGCCAGGTTGTTGCGCAGCCGGCTCGGCAGGCCCTTGACCCACGCCGCCTTGCCACGGGCAGCGGCCAGCACGTCGACATTCGCCGCGCCCTGCAGGCGCAGCCATTCACGGATAAGCGACGCACGCCCCTTGGGCGAGTGCTGGCGCTCGCGGGTGGCTTTCCACGACGGGCACATGGCGTCATCGGGGTCGAAGTTGTAGCAGGCACCGTTGCCGTTGCAGTGCACGGCGCTGCCGAAGCTCTGCCATACACGCTCATCGATCTGGCGGTCGTAATCGCCGCGCATCGGCGCCTCGTTGACCTTGATCAGGCCTTCAGCGCTGCCCGGCGGGGTGCAGATCTTGCCGGGGTTGAGCTGGTTGTGAGGGTCGAAAGCGCCCTTCAGCGCTTGCAGCGTCGGGTACAGCTCACCGAAATAGGCCGGTACGTATTCCGAGCGCAAGCCCTTGCCATGCTCACCCCATAACAGGCCACCGTAGCGCTGGGTCAGCGCCGCCACCGCGTCGGAGATCGGCTTGACCAGCGCGGCATGGGCCGGGTCTTTCATGTCCAGCGCCGGGCGCACATGCAACACGCCCGCGTCGACATGGCCGAACATGCCATAGGCCAGCCCGTGGCTGTCGAGCAGCGCACGAAAGTCGGCGATGTAGTCGGCCAGTTGCTCCGGCGGCACCGCGGTGTCCTCCACGAACGGCTGCGGGCGCACCTCACCTTCGACGTTGCCCAGCAGGCCTACCGAGCGCTTGCGCATGGTGTACACCCGGTTCACCGCCGCCGCGCCCTCGGCCAGGGTGTGGCCCAACCGCTCGATGCTGGTGTCGGCCTGCAAGTGCTCGACAAATGCGGCCACCCGGGCGTTGACCTCGGCAGGGTCATCACCGGCGAACTCCACCAGGTTGATGCCCAGGGTCGGGCGGGTGGGGTCTTCGGGGAAGTACTCGGCCACGGCGTGCCAGACGATGTCCTTCATCGCCAGCAGCAACACCTTGGAGTCCACGGTCTCGATGGACAAGGGCTTGTGGGCCAGCAATGCATTGGCGTCGCGCAGGGCGTCCATGAAACTGCTGTAACGCACGTTGACCACCACCTGGTACGTAGGGATCGGCAGCACGTTGAGCTTGGCTTCCACCACATAGCCCAGCGACCCCTCGGCACCGCACAGCACGCTGTTGAGGTTGAAGCGGCCCTGCTCGTCGCGCAGGTGCGCCAGGTCGTAGCCGGTCAGGCAGCGGTTGAGCTTGGGGAAGGTGCGCTCGATCAGCTCGCCCTGGGTTTCTTCAATGGTGCGGGCCACCCGGTAGACTTCGCCGGCGCGCCCAGGCTGGGCACAGGCCTGGGCCAGTTCAGCCTCGTTCAACGGCAGGGTGTGAAGGCGCTGGCCGCCCAGCAGCACGCTGTGCAATTCCAGCACGTGGTCACGGGTCTTGCCGTAGGTGCAACTGCCCTGGCCGCTGGCGTCGGTGTTGATCATGCCGCCCACGGTGGCGCGGTTTGAGGTGGACAGCTCCGGGGCAAAGAACAGGCCGTGAGCCTTGAGGGCCTTGTTGAGCTGGTCCTTGACCACCCCCGCCTGCACCCGCACCCAGCGTTCCTGGACGTTGATTTCGAGAATACCGTTCATGTGCCGTGACAGGTCAACGACGATACCGTCGGTCAGCGACTGGCCGTTGGTGCCGGTACCGCCGCCGCGCGGGGTCAGCTTGACCGCCTGGAAGCGCGGCTCGGCCATCAGCGTGGCGACACGTGCCACGTCATCGGCGTCCAGCGGAAACACCGCGGCCTGAGGCAGGCGCTGGTAGATCGAGTTGTCGGTGGCCAGTACCGTACGGGTGCCGTAGTCGGTGCTCATCTGGCCGCGGAAACCGGCGCTGCGCAGGGCGTCGAGGAAGTCAGGGTACAGGGTGGCCGGGGCGGTGCCGGTCAGGTGGGCGATCATCGGGGGATGGCCTCGTTTTATGTCAGGCAAATCATGAATACGGCCAGGGCGGCTATGGTCAATAGCTGCCCGGGTAGTGGATGATGCCCATGTTCCCGGACTTCGGCGCCGGGCACAAACCGATATTGCCGCCGCCTTTGATGACTTTTACGAATGAATTACCGCAACCTGACGCCCTCCATGTCCGTGCTGCTGGCCTTCGAGGCCGCCGCGCGCCATGAAAGCTACACCCGCGCGGCCACCGAACTGTCACTGACCCAGAGCGCCGTGACCCGCCAGGTGCAAGCGCTGGAGCAACAATTGGGGGTAACGCTGTTCCGCCGCGAGGGCCGCGCAGTAAAACTCACCGAGGTGGGCCGCCTGTACCAGCGCGAGATCGCCGAGGCACTGGGCCGCGTGCGCAGTGCCACGTTGCACGCCATGGCCCACCAGGCCGGCGCGGGCAGCCTGCGCCTGGCTACCCTGCCCACCTTCGGCTCGAAATGGCTGCTGCCGCGCCTGCATGGGTTCTACCGCCACCACCCCGACGTGCTGGTGCACATCAATTCGCGCATCGAACCGGTGGACTTCGCCACCAGTGGCATCGACGCCGCCATCGTGGTGGCCACGGGCGAACTGCCCGGCCTGATCTGCCACCGGCTGCACGCCGAGGAACTGATGGTGATCCTGTCGCCGACATTGGCGGCCACCCGGGCGCAGTGGAGACCTGCGGACATCAGCCAGCAGGTGCTGCTCAGTGTCGCCAATAACGCCAATGCCTGGGGCGAGTGGTTCACCCACCATGGCCTGCCTCACCAGACCATGCGCCTGGGCCCCAGTTTCGAGCTCACCTCGCACCTGGTGCAAGCGGTGCGCGCCGACATCGGCATCGGCCTGGTGCCGCGCATTCTGATCACCGACGAACTGGCCAGTGGCGAACTGACCTGCCCCACCCTGCCTTACGCCAGCGCACGGGGCTATTACCTGGTGTACCCGCCGCGCAACCAAGCGCTGCCGGCGCTGGATGCCTTCCGCCACTGGTTGCTGGACACAGCCGAGCGCGACGTCTAGGCGCGGCGTGGCACCCAGTATCGGGCCACCGCGCCGTGGGCGCCTTGCACGGGGTCCAGGTCGGGGAATGGCAGCGCGGCGATGGCAGCCCGCTGCGCAGGGGTCGGCGCCTGTCGGCAGATGTTGCCCTGCTGGCCCGGCGGGTAGGCGCCCACTACCTGAAAGTCAGTGCTGGACCCCAGGTTGCGGTGGCCAGTCCCGGCAGGCAGTAGCAGGACATCGCCCGCGCTCACCGGCACCTCCTCACCGCCGGGGCCACCCAGCATCAACCGCGCCTGGCCACTGAACACCCCCAGCACTTCGTGCCCCTGGGTGTGGTAGTGGTGGTAGTCGAACACACCGTAGCGCCACTGCGGTGGCCAGCCGTTACGCTTGAAGGTGCTCTCGAACAACGCAGCGGGGTCACTGCCCTGCACGGCGATGGCCTGGGGGTAGATCAGCACCGGCAACCGCGGATTGTTGGGCACCCAGTCATGGGCGGTGGGAAACATCAAGGTCTTCACGGCGGGGGCTGCCTGGACTTGAGTCATCACTGGGCCTGCTGGGCCAAGCAAGGCCAGCAGGGCCAGCTTGGCGACGTCACGTCGAATAAGGGGCATGAGGATCTCCGGCTGTTCAGCATAATCTGAAACCGGTTTCATGCTAGCACAGGAATCTCGCAGGCCCACCGCCGGTACCACCGACGCGGCCAGGTCCGCTGCTATGGGTCAGCGGATCTGATGTTTGTGCAACAGCCGGTAGAAGGTAGGGCGCGAGATGCCCAGCACCTTGGCGGCGATGCTGAGGTTGTCGGCATGGCGGTTGAGCACGTCGCACAAGGCCTGGCGCTCGGCGCGGTGCTTGTAGTCTTCCAGGGTACCCATGGGCACCACGGTGGCCGACTGGCTCATCAACCCCAGGTCCGCCGCCTCGATCTGCCGCCCTTCGGCCAGCACCAGGCCACGACGCACCCGGTTGGCCAGTTCGCGGACATTGCCGGGCCAGTCATGCTTGCCCATGGCGATCAGCGCGTCCTCGCTGAAGCTGCGTGGCCGGCGCCCGGTTTCCTGGCTGTAGAAGTGGGCGAAGTGGTTGGCCAGCATCGACAGGTCACCATGGCGCTCGCGCAGCGGCGCGGTCACCACTTGCAGAACGTTGAGCCGGTAGTACAGGTCTTCGCGGAAACGCCCCGCGCCGATCGCCGATTCCAGGTTGACATGGGTGGCTGCCAGCACACGCACATCCACGGCGATGGGCTGGCTGCCGCCCACCCGTTCGATGTGCTTCTCCTGCAGAAAGCGCAGTAGGTTAGCCTGCAACTCCAGCGGCAGGTCACCGATTTCATCCAGGAACAGGGTGCCGCCATGGGCCGCTTCGATACGGCCGACCTTGCGCTGGTGCGCGCCGGTAAACGCACCTTTTTCATGGCCAAACAGCTCTGACTGGATGAGGTGTTCAGGAATCGCCCCGCAGTTGATCGCCACGAATGGCTTGGCATGACGCTGGGACTGGCGGTGCAGGGTGCGCGCCACCAGCTCCTTGCCCGTGCCACTCTCGCCCCGAATCAGCACCGGCGACTCGGTGGGCGCCAGTTTGCTGAGCAGCTTGCGCAGGTCGCGAATGGGCCGGCTGTCACCGAGCAACTCATGCTCCGGCTGACTGACGTGCACCGCGCCCTGGCCGCGCAGGCGCGCCATGCCGAACGCGCGGCCCAGGGTCACCTGAACACGCGACACATCGAACGGCAGGGTATGGAAATCGAAGAACCATTCACACACGAAATCACCGACGTTCTGCAGGCGCAGCACGTCCTGGTTAAGCACGGCGATCCACTCGGTGTTGCTGCGGCTGATCAGGTCCTTGACCGCTTCCGGCCGCTCCAGGTGGAAGGGCTGCAAGCGCAACAGGCCGACGTCACAGGGCCGATCCGCCGCCTGGTCCAGTTCGCAACTGTCCACCTCCCAGCCGACGGTACGCAGGCCTGGCAGCAACTGGTGGCAGTCGTCACAGGGGTCGACAATTAACAGGCGTCGTGTGGTTGCCATCTCGAGCATGACCGATTCCTTGGCGCCAGAAGTATAAAAGTTATTAGAAACAGGCTGTTGGCGCACGCGTTGTAACAGTAGCAACTAAGTTGACGCTGCCCAGCGCCGTTGGTCTGCAAACGGGCGTGACTATTTTCCGCCACGGGGAATTTCGCTTGCATTTCAACGTCCAAGACTTCGCTGAAAAAAACAGCGCGAAAAACGTTGAATATTTTTCTGCCGGCGTGTGACTTGCTGCCCGGTTGGCAGCATCAGTACACACAGACAAAGGCACTACGGTTGAAACGCACCGGCGGCCTTTGCCCCCTTTCGGGCACACTAGAGAGATTGAAAACCATGAACGCCCCGCTGCGTGTCAACGAAGCACTTCTGATTGCCGGCCACGCCTTCGAACCCTTCCAGTGCGTGGCCTGGGCCCCGCAGGATGGGAACGGCGAGCTGAGCCTGACCGTGGTAGACCGCACCCGCAACAGCATCGGCCGCAAACAAGTACCGAGCAGCACTTATTCGGACCCGGCGCAGTGGAAACACTTGCTGGAAGAAGTACGCGCCGAACTCGCCGAGGGCGGTTATGCCTTGCAACCGTGGAGCATGCCACAACAATAAGTGGCGCGCGGGCCTTCCATGAAGTGGCAACTGCGGGGTGTAACGCTTGTTAATTAAACCCGGTTGCCGTTGCCCTGCGACATAAACGCACAGCACTGCCGTACTGTACGCTATAAAGTGTCTGGCGCGCTGTCTATATGTTGATAGTCCGCCCCTAGCTCGCGGGCCAGTTCCCGAGCACGCCCCAGGCGGATGGCCCCTCTTTCGATATCCACCAGCAGCGTCGGGCACGGCAGCGGCGCGATGGCCGCTGCGCGCTTGATACGCCCATCGGTGACGATCAGGCAGCGGCGCACTTCATGGGGAAACCCCTTGGCCCGCCGAGCCAACCATTGACCGGCCTGTTGCAGGGCCGCCAACAATGGCGTGCCCCCACCCGCCCCCAGTGCCTGCAACCAGGGCTGCAAGCCTTGCGACGCCTTCAGGCCATGGCGTTGCCAATGCGGCTGCTCGCCACTGGCGGTCAACAAGGCCAGGCGAGCGCGCTGGCGGTAGGCTTGGTCGAAGAGTTCGGCCAGCAGGCCCTTGGCATCGGCCAATGCCTGATGGCGACGGGTGGAGGCCGAAGCATCGACCACCACCAGCCACAGTTCCGCCGCGCTGCCACGCCGCTGACGCCAGCGAAGGTCGGCGGCCAGGCGCGGGCGGCCCTGCAGCAGGGTCGCCGCCCAGTCCACCGCGCCATCACTGGCGGCTCGCGCACCACCGCGTCGGCCTTGCTGCTGCCCCCCCTTGGGTCGCGCACCCGCCATGGGGCGCTGGCGGGTGCTCAGGGCTTTTTTGGCCAGCTCGGCACATCACGGCGCTGGCCCATCGGGGTGGCCTGGGGCGGCAAACCACCCCACTGGCCCTGGGCACCGCTGCCCTGCCCGGCATCACTGGCGGGCGGTGGCGGCTGCGCGCCCTGAGGTGCCTCGGGAGGCTGACGACGGCGATGGCGCAAGGCAAACTCAGCCACCGCGTCGATATCCTGCGCCTCGATCGCCAGCGCGCCCCGCCAGGCCGCATGGGCCCGGGCGGCGCGCAGCCACACCAGGTCAGCGCGCAGGCCGTCCACGCCAGCGGCAAAGCACCGCTGGGTGATCGCCGCCAGGGCTTCGTCGTCCAGGGGCACCTCTTCCAGCACGTCCCGGGCCATCTGGCAGCGCTGACGCAACGCGTCCTGGCGGCTTGCCCACTCTTCGCAGAACCCTTGGGGGTCAGCGTCGAAGGCCAGGCGGCGGCGAATGATCTGGCTGCGCTCCTGGGGTGGCGACTGGCTGTCCAGGGCCACGTTGAGGCCGAAACGGTCGAGCAACTGCGGGCGCAGTTCGCCCTCCTCCGGGTTCATGGTGCCAATCAGCACGAAGCGCGCGGCATGGCGGTGGGAAATACCGTCACGCTCCACCCGGTTGACGCCACTGGCGGCCACGTCCAGCAGCAGGTCGACCAGATGGTCGGGCAACAGGTTCACCTCATCCACATACAGCACGCCACCGTCGGCCTTGGCCAGCACACCGGGGGAAAACTGCGCGCGGCCTTCGCCGAGCGCCGCATCCAGGTCGAGTGTGCCGACCAGGCGTTCTTCAGTGGCGCCCAGGGGCAGGGTCACGAATTGACCGCTGGCCAGCAGGTCCGCCAGGCCACGGGCCAGGGTGCTCTTGGCCATGCCCCGCGGGCCTTCGATCAGCACGCCACCGATCCTGGGGTCGATGGCGCTCAGGCACAGGGCCAGCTTCAGCGCATCGGCGCCCACCACGGCGGCCAGCGGGAAATGGGGAATATCGCGCATCAAGTGTCTTCTTCCATATCCATCAGCAGCTCTTCCAGAGCCTCGCGGTAGTCGCCGGGCTCACCCCACAGTCCGCGCTGCTGGGCCTCGAGCAAGCGTTCGGTGATGTCGCGCAAGGCGTGAGGGTTGTGCTGTTGCATGAAACCTCGGGTGTCGGCATCCAGCACGTAGGCCTCGGCGAGCAAGGCGTACTGGTGGTCGTCGATCAAGTGGGTGGTGGCGTCGAAGGCGAACAGGTTGTCCACCGTCGCTGCCAGTTCGAACGCCCCTTTATAACCGTGGCGCTTGGCGCCGTCGATCCATTTGGGGTTCACCGCCCGCGCCCGCACCACCCGGTTGAGTTCCTCCTTGAGGGTACGGATGCGTGGCACGTCGGGCTGGCTGTGGTCGCCGTGGTAGCTGGCGGTGGCCTTGCCAGCCAGCGTCTCGGCGGCGGCGAGCATGCCGCCCTGGAATTGGTAGTAGTCATTGGAGTCGAGCAGGTCGTGCTCACGGTTATCCTGATTCTGCACCACTGCCTGTACCTGGCTCAAACGCTGGGCGAAACGCGCCCGGGCCGGGGTGCCTTCATCCGCGGCGCCGTAAGCGTAACCACCCCAGTTCAGGTAGGCCTCGGCCAGGTCGTCGCGGGTTTGCCACAGGCGCCCGTCAATGGCGCCCTGCACGCCGGCCCCATAACTGCCGGGCTTGGCGCCGAAGATCCGCCAGCCTGCCTCGCGGCGGGCCTGTTCGGGGTCGATGCCCTGGGCCAGCGAGGCGGCCTGCTCGGCGCGCACCTTGGCCGCCAGCGGGTTGAGGTCGTCGGGCTCGTCCAGCGTCGCCACCGCCTGCACCGCGGCGTCGAACAGGCGCAGCAGGTTGGCGAAGGCATCGCGAAAGAACCCGGACACGCGCAGCGTCACATCCACCCGGGGGCGGTCCAGCAGACTCAGGGGCAGGATCTCGAAATCATCCACCCGCTGGCTGCCGGTGGCCCACACCGGGCGCACGCCCATTAGGGCCATGGCCTGGGCGATGTCATCGCCGCCTGTGCGCATGGTCGCCGTGCCCCATACCGACAGCCCCAACTGGCGCAAATGGTCGCCGTGGTCTTGCAGGTGGCGCTCCAGGATCAGGTTCGCCGAGGCAAAGCCTATGCGCCAGGCTGTGGTAGTGGGCAGGTTGCGCACGTCCACGGAAAAGAAGTTGCGCCCCGTGGGCAGCACGTCCAGGCGCCCTCGGCTGGGCGCACCGCTGGCACCGGCGGGCACGAAGCGCCCCGCCAGGGCGGCGAGCAGGCCACCGATCTCGGCTGGGCCGCAGGCGTCCAGGCGTGGGGCCACGGTTTCGCGCAGGCCGTCGAGAATCAGGTCCACCTCGGGCCATGCCGTACGTGCCGGGTTGGCCAGGGCTTGCTCGATCAACTGAGCGGCGAACAGTTCCAGGCGCTCACGAGTGTCCCCGGCGGTGCGCCAGCTGTCTTCGCCCACGGCCTGCAGGCAGCCTGGCCGAGGCCCTTCCCACGCATCGCCGAGTTCGCAGTCCAATGGGTCGAAACCCAGTTCCAGCGCGCGGGCCAGGGCACGAATCAAACTGGCGTGGGCGCCGCGGCCGTCACCTCGGGGGATGCGCAGCAGCGACGCGAGGGTGTCGATCCGCAGCCGCCCCTGGGGCGATTCGCCGAAGATGTGCAAGCCGTCGCGAATCTGTGATTCCTTCAGGTCGCACAGGTAGGTATCCAGGCGCGGCAGCCACAGGGCGGCGTCGGCGTCGCTGTCCCAGCCAGCGTCCAATTGCAGTTCGCGGTCGATCTGCGCGTCGCGCACCAGGGCCAGGATCTCCCGTTGCAGCTCGCGGGCCCGCCGCGGGTCCAGCAACTGGGCGTCGTAGTACTCGTCGGCCAGGCGCTCCAGGTCGCGCAGCGGCCCATAGGTTTCGGCGCGGGTCAGCGGCGGCATCAGGTGGTCGATGATCACCGCCTGGGTACGCCGCTTGGCCTGCGCGCCCTCCCCCGGGTCATTGACGATGAAGGGGTAGACGTTGGGCATCGGCCCCAGCAGCGCGTCAGGCCAGCACTCGGCAGACAGGCCCACGCCCTTGCCAGGCAGCCACTCCAGGTTGCCGTGCTTGCCCACGTGCACCACGGCGTCGGCGCCGTAGGTGTGGCGCAGCCAGAAGTAGAAGGCCAGGTAGCCATGGGGCGGTACCAGGTCGGGGTCGTGGTACACGGCGCTGGGGTCCAGGTGGTAACCACGGGCGGGCTGGATACCCACGAAGGTCAGGCCAAAGCGCAGGCCGGCCACCATCATGCGGCCGCTGCGGCACATGGGGTCGGCAGCGGGCTCGCCCCAGCGCTCGCGCACCGCCTGCTGGTTGGCCTCGGGCAACCGGGCGAAGGCGGCCAGGTAGTCATCCATGGCCATGCTCTGGGCGCAGGGGCGCAGGTCCAGGCTTTCCAGGTCGTTGCTGACGCCGCCCAGCAGGGCCTGGATCAGGGCCGTGCCGCTGGCGGGCAGGTCCTGCACCGGGTAACCCTGCTGTTGCAGGGCGGCGAGAATATTCAGCGCGGCCGCCGGGGTATCCAGGCCCACGCCGTTGCCGATGCGACCGTCGCGGGTCGGGTAGTTGGCCAGGATCAGCGCGATGCGCTTCTGGCCGTTGGGCAGACGCGCCAGCTCACTCCAGCGCCGCGCCAGTTCGGCGACAAAGTCCATGCGTTCGGCATGGGGGCGATAGCAGACCACGTCCGACTGGCTGCGCTCGCTGCGCCAGGCCAGGTCCTTGAAGCTGATGGGCCGGCTGATGATGCGCCCGTCCAGCTCTGGCAGGGCGATGTGCATGGCCAGGTCGCGGGCGCCCAGGCCCTGCTCGCTGGCTTCCCAGCCTGGCTGGTTGTCCTGGGCACAGATCGCCTGGATCACCGGGATGTCACGGCGAAACGGCCGCAGGTGCGGGGCTTCGGGACTGGACTGGGCGAAGCCGGTGGTGTTGAGGATCAGCGCCGCATCAACCGCATCCAGCCAGTCCTCGACCTGGGCCAGGCAACCGGCCTCCTTGAGGCTGGCCACGGCGATGGGCAAGGGATTGAGGCCCGCCGCCTGCAAGCGCTGGCAGAACACGTCGACAAAGCCGGTGTTGGCTGCCTGCAGATGCGAGCGGTAGAAAATCAACGGTACGGCAGGCTGGCCCGGTACCCAGTCGGCCTGCCAGTGCGCCAGTGTCGCATCGTGCCAGGCGGGGTGGTAAATGGCGGTACGGGGCAGCGCCCGAGGCTCGTCCCAGGGGTAGGCGCGCCCCAGAAATTGGCTGGCCAGGCAGTTGAACAGCGACAACGCGTTGCCCATGCCGCCCTGGCGCAGGAAGTGCCAGAGGCGTTCGCAGGCCTCGCGGCCCACGGTGCTCAGGTCGCTGAGCGCCGGGTCCGGGCGGTCGTCACCGGGCACCAGGATCAGTTGCACGCCGCGTTCGGCCAGGGCCACCAGTTGCTCGACGCCATAGCGCCAGTAGCCAATACCGCCGTGCAGGGAAATCAGAATGACCTTGGCGTGGCGCAGTACCTGGTCGACGTAGAGGTCGACCGAGGCATGGTTCTGCACCTGCATGGGGTTGGCCAGGCGCAAGGTCGGGAAATCATCCGGCAACTGCAGGGCCGCTTCGGCCAGTAGTGCCAGGTGGGAATCACCGCTGCAGAGAATCACCAGCTCGGCCGGTGTCTGGCCCAGGTCGGCGATGTTGTCGTCCGGCACGAAACCGCCGGGCTGGGTTCTCAGCAGGTGCATGGCTTAACCGTTCAGGGCGGCGCGCAGCTGGCTTTCCAGCAGGGCGGCGTCCAGTTCCTGACCGATCAGCACCAGACGCGTGGTACGCGCTTCCTCGGCGCCCCAGGCGCGGTCGAAGTGTTTGTCGAAGCGGGTGCCCACGCCCTGGATCAGCAGGCGCATCGGCTTGCCGGGAATCGCCGCGAAGCCCTTGACGCGCAGGATGCCGTGCTTGACCACCAGGGTGGTCAGGGCGTCGAGCAGGCGTGCTTCTTCAGCCTGGGGCAGCTCGATGGAGATGGAGTCGAAGGCATCGTGATCGTGGTCGTCGTGGTCTTCGTCGTCATGATGGTGGTCGTGGTGGGTCAAGCGGCCGTCGATGTGCTCTTCCGACTCGGCGCCCAGGCCCAGGAGCACGTCCAGCGGCAAACGGCCGCTGCTCGCCTCGATGACCTTGACCGCTGGTGGCAGCTCTTCGGCGACTTCACGGCGCACGGCGGCCAGGGCCTCGGGTTCGATCAGGTCGGCCTTGTTGAGGATGACCAGGTCGGCGCTGGCCAGTTGGTCGGCGAACAGCTCGTGCAGGGGTGACTCGTGGTCCAGGTTGGGGTCCAGTTTGCGCTGGGCGTCGACCTGGTCCGGGAAGGCGGCGAAGGTGCCGGCGGCCACGGCCGGGCTGTCGACCACGGTGATCACCGCGTCGACGGTGCAGGCACTGCGGATTTCCGGCCACTGGAACGCTTGCACCAGGGGCTTGGGCAGGGCCAGGCCGCTGGTTTCGATGAGAATGTGGTCCAGGTCGCCGCGGCGCGCCACCAGTTCACGCATCACCGGGAAGAACTCTTCCTGCACGGTGCAGCACAGGCAGCCGTTGGCCAGCTCGTAGACGCGGCCGGTGGCCTCTTCCTCGGTGCAACCGATGGTGCACTGCTTGAGGATTTCGCCGTCGATGCCCAACTCGCCGAATTCGTTGACGATGACCGCGATGCGGCGGCCCTGGGCGTTGTCCAGCATGTGGCGCAGCAAGGTGGTCTTGCCCGAGCCGAGGAAGCCGGTAACGATAGTGACGGGAAGCTTGGCCAGTGTTTTCATCGGATGCCCTTGGCAGGATGGCGGGCATACGGGACGAGAACCGCGGGTGCCAGGCACGCGGGTGCATTCGCCACCGGATCACCCCGCCCGGTTGAAGTGGAAGTCTGTGTCGAGGCAGGTCTCCTGGCTTGCGGCGTCGGCCCTCAGGCTCGGCCCTGGCACCTTCCCGCGCGCTCTGCGCAGTGGTATCGCCAGGGCGCACACCGCTTACAGTTGCGGGGGCAGCTGCGGCTTGAACCGCATTCCCATCTTGGCTCCGCTGGGCGGAGAACCTCGAAGGTGCAAGGCTACGCAGTGTGGGGGGGAAGGTCAATCGGTTGGGGTTGAGTGGGTGGTGGGGTGGGCAGGTGTTCGGCTTGGTTTTTCTGGCGCCCTTCAGACCGAGCGCCTCCCGCGCGGCGCTCGATCTCAAGAACGCCACAGCATCATCGCCTGGCACTTGGAGGCCCTGATGCAATCCCCAGCGAGAAATATCGACGAATCCCCGATGGCCCGTCTTGCAACCGGGTCAGGGCTGAAAGGTGCATGCCTTGATTCTTCTGGCGCCCTTGAGACCGAGCGCCGCCCGCGCGGCGCGTTCGCGAGCAAGCTCTGCTCCAACGTTTGTTTCGGGCCAGTTATGCCTGTGGCATCACCTGGTCCGCTTTGTAGGTTCACTGCAGCTCTGTGCTGGAGCCAACAAGGCGGTCGCGGTGATCTCACAGGCAAAACTGGCCCGAAACAGATGTGGGAGCAGAGCTTGCTCGCGAAGCGCCGCGCGGGCGGCGCTCGATCTCAAGAACGCCACAGCATCATCGCCTGGCACTTGGAGGCCCTGATGCAATCCCCAGCGAGAAATATCGACGAATCCCCGATGGCCCGTCTTGCAACCGGGTCAGGGCTGAAAGGTGCATGCCTTGATTCTTCTGGCGCCCTTGAGACCGAGCGCCGCCCGCGCGGCGCGTTCGCGAGCAAGCTCTGCTCCAACGTTTGTTTCGGGCCAGTTATGCCAGTGGCATCACCTAGTCCGCTTTGTTGGTTCACTGCAGATCTGGGTGGGGCCAACAAGGCGGTCGCGGTGATCTCACAGGCAAAACTGGCCCGAAACAGATGTGGGAGCGAGGGGGGCGCCGAGCCCTTGCTCGCGAAGCGCCGCGCGCGCGGCGCTCGATCTTGAGAACGCAAAAAACCCAAGACATGCACCTCAAAAACACCCCACAATCATCAAGCAACCCAAGCCGAACCCCAGGACCCAGCATGCCCTCCCTTTTCGCCGGCCTCGGCTGCCAACGCCATTGCCCCGCCAGCGCCCTGGCGGACCTGCTCGACACCACCCTCGCCCACCACGGCTTGACCCGCGCCGACCTGGCCGGCATCGGCAGCATCGACCTCAAGGCCAACGAACCCGGCCTGCTGCAACTGGCCAGCGAACTGGGGCTGAAGCTGGTGGTGTTCAGCGCGGCGCAATTGGCGGCTTTCGAGGGCCAGTTGACCCATCGCTCTGCCCTGGCGTTCGCCCACACTGGCTGCCACGGTGTGGCTGAAAGCGCCGCGCTCGCCATGGCAGGCAAAGGCGCCACGCTGCGGGTCACGCGACAAAAAAACACCCAGGCCACCCTGGCATTGGCGCAGCCGGGCACAAATCCCGGATAATCGAGCTTTATAAAGCGTGAGCCACCTGAATTTCATTCACGCCGTGGCCGTTTCACTCAGGATTTCCCCATGACCGTCTACTTCATCGGCGCCGGCCCCGGCGACCCGGAACTGATCACCGTCAAGGGCCAGCGGCTGATTCGCCAATGCCCGGTGATCCTCTACGCCGGCTCCCTGGTGCCCACCGCCGTGCTCGAAGGCCACCGCGCCGAGCAGGTGGTGAACAGCGCCGAGCTGCACCTGGAACAGATCATCGAACTCCTCGCCGCCGCCGACGCGCGAGGCCAGGACGTTGCACGCGTCCACTCCGGCGACCCCAGCCTGTATGGCGCCATCGGCGAGCAGATCCGCTGCCTGCGCGAGCGCGGCATTGCCTTCGAGATCATCCCCGGGGTAACCGCCACGGCCGCCTGCGCGGCGCTGCTGGGCGCGGAGCTGACGTTGCCTGGGGTATCGCAAACGGTGATCCTCACCCGTTACGCCGACAAGTCACCGATGCCTGAGGGCGAAGCCCTGCACGACCTGGCGCGGCATGGGGCGACCATGGCCATTCACCTGGGTGTGCAGCACCTGGCGAGGATTGTCGGCGAGCTGTTGCCGCATTATGGTGAGGATTGCCCGATCGCCGTGATTCACAAGGCCAGTTGGCCGGATCAGGATTGGGTGGTAGGCACCTTGGCGGACATCGAAACCCAAGTGGCCGCCAAGGGGTTTCGGCGCACGGCGCTGATTCTGGTGGGCCGGGTGCTGGACACCGATTGCTTTGGCGAATCGGCACTGTACCGTGCCGGGCACGCACACCTGTACCGACAGTGACACGAACCATGCGCCACATCGCCTGCCTGATCTACCCCGGGGTCATGAGCCTGGACGTCACCGGCCCCCTGCAGGTGTTCGCCTCGGCGAACGAAGAGCGGGCGCGCCTGGGTCTGCCATCCGCCTACACCTTGCACCTGCTGGCCGAAAGCACCGGCCCGGTGGTGACCTCGGCCGGTTTTGCCCTGCACGCCGAACACGCCTTTCACGCCACCGATCCAGGTATCTTTGACACCTTGCTGGTGCCCGGGGGCCAAGGTGAGCAAGCCCAGTTCGGCAATCAACCGCTGCTGCAGTGGCTGCGCGACGCAGAACCCCGGGTGCGGCGCCTGGGCTCCATCTGCTCAGGCGCATTGATTCTGGCCCATGCCGGGCTGCTCGACGGCCACACGGCCACCACTCATTGGGCCGATGTCGAAGCGCTGCGGGCCTTTCCCCGTATTCAGGTCCAGGGCGAACGGCTGCACACCTACCAACCGGGTGCCCCGCACCTGTTCACCTCGGCCGGGGTCACCGCCGGTATCGATCTGGCCTTGGCGCTGTTGGAGGACGACCTGGGCCGCACCGTGGCCCTGGCGGTAGCGCGGCGGTTGGTGATGTTCCTCAAGCGCCCGGGCGACCAGGCGCAGTTCAGCCCGCACCTGTCGCCCGAAGCCAGCCGCGCACCGCGGCTGGCGGCGCTGCTGGAATGGATACCCGCGCACCTGGGCGACGACCTGTCCCTGCAGGCGCTGGCCGAACGGGCGTGCATGGCGCCGCGCACCTTGTACCGGGTGTTCACCGCGGAACTGGGCACCACCCCCGCGCGCTACGTCGAACAGGTGCGCCTGGCGTCGGCCCAGGCCCTGCTGCAGGGGGGGCAAGCGTCGGTACAGAGCGTGGCGCGGTTGTGCGGGTATGGGCACCCGGAGAGTTTGCGGCGCAGTTTTCAAAAGACGCTGGGTGTCAGCCCGCAGCATTATGCGGAGCGGTTTGGTTGAGGGCGCGCTGGAGCGCGCAAGCGGTCAACCCAGCTCGCGCTTAAGCTGCTCCCGGTCCAGGGCGCCATCCCAGCGAGCGACGAACAGCGTCGCCACGCCATTGCCAATCACGTTGATCAAGGCGCCGCCTTCGGAAATGAAACGGTAGACCCCGAGCACCAGTACCAAGCCCGCCGCCGGGATCGCATCCATCGAACCCAGGGTCGCCGCGAGGGTAATGAATGCGCCGCCCGTCACACTGGCGGCCCCCTTGGACGTCAGCAACAGAATCAGCAGCAACGTCACCTGGTGGTAGATCGAAACGTTGATGTCCAACGCCTGGGCAATGAACATGGCCAGCACGGTCATGTTGATGCAGCTGCCGTCCAGGTTGAAGCAATACCCCGACGGTACCACCAAACCAACGGTGGACTTTTCGCAGCCCAGCTTTTCCAGCTTGCCCATCAGCCGGGGCAGCGCCGACTCCGAGGAAGACGTACCCAGCACCAGCACCAGCTCCTCGCGAATGTACTTGAGGAACTTCCACAGGCTGAAGCCCGCCAGACGGGCCACCAGGTTGAGCACCACGAACACGAACACCAGGCCGGTGAGGTAATAGCACACCAGCAGGTTGCCGTAGGCGCCCAACGACTGCACCCCGTACTTGCCCACCGTGAACGCCATGCCACCAAAGGCGCCCAGCGGGGCCAGGTACATGACGATCTTCAGCATGCGGAAGAATGCCTTGGCCACCAGGTCGATGGTGCTGAGCAGCGGCTTGCCCGCCTCGCCCAACAGTTGCAGGCCGAAGGCGAACAGCACCGATATGAACAGCACCTGCAGCATATCGCCCTCGGTGAACGCGCCGAACACCGTGGAGGGGACGATGTGGGTCAGGAAGCCGACCACGCTCTGGTCATGGGCCGCCTTGGCGTACCCGGCGATGGCCGACGCATCGAGCGTCGTCGGGTCGATGTGCATCCCTACCCCAGGTTTGAGCAGGTTCACCCCGATCAGGCCGACGATCAAGGCGAACGTCGTCAGCACCTCGAAATAGATCAGGGACTTGAAGCCGATACGGCCGATACGTTTGAGGCTTTGCATGCTGGCGATACCGCTGACCACCGTACAAAAGATGATGGGCGCGATGAGCATCTTGATCAGTTTGATGAAGGTGTCACCCAGCGGTTTCATCTGCTCGCCCACAGTGGGGCTGAAGTGCCCCAGCACTATCCCCAGGGCGATCGCGGCCAGGACCTGGACGTACAGATGAAGGTAAAAGGGTTTGCGCCGCGGCGTGACCACGCCCAGTGTATCGATCGAAGAGCTGATTATTTTTGTCATGGCTCGACCTGCTGATTATTGTTGTTGACAAGGCGGCAGTGCTAACTCACTACGTTGCTCGGCTTGCCGCTGGCGAATGCCGTGATGTTGGCGGCCAGAACCGCCTTGAGCCGCGCCACGCTGCTTTGGCTGGCCCAGGCCACGTGCGGCGTCACAATCAGGTTGGGGTGCTCGCAGTGCAGCAACGGGTGGTCAGCCCGGGGCGGTTCCGAATACAGCACATCCAGGGCCGCGCCGCCCAACTGGCCGCTGGCCAGGCCGGCCAGCACGGCATTTTCATCCACCAACGGACCGCGCGCGGTGTTGATCAACAAGGCACCGGGTTTCATGCGGTTGATTTCTGCAGCCCCGACCAAGTAGCGCGTCTGAGGGGTCAAGGGGCAGTGCAGCGTCAACGCGTCAGCGCTGGCCAATACCTCGTCGAAGGCCATGTAGCCTTCGCGCACACGGTCCGCGCCGCGGTGTTCGGCGAACACCACGTTGATCTCCAACGCCCTGGCCATTCGCGCCACGCGGCTACCGATGTCGCCGCGCCCCACGATGCCCAGCGTGGAACCCTGCAGGTCCTGGATGGGAGCACCATGCACGCAGAAGTGTGAGGACTGCGGCCATGATGTGGTCGACGCCCCACGGTAAACCAGCAGGTGGCGGCGCAGTGCGAACAGCGAGGCAATCACCGACTCGGCCACGCTCACCGCGCTGTAGGCAGGTACGTTGCACACCGTGACACCTTGGTCGCGGCAAGCGGCGATATCCACACAGTCGTAGCCAGTGGCGGCCACGCAGATCAGTGTGAGCCGTGGTAACTGCTCCAGCACCACCCGATCCAGGCGCACTTTGTTGGTGATGGCCACGTCCGCTTCGGCCAACGCCCGTACCACCTGGTCCGGCGAGGTTTTTTCGCGCACGTCCCACCCCTGGGCTTCAGTCGGGCGCGTCATGGGCGAAGGCAGGCTCGCACCATCCAGAAAGACAATATTCATCACGGTTGCCCTTTATTATTTGAGGTCCAGTGGCTCGGAAATCTCGATCAGGTTCAGGTCCGGGTCACGCACGTACACCGAACGAATCGGGCCCGTGGCACCGGTGCGCTGCACCGGTCCTTCGACGATGGGCCAGCGCTGCGCTTCCAGATGGGCAATCACCTGCGCAAGGCTGTGCGTGGCGATGAAGCACAGGTCCAGAGCCCCTGGCACAGGCAAGTGAGCCTTGGGCTCGAACTCATGACCGCGTACGTGCACATTGATTTTCTGATTGCCGAACCGGAAGGCGAACCGGCCGTTGCCGAAGGTCTCCTCGCGCATGCCCAACACGCGCACGTAGAAGTCCTTGCAGGCCTCCAGGTCGATGGTGGTCAGCACAAGGTGGTCGAGGTGGTCGATCATCGGGTACGCTCCAGTTCGGGGTTGGCCACCTGCTTGCTCAAGGTGTGCACATGTTCAGGAATCGGGTGCAGGTCCAGCCGTCGCCCGGCCTTGAGGATCGCGCTGGGGGTGTCATGGCCGATCAGGCCAGGCAGTGTGGCCGAGGCGGCCAGCACGCGCGCCAGGTCCATGCCGGTGTCGTAGCCCATCAGGTCGAGCATGTGCACCAGGTCTTCCATGCACACGTTGCCGCTGGCACCCGGCGCGTAAGGGCAACCGCCCAGGCCGCCCAGCGAAGCGTCGAAACGGTCAACGCCGGCCTGCAGGGCCGCCAGGGTGTTGGCCAAGGCCATGCCACGGGTGTTGTGGAAATGCAGCGTGGTCTGCAGGTGCGGGAAGCGTTCGCGCACCTGCCCCGACAGTGCTTCGACCTGCGAGGGGAAGGCCATGCCGGTGGTGTCGCACAGGGTGATGCCGCGCACGCCCAGGTCGGCGAAACGCTCGACCCAGTTGAGCACTTCACCCGCGGGCACGTCGCCCTGCATGGGGCAGCCGAACACGGTAGACAGCGACACATTGATCGCCACAGGCCCCTGGCCGATGACGCCAACCACTTCCTTGAGCTGGGCAAAGGACTGTTCGCGGGTCATGCGCAGGTTGGAGCGGTTGTGCGGCTCACTGACCGACATCACCAGGTTGGCTTCGTCGATGCCACAGGCCAATGCCCGCTCCGCCCCGCGCACGTTCGGCACCAGCACGGTGTACTCGACACCCGGCTGGCGGTGGATGCCGGCCATCACGGCTTCGGCATCGCGCAGCGCAGGAATGGCTTTGGGCGACGTAAAGGACGTGACCTCGATCTTGGCGTAGCCGCACAGGCTCAGCGCGTTGATGAGGGCAATCTTGTCCCCGGTGTCGATGAAGGTCTTTTCGTTCTGGAAGCCGTCACGGGTGGCGACTTCCTGCATGAACAGGCGTTTCATTGAGGCTATTCCTGTATCAGATGAGGCCGCGGCGGCGCCAGGTTTCCCGGGTGCTCGCGTCGATGCCGATGCCGTCGAGCACTGCATCGGTGTGCTCGCCCAAGGCAGGGGCACGGGATTTGATACGCCCCGGCGTGCCTAGCAGCTTGGGCACGATCCCCGGCAGGGTGACAGCGGTGCCGTCGTCCAGGGTGCTGGGGATCAACATGTCCCGGGCCTGGTAGTGCGGGTCACCGGCGATGTCCGCCGCGTCATAGATCTTGCCCGAGGGGATGTTGGCGTCCTTGAGGGCCGCCAGCACCTCGTCCAGCGAGCGCTCGGCAGTCCAGGTGGAAATGGCGGCGTCGATCCGTGCAACATGGCGAACACGACCATCGTTCTGGACAAGCTCCGGATCATCGGCCAAATCCAGGCGGTCGATTTTTTCCATCAGGCGGCGGTAGATGCTGTCGCCGTTGCCGGCGATCAACGCGTACTTGCCGTCCTGGCAGCGGTAAGCGTTGGTCGGGGCAATGCCGGGCAAGCTGCTGCCTGCCGGTTCGCGAACCGCACCGAACACCGAGTACTCGGGGATCAGGCTTTCCATCATGTTGAACACTGACTCATACAAGGCCACGTCGACCTGCTGCCCTGCCCCGCCGTTCTGCTCGCGATGACGCAGCGCCAACAGCACGCCGATGACGCCATGCAAGGCCGACAGCGAGTCGCCGATCGACACGCCCACGCGAACCGGGGTACGCCCCGGCTCGCCGGACAAGTGTCGCAGCCCGCCCATGGCCTCGCCGATCACGCCGAAGCCCGGCAGGTCCTTGTACGGCCCCGACTGGCCGTAACCCGATACTCGCAACATCACCAGACCGGGGTTGAGGGCAGACAGCTCATCCCAACCCAGGCCCCATTTTTCCAAGGTACCGGGGCGAAAGTTCTCGATGAGGATGTCGGCCTCCTGCACCAGGCGCTTGACCACCTCGCGGGCTTCGGCCTGGTGCAGGTCAAGGGTAACCGACTGTTTATTGCGCGACTGGGCGGCCCACCACACGGAAGTGCCCTCATGCAGCATGCGCCATTTGCGCAGCGGGTCACCGGTGACCGGCGGTTCGATCTTGATGACCTCGGCGCCGAATTCGGCCAGGATTTTCGCGGCGAACGGGCCTGCGATCAGCTGGCCCATCTCAACCACCTTGATACCGTCCAAAGGTAAGCTCATGACGTTTTCCGTTCTTGTTGGAGGCGACGGTTGAATCATCCCCCCAAACCAGGCCAGTGAGAATTCACAAAATTTCCACTACCCTTGAGCAAACGGAAACGCTAGGCCACTCCTTCATGAACCTGTACCCACTCGACCTGCAATCGCTGCGCCTGCTGGTGCTGGCGGCCGACCACCAGAACCTGACCCGCGCCGCCGACAGCGCGCACATGACCGTTTCCGCCGCCAGCAAGCGTTTGTCGGAACTGGAACGAGTGACCGGGTGCACGCTGTTCGTGCGTCTGGCTCGCGGCCTGCAGCTGACCGCTGCCGGGCGTGGGCTGGCAGAGCATGCCCGTCATATCCTGGAAAGCGCGCAGCGCATGGCGTATGACGCCAGCGACTATGCCAACGGCGTGCGGGGCCACGTCAGGCTGTTCGCCAACACCTCGGCGGTCATCCAATTCCTGCCTGAGGACCTCACGACTTTCCTGGGGGCGAACCCGCACGTGCGCATCGGCATGGAGGAAGCCGTCAGCGAGATGACCGTCCAGGCCGTGGAAGACGGCCAGGCCGACATCGGCATCTTCGCCGACAATGTCCCCGCCCCTCACCTGGAGATCAAGCCCTACCGACGTGACCGACTGGTGGTGCTGGTACCTCAAGTCCATCCATTGGCGCAGCAGCCCAGCGTGACCCTGGCCGATACTCTGGACTACGACTATGTGGCGCTGAATCAGGGCAGCTCGCTGCTTCGACGCATCACTGATGCAGCAGCGCGCACCGGCAAACTGCTCAAGGTGCGCATCCAGGTCAGCAGCTTCGACGGTATCTGCCGCATGATCAATGCCGGCCTGGGCATCGGCATATTGCCGCTGGGCTCGGTGCATCCGGAACTGCTGGTGTCCAAGCTGCGCGCCATCCCCCTGGAAGGCAGCTGGGCTTCCCGGACCCTGTATGTGGGCGTGGCCGATGCCGCCAGGCTCTCCCCCGAGGCGGCCAACCTGTACAGGTTCCTGAGCAATCTGGAGTCGTGAGTGGCCCAGTGGCAGGTTTCCATGAGGACTCTGCCGTTCGGCAATAAAAAACGGCGCTCACGGGGCGCCGTTTTTCGGGCTCGCAGGTTACGCCTTAGTAGTAGGCGTTTTCTTTCTGCGAATGGTCGGTCACGTCGCGCACGCCCTTGAGCTCGGGGATACGCTCGAGCAAAGTGCGCTCGATGCCTTCCTTCAGGGTCACGTCAGCCTGGCCGCAGCCCTGGCAACCGCCACCGAACTGCAGCACGGCGACGCCGTCTTCCACCACCTCGATCAGGGTCACCTGACCGCCATGGCTGGCCAGCCCAGGGTTGATCTCGGTCTGCAGGTAGTAGTTGATGCGTTCGTTGACCGGGCTGTCTTCATTGACCATCGGCACTTTGGCGTTAGGCGCCTTGATGGTCAGCTGACCACCCATGCGATCGGTGGCGTAATCGACCACCGCGTCTTCCAGGAACGGCACGCTGACGGCGTCCAGGTAGGCAGTGAAGCTTTTCAGGCCGATGGCGCTGTCTTCCGGCTTCTCCTCGCCTGGCTTGCAGTAGGCAATGCAGGTTTCAGCGTAGGTAGTGCCCGGCTGGGTGATGAAAATTCGAATGCCGATACCCGGGGTGTTCTGCTTTTCCAGCAGATCGGCCAGGTAATCGTGTGCCGCGTCGGTAATCGTTATGGCGCTCATGTAAGTTCCTCACAGACTTGGCTGCAGTTTACGCCAAACAAGGCGCGGCACAAAGTCCCAGTAATTTTGTCAGGTTATGGACCGGTCTGGCATGGGCGCCAGGCGCGCCTCGGCCCACGCCTTCATGCGTCGGTACAGGCGAGTTTCGATCCAGATGTAGCTGGCCCACGACATCAGGGCGATGACCGGCACGCAGATGGCGAACACCAGGTAAGGGTTGATGTTCAGCCGCTCGCTGGCGAACCAGCCGGTGTAGAGCACCAGCACGTGAATCAGGTACACCGAGTAGGAGCAGTCGCCCAGGGTCTTGAGCACGCGATTGCCCTTGAACCATGGCTCCATGGCCACGCAGGACACCACGATGATGGCGCTGGGCACGCCCCAGTTGAGCAAGCGGTCACTGGCTGGCAGGTTGTAGATGGCCACCAGCGAGACGGCGATCAGCATCAGTGGCATCCACAACCCCTGGGCGACCCAGCCGCGGCGGTAGGCCCAGCCGATGGCGATGCCCAGCAGGAACTCGTAAATGATGTTGTTGGCGTAGAAACGGCTCAGTACCCCATAAGTGCTGACCATCTCGCACACCGCGAACAGCGCGGCGGCCACGACCACCGGGCGCAGGCGCCGAGGTACCACGAACACCAGCGAGAACATCAAGTAGAAGAACATCTCGTAGTTCAGCGTCCAGCCCACGTTCAACGTGGGGTACAGGCCATAGCCGCCGGGGTTTTCCGAAGGGATGAACAGCAGGGACAGAATAAAGTGCGGCAGGTCCACCACCTGGTGGGGCATTTGCTGCCCGAGGGCGACGATCATCAGGCCCATGAGCAAGGTATAGAACCAGTAGGCCGGCACGATGCGGATCACCCGGTTGAGCAGAAAACGCCCGGCGGGCATATCTTTGTCCTGGGTGGAAAGGTAGATCACCAGGCCGCTGATGACGAAGAAAATGTCGACGCCGACAGCCCCGCGATCAACGAAGAATTGACCGATCGGCCCGCTGGCATGGAAGTCGAAGAAGATTTGCATGAAGTGATGGCAGACAACCGTCCAGGCTGCCAGGGCCCGGAGGGCTTGAAGCGAAATCAGCATGTTTACCGCCTTTTTTGTCACCGGACTGTGCGCCCTTTCGGTGCACGCTCACTAGGTCCGACCACAAAAAAGGGGCAAAGGTCAGCCTGATTGACCAGCGGTGCCCTCCCAGCGCTTGTCCCAGCCCCACGTTGAACCCTGTGGGACCGGGCGAAGCTCGGGAAACGGGCACACCGTTCTACAGGTTCTCGTACCGATTCATGTCCAGCACCCCTGCCTCCTGGGGCTCGGTCTCCTGAATGTAGGTGCTCAGGTCATGGAAGAAATCCCAGAATTGCGGGTTGGTGCGGCGCACGCCCCAGCGCTCGACGATCTTGTCGAAGCTGGCCTGGTCCCGGGACTGTTCCAGGGCGTCGACAAAGGCCGGCACCTGGTCGGCAGGAACGTTGAACATGAAGTTGGGGTAGCTGCTGAGCACACCGGGCCACAGGGTCAGGCTGTCCAGCCCCGGCACGTACCGGTACGCCTCGCCCAGCAGGAACGCCACGTTGGTGTGCGCGCGGTTGCGCAGCAGGCTGTAGACCATGCGCCCGCTCTTGCCGGGAATGCGCAGCATGGTGGCCTCGGGCAAGCGGTCGATGACCTTCAGCCCCGCGGCCGGGCGCGACACCAGGCGGCTCAGGGACTGCTCGACGTTCTTGAACTCCTCGCTGATGCCAGTGCGCGAGCAATAGGCACCCGTGCAGCGGTTGATCGGGTCGGGGCTGGCGTTGAGGGTGCCGGCGCGCTGTATCAGCTTGAGGCCGAAGTCACGCTTGGGGTCATGCTCGTTGAGCTGCATGCCGCTGGGCGTGCTGGTGTCGATTTTCTGGTAGTCCAGCCACATCTTCACCTTGCCGCTGTTCTGGTACCAGCTGTCGAGCAGCTTGCCGCGCTTGTCCGCCGGCATCAGGCGCAGGAAATTGATCTCGGCGCCGTTGCGGATCAGGTCGAAGTACAAGCGCGTCTGCGCCTGGTGCGCCACGTTGCCATAGACGTCGAAGTTCACCGCCAGCTGGTAATAGGTGCGCTCCAGCAGTGGGTAGTCGAACAGCCACATCGTGGTCGGAACGTCGCCGATCAGGCCTTTGTTCACCGAGGCGCTGTCGAAATGACGGAAGATGGTCAGCAGCGCGTTGTCGTTGCCGGCCCACAGCGTGGACCAACTGGGCGGTGGCATGTCGGCATAAGCGTCGCGCCGAAGGTCTTCGTAGGCATTGCGCTTGTCACGGTAGGCCAGCCACAGCGACAGGATGCTGCCGACGTTGTCGTCCTGGCCCGGCATCTCCAGCAGCGGCGTGGCCTTGGCCCGGTACGCGGCGTCGGTCACATAGCGGTCGCGGGCCGGCTCCTGGAACAGCGCCCAGAAGTGGTCGCGGATCACGTCGGTGGCGATCTGCCCGCGGCATACCGGGCCGCGGATAAAGGTGCGCACGAAATACTCGGCGTTATCCAGCATGAACTGGTAACGGGCTACTGCCGGGATTGCCTGGAAGGTCTCGAACGGGTTGGCGCGGTGGTGCGGCCCGTAGCCGGGCAGCGCCGTGGCATGCCAGTCACCGCTGTAGAACAGTTGCTTGACTCGCGCCAGCTTGGCCGGCCCCATGGGGTAGGTGATGTGGGTCTTGTGCACGATCACGCCCTGCACCGCCATCAGGCGGTAATAGAACACCGAGCCTGGGTCATCGTCGGGGCGGCGGGTGGCGATCAGGTCGATAGGCTGGCCACTGGGCGTGCGCGAACGCACCCACTGGAAGAAGTGGCCCGGCTCACCGCCGGTGAAATAGATGTGCGCCAGGAACAGATGCTCGTACAGCCAGCGGGCCACCAGCGCCTCCGTGGAACCCGGCCGGTTGAGCAGCGCTTCCCACTCGGCGATCTGCGCCGCCTCCTTGGGGCTGGCCTGGAGCGCTTGCTGGTCCACCGGGGCGCCGGCGGCGATCCAGCGCTTGACCGTGGCGTACTGGGCGTCGGTCAGGCCGGTCACGGCCAGCGGCATGCCTTCATGCCTGTGGGCGGCGGCGTAGGCGTCGAATTCCCCGGGCATCGGGCACATATTGGTGCGGTTCAGGCCCAGCACGATGTTGTCGGGCAGCTTGCTATTGGGCGGCAACGGGTTATCGTGGCCCAGTTCCAGCATGCGCGCCATCAGTGCCGCCTGGCTGCCCTGGGCGTCGAGTACCGAGTAGAAGCCCTTGCGGCGCCAGGCCTCGGGGCCGCTGGCGTCGTAGAAAATGCGCGTGGGGGTGACGGCGGTGCTGCGGTCGCCTTGGTAAACCGGCACTTTGCTGGCGCCGCGGGTCGCGCCCTCGGCGCTGCCCAGGTTGAGCTGGCAGGCGGCATCATTGCAGGCATGGCAGGCCACGCATTTTTCAGTGAGGATCGGCTGTATGTCACGGGTATAGGAAATCGCCGGGCTGGCGGCGGGGTCCTGCGCGTGAGCAGTCAGGCTAGCAAGCAGAATGACTGCGGCGGCAAGGAAGCGGTGCACCATGTGGCGGGGTCCTGATTGTGAAGTTGAATCTGGCGACTCGGTAACTGTGGGACCGATTCTACCTGGGGTGGGGCGCCTCAAACATGAACGAAATTCATGTAAAAGACAGAACGGTTTAAAAGCGCGCAGGTTTGGTATTATTTCGCCTCTTCGTTTTTGTCTTTTGTCCTGACAGGTAGCCCAATGTCTGACCGCAGCGCTCGTCTCCAAGCACTTCAGCAAGCCCTCAAAGAGCGCATCCTGATTCTCGATGGCGGCATGGGCACTATGATCCAGAGCTACCGTCTGGAGGAATCCGACTATCGTGGCACGCGCTTCGCCGACTGGCCGAGCGACGTCAAGGGCAACAACGACCTGCTGCTGCTCAGCCGCCCGGACATCATCGCCGCGATCGAGAAGGCGTACCTGGACGCCGGCGCCGACATTCTGGAAACCAACACCTTCAATGCCACCCAGGTGTCCCAGGCCGACTACGGCATGGAGTCGCTGGTGTACGAGCTGAACGTGGAAGGTGCCCGGGTGGCGCGTCAGGTGGCCGACGCCAAGACCCTGGAAACCCCGGACAAGCCGCGCTTCGTCGCCGGCGTGCTGGGCCCGACCAGCCGTACCTGCTCCATTTCCCCGGACGTCAACGACCCGGGCTACCGCAACGTCACCTTCGACGAGCTGGTGGAAAACTACACCGAGGCCACCGAAGGCCTGATCGAGGGCGGTGCCGACCTGATCCTGATCGAGACCATCTTCGACACCCTCAACGCCAAGGCGGCGATCTTCGCCGTGCAGGGCGTGTTCGAGAAAATTGGCTTCGAACTGCCGATCATGATCTCCGGCACCATCACCGACGCCTCCGGGCGTACCCTGTCGGGCCAGACTACCGAGGCCTTCTGGAACTCGGTGGCCCACGCCAAGCCCATTTCCGTGGGCCTGAACTGCGCCTTGGGCGCCAAGGACCTGCGCCCGTACCTGGAAGAGCTCGCGACCAAGGCCGGCACCCACGTGTCCGCCCACCCCAACGCCGGCCTGCCCAACGCCTTCGGTGAATACGACGAAACCCCGGCCGAAATGGCCGTGGTGGTCGAGGAGTTCGCTGCCAGCGGTTTCCTGAACATCATCGGCGGTTGCTGCGGCACCACCCCGGGCCACATCCAGGCCATCGCCGAGGCTGTGGCCAAGTACCCGCCGCGGGCCATTCCAGACATTCCCAAGGCCTGCCGCCTGTCGGGGCTGGAGCCGTTCACCATCGACCGCAGCTCGCTGTTCGTCAACGTCGGCGAACGCACCAACATCACCGGCTCCGCCAAGTTCGCCCGCCTGATCCGCGAAGAGAACTACACCGAAGCGCTGGAAGTGGCCTTGCAGCAGGTTGAAGCCGGTGCCCAGGTGATCGACATCAACATGGACGAGGGCATGCTGGACTCGAAGAAGGCCATGGTCACCTTCCTCAACCTGATCGCTGGCGAGCCGGACATCTCCCGCGTGCCGATCATGATCGACTCCTCCAAGTGGGAAGTGATCGAAGCCGGCCTCAAGTGCATCCAGGGCAAGGGCATCGTCAACTCCATCAGCATGAAGGAAGGGGTCGATGCCTTCATTCACCATGCCAAACTGTGCAAGCGCTACGGCGCCGCCGTGGTGGTGATGGCCTTCGACGAAGCCGGCCAGGCCGACACCGAGGCGCGCAAGAAGGAAATCTGCAAGCGCAGCTACGACATTCTGGTGGACGTGGTGGGCTTCCCGCCGGAAGACATCATCTTCGACCCGAACATCTTCGCCGTGGCCACCGGTATCGAGGAACACAACAACTACGCGGTCGATTTCATCAATGCCTGCGCCTTCATTCGTGACGAACTGCCCTATGCCCTGAGCAGCGGCGGTGTGTCCAACGTGTCGTTCTCGTTCCGCGGCAACAACCCGGTGCGCGAGGCCATTCACTCGGTGTTCCTGCTGTACGCCATCCGCAATGGCCTGACCATGGGTATCGTCAACGCCGGCCAGCTGGAGATCTACGACCAGATCCCGCAAGAGCTGCGCGACGCCGTGGAAGACGTGGTACTCAACCGCACCCCCGAAGGCACCGATGCGCTGCTGGCCATCGCCGACAAGTACAAGGGCGACGGCAGCGTCAAGGAAGCCGAGACCGAGGAATGGCGCAGCTGGGAAGTGAACAAGCGCCTGGAGCACGCCCTGGTCAAGGGCATCACCACCCACATCGTCGAAGACACCGAAGAATCGCGCCAGTCGTTCAAGCGCCCTATCGAGGTGATCGAAGGCCCACTGATGTCGGGCATGAACATCGTCGGCGACCTGTTCGGCTCGGGCAAGATGTTCCTGCCGCAAGTGGTGAAGTCCGCGCGGGTGATGAAACAGGCCGTGGCGCACCTGATCCCCTTCATCGAAGCCGAAAAGGGCGACAAGCCGGAAGCCAAGGGCAAGATCCTGATGGCCACGGTCAAGGGCGATGTGCACGACATTGGCAAGAACATCGTCGGCGTGGTCCTGGGGTGCAACGGTTATGACATCGTCGACCTGGGCGTGATGGTGCCCGCGGAAAAAATCCTGCAGGTGGCCAAGGAAGAACGCTGCGACATCATCGGCCTGTCCGGGCTGATCACCCCGTCGCTGGACGAAATGGTCCATGTGGCCCGTGAGATGCAGCGCCAGGGCTTCCACCTGCCGCTGATGATCGGCGGCGCCACCACCTCCAAGGCCCACACGGCCGTCAAGATCGAGCCCAAGTACAGCAACGATGCCGTGGTGTACGTCACCGATGCCTCGCGCGCCGTGGGCGTGGCCACCCAGTTGCTGTCCAAGGAATTGAAACCGGGCTTCGTCGAGCGCACTCGCCAGGACTATGTGGAAGTGCGCGAGCGCACCGCCAACCGCAGCGCCCGTACCGAGCGCCTGACCTATGAGCAGTCGATCGCGGCGAAGGCGACATTCGACTGGGCCGGTTACCAGCCCGTGAAGCCGACCTTCACCGGTGCCAAGGTACTGGACGACATCGATCTGAACGTGCTGGCCGAGTACATCGACTGGACACCGTTCTTCATTTCCTGGGACCTGGCCGGCAAATTCCCGCGCATTCTCACCGACGAAGTGGTGGGTGAAGCCGCCACGGCGCTGTACGAGGACGCCAAGGAAATGCTGCGCAAGCTGATCGATGAAAAGCTGATCAGCGCGCGCGCGGTCTTCGGTTTCTGGCCTGCCAACCAGGTGGACCACGACGACATCGAAGTGTATGCCGACGACGGTCGCCCGCTGGCGCGCCTGCACCACTTGCGCCAGCAGACCATCAAGCCCGACGGCAAGCCGAACTTCAGCCTGGCCGACTTCGTCGCACCCAAGGACAGCGGCGTGACCGACTACGTGGGCGGTTTCATCACCACGGCCGGCATCGGCGCCGAGGAAGTGGCCAAGGCGTACCAGGACAAGGGCGATGACTACAACTCGATCATGGTCAAGGCCCTGGCCGACCGCCTGGCCGAGGCCTGCGCCGAATGGCTGCACCAGCAGGTGCGCAAAGAGCATTGGGGCTACGACCCCGAAGAGGTGCTGGACAACGAAGCGCTGATCAAGGAGCAGTACAAGGGTATCCGCCCTGCCCCGGGTTACCCGGCCTGCCCTGACCACACCGAGAAAGGCACCCTGTTCGAACTGCTGGACCACAACGGCCAGAGCGGCGTGACGCTGACCGAGCACTTCGCCATGTTCCCGGCCGCGGCCGTGAGCGGCTGGTACTTCGCCCACCCACAGGCGCAGTATTTCGCCGTGGGCAAGGTGGACAAGGACCAGGTGCAGTCCTACAGCCAGCGCAAGCGTCAGGACCTGACCGTGAGCGAGCGCTGGCTGGCGCCGAACCTGGGCTACGACGCGTAACCCCGGTAGAACGGGCTACACTGTCGGGCAAGGAGTCGCCACCATGCCCACGATCAAGCCCCCTACCCTCTGGCAAATGCTGCACAGCATCATTGCTGCCGCTTTCGGCGTGCAGAGCCAGAAAAACCGCGAACGCGACTTTACCCACGGCAAACCAGCGCATTTCATTGCGCTGGGCATCGTGTGCACGGTGGTGTTTGCACTAGGGCTGTTTGCACTGGTGAAACTGGTGGTACACCTGGCCGGGGTGTGAGCTCCTACTGGTGGCTGACCCAGAACACGGCGGCGGACACCACCAGGATAATGAGGAACAGAATCGCCCAGGCATCGACGCTGCTGTCAGGTTTGCGGCTTTTCACGGGGTTGCTCATGGTGCGGTCGCCTCTTTATGATTTTTATCAGGACGCCTTCGCAGTTAAGTTCAGCCTTGCCCCCACGGCAAGTAAGGACTTGAGACTAAAGTACTAAGGTTAGTACTTTTTGATCTTTCCTTATATTCAAACATCACTTTTGCGCATAACCCGAAACTGGTATCTTTCGTCGGCTCCGCTGGGAGTGCGCGGCCGTGCGCGCGAAATGCTGTAAGCAGCCTGAGAACAGGACACCTATGTACGTTTACGACGAGTACGATCAACGGATCATCGAGGACCGCGTCAAGCAGTTCCGTGACCAGACCCGACGCTACCTGGCCGGGGAGCTCAGCGAAGAAGAGTTCCGCCCGCTGCGCCTGCAGAATGGCCTCTACATCCAACGCTTCGCGCCCATGCTGCGGGTGGCCGTGCCATACGGCCAGTTGACCTCGCGCCAGACGCGCATGATGGCCAAGATCGCCCGCGACTACGACAAGGGCTATGCCCACATCAGTACTCGCCAGAACGTGCAGTTCAACTGGCCGGCGGTCGAAGATATTCCTGACATCCTGGCCGAACTGGCCACGGTGCAGATGCACGCCATCCAGACCAGCGGCAACTGCCTGCGCAACGTGACCACCGACCAGTTCGCCGGCGTCGCCGCCGATGAAGTGATCGACCCGCGTCCGTGGTGCGAGATCGTTCGTCAGTGGACCACCTTCCACCCCGAGTTCGCCTACCTGCCGCGCAAGTTCAAGATCGCCGTGAACGGTGCCAGCACCGACCGCGCCGCCATCGAAGTGCATGACATCGGCCTGGAGCCGGTGCACAACGCTGCTGGTGAGCTGGGCTTCCGCGTGCTGGTGGGTGGCGGCCTGGGCCGTACCCCGGTGGTGGGCTCGTTCATCAACGAATTCCTGCCGTGGCAAGACCTGCTCAGCTACCTGGACGCCATCCTGCGGGTGTACAACCGCTATGGGCGTCGGGACAACAAGTACAAGGCGCGGATCAAGATCCTGGTCAAGGCCCTCACCCCTGAGGTGTTCGCCCAGAAGGTCGATGCCGAGATGGAACACCTGCGCGGCGGCAGCACCACGCTGACCGAAGCCGAGCTGCACCGCGTGGCCAAGCACTTCGTCGACCCGGACTACAAGGCCCTGCCGGACTTCAGCGCCGAGCTGAACGCCCTGGACGCTGAGCACCCGGGCTTCGCCCGCTGGCGCACGCGCAACACCCTGGCCCACAAGAAGCCGGGCTACGTGGCCGTGACCCTGTCGCTCAAGCCCACGGGCGTTGCCCCGGGCGACCTGACCGACAAGCAACTGGACGCCGTCGCCGACCTGGCCGACCGCTACAGCTTCGGCCAGCTGCGTACGTCCCACGAGCAGAACATCATCCTGGCCGATGTCGAGCAGAGCCGCCTGCATGCCTTGTGGCTGGAACTGCGCGAAGGTGGTTTCGCCACGCCGAACATCGGCCTGCTCACCGACATCATCTGCTGCCCAGGCGGTGATTTCTGCTCCCTGGCCAACGCCAAGTCGATCCCCATCGCCGAATCCATCCAGCGCCGCTTCGACGACCTGGACTACCTGTTCGACATCGGCGAGCTGGACCTGAACATTTCCGGCTGCATGAATGCCTGCGGTCACCACCACGTGGGCCACATCGGTATTCTGGGCGTGGACAAGAAAGGCGAGGAGTTCTACCAGGTTTCCCTGGGTGGCAGCGCCAGCCGCGACGCCAGCCTGGGCAAGATCCTGGGCCCCTCCTTCGCCCAGGAAGCCATGCCTGATGTGATCAGCAAGCTGATCGACGTGTACGTGGAACAACGCACCGAAGATGAACGTTTCATCGACACCTACCAGCGTATCGGTATCGAGCCCTTCAAGGAGCGCGTCTATGCAGCGAATCATTAAGAACAACGCAGTGGTCGACGAAACCTGGCACCTGCTGCCCAAGGACGCGACCCTGGACGGCATCAGCAACTGCGACGACCTGATCGTGCCGCTGGCCCTGTGGCGCGAGCACGGCCACGCCCTGCAAGCCCGCGATGGCGGCCTGGGCGTGTGGTTGGACAGCGACGAGGAAGCCGAGGAAATCGGTGCTGACGTGGACAAATTCCAGGTCATCGCCCTGAACTTCCCGGCCTTCACCGACGGGCGCAACTATTCCAATGCGCGCCTGCTGCGTGACCGCTACCAGTTCAAAGGCGAGCTGCGCGCCATTGGCGATGTGCTGCGCGACCAGTTGTTCTACCTGCACCGCTGCGGTTTCGATGCCTTCGCCCTGCGCGCTGACAAAGACCCGTACGAGGCCCTTGAAAGCCTCAAGGACTTCTCGGTGACCTACCAGGCCGCCACCGACGAACCGCTGCCGCTGTTCCGTCGCCGCTGAAAACAGCGCTGCCCTCGCCTTGCGGGCGAGGGCAGCGTGATCCGTGGCAGCCACGGTCCTGTTCCGGGGCTGACCGTTGCTGTTACAGGGTTTGCTGCGTCATGGTGCGTACCAGGGCGTCGACCGCCGCGCGTTCGGCGGTGCTCAGGCGCTGGCGCGCCGCTTCCTGATCTGCTTCGCTCAAGTGCATGTCCGGCATGACCGGCTGATCGCCCGCGGGCGGCTGGTCGGCGATCACCGCCCAGACATCCGCTGCCAATGGCTGGATCTCAGGCTGTGGCCGGCCCAGTTCGAACAAGTAGTCCTGCCCGCTGCTCCAGTGCTCGCGCACCTGCTCGAAGGGCAACGGTGAGCGCCGGCTCAGCAGGTCGCGCCAGGCGGGTTGATGGACCAGCCAGTCCAGCAACCGCTCGGGAGTGGCCTGCTGCTCGACCCAGGCGGCCACGCGGTCGATCATCTGCGCGGACGCGAGCTCACCGTACAGCAGCGGCTGAGGCTGAAGCGGCAAGCCCAGGCGCGTGGCCAGTGAGCGGCGCAGCAGCAGACGCATTTCCGCTTCGTCGGGCAACGCCGCCAGGTCAAGGTCGACCAGGTCATCCAGCGCATCCAGCGCGGGCGCCGCGGCTGACCGTTCAGGGGTCAACTCGGCGATTTCATGGGCGTAGGCTGCGCGCAGATGGGCTTCGGGAAACAGCGCCATGCGCCGCTGAGCGCGCAGGCGCATGATGGCCATGGCACGCTCGTCGAGCAGTTCGCCGCGAAGCACACCACGGGCCATGTCGACCACCGGCTGCAATGCCCCCGGGCCGTCGACAACCGCCCTGCTGGCGCGGTAGAACAGCACGCGGGTTTCCCAACGGTTGAACACCAGTTCCAGGCCATCACCGCAGGTATTGAGTGCATCGTCGGCCAGGGCGAACAGGTCGTCACGCAGGTGGCTCAGGCCCGCCTCGATATCCGCCGCCACGGGCACACTGATGGCGCGCAGCAGTTCATGTATGCGTTGTCGCATGGCCGCGCGGGCGCGGGCAGTGGCGGGTGAAGTAGCCAGCCGGTCCAGGGCTTGCAGGAAGTCCCGGGCCTGGGGCAAGGCGTCGAGCTCATCCACCGTATGGCGCAACGGCTCGTCCAGCCCTGGGCGCCAGTTGGCTCCCGGCACGGGCAATGCGCCGCCTACCAGCGGCGGCGCCAGGTGCGGCTCGATATCAGCTTCCAACAGGCGCTGCAAGGCGGTGTTGTCCAGGTTGCCCTGCTCTATGTCCAGCGGCTGCGTGCCTGGGTCGCGCGGCCCGCGGAAAAACATCAGGTGTGCCAGCGGCGGCAGCTCCACCAAGGGGTTGTCCAGCATCGACACCCATTGCAGGCGCAAGGGTACCCGGTTCATCAGGGTCGACAGGCCGTCGGGCCAATGCGCCAGCTCACACCCCTCCAGGTCCAGCTCACGCAAGGCCGGAAAACCCGCAAGGGTGACATCCGGCGCCAGGGTGTTGGCGCCCAGGCGCAAGGCTTGCAAGCGCGGCAACCGCCCCAGCGCCAGCACCCCTGGGCGCCCCAGTTCGGAGTCATTGTCACGCAGGCTGAGGAAGCGCAGGTTTGCCAGGCGTGCCACCTGGTCGATATCGGCGGGCGTCAGTTCCTGGGCAAAGTTGTCCATGTGCAATTGACGCAAGCTGAGCAGGGAGCCCAAGGCCCGCATCGCCGCCGCGGGCAGCGTCATCGGGTTATCGTTGAGCGACAGGTGTTGCAAGTGTCGCAGCCTCGTGAGAGGGGCGAACAGCGCCTCGTGCGGTTGCAAGGCATTGTGGTCCAGGTGCAGCCTGGTCAGCCACGGCATGCGTGCGACGGCCGCGGGCACGGCAGGCAACCGGTTCGCCGTGAGGTCCAGGGCACGCAGCTGGGTGAAGGCATCCAGAAACGGCGACGGGTCCGCGTGCATGCCCACGTTATCGAGGATCAACAGGTCGATGTGGCTGAAATCCGCGTCCAGCGCCGGCAAGTCGCCTATGTCCAGGTCACTGAGATCCAGCATGTAACCCAGGCCCTCCCATTCTTCACCCCAGGCTCGCCCCGTGTCGCGCTGCCAGGCGCGGCGGATCATGTCGGCTGCCGTCACCCGTGCCTGCAGACGCTCCCCGGCCCCATCGTCAGCCACGTCCACCAGGGCCTGGCGCCAGTGCTCCAGGGCGGCATTCAGGCGGCCGAATTCGGCTTCCAGGTGCAGCAGGCCCAGCTCGACGTTGCCACCCAGCCCTACCTCGATTTCCTGCAAGTGGAGCGGGTCCAGCGTGGGGTACAGGCGCCGCAGGCGGCTACGCACGCGGCCACCACCGAGCAGCGCGCCGCGGCCGCTCAAGGCGTAACCCCACAGACCGCCCGCCTGGCGCACAGGCGGGCGCAGCCAGGGCAGCACGCGCACCTGCCCAATGGCCTGCGCTGCAAACGCGCGATCGGCGGCCATGTGCTCGAACACTTTCTGCCGCAGATGGAAGGCATCCGAGCATCCCAGGGCCACGCGCTGCGCCTCTGACAGTTGCCGCCATAGCCACTGGGCAACATCCCCTTGGCCTGCCGCCTCGCCAGGCGACAGGCTGATTTCGGCTGGCCAGCCCGGCAATCGCGCAGCGCCGGCCATCAACAACCGGTCAGCGGCACTGCTGTGGCCCCCGGGCCGCCATAGCGCCAGCAACGCCTGGTTCAACCGCGCCTCGCGCTGGGTCAGGTGCCCCTGCTCGGCCAACCGCAGCGGTACCCGCCCGGCCGCCAACACCTGACGTTCGCCACGCCGCGCACCACCGGCGATGGCGTCGGCGGCCGCCGCCGACAACCCGCTGAACTGCTGTGCCAGGCGCTTTGCACCGAGACTGGCTGGCGTGGCCACCGGCGCCAGCGCCAGGTACTCCAGGCCCGCCTGAGCCTCTACAGGCAGAGGCTGGCTGTCCAGATGCAAACGCACCAGGCGCTCGCGGCTCAAGCCGCTGGCACGGCGCACGGCCTCCAGTACCGGGGCATCGACGGCCTCCAGTGCCGGGCCAAAGCGGCGCATCAGTTGCTCGCTGGTCCACTGCGCGGGGTTTTCATGGGTGGCACGCCAGCCGCCCTGGCCATTGTGCTGGATGGCCACCTTCCAATCGGCATCGCTCTGAGGCGGGCGTACCCAGTCACGCCCCTGGTCCGCGGCATGCAGGTACCAGCGACCGGCGATGCGGATGTATGCCTGACCTTCATGCAGGTACAGCCCCGATGCATTGATTGGGGTTTGCGCGGGCGGCCCGTCGCTGACCGCCAGCGCTTCCAGGTCCAGGGCGACCAGCCGCTGTTTGCCGTCTGGCGATACCACCGGCAGCATGCCGTCGACGAAGCCCGGCGCCTGTCCCAGCCGCTCCGTGCCCGCGCTGACAGCGATGAAGCCAAGGTTGAGCGCAACGTCGGCAAAATGCCCCAAGGCTTCTGCCCGCTGGCCATGAGTCCAGTCATCCACGCCCTGGTAGGTTTCACGCAGCAACTGCACGGCACCGACGGCGGCCATCACCAGGCCCAGGCCCGGAACGAACAGTGCCCCCAGGGTGGCCAGGTTCATGCCGGTGGCTTGCAGGCGCGCCATCAGCGCGGCGTGGGCCTGGCGGTCCCGCTCGGCGCTTGGGACCATCCAGGTGCGAGCATCGCCCAAGGCTTTTTCCAGCCATTGCCGACGCAGTTGCGCCGCCACCGGCCCAGTACTGGGGGCCCAGCGCAGCCCCAGGTCGGCCGTGGCATCTACACCGCGCTCGCCCCCGAACCAGCCAGCCGGCCGCAAGGTGTCGAGCAGGCGGCGGGCGAACTCGGCCTGCTGCCCCTGCCCCACCTGCCGCTGCAGGCGCGCACTGGCCTGGGTATCGAGCAGCGCCACGCGCCACCCCTCGCACAGGGCTTGCCAATCAGGGTATTCGCGCAATGCCAACGGCCCCTCACCGGGGGTATAGACCAGGCAACGCGCCGGTTCCTCGCCAGCCTGGCGCATCAGCACGGTCGGCTGCACCGCGAAACCGTCATGGTGGCGGGTAACCAGCACCCGCAGGCTACCCCACTGCACAGCCCGCCCCTGCCAGGTGGCGCCCGGCGAACCCAGCAGGCATTGCAACGCATCATCGCCCAGCCACCCACGCAAATGGGCTTCCCGGGCGCGGACCTGCAGTTCGGCCTGAAAATGCTGTTCGAAGAGGCGCACGGGCCAGGCGAGCGCGTCATCCCCGCCACTGCCCAGCACCGGCCCGAGCGTGTCGAGCAAATGCTGCTGATAACGCCCGCCCAGGTCCAGCTCACGGCACAGACGTGCGAAGGCCCTGGGTTCGATGCCCAGCCGGTCGGCCTCGAGAAAGGCAGGGTGTCGATGTTCGTCGTAGCGGCCCTGGGGCAGAATCACGGAACCGGGACCGAATGCCGTCACCTCCAGCTGTTCGGGGGCGAAGTTGCTCATGGCTGCCTGCAGCAGGTTGTGCCGAGTGACCCGGGTGCGCTGGCGGTCCGTGAGGTTGGGCAGCCCAGGCTCATGGTGCAACCACACCAGCTCGCTGTCGCGCACTGCCACGGTGCGGTTGAATTGCTGCGCCAAGGCCTTGACCAGCTCATCCTCGGCGAAGGTATCGGGTGCCTGTACCCGCGCCAGCAACGCCTGGACGCTGGCACCGGTACGCAGGCTGGCGACCGCCCAGTGCCAGTAGTCCTGGCGCAGGCCCTGAGGTGCGTCACGCAGCCAGGCGGGAATATTGGCGGCCAGCAGGCCGTCGTGGCGCGTCCCCACGAACGTGGGGGTGCCATGTGAAGTAGTGGACATGATGTGCTCCTGCACTGAAGGCGCCCGCACGGTCGGGGGGCGCCGATAGGAATGTTGGCGTGGAGGATCAGTTGGGCAGCAGCAGGGTGGTGCGCTCCAGCACCAACTCAGCCTGGCGCTGCTCGTAGCGCTCGCCCAGCCAGATCATCAGCCGCGAGCGTTCGCCCTCGGTCAGTTCCACCTGCTGGACCACGCCGTCCACCACGGTCAGGCGCGTGGGCAATTGCGCTTGCAGCTCACCGATCAGGCCGACCGGCGGCGTGCCGCTGCGCGACGCGGGTGGCTCGCCCAAGCCCTCGATGTACTCGAAGGCATCCGCGCGCCAGTTGAGCAGCGCATCAAAACGCTCGGCGTTGACTTTCTCCAGGTAGCGTACCCAGTAACGCTGGCGCACCAGCCAGCGCTTCATCCCGGCGCGGCCCTTGCTGCGCTCCAGCGCCATCACTTCCTGCTCGACCCTGGTCACCACACGTTCGCTGACGTAGGCCTCGTAAATCATTCCGCCGTACTGCTCCGGCAGGTTCAGGCGCGTCCCTAGCTGGATCTTCAGCTTGAGCAGGATCTCCGCGCGGTCAGGCACGTGGGCCTTGAGCACGGTGTCGGCAAGATCGTCACCCGGGTGCAGCGGTGGTACCCGTTCACCGTCGATGAGCAGCAACTGACGCCGCGCGGAACGGGACATGTAGATTTCATTGCCGACCGACTCCAGCAGCGACTGACGGTACAGGTTCCGGGACACTTCCAGCAGGCTCCATGGCAACTCTTCGCCTCGGGAAGCGGCGGTCGCCGCCGCTTTCCAGACCGTGACGAGCGTCTTGCAGCGCTGCAGCAGCAACGCGATGCCATCTCCGCACGTAGTGGCGGCGTCTTCACCCAGCTGGAACAGTTGGGTACGCAGTTCCATCAAGCCCAATGACGCCTCCTCAGCCGTCGGCGCAACCAGCACCTTGAGCACGTCCCACATATCGCGCAGCGCAGCATCGCCCCGCACACGGAACTCCTGGGTCTCGATCAAGCGGCGCATCACATAGAACAGATGATTGGCCTCGGGGTCGCGCTCCAGCGTACGAATGCTCGACAACAACGGTTCCGGGCAGCCCTGCAGCCAGCGGTCTTGATTGCGCTCGCCGGCCAGCAGGCCGTCTTCGTCCACCACCAGCCCTGCCCCGTTGGGCCCCGGTTCCAGGCGAGCGGCACGCAAGCGCTCGTGAGCCTGCGGCGACAGCGGATTGTTGGCGATGGAGAACGAATAGTCTTCATCCATCTCCTCCAGCACCTCGAATCGGTATTGCTCTGCAAAATGGCTGCCCACCAGCTCGGGCACCTCGACGATAGCGTTGTTCGCCAGGTCCAGTGCCTGCAAGCGCGCGCCCGGGTCGAACATCAATTCAGCCAGGCCGGAGGGCCATTGGCTGATGCCGGTGTTGCGCAGGTTCAGCAATTGCAGGCGCAGCATCCCGGTGACCCGCGGCGGCAATTCCAGCGGGTTATAGCGCAGGTCCAGTTCACGCAGCCCGTTCATCCCGGCCAGGGCCTCGACACTCTCGGCGGTCAGGGTGATCTGGTTGTTGCCCAGGCGCAGGTAGGTCAAACGCCGCAGGCTCGCGAGCCGACGAAAACCCGCCGCGTCCAGCCGCACGGCGTTGCTTTCCACCGCCAGCTCGCGCAGGTCGCGACAGCTGGCCAGCACGTCCAGCGACGCCGCATCCAGGCTCAGGCTGTTGCCTTGCAGCAACAACTGCTGCAAACGGGGCGCGTCACGCAGGGCCTCCAGGCCGCCCTCGGCTTCGCTGATGCGGTTGCCCTCCAGGTCAAGGAACGTCAACTCCCGTGCCTGGCCGAGGGTGGCGGGAACCCGCGTCAGACGGTTACCGGACAACTTGATAGAGCGTACGTTGCTGAACTTTCTCAGGAACAGCTCCAACGAGGTGGCCTCGGCGCCGGAGGTGATGCTCATATCGTTGAGCAACAGCGTCTCAACGTGGTCGAAATTGGCCACCACCACGGGCAGCTCCCCGACTTCCATGCCGCGCAGGTCCAGCGTCAGCGACGGCACGAAGTTCAGCGGTGATGGGTGCCAGCTCTCACGCCGCCACACTTCACGGATACGCTCGGCCACTTGACGGCGGCTCTGCTCAGGAACCCCGATGGATTGCCCTTGCTCATCCACACGCACAGCGGCCTGACGTGTCCAGTCGGCCAACGAGCGGTCCAGCACCCGGTACTCCTGTTCCATTTGCATCGCATGGCTTTCCAGGTTCTTGCCCTGTGCGCGCCACTCGGCCTTGAGCGCTGCCCAATCCAATTCGCTCATGCCGGGGTACAGGGCACGCAGGCGCTCGAGCGGTGTGCGCAAGGCGCGACCACTGCCTTGGTATTCAATGTGCTGCACCCGTTCGGTGTACGGGCGCATCCACGCGACCTCCATCACCTGGCCCAACGTCCGCCCTGCCCGTTCACGGTCCTGCTCCACGGCCTTGGTGACCTGTGCCAACAGCGCATCGCTGTCGCTGACCTTCAGGCCCAGCGCATCGCGCTCACTGTCCGGCAGCGCGTGCAGAATGGCGGCGAACAGGCTTTCTTCATTGCCCAGCTCCTGGCCCAGAGCGTCGACGGCCTGATAACCCCGGCCACGGCGCAGGATGAACTTGCGCTCGGCATCGGCAGCGTCTCCCGCGCTGACCAGCAACTCGCCGAAGGTCGTGCCCTCGCGCAGTTCCAGGCGGACCTTGCCGGTCCACCCCTTGAGCCAGGACATCCCACGCACACCAAGGCGGGCACTGTCGTCGCCCAGCAGCTGCGGGCGGTACAAACCATCGACCGCGCGGGCCAGGCGGGCCTCGCGGATCGCCACGCGCGCGGCCTCTGCCATCACCACGGGCGGTTGGCGGGTAGCGGTGAGCACGCCGCGCTCGGCATCGGTGGCCTGCTCGACAATGCCGCGCGCCAAGCTGGCGTTCAGCTCGGGAAACGCCTCGAGCAACGCCCGGGCGCCATCATCGAGCTCAGGTTGGCGGGCCCGCTCCAGGCTGTCGAAGATGGCCGCACGCTCGCGTTGGGCCTCATCGGCCAGGCGCTGGCTGAGCACATCGGTGCGGGCCGCAGCGTTATTCGCGACACTGTCACCGAACAGATGCTCCTGCCGCGCGGTGTCCAGCTGTGCCACCACCCGTTCGGCCAGCCGTCCCGCCTCCAGTTCCTGGCGAGTCACCGTCACGGTTTCAGTGGTTTGCCCCACCACTGCCTCGTACAAGGTACCGGGTAGTGCTTCGGCAGTCAGGCGCACGCCCACCTCGGCAGGCCACCGGGCCAGGTTCACCAGCAGGGGGGCGGGGTAGCTGTTGGCGGACGGAATCGGCACTTGTTCGCGAATCCCCTCTATGAGCGACTCGACTTGCTCGTCAACCTGAAACCGTCGCAGGCTTTCACCCAGCACCGCAGGCGGTTGGCGGTCATTGAACAGGCACTCACGTACCCTGCCCTCCGGCGTGCCACTGGCCAGGCGGGCCTGCTCCAGGGCGATGTCGTCCAGCCCTTCGGCCAGCGGCCCCAGGCGCCGCAGCAACTGCGGCCCTTTCCAGCTCAACGCTGATTCGTGCTCATGGCGCCACGCCCCGGCGCCATTGTCGCGAAGTGGTGGTCGATAGCGCGTCTCGTCGCTGGGGTGCACCACCTCCCAGCCGCCGCTGACAGGGTCATACACCTGCTCATACAGTCGCCCCTCGATGCGCACATAGGTACGACCGGCGACTTCATACTGCCCGAGGTGATTGGGCAGGGCCCCCATGGGCAATGCCACGGGGCTTTCATAGGGCTTGAGGTCCGGATACCAGAGCCGGGTCGTGGTGCCATCGTTCACAGCCACCATATCCTGGACAAACACCGAACGTTGCAACACATGAGCGGCCCCGGCAGTCGCGGCCACCACCGCGAGGTTTTCGGCTACCCCGATGAAGTGCTCGACGGCTTCGCTGCGCTGGTGGTGCTGCCATTCGGAGACGCCGATACACACCTCGTCTATCAGCTGCACAGCGCCCACCGCCGCCATCAACTCCCCGACACCAGGCACGAAAAACGATGCCAGCGTCAGCGCGTCCATTTCCAGCCCCAGGTAGTAGGCCAAACGGGCATCGCGCTCTTCGCGGTTCTTGATGGCGGTGGGCACGACGGCCATGCGCGCGTCGATCGACACCTTGGAGAGCATATGCTGGTGCAGCATACGCAGCAGCGAAGTGTCCTGAGGGGTCAGCTTGAGGTCCAGGTTGGCATTGGGGTCCGACTCCGGCACACCGCCGAACAATGGCCTGGGCTTGAGGACATCATTCAGGCGCTTCAGGAACGGTACCTGCTCGCGGCGTAACACGAACCGACGTAAATAATCCTGATAGCCGCGGTCGCGCAAGCGGGCACGCAACGCCGTGGCGAAATCGTCGGTACTGGCGTATTGCTTGAACACGTCATCAGGGTCGCCAGGCCTGTAGACCACGCAGGCGCCTGTGGCAGCGCAGCGAATCACCGCCATGCCAAGCAGCGAGTACGGCAGGCGGCCCAGCGCGTCCAGCAGGGTCACCTGACAAAAGCTGACCGGTTTGCCGTTCCAGCGCGCCTTTTCCGGCTCAGGGCCGCTGAGGGTCAACAGCAACTGGTACGCGCCCTCGTCCACGCCGCCCTTCATGCGCGCGATGTGCGCCTGCACGCTCAGTTCATCACGCAGCGAATACAACAGGTCGGTGGTCACCGCATCGGCCTCGGCATCCACGACCTGGGGGTTGCGCTTGCGCGGGTTGAGCACGCTGATCACATGCTCTTCGTAGCGAGCCCCCAGGTCCAGGGAACGGCAGAGCGCGGCAAACCCCTCCGCACTGATACCGACCACCTTGGAGGGGTGGTAACGGTAGACGCGCCTGTCCTGTTCATCGAGGCTGAAGCGGTGCTCGCCTTTGGGCAGGATCACTGCATAGCCTGGCGAAGGCTCCATGCGCTGGGCTTCATGGGGCTCGAAATTGACCAGTGCCGCCTCCAGCAGCGTTTGCTGGGTAGCGTCGAGTTGGCCGGTCACGACACCGCCATCCAGGCGAATACCGCTGACGTAGTGTGTGCGCACCAATACGTGCAGGTCGACATCGACCTGCACGTCCGGGTACAGACGTTTCAGCTCGGCCTGCAGCAAAGGCCGGGCGAAATCGGTGGGGGATTGCAACGGGTCCAACCGCGCCTGGGCGGCCACCATCGAATACAGGCTGACTCTGGCGCTGGCCAGATAGGCTTTGCGCAACGCCGAGGAGGCGCCGGTCAACCAGGCGGGCAGTCTTTCCTTGATCAGGTCATGGTGAGCAAGGGGGGTGGGGGTGGCTTTCGGTTCTGCAGACATGGGAACGAATTTCCTGAGGCTTGTGAAGGGCCTCAGGAAACCATTCCGCGCGTGGGGCAAGGCGGTATCTATTGCTGGGGGAAGTGATGCCGGGTACGCCAGCCACCGGTGAGCGCCCTACCAGAAGCGCTGTTGCGAAAGTTTGGTCCAGACGCGCGAAGCCAGATGCTCGACGCCCCCGGCAGCGGCCATGCCGACCCGCTCCTGCAGGCTCTTGCGCTCGGCATAGTGCAGATGAAACACCTCGGCATGGGCGGCGCGCTCGGCCAGGTATTCGTCGCTGGTCTTCAGTTCGTCGACCAACTGGTTCTCCAGCGCGGCGATACCCAGCCACACCTCACCGGTGGCCACTTGGTCAATCGCCAGTTGCGGGCGGTAGCGGGCAACGAAGTTCTTGAACAACTGGTGGGTCACGTCCAGGTCTTCCTGGAACTTCTCGCGGCCCTTCTCGGTGTTCTCGCCAAAGACGGTCAGGGTGCGTTTGTATTCGCCGGCGGTCAGCACTTCGAAGTCGATGTCATGCTTTTTCAGCAGCTTGTTGACGTTGGGCAACTGCGCCACCACGCCAATGGAACCGAGCACGGCGAACGGTGCGCTGATGATCTTCTCACCGATGCAGGCCATCATGTAGCCGCCGCTGGCGGCCACCTTGTCGATGCACACGGTCAACGGCACACCGGCCTGGCGGATGCGCGCCAGTTGCGAGCTGGCCAGGCCATAGCTGTGCACCATGCCGCCGCCGCTTTCCAGGCGCAGCACCACTTCGTCCTTGGCCGTGGCCAGGGTCAGCAGCGCGGTGATCTCATGGCGCAGGCTCTCGGTGGCCGAGGCCTTGATGTCGCCATCGAAGTCCAGCACGAACACCCGCGGCTTGGTCTCGGCTTTCTTTTTGGCCTTTTTCTTCTCGGCCTTGGCTTCCTGCTTGCGCAGGGCCTTGAGCTGGTCCTTGTCCAGCAGCGTCGACTCCAGACGCTCGCGCAGGCCCTTGTAGAAATCGTTCAGCTTGCTGACCTGCAACTGTCCGGCAGCCTTGCGGCGGCCCTTGCCACGCTGGGCGGCGATGGCGGTCAACACCACGATGATCGCCAGCACCAGGGTGACGGTCTTGGCGAGAAAACTCGCGTACTCGGAGAGAAACTCCACGGGGGGTACCTCAAAGGCTTCAAAGCCTCATTCTACGGGGAGGATCTGGTGGGTGTCTAACGGCATGCAACTGGCAGCCCTCAGCCAATCCCACGCCAGACAAACAAGGCGGTCGAGGCCATCCCACAGACATAACTGGCCCGAAACAGATGTAGGAGCGAGGGGGGGCGCCTAGCCCTTGCTCGCGAAGCGCCGCGCGGGCGGCGCTCGGCCTCCAGGGCGCTGGAGAAACTCAATCCATGCGCCTAGAGGCCCTGATGCGGTGCCAAGCCGGAAAAACAAAGCGGTCGAGGCAATCCCACAGACATAACTGGCCCGAAACAGATGTAGGAGCGAGGGGGGCGCCTAGCCCTTGCTCGCGAAGCGCCGCGCGGGCGGCGCTCGGCCTCCAGGGCGCTGGAGAAACTCAAGCCATGCGCCTAGAGGCCCTGATGCGGTGCCAAGCCGGAAAAACAAAGCGGTCGAGGCAATCCCACAGACATAACTGGCCCGAAACAGATGTAGGAGCGAGGGGGGCGCCTAGCCCTTGCTCGCGAAGCGCCGCGCGGGCGGCGCTCGGCCTCCAGGGCGCTGGAGAAACTCAAGCCATGCGCCTAGAGGCCCTGATGCGGTGCCAAGCCGGAAAAACAAAGCGGTCGAGGCAATCCCACAGACATAACTGGCCCGAAACAGATGTAGGAGCAGAGCTTGCTCGCGAAGCGCCGCGCGGGCGGCGCACGGTCTCAAGGGCGCCGGAAAAACCCAAGCCATGCACCTAGAGGCCCTGACGCGGTCTCAAGCCGGAAAAACAAGGCGGTCCAGGCAACCCCACAGACATAATTGGCCCGAAACAGATGTAGGAGCAGAGCTTGCTCGCGAAGCGCCGCGCGGGCGGCGCGCGGTCTCGAGGGCGCCGGAAAAACCAAGCCATGCACCTAGAGGCCCTGATGCGATTTCATGACAGGCTCTTAGGGCCCCGCTGGAGATCTCATCATGGCCACCAAGCGCTAGTCGATGGTGTTGTAGCGCCCTCGAGACCGTGCGCCGCCCGCGCGGCGCTTCGCGAGCAAGCTCTGCTCCTACATCTGTTTCGGGCCAGTTATGCCTGTGCCATTGCCTGGTCCGCCTTGGTTGTTCGCCTGGAGATTGGGTCGGGGCCTCCATGTGCATGCCTTGGTTTCTCTAGCGCCCTTGAGACCGTGCGCCGCCCGCGCGGCGCTTCGCGAGCAAGCTCTGCTCCTACATCTGTTTCGGGCCAATTATGTCTGCGCCATCGCCTGGACCGCCTTGTTTGCTTGGCTTGAAACCGTATCAAGGCCGCCAGGTGTATGGCTCAAGGTTTCCGGCGCCCTTGAGACCGTGCGCCGCCCGCGCGGCGCTTCGCGAGCAAGCTCTGCTCCTACATCTGTTTCGGGCCAGTTATGCCTGTGCCATTGCCTGGTCCGCCTTGGTTGTTCGCCTTGGGATCGGGTCAGGGCCGCCAGGTGCATGGCTGGATGCTTCTGGCGCCCTTGAGACCGCGCGCCGCCCGCGCGGCGCTTCCCGGGCAAGCCCGGTCCCACATCTGTTTCGGGCCAGTTATGTCTGGGGGATTGCCTGGACCGCCTTGTTTGTCCGCCTGGAGATTGGGTCAGGGCCTCCAGGCGAATGCCTTGGTTTCTCCAGCGCCCTCGAGACCGTGCGCCGCCCGCGCGGCGCTTCGCGAGCTTCGCGCGCTCCTACATCTGTTTCGGGCCAGTTATGCCTGTGAGATTGCCTGGACCGCCTTGTTTGTCCGCCTGGAGATTGGGTGAGGGCCTCCATGTGCATGTATTGGTTTTTCCGGCGCCCTCAAGACCGTGCGCCGCCCGCGCGGCGCTTCGCGAGCAAGGGCTCGGCGCCCCCCTCGCTCCCGCAGTCGCCATTGCCAAACCCCAATTCAAACAAGCGTATGTTTTTTCATTGACAGTCCCCCGCAAGCCCCATAACCTCCAAGGCACCTTCAACGTACCCGGACGACGCGGACGTGGGCAGCATCTATCTGATTCGACATGGCCAGGCCAGTTTCGGTGCCGACGACTACGACGTGTTGTCGCCACTGGGCATGCGCCAGGCTCAGGTACTGGGCGCGCACCTGGCTGACCTTGGCCTGACGCTGGACCGGTGCGTGGCCGGCAGCCTGCGCCGACAGCAGGCCACCGCCCACCTGGCGCTGGAAGCCATGGGCGCGAGCCACCTTGGCGTGGACACCGACGCGGCATTCAACGAGTTCGATGCCGAAGCGGTCATCCGCGCCATGCTGCCTGACCTGCTGCCTCACGAGCCCGAAGCGCTGCACACCCTGCGCAACGCGACCCACAACCGCAGTGAGTTCCAGCGGCTGTTCGCGTTGTTGATCGGCCGCTGGCACGGTGGGCAGCACCCAAGCCCGGACACTGAAAGCTGGGCCGCCTTCGTCGCCCGCGTCGAGGCCGGGCTGCACCGCCTGCTGGACCAGGCCGGCAGTGGGGCCAACATCGCCGTGTTCACCTCTGGCGGCACCATCGCCGCCCTGCTGCACCTGATTACCGGAATCTCTGCCGCCCAGGCTTTCGAGCTGAACTGGCAGATCGTCAACACCTCGCTCAGCCAGCTGAAATTCCGTGGCCGCGAGGTAGCCCTGGCTTCCTTCAACAGTCACACTCACCTGCAACTGCTGAAGGCGCCGGAGTTCATCACCTATCGATGAGCCCGGCCCTGCCACACCCCTGTCGTTAGCCCTTCAAAGAAAGGATCGAACCATGAGCACCCTAGACACCGCCGTAGAAGCCATGAAGGCCAAATTCGACCCCTCCGCCGCCGCCGGTCTGGACCTGGTCTTTGGTTTTCGCATCGATGAAACCAAGCACTTCTCCCTGATCGTCAAGGACAAGACCTGCGAACTGCAGCAAGGCGAGAACCCGGACGCCCAGGTGACCCTGGTGATGGACGAAGAAACCCTGAAAGGTATCGTCAGCGGCGAAACCGACGGCATGCAGGCGTTCATGGGCGGCAAGCTGCGCGCTGAAGGCGACATGATGCTGGCCATGAAACTGAGCGAACTGTTTCCAGGCTGATACATTTGCTGTAACAAAAAAGACCCCGGGTGCCTGCTCGGGGTCTTTTTTTGTCTGCTGCTAGCCAGCACCCCTGTCAGCGCTAGCCGAAACTGACGGCCTATTGCCAGCCCTTCTCATAAAATTTGCGCGAAACCCTCGCAAAAAGGGGGCGACGCAGTTCAATAATGAGTCTCATTATGTTACAAGTCAGCATCCTTCTTAAGATTGTGGTGCGAAGTGCTGGTTCCATTCTTGATCATGCTGCGCGAAGGGATTGAAGCCGCGCTCATCGTTGGCATCATTGCCAGTTACCTGAAACAGACCGGCCGCGGCCAGTGGATGCCTGCCGTGTGGATCGGCGTGTTCCTGGCAGCCGCCATCGCCCTGCTGGTGGGCGGTGGCCTGGAGCTCATGAGCGCCGAATTCCCGCAAAAACAACAGGAACTGTTCGAAGGCCTGGTAGGCCTGGTGGCCGTGGTCATTCTCAGCTCCATGGTGTTCTGGATGCGCAAGGTCGCGCGCTCCATCAAGCACTCCCTGCACGAGTCCATGGACCGCGCCCTGGCCAACGCCAACCATCAGGTCATTGCCCTGGTCGCCATGGTGTTCTTCGCCGTGGCCCGCGAAGGCCTGGAGACCGTGTTCTTCCTGCTGGCCGTGTTCCAGCAGAGCGAAGGCGCCGGTGCGCCACTGGGCGCCCTGCTGGGCCTGATGCTGGCGGTAGCCGTGGGTTTCGGTATCTACACCGGCAGCATGCGCCTGAACCTGTCGCTGTTCTTCCGCTGGACCGGCCTGTTCATCCTGGTGGTGGCCGCTGGCATTCTGGCCAACTCGGTACAGGCGCTGCATGAAGCCGGTATCTGGAACTCGCTGCAGGATGTGGTCTTCGATGTCAGCGCTACGCTGCCGATGGACGGCCCGGTTGGCTCGGTACTGGCTGGCATGTTCGGCTACCAGGACGCCCCGACCATCAGCACCCTGGGCGCTTACCTGCTGTACCTGGTGTTCGCCCTGGTCATGTTCTTCCTGCCCGCCAGCGCCCCCGTCGGGCGCAAGCCGGCTCCCGCTACTCACTCCTAAGGCTTCTTCCGTCAATGTCCAATCAAGCCCCAGGCCTGTCGCCACGCGTGCTGCGCGTGGCCGTGGCCGGTTCCGTGGTGGTGATGCTCGCCGCCGGTGCACTGTTCTACTACGCCTCTCAGGTGGCCTCGTCCAAGCGCCAGGCCAACCACGATGAAATCGTCGTCAACATCCACCCGCACAGCTGCGAGCCCAACGCCCTGACCATCCCGGCCGGGCATGCGAGCTTTCGCATCGTCAACAAATCCGAGCGCGCGGTGGAGTGGGAGATCCTCGACGGCGTGCTGGTGGTCGAAGAGCGCGAGAACATCACCCCGGGCATGAGCCAGGTGATCAACGCCAACCTGGCGCCCGGCGACTACGCCATTACCTGCGGCCTGCTCAGCAACCCGCGTGGCACCCTCACGGTCACCCCTACCGCCGAGTCCGAAGCCAACGCCAAGGCCCGCCCGGCCATGGTGGCCTTCATCGGCCCACTGTCCGAATACCGCGTGTACCTGAGCCTGCAAGGCAGCGCCTTGGTGCGTGGGGTCGATGCCTTGAACCAGGCCATCGCCGCAGGCGACCTGGCCGCCGCCCGTGCCGCTTATGTGCCGGCACGCAGCGCTTACCAGAGCCTGGCGGCTGCGGCCCAGCGTTATTCAGAGCTGGACAACGCTATCAACGCCCGCGCCGACTACTACGAGAAACGCGAGCAGGACCCAGGCTTCGGCGGCTTCCACCGCCTGGAATACGGCCTGTTCCAGCAGTCGAGCCTGGACGGCCTGGCCCCCGTGGCGCAGAAGCTGGCCACCGACGTCGCTGCGTTGAAAACCCAACTGCTGGCGCAGAACCTGCCGCCTGAGCAGCTGGTCAGCATCGTGGCGCGCAACATCCGCAGCCTGGCCGAGGTACGCACCAACGGCGAAGAAGAGCGTTACAGCCACACCGACCTGAGCGGTTTCGCCGCCAACCTGGCGGGCGCGCGCAAAGTGGTCGACCTGCTGCGGCCATTGTTGGCCAAATCGGCGGCCGACTTGCTGCCGAAAATCGACGCGGCGCTGAACGACCTGGGTACCCAGCTCGACAGCCTGCGCGACGGCGACGCCTACCGCGCGTACGACAAGGTCGGTCCGGATCAGCGCAAGCAGATCGCCGACAAGGCCAAGGCACTGGCCGATGCACTCGATGGAATCGATCCCGCCCTGGGCCTCTCGGCCCTGTAACACAGACGACAGACACACATGAGCGACTCGAAAAACAGCAACACCCCTGTCGACGCCCAGCGGCGCCGTGTATTGATGGGCATGGGCGCCGCCGGCGTCGCCCTGGCTGGCGGCGCCCTGAGCTGCCCGGCCATGGCGGCTGCCGAGGCCCAGGTGGCTGAAGCGCCGAAAAGCGACAAGACCCAGGACCGCCACGACTACCACGGCGTGCACCAGAGCGGCATCGTCACGCCGCGCCCGGCGGCCGGCATGATGGTGGCCTTCGACGTGCTGGCGGCTGACCGCAAGGATCTGGAGCGCCTGTTCAAGCTGCTGGACCAGCGCATCAAGTTCCTGATGACCGGCGGCGAAGTGCAGGAAATCGACCCGAAACTGCCACCCGTGGACTCCGGCATCCTCGGCCCGGTCGTCACCCCGGACAACCTGACCATCACCGTGTCGGTGGGCGCCTCGCTGTTCGACGAGCGTTTCGGCCTGGAACACGCCAAGCCCAAGCACCTGATCCAGATGGTCGGTTTTCCCAACGACGCCCTGGAGCCAGCCCTGTGCCACGGCGACCTGACGCTGCAGTTCTGCTCCAACACCCCGGACACCAACATTCACGCCCTGCGTGACATCGTCAAGAACATGCCGGACCTGCTGCTGGTGCGCTGGAAACAGGAAGGCACCGTGCCGGCCCAGGCGCCGAAGAAGCCCAGCGAGCCGGCCGAAAGCGCGCGCAACTTCCTTGGTTTCCGCGACGGCTCGGCCAACCCGGACTCCAACGACAACAAGGCCATGGACGCCATCGTCTGGGTGCAACCGGGCAGCGAAGAGCCGGCCTGGGCCGCCAACGGCAGCTACCAGGCCGTGCGCCTGATCCGCAACTTCGTCGAGCGCTGGGACCGTACCCCCCTGCAAGAGCAGGAAAGCATCTTCGGCCGCAAGAAGATCACCGGTGCGCCGTTCGATGGTGCCACCGAGCATGACGTACCGGACTACCACAAAGACCCGGAAGGCAAGCTCACCCGGCTGGACTCGCACATTCGCCTGGCCAACCCGCGCACGCCCGAGTCCCAGGCCAACCTGATCCTGCGCCGCCCGTTCAACTACTCCAATGGCGTGAACAAGAACGGCCAGCTGGACATGGGCCTGCTGTTTATCTGCTACCAGGCCAACCTGGAGAAAGGTTTCATCACCGTGCAGACCCGCCTTAACGGCGAGCCGCTGGAGGAGTACCTCAAGCCCATGGGCGGCGGTTATTTCTTCACCCTGCCGGGGGTAAAAAACGACCAGGACTTCATCGGTCGTTCATTGCTGCAAGCTTCCAACACCAAAAACGCTTAAGTCTTTGACAACATCGGGGATCCTTTCATGAAGAAGTCGCCACTCGCTTTGCTGCTGTCCCTTGGTTTGCTGCACGCTCCGGTCTCGGCCTTCGCCGCCGACAACTCGGCCCTGGACCTGGTCCAGCCGATCTCCGACTACAAGATCTACGTGACCGAAGAGCTGGACAAGCTGGGCAGCGAAACCCAGAAGTTCACCGATGCCATCAAGAAGGGCGACCTGGAAACAGCCAAAAAGCTGTATGCCCCGACCCGCGTTCACTATGAAGCCATCGAGCCGATCGCCGAACTGTTCAGCGACCTGGACGCCTCGATCGACTCACGCGTCGACGACCACGAGAAAGGCGTGACCGCCGAGGACTTCACCGGCTTCCACCGCCTGGAATACAGCCTGTACTCGGAAAAGACCACCAAAGGCCTGGAAGCCCTGGCTGACAAGCTGAACAACGACGTGAAGGACCTGCAGACCCGCGTGGCCGGCCTGACCTTCCCGCCGGAGAAAGTGGTAGGCGGCGCGGCCGCACTGATGGAAGAAGTGGCGGCCACCAAGGTCAGCGGTGAAGAAGACCGTTACAGCCACACCGACCTGTATGACTTCCAGGGCAACGTTGACGGCGCGAAGAAAATCTTCGAACTGTTCAAGCCGCAAGTGCAGAAGAAAGACGCGGCCTTCGTGACCAAGGTTGAAAAGAACTTCGGCACCGTGGACAAGATCCTGGCCAAGTACAAGACCAAGGACGGCGGCTACGAGACCTATGACAAGGTCAAGGACGCTGACCGCAAGGCCCTCATCGGCCCGGTCAACACCCTGGCAGAAGACCTGTCCACCCTGCGTGGCAAGCTGGGTCTGAACTAAGGTTGTGCCTGTAGCCGCTGCCCAGGGCAGCGGCTACATCGGCTGTATTGATCGCCCTGCAACACCCCCGCCAATAACACCCCCTCGCACTTGTCCCCTGCCCTGCCGCGCATTAGATTGTTCAATGATCTGACGCCTCCAGAATAAGCAAAAGGGATAACCATGGCGCTTACCGACCAATCCACCGCCGTGCGCAGCGGTGAAGAGCTCGATGCCGCGCGTATCGACCCGTACCTCAAGGCGCACATCCCCGGCCTCACCGGCACGCCAAGCATCAGCCAGTTCCCCGGCGGCGCTTCGAACCTGACCTACCTGGTCACCTACCCCGAACAGGAATTCGTCCTGCGCCGCCCGTTCAACTACTCCAATGGCGTGAACAAGAACGGCCAGCTGGACATGGGCCTGCTGTTTATCTGCTACCAGGCCAACCTGGAGAAAGGTTTCATCACCGTGCAGACCCGCCTTAACGGCGAGCCGCTGGAGGAGTACCTCAAGCCCATGGGCGGCGGTTATTTCTTCACCCTGCCGGGGGTAAAAAACGACCAGGACTTCATCGGTCGTTCATTGCTGCAAGCTTCCAACACCAAAAACGCTTAAGTCTTTGACAACATCGGGGATCCTTTCATGAAGAAGTCGCCACTCGCTTTGCTGCTGTCCCTTGGTTTGCTGCACGCTCCGGTCTCGGCCTTCGCCGCCGACAACTCGGCCCTGGACCTGGTCCAGCCGATCTCCGACTACAAGATCTACGTGACCGAAGAGCTGGACAAGCTGGGCAGCGAAACCCAGAAGTTCACCGATGCCATCAAGAAGGGCGACCTGGAAACAGCCAAAAAGCTGTATGCCCCGACCCGCGTTCACTATGAAGCCATCGAGCCGATCGCCGAACTGTTCAGCGACCTGGACGCCTCGATCGACTCACGCGTCGACGACCACGAGAAAGGCGTGACCGCCGAGGACTTCACCGGCTTCCACCGCCTGGAATACAGCCTGTACTCGGAAAAGACCACCAAAGGCCTGGAAGCCCTGGCTGACAAGCTGAACAACGACGTGAAGGACCTGCAGACCCGCGTGGCCGGCCTGACCTTCCCGCCGGAGAAAGTGGTAGGCGGCGCGGCCGCACTGATGGAAGAAGTGGCGGCCACCAAGGTCAGCGGTGAAGAAGACCGTTACAGCCACACCGACCTGTATGACTTCCAGGGCAACGTTGACGGCGCGAAGAAAATCTTCGAACTGTTCAAGCCGCAAGTGCAGAAGAAAGACGCGGCCTTCGTGACCAAGGTTGAAAAGAACTTCGGCACCGTGGACAAGATCCTGGCCAAGTACAAGACCAAGGACGGCGGCTACGAGACCTATGACAAGGTCAAGGACGCTGACCGCAAGGCCCTCATCGGCCCGGTCAACACCCTGGCAGAAGACCTGTCCACCCTGCGTGGCAAGCTGGGTCTGAACTAAGGTTGTGCCTGTAGCCGCTGCCCAGGGCAGCGGCTACATCGGCTGTATTGATCGCCCTGCAACACCCCCGCCAATAACACCCCCTCGCACTTGTCCCCTGCCCTGCCGCGCATTAGATTGTTCAATGATCTGACGCCTCCAGAATAAGCAAAAGGGATAACCATGGCGCTTACCGACCAGTCCACCGCCGTGCGCAGCGGTGAAGAGCTCGATGCCGCGCGTATCGACCCGTACCTCAAGGCGCACATCCCCGGCCTCACCGGCACGCCAACCATCAGCCAGTTCCCCGGCGGCGCTTCGAACCTGACCTACCTGGTCACCTACCCCGAACAGGAATTCGTCCTGCGCCGCCCGCCCTTCGGGCACAAGGCCAAGTCTGCCCATGACATGGGCCGCGAATACCGCATCCTCAACCAGCTCAACGCCGGGTTCCCCTACTGCCCCAAGGCCTACGCGCACTGCACCGACGAATCGGTGATCGGTGCCGAGTTCTACGTGATGGAGCGGGTCAAAGGCATCATCCTGCGCTCGGACATTCCCGCCGAATTGGGCCTCGACCCGCAGAAGACCCGCGCCCTGTGCCACAACTTCATCGACAAGTTCGCCGACCTGCACCGGGTGGATTACGCCGCCTGCGGCCTGGCCGACCTGGGCAAGCCCGAAGGCTACGTGGCACGCCAGATCAGTGGCTGGAGCGACCGCTACGACAAGGCCCGCACCCCGGATGCCCCGGCGTGGGACAGCGTCAAGGCATGGCTGGCGGACAAGCAACCGGCCGACCACCCCAAGCCTGCCATCGTGCACAACGACTACCGCTTCGACAACGTCATCCTCGACGCCCAGGACCCGATGCAGATCATCGGCGTGCTGGACTGGGAGCTGACTACCCTGGGTGACCCGCTGATGGACCTGGGCAACACCCTGGCCTACTGGATACAGGCCGATGACCCGGCGCCGGTGCAACTGATGCGCCGCCAGCCCAGCCACGCACCCGGCATGCTGACACGCCGCGAATTCGTCGACTACTACGCCGAACGGGCCGGCATCCAGGTGGACAACTTCGACTTCTATTACACCTATGGCCTGTTCCGCCTGGCCGGCATCGTGCAGCAGATCTACTACCGCTTCTTCCACGGCCAGACCCAGGACAAGCGCTTCGCCCAGTTCATTCACATGAACAAACTGCTGGAACAGATGAGCCTGAACGTCATCAAGCACTCCACCCTGTAAGGAAACCGAGATGTCCAAGACGCAATTGTTCGACCTCGACGGCAAGATCGCCTTCGTTTCCGGCGCCAGCCGCGGCATCGGCGAAGCCATCGCCAAACTGCTGGCCCAGCAGGGCGCCCATGTGATCGTCTCCAGCCGCAAGCTGGACGGTTGCCAGCAAGTGGCCGATGCCATCATCGCCGAGGGTGGCAAGGCCACCGCCATCGCCTGCCATATTGGCGAGATGGAGCAGATCCAGCAGGTGTTCGCCGCCCTCCGCGAGCAGTTCGGGCGCTTGGACATCCTGGTCAACAACGCCGCCACCAACCCGCAATTCTGCAACGTGCTGGACACCGACCTGGGCGCGTTCCAGAAGACCGTGGACGTGAATATTCGCGGTTACTTCTTCATGTCGGTGGAAGCCGGCAAGCTCATGCGTGAGCACGGCGGTGGCAGCATCATCAACGTCGCTTCCATCAACGGCATATCGCCAGGGATTTTTCAGGGCATCTACTCGGTGACCAAGGCGGCGGTGATCAACATGACCAAGGTATTCGCCAAGGAGTGCGCGCAGTTCGGTATCCGCTGCAACGCCCTGCTGCCGGGCCTGACCGATACCAAGTTTGCCTCGGCACTGGTCAAGAACGACGCCATCCTCAATACCGCTCTGGCGCAGATCCCCCTGAAACGTGTCGCCGCGCCCAGCGAAATGGCCGGCACCGTGTTGTACCTGGCCAGTGATGCGTCCAGCTACACCACAGGCGTGGCGTTGAACGTGGATGGTGGTTTCCTGTCCTGAGCCGGAAGCTCGCTGGCGTGCCAGCGAGCTTTTTCCGCCCCAAGGGGCTAAAATGCGCGCCCCGCCAAAAACAATGATCTACCCAATGCCCTTCGAACTCAGTACCGACCCCACTACCCTGCTCATTCTCGCCATCGTCGCCTTCGTCGCCGGTTTCATCGATGCCATCGCTGGCGGCGGTGGGCTGCTGACCACCCCGGCGCTGTTGACCGCCGGCCTGCCACCGCATCTGGTGCTGGGCACCAACAAGCTCAGTTCCACCTTCGGCTCGGCGACCGCCAGCTTCACGTTCATTCGCCGCAAACTGTTCCACCCCCGTGAATGGTGGCCGGCGCTGATCTTCACCCTGGTGGGCTCGCTGATCGGCGCCGTGGCCGCGCACTACATGCCCTCGGAGTGGCTGAACAAGATGCTGCCGGTGATCGTCTTCGCCTGTGGTATCTACCTGCTGTTCGGCGGCACGCCCAAGGGGCCGGTGGACAGCCATGCGGTGATCAAGCAGAAACGCCAGATTCCCCAAGGCCTTGCACTGGGCTTTTATGACGGCGTGGCCGGGCCCGGCACTGGGGCGTTCTGGACCGTGACCTCGATGCTGATGTACCCCATCGACCTGGTGCGTGCCAGCGGCGTGGCACGCAGCATGAACTTCGTCAGCAACGCGGCGGCGCTGGCGGTGTTCATCATCAACGGCAGCGTGGACTGGCTGATCGGCCTGAGCATGGGTATCTGCCTGATGGTGGGGGCCTTCTTCGGCGCCCGCAGCGCCATCAGCGGTGGGGCGAAGTTCATTCGCCCGGTGTTCATCACCGTGGTGCTGGGGCTCACCGTGCGCCTGGCCTGGCAGCACTGGTTCGCCTGAAGCGGCCCCCTCCGGGACCGGCGTCAGCCCGGGAGGACCGGCGCAGGCAGGCCCAGGCGCTCGGCCACGTAGTGATCGATCAGGTATCGCGCGATAGACCGCGACGCCGGCAATGGCGGCAGGTCGTGCACATTGAACCACTGCGCATCCTCGATCTCGTCCGCCTGGGGCACGATCTCGCCGCTGTCGTACTCGGCGTGGAAACCCAGCATCATCGAATGGGGGAACGGCCAGCACTGGCTGCCCATGTAGCGGATGTTGCGGACCGTGACCTGCACCTCCTCCATCACTTCGCGGCGCACACAGTCTTCAGCCGATTCGCCCGGCTCGGCGAAGCCGGCCAGGGTGCTGTAGACACCGGTGACGAAGCGCGGTGAACGAGCCAGCAGAATCTCGTCCCCGCGCGTGATCAGCACGATCATGCTCGGCGAGATGCGCGGGTAGCTGCGCAGGTCGCACGCCTGGCAGTACATGGCGCGCTCCCAGTGAATCTGGGTCATGGCCTGGCCACAGCTGCCACAGAAACGATGCTCGCGTGCCCAGGTGCCGATCTGGGCGGCGTAGGCGAGCATTTTGTAGGTATCGAAGTCACCCTGCATCATGAACTGGCGCAGGCCTTGCCATTGCACCCCTTCCCATTCGGCCGCGCCGTGCAGCTCCAGCAAGTACACCGGCTCACCGTCGAAATGGCCGATGCCGTGCTCGGCCAGCACGTCCAGGGGCTGTTTCTTCAGCCATTCACGGGGAAACAGCACGCCATTGGCGTCGAAGGCGAAGCCCTGGGCGCAGCGGGCCACGGCCCAGCCCCCGGGCTGGCTGGTATCCAGTACTGCGGTGGTCCAGCGTTGAGACATCAGGGGCTCCTTGTGTGATATCAGTCGTCGAACTGCGGTGTCTGTTTGCTCATGCTCGCGGCCATGGCCACGCGCAAGTCGGTGCTTTGCAGCATCGCCGCGTTCCAGGTGGCGATGTATTCCAGGCCGTCGGCGATGCTGTGGTCGCGCATGTAGCTGATCATGGTCTTGGTGCCAGTGACCGCGATCGGTGACTTGGCGGCGATCTCCCGGGCGATGCCGAACACGCCTTCCAGCAGGCTGGCGGTGTCAGGGTAAACGCGGTTGACCAGGCCAATGCTGCGCGCTTCCTCGGCGTCGACCTGGCGCCCGGTGTAGGCCAGTTCCCTCAGGATGCCATCGCCGATGATACGTGGCAAACGTTGCAGCGTGCCGACATCAGCGGCCATGCCCATGTCTACCTCCTTGATCGAGAAATGCGCATCGGCGGCGGCGTAGCGCATGTCGCAGGCGGCTATCAGGTCGATGGCACCGCCGATGCAATAGCCTTGCACCGCGGCCAGCACCGGCTTGCGGCAGTGGTCGACGGCATTGAACGAGGCCTGCATCTCGAGAATCTTGCGTCGCAGGGCGCGGGCGTTGCGACCGGTGTCCTTGCCCAGTTCGCTGGCCACCGAGGCCAGCAGGCTGAGGTCGATGCCCGCGGAAAAATGCTTGCCGGCACCGCTGAGCACCACCACGCGCACGGCCTCGGTATCATCGGCCCACTGAAAGATCTCGACGATCTCGCGCCAGAACGCTGCGTTCATGGCGTTGACCTTGTCGGGACGGTTGATCTGCACGTGAGCGACGTGGTCATTGAGTTCGACGTGGAAAGCCTGGTAGTCGGTCATGGCGCAAATCCTTTTTGTTGAAATGGGCGATGGCAGGACTATACCAAGGCGCGGCGCTGGGAAAACCACTTACCCGAACTTGGCCAATTTGCCCTGTTGCCTGGTGGGAACCAGGGAAACGGCGGCGCTGCCTTCCCGAGCTTCGCCCGGTCCCACAGGGAAAACACCCACACCGCAGTTCACCCTGTGGGACCGGGCGCCAGCTCGGGAAGCGGGCGGCGCGGTCTACCAGGCGGGCTCCCAGGTCCATCAAGCGCTTTTGGCGCGGTCCTGGGCAGGGCACTGGGCGCGGTGCAGGTTGAGGGCGGTGTTGATGATGCCGATGTGGCTGAAGGCCTGGGGGAAGTTGCCGAGCATGCGGCCGCCCCGCGGGTCGTATTGCTCGGCCAGCAGGCCGACGTCGTTGCACAGGGCGCTGAGGCGGCCGAACAGGGCCTGGGCATCATCCATGCGGCCCAGCATGGCGTACACATCGGCCAACCAGAACGAGCACACCAGGAAGGTGCCCTCACCCGGATCCAGGCCGTCGCATCCGGTCTCGGTGTCATAGCGCAGCAACAGGCCGTCGCGCATCAGGCGATGCTCGATGTTGGCCAGGGTGGCCAGGAAGCGCGGGTCGTCTGCGGGCAGGAAGCCAGTGAGGGCGATCTGCAACAGGCTGGCGTCAGTCTGCAACGAGCCATAGGACTGCACGAAGCAGCCGCGCTGCGGGTCGACACCCTGGGCACAGACGTCGGCGTGGATCTGGTCTGCGACCGCCCGGTAGTGCTGCGCCCGCTCAGCGTCGCCGCCGTCACTGGCCTGCAGCTTGGCCGAGCGGTCAAACGCCACCCAGGCCATGACCTTGGAGTGCACGAAATGGCGCGGCTCGCCTCGAATTTCCCACAGGCCTTCGTCGGGCCGCTGCCAGATGCTCTCCAGGTACGGCATGATCACCTGGAAGATCGCCCGGCTGCGCGGGTGGCGCGGCAAGCCGCCGCGAATGGCCTGGGTCATGGCGTCAGCCACTTCGCCGTACACGTCCAGCTGCAACTGGGTGGCCGCGGCGTTGCCGATGCGCACTGGCCGGGAGTTCTCGTAACCGTTCAGCCAAGGGAGGGTGTATTCGGGCAGGCGCCGCTCGCCTCCCAGGCCGTACATGATCTGCATCTGCTCAGGGTTGCCCGCTACCGAGCGCATCAGCCATTCGCGCCAGGCGCTGGCTTCCTCGAAATAACCCAGGTTCATGAAGGCCAGCAAGGTCATGGTGGCGTCGCGCAGCCAGCAGTAGCGGTAGTCCCAGTTGCGTTCGCCACCGAGGAACTCCGGCAACGACGTGGTGACCGCCGCGACGATACCGCCCGTGGGCTCATAGGTGAGCGCCTTGAGCACGATCAGCGAACGCTTGACCTGCGCCGTGTGGGGGCCGACATCGGGGCAACGGTCGGAAAAGGCCCGCCAGAAGGTTTCGGTCTCCGCCAGGGCTTCGGCACCGTCGAAAGCCTCCCGCACCGGCAGGTTGGAGTCCTGGTAGGTCAGCACGAACTCCCGGCGCTCTCCCGGGGCGACACTGAAACGGCTGCCCGTGGCATGGTCCACCGCTTCCAGGGGCGCGGCGCTGCGCAGCACCAGCATCTCCGGGCCGGCCACCGCCGTGAGCACCTGGGAATGAGCCTGCTCCACCCATGGCACGCTGCTGCCGTAGTCAAAGCGAATGATCAGCTCCATGTCGAACTCGACGCTGCCGCTGACCCCCTCCACGATACGCACCACACTGCTGTGCTCGCCCGGGGGCATGAAGTCGATCAGCAAGGCCTCGCCCGTGGCCGTGGTGAAGGTGGTTTCCAGAATCAGCGTACCGTCGCGGTAACACCGGCGAGTTTCGGCCGGTGCCACCGGGTGCAGTTGCCAGCGGCCGTTGTGCTCGTCGCCCAGCAAGGCGGAGAAACACGCGGGCGCATCGAAACGGGGAAAACACAACCAGTCCAGCGAGCCCTGTTTGTCGACCAGCGCGGCAGTTCTGCAATTGCCGAGCAAGGCATAGTCTTCAATCAATGCGGCCATGGTGGGGTCAACCTTGTGCAGGGGAATTCAGGGGGTGTGCGGCGCCCTCGGCAAAATCAGGTCGCGGATAGCGTCAGCCACGCCCTGTTCGCGGTTGCTGGCGGTGACGTGGTCGGCATGAGCCTTGACCGCGTCGTCGGCCTGGCCCATGGCCACCGACAGCCCGGCGCGCTTGAACATCGCCACGTCGTTGCCGCCGTCACCCAGCACGGCGGTCTGCCCGAGAGGGATCGCCAGGTGTTTGGCCAGCGCAGCCAGGGCATCACCCTTGTTGGCGAGCAATGCCGTGACGTCCAGGTAATAGGATTGGGAACGGGCAGCCAGGGCCTGGCCTTCGATCAGGCCGCCCAGTTCATGCTCCAACCTTGCCAGCAGCTCGAAGTCGCCGCAGGTCGCGACAATCTTGTCGACACGGTCCAGGTACGGTGTGAAGTCTTCCACCTGCACATAGCCGTAGCCCAGCGCGTCGATCTCCTTTTGCAGGAATTGCGCATCGGGATTGGTCAGCAGCCACTGGTCATCGGCGAACAGCCAGACTGCCACCGGATGCCGGGCGAATAGCGCCAGGCTGGCATCCACGGCACGCCGGTCGACACTGTGGCGTTCCACCACGCTACCATCGGGGTTGGCCAACGTACCGCCATTGAACGCCGCGAACGGCACGTCGATGCCCAGCTCACGGACGATATCGAGCATCGCCCGTGGCGGCCGCGCACTGGCCAGGCTGAACGCCACCCCGGCATTGCGCAACGTCGCCACGGCATCGACCACCCGGTCGCCCAGGCTGTGGTCGGGCAGCAACAGCGTGCCGTCCATGTCGCTGAGCACCAGGCGGATGAGGTCGTTCGGGTGCTCACTCATCCCAGGCTGTGCCACGCGCGGCCGTCTCTGGCCAGTAGTTCGTCAGCCGACTCAGGGCCATCTTCGCCCGCGGCATAGCTGTCGATCTTGCCACCGTCGCGCCAGGCATCCAGGAAAGGCTGCACCGCACGCCAGCCGTTCTCGATGTTGTCAGCCCGCTGGAACAGGGTCTGGTCGCCCGTGAGGCAGTCATAGATCAGCGTTTCATAGCCGGTCGATGGCTGCATCTGGAAGAAGTCCTTGTAGGCAAACCCCAGTTCGACGTTCTCCATCACCAGCGCCGGGCCTGGGCGCTTGGCCATCAGGTCGAACCACATGCCCTCGTTGGGCTGGATCTGGATACGCAGGTAGTTAGGCTGGAGCCGTTCCACCTCGGTGTCGCGAAACTGCGCGTAGGGCGCCTGCTTGAAGCAGATGGCGATCTCGGTGTCGCGCACGCTCATGCGCTTGCCGGTGCGCAGGTAGAACGGCACGCCCACCCAACGCCAGTTGTCGATCATCACCTTGAGCGCCACGAAGGTCTCGGTGCGGCTCTCGGGGTCGACCTTGGGCTCCTGGCGGTAGCCGGGCTTGTCGCCTTCGCCGGCGGTGTACTGGCCGCGCACCGAGTTCTTCAAGGCGTCGGCCTTGGACCAGGGGCGGATGGCCCCCACCACCTTGGCCTTCTCGCCGCGCACCGCGTCGGCACCAAAGGCGGCCGGCGGCTCCATGGCGACCATGGCCAGCAGCTGGAACAGGTGGTTGGGCACCATGTCGCGAAGGGCGCCGGTGCTGTCATAGAAATTGCCGCGTGTTTCCACACCCACGGTTTCCGCCGCGGTGATCTGCACGTGGTCAATGTAGTGATTGTTCCAGAACGCCTCGAAGATGCCGTTGGAAAAGCGGCTGATGAGAATATTCTGGACGGTTTCCTTGCCCAGGTAGTGATCGATCCGGTAGATCTGCTTCTCGCTCATCACACTCAACAGGCAAGCGTTGAGGGCTTCGGCGGTAGGCAGGTCGGAACCGAAGGGTTTTTCGATCACCACGCGGCGAAAGGCATCGGGCTGCTCCTGGAGCAACCCGGCATGGCCCAGGCGCTGCGCCACTTCACTGAAGAAGCGCGGCGAGGTGGCCAGGTAGAACACGGCATTGCCGGTGCGGTTCGCGGCGATGCGCTCACCAATCGCCTGATAGGTGCCATCGTCGAGAAAATCGCCACTGATGTAACTGATGCGCTTGGCCAGTTTGGCCCACAAGGCCGGGTCGAGGGCCTGGTCGGCCCCCTCCGGGTTCTTGCTGCGCGCCTGCTCGATGATGAAATCGTGCAGTTTGGCAGCGAAGTCAGCATCGCTGACCTCGTTGTGGTCGACACCGACGATATGCAGGCCATTGTCCAGCAGACCGTCGCGACTCAGGTTGTACAGCGCCGGCATGAGCAGGCGCTTGACCAGGTCGCCATGGGCGCCAAAGAGAAACAGCGTGGTGGGGGGTGCTGCGTCTACCTTGGACTTTGCCCGTGTCATTTAGGAACCTCGATATGGCCGCCGAAACCAAAGCGCATCGCTGACAGCAGCTTGTCGCCGTAGGTGCTTTCCTGGCGGGAACGGAAACGTGCGAACAGCGAACCCGCCAGCACCGGTACCGGTACGGCCTGCTCCACTGCAGCGTCAATGGTCCAGCGACCTTCACCGCTGTCGGACACCGAACCCGAGTAACCGTCCAGCGCGGGGTCACCGACCAGCGCGTCGGCGGTCAGGTCCAGCAGCCAGGACGAGACCACGCTGCCGCGGCGCCACACTTCGGCGATCTCGGCCAGGTTCAGGTCAAAGCGCTGATCTTCCGGCAGCGCGGTGCTGTTCTTGGTCTTCAGGATGTCGAAGCCTTCGGCGAAGGCCTGCATCATGCCGTATTCGATACCGTTGTGGATCATCTTCACGAAGTGGCCGGAACCGGCCGGGCCTGCGTGGATGTAGCCATTTTCGGCATTGTTGTGCTCGCCTTCGCGGCCCTTGGTGCGGGGAATGTCACCCACGCCAGGGGCCAGGCAGGCGAACAGCGGGTCCAGGCGCTCGAAAATCGCGGCTTCGCCACCGATCATCATGCAGAAACCGCGGTCCAGGCCCCATACGCCACCGGACGTACCGACGTCGACGTAGTGGATCTGGCGCTCGGCGAGCGCCTTGGCGCGACGGATGTCGTCCTTGTAGAAGGTGTTGCCGCCGTCGATGATCACATCGTCCGGTTCCAGCAGATCGGCCAGCTGCTGGATGGTGTCCTCGGTAGGCGCGCCAGCGGGCAGCATGACCCACACAGCACGAGGTGCGTCCATCTGACGCACCAGGTCGGCGAGGTCGGAAGCCTTGACGGCACCTTCTTCACCCAGTTTTGCCACGGAAGACTGATCGCGATCCCAGACCACGGTCTGGTGGCCTCCGCGCATCAGTCTTCTCGAAATATTGCCGCCCATGCGGCCCAGTCCCACGATTCCCAATTGCATGCCGGTGCTCCACTGATGCGTAAATAGGTGTGTCACACCTTCAAAGCGCTAATGGTCTCAAAGCTTAGTACAGGGTTGCTACAGTTAGTTTCGACTTTCGCCGTTCGTCGGTGGCTTTTTTTTACCGGGGAGGCTGTCATCAAGCGTTCTTCAACGCTGACGGGCACTTGCCGCCACATGAAGAAAAAGACACGTGGACCATGAAAAATAAAAAAGTTCCCTTCACCACAAAAAGAAATCAGAATTCGCGCCGACAGAGGAACAGCCCCGACTGGCAAACGCTCAAGGTCGGCTATCCTCAACTGTGAGACATGCCATTTGCGAGGTGAGCAATGGGAACTTTACTGCCAGCAACACGCCCCCAAACCCTCTATGTCACGGTGCGCCGTGACGAGCTGCGCGAATTGAAAGAAGAACGCGACCAATTGCAGAAGAAGGTCGCCCATCTGACCATGATGCTCTTGCAGTCCCAGCAGGACACCGGTATCGCCGGTGGTGCCCAGGCCCAGATCGCCTGACCCTCCCCTGTCCCCGTCCGCCGGCAGGCCCTGGCCTGTCGGCACACGCTGTAACCTTTGCAAAGAACACCTGATGCCGAATTGGCGCTAGATTGCCAGCCCTGAGCGTGCTGCATGCCGCGGCGCGCCGTCGCTGGAGTTCGACCGTGAAAGGAATCACGCTGCTTGCCCTGCTGGCCCTGCCGTTCGCCGCCCATGCCACCCCTGAGTGCCCCGCGAAACCGGATGTCGCCAGCCTGTTCGACCGCTGGAACGCCGCCCTGTCGACGGGCGAGCCCGCCCAAGTGGCCGCTACCTATGGCGCGGATGCCGTGCTGCTGCCCACCTTGTCCAACCGCGTACGCCTGACCCACGACGAACGCCTGGACTACTTTCAGCACTTTCTGGCCAACAAACCCTCGGGCCGCATCGTCAGCCGCACGTCACAGGCTGCTTGCGACAGCGCGCTGGACGCCGGCATCTACGAATTCACTTTCGCCACCACCGGCGAGACCGTCCAGGCTCGCTACAGCTTCAATTACCACTGGGACGGGCAGCAATGGCTGATCGCAAGCCATCATTCCTCCCTGATGCCTGAACCTGCGCATTGAACAGCGTCCCCCTATAGCAGCCGACGCCGCAGCCAACGCTGTGGGACCGGGCGCCAGTTCGGGAACGAGACGCCGCAGTGCAACAGGTCAATCGCGGCGCGGCCTTCCCGAGCTTCGCCCGGCCCCACAGGGGAAATCTCCCCAGGGATCGGCGCCCAATGCGCACACTTCTAGAAATCCCCCTCTAATCAGCACCCCGCCCAACCCCTTGAAAACAAAGGCCTTGTCACCCCATGCCCGACCGCCACCGTAGGGCATTACCATCCGTCAGTCGCACCATGACCACAGGGTCGCAAATATTTCCTACACTCAAAACTCAGCCCGCACACCGCTCGGAACCTTCGTACGCAAAAAGTCGAAACTTCTGAAATTGCGGCAGGTCAGGTTAAAGGTAGGCCATGGAAATGCTGTTCGTCTCTGCGGCCAAACCACCCCACTCCGTCAATTCGCCACCGGCAGGGTCGCCGGTAAGCGTTGCGCTTGCGCGCTTGCTTGACTGTGGGGCGCTGGATCACAAAACAGGTGCTTGCCACATTGCATTAATGCACGGGAGAGAACGATGATCAGTGCCGCTGTCGAAACCCATGGAGAGCGTTTTAACAAGCAGGAAAGCGAGCCGACACAACTGGCGCAGATCGCTTCGACAGGCAAGATCCATCACGCCGAAGCACGCGGTAACCCCAACCGCCAGAAAGTGCTGTTCGTAACGTCCGAGATCGCCGATCTGGTCAAGACCGGTGGCTTGGGCGACGTGTCACAGGCACTGCCCCGGGCGATGAGCCCGCTGCACGATGTCAGGGTGCTGATTCCCGGCTACCCGCAAGTACTCAACAGTGACAACCCGATCCACATCGTCGGTGAACTGGGCGGCCACGCCGCACTGCCGCCGTGCAAGATCGGGCGCATGGACCTCAAGGATGGCCTGGTCATCTACGTATTGATCTGCCCCGAACTCTACGAGCGTGATGGCACCCCCTACGGCGCCAACAACGGCCGCGACTGGCCCGACAACCATATTCGTTTCGCCCGCCTGGGCCTGGCGGCCGCCGACATTGCCGCAGGCCTGGGCATGGTGCACTGGAAACCCGACCTGGTGCATGCCCACGACTGGCCGGCCGGCATGGCACCGGCCTACATGCACTGGCGTGGTTTGAACACCCCTACCCTGTTCACCATTCACAACCTGGCCTACCAGGGCGTGGTAAGCCGCGCCTGCTGCCCGGAACTCGGTGTGCCCGAACACGCGCTGCAACAAGAGGGCATGGAATTCTACGGCAAGTTGTCGTTCCTCAAGGCCGGCATGGCGTACTCCAGCCATATCACCACCGTCAGCGCCACCTATGCAGAGGAAATCACCACCCCGGAATTTGGCTGCGGCCTGGACGGGTTTCTCAGCAGCAAGGCCTACCAGGGCCTGCTGGGCGGCATTCCCAACGGCATCGACGATAGCTGGGACTCGGCCACCGACGCGCACCTGGTGTGCCCGTTCAGCCTGAATGATTGGGAAGGCAAGAAGGTCAACGCTGACCACGTGCGCCAACTGTTCGAACTGGACGACTCCGACGGCCCGCTGTTTGCCGTGGTATCGCGCCTGGTGTACCAGAAAGGCCTGGACCTGACCCAGGGTGTGGCCGAATTCATCGTCAACAATGGCGGGCAGATCGCAATCATTGGCCGTGGTGAGCCGGAGGAAGAACAGGCCATGCGTGAACTGGCCACCCGCTTTCCCGGCCGCATCAGCGTGCGCATCGGCTTCAATGAAACCGACGCACGGCGCATGTTCGCCGGCAGCGACTTCCTGCTGATGCCCTCGCGCTACGAGCCCTGCGGCCTGAGCCAGATGTACGCCCAGCGCTATGGTTCGCTGCCCGTGGCACGCAATACCGGTGGCCTGGCCGACACCATCGAAGACGGCGTCACCGGCTTTCTGTTCAACGAATCCACAGTGGCCAGCTACGAAGAAGCCCTGCGCAGGGCCTTCTATGTTTACGGTAAACCCGAGCTGCTCAATGCCATGCGCTGCCTGTCCATGACCCAGCCATTCAACTGGAGCCAGGCAGTGGAACCGTACGCCAAACTTTACGAGGAACTCGTGCACAAATCGGTGGCCGTATCAGGTAGCCACTAAACGGAAGAGGTTTCACCGATGCCGCTACCGACACCTGAAACCTGGTCACATGGTGCACATCTGCTGGACTCGGGGTTGACCCGTTTCGCCCTCTGGGCGCCTGACGCATTCGCCGTCAGCGTCGAGTTGGGCGATGGCCAGTCCCTGCCCATGCTGAGCCAGGACGACGGCTGGTTCGTGATCAACACGCCCTGCCCCCCCGGTACTCCCTACCGCTACCTCATCGACGGCGAACTGCTGGTGCCCGACCCCGCGTCGCGAGCCCAGCAAGGCGACGTCCACGGCCACAGCCTGGTGGTCGACCCCAACACCTACCAATGGCAGTTTCCCGAATGGCAGGGCCGCCCCTGGCACGAGGCAGTGATTCATGAGCTGCATGTGGGCGTGCTCGGCGGCTTCGCCGCAGTGGAGAAACACCTGGGGCGCCTGGCCGATCTGGGCGTGACCGCCATCGAACTGATGCCCATTGCCCAGTTTCCGGGCGAGCGCAACTGGGGTTATGACGGCGTGCTGCCCTATGCCCCGCAGTCCTCCTACGGTACTCCCGAGCAACTCAAGCACCTGATCGATTGCGCCCACGGCCACGGCCTGATGGTGATCCTCGACGTGGTGTACAACCACTTCGGCCCCGACGGCAATTACCTGGGGCGTTACGCCAAGGGCTTCTTTCGCCACGACCAGACCACCCCCTGGGGCGACGCCATCGATTTCCGCCGCCCCCAGGTGCGCGACTTCTTCATCGACAACGCCCTGATGTGGCTGCTGGAATACCGCTTCGACGGCCTGCGCTTTGACGCCGTGCACGCCATCGAAGACCCCGGTTTCCTCAAGCAGATGGCGGCGCGCATTCGTCAGCAGGTAGACGGCCCGCGGCACGTGTGGCTCACCCTGGAAAACGAGCTCAACCAGGCGCACCTGCTGGAAGAAGGCTTCGACGCCCAGTGGAACGACGACGGCCATAATGCCCTGCACGTACTGTTGACCGGTGAAACCGAAGCCTATTACAGCGACTTCGCCGAACAGCCCACTGCCAAGCTGGCGCGCTGCCTGAGCGAAGGGTTCATCTATCAGGGCGAACGCAACCGCCATGGCGAACCCCGTGGTGAACCCAGCGCTCACCTGCCACCCAATGCCTTCGTGCTGTTCCTGCAGAACCACGACCAGATCGGCAACCGGGCCTTTGGTGAACGCCTGACCCGGCTGTGCCGCCCCGAGGCCCTGCGCGCCGCCACTGCCTTGTTGCTGCTGAGCCCCATGACCCCGCTGCTGTTCATGGGCGATGAAAGCGGCGCCGAAGAACCCTTCCTGTTTTTCACCAGCCACCACGGTGAGCTGGCCGAAGCGGTACGCGAAGGCCGACGCGCCGAGTTCAAGCACTTCGCCGTGTTCGCCGACGCCGAGCAGCGCGAGCGCATTCCCGACCCCAACGCCGAGTCGACCTTCAGCGCCTCGTTGCCCAGCGTGGCGGCCCCCGACGATGCCTGGCCCACCCTCTACCGTACGTTGCTGAGCCTGCGCCACCAGCACATTACCGAACACCTGTCCGGCAGCCGCTCGCTGGGTGCCGAGGTGCTGGCCCCGGGTGCCCTGTACGCCCGCTGGCAACTGAGCAACGGCAGTGTGTTGCGTATCGACCTCAACCTCAGCGACAGCGCCGTGGCGACGCACTTGCCCGCGCCGCGCCACCGACTGTTCGACAGCCGCCTGGCCCCTGCCGACGCGGCCCCACTGGATGTACAGCCCCCCTATAGCGCCCTGGTCAGCCTGACCCCAGCCGGAGATGATGCATGAGTGACGAACGCCTGCGGCAATTGGCGCAATACGCCGGCCTGGCCGTGCACTGGACCGATGCCAACGGCCAGCCGCAGACCGTGGCCGACCCGGTGCTGCGCAAGGTGCTGGCCGGCCTCGGCCACCGCGCCGATGACGCCGATGCGGTAGAGGCCAGCCTCAGGGACCTGGAACAGGTACGCCGCGACACGCACCTGCCCCCACTGCTGACCGTCGACCACGGCCAGCCGCTGGACCTGGGCCACTACTTCCCGCCCCACACGCCCCTGCAAGTGCACCTGGAAAACAGCGCCGTGCTGGACTTGCGGCTAGACGCCCGGGGGGCCTTGCCCGGGCTGGTGCCGGTGGGCTACCAGGACGTGCGCATCGAGGGCCAGCAGTTCACCCTGGCCGTGGCCCCTGCACGCTGCTACAGCGTGGCTGACGCATTGGCCGAGTCGGCCCCGCGTGCCTGGGGCCTGAGCGCGCAGTTGTACAGCCTGCGCCGCCCTGGTGACGGCGGTTTCGGCGATACCCAGGCCCTGGAAGCCTTTGCGCGCAGCGCCGGCGAGCGTGGCTGCGACGCCCTGGCCATCAGCCCCATGCACGCCATGTTCAGCAGCGATGCGCACCGCTACAGCCCCTATTCCCCCTCCAGCCGGCTATTTCTCAACGTGCTGTACGCCGCCCCGGGCGCCATCCTGGGCGAGCGCGCCCTGCGCGTGGCCCTGGACGATGCCGACCTGGGCGCCACCCTGCAACAGCTGGAACAGTTGCCACTGGTTGACTGGCCCGCCGCGGCCGACGCCAAGTTCCGCCTGCTGCGTTCGCTGTACAACGGCTTCCGCCAAGGCGATCACCCGCTGACCGCCGATTTCGCCAGTTTCCGCCATGCCGGCGGCGAAGCGCTGGAAAACCACTGCCGCTTCGAGGCCTTGCAAGCCGACTGCGCCGCCTGCGGCGTAAGCCAGGACTGGCGCCAGTGGCCGGCCGAATGGCACGACCCGCGCCACCCGACCATCGCCGCGTTTGCCCGCGAGCACGCCGACGAAGTGGGTTTCCATGCCTTCTGCCAATGGCTGGTAGCCCGCAGCCTGGAGCGCGCGCACCACGCCGCCAAGGGCAGTGGCATGCGCATCGGCTTGATCGCCGACCTGGCGGTGGGCGCCGACGGCGCTGGCAGCCAGGCCTGGAGCCGCCAGGACGAGCTGCTGGCCGACCTCACCGTCGGCGCTCCACCCGATATCCTGAACCGTGCCGGGCAAGGCTGGGGTATTTCCGCGTTTTCCCCTGAAGGGCTGGTGCGCAACGGCTTTCGTGCCTTCATCGAAATGCTGCGGGCCAACTTCGCCCACGCCGGCGGCCTGCGCATCGACCACGTGATGGGCCTGCAACGGCTGTGGGTGATCCCCATGGACTCGCCCCCCAGCGAAGGCGCCTACCTGCACTACCCCATCGATGACCTGCTGCGCCTGCTGACCCTCGAATCACACCGCCACAAGGCCATTGTCCTGGGCGAAGACCTGGGCACGGTGCCTGACGGCCTGCGGGAAAAACTCGCCGCCCGGCACATGCTGGGCATGCGCGTGCTGCTGTTCGAACAAGCCCACGCCGGGCATTTCCACCCCGTGCTGCACTGGCCAGACAACGCCCTGGCCACCAGCACTACCCATGACCTGCCCACCCTGCACGGCTGGTGGAAAGCCCGTGACATCGACTGGAACCACAAGCTAAGCCTGATCGATGCACACACCGAGCACCAATGGCGCGACACCCGCGAGCACGAGCGCCGGGGCCTGCGTCACGTACTGGCCCAGGACAGCCAGAATTTCGTCGAAGCCGGCAGCGAGACCGATCAGGTCATCGATGCCTGCGTGCGTTTCCTCGGGCACACCCGCGCCCCCCTGGTACTGCTGCCACTGGAAGACGCCCTGGGCGTGGAAGAGCAACCCAACCTGCCCGGCACTACCGACAGCCACCCCAACTGGCGCCGCCGCTTCACCGGTGACAGCCAGACCCTGCTGGACGATGAAGACGCTGCGCGGCGCCTGGAACTGCTGGCCTGCGCCCGCCAACAAGCCAATGAGCGTGATCGATGAAGGCCATGACCGGCAGCCTGCGGCTGCAGTTTCACAAAGACTTCACCCTGGACGATGCCGCTGCCAGGGTGCCGTACTTCAAGCAACTGGGCATCAGCCATTTGTATGCTTCGCCCATCCTCAAGGCCCGCCCCGGTTCCATGCACGGCTACGACGTGGTCGACCCCACGCGCATCAACCCTGAGCTGGGCGGCGAGCCGGCCCTGCGCCGGCTGGTCAAGACCCTGCGCGAACACGACATGGGCCTGGTGCTGGACATCGTCTCCAACCACATGGCCGTGGGCGGCGGGCACAACCCCTGGTGGCTGGACCTGCTGGAGTGGGGCCGACGCAGCCCCTACTCGGAGTTCTTCGATATTCAGTGGCACTCTCCCGACCCCCTGCTCGAAGGCCAGTTGCTGCTGCCGTTCCTGGGCAACGACTACGGCGCGTGCCTGTCAGCCGGGGATATTCCGGTGCGACTGGATGCCAGTGAAGGGCGGTTCTTCATCGAGCACTACGAGCACCGTTTCCCGGTATCGCCACCCGACTACGCCGACTTGCTCAGCGCTGCCGATGACCCGGTACTGAGCAAGCTGGGCGGCCGCTTCGGTGCGCTCGAACAAGACCCCCATGCCTACGACAAGGCGGTGGAACTGCGCGCGGAGCTGGCCGCCCTGAGCCATAGCCACAAGCAGGCGCTGGATGCCCTGCTGCAGCGCTTTGACAGCACCACGCCGGAAGGCTTCGAACGCTTGCACCGGCTGCTGGAGAAACAGCACTACCGCCTGGCCAGTTGGCGCACGGCGGGGGACGACATCAACTGGCGGCGTTTCTTCGACGTCAACGAACTGGGCGGCCTGCGGGTAGAACGCGCCGCGGTGTTCGAAGCCACCCACGCGAAGATTTTCGAGCTGATCGAAGAAGGCCTGATCGACGGGCTGCGCATTGACCACGTGGACGGCCTGGCCGACCCGCGCGGTTACTGCCGCAAGCTGCGCCGGCGAGTCGAACGTCTGTTGAGCAAGCGACCGCCCAACGCGGCGGTGGCGCACTTCCCCATCTACGTGGAAAAGATCCTGGGCGCCGACGAACGCCTGCACCGCGACTGGCACGTGGATGGCACCACCGGCTACGAGTTCATGAACCAGGTCTCGCGCCTGCAGCATGACCCCGCTGGCGCCGAGCCTCTGGCCGAACTGTGGAGCAGCCTCAGCGGTCGCCCGGCGGTGTTCGAGGAAGAAGCCCTGGCCGCCCGCCACCTGGTGATCAATGGCAGCCTGGCCGGTGACTTCGAGTCCGTCGCCCAGGCCCTGCTGCAGGTGGCCAGGGGCGACCTGATGAGCCGCGACCTGACGTTGGGTGCCATCCGCCGCGCCTTGCAGGCGCTGGTGGTGCACTTTCCGGTATACCGCACCTACATCAGCGCCTGCGGGCGCCCCGCCGAGGATGAAGGTTATTTCCAGCAAGCCTTGGAAGGCGCCCGTGCCAGCCTCGGCGAGGCCGACTGGCCGGTGCTCGACTACCTCGCGCGCTGGCTGGGCGGCCAGCCTTGGCGCGACCTGCCACCGGGCCGGCCGCGCAAGTTGTTGCGCCATGCCTGCGTGCGCTTCCAGCAGCTGACGTCACCCACTGCGGCCAAGGCCGTGGAGGACACTGCGTTCTACCGCAGCGCGGTGCTGCTTTCACGCAACGATGTGGGTTTTGACGCTGAACACTTCAGTGCCCCGCCCGAGGTGTTCCACCAGGCCTGCGAGCAGCGCCTGGCGGACTTCCCCGACAACCTGCTGGCCACCGCCACCCACGACCACAAGCGTGGCGAAGATACCCGCGCGCGCCTGGCCGTGCTCAGTGAGCGCAGTAGCTGGTACCCGGGCCGGGTCAACCATTGGCAGGAACTGGCAGAGCCCCTGCGCAGCCAGGTGGCCGATAACGTCGCGCCCACCCCGGGTGATGAATTGATCCTGTTCCAGGCACTGCTCGGCAGCTGGCCCCTGGGCCTGGGCAGCGATGACACGCCGGGGCTTGAAGCCTACGCCGAGCGTCTGTTCCAGTGGCAGCAGAAAGCCTTGCGCGAAGCCAAACTGGCCAGTAGCTGGAGCGCGCCCAACGAGCCTTACGAGCAGGCCTGCAAGGCTTACCTGGAACGCCTGCTGCTTGACCCGCAGGGCCAGCAGTTGCGTGCTTCACTGGTGGCCGCCGTGCAACGTCTGAGCGTGGCTGGCGCCCTCAACGGCCTGGTGCAGACCTTGCTGCGCATGACCGTCCCAGGCATCCCCGACCTGTACCAGGGCGCCGAGTTCTGGGACCTGAGCCTGGTGGACCCGGACAACCGTCGCCCCGTGGACTACGCTGCTCGTGAGCAGGCACTGGCCACACCCGCCAGCCCCGCCGAGCTGCTGGCGCGCTGGCAGGACGGCCACCTCAAACAGCAGCTGATCGCCCGTACCCTGCGCCGCCGTGCCGAGCACGTGGCGCTGTTTGCCCGGGGCGCTTATCAGCCTCTGGAAGTCCGAGGCGAACAGGCTGAACGCGTACTGGCCTTTGCCCGAATCGGCGACGACGAACTGGCCATCGTCATCGTGCCACGACTGGCCAGCGAACTGCTGGGTGACACCGGCAGCCCGCTTATCGAGGCACCCAAGTGGGGAGACACCTGCGTCGTGCTACCGTCCAACTACACTCTGCCTACATTTAAGGGACTTTTTTCAGACGTGGCAGTCACAGCCAATAAGGAACTGCGGCTCGATGCCGCTCTGAAGGATTTTCCCGTCAATCTCTTAGTACAAAGTGACTTGTGATCAGGAGCGTTGAAATGAGTGCCGACGACAAACGTATACGCGAATTTGCCTATCAGATCTGGGAATCGGAAGGCAAACCCGAAGGCCACGAAGACCGCCACTGGGAGATGGCGCGCAAGCTGGCTGAAGCCGAAGCCCTGGCGCCCACCAAGCCTGGCAAAGCCAAGCCCGCTGCCAAACCCAAGGCCGCCGCCAGCGCCGAAGGCAAGGCCAAGCCGGCCGCCAACGCCGCCGACGTCAAGGCCAAGCCAGCGCCCGCCGCTAAACCGGCCGCGCCCAAGGCGGCCGCGGCGGCCAAACCCAAACCTGCCGCGCCCTCTGCCCCGGTGAAACCGGCTGCCGAGAAAAAACCTCGCGCCGGCGCGAAGAAACCGCCCGCCAGCTGATCCCGGCAACGCTCCCGTTGCTCCGGCCAGCCCACCCAGGGCTGGCCGGAGTACGCGTGCGTCGTCACTCGCTCCCTGACCCGCCTCACTGGCCCCTGCGCCGGTACGGCCCGCTATCGCCCTGAATTCGCAGTGCAAAGGATATCCCATGAGCCGTCAAAAGAAGTTCACCCCCGCCCCCGGCACCGATCCAACCCGCATTCGTGAAGGCCTGCCCTTCCCACTCGGGGCTACCTGGGACGGGCTGGGGGTCAATTTCGCGCTGTTTTCGGCCAACGCCACCAAGGTGGAACTGTGCCTGTTCGACTCCACCGGTGAAACGGAGCTGGAACGCATCGAATTGCCGGAGTACACCGACGAGATCTTCCACGGCTACCTGCCCGACGCCCACCCTGGGCTGACCTATGGCTACCGCGTGTACGGCCCGTATGACCCCGAGAACGGCCACCGTTTCAACCACAACAAGCTGCTGATCGACCCCTACGCCAAACAGATGGTGGGCCAGCTGAAGTGGTCCGAAGCCTTGTTCGGCTACACCATCGGCCACCCCGACGGCGACCTCAGCTTCGACGAGCGTGACAGCGCGCCCTTCGTGCCCAAGTGCCGCGTCATCGACCCCGCCTACACCTGGGGCCGCGACCAGCGGGTCAACGTGCCGTGGGACAAGACCATTTTCTACGAGACCCACGTGCGCGGCATCAGCATGCGACACCCGGCGGTCCCCGAAGATCAGCGCGGTACCTTCGCCGGCCTCATGGTGCCTGAAGTGGTTGAGCACATCCGTAAACTGGGGGTGACCTCCATCGAGCTACTGCCCATCCACGGTTTCGTCAATGACCAGCACCTGCTGCAAAAAGGCCTGAACAACTATTGGGGCTACAACACCATCACCTTTTTCGCCCCGCACCCGCGCTACCTGGCCAACGGCAAGATCGCCGAGTTCAAGGAAATGGTCGCGCACCTGCATGACGCGGGCCTCGAGGTGATCCTCGACGTGGTCTACAACCACACGGCCGAGGGCAACGAGCAGGGCCCCACCCTGTCCATGCGCGGCATCGACAACGCCAGCTACTACCGGCTGATGCCGGACAACAAGCGTTTCTACATCAACGATTCAGGCACCGGCAACACCCTGGACCTGAGCCACCCCTGCGTGCTGCAGATGGTGACCGACTCGCTGCGCTACTGGGCGACGGAAATGCACGTGGATGGCTTCCGCTTCGACCTGGCGACCATCCTGGGCCGTTACCACGAGGGCTTCGATGAGCGCCACAGCTTCCTGGTGGCTTGCCGCCAAGACCCGGTGCTGCGCCAGGTCAAGCTGATCGCCGAACCCTGGGACTGCGGCCCCGGCGGCTACCAGGTAGGCGGCTTCGCCCCCGGCTGGGCCGAATGGAACGACCGCTTCCGCGACACCGCCCGGGCCTTCTGGAAAGGTGACGACGGCCAACTGGCCGACTTCGCCGGGCGCCTCACGGGCTCCGGCGAACTGTTCAACCAGCGCGGCCGGCGCCCCTACACCTCGGTGAACTTCATCACCGCCCACGATGGTTTTACGTTGCGCGACCTGGTGTCCTACAACGACAAGCACAACGAAGACAACGACGAGAACAACCAGGACGGCAGCAACAACAACCTGTCCTGGAACCACGGCGTCGAAGGCCCCACCGATGACCGCGAAATCGTCGAACTGCGCCTGCGCCAGATGCGCAATTTCATGGCCACCCTGCTGTTCTCCCAAGGCACGCCCATGATCGTGGCCGGTGACGAGTTCGCCCGTACCCAGAACGGCAACAACAACGCCTACTGCCAGGACAGCGAGATCGGCTGGGTCAACTGGGACCTGGACGAAGACGGCAAGGCCTTGCTGCGCTTCGTGCGCCGCCTGATCCGCCTGCGCAATTCCTACCCCATTCTGCGTCGCAACCGCTTCCTGGTCGGTACCTACAACGAAGACATTGGCGTCAAGGACGTCACCTGGCTGGCCCCCGACGCCAGCGAGATGACCACCGAGCAATGGCAAGACGGCAACGGCCGCTGCCTGGGCATGCTGCTCGATGGCCGCGCGCAGACCAGCGGCATTCGCAAACCGGGGGCCGATGCCACCTTGCTGCTCATCGTCAACGCGCACCACGACGTGGTCAATTTCGTCCTGCCCGAGGTACCGGAAGGCGAATACTGGACCTGCCTGGTCGACACCAACCGCCCGGAACTGCGTGACCATGAACCGCTGCCATTCGGCAGCGACTTCCTGGTGACCGGCCGCTCGCTGTTGCTGTTCGAGCTGCACCGGGAAGTGGAGGAATGAACCGGGTGCTGGCGGCAAGCCTGCAACGCCCGGCCTCTGGCTACCCGGACGCCGCGGCGCTGCACCAGGCCTTGCAGGCCCTGGTGGCCGACGGCCTCGACCGCCTGGCCCTGCCGGGCAGCGGGCGCACCCTTGAGCGCTGGCGCTGCCTGGCCGTGGTCGCGGGCCAGGACCTGGGCCTGTGCAAGTTCTACGAAGGGCACACCGATGCCCTGGCGATCATGACCGAGCTGGCGGCGCCACGCGTGGCAGTGGGCAGCACCTGGGGCATGTGGGCGGCCGAACCGCCCAACGCCCGGGTCACTGTCAAACGCCACCGCGACGGCTACCAGCTCAATGGCCGCAAGGCCTGGTGTTCCGGCGCCGGGCACCTCAGCCACGCCTTGCTTACCGCCTGGGATGAACACGGCCAGCAGCAACTGGTGGCCGTGGCCCTGCGTCAGCCCGGTGTGACCGTGGTCAACGAAGGCTGGCAAGCGGTCGGCATGGGCGCCACTGCCAGCGTTCAGGTGCAATTCGACCAGGCCGAAGGCACGCCGGTGGGTGGCCCGGGCGAGTACCTTGAGCGCCCTGGGTTTTGGCAGGGGGCGATCGGCATCGCCGCCTGCTGGTATGGTGCCGCCCAGCAACTGGCCCTGCGCCTGCAGGCTCATCCGCGCGACGAGCCTCATGCCAGGGCGCACCTGGGTACCGTCGACAGCGCCCTGTTTGCGCTGCGCACCGTGCTGCGCCAGGCCGCCGCCAGCGTCGACACGGCACCCGACGAATCCTGTGAATACCTGGCCCGACGGGTACGCGCCGTGGCGGAAGAGGCGTGCGAGCAGACCCTCATTCATGTCGGCCATGCCCTGGGCGCCGCGCCGTTCTGCCGTGACGCCCATTTTGCCCGCCTGGCCGCCGACCTCCCCGTGTACCTGCGCCAGAGCCATGCCGAGCGCGACCTGGCTGAATTGGGCGCCCTGGCCAGCCAAACCGGGCCTAGCGAGTTCACCCTATGAAAGCCAACCCCATTGTCGGCCAAGGCACCGCGCCCGAAGCCTGGCAGGCCTGCCCGCTGCTGGCGAACCTGCCGTTCTGCGAGGTAGACCGGTTGGTCCCGGCGGGCGCCCGTGCAGTGATCGTTGCGCCCCACCCGGACGACGAGGTGCTGGGCTGCGGCGGCCTGCTGCAACACCTGCTGGCCCTGGGCCGGCCCGTGCAACTGATATCGGTCACCGATGGCACCGCCAGCCACCCGGGTTCGCAGCAATGGCCGGTGGCGCGACTGGCCGCTGAGCGGCCTCGCGAAAGCGCTGAGGCATTGCGACGCCTGGGCTTTGAGCCGGGGGAATTGCCCTGGTTGCGCGTTGGCCTCGGCGACAGCCAGGTGCCAGCCGGCCAGGGCCGGCTGCAGGCCTTCCTGGAGAACCACCTGCTGCCCAGCGACGTGGTGTTCGCCACCTGGAGCCAGGACGGCCATTGCGACCACGAAGCCGTCGGCCTGGCCAGCCGCGCCGCGGCCGAAGCCGTGGGGGCCACGGTGCATGAACTGCCGATCTGGACGTGGCACTGGGCCACGCCCGGTGACCCTCGAGTGCCGTGGCAACGTGCCCGTAAAGTCCCCCTGAGTGCAGGTATGCTCGCCCGCAAGCGCCATGCCGCGCAGGCATTCACCAGCCAGCTGCAGGGCGACCCCGAGGCCGGGCTGGCACCGGTGCTGTCTGCCACGGTGCTGGAGCGCCTGATGCAATCCTACGAAGTGGTGCTGTTATGAGTGTCGCCGATACCGAGTTCGACCGCCTGTTCGCCAACAATGACGACCCCTGGGCCATGCGCCAGCGCTGGTACGAACAGCGCAAGCGGGCCTTGCTGCTGGCTTGCTTGCCGCGCGCCGAATACCAGTCGATCTTTGAGCCTGGCTGTGCCAATGGCGAAACCAGCGCCGTGCTTGCCCAGCGTTGCCGACGCCTGCTGTGCTACGACACGGCCGAGCGAGCCGTCGCCCTGACCCGGCAAAAACTGGCCGCCGTGCCCCATGCCAGCGTCGAGCAAGGCCGGCTGCCCGGTCAATGGCCCAAGGGCCCGTTCGACCTGGTGGTGATCAACGAACTGGGCTACTACCTGGACGACGCCGACCTGACACACCTGATAGAAGCCTGCCGCGCCAGCCTCAGCGACGACGGCCAGGTCTTGGCCTGCCACTGGCGCACGCCCATTCACGGCTGCAGCCTGGACGGTGATGCCGTGCATCACCGGCTAGGCATTGGCTTGGGCATGACCTCATTGCTGGAGCACCGGGAAGCTGATTTCGTCCTGCAGCTGTGGGGCCGAGACCCGCGTTCGGTGGCCCAGCACGAAGGCTTGCGCTGAGGCAGTGCCGGGCAAAGCTCGGGAAGAGGACTGTCAGGTCGACCGCGTTGTCCGCTTCAAGGGGAACCGATATCAAACGCCGCCGGTCCCAACCCATGAGCGCCCTGTCATCCAAGGAGCAACCGTGACCGCCCAAGCCCCCGGCCAGGCCAGCCGCCAGCACCCTCCCGAGCCCCCCGTGGCGGTGCATCGCATGCGCATCCTGACCGTCAACACGCACAAAGGCTTCACCGCCTTCAACCGTCGTTTCATTCTGCCCGAACTGCGCGAAGCGGTGCGCAGCACCGGCGCCGACCTGGTGTTTCTGCAGGAGGTGCTGGGCGAGCATGACCGCCACGCCGAACGCCACCACAACTGGCCGCAAATGTCCCAGTACGAATTTCTCGCCGACAGCATGTGGAGCGACTTCGCCTACGGCCGCAACGCCGTGTACCCCGACGGCCACCACGGCAATGCGTTGTTGTCCAAATACCCCATCCTGCACTACCGCAACCTCGACGTCTCCATCACCGGCCCCGAACGCCGCGGGCTGCTTCACTGTGTGCTGCAAGTGCCCGGGCATGAGGAAGTGCACGCGATCTGCGTGCACCTGTCGCTGCTGGAGAGCCACCGCCAACAACAACTGGGCCTGCTGCGCCAATTGCTCGATTCACTGCCCGACGATGCACCGGTGATCATCGCCGGCGACTTCAACGACTGGCAGTTGCGCGGCAACACCACCCTCACCCGTGCCCGCGACTTGCACGAGGCCTTTGAGCGCCATAACGGCAGCCTGGCCCGAACCTACCCGGCGCGCTTTCCCCTGCTGCGCCTGGACCGGGTGTATTTGCGCAACGCCACCAGCCATGCCCCGACCATCCTGGGCAGCAAGCCATGGACGCATTTGTCCGACCACCTGCCACTGACGGTGGAAGTGCACTTATAGGGAATGTTTTGGAATAGCGTCAGCACTGGATAGATGCTCGTCTTCTCACACGCGTAATTGCGGCGCTTTTTCAATCACTTGGAGGGCGTAACGAGCGCGATTCAAAAAGTTCCGGTTTCTTGACGCATGGCGGTGCGTCTCCTTAGCTTCAGATAACACAACACACCCTAAGAAAACACCGACCCAACGCCTCTGGCCCGCGCCTTTCAGCGCTGCGCCCAGGCCTGGGCCGCTGGCTTCGGCCGCCTTGACTGCGACGCACACGGCGTACTCCCTTGCCAGACCAACACCCGGAGCTCGCCATGACCACCCTTCATCATCCCCTGCTCTATGCCACCTGCACCTCGTTGCTGCTCAGCGTTTCCCCCCAGGCCGTCGCCGGCGAAACCGCCGACGATCCGCTCGGCCCACTGGACCTTGGCAACCGCGCCTACACCAGCACCGGGCTGTCCACCCCGGCCGACCAGGCCAGCCTATTCAATGTCTTTGCTCACGGGTTGGGCGTGGCCTGGTCGGTGAGTTCCCAGGTCCAGGACAGCGGCCGGCCGGACAATGCCCGCGCCACCGCCGTGGCATTGGGCGGCACGGTGGCCTTTGTGCTGGGCGAAAACTGGTCATTCGAACCCCAGGCGCAACTGATCAACCAACAACTGCTGCCCGGCCCTGGCGGCCAGGGCCCGCGGCTGCTGGCCAGCGACAGCCAGCCCAGCTGGAGCGGGCGAGTGGGCGCGCGGCTGTCCGGGCACTACCAGGTCGGCAGCACGGCCGTCGAGCCATTCCTGCGCACCAGCCTGACCTACAGCTTCAGCAATGACAGCCCACTCGCCCTGGCGCAGGTAGACAAGATCAACAGCAGCCGCAACCCCACCGCCGTCGCCGTGGGCCTGGGGCTGGTGGCGCGCATGACCCCCACGGTCAGCCTGTTCGTCACGGCTGACTACAGCAGCCCTAGTGACGATAATGACCTGAATGGGCTGATTGGGGATGTGGGGGTGCGGGTGAGATGGTGAGTTACCTGATCAACAGCCAGGCAAACAAGGCGGACCGCAGATCTGTGCGCCATCACCGCCAAGACCGTCTATCCTCCTTGGCACCCCTCACCAAGACACCACCCGCCCGATGCCGTTTTTCCCCGACTCGCCACGCCGTTGCCGCCCACTGCGCTTGCTCGCCCCCTGGCTGGCGGGGGCGTTGCCGCTGGTGCTGGGCGTTGGCATCCTGTACTGGCAGGCAGAACGCGACCTGCAGGCAAACGCCAACGACACCGCCAACCAGGCCCTGGCCCAGTTCGACCTGATGCTGGACAACGTCGCCGCGGCGGCCAACGACCTGGTCCCCCTGGCTGGCCAGCCCTGCGCCGAGGTGACCCTGGCCCTGCGCGAACAGGTCACCCGCCGGCCCTTCGTGCGCTCCACCAACCTGGCGCTGGATGACCACCTGTATTGCAGCTCCCTTTTCGGCGACTTCAGCGAACCGGTCAACCCCGGTGATTACGTGGACGGCCGCCTGTGGCTGATGGATGGCAACCCCGTCACACCCGGCCAGGCACTGCTGGTGTACCGCGAGGCCAACGATGAACAGACCGCCCTGGCCACCCTGGACGGCTACCACCTGGCCAACGCGCTGCGCATGATCGGCCGCGAACAACCCGTGCTGTTGCAGGTGGGCAACAGCTGGCTGGCCCCGGACGGCAGCGTGCACGATGCCCCAGCGCCGACGTTCGAAGTAGCGCCGACGCAACTGGCCTCCAGTCGCTACCCGTTGAGCGTCATTACCGGTTACCCGGCCGGCGCCACCTGGGAGTGGATCGCCAGCCACCCATTGCTGCTGGCCTTGCTGGCATTTCTCGCTCTGCTGGCTGGCGGGCTGTGCCGCTGGCTGCTGCGCCGCGCCCACTCACCGCGCGCGGAATTGGCGCGAGCCCTGGACGCCAATGAGTTCATCCCTTACTACCAGCCGGTCGTGCGCGGCGTCACTGGCCGTTGGGCCGGGGTGGAGGTGCTGATGCGCTGGCAGCACCCTCGCGAGGGCCTGGTACGCCCGGACCTGTTCATTCCTTTCGCCGAGCATTCCGGCCTGATCGTGCCCATGACCCGCCAACTGATGCACCAGGCCGCGGCCGACCTGCGCGCTCACGCCGAGCGGTTCGAGGACGGCTTTCACGTGGGCATCAATATCACCGCCGAACACTGCCAGGACCTGGCCCTGCTGGATGACTGTCGGGACTTTCTCGCAGGCTTTGCCCCCGGGCGCATCACCCTGGTGCTGGAGCTGACAGAACGCGAGCTGATACGTCCTACCGCGGTGACTCACCAATTGTTCGAAGCCTTGCACAACCTGGGCGTGACGATCGCCATCGACGACTTCGGCACAGGCCATTCGAGCCTGGCGTACCTGCGCGAATTCAAGGTGGACTTCCTGAAAATCGATCAAAGCTTCATTGCCACCATCGGCAAGGACGCGCTGTCGGGGCACATCGTCGACAGCATCATCGAACTGTCGGGCAAGCTCGACCTGGGCATCGTTGCCGAAGGTGTGGAAGAACCGGTACAACGCGACTACCTGGTCCAGCGCCGGGTGGAATTCCTGCAAGGCTACCTGTTCGGCCGGCCCATGCCCTTGCAGGACCTGATCGACCACCTGCCGGCCGATTGAGGGAATTGTCCCTGCTACGCGCCGCGCAGGAAGTAATAGACCCGCGCGCCCACCACGACCTTCTCCATGACCACAAGGCCGCCGGCCGGCTCATCCTGGCGCTCCATTACCGCCACGTTCCCGGGCTGTTCGGCCAGGAAACGCACCACCGCCCCTTCGGTGGGCAGCGCTGGCAGCAAGCTGCGACTGTAGAATACCGCCGCGCCCGCCAGCCGCTCGCTGGGGGTCGCCAGCGCCACGGTGTGGCCTTCGGCCTGCAAGGCGCGTATGCGCTCGGTCAATGGCAGGAACGACTCGCCCCGGTCGGCCTGGGGGATGACCCACACCGCCACCCCCAGGTACGCCAGTACCATCAGCGCCATTACCCCGCTGGCGACGCCCCGCCACGGCACTGCAGCACGCCAGGCCTGCAACCGGGACAGCAGCACGCTGGCGTACTCGGCGCCGATCACCGCCGCGGCCGGTGCCAGCGACATCAGGTAAACCATGCGTTTGCTCGACGCCACGGTCAGCAGGGCAAACTGCGCCAGCAACCACAGGCTGAAGAACATCACATGGGGCTGCGCGCGCCATTGCGTGCGAAAGTGCCACAAGCCCAGGTACACCAGCAGGTTCCAGGGCAGGAACGCTTCGGGCAGCTTGGCCAGGTAGTAATGAAACGGCTCGAAGTGCCCAGCTTCGGTGAACGAGCCACTGAAACGCCCGACGCTGTTGGCCCACAACACGTCCGTGAGCGCCGGGGCACCGGCCTGCTGGTACAGCAGCGCCAGCCAGACCAGCAACGGCACCAGCCCCACCAGTGTCAGGCCTGCCGGCCACAACCAGCGGCCCACCACCAGGCGCTGGTCGCGCACGGCTTCGGCCAGCAACCAGGCAAAGATCACCACCCCCGGCAATGCCAGCCCCAATACCCCCTTGCTCAGGGTGGCGATAGCGATGCCGGCGACGAACATCAGTGCGCTGGCCGCCGAGCGCTGGCGGCTGGCCAGATGGAAACCCAGCAACGCCAGGCTTACCCCCAGGCTCAGCAACGAGTCCTCGCCCACCTGGCGTACGTTGCCCCAGAAGCTGGCGGTAGTGGCCAGCATCAGCGCAGCCGTCATTGCCAGCGCCACGGGGCGGCCCAGGCGGCGCAACGTGGCGAACAGCAGCAGCACGCTGAATAGGCCAGCCAGTGCCGAGGCCAGGCGAACCGCCCAGGTGCCAGGGCCGAACACCGCCATGGCGGCACTGGCCAGCCACAGGCTCAGGGGCGGTTTTTCCAGAAAGGGTTCGCCATTGAGGCGTGGGGTAACCCAGTCCCGGTGCAGGTACATTTCCATGGCAATGCCCCCCACCCGCGGCTCCGTGGATCCCTGCAACTGATGGTTGCCCAGGGCGACGAAGAACAGCAGGCCGGTGATCAGCAGCAACAGCACGAAGCAGCGTTTCGACGTCATGTCCCGGACCCTGAACAAAGAAGGCTTCAGAGTACGGCAGCGCTGTGAAAAAGCGGTGAAAACCCAGTCAAGGTGTTGACGATTTCAGCGAAATGTTTGTAACGCTTTTTTCTCATTCCCCTGACGCAAAGCCAACGCCTGGCTACTTAGGCTATGCAGGAAAAACAGGTGGCCACGCCTGTTCAACACCCTCGGCCGGCACAGTTTCCATGCGGACTCATTCACGATGAACACCTTCCCTCGTTTCCTGCACGCTGAGCGTGGGGCCCTGGCCCTGCTGCTGGGCTTCTCCGCCATTGCCCTGCTGTTGGGCCTGGGCCAGCGCGAACTGTGGGGCGCGGAAACCCGCTGGGCCACTATCGCCCTGCAGATGCTGCAGAGCGGCGACTACTTCGACCCGTACCTCAAGGGCGCGGCCTACTACGACAAACCCTTGCCTTCCTACTGGCTGATCACCGCCAGCGCGAGCCTGTTCGGTGGCCTGGGGCACTGGTCGCTCCGCCTGCCTTCGGTGATCGCAGCGTGGCTGAGCATCTGGCTGGTGTACCTGCTGGGCGAACAACTGTTCCGCCGAGGCACAGGCCTGATCGCTGGTTGGCTGCTGGCCACCACCTTCTACTTTCTGGTGTGGGCGCGGGTCGCCACCGCGGATGTGCTGACGGTGTTCGGTGTGTTGGCGGCGGTGTGGTGGTACTGGCGCGGGCCGCTGGACACGCGCTTCTCCCGCTATGCCACGTTCTTTCTGATCCTGGCCCTGACGTCGCTGCTCAAGGGGCTGATCGGGTTCATCCTGCCGGGCCTGATGCTGCTGCCGCATCTGCTCGGCGAAGGCCGCTGGAAAACCCACCTCAACCTGCGGCTGCCACTGGCCATGGCCTTGGCCCTGGCGCTGTACATGCTGCCCTTCCTGCTGTCGCACCTGTACGGTCAGCCAGCGTATGGTGAAAGCGGCCTGGCCCTGGTGGTGCGGGAAAACCTGGTGCGGTTCTTCCAGCCGTTCGACAACTTCGGCCCTGCCTATACCTATCTGCTGTACCTGCCGGTCTATACCCTGCCCTGGGCCCCCTGCTGGATCATCGCGGTATGGCTAGCGCTGCGCCATTGGCGCCATACCGACATCAATGTCCGCTGGCTGGTGATGGGGCTGGGCCTGATGTTCCTGTTCTTCACCGCGTGCGGCAGCCGCCGCAGCTACTATGTGTTGCCGCTGGTGCCTTTCGCTCAACTGCTGGGCGCCGCCTGGCTGTGCGAATACCTGGCCACCCACCCCGGGAGGGCCCGGCGCTGGGGACGGGGCATCGGCGCCAGCGCCCTGGTCATGACCGTGGTGGTGGGCGTCGCCTACCCGTGGAGCAATGGCAACGGCGGCATCATCGAGTTTGGTCGCGAGGTCCAGGCCCGCGCCAGCCTGCAAGCTCCCTGGCGGCAATGGCACCTGGTGATGATCGACGTGGACAACAAATTGCCCTTGTACGTGCAGAACCAGGGCGCGCCGTACACCTATATCGGCGAGGACGAAGACTATCCCCGCCAGGGCACCAGCGCCGACTTCATGGCCTGGCTGGCCAAGCGCACCGGCCAGGCCTGGGACCCGGCGCGCACGCTGATCTTCGCCCAGTACCCGACACTGAAGGACCTGCCCCTGCGCTACCTGGCCGAAGACCATGACCTGGTGCTGACCCGGCCCGACAATGGCGCACGGCTGCTGCGCGCTCACGACAACCAGAGCGTGGCGTTCATTCCGCGGAACGTCCCTGCAACGGTGGCCGAGCGCCAACCCTGACTGGTAAGGTGGGCCATCAACCCCAGGAAAGATGAGCCCATGCTCGATATCAACCGCCTGCGCGCCGACACCCCGGGCTGCGAACAGCTTGTTCACTTCAACAACGCCGGGGCCTCGCTGTCCCCGGCCGTGGTCGCCGCGGCCATTGCCCGCCACCAGCAACGGGAAATCCGCCTCGGCGGCTACGAGGCGGCGGATGCCGCGCAGGCGGAGACCGCGGCGGTGTATGCCGGCGTGGCACGCCTGCTCAATGCCCGAACCGAAGACATCGCCCTGGTGGACAACGCCACCCGCGCCTGGGACATGCTGTTCTACGCCCTGCCGCTGAAGGCCGGCGATGTGGTGCTGACCTCGGCCAGTGAATACGCCGGCAATTACATCCCGTACCTGCAGCTCAAGCAGCGGCTGGGCATCCAGATCGAGGTGCTGGCCAACGATGAGCAGGGGCAAGTCTGCCTGGCAGCCCTGCAGGCACGCCTGCAAGGCCCCGGCGTGGCCCTGGTGTCGCTGCCGATGATCGCCAGCAACGGTGGCGTGGTGCAGCCGGTGCAGGCCATCGGCGCCCTGTGCCGCGCCGCCGGTGTGCTGTTCCTGGTGGACGCCTGCCAGGCCGCGGGCCAGGTGCCACTGGATGTCCGTGCCATCGGTTGTCACATGCTGACCGCCACCAGCCGAAAGTACCTGCGCGGGCCGCGTGGGGTAGGTTTTCTCTATATCGAACAGGCGCTATGCCAACGTCTCGAACCGACGTTCCTGGACCTGCACGCCGCCAGCCTGGTGAGCGCCGACGCCTTCGAGATCCGTGCTGACGCGCGGCGCTTTGAAAGCTGGGAGAGCAACCTCGCGGTACGGCTGGGGTTTGGCGCAGCGGTGGACTACGCCCTGGGCGTGGGCGTCGACGCCTTGTGGGCGCGGATCCGACACCTGGCGAACTACCTGCGCACCGCGCTGCACACCCTGCCTGGCTACCATTGCCAGGACGTGGGCCGACCGTTGTCGGGGCTGGTGACTTTCACCAGCGAGCACCACGCCCCGGCCGCCATCCAGCACTACCTGGCCCATTTGCCCCAGCGCATCAACGTCTCGGTATCAGGCGCGGCGTCGACCTGGCTGGACATGCAACAGCGCGGCCTGGAGAGCGTGGTGCGGGCCTCGGTGCACGCCTACAACACCGAGGCCGAACTCGATAGCCTGGTCGATGCCCTGCGCGCCCTGTAATCGTTCTGCAATGGGCGATGGCGCCTGCACCCATCTATCACCCCAAACAGCCCCACGGAGTTCCCCCATGAAAGCGATAACCCTGCAACACCCCGGTGGCCTCGACCACCTGCACCTCACCGACCTGGCTGACCCCGGCCAACCCGGCCCAGGTGAAATTCGCGTGGCGATCCACGCCACCTCGCTGAACTTCCACGACCTGCTGGTGGCCAAGGGCGCCATCCCTACCGCCGATGGCCGCGTGCTGATGGCGGACGGCGCCGGGGTGGTCGAGGCGGTAGGCGCGGGTGTCACTGAATTCAAGCCCGGTGACCACGTGGTGTCCGGGTTCTTCCCGCAATGGCCGGCCGGCCCGGCCTTCCAGCAGGTGGGCGACTTCGCCGGCACCCCAGGCGACGGCATTGATGGTTTCGCCGCCGAGTACGTGGTGCGCCCCGCCACGGCCTTCACCCTGGCGCCGCGCGGCTGGAGCCACGCCGAGGCCGCGACCATCACCACCGCCGGCCTCACCGCCTGGCGCGCACTGGTCGGCGATGCCGCGCTCAAGGCCGGCGACACGGTGTTGACCCTGGGCACCGGTGGGGTGTCGATCATCGCGCTGCAGATCGCCAAGGCCATGGGCGCGCAGGTCATCATCACTTCGTCCTCGGACGAAAAACTGGCCCGCGCCCGTGACCTGGGCGCCGACCACGGCATCAACTACCGCCAGCGCCCGGACTGGGGCAGCGCCGTGCGCGAACTGACCGCGGGCCGTGGCGTGGACCACGTGATCGAACTGGGCGGCCCCGGCACATTGGCGCAATCGATCGAAGCGGTACGGGTAGGTGGCCACATTTCGCTGATCGGCGTGCTCACCGGGCGCCAGGGCGATGTCCCTACCTCGCTGCTGATGGCACGCCAGGCGCGCTTGCAGGGGCTGATCGTCGGCAGCCGGCGCCAGCAGCAGGACTACGTGGCAGCCCTGGAGCAGACCGGCATCCGCCCGGTGATCGACCGCAGCTTTGCGCTGCATGAACTGGCCGAGGCATTTCGCTTTCAGGAAAGCGGCGGGCATTTTGGCAAGGTGGTGGTGGAGTGGTGAGGCACGGCTGAGGATATTACAGACCCTGGTTCGATTGAGATCGAGCGCCGCCCACGCGGGGCTCGATCTCAAGAGCGCCCAAAGCCTCAAGCCAAAAGCAAATTCACTGCCCCACAGCCGCCACCCCCCGCCGGCGCACGAGTGGATACGCCACCGCCAGCAGCACGAACCACACGGGCGCCGCGCACAGCGCCTGGCGGGTGTCATCCTTGAGGGTCAACAAGGCCAGGATCACCACGAAAAACCCCAGCACCACCCAGCACATCGCTCGCCCACCCGGCATCCGGTACTCGGAAGCCGCGTGCAACGCCGGCCGCTGTCTGCGATAGGCCAGGTACGACAGCAGAATGATCGACCAGACGAACATGAACAGCAGCGCCGACAAGGTCGTCACCAGGGTGAAGGCCTCCATCAGGTTGGGCACCAGGTAAATCACTACCACGCCGAACAGCAGGCACAGGCAGGAAAACAGCAGGCCGTTGGACGGTACCGAGCGCTTGGACAGGCGCTTGAAGGACCGCGGCGCGTCCCCTTCCAGCGCCAGGCCGAACAGCATGCGGCTGGTGGAGAAGATACCGCTGTTGGCCGAAGACGCCGCCGAGGTCAGTACCACGAAGTTCAGGCACGCGGCCGCCGCCGGGAAGCCGGCGAGCAGGAACAGCTCGACGAAGGGGCTCTTGTCAGCCACCACTTCACGCCACGGCGTGACCGCCATGATGGTCACCAGCGCCAGCACGTAGAACAGAATGATACGCACCGGGATCGAGTTGATCGCCCGTGGCAGGGTGTGGCGCGGGTCCTTGGTTTCCGCGGCGGTGGTGCCCACCAGCTCCAGGCCGACGAAGGCGAAGATGGATATCTGGAAGCCCGCGAAGAAGCCCATCCAACCGTGCGGAAACAGGCCCCCGTCATTCCACAGGTTGGCCAGGGACGGCACGTGGCCGCCAGGCGACGGTGCCGCGGTACCGACCAGGTACACTCCCGTGGCCACCAGCAAGGCAATGGCCACCAGCTTGATCATGGCGAACCAGAACTCGACCTCGCCAAACAGCTTCACGGTAATCAGGTTCAACGACAGCAACAGGCCCACGCAGGCGAGCGCGGGCGCCCATTGAGGCAAGTCGGGAAACCAGAAATGAGCATAGGATGACACGGCGATCACGTCGGCGATGCCGGTGACGATCCAGCAGAACCAGTAGGTCCAGCCGGTGAAGAAGCCGGCCCACGGCCCCAGGTAGTCCGTGGCGAAGTCAATGAACGACTTGTACTGCAGGTTCGACAACAGCAGCTCGCCCATGGCGCGCATGACGAAGAACAGCATGAAGCCGATGATCATGTACACGAAGATGATCGAGGGGCCAGCGAGGCTGATGCTCTTGCCCGACCCCATGAACAGGCCGGTGCCAATGGCGCCGCCCAGGGCGATCAGTTGAATGTGACGGTTGGACAGGTTGCGTTTCAGGCCCGTCGCGTCGTGCGGGCTGGGCGTAGTCGCCGTGGGGTCGGTCATGCGGGGCTTCCAGGCAGGTGCGGTACAGCGCGGTGGGTCAAAGGCAAGGTGCTAGCCGATTCTGGTCGCGTACCATGCCACGGAAACCGTTCCAGCTCCAGCCGTCCGGGCGCGGCGCACGGCCGCGCCCGGTGGCGTTCAGTGGCTCTGCGGCGCTGGCGCCCCCTGGCCCTGGCCCTGGCCACGTGGGTCAAGTGAACCGAGCGCCCAGCAACTCACGGGTATAACGGTGCGCGGGGGCGCTGAAGACCTGCTCGGTCGCGCCGTACTCCACTGCCCTGCCCGCCTGCAACACCAGTACCTGATGAGCCAGGGCGCGCACCACGGCCAGGTCGTGGCTGATGAACAGGTAGGCCACGCCGTGCTCGTGTTGCAGGCGGCGCAACAGGGCAATGATCTGTTTCTGCACCGAGCGGTCCAGCGCCGACGTGGGTTCGTCCAGCACGATCAGCCGAGGCTTGAGCACCAGTGCGCGAGCAATGGCAATGCGCTGGCGCTGCCCACCGGAGAATTCATGGGGGTAGCGGTGGCGTGCCTCAGGGTCCAGGCCCACTTCCCGCAGGGCGTCGATCACCCGTGCCTCGCAGGCCTGGTCGTCCAGCCGCGAATGCACCTGCAAGCCCTCGGCAATGATCTGTTGCACACTCAGGCGCGGGCTGAGGCTGCCGAACGGGTCCTGGAACACGGCCTGCAGGTGCTTGCGCCAAGGCCGCATCGCCCGGCTGCCAAGCCCCTGCAATTCGCGGCCTTGAAACACCACGCTGCCTTCGCTGGGAATCAGCCGCAGCAGGGCCTGGCCCAGGGTCGACTTGCCGGAGCCCGACTCACCGACGATGCCCAGCGTCTGCCCTTGGCGTACCTGGAGGTCAAGGCGCTGCAGCGCCGTGAACCGATTCCGGCGCCAAGGCAGCCCGCCACGGCCGAAGGCCACCCGCAACTGCGTCACGCTCAGCAGCACCGGCGCTGCCGGATCGGCCAACTCGGCGGCGGCAGGTTCGGCGTCCAGCAACTGCCGGGTGTAAGGATGGCGGGGGGCAGTGAATACCTGCTCGCAGGCGCCCTGCTCGACGATCCGGCCATGGCGCATCACGGCGACGTGCTGGGCAATGTCGCGGACCAGGTTCAGGTCATGGCTGATCAACAGCAGCGCCATGCCCAGGCGCTGTTGCAGGCTTTTCAGCAGCGCCAGGATGCGCCGTTGCACCGTGACGTCGAGGGCGGTGGTCGGCTCATCGGCGATCAACAGTTGCGGCTCGCACGCCAGCGCCATGGCGATCATCACCCGTTGGCGCTGGCCGCCGGACAACTGGTGGGGGTAACTGCCCAGACGCTGGCGCGGGGTGCCGATGCCCACCAGCCCCAGCAGTTCGACAATTCGCTCGCGGGCTTCGGCCGGGCCCATGCCACGGTGCAGGCGCAGGGTCTCTGCCAGTTGTTTTTCCACGGTGTGCAGCGGGTTCAGTGAACTCATGGGCTCCTGGAAGATCATCGTGATGCGGTTGCCCCGCAGCGCCTGCAAGCGCCGGGCACTTGCCCCCAGCAACTCCTCGCCCTGGTAGCGGATGCTGCCTTGGGTGTGGGTAATGGCCTGGGGCAGCAGCTGCAGAATCGAATGCGCAGTCACCGACTTGCCGGAACCGGACCCGCCCACCAACGCCAGGCACTCACCGGCGCGAATATCCAGGTCCAGGCCATGGACCACCGGGGTATCGTTAAAGGCCACGCGCACATCGCGCAGGGTGATCAGGCAATCAGTCATCTCAAGCACTCGGGTCGAAGGCATCACGGCAGGCTTCGCCGATGAATACCAGCAAGGAAAGAATCAACGCCAGGGCACAGAACGCCGTCAACCCCAGCCAGGGCGCCTGCAGATTATTCTTGCCCTGGGCCACCAGTTCCCCCAGCGAAGCACTGCCCGCCGGCATGCCGAAGCCGAGGAAGTCCAGCGCCGACAGCGTGGCGATGGCCCCGGTGACAATGAACGGCAGCCAGGTCAGCGTGGCGTTGAACGCGTTGGGCAGGATATGCCGGGTCATCAGGCGCAGGTCGCCGACGCCCAACGCGCGGGCGGCCCGCACATATTCCAGGTTGCGCCCGCGCAGGAACTCGGCGCGCACCACGTCCACCAGCGCCAGCCAGGTGAACAACGCCATGATGCCCAGCAGCCACCAGAAATCAGGCTCAACGAAACCGGACAGGATGATCAGCAGGTACAGCACCGGCAAGCCCGACCAGATCTCCAGCAGCCGCTGGCCGAGCAGGTCCACCCAGCCGCCGTAATAGCCCTGCAGGGCCCCGACGGTGACACCGATCACGGCACTGATGGCGGTGAGTGCCAAGGCAAACAGCAGCGACACCCGCGCCCCATAGATCACTCGCGCCAACACATCGCGCGCCTGGTCGTCGGTGCCCAGCCAGTTCTGACCCGACGGCGGGCTGGGCGCCGGCGTGGTGAGGTCGTAATTCACCGTCTCGGCACTGAACGGCACCGGCGCGAACAGCATCCAGCCACCCTGCCCTTCGACCAGTTGGCGGGTGGACGCAGCGCGGTAATCGGGCTGGAATGGCAGTTGCCCGCCAAAGTCCTGTTCGGTGTAGCGCACCAGCGCCGGGAAGTAATAGCTGCCTTTCCACGCCAGCAACAGTGGCTTGTCGTTGGCCAACCCTTCGGCGCCCAGGCACAGGCCGAGCAACACCACGAACAGCCATAGCGACCAACAGCCGCGGCGGTGCTGGCGAAAGCGCTGCCAGCGGCGCCGGGCCACGGGAGAAAGCACATACATGGTCAGCTCCTTGCGGAAAAATCGATACGCGGGTCGACCAGGCGATAGCACAGGTCGCCCACCAACTTGATCACCAGCCCCGCGAGGGTGAACACCAGCAGCGAGCCGAACACCACCGGATAGTCCCGGGCCACGGCCGCCTCGTAGCTCAGGCGGCCCAGGCCATCGAGGGAAAAGATCACCTCGACCAGCAATGAACCGCCGAACAGCACGTTGATCAGGGCATTGGGCAACCCCGCCACCAGCAACGGAAATCCGCCTCGGCGGCTATGAGGCGGCGGATGCCGCGCAGGCGGAGACCGCGGCGGTGTATGCCGGCGTGGCACGCCTGCTCAATGCCCGAACCGAAGACATCGCCCTGGTGGACAACGCCACCCGCGCCTGGGACATGCTGTTCTACGCCCTGCCGCTGAAGGCCGGCGATGTGGTGCTGACCTCGGCCAGTGAATACGCCGGCAATTACATCCCGTACCTGCAGCTCAAGCAGCGGCTGGGCATCCAGATCGAGGTGCTGGCCAACGATGAGCAGGGGCAAGTCTGCCTGGCAGCCCTGCAGGCACGCCTGCAAGGCGCCGGCGTGGGCGTGGTGTCGCTGCGGATGATCGCCAGCAACAGTGGCTTGTCGTTGGCCAACCCTTCGGCGCCCAGGCACAGGCCGAGCAACACCACGAACAGCCATAGCGACCAACAGCCGCGGCGGTGCTGGCGAAAGCGCTGCCAGCGGCGCCGGGCCACGGGAGAAAGCACATACATGGTCAGCTCCTTGCGGAAAAATCGATACGCGGGTCGACCAGGCGATAGCACAGGTCGCCCACCAACTTGATCACCAGCCCCGCGAGGGTGAACACCAGCAGCGAGCCGAACACCACCGGATAGTCCCGGGCCACGGCCGCCTCGTAGCTCAGGCGGCCCAGGCCATCGAGGGAAAAGATCACCTCGACCAGCAATGAACCGCCGAACAGCACGTTGATCAGGGCATTGGGCAACCCCGCCACCAGCAACAGCATGGCGTTGCGAAACACATGGCGGTACAGCACCTGGCGCTCGCTGAGCCCCTTGGCGCGCGCTGTGACCACGTACAGGCGGCTGATTTCACTGAGCACGCTGTTCTTGGTCAACAGGGTCAGGGTGGCGAAACCGCCCACCACCAGTGCCGTGACCGGCAGCACCAGATGCCAGAAATAGTCCACGACCTTGGCCAACGGATTCAGCTGGCTGAAGTTGTCCGACACCAGCCCGCGCACCGGGAACCAGTCCAGGGCAGTACCGCCGCCAAACAGCACGATCAACAGCAGCGCGAACAGAAAGGCCGGCATGGCGTAGCCGATGGCAATCAGCGCACTGCTCCAGCCGTCGAACGCCGTGCCGTTGCGCACCGCCTTGCCGATGCCGAGCGGAATCGACACCAGGTAGGTGATCAGGGTCGCCCAAAGGCCCAGGGACAGGGTGACCGGCAACTTGGACACCATCAGGTCAGTGACCTTGGCGCCGCGAAAAAAGCTGGTGCCCAGGTCCAGGTGCGCGTAGTTGTCCAGCATCAGCCACAGGCGCTGCAACGGCGGTTTGTCGAAGCCGTACTGGCGCTCGATGTCGGCGACCAGCGCCGGGTCCAGCCCCCGGGTAGCGCGGGCGTCGCTGCCCACCCGCTCCGTGGCCGCACCGCCGGCGGCTACCGCGCCAAGGCCCTGAAGACGGGCGATGGCCTGCTCCACCGGGCCACCGGGGGCCGCTTGCACAATCGCGAAATTGACCAGCAAAATGCACAGCAGGGTCGGCCCCATCAGCAGCAGGCGCCGCAGACTATAGGCCCACATGACGCTCGCCCTCCTCGGCTCGCTGCATCTGCACGCTGGTGAGCGCCGTCGGGCTTATCTGCCACCAGGTATCCAGCCCGGGCTCGTTGTCGGCCTGCAGGCGCGGGCGGCCGTAGCGGTTCCACCACACCGACGACACACCGGGCGGGTAGTAGTTGGGAATCCAGTAGTAGCCCCACTGCAGCACGCGGTCAAGGGCATGGGCGTAATGCACCATGCGCCCGCGGCTGTCGGCATCGACCAGGCCTGCGATCAGGCCGTCCACGGCCGGGTCGCGCAGCACCGCGTAGTTGTTGGAGCCCGGATCAGCCGCGCTCTCGGAGCCATAGTAGTTGTACAGCTCGCGTCCAGGCGTGGGCGAAACCGGGTACGCCGCCACGATCATGTCGTAGTCCCGGGCCCGCACGCGGTTGGTGTACTGCGCCGAATCAACCTGGCGAATGCTGAAGCCGACACCAATCTGCGCCAGGTTGCGCTTGAACGGCAGCAACAGGCGCTCGAAACCGCGCTGTACGTTGAGGAAGGTAAAGCTCAGCGGCTGGCCCGCGGCGTTCACCAACTGGTCACCGCGTGGCCGCCAGCCGGCGCTTTCCAGCAACCGCAAGGCCTGCAACTGCTGTGCGCGGACAATGCCACTGCCATCGGTTTTCGACGGCTCGAAGGCCTGGGTGAATACCTCGTCGGGGATCTTGCCGCGCCAGGGTTCGAGGATGTTCAGTTCCTCGGTATCAGGCAGGCCTGTGGCCGCCAGGTCGCCATGGGAGAAATAGCTGCGCTGGCGGATGTACAGGCTGCGCATCATCTGCCGGTTGCTCCACTCGAAGTCCCACAGCAGGGCGATAGCCTGGCGCACGCGGCGGTCCTGGAACATCGGTTTGCTCAAGTTGAACACAAAGCCCTGGGCCTCCTGGGCGGCGCCGGGCGCCAGGTGCTCGCGTACCAGGCGGCCATCGTCCAGTGCCGCACCGTCGTAACCCAGGGTATAGCTCGTGGCCGAGAACTCGCGGTTGTAGTCCAAGGCCCCCCCTTTCAGCACCTGCCGCGCTACCTCGGTATCGCCGAAAAACTCCACGCTCAGCTCGTCGAAGTTGTACAGGCCACGGCTGACCGGCAGGTCGCGGCCCCACCAGTCCTTGTTGCGCTCGAAATGAATACTGCGGCCCGGGTCGACGCGGCTCACCCGGTAAGGCCCGCTGCCCAGCGGCGGCTCGAAACCACCGCCGCTGGCAAAGTCGCGGCTTTTCCACCAGTGCTCGGGCAGCACCGGCAAGCCAGCGATATCCAGGGGCAGGTTGCGGTTGCCCGTGTTCTTGAAGGTAAAGCGTACCTGGGTGGGTGACTCCACCCGCACCTGATCGACGTCGGCAAACTGCTGCCGGTATTTGAGGCTGCCCTGGGTCATGAACAGCGTGAAGGTGTAGCGCACGTCTTCGGCGGTGATGGGCTGGCCATCGGCGAAACGCGCCTTGTCGTTGAGCACCACGCGCAGCCAGCTACGGTCCGGCGCCAACTCGAACTGCCGGGCTACCAGGCCGTAGACCGTGTAGGGCTCGTCCTTGGAGCGGTACCCCAAGGGCGAATACAGCCAACTGTCCACCTGGGTCACACCGGTACCCCTGTCCACGTAAGGCACGATGTGGTCAAACGCGCCGTCTTCCGTGGACGAGCGTCGCAGGCTGCCGCCCTTGGGTGCCTGGGGGTTGACGTAATCGAAGTGCTCGAAACCGTCGGCGTAGCGCGGTGCTTCGCCGTAGACCGTGAGGTACCCCTGCGGGGCGCCCCAGGCCGCGGACGCCAGGCACAACGTGGTCAGCAGCACACCGAAACCGTGCCTGCCTGACAGGTTGTGCAACCAGAGCCGTTTTTTTATAGGGCAAGGCTTAGAATACATTTTCGCAAACCCGCCATTGGCGATCATCAAAGTGCATAACGCCGCCTCAGAAGTTGTAGGCAATCTTGGTGAACAGCACTCGACCGTAGGGGTCGGCGTATTTGGGGTCGTAGCCACTCTGGAAGGTGTAGGTCTGGTTGCTGAAGGGCGGTTCGCGGTCGAACAGGTTCTGCACCCCGGCGGTGAAGTCGACGCTCTTGCGCCAGTGGTAGGTGCCGGCCAGATCCCACACGTTGTAGGAAGCGACGCTGTGGTGGGTGTCAGGGTCGGAGTCGTGGTAGCCGCTGGTGAAGCGGTTGACCAGGCTGGCGCCATACGGGCCCTGGTTCCAGCTCAGGGTCAGGCTCTGGCGCCAGCGGGCAACGGCGCCGGCCGAGGAGAAGTCGCCACCCCTGAAATCACCGACCTTATCGATGAATGGGCCACCAATCTGTTCCTGGTAGTCATAGCGGGTCACGTATGTGCCCTGCAGGCCCAGGCCGAATTGACCGTAGGGGGAATCGGGGAATCGGTAGTCCAGGGACACGTCGATGCCGCTGGTCTTGACCTTGCCCAGGTTGGCCAGGCCCGTGATGATGTGGTCGATCGAGCCGTCGGCCTTGCGCACGATGCGGTCGGCGAACGCATCGGGGTTGTCGAAGATGGCCGACTCGGGAAATTCGGCGATCTGGTTGGCGATCTTGATCCACCAGAAGTCCAGGCCCACGGACAGGTCGCGCACCGGCTGGTAGACGAAGCCGAAAGTGACGTTGCGCGCCGTCTCTGGGCTCAGCTGGGTGTTGCCACCGGTGCGGCTGAAGAACTGCTGGGCGCAGTCGCGGTTGGCGATGCCGCCATTGCTGGGGTTGCCGCCGGCGCACAGGCGCGGGTCGTTGTAATTGGCGTTGGTGTAAGTGGTGTAGTTGGGGTTGTACAGCTCATACAACGATGGGGCACGGAAGCCTTCGCTGTAGGCGCCACGCAGCACCAGCTCCTTGAACGGCTGGAAGCGGAACGAGTATTTGGGGTTGGTGGTACTGCCGAAGTCACTGTACTTGTCGTGGCGCACGGCGGCGCTCAGTTCCAGGCTGTCGAGCACCGGCACGTTCAGTTCGGCGTATTCGGCCTGCACCGAGCGGTCGCCGGACACGGCGGCGTTGGGGTCTACCCCCAGGCTCTGCACCTGGGCGGCGAACTGTTCATAATCCTGGTGGAACTCTTCCTTGCGGTATTCGCCGCCGATGGCCAGGGCTGCGGGGCCAGCGCCAAACCAGTCGCCGATCTCGCGGCTGGCGCGCCCGTCAACGGCTTTCACCCGTCCCAGGGCAGTGCGGTAATCACCGTCCACGGCATTGGCGGCCAGATAGGCGGCGCCTGCCGCGCTCTGTGGGCCGAAGGGGTTGAGGGTGCCGTCGGCAATGCCGGTGCTCACGGCTGTGTCATTGACGTAGCCACTGTTGATGCTGTTGACCACTTTGTTCTGGTTGTAGGAGGCGCCTACGTTGTAATCCCAGCCGGCAGCGTTGCCCTCGAACGTCAGCAACAAGCGCTGGCTGGTGTTGTCAGCGCTCTGGCGGCGCGGGCCCACGTCGCTTTCACGCCAGTTGACGTCCACTGGCTGGGTGGGGTCCAGGGCGAAGCCGGTCGGGCCGGGGGTAATGCCGTTGCCGGGATAGTACGCAGTGCCGGGGTTCACTTGCAGGCCGCTCAACGGCGCGGCGCCTACCTGGGTGCGGCTCTGGTTCTTGGCGAAGAAGTATTCCAGGCTCACGGTCTGGTCATCGGCCAGCTTGCCACTGGCCTTCGTGAACAGCGAAGTCTTTTCCGATTCGGGAATCAGGTCCAGGGAACTCCACAGGCTTTCGCGGCAAATACCATTGCGCAGAATCAGCCCTGGCCCCTTGCAGCCGCTGGCGGCCAAGGGGTTGGTGGCATTGCTGCCCTGGCTCCAGTTGGCCGGCGAGGTGGTACCGCTGGTGGAGTCCAGGCCACGGTTGGGCTGGTAGTTGTAGGTGTAGCTTCGGTCCTTGGCGGCCAGGCTGTCCTGCTTGTCGAAGTTGGCCACGGCAAATACGTTGAAACGATCCTGGTCCAAGTCGCCGAAGCCGTAGCTGGCGCTCAGGTCATGCGTGTCGCCGTCGCCGGCGTGGGTCGGGCTGGTGAGGCCGCCACTGATCTGGCCGCCGATCACGCTTTTCCTGGTGATGAAGTTGATCACCCCACCGATGGCATCGGTGCCGTACAGGGCCGAAGCGCCATCTCGCAGAATTTCCACACGGTCCAGGGCGGCAAAGGGAATGGTATTGAGGTCGACGCCAGTGCCACTGATGGCGTTGTTGCTCAGGCGTCTGCCGTTGAGCAGCACCAGGGTCTTGTTCGGGCCGATGCCGCGCAAGTCCGCGAACGAAGCTCCGCCGCTGTCGGAGCCCACGGCACGGCTGGAATTGACCGAGGACTGGTTGCTGGCGATGCGGCTGACCAACTGCTCGACGCTGGTCACACCCTGTTCCTTGAGCTGCTCGACGTGCAGGATGGTGACGGGCACCGCGGTCTCCGCGTCCACCCGGCGAATGGCACTGCCGGTCACCTCCACCCGCTCCAGCTGGGTGGTGGGGGGCGCGCTGACGGCCGCCGCAGGCGTGGCGCTGATATCGGGGCTGATGACCACGCCGGTGCTGCTGGTCTCGCTGTGCAGGCCGCTGCCCTGCAGGGCAGCGCGCAGCGCCTGGTCAACGCTCAAGTCGCCCTTGACCGGGGGGGCCATCTGGCCTTGCACCAGTCGCTGATCGAAAGCGATGGTCTGGCCGGTCTGTCTGGAAATCTGCAGCAGGGTCGAATCCAATGGGCCGGCCGGCACGTCGAACGTCACGGCCAGGGCCCATTGGGGGGCCAGGTTCAGCCCCAGCAACAGGCCGGCACTGATTCGGGTCAAGGTCATTGGTTTCACGGAAGGGGCATCCCTGATATCTGGTTGTTTTCAGGGATGTGCAACGAACCAACGGGAATTACAGGGGTAACGCCTAGACCGAAATCTGCTGAGCTTATACCGCCCCCATTCAGGCGGCCCGCACATCGATGCTGACCCAGTAAGGGCTGAAGCGCGTCACCTCGATCGGTAACGACAGGCCCAGCAACTGCAGGGCACGGTCGCTGTCGTCCAGCGGGAAGATCCCGCTCAGGCGCAGTGCCGCCGCCTGGGGGCTGACGCGGATGATGCCCGGGCGATAGTCGCGCAATTGCTCGATGATGCTGCCCAGGCGCCAGTCCCGTGCCTCCAGGCGGCCCTGGGTCCAGGCGTCGGCGTTGCCGGCCGCTTGCACCTGCAGCACCCCGCGGGCATCGAAGCGGGCGCTGCTGCCCGCCTCTACCCATTGCCGCTCACCGCTGGCCATCATGACCAGGCTGCGGGCGTGCAGTACCGCCAATTGCGTGGCGTCGTCCTGAAGCGCGACCACCACCCGCGACCCCGTGGCCTGAATCTGGCCGTGCTCGGTGGTGATCATGAAGGCCCGGCGCGGGTCGGTGGCCACATCCAGCCACACGCTACCGGCATGCACTTGCAACAACCGCTGCTGGCTATCGAAGTGTTGCGCCACCCGTGTGCGGGCATTGAGTATCAACGCGCTGCCATCGGCCAGGGTCAGCGCCTGGCGCTGGCCGATGCCCGTCTGCAATTCATCGCTAGCTGGCCAGAGGCTTTCCCTGCGCCCCAGCCAGTGCACGCCCCCCAGCAGCGCAACCACGCCCAGGCCACCCTGCAGCAAACGCCGCCGGCTGCTGGTAGGCGCCTGCAAACTGCGCAACAGGCTTTGCCGCGGCACACCACGCAAGGTCGCGCTGGGCAACTGCCCCACCCCCTGGCTCATCACCTGCCAGACCTCTTCATGGCGTGCATCGCTGCTGCGCCACTGGGCAAGCGCCTGGACCTGCTGCTCACTGGCCTGGCCGGAATGCAGCAAGGCCATCCAGCGCGCTGCCTCCTCGACGATCACGCCATCGGGTGCGGTGCGATTCATGCGTCGACCATCACGTGGTAGCACCGGGCGAATGCCTGAGCCATGTACTGCTGCACCCGGCTGACCGACACCCCCAACTGCCGGCCGATTTCGGCATAGGTCAGGCCGTCGAGCTGATGGTAGAGGAACGCGGCCTTGGCTTTCGCCGACAAGCCGTCGAGCAAGCGGTCGACGGCCACCAGGGTTTCGATCAGCACCGCCCGCTCCTCGGGAGAGGGATGCACGGGCTCGGGCACCAACGCCAGGCTCTCCAGGTACGCCCGTTCCAGATCCTGGCGACGCCAACCCTCATAGACCAGGCGTTGGGCGATGGTGGTCAACAGCGCCCTGGGCTCACGGATAGCGGTGGGGTCAGGCAGGGCCAGCACTCGCACGAAGGTTTCAGCGGCCACGTCCTGGGCGTTGTAGGGGCAGCCCAGCACACGCCCGATGCGGGCACACAGCCAGGCATAGTCGCGCTTGAACAACTGGCCGATCAGGGGGTAATGCGAAGTGGGAGTTGCGCCCATCGGGGTGCTCCATGCCGAGAAAACACTACAGGCCCCGCAGGGCAGACGGGGCCACTCTGCAACAGAGTCGGAGATTTCAGGAAGGAATTAAAAGTTTACAATCACGATACAAATGGCATAAGCGTACCACTTCAGCCCGGCGGCGCCGGTGACGGCGGCCCGCGTGCAAGGCCGGCAGCAGCCACTGTCGTCATGAGAGCTGTAGCCAGGCAACGCGGTCGATCTGGCAGGCCCTTTCCCGAGCTTCGCCCGGTCCCACAGGATTGATGCGGCGTTCGGGGTTCACCGCTGTGGGACCGGGCGCAAGCTCGGGAAGGCCGGGCCGCGTTCCACCTGTCGCACCGCAGCGCCCGGTTCTACCGGCTTGTCAGGGACCTGCAGCGGCCGTAAGGCCGCTACCAGGCGTTCGGGGGCCGGCCTGCCTGGTTTACCAGCTGTACCCCACTTTCGCGTAGTAGAACGCCCCGCTGTAACCAAACGGTGAATACGTGCTGTACGCCAGGTTGCCACCGCTGGAAGCGTAATCGCTGAGCTTGGCCGGGTACTTGTCCGTCACGTTGTCCCCCCCCAAGGTAAACAGCCAGTTCTTGTAGCGATAGTCCACCGCCAGGTCCAATACCCACGCTGCCTGGAAGTGCTGGTCGTTGACCGCGTCGGCCTGGTAGCTGGTGTATTCGCCGTAGCGCACCAGGGTGCTGTGCAGCGCCCAATTGCCATAGTTGAAATCGTTGCCCAGGGTCAACTTGTGCTCGGGCGTGGTGTTGCCCAGCAGGCCATTCTTCTCGCGGCGGTCGACCCGTTGCAGGTTCACCCCCAAGGCATCGAGCACCGCCGGGTTGGCTTTGACGTCAGTGACTTTGGTGTGGTTGTAGTTGTAGCCCAGGGTGCTGTTCCAGCGGATGCCATTGTCGAACTGGTAGCGGTAGTTGGCCACCAGGTCGATGCCGTTGGTGCTGGTGTCCACGGCGTTGGTGAAGTACCGGGCACTGGTGTAGTTGATGTTCCCTACTCCGTTGGCCTGCAGGTAAGCGATGGCGGCGTTGTTGAGCACCAGGTTGGACGACAACGTGATGCGGTCGTCGATGTCGATGCGGTACACGTCCGCCGTCACCGTCAGGTTGTCGGTGGGCTGCAGCACCAGCCCCAGGCTGTAATTGCGTGACTTCTCCGGTTTCAGGTCTTCGGCGCCCAGCAACTTGGCCACCTGACTGTTGGCCGGGAAGGTACCGGCTTCCTGCACCGTGTTACCGATCAACTGCGACGAGGTGTAGGTGAAATTCTGCTGGGCCAGGGACGGCGCTCGGAAGCCCGTGGAGATACTGCCGCGCAGCGCCACTTGAGGGGTGAAGGCGTAGCGCGCCGACAGGGCGCCCGTGGTGTTGGCGCCGAAGTCGCTGTAGTCCTCGCGGCGCACTGCGGCCGAGCCACTGAGCTTGTCGGTGAAGTCGGTCTCCAGGTCCAGGTACTCGGCCACGCTGTGGCGGTTGTAGCTGCCCGCGTCAGTGTCACGGAAGCCACCCAGGCCGGAGCTGCCGGTCTGGTAGTACGAAGCCGGGTCGCCGGACTTGATCTGGTAATCCTGGTCCAGGTACTCGGTACCCACCGACAGCGACACGGGGTTGGCCAGCCAACCCAGGCGAAATTCCCGAGACAGGTCCAGGCTCAGTTGCTTCTGGTCGTTCTCCAGGGTGCCGTTGTAGAAGTGGGTGGGCGTCGCCAGGCCCAGCGAGGTGTTGATGGTACGGGTATTGATCTCGTAGCTGTTCTTGCCGTAGTTGGCCGACAGGTCGTAATGCCAGTCATCCAGCCACTGCCCGCGCACGCCCACCACCAGCGACGTGTCCTCCAGGGTTCCGCGGATCAGTGGCAGGTAACCGTTGGGGTACAGCGCCGCCAGGTTGTTGGACGCGTTGCTGGCCCGGTAGAACGCCGCCGTCTCGCCGGTGCGGTGGCTATAGCCGCCGAAGCTGTAGAGCTGGGCATTGTCGTTGAGGTCGAACTCGCTGTTGAAGAACAGCTTGCCGTCCTTGGTGGCCGGCTCGCCCTGGCGGAACACGTGCTGGCCATAGGTGGTGGAGCCGATGCTGGCCGTGCGGTAATCGTCGCCGGCACGGTCGGTGTAATCGTTGTTGTCGCCCTCCCCCGACAGGTTGAAGAAGCCGCGGTCACCCAGGGCGAAACCGGCGTTGCCGTCCACCTCGCGCTGGATACCGTCGCCCTTTTTGTAGCTGCCGTATTTGGTCGACACCGAACCACCGTGGTTGGCGTCCTTGAGGATGATGTTGATCACCCCGGCGATCGCGTCGGAACCATAGCGCGCCGACGCGCCGTCGCGCAGCACTTCGATATGGTCGATGGCCGACATCGGAATGGCGTTCAAATCGGCCGGTGACGAACCACGGCCCACGGCCCCGCCCAGGTTGACGAATGCCCCCGTGTGGCGGCGCTTGCCGTTGACCAGCACCAGCACCTGGTCGGGTGACAGCCCGCGCATCTGCGCCGGGCGCGCCAGCTCGGCGCCGTCCACCAGGCTCGGGCGTGGGAAGTTGATGGACGGGATCAGCCGCGCCAGCACCGTGCCCAGCTCGCTGGAGCCGCTACTGCGCAAGGTTTCCCCGGAAATCACATCGATGGGCGACAGCGACTGGCTGGCGGTGCGTTCCTGGGCACGGGTACCGGTGACGATGACCGTGTCCAGCTTGCTGTCCTTGCCGTCGCTGGCCTCGGTGTCGGCCAGGCTGACGACGCTCCAGCCACTGCCCAGCACACTGGCTGAGAACAGTGCAGCCGTCAGGGTATTGAGTTGAAACCTTTGCATGTACCGCTCTCCTTTGATCCTCACCCGGGGCATCGAGTACCCAGGGCCGAACGAGCGATCCGTATGGCGAACGGTGGCGGTCATCCTTGACGTTTTTTGATGTGTGTCGGCAGTCCGATTGCCATATAGCATATTGCTACAATGCAGAAATTTTAAATAACCTTATCGCATAGGCGCAGGCATATGGCTATCGCGCTATCTCGTGGGACCAGAGCGCATCAATGCGCCAGGATGCGCGACAGGAAGGCCTGCGCCCGCGGCGAACGTTGGCTCAGGTCACCGAAGAAAGCCTCGGCGCTGCAGTCTTCCAGGATCTGCCCCTGGTCCATGAACAGAATGCGGTCGGCCACCTTGCGTGCAAAGCCCATTTCGTGGGTCACGCACAGCATGGTCATGCCGTCGCGGGCCAGTTCCACCATGACATCCAGCACTTCCTGGACCATCTCCGGGTCCAGCGCCGAGGTGGGTTCGTCGAACAGCATGCACAGCGGGTCCAGGGTCAGGGCGCGGGCGATCGCCACGCGCTGCTGCTGGCCGCCGGACAACTGCGCCGGGTACTTGTGGGCATGGGCCGCCAGCCCTACCCGGTCCAGCAACGCCAAGGCCCGCTGGCGGGCATCGACGGCCGAGCGCTTGAGCACCTTCTCCTGGGCCAGGGTGAGGTTGGCCAGCACCGACAGGTGCGGGAACAGCTCGAAATGCTGGAACAGCATGCCCACCCGCGCCCGCAGGGCCGGCAGGTCGGTGCCCCGGGCGCCCGGGTCGATACCGGCCACGGTCAGGCGCCCGCCATCATAGGGTTCCAGGCCATTGACCAGCTTGATCAGGGTGGATTTGCCCGAGCCTGACGGCCCGCACACCACCACGACCTCGCCCTTGGCCACCCGGGTGGTACAACCGTCGAGCACCTTGAAGGTACCGTAGTGCTTGCTGACGTTTTCAAACTCGATCATCGGTGACTCCGCGACGGAACGCGCCGGGCCAGCCGATGGGCCAACCACTGCAGGGCGCTGCAAAACAGGAAATAGACCAGGGCCACGAACAGGAAGATCTGGACCGGGTGCACCATGACCCGGTTGCTGACCTGGGTGGCCACGTAGGACAGCTCACCCACGCCGATCACATAGGCCAGCGAGGTGTCCTTGATCAGCGAGATCCACTGGTTGAGGAACGAGGGCAACATGATCGGCAGGGCCTGGGGCAAGATCACCAGGCGCAAGACCTGGCCTGGGCGCAGGCCCAGGGCCTTGGCCGCAGCCCACTGGCCCGCAGGCAAGCTGCCGATGCCCGCCGCCACGCCATGGGCCAGGTAGGCACCGCCGATCAGCGACAAGGCGCACACCACGGTGGCCAGCGCCGGGACGTCGACATGAAAAAGGATGGGTAGCAGAAAGTAGGCCCAGAACATCAGCATCAGTACCGGGATGGCACGCAGGAAGCCCAGCACGCCCACCAGTACCCAGCGCAGCCAGCCGCGGCTGACCACCAGGGCAATGCCCCAGGCCAGCCCCAGCACCCCGGCGGCGACGCCGGACAACAGGCTGAGCAATAGCGTCAAGGCGGCACCGCCCAGGGGCCCGTCCGGGTAAGCCCCCCAGGTGAAGTACCCCAGGTTATCAATGATGACCGAGAAGTCCATGGCTCAGGCTACCCCGCGACGGTAGTGGCGGCTGTGCTGGATCAAGTGCCCCACGGCCTCGATCACGGCAATGCTGAGCACGTACAGCAAGGTCGCGAAGCCGAACGCCTGGAAAGTCTTGAAGGTTTCCGTCTCCACTTGGCGCGACGCATAGGACAGGTCGGCCAGACCGATGGCCATGGTCAGGGAGGAGTTTTTCACTGCATTCATGTACTGGCCCAGCAACGGCCCCAGCGCCGTGCGCAGGCCTTGAGGCAGAATCACGTGGCGCCATACCTGGGCCGGACGCAGCCCCAGGGCCAGGCCCGCCGCGCGTTGTTCCTGGCGTACCGAGTCGATACCGGCGCGCAGTTCCTCGGCGATGAACGCCGTGGTGTACAGGGTCAGGCCCCAGAAACCGGCGATGAACTCAAACGACGGCCAGTCCAGGCTGACCGGCCCCAGGGCCAGGCTGCGTGGGGTATTGAGCCAGGTCACCCAGGCCTCCGGCAACAAGGCGGTGACGCCGAAATACCAGAAAAACAGTTGTACCAGCAGCGGCGTGTTGCGAATCACCAGCACATACAGCCGGGCAGGTGTCGACAGCCAGCGGGCCGGGGCAGTACGGGCCAGGTAGAGCAAGGCGCCCAGGCCAGTGGCGACCACGCACACCAGCAACGACAAGCCCAGGGTCAACAGAAAACCATCGAACAACCAATGCAGATAACGGGGTGCGAGCAGTTCACCGAACATGAGGGTGCTTATCCAGATCAAGCAGAAACAGGCCCGCGCACCGGAGTGCGCAGGCCATTTGACGAACCGCGGGGGTCAACTCAGGACTTGTCGCCGATCTTGAACAGCCGCGCCAGCGGGGTGCTGGTCTGCGGGCCGAACCAGGTGTCGTAGATCTTCTGCGCCTGGCCGTCCTTCTCCAACTCCACCAGGGTCTGGTTGACGAAATCGGTCAGCGCCGTCTCGCCCTTGGGCAGGCCCACGCCAATCAGGTCGTTGGAAATGGTGAACGGCGGTACTTCGTACTTGTCGCGGTCCGGCACGTTGGCCAGCAGGCCGATCAGCTTGGGGCCGTCCTGGGTAATGGCCTGGACGTTGCCGTTGCGCAGTGCGGTGAAGGCGAACGGGGTATCGTCGTAGGCCACCACCTTGGCGCCGGGGAATTTCTCCCGCAGCACGCCTTCGTTGGTGGTGCCTTTGTCGACGCCCACGCGCCAGGTGTTCAACTGATCCTGGGACGTGAGGGTGCCTTTCTTGACGATGAACTGCTGGCCCGACGCAAAATACGGGGTACTGAAGTTGACCTGCTGGGCACGCTCAGGGGTGATGGTGAAGTTGGCCAGTACCAGGTCAACCTTGTTCGACACCAGCAACGGCACGCGGTTGGCCGGGTTGGTGGATTGCAGTTGCAGCTTGACGCCCAGCTTGGCGGCGATGGCCTTGGCGTAATCCACGTCCAGGCCTTCGATCTGGTGGGTCTTGGCATCGACGAAGCCGAAGGGCGGGTTGCTGTCGAAGGCAGCTACGCGCAGCACACCGGCTTTCTTGATGTCTTCCAGGCGGTCGGCATGGGCAATGCCGGACAGCAACGCCAGGGACAGTGCAGCAAGGGCAGTCAGTTTTTTCATGGAGTGTCGACTTCCTGTATGGGCAGTTGGGCGAAGCGCCCGAGGCAGGAAGTCTTGCAGCACGGCGAAAAAACCAAAAGGAATATAATATTATTTATTAATTCCTATAAGTAATAACAGTAGTAGCGGCCATGGCCGCATCACTGGCGCTGCGCAGCACCAGGCACACCGTATGCGCCGCGTCGCGGCCGCAGCCACTGCTACACCGGCAGGTTGAGGTGATGGTCGCCCAGCCGGCGCAGCAAGGTCGACAGCGGCTCGTCCGGCAGGCCGGCGTCGAGCACCCGGCCCGTCAGGTCCAGGTGCAGCTCGCGGGCCCGCGCCTGGGCATGACGCGCCGCCAGACGCGCCTGCAGCACGACCGTGGGCGAACCCTCGGCGACGCCCTGCAGCAAGGCCTCGGCGGCTTCGATGCGCACTTGCAGATCACCGATGGCGGCAATCACCAGCGGGTCCTGGTTCAGCCCATTGGCCTTGACGTGCTCGGCCAGGCTGGCCGCGGCATCGCGGGCCACGAGCAGGTCGGCGTGTACGAGGGATTCAGACATGGGGGCTCCTTCAATTCCAGGCATGGCGCGGCGGGTGAACGCCGTTGAGGTGGGCATTGCCGATCAAGTGGTATTTCCAGCGCACCGGGTCATGCAGGGTATGGGTGCGCGCATTGCGCCAGAAACGGTCCAGGCCGCGGCGCTCGCTGACGGTGCGGGTGCCACCCAGTTCCAGCAGCCGGCTGGCGGCCAGCAGGGCGATCTCGGTAGACAACACCTTGGCCTGCCCCACCACCACTGAAGCCCGGGCCACGCTGGCTTCGCTCGGCTCGGCCAGGGCCTGGTCCACGGCTTCGCCGGCCTTGCGCAGAATGGCTTCGGCCGCGGCCAGGCGCCAAGCCAGGTCGCCGATCAGCGCCTGGCTGTGGGGGTCCTGCCAGCCATGCTCAAGGCCGCTGTCCGGCCATGGCCGTGCCTGGCGGGCGACCTCCAACGTGGCGGCGAACGCCCCCCGGGCAATGCCGGTGTCCACCGCCGCCTGGATGATCTGCGACACCGGCCCATCGGCAGTGGGCTGGTCATAGGCCTTCCAGGCGGGGATCACATCACCGGCAGGTACCGTGACGTCATCCACCAGGGCACGGCCGCTGGCGGTGATGCGCTGGCCGAAGCCATCCCAGTCATTGATGATGGTGAGCCCGTGGGCATCACGTGGCACGAAGGCAATGAAGGGCCGTTGCTGCTCATCGACACCGGCCACCGGCACGATGTGGGCAAACAACGCACCGGTGCAGTAAGCCTTCTCACCGTTCAGCCGCACACGGTCACCGTCAAACTCCACGCGGGTTTCAAAGGCGGTGACCTGCTTGCTCTTGGCCTCGGAAAACGCGTTGCCGAAGCGGTAGCCGGCCAAGACCTTGGCAAAGTAGGCCTGCTTCTGCGCCTCGCTGCCGGTCAGCAGCAGGTTGTTGACCACGCCGAAATGGTTCTGCGGCAGTTGCCCCAGCGACGGGTCGGCGGCCGAGACCGTGGCGATCACCTCGCTCACCGTTACCCAGGACACACCCGCGCCGCCGTAGGCCTGGGGCACGGTAATGGCCCACAGGCCGCTCTGGGAAAAACGCTCCAGTTCATCCCAGGGCAAGCGCCGCAGCCGGTCACGCTCCACGGCTTCGCGGGCAAAGTCTTCAGCCAGGTGCCGGGCCACCTCGATGGCCTCGGCGTCGCTGCGGATCACCCGGGCCGGTTCCCGGGGCGCCGCGGCAATACGGCCAGCGGCTTGGGGGTGTTGATCAGTCATCAATGAGGTCCTTTCCGAGGGCAATGGCTACCTGCTTTCACAAACCGGGCCAGGTTCACCCGTTCAATGCCCACGGGCACTCAATGCGCCTGGGCCACAGGCTCGGCACGCTCGCGGCGGCCACTGTGCTGATTCACTGTTGCTGTACCAACAGTGGCCGCCGGCGAATTGAAACAGCCCAGTGCCAGGGTCATCAGTTGGTGGATACGCCCCAGGGACAAGCCCAGGCGCAGGCTGATCTGCGCATAGGTCATGCCCTCCAGCTGGCTGTGCACGAACACCGCCTTGGCCTGCCCGGACAGGCCATCGAGCCGGCGGTCTATGGCGGTCAGGCTTTCGACCAGCATCAGTTGCTCCTGGGGCGAGGCTTGCAAGTGCTCAGGGCCTTCGCCCACTTCGTCCAGCCAGGCCTTTTCCTGATCGCGGCGGCGCCAGCGCTCGTACAGCAGGCGCTGGGCGATGGTGGTCAGCAGGGCGCGCGGTTCGCGAATGGCGCCGGGGTCGGGCAGCATCCAGACCTTGAGAAAGGTCTCCGCGGCCAGGTCTTCGGCACTGTGGCTGCAGCCCGTACGGTAGGCAAGCCGGCTACACAGCCAGGCGTAGTGTTGCTGGAAAATCTGCCCGATCAGTCGGGTCTTGAGTACTGCGTTCGAATCCATAGGTCCATCGTCTTCATGGACTGCACACGCCAACGGACGAGAAGGTGGTGGGCCTGCCGGGTTGAGGTTGACCTGCGTCCTGCAGGTGCCGCCAGTCTGCCCCAGCCCGAGGCGCGGGATAAAAGAACAAAAAACCTGATAATGACGCTATTTGATTATAAAAAATGTACCTGTTCTAAGGGGCAAACCAAACAATCTAGAACACCACTGAAAACTTTCCCCTCTCGTTGCTCAAGGTGCTCGAGGAGCTCGCTCCCCGAGGCCACGCCAGGCCTTGTCCCCTATTGCCATTGCCAAGGACAGACAATGACCCTGCCCTCTCGTAAATTTCTGCCATGGCCCACCCGCCAGGCCCCTTGCCTGCTCGGCGGCCTGTTGCTGGGCAGCTTGTTCGCCGACCCCGCGTGGGCGGCGGACGACACCGCCACCGAACCACGCCTGGACAAGGTGGAAGTGGTGGGCGCGCGCGTCACCGAGGCCAGCGCGGCCATCGGCGAAGACAAGATCAGCAATACCCTGGCCATTTCCCACCAGGCGCTGTTGTCAGCGCCTGCCGGCACCTCGGGGCTGAAGATGCTGGAGAACCTGCCGGGTTTCAACGTGCAGGTCAACGACGCCCTGGGCCTGTACGAATTCGGCAACTCGGTATTCGTGCGCGCCTTCAACCTGCAGCAGATCGGCTTCTCCATCGACGGTGTGCCCCTGGGGCGTACCGACCAGTTCGGCGGCAGCCCTATCTACCGCTACGTCGACAACGAGAACACCGAGCGGGTCACCGCCTCCACCGGGGCCGGTGACGTGTCCCAGGCGGGCTATGCCTCCCTGGGCCCGTACGTGGACTATCAGACCAGCAACCCCACCCCCACGCCCGGGGCCAACGTCTCCTATACCCTGGGCAGCGACAGCCTGCGGCGCAGTTTCGTCAAGCTGCAGAGCGGCGAGTACCAGGGCCTGTCGGCATACGTCAGCCGCTCGAAAATCGACGGCGACCTGTGGCGCGGACCGGGTACCATCGACCGCGAACACATCGAGGCCAAGGTGCGCTACCGCTTCGGCGACCACAATGAGGTGTGGCTGCGTTCGGTGTACAACTCGTTCTACGACTACGACTCGCCGTCCATCACCCTGGCTCAGTACCACGGCACCGCCAACGACCCGTTCGGGCGCTCGGGCCGCGACTTCGCCTACCTGGGGAGCGTGCCCACCCTGGCCGAAACCGTGCCGGGGGTGCGCTACAGCAACCCCAACTACAACCAGTACTACAAGCAGGCGGTGAACCAGCGGCGCGATACCCTGACCAGCCTGGGCGGCACCTTCGAGATCAGCCCGGACCTGACGAACTACACCACCCTGTACTACGAGGCCAAGAAAGGCTTCGGCGTGTCTCCCGAGTCCTACGCCACTTCACTGGCCTTGCACAACGCTGAAAGCAATGTCGCCGGGCTGTATGAGCCCAATGGCGTGCAATACGGCCTGTCGTCCCTGAGCGGCCACCGCTTCGGCGGGCTGACCGGCCTGCGCTGGAATACCGGCCAGCACGAAATCGACACCGGCCTGTGGGCCGAGACCGACGTGTTCAACCGCCAGCAGGCGCGCTACAACCTCAGCGACGGCAGCCCCGACGGCGAGCCCCTGCTGGATGAACCGGTGCACTTGCAGGGTGACTTCACCTCCACGCGCAACTCATTGCAATTTCATGTGAAAGACACCTGGTCCCTGCTGGACGAACGCCTGCGCCTGCAATACGGCTTCAAGAGCCTGCACCTGGACTACCGCATCGAGGGCTACCGCAACGCGGGCGACTACATCAACGAGCGCCAGCCGCGCCTGAGCACTGAATGGAACGACGCGTTCCTGCCGCAGGTAGGCCTGGTGTACAACCTGACCGGTGACAGCCAGGTGTTCGCCTCGTACTCGGAAAACATGGCCCTGCCCCGCGGCGCCGATGACATCTACCGTGCCGGCAGCCCATCGGTACCGGCGCCCGAGGCGGAGCGCTCGAAGAACTACGAAGTGGGCTACCGCCTCAACCACCCCACCTTCAACGCGGCCTGGGCGCTGTACCGCACCGACTTTGACAACCGCCTGCAGTCGTTCGCCTCGCCGGTGCCGGGCAGCAGCCAGGTTGAAACCTACTACCAGAACGTCGGCAAGGTGGTGGCCTACGGCAGTGAGCTGAGCGGCCAGTGGAAACCCCCGGTGCTGGGCAGCAAGGTGGTGTTCAACGGCAGCGCCACCTACAACAAGTCCACGTTCAAGAACGATGCCGCGGGCCTGTCCCTGCGCGGCAACGACGTGCCCGACAGCCCGCGCTGGATGGCTCAGGCCGGGGTCACCTACGAGCTGGCGCCCTGGGCGTTGCTGAACTTCACCGGGCGTTTCACCGGCGAGCGCTATAGCAACTTCACCAACACCGAATCGGTGCCCGGCTACACCGTGTACAGCGCCTACCTGGACCTGGGCGGCCAACAAGTGCACTACGGCCCGCTGAAGAACGTGAAGCTGCGCTTCAACCTCGACAACCTCTTCGACAAGGACTACCTGGGCTACATCTACACCACCAGCGACGGCGCGGCGTCGTACCGCCCCGGCTCGCCACGCACCTTCCAGACCACCCTGAGCATGGAGTTCTGATATGCACCTGCGCCTTTGCGCCCTGACCCTGGCCTTGCTGCCCTGGCTGGCCCACGCCGATGACACGGTAGTGAGCCCCGCCACCCTGGCCTTGCACCAGCGCTTACTGGTGCTGGACAGCCACCTGGATACCCCCCTGGACCTGACCCGCCCCGGCTGGGACATCACCCAACGCCATGACTACCGCCAGGACGGTAGCCAGGTGGACGTGCCGCGCATGATCGACGGCGGGCTGGACGGTGGCTTCTTCGCGGTATACACGCCTCAGCAACCGCTGACCGATGAAGGCCGCGCGTACGCCAGCGCCTACGGCCTGGCGACGTTGACGCGCATCCGCGACATGATCGACCGCAACCCGGACACCTTCGCCCTCGCACTCACCCCCGAAGACGCCCGGCGCATCGCCGCCCAAGGCAAGCGCGTGGTGTTCATCAGCATGGAAAACGCCGAGCCGCTGGCCGCCGACCCTGCCCTGCTGAACACCTACTACCGCCAAGGCCTGCGCATGCTCGGCCTGGTGCACTTCGCCGACAACGAACTGGCCGACTCGGCCACCGCGCTCCCGCACTGGAAAGGCCTGAGCCCGGAGGGCCGGCAATTGGTGACCCAGGCCAACCGCCTGGGTATTCTGCTGGACGTGTCCCATGCCAGCGACGCGGTGTTCGACCAGATACTGGCGCAGTCCACCGCGCCCATCATTGCCTCGCATTCCAGCAGCCGCGCGGTCAACCCGCACCCGCGCAACCTCGATGACGCGCGCTTGCGCCAACTGGCCGCCAAGGGCGGGGTGGTGCAGGTCAATACCTACAGCGACTACCTGGTACCGCTCAAGCCCAACCCGGAGCGCAACAAGGCCCTGGCCGCCCTCGGCGCACGTTTCCACAACCTGGCCGCGCTGAGCCCGGAGCAGAGCCATGCGCTGTACCAGGATTACCACGCCATCGACACGAAGTACCCGCAACCCAAGGCCGACCTGGACGTGTTCATGAAGCACCTGTTGCACATTCTGCAGGTGGTGGGGCCGGAGCATGTGGGCATCGGTGCCGACTGGGATGGTGGTGGTGGCGTGACGGGGCTGGAGGACGTCAGCCAGTTGCCGAAGATCAGCCAGCGCCTGCTGGACGCCGGCTATAGCGAGAAGGATCTGGCCAACATCTGGGGCGGCAACCTGCTGCGTGTGCTGCAGGCGGCGCAGGATGGGGCGGCCAAAGGCTGACAGCGGGCCGGCCGCTACGGGGGCGTGTGTGCCACGTCGGCGGCAGACGGCCAGGTTCGCGCGCGCCGTTGCAGGACCGGGCGCCAGGTCGGGAAGCGGACAACGCGATCGACCTGGCGGGCCCCTTCCCGAGCTTCGCCCGGTCCTACAGGGTTGCCGTGGCCGCGTCGGCGATGCACGCGCCAGGCTCGCGCGTGCCGTTGTGGGACCGGGCGCCAGCTCGGGAAGCGGACAACGCGATCGACCTGGCGGGCCCCTTCCCGAGCTTCGCCCGGTCCCACAGGGTTGCCGTGGCCGCGTCGGCGATGCACGCGCCAGGCTCGCGCGTGCCGTTGTGGGACCGGGCGCCAGCTCGGGAAGCGGACAACGCGGTCGACCTGGCGGGCCCCTTCCCGAGCTTCGCCCGGTCCCACAGGGTTGCCGTGGCCGCGTCGGCGATGCACGCGCCAGGTTCGCGCGCGCCGTTGCAGGACCGGGCGCCAGGTCGGGAAGCGGACAACGCGGTCGACCTGGCGGGCCCCTTCCCGAGCTTCGCCCGGTCCTACACGGTTTCCACGGCCTAGCGGCCGTGAGGCCGCGGTGGCCTGCGCGTTCGTGATGCGGCCAGGTCCCCTGGTGTCTACGGGCGGATCAGGGGGTAACGGTCGGTGGCCTGGCCATTGATGTACAACGGCCGGGTTTCGCCTGGGCGCAAAGTGACGGCCAGGGCTTGCCAGGCCGGGCGGAAATCGCCGCGCTGGGTAATGGTCAGGTCGATGCGCTGGCTATCACTGCGCAAGGTCCAATCCAGCCATAGCGCATGGCCTTGCTGCCAGCCATGGCTTTCCCCGTCGTCCTCGAACAACTGCCCACGCCCTTCCCCGACGCCCGGCGCGGCGAACAGCAGCAGTTCGCGCTGGTCATCCCGGGCGACATCCACTGCCGCGCAACGCGCCGACAACGGCAAGGCAGCCCCCGCGCGTACCAGCAGCGGCAACCGGTCCAGCGGGGCGTCGAGCACCACCGTTTGCCCGCCCGCATGCCACTGGCCGCTGTGGTAGTCGTACCAGCCAAGTTCATTACGCGGCAGGTACACCGCGCGGGCCACCTCGCCCTGGGTCACCACACTGGCCACCAGCACATCACGGCCAAGCATGAAGTCGTCGGTTTCCTCAAACGTGCGCTCATCATGCTCATGGTCGAGGAAGGTCGGGCGCAACATCGGCTCGTCATCGACGCTGGCCTGCCACAACAGCGTGTAGAAGTACGGCAGCCACCGGTAGCGCAGGTTGATCGCGGCGCGAATCGCCGGTGTCACCTGGGCATGCATCCACGGCTCGTTGACACTGTGGTCATCGTTCCAGGAATGGATGGTAAAACGCGGGTGCATCACGCCATTCTGCACCCAGCGCACGAACAGCTCGGCGTCGGGCCTGGCACCGCTGAACCCGCCAACATCATGACCGATGTTGTACAAGCCCGACAGGCTCATGCCCAGGCCCATGCGCGTGTTGTAGCGCAGGGTCTGCCAACTGGTGCGGTTGTCGCCACTCCACGTTTGCACGTAACGCTGCATGCCAGCGCAACCTGAACGGGAAATCAGGTACGGGCGCTTGTGCGGGGCGAAACGCTGCTGGGCCTGCATGGACGCGCGCATCATCAGCAACGGCATCACCGGGCGAATGAGCTTGATGGCGATGGGGCGGCCGAAACCGTGGCAGCGGGCGTCGCCGTCCCACACCTCGTACTCGTTGTTGTCGTTCCAGGTCGAGTCGATGCCCAACCGCAGCAACTGCTCGGTGACATTGGCCTGCCACCAGGCGATGGTCGCGGGGTTGGTGAAGTCCAGGTGCGAACCTTCGTCGTCCCAGAACACCGAGCGCTCCGGCAGGTCACCTTCGGAGTCGGCAATGAACAGGTCCTGCTCGGCCACACGGGCGTACTGCGGGTGGTCTTGCAGCAAGCACGGCTTGATGTTGGCCGCCAACTTCAAGCCGGCAGCGTGAAAGGCCTCGCTCAGCGCGCGGGGTTCCGGCACCTTGTCGTGGTTCCAGTGGAACACGTAGCGCTTGTCGCCAATGGAGGTGTACCCGGAAGACAATTGAAACGAGTCGCAGGGAATCTGGTGTTCGCGGCACAGCTCGATGAACTTCAGCAACTGCTGCTGGGCATCGGGGGCGTCGGTGTAATGCATGGTGGAGCCGCTGTAACCCAGGCTCCACTTGGGCCCGAACAGGGTCTTGCCGGTCAGGCGCACGAAGGCTTTGGTGACGTCGAGCACGCGCGGGCCCAGGAACAGGTAATAGTCCAGGTCCCCGGCCTGGGCTTCGTAGCGGCGATACGGCGCGTGGTAGTTGTCCAGTTCGTTGCCCAGGTCCAGCCAACTGCTGCTGAGGTTGTCGTAGAACAGGCCGAAGCTGACGCCGGCGCGCCGGGTGATGGTGAACGGGATGTGCTTGTACAGCGGGTCGGTGCTGGCGGCGTTGTAGCCCATGGCATCGAGGTTGCGCATCTCGAAGCGACGGCCACTGCGTTCCAGATCACCGGTTTTCTCCCCCAGGCCGTAGTAATGGTCGTCGGGTTGGCGGCGCTGGTAGTGCGCGACACCTTGCCCGCCCGCCCCCAGCCAATAGGCGCTGGTGGGACGGTCGTCGGCGAGCGGCTGCCAGGTGTCGTGTTCGTCACGGTACTCCCACTGCAACCACAACGGCTGGTGCACGGTTACCCGCAGGCGCTCGGTGGCCAGGGTCAGGCCGTGTTCGTGCTGGTCGAAGGTAAACGGCGGCAAGCCGAACCCTTCCAGACTCTCGCGGGGCCGGCCTTCCCAGGGCACATCCTGGTCGGGCGCGATGGACCAGGTACGGTCCAGGGCCAGTTCCCCCTGGCGCTTGACCAGCACGCGGAACATCGAGGTTTCCAGCACGTACAGGCAGAACAAATGACGGCCATCGACCTTCAGGGCCACATGATGCGGGCCTCGGTGCTCCAGCGTCCAATGCTTCAGGGTTTTCATCAGTCAGTCCCGTATTTCAGGTGGCAGGGGTAGCGGTGACGGCGCGCGCGGTGCGGCGCTCGGCAATGAACAGCACCATGAACAGGCAACCGAGCAAGTCGAAGAAGCCCATGGCGATAAAGATCGGGTCGAAGCCGAAGGTGTCGGTGGTCAGGCCGATCACCAGAGAGAACAGGAAGCTGGCGATCCACGCGCACGAGCCGCGCATGCCGTTGACCGTGGCCATCTGGCTTTTGTCGAAGGTCTCGACCACCAGGGCGCTGAGCATGCAGGAGATGATCTGGTGGCCGAAACCGCCGATGGAGATCAGCGCGATGGCCACGTAAGGGTCGCGCGTCAGCGCCACGCCGGCCAGCGACAGCATCAGCACCGCGCCACTGGCGGAGCTGGCCACCACCGCGTTGACTCGCGCACAGCCGAACAGGCGGGTGTACAGGCGAGTCAGGTAACCGCTGGCGACACTGCCCAGGTCGGCGGCCAGAAAAGGCACCCAGGCAAACAAGGCGATCTGCTTGAGGTCCATGCCACGCTCGTTGGCCAGGTACAACGGCACCCAGAAACTCAGTACGGCCCACGCCGGCTCCGCCATGAAGGCAGGTATCGCGATACCGTAGAAACGCCGGTTACCGAGCACCGAGCGCAAGGTGGGTAGTAATGGTTGGCGCGGCAGCTCCGGTTCCTGGTCCTGAAGGATCAGGGCGCGCTCGCTGTCGCTGAGCCGCCCGTGGCGCTGCGGCGCCTGGTACAGCCACCACCACAGCACCACCCAGGTGGCTGCCAGTACCCCGGAAAACATGAACGCACCACGCCAGCCAAATGACACATGGGCCATCACGATAATGGGCGGCGCCAGCATGGCACCCACCGAAAAACCGACCCCGGCCCAACCGGCCGCTACCGGCCGTTCCTTGCGCGGGAACCACTCCCCCAGGGTCTTGGCGGTCGCGGGCGTGGCCGCCGCTTCGGCGCCGCCCATGAAGAAACGCAGCAACGCCAGTTGCAACCAGGTACCGACCCCGGCATGCGCCATGCACACCACTGCCCATACCGTGGCGCAGAGCATGAAGCCGACCTTGAGGCCCACCACGTCGATGAGCCAGCCACACAACGGCTGGAAGAAGGTGTAAGCCAACTGGAACGCACCCACCACGTAGGAGTACTGCTGGGTACTCATGCTCAGCTCGGTCTTGAGCTCCGGCGCCAGAATGCCCAGGGAATTGCGGGTGATGTAATTGACCGTCACCCCCAGCAGGAACAGGCCCAGCATCCACCAGCGCAGGTGCCTGACCGTGGCGCGAACGCCCACGGCTTCGCGAGTCACGCGTGTTTTCGTCGTCATGCGGTTACCGATCACCCTGATTGTTTTTATTGGGCGGGAGGCGCTGTTCGGTGAGCCACCCCTTAGACATCATACAAGCATGAAAGCAAGCATTGATATCGGGTCATACCTTGGCGCTATTACGCTACGAGACAGAAGGGAGAGCCATGGAAAGATCCTTTGCTTTCGGCCTAAGTTGTCGTACAAGTTAAAAGCACGGGAGGCGCGACTGTCAATAGCGGAGCACGGAGAAAGGAAGGTGAAGCGAAGGGGCTTTTGGCTCCACGGGTACCCGTGGTCGACGCCGTAGTGTTTCCGCGATCAAGCGTCGCCTGCGCGGCGCTTGATCTAACCATAGAACCACACGTTCCAAGCCCCACAGTGCCTTAGATATTTTCCGTGATATATTACGAAAAATATCTACCAGGAATGGATCTGCTCATGGCCAGGCACGCCACCCCACCACTCGACAAACAGGCCGTTACCCCGCGTTCAGGCAAGTCGCTGACTGAACAGGCGTACGCCGCCCTGCGCAGCCAGATCATCACTTGCCAGATGCCGCCTGGGCTGGAAGTGTCCGAGCAGGAGCTGTCCGAACGCCTGGAGATGAGCAAGACTCCTGTTCGCGAGGCGCTGATGCGCCTGTGCCTGGAAGGCCTGGTAGAGAGCTACCCGCGCCGGGGCTACCGGATTGCTCCGGTGACCATCAAGGCCATCAACGACCTGTTCCACATTCGCGCCGTGCTGGAAGGCGATGCCGCGGCGCTGGCCGCCCGCCATCTCAAGCCCGACGATTTCGCCGCGCTGGAAACCCTGGCCGATGCGTCCTACCGGCTGGAGGAAAACAAGAGCCGTGAAGATTTCGTCGACGCCAACCGCGAGTTTCACCTGGCCATCAGCCAGGCTTCCGGCAACCCGCGCCTGCATGCGCTGGTGGTCAGCCACCTGGAGGAAGGCGAGCGCTTCTTCCACCTGGGCGCCCAGGCCCGCGACATCAATTCCGAGACCAACCGCGAGCACCACGACCTGCTCGATGTACTGCGCTCAGCAGACCCCGATCAGGCCCGCGCCGTGATGAGCCAGCACATTGAAAGCACCCGCAAGGGCCTGCTGCAATCATTGATGGCCGCCGAATACCCGGACATCTCCCTATGACCACTACCGCCCTTTCACGCCACCAGGTACTGATCAGCGCCGCGCAGCTGGCCGCCGAGCTGGCCAGCCTCCAGCCGCCAGTCGTGCTCGCCGTGCACAGCCCGGACACCGACAGCGTGGTGCCCCGCGCTCAGCGTCAACGCATCCCCACCGCGCAGGACAGCGACCTGGCCGAAGACTTCGCCGCCCCCGGTGGCGGCCGCCTGGGCTCGCGCCCCCTGCCCACCCTCGTCGAGCTGGAACAGAAGGCGCGCGCCTGGGGCATTGGCCACGGCAGCACCGTGGTGGTGTATGACCACGATGGTGGGCTACAGGCGGCCCGCGCCTGGTGGACGCTGCGCTGGGCCGGGCTGGCTCGGGTACGCCTGCTCGATGGCGGCTTCGACGCCTGGCAAGCCGCCGGCCTGCCCACTGAAAACGTTGCCGGGCCGGCCCCCGCCCGGGGCGATGTCACCCTCAGCGCCGGCCACCTGGCGCAACTGACCGCCGCCCAAAGCCGCCTGCTGGCCCGCGACGGTGTACTGCTGGACACCCGCATCGCGCCCAACTACCAAGGCGGCCCCAGCGTGGCCGGGCAGCCACCGCGCGGGCACATTCCCGGGGCGCTCAACCTGCCGGCCGCCGAGTTGCTGCAGGCCGACCGCACATTCCTGGACAACGACGCCCTGCGCGCCCGCTTCCTCGCCCTGGGCGTGGATGGCACACGCCCGGCGGGGGTGTACTGCGGCGCCGGTGTATCGGCCGCGCACGCCATTCTTGCGCTGGCCTGCATCGGTGTTCAGGCACCGCTGTACGTCGGTTCCTGGTCGGCCTGGAGCGCCGACCCCGAGCTACCTGTTGCCCAGGGCTCGCAGCCCGGCTAGGGGCTGAACCTTGCTGTACCACCCAACCCGCGCGGCAACCACGACGCGGGACGGGTTTCTGCGCCCAGATGACCCTACACAGGAAAAGGGAGCTTTTAAACGTTCCGTTGCACCTTTAGGGGAGTTACACCTTCATGAAGCCAACCGGCTCCGGTCTTTCCAGGACCACCACACTGGGCTTGCTGCTGTGCGCCATCAACACCCCGGCCGCGGCACTCGCCGCCCAGGCGAGCAGTGACGACAGCACCAGCAGCGCCGACACGCAACTGCAGAAAGTCGTGGTCACCGGCACCCGCCAGACCGGCCGCACCGTGGCCGAGTCCCTGGCGCCGATCCAGGTCATTTCCAGCAAGGAGCTGCAGTCCAGCGGCTACTCGGACATTGGCAGCGCCCTGAGCGCGCTGCTGCCTGCGGTGACCTTCCCGCGCTTCAACCAGGGCGCCGCCGGCCTGCAGCGGCCGTTCATCCTGCGCGGGCTGTCGCCCAACCAGGTGGTGGTGCTGGTGGACGGGGTGCGTTACCACACCTCCGCCACCGTCAACCTCAACAGTGACCTGGCCCGCGGCTCGGCGCCCGTTGACGTGGCGTCGATCCCGACGTCGGCCATTGACCACATCGAGGTGCTCACCGACGGCGCCTCGGCCCAGTACGGCTCCGACGCCATCGCCGGGGTGGTCAACATTATCCTCAAGCACGGTGCCACCCCTGGCGCCAACAGTATCGAAGCCGAGTTCGGCAAGACCAAGGAAGGCGACGGTATCCACCGCAGCCTGGCAGGCAGCTACGGCCTGGACATCGGCACCGACGAACACCCCGGCTGGGCACGGTTCTCGTTCAATGCAGCGAACCTCGACGGCACCAACCGCGCCCAGTTCGGCGACCAGAACGCCCAGACCGCGGCGGCCGATGGTGGCTATGCCTACCAGAACCGCGGCGATTCACCGGAAACCGACTACCAGGGCGCGCTGAACTTCCAGTACCAGTTGTCCCCGGACATCACCACTTACGGGAACGTGATTCTGGGCCAGCGTGAAGAAACCACCTACGGTAACTACCGCACCCAGAACAACAGCCGCAACATCAAGGCCATCTACCCCAACGGCTATCTGCCCGAACAGGTGGTGACCAGCAACGACCTGCAGACCACCCTGGGCTTCAAGGGCCACAACGCCGCCGACTGGGACTGGAAAACCTACGCCAGCTACGGCGAGAACGAGGTAAAACTCAACGCCTGGAACACCCTCAACGTTTCCTACTACAACAGTTACGGCTACAGCCCTACCCACTTCTACCTGGGTAAATACACCTCCACCGACGCCCAGGTGGGCACCGAATGGAGCAAGGAATTCAAGCTGGGCTTCCTGCCCAACCCGTTGTCCTTCACCTGGGGCGCCGGCGTGCACCGCGAGGGCTACAAGATCGGGGCCGGCGAGCCGTCGTCCTATTACGCGCTCAACGGCTCGGCGGCTGGTGCGCAGATCCGCACCGGTACCACCCCGGACCAGACCGGCAGTTGGAGCCGCGACAGCCTGAACACCTTCGTGGACCTGGAAACCGACCTCACCGACAAGCTGTCCGTAGGGCTGGCGGGGCGTTACGAGGACTACAACGAAGGCGTGGGTTCCACCTCTTCGGGCAAGCTCTCGCTGCGCTACCAGTTGACCAATACCCTGGCCCTGCGCGGCACCCTGTCCAATGGCTTCCGCGCCCCGTCCCTGGCTCAACAGCATTACCAGTCCATCAACACCAGCATCGTCAACCAGCAGTTGACCCAGTCGGGCACCTACGCGGTGGACAGCGCCGCCGCGCGCGCCCTGGGCGCACAGGACCTGAAGCCGGAGAAATCCAATAACCTGAGCCTGGGCCTGGTGTGGTCGCCGACCAAGGACTGGGACCTGACCGTCGACGCTTACCAGATCACCATCGACAACCAGATCCTGTATTCCGACAAGATCCTGATGCCTACCGGTTCCGCCCTGTCCGACTACTTCAACGGTACCGTGCCGGGCCAGCAGGTGACCGCCGCGCAGTTCTTCGTCAACGCGGCCAAGACCCAGACCCGCGGCATCGACCTGGTCAGCAGCCACCGTTTCGACCTGCAGGAATTCGGCAAGCTGAACCTGTCGGCCAGCGCCAACTACAACAAGACCCGGGTGCTGTCGATCAACAACAGCAACAGTGTGCTCAGCCAGTACTCGCCCTCGTCCCAGCTGTTCGGGCCGGGTAGCCAGAGCCTGCTGACCGACGCCACACCACGCACCAAGTACTCGCTGACCGCCGACTGGAGCTATGACCGCTGGAGCGTGATGGTCAACCAGACTCGCTATGGCGCCGTGACCCGCTCGCCCTCCTCCTACCCCTACGCGGCCGGGATCGAGCCACAGCGCTATGCCGCACGCTGGATCACCAACGCGTCGGTCAGCTACCGCCTGGGCAACTGGACCCTCACCGCGGGAGCCGACAACCTGTTCGACCAGTACCCCAGCAAAGTCAAATCCAGCAACGACCAGTACCTGCGCAACGAGCTACCCTACGACACCGGCCTGTCGCCGTACGGCGCCAATGGTGCGTTCTACTACACCAAGCTGAACTACACGTTCTGACCCCACCGGGGGTGGTGGCCAAGCCGCCGCCCCCGCCGACGAGATTGCCCGCATGACTCACGATTTTGACCGCCTGTGGGACCGCCACCACACCGGTAGCCGCAAATGGGCGCAGTACGGTCCGCAGGTGCTGCCCCTGTGGCTGGCCGACATGGACTTCGCCGTGGCGCCAGCCATTGTCCAGGCCCTGGGCGAACGCCTGCAGCATCCGCTGCTGGGCTACAGCGTGGCCCAGGACGAGCTGCGCCAGACCCTGGTGCGCCACATGGCCCAGGCCTATGACTGGACCATCGACGCCCAGGACCTGGTGTTCCTGCCTGGCGTCGAACCCGGCATCAGCATGGCCCTCAAGGGCCTGCTGGCTCCGGGCGCGGGGGTGGTGGTGCAAACCCCCAACCATCAGCCGCTGCTGTCGTCCCCCGGGTATTGGCAACAGACGCCGGTGCGACTGCCATTCGAAGCCGACGGTAGCGTCGACCCGGCGCGCCTGGCCAGCGCCACCCGCGGCGCCGGCGCGTTCCTGCTGAGCAACCCGCACAACCCGCTGGGCAAGGTCTTCGAGCGCGCTGAGTTGCACGCCATCGCCGACGCCTGCGTGGCCAACGACCTGCTGTTGATCAGCGACGAGATCCATGCCGACATCCTCTTCGACGGCCGTCGGCATACCCCCATCGCCGCCCTGGGGCCGCAGATCGCCCGGCGCACGGTCACCCTGATGTCAGCCAGCAAGGCCTACAACATTGCCGGGCTGAAGACCGCCTTCGCGATCATCCAGGACCCCGAGCTGCGCCAGCGCTTCAACGCCAGCCGCCAAGGCATGGTCGACAGCGTCAACGTGCTGGGCCTGGTGGCCACCCAGGCCGCCTACGCCCAGGCAGGCGACTGGTTGCAACAGGCCAATGCCTACCTGCAAGGCAACCGTGACTTCCTCGTCGCACAACTGGCCCGGCGCTTTCCCGGCATCCACTTGCACAGCCCCCAGGGCACCTTCCTGGCCTGGCTCGATTGCCGTGCGCTGGAGCTGGGCAACCCCCAGCAGTTCTTCCTGCAGCAGGCCAAGGTTGCCCTCAGTGACGGCCAGGACTTCGGCCCAGCCGGCGCTGGCTTCGTGCGGCTGAATTTCGGCTGCCCGCGGGCCCTGCTCGCCGAGGGCCTGGACCGCCTGCAGGCCAGCCTGCAGGGCCGCTGAATGAACTCCCCTGCCCCGTTGCTGCAGGTCAGCGACCTGCACACCTGCTTCCACAGCCGTCGCGGCCCCCTCACCGTGGTGGCCGGGGTCGACCTGGCCGTGTACCCCGGCGAAGTGGTGGCGCTGCTGGGTGAGTCCGGCTGCGGCAAGAGCGCCACTGCCTTGTCGCTGATGGGCCTGATCCCACCCCGAAGCGGCCAGGTGAGCCAGGGCCAGATCCTGTTCAATGGCCAGGATTTGCGCCAACTGCGCCGTCGCCAGCTCGACGAGGTGCGCGGCCGCGACCTGGCGATGATTTTTCAGGACCCCATAAGCGCCCTCAACCCGGTGCTTAGCATCGGCCGGCAACTGCGCGAAACCCTGTGCCGGCACCTGCCGCTGGATGCCCGGGAGGCCGACCACGAGGCTTTGCGCTTGCTCGCGGAGGTGGGTATTCCCCACCCCGCCGATTGCCTCAAGGCCTACCCTCACCAATTGTCCGGTGGCCTGTGCCAGCGGGTAATGATCGCCATGGCCGTCAGTTGCAACCCGCGCCTGCTGATCGCCGATGAGCCCACCACCGCCCTGGACGTGACCGTGCAGCGCCAGGTCATGCACCTGCTGGACGGCCTGCGCCGGCGCCGGGCCATGGCGTTGCTGTTGATTACCCATGACCTGGGGGTGGTGGCCCAGTATGCCGACCGGGCCCTGGTGATGTACCTGGGCCAAGTGGTTGAACAGGGCCCGGTGCAACAGCTGTTCGAACGCCCGGCCCACCCCTACACCCGTGCGCTGCTGGCGTCGATGCCCGACATCGATGCCAGCCCCGCACGCCTCCCGGGCCTGGCCGGGCAGGTGCCCGACCTGCACCAGCGCCCGGTGGGCTGCGCCTTCGCCGCGCGCTGCCGCCACGCCGATGACCGCTGCCGGGCCGAACGCCCGGCGCTGGCCGCGCTGACCGCCACGCGCCAGGTGCGCTGCTGGCACCCTTTGACCGAGCCCGCCTGATGAGCAATCTCCCCTTGTTGCAGGTCCGCGACCTGCGTAAACACTACACGCGCCCAAGCCGTGGCTGGCTCGCGCCGCCCGTGCACCACCGGGTGGTCGACGGCCTGGACTTCGACCTGGGGGCCGGCGAGACCCTGGGCCTGGTGGGCGAGTCCGGGTGTGGCAAATCCACCACCGGCAAACTGGTGATGCGCCTCACACCCGCCGATGGCGGCCAGATACGCCTGGACGGCGTCGACCTGCTGGGCCTGCCACTGAAACAGTTCAACGCCTGGCGCCCGCAGTTGCAGATGGTGTTCCAGGACCCCGGCGGTTCGCTGAATCCGGTCTATACCGTCGCCCAGTCCCTGGAGGAACCACTCAAGGTGCATGCTCCACGCTTGAGCGCCAGCGATCGCCGCGACCGGGTGGCCGAGTTGCTGCAGCAGGTCGGCCTGGCCAGCAGCCACGGGCTGCGCTACCCCCATGAGTTTTCCGGTGGCCAGCGCCAACGCATCGCCATTGCCCGCGCCCTGGCGCTGCAACCGCGACTGATCGTGGCCGATGAGCCCGTGTCGGCACTGGATGTGTCGGTACAGGCCCAGGTACTCAACCTCATGCAGGACCTCAAGGAACGCCACGGCCTGGCCTACCTGTTCATCGCCCACGACCTGGCGGTGGTACGGCACATGAGCCAGCGGGTCGCGGTGATGTACCGCGGCCGTATCGTCGAGAGCGCCCCGTGCGAGGCGTTGTACCGCACGCCCCTGCACCCCTATACCCGCCTGCTGCTGGAGTCGGTGCCCCGGCTGCGGGGAACGCCGACCACCGCCGTGGTGGCGATGCCCCAGGTATCGAGCGGGCCGGATGCCTGCGCCTTTCACGACCGCTGCCCACGGCGCACCGCCCGCTGCGCCGAAGCCGCCCCGCTACTGCGCGAGGCAGCACCGGGCCATAGCGTGGCGTGCCACCACCTGTGATCAGCCGGCGTTGACCACCACGCGGAAACCGTTGCCACGCCAGTAACCCTCAGGTTCCAGGCTGCCACGGTAGGTGCAGCAGGCCTTCCACGCCGGGCTGGAGAAACAGCCGCCGCGCAGTACCCGGCGCACCTCGGCCGGGGCATCCGGGGCTTCGCGGCCATCTTCCGCGTAAGGGTAGGCAAACCGGGGCGTGGCCATGTCCTCGCCCCACAACGTGGTAGTCCATTCCCAGACCTGCCCGCACAAGTCATCGCAGCCCCACGGCGAACGGCCAGCGGGGAACAGCCCCACCGCGCAAGTATCGTTGAGCGCCGCTTCTTCGCCATTGCCATGGTCGGGTGCCCAAGGGCCAGCCCAGGGATAGACATCGGCCTCTACCGACTCGGGCTGCGGGCCGCGGGCCGCGTATTCCCACTGCGGCTCACTGGGCAGGCACACCGTGTCGGTGGCAGCGATACGCCCTTGCGCCCGCCACTGCGCCGTCAACCAGGCGCAGTAGGCCATGGCGTCATGCCAGGTCAGGTCGACGGCCGGGGCATTGGCGCGCTCGGGCAGGCGGCCCTCCTCGCTGCGCCAGGGGCGGCCGGTGGCGGCGACAAAAGCCAGGTAATCCCGGTTGCACACCGGGTAGCGGCCGATCCTGTACGCGGCCATGGGCACCTGGCCCACCGGGGCCGAGTTGGCATGGCGCAGCGAGCCCAGGGTCAGGGTGCCCGCGGGCACCTCGACCAGTGCCTGCAAGTTGCGTGGGTCGCCCCAGCGCGCTAGCCATTGGGCAGCACTGACCCGCGACGCCAGGGGCTCGCGAGCGGTTTCAACCACGGCCCGCAGCGCTGCCAGCAGCGTCTGCCGCGCAGCTGCCGAGGGTGCTGGCACCTGCTGGTGCAAGGCGCAGGCCAGCAACACCCCGGCCGCGCCGGCCGCAGGCAAGGCGCTGATCAGGTCATCAACCGGCACACCGGCCCTCAACCGCTCCAGGCCCAGATACAGCAGCGGCTCGGCCCAGCGCTGTGGTTCGCGGCGCAGGTGTGCGGCCAACACCTGGCCATCAGCCTCACGCCACCGCCCCACCGAGAGCAGGTCCTGAACGTAGCGGCTGCGCAGCAGGGTGGTATCGCCAGCGGCCTGGGCGCCGCGTTCGGCCAGAACCAGTTCGCCAGACGCGTCGCCCACCCCCAGCGCCAGGGCAAACGCTGCGGGCCGCGACAGCAGAGGGGCGTCGCCGCGGGCCGCGAAGGATTCAGCCAGGGCCGGCCAGCGCTGGGCGATGAACGCCCGGCGCTGCTCGGCCTGCAATGGCAACAACCCGTGCCGTTGCCATTGCGCCGCCAACCCCCACTCGCGGCACGGCTCGCTGCGGCCCAGCAACAGCATGCGCAGCCGCGGGAACACCATCACATAAGGGGCTGCCTGGGTGAAGAACGCCTCGGCTTGCCAATGTTCTGCGCCGTCGATGATCAAGGTAACGGTGTGCCCGGCCTCCAGGGCCGCCAGCGCCAGGCCACTCTCCTCGGCCAGCAGGCTGCTCAGCGTCACGGGGGCAGTGACCTGGTGGTACACCGGCAACACAGCCTCGCCCCTCGCCAGATGGCTGAGCAGATGCCGGGCAAGGGTGCTCTTGCCACTCCCGGCCGGGCCGTGCAACAGCAACAGCGGCGCCTCGTCGACCAGTTGCGCGGCGCTGAAGTACACCGGCGGGGTCTTCTGCTGGTGGGCGACGAACGCGCGCAAGCCTTTGGCCGCGCGGTCCTCATGGGTGTAGTCGAGCAGCAGCGGCACGTACCCGTCGGCCAGCGCCACCGGCTGCCCGGCTACCCGGTAAAGCGCCTCGTCAGCGCCCAGTGCCTGGCAGCGTGCGCGCCACAGGCCCAGCCGTTGAGCCAGGTTCATCGGAACAGCTCGGCCACGGCCGGGTTGTGAAAGCGCTGGATCTCCAGGGCATACCCAGCCGGGTCCTCAAAGAAGAAATGCTCACAGTACGTGCCCCGCAGGATCGGCGACAACCCCGCCACGCCCTTGGCCTGCAAGCGCTGGTGCCAGCCTTCGACATCCTCGTCCACCAGGGTCAGCAATACTGCGCTGCGGGGTTGAGCCTTGAGGTGGCCACGCTGGCCGTCGACGATGCCGAAGTAACTGTGCTCGCCCAGGCGGTAGATACGGGCCACGCCCTGGTCCAGCACCAGCTCCAGGCCCAGCACCTGCTCGTAGAACTGGCTGATGGGCGCAAGGTCGTCGTAGTAGAAAAAGGTGATCGGGTAACGCGATGCCATGGTCGTCAACTCGTGTGCGGGAAGGGTTGGTCAGGGATGAATCAGCAGGTCGCCCTTGGCCCCCAGGGCCAGGCCAGGCAAGCCTGGGCGAACCCCGGCCACCACCACCGGGTGGAACAGGTACAGCCACGGCGGGTTGTGGTTCAGGCGGCGCAGGCACTGGCCGTAGGCCTGGGCACGCAGCCGCGCATCCAGGCACTGGTTGGCCTTGAGGATCAGGGGTTCGAGGGCCGGATCGTGGTAGCCCTGCCACCAGCTGCCGCGCACCTGGCTGGAAATCTTGTCGTTGAGCACCCGGAAAGTGCTGTGGGGCGAGGAGTCGAAGATAGCCACGTCGCCCATCTGCTTGCGGCCGATCTGACGGGCGTACTCGGGGCGGTCGGTCTGAACCTCGATGCGCCCGCGCAGGCCCACGGCCTGCAAGGCGTGCAGCACCTGTTCGGTGATCTGCAGGGCTTTTTCCGGCATGTATTCGGGGCTGCGCAACACGATCTCGGCGTTGCCGCCCACCTGGTCGAGCAAGGCCCGGGCCTTGGCCGGGTCATGGCTGATGGGCGCGATGCCGGCCTCGACGAAGCCGTTGTGCCAGGGGCTGACCACCGTGGCGGCCGGCTGGCCCAGGCCCTGGAACAGATCATCGATGATCGCCTGCGCGTTGACCGCGTGGTTTACCGCCAGCCTTGCCAGGGGGTGCTGGAACAAGCCGTCCGCGGCGTTCAGGTACTGCATCACCGACAGCGTATTGAGCTGGCGCAGCCAGGTCCAGGGCGTCCGGAAGTCCAAGGGCCGCTCACAACGTTCCAGGTGGGTGGCGACGTCCACATCGCCTGTGGTCAGCCAGTCATGGCGGGCCTGGGCGTCGGCGCAGGCGCGCAGTACCAGATACCGAGGCCCCTCGCCCGCGGCCACCCGTTGCAGGCATGCCTGCTGGCCGGCGGTGAACGCCGTGACCCGGTAAGGCCCGGTGCCCAGCACCGGTGCCTGCTGCTCATCGAAGCGGCAAATGAAGAACTCCGAGAATATCTCCAGAATATCCGCCACCGGCGTCTCGCACTGCATGCCCAGGGTGGTATCGCCCAAGGCACTGAACCGAACCTCGCTCAGGTAGCGGGCATATGCCCAGGGCATGCCGAAGGTATCGGTGGACTGCAGGATACCCTCGATGAAGGCCAGGATATGCTCGGCGCGGCAGGCCACGCCGTCGTGAAACCGCGCACCTGGGCGAATCTCGAAACGCCACTGACGGCCATCCGCCGATACCTGCCAACTGCCCAGCAGGCCGGGCGCCACCTGCCCGTTCTGCCAGCGGCATAGCGGCTCCATCACCAGGTTCTTCAGGGTCAGGATGCTGGTGTCGTCGGTGACACGGTGGGGTGGGAAAAAATCGACCTTTTCCAGGGCAATCGTCAGGGTCTCGGGGGCACAACGTGCACTCATCGTGAACTCCGTGTCTTGGGGTTCGACCAGCTGGCCAGGGCGTCGCCGATCAGGTTGAAAGCCAGCACCGTGGCCAGGATTGCCAGCCCCGGCGCCAGGGCGATCCACGGCGAGCGGTCGAGGTATTGCAGGTTGGCGGCCAGGTCCGCCCCCCATTCGGCCTGCGGTGCCTGGGCGCCCAGGCCCAGGTAGCCGAGGCTGGCGGTCTGCAGGATGGCGCTGCCCACGGCCAGGGATGCCTGCACCAACAGCGGCCCCAGGCCATTGCGCACCACGTAGTGCCAGAGAATGTGAGGGTGAGGCAGGCCCATGGAGATCGCCGCGTCCACATAGGGCCGCGCACTGATGCTCAGCGCCTGGCCGCGCGCCACTCGGGCGAAACCGGGGGCCAGGCTGATGGCCACGGCCAGCATGGCATTGACCAGGCTGGGGCCCAGGCAGGCAGCCAGGGCAATGGCCAGCACCAGCGAAGGGAACGACAGCAGCGCATCCACCAGGCGCATCATCAGCGCGTCAACCCAGCCACCGCAGTAGCCGGCCAGGGTGCCGAACGTGGCGCCCACGGTGAACGCCAGGGCCACTACCGCGCAGCCGACCGCCAGGGTATAGCGCCCGCCGTACAGCAAGCGGCTGAGTACATCGCGGCCAAACAGGTCGGTGCCCAGCCAGTGCCGGGCGTCGGGGGCGACGAAGCGCTCGCCGACCGCCAGGGTATTGGGCCCGTAGGCCAGCCACAGCGGCACCACGGCGATGCCGACCAAAATGGCCAGCAGCATCAGCGCCCCGGCGACCGCCAGGCGGTTGGTGCGGGCAAAGTAAACCAGTTCGTGCATCAGTGCCCCCTGTGGCGCAAGCGCGGATCCGCCACGCCGTAAAGCAGGTCGACCAGCAACGACACCAGCATGTACAGCAACGCGAACACCAGGGTGGTGCCCTGCAGCACCGGGTAGTCGCGGTTATGAATGGCATCGAGCATGAAGCGCCCTACCCCCGGCCAGGCGAACACGGTCTCGGTGAGGATGGCGCCGCCGAGCATGTCGGCGAAATGCAGGCCTATGACGGTAATGGCCGGTAGCAAGGCGTTGCGCAGGGCATGCACGCCGACCACCCGCCATTCGCCCAAGCCCTTGGCCCGCGCGGTACGCACGAAAGGTTCGCCCAGTGCTTCGAGCAGGCTGTTGCGCACATAGCGCGCCACCACCGCGGCCAGGAACGAGCCCAGCACCAGGGTTGGCATCAGCAGGTGCAGGCAGGCGTCCCAGGCCGCGGCAGGCTGGCCAGCCAGCAGGAAGTCGAGCGTGGCCAGGCCGGTGACCGGCTCGGTGATGTAATAAGGGCTGGTGCGCCCTGAAATGGGCAGCCAGCCCAAGTGAATGCTGAACAGCGTCTGCAGCATCAGCGCCAGCACGAAGGCTGGCATCGACACGCCCGCCAACGACAGCACGCGCAAGGCCTGGTCCAGCAGGCTGTCGACCCGCACGGCGGCCACCATCCCCATGGGGATCCCCACCAGTAGCGCCAGCAGCGTGGCCAGCACGGTCAACTCCAGGGTAGCCGGCAGACGCCGGGCGATCTCGGTCAGCACGGGCTGCCCGGTCTTCAACGACATGCCCAGGTCACCGTGCGCCAGGCGCCCCAGGTAGGCGCCGAATTGCACGTACAACGGCTGGTCCAACTGCAACTGGCTGCGCAGTGCGCTGATCTGTTGCTCGCTGGCATCGGGCCCCAGCAGCGCCACGGCAGGGTCGCCGGGCAGGTTGCGGGCCAGGGTGAAGATCATCAGCAGCACCAGCACCAGCACTGGCACGGCGGTCAACAGGCGACGGCCGAGAAAACTGTTCACGGTGCGGGGCCCTCCTTGTACACCGACCAGTACTCGACCAGCGGCGGTGCACTGTTGAGCGCCAGGCCCTGCACTTGGGAACGCTTGAACAGGATGAGGTTGTTGCTGAACAGGTACACCGCCGGCACCCGCGCCATCAGCTGCTGCTGCAGCTGACTGTACAGTTGCTTGCGCAGGCTGGCGTCGGCAACGCTGCGGGCCTGCACGATCAGGTCATCCAGCGCCGGGTCGGGCGGCATGCGAAATGTCATGGCCGAGCGCGCCAGTTTCGACAGGTAGCCCTGGGTAATATGGGCATCGGGGTCGTTGTACCAGGGCTGGCGACCGTCCAGCGCGATATCGAAATGACCGGCCACGTGACGGGCGCGCAACAGCGAGAACTCGCTCTGCTCGATGCGCACGTCAATGCCCACTTCAGCGAAGTTGGCCTGCAGGAAGGTGGCCACGCTGGTCCACATCGCGCCCTGGAAACCATACAGGGTCAACTTCAGCCTGCCTGGCGGGTAACCCGCTTCGGCCAGCAGTTGCCGGGCCTTGTCCGGGTCATGGTGAAAGGCCGTGGCCTGCATGGCTGGGTCGAACGCCCAACTGGCCGTGGGCAGCGGCCCGTACACACGCTCCACGACACCACCGAGAATGCCATTGACCAGGCCGTCGTAGTCCACCGCCCAGGCCATGGCCTGACGCACCCGCAGGTCGTGCACGGGGCTGTCAGGGTTGTCGTTGTTGAAGTCCAGTTGGCGGATGATCTGGCTGCGCGCCTGCACGACCTGCACTTTGTGGTCTTCGGCGAAAGCCTGGATGTCATCCGTGGGAATGGTGGCGAGTTGGCTGATGGGTGGGCTGACATCGACCCCGCCGTAGCGCAATTCCAGGCGTCGGGTGGAGGCATCGGGAATGACCCGGTAGACGAGCCGCTGCAAGCGCGCAGGGCCGCGGAAATAGTCGTCGTTACGTTCCAGGATCAACTCGTTGTCCGGGCTGTAGCGGCGCAGCCGAAAGGCCCCGGTCCCGCTGGGCTGCTGGCCCGGACGCAGGCCGGCGACCTTGACGATCGCCGCCTGGGGCTGGGCCAGCAGCGCCGCGAAGGTGGGCATGGGTTCAGCCAGGTCAATGCGCAGGGTCAGCGGGCCGGTCACCTCGATACGCTCGATGGCCCTGAAGCTGGCGGCCAGGAACGGGTTGAGCCGCGCGGCCCGGTTCAGAGACTGTTGCACCGCCTGTGCGTCCAGCGCCGTGCCGTCCTGAAACCGCACGCCGGGGCGCAGGGTCAGGCTCAGTTGACGGCCATCGGCGCTCAGCGCCCACTGGCTGGCCAGCCGGCCTTCCAAATGATCGAACGCCGGCGGCGCCCACGCCAGCAGAGTATCGAACAGGTTGAGGATGACTTCACTGCCCACCGGTTCCGCCTTGTTGGTGGCCGGATCCAGCCCCACCGGGTCGGAGGGAACCGCTACTACCAGAGTCTGCAGTTGCGCCTCATCGTCCGGGGCATGGCAGGAGGCCAGCCACAGCAAGGCAAGAAATAACGCTAGACGGCGCACGCAGAGAACCTCGGGAGGCGTGATATTCCTTGTAATATATCAGTGGGTATGGGTGAAGGTTAAAGAGCAATAAGTGCTTAAGTTATAACGGAAATGTTTTTGGAGGGGGGATGCATGGCTTGATGGTTCTGGCGCCCTTGAGACCGTGCGCCGCCCGCGCGGCGCTTCGCGAGCAAGGGCGCCAGAAGAATCAAGCCATTCACCTATCAGCCCCAACCCGGGTGTAAGACAGGCCCATCGGAGGTTCTTCGATATTCCTCGCTGGGGATTGCATCAGGGCGTCCATGCGCCAGGCGATGGTGTTGTAGGGTTCTTGAGATCGAGCGCCGCCCGCGCGGCGCTTCGCGAGCAAGCTCTGCTCCCACATCTGTTTCGGGCCAATTTTGCCTGTGAGATCACCGCGACCGCCTTGTTGGCCCCCACCCAGATCTGCAGTGAACCAACAAAGCGGACTAGGTGATGCCACTGGCATAACTGGCCCGAAAACAGATGTGGGAGCGAGGGGGGCGCCGAGCCCTTGCTCGCGAACGCGCCGCGCGGGCGGCGCTCGGTCTCAAGGGCGCTAGAAGAATCAAGCCATGCACCTATCAGCCCCGACCCGGTTGCAAGACAGGCCAATCGGGGATTCTTCGATATTCCTCGCCGGGGATTGCATCAGGGCCTCCATGCGCCAGGCGATGGTGTTGTAGGGTTCTTGAGATCGAGCGCCGCCCGCGCGGCGCTTCGCGAGCAAGGGCGCCAGAAGAATCAAGCCATGCACCTATCCGCCCCGACCCGGTTGCAAGACAGGCCAATCGGGGATTCTTCGATATTCCTCGCCGGGGATTGCATCAGGGCCTCCATGCGCCTGGCGATGGTGTTTTAGGGTTCTTGAGATCGCGCGCCGCCCGCGCGGCGCTTCGCGAGCAAGGGCGCCAGAAGAATCAAGCCATGCACCTATCAGCCCCGACCCGGTTGCAAGACAGGCCAATCGGGGATTCTTCGATATTCCTCGCCGGGGATTGCATCAGGGCCTCCATGCGCCAGGCGATGGTGTTGTAGGGTTCTTGAGATCGAGCGCCGCCCGCGCGGCGCTTCGCGAGCAAGGGCGCCAGAAGAATCAAGCCATTCACCTATCAGCCCCAACCCGGGTGTAAGACAGGCCCATCGGAGGTTCTTCGATATTCCTCGCCGGGGATTGCATCAGGGCGTCCATGCGCCAGGCGATGGTGTTGTAGGGTTCTTGAGATCGAGCGCCGCCCGCGCGGCGCTTCGCGAGCAAGGGCGCCAGAAGAATCAAGCCATTCACCTATCAGCCCCAACCCGGGTGTAAGACAGGCCCATCGGAGGTTCTTCGATATTCCTCGCCGGGGATTGCATCAGGGCGTCCATGCGCCAGGCGATGGTGTTGTAGGGTTCTTGAGATCGAGCGCCGCCCGCGCGGCGCTTCGCGAGCAAGGGCGCTAGAAGAATCAAGCCATGCACCTATCAGCCCCGACCCGGTTGCAAGACAGGCCAATCGGGGATTCTTCGATATTCCTCGCCGGGGATTGCATCAGGGCCTCCATGCGCCAGGCGATGGTGTTGTAGGGTTCTTGAGATCGAGCGCCGCCCGCGCGGCGCTTCCCGGCCAAGGCCGGTCCCACATCTGTTTCGGGCCAGTTATGCCTGTGAGATCACCGCGACCGCCTTATTGGCCCCCCACAGAGCTGCAGTGAACCAACAAAGCGGACCAGGTGATCTCACAGGCATAACTGGCCCGAAACAGATGTGGGACCGGGTTTACCCGGGAAGCGCCGCGCGGGCGGCGCTCGATCTGAAGAGCAACACAACACCATCGCCCAACACCATCGCCCAACACCCAAGCCCTACACCGAAGCAGCCCGCAGCGCCCCCGCCCGCAGCAACCACCGCTGCCCTACCCACGACACCAGCATGGCCACCGCCAGGGCAACCATCACCGCCTGGTAGCCCTGCAACAAAGCCCCCGGCTCCGCCACCTGGGCGGGACCTGTGTAGTGGTGCAACAGGCTGACGCCCAACGCCAGGCCCAGGCCACCCCCCACGTTGTGCAAGGTCATCAGCGACCCTACCGCCACCGAACCGAACTGCTCGGGCACGGAGCTCACACCCAGTACGGTCGAAGGCCCCAGCAGGCACGCCCAGCCCAGGCCCATCACCGCGAACGCCGCCAGCACGTAGGCCAGCGAGGTGTCGGCGCTGAAGGCGATCTGCAACAAGGCCGACCCGGCGAACAGCAGCAGGCCGGTCTGGATCAACACCGCCGGGCCCTTGCGGTCGACCAGGCGGCCGACCCACGGCGACAGCAGCGCCACGCCCAGCGTGGTGGGCAATAGCAGCAGGCCGCTGGCCTGGGTGTCGGCACCGCGCACCTGGGTCAGGTACAACGGCATGACGAAAAACGCCACGCAGTAAAACACCGCCAAGGTGAAGCTGGCCGCCACGGCTGCCACAAAGCGCCGGTTGACGAACAGGTGCAAGTTGATCACCGGCGAAGCCACACGCAGTTCTACCCACACGAACAGCCCCAGCACCACCACTGCCACCGCCAGCAGCCCCAGGCTCAGGGGCGACCCCCAGCCCCAGTTGCCGCCCTGCACGATCAGCAGCACCAGGCTGGGCAAGCCAATCAGCAGCAAGGCCGCACCGGCCCAGTCCAGCCGGGCGTCCTGCTCAGCGGCACGGGACTCGTCGACGTTGAGGGCGATCACCAGCAGGCTGAGCAACACGAACGGCACGTTGATGAGGAAAATCCACGGCCAGCCGAACGCCTGGGTCAGCACGCCGCCCAGTACCGGCCCTACGGCCAGGCCCACGCCGTTGAAACCAAACAGCACCCCGAAGGCCTTGCCCTGTTCCTGTGGCGCGAAGGCCTGGGCGACGATGGCCCCCGATGCCGTGTACAGCACCGCGCACGCCAGGCCCTGGGCCACGCGTGCGGCGATCAGCAGCCATGCCCCCGAGGCCAGCCCCGCCACCAGCGAAGCCAGCCCGAACACCACCAGCCCCAAGGACAGCACACGCTTGCGGCCATGCAGGTCGGCCAAGCGGCCCACCAGTACCATGAAACTGGACATGGCCAGCAGGAAGGCGTTGATCACCCATTGCAGGGTATCGACCGACACGTCCAAATGCGCTTGCAGCGCCGGCAGCGCGGTGTTGACGATGGTGAAATCCACGCACCCCAGGAAGCTGGCGATGCTCACACCCGCCAGCGCCCACCACTTGCGGTGCTCGTTTGTTGAATGACTCATGGTTGACTCCAGGCAAGGTCGGGGCGGCCTGCCGCCCCGACGCTATTCAAATGGCAAACGCGGCAGTGGCCCAGATCGGCCGGCCCACCGCGGGCACTGGCTGGTCAACGACGGCAGCGCGTTTCTTGAATTTCAACGACAGCCAGTGGCCATGCGCCGGGTGGTGCGGTTCGACGAACAACTGCCGCGTGGCCGCCATCGCGCGGGTCATGGGCTGGGGGTAGACGACGAAGTCGATGCCCTGGGACGCCCACAGCGGCATGATGATCGGGCATTCCTCGATCAGGTAGTTCAAGCAGCGAAACCGGGCCTCTTCAAGGTCAGCCTCGGGGTCGCGCTTGTGCAGGCGGTCGAGGAACAGGCCAATGGTGCCGTTGACCTCGGCGCGGTAATCGCGGTTGTTCTCGTACTCGAACTGCACCCGGTCCAGCAGCGGCCGGTAACCGGGGTCGAGCAGGCACTCCTCCCAGCGCAGAATCCTGGTCACGGTGGCCAAGCGGTTGATTGCCCCCTGGTTGCGTTCCAGCCACTGTTCGCCCGAGGCGGCGCTGACCTTGTACACCTCCTCGTAACTGTAATTGCTGAGGTTATGGCGCTGCAGGATATCGGCCACTGCGATGGTGCAGGAGGCAAAGCCCTGGCGGTTGACCAGGTCGATGGTGGCTTCGAACTTGCCACCCTCGTGGTAGTCCTGGCCGACGCTGATCAGCAACAGGGCGTGCTTGCCCCGGTAGTCATGGGAAAGGTCCGTCTCGAAGGCCGCTTTATAAGTAGCGCTGCTCATGGTCTAGCTCCAGAAGATCAGGGGGGATTGCTCGCCGAAATAACCGATGAAGCTGGACAGGGTTATGCGCGGCGACGTGTGCACGGGGCGTACAGCGTGGATGAAGCGTGGGTTGATGATGATCAGGTCGCCGTCCTCGGGGCGGGTGGTGAAATCCGCGGGCCGCAGGCGGTCGCGGTCGATGCCGTAATGGCGGTCACTCTTGAGGGCCAGGTATTCGGGGGCCGTGGGGCGGATGTCCCATACCTCCAGCTCGCCACCCTGCTGGGGCACCTGCAGGTAGATGTTCACCGACAATTGCGCCTGCAGGTTCACCTGCAAGTGCGCGGGCAGGTTCCACTCCAGCTTGTCGATGTGCGGGCACAGGTCGATGCCCGGCTCCTGGTAGCGACAGACGCCGGTAAAGCATTTCTGCCCGTCCACATCCAACAGGTGCGCGCCCCGCGGCCAGGCTTCGTCCAGGCGCAGGCGAAACTCGTCGATAGGCGACACATAGGGTTTGAACGCGTTGCGCACCCGCTGGATATTGGCCCGCGCGGCGTCGTGGTAAGCCTGGCGTACCTCGTCGGTCTTGACTTCGGCATAGGCGATACCCAACCGGGTGAACTCCCGTGCATGGCCCAGGGCACCGCGCTCGGGATGGTCGAACAGCTGCGCGCGGGCCGCCTCCAGGCTCGGCTGGCTGACGAAGCCAGGAATGCGAATGCCATAGACGCGGTGCGCCAGCAGGTCCTGGATCAGTTGCGGTGCAAGCGCATCGGCGCTGATGGTAGCGAGCATTTACCTTCCTCCTTGGCAGTCGAACAAAGCCCCAATGCCGGGCTCAGTGGTCAAAACGGTTGTCGAAATACGCCGGGGCGTCGACGCGCCGGTTGATGATGTGTTCGTCCAGGTACAGGTCCGCCGCCGCCTGCAACTGGCTGATGACCGTAGCGTCGATGGCAATGCGGTGCGGTTTGGATTCCAGCGTGGAGAGCCGGTGAAACTCGGCCGGCAGCCCCGTGTGCGCCGATTGCTGACTGGCGTAGGCATCGACATTGCGGTTGGCCCACTGGTAGGCGCGGTCGATGCGCCCCAGCAGGTCGGCGATCAGCGCCTGCTTGCTGGCGATGGCCTTGTCGCTGGCGACGATCAGCACGTTGCCAGCGAACAGCTTCTCGCCGCTGGCGAGCACGCGGGCATGGTCCTGCAACTGCACCATGCTGGTGTAGGGGTCCCAGGTGGCCCAGGCGTCGGCGCGGCCATTGTCCAGCAGCAGCCGCGACTCCCCTGGCGGCAGGAAAATGAACTGCGCATCGCCGCTGTGCAGCCCGGCCTGACGCATGGCCGCCAGCGCCAGGAAGTGGCCGATGGAACCCCGGGTGGTGACGATCCGCTTGCCGGCCAGGTCGGCGATCTGATGCAACGGCGAATCCTGCTTGACCACCACCGCGACCATGGTCGGGGTCACCTGCAGCTTGATCACCGCCACGGTGTGAATCGGCGCCTTGGCCGCCACCGCGAAAATGAACGGCGCATCCCCCAACGCCCCTACGTCAGCGGCGTCGGCGCCCAGCGCCTCGGCAATCGGCGGCGCGGCCGGGAACGAGGAAAACTCGACGCGGTATGGCAGGTCCTCGAGTTCACCCGCCGCTTGCAGCAAGATCTTCAGCGAGTCTTTCTGGCTGCACACCCGCAGTACCTCCTGGCCCTGGGCCGACCCGGCCAGCAACAGCCCGGCCAGCAGTATCCACCGCCAGACGCGGTTCAAAACGCCACGCTCACGCGGCCGTAATAGAAACCACCGCCGAAACCGTAAGGGGAAAACATGCCGTACTCATAGGTGCCGGCCCAGGTGCGAATGCCCTTCTTGTCCGGGTATACGTCGAACAGGTTGTTGGCCCCCAGCGCCACGGTGACGTGATCGGTAAGGTCATAGGCCACGTCCAGGTCGGTGATCCACTTGGCGCTGTAGGTGCGGTCGTTCTCCGGCAAGTTCGAACCTTCGGTGTATTGCCCGTAGCGGGTCAGGGTCAGGTTGACGTTCCAGGCCGCCACCCGATAACGGGTGTTGGCGATCCACTTGTCCTTGGGGGTGGCGCGGGTCAGGTCCATCTGTTGCTGGCGGTCGAACAGCACGTAGCCGGCGCCCAGGCTGGACAGTTGCGAAGGGTTGTCCGCCAGGCTGCGGATGCTGTTCTTGTTGTGGTTGTAGGCCAGGCTGAATTTCGCCTCGCCGTAGGCTTCCAGCGGCTGGGTGTATTCGGCCACCAGGTCGACGCCCTGGGTCCGAGTGTCAGCAGCGTTGGCGTAGTACTGCCCGGCCAGGTTGGCGGGCAGGCCATTGGCGACCAGGATGCTGGACACGGCGGAGCCGCTGAGTACGCCGGTCTGCAGGATGCGGTCATCGATGTCGATCAGGTACCAGTCGGCGGTCATGCGCAGCCGTGGCATGGGCTCGGCGGTCAGGCCCAGGCTGTAGCTCATGGAGGTTTCCGGCTTCAGTGCCTTGGCGCCCAAGGCGATGGCTTCCGCCGAGTCGGGGCGCATCTGCTTGGTGCGGACCACGCTGGTGGCTCCGCCAGCACCAAACTGGGTGATGCTGCTGGTGGTGGAGAATTCTTCCTGGGCCAGGGACGGGGCGCGAAAGCCCTTGCTGACGGCAGCGCGCACGGCATAGCCGGGGAGGAATTCGTAGCGTGTAGTGAACTTGCCGCTGGTGGTTTCACCGATGCCCTGGTTGTAGCTTTCATGGCGCACGGCGGTCCCCACGTACCAGTTCGGGGTCAGGTTCAAGCCCAGGTCCAGGTAGCCTGCCGTGCTGTGTCGGTCGGCGCGCCCGGCGTCCTCGGGGCTGGTGCCAGCCACGGAAAACAACCCCGGGTCGGGCACGCGGCCGGCGAAGGGGCCCGTGGGAATCACGTAGCTGCCCTGGTTATAGGAGTTGGGCTCGCCCTCCTCCAGGGTGAATTGCTCCCAGCGGTATTCGACGCCGACCGATGTCTGCAGTGGGCTGCTCCAGCCGATGTCCAGGGCGCGGGTGAAATCCAGGTTGTTGGTCCACTGGTCAAAGATCTCGTTGCCGAGGTGAAAGCGGTGCTGGCTGAAGTCGGGCCCGTTGGAGATGTTCAGGTTGTTGTCGGTATACAACTGCGCACGGTCGCGACCGTAGCTGCTGGACAGGTCCCAGTCCCAGCCGCTGACCAAACCCTTGAGCCCGGCGGTGGCCTGGTAGTCCACTTCCTCGATTTCCCGACGGGCCTGGCCGCCATTGCCGTAGGGCGCGCCCTCCACGCCGGCCAGGCTGGTGATGTCGGTGGGCTTGCGGTGGCCCAGGTCCTTGTTGCTGTTGCGGTAGCTGAGGGTGGAGAACGAGTACAGCTTGAGAGCGTCCTGCAACGGCAGCTCCAGGTTGTAGGCGGTGCTGGCCGTGCGGTCGCGGCCCAGGCCGTATTCGTTGCCCCAGCCATGGCGGTTGCTTTCGCGCGGGTCCGGGGTGCCGTCGGCCTGGTTGAAATACAGTTGGCCCGTGGCGCCTGCATCGCGGATATAGGGCTCCTGCACCTTGCCGTCCAGCGACAGGTTGAAGAAGCCACCGTCGCCCAGTGGGCTACCGACATTGGCGGCCTGGTGGCCGGTGGTGCCGTCGCCATCGTAGTACTGCCCAAGGGACGTGTCGGAACTGGCGCCCTGGGCATCGCGCTTGAGAATGATGTTGATCACCCCGGCGATGGCGTCCGAGCCGTACTGGGCCGCGGCACCGTCGCGCAGCACTTCGATACGCTCGACCGCGGCCGTGGGGATCAGGTCCAGGTCCACGGGGGCCGAGGCGTTGCCGACACGGGCGTTGTTGTTGATCATCGCCGTGTTATGGCGGCGCTTGCCGTTGACCAGGATCAGCACCTGGTCGCCCCCCAGGCCGCGCATGCTGATGCCGCGCACGAGGAACCCGGTGCCACCGCCGTTGAAGGTGGGCACGTTCATGGAGGGAATCAGACGTGCGAGAATCTCTTTCAGGCCGCTTTTGCCGGTGGCCGTCAGTTGTTCGCTGGTATAGACATCGATGGGGACCGGGCTGTCGGTCAGGGTGCGCTGCTGGGTACCGCGCACTCCGGTGACCACCACGGTATCAAGGGCATCCTCTGCCTTGATCGGGACGCTGAAGGCGCTGGCCGCCAGCAGCAGGCCGGCGGCGGGCAAAGGACGAAACAACACACGGGCAGTTTGGCTCATCAGTGGCAATCCGTTTGATCATTCTTTTTATCCTTGGCGCCGCGAGGCGCCGGCTGTGATCCCGTGGTTGGGTGGAATGATCTTAGGATCCAACTCTTAATGAGAGAAATACATAAAGCTCATAAGCTAATATTAATTTTCAGATACAGGAATTCACTGGACATAACCGAAGAGGCGGATTTGGTGCTCATGGGGCACCTGGGACGCGGCCTTGCGGCCGCTGCTGCGAAGAACTGGCTCCGGTAACGGGCTACGGCCCTTACCCCACCAGTTTGAAGGTCAGGGGAATGTCTTCGCACTGGCGGGTGAAATGCTCTACCCCCAGCGGCCGGCTGAGAAAAAAGCCCTGGGCTTCCTGGCAGCCGTACTCGCGCAGCAGGCTCAGGCAACGAAAGGTTTCGATGCCTTCGGCCACGGTACGGTACCCCAGCTCGCCGGCCAGTTGCAGCACCGAACGGGCGATGACGCGGTTGCGTGGGCTGGTTTCCAGGTCAGTGACCAGTGACTTGTCCAGCTTCAGGATGTTGGCAGGAATTTCATGCAGGTAAGCAAAATTGCTGTAGCCCGTGCCGAAATCATCAATGGCCACGTCCACGCCCAGTTCCCGGATCTGGGTCAATTGCGCGATCACCCGCTTGTCGGCCCTGATCCATTCGCCTTCGGTGATTTCTACCTCCAGGCGGCTGGGCGCGATGCGATGCCGGCGGCACGCGTCAGCCAGCACCCTGGCAATGTCCAGCCCATGGAAATCCTGGGGTGACAGGTTCAGCGACAGACGTATGTCACGATCGGCCCAGCCGCTGAGGTCCGCCAGGGCGCGGTCCACCACCCAGCGGGTCACCGCGCTGATTTTTCCGGCCCCTTCGAGCAACGGGATGAATTCTGCCGGCGACAACCGCCCGAGCCTAGGGTGGCACCAGCGAATCAGCGCCTCGGCACTGAGCACCCGGCCGTCCACCAGGCTGAAGCGCGGTTGATAGTCCAGGTAGACGTCACCGTTGGCCAGGGCAGGAGTGAAGTCGTTGAGCAAATCCAGGGCACGCCGTTGGGCCCCGTCCTGCGCTTCGTCATACACCGCCCAGGGCCGCTGGCGGTTGGCGGCGATAGTCAGGGATTGGGTGGCTTTGCTCATCAGGCTGACAACGGCCTGAGTGCCGGTTTCACACACGGCCAACCCGACGCGCAACACCTGCTCGCCGAACGGCTCGGTCACCAGTACCAGCAGTGCGCGGAACAATTCCTGATGGCGACGGGCGATACAGCTCACCTGCAGGCAGAAATCCCGCTCGCCCACATGGTACAGCTCGGCGATACCTTCCAGGCGCACGCGCAGGCGCTCGGCCACGTCGCGGCGCCAGTGCTGCAGGGCCAGACTGTCGGCGTCCTCCAGCGGCCGCGTGGCAGGCAGGTCCTGCACCTGGATCACCACGACAAGACGCACGCTGTCGCTGCCCAGCGGCAGGTCGCGGGTGTCCAGCAACAACTGATGCACGTTGGGCAGGCCGCTGACCACGTCCCGGTACTTGAGCAACTGGCGCTGCTCGATCTGTACCATGACCAGCTCGGCGAAATCCTCAAGGGCCGCCACGTCCTCGGGCTCCAGCTCGCGAGGGGACTTGTCGACCAGGCACAAGCTACCCAACACCAGCCCCTGACGGTTGCGCAGCGGGGCACCGGCGTAGAAGCAGATACCCTCGGCGGCCGTCACCAGGGCATTATCGACAAACCGGGGGTCGCGCCGCGCATCGGGCACCTGCATCACGCCTCGCTGGGCGATGGTGTAACGGCAGAACGATTGCTCGATAGGCGTCTGGCTGGGGTCGAACCCCACTCGCCCGGCGAACCATTGACGGTCCTTTTCCACCAGCGAGATCAGTACCGTGGGCACGCGAAAATACGCGGCGGCAAGCCGGCACAGGCGGTCGAAGTTTTCCGTACCTGCGGTTTCCAGCCATTGCAAGGCATGGACGGCGGCGAGGCGGGCCTTCTCGGGGTCTGACCAACTGCTCATGACAACGTGTTCCTGAAGCGGGCTTGGGGTAGATGATAGCCAAATGATATCTACCTGTGTGCATCTTCAGAGTACCGTTTGGCCGGAAGGTTTCCGGAGGCAGTGCACCGGGCTCCAATGCCCCCTGGCCACAACAACGCAATGGAGCCGTCATGCCACCGACCTTTGGCGCATTGACATGGACGCCCGCGAATTTCGACCTATGCTGGCAGAAACCAAAAGCACACCTGCACCCTGTCTGTTTGAGTTACTGCCATGAGTCACTCGAGTCGCCTGCGCCGCCGGCCGGGCCTGCCAGCCTTGATGCTGTTCCTCGCTGCAGGGCTGCCCCCCCTGGTAGCCCCCGCTTGCCAGGCCGCCCCGCTGAAACCGGTTGACCTGTACCTGCCCGACGCCCCGCCCCTGAGCATGCCGGGGCCGCCGATCAGGGGCCACGGCATCGTCGGCGACGCTACCCTCAAGGCCGCCACGCGGGCGGGCCTGGACCTGAATCTGATCGCCCTGCCCTGGGCACGGGCGCAATTGAACGTGAGGGCGGGCAAGGACCAGTTGATCATCCCCCTGTCCCGAACCCCGGACCGGGAAGCGCACTACACCTGGATCGCGCCGATCATGAGCATGGACAGGGCCTTCTTCAGTCTCGCCACGCGGGTGGACAGCTTCGAGCAGGCACGCAATACCTACCAGCGTATCGCCGTGGGCATGGGCAGTGCCCAGGAACAGAAACTGCGCGACGAGGGCTTCACCGATGAACAGATCTACCCTGTGAAAATCGGTGAGAACCCTGCCCAGCTGCTGCTATTGGGGCGCGTGGATGCCTGGTTCAACGGTATTCCGGAAAGCCGCTACATCTGGCGCGGCGTTTCCAGCCGGCCCCTGTTGATGAGCCCCCCGCTGATGACCACCGACCTGTACCTGGCCTGCTCCAAAGTCTGCAACGAGTCCTTGGTGCAGCGCTTGCGCAGCGCAGTGAGCGACCTGCGCAACGACGGCACCCTCAAGCGCATCGCCGATGCCTACCTGGGTGAGCTCTCGGGGTCGCTGGCGAAATGATGGGCGCGTAACACCGAGACCCTGGGCTCCCCGCCGATCAACCTTCGACAATAACGATGAAATCCATCCCTGGCACATCCTGCACCTGGATTTTCACCGGAACGCCGGCGAACTCCTCGCCCACGTATTCCTTGGCCCGGGTCACCGCGTCCACGGCGGCCTTGGACCACAAGTGCAATTCCACGACTGTTTCACCATCGCGCCGGTGTTGGGCGATCTCGTCAACGATACGTTGCTTCATGCTGCTTCCTTTGGGTGGAGGGCCACGACGTGCCGGCCCTCTTGGGCGGCCATCATACCACCGCCGCTATCGGCACTTCCCAAGGCCGCCAGCATGAAGAGCGGGGCCGAGCGATGGCAGCCGCCCAGGCAGCCTTGAAGAAAGGCTCAAGCCATGACGCCCCAGCTTGAGCAACAATGCCTGACCAAGCCCGGCCTCGCGCCGGGCTTCAGCCATGTTCGCGCCTGTTCATGAACCAGTAGCGCACGAAACACCTGCGCTCGACCGTCGTCCGCCAGGCCCGATTGGCTGACTGAATCCATTCACCTAGTCCTTTTTATGCTCAAAAACCTCGATATCGACCGGCAGTCCGATATCCATCCCTGGCGTGACCGATGGTCAGCCTGAAGGGATGAACCGCACCGCCAGGTATCGGCTCCGTCGGTCTCGCCGCACCAAGATAAATGTAATAGGCAGCAACTTTCCTGACTCGGACTTAGGGTGAACAGGGTATTGCCACTTCGGCGGGCCCGGGTTCACCCGGCCTGAGAGGATCCGACCATGTTCCTGCACAACAAGAGACTGCAATACACCGTACGCGTCGCCCAGCCCAACCCTGGCCTCGCCAACTTGCTGCTGGAGCAGTTCGGTGGCGCCCAGGGCGAGCTGGGTGCCGCCGCCCGCTACTTTACCCAAGCGCTGGCCGAGGATGACCCAGGCCGCAAGGACATGTTGCTGGACATCGCCACCGAGGAGCTCAGCCACCTGGAGATCGTCGGGTCGATCATCGTCATGCTCAACAAGGGCGCCAAAGGCCACCTGGCCGAAGGTGTGGACGAGGAAGGCGAGTTGTACCGGGCCATCAACGGCGCTGGCAACGACTCGCACATCACAGCCTTGCTGTATGGCTGCGGGGCGCCGTTGACCAACTCGGCAGGCGTGCCCTGGACTGCCGCCTACGTCGACACCATCGGCGAGCCCACTGCCGACCTGCGCTCCAACATCGCCGCCGAGTCGCGTGCCAAGATCGTGTATGAGCGGCTGATGAACGTGACCGACGACCCCGGTGTGAAAGAGGCATTGGGCTTTCTGATGACGCGGGAAATCGCCCATCAACTGTCGTTCGAAAAAGCGCTGCACGCCATCCAGCCGAACTTCCCTCAGGGCAAGCTGCCGGGGATGCCGGAGTTCACCCAGGTGTACTTCAACTTCTCCCAGGGCGAGGGCGACATGCGCGGCCCGTGGAACCAGGGCGAGGAATGGGAATTCGTGGAAAGCCCGGAACCTGCCGTGGACGGTGGCGACGGCAGCGCGTCGGTGCAGTTGCACGAAGAAGATACCGCCCTGTTGTCGCAACTCAGTGACCGCACCCAGTCCGACCCTACCAGCGACCCGATCACCGGTGCCGACCTGGGCTCCGGCGGGCAACCCGAACCTGAGCGGTAACACCCGCACCGCTGAAGCGGCCCTGGCCGCGTCGGCGGCACTGCGGTGTGCCTGACCGCGGCCTGGCCGCCACTGCTACAGGCCTGCGGGTAGCTGTAACAGTCGCCGTTAGGCCGCGTCAGGCGCACCGCCTTCGGTGCGTCCTGATCCGTGCCTATGTTCGCCAGCGCACAGACAGCCGAGCCCTTCCCCACCCACACTCAACGCTGAAAAGCGGCGCCTGGCCCGATGCCGGTGACGCCCCGTCTCACCCGGCGCCAGGGCCTGCCCGCGCCCCAGGCCGAAAAGTGTATGAGCATAAGGACCGGCGTACAGCGGCTGTTTTCCCACGCCATCAACGCGTGGCGAAACGACGGCTTTTTCAAACCCCGATTCGAATACGAACCCCTTCTGCGCGCCGAACTGTTCAGCGCCGACCAGATGGCCAACCATGGCATTACCCTGGCGGGCCAGCACCGGCTGACACCATTGCGCGGCCCGGACGCACTGCTTCGTCGGCTGGTGGACAACAAGGCCGTGCTCAAGCGCAGTTGCGCGGCGCTGGTGCAGGCGCAACTGTCGCTGCGCCGGGCCACCCCGGCCGCCGAATGGCTGCTGGACAACTACTTCCTAATTGAAGACCACATCCGCACCGCCCGGTCGCACCTGCCCAAGGGCTACAGTCGCGAACTGCCACGCCTGGCCTCCGGGCCTTCTGCCGGCTTGCCGCGGGTGTACGACATCGCCCTGGAAACCATCTCCCATGGTGACGGCTGGGTGGACGAAAAAAGCCTCAGCCGCTTCATCGTCGCCTACCAGACGGTCGTCCCCCTGGCGCTGGGCGAGCTCTGGGCGGTGCCGATCATGTTGCGCCTGGCGCTGATCGAAAACCTGCGCCGCGTGGCGTCACGGGTCATGGCCAACGCCAACGACCGCAACCTGGCGGATGACTGGGCCGAGCGCTTGATCGAGACCTGCGAAAAAGACATCAAGAACGTGGTGCTGACCGTGGCCGACATGGCCCGCTCGGCCCCGCCCATGACCAGTGCCTTCGTTGCTGAATTCACCCGCCGCCTGCAAGGGCAGAGTGCCGCGTTGGCCTTGCCGCTGAACTGGATCGAGCAAATGCTCGCTGAAGGCGGCTCCAGCATCGAGCGCCAGGTACAACTGGACGCGCAGCAACAGGCCGCCGACCAGGTGTCCATTGGCAACAGCATCAGAAGCCTGCGGCTGTTGTCGGCCACCGACTGGCGCGAGTTCGTCGAAACCTTGAGCCTGGTGGAGCAGGTGCTCGTCCAGGATCCGGCGGCGGTGTACCCGGCCATGGACTTCAGCACCCGCGACAGTTACCGCCATGTGGTCGAACGCCTGGCCCGCCGGGCCGCCGCACACACGGAAATCCAGGTGGCCCAGACCGCCATCGACCTCGCGGCGCAAGGCGTGGGTGGCGATGTGGCCGGCCATGTCGGGCACTTCCTGATCGGCACCGGCCTGCCCCTGCTGGAGCAACGCCTGGGCGCCAGCGTGCCCTGTAACGAACGGTGGAAACGCCTGCTGCAGCACTCGCCCCTGCTGTTCTACCTGGTGCCGGTAGGCTTTCTCACCGGGCTCTTCGCCTGGCCGTTGCTGGCGGCCGCCCACCGTGAAGGCACCACCGTCACCGCACTGGCGGGGTTGGCCGTTGCCAGCCTGATCATGACCAGCCGCCTGGCCATCAGCCTGATCAACTGGCTGGTGAACCATAGCCTCGCGCCGTTGATGCTGCCGAAAATGGACTACGCCGACGGTCTTCCCGCCGAAGGCCGCACCCTGGTGGTGGTCCCCACCCTGTTTGCCAGCAGCGCCGACGTGGACGAGCTGGTGGAAAGCCTGGAAGTACGCTTCCTGGCCAACCGCGACGCCAACCTGTATTTCGCCCTGCTCAGCGATTTTCCCGATGCCGCCAACGCCCACGAGCCCAGTGACACGGCATTGCTGGCCCATGCCGCGGCAGCCATTGCTACCCTCAACCAGCGCTACAGCCAGGGCCGCTTCTTTTTGCTGCACCGCCCCCGCCTGTGGAACCCGGGCGAAGGGGTATGGATGGGCCACGAGCGCAAGCGCGGCAAGCTCAACGAGCTCAATGCATTACTGCGCGGCGGCGCCACGGCAGCCTTCCAGCTGATTGTCGGCGACCTGGCGCCCCTGCGGAGCGTGCGCTACGTGATCACCCTGGACACGGACACGCTACTGCCCCGGGACGTCGGCCGCCAATGCGTGGCCGCCATGATGCACCCCTTGAACCGGCCCGTGTTCGCGGCCGGCAGCCAGCAGATCATCGCGGGCTACGCCATGCTGCAACCCCGGGTGGGCATCAGCCTGCCCAACGGCACACGCTCGCTCTATGCCCGGCTGTTTGGCAGCGACGCCGGGGTCGCCCCTTACACCCGGGCCGTCTCCGACGTGTATCAGGACCTGTTCCAGCAGGGCTCGTTCATCGGCAAGGGCATCTACGAGGTAGATGCCTTCACCCGCGCCCTGGAAGGTAGCCTGCCGGACAACCGCATTCTCAGCCACGACCTGATCGAAGGCTGCTACGCCCGCGCGGGCCTGCTCAGCGATGTGCAGTTGTATGAACAATACCCCTCGCGCTACAGCGCCGATGCCCGGCGCCGCCACCGCTGGATACGCGGCGACTGGCAACTGCTGCCCTGGACCCTGCCCTGGGTACGCGATGCGCAGGGCGCATGGGCCGCCAACCGCCTGAACGTGATGGCACGCTGGAAGATCTTCGACAACCTGCGGCGCAGCCTCGAACCCCTGGCCCTGTGCCTGATGTTCACCTGGGGCTGGTTCGCCAGCAGCCAGCCCCTGGCCTGGACCCTGGCCGTGGTGGGGCTGATGGTGGTGCAACCCCTGCTGCGGGCCCTCACCGATGCGCTGCAGCCCGCCGAGGACGTCCCCTACCGCCATTACCTGCGCGCCCTGCTGGCCGACCTGGGCCGCGAACTGGCACGCGCGGGGCTGACCCTGGCGTGGTTGCCTCACGAAATGTACTACAGCGTCGACGCACTGCTGCGCTCGCTCTGGCGCATCGGCATCAGCCGCCATCGGCTGCTGCAGTGGGAGCCCTCACGCGAGGTGGAACGCAGCACGGCGCACAATTCGTTGCCCGCCCTGTATGCCCAACTGTGGTTTGGCCCGGTCCTGGCCTCGACCTGGGCCGGCTTGTTGCTGGCCGAGCCGCAGCGCCTGGCGATCAGCGCGCCGCTGCTGCTGGCCTGGTGGCTGGGGCCGTGGCTGGCCTGGTGGCTGAGCGCGGCCCCTGCCGCCAAGGTGTTCGCACCCTCGGCCGAAGAGTGGCGCCTGCTCAAGGTACTGGCCCGCAAGACCTGGGGTTTCTTCGACCAATACGTGGGCCCCGAAGACAATTGGCTACCGCCGGATAACGTCCAGGAAGCGCCCAAGGCCGCCATCGCCCACCGCACCTCCCCCACCAACATGGGCATGGCCCTGCTCGCCCACCTCGCGGCCCACGATTTCGGCTACCTGAGCACCGACCGCCTGTTGGCCAGGCTGGCGGCTTCGCTGGACAGCATGGCCGGACTGGAGCGCCACCGCCGGCACTTCTACAACTGGTACGACACCCGCACCCGCGAGCCGTTGGCGCCACGCTATGTATCCACCGTGGACAGTGGCAACCTGGCCGGGCTGCTGCTGACCCTGCGCGGCGGCCTGGCGCAACTGGCGGACACGCCGCTGTTCGGCCCGCCCGTGCTGGCTGGCCTGCGCGACACACTCGACTGCCTGACCGCCGACCGCCTCGGGCCGCTGCGCCCGCGGCTCGAGCAGCCCCACATGGCCCCTGCGGCATTGATGACCGTGCTCGCCGAGATACGCGCCCACACCGACGGCGGCAGTACCGAAGACGACCGGTACTGGCATGCCGCGCTGGCCCGCCAATGCGACGACTGGACCGATGCCCTGCAGAGCTACACCTTGCCTGCCCCGCTGACGCAAGCCCGGTCCACGCCCGCCACGTTGCGCCACCTGGCCAACCTGTGCCTGGCAGACTGGGCGCCCGAGCATCATGTGGCGGTCACCCGGGTGCGCGACACCGCTCAAGCCCGCCTGGCCACGTTGGCCCGCCTGACGGCCCTGGTGGATGACCTGGTGGTGATGGACTACAGCCTGCTCTACGACACCGAACGGGACCTGTTCGTGATCGGCTACAACGTCGACGAGCATCGCCGCGACAGTGGCTACTACGACCTGCTGGCGTCGGAAGCACGTCTGACCCACTTCATCGCCATCGCCCAGGGCCAGGTGCCGCAGCGCGCCTGGTTCACCCTGGGCCGGCTGCTGGGGGAAAACGCCGGGGTGCCGACGCTGCTGTCCTGGACCGGCTCGATGTTCGAGTACCTGATGCCCCTGCTGGTGATGCCCCACTACCCCGGCAGCCTGCTGGACCAGACGTGCCATGCGGCGGTGGCCGTGCAGATCCACCATGGCCACACCCTGGGTGTGCCGTGGGGGGTATCGGAGTCGGGCTATTACAGCCTGGACGCGCAACTCAATTACCAGTACCGCGCCTTCGGTGTTCAAGGCCTGGGGCTCAAGCGTGGCCTGAGCAATGATATCGTCATCGCCCCTTATGCCAGCGTGCTGGCGCTGATGGTCGACGCCCCCGCCGCCAGCCGCAACCTGCACGTGCTGGCCCGCCAAGGCCTGGCCGGGCGCTTCGGGCTGTACGAGGCGCTGGACTACACTGAAGCACGCCTGCCGCGTGGCCAGCGGTTCGCCGTGGTGCAGTCGTTCATGGCCCACCACCAGGGCATGAGCCTGCTGGCGCTGACCAGCCTGCTGCTGGGCCAACCCATGCAACGGCGCTTCGAGGCCGACCCCGCCCTGCAGTCGGCCCTGCTGCTGTTGCAGGAACGCGTACCGCGCGCTTGCGCCCCTTACCTGCAGACCGCCCACTCACCGGTGCTGGGTGAGAGCGGCCCGGCACAGGACAACGGTATTCGCGTATTCGTCGACCCTGGCCACAAACGCCCCGCCGTGCAGCTGCTGTCCAACGGCCGTTACCACGTCATGCTCACCAGCGCCGGGGGTGGCTACAGCCGTCGGCAGGACATGGCCGTGACCCGCTGGCAGGAGGACACGACACAGGACAACTGGGGCACCTTCTGCTACCTGCGTGATGTGCGCAGCGGTGCATTCTGGTCCACCAGCCACCAGCCGACCCTGAGCCGTATCGAGCACCACGAAGCGATCTTCAGTGATTCGCGGGCCGAGTTCCGCACGCGCCACCTGGGGGTCGACAGTCACCTGGAAATCGTCGTGTCACCGGAAGACGATATCGAGCTGCGACGCCTGCACCTGACCAACCGCGGCACCAGCGCGCGCACACTGGAAATCACTACCTACGCCGAGGTGGTGCTCACCGCTGCTACCAGCGATGCCATGCACCCGGCTTTCAGCAAGCTGTTCGTGCAGACTGAACTGCTGCCAGCACTGCAGGCCATCGTCTGCAACCGTCGGCCACGGGACAGTGGCGAAGCCCAGCCGTGGCTGTGCCATCTGCTGGCGGCTCACGGGGCGGACATCGATGCGATTTCCTACGAAACCGATCGCGCCCGCTTCATCGGGCGCCAACGCACCCTCGACGCGCCGGCGGCGCTGGACGCAAGCTGCGAGCGACTCTCCGGTACCGCTGGCGCTGTACTCGACCCGGTGGTCGCGATCCGCTGCCGTATCACCCTGCAACCGGAACAGAAGGCAACCATCGACCTGGTGACGGGCATCGCCGACAGCCGCGATGACTGCCTGTACCTGATCAACAAGTACCGCGACCGCCACCTGGCAGATCGGGTCTTCGACCTGTGCTGGACCCACAGCCAGGTATTGCTGCGCCAGCTCAACGCCACGCTGGCCGACGCCCGGCTGTTCGAACAGATGGCCTCGTCACTGCTGTACGCCAACGCGGCCATGCGCGCCGACAGCACCGTGCTGGCCGCAAACCGGCGCAACCAGCCAGGCCTGTGGGGCCAGTCGATTTCCGGCGACCTGCCCATCGTGCTGTTGCAGATTCATAGCCTGGACAACATTGAACTGGTGCGCCAGGCCATTCAGGCCCACGCCTATTGGCGCCAGAAAGGCGTGGCGGTGGACCTGGTGATCTGGAACGAGGACCAGGCCGGCTACCGTCAGCAATTGCAGGACGGCATCATGGGCCTGATCACCTCCGGCAGCGAGGCCACGCTGCTGGACCGCCCGGGCGGCATTTTCGTGCGCCCGGCGCAACTGATGGCCAGCGAGGACCGCCTGCTGGTGCTGTCGGTAGCGCGGCTGATTCTCAACGATGGGCTGGGCACCCTGGCTGAACAAATACACCGGCGCCGGGTATCACCGGTGCATGCGCCCTTCGCGGCCACCCGCACCGAGCGTGCGCGCCCCCAGGCCGCGCGGCCTGTCGCGGTGCCGCTGTTGCTGGGCAACGTGCATGGCGGCTTCAGCCTGGACGGCAGCGAGTACCTGATCACCACCACCGCCAACTCGCCGACACCCGCGCCGTGGGCCAACGTGCTGGCCAACCCTTACCTTGGCACGGTGGTATCGGAGGCCGGGGGCGCCTACACCTGGGCGGAAAACGCCCACGAGTTTCGTCTCACCCCCTGGCATAACGACCCGGTCACCGACCGTAGCGGCGAAGCCATCTACCTGCGCGACGAAGAAACCGGGCACTGCTGGTCGCCCACGCCGCTGCCGTGCCCGGGCACGGGCCCCTACCGGACCCGCCACGGCTTCGGCTATAGCGTGTTCGAGCACGAGGAGGATGGCCTTTACAGCGAGCTGTGGGTGTATGTCGCGCTGGACGCACCGGTAAAATTCTCGCGCCTGCTGCTGACCAACCGCTCCGGGCGTCCCCGCTCGGTCTCCGTCACCGGTTACGTGGAATGGGTGCTGGGCGACCTGCGCGGGCGCTCGGCCATGCACGTGGTCACCGAGTCCGACCCGGTCAGCGGCGCCCTGTTCGCCCGCAACGCCTTTTCCCTGGAGTTCAGCGAGCGTGTGGCGTTCTTCGACTGTGATACGCCTGAAGCGGGCGTCAGCGCGGACCGCACCGAATTCATCGGCCGCAACGGCACCCTGGGGGCGCCAGCGGCCATGCGCCATGCCGGCTTGTCCGGGCGCCGTGGCGCTGGCCTGGACCCCTGCGCCGCGCTGCAAGTGCAGGTGGAACTGGAGGCGGACAGCAGCCAGGAAGTAGTGCTGCGCCTGGGTGCGGAACGTTCCGCCCAGGCCGCCAGCCAACAGGTGCAGCGCTACCGTGGCCGGCAGACAGCGGCGGCCGAACTGCGCAAGGTGCGCGAGCATTGGCGCCAGGTGCTGGGCGCGATCCAGGTCGACACCGGCGTGCCCTCGGTGGACGTCATGGTCAACGGCTGGCTGATGTACCAGGTGATCGCCTGCCGGTTCGAGGCGCGCAGTGGGTATTACCAGTCTGGCGGTGCCATCGGCTACCGCGACCAGTTGCAGGACAGCATGGCGATGGTGCACGCCGACCCGCGCGCGGTGCGCGCACACCTGTTGCTGTGCGCCAGCCACCAATACGTGGAAGGCGATGTGCAGCACTGGTGGCATCCACCCCTGAACCGTGGCGTGCGCACGGGCTGCTCGGATGATTACCTGTGGCTGGTGGAAGCTACCTGTCGCTACGTCGAGGTCACGGGCGACCTGGGCGTGCTCGACGCGCCTGCCGGTTACCTGGAAGGTCGCGCCCTGGGAGCCGGCGAAGAGTCCTACTACGACCTGCCGGGCACCTCGCGGCTGAGCGAGCCCTTGTATCAGCACTGCGTGCGAGCCATCGAACACAGCCTTGCCCGCGGCGTGCATGGCCTGCCGTTGATGGGCTGCGGCGACTGGAACGATGGCATGAACCGCGTGGGCCACCTCGGCGCCGGGGAAAGCGTATGGCTGGGTTTTTTCAGCCATCGCCTGTTGGAGCAGTTCGCAACCCTGGCCCGGCGCCATGGCGACCCGGCCTTCGCCCAGCATTGCCGCGACACCGCTGCCGGGCTGGCACGCTACCTGGAACTCAACGCCTGGGACGGCGCCTGGTACCGCCGTGCCTGGTTCGACAACGGCCAGGTGCTGGGCGCTGCCAGCAACACGGAATGCCGCATCGACTCCATCGCCCAGAGCTGGGCGGTGCTATCCGGTGCCGGTTCCGCGAGCCGCCAGGTGCAGGCCATGCAATCGCTGGATGAGCACCTGGTCAAGGCCGATATTCGGGCGGTGCTGCTGCTGGACCCGCCCTTCGACCATGGCGACCTGGACCCTGGTTACATCAAGGGTTACGTGCCTGGCGTGCGCGAGAACGGCGGCCAGTACACCCACGCCGCCGTGTGGGCGGCCATGGCCTTCGCGCAACTGGGCGACGCGGCCAAGGCCTGGCAGCTGCTGCACCTGATCAACCCCGCCAACAGCACGCGCATGGACGTCTACAAGGTCGAGCCCTATGTGATGGCCGCCGACGTCTATGGTTGCGCGCCCCATGCCGGGCGGGGCGGCTGGACCTGGTACACCGGCTCGGCTGGCTGGATGTACCGGCTGCTGGTCGAGTCGCTGCTCGGGGTGCAGCGCACCGGCACGGCCCTGCGCCTGGAACCGTTGCTGCCCGAAGACTCGCCGGGCTTCACCTTGCATTACCGCTTTGGCACGGCCCTGTACCATTTCCAGGTACAGGCAGGCACTCACGCTACCACCGCCATGACCCTGGATGGCACGGCCCTGGGCAACGCTCCGCTGACCTTGGTCGACGACGGTGCCGAGCATTGGGTGCGCGTCGACTGCCGCGCCCGTTTGGCCCGTCCGCAGCCCCAGGCCCTGGCCCCGACCTTCAACGAATGACCCGCGGGTAGCACAAAGGAGTACGCTGAAGCTCCACCTTGCCGCGGTATCCCGCCATGCCCGAGCCACGCGACAACCACCTGCTGGCCGCGCTGCCAGCCGCCGACCTGCAGCGCCTGGCCCCGCACCTGGAGGTGTTCGACCTGGTGCTGGGTGACGTGCTGTATGAGCCGGGCGACACCCTTCGCCATGTGTATTTTCCCGTGGACGCCATCGTTTCGTTGCTGCACGTCACCGAAAACGGTGCCTCGGCGGAAATCGCCGTGGTGGGAAACGAAGGCATGATCGGCATCGCCCTGTTCATGGGGGGCGAAAGCACCTCCAGCCGCGCCGTGGTGCAAAGCGCCGGCACTGCTCTGCGCCTACCGGGCCACAGCCTGAAGAAAGAATTCAACCGCCATGGCGACCTGCTGGTGTTGATGCTGCGCTACACCCAGGCGTTGATCACCCAGATGTCCCAGACCGCCCTGTGCAACCGTCACCACTCCATCGACCAGCAACTGTGCCGGTGGCTGCTGCTGTCCCTGGACCGGCTGCCGGGCAATCGCCTGACCATGACCCAGGAACTGATCGCCAACATGCTCGGCGTACGCCGCGAAGGCGTGACGGAAGCGGCAGGAAAGCTGCAGCGCCTGGGGGTGATCGAATACAGCCGGGGGCAGATAACCGTGCTGGACCGGGCGCGGCTGGAGGGCTTGAGTTGCGAGTGCTACAGCGTCGTAAAGACCGAGACCGACCGCCTGCTGGGCTAGCGCCCGCCGCCCATGGCCTGTTTCAGATAATACGCGGCGAGTCCTTCCCGAGCTTCGCCCGGCCCCACAGACAAACCCAACCGCCGCAGCCAATCCCTGTGGGACCGGGCGCCAGCTCGGGAAGCAGGCGCTGTGGTCTTTCAGGCAGTACGCGGCTCCCGTCCGCCCCCCGCCCGTACCGACAAACCAATAGCTTGCTGACACTGGCATGCCGCCACTTTCTGCACCAGGGCAGGGAACTCCCAGCGCGACCATCGCCCTAACCTCGAAGCCGGCAAGACTGGCACAACACCGATTCCAGAGAGGTTGCACTGCATGTCATCCACCACCACGCCCTACGCCGCAGGTGAGGCCAGCGAGCAGAAAAGTTCTGCGCGCCGTCTGATTTTCATCTCGGTGCTCGTGGCAACCATGGGCGCCCTCGCGTTCGGCTATGACACCGGCATCATCGCCGGCGCCCTGCCCTTCATGACCCTGCCGCTCGACCAGGGCGGCCTGGGCCTGAACCCTGTGAGCGAAGGCTTGATCACCGCCTCGCTGATCGTGGGCGCGGCCTTCGGTTCCTTGGCCAGCGGTTACCTGTCCGACCGCTTTGGTCGCCGCCTGACCCTGCGCGTGCTGGCGGTGTTGTTCATCGTCGGCGCCCTGGGCACCGCCGTGGCACCTTCGATTCCCTTCATGGTTGCCGCCCGTTTTGTGCTGGGCATCGCCGTGGGCGGCGGGTCAGCCACCGTACCGGTGTTCATCGCTGAAATCGCCGGCCCGTCCAAGCGCGCACGGCTGGTCAGCCGCAACGAACTGATGATCGTCAGCGGCCAACTGCTCGCCTATGTGCTGAGTGCGGTGCTGGCCGCGCTGCTGCACACCCCGGGCATCTGGCGCTACATGCTGGCCATCGCCACCGTGCCGGGCCTGCTCCTGTTGATCGGCACCTTCTTCGTACCGGCTTCACCGCGCTGGCTGGCCTCCAAGGGCCGCTTCGATGATGCCCAGAAAGTGCTGGAGCAGCTGCGCGACAGCCACGCCGAAGCCCACCGCGAAGTCGAAGACATGAAAACCCAGGCCAAACAGGCGCACAAACGCGTGCCCGTGAGCGAGCTGCTGCGCCAGCGGTGGGTGATCAAGCTGCTGTTCATCGGCGTGGGCCTGGGCTTCACCGCCCAGTTCACCGGGGTAAACGCCTTCATGTACTACACCCCCATCATCCTCAAACACACAGGCATGGGCACCAATGCCGCCCTGACCGCCACCATTGGCAACGGCGTGGTCTCGGTGATCGCGACCCTGCTGGGCATCTGGGCCATCGCCCATTTCGGGCGCCGCAAGTTGCTGATGACAGGGCTGGTGATCGTCATCCTCGCCCAGGCCACCCTTGGTTCGGTGTTGCAGTTCATGCCCCAGAACCTCACCCAGAGCTATGCCGCGCTGGCCTGTATCCTGGTATTCCTGCTATTCATGCAGATGTGCATCGCACCGGTGTACTGGCTGTTGATGTCCGAACTCTTCCCCATGCAGGTGCGCGGGCTGCTGACCGGCGTGGCCGTGTCCATGCAGTGGCTGTTCAACGCCACCGTGGCGTTCCTGTTCCCCATCGCCATCAGCTCCCTGGGCAACCCAACGTTCTACGTGTTCGCAGCCATCAACGTGGGCTCGCTGCTGTTCGTGGCCCTGTGCCTGCCGGAAACCCGGGGCAAGTCGCTGGAGCAGATCGAGAAGCACATGAAGAAGGAACTGGACGACTCACTGGCATAGCACCCTCCCAGCCTTGTATTCTTGCCGCCCTTTGTTTTACTCAAAGGCGCGGCAGCAAGCACCTGCGCCCCTATTCGACGCTGTCGCCGCTGCAGTTGAAGGTGTCGGCCGGCATGATCGTCGAGATGCGCCAGACCTATGCCGAGAATGAGCCTGAAGTCCTGGCTGTCAGCGACCTGACCCGCTGACGCATCGGTCGCAGTGGCCGCCAGGCCGCGTCGGCGGGAGAGCTCCCACATCATGGCATCAGGACCGATGCAGGCGCCCTTCACCGTGCAGCAACCGTACAAATGCCTGCGACGCCACGCTCCGATAAGCATCGCTGCGCCGCAACAAGGCCGCCGTCCGTCGCGGTAGCGCCAAGGTCAGCGGCACCTCGTGCAGCGCAGGCTGCTCACCCACGATGGCGCGCGGTAATATCGTCGCCATGCGCCCCTGCGCCACCACCTTGAGCAGGATGGCAATCGAATTCGCCTCCAGTGCAATGCTTGGCGTGAAGCGCTGCGCCTGGCACCAGGTATCCACCAGCCGGCGCGTGGCAAACTCCGGCGTCAATAACGCGAACGGTAGCGCTTGCAAGTCCGCCAGGCTCAACGACGGCGGCTTCGGGCGCTCCGGGCCGCCCATGACCAGACACAAGGTCTCATCGAACAAAGGCTGGCACTCCACCTCTGGCCCATGGTCGCCGTTAAAACCGATGGCCAGGTCCAGGGCATCATTGCCCAAGGCAGTCACGACCTGCTCCAGGGACATTTCCGTCAGCGCAATGGCCACCCCGGGGTGCAAGGCCGTGAACCGGTCAATCAGCGGCGCCACCAGGTATTCGTTGAACGTAGGCGTCACGCCCAGGCGCAAGCGCCCCCGCGACAAATCACCCACATCCATCAAGGCTTGCTGGCCGGCGTCCAGCTCACGCAAGGAGCGCCGCGCGTATTCCAGGTAAACCCGACCGGCATCGGTCAGCACCACCGTACGCCCGCTACGATCGAACAGCTGCACCCCCAGGGTGCCCTCCAACTGCTTGATCTGCTGCGACAGCGCCGGCTGCGACACATGCAGCGTTTCAGCCGCACGGGTGAAGTTGCCATGGTCGGCCACGGCCAGCAGGTAGCGGATATGACGTAGCAGCACGGCGTCACCATAAGCCCTGATTATTGGAATGATCATAAATCAGTCTTGGACCCTATGGTGAGAGTTGGCGATGCTGCACACCACGCTGTTCAACCTGGAGGCTTCACCATGTCACACAGCAACAGTTCCAAAACGCCCCGCCATACCCTTACCGAGCGCGTGCTGCAGGCCAAGACCGCGAAAAACCTGACATGGGCCAGCCTGGCTGAAGACACGGGCCTGAGCGTGGTGTACGTGACCGCCGCCTTGCTGGGCCAGCACCCGCTGCCCCAGGCCGTGGCTGAAGTGGTGGCCGAGCGCCTGGGGCTGGACAGCGAAGCCGTGACGCAATTGCAGGCCATCCCCCTGCGCGGCAATGTCGAGGACGTGTCCAGCGACCCCACCATCTACCGCTTTCACGAGATGGTGCAGGTCTACGGCACCACCCTCAAGGCCTTGGTGCACGAACAGTTTGGCGATGGCATCATCAGTGCGATCAACTTCAAACTCGACCTCAGGAAGGTCGACGACCCGGAAGGCGGCCACCGCGCGGTGATCACCCTCGACGGAAAATTCCTGCCCTACAAACCCTTCTGAGCGCCTTGCCATGAGCCATGCACAACGCCCACCGCTGCCGCCGTTCACGCGGGAAACCGCCCTGCAGAAAGTACGCGCCGCCGAGGACGGCTGGAACAGCCGCGATGCGGCGAAGGTTGCCCTGGCGTATACCGAAGACACCTACTGGCGCAACCGCGCCGAATTCATCGAAGGCCGCGCCCAGGCGCAGCAGTTCCTGGAGCGTAAATGGCGCAAGGAACTGGACTACCGCCTGATCAAGGAGCTGTGGGCCTTTACCGACAACCGCATCGCCGTGCGCTACGCCTACGAGTGGCATGACGACTCGGGCAACTGGTTCCGCTCTTACGGCAATGAGAACTGGGAGTTCGACGCCAATGGGCTGATGCAACGGCGCTTTGCCTGCATCAATGATCTGCCGATCAGCGAGGCGGAACGCAAGTATCACTGGCCACTGGGGCGCCGGCCGGATGACCATCCCGGGTTGAGTGAACTGGGGCTCTGAGGGCGAACACGTCAGTGGATGTGAACAGTTCCAGGGCATGGGCGCGTTCAAGATCCGTGGCGCGTTCAATGCCAAGCGGCCACGGCGCTGTGCCCGACTTGCGCAATCATCGATGTAGAACCTGAAGCAGGCAACGATGGCCAGAGATCGTTTCGCCGCAGGGAACTGAATCACTACGCGCACTGGCTGCAGCAATGCGGCCCAAGCCGTCTGATGTTGACGGTGGTGGGCCCTGGCGGGTGATCGATCGGGTCGATTTCAAAAAGCCGGACATTTTTCCAAGACGCAGGTCACACGAGCGGCCACAGGCATTGAATACCTGCGGGTACTCGCCGTGGGGCCCGTGGAATACAACGGTCATCCCGATGCGCTGCTGACCATCGAGTCCAGTCCCCTGGGGTGGTGCGCACCGCTGCCGGCAGTGCAGCACACCCGGCAGTGGCGCACCGGTTACCGCACCCACATACGGATCGCCCTGGATTTCCTTCGCGACCTTCGCGCCAGCAAGTGCCACAGCAGCCCTGTGGAACCGGGCGAAGCTCTGGAAGGCCTCTACCCGGACTGGTTGCTACCCTGCAGCGCCTGCCGCCCATGAAATCAGGCAGCGGCTTCGTAGAGCTTGACCACCGCCGGCTCACCGTCACGCAGGCACTGGCGCAGCCGCTGCGCTTCCTGCTCGGCCGCCACCACGGCCTTGTCCTTCACATGCCCATACCCGCGAATCTGCTCGGGCAAGCGCGCCAGGCTCAAGGCCGTGTGGCGATTGGCGGGGGTCAGGTGCGCCAGGATCAGGTCGATGTCGGCACGGTAGCTATCGATGAGCGCGCGCTCCTGCCGCCGCTCCTGGCTGTACCCAAACGGGTCGAGCACGCTGCCACGCAGGCACTTGAAAGGCGCCAGAAAACCGAAGGCCTTCAGCATCCACGGGCCGAAACGACGCTTGCGCTGGCCGCCGAGCCACGACGGCGCCAGGTGGAATTCGAGGCGGTAATCGCCCTCGAACTGTGCTTGCACCTGGCGGACGAACTCCCCGTTGCTGTACAACCGCGCCACTTCGTATTCGTCCTTGTAAGCCAGCAGCTTGAAGGCGTATCGCGCCACGGCTTCGGTGAGGGCCAGCGGCTGCCCCGGCAGCAAGCGAGCTTCGGCGTCGCGTACCCGTTGCACCCACGCCAGGTAGCCCTGGGCGTACGCCGGGTTCTGGTAGTGGCGCAACGTCTCGGCGTTGGCCGCCAGGCGTTGGTCCAGGGACAACTCCAGCTCGGCCGACACGGCGCGGGTCGGTTCCAGCACGGCGTTCACCGCGGCCAGGTCATGGGCCGCGCGACGCCCCCACAGGAACGCCTGCTGGTTCAGGCTCACGGCCACGCCATTGAGTTCGATGGCCTTGTTGATGGCTTCGGCGGTCACCGGAATCAAGCCCAGTTGATAAGCATGGCCGAGCATGAACAGGTTGCTGGCGATGGTATCGCCCAACAGGCCCACGGCCAGGCGGGTGGCGTCGACAAAATGAGTCTTCTCGGCGCCCACCGCATCGGTGATGGCCCGGCCCATGGCGGCCGCCGGAAACTGCGCGTCCGGGTCACGGGTGAACGCCGCCGTCGGTGTTTGCTGGCTGTTGATTACCGCGTGGGACTTGCTCAGGCTCAGCTTGGCCAGTGCGTCCGGGCCGGACGCCACCAGCAGGTCACAGCCCAGCAGCAGGTCGGCATCGCCAGCGGCGATGCGCACGGCAAACAGATCGTCCTGATGCGCCGCGATGCGGATATGGGTCACCACCGGGCCGAATTTCTGCGCCAGCCCGGCCTGGTCCAGCACGCTGCACCCCTTGCCTTCCAGGTTGGCCGCCAGGCCCAGCATGGCGCCCACGGTCGTCACGCCGGTCCCCCCCACACCAGGCAGGAGGATGTTGAAGGGTTTATCCAGGCGCGGCAGTACCGGCTCGGGCAAAGCGCCGAACGCGTGGTCGCGGCTGGGCAGTCGCGGCTTGCGCAACTGGCCGCCATGCACGGTGACGAAGCTGGGGCAGAAGCCCTCCACGCAGCTGAAATCCTTGTTGCAGGCGTTCTGGTCGATCTCCCGCTTGCGGCCCTGGGGCGTTTCCAGCGGCAGCACCGACAGGCACCCGGACTTCACACCGCAATCACCACAACCCTCGCACACCGCCGGGTTGATCAGCGCCCGCTTGTTCAGTTCGGGCAGGGTGCCGCGCTTGCGGCGACGGCGCTTCTCGGTGGCGCAGGTCTGGTCGTAGATGATCACCGACACGCCCTTGAACTCGCGCAGTTCGCGCATCACCGCGTCCAGGTCGCGGCGGTGGTGAAAGCTGGTGATGGGCGCGAACCCGGCGCGGCTGGGGTATTTGTCCGGTTCGTCGCTGACCAGGGCAATGCGCTGCACGCCCTCGTCGAACACCTGGCGGCTGAGCTGGTCGACCCGCAGGATGCCGTCGATGGGCTGGCCACCGGTCATGGCCACCGCGTCGTTGTAGAGGATCTTGTAGGTGATGTTGACGTTGGCGGCCACCGCAGCCCGTACCGCCAGGTGGCCAGAGTGGAAATAGGTGCCATCGCCCAGGTTCTGGAACACGTGGGCGGTCTCGGTGAAGGGCGCCTGGCCGATCCAGGTCACGCCCTCGCCGCCCATCTGGGTGAAGGTCTCGGTCTCGCGGTCCATCCAGATGGTCATGTAGTGGCAGCCGATACCCGCCAGGGCGCGACTGCCTTCGGGTACTTTGGTGGAGCTGTTGTGCGGGCAACCGGAACAGAAATGCGGGGTACGCTGAACATTGTGCAAGGGCGCCTGCAGCGCCTGTTCCTTTTCCTGCAGAAAGCGCAGCCGCGCTTCGATCTGCGGGCTGGTGTAGATAGGTGCCAAGCGCTTGGCGATCACCCGGGCGATCATGGCCGGGGTCAGTTCGCTGAGGTTGGGCAGCAACGAACGGCCCTGCTCGTCGAACTCGCCGACCACCCGAGGGCGCTTGTCCACCGGCCAGTTGTACAACTGGCCGGTGAGCTGGTCTTCGATGACGCTACGCTTTTCTTCCACCACCAGGATCTCGTCCAGGCCTTGGGCGAAATCGTGCACCGACACTGGTTCCAGCGGCCAGCTCATGCCCACTTTCAGCAGACGGATGCCGACCTCGGCGCACAAGGCCTCATCCAGGCCTAGCTCTTCCAGTGCCTGGCGCACATCCAGATAGGACTTGCCCGTGGTGACGATGCCAAGGCGTGGCTGAGCCGAGTCGAGTACCACCTTGTTCAACTGGTTGGCCCTGGCAAAGGCGCGCGCGGCGTAGATCTTGTAGGTGTTGAGGCGCGCCTCCTGAGCCAGCGGCGGGTCGGGCCAGCGAATATGCAGGCCGCCTTCGGGCAGCTCGAAGTCTTCGGGGATGCAGGTCTGCACCCTCAGCGGATCAACCTCCACCACCGCCGAGGAGTCGACATTTTCGGCGATGGTTTTCATGGCCACCCAGCACCCACTGTAGCGCGACAGCTCCCAGCCGATGATGCCGTAGTCGAGGATTTCCTGAACGTTGCAGGGGTTGAGCACCGGAATCATCGCCGCCATGAAGGCGTGCTCACTCTGGTGGGCAATGGTGGAGGACTTGCAGCCGTGATCGTCACCGGCCAGCAACAGCACCCCGCCCTGGGGCGCGACCCCGGCCGAGTTGCCGTGCTTGAACACGTCGCCGCAGCGGTCCACACCTGGGCCTTTGCCGTACCACAGGGCAAACACACCCTCGTATTTGCCTTGTGGAAACAGGTTGACCTGCTGGCTGCCCCATACCGCGGTGGCACCCAACTCTTCGTTGATGCCCGGCTGGAAATGGATGGCGTGGGTCTGCAGGTAATCGCGGGCTTCCCACAGGCTCTTGTCGAGGTTGCCCAACGGGGAGCCGCGGTAACCGGAAATGAACCCCGCGGTGTTCAACCCGCGGGCTTCGTCACGCTGCTTCTGCAACATGGGCAGGCGGGTCAGGGCCTGGGTACCGGTCAGGTAAAGGTGCCCGGTGGCGAGGCGATACTTGTCGTCCAGGCGGACGTCGGCTAGGGACATGCGGCACTCCTGTTATTTTTATGGGTGGCCATGACTCATCAGTCAGTGGCTAAAAATATGCCTGCGGGAGTGAGGGTTTTTCTTCCTAAATAACGGCGATTCCGCTCGCGTTGTGCATGATTTTTTCGCTATCGCCGTCCTGAGCGGTGCATTCATGCAGGGCGATCAGGGGCGCGCCCCGGGTCCGGCCAGCCGCTTGAGCAGCGGGATGACGGCAGGCTTGCGACCCGGTGCCGAATAGGCCAATACCACCTGCCGAGCAAACCGCTCACCCGGGTCCACGGGCAAGGCTTGGCAGGCGCCGGCCTGCAGTCCGCCCCACTGGGGCACCAGCGCGACCCCCTGCCCGCACCCCACGAGAATGCTGATGGTTTCCAGGGCATCCAGGTCGCAACTGACGCGGGGCTCGATGCCCAGGTCGTCCAAGTAACGCTGGGCGATCTGCCCCCCCAGGAACAGGCGTCATAGCGCAGGTAAGGCTGGGTACGCAGTTGTTCCGGGACCTCGTGCGGTTGGGCTTTCGAGGTACCGGGTATCCATCACTTTTCCTTGTGCTGAGCGCAAGCGTTGCTGCGTTTACTTGAAAGGCCGGGCCTCATAATCTGGGGCGGAACCTAGCATGGGAGCCTTTCCAATGAGTACCCCCTTTCATACGGTTCTTCACGGAATCCTGGGGAAGTTGGTGGTGCCTTCAACGATCTGTAGTGAACAAACAAGGCGGACCAGGTGATCTCACAGGCATAACTGGCCCGAAACAGATGTGGGACCGGGCTTGCCCGGGAAGCGCCGTGCGGACGGCGCTCGGTTTCATGGGCGCAGGAAAACCCAAGACATGCATCCGGTGGCCTTGATGCGATTGCAAGCCGGGGCGATAGGATGTTCATCGGAGCTCCTGGCTGGGGATTGCACCAAGGCTACCAGGCGCTAGGCGATATTGTAGTGTCGCTGTTGAGATCGAGCGCCGTCCGCACGGCGCTTCCCGGGCAAGCCCAGTCCCACATCTGTTTCGGGCCAGTTATTCTTCGGCATCACCTGGTCCGCTCTGTTTGCTCACTGCAGATCTGTGGTGGCACCACCATTTCCCGGGATTCCGTGAAGAACCTTTCATATTGCCTATCATGTCCGCGACCTGGACCAGGCGCGGACCTTCTACCGCGACGTGCTGGGCTGCGCCGAAGGGCGCAGCACCGACACCTGGGTCGACTTCGACTTCTTTGGCCACCAGGTTTCGCTGCACCTGGGCGAGCCGTTCAAGACCACCCGCACCGGCAAGGTCGGCGAGCACCTGGTGCTGATGCCGCACATTGGCGTGATCCTGCCCCTGGAGCGCTGGCTGGCGCTAGCGCAACGGCTGCAGCAACACGGCCTGGCCTTCGAAATTCCCCCGGTGGTGCGCTTTGCCGGCGAGCCAGGCGAACAGCGCACGATGTTTTTCCTCGATCCCAGCGGCAACCCCATTGAAATAAAAGGTTTCAAGGACATGTCCGGCGTCTTCGCCGCCTGATTCATCACCTCACTGGAACAGACAATGACATCGACCTGAGCCTGGCCTACCAGGCGAAGCTGGGGTTCCAGGGTTCACGGCACACTGAATGGCTTCCTGAACAAGCGCATTTATGCTGTGATGACGCATGAACGTTTCGCTAAAAACAAGAAAAGGGAATTGATCATGCAGCCGAAGCTGAGCGCCATCGACCGGCGCATCCTGCGCCTGATCCAGCACGACGCCGACCTGTCCGCCGCCGATATCGCCGAGCGCGTAGAACTGTCGCAGTCGCCGTGCTGGCGGCGCATTCACCGCATGCAGGAGGAAGGCCTGATCGAGCGCAAGGTCGCCCTGCTAAACCCACGCAAACTGGGCCTGAGCATGACGGTGTTCGTCAACGTCAAGCTGTCCGGGCATGGCCGGCGGTACCTGGCGGAATTCGAGGAGGCGATCACCGGCTACCCGGAGGTGCTGGAGTGCTACACCATGGCGGGGGGGATGGATTACATGCTCAAGGTGGTGGCTCAGGACATCGCGGCCTATGAACGTTTCCTGCGCGACCATCTGTTGCAGAAGCCGCATGTGCAGGAGGCGCATTCGAACATCGCCATGAGCGAAGTAAAGCGTACGACGGAACTGCCGCTGGACTGAGCGGAAAAAATTTTCTGCACAGGCAACACGAAATCACTTGACCTGCAAATGATAACGATTATTATTGAGCCAACTGATCGCGAGATCGGTTGGGTAATCCGAAAGGCCTTAGGTCGGACTTTCGAATTATCTCCTCATCAGGCTAATCACGGTTTTTGACCCGGCTTTTTGCCGGGTCTTTTTTTTGGTTTCTTCAGGCTAATGAAGACGGGTGTCGCTTGAATTCGATGGCGCGCATGATAGCAAAGGTCTATCACCAGAAGGAAGCGTCTATCGCTAATTATTGGCTAGCAAATCAGCGGTTTAGCCTGAGAAAAAGTAATTCAGCACTTGAGAATCAATCTCAAGAACACTAAGCTGCGGCAGCGTCACGGAAGACGCCCCCTTCACGGATGCCCGCGCAGCCCGCTATCGACCAGGCCCTTGGCGGCCAGGAGGACGTTTCGATGACCCAACTGCTCACGCCCTTGCACAACCTTTTCCAGCACGAACCCATCGACAAGGGCCACGACGCCCTGTACCTGCGCCTCCGAAAATTGTCGCGCCGGGTGCAGCAAGTGTTCCTGCTCAGCCGCCTGGACGACCTGCCCTACCCGGCCATCGCCGAACGCCTGGACATCAGCGTGGCCCAGGTGGAAAAAGCCATGTTGCAGGTGCTGGAGCACTGCCGCAGCGAAACAGGCAGCCAGGCCGCCAGTGCCTGGTACGTGAAACTGCAGAACCCGCAGACCACTGCCAGCGAACGCATCGACTTCCGTCGCTGGCTGGACACCCTGCCCACGCACCTGCAGGCTTTCCACGGCACCGAACTGCGCTGGCGCCAATTGCTGCCCGCTGCCCGCCACCTGGGCCGCAGCGGCTGGTATCAGCAGCGCCGCCGCCATACCGGGGCCACCGGGTGGGCACTGGCGCTGTTGGGCGCGCTGCTGGTGGGTGGCCTGGCGGGCTGGATCTGACGCCTGGCCGCCAGGGGTGTAGAGTACGGCGGGTACACGACTCTACAAGGAAGCGACCATGGCCACGGCCACCCTCACTGTCAGCGCCGACTTCGACAGCGGCAACATCCAGGTGCTCGACGCCAGCGATGCTCGCCAGGTACGCCTGGCGATCCGCCCGGACACGCGCAGCGATCATTTCCAGTGGTTCCACTTCAAGGTCGACGGCCTTGTACCTGGCCGGTCCCATGGCTTCAGCCTGACCAATGCCGGGCAATCGTCCTATAACAATGCCTGGTCCGGTTACCACGCGGTAGCCTCCTACGACCAGAAAAACTGGTTCCGGGTACCGAGCGAGTTCGATGGCCAAGCCCTGAATTTCAGCTTCGAGCCCGAGCAGCCTCAAGCCTGGTTCGCCTATTTCGAACCCTACAGCCGCGAACGCCACGAATGGCTGATCAACGAAGCGGTCACCCACGCCGGCCTGCAACTGCTGGCCGTCGGCAAAAGCGCCGAAGGCCGTGACCTGCCGCTGCTGCGCAAGGGAGACGGCGCAGCCGGCAAGAAATGTATCTGGATAATTGCCCAGCAACACCCGGGCGAGCACATGGCCGAATGGTTCATGGAGGGTGTGATCGACCGCGTCAAGCAGGACGATGCCGAGTTGCAAGCGCTGCTGGCCGAAGCGGACCTGTACCTGATCCCGCACATGAACCCCGACGGCTCGTTCCACGGCCACCTGCGCACCAACGCCATGGGCAAGGACCTCAACCGTGCCTGGCAGGACGCCAGCGCCGAGTTCAGTCCAGAGGTGTTCTTCGCCCTGCAGCAGATGCAGAAGTACGGCGTGGACCTGTTCATCGACGTGCACGGCGACGAGGAAATTCCCCACGTCTTCACCGCTGCCTGTGAAGGCAACCCGCAGTACACTCCGCGCATCGCCGACCTGGAGCAGCGCTTTCGGGATTTGCTCTGCGCCCAGACCCGGGATTTCCAGCAAGTGCATGGCTACCCGCGCTCCGCACCGGGCGAGGCGAACCAGACCTTGGCCTGCAATGCGGTGGGGGCGAAGTTCGATTGCCTGTCGCTGACATTGGAAATGCCGTTCAAGGATCACGATGACAACCCGAATGCGGTAACCGGGTGGTCAGGGAAACGGTCGGCGCAGCTGGGCAAGGATGTGTTGAGTGTGGTGGCGAAGATGGTTGGCGAGTTGCGCTGACGCCAGGCAGCCATCGCAGAAGGAGACAGACTCCCTGTGGGACCGGGCGAAGCTCGGGAAGCAGGCACCGCGCATCGTCAGTGACTGCGCGGTGACTGCTTCCCGAGCTTCGCCCGGTCCCACGGAATGCTGCGCATCTCGCCAGCGCGTCAGGCGTGCGGCTCCTCCCCCGACGTCATGCTCTGCAACACCCCGTCACGCCGAATCCAGCCGTGGTACAGCGCCGCCGCCAGGTGCACCAGCACTGTCAGGAACAACAGGTAAGCCAGAAACCCATGCGCCTTGCGCAACAACGCGAACGTGTGGGGCTCGGCGGGCAGGATGGCCGGCAACTGCACCGAAGCGCCCAGCATCACCGGGTCGCCCGCCGCCGAGATCATGGCCCAGCCCACCAGCGGCAGGATGAACATCAAGGCGTACAGCAACCAGTGGGACAGCTTGGCCGCCAGTTTCTGGATCGCTGGCAAGTCGGCTGGCAGGGGCGGCTGGCGGGTGAACCAGCGCACCAGCAGGCGCACGATCACCAATGCCAGAATGGCGATGCCCAGAGGCTTGTGCAGGTGCAGCAACCATTCGTGGCGTTCAGACACGGTGCTGACCATGCCCGCGCCAATGAACAGCATGGCGATCAGCAGCACGGCCATGGTCCAGTGCAACACCCGGGCAGCCGGGGCGAAGTGTTCAGGGCGTGCTTTCATGGCTTGGTTCCCCCGGCCGGTGCGTTGGTGCTGAGCTGATCGACTTCAGCGGTGCGGCGCAGGTACGAGCTGGCGTACGCCGCCGAGCGCGCGGCCAGCAACGGATCGTTGGAGGCCTCGATGCCACTGGGCAGGATAGTGGGGTCGTAGTTGACGTCGCGGCACTGACCGGTGACCTGCGGTTGCATGCGCTCAAGCACCAAGGTACCGGCGTCCACGGTCTTGCGGCCAGCGGGCCAGGCTTTGCTGGCGTCGTCCACTGGGTCGCCGGGGTCGGCCAGGGTCATGCGCAAGGTCCAGCGCAGAGGGCCACCGGCCAAGCGCTGGGCCAGGTCGGCCTGCAGAAAGTCCGCACCGGCATCGGCACCGGCCGGGGCCGAATCGGTCGCCTCGGGCACCACGGCCCACCGCACGGCCTGGCGCTGCCCATCGGTGTTGGTCAGGTAGAAGGCGTTGATGCCGCTGTAGGTTTCGGTGGCATAGCTGGCCGACGGTTTGGCGCCCTTGACCCACGCCAGGAACGGTCCGGTCTCGGGGTGCGCGGCGAAGAAAGCTGGCATGGCGTCGGGCTTGGGCTTGCCGGTGGCCGGGTCCGGCGTGCCGGCCTGGAGCATGGCGTAAAACGCTTGCGGGGTGCCCACCGGGAACACCGGCATGCTGTTCATCCCGGTGCGCCACTGCTGGCCGTTGGCAAGGTTGAAGCGCAACGCCAGGCTGCGCAGCGGCACGCTGGTGTCCGGGGCATAGGGGTTGCCGCTGGGCAAGGCGAACCGGCCTACCACCGGGGTCCGGGTTTGGGCGAACACCCCGCTGGTCGACAGGCTCTGCAACTGCCCGTTGCCCTCGAAATAACCGATCACGCACACGCCCTTGGCGTGGTTGCGACGGTAGCCGGGGTGCACGCCGTTGTTGGTCTGCAAGGCGTTGACCATGTCCCGAGGTTGCAGCCGCTGCGGGTCCAGGCGGCCACTGACATAGGCGAAGGCGGCCACGGCGACGGCGACCACGGCCGCGATACCCACCAGGCGCACGGCCGTGGCGAGGGGGGTCAAGGGTGGGGGCGATGGATCGAGCATGAGCGACTCCAGATCGGTGGGGTGCTATGAGACGAAGGCCGGCACGGTTTATTCCCAGCCCTGGCGAATAAATTGAGCGTAGGTGCCGTGGAATAAAACGCGCCGTCATTCGTCTTGCTAATCTAGACACCAGGCCCCTTGTGACCGCCGCCATGAACGACTTCGATGACCAATTGCGCACCTTGTTGCCACGCCTGCGGCGCTTCGCCTTGTCCCTCACCCGCGAGCCCAGCAGTGCCGATGACCTGGTGCAGGGCTGCCTGGAAAAGGCCTTGAGCCGGCGCGCCGATAAAAACGCCGAGGGTGAACTGCGCGCGTGGCTGTTCCAGATCCTCTACCGCCAGTTCATCGACAGCCACCGCCGCGCAAGACGCTACGCCCGGTTGCTGGAGTTTTTCACCGGCCGCGACGACTACCAGCCCTCCGCTGAGCGCACTGTCATGGCCCAATCGGCCTTGCAGGCATTCGACCAGTTGAACGAAGAACAGCGCGCGCTGCTGCATGCCGTGGCGGTGGAAGGCCTGAGCTACAAGGAGGCCGCCCAGGTGTTGCAAGTACCCCTGGGCACCGTCATGTCGCGGCTGTCCCGCGCCCGCCAAGCCCTGCGCCTGCTCCATGAAGGCGAGATTCAACGCCCTGCCCTGCGGATATTGAAATGATCACTCTGCCCCCCACTGAACATGACCTGCACGCCTACGTGGACCTGCGCCTGAGCCCGGCCGACCGCCAGCGCCTGGAGACCTGGCTGGCCAGCCACCCCGAGGAGGCCGCCCAGGTGAAGGGCTGGCAGAAGGATGCCCGGCTCCTGCGCTCGGTGCTGGGTGCTTCGCCCTTGCCCGACAACCCGGCACTGGACCCCAGCGCTGTGCGCCAGCGCCGCCGCCATCGTTACCACCAATACCTGGGCCGCGCCGCCGCACTGGTGCTGGCGGTGGCCGTTGGCGCGGTGGGCGGCTGGCAGGCGCGCCCCGGCGTCGCGCCCATGACGGACGCCTTGCAGGCTTACCGCTTGTTTGCCGAAAAGGACGTGTTGCCCGCTGACTTCAAGGTCGGCGCCGGCGACAGCGTGCAGCCCTGGCTGGACCGCTACTTCCGGGATGCCGCGCGCTTGCCCGACCTTGAGCGCGCCGGGTTCAAGGCGGTGGGGGCAAGGCTGCTGAGTACCGATCAGGGGCCCGCGGCCATGGTGTTGTACCAGGATGATCGAGGCGCGCGGCTGACCTTCTACATCCGCCCGCCGGGCCCGGGCAACAAGCTGCTGCCCCGCGGTTCGCGGCGCGAGGGGGAACTGCAGGCCGATTACTGGTCGGGGCCGGGGTACAACTATGCCGTGGTCGCGCCGGTTGAAGTGGCGATGAAGGGGCTGCAATTTCCACTGTAGCGGCAGCGCTCCCCAACGCCCAGCAGCGAGTCCACACCGCGTTCGTTATTTAGGCTCTGTACGAACAGAGCTGTCGTGAACACCGCATGGAGCACGCCACCGAGACCATAGGGCCGTAGCTTTTCGCGAGAGTGTCGCAGCGCACCACGATCCGGCGGTTCTCTTTAAGCCCTCCAAACATTCGCTCGATGACATAGCGTCGTCGGTACTTGGACCGATCAAACAGTCTTGGTAAGCCAGACTTGGGGGTGCGCTTCATCGGGCGCAGCGCGATAACGGGTTGCATTCGATATGGGTCGCGGTAGCGGCGTAGCGCTTCGGCGTCTTAACCCTTGGCGGCAAGCAACCATCTACAGCGCTTACGCGGCCGGCCATGCTGGCTCGATGGAAAGCTAACCTCGCCCAACAGCGATTGAGCGTAGCTAATGCGCCAAACTATGAAAGCCCAGACCATTTTTTTAAATACGATCGAGCATCATGGCAAAGGGCCCCGTAACGGCTGTCGAGGAGTAGGAACCTATGAACTTTCGGCAGTACCTCTACACTCAATGCGGGGTATAGATGATGCACTAGGTGGTATCCGTCATTTCGAGGCAGAAGAACCCACGACAACACTTTGTTACGGACCATGAAATTTCGGGTCTTAATATATTTATCAGAATTTCCAACCAATCCCCCGTGATCAATTACATCCATCAAATATTTGTGAACTTGAAACGCATAGAAATAAGGCAGAATGATGAATGCAATGAAATACCATAAATAGCAAAACGCTACCCCCACCAGCAGTCCCAGAAAAACTATCCGCACACAGCGCGCCCATACTGGAGACTTCCGATCAAACCAGCATATAGAAATTGGTAGTCGACCCCAATCAAGCGTTAAAGCCCTTTTCAGGTGTTCGAAAAAAACCTCTCGGCTAGGTTCACGACTCAATCCGTACTTTCCCAGCCCTCGAAGATCAAGATCCCTTTCTAAGTCACCTAGATATTTATGATGCGCAAAATGCTCCTTCTGAATAGTTTTAAAACTCGACAGCTCCAAAATCGCAAACAACTCACCAAAAGTCCTATTGAGATCACGAGAATCACAAAAAGAGTAGTGATAACACTCGTGAGATATATTATTTATAGCCCTGAAGCGAGCACCTAAAAAAAATAGCATTAAAGGATATAGAGACCAACTTACAGGGTAAGCCAGACACAAACAATAGCAAGCAACGGACGCTACGACCAGCACAAATACATTGATACAGCCTATCATCGCAGCTTGCACCGTGCTTTTTCTATACGTATACCCTTCCATTTTACCTCCTCTCATTATCCACCAAGACCATCAAATCGCCGAGCCAACGATCGAAACAACAGGACCGATGCACAGGCATGAACAAAAACAATGAATAAAAACTCAAAAAAAAGTCCAACATCACCCTTGTCAAGCACGTTTGCGGAAACAGAAGCGCTAACCAAAAGAGGAAACGCATGTATCAGCAGCTTAGTGATAATCGTGGAAAAAAACGGAACAGGCACTATCGCAAAAGCACTCAACTCGGAGTGAACATAATCAACTGGCATTTCCCGCTGCGTTAAAAACGTAAGAGAATAGAACATAATGAGAAATGACAGATTAGCAACAACACCAACAACCAATGAAAGCACCCATAGAACCAAGCCTGCCGCAGGATGAACCAATAATGCAAGATCCGCATAGACACAGACAATAATGCATACGCAAACTAGTACATAAAGATAGGAGGGCTTGCACTGTCGAAGAAGCACCAGCCACCACATCGGTACAGGCTTAATAAGGAACGGATCCCCTAGACCACGACTAAGGTGCTGAAAAAAACTCTCAATGGAGGCAGAAAAAAAATTGACCACCAAAGAAACGACAACATAAGAAAGCAGCATTATAAACAGCCAACTCTTCGAGACGGCACCTCCCAGAAAATTAGAAACAACGTCAAAAAAAATTAGCTGGCAGCTATAGAAGACACAAAGAGCCGCAACATGCCCAGTTAAATTAGTCAAATATTTCAATTCAGACTGTAAGCAATTCCATATCCATTTAAACATTACTACCCTCCAGCACCACCATATTTCACCCGAATAACCTTCGCCGCAAAAAATATCCACATCAAAAGCGTGACACCCCAAAATACATACAAGCCCAACAATTCAAGCGCAAGATTTATTGAGGGCTTCACCAAAAACTCAGCCGGACCGCCAATTGCTAATCGGAAAGGGTTATATCTCATTGCCGGCTGCAGCCAATCCGGCCAAAATGCTACCGGAAGCAAAGTGCCGCCTGCAACACTGAACATAACTACGTTCAGGCTCAACAGGGCATCAGGCTTCACAGTCCAGTAGACAAACCCTGCCATCGCATAGCCTAATAAAAAACATAATCCCTGACTCAGCAGCAACAAGCACAAAAAGCCAACAACCCCAACCATCTCACCCTTAAACAAAACAACAACCACCGCCACCATAATAGGCGGAAAATAATATAGCAAACTTTCCCCAACGAACAAGGCCGCACTATAAAACATATAACTTACAGGCTTCACTTGAAAGCATTCAATCAGACCATAGCTCACATGACCCGAAATACGAGCGATCAAATCGTAAGCGTTATTCAACCTATTTAAAGCGAGCGCAGCCGCGTAATACAAATAAATCTCGGACAACGCGTACCCCCCCTGAAGCTCGTTTGCTGGAAAAACTGCACGACTCCAAATCAACAACTGAATAACAAAGGGAACGCTCGTCGCTATAAAAAAATCAACTATCAACATTGACCTATCACAATAAACGGAAAAAAAACCCGCCTTAACAAGCGATTTTGCTGCTCTGGCATTCATTCGCCACCTTCCTCTTCGCCATACGTCTCGCGACCGCTTCTAATAAAGTTCAGAAAGCTATCATCCAAAGACTTCTCAACACTACTCCAGTAATAAATTTTCTTATGCAATAAATAGCCTTCAACAAAAGATCTAGCTCGATAACTCACTTCCAGCCGAACAACATCCTTTTCGACTCTTACATAGTTGCATCCATCAATACGGCTTAGGAGCTCCTGCAACTCTTGCAATCTGTTGTGCACTAACACATCCCTGTTGCGCAGACCAATACAATAGACTGACATACCGCTACATCTACTAAACTCGGACAATGGACCGTCATACCCAACCCGCCCCCTATCTAACACTACCAACCTACGACAACATGCTTGTATATCTAAGGAGTCATGACTCGTCAAGATAAGCGTCGTTCCCTGTTCAGCGCTTCGATAATTTAAATAATCTCTTATTTGAAACTTTGAAGCCACATCTAACCCAAGCGTTGGCTCATCTAACAATAAAATCTCCGGAGAATGCATTAGCGCAAGTGCAATTTCGCACTTGACCCGCTCACCCAGACTCAGATTCCTCACAGGTCTATCGAGAACAGCTTGCAGACTTAAAGCACAGAAGAGTTCGCTAATATTTTTTTCGTAAACACATTTATTTACGGCATAAACATCGCGATAAGTATCAAAGCTTACTCTGGCGGGCAGGTCCCACCACAACGAACTTTTATGCCCGAAAACTACGCCAATTCTTCTCAGATAAGCGGGCTTCCGACGGGCTGGCTCAAACCCTAAAACCGAAACCCTTCCAGACGTAGGGCGGTGAATGCCAGAGATCATCTTTAACAAAGTGGATTTACCTGCACCATTCGCTCCGACCAACCCGACAGTCTCGCCTTTCTCGACCACAAAGGAAGCGTCATCGATCGCAACAAACCTATCATCCGGTCTATTGAAAAAGCCAAATGAAAAACTGCTCCTCCGCACATAGACTTTGGACACATTGGAAACCACAATTGATTTATCCGTCATCATTAAAAGACCTTGTAGCACTGTCGCTCACACAAGTTTTCGATCTCGGCAAGCACAGCGGAGCGCTCACCTTTGATAATAATGGACGCTAAGCTTCGCTCGTGACTATAAAATGAGCGACATAACTTCGTACCCAGTGGAACGCTTTTTCGGTGCAGCACTTGTAGGTTAGCCGGCGCGTCCAAGCAGATAGCTAAAAGTCGATCACTGCTATTATCTGGCAGGAATGGGATGGAGATCCAACCATGTGCAGTGTGCTGCGAAGGATTGGAAAATGTTTGCTTTACCTCTCTGCCGATCTGAGATTGGACGTGTGCATGAATAATATCTACACCATACTCCAGCTTGATCGACCTACAAATCTCGCCGCCGCCAGGTCGAGCCGCAACCTCCAAAACCGTCAAGTCCTGCTCACTCAACCGTATAAACGCTTCAATGTGAAATGCTCCATCGGGGAAATCCAAAGCACTAAAAATCTGCCGTAAGTGAACCATAACGAAACCGAACTGCCGGCGGTCTTGTGAGCAAGAGCCGAAGGGTGTCCCAAATAAATACCCCAATTGGCTGTTGACATATTCACCTACACACCAAAAAGCAGGTTCCTTACCGATGCACACCCCGTCTATATGGTACAAAGTTCCCTCAACAAAGCTCTCAGCATGGTATTCTGTTTCAGACATATCGTTGAATTCGTCATAAACAAATGACTCTGGACCCAAGTGGAGCGCTTTAAAATCTTGAAATGAATCTACTCTAATGACCCCTACTGCTCCAGCTAGTGCGCGTGGTTTGATGATTAGAGGGAAGCTCAACTTGCTAGCAACTTCTGAATACTCAAAGACTATAGGAGTCTTGACACCAGCGGCAGACAGCTTCCGTTTCATTACAACCTTATCGCGAAAAGTTCGTGCTTGCGACTGGCCCATACCACGTACATCTAAAGCCTCCCTAAAATAAGCAGCTGGCAACACACTAAACTCATCCATAGCAACAACATAGTCAAAGCTACACCCATTCAAAAACCTTTCGACAATCCCAACAATTTCCTTTTTATTGGAAAAATCGCGCACAATCAGGACATCGTCAAGACCGGCATATTCAAGTACTGCGTCATTTAGATCTTCAATTATAAAACGCACTGCTTTACAACCACTCAAGCTCCGTGAAACGTTGAGTTTGGTAGGCATCCGCAAATCCGACGTGACGATGAGTACTGATGAATTAATCTTCACTATTTTTAGACCTCACAAATGAACGTCCTGCGTTTATAGCTAGCCGATTTGGGAATCGATGGCATAGTAATATAATCAAAACTCAACACATGGCCAAACAGGCTCACCATGATCACCTCAAACTTGTCGAAAAAACCCTGGGGAATAGTTTGAATCGGCACAAAAAGCACTTTCACCGAAGACAAGCTTGACTGAACGACTCTAAACTCTTTTAAAAATAATGGCTCGATACAAAAACACTGCTCGACTACATCCAGAAGCACTGCACTTCTTATCGTCCTTCCGTCTTGCGCAATAAAATTCTGATCAGCCCTGCCATGCAAACTATTAAGCCGCCTATAGTAAGATCCGCAAGCGCATTTTTCGTTAGAATAACAAAACTCCGCCAAGTCGCCCTGATCATAACGAATGATGGGCATTGCTGTATTCCACAAATCGGTACCTACCACTCTGCCCCTATCATCGCTGCCGACTATCTCGACATAAACATCATCCTCACTTACGTGGTATTCATGAAAGGGACATTCGAATGCAATAATATTTAACTCTTCACTTGAGTACTCATCCAAAACGCTTACACCCAATTCTTTTTCAAGCTCCATTCGTCCACGTGAACTAGTGAATTCCGAGTTCGTCGAAATTAGTTTCACCCCAGCATCCCGAAGGACGTCTCCACATGATCCGACAATATCAAGATATGATCCAATGCATGAAATCAATTTAGGGCGCAGCAACTTAATATGCGCGGCGAGATCCTCGGAATTGCACTCAGGCTTTATTGACAACACGGGATGATGCCCGCAAAAAGACGAGTACCACAATGGTACAAAGTTAATATTATAAATCCACTCGTCGGGTCTTAAAGATTCCCCTAGCTGCACCTCAAACATCCGAAGCCTGAATAACGTATCCAGGTCTGTACGCCCTTCACTAAAGACCATCTGTACTTGTTTCCCGGACGACCCAGATGTGCTCATCCATCGGAGCTTAGATAAATCATGCTTGGACGAAACGATTCTACGAGGAAACCCCTCAATCAAATCGTCTTTTGTGATTAAGGGAAGGCATTCAAAATCTTTGATGTCCCTTATCGCCCCGAGCTCATACCCCGCTGATGAATATAGCTCTCGATAAAATAAGCAATTTTCGAACGCCCAATCCACAACAAACTGAAGCCTACCCAGTTGAAACTCTTCAATATTTTTCCGTTCAGCAGTATAATTGCTTGATAGCGAATTCCGTGCCAGAGTCCATTTTTTCAGCATACCTCTCTGTTTAGCTAAAGTTTCAATCTTATGAAGTGGAGTAAGGCGCATCGCAGCAGCAATCGCCGGCCCGGCCACTACCGCAGTGCGGGTGTCAAAGATACTCATTATGCATCCGCTCGATAACTGGCTAGACGGCCAGTTCGCCTGATGTCCAACGTAGCGCAGTGAAACGACCCCCCAAATGACTGAAAGTTTTGAAAGTCGCATGGAACCACCTCAAAACCCCACTTCCTGAACGCTGCAATTAACACATGTTCTTGGCGCTCTACGATAACCGTGCGCTCATCCAAAGATAGCACATTCATATGAATCCATTTACTAGTCATATAAAGCGGGTGGTTATCCGGCATTTGACTTGGCGGCGCAACCAAAACTTCCCAGTCGCGAAAAAAATCCGGAATTTTGGACACCCATGCGGGGTTTACCAATACTTTATCAGGCGCCAACGGCAGGATAGTCGTGTCAATGTGCATAGGCGCGTTATCATCAAAGGAATACACATGAACATTGAACCGGCTGCCCAGCTCCCGCCTGAGCCAATCAACGCCCAGTTGATTGGTAACATGACTTCTCTGTCCGATAATATCTCTACCGACCTTAATAAAATCTGCCGCATCGAAAAGTGGCTCATCATTTCCGATCACCGACTCAAAAGCATTTTTATTGAGTACTTCATCAATCCACATACTATCTTTCAGCATCGGTTTCGGTGCCGAGACTACATGTGCACCCTGTCGAAAGTAGTCGATCAGAATACTTCGATAAGGAAAAGTTTCGAAATACCGAGACCGCCATGCCATAGGCGTCTCTATAATTTTATTGCCAATCGCCAGCATCCCATCTCTTGGCATTGCACTATAGTATCCGCCATTGCTGTTGAAAAACGGGGTAGCGAAAGCCGCAAAGTGGTCGTGCGCATCGGGCCTGCGTACTTTCACTCCCAATTTGGAGAGCAGGTCGGCCAAGCCATCCACCTCAGATCTTGCTCTTTGAACATGCGCCTCTTCGAACCGGGAACCAGCTATACTTTTCAAGTAACTTTGATGCCGCTTAGGAATTACCGCCTCCAAACTGCGATCCCAATCCGGCATTCTGATATCATCGATAACTCCCACTATCACCTCCTCCAAAGGGTCCCACTCGTTGAAAGTGGACACTGGTGAGAGCCCGGCAACCTGCTTTACGGTTTCTGCCACCTGGCATCGAGAAATAGACATGCGTCAGAATCCTTTTCTAATAGAAATCGGCGGAATAACTGCAGACTCAATTGTCAATGCGTCTACATACTCAGGAATGTAAGTCAGTTCTTTTAATCGCTGAACCATTTCTGAAATAGACAAAACTGACTTATCCTTGTGCCCAATCAACCATACCCAATCCTGCTCCCTTAATTCAAAGTAGGTTACTTTCGCAAATGATTGCTCCATTGCAGCTTTCACTTTTTTTAAGGCGCTGCTCCTCCATATTGCTGGATTGCCCCCCTGAGTGATAAAAACGCCTTCCTGGACCAATACCTCACATACCTTCCGATAAAAACTAGCTGAGTACAAACCAGCATTTTTAGAAGAATAATCGGGAACATCCATCACAATCAAATCGAATCTTGTATTAGACTGAATGCATCGATCAAGAAACTCGTCACCATCACAAAAAATTAAGGTCACCCCCCCTTCACCCCTTTTGTATCTTTCAACCTCATCTACTGAATACCCATATGGGAGTAGCTGGCTACAGGCGACTAGGCATTCTTCATCAAGATCGACGTGCACTATCTTTTCAATACCAGCCTCCTTTAAAACCTGGGAAGCAACCCCTTCAGAAGAACCTATTACGAGAGCAGATTTAGGCAGGCAAGGCATGGAAATCAGCGCAGGAACTACTTGACCTTCGTGATAGGCCTTCTGACTTAGCTCACTACTTTGCCGCTCGCCATCACAGAATAACGCCACCCCATGAGCAGTTTCAGCTATCTGTACAAACTGGTATTTAGTGCGGCGCGACAAAATCATTCGATCAACTTTCCAGCGCCTCTCTAGCCCTTCCGAAATCGGCTCAAAAATATAGGTCGTCCCACTAGCCATAACCAAATACTCCACACAAATTCATCCAAGCTTCAGCAAACATCCTTTTATTAAGCAAGATTTATTTACCGACCTCTTTCGAGCACCTTCACATTTTTTGGCTCTGCACTCAGCACAGTAGCTAGGTGCTTTAAAGCTATTAGCGGCTGGCATGTTCCGCACGTAAATATGTCCAAAAACAAACATCCACTTTCGGGGTACGTATGTATCGCGGCGTGGGACTCCTCTAATAGCAGCACTAGAGTCATACCCTCTGGGTCAAACTTTTTTCCAGAAACGCCACATACGGTGGCTCCACACTTGATCACTGAATCGTGAAGGGCAGCTTGCAGCCGTTCCATGTCGTTAAGCAACTGACGCTCTACATTGACCAATTCGGCAAGCAGATGTTTGCCTTCGAATTTATGCCCAACCGCATTTGCTGCATAACCATCTGCATCATCGAGCATGCGCACTCCTATTGAATGTGATTTTCACCCTCGTCGTGAGCGGCGACGTCTGGGAAAATGTTAAAGAAACGCGTTAAATTCTGTATATAAAAAAAATCCGACAAAATCGAAAGGCTATTCCGAAGACTCTGAATGATATTTCCTACACTGAAACAGGGCGGACATCCGTCGAACACCACTAATCAAGGAAAACACGCTTAAAGTGCCTCACTAGGTTCTGTATAAATCCCCCCCACGCTCATCCGATGCCCTTCGAGAGCCCGGATGGTGTAGAATCTGCATTCATCAAAGGAACGAAATTCTGTGGTGGCAAAGCGTTACGAAATAAGGGATTAGGCTTAGGATGTGATCGCTCATCTCTTCATCGAAACCCATGGTCCGGAGCGGCTCCGCTTGACGACCGACAGACACTCGATCGCTTTCGATGCGCTACCAAACGGCCGCGTGGAGGTGCATGCCGGAACGCTTCAGCTCCTGGTCATCGGTTTATCAGCGGTTTTGGGTCTGGCGAAATCAGCTCTCGTTCGACTAGTTGGTTGAACGCCTGCATCCGAGACTGAATGAATAGGGACTGGTTGATTCGCGCACCTGGATGATCGCCCCATGCTTTCCGTGCAATCCGAGCCTAATCAGGCGTCAGGAAAAAGGGACAAGACGAGCCTACTGCTCACGCTTTAGACCATCGCCTTGGCCGTCTGACCACCGAGATTCATACACTCTGCGACGCAAATGGCACCCCGCTATGCAGTGCCTACACTGGCGCCGTCGTATCCGCAAGAATTTGCCATGAATATGCGGCTACCGCCTCCCCCTCAAAACGCCACATCCACAATCACACTGTCCATATACGTCCCCGCCGGCGGCGTGGCCTGGTCGGTGTAGACCTTGGCGTTGTAATTGAACACCTGGCTGCCCGTCCCGGTGCCATTGCCTGGGTTCACCTCGGCATCACTGCTGTTGCGCCGCCCTGCCCCGGTGCTGCCCCACCGCACCGCGCCAGCGCCTTTGAACAGGTCATACGCCAGGTAGTTGCTGCCCGACACCATGCGCCTGCGGCCCCCGGCGCTGGCAGCCTGAGCGCCGTCGCTCAGCCCCACGGTGTAGGCGCTGCCCAGGGTGCAGGAGATGCTGACGCTGCTGTTCACCGTGGCGAAGCCGATCACCAGCGGCGCGCTGCCGAACGCCAGGTCCGGGGCGGTGATCTGGCAGTCGTTGGTCACCTGTAGGGTGACGGTCAGGGTGGCGGAGCCTGAGCCGATGTCCCGGCCAAGGCAGATGGCGCCGATGCCAATCCCCGAGCAATAGTTCCAGCTCCAGGCCAGGGTCAGGTCTTCGGTATAGAGGCCCGCTGGCACGTTGCTGCCCACCATGGTGCGCAGGTACAGCGGCACGGATTTGGGTGTGCTGCTGCCCACCAGGCCTAGCAGGTCGATCAGCGAGTTGCGGGCGAAGTCGAACGGGGTACCGCGGGTGATGGGGTAGCTGGTGCTGTTGTTGGCGTACAGGGTGTAGCCGATGACCGCCCCACTGCTGCCCACCTGCAGGCCAGTCTTGCTGGAGGTGACGGTGAGGTAGAAGTGGTCGTTGGCCCCCAGCAGGGTCAGCAGCGAGCCGGTGCAGGTCAGGGCGCCGCTGGTGGTAGAGGTGGCCTGGACGGTGGTGCGCACCAGCACTGAACTGACCTGGCCGAAGGTGGGGGATACCGGCGCGGTGACGCTGCACAGGGCGTGGGCGGTGCTCGTGCAGAGCAGAAGCCCAAGGCCCAGCCCCCACAAGCCTGCAGAGCGATGAGAGAGCCACCCGGTCCTCATTGGCACACCAACGGCCCCAGCAACGGCACATCACCGTGCTGCGCCACGTCCAGGTCGAACTGCACACGGCACTGGCTGCCATCGCCGCGGGTCACCAGCAGGCTGTTGTGGGCCTCGAGATTTTCCAGGTAGACCAGGCCGTCCCACCCCACCACCGTGCGGCCGCCGCTTTGCTCATGCAGCACATTGCTGCCCAGGGCCAGCTCTTGCCTGTTGGCATCGACCAGGACCAGGCTGGCCGCCACCACCCGCGTCAGTGGAAATTCCACCAGGTAGCCGCTGCCTCGGCGTACCGCCACCCGCTGTTCCACCGAGGGGCTGCGCACGTTGGCCGGCAGGTTGAGGGGGTCGATCTCGTATTTGCCGCGGTAGTAGCCACTGGTCCACGGCACCAGCAGGTGGCCGCCGCTGTCGGTGGCGCCCACGCGCTGGTTTTCGTAGTTCACCGGGATGCCCGCGTAACCGTCGGTGCTGACCAGCACGAAGGCGTCGTCGATGCGGTTGGCGGCGTACACGCCGCCGTCCATCCACACCAGCGAGCCGCTGGCGTCAGCCCATTTGGTCGTCTGATCGCCCGTGCCGTACGCACCAGCCTGCAGTTGCACCGACTGCAGGCGCCACGTCAGGTCGGCTTGCCGGTAAGTGGGCTGGTCACCTGTCGCGTAGCCCAGGTTGTAGCCCAGGCCGCCCTCGGTAGGCACGGCATGACTGTAGTTGACCCGCTGCTGCGTCTGGCCCTGCTGGTTGCGCTCGATACCCAGGCTGAGGTTGCCGCGCAGGTCGATGGGGATCACTACCTGGGCCTGGACCGCCCAGGTGCTGGCGCCGACCTCGTGGTTGGCCGACAGGTAGAAGCTGCTGTTGCCCCACAGTGGTTTGCTCCAGGTGAGGTTGAGCAAGCGGGTGCGCGAGGCATCGCCGGCGCGCACGTCGAAATAGCCGGCGCCCAGGCTGCCATAGCGTTCCAGGTTGACGCTGAAGGTCACCTGTTCGCTGCGCTGGCTCATGCGCGTGTAGGGCGCGTCCACCAGGGTCAGGTCGGCGTAATCATCGCGCCGTTGCAGGCGCTGGTAATTGAAGCTCCAGCGCGGGCTGCTGTACTGGTAACCCAGGCTGTACTGCTGGCCGCCGAGGCCATCGTACCGGCTCTGGCTGACGGCGCTGTTCAGTACCCCAAAGGTCCCCAGGCGCAGGTTGCCCCCTACCCCGGCCAGGCTCAGCGACTGGGCCGCCTCGGCGTGGCCTTCCAGGGTGAAGGCGTCGGTGAGGCCATAGCGCACGCTGCCGGTGGTCGCCCCCGGGCCGTAGGCGAAATCGCGCAGGCCGTAGTCGCGGCGCACGCTGCCGGCCGCCACGGAGAAGTCCATCAGGCCTTTCTGCAGCAGCGTGCTGGTGACGTAGAACGGCAAGGTGGTGGAGACCTGCCGGCCCAGCGCATCGGTGGTCACCACCACCGCTTCCCCGGCGCCATTGATGTAGGGCACGTTGGTGAGGGTGTAGGGACCCGGTTGCAGCTCCGCGCTGGTGGCCTTGTAGCCGTTGATGAACAGGTCTACCGAGGAGGGTACCGCGGCTTCACCGGCGAAGGCAGGCAGCGGGTACGTCACCAGGTCCGGGCGCACCGAGAAGTCGCGCGACAGTTGCACCCCACCCAGGCGTATCGAATTGCTCCAGGGCAGCGAACCACTGACCAGGTCACCGGCTTCCAGGGTCAGTAGCCTGTCATCGTCGCTGTAACGCCATGTGGTGTCGTAGCGGCGAAAGCGGCTGGTGTCGGCATAGGCCGTGCCGCCCAGGTTCTGGCGGAACTGGCCGGTGGTCGACAACGTACCCCAGCCATCGAACACCCGCAGTTCGTTGTAGGCGGCCAGGTAGCGGCCCTGGTCATCGGTGTCGTTGAGGTACAGGTCATAGTTGAACAGCGCGCCAAAACTGCTCATGGCCTGGGTGCGCGGGTAGGCCTGGGTGCTGCCGATGCGCTGCGCCGGCAGCCAGTCCGGGGGTACTTGCAGCAATAGGCGCTGGCCTTGGCTGTCGTAGTCGGTGTGCAGGCCACGCACACCGTCCAGGGCAACTTCCGGGCCGGTCACGCCGGGCAGCTTCAGGCCGCTGGCCTGCAGGTCGGCCAGAGGCAGGTACAACTGCCCGGCGCGCTGCTGCACCTGTACCACGCGGCCGGTGCTCATCTGGTTGACCACCAGTTCCAGGTACAAGGGCGCATCAGCCACGGCCTCCAGGCCCGTGGGTGGTGGGGGCAGTTCGCCGGCCAGGCTGGCGAAGGGGTACAGCAACCAGCCCAGGGCCAGCCAGGGGCGCCGCAAACGGCATGACGGGTGCGCTCCTGCGCTGGGCCGGGTCACGGCCGCTTTGGGTCCATGGATGGACGGTCTCCCTTGTCAGGCAGGGCATGTGGCGAACCGGGTCAATGCGCCGGCGCCAGGGGCTGGAGTGCCTCGGCGCCATTGATGCGCCCTTGCAGCACTGAAACCTGGGCGACCGGTTCGGGTATCGGCCAGCGCATGCTGGCGCCAGGCAGCACATAGCCCAGCAAACCTTCACCCAACGGCCGATACTGGGCGCCCTCCTGGGCTACCACGTCGGTGAGGCGCGCATGTACCGGCCCCTGGTTGCGGATCTCGACGAAACGCTTCTGGCCTTCGCTCACCGTGCGCCAGGTCAACGCCGGGGCGCCTGCGGTCTGGGGGTCACGCTCGCGGCTGGGGTCGGGTTTGCTCCACAACCCCGCGCCATAGGCGAACAGCGGCACTGAATAGCGCATCTGGAAACGGATGGCCGCGGCAGTCTTGCCCTGGCCGTCCTGCCCTGGCGCCTGGGCAGCGGGAATTTCGTCGATGATGATGCGGTAGGCCAGCTCCTGGCCTGGCGGCACTTCCCGGGTGCGGGTCAGTCGCACCAATTGCTTCTGTCCCGGCTCGATGTGCGCCACCGGCGGGCTGCCGATCACGTCGCGCTGGTTCTGGTACTGGTCGTCGAAGCCGGTCTGGTTCCAGGCGAACACACGGATTTGCAGGTTGGCGGCTTCGGTGCCGCGGTTTTCCAGCCAGAGCGCACTGGCCTGCTGATCGGCCTCAAGCACCGGATCGATGGGCCAGATCAATACCGAACTGGCCGCCTGGGCCGTGAACGGCAACCACATTGCACATACTGCACTTGCCCAGCAACGCCACATAACCTTACCCCACCCTGCCCTGCCCCTTCGACTGCCGTCCCGGTCTACCAGGACAACTCCACTTGCAACACATCGCTGTAACTGCCAGCCGGCAGGTTGCCTGGCAGGCTCAACCGGCCGTAGATCGGCAGGCTGATGTTGGTTGAATCGGCATAGGCCACCGTCACGCTCTGGCTGATCCCCAGGCTCTGGCTGTAGGCCGCGTCGCGGTACAACTGGTAGGCCAGCAGCGCGCTACCGGCCTTGAGGTTGCGCGACGTGCCGGCATTCTGGCCGCCATCCACCTTCATGTTCAGGGTGACCCCGGGCGTGCACTGCAGCGTGACGCCAGTTCCCGGTACCGCTGCCGTGGCCGTGCCGGTGGCCAGCGCCGACCAGCTGCCGAAATTCAGGGTGCCGTAGTTGCTGCCCCCGCCCACCACCAGGCAGCCAGTGCTGACGGTGGCGCTCACCTGGAAACTGCTGGACGTGGCAGCGTCCAGCGGCCAGGGCGCGGCCAGGCCCGCCAGCGCCAGCCCGCCTGCGAGCACTCCCTGTGCCAGGCTCATGGCTCAGAAGGTCAGCTCGACCGCGACCGTGTCGGTGTAGGTGCCCGCCGGTAGCCCGGCCACGCCGGTGGCCTTGCCGTAGAGGTTGACGGTCTGGGCCACGCCGGTGCTGGTGGCCAGGCTGATGGTCCCGTCGATGGCCAGCAGGTTGGAGAAACCGGTGTCGGTGAAGAAGTCATAGGGCACGAAATGCCCTGCGCCGTCGGCCAGTGCACGGGTACCGCCGGTGGCCTGGCCGTCATGGGTGCCTCCGCGCACCTTGATCACCGGCGCGGTGCCCGATGAGCACAGGATGGACATGGCCCCACCACCGCCGCTGAGCACCTGGCTGCTGGCCTGGGTAAACAGGCTGCTGGTGGTGCCGAAGTTCAAGGTACCGAAATTGAGGTTGGTGCTGCCGGCCACGCCGTTGACCTGGCAACTGCTGGTCAGCACCAGGCTGGCGGTCACCTGGCCTGTGACGGTGGTAGCCGCCTGGGCGGCCGGGATCAAAACCAGCCACAAAGCCAGGGCGGGCAAGCTTGCGGCAGTACGTAGAACCTGTGCGTGCATGATTCACTCCTTGTTCGTTACCAGTCCAGAGTCACTCGCAGGGTGTCGCTGTAAACCCCGGCCGGCAGCGCGCTGGTGTTGGCCACCACGGCACCGAAGATGGGGATGGGAATCTGCCCGTCGCGGTTGACGGCAAAGGTTTTCTGCTCGCCAATGGAATAGCGCTCGGTGCCGGCGGCATTCAGGTAGAGCTGATACGCAATGGTTCTGCTGCCATTGCTCAGGCGCCGGGTGGTGCCGTCGCCGTTGGTGCCACCGTCGATGGTCACGCTGAACCCGGTGACCGACGGGTTGCAGGCCACCTGCAGGGCATTGCTGCCACTGCTGACGCTGGCGCCGATGGGGGCGGTCCAGGTCGGGCCCTGGTCGCCAAAATCAAGGTTGCCCATGCTGCCGCTGGGCAAGGTGCTGCCTGCGCTACTGACCTCGCAGCCGGCGGTGATGGTCAGGCGCGCCTGGATCTGCCCGCTGAGCGCCGACACGGCGGGGTCGGCCACGGCGCTGGTGGCGATCAGGGTGGCGCTCAGCGCCAGGCGCACGCTCACCACGAGACCGTCACTTTCAGCAGGTCGCTGTACTGACCGGCGCGGGGCACCTGGGCCAGCGGTTCGATGCGGGCGTACAGCGGCAATTCGAGGGTGCCGGTGGCGGGGACGCGCCCGCTCAGAGGTTGGTCCACGGCAAACGGCACACGCCGGGCCGGGTCGCTGTACAACCGGTAGGGAATGGGCCGGGCGCCATTGGCGACCAGGTAGCGAACCTCGCCCACCCCTCCGTGCTGGCCGCCGTCCACTTGCACCTGGTAAGCGGTATCGGGGTTGCATTCCAGGCGTGGCAAGCGGGTGGCCGGCAGTTCGGCGGACAACGGACCGCCAGGCGCATCCAGCCGAGCGGTGCTACCGAAGTCCAACACCCCCAGGCTCTGCGGCCCGGCGTCACCGGGCTGGCCCAGCAACACGCAGCCGCGCTGCACGTTGACCCGTACCTCTACCTGCAACTGCTGGCTGGCCAGGGCCGCGTCACCGAGCATCAGGCCCAGCAACGCGACAATCGTTCGTCCGTTCACTTCCTCAATCCTTTCGAGGCGCTCATCCGTGAAGTGCAGGCTAGCAGCCGAGACGCAAGTTGCCACCTTGGTCAGCATATTGATACCTGGCGAGACCACGCCGGGCGCGGGGTACCGCCTGGAACGCGGTGGCTTCTTGTCTATTCTGATGCGTGACCAGCCGGCCACGAGTTTCATCATAAGCAGCACGATGAATCGATTCAGCCAGCCGCTTGTCCTACCTTCGTACTGGCCCTGTCAAGTCTCGACCCGCCAGGTCGATGCAGTGGATGAGGCACGCACCTGTTCACCTTTTTTTCTCTCTGCCGCCTATAGGTCCCGACCCGATGAACCCCTTCCGCTTTCTCCGTCAGGCTGCATCGGCCGCCCCCGGGACCGCCAGTGTGGTGAGTACCTTCAGCAGCCTGGCAAGCAACCTCCAGGCTGTGCACCTGACCCCGACCTTCATTGCCGGTTTCGTTTCGCCGCACCTGGACCTGGACGCTGTTGCGCGCCAGGTGCGCCAGCGTTTTCCCCAAGCCACCCTGAGCCTGTGCACCACGGCGGGCGAGCTGACCAGCGCCAATGACAGCCTGTATTGCGCCGCACAGGGCAACTGGGACCGGATCGTACTGCAACTGTTCGACGCCAGCCTGATCGCCGCCGCCGAGCTGGTCAGCGTGCCGCTGCTCAGCGAAGACATCCGTGGCAACGGCAAGCGCCTGAACATGCGCGAGCGTATCGACAAGCTGGTGGGCGAGCTCAAGCGCACCCGCGTGAACCTGCCGCTCGACAGCCGCGACACCCTGGCCTACGTGCTGTTCGACGGGCTGTCGGCCTCCGAATCATTCTTCATGGAAGCCTTGTACGAGTCGGGCCGGTTTCCGTGCCTGTTCGTCGGCGGCTCTGCCGGTGGCAAGGACGACTTCCAGAAAACCCTGCTGCACGATGGCCAGCGCAGCTACCAGAACCACGCCCAGATCGTGTTCCTCAAGTGCGCGCCGCAGGTTCGGTTCGGCGTGTTCAAAAGTCAGAACTTCGAACCCACGCCGCTATCGTTCAGCGTGCTGACGGCGTCCCTGGAAGAACGCTATATCCACCAGGTGTTCGACGCCGCGGGCAACATCAAGACCATGGTCACGGCGCTGTGCGATGCATTCAAATGCGCGCCCAACCAGCTGGAGAAATACCTGGCCGAATACTCCTTCGCCATCCGCGTGGGCGAGGAACTGTTCGTGCGCTCCATCGCCCGCATCGACTATGCGCGGGAAACCATTCACCTGTTCTGCGACGTGGCACCCGGCGAGGAACTGGTGATGGTCAAACGCACCTCGCTGCGCGATGCCACCCAGCGGGACTTCCAGCGTTTCCTGCAAGGCAAGGGCGGCCAGCCGGTGGTGGGCCTGCTGAACGACTGCATCCTGCGCCGCGCCAACAACGCCGGCAAACTGGGGGAAATGACCGGGGTGTTCGGCGACGTGCCCGTGGCCGGTTTCTCGACGTTCGGCGAAATCCTGGGCCTGAACCTGAACCAGACCCTCACGGCGATCTTCTTTTTCAAGGTAGCCAAAGGCGCGACCTTCAGCGATGACTACATCGACCGTTTCGCCAGCCACTATGGCGAATTCAAGGCGTTCTTCCTGCGCCGGCAAATCCAGAAACTGGCCGGCCTGAACCGCGTGGTGGTCAAGCAGATAGAGGCCTTCAAAGCCCACCACTACAGCAGCAGCCTGGACACCCAGGGCCTGGACGCCAGCGTGCAACCGGTGTTCAGCGGCCTGGCCGACCTGGGCACTGTGCTGTCCCAGGCCACCGAACAGCAGGAAGAAATCGCCCGGCAGTTGCAGCACTACTCCGGTGAGCTGCACCTGTCCATGGACGACCTGACCAGCACCATCGACCACCAGAACAGCGTCACCGCCCAGGCCGGCAGCACCGTTGCCGGGCTGTCCAGCCACGCCGACGAGGTGGTGGGCAGCGCCCGCGACCTGGCGCAATCGAGCCTGCGCATCCAGTCCATCGTGCAGGTCATCCAGCAGATCGCCGGGCAAACCAACCTGCTGGCCCTGAACGCCGCCATCGAAGCCGCCCGCGCCGGCGAAACCGGCCGAGGCTTTGCCGTGGTCGCGGACGAGGTGCGCAAACTGGCGGAAATCACCCGCAAGAACGCCGGGGAAATCGGTGTGGACATCGATGCATTGGCGGGGGAAATTCAGAAAGTCGCCTCCCAGATCGAGGAACAGTCCAGCTCGGTAGGCACGCTGAAGCAGCTGCTGGGCGACCTGGAAAACTCCAGCCGCATGACCGAGGGAACGTCGCAGCGCACCAAGAAGATCGCCGATACACTCACGGGGTTGACGCACCTGGATGGGCGCTGATTTCACTCGGCGCCTCATTCCAGCAGGGAAGGCAGCGCCAGCCTTTCAAATCCATAGATCATTTAGCGCGGTACGGTCCCCGCCTTGGTGACCGGTATTCAAGATGCCTCTGGGTTCGATCATCATCAGCTTGGCTTCGCCTTCGGCGGCGGTCCTATGCTCTGTTCCACGAGGGACGACATACAATTCACCCGGAGCCACATACACGGGGCCATCCGGAAGGTCGATGCGCAGGGTGCCGTCCAGCACGAGAAATGCCTCGTCTGTTTCCGGATGTGAATGCCAAATAAATTCACCCTCGATACGCACGACCTTGAATTGGTAGTCGTTCATCTCTGCCACTACTCTCGGGCTCCACGGCTGATCGATGAGCGAGGCCTTTTGCGCGAGATTGACAGGTACTGCCGGATGCTGTGACTGAGCCATGACGAATCCTCTGATTAGGTGAGTCGTCAGGCTAGCGAATGAACCATTAACTGCGCTTGTACGATCCTGCAAGTTGACGATGACCGCGCAAACGCTCGAGCCATCGCAAAGGTGAAACGCCATAGCAACGGGTGAAGTGACGCGTCATATGACTCTGGTCATGGAACCCGGTGGCCAGCGCCGCATCAACCAGTGTGAATCCATCAAGGATCAGAGCGCGGAATTGATCTAATCGGCGCAGGGTCACGAACCGATAGGGGCTGGTGCCATAAAGCACCCGAAAGTCACGCGACAGGCTCCACCGTTCACGCCCGCTGGCCTGTTCGAGCATCTCAAGGGTGATGCCTAGGTGGAGATGCTCCAGGATGAACTCCCTGGCTCGCTCGGCGGCGCGGTAATCCAGACGCTTGCGCCCACGAGGTTTGCCAGCGACCGCCCTCAGGGCCATTGCAAGATCGAACAGCGCGTCCTCCTCTTCCAGCGGGTCCAGAGAATGATCCATAGCCTGCACGAATGCTTCAGTCGCCCGATATAAGCGAAGATCGCTCGATAGGCCGCCCGCAATGTAGGGCAAAGGTTCACCGCCAAGCACCTGCTGGATTAAAGCCGGGTCGACGTATGCCATGCGGTAGCGAAAACCTGCCTCGGTTCCTGCCATGCCGTCATGCAATTCATCCGGATGCAAGATCAAGGTGTTGCCTGGCATGCCATGACACAGGGTTCCCTTGTAGTGAAAGCTCTGCACACCAGAAAGGGTACGTCCTATGGAATAAGTGTCGTGGCGGTGAGGATCATAGCCATGACCACCAAACCACGCTTCGATGCGCTCGATACGACCGGGTTGGAGGTTGCGTACCACCCAGTCGGAACCAGGTGGCAGTGGATCTCTATCCATTAGCGCAGCCCCCGTGCGTAGTCGTTCGGGGGCAAGTTCGAACGCCGTCTTGCGATGGCTGCCTGGCCAATGAGAAAGATCGATGATGGAGCATCAACGCCCTTCCGCCCAGCGGACGCTTTGCCCCATCTGGGCGGTGACCCACTCAAAGAATATTGTGCATTTGTAGCTGTCTTTGAAGTGGCGTGGCGATAGAAGGCAGTACTTTGAGCCATCGCGCCTGAAACCGAACGGAGCAATAAGCTGCCCGGATGCCAGCTCATCCTGGACCATCAGCGATGACGACATGCTGACGCCCAGCCCAGCTGCTGCCGCCTGGATGCACAGGTAGAAATGCTCATACTCCTGCTTCGTCGAATTCGGCACCGCTACGTCTGCCAGCTGTATCCAATTATCCCAAGCGAGCGGCCGGGTCTTGCTTCGCAACAATCGCATCCCATCAAGCTGTTGGCCCTCCAGCCAGAGTGAGGGACTACAGACGGGGCCGATCCATTCTTCGCAGATAGTTTCACAGTAGATCGACTTGTCCCAATAGAAGTCGTCTCGACGCACCGCTACGTCAGCACCCGAGCGAGCAAAATCTATCGGCCCTCCGGCCGCCAACAGCTGCAATTGCACATTTGGGTGCGCAGCGTGGAAATCCGGCAGGCGCGGAATGAGCCATTTCATCGCAATGGTCGGCTCACAGGACACCACCAGCACTTCCTCGCGAGACTCGCGCTGCAGCCTGTACACGGTAGTTTCAAGTTGCTCGAAGAAGGGGCCGGTTACTTTGTACAACTGCTCGCCAGCCATGTTGAGGAATATGGCACGGTTGCGCCGCTCAAACAGCTCGATGCCAATAGCCTCCTCCAATGCCCGCACCTGGCGGCTCACGGCACCGTGCGTAACGTTCAGCAGGCGGGCCGCCTGGACGAAGCTCTGAGTCCGTGCGGCTACCGTGAAAAAATGAAAAGCGGTCAGGGCGGGCAGTTTCATATACGCGATGATTTCTCACAGATTTGGACAACTATAAATCGTTTTTAATGTTGCCAGCCAATGGGCAAGCTTCTCCTCGCCCGCACCCAATGGTGAGCCTGGGAATCCCGTACCCCGGCAATCGTCACGTGCTCGTCATCACCTTCCACAGACGTTGGCCCATGCCGCTCAGGAGCTTTTCATGAACGAATTGATAGCGGTAGCCGCCATCACGATTCTCGCGGTGATCAGTCCAGGCCCGGACTTCGCAATGGTGACCCGCAATAGCTATGCCTATGGACGCAGCAGCGGGCTCATGGCTGCCTTCGGAATCGCCTGCGGGGTGCAGGTGCATGTGTTTTACACCGTTCTGGGCATCGCCCTGATCATCACACACTCCCCGATCTTGTTTGTAGCCATGAAGATCCTCGGCGCCGCTTATTTGATCTACCTGGGCTGGAAGTCCTTGACCAGCAGGTCGACTCTGCAACTGGGCCACGCCACCGGCCAGCGACCCTCCGCCGGCAAGGCCTTCGCAATCGGCTTTCTGACCAATGCGCTCAACCCCAAGACAATGCTGTTCGTGGTTGCCACTTACAGCCAGGTGGTGCAGATCAACAACAGTCTGGCGATCAACTTCGGTTACGGCCTATTTATGTCAGCCTCACACTGGGCGTGGTTCAGCTTCGTGGCTGTGTTCTTTTCGGCCGAGGCACTGCGCCAGCGCCTGCTGGCCAAGCAGCATATCGTCGACAAGGTGATCGGTACCGCACTGATCGGATTGGGCGTCAGTCTGGCGCTGCCAGGACTGGGCCATTGATGGGCGCTTGGCGAAACTGGCCTGCATAGCCCTGCAAGGCATGCGGGTACCCGAACGGTGACCAACGATCGCCCTGCATACAGGCCACCAATGTCCGACAACCGCCCACCCCTTCCCCACCCACGCTAGCCCGTCCCCTGCCCCATTTGCTTAAATACCCGCCACGGCCCACCGTGGGCCTTTCCGTTTTGCATGAGGAATGCCCCTTGGCCGCCTTACCGCCAAAGAAATCCTGGTTCAAATCCCGCCTGGGGAACGCCCTGGGCCGTCGCCATCTGGGCCGTGGGACGCAGATTACCGAGTACTTCCAGCACAAGGCCCAGCAGCAAGGATTCACCCTCAGCCAGGGCCAGCAGCAGGTTATCGAGAGCATGGCCGAGCGGGTCGAACCATTGTTGCAGGAAGACGCTACGCAGCCACGCAGCCTGTACCTGCATGGCGCCGTGGGGCGCGGCAAGAGCTGGCTGCTGGACGGCTTTTTCCAGGCCATGCCCATTACCCGCAAGCGCCGGCTGCACTTCCATGATTTTTTCGCCAGGCTGCATGAAGGCATGTTCCGCAACCGCGAACAGGCCGATGCGCTGGAGACCACGCTGGATGAGTTGCTCGGCGATTGCCGGGTGCTGTGCTTCGACGAATTTCATGTGCATGACATTGGCGATGCCATGCTGCTGACCCGGCTGTTCAAGGCCCTGGATGCCCGCGGGATATTCCTGGTGGTAACGTCCAACTATGCGCCGGAAGGCCTGCTGCCCAACCCGCTGTACCACGAGCGCTTCCTGCCGGTGATCCGCCTGATGAACGCGCAGATGCAGGTGATGGAAGTGGGCGGCGCCCAGGATTACCGGGCCCTGCCCAACGCCGCCAGCGAACAGCGTTTCACGCAGGGCCACTACGTGTGGCCGGGCACGCCCCAGCAGCGCCAGGCCCTGGACCTGCCGCCGGCCGACCTGCCGCCCTTCCCCCTGGCCGTGGGCAAGCGCCAACTGCGCGCACGCATGAGCCATGAGCGCACCATTCGCTTTGACTTCGACGACATCTGCGAACAGCCCACGGCGGTGATGGACTACCTGGACCTGAGCGGTCGTTTCGACACCTGGATCATCGACCACCTGCCATTGCTGGATGATTGCTCGATTGCCGTGCAACAGCGCTTTATCAACCTGATCGATGTGCTTTACGATCAGGACAAGCGCTTGATGCTGATCAGCGAGCGCCCCTTGGCCGAAAGCCTCGCGGGCCAGGCCATTGACCTGGCACGTACCCGCAGCCGGCTGGGCCAGCTCAAGCAGAACCATCCCTGACGCGCCCACGGTGATGTGTGGCTTCACGACCAAGGAAGATCCGACATGGCAACCCTGCACCTGCTCTGCGGCAAGATCGCTTCCGGGAAATCGACCCTGGCCGCACGCCTGGCCGAGGCACCCAATACCGTGCGCCTGAGCGAAGACCTGTGGCTGGCGCGCTTGTACAAGGACCAGATGCACAGCGTGGCCGACTATGTGCGCTGCGCCGCCCTGCTGCGCGAGGCCATCGGCCCGCATGTACAGGCGCTGCTGCGACTGGGCGTGAATGTGGTGCTGGACTTTCCCGCCAACACCCCGGCCAACCGCCAATGGATGCGCGGCCTGTTCGAAGCCAGCGGCGCGGCCCATGTGCTGCATGTGCTCGATGTGTCCGACGAGACCTGCAAGGCGCGCCTGCGCCAGCGCAACGCCGCCGGCGAGCATGACTTTGCCGCCAGCGACGAACAGTTCGAGCTGATCAGCCGGTATTTCAGCGTACCGACTGCCGAAGAAGGCTTCGCCCTGTCAGTCAGCGCCTAGCGCCTGCGCGACCTCCTGCAGAATCGCCGGGTCATCCAGGGTCGACGGCGGCGCGAAAGCCTCGCCATCGGCCAGCTTGCGCAACACTGCGCGCAAAATCTTGCCCGAGCGGGTCTTGGGCAGGCGCTTGACCACCTTTACCCGGTGGAAACAGGCCAGGGCGCCGATGTGTTCGCGCACCTTGGCCACCAGTTCGGCCTGAAGCTGCAGCGGTTCAATGGGGTCGCCATCCTTGAGCACCACCAACGCCAGGGGCACCTGACCCTTGATGTCGTCGCGCACGCCGAACACCGCGCATTCGGCAACCTGGGGGTGCAACGCCACAAGGTCTTCCATTTCCCCGGTGGACAAGCGATGGCCAGCCACGTTGATGACGTCATCGGTGCGCCCCATGATGTAGACGAAGCCGTCTTCGTCCAGGTAGCCGCCATCACCGGTGTGGTAATGACCTGGGTGGGCGGCCAGGTAGGCTTGCAGGTAGCGTTCATGGTCGCGCCACAGGGTCTGGCAACAACCGGGTGGCAATGGCAAGGCGATGACGATGTCGCCCTGCTGCCCTGGCGCCTGCAGGTGGCCCTCCTCGTCCATGACCCGTACCGCGTAACCGGGCACGGCGCGGTTGCTGGAGCCGGCGCGGGCCCCCGAGCCCTCAAGGTGTGCGCAAGGGGCGGTCACCGGCCAGCCGGTTTCGGTCTGCCACCAGTGGTCATGCACCGGCTTGCCCGTCACCTCTTCCAGCCAGGCATGGGTACTGGAGTCGAGTTTTTCCCCGGCCAGGTACAGGCAACGCAGGGAGCCAAGGTCGTAGCGGGACAACAGCCGGCCCTCGGGGTCTTCCTTGCGAATCGCGCGCATGGCCGTGGGCGCGCAGAACAGTGCGTTGACGCGGTACTGCTCGATGACGCGCCAGTAACTGCCCGCATCCGGGGTGCGCACCGGCTTGCCCTCGTAAAACACGCTGGTACAGCCGGCCATCAGGGGGCCGTAGACGATCAGTGAATGGCCGACCACCCAGCCGACGTCGGAGATGCCCCACCACACGTCCCCGGCTGCCATGCCGTAGACCTTGTCCAGGGCGAAGCGCATGGCCACGGCGTGGCCGCCGTTGTCACGGACGATGCCCTTGGGTCGGCCGGTGGTGCCGGAGGTGTACATGATGTACAGCGGGTCGCCGCTGGCCAGTTCCACCGGTGCGGCCGGTTCGGCGTGCTGCACCTCGCGCTGCCAGTCCAGGTCGCGACCGGGCACCAGGCTTGCCGTCAGCTGTGGGCGCTGCCACACGCCGATATGGCGGGGCCGGTGCCGGGCCAGTTCGAGGGCTTTGTCCAGCAGCGGCTTGTAGGCGACCACCCGGTCGAATTCCAGCCCGCAACTGGCGGTGAGGATGAGCGTGGGCTGGGCGTCGTCGATGCGCACGGCCAGCTCGTTGGCGGCAAAGCCACCGAACACCACCGAATGCACCGCCCCCAGGCGGGCGCAGGCCAGCATGGCCATGGCTGCCTGGGGAATCATCGGCAGATACAGCAGCACCGTGTCGCCCTTGCCTACCCCCAGCGCGCGCATCCAGCCGGCCAGCCGCGCCACCTCGTCACGCAGTTGGCGAAAGCTGAAACGCTGCTGGCTGCCAGTGACCGGCGAATCGTACGCCAGGGCGGTCTGTTCACCACGGCCCTGCTCCACCTGGTGGTCCAGGGCCAGGAAACTGGTGTTCAGGCGCCCGTCGGCGAACCATTGGTGGGTGCCGTCGGGGCGTTCGCAAAGGGTCTGGGTGGGGGCGCGGAACCAGGCCACCTGACGCGCCTGCTCGGCCCAGAAGCCAACGGGGTCGGCGAGAGAGCGTTGATAGTCGTGCTGATAATTCATGAAACCTACCCTGGATTGTTTTTATGGACGGGCGAAACCAGAGTATGGCCGCTATGATGGGCATCGCGAATTTTCCAAGACGAGCCCTATGGATACCCTTGCACGCCTGAAGGCCGGCCAACTGGCCGGCAGCACCCGCCTGGACCTGGCCTGCGGCCTGACCGAGTTTCCGCGCGAGATCTTCGACCTGGCCGACACCCTGGAGGTGCTCAACCTCACGGGCAATGCCCTCAGCAGCCTGCCGGATGACCTGCATCGGCTGACCCGGTTGAAGATTCTGTTCTGCTCCAGCAACCACTTCACCGAGCTGCCGGCGTGCATCGGCCAATGCCCGGACCTGAGCATGGTGGGTTTCAAATCCAACCGCATTCACCATGTGCCGGCCGCTGCCCTCGGGCCGAAACTGCGCTGGCTGATCCTCACCGACAACTGCATCGAGGCCTTGCCCGACGAAATCGGCGACTGCCACCTGATGCAGAAATTCATGCTGGCCGGTAACCGCCTTAGCCAGTTGCCCGCCAGCATGGCCAACCTGCACAAGCTGGAGCTGCTGCGCTTGTCGGCCAACCGCCTGAGCGCCCTGCCCGGCTGGCTGCTGACCTTGCCCAGCCTGGCTTGGCTGGCCTGGGCCGGCAACCCCATGAGCACCGACTACAGCACACCCCATGACGACGACGGCATCACCGCCGACGTGGCGTGGGCCGAGCTGCAGGTGGAACAGAAGCTGGGCGAAGGCGCTTCAGGCATCATCAGCCAGGCGCTGTGGCGCGGCGACACGCCGGTGGCCGTGAAACTGTACAAGGGCGACATCACCAGCGACGGCACGCCGCTCAATGAGATGAATGCCTGCATCGCCGCCGGCCTGCACCCCAACCTGATCCGCATCGAAGGCAAGCTCAAGGGCCACCCCCAGGGGGTGACGGGGCTGGTGATGGAGCTGGTGGGCCCTGAGTTCGGCAACCTGGCGGCCCTGCCCAGCTTCGATACCTGCAGCCGCGACGTGTACCCGGCGGAGACCCGGTTCAGTGCCGAGGTGCTGCTGGCGATGGCCCGGGGCATGGCCTCGGTGGCTGCACATTTGCACCACCATGGCATCAACCACGGCGACCTGTATGGGCACAACACCCTGTATACCGCCCAGGGACAATGCCTGCTGGGTGACTTCGGCGCGGCTTCGTTCTACCCGCAGGATGGTAGCCCGGCAGCCGCGGCGCTGCAGCGCATCGAGGTACGGGCGTTCGGTATCTGGCTGGGGGAACTGCTGGAACGCTGCGATGCCGTGCAACCGCAGTGGCAGGCGTTGCAGCAGGCCTGCGTGCAGCCGGATGTGCTGGCGCGCCCGGATTTTCAGGGGGTCATCGCCGCCTTGGCCTGAACCCACAGCGGCCACGGCTACTGCTGCGGGACCGAGCGAAGCTCGGCAAGGAGCCCGCCCGATCGACCGCGGTGCCCGGCACGCGGTCAGGTCCGCTGCTGGTGGGCGAGGTGTGGGGTGTACACGAAACACAGCTTGTTGCCTTCGGGGTCCCGGCAGTAGGCGCCGTAGTAGTCGGCCGAATACTGCGGGCGCAGCCCAGGTTCACCTTCGTCCAACGCGCCCATGGCCAGCGCGGTAGCCCAGGCGGCGTCGACCTGCGCGGCGCTGGCGGCGGCGAAGCTGACCTGCACGCCATTGCCCCAGGTCGCGGGCAACCCGTTGAAAGGTTGCTGCACGAAGAACTGCGGCCACTGCCGCCCCGGTTGCTGCCAGCCAGCACCCGGGGGGCCGTCGTCTTCACCGTCGACCATGCGCTCCAGGCCCAGCTCAGCCAACACGGCATCATAAAACGCCACCATGCGTGGCAAGTCCCGTGCGCCCACCTGAATATGGCTGTACATGACTATCGCTCCTTGAATGACAAAAAACTCAGACAGTCGGCCGTTACTGCCGCTGCCAACCGAGGCCGGTTTACACTCGGGTCACTTTAGCGTCTTACTCATACGAGAGCCTACATGACTGGCACCCTGTTCCTGCGCGGCCTGTTCGTCGGCATCCTGGCCGGTTTCCTGGCGTTCAGTTTCGCCAAATACTTCGGTGAACCCCAGGTTGACCAAGCATTCGCCTTCGAGGAACACCTGGACCAGGACGCAGCACCCGAGCTGCTGGGCCGCGAATTGCAGAGCGGCGTGGGGCTGATCAGCGGCGTGCTGATCTACAGCGCCACCATGGGCGGCCTGTTCGCCCTGGCCTTCGCCCACTGCCTGGGCCGCGTTAGCGGCCTGGGACCCCGCGGGCTATCGGCGTTGCTGGCCTTGGCGGCGTTTGTCGCGGTCGTGGTGGTGCCGGGCCTGAAATACCCGGCCAACCCGCCGTCCATCGGTGACCCGGACATCATTCGCGAACGTACCCACTTGCTGCTGTTGATGGTAGCCCTGTCGGTGGTGGCGATGGTCATCGCGATCAATTTCGCCCGCTCCCTGTTGCCGCGCCATGGCGCCTGGGCCGCTGCCCTGATCAGCATTGCCCTGTACCTGCTGGTGGTCAACCTGGGGGGCTCGGTGTTTCCGCCCGTGGTCGAAGTGCCGGATACCTTCCCCGCCGAGCATTTGTGGCATTTCCGCCTGGCCAGCCTGGGCATCCAGCTGGTGATGTGGACCGCATTGGGACTGATCTTCGGTTGGCTCACCGAGCGGGATACCCGCTTGTTGCGCGGGAGCTTAAAGCGCTGAGCTGCAAAGGCCTCACCACAAACGCCCCGGCAAATCCACCAATATATATTTCACAACGGCCCGCTCGCCCCCCTTCTCAACGCCCGGCAACTGCCTAGAATAGCGGCTCGGTAGTGGTCCTCGTCCTGAGTTCGCCGCCCGCATTGAACGCACCCCAATCATGTCCAATAACAACCCTTGCCTGAGTTGCGGCGCCTGCTGCGCGTTTTTCCGTGTGTCTTTCTATTGGGGTGAATGCGCCTCCGCCGGCGGCCTGGTACCCGATGAGTTGACCGTGCAGGTCAACCACAGCATGGTCGCCATGATCGGCACCGACCGCAAACCGGCACGCTGCACCAGCCTGTCGGGCGAGATCGGCTGCCAGGTGGGTTGCACCATGTATGAGCAGCGCTCCAGCACCTGCCGCGATTTCGAGGCTTCCTGGGAATATGGCGCGCACAATGAAGCCTGCGACCGCGCCCGCGCCCAACATGGCTTGCCGCCCCTGGAACCTGGCTGGGCGATGAGCGCCTGATTGCGCGCGAACGGGTGAGTGGCCACACTGTCCTAGCGTCATGGCATACCGCCTTCCCAGGAACCCACCGTGGACCCCAAGACCGTAGCAGCCTACGACCAGCGCGCGCCCGATTACGCCCGCGAATGGCAACACCAGGCGCCACCCAGCGACATGTATGCGCTGTTGCTGCGCCACTTCAGCCCCGGCCCGACCGTGGACGTGGGGTGCGGCAGCGGCCGTGACCTGGCCTGGCTCAGCGCCCAGGGGTTCGACGCGCTGGGGGTGGAGGCCAGCGCCGGGCTGTTGACCCAGGCCCGCACTCGCCACCCCGAGCAGCGCTTTGCCTTGCTGAGCCTGCCCGAACTGCCTGGCCTGGAAACCGGGCACTACCAGAACGTTCTGTGCGAAACCGTGATCATGCACCTGCCCCCCGAGCAGATCGCGCCCGCGACCCGGCGCCTGCGCGAGCTGCTGCGGCCCGGCGGCACGCTGTACCTGAGCTGGCGGGTAACCCCCGAAGTGTCCATCCGCGACGCGGCCGGGCGGCTGTACAGCACGTTCGACAAGCGGCTGGTGCGCGAAGCGCTAGGAAGCGTGGAGGTGTTGCTGGATGACGAGACCGTGAGCGTTTCGTCGGGAAAGCGCGTGCATCGCCTGATCGTGCGGGCATGACCCCGCCTGCAGGCGCTGGCTGGCCAGCGCCCGCAAGGTCGGGTATCAGCCGAAACGACCGGTGATGTAGTCCTCGGTCTGGCTCTTGGCCGGGTTGGTGAACAGCGTGTCCGTGTCGCCGTGCTCGATCAGTTCGCCCATGAACATGAACGCCGTGTAGTCCGAGCAGCGCGCGGCCTGTTGCATGTTGTGGGTCACGATGATCACGGTGAACTGCTCTTTGAGCTCGGTGATCAACTGCTCGATGCGCCCGGTGGAGATCGGGTCCAGCGCCGAGGTCGGTTCGTCCAGCAATAGCACCTGGGGCTTGAGCGCGATGGTGCGCGCGATGCACAGACGCTGCTGCTGGCCACCGGACAGGCTCTGGGCGCTCTGCTTGAGCTTGTCTTTCACTTCACCCCACAGCGCGGCGCCATGCAGGGCCTGTTCGACGCGATCATCCATTTCCCGGCGGCCGAGCTTTTCGTGGTGGCGCACCGCGTAGGCAATGTTGTCGTAGATCGACATCGGGAACGGCACCGGCTTCTGGAACACCATGCCCACATGGCTGCGCAGGCGGTTCATGGAGTAGCTGGGCGCCAGGATGTTCTCGCCGTTGAGCAGCACTTCGCCCTTGGCCTCCTGCTTCGGGTACATGGCATAAATGCGGTTGAACACCCGCAGCAGCGTGGACTTGCCGCAGCCGGACGGGCCGATGATGGCCGTCACGCGCTTTTCGGGAATGTCCATGTCGATGGATTTCAGCGAGCGCTGCTGGTCATAGAAAAATTCAAGGTTGCGCACGCGGATCTTGGTGCGTTCCTGGGCAAGACTTGTCATCAGTGAGACCTATTGCGCAAAAGGATCAATCGGGAAAGCAGGCTCAGACACAGCACGAAGAGGGTCAGCACCAGGGCGCCAGCCCAGGCGATGGCGTGCCAGTCGTCGAACGGGCTCATGGCGTACTGGAAGATCACCACCGGCACGCTGGCGATCGGCTTGAGCAGGTTGCTGCTCCAGAACTGGTTGCCGAAGGCGGTGAACAGCAGCGGCGCGGTTTCGCCGGTGATGCGTGCCAAGGCCAGCAGCACACCGGTCACCACGCCGGCCTTGGCCGCGCGCAACACGATCTGCAGGGTCAGTTTCCACTGCGGCACACCCAGGGCCAGCGCGGCTTCGCGCATGGTGGACGGTTGCAGCTGGAGCATTTCATCGGTGGTGCGCACCACTACCGGAATCACCAGCAAGGCCAGAGCCAGGGCACCGGCGAACGCCGAAAAGCCGACCTGGTGGTTGGTCAGGTGGTTGAGCGGCAGAATCACCGCGGTGTAAATGAACAGGCCCAATACGATGGAAGGTGCCGACAACAGAATGTCGTTGATGAAGCGCACGGTGTTGCCCAACTTGGAGTGGCGGGCGAACTCGGCCAGCCAGATACCGGCCGCCAGGCCAATGGGCGTGCCGATCAGCAGGGCCAGCACCGACATCAGGGCGCTGCCATAGAAGGCGTTGGCCAGGCCACCTTCGGTGCCCGGTGGCGGCGTCATCTGGGTGAACAGGGCCAGGTTCAGGGCCTTGAAACCGTTGATGAGGGTGGTGATCAGAATCCACACCAGCCACAACAGGCCGAAGAGCGTGGCGCCGCAACTGAGCGCCATGGCAATGCGGTTTTTCAGGCGGCGAACGCGGTACAGACGCTCGTGGTCGTTCATAGTCCCTCTTTACGCGACAAGCGCATCAACATCAGGCGGGCGGCAGCCAGCACCACGAAAGTGACGACAAACAGCAAGAAACCCAGGGCGATCAGCGCCGAACGGTGCAGGTCGGTGTAGGCCTCGCTGAACTCGTTGGCGATCACCGAGGCGATCGAGCTGCTGGGCATCAGCAAGGAAGCGGAGAACTGATGGGCGTTGCCAAGCACGAAGGTCACCGCCATGGTTTCCCCCAGTGCGCGGCCCAGGCCCAGGAAAATGCCGCCCACTACGGCCGAACGGGTGTAGGGCAGCACGATGTCCCAGACCACCTCCCAGGTGGTGTTGCCCAGGGCATACGCCGACTCTTTCAGGGTGGTGGGCACGCTGCGGAACACCTCATGCATCACCGACGTGATGAAGGGCGTGATCATGATCGCCAGGACGATACCCGCGGTGAGCATGCCGATGCCCAGGGGTGGCCCCTGGAACAATGCGCCCACCAGCGGCAGCGCGCCCAGGTGGTCGTTGATCCATGGCGCCATGTGCGCGGCCATGAACGGGCCGAAGACGAACAGGCCCCACATGCCGTAGATGATCGACGGAATACCGGCCAGCAGCTCGATGGCCGAGGCAATGGGCATGCGCAGCCACATGGGGGCTACTTCGGTAAGAAAAATGGCGATGCCGAAACTCACCGGGACGGCGATCAGCAACGCCAAAAGCGAGGTCACCAGGGTACCGAAAATAGGCACCACGGCGCCGAACTGGCCATTGACCACGTCCCACTGGGTACTGGTCAGGAAGCCGAAACCAAAGGTACGAAACGCTTCGCTGCCGCCCCACAGGGTAGAGCCGGCAATGCTCAACAGCAGCACCAGCACCAGCATGCCGGCGCCCATCATGGTGCGCCTGAACCACATGTCGTGGCGGTGGTCGCGGGCCGCGCGGGCTTCGCTGGCGTCCGTTGTCGTGCTGGTTGAAGTCATGTATTGGGTGTTATCTGTCATGGCAATCCACTCGCAAGGCAGACGCCCCCGTCGAACCGTTCAGGGTCCGACGAGGGCGCGCCGGTTCACTTCACATCAATGGGCGAAATCGGATTTCCAGTAGCCTTCGATCTTCTGCACCAGGGAGCCTGGCAGTGCTACGTAGTCCAGGGCGGCGGCCTGTTGCTGGCCGTTTTCCAGGGACCATTTGAAGAAGTCAAAGGCGGCCTTGCTCTGCTCGGCGTTCTTGGACTGCTTGTACATGATGATCCAGGTGGTGGCGGTGATCGGCCACGCGTTGTCGCCCGGGGCGTTGGTCATGATCAGGTTGAAGTCCTGGGCGCTGGCCCAGTCGGCGGTGTCCGCGGCAGCCTGGAAAGCCTTGGCGTTGGGTTCGACGAACTTGCCGGCGGCGTTCTTCAACTGCGCAGCGTTCATTTTGTTCTGCAGCGCGTAGGCGTATTCGACGTAACCGATCGAACCCTTGATCTGCTTCACGTAGGCCGCCACACCTTCGTTACCCTTGCCGCCCACGCCGACCGGCCAGGCCACGGTGGTGCCGAACTTCAGCTTGTCGTTCCAATCCGAACTGACCTTGGAAAGGTAGTTGGTGAAGTTGAACGAAGTACCCGAACCATCGGAACGGTGTACCACGGTGATAGCGGTGTCTGGCAGCTTGACGCCTGGGTTGAGGGCAACGATGGCCTTGTCGTTCCACTTGGTGATCTTGCCCTGGAAGATGTCGGCCAGGGTCTGACCATCCAGCTTCAGCTTGCCGGCTTCAACGCCTTCGACGTTGATGACAGGCACGATACCGCCAATGACGCTGGGGAACTGGCCCAGGCCGGAAGCTTTAAGGTCATCAGCGCTGAGCGGGGCGTCCGATGCGCCGAAGTCAACGGTGGCTGCCTTGATCTGAGCGATGCCGCCGCCCGAGCCGATGGACTGGTAGTTGATGCGGTTGTCTTTCGCTTTGCTGTAGTCCTGGGACCACTTGGAAAGCACCGGGTAGACAAAGCTGGAGCCCGCTCCGGTGACATCGGTCGCCTGGGCCAGGCCAGTCAGGCACAGAGAGGCCAGCAAGAGCGACAGACGAGTTTTATTCAGCAGCGTCACGGCAACACCTCGGCAAATTGGTTTGAGTGGGTCCTACCCACTGGGTTTGGCCATGACGATTTAATGCTTTGAATATTTCGGTTTAATGACAGTTGATCGTTGATTCAGTGAAATATTCCATTCGGCCAGCATTTTCCGGGATCCCATCAGCGTGAAAAATTTCAGGAAGATCAAGGTGTTCCCATTGACCAGCGACGACGAAGCGCGTCTTGTCGCTGATTTTCTGGCGCTCTGGAGGGAGGAACAAAGGCCATTGCAGATTGTCGGCGGGTGGCCAATCATGAACTCAGCCCACGATCAGACAGGCAGACATGAGCCAAATGAATATCATCGACGTTGACCTCAACCTGCTGAAAGTCTTCGAAGCCTTGCACGACGAAGGCAGCGCCAGCCGCGCCGCCGTGCGGCTGGGGGTGACCCAGTCGGCGGTAAGCGCCGCTCTGCGCCGGTTGCGCGAGGTGTATGGCGACCCGCTGTTCGCACGCACAGGCCGTGGCCTGGCGCCTACCCTGCGGGCCAACCAGCTGAAACCGCTGATCAGCGAAGCACTGACCAAGTGCCGGCAGAGCCTGTCGTTGCTCGACCCGCAGGCCAGCGATTACAGCGGCCGGGCTGTCAGCCTGGGGCTGTCGGACGATTTCGAGATAGCCTTCGGGCGCGCGTTGATCGACGCCGTTGAGCAACGTGCGCCCGGCCTGCGGCTGATCTTCCGGCAGACCCATACCCACGTGGTCGCCCAGGCGTTGGGCGACCGCGACATTGACCTGGCGCTGACCGCTGGCGGCTTCAACGAGCGCATGCTGACCCGCCAGGTGCTGGGCGAAGGCCATTACCTGAGTCTGCTGGACCCCGCCAGCCTGGCGCCAGGGCAGGCACGGTTGAGCCTCGAGGAGTTCATCGAACGGGACCAGGTACTGATTTCATCAGGAGGCTTCATCGGCATCATTGACGAGGCCCTGGCCAGCCAGGGCCATAGCCGGCAGGTACGGGCGTCCACGACCCACTTCGCCGCCCTGCCCTACCTGCTCACGGGCTCGGGAGCCATCGCCACCGCGCCGGCCCACGCGGCACGGCGCATTGCCGAGGTCACGGGCCTGGTCGCCCTGCCATGCCCCCTGGACTTGCCACGCTACCCCATCGAGATGGGCTGGCGCACCCATGCACAGGCCGACCCGGCGCACCTGCGGGTGCGCGAGGCCATCAATGCCTGCGTGGGCGTGGGTTTACTTGTTGGCAGCCATTAGCCGGTTGACCTCGGCCCGCACCATGTTGGCGTATTCAGGCGGCGACATACCGTCCAATTCCGCGCGCACCCACTCCGCCCACTTGCCCTTGCGCTTGGACTTTTCGCTGATCAGGCGCGCGGCATCGGCCTTGGCCTTGCCCAGGTTCGATTGCCACAGGTCGAACAGGCGGGACTTTTCGTCCTCGATCAGCGCCCGCTCAGCGAGGGGCTTGTTGGCCAGATTGAAGCTCATCAGGGGTTCCTACCGGGTGAAAATGGCTGACATCTTACACTGTAGCGTCCACTCACCTGTAGGCCACCGACCAAAGCCCACTGCAACTTTCAGCGCAGGGCGCAATCCATTGTTCACTGTCATCAACTATCAGGAGCACCGCACATGGCCCGTAAAACAGCCGCGCAAGCCGCCGATCAGATCAAGGATCAAGCGTTCAGTGAGCTTCAGGCACTGATCGAAGAGTCCGAAGCCCTGCTCAAGAATGGCGCCGAACTGGTCGGCGAAGAAGCAGAGACCTGGCGCGAGCAGGTCAGCCTGAAGCTCAAGCAGGCACGTGAATCCGTCACCGGTGCCCGTGAACGCGCGCAACCGGTGGTCGAAGCCACCCAGGACTACATTGGCGGCCACCCCTGGCAGACCGTGGCCATTTCGGCCGGGTTCGGCCTGGTCGTCGGGTTGCTGCTGGGTCGTCGTTCCTGATTGAACCGCGCTTGCGCGGCGTTATAACCACCGCTACCGCGCGCACCGGCGTCAACCCCTGCCGTGCGCGCCACCAGCATCAGGCTAACCGCATGCACGGCCGACGCCGCCAGGGCCGCTACACCTTCCCAGCCAAACCCTGCAGCCGCGTCAGCTCTTCACGCCCCACCAGCACCCCCTCAACCTGCGCCCGCGCCCGTTCGCGGTAACGCCGCTCGCCCGCCAGCCGGGTCACGCCGACGTCCTGCATGCGCTCTACCAGCTCACGGCTGCGGGAAGCGAAGGCGCTACCCTGGCCTTTGTCGGGGTCTATCACGATCAGCAGCTGGCCGGTCCATGGCGTCTTCGCCCCTGGGTGCCCGCTCCAGTCGAAACCGAACGAAAAGTTGCCACCAGTGAGGGCCGCGGCCAGCAATTCGACCATCATCGACAAGGCCGAACCCTTGTGCCCGCCGAAAGGCAGCAAGGCCCCGCCTTCGAGAATGGCGGCCGGGTCGGTGGTAGGCTGCCCTTCACGGTCCACGCCACTGCCCGGCGGCACACGATGGCCCTCGCGCGCGGCTATCTGCACGTCACCGTGGGCCAGGGCGCTGGTGGCCATGTCGAAGACAATGGGAGCGCTGCCTTCGCACGGCGCCGCGAAGGCGATGGGGTTGGTGCCAAACAACGGCTTTTGTCCGCCATGGGGCACCACGCAGGTCATGCTGTTGACCACGCTCAGGGCCACCAGCCCTTCCTGGGCAAAGGGCTCGACGTCTGGCCACAGCGCCGCGAAGTGATGCGAATTACGGATGGCCAGCACTGCGATACCCGCCGCCCGCGCCTTTTCCACCAGCAACGGGCGCGCCGCCGCCAACGCCGGCTGGGCGAAGCCGCCCCCTGCATCGACCCGCACGAAGCCGCTGGCCACGTCTTCTACCCGCGGCACCGCGGTGCCATCCACCCAGCCACTGGCCAGTGACGACAAGTACCCCGGCACGCGAAACACGCCATGGCTGTGCGCGCCGTCGCGCTGGGCGGTAGCACAGTTGTGCGCCAGCACCCGGGCCACCTCGGGCGCCACGCCATGGCGCGTGAAGATGCGTTGCAACAGGGCCACCAGCGCCTCGAAAGGCACCCGTTCGGTGGGGCTTGTACTACCCGTGGTATCAGACATGCATCGCTCCTGGCATCAAAAGGCAAGCCGCCCGATTTACCGCCCCCCGCCCTGCCCTGTCAATACCCTGGGCACTGAGGCCCAAGGCACTAACTGGCTAACACCGGGGGGCCTGTGATGGTGGCTACCTTGCCCGGACCAATCACCGGGAGCTATTACCATGCACACCAGAGCACTGCCGTTTTTCCTGCCCAAGAACCTCGAACTGCGTTACCGCCAGGATGCGCTCACCGCCCTGCAGGCCAGGGCCATCACGCCCAACGATTATGTGGGGTTGGGCGAGCTGCAATCGACCACCAGTGGCCTGCGGGTGGATATTCCCAGCCTGTCCAACGGCACAGCCTTGTGCCCGCGGCTGGCCACCGCCCTGGTGCTCAGCCACCGCGACCAGGAGAGCCGTCAGGTGTTTCTGTGGACAATACTCGACGGCCTGCAACGCTTCGCCGACCGCGTGGCCCTGCATGACAGCCTCAACCGTTTGAGCGGGCTGAAGGGCAACGACGTCCCTGACTTCGAACTCACCCTGGTCGAACCTGCGCAAGTATTCGAACAGACCGCACAGCGTTACGTGCGGCAGCGGGCCCTGACCCTCACCCAGACCAGTGACTGGCTGGACCAGGTACCCAACCTGGAACAGCGCTTGAGTGCCGAGGTCACCGAGCGCCTGGCGCCCCTGTTTCCCCACAAGCCCGCCACGGCGGACCACCACTGGATTCAGGTGCGGGATCAGGACACCGAAACGGTTCACCACGCCCAGAACCTGACCCGCACCCTTGTTCAGCAATTTGCCGCCGAACCCTTGCCCGACGGCCACGAATACCACTGGCTGGACCTGGACGGCAGGCCACTGGAGGGCGAAGTCCTGACCGCCATGACCACCCTCATGCAGGAGAGCCTGACCGCCCTGGCACCTGGCTACCGGCAAGCGCTGGAACGCCACTGGCAAGGGCAGACGCCAACCGTGGCACGGGTGCTGGAAGAAGGGTTCTACCAGAGCCTGCTGCAGGCACGGGCCAACGAAATCATCACCCAGGCGCATTTCGACTGGGTGCGTGAGGCCGTCGAACAGGTACCGGGCAAAGGCCAGTACGCCTGCTCCCTGACCCTGGTGGGCGGTGAGGGTCCGAACACCTTGAGCATTGCTGTTCACGGCTGCCTGCTGATTACTCATCCGACCTGGCCAGATCGTTTCGTTTACGACGGCAACGGCCACCTCCAGCGGTTCTTCAACGAAGAGGCTTTGTGGCAGCAGTTGCAGGCCGTGGGCAACGTGTCACCGGCCATCGCCCTCGCGGACCAGGCGCGCTGGAGCGAGCTGTCGACCCCCACCCTGGTCACCCTGCCAGTGGGCAGCACGCCGTTCCTGGCCTGCGCGAAAGCCATTCAAACCCTGCAGGCGCTCAACCTCGCCCACAGCCTGGCGCACCCACCCAGTGCCAGTGCGGCAACAGCGATCGTGAAGGTCGACCAGGCGCTGGATATCCGCGCCAACCTCGATATCCGTCTGGACAAATGTGGCCAGCAACAGCGCTGGAACAATCACCCAACGCAGATCCCGACGCCCTCGCCCAATACCCTCGACAACTCAAGCACTGCGCAGGCACTACGGCAAGCCGAAGCACTTGGCCGGGAACTGGAAGCCGTGCATCAGCGGCAGCCCGGCCTGAACACCTGCGTGCAAACCTTGCTCAACCCATCGCTGGTCGTCTTCGAGCCACACCTGGACGCCAATTCCGTGTACGTATCCCTCGTCGCTGCCCAACCGAACCTGGAGGCATTCGAGCGCAAGGTCTCCCTGGGCCAGTTACTGCCCGAATGGCTGAGCCTGCCCATGGGCGCGCTACCGGATGACCGGTCACGGGTGGTGGACAAGGACGGCGGTACGTTTCATGGCCTGCCCTGGAGCGTGCTGACCACCGTACTGAGCGATGCCGCCCCGAGGCTGTTGGCCCATCATCGACGCATGCTGGAAAGCCAGAACGGTTGGCGTAGCGCCAGCCAGTGGCAATCCCCGCAGCCCGCCATCGTCGAGATCCAGGACCGCGCCCTGCGTCTGGAGTGGACCCTGGAGCAGGAGAGCTCGCTGCTCGACGCCACACTGCTCGCCAAGCTCAAGCAAGCGCTGAACATGCCCGTGGCGCGTCAACGCTACAGTCAGGGCCCGGCCCACGCCGTGGTCCATGGCCTGACCGTGAAGATCGTCAAAAACCGCGCCGCCGCACGGCTCAGCAATGTGATCGTCGTGCACGCCGCCAACCAGCCAAATGGCAAAGTGTTGTTGTGGTCCACCGTCTACGGGTTGCAGGTGTTTCCCAACCTCGCCAGCCTGACCCACTGGGTCGTGAGCAACCTGATTTCACCGGCGCGCCGCGAACCCTGGCTGGCATTGCTGCCCCCCGGCGACCGCATCTTGCTGCTGCAGCAGTTGGCCCTCGAGTACCCGCCTGTGATGACCTGCAAACCTTGGCGCATCGAAGGGCATTGGCTGGAGGAAACCCAGCGCATCGAGCTTCAACGCCAACAACTGTGCGCCGATGAAGCGCGGAAACTGGCGGTGCGTTGCCATTTTTCCGGCACCCTGTTCCAGCGTCTGGTGGATTACGCCAGCAGCTACGATACGCTGCGCTGGGGCATGCGGGGCTTGAACATCTCGCTGGAAGTCAAGCATCTGGAGGCGACATTACCGGGCTGGATCGCCAGATCGACCCCCCTTCAACTGGCCGAGTACATGGTGTTGCTGCGGCGCTCGCTCGCCGTGGAGCAACCGTCCAATGATTACCTGTTCGGGCTTCAGGACCTGCACCTGTTTGCCAAGGTCAAGCTGCAAGCACGCCTGAAGACGCTGATCCCGGTCGACACGCCAGACCCGGACCATATCATGGTCACGCTCACCCAGTTCACCCCTGCCGTGCCTCCCACGGGCGACAACCTCCCTGTTCCCGCACTGACGGTCAATGTCAACGAGACCTTGACCCGTTGCACGGTAGACCAACTGACCACCGTGCAGACACCGGTGCTGAGCCTGACCATGACGGACGGCAGCGCGGTACCGGCGCAGCTGCGTGCCGAGGATATCCGCGGCATGATCCGAGAGCTGGACATCGCCACACAGTACCAGACGTATCTGGCCGAACACTTCAGTCGCACGGACCCGCAATACGCCGAGCGCCGGGAACGTTTCGGCAATGTCTGCGCACCACAACTGGCGCAGGTGGCCTTCCAGCAGCAGCTCGACGGCACGTTGAGCCGGGAAGCCTGTGCGTTCGTGCGTGCGGTGGTGGAGATGCCCGACGCGTTGGCACGCCTGCAAACCCAGGGCAAGGAGGTCGTCATTCGCCCCTTGCAATTGCTGGGCAGTGAAGGTGCGCAACCGGACATCGTCGCTGGCATGCACCTGATCGGCCCTGTCGACATGAATCAAGGCCCCTTGGTGCTCTACACGGTCAATGCACCGAAGCTGACCTTTCAGGCGTTCAAGCACCGGGCCGACTTGCTGGAACAGGTACTGGCCAGCGACAGCCTGCAGGCCCAGATCGTCGCGCGGCTGCCCGAGGAGGCACGCAGCCGATACCGCAACGGGGGGTTCGTCAACCCGCACTTCCCGATACTGGGCGGCTCGCCCTTTGATATTCCCCTGGTACGACCGTTGGCCGTCACGTTTCAGGCGCCCGCCGAGCAGGGAAATACCCTGCACTACCTGTTCGACGATGTGATCGCGCTGATGCAGTTGCTCGCCCGGGACCATACGGTGACAACATCGGAGGCGGACCGCCGTGCCTTCGTCCAGCTGCTGACCCTGGGCACCGAGCTGGGCTCGCTGTTTTTACCCAAGGCGCTGACTACGCTGGTCAACCTGTGGCAATCCAAGGACTGGCTGGTGTCGTCCCTGAGCGCCGCCGCCGGCCACCGCTGGGGCGAAGCGCTGGCGCGGCTGTCGGCGAGCCTGTTCCTGCTGCTGGGCTCGCGGTCGGCTCAGCATGCGTCTGCCGCGGGCCAGCCGGTTTCCGCACGCTGGCGGGGCGCACCCGAGAGAGCCGGGGTTCCCGGCACCCGGGAGAGCGAGGTCGCCACGCACCTGGTGAGCTATGAAGTCCCCGGCCTGGAGCTGCGCAGCATGACCAAGGACCCTGCGCGCCACCTGTTCCTCAAGGATGCGCGCTGCTTTGCGATCATGCACGGCCGTGTCTACGAGGTAGAGCCTTTCGAGGGCGCGTGGCGCATCATCGAGGGCGAACGCAAAGGGCCGCGCATTCATTGGAGCGACAAACTCCAATGGCAGCCCAGCGGCGGCGAAAACATGCGCATCGGCGGCAGTACCACAAGGGAAGCAGAACTGGTATTCATCGAAGCCGACCTGGAGGGCATCCTCACCGTGGATGCCCGTGGGATGCCGAGTATCCGCGCCAAGGACACGCTGCATGCCAGCATGATCGAGGAAGCCCATCGCCAAGCCCATACGTACCTGAGCAATGCGCTGGAAAACCTCAATGCCAAGCAACAATGGCAACCCTTGCCTGCCAGGACTGAAAGCATCATTCGGCAGTTCTTCGGCGTGTCAGCCAGCTCCACGACCTTGCTGCACAAACTGCGCACGCAACTGGAGCAGATCATTACCGAGTTGCTGGACCCCTCGCTGGCCCCCGAAACCTCGATGCGCTTCGTGGTAGGTCGTAATGCCCCCACCCGTACCGAGACCCTGGCCCTGACGTTTCCCAATGATCCCCAGCACGACATCTACCTTACCGAAACCTTTTTTACCATTGACCCCGACCTCATCCGGCAAACAGACCCAGGCAAAGGCTTCAATCTGTATAGCCACTATCAGGCCAGCACCCTCATTCACGAGTTGGCACACATTGCCAACAAAGCCAAGGATATCGCCTATCTGGCGGCCTATCGTCCTTTCGAGGATGTCTATTACAACCGCAACCCAGTTGACGAGGCCGCCATCAAAGCCCTGGTGGCCCCCCGCTCTGGCCTTTCTCTTCGTGCCCAACGCAGTGAACTGTTCACCGTCGTCGACCCGGTGACCTCCACCGTCCGCGACCTTGGCAAAGACGAGCCCGAAGCCCTGAAAAAAGTGCTGAGCCTGAGCAAGACCAAGCGGCTGGACACGGCACGCGACATTTTCCTGACCGACCCCGAAGTTCGCGCCAACATCATTCTGGCCAACGCCGACTCGATAGCCCTGCTGGTCACCCTGCTGGGCCGTGAACGGTTCGAAGCCCCCGCGGGCTGAGCAAACGCCCGTCCCGCCCGACGACCGGGGCGGGCGCTTTTGGCCCCTTCACGGGAAAATCACGAATTTTCCACAGCCGGGAGTTCAAGATTGGGGCGGTCCGTTCGTCCTATACCTATGAGCGACGAAAAAAATCCAGGACCAGCTCTGCGACAGGAGTTTTTACATGCATGACTCGTCAATGCCTTCATCGCCCCAAGGTACCGCCAGCACGCGGCCCGAGGCGCCACCGCGCGGTGAACGCTGCGCCAACAGCCAGATCAAGGTGCTGCTCAAGAGTTTTGGCCTGCGCACCAGCCTCATTCGCCTCAAGGTCATCGACACCTTGCTGGAGGCCGAGCACGCGGGGCGCACCGCTGGGGTGCGCACGGTGCACACCCATTTGCAGGAGCTGGACATTCCGCTGTCGTTTCTCAGCGTGCGCGAGGTGCTCAAGCGCCTGTGCAGCGAAGGCGTCATCGAGCTGCAGGCGGACAAGACCTATGCCCTGAGCCAGCAGGCGCTGGCAATGCTGCACCCCTACCGGCTGTCCTGAACCATTGGATGCCACGCGGCCTCGCGGCCACTGCTACACGGTTTTTGCAGCAGCGGCCCCGTGGCCGCTGCCTGCCTACGGCTTGACCTTGCGGCGCATGATGCCGTTGAGCACGACCACCACCACCGCCACGCCGATGGCGATGTACTGGAACGGCTTCTCGCCGAGCATGCCGCCCTTCTGCATCCATGACAGGCCCAGCATGATGGCCAGTACGACAAGGGAAATGATCACGGAATAGATAAGGCGTTGCTTCTGGGTCATGGGGCTGTCCTGGTTCATTTGTATCGGTTCGGTGTCCTGCGGCACACCAAGCACATACCCGATCGCGGGGATGCGCCGGGGTTTTCAGAGTCTCATAGTACAGTGCCCATCCTGCTTTGTGGACGGGTGCTTCACTTATGAGGATTTACCCATGCTTCGTCGAATCACTCTGCTGATTCCCCTTCTCATGACCGTCTCGCTGAGCGGTTGCTGGATGTTCATGCCACCCGGCGGTGGTGGTGGTGGCCACGGCGGTGGCGGTGGCGGCGGTTTCGGTGGCGGCCACGGCGGCGGCCCCGGCTTCATGCAAGGACGCTGATTTCGGAAGCGAGCCCCCGGGCTCGCTTTTTTCATGAGCGCTGCAAGGGCGCACGCCATAAAAGTAATCCCTGCCAAAGGGGCGTAACTATCCATCGCCCCCTCGGTTCCCCTACTCATCTCCCCCTACCCATGGCCTAGTAGCCATCAGCCACTCTTGCAGGTTTTGCGGCCTGCAGCGCCGCACAGGCGATTCCCACTACAACACAACGCCCATTTTCCTACTCCCCCTATCACCGTTGCCGCCTGTGGCGCCGGGAAATACCACATAGAATCTGCCTCAGTACCAGGCAACGGTCTGGTACGACGCCAACCCTATCTCCATCACAAGGACGTCAACATGGATATCAATGACCTCAAGCAAGTCGACATCAGCCAACTGCCACATTCGCTGCAACGCCTGATCGAGTGTGTCGGCGTGGAGCATGCCTATCGCCTCACCTGCCTGTACGGTGGTCGCCCCAAGTACATTCCCAAGCACCCGCAACGCACGGCACTGGCGAAAAACCTGCCACCCGAGGCACTGGCACGGTTGATCGAGCGGTTCGCGGGCCTGGCGCTGGAAATTCCCAAGGCAGATCATTTCTGCCGGCAGTTGCGCAACCGGCAGATTCACCAGGAAAGCTCCAACGGCAGTTCGCGCAGTGAACTGGCCGACAAATACGGCTTGAGCCTGCGCCAGATCGGCAACATCCGGCGCCAGGAGAACCTGGCCCATGACGCCTGAGCCAGGTTGCCGGTATCGGGAAGGCGGGCGCTGCCCCGCCGGTCAGAAATCGCGCTTGTAGAATATGTCCAGGGAGCTGGCCACACCGCTGGCCACCTCCACATACACCTTCTTGCTCAGCTTGTAGCGCAAGGCGATGGTGTTGGCGGGTTCGAACACCCCCACGCCGTAGCGCAGGCTGAGCTTCTCCGACAAGTTACCGCTGGCCACCACGCTGGTGGTATTGCCACTGCCTTGGGTATCAAGCTGGAAGTCCTTGATGCCAAGGTCCTTGGCCAGGCTTTCCGTCACCCCGGAGCTACCCGCGAGCCCCAGGCCCAGTGCCGCCTGCGCCAGCATGTTGTTGTCCTCGCCGGTGGTGCTCAACGGCCGGCCCAGCACCAGGTAGGACAACGCCTGCTCCTGGCTCATGGTGGGTTCCGAGAAGACCTCCGTGGTGGGCTGTTCGGCACTGCCGCTCAGGCGAATCCCCGCGATCACATCATCGGTCTGGCGAATGGCTTCGATGTCCAGGTAGGGCTGGTCGATCGGCCCGGCGAAGAGCAACCGCGCGCGGCGGATGGTCAGGCGCTGGCCGTAGGCACGGTAACGGCCATCGTTGAGGTTCAGTTCGCCGCGGGTGTCCAGGTTGTCACCGATGTGCACGTGCCCGGCCAGGTTGGCGGTCAGGCCGAAGCCATTGAAGGTCAGCTTGTCCTGGCCTACCTCGACATTGATGTCCATGGCCATCGCCATCGGCGCCTGGGCGGGCGGCGCCTGGTGGCCCACGATGACCGTGTCATCGGAGAGTTTGACTGTCGATGGCGGCAACTCCCGCACGGTGATCGCCCCGCTGGGGATCAGCACCTTGCCGGTCACTGCCAGCCGGTCATTGGCCAACTGGACATGCAGGTCGGGGGCGGCCTCGAGTTCGGCATAAGGCTCGACCGTTACCGGCAGGCGATCGCCCTTCAGGGTGATATCGGCGGCCAGGGCCTGGCCCCACTGCACATGACCACCCAGGCTACCCTGCCCGGCCTTGCCACTTTTCCAGTTGCCCTGCAGGGCCAGGCTTTCACCTTCGATGCGTGCCTGCACCTGCAATGCCTCCAGGCTGACCGGCAGTTGCGCGCCCGCCACCTCACCGTTGCTCAACGTCAAGTTGCCATTGACCTGCGGCGCCACCAGGGTGCCGGCCAACTGGCCGCTGCCGTCCAGGTGACCGGCGAGTTTTTCCACCATGGGCGCGAATGGTCGGCCAATGCCCAGGTCCAGGCCTTGCAAGCGAAAATCCCCCGACAATGGCTTGTTGCGGGCCAGCGGGTCGATTCGGGCGTTGACCTGCAACTGCCCCAGGCGCTCGCCCTGGAACTGCAGTTGGGTGTCGATGCGGCGTGGCGCCAGGCTACTGGTCAGGCGCAGGGTCTGATAGGGGAAGTCCAGCCACTGGCCCTTCTCTTTCAGGCGCAAGGTGCCGCCACTGGCGTCCACCACCACCTGGCCCTTGGGCCCGCTGGCAGGAAGGTCCAGCTGCAGGTCGGCGTTGAGCAGGCCCTGCCAGGCGAAATCCCTGGGCAGCCACTGGGCCAGGCTCTGCAGCGGGAACTGCTTGAGGTGGTAGCGAATCTTCGGTTCCGGCATCAGCCGCTGGTCATCACCACACAGGCTGGCATTGCCCGACTGAAAGCAATGGGCGCCCAGGTTCAGGGTACCGTTGGCCAGACGCTCCAGCTTGGCCGGGGTGTTCAGGCGCCAGTCCTGGCCGCCAGCCTGAACGTCGGCGCTGGCCAGGCGGCCGCGCCAGTTGCCTTTGTCGAGGCTGCCGTCGAGGCCGAGGGCCAGCACCAGTTGCGGCCCTTTCAGGTTCAGTTGCAGTTGCTGCTTGCGCAGGTCGCCGGCACCTTTGGCGGTGAGGGTACCCAGCGTCGTGTCCCCGGCGCGAATGTTCGCCGCTTCCAGGCTCAGGTCCGCGCGCTGGGCCTTGTCCAGGGTGGCGGTGAGCTTGAGACTCTGCAACCGCTTATCGTCCAGGGCCAGGCCCTGGCCTTGAAGGTTGAGGTCGCCCTGGGGCGCCTGCAGGGTGCCGGCGGCGTCGAGCCGGCCCTTGACCTGGCCCTGCAATTGCGGCCATAGCTGGCCCAGGCGTGGCAAGTCAAGGTCGATACGCCCGGCCAGGCGCTGGTTCAGGCTGCCGCTGCCATTGATATGGTTGTCGCCCAGGCGAATATCGAGGCTGTCCAACGTCCATTGCTGGTCGGCTCCCTGGGCCTTGACCTGCAGCACCGCAGGCTGACCGCGCAAGCGGCCCTTGAGGTCGAGGTTGGCGTCCAGGCGCAGCACGCCGTTGGCCAGTTCACCTTTGCTGCGCAAGGGCCCGGCCAGGTTGCCCGGCAGTTGCGCTACCCAGAACGCGGGGTCCAGGTTGCTCAGGTCAAGCGACGCGTCCCAGCGCACGGCATCGGCAAACTGCAATTTCAGGCTGCCACTGGCCTTGCCCTTCCCCGCCGCCACTTCAAGCTGGGGCAGGAACACATGGCCCAGGTCGCCGGCAAACGGGCTGATCAGGCTGAAAGGCCCGGCCGGGCCGGTGAAGTCGCCATTGAAATAGCCGATGTAATTGCCGTTGTGGTACGACACCTCGGTGGTCAAACGGTGGACAGCCACCTGGGGTTCGGCGATTTCCGGGTAGAGGGTGTGCCAGGGGAAATCCAGCCAATCGAGCTTGGCCTCGGCACTCAAACCCTCTTGCCAGCCAACCTTGCCGGTGAGTCTGACCCGCTGCTGGTCGCTGGCACCCAGTTGCAGCCCCTGCACCTGGGCACCCTTGGCGTCGGCAACGCCGGTGAGCGCCAGATCCATGGGCTGCCCCTCGGCCGGTACTTGCGCCTTGCCGACGATCTGGTAGCCCGCCTTGAGGTCACCTGTGGCCCGCAGGTCCACCTGGTTGAGCTGCAGGGTATCCGGCAAGCTGGGCGCTGCCTTGAATGCCGGGGACACGATGTGCAACTGCGCGGGCAGGTTATCGGCCAACGGTTGCAGTTCGCCGTCCACGGTAGCCGGAAGGTAACCGCTGCTCTGGCCCTGAAGCCTGAGGGTATCAAGCAGGTCGCCATCGATGTCCAGGGCCAACTGCCAGGGCTGCTCGCCGATCTTCGGCAATTGCACCTGAGCCTGGGCCTTCAACGGCCAACGTCCGCCAGGCGCCACGGTTCCGCTGAGGTCCAGGCTGAGGTCGTCGCGCTGGGCGTGCAGCGTGTCGATGCGCAAGCCATCGGCGGTCCACTGGGCCGCGAGCTTGAGCTTCTGCACCTGCTCGTTGCCATCGATCTGCAGGCTGCCCAGGTACACCTCGCCCAGTTGCAAGGTGATGGGCAGCTTGAGGTCCGGCAGTCGCAGGGGCTCACTGCTGCTGGAAGGCGCGCTGGGGGGCAGGGTCAGGCTGATCTGCTCCACCTCCAGGCGTTCGATGCACAGGGTCAGGTGCAGCAGGCACGAGGGTGACCACTCCATCAGCGGGGTCTGCAATTGCAGGCGCGTGCCGCCCTGCTCCCAGGTGACCTGGTCGGCGCGCCAGTGCCCGCCCAGGTGGCCTTGGAAATTGTCCACGACCAAGCCTGGGACCCGCGCCAGCACCCAACGGCTGCCGGCGGTGGTTTCCAGCACCAGCCCGGTGCCCAGCACCGCCAGCCCCACGACGGCGACCACGCCGCCACCGGCCCACGACAGGCCGCGTTTCAACAGCCGATTCAAAGCTCAGGCCCTATGGAAAAGTGAATGCGGAAACCGCCCGGGTCTTCCAGGGCGTGTGCCAGGTCGACACGGATCGGGCCTACCGGCGATACCCAGCGAATACCCACGCCGACACCAGTCTTGAGGCTGGGCAGTTCAAGGTTGTTGAACGAATTGCCCTGGTCGACGAACGTGGCGATGCGCCATTTCTCGGCGATGGAGTATTGGTACTCGACGCTACCCGCCATCAGGTAGCGGCCGCCGATCCGGTCGCCGTCGGAGTTTTCCGGAGACAGAGTCTGGTAGTCGTAGCCACGTACACTCTGATCGCCACCGGCGAAAAAGCGCAGCGACGGTGGAATCGACTGGTAGCCATTGGTGGCGCTGCCGCCGAACTGCACGCGGCCCAACAGGCGATGGTTCTCGCCCAGGGTCGTGAGCCCCTTGACCAGCACGTTGCCGTGGATCAGGTTGGCGTCCGAACCCAGTCCCTCCTTGGCCACCTGGGCATCGAACTGCAGGCGGTAGCCATTGTGGGGGTCCACCTTGTTGTCGCTCTTGAGGTAGGAATAGCTGATACCGGGCATCAACAAGGTGCTCAGGCCGCTGTCGTTGCCCAGGCGGTACTCCTCGCGCTGCCACTTGAGCGAAATGACCCGTTGCCAACCGCTGGGCAGCTTGCTGTGCCACTCGGGGCCTACCGTGAGCAGCTTGCTGAGGCTGTCGGTATCGGCGATTTCCTCGTACTGGTAGCCGGCGGCCCAGCGCAGTTTGTCGGTCAGGGGCGGGTCCAGCGGGGTGTCGTACCACAGTCCGATATTTTGCCGCGGGGCCGATATTTCCGCCTCGGCCCCGTAGCTGTCGCCGTGGGAATTGACCCAGTGGCGCGTCCAGTTGGCCTTCACACGCGGGCCGACGTCAGTGGAATAGCCGGGGCCGATGCCCACGGTGCGTGGCTTGCGGGTCTTGAGCTGGACCTCCACGGGAATGACCTGAGCCTGGGCATTGGTGGGTGTGGCGTCAACCCGCAGGCTTTCGAAATAACCGCTGGACTGCAACGCCTGGTTGAGTTCGGCCACCAGTTGCGAGTCATACGGGGTACCGGCCTTGAACGGTACCATGCGCTGCAACAGGTCATCGTCGAATGGCGTGTCACCCTCGAAGTGCACGGCGCCCAGGCTGTAGCGCGGACCGCTGTCGTACACCAGTTCGATATCGGCGACGCCGGCCACCGGGTCCACGGCCAGCGTCTGGCGGGTGAAGTGACCCTTGAAATAGCCGTAGCGTGACGCCTGGTTCTGGATCAGGTGCTTGGCGTCTTCGTAATGGCCGTGGTTGAGCACGGCCCCCGTGCGCAGGTCGGGGCTGTCCGGCAGCCGAAATTGCTTGAACTGGCTGGCCGGCCCTTCGACACGAATGCTGACAGTGCGCAGGTGGATGGGCTCGCCCGGTTCGATGCTCAGCACCAGTTGCGGGTTCTTGCCATCCTTCACCTGGCTGGCGATGTGTGCCTGGTAGTAGCCCAGGGCCTGGGCGGCCTTGAGCGCCTGTTCTTCGGCACCGTGGCTGAACCGCTCAAGGGCCTCGGCGTCGCGATCGCCGAGGCTACCGATGTAACCTTCGACGTTGGCCTTGAGCCCGGAATTGGCTGGCTTGACCTGCACCACCAGCTCGCTCTGCGCATGGGCAGCGAAACTCGTGAACAGCAATACCAGACCGCGGGTAAATCGTCCTGAAAACTTCATGGGGCGGATGCTATCACGGTAAAGCGCCATTTTAAGAGGGTAGCGGGCCTCGTAAGAAATTGATTCTAGGCGGGAATATGTACCAAATGTTGCGGGTTGGCATGAAAGAACACATGTTCGCGTACCGGGCCCACGGCGATCTCGCCAATTTCCTCGTAGCCCTGGCGCTCATAGAAAGCCAGGTAGCGCGGGTTGCCCGTGTCCAGTACCACACCCTGGGAATGTTCATCCTCGGCACACCAGTTATGCACGGCGGTCAGCAATTGCTCACCGAAATGATGGCCCTGGAACTCCGGGTGAACGGCCAGCAACGGCAGTACATGCACGGCATCGCTGGGCAGGCACGCGAGCACGGACTGGTAGTACTCCAGGTAGCGGCGGGTGCAGCGCACGCCAGTACTGAGCAGCATGCGCAGGCGCCAGGCCCAGCTTTCGGTGATGCCCAGGCGCCGTTGCGGCGGTGCGATAAGCGCCACGCCCACCAGGCGGTCCTGGTGCAGCAGGCCAATGCCAGGCAGGTCCTGGAGGAAGTGCTGCTTGACCAGTTCGCGCACCGTGGCCCGTACCCGTTGCTCATAACCGGGGCGCTGGGCATCGAACACGTAGGCGAAGGTGGGCTCATGGCGGTAGGCATGGTAGAGCAGCGAACGCGCTTCGCTGGCGTAGCCACTGTCCAACAACACGATCTGGGCGGGTTCGCTGACGATTTCGGTCATGCATTACTCCTTGCAGCACGGCCCTGCTGGAGTGCGGGGCGTTGTTGTATTGGGGTGCCGGCGTGGGCCAAGGTTCCCTGATTCCCAGCCTGGGGCTCGGTGCATGCTTCAATGCCAATACTAACGGCATAGGCGCTAAAAACTCATAAGCAGAGCAAAAACCGCCGACTCTTAAAATCCCCCATACCAAAAAACATTTCCATCATCGTCTAGCTGAACCGCATAAGACGGCATATCCTCAAAAATTGGGGCAACAACGAGCGGTCGTAAGTCACCTACCAATAGCGAAGCACGAAAAAAACTTAAAATATCTTTTCCAGACGCTATAAAAACACGACCTTTGAAAACTTTCTTCTTCCCCTTTGAAAATACGATGTTATGACCCACGAAATAGCGTTCATCTTGAAATTTTTCATCAAGAAATCGAATAGATTCCGTCACGACTGCATGTTGATGATTACAAATAAATTCGAGAATTCTGAAAAAAACGCTCGCTTCACTTTCAATATCGGAAAGTGAATTTTTAACCAAGCCTTCGAAACAAAAGAGATTTTTCATAACACCTCAATTTGGCACATCATAAAATATATATCCATCCACACCTATATTATACCATTTAATATGAAGCCTATCTCCAAACCCACCTTCGGGAGCTATGTGCTGCTCAAACCCCTTAGGGTACTTCGCAACTCCATCAGCCCGGGCACTTTGCGTATGCGCCTTATACCGATTCATACCACCATGACCCTCTTGCAAGAAAGCCTTAGCGTCGCTACTCGTCTTCACCTTGACCTGATATTTTTCCCCACTAGCCATCGCAGTCCGCATTTCAGAAATCGCTTGCGCCCACAGCTTAGACCCTCGCTCTATAGCTTTCATCTCTGAAGCTTTTTTGCTTAACTTACCTTTATAAGCACTATCGCAACTCAACCCAAACGGATCTACCCAGCCGACGGGATTCAACGCATATCGATATAGATTGGTCCCCCCAGCAACCCAATCGGATCTGGCGAAGCAAATCTTCCCACATCCGGATCATAAAACCGAAACGTGTTGTAGTGCAGCCCCGTCTCCCGGTCCAGGTACTGCCCCTGAAACCGCAGGTTCTGCTCTTAAATGTAGTACGGCTCGCGCACCTCCTCGACCGTATTGCCCCACACCTGATACTTCGCCCGCCACACGGTATGACCGTCCGCTTCGGTCAACTGCTCGGGCAGCCCGTTGAGATCATTGTGGTAATAACGAATTCTCGCCTCAGGCCCCGTGCCGTCCACGCGCGCCAGCGGGTCGTAGCTGCCTTCGCTGAAAGAAAAGTTCTCCGCATCAGTTGTTAAATACCAGAACAGCCACCCCGAGACCCTGAACTTTCTATTGTTATTTCCAAGCCACTCTCGCCTTCTGTAACCAACCACACGGAGCCCGACGAAGAAACAAAAGCTATCGTCTTACCTCGCTGTTGAACATTGACAAAAGGATCTGAGTCCAACGACATAAGCGCCCATTTCAAAGCACCTCCCACCCATTTGCTAAAATAACCACATGAACCATGTGCCGCCGCCTCCCCCCCCGCATACACTGCGCCACCAATTGATAATGCGAAGGATTCAAATATATCGGTGGTATCGTTAGGATCGACGCACAACCCGTTATCCAGAACAAGTTTTCTATCGATCAAATGATAACCAAAAACGCCCATCCCAGTAATTGCTATACAGTCTGCGAAAAAAAACTCCCCTTTTCGCATCAGGTTAACCACATCCAATTCTACCACTCCTATTTTTTGCAATTCTGGCGGCACCATCGATTTTGCCAATTGCCGGCCTTTCGATGGTACCTTGGGAGCCAAGCCCGTTACGCCTCAAACGTTCGTCAAAAGCGTGACCCCAGGTTTTTCCATTTGGGGAGTTAGGATATTGCTCACCTTCCGAAACAAATACGACCGGCACACCCTTTAGATCCAGAGACAAAGCAGCATCCAATCTTCGATTATCAAAGCTTATCAGACGACCATCTCGATTAATGACGTTAAGCGGAGGGCCAATCCAGCCTTTTTCCCGCATTACGCTAGCGTAGTCGTTGGCACTCACCCATGACTGACTAAAATGCAGGTTTTTTGGGTCTACGACGATTGCCGAAAGGCCGAGTGGATCAATCCAGCTGGTCGCATTCGACCCATATTGATAAAAATTGATCCCGCCGTTCAACCCAATCGGATCCGGCGAAACAAACCTTCCCACATCCGGATCATAAAACCGAAACGTGTTGTAGTGCAGCCCCGTCTCCCGGTCCAGGTACTGCCCCTGAAACCGCAGGTTCTGCTCTTCAATGTAGTACGGCTCGCGCACCTCCTCGACCGTATTGCCCCACACCTGATACTTCGCCCGCCACACGGTATGACCGTCCGCTTCGGTCAACTGCTCGGGCAGCCCGTTGAGGTCATTGTGGTAATAACGAATCCTCGCCTCAGTCCCCGTGCCGTCCACACGCGCTAGCGGGTCGTAGCTGCCTTCGCTGGAGTAGAGGTAGAGGCTGGTGTGGCCATGCCGATGCTCCTGCAACAGCCGCAACCCATCCCAATCAAACCGCGTCTCGCCCAGCGGAAAGCCCCTGCCGTCATGCTCGCTCTTGCCAATCCGCCGCCCAAGCGGGTCGTACGCCATGCGCAGCACCGTCTCGCGATGACCATCCTGGGTGCGGATTTCCCTGATGCGGTGCTCGGCGTCATAGCTGAAGCGCTGCACCACATGGCTACCCTTTCGCTTCTCGATCAGCCGCCCGAAACCGTCGTAGCGGTAGCGTTTGTCCTGGTAGGTCAGCAGTTTGTTGTGCACCACCAGCCCAGCGCCGGCCGCAGGGCCATCGAGCAGGTTGGCGGCGGCGTCGTAGGCGAAGGTTTCGGTACGGGCGCCTGACTGGGCCGCCATGATCCGGCCGGTGGCGTCGTAGTGCAGCAGGTCCTGGCGGCGCTCATCCTGTTGCTGGTCGAAGCGCCCAATCAGGTTGTCGCTGGGGTCGTACTCGTAGCGCTTTTGCCCCGGTGCCGGCAGCACGGCTGGCTGGGTGCTGAAACGGCGCATGCGGCTGCGCAGGCGGCCGCTGCGGTCGTAGTCGCTGCGGGTGTTGAGCAGGCCTTGGGTACGCAGTACTTCGCGGTGCAAGCGGTCGCGCTCGAAGTCGCTGATCACGCGGCCGTCGAGGTTGAGTTGGTGCAGGTGGCCGCTGCCGTAGTACAGACGGTTCAGCCAGCGGCCGTCCGGCAATTGGGTCTGGATCAGGTTGCCGAGTTCGTCGTAACGGTGCTGCAAGGTGCCAGCGGCACTGGTGTCTTGCAGCAATTGGCCGAGGGCATCGTAGGCGAAGCTCAAGGCCTGTTCGCTACCGTCCCAGCCAGTGAAACCAATCTCGGTGAGCTGGCCGACAGGATCGTAGGTATAGGCAGTACGGCCATCGTCGGTCAGCTTGGCTCGCAACTGGCCGATGGCGTCTCGCTCCAGCCAATGCAATATCGGCGCGCCATCCTCTACCACAGCCAATCCGGTGCCATGGGGCGCCGGGCGGTATTGCACGGCAACCACGCTGTTCATCGCATCGTAACCATAGCGACGGGCGCTGCCATCCAGGTCCTGCTGTTCGACCAGGCGATCGCCAGCGTCCCAGGTAAACCGGTAACTCTCGCCGTTTTCGTTGGTCAGCGCCTGCAACCTCCCATAGGGGTCGTAGCTGAACTGCACCTGGCGGTTCATGGGGTCGAGGCGTTGGCGCACTTGCCCGCGGCGGTCGCGCTGGTAACGGGTGGTGTGCCCGGCGGGGTCGGTGTAGGCCAGCAGTTGCCCGCTGGCATCGCGCAAGAATTGTTCGCTGCGCCCGTCCGGCAGTTCGCTGCGGGTCAGGCGGCCCAGGGCATCATGGTGGTACAGGGAGCTTTCGCCCAAGGCGTCGGTCACCGCTTCAAGGTGCCCGCGCTTGTCGTAGGAAAACGCCGTTGGGTACCCAGAGCAATCCACATGCTGGATGACCTGCCCGGCATCATTCCAGCGCAGTTTCTTCGACTTGCCGGTGGCATCGATGATCTCCACCACTTGCCCGCGGCGGTCATGCCGGTAGCGGGTGACGTGGCCCAGCGGGTCGATTTCCTCGATCAGGTTGCCGCGTGGGTCATAGCGGTAGCGCCAACTGTTGCCGGCCGCATCGGTTTCAGCCAGGGGCAATGACCAGATCTCCAGCCATGCCGTGCTCTGGGTCTGGCCCAGCGCATCGGTGGACGCCACGAGGTTGCCGCTGTCGTCGTAGGCGAAGCGCCAGGTTCCACCTTTGGGGTCGACGGCGCCCAGCAACTGGCGCTCGTCGTTCCAGTCGAAATGCCAGGTCTGGCCCAGGTTGTCAGTGCTGCGGATGATCTGGAACTGAGCGTTCCACTGGCGCGTGCTGCTGCGGCCCAAGCCGTCGGTGATGCGCGTCAGGCCGAGGTCAAGGTCGTAGTCGAACTGGTACTGCTCGCCATCGTCGGTCCAGCTGCGTACTACCCGCCAATCGCCATCGGCGAACGGCGCCCATTCGTAGAAGCTGCGCAGGCCCGCGGGCAGTTGGTGCTCGACCATGCGGCGCCCGGTGTCGTAGGCGAAATGGCGAACTTGGCGTTTTTCAGCATCGATGACACCCGCCAGATCGCCCACATGATCGTAGCGATAATCCGCCAAACGCTCGCGGCGCTGGTCTGGATAGACCCGATCAATAGCCGCCACACGACGCGGCCAATGCGCGTCGTAGAGCAGTTCGGCCTGCACCACCTCAAGGTCATCGTGGATACGCGCCAGCCGGCCAAGGTCGTCGTAGCTCAGGTACAGGCGGTTGTCGTTGCGATCGCCCAGTTGCGATAACCGCAGCAAGGAAGAGCTCACAGGGTCAAATAACCGGTACAGGCCGTCCACGCTTTCGATCAGCAGTTGGCCATTGGCATGACGCCGTACGCTCAGCCCTTCCCCTGCGCTGAACACCGCAGTGCCCAAGGGAATCGAGCCCATCTCGATCCGCCGCCCCTGCTCGTCGGTGTAGACCAGTTGATCACCACCGTCGGGGTGCGCCAACACGTCGACCTGTACCTCGAAAGCCACGCTCCAGCCTGCGCCAAACAGACCCTCACGACGCACGTCGGCACTGCTGTAGAAGCGTCGCCATTCCAGCGGCATGATCCCTGGCAAGACAAAATCGGTGTCGTCATCCCCATTGAGCACCTTGGCACCGGTGGCCGCATGCACTGGGTGCGGCGAACCGATGACCGCGTTGGCGGCGGCGCCGATGGCTTGATCGACCATGAAACCACGTACGAACCCCAACGCCATGCATGGCAGGCGGCTGAAGAACTTGCCCTTGCCGCCGCGCAGCGCCATGAGCACGCTGATGGCCAACCCCACACCCGGGGTCTTGCCGCTGCGAATGTCGCGCACCACCACCGGGCCACCGCCGATGCGCACGTTGGAAGAGATCAGCCCCGAGCTCACCACGGTCGCTTCGCAGGTGCTGCGGTCGCCGCTGCGCACCGCCGGCTGGCCGTTGATGCTGACCTTGCTGGAACCCTCGGCAAGAAACTGCGGCGCACCGGGCGGGTGCTTCATGCAGGTGATAACGTCCTCCTGGCACGGGACGGCCAGGGGTGAGGCCATGGCCACCGTCGGTTGCCAAAGCTGCGAGAAGAACCCCTTGGCCATGTCCAGGAAGCTGCCTTCCTCGGGCTCTGGCGGGGGAATATCGGTGCCGGCAGCTTCGGCCGGGCTGCCCAGCTTGCCGGCGGCGCGTGCAGCAGGCAGGCCGTTGATGAAGGTGTTGCCTGAACCGGTGAGGATGTTGGCCTGCACCACCGGCGGGAATACGGCGTTGGCAATACCCTCGCAGACAGTCGTCAGCCCGTGGTCCAGGCCCGTGGCGCTCATGCCCATGCCGACGGCCACCCCCATCACCGCGCCGAATACGCAGGCGCCCAGCCCTCCGGTGGCGACGGTGATCCCGGTAGCAGCCACCACTGCCGCCGTGGCCAAGGCGCCGATGGCCGCATAGGCGGCCACTTCCAGCACCCCGCCGAGAATGTCGGCCATCATCGACGAGTGCATCAGGGCGTCGCCCTGGCGGGCGGCCCAAAATCCGTCAGCCATGAAGTAGTAACGGACTTATCGAAGCATGACAACGCATCGTGGCATCCTGCCTGACTCAAAATAAACGCGAAGCTTACTCATTAACCCAGGGACAACGCCAGTGGACCTGGGACAAAATGTAACCTCGTAATCCGGCAAACCATCCATTGACCTCCCGCCGCTGGCCCTCCCCCGGCCCATCCGTTAGCATCCTTCTTTTGCCCAGGACCGCCGCCTCCATGAAGATCGTCTCATTCAACATCAACGGCCTGCGCGCCCGGCCTCATCAGCTGGCGGCGCTGATCGAGAAGCACCAGCCCGACGTCATCGGCCTGCAGGAAACCAAGGTCAGCGACGAACAGTTCCCGCTGGCGGAAGTCGAGGCACTGGGGTACCACGTGCATTTCCACGGCCAGAAAGGCCACTACGGCGTGGCCCTGCTCTCGCGCCAGGCGCCGCTGGCTCTGCACAAAGGCTTCGCCACCGACGAGGAAGACGCCCAGCGCCGGTTCATCTGGGGCACCTTCGCTGACGCCAACGGTACGCCGATCACCGTCATGAACGGCTACTTCCCCCAGGGCGAAAGCCGCGACCACCCCACCAAGTTCCCGGCCAAGCAGCGCTTCTACGAAGACCTGCAAGCCCTGCTGGAAGGCCAGTTCACCAACGACCAACCGTTGGTGGTGATGGGTGACGTGAACATTTCCCCAGAAGACAGCGACATTGGCATCGGCCCGGATAACGCCAAGCGCTGGCTGAAAACCGGCAAATGCAGTTTCCTGCCCGAAGAACGGGAATGGATGGCGCGCCTGAAGAACTGGGGCCTGGTGGACAGCTTCCGCCACCTCAACCCTGAGGTGGCCGACCGTTTCAGCTGGTTCGACTACCGCAGCCGCGGCTTCGAGGACGAGCCCAAGCGCGGGCTGCGCATCGACCTGATCATGGCGTCCCGAGGCCTGCTGCCACGGGTGGCCGACGCCGGGGTGGATTATGAGCTTCGGGGGATGGAGAAGCCTTCGGACCACGCGCCGATCTGGTTGAAGCTCACTTGAGGGTGCAGTACTCGGCTCGCCGATGGACGCTTAAAGGTCTGTAGCCCACAGGCAAGAACCGCATTTCTAAACGTTTTGCTGCAGAAAAGTCGATTTCTAAACGTTTTACCGCAGCTTTAATGGTTTTGCTGCAGAAATGGGGGGTTATATTCCCCCCTTCCTCAGCACCCCTGATGACCTGCCCAGGTCCGAAATCGGTTATACCTGGATCGCCCGCCATACCGGCGTTTCGCCGGTCCAACCTTTCGCAGTGGTCATGCCCCGTCATTCGGGCTGCGGTCGCCTCCTTCGGGTTTGTCTACCCGCACCCCATGGCGGACGGCAATGGGCGCCTGTCGCGCTTTCTGATCAATGACGTGTTGCGCAGGGACGGGGCGATCCCAGCGCCTGTTATCCTGCCGATATCGGCCACTATCACTAACAGCACCTATAACAAAGTGGCTTACGACCAGGCGCTGGAACGTTTTTCTCGCCCCTTGATGCACCATTACGCGACCTGTTACCGCTTTGGCGAATCCCGGGTTGCTGAAGACGGCGTCGAATATAATCTGCATTTTGATGCCTATGACGAAGAACGCTTGGTCGCGGCAGTGCGCACCGCCTTCGAGGCTATCGCGTGATACTGCCTGTCACACCCCCGTAACCCCCCTGTCTTATTCTCCCGGCACCGCCTTTCGGCTTCACCGGTAGCCCGCCATGCCCACCCTCGCCCGCCTGCTGCTGTGCCTCACCTGCCTGGCCATGCCCCTGGCCGCACGGGCCGAGGTGCCGGTGCTGCGCATTCAGGGTTCCAACACCATTGGTGCCGAACTGGGGCCTGCGCTGGTCAAGGCACTGCTGCTGGACCAGGGCTTGCGCCAGGTGCTGGTGCAGAACGGCCGGCATGCCAACGAACAACAGGTCAGCGCCACCACGGTAGACGGTCAGCACTTGTGCATAGAGATTGATGCTCACGGCACCAGCACCGGTTTCACGGCGCTGGAGCAGGGTGATGCTGACCTTGCAGCCGCCTCGCGACCCATCAAGGACAGCGAACTGGTGGCGCTGGACAAACTGGGTGACCTGAAAAGCGCAGAGGCCGAACAAGTGATAGCCATCGACGGGGTGGCGGTGATCGTGCACCCGGACAACCCCGTGCGGCAGTTGAGTACCGAGCAACTGGCCCGGGTATTTGCTGGCGAGATTCACGACTGGTCGACCCTGGGGCTGGGGCACGGCCCCATTCATCTCTACGCACGAGACGAGCAGTCGGGCACCTGGGATACCTTCAAGGAACTGGTGCTCACGCCCCGGGGCAAGAGCCTGGCGGCCAATGCCCGGCGCCTGGAGTCCAGCGAACAGTTGTCCGACCAGGTCAGCCACGACCCCCAGGCCATCGGCTTCATCGGCCTGCCCTATGTGCGCCAGGCTCGCGCCCTGGCCATCGGTGATGGCGCCGCGCAGGCCATGGCTCCCACCATCAGCCTGATCGCTACCGAGGACTATCCACTGTCACGTCGGCTGTACTTCTACCTGCCACCGGCGCGCAGCAACCCCTGGGCTCAGGCGCTGGTGCGTTTTACCCAGAGCGACAAGGGCCAGGCCATCGTCGCCCAGTATGGGTTCGTGTCCCAGACCGTGCAGGCGATTCAGGTGCCGGGCACCGCCAACATGCCCGTTGATTACCGCCACCTGGCCGGCGAGGCACAGCGCCTGTCGGTGAATTTCCGTTTTGCCGAAGGTAGCGCCAGCCTGGACAACAAGGCCTTGGCCGATGTGCAGCGGGTATTGGAATACCTGCGTGCGCATGGCAAGACCTTCAAGGACGTGACCCTGGTGGGGTTTGGCGATACCAAGGATGACAGCGCCCGCGCCTTGCTGCTGTCGCGTTTGCGGGCCATGACCGTACGCCGCGAACTGGTACGCAACGGCGTGGTGCTGCGGGATATTCGCGGGCTGGGGGCCGAAATGCCTGTGGCGACCAATGACCTGGATGAAGGCCGGATCAAGAACCGCCGAGTTGAGGTGTGGGTGTATTGAACGCCAAAGCCGGCCGCCGCAGCGGCCCGGCGGCTGCGCTGCTCAGGCCTCGTGCCGGCTGCTGCGCAGCAATTCCGTGGGCACGTATTTGCCGATTTCGTACTTGCCGATCGCGGCGCGGTGTACTTCGTCCGGGCCATCGGCCAGGCGCAAGGTGCGCTGCATGGCGTACATGTAAGCCAACGGGAAGTCGCCGCTGACCCCGGCGCCGCCATGAATCTGGATGGCGCGGTCAATCACCCGCAAGGCCACGTTGGGCGCCACTACCTTGATCTGGGCAATCTCGCTCTTGGCCACCTTGTTGCCGGCGGTGTCCATCATGAAGGCCGCCTTGAGCGTCAACAGCCGGGCCATGTCGATTTCCATGCGCGAGTCGGCAATCTTGTCGATGTTGCCGCCCAGCCGCGCCAACGGCCGGCCGAACGCGGTACGCGCCACCGAGCGCTTGCACATCAGTTCCAGGGCGCGCTCGGCCATGCCGATCGAGCGCATGCAATGGTGAATGCGCCCCGGGCCCAGGCGCCCCTGGGCGATCTCGAAGCCCCGCCCTTCGCCCAGCAAGACGTTTTCGTACGGCACCCGCACGTTGTCGAACAGCACCTCGGCGTGGCCGTGCGGCGCGTCGTCGTAGCCGAACACCGGTAACGGCCGGACAATCTTCACCCCTGGGGTGTCCACGGGCACCAGGATCATCGAATGCTGCTGGTGACGCGGGCCGTCCGGGTTGCTCAAGCCCATGAAGATGAGGATCCTGCAACGCGGGTCGCAGGCGCCGGAGGTCCACCACTTGCGGCCGTTGATGACCCACTCGTCACCGTCGCGCTCGGCGCGGGCGGCCATGTTGGTGGCGTCCGATGAAGCCACGTCCGGTTCCGTCATGGCGAAGGCTGAGCGAATCTCGCCGCGCAGCAGGGGTTCCAGCCAGCGCTGCTTGTGCGCTTCACTGCCGTAGCGCACCAGCACCTCCATGTTGCCGGTGTCTGGCGCCGAACAGTTGAACGGCTCCGGGCCCAATAGCGAGCGGCCCATGATCTCGGCCAACGGTGCGTATTCCAGGTTGGTCAGCCCGGCGCCCAGCTCGGACTCAGGCAGGAACAGGTTCCACAAACCCTCGGCCCGCGCCTTGGCCTTCAGTTCCTCCATGATCGCGGTGGGCTGCCAGCGGTCGCCCTCGGCGACCTGGCGTTCGAACACAGCCTCGGCGGGATAGACGTACGCGTCCATGAACGCGGTGACGCGCTCACGCAGTTCCTGAACCTTGGGCGAATAAGCAAAATCCATGGGGCGGCTACCTTTGATCAAGGGTTGTCGTTGGCATGGATTCGATGCTAGAACAGGCACCAAGATTTATCTAACCTATTCTCGGCGTCTATTATCATTCATCACCGATATAGGCCACGCGATGCATCGGCATAAAACCTACAAGAGCGCTGCCCAATGAATCTGAGCAAGGTCGACCTGAATCTGTTCATCGTTTTCGATGCCATTTACACCGAAGCCAACCTGACGCGCGCGGGGCAAATCGTGGGCATTACCCAGCCAGCGGTGTCCAATGCCCTGGCGCGCCTGCGCGAAACCTTCAACGACCCGCTCTTTGTGCGCACGGCCCAGGGCATGGTGCCAACGCCCATGGCCCAGAACATCATCGGCCCGGTGCGCAACGCCCTGTCGCTGTTGCGCGTCTCGGTACAGGAGAGCCGCATCTTCAACCCGCTGCAGGCCACCAAGACCTTCCGCATCAGCATGACCGACCTTACCGAAGCGGTGATCCTGCCCCCCATGTTCCAGCGCCTGCGCCGGCTGGCCCCGGCCGTGGTCATCGAAAGCTTCCTGTGCAAGCGCCGCGAGACGACCAAGGAGCTGGCCGCCGGCCGCCTGGACTTCGCCGTCGACGCGCCGCTGAACACCGACCCGCAGGTGCGCCACGTGAAACTGATGGAAGACCAGTATGTATGCGCCCTGCGCAAGGGGCACCCGCTGCAGAAGGAAAAAATCACCCTGGACGACTACCTGGGTCTGACCCACATCCACATCTCCAGCCGCCGCAATGGCCTGGGGTATGTGGACCTGGCCCTGGGCAAGATGGGCCTGCAACGCAAGATCGCCTTGCGTTCGCAGCACTACCTGATGGCGTCCCAGGTGCTGCAGCAAACCGATATGGTCATGACCGTGCCCGAACGCTTTGCCCGTCGCAATGACCTGAACTACGTACCGCTGCCGGTCAACGATGTGCCCCCGGTGGAAACCCACCTGTACTGGCACGAAAGCACCGACCAGGACCCGGCCAACCGCTGGATGCGCGAGCAGATGATCGAACTCGGCCAACTGGTGACACGGGCCGACCAGAACGCCACGCGCACGCGGTGATCGCCGCGCTTGACGTTAGCGGCAGGCAAGCCTTACGTTAACGTCAACTGTCCTTGCGAGCCCGACCATGACCTACAGCATTTCCGACCTGTCCCGCGAGCTGGACATTACCACCCGCGCCATCCGTTTCTATGAAGAACAGGGCATGCTCAGCCCCGAGCGCCGTGGCCAGGAGCGTATCTACTCGCCTCGGGACAAGGTCACCCTGAAGCTGATTCTGCGGGGCAAGCGCATCGGTTTTTCCCTGGCGGAATGCCGGGAACTGATCGAGCTTTACGACCCCAGCGGCAATCAGCGCCAACTGACCAGCATGCTGGCCAAGATCGCCGAGCGGCGCACCCAGTTGCAGCAGCAACTGCTCGATATCCAGCAGATGCAATTGGAACTCGACACCGCCGAAGAGCGCTGCACCCAGGCGCTGGCCGAACTGGCCCCGCTGCCGGCCACCGTCCAGGAGTAAGCCATGTTCCTGCCCCACGCTGTACGCCTGGTGGAAGTCGGCCCCCGCGATGGCTTGCAGAACGAAGCCAGCCCCATCAGCGTCGCTGACAGAGTACAGCTGGTGGATGAGCTGACCGCCTGTGGGTTCAGCTATATAGAAGCCGGCAGCTTTGTCTCCCCGAAATGGGTGCCACAGATGGCCGGCTCGGCGCAGGTGTTCGCTGGTATCAACCGTCACCCGGGTGTTACCTATGCCGCGCTCACACCCAACCTGCAAGGTGCAGAGGCGGCGCTGGCCGCAGGTGTCGGGGAAGTGGCCGTGTTCGCGGCGGCGTCCGAGGCTTTCTCGCAACGCAACATCAATTGCTCCATCCGCCAGAGCCTGGAGCGCTTCGCGCCGGTAATGGCGGTGGCCCGCGCCGCCGGTGTGCCGGTGCGAGGTTACATCTCCTGTGTGCTCGGCTGCCCTTACGAGGGCGCCATTGCCCCGGCCCAGGTGGCCGCGGTGGCCGCTGAACTGCACGCCATGGGCTGCCGCGAAATATCCCTGGGTGACACCATCGGTGTGGGTACCCCGGGTGTTACGCGCACGCTGTTCGATACCGTGGCCGCCGTGGTACCCCGCGGGCAATTGGCGGGGCACTTCCACGACACCTATGGGCAGGCACTGGCCAATATCTACGCGGCGCTGCTGGAGGGGGTCAGTGTATTCGACAGCTCCGTGGCCGGCCTGGGCGGCTGCCCCTACGCCAAAGGCGCCAGCGGCAACGTGGCCAGCGAGGACGTCGTGTACCTGTTGCAGGGACTGGGCATCGACACCGGGGTAAACCTGGACGCCTTGATCAGCGTGGGCCAGCGTATCAGCCAGCAGCTTGGGCGGGCGAACGGCTCGCGGGTAGCACAGGCGCGCACCTGTGCGTGACGGATGTTACCCAGGCCTCGGCGTGCGGGTATCGGGGAAACACTTTGTGCGGTTTCTGTTTGACGGTACCGCGAGGTAAAATCATAAGCCATTGATTTTAAAGAGATTATAAAAGTTGGCACGGCACCTGCTTTGTCTCTCGTACAACAAAAACAATAAACGCAGTGGTACCCAATAAAAACAACACGAAACGACTCTGGCATAACAAGAACAAACGCGGCAGAGGCGAAGCTAACAGATTTTTTTGGAGAGGATGCGCCACCGGGGCTTGCCCCACACCGTACACAGAACAACAAAACTGCCCTGAGGCAGCGACGTACCGGTGACAGGCGAATCAGCGCTCAAAAAAATACGTTTGCTCTTGACCCAGGATGTGGGTCACACGAAACGCGACAAAGGGTCAGGCCACCAAAAACAACAACAGGCCGCCCTCAATAATAAAAAAAGAGCAAGCAACATGACCTTGAGGGGAGCTTCGGCTCCCCTCAGTGCTTTCCGGGATTTGACAAGGTGTGACGGGGTGCGACAAAGTGTCACCTCACCCGCACTTTTTCCCGCGAAACGGGTAACAGGGAAACACTCAAGGTTGTGAAAACCCGGTGAAAATTTCCTGAAAACGGCGAAAGTCCCGAATCCATTGGGTTTCTAAAAGTTGGCACGGGATCTGCTTTATCTCTCGTACAACAAAAACAATAAAATGGCAGTACCCAATAAAAACAACACGTAACGGCTCTGGCATAACAAGAACAAACGCGGCAGAGGCGAAGCTAACAGATTTTTTTGGAGAGGACGCGCCACCGGGGCTTGCCCCGCACCGTACACAGAACAACAAAACTGCCCTGAGGCAGCGACGTACCGGTGACAGGCGAATCAGCGCTCAAAAAAATACGTTTGCTCTTGACCCAGGATGTGGGTCACACGAAACGCGACAAAGGGTCACGGCCACCAAAAACAACAACAGGCCGCCCCTCAATAATAAAAAAGAGCAAGCAACAAGACCTTGAGGGGAGCTTCGGCTCCCCTCATGCTTTCCGCCGTTCTGCGCTCCCCTTCCCCCTTCGCCTGTCACACCGGCTGGCTCCCCTTTGCCGTCTGCGACCGTTGACACCTTTAGAGCCAAGGTTTACGTTAACGTAAAGGTAAGCAAAACCCTATGAAAAAGGCCTGATGCCATGCGCTACCCCAGCCTCAATTTCGCTTTGGGCGAAACCATCGATATGCTCCGCGACAGCGTCCAAGCCTTCGCCGCCGCCCAGATTGCCCCCCGCGCCGCCCAGATAGACCGCGACAACCTGTTTCCCGCCGACCTCTGGCGCCAGTTCGGCGATATGGGCCTGCTGGGCATCACCGTGCCGGAGGAATACGGCGGTGCCGGCCTGGGCTACCTGGCCCATGTAGTGGCCATGGAAGAAATCAGCCGGGCTTCGGCCTCGGTAGCCCTGTCCTACGGTGCCCACTCCAACCTGTGCGTGAACCAGATCAACCGCAACGGCACCGACGCCCAGAAACGCCAGTACCTGCCGCGCCTGATCAGCGGCGAGCACATTGGCGCCCTGGCCATGAGCGAACCCAATGCCGGCTCCGATGTGGTGTCGATGAAATTGCGCGCAGACCGCCTCGGCGACCGCTTCGTACTCAACGGTTCCAAAACCTGGATCACCAACGGCCCCGACGCCAGCACCTACGTGATCTATGCCAAGACCGACCTGGACAAGGGCGCCCATGGCATCAGTGCCTTCATCGTGGAACGCGACTGGAAAGGTTTCAGCCGCAGCCAGAAGTTCGACAAGCTGGGGATGCGCGGCTCCAACACCTGCGAGCTGTTCTTCGACGATGTTGAAGTACCGGAGGAAAACCTGCTGGGCAGCCTCAATGGCGGCGTGAAAGTGCTGATGAGCGGCCTGGATTACGAGCGTGTGGTGCTGTCCGGCGGCCCCACCGGCATCATGCAGGCGTGCATGGACCTGGTGGTGCCCTACATCCACGACCGCAAGCAGTTCGGCCAGAGCATTGGCGAGTTCCAGCTGATCCAGGGCAAGGTGGCCGACATGTACACCCAGCTCAACGCCAGCCGCGCCTACCTGTATGCCGTGGCCCAGGCCTGCGAGCGCGGCGAGACCACCCGCAAGGACGCTGCCGGGGTCATCCTCTACAGCGCCGAGCGCGCCACGCAGATGGCCCTGGACGCCATCCAGATATTGGGCGGCAACGGCTACATCAACGAGTTCCCCGCCGGGCGCCTGCTGCGCGATGCCAAGCTGTACGAGATCGGCGCGGGCACCAGCGAGATCCGCCGCATGCTAATTGGCCGCGAACTGTTCAACGAGACCCGCTGAGCGCGAGTCGCTTGCGGCTCGCAGCTTCCCAGGAGGATTGATGGCTACTCTGCATACCGGAATTTCTACCCGTTCAGCTGAATTCGCCCGTAACGAAGTGGCCATGGTCGAACAGGTCCAGGCCTTGCGTACCCTGCTTGCCCAAGTGCGTGAAGGTGGGGGCGCCAACGCCCAGGCGCGGCATGTCGCCAAGGGCAAGCTGTTACCCCGCGAGCGCATCAACCGCTTGCTGGACAGCGGTTCGCCGTTCCTGGAAATTGGCCAACTGGCGGCTCACCAGGTGTACGACGAGACCGTGGCCGCCGCAGGGGTGATCGCCGGCATTGGCCGCGTCGAAGGCGTGGAATGCATGATCATCGCCAATGATGCCACGGTCAAAGGCGGCTCCTATTACCCGCTGACGGTGAAAAAACATTTGCGTGCCCAGGCCATCGCCCAGGAAAACCGCCTGCCCTGCCTGTACCTGGTGGATTCGGGTGGCGCCAACCTGCCGCGCCAGGACGAGGTGTTCCCCGACCGCGAGCACTTCGGGCGCATCTTCTTCAACCAGGCGAACATGAGCGCCCAGGGCATCCCCCAGATCGCCGTGGTCATGGGCTCGTGCACCGCGGGCGGCGCCTATGTGCCTGCCATGTCGGATGAGACCATCATGGTCCGCGAGCAGGCCACCATCTTTCTGGCAGGGCCGCCGCTGGTGAAGGCGGCAACGGGCGAAGTGGTTACCGCAGAAGCATTGGGTGGCGCCGATGTGCACTGCAGGGTCTCCGGGGTGGCCGACCACTACGCCGAAAACGACGAGCACGCCTTGGCCATCGCGCGCCGCTGCGTGGCCAACCTCAACTGGCGCAAGCTGGGCCAGTTGCAGTGCCGGCCTCCCGTGGCACCGCTATACCCTGCCGAGGAGCTGTACGGCATCATTCCCGCCGACGCCAAGCAGCCCTTTGACGTGCGCGAAATCATCGCCCGTCTGGTGGATGGTTCGGTGTTCGATGAGTTCAAGGCGCTGTTCGGCACCACCCTGGTGTGTGGCTTCGCCCACCTGCACGGCATGCCCATCGCCATCCTTGGCAACAACGGCATTCTCTTCGCCGAGGCCGCGCAAAAAGGCGCGCATTTCATTGAGTTGGCCTGCCAGCGCGGCATCCCGCTGCTGTTTCTGCAGAACATCACCGGCTTCATGGTCGGGCAGAAATACGAAGCAGGCGGCATCGCCAAGCACGGTGCGAAGCTGGTCACCGCCGTGGCCTGTGCCAGGGTGCCCAAATTCACCGTGATCATCGGCGGCAGTTTCGGCGCAGGCAACTATGGCATGTGCGGTCGCGCCTACGACCCGCGCCTGCTGTGGATGTGGCCCAACGCACGCATCGGTGTGATGGGCGCCGAGCAGGCGGCTGGGGTACTGGTGCAGGTCAAGCGCGAACAGGGCGAACGCGCGGGCACGCCGTTCAGTGCCGAGCAGGAAGCGGCGCTCAAGCAGCCCATTCTCGAGCAGTATGAGCAACAGGCCCACCCCTTCTATTCCAGCGCGCGGTTATGGGACGACGGGGTCATCGATCCGGCCCAGACCCGCGATGTGCTTGCCCTGGCCTTGTCGGCCGCGCTGAACGCGCCCATCGAAGCCAGCCGTTTTGGCATTTTCCGGATGTGACCATGAACGACTTCAGTACCCTCGAACTGGAACACGACCCGCGCGGCTTCGCTACCTTGTGGCTGAACCGCCCCGAGAAACACAACGCCTTCAATGCCCAGATGATCCGCGAGCTGATCCTGGCCCTGGACACCGTGGCCAGTGACAACCGCCTGCGCTTTCTGCTCATTCGCGGCCGCGGCAAACACTTCTGCGCCGGGGCCGACCTGGCCTGGATGCAGCAATCGGCACAGCTGGACTTCAACACCAACCTGGACGATGCCCGCGAGCTGGGTGAGCTGATGTATGGCCTGCACAAACTCAAACTGCCGACCCTGGCGGTGGTCCAGGGCGCGGCCTATGGCGGCGCGCTGGGCTTGATCAGTTGCTGCGACATGGCCATCGGCACCCGGGACGCGCAGTTTTGCCTTTCGGAAGTCCGTATTGGCCTGGTGCCAGCGGTCATCAGCCCGTTCGTGGTCAAGGCCATCGGTGAGCGCGCCACCCGCCGCTACGCCCTCAGCGCTGAGCGCTTCGATGGCCAGCGGGCCCTTGAACTGGGGTTGCTGACCGATGTTTGCGCCAGCGAAGAACTGGAGCAACGAGTACAGGCGTGGGTGCAAACGATGCTGCTCAACAGCCCCTTGGCCATGCGGGCCTGCAAGGAACTGCTGCGCGAAGTAGCCCACGGTGAAACCACTGCAGGTGCGCGCCGCTATTGCGAGAACGCCATCGCCCGCATTCGCGTCAGCGGCGAAGGCCAGGAAGGCTTGCGCGCATTTCTGGAGAAACGTACGCCAGCCTGGCAAGCACGGGAGCTCAAACCATGACCTCGATCACTTCCCTGCTGGTGGCCAACCGTGGCGAAATCGCTTGCCGGGTGATGCGCACCGCCAAGGCCATGGGCTTGACCACGGTGGCCGTGCACAGCGCCATCGACCGTGACGCACGCCATGCCCGCGAAGCCGATCTGCGGGTCGACCTGGGCGGCAGCAAAGCCAGCGACAGCTACCTGGCCATCGACAAGATCATCGCCGCCGCCCGCGACAGCGGCGCCCAGGCCATTCACCCCGGCTACGGTTTCCTTTCCGAGAATGCTGAATTTGCGCGGGCCATCGAGGCCGCGGGGTTGATCTTCCTCGGCCCGCCTGCCAGTGCCATCGACGCCATGGGCAGCAAGTCGGCGGCCAAGGCCCTGATGGAAAGCGCCGGCGTGCCGCTGGTGCCGGGCTACCACGGCCAGGCGCAGGACCTGGAGACGTTCCGTACTGCCGCCGCGCGGATTGGTTACCCGGTGCTGCTCAAGGCCAGTGCGGGTGGCGGCGGCAAGGGTATGAAGGTGGTGGAGCGTGAAGGCGATCTGGCCGATGCCCTGGCTTCGGCCCAGCGGGAAGCGCAATCGTCATTCGGCGATTCACGCATGCTGGTGGAAAAGTACGTGCTGCAACCGCGTCATGTGGAAATCCAGGTATTCGCCGACCAGCATGGGCACTGCCTATACCTGAACGAGCGCGATTGCTCCATTCAGCGCCGCCACCAGAAGGTCGTCGAGGAGGCGCCGGCCCCGGGGCTGCCCGCCGAGTTGCGCCAGGCCATGGGCGAGGCGGCGGTGAAGGCGGCGCTGGCCATCGGTTACGTGGGCGCCGGCACCGTCGAATTTCTCCTCGACGCCCGGGGCGAATTCTTCTTCATGGAGATGAACACCCGGCTGCAGGTCGAACACCCGGTCACCGAAGCGATCACCGGGCTGGACCTGGTGGCCTGGCAGATCCGCGTGGCCCAGGGCGAACCCCTGCCCCTTGCCCAAGCCCAGGTACCGCTGCACGGGCATGCCATTGAAGTGCGCCTGTATGCCGAAGACCCGGACAACGCGTTTCTGCCCGCCACCGGCACCCTGGCCCTGTACCGCGAGTCGGCACCCGGCCCGGGGCGGCGGGTAGACAGTGGTGTCAGCGAGGGTGACCAGGTCTCGCCGTTTTACGACCCCATGCTCGGCAAGCTGATTGCCTGGGGCGAAACCCGCGAGCAGGCACGGTTGCGCTTGCTGAGCATGCTCGACGAATTTTCCGTGGGCGGCGTGCGCACCAACCTGGCGTTCCTGCGGCGCATCATCGGCCACCCCGCCTTCGCCGCGGCCGAACTGGACACCGGGTTCATTCCCCGGCATCAGGCGCAGTTGCTGCCGGCCGCCGGCGTGTTGCCGCCTGCGTTCTGGCAAGCGGCCGCCGCAGCGCTGCTGCCATCACCCGGCAATGACCCGTGGTCCGCCGCCAGCGGCCTGCGCCTCGGGCTGCCCAGCGAGACCGTCGTGGCGGTGCGGTGTCGCGACCAGCACCAGGTGGTGCACCTGGCCAGCGGTGCGGCCACCCCCACGGCGTATCGGCGTGGGGACACGGTGTACCTGCCCTGGCAGGGCGAGGTTTACCCGGTGAACCTGTTCGACGCCATCGCCGAGGCCGACGAAGGTCACAGCCACCAGGGTGGCCTCAACGCCCCCATGAACGGCAGCATCGTGCGGGTGCTGGTCAGTGCCGGGCAGTCAGTGGACGCCGGCACTGCGCTGGTGGTGCTTGAAGCCATGAAGATGGAACACAGCATCCGCGCGCCCCAGGCCGGGCTGGTCAAGGCACTGCATTGCACCGAGGGCGACATGGTAACCGAGGGCAGTGTGCTGGTGGAGATGGAGGCGTAGCACGCTTGCCTGGATTCAGTTTCCAACCTCGCAGGCCCGGACCGGTGCTGCTCAGGCCGCCAGCGCTGCCTCGATGGCCTTGAGCAGACGCGGGTCATCGGCGGCCACGTCCGGTGCGAAGCGGCCCACCACCTGCCCTTCGCGGTTGATCAGAAACTTCTCGAAATTCCACTGCACCTCCGGCACCGGGTTCACCGGGATGCCCTTGCCGGTCAGGCGCTCGCGCCAGGGGCCTTCGCCCTCGGCGTCGGGAATGGCCCGGGTCAGTGCTGCGTACAGCGGATGCTGGTCGTCGCCCACCACCGAAATCTTCGAGAACAGCGGAAACTTCACGTCGTAGGTCAGGCTGCAGAAGGCTTTGATCTCGTCATCGCTGCCGGGCTCCTGGGCCTTGAAATTGTTGGCGGGAAAACCCAATACTTCCAGGCCCCGGGCACGGTGGCTTTCATACAGTTTTTCCAGCCCTTCGTATTGCGGGGTCAGGCCGCATCTGGAAGCAACGTTGACCACCAGCAGCACCTTGCCCTTGTAGGCCTCGAGGGTTTGCGGCTGGCCGTCGATGGTCTTGACCGGGATGGAATACAGAGTGCTCATGACAGGCTCCGGGACGGGAAAGTGGCTTTCACTGTAGCACCGCGCCGCCCGGTACACATCCGTAGCAGCGGACCTGGCCGCGTCGAAGCCAACACGGTGTGCCTGACACTGCTCGGCGCCTGGGACGCGGCCGGGTCCGCTGCGGCGCGTACAGAGCGGCGGACGCACGCTCGGAAGTGAGCGCTGGTTCAGTTGCGGGCCATGCAGCGCGCGCGGCGTTCGTCGACGCGGCGGGCGAACCAGGCGGTGGTCAGGTGGCGGGTGATCTTCGGGCTTTCCAGGGTGATGCCCGGCAGGATCGCCCGGGGCACGGGCTGGCCTGCTACCTGGTCGGCCAGTTCGAACACCCGCTGGTAAACCCGGGTGTCCTCGAAGTCCGGTTGCTCGCCCTTGTCGAGCGCCCGACGGATGTCGATGTCGCTCATGCCCAGCCGCGTGCCCAGGGAGCGCACCGCCAACTCGGTCTGCCCCGCCGTGAGCGAGCCGTAGTCGATCAGGTCGCCATCCAGCGCCAGCCGCGCCTTGACCAGGCGGTTGAGGGCAGCCTGGAAGGCGGCGTTGCGGCTGGCGTAATGGCCGGCGTTGTAGTCGGCGAAGCGGTACAGCGGCTCGGGGTAATGAACCGGGTAGCCCAGCAAGTGCGCGGTGCCGAAGTACACCCCGCCACGGCGGCTGAAAACCTCATGGCGAATGGAGTCCTGCACCGGGTACGGGTACCCGCGGGCATTGCGCTCGGCATAGTCCACGGCCACCTGCATGGGCCCGCCGGTGTGCACGGGGTTGAAGGTGCCAAACAGCTGCCGGCCCAAGGGCGCCATGCTGATGAAGTCATCGAATACTTCGCTCAATTCACGCTCCGAACGCACGCTGGCGATGCGCTGGGCATAGGTCCTGCCGGTGGGAGAGGCAAGGCCCAGCGCCGCGTCGACCACGAACCCCGGCACGTGCAGGCGCCCGGCGCGGCGATCAATCTCGGTACGGGCAATGCGGCCCAGCCCCGGCACCTGAGGGTCGGCCTGGAAGTTGGATTCCTGCTCGATGACCGCGATCACCGAACACAGGTTCTGGGTGCTGGGGTCCAGCGACTGGGTTTCGAAGGCGACCTGAATATCAGCCGCCCACCCTTGCCGATTGGTCGCCGAAGGTGGCAGCAGGCGCACAACCTTGGCGCGCACCTGCTCGGGTGACGGCGCCTGTTGCAGCGGCTGATGGCTGCAAGCGCTCAACGCCAGCAGGCCGATCAACAATCCATAGCGTTTCAGCTCGCTCAATCAGGCACCTCGTGGTTCATCGGTTCAGTGGTCAGCGTACCTCTGCGGCTCGGTGGCGCTGGCATCCACCCGCTCGCCCATGGCTTGCTCGAAACGCGCCAAGGGCATCAGCGGCTGGCCATCGACACCAGCGAACTGCACCCGGTACGGCGCGTCGTGGCTGAGCTGGCGCAACTGGTCCAGGCTCTGGGCCACATAGGCCAGGCTGACAAAGCGCTGGCCACTGCGCGGGTCCAGCCAGCGCTCGAACAACAGGGTGCCACCGGGCGCGGCGTCGTCCTCGGGGTACTCGGCGATCTTCCAGTCAAAGCCTAGCAGCGTACGCAACTGGGCGATGTTGCTGTCATGGCCCACGTACGCCAGCCATGCCGCGGAGGGTGGGCCACCCGCGGCTGCCTTGCCGGTCTCCTCCAGCGCCAGCAACACCTGGCTCAGCAACTGCGAGGCGCCGCGGCGGGCCACGTAGGGCAGGTGCTGACTCAGAGCATATTTACCGCTGCGCAGTTCCATCAAACCCGCCACCTCATGGGCGGTGCGGCCTTGACCAAAGGCCACCTGGTCCAGCGGCATGCCTTCGGCGTACTGCATGCGGAACGTCTCGGCCATGGCCGCGCCGACGCTCAACGGGCCGCTGAGCTTGACCGTGGTGCCTTTTTCTTTCAGCCCCCAGGGCTGCTCGCTCAACGCGCAATGTGGCGCCTTGGGGCAGGTGGCGGGCACGCCGACCACGTTCTGCATACGCAGCAAGGCCGGGCCATACTTCGCCTGGGCCGCCTGCGGGCTGCCGCCCATGGCCGCCAGAATAGCCTGCTCGGCCTGCTGGCGGTCCAGCCCAGCCAAGCCGTTCTCGCTACCATGGAACAGACGGTCCTGGCCCGCGCTGGCATGGTGCACCGGCACTGGGCAACCCGGGAACAGGCCTTCGAGCAATGCCTTGCTGGTCGCCCGGGTACGCGCTACCGGGCTGGACCAGAGGTAGGCTTGGCCAGCGCCAGGGCACCCATCGGCGGCCAGCAGCCCATGGCCCACCAGGTACTGGCGCTGCCACTGGCCCAGCAGCACGGTGGCGGCATAACCGTGAGGCGTGAGTTGGCCATCGGCGACGGCAAAGCGCGGCCAGGTCTTGGCCGACCAGGCTTGCAACTCGGCGGTGTCAGTCGCCGGGCGGATACCGTGACGCATCACCAGCACCACCTTGTCCAGGCGCAGGCCCTCGGTGTTCAGGGTTTCGGCGTGCAACAGCGGGCTGGTCACCAGCGCCAGGGCCACGGCCAGGCCGCGCAACAACGGGTACTTAGAAGTCATAGCGGGCATTCACACTCAAGGTCCGTGGCGAGCCGGGTTGCAGGTAGTTTTCCTGGTACCAGGTCCAGTATCTGTGGTTGGCCAGGTTGGTGACGTTGGCGCCAAAGGTCAATGCATGGCCGCCCGCCAGCCTCATGCGGTAGCCGCCGCCGGCATCGAACAGGCTGTAGGCATCCAGGGTATGCACGTTGCCCGAATCCACGGCCATGGGGCCGATACGCTGGGCACCGGCCCGCACGAACAGCCCCGGCACCGCGCCGATGCGGTAGGTGGCCTGGGCACCGGCCTGGTAGTGGGCGGCACCGGCGGCGCGGTTGCCGTCGACGTCCCCGGCATCCTGGTACTCGGAGTCCAGGGACATGATGCTGCCTTCCAGGGTCAGGCTGTCGATAGGGTCGACACTGCCGGCCAGCTCGATGCCCTGGTAGCGGATCGTGCCGCTCTGCACGTAGACGTTGTCGCTGTTGGTGTACTCGGCGCCGCGGTCGATACGAAAGGCGGCGGCCGTGGCGCTCCAGTTGCGACGCTGGGCCTTCACGCCGATTTCATATTGCTTGCTACGCAGCGGCGCCAGGGTCTGGTCGGCGTTGTCGGCCGTGGTGGGCGCGGTGCCGCCGGCTTCCAGCGACTCGACGTAGCTGGCGTAGACGGTCACGTCCTGGATGGGCTTGTACATCAGCGCCACGGTAGGTGTAGCCGGGCGTGCCTTGTAGCGCACGGCCTCGCTGGTCGCCGAGTCGTGGGTCTCCTCCCGGAAGGTTTCGTTGCGCAGGCCGACCAGCAACGACCAGTGCTCGCCCAGGCCGAGCGTGTCGCTGGCAAATACCGCGCTTTCCTTGATCGAGTCGTCGCCGTAGGTGCCACCGCTGTAGTCGATGTCATACACCGAGAAAATCGTCGGGTCGTAGAGGTTGCCCTTGCCCACGGTACTTTTGGGGGTGTTGACCGACTTGCGCGACTGCAGGTCCGAATAGGAACTGCCCAGCACCAGGTCATGGCTGAACCAGCCCGTGGTGAATTTTCCTTCCAGGGTGCCCATGGCCTGGTTGTAGTCGTAGCCGTGGTATTCGGAGGTGACCTTGTCGGAGTAGTTGCCGCTGTTGCTGGTGATCTGGTACTGGTCTTTCACGTAACGGCGGTCCGAGTCACTGTAGCGGTACGCCAGGCGGCCCTGCCAGTTCGGCGAGAACTGATAGGTAGCGCTCAAGGTCGAGAGGCTGTAGTCCACGTCTGTGTAAGAGCCGTTGCTGTACAGGCGCTTGCTGCCATCGATGGTCTTGGGCAGCGCGTAGGCGGTGTTGACCACGATATCGGTGCCGCCGGAGGTCTTGCGCTGCTGGTAAAGGGTGTCGAAGTTGATCGTCAGGTCATCGGTCAGCTTGGCGTCCAGGGCCAGGCCCACGGCCGTGCGGTTGACCGCGGCGCCACCGCTGGCGGCGTCGCCCTCCTCGTGCACCAGGTTCAGCCGGTAGCCGAAGCGCGGGTCGTCCAGCCGGCCGCCCAGGTCGATGTGCTCCTTGTAGAGGTTATCGGACTGGTAGCCGGCGTCGACGCTGAACAGGGTCTTGTCGGTCGGGCGCTTGCTCACGTAGTTGACGATACCGCCCGGGCTGCCGAAACCGTACATGAAGCCCGACAGCCCTTGGAGCACCTCGACGCTGTCGAACATTTCCAGGGGCATTTCCACGCCACGGTTGATGTTGGCCATGCCGTCGACCTTGTAGCCGTTCAGGTCGTCAAGGGGCAGGCCGCGCACCGCCAGGGTGGCCGGGTGGGTGCCGTAGCTGGAGCTGATGGAGGTCACCGAGGCGTTGTATTTCACCGCCTCGGAAAGAATGCCGGCCTGGCGCTGCTGAATCTCTTCGCTGCTCACGCTCTTGATCGAGAACGGCGTGTCGATGGCCGCCTTGCTGCCCAGCGCGCCGCCGGACATTTTCTTGTGCAGCTCGGGCTTCTTGGCCTTGGCCGCCTTGACGGTCACTTGTGGCAGCGTGGCAAGCACGCTGTCATCGATGACCGGCGCGGCGTCGGCGGCCCAGATCGAAGGGGCCAGGGCAAAAGCCGCAAGGCCCGCGCCAGTGCGAACGGACAGCGCGTGAAACGGGTGTTTGCGAAGCATGACAACTCCAGAAAAAGAGCGCACGAACCCTGCCCGCCAGCACGCTGGCGGGGGGAACGAAGCAGGAATCAGGGCGTGACGGCCTGGGTAACGAAACCGATTTTTTCCAGGCCGCCGGACTGCGCAGCGGCCATCACTTGCACGACCTTTTCGTAGGGCGTGTCACGTTGAGCCCGCAGGTGCAATTCCGGCACTGGCTGGCGCGCAGCGGCCTCGGCGATCAGCGCCGGCAGCTCGGCATCGCTGATGTCGCGATCGTCCCAGTGCAGGTGGCCACTGTTGTCCAGGGCCAGGTCCACCGCCACCGGCGGCTTGTTGTCCTGCTGCGCCGCGGCGTGGGGCAGGTCGATCTTGACGCTGTGCTGGATGGCCGGCACGGTGATGATGAAAATCACCAGCAGCACCAGCATCACGTCCACCAGCGGCGTGGTGTTGATCTCCGGGTTGAAGCTGTCGTCGTCCAGCTCGTCCTGCAAGCCACCGGCCATCAGACGTACTCCGCGCGGGCACGGGGCATGGCCCGCTGCGGTGCCTGCCCCGGGGGGGTGGCGCGGGCGCCGATCACCAGCAGGTCATGCAGCTCGAAGGCGAACTTGCCCAGCTCGGCCAGGGTTTGCTTGTTGGTGCGCACCAGCAGGTTGTACGCCAGGGTCGCGGGGATGGCCACGGCCAGGCCCAGGGCCGTCATGATCAAGGTTTCGCCCACCGGGCCAGCCACCTTGTCGATACTGGCATCACCGGTCAGGCCGATCTTCATCAAGGCGTGGTAGATCCCCCACACGGTGCCCAGCAGGCCCACGAACGGTGCGCTGGAGCCCACGGTGGCCAACACCGCCATACCGCCTTGCAGGCGTGCGCCCACCACCAGGGTGGCCTGGCGCAGGGCACGGCTGAGCCACTCGCTGAACGGCGGCGGGTTCATGCCGCTGTCCAGGGCTTCGCGGTGCTGGCTGGCGGCGCTGACGCCGGCATGGCCCAATGCCCCGTAGGCCGGATCGGTGGCGAGTTGGCGCAGGCCATCACTGACGGTGGGTGCGCCCCAGAACGCGGCCAACAGGCGCGGCGAGCGCAGGCGGGAAAGCCCCAGGCGCACCAGTTTGTCGGCGATCACGTACCAGGACGCCAACGACATGGCCAGCAGCATCAACGCCACGCCACGGGTCACGGCGTCGGCCTGCCCCCACAGCATGTCCAGGCCAAGGGAAGTGTTTTGCATGGTGTAGTCCTCGTCAATCGTCAGAACGCGCCCGAGCACCACCCTGGCGAGGCCGCCGAGGGGGGAGTCCGGGGTTGGGTAAAGGGGTGTGGAGGTCAGCTGTCCAGCTGAAAGCGCAGGGGTACGATCACGTACACCGAGAGCGCGTGGCCGTCTTCGCGGTAAGGCTTGAAGACGGCAGCGCGCGCCGCCGCCCTGCCCGCCTCGTCGAGGCTGCCGAAGCCCGAGGAGCGCACCACATCGATACGCCCCGGCCTGCCGGTTTCGTCCACCAGCACCCGCAGGATCACCGTGCCTTCGTTGCCGTCCTCGCGGTCACGGTCCGGGTACTGGGGTTCGGGCGCGCGCACGTATTCCACGCCATGGGTGATGGTTTTTGGCGGCGCGGGGGGTGGCGCCGGTACAGGCGCGGCCGCGGGTGCCGGGGTTGGCGCGGCGCTGGCCACGGCTGGCACGGGCGCTGGCGCCGGTGTGGGTACCGCCACATGACGCGGCGCCGGGGCCTTGGCCACGGGTTTGGGCTGCGGCCGCGCCACTGGCGTGGGGGGCGGCGGTGTCACCGGTGCGGCGGGGGGTTGCGGGGCCGCTGCGGGGGCCGGCGCGGGCTCGTTGATCACCGAAGCGTAAATCGTCCGGGGTTGGCTCACGGCCAATGGCATGGGGGCCTGGTGGGCAAACCAGCTGATCACCAGCACATGCACGGCCACCACCGCGGCCACCTTCACGGCGCGGGCCGGCAACGGGTGGCGGCGGGTAAACGGCTGGGCCGTGGTCAGGGCTGCTTGCATGGTCTGGCTCCTCACTGGCGTCGATGCCAGGTACTGCGGTCCGGTCCTCGGCACACCGGCCTGGGGCAGGTGCTGCGGAATGTGCGGGCACTATAGGAACCGCAGATGACAGCGCCATGACGGTTTTGAGGGTTTTTGGTAAGGGTTTCGTGACATTTGCTGGCGTCTTTCGATCGAGCGCCGCCCGCGCGGCGCTCGACGTTGAGCACGCCAACAAACGCACCCCAAAAAAAACACAGTCACTGCGACGGATTCCCCCATGGCCACCGTTAAACCCATCAGCAGCGTTCACCGTCGAACGCGCCTGAGCACCACCCTGGCGAGGCCGCCGAGGGGGGAGTCCGGGGTTGGGTAAAGGGGTGTGGAGGTCAGCTGTCCAGCTGAAAGCGCAGGGGTACGATCACGTACACCGAGAGCGCGTGGCCGTCTTCGCGGTAAGGCTTGAAGACGGCAGCGCGCGCCGCCGCCCTGCCCGCCTCGTCGAGGCTGCCGAAGCCCGAGGAGCGCACCACATCGATACGCCCCGGCCTGCCGGTTTCGTCCACCAGCACCCGCAGGATCACCGTGCCTTCGTTGCCGTCCTCGCGGTCACGGTCCGGGTACTGGGGTTCGGGCGCGCGCACGTATTCCACGCCGTGGGTGATGGTTTTTGGCGGCGCGGGGGGTGGCGCCGGTACAGGCGCGGCCGCGGGTGCCGGGGTTGGCGCGGCGCTGGCCACGGCTGGCACGGGCGCTGGCGCCGGTGTGGGTACCGCCACATGACGCGGCGCCGGGGCCTTGGCCACGGGTTTGGGCTGCGGCCGCGCCACTGGCGTGGGGGGCGGCGGTGTCACCGGTGCGGCGGGGGGTTGCGGGGCCGCTGCGGGGGCCGGCGCGGGCTCGTTGATCACCGAAGCGTAAATCGTCCGGGGTTGGCTCACGGCCAATGGCATGGGGGCCTGGTGGGCAAACCAGCTGATCACCAGCACATGCACGGCCACCACCGCGGCCACCTTCACGGCGCGGGCCGGCAACGGGTGGCGGCGGGTAAACGGCTGGGCCGTGGTCAGGGCTGCTTGCATGGTCTGGCTCCTCACTGGCGTCGATGCCAGGTACTGCGGTCCGGTCCTCGGCACACCGGCCTGGGGCAGGTGCTGCGGAATGTGCGGGCACTATAGGAACCGCAGATGACAGCGCCATGACGGTTTTGAGGGTTTTTGGTAAGGGTTTCGTGACATTTGCTGGCGTCTTTCGATCGAGCGCCGCCCGCGCGGCGCTCGACGTTGAGCACGCCAACAAACGCACCCCAAAAAAAACACAGTCACTGCGACGGATTCCCCCATGGCCACCGTTAAACCCATCAGCAGCGTTCACCGTCGAACGCGCCTGAAGGAGCTGTCATGAGACTTTCTCGCCCCCTGTTGCGCTTTGCCCTGCTTGTCCCGGTTGCCCTGGCATCCCTGATCAGCGTGCCAGCGTTCGCGGAAACCGAAATCCTGATCCGCCAGGCACCGCCGCCCATGCGCGCCGAGCCGCTGCCGCGCGAACGTCCCGGCTATGTGTGGGACCAGGGGCACTGGCGCTGGGCGGGCAACCATTACGAGTGGGTACCGGGCCACTGGCAGCCGGCCATGCGCGGCGGCCACTGGATACCTGGCCACTGGGCGCAACGTGGTCCAAGCTGGCGTTGGGTGGAGGGACACTGGGCACGCTGATGCCTGGGGCGGGGCGGTCACCCGCCCCGTCACCCTCCCTGATGCCCCGCCACCGGACCGAGACACGCCCTATTGAAAGAACCTGATCCGGACATCGAGCTGCTGGCCCGCATCGGCAAGAATGAACCGGCCGCCGTCAACGAGATGGTGTCGCGCAAGCTGCCCCGGCTGCTGGCGCTCGCCAGCCGCTTGCTGGGCGACGCCGACGAAGCTCGGGACGTGGCGCAGGAGAGCTTCGTGCGGATCTGGAAGCAGGCCGCGCGCTGGCGCCCTGGCCAGGCACGCTTCGACACCTGGCTGCACCGCGTGGCGCTGAACCTGTGTTATGACCGGCTGCGCCGCCGTCAGGAACGGCCACTGGACGACACGGCCCTGCACGACCTGGCCGACCCCGCGCTGGCGCCCGAGCAGCAACTCGAAGCGCATGACACCCGTGCGCGGATGGACGCCGCGCTGGCGGCATTGCCACCACGCCAACGCGAAGCCATCGTGCTGCAGTATTACCAGGAACTGTCGAATATCGAGGCAGCGGCGCTCATGGAGATCAGCGTCGAGGCGTTGGAAAGCCTGCTCTCGCGAGCCCGGCGCAACCTGCGCGACTACCTCGCCGAACCACCCGGCGCCGCCGGCCTAGGAAGGGGAAAATCATGACGCCTGAACGTTTTGAGCACTTGGCCGATGCCTACGGCGCCGACCTGCGCCGCTGGCCCGCCGCCGAACAGGTGGCCGCCCGCGCCCTGCTGGCCAGCCGCAACGCCCGAGCACTGGCTGCGGTCGCCCAGGCCGGGCACCTGGACGCCTTGCTCGACAGCCACCGGATAGCGGCCGCGGACCCGGCCTTCGCACGCCGTATCGTCGCCAGCGCACCGTCCGCGTCGTTCTGGCGCAGCCACTGGAACTGGTGGTCGCGCCTGGGCTGGGTGGGCGTGGGAGTCGCGGGCATCGCCGCCGGCATGCTCGTGGCTTCACTGAGCTTGCCTCTGGGCAGCGGCGCCGAAGCGCTACCCAGTATCTTCGATCAGAACGATGCCGACATCGTCTTCACCCTCAACGCCGAGGACAGCGAGCAATGAGTGATTCCCGCATCCCGCTGAAAACCCTGCTCACCGCCTCGCTGGTGCTCAACCTGTTCCTGATCGGCGGCGTGGCTGGCGGCCTGTACCAATGGCTGTCGCACCCCAAGCCCATGGTCGGGCCCGTGGTGCAGCACGGTCTGCGCCAAGTAATGGTGCGACTGCCGGAACAGCGCCGCCATGAACTGCGCCGCTTGCTGCGCGAAACCCGTGACGAAAGCCAACCACTGATCGTTGCCGGCCGCCAGGCCCGCCAGGATGCCATGCGCCAGTTGCGCGCTCCCGCCCTGGACCGCGACGCCCTGGTGGCCGACCTGGGCCGCGCCCGGGACGCCGACCTGGCCCTGCGGGCACGGGTGGAAACCAGCCTGGCCGACTTCGCCACCACGCTACCGGCCGACGAGCGCGAACAACTGGCCAACGCCCTGTACCTGCGTGGGCAAGACAAAGCTGTGAAAACCCGGTGACGCGACGGATTTTTCGCCCAGGCGCGTTAAACCCTTGCAAGCCGGCCACTCAGGCTCGGCGGATGTTCACGCAAGGAACCGCCCATGTTGAAAATCATCAAGGCCACCCTGGTCGCCGCCCTGGTGGCAACCACGCTCACCGGCTGTATCGTCGAACCGGTGCACCCACGCCGGCCACCACCACCGGTTGAAGTGGTGCCCGTCATGCCCGCGCCGGGCTACCACTGGGTACCCGGCCACTACCGCTGGGGCCCTGGCCGTTGGGTATGGGAGCCCGGCCACTGGCGCACCTACTGACCTGACGGGTTAACCCTGCAGGCCTGTTCTACAGGGCCTGCAGGGCAGGTTGAGCGCTGGGGCGCGGCGCACTCGGCTCCTTCAGCAGCACGAAATAGGCCAGCGCCGAACACGCCGCCACGACCGCACTGATCACGAACGCCGATGAAAACGAGCCGCTGTGCTGCACACTGAAACCCGTCAGGATCGGCGCGATGGACCCCGCCAGATACCCGCCGAAATTCTGGATCGAGCCAAACGAAGCCACCCGTTCCGAGGGCACGATGGTGTTGACGATCATCCACGCCGTGGCACTGGAAATATTGATGAAGAAAAGCGCTGCGCACAGCAGCGCCACGCACGCCACCACATTGCTCACGAACGCCACCACCAGGGTAAACAACGCGCCGCCCAGCAACCCGGTAATGATCACCAGCTTGCGGCTCGCCAACACCCGCATGCCCCGTGCTACCAGACGATCACAGGCCTTGCCCGCCACCACCGTGCCCACTGCCCCGAACAGGTACGCCAACGACACGACCCACGCCGTGCGATACAGATCCAGGCCGTGCTCCCGTTCGAAGTACCCGGGCATCCACGTCAGGTGCAGCCAGATCATGTAAATCACGCCCATGAAGCCCAGAAACGCGCCCCACGTATTGCGGTCACGCAACAACGCCGACCAGCGCAACCGCGGCATCACCTGGCGCGGTGCCGGTTGCGGCTCGGCACGGCCAGTCTCGGCCAGGTACTGCGCCTTGCTCTTGTAGAACACCCACCAGCACACCGCCAACACCAGGCCGATGGCCCCCGTCAGCACGAACATGCCGCGCCAGCCAAGGTGCACCATGAACAGCGTCAACAGCGGCGGCGCCAGGCACGGCCCGATGCATGTCGCCGACCACACCCACCCCGTCGCCGTGCCCCGCTCCTGGGTGTCGAACCATTCAGAGAGGGCCTTGGCGGCCGACGGAAACACCGGTGCCTCGCCGATTCCCAGCAGCACCCGCATGCCCAGCAAATGCGCGAACCCGCTGAACAAGCCGAACGCAGCCTGGGCCAACGACCACACAATCAACGATCCACCCAGCGCCACCTTGCTGCCCAACCGGTCGATCAACGCGCCCATGGGCAACTGCGAAAACGCATAGGCCAGGGAAAATGCCGATAGCAGAAAGCCCATCTGCGTCGGGCTGATGCCCAGGTCCTGCTGGATAGAGGTGTTGGCGATGGACAGCGCGCTACGGTCCAGGTAGTTGACCACGCCGATCAGGAACAGAAACACGATGGTCAGGGTCTTGAAGCTTTTTATTGTTTTCATGACACGCCTCTGTGAGCGGTAGGCCCGGCACGCAAGCGCGTGGGGGCTCCTGCACTTTAGAGAGGGGTAGCGGGTTTGCCCAATGACAACCTTCGATTGGCTGATAACGGGGGGTTATCGATGGCCAGCGACTCGCCGCACCACGCCGCCAATTGCGCGATGGCACGCTCTACTTCCTGGTCCCAGCCAAACCCGGCATTGAGCCGGAAACAATGATCGTACCGCCCATCGGTGGCGAAAATATGCCCCGGCGCAATCCCGATGCCCAGTGCACGCGCCTTGATGAACAGCTCCCTCACGTTCAGCGCCCCGTGAGGCATCTCCACCCACAGCACATACCCGCCTTCCGGTTCCGACACCCGCGTACCCGCCGGAAAATGGCGCGATACCGCTTCGCGCATCTGCCGAACCTGACTGGCGAGCGTAGCGCGCAACCTGCGCAGGTGGGCGTCATAGCCGCCACTGCGGAGCATCTCGGCAATCGCCATTTGCGGCGGCACCGAGGTGCCCATGCTGGAGGTGTATTTGAGCATCATCAGCCGCCGGCTGTGCTGGCGGCTGTACACCCAGCCGATGCGCAAGCCCGGCGCCAGGGTCTTGGAGAAACCGCTGCATAGCAGCGCGTTGGCGGTAAAGGCCAGCAGGGGAAACGGCCGTTGTTCACCGAACGCGGTGTCGCCAAAGATATCGTCCTCGATGAGGATGATGCCGTGCGCATCGGCAGCCTGGGCGATGGCGGCCTTGGCGGCGTTGGGAATGCTTTTGCCCAGCGGGTTGTTGATGTTGGCCAGGGTGACGAAGGCGTTGACAGCCCGGGTTTCGAACAAGGCGACCAGGCGGTCTACGTCAATGTGCCCGGCAGTGCCGGCAGGTACCTCCACCACCCTAAGGCCCAGGCTCTGGAGCATGTGCAGCAGGACGAAATAGCACGGGGATTCGACGGCCACCGCATCGCCCGCGCTCAGGGTCGCCCGCAAGGCCAGCGACAGGGCTTCGATGCAGCCGTTGGTGATCAGCAGGTCGTCGGGGTCCAGGTGGCAGCCATAGCTCACGGCACGGCGGGATATCTCGGCTTTCAGCGGCGGGTAGCCGGTGCCTTTGACTGTACTGCCCCATACCGCAGGCTTCGCCTGGCCAGCCTTGCGCAGCAGCACAGCCATTTTCTCCAGCGGGTACAGGGTGCTGGCGCCGTTGGCCAGGTCGAGGCGCACGCGGCACTCGCTGCCGACCATGGCCAGGTGCAGTTCGGTCTGTTCGTCCAGGGGCGCGATGACTTTGGCCTGGTCGCGCGGGGCAGCGGGATTTGCCCTCACGAAGAAACCGGACTTCGGCCGGGCCTCGGCGTAGCGCTGGTTTTCCAGGGCACGCAAGGCGTTCAGCGCGGTGGTCTGGCTGACCCCGTACTGTGCGGCGAGGGTGCGTACCGAGGGTAGCCGGGCGCCGGGCTGCAGGGTACCGGTGTCGATGGCGGCCTTGGCGGCGTTGGGAATGCTTTTGCCCAGCGGGTTGTTGATGTTGGCCAGGGTGACGAAGGCGTTGACAGTCCGGGTTTCGAACAAGGCGACCAGGCGGTCTACGTCAATGTGCCCGGCAGTGCCGGCAGGTACCTCCACCACCCTAAGGCCCAGGCTCTGGAGCATGTGCAGCAGGACGAAATAGCAGGGGGATTCGACGGCCACCGCATCGCCCGCGCTCAGGGTCGCCCGCAAGGCCAGCGACAGGGCTTCGATGCAGCCGTTGGTGATCAGCAGGTCATCGGGGTCCAGGTGGCAGCCATAGCTCACGGCACGGCGGGATATCTCGGCTTTCAGCGGCGGGTAGCCGGTGCCTTTGACGGTACTGCCCCATACCGCAGGCTTCGCCTGGCCAGCCTTGCGCAGCAGCACAGCCATTTTCTCCAGCGGGTACAGGGTGCTGGCGCCGTTGGCCAGGTCGAGGCGCACGCGGCACTCGCTGCCGACCATGGCCAGGTGCAGTTCGGTCTGTTCGTCCAGGGGCGCGATGACTTTGGCCTGGTCGCGCGGGGCAGCGGGATTTGCCCTCACGAAGAAACCGGACTTCGGCCGGGCCTCGGCGTAGCGCTGGTTTTCCAGGGCACGCAAGGCGTTCAGCGCGGTGGTCTGGCTGACCCCGTACTGTGCGGCGAGGGTGCGTACCGAGGGTAGCCGGGCGCCGGGCTGCAGGGTACCGGTGTCGATGGCGGCCTTGATCTGCTCGGCGAGCTGCCGGTAGCGCGCGCGCCCTTCTGGTGTCATCTGTACTGCCTCGAATTCACGGGATCTGTGTATCGTCGGCACGCTACGGCGGCCCTAGAATCGAGTCAAGCGAACACGCTAATCAGTGATACAAGGAATGCTTCATGCGCTTGACCGATAGAATACTCGCCTTGGCTGTGGTGGTGGCCTGGGGAATCAACTTCGTGGTGATCAAGGTGGGCCTGCATGGCATGCCGCCGTTTCTGCTGGCGGGGTTGCGGTTTGCCCTGGTGGCCTTTCCAGCGGTGTTCTTCGTCAAGCGCCCGGCCGTGCCCTTCAAGTGGCTGCTGGCCTACGGCATGACCATCAGTTTCGGGCAGTTCGCCTTTCTGTTCCTGGGCATCAAGCTGGGTATGCCCGCGGGTATCGCTTCGCTGGTGCTGCAGGCCCAGGCGTTTTTCACCATGGTATTTGCCGCCCTGCTGCTGGCGGAGAAGCTCAAGTGGAACCATGTGGCCGGCATGCTGATCGCAGGCGTGGGCATGGTGCTGCTGGCGAAAGCTGGCACCGCCAGCCCGGACGCACAAGCATTGCCGCTGGTACCGTTGCTGCTGATCCTGGCCGCGGCGCTGTCGTGGAGCCTGGGTAACGTCACCAACAAGGTGATCGCCCAGAAACACCCCACTTCGGTGATGTCGCTGGTGGTCTGGAGCGCGCTGATCCCCGTGGTGCCATTCTTTGCCTGTTCCTGGCTGGTCGACGGCCCCGACGTCATCCTCGACAGCCTGGAAAACATCTCCACCCAGACCGTCCTGTCGCTGGTGTACCTGTCGTTGCTGGCCACGCTGTTCGGCTATGGCGTGTGGGGGCAGTTGCTGAAACGCTACGAGACCTGGCGTATCGCCCCGCTCTCATTGCTGGTGCCGGTAGTGGGCCTGATCAGCGCCAATCTGTTGCTGGGCGAGACGCTGTCTGCTGCCCAGGCCGCCAGTGCGCTGGTGGTGGTCGCGGGGCTGCTGTTGAACATGTTTGGCGGTTTCATTCCGCGGCTGCGCACCGCCCGCGGCTGATAACTGTTCAGGGCTGTGTGCGTCAGGAAATCAAATGTGAAACCTGTGCCAGATAGGCCGCTTAATATTTGACTGTTCGTTACACAACGACCTACACTCGGCCCACCCCATTCTCAGGAGAGCCCCATGACCGATGAAAGCACTCGCCAAGCCGCCACCCACCTGTTCACTACCCTGGCTAGCGGCGCTAGCCCGGCGCAGATCGCCGCGCTCTTCAATGAAAACGTGGACTGGTACATTGCCGGTGACACCGCCACCGTGCCGTGGATCGGCCGCAAGACCGGCCGGCAAGGGGTCGCCGAATTCTACGGCCAGGTTCGCGAACTGCTGAACTCCGAGCGGTTTCAGCTGACGGATATCCTGGTCAGCGGCACCCGCGCGGTGGCCATGGGCGAGCTGGCTTCACGGGTCAAGCGCACGGGCAAGTTGGTTGAAACCGCCTTTGCCTTCGACCTGACCATCGAGGGTGGCCTGATCACCCGCTGCCATATGCTCGAAGACAGCTTCGCCGTGGCCCAGGCGGCGGTATGATTGCCACCCGCTACTGATTGACCGAGCGCACACCATGAGTGGAAGACCTAGAGAGTTTGACGATACCGCGGTGATCGAGGCGGCCATGGACGTGTTCTGGTCCAACGGCTACGAGGGCAGTTCGGCCCAGGAACTGTGCGAACGCACCGGCCTGGGCCGGGGTAGCCTTTATCACGCGTTTGGCAGCAAACACAAGCTCTACGAATTGGCGCTGCGCCGCTATCAGGAGCTGGGCATCGAGGCCCAGGCGCGTATTCTCAACGGTCCTGGTTCGGCCAAGGAGCGACTGCGCGCCCTGATGCAATGGGGCGTGGATGGCGACCTGGGGCCTTCCGGAGGCCGCGGCTGCATGGCGCTGTTCGCCGCCCTGGACCGTGCGGGCAAGGACCCGATGGTGGCCGATATCAGCCGGGTCTATGTGACACGCCTTGAACAGGTGCTGTGCCATGTGTTCGCCCTGGGCCAGCGCCACGGTGAACTGGCGGCCGAGCGCTCGCCCCTGGCTTCGGCCCGGGCGTTCATCAGCAGCTATTACGGGTTGCGGGTGTTGGGGCAGTCCATGCCTGACCGAGCCTTCCTGGAAGATGTGATGGAAGGCACCCTGGCACGCCTCTGAACCTGCCCGAGGCCCGCCCCCCGCCTTGTTCGTCAAACAGCAGGGCACTCGCGCCGTTTTTATCGCCCAATATTTTACCGATCATTACACTTTAGGGGTTGCCATGCCATTCACCGTTTACCTGCTCGCCTTCACGATCTTCTCGGTGACCACCTCCGAGTTTCTGGTGGCGGGCATGATGCCCTCGCTGGCGGCAGCCTTCGATGTGCCTGTGGATCAAATCGGTTACCTGATCTCGTTGTATGCCGCAGGCATGGTATTGGGCGGGCCACTGCTCACGGTGGGCCTGCTCAGGCTGCGGGCACCCAACAAGACCTCGCTGTTGTACCTGTTGGGGTTCTACGCCGTTGCCCAGGCAGCCGCCGCCATGGCCACCTGCTACGACACGCTGGCCATCGCCCGAACGGTCACCGGCGTGGCCGGCTCCGCCTGTTTCGGGGTGGCACTTGCCATCTGCGCTGAACAAGTAGCGGTGCAAGCACGCGGTCGGGCAGCTTCCATCGTCATTGGCGGGCTGATGCTGGCCACCGTGCTGGGCGTCCCCCTGGCCACCCTGGTCGACCAGCACTGGGGCTGGCGCGCCAGCTTCTGGCTGGTGGTGGCCCTGACCTTGGGCTGCGCGGCCATCATCGGCCGTCGGGTACCCAGCACTCGTACCGCCGGGGCGTTGAGCCTGGCGGCTGAATTGGCGGCGTTCAGCAACCGCCACCTGTGGGCCGCCTACATGACCAGCGGGCTGATCATCGGCGCCACTTTCGCCGCCTTCAGTTACTTTACCCCGATACTGACCCAGGTCACCGGCCTGCCCCTCGAAGCCATGCCGTGGCTGCTGGCCGCCTATGGCGCGGCGAACGTGCTGGGCAATACCCTGGTGGGGCGCTACGCCGACCGCTACAGCCTGCCGATCATGCTCGGTGGCCTGATTGTGCTGAGCCTCACGCTGGTGCTGTTTGCACTCTTCGCCCACAGCGCTGCCATCAGCCTGACTGCGCTTTTGGCCATTGGCCTGGTCGGCGTGCCCATGAACCCCGCCATGATTGCCCGGGTGATGGCTACCGCCCACCCGGGGGCACTGGTCAATACCGTGCATACCTCCGTCATCAATGCCGGGTTGGGGGTGGGCGCATGGCTGGGCGGCGTGGGCATCGCCACGGGCCATGGCCTGCGCTCGCCTTTGTGGGTAGGGGCGGCGCTGGCTGCTCTGGGCCTGATCAGCCTGTTGCCCTACCTCACGCGCAGGCCCGCTGGCGCGCAGCAAGGAACTCCCTGACGCCAACGGTTTTTTTATTACCGCATGATCTAACTCAGTAGCAACTGGTGATTTTTACGGCATAAAAAATATTGGTAAGGTGCATTCGCCCCAGGGTCAGGATGAACTGCATTCCCGCGAAGGCCAGGCGAGCCTGTTTTCAATGCAGCGTGGCCGAGCCGGGATGCAGGTCGTCCGGAGCCTGACACTCACAACGCCTTGCCAGGTTGTCTGCCATGCCTGCCTACCTCGATGCTGACCACCAGCAGCACATCACCGCCCTGCACCGCACCTGGACCGCGCGCACTGACTGGCCCACCTGGCTATTGCTGCTGTGCACCTACGCGGCATGGTTTGGCCTGGTCCACTACAGCCCCAGGCTAGGCTCAGGGCTGACCCTGGTGTTGCTGGTACCGCTGATCACCCTGTGGATGTCCCTGCAGCATGAACTGCTGCACGGCCACCCTACCCGCCTGGCATGGCTCAACAAATGGCTGGGCTACGCGCCTCTGGCGCTCTGGTACCCCTACACCCTCTACCGCGACAGCCACCTGCTGCACCACAGGGATGCCGAATTGACGCGCCCGCACCTGGACCCCGAAAGCCGCTATATGGACCACGGCACCTGGGCGAACCGGGGTGCGCTCGCACGTGTGCTGCACTGGCTGAACAAGACGCTCTATGGCCGCCTGCTGGTGGGGCCCGCGCTGGCCCTTCTGGGTTTGCTCAAGGGCGAAGCCTCGCGCCTGCGCCAAGGCGTGATCCAGGCCTGGGTGATGTGGCTGTGCCACGGGGTGTGCGTGGTGGCATTGCTGGCACTCGTTGAGGCCCAGGGGGGTATCAGCGTGTTCGGTTACGTGGCGGCCAGCCTGCTGGCGCTGGCGCTGTCGATGGTACGTTCCTACTACGAGCACCGACCGGCCCACTGCCCGGAGCAGCGCTCGGTGATCAACGAAGCCGGCTGGCCGTGGCGCTGGCTGTTCCTGAACCTCAACCTGCACCTGGTGCACCACGACCTGCCCGGCCTGCCCTGGTATTACCTGCCCCGGGTGTATCGGCAACGGCGCGAAGACTGGCTGCGCCGCAGTGGCCACTTCCTGGTGCGCGGGTATGGTGAGCTGTTCCGCCGCCATGGCCTGCGCCCCGTCGACAGCCCGCTGCACCCCTGGCACTGAGGAGCCCGAACATGATCGCCGAACTGCCGATGTACGTGGCCCCCGCCGAGGTGTTGCAGGCCAGTGAACACTGGCTGAACCAGACCCTGCGAGGGCTGGGCATCAGCCAGCGCCAGCGCGACGACGAGCCGCTGGAGCAACTGTGGCTCAACCCCCGGTTGCTGCTTAGCCAGACCTGCGGTTACCCCCTGGTCACCCGCCTGAAGGACCAGGTGCGGGTGGTGGGCCGGCCCTGCTTCGACCTGCCCGATGCCCAGGGCGGGCAACATTGCAGCCTGCTGGTCGTGCACCGCCTGGCCCCCTGGCAGGCGTTGGCCGAGTTGCAGGGCAGCCACGGGGTGATCAACAGCGAGGACTCCAACAGCGGCATGAACCTGCTGCGCCATGCGCTGGCACCGCTGGCCCGCCAAGGCCGGTTTTTCTCGCGAGTCAGCGTGAGCGGCAGCCACCGTGAAAGCCTGCGGCGGGTGGCCGCCGGGCAGGCCGACCTTGCCGCCATCGACAGCGTCACCTTCGCCTACCTCAAGCGGTTCGCACCCGACACCGTGGCGCAGGTACGCGTGCTGGGGCGCACGGCGCCGAGCCCCACCCTGCCCTACATCACCAGCCACCACGGCATTCCCGTCGATCAATTGCGCGACGCGCTGAACATCAGCCTCACGGCCAACCCCGAAGTGGCTCAGACCCTGGGGATCGTCAGCGTGGTACCGGCGCGACTGCAAGACTACCGGGTGCTGCAGGACTATGAAGCCCAAGCCGTGCAGCTCGGTTTCGGGCGCCTGGATTGAAGCATTGATGATTCACCCATAGCCTTTCATAACAAGGAGTCACCATGACCCACCCTCGCTTGCTCGCAACCCTGGTTGACTGGGCCCGGCCGTTCCTGACGGCAGCCGCCTTGCTCGCCACTTTCAGCCCGCTGGCGCAGGCGCAGGACCAGGCACCGGCGCAGGTGCGCCTGGACTACGCCTACTACTCGCCCACCAGCCTGGTGCTGAAGCATTTCGGCTGGCTGGAGCAGGCGTTGCCGGCGAGCAAGGTCACCTGGGTGTTGAGCCAGGGCAGCAACCGCTCGCTGGAATACCTCAATGGCGGTAGCATCGACTTCGCCTCCACGGCAGGCCTTGCCGCCGTGCTCAGCCGCGCCAACGGCAGCCCGCTGAAAACCGTGTACATCGCCAGCCGCCCCGAGTGGACAGCGCTAGCCGTGCGCAAGGACTCGCCGATCAAGACCGTGGCCGACCTCAAGGGCAAGAAAATCGCCGCCACCAAAGGCACCGATCCGTACCTCTTTACCTTGCGCAGCCTGCAACAGGCCGGCTTGACCAAGGACGACGTGGAATTGGTGCACTTGCAGCACCCCGATGGCCGCATTGCCTTGGAAAAAGGCGACGTGGACGCCTGGGCCGGCCTGGACCCGCACCTGGCCGCCAGCCAATTGCAAGCGGGCTCGCGCCTGCTGTACCGCAATGTCGACTTCAACAGCTACGACGTGATCAGTGTCACTGAAGCCTTCGCCAAGGCTCAACCCCACACCATCGAAGTGGTTCTGCAGGCCTACGAAAAAGCCCGCGGCTGGGCACGCCAGCACCCGGATGAACTCGCGGACCTGCTGGCCAGGGAATCGGGCCTGCCGCTGGAGGTGGCCAAGCTGCAACTGTCGCGTACCGACTTCAGCAATGCTCAGCCTGGCGCCGAACACATTGCCGCGCTGAAGGCCGCCGCGCCCATCCTGGTGTCCGAGGGCCTGGTGCGCAAAGGTGTCGACGTCAACCAGGTGGTGGACCAACTGATCGCGCCCCAATTCAGCGCCCAGGTCATCGGGAAAAACTGAGCCATGGCCATCCCGTCGAAAAGCCTGACCCGGCCCGCACCCCTCCCGCGTCGGGGCTTGCCGTCACGGTTAAAGGGGCTGGCGCTGCCTGTTCTGATCATTGCCGTGCTGGAAGCCGTGGTACGCGCAGGCTGGTTGCCCGCGTACCAGATGCCTGCGCCCAGCGACGTTGCCCTGACCTTGCTCGACCTGGCCCAGGGCCCATTGGCCAAGCATGTACTGGCAAGCCTGAGCCGCGTGCTGGCCGGGTTCGTGATCGGCGCCGGGCTGGGCCTGGCGTTCGCCGCCTGGGTAGGGTTGAGCCGTGAGGCTGAGGCCTACCTGGAACCTACCTTCGCCGGGCTGCGGGCCATTCCCAGCCTGGCCTGGGTACCCTTGCTGCTGTTGTGGCTGGGCATCGACGAAACGTCCAAGGTGGTGCTGATCGCCATTGGTGCGTTCTTCCCGGTGTACGTCAACGGCGTGGCGGCGATCCGCGACATCGACCGGCGGCTGGTGGAGGTGGGCCGGGTGTTTCGCTTCAACCGCCGCCAACTGGTGTGGCGAATCCTGCTGCCAGCGGCGATGCCCGGGCTGTTCACCGGCTTGCGCAGTGGCCTGAGCATGGCCTGGATGTTCCTGGTGGCCGCCGAGCTGATCGCCGCCACCAAGGGGCTGGGGTACCTGCTCAGCGACGGCCGCGAAACATCGCGGCCAGACATCGTGCTGGCGGCGATCATCGTGCTGGCGCTGCTGGGCAAGGTCAGTGACCGGCTACTGGCGGTACTGGAGCGGCGGTGGTTGAACTGGCGGGATACCTTCACCGGGGAAGGGCCCGGACGGTAAAACCTGTCTGTTGGCACGGGCCCGGCGTACCGCTGCTACGTCGATGGGGGTTTGCCTGCGGGCGGTTGCGGCCGGCTGAGCGCCTCGATTAACGCCTGCCCCGACCACCCGGGCGTCTCCCCGCGCCGGGTGATGATGCCGTAATCATCCAACACCAACGGAAACGGCAGGTTCAACCGCGTCAGCCGGCCCGCGCGAATGTCCGGCTCGACCATCGACTCGGCCAGCATCGCCAGCATCGGCGCGGTCTGCAGCAACTGCAGGGTGGTCTGCATGGAAATGGTTTCCACGGTGTTGCCCGGCGACTGCATGCCCGCCTCGGCGAATGCGCGCTCCAGCCGGGCACGCATGGGGGTGCCCGAGGGGTACACAATCCACGGCCATTGCCCCAGCTCGGCCAGGGGCAGATCGCTGTTGCCGGCCAACGGGTGCTGGCTGCCAGCGACCAGGCACAGGGGCTCGGGGGCCAAGGGCTGAAAGTCGAACAGCTGGCGGTGGCGGTCCAGGGTGAAGCGCGCGACCACCAGGTCCAATTGCTTGTGTTCGAGCATGGTCAGCAGGTTGGCACTGGTGCCCTCCAGTACTTCCAGGGTCAGCAGCGGCCAGCGCTGCTTGATGGCCACGATGGCCTGGGGCAGCGCCAGGGACGTGGGGGCGAAGATGGTGCCGATTTTCAGCAGGCCGTGGCCCCCCTCGCGCAGGTCGTTGACCTGGCCGACGAAATGACGCGCGTCGTTGAGGGCGATCCGCGCATAGCGTGCCACGTGCAGCCCCAGGTCAGTAGGCTGCAGGCTGCGCGGCAGGCGCTGGAACAGGTCGAAGCCGAGCATTTTCTCGGCCTCGCGCAGCATCTTGCTCACCGCCGGCTGGCTGATGCTCATTTGCTGGGCAGTGGCGTGCATGTTCTGGGTGCGGGCCAGGGTGTCGATCAACACCAGGTGGCGAAAGCGCAGCCAATTGCACAGTTGGTTGTAGGACACCTCGGCCATCTGATAACCCCCGGTTATTGAACCCTGAGAATATCTCATTGGCGATTATCGGCAAGACGTTCTAGTTTGTATGAGCCGCCTGCCCGCGAAGGCCAGCCTGTTTTCAACGCAGCATGGCTGAGCTGGGATGCATTTCGCCCAGAGCCCAGGGTTTAGCGAATGTGCCGCACAATAACAAGGACCGCCCACCATGAGCCTCGCTGAAAAACGCGTGTTGATCACGGCCGCTGCCCAGGGCATCGGCCGTGCCTCTGTATTGGCCTTCCAGCAAGCCGGCGCCCACGTCATCGCCACCGACCTGAACATCGACAGCCTGCGCGGCCTTCCAGGCATTCAGGCACTGGCCCTGGACGTCACCGACCCCGCCGCCATCCAGGCCGTGGCCGAACAGGTGGGTACCCTCGACGTGCTGTTCAATTGCGCCGGGTACGTGCACAGCGGCAGCCTGCTCGAGTGTGACGAACAGGCCTGGCGGTTTTCCTTCGACCTCAACGTCACGGCCATGTACCGCATGATCCGCGCCGTGCTCCCGGGCATGCTCGCGGCGGGCAGCGGCAGCATCGTCAACATGGCCTCCGTGGCCTCCAGTGTGAAGGGCGTACCCAACCGCTTCGCCTATTCGGCCAGCAAGGCGGCAGTGATCGGCCTGACCAAATCCGTGGCCGCCGATTACGTGGCCCAGGGCATCCGTTGCAATGCCATCTGCCCCGGCACCGTCGACTCACCCTCCCTGCGCCAGCGCATCGCCGACCAGGCCCGTGCCGAAGGCCGCAGCGAGGCCGAGGTGTACCAGGCCTTCGTGGCGCGCCAGCCCATGGGCCGCCTGGGCACGCCCGAGGAGATCGCTCGGTTGGCCCTGTACCTGGGCTCGGAGGCCAGCGCCTATACCACTGGCGCGGTGCACGTGATCGACGGCGGCATGAGCAACTAGACTTTCCCCCTCCCGACCCGAATCAGGAAGTGTGCGATGAAATTGCTGCGTTACGGCCCCAAGGGCCAGGAAAAACCCGGCCTGCTGGACGCCCAGGGGCAGATCCGCGACCTCAGCGGCCATGTTCCCGACATCGGCGGTGCCCACCTGGAACCGGCAAGCCTGGCCACGCTGGCACAACTGGATGCAGGCAGCCTGCCCCTGGTGCCCGGCACCCCGCGCATCGGACCCTGCGTGGGCCAGGTGGGCAAGTTCATCTGCATCGGCCTGAACTACGCCGACCACGCCGCCGAATCGAACATGGCGGTGCCCAGCGAACCGGTGGTCTTCAACAAATGGACCAGCGCCATCTGCGGGCCCAACGATGACGTGCAGATTCCCCGTGACTCGAAGAAGACCGACTGGGAAGTGGAGTTGGGTGTGGTCATCGGCAAGGGCGGACGCTATATCGACGAAGCCAACGCCTTGGACCATGTGGCCGGGTACTGCGTGATCAACGACGTCTCCGAGCGCGCATGGCAACTGGAGCGCGGCGGTACCTGGGACAAGGGCAAGGGCTTCGACACCTTCGGGCCCATCGGCCCGTGGCTGGTGACCCGCGACGAGGTGCCCGACCCGCACCAGCTGGACCTGTGGCTGGAAGTGGATGGCCACCGTTACCAGGACGGCAACACCCGCACCCTGGTGTTCCAGATTCCGGCGCTGATCGCCTACCTCAGCCGCTGCATGTCGCTGCAGCCCGGGGACATCATTTCCACCGGCACCCCACCGGGGGTGGGCATGGGCGTCAAGCCCAACCCGGTGTTCCTCAAGCCTGGGCAGGAGATGCGCCTGGGCGTCGCCGGGCTGGGCGAGCAGCGCCAGCGGACCGTGCAGGCCGATTAGCGACCTTTGTCACCTCCCTGTGGGACCGGGCGAAGCTCGGGAAAAGAACACCGGGCCGTATCAGCCTGCCCGCGGTGCCTGCTCCCCGAGCTCCGCCCGGTCCCACAATAGGCTGCGGCGCCGGCCGTGAGTCCCCCGTACAGCGAACACCGACCGTTACTTTCATAACAACAAGGAACCCCCCATGCGTATTCTGATCACCGGTGGTACCGGTTTCATCGGCAAGCAACTCGCCCAGCGCCTGCTCGACCTCGGCACCCTGGCCCTCGACGGCCAGGCCCCACGCCCCATCGAGCGCATCGTGCTGTTCGACGCCTTCGACGGCGAAGGCGTACCCAGCGACCCCCGCCTGCAGATCGTCACCGGCGACATCAGCGACGGCGCTACCCTGGCGCGCATTACCGACGGCATCGACCTGGTGTGGCACCTGGCGGCCGTGGTCAGCAGTGCTGCCGAGGCGGACTTCGACCTGGGCATGCAGGTCAACCTGCACGGCCTCATGACCCTGCTTGAAACCCTGCGCCAGCAAGGCCGCGCCCCGCGCCTGGTGTACGCCAGCGGCTTCGCGGTGTTCGGCGGCGTGCTGCCGCCCGTGGTCAACGACGACACCGCGCTCACGCCGCAATCTTCATACGGCATGCAAAAGGCCGTGGGTGAACTGCTGGTGGCCGACTATGCGCGCAAAGGCTTCATCGATGGCCGCGTGCTGCGACTGCCCACCATCGCCGTACGCCCCGGCAAGCCCAACAAGGCGGCGTCGACCTTCTTCAGTTCGATCATCCGCGAACCCCTGGTGGGCTTGCCGGCCGTGTGCCCGGTGCGCCCCGACACCCCGGTATACCTGTCTTCCCCGCGCCGGGCGGTCGAATCGATGCTGCTGGCCATGACCCTGGCGCCCGAAGCGCTGGGCAACCAGCGGGTGATCCCCCTGCCCGGCCTGACCACCACCGTCGCCGACATGGTCGCGGCGCTGGAACGGGTGGCCGGCCCTGAAGCCGCGAAGCTGATTCGCTGGGAGCCGGACGCGACCATCCAGCGTATCGTCGAAAGCTGGCCCAGCCGGGTCGAGGCGCCTTACGCGCGCTCACTGGGGTTCAAGGCCGACCCGGACTTCGACACCTTGATCCGTGCCCACATCGAGGACACCGCCGCCCATTGATGCGACAACGTTCAGAGCCGCCCCCACAACAATAACAAGGCGAGGCCACCCGACATGAACCCCGTATCGGACATCGAAAAACAGACCATCAGCCGCGTCACCAAACGCCTGGTGCCCTTCCTCATCCTGCTGTTCGTGGTCGCTTTCCTCGACCGCACCAACGTCGGTTTCGCGGCGCTGAAGATGAACGAGGACATCGGCATCAGCCAGGCCATTTATGGCCTGGGCGCCGGGATCTTCTTCCTCGGCTACTTTGTCTTCGAAGTGCCGAGCAATATCATGATGCACCGCTTCGGCGCCCGGGTCTGGATTGCCCGCATCATGGTGACCTGGGGCCTGATCGCCTCGGCCATGGGCCTGTTGCAGACCGCCGGGCACTTCATCACCTTGCGCGTGTTGCTGGGCATTGCCGAGGCGGGCTTCTTCCCCGGCGTGATCTACCTGCTGTCGCTGTGGTTCCCCAGCCGCTACCGGGCCCGCATGATCGCGACCTTCTACCTGGGCGTGCCCATTGCCCAGGTGATCGGCGCGCCGCTGTCGGTGGGCCTGATGCAACTGGGTGACAGCCTGGGCGTGGTGGGCTGGCGGCTGATGTACCTGGCCGAAGGCGTACCGGCGATGGTGCTGGGGATTGTGTGCTTCTTCTACCTCACCGACCGCCCCGCCGATGCCCATTGGCTGACAGCTGAACAGCGCTCGTGGCTGATCAACACCCTGGAGCGTGAAGAGCGCGACAAGCCCCTGGCCGTGGATGCCGGCCTCAGCAAAGGGCAGATGATTCGCCATGCCCTGGGCAACCGCCAGGTGTGGATGCTGGCGCTGGTGTACTTCGGCATCACCTCCGGGTCCAACGCCATGAACTTCTTCCTGCCCAGCGTGCTGCAATCGTTCCGGGCCTCGTTCGGGCTGGACCTGGGCCTGATGCAGAACGGCCTGATCACCGCCATTCCCTATGCCCTGGCCGCAGTGGCGATGATCCTCTGGAGCCGCCGTTCCGACCGCCTGCAGGAACGCCACTGGCATGCCGGTGGCGCGGCATTGCTGGCGTCGATTTCAATCGCCCTGGCGTTGCTGATCAACCAGCCGTGGGTCATTGTCATCGGCTTCGTGCTGTTGGCCATCGGCGTGTACAGCGCCATCAACGTGTTCTGGGCCGTCCCCGGGCAAGTGCTGACCGGGGTCGGTGCGGCGGCCGGCATCGGCCTGATCAATTCCATCGGCAACCTCAGCGGCTTTTCCGGGCCCTACCTTACCGGCCTGCTCTACACCACGACCGGCAGCTACACCCCGGGTTTCCTGGTGATCGCCGCGCTGGTGGGTGCCGCGGGCATCGGCATGATGCTGATGCCACGCCAACCGGCAACCGCGGCCCGCCGCCCCCTGATAGGAGACGAGGCATGAGCCTTCCCGAGATCGCCTTCATTGGCACCGGCATCATGGGCGCGCCCATGGTGCGCAACCTGCTGCGCGCCGGCTACCCGGTGCGCGCCTGGAACCGGTCGCCAGACAAAGCCGCCGCCCTGACCGCCGACGGCGCGCGGGTGAGTGACAGCGCCCTGGCCGCCGCCGAGGGCGCCGACGTACTGGTGTGCATGCTCAGCGACGGCCCCACCTGCACTCAGGTGCTGTTTGGCGATCACGGCGCCACCGGCGCGCTGCGCCCGGGGGCGCTGGTGATCGTCATGAGCTCGATTCCCGTGGACACCGCCACCGAGCATGCCCGCCAATGCGCCGAACGGGGTCTGGGTTACCTGGACGCCCCGGTGTCCGGCGGTGAGCGCGGCGCCCGTGAGGGCAGCCTGGCGATCATGGTGGGCGGTACCCCCGACGCTTTCGACCAGGGCCACGCGGTGCTGTCAGCCCTGGGCCGCCCGGTGCGCGTGGGCCCTGCCGGCAGCGGCGAACTGGCCAAGCTGGTGAACCAGCTCATCGTCGCCAGCACCATCGCCACCGTCGCCGAAGGCCTGTTGCTGGCCGAACGCGGCGGCGCCGACCCGGCCAAGGTGCGCGAGGCACTGCTGGGCGGCTTTGTCGACTCGCCCATCCTGCGCCAGCACGGCCAGCGCATGATCGACGCCGACTTTACCCCCGGCGGCCCGAGCAAGTGGCAGCTCAAGGACACCCGCACCGCCCTGGCCCATGCCCAGCGCCTTGGCCTGAACCTGCCTGTCGGCACCCTGGTGGACAGCCTGTTCGGTGCCCTGGTGGACGCCGGCGATGGCGACCTGGACCACGCCGCGCTGATCCGCCAGTTACGCCGCCACAACCACTTGCCCCTTTGACTTTCCGGAGCCTGCCATGAGCATTACCCCACCCCGTCGCCTGCGCAGCCAGGACTGGTTCGATGACCCGGCCCATGCCGACCTCACCGCGTTGTACACCGAGCGCTACATGAACCAGGGCCTGACCCGCGCCGAGCTGCAGTCCGGGCGCCCGATCATCGGCATCGCCCAGACCGGCAGCGACCTCACGCCCTGCAACCGCCACCACATCGAGCTGGCCAAGCGGGTCAAGGACGGCATACGCGATGCCGGTGGCATTCCCATGGAGTTCCCCGTGCACCCCATCGCCGAGCAATCGCGCCGGCCCACCGCCGCCCTGGACCGCAACCTGGCCTACCTGGGGCTGGTGGAGGTGCTGCACGGCTATCCACTGGACGGCGTGGTGCTGACCACCGGCTGCGACAAAACCACTCCGGCCTGCCTGATGGCCGCCGCCACCACCGACCTGCCGTCGATCGTACTGTCGGGCGGGCCCATGCTGGACGGCTGGCACAAGGGCCAGCGCATCGGCTCCGGTACCGTGCTGTGGCACGCGCGCAACCTGCTCAGCGCCGGCGAGATCGACTACGAAGGTTTCATGGAGATGACCACCGCCGCCTCGCCCTCCATCGGCCACTGCAACACCATGGGCACGGCCCTGTCGATGAACGCGCTGGCCGAAGCGCTGGGCATGTCGCTGCCAGGCTGCGCCAGCATTCCCGCCCCCTACCGCGAGCGCGGGCAAATGGCCTACGCCACCGGCCTGCGCATCGTCGAGCTGGTGCGTGAAGATGTGCGGCCGTCGCAGATCATGACCCATGCCGCATTCGAAAACGCCATCGCCGTGGCTTCGGCCCTCGGCGCCTCCACCAACTGCCCACCGCACCTGATCGCCATCGCCCGCCACAGCGGCATCGACCTGAGCCTGGACGACTGGCAACGGGTGGGCGAAGACGTGCCCCTGCTGGTCAACTGCATGCCCGCCGGCGAGTACCTGGGGGAAGGTTTCCACCGCGCCGGCGGCGTGCCCGCGGTGATGCATGAACTGGCCAAGGTCGGTCGCCTGCACCAGGACTGCCGCAGCGTCAGCGGCCGCAGCATCGGCGAGATCGTCGCCCAGGCGCAGACCGTCGACCGCCAGGTGATCCGCAGCTACGAAGACCCGCTCAAGCACCGCGCCGGTTTCATCGTGCTCAGCGGCAACTTCTTCGACAGCGCCATCATGAAGATGTCGGTGGTGGGCGAGGCCTTTCGCAGTACCTACCTCAGCGACCCGCTTCAGCCCAACTGCTTCGAGGCGCGGGCCATCGTGTTCGACGGCCCCGAGGACTACCAGGCGCGCATCAACGACCCCACCCTGGACATCGACGAGCGCTGCATCCTGGTCATCCGTGGCTGCGGGACCGTGGGCTACCCCGGCAGTGCCGAGGTGGTGAACATGGCGCCCCCGGCCGAGCTGATCAAGCGCGGCATCGACTCCTTGCCGTGTCTGGGCGATGGTCGCCAGAGCGGCACCTCGGCCAGCCCGTCGATCCTCAACATGTCACCGGAAGCGGCGGTGGGCGGTGGTCTGGCGCTGTTGCGCACGGGCGACCGGTTGCGCGTGGACCTCAACGGCCGCAGCGTCAACCTGCTGGTGGACGACGCCATCCTGGAGGCCCGACGCCAGGAAGCCTTGCCCGCCATACCGGCCTCGCAGACGCCGTGGCAGGAGCTGTACCGGCAACTGGTGGGCCAGCTCTCCACCGGTGGCTGCCTGGAACCGGCCACCCTGTACTGGCGGGTGATCCCGGAAAACGGCGCGCCGCGCCACTCTCACTGACCGCAAGGAATGGCCATGCACCTGACAATCGACAACTCCCTGCCCCACGACTGGGCCCACGCTACCCTGGTTGGCCGCGCATGGCTGCCGGCCCCCGTCGCCGGCCCGGCCGTGGTGCTGATTCGCGAAGGCCGCGTACTGGATATCACCGGGGGCTTCGCCACGGTGAGCGAGCTGCTGGAACAGGAAGACCCCGTCAGGGCCCTGGGCAGGGCCACGGGCACTGACCTGGGCAGCATCGAGGCCTTGCTGGCCAACAGTGGCGAGCAGCGGAACGCGGACCAACCGTCACTGTTGGCCCCCATCGACCTGCAAGTGATCAAGGCAGCCGGGGTGACCTTCGCCGCCAGCATGATCGAGCGGGTCATCGAGGAAAAGGCCGCTGGCGATGCCGGCCAGGCGGAGCGCATTCGTACCCTGGTGCACGAGGTGATCGGCGAAAACCTGCGTAACCTGCAGCCTGGTTCCCCCGAGGCGATGCGCCTCAAGCAGGTGCTGATCGACCAGGGCATGTGGTCGCAATACCTGGAGGTAGGCATCGGCCCCGACGCCGAGATTTTCACCAAGGCGCCGGTGCTATCGGCCGTGGGCAGCGGCAGCGCGGTGGGCGTGCACCCAGGCTCGCACTGGAACAACCCCGAACCCGAGGTAGTGCTGGTGGTCAACAGCCGCGGGCGCATCCAGGGCGCCACCCTGGGCAACGACGTCAACCTGCGCGACTTCGAAGGCCGCAGCGCCCTGCTGCTGGGCAAAGCCAAGGACAATAATGCCTCCTGTGCGCTGGGGCCATTCATTCGCCTGTTTGACGGCTCGTTCGATCTGGACACCGTGCGCGGCTGCGAAGTCGGCCTGCGCGTGGAAGGCCTGGACGGCTACGTGTTGCAAGGCTGCAGCGCCATGGCCCAGATCAGCCGCGACCCGCAGGACCTGGCCGGCCAGGCGTTGAACGCCAACCACCAATACCCCGACGGGTTCGTCCTGTTCCTGGGCACCCTGTTCGCCCCCACCGACGACCGCGACCAGCCCGGCCAGGGCTTCACCCACAAGCCCGGCGACCGCGTGAGCATCCACAGCCCGGCCCTGGGCGCCCTGCACAACCGCGTCACCGCCAGCGACCAGGCCCCCCCGTGGCGGTTTGGCGTGGGCGCGCTGATGCGTAACCTGGCCAAGCGGGGGTATCTCTGAGCGCAAGGCGGGGCGGACCGGGCAATGGAGCAGGCATAACTGGCCCGAAACAGAGGTGGGAGCGGGCGGCGCCAGATCTCAAGGGCGCCGGAAAAACCAAGGCATGCACATGGAGGCCCTGACCCCATCCAAAGCCAAACCAACAAGGCGGTCAAGGCAATGGCACAGACATAACTGGCCCGAAACAGATGTAGGAGCGAGGGGGGCGCCTAGCCCTTGCTCGCGAAGCGCCGCGCGGGCGGCGCGCGGTCTCAAGGGCGCCGGAAAAACCAAGGCATGCACATGGAGGCCCTGACCCAATCTCCAGCCAAACCAACAAGGCGGGCCAGGCAATGGCACAGGCATAACTGGCCCGAAACAAATGTAGGAGCAGAGCTTGCTCGCGAAGCGCCGCGCGGGCGGCGCACGGTCTCAAGGGCGCCGGAGAACCCAAGCCATGCACCTCGCCGCCCTGACCCAATCCCCAGCCAAACCAACAAGGCGGACCAGGCAATGGCACAGGCATAACTGGCCCGAAACAGATGTAGGAGCAGAGCTTGCTCGCGAAGCGCCGCGCGGGCGGCGCGCGGTCTCAAGGGCGCCGGAAAAACCAAGGCATGCACATGGAGGCTCTGACCCAATCTCCAGCCAAACCAACAAGGCGGACCAGGCAATGGCACAGGCATAACTGGCCCGAAACAGATGTGGGACCGGGCTTGCCCGGGAAGCGCCGCGCGGGCGGCGCACGGTCTCGAGGGCGCCGGAAAAACCAAGGCATGCACATGGAGGCCCTGACCCGATCCCAAGGCGAACAACCAAGGCGGACCAGGCAATGGCACAGGCATAACTGGCCCGAAACAGATGTAGGAGCAGAGCTTGCTCGCGAAGCGCCGCGCGGGCGGCGCACGGTCTGAAGGGCTCTGGAGAATCCAAGCCATGCACCTAGAGGCCATGATGCGGTTTCATGACTGGCCGTTAGGGCCCCGCTAGAGATCTCATCATGGCCACCAAGCGCTAGTCGATGGTGTTGTAGCGCCCTTGAGACCGTGCGCCGCCCGCGCGGCGCTTCGCGAGCAAGCTCTGCTCCTACGTCTGTTTCGGGCCAATTATGTCTGTGGGATTGCCTGGTCCGCCTTGTTTTTCCGGCTTGAGGCCGTATCAAGGCCGCCAGGTGCATGCCTCAAGGTTTCCGGCGCCCTTGAGACCGTGCGCCGCCCGCGCGGCGCTTCGCGAGCAAGGGCTAGGCGCCCCCCTCGCTCCTACGTTTGTTTCGGGCCAGTTATGTCTGTGGGATTGCCTGGTCCGCCTTGTTCTTCCGGCTTGAGACCGTATCATGGCCACCAGGTGCATGCCTCAAGGTTTCCGGCGCCCTCGAGACCGTGCGCCGCACGCGCGGCGCTTCGCGAGCAAGGGCTAGGCGCCCCCCTCGCTCCTACGTCTGTTTCGGGCCAGTTACGTCTGTGAGATTGCCTGGTCCGCCTTGGTTGTTCGCCTGGAGATTGGGTCAGGGCCTCTAGGTGCATGCCTTGGTTTCTCCAGCGCCCTTGCGACCGTGCGCCGCCCGCGCGGCGCTTCCCGGGCAAGCCCGGTCCCACATCTGTTTCAGGCCAGTTATGCCTGTGCCATTGCCTGGTCCGCCTTGTTTGCCTGGCTTGAGATTGGGTCAGGGCCAGATCTTCAGGGCATCGTTTCCCAAGTCAGCCACCGCCCCGGTAGGACCGGGCGAAAGCTCGGGAACAGGCAACACTTGGCGGATCAAGCCACCGGCAATCGCAGATTCAAGCGCAAGCCCGGGTTGAGGTTCTGCGCCCACAACTCACCGCCTTGCAGTTGCACTCGGCAGCGGGCGATGGTCAGGCCCAGGCCGAAGCCGTCGCCACCGGGGCGGGAGGCATTGAGGCGGGTGAAGGGTTCGAAGATGCCTTCCAGCGACTGCTCGGCCACACCGGGGCCCTGGTCGTCGATCCACAAGTGCCAGTGGCCCGTTTCCCGCCGCCCACCCAGGCGCACCTGGCCGGCGGCCGGGGAATGGCGAATGGCGTTGCGCAAGATGTTTTCCATGGCCTGGGCCAGGCCGTTGAGGTGGCAGCGCACCCAGCACGGGCCGCCCAGCTCGTTGGGCATCTGCTCGGTGGTCCAACCGGATTCGAAGCAGGCATCCTCGCGCAACATCTCCCACAAGGTCCCCACCTCCAGGCTGTCCAAGGCCAGCTGTGGCCGCTCGGTGTCCAGCCACACCAGTTCCAGCGTGTCATCCACCAGTTGGCGCATGCACTGCACTTCCCGCGCCAGGCGCTGGCGCAGGGCCGGGGCGTCCGCATCGCTTTCCACCGCCACTTGCAGGCGACTAAGGGGGGTGCGCAGTTCGTGGGACATGTCGCGCAGCAACCGCCGCTGCAAGGCCACGGTCTGCTGCAAGCGGTCAGCCATGTGGTCGAAGGTGCGGCCCAGGTCACCCAGTTCGTCAGCGCGACGGGTGATGACGGCCGGCAGCCGTGTTTCCAACCGCCCTTCACGCAAGGCGTTGGCGTGGGCATGCAAGTGCGCCAGGGGGCCGATCAGCAGTCGATACAGCAGCGCGCCGATCAGCAAGGACAGCGCCGCCGGCACCAGCCAGTGGGCGATCAGTTGCCAGCTCACGGACATGCCGGGCACGAAGCGGTCGGGTAACTGCAGCACCAATTGCCCGCTACCGGGGTCGATGGGGAACGCCACCTTGATCAACAAGGGCCCCCGGGCACGGGCGCTCATGGCCCAGTCGATCTCACGGGCAAAACCCAGGGCGTGGCGCTCGCGTGGGTTGAGCCGGCGCCCGTCCAACGGCCGCATGTCGGCGCCCAGTACAACGGCCCAGCCTGGTTCGCGCACACTGAAGCGCTGTTCCCACTGGCCCAGCGCCGCTGGCCCGCCAGCACTCCATACCGCTTCTGCCTCAGCGGCATAGCCCCGCAGGGCTTGCTGGGCGCTATCGGAAAGCCGGTAGCCTTCGCGCTCGAAATGCATGCCCCAGGAACGGCTGAGCCAGATCACCAGCAACATCAGGGTGGCCAGCAACGCGCACAACTTCCACAACACCGAACCACGGCCCGGCAGCTTCATGCCTGTGCGCCCTTGAGCACGTACCCCTTGCCCCACACCGTCTCCACCCGGCCCTCGAAACCCACGGCGGCCAGCTTGCGCCGCACGTGGCTGACGTGCAGGTCCAGCACCCGGTCCTGCAACGAATAGGGCCGGTGCAGCACGCGCTGGTAGAGGAAGGTCTTGCTCAGCACCTCATCAGGGTGCGACAGCAGGGTTTCCATCAACCGGAATTCCACAGGGGTGAACCCGGCCCTGGCCGCGCCCAGGCACATGTCCTGCACGCCGTCATCGCAACGGCGCAGTTGCCCATCCTCGGCACTCACGGGGGCCGAGCGCTCATAGGCCACTCGGCGCAGCACCGCATCGATGCGCACATCCATCTCGCCCATGCTGAATGGTTTGGGCAGGTAGTCGTCGGCGCCCTGGCTGAAGCCAATGATGCGGTCCTGCTCGGCGCCCAGCGCCGACATCAGGATCACCGGCACGGTAAAGCGCTGGCGCAGCTGCCCCAGCAACTGCAGGCCATTGCTGCCTTGCAGCAGAATGTCCATCAGGATCAGGTCGAAACCTTGCCAGCGCTGCGGGGTGCCAAGGCCTGGCGTGCCGTCCCACAGGGTCACGTCAAAACCACGTTTGCGCAGGTGCTGGTCCAGATGTTCGGCCAGCAGGCGATCGTCTTCCACGGCGAGAATTCTCGTCCTGGCAGCGGGTTGGGTAGCAATCACAAGGGGTAACTCTCGACAGAAAACGGACAGGGGCTGGCACGCCCCAATGATGCAAATTGTAATTATTATCAAATGCAAGATGGCAAAGCTTTACGAAATTTACAGTTGCACCGCCCGACTCGGGCTGCCACTTCACGCAGGAGGTAAATTTTGTAAATAAGATTTATTAACATTTACGACTGCCTATTATCGCACCCCGTCTGGACAGCCGCCCAACGCCGCTCAGGGAAAGAAGCGGCGACGGTTCCACATTTCAACGGGAGTATCGTCGTGGTTTTTCGTGCATCACTCAGCCGCCTTTCAATCGCCATCCTGGCTGCCTCCATGTCCCCTGCCCTGCTGGCCGACACCACCGCCAGCCGCGCCGACACGGCGAAAGCCATCGATGACCGGGCCATTACCCTGGACAACACCATGGTCACTGCCGAGAAGGAGCTGAAACAGGCACCGGGCGTGTCGATCATCACCGCCGACGATATCCAGAAGGCGCCGCCGGTCAACGACCTGTCGGACATCATCCGCAAAATGCCGGGCGTCAACCTCACCGGCAACAGCGCCAGCGGCGTGCGTGGCAACAACCGCCAGATCGACATTCGCGGCATGGGCCCGGAAAACACCCTGATCCTGATCGACGGCCTGCCGGTGGAGTCGCGCAACTCGGTGCGCTACGGCCGCACCGGCGACCGCGATACCCGCGGCGACACCAACTGGGTGCCGGCGGACGAAGTGCAGCGCATCGAAGTGGTCCGTGGCCCTGCCGCGGCGCGCTATGGCAACGGCGCGGCCGGCGGCGTGGTGAACATCATCACCAAGCAGCCCACCCAGGAAACCCACGGCAACTTCAGCGTGTACACCGACATGCCCAAGGACAAGGACGAAGGCGCCACCAAGCGCGCCACCTTCGGCCTCAGCGGGCCGCTGACCGACAACCTGACTTACCGGGTATACGGCAACCTGAGCAAGACCGACCGCGACAGCACCGACATCAACGAAGGCCACGAAGCGGCGGGCGAATCCGCCGCCTCCGGTGCCGAGGGTGTGCGCAACAAGGACATCAACGGCCGGCTGACCTGGAAACTGGACGAGCGCCAGAGCATCGACTTCGACGCCAGCTACAGCCGCCAGGGCAACATCTACGACGGCGACAACCAGTACAACCAGAGCCTGACCAGCAAGAAGGCCGCCAGCGCCGCGCCGTGGGTGGGCCGCGAAACCAATGTCATGTACCGCAACAACTTCGCCATCACCCACAACGGCGACTGGGACTTCGGTACCAGCAAGTTCTATGTGCAGTACGAGCACACCCGCAACCGCCGCCTGGACGAAGGCCTGACCGGGGGCGTGGAAGGGACCATCGACTCCACCGACTTCAGCACCAGCGACTTGCAGAACTACCTGGCCCACGGCGAGTTCAACATCCCGCTCAGCACCCGCCTGCCGCAGACCCTGACCTTGGGCGGCGAATGGAACCGCCAGGAGCTGGATGACCCGGCCTCCACCAGCCAGGCGTTGTCCTCGGGCAGCTACTACAGCGGCACCACCTCGGCCGACTCCATCGCCGGGCTCGCCTCGGGCACCCGCAGCAGCAAATCGGCGGCGAACATCGGTTCGCTGTTCGCCGAAGACAACATCGAGCCATGGGCCGGCGCCACCCTGACCCCAGGCGTGCGCATGGACGACCACACCGATTTCGGCGTGAACTGGTCGCCCAGCCTGAACATGACCCAGAAGCTCAACGACGAGTTCACCCTGAAGGCCGGTATCGCCCGCGCGTTCAAGGCGCCGAACCTGTACCAACTGGACCCCAACTACCTGTTGCTCAGCTCTGGCAACGGCTGCCCGATCGGCAGCACCGGCAGTTGCTACATCCAGGGTAACGACAACCTGAAAGCCGAGACCAGCGTCAACAAGGAAATCGGCCTGGAGTTCAAGCGTGAAGGCTGGATCGCCGGCCTGACGTTTTTCCGCAACGACTATCACAACAAGGTGGTGGCCGGCACCGACATCGAGGGTTACTCCTCGGGCGGCAACATGATCCTCAAGTGGGAAAACGCCAAGAAGGCCGTGACCCAGGGCTTTGAAGCCAACCTCACCGTGCCACTGGCCGACAACCTGAGCTGGACCACCAACGGCACCTACATGCAGGAAAACAAAGACCTGGACACCGGCAATGTGCTGTCGATGATTCCCAAGTACACCGTCAATTCGATGCTGGACTGGCAGGTCAATGACAAGTTCTCGACTCAGCTGAGCATCACCAGCTTCGGCCGCCAGAAACCGCCGACCGTGGGCACCACCAAGGTTGATGCCGCAGGGGTGAGCACCGAGGAAGTGGGCGCCTACAGCCTGGTCAATATCAACGTCGGCTACCAACTGACCAAGAACGTGCGCCTGGGCGCTGGTGTGAACAATATCTTCGACAAGAAGCTGTACCGCGAAGGCAACTCCAATAGCGCTGGCGCGGCCACCTATAACCAGCATGGCCAGGCGGTGTACGCCAGCGTGTCGACCTCGTTCTGAGCCTTTACAAATGTACCAATTTGTAAAAAACAGAATGATTATCATTGCATCTTGATATGATCCAGGCCCCCTGCCACCGTCAGGGGGCTTGCCCACCTTCAACATGGAGTCTTCGATGAAACAACGCACTAGCGCGCGGTCCCCTGCCAGCCAGCTCTGCAAGCTGGCCTCGCTGATTGGCCTGATGAGCCTGGGCATGCAAGCCGCCATGGCCCAATCGGCCTTCGACACGCCGGACCCGGACTACCACGGCCAGATCATGGCCATGCCGGCCAACGGCGGTGCCGTCACCGCCGGCAGCGACGTGCAACTGATGGGCCGCGGCTTCAAGCCTGGCCAGCACATCACCTTGCTGCGCGGCACCACCGTGCTCAACGCTGACGCCTACGTGGCCGACAGCGAAGGCCAGTTCAAGGGCGCCTTGAAAGTGCCGGCCGACGCCGCCGTGGGCCAGCAGCCCATCATCGTCACTGTCACCAACCCTTCGGCCGCCGCCGTACTGCCACTGAAGGTCTCGCCCGTGGTGCCGCTGTCGGGCACCGAGCGCTTCAAGCTGACCAGCAGCAAGCTGGTGCCGGGCCTGTACCAGTCGGCCGTCAGCGACAAGACCGGCGCGATCTTCGTCACCTCCGCCGTGGGCCGCCCACCGGTGACCGAATCGCAATTGCTCAAGCTCAACCCCAAGACCCTGGCCATTGAAGCCAAGGTCACCCCAGCTGCCGCCCCAGGCAAGGAACCCGGCGCCGTTTATGCCGTGTACGGCGTGGGCGTGGACGACCGCAATGGCACCGTATGGGTCACCAACACTCGCCAGAGCAGCGTGGCCGTGTACCGCCAGTCCGACCTGAGCCTGGTCAAGCAGTTCGCCCCCGACACGGTGGCCCATGCCCGTGACGTGGTGATCGACACCGAACTGGACAAGGCCTTCGCCGGCGCCACGGGTGGCAACACCATCGTCATGTTCGACGCGGGCAAGCAGGCCGTGGAACGCACCATCGAGATCAAGTCGGCCCAGCGTGGCGAGCGCGCGGCGCCGTTCACCGTGGCCAGCCTGCATCTGGATGCCAAGGCCCACAAGCTGTACACCGTGAGCCTGACGACCAACGAAGCAGCCGTCATCGACGCCAAGACCGGCAACGTGGAAAAGGTATTCCCCATCGAAGGCGTGAAGACCGCCATGGGTGTGGCTTACGACGCCAAGACCAACCGCCTGTTCGTGGCGGCCCAGAACAGCGACAACCTGGCCATCGTCGACGTCGCCACCGGCAAGACCCTGCACCTGGTGCCCACCGGCGCCGGCCCGCTGAACGTCACCTTCGACCCCACCAAGCGCCTGGCCTACGTCAGCAACCGGGGCGCCGGCACTGTCACCGTGGTCGACCCGGACGGCAAGCTGGTGGCCAACCTGGACGACGGCACCTTCCCCAACCACGTGACCGTGGACGCCAAGGGCACCGTGTACGCGGTGAACAAATCCAAGGGCCCGGACGACCAGAACGGCGACCGCATCACCCGGATCACCCAGGTACGTTGATGCCCTCGGGGGGCCGACGCGCTCGGCTCCCCCCCAGTGTTTGCGCCCTCCCCTGTGGGACCGGGCGCCAGCTCGGGAAGCGGGCGCCGCGGTCTTCAGGTAACACGCGGTGGCCACTTCCCGAGCTTCGCCCGGTCCCACAGGGGGGGCAGCAGGCTATGACTCTGCCGCTACCGCCCTGCGGCTACCCAGCCATCTCCCCACCAGCACCACCAGCACCGCCCCTGCCACGCTGACCACCCAATGCAACCACGGCAACGGTGCCAGCGGCGGGAACAGGGCCAGGTCTTCGCTGGCCATGGCCCCGGCGATCCAGCCGATCAGCGCCGCGCCCGCCTGCACCACCACCGGGAAGCGCTCCATCACCGCCAGCACGAAGCGGCTGCCCAGCACAATGATCGGGATGCTGATCAGCACGCCCGCCGCCACCAGGTACAGGTTGCCGTTACCCGCCCCGGCGACTGCCAGCACGTTGTCCAGCGACATCACCACATCGGCGACGATGATGGTCTTGATGGCCGTCCACAGCCGCGTGCCGCCATCGATGTCATCGGCGTCATCCTCGCGGTTGGCCGCCAGCTTGATGCCAATCCACACCAGCAACACCGCGCCCACCAGTTTCAGGTAAGGCACGGCCAGCAGTTGCAGGGCGAAGAACAGCATCACCACCCGCACGGCAATGGCGCCGGCCATGCCGCCGTAGATGGCCTTGGTCTGCAGTGCCTTGGGCAGGCGCCGGCAGGCCATGGCGATGACCACCGCGTTGTCGCCGCCCAGCAGCAGGTCGATGGCGATGATTTGCGCCAGGGCCGTCCAGAAGAACGGGTCAGTGAGCCAATCCACAGGCATACCTCAATGAACAAACAGGGGAAAAATACCGGTCAGCAGCGACACTGCCAGCAGGATCACGCAGTTGACCAGCGACCAGCGAAAGGTGAACCGCTGGTTCTCGGCATAATCGAGCTTGAGCATGCTGACCACCAGGTACGTAGACGCCACCAGCGGGCTGAGAATGTGCACCGGCTGGCCGACCAATGAGGCCCGCGCCATTTCGATGGCGGTAATACCATGGGCGTGGGCGGTCTGGGCCAATATCGGCATGATACCGAAATAGAACACATCGTTGGACACCAGCCAGGTGACCGGAATGCTCAGCAGCGCGGTGATCACCGCCATGTAAGGGCCAAAGCCCTCGGGGATCACGTGCAGCAGCCCCTGGGCAACCGAATTGGCCATGCCGGTGCCGTTCAGCACGCCGGTGAACACCCCGGCGGCGAAGATCAGGCTGGCCACTGCCAGAATCGCCGGGGCATGTAATTCCAGTTGGGCCTGCTGGTCCTTGAGGCGTGGAAAATTGACTACCATGGCCAGGCACGCGGCCACCATGAACAGGTAGCTCAAAGGCAACAACTCCAGGCACAGGGCCGCGATCAGCAGCACCGTCAGCGCCCAGTTGAAGCAGAAGCGCCAGCCGCTGCCACAGCGCTGGGCCTGGTGGTCGGCGAAGTGGCCGTTGAGGTCGATGGCACCGCCCAGGCGCGCGCGTTCGCGGCGGCCGAACAGCCAGGCGAGCACGAAGGTCCAGGCCAGGCAGGCGACCAACGCCGGCAGCATGGGCACGAACATCTCGCCCACGTCCACATGCATGGCGGTGGCTGCCCGTGCGGTGGGCCCGCCCCAGGGCACCATGTTACCCAGCCCCGCCACTTGCAGCAGCAGGCAGCAGACCATCGGCAGCGACAGCCCCAGGCGCTTGTAGATGGGCAGGAATGCCGACAGCACGATCATGTAGATGGTGGCGCCGTCACCGTCCAGGGCGACGACGCAGGCCAGGGCCACGGTGCCGACGAAGATCTTCACCGGGTCGCCGCGCACAGCGTTGACGATGCGCGTCACCAGCGGGTCGAACATCCCGGCTTCGGTCATGGTGAGGAAGTACAGCATGGCGAAAATCATCAGCACGCCATTGGGGGCGACCACTTTCACGCCATCGAGGATGTACGTGCCAAGCTCGTCGTAGAAGCCGCCGATCAAGGCGAACACGGTGGGGATCAGGATCAGGGCGGTGAGCGCCGAGAGCTTCTTGCTCATCAGAAAAAAGATGAAGCAAGCCAGCATGATAAAACTCAGCATCATGAGCATGAGCGAATGTCCTGTTTCTTATAATTGTACAGGCAATGACCCTGACGCCTGGCGCCAGGGGTTGACGCACTGCATCAGACCGGCAGGCCCTTGGACCGCAGCAGCGAATCGAAACGCTCCGGGTCGGCGGTGCCGGCACGGTTGGTCTCGCGGATGCCGGCCTCACGGTCCAGGTGGGCCAGGGTCTTGGGCAGCAGCACCGCGGCATCCTGGGCCGGGATGGCGATGACGCCGTCGGCATCGCCCAGTACCAGGTCGCCCGGCAGCACGCACAGGCCGGCACAGGCGATCGGCACGTTGATCTCCCCCGGGCCGTCCTTGCTTGGCCCACGGTGGGTGTGGCCTGCGGCGAACACCGGGACGATACCTTCGGCCAACTCTTCCAGGTCGCGCACGGCGCCGTCGATGACGATGCCGCCCAACTTCACCCGCAGGGCGGTGGTGCGTACCAGGCCGCCAATGACCGCCTGGCTGACGTCGCCGCCACCGTCGATGACCAGCACGTCGCCAGGCTGCACCATCATCAGCGCCTTGTGCACCATCAGGTTATCGCCGGGGCGCACGCGCACGGTAAAGGCCGGGCCGCAGAGTTTCAGCGACAGGTCACCATGGTAGGCATGCAGGCCGCGGGCGCCGATGCTGCGGCCCATGCAGTCGCCGGCCACGGCCACGGGGATGGCGCGAAAGGCTTCCACCAGGTCGGCGGGCACGCTGGCCACGCGTGGGTTGATACGGTAGCCGGCAGGCCATTGTTGAACAGTCATGACAGTACTCCAGATCAGTGATCGAAAACCTGTGGGTTGACGCAGGCGCTGGCCGCGGGCCTTGTGCCGTTGAGAAAGCTCAGTACGTTGCGTGCCGCGCCCGCGGCCATGCCAGCGAGGGCGGCGGGGGTGGAGCCGCCCACATGAGGGGTGAGCACCACGTTGTCCAGGTGCAACAGCGGGCTGGTGGCCGGCAGTGGTTCCACGGCCATGGTGTCGAGACCGGCGGCGTATAGCTGCCCGCTGGACAGCGCCTGCACCAGCGCGGCCTCGTCGACCACCTCGCCACGGGCTGTATTGATCAGCACCGCGCCTTCGGGCAGCAAGGCGAGCTCTTGCCCACCGATCAGGTTGCGGGTCTGTGCGGTGAGTGGTACGTGCAGGCTGAGTACGTGGCTGCGTGCCAACAGGGCTGGCAGGTCGGCCACGCGCTCGGCCCCCTCCAACGCTGCATCGGCGGGCAGCAACGGGTCGTACACCGTCACGCTCATGCCAATGGCCTGGCAGGCCCGGGCCACGCGGCGGGCCACCTGGCCGAAGCCAACCAGGCCCAGGGTACGGCCGCTCAGTTCCAGGCCATCCTGGGCCCGGGACCAGCGGCCCTGGCGAATTTCGCGGTCCATCCAGCTGACCTTGCGGGCGGCGGCGAACATCAGGCCCAGGGTCATTTCGGTGACCGACTGGGCGTTGGCGCCTGGCGTCACGTACACGGGGATGCCGCGGGCGGTGGCGGCGGCCACGGCAATGTTGCTGACGCCCACGCCGTGCTTGGAGATGACCTTGAGGGTGAAGCAGCCGGCGATGGCGGCTTCGGTGAGGTCCAGGGTACGGGAAATAACGGCGTCCACGGGCTCGCTGGCCAGTATCCGCTGGATGTCCGCGGCGCCCTGCTCGGCGTTCACATACAACACCCGGCAGCCTTCGGCACGCAGCAGTTCCAGGCCGGCGGGGGCAAGCCGGGGCGCAGTCACAAGGATCACATAAGGCATGGGGATGTTCTCTGGCTTATTGTTGTGCGCCGCCCTGAGGGTGGCATGCCAAGAGTATCCGCCCCGTGATACTTAATTTCTATTAGCGTATTTTTAACAAATCATTCCCCTCAGGAATGATTCAAATCCCGATCCTGGCTTTGCAGTATGGCGATGAAGCGCCGCGTGGCGGGCGACAAGTACCCTTCGGCGCGGTGCAGCACACCGAAACGCCGGGCCATGGTGGTCAACGGGTTGGGAATCTCCACCAGGCCGCTGCCGTGGCGAGGGTCCGCCAGGTTGCGCCGGGACAGAAAACTCAGCAGCCCGGTTTCAACCAGCAGGTTGGGTACCGCGGCAATCGAGCTGGTGGCGATGGCCACCTGTGGCGCGGGCAGGCCGTGGCGCCTGAAGACACTTTCCAGCCACTGGCGCGTGGCCACCGAGGGCGCCGACAACAGCCAGCGATAGTCGCACAGGGCCTGCAGCGGCACTTCGCGCCCGGCCAACGGATGGCTCGCGCTGGCAACCACCACCACATCGTCGCCAGCAATGGGCTGCTCCACCAATTCCTCGTCCTGGGTGCCCAGGGGGCCGATGACGATGTCCAGCAGGCCCTTGCGCAAGGAGTCGTGCAACACGTCGTTCATGCCGATCTGCAGGTCCAGCACCACCGCCGGGGCTTCTTCCTGCAACAGTCGGCACGCCCGCGGCATCAGGTATTCGGCGATGGTGGCCGCGGCGCCGACGCGGATGGTGCCGGCCAGGCCCTTGCCCAGGGACGAGGTCTGGCGATGGGTTTCATCGAGCATGCGCTCGATCAGCAAGGAGCGGTCGCGCAGCAATTGCCCGGCATCGGTCAGGCGAATACCACGGCCGACGCGCTCGAACAGCTGCGCGTCGTAAGCGCTTTCCAGGCGGTCGATGCACTTGGAGAGGGCCGACTGGGAAATATGCAGGGCCTCGGAAGCACGGCCCAGGTGGCCGAGTTCGGCGACCTTGATGAAGTACACCAGGTCGCGGATCTGCAGGTTGATGCTCATGGGCGCTGTGCTCCGTTGCGGCGCTTGTTGCTGAATGCGCGAGGATACCCCAAGCGCTTGAACCCGCTACCCTGTAATGCTCGTGCAAGAGGAGCTGCCATGTGACCGACCTTCCATTTTCAGGTGCCAAGATCGCGCTGCTGTGCGAGGCCCAGATACTCATTTATTTGCGCGATGACAAGCCGAGCATTCCGTGGCCAGGCCAATGGGACCTGCCCGGCGGCGGCCGCGAAGGGAAGGAAACGCCACTCGAATGCGCGGCGCGGGAGACCCTGGAGGAGTTCGGCCTGGTGCTGGACCCGGGCTGGATAGAATGGGAACGGGTGTACCCGGGCCAAGGTGCAGGTGGGCTGGACACCTGGTTCTTCGTGGCGCACGTGCCCGCCGGGACATTCGAGCAGGTGGTGTTTGGTGATGAAGGACAGTACTGGGCAGTAGAGAGCGTCGAGGCATTCCTGGAACGCGACGATGCCATAGCGCGGTTGCAGGCGCGGTTGCGCGACTACCTGAACGACCGCGCGGCCGCCCTGTAGGACCGGGCGCCAGCTCGGGAACCAGACGCCGCGGTGCATCAGGTACTGCGCGGTGCGCCCTTCCCGAGCTTCGCCCGGTCCCACAGGAGTGACGCTGAACCTGCTGCTTGAGCTCGCGGTAGCACTGCTGCGCCCTGGATCAGGACCGGGTGACCCTGCGTTCCGCTCATGAAGGAACTCGCTGTCAGTGAAGTGAACCGCCCGGTCGCGCAGGGTGCAGGCGGCTATCACAGGTCCGCTTTGATACCGTCCGGTGAATCGCGCACAATGGCTTGCGCTGCACCGCCACCCGCCCTGCCACCAAGGAACCACCATGGACGTCAACCACATCGCTGCCCTCCTCGTCGCTCGACTCGACAGCGCACAGGCGGACATCCGTCAGCAGTGGAACCACCCCGAAGGCACACACACCCGCCACTTCGTGGTCGACCAACTGCTGAGCGACGACCTGGCCCAGGCTATCTACGACGCCTACCCGCGCAATGCCGACGGCTTCTTCGATCGTCAATCATTTCGCGAGAAAAAGAAAACCCTGACTGACCTCGCGGACTACCCAGAGATCCTCAGCAACATCACCTACGCCATGCAGCATCCGGATGTGGTGGCGAAGGTCGCCGAGCTGATCGGCCTGAACCACATCGTCCCGGACCCGACCCTGTACGCCGGCGGCCTGTCGATGATGTTCCACAGTGACTTCCTCAACCCGCACATCGACAACAGCCATGATGGCACGCGCAACCTGTACCGTCGCCTGAACCTGCTGTACTACGTCTCCCCGGATTGGGTGCTGGAAAACGGTGGCAACTTCGAACTATGGGATCCGGCGGTCAAGCAACAGAAAACCATCGTTTCGCAGTTCAACCGCCTGGTGGTGATGGAAACCAACAAGGACTCCTGGCACTCGGTGAGCCCGGTGCGTGCTGACACGCCGCGCTGCTGCGTATCCAACTACTACTTCTCGGCGCAGTCGCCGGACGAAAAGGACTATTTTCACGTCACCTCGTTCAGCGGCCGCCCGGAAGAGCCGGGCCGCCGCCTGCTGGGGATAGTGGACAATGGCTTGCGCAACGTGGTGTCCAAGGTGCTGCGCAGCGGGCGTGGACGCAAGTTGGTGAACAAGCGGCCGCGTTGAGGAAAACGAATTCCCCTGCAACCCGCGCTGCGCAGCCCCCGGGGCGCCGCGTGAAGCTGGACGCGGCACCGGGGCCGCTGCCATGGCGGGCCGTTACAGTTCGGTGACTTGTACCTCCTGGTCGAACACAGCCTGGGTCAGCTCCAGCACCAGGCGCCTTTCCGCGGCCTGGCGCCGAGCCGTCAGTTGGTCGAGCTTGTGCTGGTAACGGGCACTGTTGAATGCCCCGCCCTCGGCATCACCGTCCAGCGCGGTCAGCAGGTTGTAGTAGGTGTTGTCGTGGGCATTGAAGCGTGCTTCGTTGGCCTTGACCTGGCGCAGGTTGGCCACCCAGAAATCACGCGCGGCCACCGATTCGACCATCGCGGTGCTGCCGTCCATGGCCAGAATGCTCGCCTGGGTGGTGGCCACGGCCTGCTCGCTGACGTCGGCGGTACGCGCAAACCGCATGCCCTTGGGTTGCCCCGGCAGGTCCAGGGTATCGGCCAGGCGGGTGCGATAGACCAACTGCACTTCAGCCACGTCCGGCGCCGTGGTGCGGCCGCGGACATCGGCGAACGCGGCCTTGTCCACCTCGTCGAGGCGGAAGAGGCCCTTGGCCAGTTTCAACAGCGGCAACTGCCGCACTTCCCCTGTCACGCCCCGGGAGGCTTCGAACACCAGGCTGCGCACCTGCAACACACTGAACAGCAGCGACGCACCATCGCCGCAGGTACCACCGTGGGCAGCCTCCTCGAACAGCGTCTCGCGCAACTCGGTGTAGTCGCTGGCCGCCTCGATCATCTTCCATACCCGCTCGCGCAAATCCGTGTAGGTCTCGGCGTGCTGGAAGTCGCGGGACTCGGCCAGCTCATCGAGCACTTGAAAGAACGCCTGGGAGCCCGGCTCGGCGCGCAAGGTTTGCCATTTCGCTTTCAACCCTTCGTGCGCAGCGGTTGGCACATGTTGCAGCCAGCGCGTGGCGCCTTCGGTGCCCGGCGCCACCGGGGCCGGAGCGGTAAAACTGGCCAGGCCAAATCGGTTGCCCGTTACCGCGTGCTGCTCACGCAGGGCATCCAGGGTAGGCGCGCTCAGCGGGTTGCCCTCCAGGTGAGTGTCACGGTTGATGCGTCCGATCTGCCCGGCCCGCTCGGCAGGCGGTGCCAGCACGTCGGCTGGTAGCGTGGTCAGACGGTTGTGGCGCAGGTCCAGAACGCTCATTTCCGGTAGTTGCAGCACGCTGGCAGGGTACTCCTGCAGGCCTGCCCCAGGCAGCCGAACACCGCGCAGAGCCCGCAGGCTGGTCATGTCCGGTGGGGTACCCAGCGGATTGAAGCCCAGGTCCAACTCGCGCAATTGCGTGAGCTGGCCGAGGACCTGGGCAGGGGGCTCGCCCCACACGATACGGTTATGGCTCACGCGCAGACGAGTCAGGCCGCGCATGCGGGTCACGGACGTGGGAATGGTGGTCAACGCGTTACGCGTCAGGTTCAGGTGGCGCAGCTCGCTGAACTGTTCCAGGAAAGCCGTGGGCCCCTCGCCCGAGAGTCCCGTGGACTGCAGTATCAGACTCTTGACGTGGCTGAAATCGGCTTCCAGCGGTCCGAGCCCATCCAGGCGCATGCCGTTGAGGTTCATCTCGAACCCTACCCGTGCGCCAGCATGGTTGACCACCCTGGGGGTGCTGCGCCGCGCCGCGCGGGTGATTTCCTGCGCAACGTTGGTACGGTTCAGGGCCTGGGGGCTGTTCGTGCCATACAGCGCCTTGCCGGCCGAGACCCACTTGTCCAACTGCTTGCCCAGCCGCTTGAGTTCACTGCGCTGCCCTTGCAGCCATGCTCGCAACTGCGGTTCGGGCCGCTCCAACGCGGTGAGCATGTCGAAAATCTCGGTCGTCTCCAGGTTCGGGTACAACTCGCTAACGCCAGCCACCAGAGCAGCGTCAAAGGTGGTCATGTGACCTCGGCCACTGGCCGGGTAGCCGATACGCGATCCCACCCGTACCGGGCTGTTGAAACCACCCTGACGGCCGCGCTGGATGCCCAGCAACGTGGCGACCTGATCGCGGTCGATGGCTGCAACCGGCGGCGTCTTTCCCCAAGCGTGGTTCAGCACGGCACTGTCGGCATTGGCCAAGGCTGGCTGGAAAACCCCGGCGACGGCGCGGTTGATGCGCCGTTCCCGCAACAGGACTCGCGCCTCTTCGGCCATGCGCAGCGGCACACGGCCAGCTTTCAGGCGCTCCAGTTCGTCGAAGGTAGCGCCTTCGATCAGCTCTCGCTGCTGGGCATTGTCCAGGCCGGGGAAGTCGCGGCCCAGGGCTTCGCTGCCCGGCGCCCTGGGCACCGTCTCGGTGGTCAGCAGGGTGGTTAGCACATCAGGCCGGCGCCCTTCCAGTTGTTCGGCCAGCAGTGCTTGCAGGCCTTTCACCCGTGCGGCCCGCCCCTGGTGGCTCACGCTGCCCAACAGCTCGTCGCAGGCGCTATCCCCCAGGCCATCGAGCAACTGGCCCATGCGCTCGCCGCTGGCGAGGTCAGCGCGCACCAACGATACCCATCGCGCGGCAGGGTTGCTGACATCACCATAGTCAGTGGACAGGCCCCAGGGCTCGCTACCTTCGAACAGCTGAAGTACCAGCGATGAGGGCCAGCGAGGGTGTTCCACCATTACCTCCATCGGCACCGGCCAGCCTTCGGGCATCGCCTGCCCTTCACGCACGCAGGCCACCAGGCGCTCGACCCTTCGCGCCGCGGCCACCCGCTCCAGCGTATCGCTGAGTTCCAGCGGTGGCGGCGCCCCCTCCACCACGGCCTGGCGCAATACGGCTTCGTCTTCCCCGGTGATCGACAGCGCCTGCTCCAGTTCGGCGTCGGTCAGGGTCGCGGCAGAGGGCGCTACACGCTGCAGCAGGCGCCTGCGTGACCAGCGCAAGGGGTTCTCGCCCTGGCGTTTCCAGGTGCCGCGGCCATCGCTGGTCACCGGCGGACGATAGGCGCTGGGGTCACCGGGCCGGCAGATCACACGCTCCCCCGTCAGGGTATCCACCTCGGTGAGGTACAGCTTGCCATCCAGCGCGACGTACAACGCCCCCTCCCGCGCGTACAAGCCCTGGGCGTCAGGCAACCACTGCGCTTGCAGCCTGAGCTCGCTGGCGTAAGGTGTGATGTCCGGGTACCACAGCCGCTGCGTGCCATCCGCCATTTCCACCGGCACCAGGTCTTCCACGAAAGGATTGACGCTGCCGTAGAATTTCACCGCCTGATGCGCCACGACTCCCAGCACGACATTGAGCGCCAGGCCGCCCAGGTGCTCCCAGGCCGCTTCCAGGTGGTGGTCGGCCAGGTCCGCCAGGCCGTGGTACAGCTCGCCCATGGCCTGGGCCGCGATGACGGGCAGCATCACCTGACCCAGACCGGGGATGAACAATGCGGCGAAGTTCAGCACATTGATACCGCTTTGCAGGTAACCCTCCCAGCGGTCCAGCGTTGCCAGGTGGTCCACCCGTGCGGTGGGGATCGCCAGGCACGCCGCCTGGCTGCGCAGCCATGCCATGTGTCGGTCGTGCAGGTGGCCGAGCAACGGCGTCCGCAGGGTGGACGTCAACGCCCCCAGGGTGATGCGTTCGCGAGCCAGCTGTGCGGTCAGGCGCTGCAGGAAGTCAGGGCGCGTGGCCATGTCCACACGGCCGAGGAACTCGTTGCGGTAGCCAGGGGCACGCAGGCGGTTGGCCAATTGCGTAATGAAGGCCGCGCTGCTGGCATACTGGCGCAGCGGCGCTTGGCTGTCGCCCGGTATCCATACGATGCACAACGGGGTAACCTCGGCGGTCACGGGCCTGAAGACCACCACGTCATGCAACACCGCGTGCAGTATCTCCAACTGCATGGCCTGCATCGGCAGGCCCTCACGCAGCAACGGTTTGCCCGCGATCACCTGGTCGAACATGGCGAAGGTGGCCGCGTCGATATCACCCTTGAGCAGCGCCACCTGGCGAACGCACTCCAGCTCTGCGGCCCGTGCCGCCAGCAGGGCTGCGCGCACGGCCGCTGGATGCAACACCTGATCCAGGTATTGCTGGTACTGGCGCCCGATGTCCAGGTCTCGACACTCACGCGCGAAGGCATCGGCGGTGAGGGACAGCTTGCTGCCTGCCTTGAATTGAAAGACCGGGAAGTCGGCCTGCTCGGGCAACAAGTCGCTGAAGTCGCCGCTCTGATCGCCCGCGTTCGGCGGCGGCAGACGCTCCAGGGTCGGTGCGGTCACATAGTCAATGGTATAGCCGTCACGCGCGACCAGGCCGCTGTTGGGATCGAACGCCTGGTCCCGGTTGAAGTTGTGCAGCGCAGCCATCAACAGGCTCTGTTCCAGTGGGGTCCGCGTGACTGCCGACCCCAGCCACGATGCCTGTTCGTGCACCTGCACCAGTACCGTTTCGTGGACGTTCACCGCGCGCCCGCACAGTCGCGTCAGACGCTCGTTGAGCAATGGTTCGGCGAACGCCAGCACACTCTTGAATTCACCCAGCGCCGCCGAAACCGCCGCGCGGGCAGCGGCGCGGGCTTTCTGGCTGGCGAGCAGCGCTTGCTGGCGTGCCACTGGCGCCTGGCTGAACCAGGTGGCCCACTTGCCACCGGGAAGGTATTGCTCGCTCAACAGGCTCGCCCCGAGGGCGTCCAGCGTCGGTTTGTCCAGCGCGGTCATCCAGCCTGGCAGGCGCTGAAGGGCTAACGTGGTGTGGGGGTGGGCCGCAGGTAGTTCGGGTGTGTTGGCCATGGTGGCGCTCCTGTGTCGAGAAGCGCCCAGCAAACCAAGCCTGCGGCCAACGGTGGTGCTGCATATTTACCCGGGGCAATTTCGCCTATAGTGAAGCGACCTTGACCGTTCAGGCCCCGTACCAATGTCCAAAGCTCTGCTCGTCCTGTTATCCCTGGCCCTGGCTGCCTGCTCCAGCACGCCCAAGCCACCTGACCCCGAACAACTGGCGCAGATCGAAGCCGCCAACCTGCGCACCGATGCCGACATGGCCCAGGTGCTGGCCAAACTCGCCAGCCTCAACCCGCAACCCATCGAGAACCTGGACGTCGACACCGCGCGGCTGCAGCCCACCCTGGCGGATGCCGCCAAGGCGTTGATGGCCGACCAGGGCCGGGACAGCGACCCGTCGGTGCTGGTGCCCGAGGTAAGCGCCTACGACCGCACGGTGCCCGGTGCGGCAGGGCAGATTCCGGCCACGGTCTACACCCCGCCAGGCGATAACTACAAACCGGTGATCCTGTATTTCCATGGTGGTGGCTGGGTACTGGCCGACCGCAAGGTCTACGACAGCAGTGCCCGTGCACTGGCCAAGCTGGCTGACGCGGTGGTGGTGTCCATCGATTACCGCCGCGCCCCGGAAGACCGATTCCCGGCGGCCGCCGATGATGGCGTGGCGGTATACCGCTGGTTGACTCATTATGCCAAGGCCGTGGGCGGCGACCCGCAGCACCTGGCACTGGCTGGCGAAAGTGCCGGCGGCAACCTGGCACTGGCCACCGCCATCGCCGCCCACGAGCAGGGCCTGGCGGCGCCCAAGCAGGTACTGGCCATCTACCCTGTCACGCAGACGGGTAGCGATACCGAATCGTACGGCAAATACGCCCATGCCAAACCGCTGAATGCGGCCATGATGCCGTGGTTCTTCAACCAGTTGCTTGCGGACCCGGCGCAGAAACAGGACCCACGCCTGGACGTGCTGCATGCCAACCTGCAGGGCCTGCCACCGGTGACGCTGATCAATGCCGAGGTCGACCCCCTGCGTGACGATGGGGCACTGATGGAAACCGCGCTGAAGGCGGCCGGGGTGAGCGTGGAGCGCCGGGTCTACAGTGGCGTGACCCATGAATTCTTCGGGCTGGGGCCGTTGGTGCAACAGGCGGCCCAGGCCCAGGCGTATGCCGGGGAACGCCTCAAGGCCGACCTGCACCGCTGAGGTCATACCCTTGCAGAATTGATGAAGGCTCCGGAAGCCGATGACGCGCACTGGCCGTCACACCGCAGCGCCTGCTTCCCGAGCTTCGCCCGGTCCCACAGCGGAATCACGGTGTGGCACGCACCGTTTGTGAGACCGGGTGCGCCGGTATCAGCCGGCCAGGCCGACGTAGACGTTCTGCACGTCGTCGTTCTCGTCGATGGCTTCCAGGAACGCTTCGACTTCGGCCATCTGCTCGTCGCTCAGGCCCGATACCGGGTTCTTCGGCATGTAGCCGATCTTCGCCGCCACCACGGTGAAGTGCTGCTCAGGCAACGCCTTGCACACGGCATCCAGGTCGGTGATGTCGGTGACGAACAGGGTCGCGCCCTCTTCCTCGCCCGGCTCGAAATCCTGGGCGCCGGCTTCGATGGCAGCCATTTCCGGGTCAGCGTCGCCGTTGGCCGGGGTGGCTTCGATCATTCCTACGTGGTTGAAGTCCCACGACACCGAGCCTTCCGCGCCCAGGGTGCCCTTGCGGAACAGCACGCGGATCTGCGACACGGTACGGTTGACGTTATCGGTCAGGCATTCGACGATCACGGGCACCTGATGCGGGGCGAAGCCCTCGTACTTGACCAGGGTGTAGTTGACCGCGTCGCCGCCGATGCCCGCGCCTTTCTTGATGGCGCGCTCCAGGGTTTCGCGAGTCATGGAGGCTTTCTTGGCCTGCTCGATCACCAGCCGCAGGCGCGCGTTGGTGTCGGGGTCGGTACCGGCCCGCGCGGCAATCGAAATTTCCTTGGACAGCTTGCCGAAGATGCGCCCTTTGGCGTTGGCTGCTGCTTCTCTGTGTTTAGCTTTCCACTGTGCGCCCATTTCAACTCTCTTTCTCTGGCGCCGATACCGGTAACGATCAGCGCATCCTCCCAGTTTATACGTTGTGGGAGCAGCCTTGCCAGCCAGCGTGCTTTGGCTCACGCCAGGGGGGCGAGTTCGAGAAACGCACGGATCAGCCGCAGCGCTCGGCGCCGCTCCAGGCAGCCGATCATGTGCCGGTTCTGCAGCCCTTCCCCGCGCAACGGCACCGCCACCACCCTGGGGTCGTGCCCCAGCTCCACCGACGAGACGATACCAATGCCCAGGTGCGCTGCCACCGCTTCGGTCACTGCCTCGCGGCTGTCCAGTTCCAGCAACACCCGCGGCACCACGCCTGCGTGGGCGCACGCCTGGTCGAAGGTACGACGGGTAATGGAGTGGGGCTCGCGCAACACCATGATCTGCTGATCCAGTTGTCCCAGGTCCACGGTCTGCCGCGCCCATGGGTGACCGGCGGGCACCAGCGCACAGATCTGCGACAGGCCAAGGGTCTGCAAATGCAGGCCCTTGCGCGGCTCTACCTCGGTCATCACCGCCACGTCGACATGCTCGGCGGTCAGCGCCGCCAGGGTTTCCTGGGCGTTGCCCAGGCGCAGGTTCACGGTGATGCCCGGGTACCTGGCGCGCAAGGCAGCGAGCATGGGCATTACCCGGTGCGGCCCGTCGGCGGCCACTTCCAGGCGACCGGTGAGTAACTGGCGATTGGCTTCCAGCATCGCCTGGGCCTCGTCGGCCAGGCCGAACATCGCGCGTGTGATCGCTGCCAGGCGCGTGCCCTCCTCGGTCAGTTCCACCCGTCGGGCGGTGCGTCGCAACAGGGTGATCTGGTAGTGCTCTTCCAGCGCTTTCACGTGCCCGGTTACCGCCGGTTGGCTGATGAACAGACGCTCGGCAGCCCGGGTAAAGCTGCCCTCACGGGCCACGGCATCGAAGGCTCGCAGTTGGAACAGGTTCATGAATCGGCCTGACTTATAGTTGGGATAACAACAAACAATTTGATTGATGCCTCGCGCAATTGCAACTTAGGCGCCCTAGGTTCAGCCCATCGCTTGCGAGGAATACCCATGAGCACCATCGCCCCCCTCCTGCTAACCCCAGGCCCATTGACGACCTCGGTCCGTACGCGTCAGGCGATGATGGTGGATTGGGGGTCATGGGATGCCCGCTTCAACCAGTTGACCGCCAGCGTCTGCGAACAGTTGCTGGCCATCATCAACGGCGCTGCCAGCCATCACTGCGTGCCCCTGCAAGGCAGCGGCACCTTCGCGGTGGAGGCGGCCATTGGCACCCTGGTGCCCCGCGACGGCAAGGTGCTGGTGCTGATCAATGGCGCCTACGGCCAGCGCCTGGCGACGATATGCAAGGTACTGGGGCGCGCCTGTAGCACTTTCGAGACCGCCGAGGACCAGCCCACCACTGCCGCCGATGTCGACCGACTGCTAGCGCAAGACCCCAGCGTGAGCCATGTGGCGCTGATCCATTGCGAGACCAGCACCGGCATTCTCAACCCTCTGCCTGAAATCGCCCAAGTGGTGGCGCGCCATGGCAAGCGCCTGATCATCGATGCCATGAGCTCGTTCGGTGCCCTGCCCATCGACGCCCGCCAGGTGCCCTTCGACGCGCTGGTCGCCGCGTCCGGCAAGTGCCTGGAAGGCGTGCCGGGCATGGGGTTCGTGTTCGCCAGCAAGGCCGCCCTCGCCCAGGCCGAAGGCAACAGCCACTCCCTGGCCATGGACCTGCATGACCAGCACGCCTATATGGCCAGGACCGGCCAGTGGCGTTTCACCCCCCCTACCCATGTGGTGGCGGCGTTGCACGAAGCCTTGCTGCAGTACAACGAGGAAGGCGGCCTGAGCGCCCGTCACGTCCGCTACGCCGACAACTGCCAGGCGCTGCTGGACGGCATGGCCGCGCTGGGCCTGCGCAGCTTCCTGCCGGCCGCCATCCAGGCGCCGATCATCGTCACCTTCCACGCCCCGCGAGACCCGCGCTACCGCTTCACGGACTTCTACGAGCGGGTCAAGGCCAAGGGTTTCATCCTCTACCCGGGCAAACTGACCCAGGTGGACACCTTCCGCATCGGCTGTATCGGCTGCGTGGACCGTGGCGGCATGCAAGCCGCCGTCGATGCCGTGGCCCAGGTGCTGCGCGAGATGGAAGTGCTGGATAGCTGAACTGCCGCTTTTTTCGACCTTCAAGCCTTTGTTTCAGGACCGTCATCATGAACTACAGCAACCCGAGCAAAACCCAGGCCGTGATCCTCGATTGGGCCGGTACCGTCGTCGATTTCGGCTCGTTCGCACCCACGCAGATCTTCGTCGAGGCCTTCGCCGAGTTCGATGTGCAGGTGTCCATCGAGGAAGCCCGCGGCCCCATGGGCATGGGCAAGTGGGACCACATCCGCACCCTGTGCGACGTGCCGGCGATCAGCGAGCGATACGCCAAGGTGTTTGGCCGCGCGCCCAGCGACGAGGACGTGACCGCTCTCTACAACCGCTTCATGCCACTGCAGATCGAAAAGATAGCGGCGCATTCGGCCCTGATTCCCGGCGCGCTGGCCACCATCACTGCCCTGCGCAACGATGGCCTGAAGATCGGCTCGTGCTCAGGCTACCCGGCGATGGTCATGGAAAAGGTGGTGGAACTGGCCCGCCAGAATGGTTACGTCGCCGACCACGTGGTGGCGACCGATGAGGTGCCCGATGGCCGCCCATGGCCATCTCAGGCACTGGCCAACGTCATCGCCCTGGGCATTGATGACGTGGCGGCGTGCGTGAAGGTGGATGACACCGTGCCAGGCATTCTGGAGGGTCGCCGCGCCGGCATGTGGACGGTGGCACTGGTGTGCTCGGGCAATGCCCTGGGGGTGACGTACGAAGGCTACAAAGCGCTGGATGCAGCGACCTTGGACAGCGAGCGCAAGCGCATCCACACACTGTTCGAAGGCTCGCGGCCGCACTACCTGATCGACACCATCAACGAGCTGCCCGGGGTGATCGAAGACATCAACCGGCGCCTGGCGGCCGGTGAGATGCCGCAGGCGTGCTGATGCGTCGCCGGTGTGCCCCCGGCCCCGCAGGGTAACGCGGTCAGCTGGGGGCCCGGACGGAGTTCGGGAAGGGCGCTGCCGCATCACGCCTTGTGGTAGCGCTCCACCCACTGCGCGTAGGCATCAATGAAGCCCTGCAGGAAGGGTTTGCTCTTCTCGGCCAACGCCCCGGCTTCATCGAACAAGGCCGCCGCATTTCCCACGTAAGCCTCCGGCTGCTGCATGCACGGCACATCCAGGAACACCAGCGACTGGCGCAAGTGGTGGTTGGCACCAAAACCGCCAATGGCCCCCGGCGACACACTGATCACCGCCCCTGGCTTGCCGGCCCAGGAACTCTTTCCATAAGGACGCGACCCCACGTCGATGGCATTCTTCAGCGGCGCTGGCACCGAGCGGTTGTACTCCGGGGTGACGAAAAGCACGGCATCCGACGAACCGAGCTGCTGACGAAACGCCGCATAGGCTTGCGGTGGTGTACCATCGATGTCTTCGTTATACAGCGGCAGGTCGCCTATTTCGATGATCTTCAACGACAGGCTCGGCGGAGCCAGGGCAATCAGCGCCTGGGCCACCTTGCGGTTGAGGGATGCTTTTCTCAAGCTGCCGACCAGGACGGCCACCGAATACACCTTGCTCATGACTGCTCCACCCTTTAATGCAAAAAGAAGGTGTAGGTATAGATGAGCCTGGCGTGCTTTGCCTTCCCGGATCGCCACGGCGGTTTTTTTTCATCGACGGTAAAACTTCCCAGCTAAAACAGTGGTCTACAAGGCGCAAGTTTCACACGTGGATATATTCAGAGGTTGTAATTCAATGGCTGCAGTACTCGTTGGACAGTTTCATGCACGGGATGCCGAAGGTCGGATCTACCCGGTGCATGAATTCCAGGAAGCCACAGTGGAGGCTGATGGCAGCAGTGCTGCGGCTCCAAGAACCACCTATCGCCTGGCCATTGGCGATCGCGTCACCCACCTGGGCGACGACCGGTTTCAGCTGGTGCAGAGCGGCGTCGAGATCGTCCGCATCCCCTGAGCCGTCCCCGCGCCGCTGGCGGTGGTGGCGAATCGCCCGGCATAATGGCCGTTCGAGCATGCACGCTCCCCTCCCCGGGCACGGACTCCATCCATGCGACTACGCCACATTGAAGTGATTCAGGCGCTCATGCACGGCGGCAGCCTCAGCGCTGCCGCCGAATTGCTGCAACTGCCCCAGGACAGCATCGCCGCCCTGCTCCAGGACGCCGAAAGCCAGAGCGGCCTGCTGCTGTTCGCCCGGGTGCGCGGGCGCTTCCAGCCCACCGACGAAGCGCTGAAGCTGGCCACGGCCCTGACCCTCCTGGACGGGCCGCTGGAACAGATACGCCGGGTCGCCGCCGACCTGCGCCTGCATCAGGAAACACCCTTGCGGGTCGTCTGCACCGAAGCCCTGGCTCACCGCCTGCTGCCCCAGAGCCTCGCCGCCCTGCGCCGGCGCTTTCAGGACACCCCCTGCCAACTGCTGAGCCAACCCACCACCACCATCGTGCGCAGCCTGCTGCTGCGGGAGGGCGAACTGGGCCTGAGCTTGCACGACCCCAACCACCCGGACATCCAGTGTGCCGCCCTGCTGGAAGGCAAACTGCACCTGCTGGCCCCCCATGGCTGGCTGTCGCCGAAGCACAAATACATCGGTATCCAGGAGTTGGCGGGGCAAGCCATGATCGGACTGGAAGGCCACGACCCTATCAGCCTGGGTCTCGACGCGCGCCTGGAAGCCCTGCGCCCTGCGCCCAAGGTGCAGACCCGGGTGCAGAACTATTCGATGATGCGCAGCATGGTGGAAGCGGGAGAAGGCCTGGCCGTGGTCGACCCGTTCACCGCCGCCGGGGCTCGCGAGGCCGGGCTGGCTGTGTGCCCGATCTCGCCAGCGCTGCCGGTGACCTTGTATGCGCTGACACTCAAGGGCCAGGAACCGAGCGCGGCGCTCAAGGCGCTGCTGGAGATCGTCGAGCAGAAAGGCCAGGCGTTGCTGACCCCTTGAGTGCTGGAGATCACGCTAGAACATCAGGTACCAGAACATCGCCACCTCACTGGTCTGCGGGTCGATGCCGCGATAGCGCAGATGATCCAGCCCGCCCAGTTCGAACCCGTAGGCTTCATACAACCGGCAGGCCGCCAGGTTGTTGTTCTGGGTTTCCAGCATCACCCCCGGCAGGCACTTTTTCCGCGCCCACCAACTGACCACATCCAGCAACGCTCGGGCCACGCCATGGCGGCGAGCCGGTGCGTGCACGGCCAGCTCATCCACATGGGCCAGCCCGTTCCAATTGGTACTGACCACCACATGGCCCACCGCCTGGCCGTCGAGCCAGGCGACGAAGATGGCGCTGTCGTCCTTGTCGCGGTAGCTGCTGAACTCGTCGGGGTCGATGCCGTAGCATTTTCGGTAAGGCGTCACGGGCTCGACGGGCCATTGGGCCACTGGCCGGCCGATCTGCGGCCTGGCGTAGCCACGCACTTGAAAAGCGTATTCACTGCCCAGCACATAGGGCGCGAAGCCGTCATCGGCCACGCGCACACTGATGCCGGCGCTGGCCATCAGGCCGACGCGCCCTGCTGCGCCTCCAGCAGTTGAGTCCATAGCGCCGGGGCACCGGCCGACTTGGCGATGACCGCCAGGCGCGCCTCGTGCTCCGCCAACTCAGCCTCGCTGGCGAGAATCACCGGCGCGCGCCGACGGTCGGCCGGCAGGCGACGGATCTCGCTGCCCTGGTTGCCCGAGCCCTCGGCGCCGTCACTGGCGTTGCCCGCCAGCGACAGGCTGGTCTGGCCACCGGTCATGGCCAGGTAAACGTCCGCCAGAATCTCGGAGTCGAGCAATGCGCCGTGCAGCTCGCGGCCCGAGTTGTCTACCCCGTAGCGCTTGCACAGGGCATCGAGGCTGTTGCGCTGGCCCGGGTGGCGCTCACGGGCCATGGCCAGGGTGTCGAGCACCGTGCAGTAGGTCGTCACATCAGCCCGGTCGAGCTGGCCCATCAAGGCGAATTCGTTGTTGATGAAGCCAACGTCGAACGCCGCGTTGTGGATGATCAGCTCGGCGCCCTTGATGAACTCGAAGAACTCATCGGCTACTTCGGCAAAACGCGGCTTGCCGATCAGGAACTGGTCAGTGATACCGTGAACGCCGATGGCGCCCTCGTCACTCTCGCGGTCGGGCTGCAGGTACACGTGGAAATTGCGCCCGGTCAAGCGCCGGCCGATGACTTCGACACAACCGATCTCGATGATCCGGTGGCCATCGGTGACCGGCATACCGGTGGTTTCGGTATCGAGGACTACGTATCTCGTCGCCATGGGTACAACACTCTCGTCATTTCAACAGCGGGAACAGCCGTGCACTTTAGCACAGGTGGGCGGCGGGAACATCGTTGCCAGCCGGGTTCGGCTACCGCATATTAACGCCCTGAACCGACTGGAGCGCCCCACGGCCATGACATCTCACCTGGACACCGTCCACGACCGGCACGACACCGGCAGCACCAAATGGAACCGCTACCCGGCCGATGTTCTGCCGTTATGGATTGCCGACATGGACTTCGCCGTGGCCCCTGGCATCATCCAGGCCCTGCAGGCGCGCCTGACCCACCCGATGCTGGGCTACAGCGTGGCGCAGGACAGCCTGCGCGACACCTTGGTGACAGCCCTGCGCGAGCTGTTCGACTGGGAGGTTGCGCCTGAAGAACTGGTCTTCCTGCCAGGTGTGGAAGGGGGCGTGAACATGGCGCTCAATGGCCTGCTGGCACCGGGCACCGGGGTCGTGGTACAGACGCCCAACTACCGGCCGTTGCTCAACGCCGCAGGGCACTGGAAGTTGCCGCGCATCGACCTGCCTTTCCATGCCGACGCCAATGGTCTGTACCCCACCGACCTGGCGGCGCTGGATGCAGCGCTGGGCACCGCCGGCGCGATGATCCTGAGCAACCCGCACAACCCGCTGGGCAAGGTGTTCGAACGCGCCGAGCTGCTGGCCATCGCCGACGCCTGCGTGGCGCACGACACGCTGCTGATCAGTGATGAAATCCATGCACAGATCCTGTTCGACGGGCGCAAGCACATTCCCATCGCCAGCCTGAACGATGAAATTGCCCAGCGCACCATCACCCTGATGTCGGCGACCAAGGCGTTCAACATCGCCGGCATGAAGAACGCGTTCGCTATCATCAGGAACCCGGCACTGCGGCACCGTTTCAACACGGCGCGCCAGGGGATGGTGGACAGCGTCAGCACCCTGGGGCTGGTGGCGACCGAGGCGGCGTTCAAGCACGGCAAGGAGTGGCTGGCGGAGGTCATTGCGTATTTGCAGGCCAACCGCGATTACCTGGCCAATGCCGTGGCGACCCGGTTGCCAGGGGTCAGCATGATCGCGCCCCAGGCCACCTACCTGGCGTGGCGCAGGACAGCCTGCGCGACACCTTGGTGACAGCCCTGCGCGAGCTGTTCGACTGGGAGGTTGCGCCTGAAGAACTGGTCTTCCTGCCAGGTGTGGAAGGGGGCGTGAACATGGCGCTCAATGGCCTGCTGGCACCGGGCACCGGGGTCGTGGTACAGACGCCCAACTACCGGCCGTTGCTCAACGCCGCAGGGCACTGGAAGTTGCCGCGCATCGACCTGCCTTTCCATGCCGACGCCAATGGTCTGTACCCCACCGACCTGGCGGCGCTGGATGCAGCGCTGGGCACCGCCGGCGCGATGATCCTGAGCAACCCGCACAACCCGCTGGGCAAGGTGTTCGAACGCGCCGAGCTGCTGGCCATCGCCGACGCCTGCGTGGCGCACGACACGCTGCTGATCAGTGATGAAATCCATGCACAGATCCTGTTCGACGGGCGCAAGCACATTCCCATCGCCAGCCTGAACGATGAAATTGCCCAGCGCACCATCACCCTGATGTCGGCGACCAAGGCGTTCAACATCGCCGGCATGAAGAACGCGTTCGCTATCATCAGGAACCCGGCACTGCGGCACCGTTTCAACACGGCGCGCCAGGGGATGGTGGACAGCGTCAGCACCCTGGGGCTGGTGGCGACCGAGGCGGCGTTCAAGCACGGCAAGGAGTGGCTGGCGGAGGTCATTGCGTATTTGCAGGCCAACCGCGATTACCTGGCCAATGCCGTGGCGACCCGGTTGCCAGGGGTCAGCATGATCGCGCCCCAGGCCACCTACCTGGCGTGGCTGGATTGCACGGGCCTGGGCCTGAACGACCCGCATGCCTTCTTCCTGAAGGAAGCGAAGGTGGGGCTGAGCCCGGGAACGGACTTCGCCGATGAAGGCGCCGGGCAATTCGTGCGCTTGAACTTCGGCTGCCCGCGAGCGTTGCTCGAGGACGGCATCGCGCGCATGGAGCGAGCTTTGGGAAGCAAGAGCACGGCAAAGAATTAGCCATTGCCCTGCAGGACCGGGAAGCTCGGGAAGGGACACCACGAGCTACCTGAAAAACATCAGCGCCTGCTTCCCGAGCTGGCGCCCGGTCCTACAGCGCGGGCTGCGGCAGTGGCGTTTCCCAGTGGGACCGGGCGAAGCTCGGGAAGGGACACCACGGATTACCTGAAAACATCAGCGCCTGCTTCCCGAGCTGGCGCCCGGTCCCACAGGATCGGCTGCGGAATCGATGTTTTCCAGTAGGACCGGGCGAAGCTCGGGAAGGGCCACCACGAGCTACCTGAAAAACATCAGCGCCTGCTTCCCGAGCTGGCGCCCGGTCCCACAGGGTTGGCTGCGGAAGCGATGTTTCCCAGTAGGACCGGGCGAAGCTCGGGAAGGGACACCACGGATTACCTGAAAAACATCAGCGCCTGCTTCCCGAGCTGGCGCCCGGTCCCACAGGATCGGCTGCGGAATCGATGTTTTCCAGTAGGACCGGGCGAAGCTCGGGAAGGGACACCACGGATTACCTGAAAAACATCAGCGCCTGCTTCCCGAGCTGGCGCCCAGTCCCACAGGGTTGGCTGCGGAAGCGATGTTTCCCAGTAGGACCGGGCGAAGCTCGGGAAGGGACACCACGGATTACCTGAAAAACATCAGCGCCTGCTTCCCGAGCTGGCGCCCGGTCCTACAGCGCGGGCTGCGGCAGTGGCGTTTCCCTGTGGGACCGGGCGAAGCTCGGGAAGGGACACCACGGATTACCTGAAAAACTCCAGCGCCTGCTTCCCGAGCTGGCGCCCGGTCCTAAAGCGCGGGCTGCGGCAGTGGCGTTTCCCTGTGGGACCGGGCGAAGCTCGGGAAGGGTCACCACGGGCTACCTGAAAAACTCCAGCGCCTGCTTCCCGAGCTGGCGCCCGCCCCCACAGGGCAGGCAGCGGCCGTCAGGATGCACTCTGCTCAGCGCTTCAGCGCCCGAACCTCATCCACCCCGCGGTTCGCCAACTGGTCAGCCCGTTCGTTGCCGTGATGCCCGGTGTGCCCGCGCACCCATTTCCAGGTCACGGTGTGGCGGCCAACCTGTTCGTCCAGGAGTTGCCACAGGTCGGCGTTTTTCACCGGCTGCTTGGCGGCGGTTTTCCAGCCGCGCTTCTTCCAGTTGACCATCCATTCGTTGATGCCTTTCATCACGTATTCGGAGTCGGTCACCAACAGCACTTCACACGGCCGCTTGAGCTCTTCCAGGCCACGAATGGCGGCCATCAGTTCCATACGGTTGTTGGTGGTGGCCGCTTCGCCACCCCACAGCTCCTTCTCCACACCCTTGCATACCAGCAGGGCACCCCAACCGCCGACGCCCGGGTTGCCCTTGCAGGCACCGTCGGTGAAGATTTCAACGCTATCGCTCATTACTACCTATCCGTCGATGTCAGGATTCGCTGTTGCGCCGATTGACCTTGGCCATCGGCAACGGGATCAGCTTGCCCATGGGTTCGCGACGCACCTGGCGCAAGGGCCTGAGGCCTACCACCAGTTTGCGCGCGACCAGAATATAGAAGCCGCCGCCGGCACTCTGCCAGCGCCCGGCGCGGCGCTCCCAGCCAGCCAGGCGGGCTTGCCAGGCGGGGGACGCGAGCGGCGGACGATAGCACCCGAAGCGGCGTTTCTCCAGCGCGAAGCCCAGCAGGTTGAGCCAGTCGCCTACCCGCGAAGCGGAAAAGCAGCGGGCCTTGCGCAAGGCGTCATGGGCGAAGGCCCGGCGCAGGCCCCAGGCGCTCCAGGGGTTGATGCCCACGATGATCAGGTGGCCGCCGGGCCGCACCGCGCTGGCGGCCTCGCGCAGCAGACCATGGGGAGACAGGCTGAAATCCAGGCCATGCTGCAGCACCACCACGTCGGCGGCGTGCTCGCTCAGGGGCCACGCCTGTTCCTCGCAGACAATCTCCACCCCGGGCAACGGCGCGCCCAGGCGCACGTTGCGCTGTACCTGCGGGGCCTGGGGCGGCACTTGCGCGCTGGGGCCGTAATGCACCAGGTAACCCCCGAAGAAACGGCCCAGTTCCTCTTCGAGCAACGTCTGTTCCTCACGCAGCAGGAAGTGCCCCACCGGCCCTTCGAACCAGTCGCGGGCCTGGCCGATCAGCTCCAGCCATTCGGGGTCAGCTTGCGCAAACGCTTTATCGGTCATTGCCGTCTCCACTCGAAGAGGTTCACCAACAGCCCATCAGGCTCTAAGATGCACCATTATTCAATGCTTAGCGAATCGCGCCATGATACAGATCGACGCACTGCCAGCCTTCAACGATAACTACCTGTGGTTGTTACAAGACGCTGCAAGCAAGCGCTGCGCCGTGGTCGATCCGGGCGACGCGGCCCCGGTTCGGGCCTGGCTTGCGCAGCACCCGGACTGGCGACTGACCGACATTCTGGTCACCCACCACCACAACGACCATGTGGGCGGCGTGGCCGAACTCAAGCAGCTTACCGGTGCCACGGTGTACGGGCCGGCGAATGAAAACATCCCGGCTCGCGACGTGGCACTGGACGACAACGCCACCGTGCAGATCCTGGGCCTGGACTTCCAGGTGTTCACCGTGCCCGGCCACACACTGGGCCATATCGCCTTTTACCATGGTGGCAGCGAACCGCTGCTGTTCAGCGGCGACACCCTCTTCGCTGGCGGTTGTGGCCGCCTGTTCGAAGGCACCCCTGCGCAGATGCATCAATCGCTCCAACGCCTGGCGGCACTGCCGGACGATACCGCCGTGTACTGCGCCCACGAGTATACGTTGAGCAATTTGCGCTTCGCCTGTGCCGTCGAACCCAACAACCCGCACGTTGCCCAGCGCTTTGCCGACGTTACCCGCCTGCGCGAGCAAAATCGTATCACCTTGCCCTCCTCGATCGGCCTGGAGCGACAGACCAACCCCTTTTTGCGCGTTCACGAGGCCAGCGTCAAAGAAAAAGCAGACGAACGGACAGGCCACGCAAACCCTTCTCCCGACACTGTTTTTGCTGCACTAAGGGCTTGGAAAGATAAGTTCTAAAGCGGTTGCGGTTACGTCGAAAAATTCTGAAAGGTTGACCCAGGGAAGGGCAGTTTCTAGAATCGCCCGACATTTTTGCCCGGAACTTCCTCCCAGCCAATGTCGTCCACCATTCGAAAGCCCTTCACTTCCGACGCATTGACGCGGCTCGCACAAGCCGTCGCGCTGGCCCTGCCCGTTGTTCTGGCAGGCTGCCAAAGCACGAGCCAGGTTCCGGATGCCGAAAGCGTTCGGCTGCACAGCCTGAACACGCGCATCAAGCAAAAACCCATTTTCCCCGAGGTACAGCAGGCCCAGCAGGCGCCCCAGGACGTATGGGAACGCATGCGCCAGGGCTTCCAGTTGCAGGATGGCGTAGCGGTGAACCCGCGGGTTGAACAACAGCGCTTGTGGTTCGTCAGCAACCCCTCGTTCCTGGAAAATGCCAGCGGCCGCGGCAGCCTATACATGCACTACATCGTGGAGCGCCTGGAAGAGCGCAACATGCCGTTGGAGCTGGCGCTGTTGCCAGTGATCGAAAGCGCCTACAACCCCATGGCCTATTCGCGCAGCGATGCCAGCGGGCTGTGGCAGTTCATTCCGTCCACTGGCCGCTATTTCAACCTGCGCCAGACCCGTTTCTACGACGGCCGTCGCGACGTCACCGCCTCCACCACCGCCGCGCTGGACTACCTGAGCCGCTTGCACGACATGTTCAACGGCGACTGGCTGCTGGCGCTGGCGGCCTACAACGCCGGTGAAGGCACGGTCAGCCGGGCCATCGAACGCAACGAGAAGCTGGGCCTGCCCACCGACTACTGGAACCTGCCCCTGCCCCAGGAAACCAAGGACTACGTGCCCAAGCTGCTGGCACTGTCGGAATTGGTGATGTCCCCCGAGGCCTACGGCGTGAACCTGAACCCCATCGCCAACCAGCCCTATTTCGAGGTGGTGGAAGTCAACCAGCAGATGGACCTGGGCCGCGTGGCAGCCTTGGCCAACATCGACGAGGACGAGCTGTTCCAGCTCAACCCCGCCCTCAAGCAGCGCATGACCGTGGACGGCCCCCAGCACCTGCTGGTGCCGACCGCCAAAGCGCACATGCTGACCGAGAGCCTGGCGAAAATGGGCCCGGAAGAACTGCTGAGCCTGGCGCCTACACGCAAGGTCATGGCAGACATTGCCCGCGCCGAACTGCCGGCCCGTCGCCGGGCCTACAAGGTCAAGCGCGGCGACAACCTGAGCTTGATCGCCAAGGCCAACAAGGTCGACGTCCGCGACCTCCAGCGCTGGAACAAGCTGTCGGGCATGCACCTGAAGGTCGGCCAGACCCTGGTGATGCAGGACAACACCCGCGCCGTGGCCAAGGGCCGTGGCAAGGCTACCGCCGTGGCCAGCGCCGGCAACGGCAAGAATCATCAGGTCGCCACCCGCTACAAGATCCGCAAGGGCGACTCGCTGTACGTGGTGGCCCAGCGTTTCAATGTCGAGGTCAACCACCTCAAGCGCTGGAACCCCAACACCGCGCGCGCGCTGAAGCCAGGCCAGACCCTGGTCGTGTACCGCGACCGCTGATACCTGCCCCCTGTAGCAGAGGCCGCCAGGCCGCGCCAGGAACGTGCGCTGTGCCTGTGACCCGCCCTGGCAGCCGCTGCTACGCAATCTGCGCTACTGCCAAGGTTTGACCATGACCACCGAAGCCCCTGAAACACCCGAAGCCCTCAAGGCCCGCAAGCTCGCCCACCTGGACGCCGTCATCGAGGCCCTGAGCGCCGAGACCCGTGACGTGGCCCGCGCGTTCTTCCACGGCTGGGTACTGTCCGCCGCCATGGAGTTGTGGGATCGCGGTGTATTGACCCAAGAAGAGCGCCAGGCCATCGAGGCGCGGGTCAAGGCCCTGACCCAGGCCGCGGCCAGCTGAAGCCGGATGCCCAGCATCCCCATTCCCCCGCCCCGGTGCCGATCGGTATAATCGCTGGAACGCGTGTACACCGGCACCCAGGCTCTGTACGAACTGCATCCCAGTTCGGCCATGCTGCGTTGAAAACAGGCTCATGCGCGACCCCGGACGTTCCTCGCCTGTTTCGCCTTGCCTTGCCTCGCTGGCATACATTTCCTACAGACCCCAGAGGCACCATGGAAAACCCAAGCACCCCTGTTCAGCGTCGTTCGCTGGTCGAGTCGACCATTGATGCCATTCGCAGCCTGATCGACAAGCGCGTGTGGAAAATCGGCGAGTGCATCCCCAGGGAAGCCGAGCTCGTGGCGCAATTCCAGGTGGGCCGCAATACCATCCGCGAAGCCATCCGCGTGCTCTCTCACTCGGGCATGCTGGAAGTGCGCCAGGGGGATGGTACCTATGTGCGGCGTGAGCTGGACCCGGCAGAGACGGTCAACCAACTCAACCGCGCCGGGTTGCGCGACCATCTCGAACTGCAATGCCTGCTGGAGTCCGAGGCCGCGCGCTTCGCCGCCCGACGCCGTACGCCTCAGGACATCACGCGCCTGCGCAAGGCATTGGAAGGGCGCGGCGAATATTCACCGCAGGGCGACCTGGATGAATTCCTGGAGCGCGATCGCGCGTTCCACGTAGCGATCGCCGCCGCCTCCCACAACAGCGCCCTGCAAGCGCTCTATGCCTACTTCAACGCCTCCATCCATAGCCACACCAAAGGCGTCTTCGCCGACGTCGAGCTGCCGGAACCCAGCCTGGCCGACCACATTGCCATCGTCGATGCCATCGTGGCCGGCGATGAAGAGGCAGCGGCTACCGCTGCCCGGATCATGCTCACGCCACTGATCGACACGCTGGACACTCTGCTGGGCACCAGGGCCGTCAATGCCCGGCTGGCTGCTGCACGCTGGAAATAAGGCAGGTTGGGGCTCGTGGCGAGCCCCACCGGGTCACCAGGTATATTTCAGCGTGGCCAGCGTGGTGCGCCCTTCACCGTAGAAGCACCCCCCGGCAGAGAAACACGACGCTACGTAGTGCTTGTCATTGAGGTTGGTCATGTTGACCGCTACCGACCAGCCCTTGAGCGCCGCCGCAGCCTTTTGCAGGTCGTAACGCAGTGCGGCGTCGATGAGGTTGTAGGCGTCCACGGACACGTCGTTGGCGACATCGCCATACGACTTGCCGATGTGGCGCAGCCCCACCCCCGCGCTGATACCGTCCAGCGGCCCACGCAAGGCATAGTCCACCCAGGCGGACGCCTGGTTCAGGGGTACCGAGACCGGGCGGTTACCCTCGGTGGAGGCCGTGGTGTCCTTGGTCACCTGCGGGTCCAGCACGGAGTAACCGGCCACCAGGCTCAGTTGTGGCGTAAGGTTGGCATGTGCCTCAAGCTCGGCCCCGCGGATGCGCACCTCCCCCGTCTGCACGTAATACAGCGCGTTTTCGGGGTCGGTGGTGCGCACATTCTTCTGTTTGATCTGGAACGCCGACAAGGTGATGAAGCTATCCCAGCCCACGGGCTGAACCTTGACCCCTATTTCATATTGTTCGCCTTTGGTGGGTTTGAACGCCTGGCCCTGGTAATTGGTGCCGATGGTGGGTTCGAATGAGGTGGAATAGCTGGCGTAGGGAGAAACGCCATTATCGAACGCGTACACCACACCCAGGCGGCCGGTAAGGTCCTGATCGGAGCGCGAACTGTTGGTGCCGCCCACCTGGTCCTCGGTACGGGTGTTCACCCAGTCCTGCCGCAACCCCGCCATGAACGTCCACTTGTCCCACTTGGCCTGGTCCTGCAGGTAAAGGCCGGTCTGACGCATTTTCTGCACGGTGTCGGTGGTCGTGGCGGGAATACCTTCGACAGCCTCCGCGCTGTACACCGGGTTGACGTAACTGATACCCGACACCGTGTAGGAACGCCCCAGGCGCATGCTGGAACGCGACTCATCGTACTGCAGCCCCATCAGCACGGTGTGCTGCAAGGCACCGGTGGCGAAGTCGGCCTGCAACTGGTTGTCCAGGTTGAAACTGCGCACATGTTCAACGCTGTGGTCGGCCAGGCGGTTGATGACCCCGGGTACCGTGGAGTACGGGTTCACGTAGTTGACCATGTAGCCCCGGTAAAGGCTGTTCAGGTCCATGTACCGGGCGTTCTGGCGCACGGTCCAGGTGTCATTGAAACGGTGCTCGAACTGGTAGCCCAGCAGGGTCTGCTCGCGGTCATACGCGTCCACGGAAGGCTCCCCCGGGTTGAAGGTGCGGGAGATCTTGCCTGTGCCGCTGCCCTGCACCGAACCTTGCGCCGGCACCCAGCCGGTGTAATAGCTGGACGGGTCTTTCTGGTAACTGGCCAGGAGGGTCAGCGAGGTCTGGTCGTCCGGTCGCCAGGTCAGGCTTGGTGCAATGGCCACGCGCTGCTCCTCGGTATGGTCGATCTGGGTGTCCGCGCGCCGGCTCATGGCAGTCAGGCGGTAAGACAGGACACCCTGGTCGTCCAGCGGCCCACCGAAGTCCGCCGCCACTTCCTTCTCGCCGCGGCTGCCGGTCTGCAGCTCGATCTCGTGCAGCGGTGTGTCGGTGGGCCGCTTGCTGACCATGTTGACCACCCCACCCGGGCTGGTTTGCCCGTACAGCACCGACGCAGGCCCCTTGAGTACCTCGACGCGGTCCAGCAAGTAGGCATCCACCGCGGGCGTGCCCAGGTATTGCCCGGCTTCCAGGGGCAGGCCGTCGAGCAACTTGGAGAAGTTGGCCAGGCCGCCGAAGCCGCCAAACCCGCGAATGAACAGGCCATCGAACAAACCATCGGCACGGGAGTCCGCGAACACCCCAGGGGTGTACTTCAGCGCCTGGGCCACGGTCTGCACCTTCTGCTGGTCCATCTGCGTGCGCGACACCGTGGAGATGCTTTGCGGGATGTCAGCGATATCAGCCTGCGTCTTGCTGCCCGCGGATGTGCGTGTCACCACCACGCCACTTTCCGAAGGCTGCTGCGCTGTGGCGTTGACCTGCACATCATCCAGCAACAGCGGGCTCGAATCAGAGGCCTGAGCGGCCAGGGCCATGCGTGAACCAAAGACCAGGGCGAGCGAGATCCCGCCGATGTATTTGCACCGGTTGTTCATGGAATGAATCCGAAAATAGAGGCAATACAGTGAGCAAACGACCCCCCTGCCTGCCAAGTGCAGACAGGGGCCTGAAAAAGCCGGATGATCCTAACATCCCATATCTAGTGGCGCAATGAGATCAATTCCTACTAAGATTCCCTAGCCTGTGCCCCTCGACGGAACCGGACGCTTTTCCCCGCCCTGCACCTTGCGCGCGAACCCTTCTTCCAGCCCCTGCAAACTGTTACTGTACCGGTAATAAACCGGATCTCTGACTCGATGCGTTCGCCCCTGCTGCTCACACTTGGACTGGTCTTGAGCTGTCACGCTGGCGCGACGGTGTTCGAAAGCCATGGCTATGCCCAATTCGGCACGCTCAAGTACCCCGCCAGCTTCAGCCATTTCGACTGGACCAACCCCCAGGCGCCCAAGGGCGGTACCTTGCGGGTGATGGCCTTTGGCACTTTCGATACTCTGAACCCTTACACCTTCAAGGGCACGAGCCCCGTCAGCACACCGAACTTCATCCAGTACGGGGTCAGCGAGCTCAACGAACCCTTGATGGTCGGCACGGGGCAATACGACCCGTCTGGCGATGAACCCACGTCCAGCTACGGCCTGATCGCCCAGAGCGTGGAATACAGCGAAGACCGCAGTTGGGTGGTGTTCAATTTACGCCCCGAGGCCCACTTCAACGACGGCCAGCCGATCACCGCCCGCGATGTGGCGTTTTCCTACCGCACCCTGCTCACCCAAGGCCACCCGCTGTACCGCACCAGCCTGCAGGAAGTGCAACGGGTCGATATTCTGGGCCCACGGCGCATCCGTTTCGTGTTCCGCCGCAGCACCAACCCGCTGCTGATCCTGCGCATGGGCGAACTGCCGATCCTGCCGGAACACTACTGGAAAGGCCGAGACTTCCAGGCCACCACCTTCGAACCGCCCGTGACCAGCGGCCCCTACCGCATCACCCAGGTAGTGCCTGGCCGGCGCCTGGTGTTCGAGCGAGTCAAGGACTGGTGGGGCCGGGACCTGGCCGTGAACCGCGGCAAGTACAACTTCGACCGCGTGGACGTTGAGTTCTACCGCGACAACGACGTGGCCTTCGAGGCGTTCAAGGCGGGTGAATTCGATATCTACCTGGAGCACCAGGCCAAGAACTGGGCCAATGGCTACGACTACCCTGCGGTGCGGCGCGGTGAGGTGGTGAAGGCGCAGATCCACCACCAGATACCCACCCAGACCCAGGGCCTGTTCATGAACAGCCGCCGACCGGCCCTGGCCGACGTACGCGTGCGCGAGGCCCTGGGCCTGCTGCTGGATTTCGAATGGACCAACAGCGCGCTGTTCAATGGCGCTTACCAGCGCGCCACCAGTTACTACCCTAACAGCGAGTTCAGCGCCAGCGGCCTGCCCACCGGCAAAGAGTTCCTGCTGCTGGCCCCCTACCGCGCGCAACTGCCCGCCGCCCTGTTCACCCAACCGTTCACGGTGCCGCGCACCGACGGCCATGGCATTCCCCGTGAAACCCTGCGCCGTGCCCTGGGTCTACTGGCCGACGCGGGATGGACGTTGTCCGGCCAGCGCCTGCTCGGTGCACAGGGCCAGCCCCTGCGCCTGGAATTGCTGCTGGTGAATCCCGGCCTGGAAAGGATCCTGCAACCTTATGTCGAAAACCTGCGAAGCCTGGGGGTGGATGCCCGCTTGCGTACCGTGGACCGCGCCCAGTATAAGCAGCGGCTGGACCAGTTCGACTTCGACATGATTCTGATGACCCTCAACCAGACGCTCAGCCCGGGCCTTGAGCAGTGGCAGTACTTCCACTCCAGCCAGGCCACCGTCAAGGGCAGCAAGAACTACGCCGGCATCGCCAACCCGGTGGTCGACCACCTGCTCGACGACTTGCTGGCCGCCCAGAGCCGCGATGACCAGGTGGCCGCCGCGCGCGCCCTGGACCGCGTGCTGCTGTTCGAACACTACATGATTCCCAATTGGTACCTGGACGCCCATCGTCTGGCCTACCGCAACCGTTTCGCTTTCGTCACCACGCCGCCCTACACCCTGGGGCTGAACACGTGGTGGCTCAAGCCCGTGGAGACCCTGCCATGACGCGCCTGCGCGCCCTGCTGCCCGTGTGCGGCCTGTTGCTGAGCGGGCTGGCCCACGCCGCCCCGCAACACGCCGTGACCCTGTACAACGAAGCCCCGAAGTACCCGGCCAATTTCCAGCACTTCGACTATGTGAACCCCGACGCACCGAAGGGCGGCACCTTCCGCACGGCCGGCTCCGGCGGTTTCGACAGCCTCAACCCGTTCATCAGCAAGGGCGTGCCGGAAGGCGACATCAGCATGATCTACGACACCCTGGCGCGCCAGAGCCTGGACGAACCGCTGACCGAATATGGCCTGGTGGCCAAGACCATCGAGAAAGCGCCGGACAACAGCTGGGTGCGTTTCACCCTGCGCCCCGAAGCCCGCTTCCACGATGGCCACCCGATGCGCGCCGAAGACGTGGTGTTTACGTTCAACACCCTGATGAAAGACGGCTCGCCGCTGTACCGCACCTATTACGCCGGGGTCGCCGACGTGGTCGAGGAAAACCCGCTGCAGGTGCGCTTCGACTTCAAGACCCGGGACAACCGCGAGCTGCCATTGATCCTCGGGCAACTGCCGGTACTGCCCAAGCACTTCTGGGCCACCCGCGACTTCAACCGCAGCGGCCTCGAGCCCCCGCTGGGCAGTGGTCCCTACAAGGTGGCGGCCGTGAACGCCGGGCGCTCGATCCGCTACGAGCGGGTCAAGGACTACTGGGCCAAGGACCTGCCCATCAACCGCGGCTCGTACAACTTCGATGTGCTGACCACCGACTACTACCGCGACAACAACGTGGCCCTGGAAGCGCTGAAGGCCGGTGCTTTCGACTACTGGCTGGAAATGACCGCGAAGAACTGGGCCACCGCCTATGACATTCCGGCCGTGCGCGAAAAACGCCTGATCAAGGAAGAACTGCCCAACGGCAACCCGGTGGGCATGCAGGGCTTTATCTTCAACCTGCGCCGGCCACTGTTCCAGGACGTGCGCGTGCGCCAGGCCCTGGGCCTGATGCTGGATTTCGAATGGACCAACCGCCAGTTGTTCAACGGCGCCTATACCCGCACCGACAGTTATTTCGAAAACTCCGACCTGGCGTCCTCCGGCCTGCCGGATGCCGACGAGCTGAAAATACTCGAACCGCTGCGCGGCAAGATCCCTGACGCGGTGTTCACCACGCCGTTCAGGAACCCGGTCACCGACGGCAGCGGCATGATCCGCGACCAACAGCGCCAGGCGTACAAACTGCTGCTGGACGCCGGCTGGCACGTGGTCAACGACCGCATGGTGGACACCACCGGCAAGCCGGTGAGCATCGAGTTCCTGCTGGCCCAGCCCGAGTTCGAACGGGTGCTGCTGCCCTACAAGCGCAACCTGGCGGACCTGGGCATCGAGCTGGTGCTGCGCCGCGTGGACGCCTCCCAGTACGTCACCCGCCGCCGCTCGCGGGACTTCGACATGATGGTGTCCAGCTTCCCGCAGTCCGACTCGCCGGGCAACGAACAGCGCGAGTTCTGGGAGTCGGCCAGCGCCGACCGCTCCGGCAGTTACAACTGGATCGGCATCAAGGACCCGGCCATCGACCAGCTCACTGAAAGCCTGATCAACGCCGAAACCCGAAAAAGCCTGGTCAGCCACGCCCACGCCCTGGACCGGGTGCTGCTGTGGAACTACTTCCTGGTGCCCAACTGGCACATCAAGACCTGGCGCGTGGCCTACTGGAACCATCTGGGCCACCCTGCCGTGTCGCCGCGCTATGACGTGGGCACCATGACCTGGTGGGCCAAGCCCGACGTGACACCGGCCGTTCCAGTGAGCGCCGGTACCGACTCGCCTGGCAAGGAGCGCTGAGATGCTGGCCTATATCTGCAAGCGCTTGCTGCTGATCATTCCTACCCTGTTCGGCATCCTGATCATCAACTTCCTGATCATCCAGGCGGCGCCGGGCGGGCCGGTGGAACAGGCCATCGCCAAGCTCGAAGGCTTCGAGGGCGCCACCAGCCGCTTCGCCGGCGGCGGTGCGGAAGTGTCCATGGGCGGCTCCAGCTACCGCGGCGCCCAGGGCCTGGACCCGGCGCTGATCAAGGAAATCGAAAAGCAGTACGGCTTCGACAAGTCGGCCCCTGAACGCCTGTGGCTGATGATCAAGAACTACGCCCACTTCGACTTCGGCTCCAGCTTCTTCCGCGACGCCAAGGTCACCGACCTGATCCTGGAAAAAATGCCGGTGTCGGTGTCCCTCGGGCTGTGGAGCACCTTGATCATGTACCTGGTGTCCATTCCCCTGGGCATCGCCAAGGCCACCCGCCACGGCACCCATTTCGATGTATGGACCAGCTCGGCGATCATCGTCGGCTACGCCATTCCGGCGTTCCTGTTCGCCATTCTGCTGATCGTGGTGTTCGCCGGCGGCAGCTACCTGGACTGGTTCCCGTTGCGTGGCCTGACCTCCAGCAACTTCGAACAACTGAGCCTGGGCGGCAAGCTGCTGGACTACTTCTGGCACCTGGCCTTGCCTGTGACGGCACTGGTGATCGGCAACTTCGCGACCATGACCTTCCTCACCAAGAACAGCTTCCTGGACGAGATCGGCAAGCAGTACGTGGTCACGGCCAAGGCCAAGGGCCTGAGCAACCACCGCGTGCTGTACGGCCATGTGTTCCGCAACGCCATGCTGCTGGTGATCGCCGGCTTCCCGTCGGCCTTCATTGGCATCTTCTTCACCGGCTCGCTGCTGGTGGAGGTGATCTTCTCCCTGGACGGCCTGGGCCTGATGAGTTTCGAGGCTGCGGTGAACCGCGACTACCCGGTGGTGTTCGGCACCCTGTTCATCTTCACCCTGCTGGGGTTGCTGGTGAAACTGATTGGCGACCTGACCTACAGCCTGGTCGACCCACGCATCGACTTCGAACGCAGGGAGCATTGAGATGAGCCTGTCCCCCCTCAACCAGCGCCGTCTGCAGCGGTTCAAGGCTAACAAGCGCGGCTGGTGGTCGCTATGGCTGTTCGTGATTCTGTTCGTGGCCAGCCTTGGCGCCGAACTGATCGCCAACGACAAGCCCCTGGCCCTGCATTACGACGGCGGCTGGTACTTCCCGGCCTTCGAGCGCTACCCGGAAACCACCTTCGGCGGCGAATTCCCGCTGGAGGCCAACTACAAGAGCCCCTACATCCAGCAACTGCTCGCCGCCAAGCACAGCTGGAGCCTGTGGGCCCCCATCCCGTTCAGCTACCAGAGCATCAACTACGACCTGAAAGTGCCCGCCCCCGCGCCGCCGTCGGCACAGAACTGGCTGGGCACCGACGACCAGGGCCGGGACGTTTTGGCACGGGTGATCTACGGCTTCCGCGTGTCGGTGCTGTTTGCCCTGACGCTGACCCTTCTCAGCTCCATCATCGGCGTGATCGCCGGGGCCCTGCAGGGCTTCTACGGCGGCTGGGTCGACCTGGCCGGGCAACGCTTCCTGGAAGTGTGGTCGGGCCTGCCGGTGCTGTACCTGCTGATCATCCTGGCCAGTTTCGTGCAGCCCAACTTCTGGTGGTTGCTGGGCATCATGCTGCTGTTTTCCTGGATGAGCCTGGTGGACGTGGTACGCGCCGAATTCCTGCGCGGGCGCAACCTGGAATACGTGCGCGCCGCCCGTGCCCTGGGCATGCGGGACAGCAGCATCATGTTCCAGCACATCCTGCCCAACGCCATGGTCTCGACCATGACCTTCCTGCCCTTCATCCTCACCGGCGCCATCGGCACCCTCACCGCCCTGGACTTCCTGGGCTTCGGCCTGCCGGCCGGTTCGCCATCGCTGGGTGAACTGGTGTCCCAGGGCAAATCCAACCTGCAGGCGCCGTGGCTGGGCATCAGTGCCTTCGCCGTGCTGGCGCTGATGCTCAGCCTGCTGGTGTTCATCGGCGAAGCCGCCCGTGACGCGTTCGACCCGAGGAAATGACATGCACCCCGACAACCTGATCGAAATCCGCGACCTGGCAGTCCAGTTCGACACCAGCGAACGCTCGTCGCGGGTGGTGGAAGGCGTGAGCTTCGACATCCGTCGCGGCGAGACCCTGGCCCTGGTGGGCGAAAGCGGCTCGGGCAAATCGGTGACCGCGCATTCCATCTTGCGCCTGTTGCCCTACCCCATCGCCAGCCACCCCAGCGGCACCGTGACGTATGAAGGCCAGGACCTGCTGCGCATGGACGAAAAGCGCCTGCGGCAGATTCGTGGCAACCGCATCGCCATGATCTTCCAGGAGCCCATGACGTCGCTGAACCCGCTGCACAGCATCGAAAAGCAGATCAACGAAGTGCTGGGCCTGCACAAGGGCCTGACCGGCAAGGCCGCAACCGCGCGTACCCTGGAACTGCTGGACATGGTCGGCATTCCCCAGCCACGCCAGCGCCTCAAGGCCCTGCCCCACGAGCTGTCCGGCGGCCAGCGCCAGCGGGTGATGATCGCCATGGCCCTGGCCAACGAGCCTGAACTGCTGATCGCCGACGAGCCGACCACGGCCCTGGACGTGACCGTGCAGCTGAAAATCCTCGAGCTGCTCAAGTCTCTGCAACAACGCCTGGGCATGGCCTTGCTGCTGATCACCCATGACCTCAACCTGGTGAGGCGCGTGGCGCAGCGGGTGTGCGTGATGAAGCAGGGCGGCATTGTCGAACAGGGTGACTGCGAGCAACTGTTCAGCGCCCCCCAACACCCCTACACCCGTGAACTGCTGGGCGCCGAACCGCGTGGCGAACCGGCTGCCACCATGGCCGGCGAAACGATGCTGGAAGTCGACGACCTGAAGGTGTGGTTCCCCATCAAGAAAGGCTTCTTCAAGCGCACCGTCGACCACGTCAAGGCGGTGGATGGCATCCGTTTCAGCGTTCCGCGCGGCCAGACCCTGGGCATCGTCGGCGAAAGCGGCTCGGGCAAATCCACCCTGGGCCTGGCCATCCTGCGGCTGATCGCCAGCCAAGGCAGCATCCGCTTCCACGGCCAGGCGGTGGACGGCCTCAGCCGCGAACAGGTCCGCCCGCTGCGCCGGCAGATGCAGGTGGTGTTCCAGGACCCCTTTGGCAGCCTCAGCCCGCGCATGAGCGTGGCGCAGATCGTCGGTGAAGGCCTGCGCATCCATGGCATCGGCACCCCCGAGGACCAGGAGCAGGCCATCATCCAGGCGCTGGTGGAGGTTGGCCTGGACCCCGACAGCCGCCACCGCTACCCCCACGAATTCTCCGGCGGCCAGCGCCAGCGCATCGCCATCGCCCGCGCCCTGGTGCTCAAGCCGGCCCTGATCGTGCTCGACGAACCCACCTCGGCGCTGGACCGCACCGTGCAGCGGCAGGTGGTGGAACTGCTGCGCTCGTTGCAGCTCAAGTACAACCTGACGTACCTGTTCATCAGCCATGACCTGGCGGTGGTCAAGGCATTGAGTCACCAGTTGATGGTGATCAAGGGTGGGCAAGTGCTGGAACAGGGGCCGGCGGCGCAGGTGTTCGCCGCCCCGCAGCATCCGTACACGCAGCAATTGCTGGAGGCTGCGTTCCTGGCGCCGCACGGCCAGTAGGCGTGGAGGGGGCGCGGAGTCCTTACCCGGGAAGCGCCGTACCGGCCCTCATCCCGACGTCACCCTCGGCAGCGCGTCCTCCAGGCTGTTCACCGCCACCCGCTCCACCAGCGCCAATGCATCCGGCAATGCCAGTGGCCGACCCAGCAGGTACCCCTGCACCTTGTTTGCCCCCAGCAAACGTAAAGCGTCCAATTCGGACTGGGTTTCCACACCTTCGGCCACGATGGTGCTGCCGGTCTCGCGGGCGAAGGCGATCAACGCCGACGCCATGGCGCGTTTCTGCGGGTCGGTGTCGATGTTCTGGGTCAGGCTCATGTCCAGTTTGATCATGTCCGGGCGCAGTTGCAGGATATGGCGCATGCTGGCGTAGCCTGCGCCCGCATCGTCGATGGCCACGCGTACGCCGTTCTGGCGCAGGGGTTTGAGGGCCTTGATCAGCCCGGTGTAATCGCTGACCACGGCGTGCTCAGTGATTTCCAGTACTAGGCGGCTGGCCGGGCACGGGCCGAGCAGTTCGGTCAGGCGGCCGCTGAGCAGCAGTTGCGGGGAGCAGTTGATGGTCAGGTAGGTGCCCGACGGCAAGGCGTCCATACCGCGCAGGGCGGCGGCGATGGCATGGCATTCCAGTTCCACGCCCAGCCCGGCGTCCGCCGCTTCGTTGAACCACTGGTCCGGGCTGCGGATGGGTTCGACATTGAAGCGTGACAGGCACTCCCACCCACAGATGGCCATGCCGTGGAAGTCGAAAATCGGTTGGTAGACGATGGATGGTTGGTTGCTGGACAGCACCGCGGAGATGCGCCGGTGCTTGGCCACGCGGTCGCGTACCTGGGTGAGGTCGCCTTCGATGCGGTCGGCGATCAGTTCGGCGAAGACCTTCATCACCAGCAAGTCACGTTGGTTGAGGCTGTCGTCGGCGCTGTAGCCGAAGCAGCAGAAGGTGCCGTACAGCCGACCATCGCTGAGGTAAATGGGCACGCTCAGGTGCGAGCCGATGGGCAACGCCAGGGTTTCGGGCAGTTCCATGGCCACGGGGTAGTCGGCGGTGTCGGCGATCAGTTCAGGCAACACGCCCTCCACCACCCGCAGGCAGTAGCCAACGTCCAGCGACAAGCAATCACCCGGCTTTATCGGGCCCTCGCCATCGGTGTCGACGTTGACGAATACACGGTCCGTGGTTCGAAATTGCGAGACAAAGGCCACGTCCATGCCCAGATGGGTGCGCAAGGCCCGCAGCACTTTGTCGATGCAGCCGGTGCCCGTGGGTGCGGCGGTCTTGAGGGTAACCACACTGGCGAGTTGGTCAGCTGACATATCCATGACGCCCTCCTGAATCCCTGGATCCACAGATTCTAGGACCGCAAAACGGGTTTTACGTCTACCGTCGGTATTTTTCCGGACGAAATGCAGGGAAATTGCCAAAGGCGTCACAAAACGTTTAACCCTGCGTGAGGACTTGGGGAAGCGCAGAAGCCGAGACTCTGGCTATCCGTTCGCTCACCAGGAGACCCCACATGCAATCCAGACGATGGTTTCTGATCCAGGCCGCCGCCGTCACGTCCCTGGGCGCGTTCGCCCTGATGAGCGGGCGCTTTCGCCTGGCCATGGCAGCCGAGCCGGCCGCGAACGAGGTATTCGAGGTGCGCCACAGTGACGACCAGTGGCACCAACTGCTCAATGACGATCAATTCGATGTACTGCGCCATGCCGGCACCGAGCGGCCGTTCAGCAGCCCGCTGAATAATGAGCACCGCAGCGGGCGGTTCGCGTGCGCGGGGTGCCAACTGCCCCTGTTCTCATCCAGCACCAAGTTCGACAGCGGCACGGGCTGGCCGAGCTTTACCGCGCCATTGGCGGGGGCCGTGAATGTCAGCCGTGACAGCAGCCTGGGCATGGAGCGCAATGAAGTGCATTGCCACCGGTGTGGCGGGCATCTGGGGCATGTGTTTGACGATGGCCCAGCCCCCACAGGGTTGCGCTATTGCATGAATGGGGTAGCCATGGTGTTCGTCGCAGGTACCGCGTAGGAGCGGGCGACGCCCGGGCACAGCGCGCCCCATCAGGCAGGCGGATACAGCTCATCCAGCACCTGCATCAACGCCCGCTTGCGCGGGCTTTCCAGCCCCGTCCAGGCCACCCCGATACCTGCGCCGCTCATGGCCACCGCCAAAGGCCGGGTGACAACCCCGGCCGGCAGCGCCGAGGCCGCTCCCGCCGGTACGATGCCCACCCCCAGCCCCGCCGCCACCAGCGCCAGCAAGGTAGTGAACTCACCCATTTCCCGGGCGATGGTCAGCGTCACCTTGCGCCGTTGAAACCCCACCAGCATCTGGTCATGCAGCCCCGGCGCATATTTGCGCGCCAGCACCAGTGCCGGGCGCCCGGCCAGGTCCTGGGGCTGCACCCGGCGCACCTTGGCCAGCGGGTCGGCCTCGGGCACCGCCACCACCAGCGACTCTTCGAACAACATGCGCGTGTACAACCCCGGCGCGCTCAATGGCAGCCGCACCAGGCCAAAGTCCAGGGCGTTGTCCTGCAGCGCCCTCGCCTGCAGCAACGAAGGCATGTCCTTGAGTTCCAGCTCGATGCGCGGGAAGCGCTGTTCCAGGGTGCGCACCAGCGCCGGCAGCAAGTGCGACAGCACCGAGGACACGAACGCCAGGCGCAGCACCCCGACTTCGCCGGCCGCGGCCTGTTGCAGCACTTCCCGCGCGCGCCCGGCCTGGCGCAGAGTGGCCAGCGCCTCCGGCAAGAACAGCGCGCCCTCCTCGGTCAGTTCCACGCCATGGCGGTCGCGCTCGAACAACTGCGCGCCCACGTCCTCTTCCAGTCCGCGGATCTGCGCGCTGAGCGCTGGCTGGACGATATGCAGGCGTTCGGCCGCACGGCCAAAGTGCAGCTCCTCGGCCACCGCCACGAACGCGCGCAAGTGTTTGAGTTCCATGCAGCCTCCCCTAGCTGGTGATCATGAATGGTGATCACGGCATCACCATAAACGATTGGCACGCACGGGGGGTAGGGGTCGACAGTAGGGTCATCCCTGAACTCATAAATCCAATACCGGGAGACGTGCATGATCGACAGCTTTCGCCTGAACGGGCGCCGGGCGCTGCTCACCGGCAGCGTACGCGGCATCGGCCTGGCACTGGCCCGCGGCCTGGCCCAGGCCGGCGCCCATGTGGTGCTCAACGGCCGTGATGCCGAACGCGCCCAGGCCGCCTGCGCACTGCTGCGTGACGAAGGCCTGAACGCCGAATACGCCGTGTTCGACGTTGCCGACCACGACGCCACCGCCCAGGCCGTCGATGCCCTGGAACAACGCCTGGGCCCCCTCGACATCCTCGTCAACAACGCCGGCATCCAGCACCGCCAGGCGCTGCAGGACTTCAGCCAGCAGGATTGGCACCGCCTGATGAGCACCAACCTGGACGGCGTGTTCAATGTGTCCAAGGCCGTGGCCCGGCACATGATTGCCCGCGGCCACGGCAAGATCATCAACATTGCCTCGGTGCAGAGCGAACTGGCCCGCCCTTCCATCGCCCCTTACGCGGCCAGCAAGGGCGCGGTGCGCATGCTCACCCGCGGCATGTGCGCCGACTGGGCCGCCCACGGCCTGCAAATCAATGCCCTGGCCCCCGGCTACTTTCGCACTGAACTGAACCAGGCCTTGGCCGACGACCCCGCCTTTGACCAATGGTTGGTCAAGCGCACCCCGGCCGGGCGCTGGGGCAAGGTCGAGGAACTGTGCGGCGCGGCAGTGTTTCTCGCCTCGCCAGCGGCCGATTTCATCAACGGCCAGACCCTGTTCGTCGACGGCGGCCTGACCAGCGTCGTCTGATTACTTCACAAGGATGCCACCATGCCTCAATCACTCCCTACCCTGTGCGGCTCGATCATGGGTTCGCCGTTTTCCCTCTCGGCCAAGATCCACAACGCCGCCTATGCGGCCCTTGGGCTGGACTACACCTTCGTGTGCTTCGGCGTCGAAGACCCGGTGGCCGCCGTGGGCGCGATCCGCACCCTGGGCGTGCGCGGCATGAACGTGTCCATGCCGTACAAGCAGGCGGTTATGCCCCACCTGGACGCCATTGACGAGTCGGCCCAGGTAATCGGCGCGGTCAACACCATCAACAACGTCGACGGCGTGCTGACCGGCTACAACACCGACTACCTGGGTGCCGTGCGTGCCCTGCAGGAAGTGACCCGCCTCAAAGGCAAGCGCATCGCCGTGGTAGGGGCCGGTGGCGCCGCCCGCGCGGTGGTATACGGGTGCCTGAAGGCCGACGCCCAGGTCACCGTGTTCAACCGCAGTGCCGAACGCGGCAGCGAACTGTCCCAGTCCCTGGGTGCGCGCTGGGGCGGCGGTGTCGAGCGCTTCGCCGCCAAGGACTACGACATCGTCATCAACGCCACCTCGGTGGGCTTCAAACAGCCAGACAGCAACCCGCTGGACGGCCGCCTGGCCAGCCACCTGATCGTCATGGACGTGGCCTTCATACCGGTGCAGACCGCCCTCCTGCGCCAGGCCCGCGCCTTGGGTTGCGGCACCGTCGCCGGCACGCGCATGCTGGTGCACCAGGCCTGCCGGCAGATCGAGCTGTACACGGGGCACGACGCGCCCATCGACGTCATGGAGCAGGCGATGCTCCAGGAAATTCAGCGGTTGAACCTGTAACCCAACCGGTTGCCTATCAATAACAAGACGCCATGAAGGCGCCTGGAGGAACGATCATGACCCTCGCCCGCTCCCCGTCCGACACCGTTGAAACGCCTGACCCACAGGTGAAGAAAGACCTGCACCGCGCCGCCTGGGCCTGTTCCCTGGGCAGCGCCCTGGAATACTACGACTTCGCCCTGTACACCCTGGCCTCGGCGTTGATCTTCGGGCCGCTGTTCTTCCCCGAGCAGACCCGCGCCATGAGCCTGATCGCCAGTTTCGGCACCTACTTCCTCGGCTTCGCCATACGCCCGCTGGGCGGGGTGGTGTTCGGGCTGATCGGTGACCGCGTGGGGCGCAAGGTGGTGCTGTCCTCCACGGTGCTGCTGATGGGGCTGTCGAGCACCCTGATCGGCGCCTTGCCTACCTTCCACCAGGTGGGCTACCTGGCGCCGGTGCTGCTGGTGGTGCTGCGCTTGCTGCAGGGACTGGGCGCTGGCGCCGAACAGGCGGGCGCGGCGGTGATGATGACCGAGTACGCCCCCAAGGGCCGTCGCGGCTTCTACGCGGCGCTGCCGTTCCTGGGCATTCAGCTGGGCACTATCCTGGCAGCGCTGGTGTATTTTCTGGTGGTCAGCGGCAACGACAACATCACCCAGACTTACCTGTGGCGGGTGCCATTCTTCATCAGCGTGGTGATCGTCGCCCTGGGCCTGTACATGCGCCTGCGCCTCAAGGAGTCGCCCACGTTCATCCGCCTCAAGGCACAGAAACGGGAATGCGCCAACCCGCTGAAAAGCGCCATGAAGCACTCCAAACCCACCCTGCTGATCGGCATAGGCCTGCGCCTGGCCGAAAACGGTGGTTCGTCCATCTACCAGGCCCTGGCCGTCAGCTACATCGTCGGCGTGGTCGGCCTCAAGGGCCCGGTGGGCGTGCTGACCTTGATCTGCGCCGCCAGCCTGGGCGCGCTCACCGTGCCCATCGCTGGCAAGCTCAGTGACCGTTTCGGCCGCGTGGTGGTGTACCGCGCCTTCGCCTTGCTGCAACTGGCGCTGGCCTTCCCGGTATGGTGGGTACTGAGCCAGGGCAACATCGTCGCCAGCATCGTCGCCATCTCCATTGCCCTGGGCATCGGTACCTGGGGCATGTTCGGCACCCAGGCAGCGCTGATGCCGGAGTTGTTCGGTTCACGGCACCGCTACATGGGCGTGTCCATCGCCCGCGAGGCGTCTGCCGTGATTGCCGGCGGTATCGCGCCGATGATCGGCGCGGGGATCATCGCCGTGGTCATGGCCACCCATGAAGGCGACAGCAACGCCGGTATTGGCGCCTGGGTGCCGATTGCCTGCTACCTGGCGCTGCTGACCCTGACCACGCTGTACACCACGTTCAAGACGCCAGAGACCTTGAATCGCGACCTGGACGAGCCGCGGGATGCGTGGGAAGTGGCGAAAGCCGGCGAGGCGGTACAGACACACCATCACGCTATTCCGGTGCGCCACTAACGCGGCCTGCACCACCGCCCCGTCGCAGTTGCCACGCACGGCATCCCGCCCCGGCCATCGAACGTTAGGTTGGCGGGGCGTCGCAGGTTTGCAGGTCAAGCGACGTTTGCCACCAACGGCGCCTCCCCGGGCAGAGAATGCGCTGGCGCAAAGACCATCGAAGCCGGGGCCGACGGCACGAATGCTGCCATTGCATCGACCAAATTGCCTATAGCGTTGTTCAGTGCAGCCTCCGAGGTAGGGTTACCTGGCGAAACCGGATGACTGATTGGTTCATGCGCCTTGTTCATCCGCTCGCGAAGTTGCGCCAGGCTCAGAGTGCTCTCACGAATGCTTTTGACCCGGTCAAACGCTGTGTCGTGCATTTGTATCGCCGCTGGAGCTCGCGAAACCGGCGATAAGGTATCTTCCGCAAGCCTGCCGACCTGGACGAGATCCTGCCCCACCTCCATGGCCGGGTTGCCTGCCAACATATTCGAGACGTGCGCTGAGGGCACCGATGCCACCGTGAGCAAGCCGTCAAACGTTTCACGACCACTTGCCGACGGCGCAAAGATAAAGTCTGCTGGCTCCAATGATGCGCTCTGCGCGGCATCCAGATAAACCAGCTTCACCAGGCGCCCGTCAGCCGCTCGCGCACTGACGTCAACACCATTGACCAGTGCAATACCATTGATCACCGCACGTCCCTGATCAGCCAGGTGAAGGTCCGAAAGACTCATGGCCCCGGTGGCGCTGACATCAAGCTTGTCCACGCCGTAGCGAAACCCCCTCAACGCATTCTTGTAATCCGTCTGCCCCGGCTGCCGAGCCACTACATAGGTCTGCGCGTTCGGGCCGGTTCGCTCATGCACCACCCCAGTCAACGACGCAGCAAACTGCCCGCCCACGGTGGAAAAGCTGACGCCGCTCGCGCCACCTTTCATTGTGATCGGTGCCCCGTTAAAGACGGCTTGCACGACAGCGGTCCGAGTGTAGAAGCTCGAATCGACAGGACGAGGATTGCGCTCGAAAGTGAAGTGCTGGTCGGTCAGTTGCCCCGCATTCAATGCCTTGAGCGTCACCGTCTGACCACCGCCAAGCCGGATCTGAGCGTCGGCACCCTGCTGCTCAATCTGCAACCCGTCATAAGCCAGGTTGTCGAAACCGGCCAGGCTGATCTGCTCGCCCCTGTGTACATCGAACCCGGTTATCACATCTTCGCCGGCCGGGCGCCGATGGACAATGAATCGATCCAGCCCTGCCCCCCCGCTCAAATGGTTAGCGCCCCGCCCGCCATCGAGCCACGTATTGAGGTGGCCCGCGATCAGCGTGTCATCGCCGTCCCCCGTGATCACGGTTTGGAAGGTGTGTGTTGCGTTGATCGAGATCACCGCACCGGCGACCTCGGCTTGGCCCTGCAGCACATCCACCCGGACATTGCTGGTAACGGCCGCTGCGTTGAAAACGCTACGCTGCCCTTCTATTCCTAGAATAATCCCTCGCGCCGCCTCCTTTTTGGCAAGCGCTGCAAACTCGTCCGTAAAATAGAACGACCTGTCGTTGCTCCCCGGTTCGCCGTAGATACGCACTGCCCATTGGTTCAGCGCCATGGGCGCCGTTGCGTTATTGCTCAGCTCCAGCCGCCATTCACCTGCTGACAGCTCACCCCACTGCTGCGTGGACATGAAGGTATATTTCAGGTTTCCCGAACGCTCATCCCCGGCACTTCCCCCGTTGTCCCCAGGGGACACGCCAAGGCGATCCAGAAGGACACTGCGCGTGCCACTAGGCGACACCAGGGTGACGACAGCGTCACCGTACCGCCCCACGTCCAGGTCCAAATCGACTTCGACATGCTCTACCCTGGCCCCCTCGCCCAACATCATCGTCTGGATCAGGGGTTTGCCGGGTTCAACGGCAGCTGGCATTGCCTGAGTGCTGGCAACGCACGCCTCGTTGGCCGCAGTGCTGCGCTCCAACCAGCTTTCCGCCATTCGGACCGCCGCGCGTGCGTCCACCTTTCCAAACCCATAGTCATCGTTTTTCTGCATTCCCGCCCCGTTCCAGTTGGACGCACCGTTCTGGGTCCATTGGACGCTCCCGCCTTCCACCCGCCGCGCCGTCACCGCCGATCGTGTCCCAGGAAGTGGTGTAACTAAACCAACCGAAGGCGCCCTGCGGGCGAAAGAGGTTGGTCATCGTGGTTCTTGGCTAACGTTGAGTTTGCGAAGACCTAACATTCACCAGGGAAACCACGATGACCAAACCTACTATCGCATTGACCGAGTTGGTTGAGAAAGGGGCAGATGCTGATCTGCTCAAGCAAATGATCCAGTTCGTTGCCCAGCGCATGATGGAATTCGACGTCGAGAGCCTGTGCGGCGCCGGGTTCGATGTCAAAAGCCCTGACAGGCTAAACAGCCGCAACGGCTACCGTGATCGCCTCTGGCAAACCCGCGCCGGCGATGTTGATCTGAAGATCCCCAAGCTGCGCCAAGGCAGTTACTTTCCCGGCTTTCTGGAACCACGGCGTACTGCCGAAAAAGCCATGGCAGCGGTGATCCAGGAGGCCTACATCCAAGGCGTCTCGACGCGCTCAGTGGACGAGCTGGTCAAGGCGATGGGAATGTCTGGCATCTCAAAAAGCCAAGTGTCACGGCTGGCCGGCGAGATCGATGAGCGCGTACACGCCTTCCTTGATCGCCCGCTTGAGGGCGACTGGCCTTACCTGTGGATCGACGCCACCTACGTCAAGGTCAGGGAGGCCGGCCGTATCGTGCCGGTCGCCGTCATAATCGCCGTGGCTGTGAACTCCAACGGCGGCCGTGAAGTACTGGGCATGAGGGTCGGGCCTTCGGAAGCCGAACCATTCTGGACTGACTTTCTGCGAAGCCTGATGCGGCGTGGGCTCCGAGGCGTGAAGCTGGTCATCTCTGATGCTCACGAAGGGCTCAAGGCCGCAGTTTCCAAGGTATTCCATGCGACTTGGCAGCGCTGCCGCGTGCATTTCATGCGCAATGCCATGGCCCACGTCGGCAAGGGCCAGCGCACGATGGTGGCGGCACTACTTCGCACGGTGTTTGCCCAGGACAGTCGTCAGGAATGCCACCAGCAGTGGCGCCTGGTAGCTGACCAGTTACGTGAAAAATACCCAAAGATCGCGACACTTATGGATGGTTGCGAGGATGAAGTGCTGGCGCACATGGCCTTCCCCAAGGCACACCGGCAGCAGCTTCACAGCACTAATCCGTTGGAACGGTTAAATGCTGAAATCAAGCGCCGCACCGAGGTCGTGGGTATCTTCCCGAACGATCCAGCCATCACTCGCCTGGTCGGGGCGATGCTGCTGGAACAGAACGACGAGTGGTGCCTGCAAAGGCGCTACATGCAATTGGAGGCGTTCGAGGCGGTCAGCGATAATCCGCAGGCCAAGCTGTCGGCCGTGATCAACTAAACGGCAAACTCAGTGGCCAAGGCCGTGATGAGTTACACCACTTCCTGGGACACGATCTCACCGCCAGAATACGTTGTACATCGCGGTAGCCCAGCCCAGGGTTGGCTTGCAGCATCAGCGCCACGACACCGGAGACAATCGGTGCGGCAAAACTGGTTCCTTGCATGGCCGCATAGTCGCTCCCGAATGTCGAACCGCGCTCGGTTTCGAGTACCCGGCCGGTGGAACTGACATTGCTGCCCGGTGCTGCGAGCAGCAGGCTGGCGCCGGGGTTCGAGAAAGGCTGGCCGGTGGTTTGCAGCGTCGACAGATCGGCCGGCGCATTGACCGCAGCCACTTGGATGGTAAAGCGGTTGTTATTGGTCAAACTGCCTTGGGCGCTGCCCCCGTGCGCCCGCTGGTTACCGCCGCTGGCAACCATGACCGTGCCCAGGCCGCCACGACCATTCGCAGCCGCGTAACGGGCGTTGGCGACCAACGCCATTGCCGTGTTCACCGCACCGTCTTGAAGGTTGCTGAGCGCGAAATCCTGGCGAAACCCCCAACTGTTGTTGGCAATATCGTAATTGATCATTTTGCCGAGGCTGCTGACATCGCGGCCATCATTGGCCAAGTAATGGCCAGCCAATGAAGCTTCATAGGCAACGCCGACCCCGTTGGCCGCGAGGTCAGGATGGTGGGGGTCGAAGGTCTCCGCGCCCACGGAAAACTGGCCCCCAGGCTCGAATTGACCTATCCGTACACCTTTGCCCGTGTAGTCCTGCCATACCGGCATGACGTTGATGTCGTCCAGATACCATTGCGCGGCAACCATCGGGTCAAGGGGTACTTCAGCGGTGGCGAGCATTACAGTGGCCCGCAACGTGGCCAGCTCGCCGGTAGCCAGGTCCACCACTTCCAATGCTGGACGGCCCGCCTGGTCGACCACCTCGTACTTGAATTTCATCACCTGGGCAGCGTTTGTCGCCGGCGTGAATAGCACGTTACCGTCTGCAGCAAGCGCCACACTCCCCCCTTGCGCGTCACCTACGGCGGCCAGCCGCAAAGGGCCCTGGCTTGCCAATGCAAGATCATTGGCCAACAAGCTCGCGGCACTGAGGACCAACGGGCGAGTACGGTCCAATACGCGACCATCGATGTCGGCAGTCACCACGTCAGCCACAGGCATTGCACCCGCCCCTTCGAGGTCAACGCCGGAAATATCGGAAAAATTGAGTTTCTGGACGTTCCGCAAGGTCAAGGAGCCGTCACGACCAGCACGCTGGTCACTGACCACGATCGTGTCGGAAGTCCGGTTGATATGGTATTCGCCGTAGCTCCCGTGCAGCACCACGATATTCGTCCCGCCCCCACCATCGATGGTGGCGTTGCCGTGGCCGGCCTCGATCACATCGTGGCCAGCCATCCCGCGGATGACGTCGTTGCCTTTGCCAGCATGAATGATGCTGCCTTGGGCGGATGCCTGGATGCTGTCGCCCATTGGGCCGGCGTAGATGACCGAATTGCCGCTGCCGCCAACGATGATGTTGGGGCCACTGCCACCGCTCAATACATCGTTGCCGCCTCCCCCTATCAACACCGAGCCGCCCGCACCGCCCTTGAGGAACACACCGCGGTTGCCACCAGAGATCAACCAGTCGGTGCCGTTCCCGCCCTGGGCGATGGTCAGGCCAGCGTTCGCCAGGTTAAGGGTCATGCCTGCGTCGCCGATGATCAACGCTGTGTCTCGACCGCCGTTGCCGTGGACGCGACCGGGATCGTCGCTGGCGCTGATCACAAACACATCATCTCCAGGCCCACCTACATATTCGTTGCTGCCACCACCACCGACCAACCAACTGCCCGAGGCAGCGGCCTGCAGGCGATCATCACCGCCACCGCCCTGCAGGCTATCGACATTCAATGCAGCGGCATCCAGCGCCTGGGCCGTGGTGGCCTGGCTGACATACCCCGTGGTGCTGACCTCACCCACGCGCGAGATAATACGCAAAGCCTCGGACGCTTGTGTAACGACGCTGCTGACCGGGTCAGAGAGGAAATTGACCGCCACGATTTCCCTGCTCACGCCCGCCATCTGGAAAGTGCCGGTGGCAATGACGGTATTGCCTTCGCGTACGTCGCCGGCCACAGGTTGCGCGGCCAATTGAATGCTGGTGATACCCAACTCGTCCAAGGTCTTGAGTTCGTGGCTGGCAGAAACCCCATCGTGGGATGCATCGACCCAGACGCGTAAATGTGACCAGACGGAATCACTGGCCGTGATAGCCAGGTCGCCGTTGGTATCAACGCTTTTCAAGGCAGCGAACCCGTCGCTGTACCGGCGCTCCCCCGCCTGCCCGTTCTCGCCACTCTTGCCCTGGAAGTACTCGGAAAACATTTGTCGAGTGCTGGCGATGGTCCCGCTGCCATCATCGAGCACCAACATGCCGGTGGTGCGGTCGGCCCAGCCGGTTCGCTTCAAAGACGCGCTGTTATCGATGTCAAACAGCACGCCGTCGGTGATCGGTGTTGTCTTCACCCCGGCGCCGGTGAGGTCAAGCAACAGCGGGTCGACGAAGACATTGCGTGTGGCTTGCGCTGCCAAGGCGTTGAGCGCCACGGCATTGCCGAGGCCGAACTCAGGCTTGCCCTCCCGATAGAACCGGGCGAGATACTCACCGGGGCGAACGTTGGGGTCCAATTGCGCCTCGCCGGGGCGCAAGCCACCGGTAGCCAGGCTACCCAACTGCGCGGAGGTGAAGTCGGTCTTGTCGAGGGTGCCATCGGTGAAGGCAATCGAATGGTGGGTGCTGTTGACAACGTAGCCGTTGGCCGCGGCCTCACGGGCTGCATCCTGCGCCTCGATGGTTCGCTTGGGCTGCGGGCTGGGGTCAATGCCGATGTTGATGAAGTCCAAGGGTACCTTGTCAGGAGACAAGGCTGGAATGAGGGTTTCCTCCGGTACTGGGAACTGGTTACTGACGTGATCCAGAATGGTGAGCATGGTGGGTGCTGACCAGATGCGGTCGTTCCAGGTCTTGGCGGCCTGGCGGTCCTCGAGCTTTTCGCTGTATAAGGCGAACAGCATAATTTTCTGCGTATGGGCGGAAAGCGCTGCTTCGTCAAAAAGATTGCCGGCCGCATCCAGCACTCGGTCCATATACGGCTGCCGGGCATCCTCGGGCAGGACTTGGAGCACGCCATGGAGCGTCCAGGCGTCGGGGTTGTAACCATTGGCTTTGAACGTTAATGCGTGAAAATCTCCGATCTCCTGATAGTTCAACTCCCTTAGGAGTACACCGCCGCTGTCCTTGACGAGTTTGCTAACACTCGCTAAGTAGCTGCCAGCCATGCCAAATCTGATTACGTCTACCAATTCATGCCCCAGAGGCTTTCCAGCATCAGCACCTGCCTGCTGCATGAACTTGATTGCGGCCTTTCCTGCGAAAGACTCGCCCGTGGCAACCCCGTTCGCCAGTCGAGCATACTTAGAGCCTTTGCTCGCAAGATAATCGTACATTGCTTCCGGCCCTTGATTGTCAAGCAACTCCCGCGCCTTGGCGATATCCATGTCGTCGATTCGCACACTCATTTGCCACCTCTATTTATTTTTAAATTAGCTATAAAAAAACTTCGCACCTGCCGAACCATTAGATTCCAATCTCCCAACAGGCTCGAGGAAAAATAAATGCGCGCAAAACTTCCCCACTCACTGAGGGCAAGCGACCCCGAACAATCATCCATATCTTGAGGTGACACTCGCCAACTGCACTCTGCTACGAACAAGACCTTCCCGTTCACCTCCCACCAAAAAACATGAACGCCAACTTTCAGTGGTTCACCCCGTTCGCTTTCCAAAACAACGCGATGCAGACCTAGTGCTTCGTCAAAATCCCTACCCCCCAATCTCCTGAAATGACCCCTCTCTAAATCCAGATCCAACAGCCACCGCAGATCGTTTCCACGCAAACCTGAGGGACGATATCCAACTTCAATCCACGCGTTCCCACGCTTGGAAAAATAGGTGGCCCCCGCAGGCTCCATCTCAGGCCACGACATCCTCAATGGCAACGAATGAAGATTTGCGTCACAGCCTGTTTTATTATTGATAAAGCCAGGCTCCCACGAGCTTTTTCCCTCATATTCCGCCCAAAACTTGATGTAATTCTTGTCCACTTCGATGACATTCCCACTCAACTTTCCACATTGAGTTTCACCGTTCCAATAGCCATACAACAGCTTCTGCTTCTCTGCCCACTCCTCGGTGGTGTACAGCCCTTTCTCCCAGGCAATAGAGGGCCACACCCCTCCCCATCCGAAAAAGCTGATGAGCAGAACTTTCAAGCAAAGGTACCAACTTATCGCAAACCGGAAGAACAGCCAGGCATTGCGCATGAATGCATCCTCCTTTACCTATCGCTCGCGCAAACTTTCCTGCGCATGCTGTTGCAGTGGGCTCAAGAAATAACTGATCACCCGACGCTTATCGGTGATGACTTCCGCGCGCACCGCCATGCCGGGCGATAACGGAAACCGTTGTTCGCCGAGCAGTAAAAAGTTTCTGCCAAGCTGTAACCGTGCGCTGTAGACCAACCCCAGGCGCTCGTCCTCGATGGCGTCATCGGAAATGCTGAGAACCGTAGCGGGTATCAATCCGTACTTGGTAAAGGGAAAGGTCTCAACTTTTATTTCGACAGGCTGCCCAATTCGCACAAACCCGACGTCTTTATTCTCCAGCAGTACCTGCGCCTCCAACGGTTGGTCACGAGGGACAACTACCATCAAGCGCTGTGCAGGGGTGACCACACCACCTTCCGTGTGCACGGCCAACTCCTGCACTGTGCCGTCGACGGGGGCATGCAGTTGCCGAAGGCCGTGGCGACGCTCGGCTTTTATCAACTCCTGAGCCAAACCGGCGGCTTGCTGTTGGGATTCGTTGTAGAGATCCAGCATGGCTCGCCGTGTCTGGGCGGTGACGCTGCGACTGCGATGCTCCGCGGCTTTTTTCAGTGCCTTGAGTTCGTCGACGCGCACCAGCAAGGTGGCCCGCTCTCGTTCTTGTGCCAGACGCAACTGTTCCTTTTCAAGGTACGCATGTTTGGCGACGTATTGACGATCAAGCAGTTTGCGATAATCCGCAGCCAACTGGCGGGTGATGGGCAGTGTCTGTTCAAGCGAGCGTAGCGACGCTTGGGCAGACCGAATTTCCGCAGAGCGTTGTTCTATCTCTGCTTCCACTTGGGCCAAGGCACTGCGGTACTCCTGATACTGCCCGGTGACCCAGCGCGCCGCATCCTCCACTTTCGCAGCGGACGCATCGGGCATCCGCTCGGTCATCAAGCGTGGAGGCATGTCTTGAGCCAGCGCCTCCAGCAGCGCCTGTGCCCTGGCGCTGTCGATTTGCACCGCAGATAACTCACTGCGCAGGCGCACCAATTCAGCAGTAGTGATCTGAGACTCCAGTTCGATCAACAATTGCCCGGCTGTAACAGCTTGCCCGTCCTGCACATGGATGGCCTTGACCACCGCCACTTCATTGGGCTGAATGACCTTCGATTTGCCACTGGGTACGATCTTGCCGGTGCCGGTAGCGACCACATCCAACTTGCCAATGCAGGCCCACAGCACGGCAATGGCCGCAAACGCCATCAACGTAAACGCCACGTAGCGAGGCAACGGGTGTACGGGCGTTTCCTGTATGGCCAGGGCCGCTGGCAGAAACTGCACTTCATGCAACGGCCGCATTTCGTCCTGCGCGGTATTGCGCAAGCGCCAGGCCTGGTGGAATGAGCGCCAGTATTCTCGGCACCTGAAAGCGAGTTCGCTGGGGCTCATGGTTGCCCTCCCTGCTGCAGACAACGCAACCGGGCGTACTGCCCTCCGGCATCGATCAGCGCCTGGTGGCTGCCTTCCTCGACAATGGCACCCCGATCCATCACCACAATGCGATCGGCATCTCGCACAGCCGAGAGCCTATGGGCGATGATGATCACCGTTCGGCCGCGACAGATCGACCGCATGTTGTCCTGCACAATGCGCTCGGACTCATAATCCAAGGCACTGGTGGCCTCGTCGAACACCAATATCCTGGGGTCGCCCATCAACGCGCGGGCGATGGCTATGCGCTGCCGCTGCCCGCCAGAGAGGGAAGCGCCCTGTTCGCCCACCGGGGTGTCATAGCCCTGGGGCAACTGCAGGATGAACTCGTGCGCCCCGGAGAGCTTCGCCGCCTGGACGATCGCCTCCAGAGGAGCCCCTGGATCAGCCAGGGCGATGTTGTCGCGGATACTGCGCTGGAACAACCGATTGTCCTGCAGCACAACACCGATCTGCCGGCGCAGGGAACCGCAATCCACCATCGCCAGGTCCATGCCGTCGATGCGGATGCTGCCTTGCTGGGGGCTGTGCATGCATTGGACTAACTTGGCCAATGTACTTTTACCGGACCCCGATCGCCCTACGACACCTAGCACCTCGCCTGGCGCGACGCTGAAGCTGACCCCGCTCAAGGCATCTTCCATTTCAGGGCGGTAGCGAAAACACACGTTCTCGAATTCGATCTGTCCTGCAATCACCGGCATGGGCGTGCGCGACAGGCGCCCAGCTTCAGGATGGGTATTGAGGATGTCCCCCAGCCGCCGGGTGGAAATAGCAATCTGCTGGAACTGCGTCCAAAGCTGGGCCAGCCGCATGATCGGCTGGGAGACGCGCCCGGCCAACAGGTTGAACGCTACCAATTGCCCGACGCTCAGGTCACCAGACATCACCAACCTGGCCCCCAGCCACAGCGTTGCCACCGTGACCAGTTTGCCAATCAAGCCTACTGACTCATTGGCCAGGGTGGAAAGGTTTTGAGTACGGAAGCTGGCACCGACATAAGCGGCCAGCTGATTGTCCCAGCAGCGGCGGGTTTGCGGCTCGACCGCCATGGATTTAAGGGTATCGATGCCGCTGATGCTCTCTACCAGAAATGCCTGGTTCTGCGCCCCTCGGTCAAAGCTCTCGTTGAGGCGGATTCGCAACAACGGAGTGACCAGCAGGGAAACAAGGAAGTACAACGGCAATGACAAGACAACCAGAGCGGTCAGTTGGAGGCTGTACATCGCCATGACCACCAGGAACACCACTGAAAACACGACGTCGAGTACCACAGTGAGGCAGTTGCCCGTCAGAAAGCTGCGGATGTTCTCCAGCTCCCTGACCCTGGCGACCGAATCGCCCACACGGCGTGCTTGAAAGTACGCCAACGGCAACGAGAGCAGATGCCGGAACAGGCGCGCGCCCAGCTCAACATCGATGCGACTGGCGGTATGGGCAAAAATATAGGTGCGCAGCCCGCTGAGGACCGTCTCGAAACACATGACCGCCAGCAAGCCGATGGCGATGACATCCAGGGTGGTCAAGCCTCGATGGACCAGGACCTTGTCCATCACCACCTGGAAGAACAGTGGGGTGACCAGACCGAATACCTGAAGCACCATTGAGACGAGCAGCACCTCGCCCAGCAGCTTGCGATGCTTGATCAATGCCGGGAAGAACCACGTGAAGCCAAAACGCTGCGGTGTCCCGCTATCCTTGGCCGCGGCTCGCACCAGCAGCAGACCGCCCTGCCATCGTTTTTTCAGCTGGTCCAGACTCAGGGTTTCTTCGCGCAGATGGGCAGGGTCGAAGATAAGTATCTGGTCGTGCTCGGCCTTGGCAATGATGAAATACCCGCCGCAGGCATCTTCTGCAATCGCCGGAAGTGGCGTGCGATCCAGGCGCGTGGCGCTACAACGTATCCGCCTGGCTTCAAGGCCCAGGCTGCCGGCAGCCAGCAACAGCTCCTGCACACCGAACAAGCGGCCATCGTCAGCGAATTCGCGACGCAGCTGCTCCGGGCAGGCCGCAATGTTGAACAGCCTTGCCAGCATCACCAGGCACGTGATGCCGGTGTCAGCCGGGGGCGCAGGGGCAGCGGGCACATCCTTGTCAGTCATGGTTTCCATCCTTATCGATCAGGATGTGAAACTATGCTTATCCAGCGGCACGCAATACCCTACATCGTCTGATTCGGTTCCGGTAATACTGAAGGATCCGTCCTACACGCCCTCAATCCAGCCGGGGCAGGCCCTTATAGGGCCTGGGGCGCCAGCACGTCACCCAGCCAGGCACTGAGATCCTCGATTTCGGTCTTGCTGATGGAGTGCTTCAAGTCGGCGTAGGCATGGAAGTCCGGCTCCAGGCCCAGCTCATGCAGGATGCGCTGGGCTTCGCTGGCGTCGGTGAATGGCACCTGCGGGTCGTCCACGCCATGGCCGATGAAGATCGCCAGCGACTTCAGCGCCGGGTCCGGTTTCAGCTCGCTGCGCAGTACCGGCAGGATCTTGCCACTCAACACTGCGATGCCCCGCACCGCCTGGGGTTCGCGCAGGCCCAGCTCGTAATTCATGATGGCGCCCTGGCTGAAGCCGATCAGCACCACTTTCGACGTGTCGGTGTGGTACTTGGCCACGGCCTGGCTGATGAAGTCCTTGAGCGTTTGGCGGCTGCTGGCCAGGTCCGCGGGGACGCCGTCGTAGGGGCCGTCGCCCTGGCGGTGAAACCACTGGTAGCTGCCCTCTTCCAGGGTCTGCGGGGCGCGCACCGACAGGTAGGTGTAGCCGTCGGGCAGCGAGTCTTTCAGCTCGAAGAGGTCGGCCTCGTTGCTGCCGTAGCCATGCAGGAAGATCACTAGCGGCTTGCCGCGCGTGACCGTCGGCGCCTGTTCCAGGTAGTTCAACGGCAGGTCGGTGTGCAGCACGGGGTCGGCGGCGTGGGCCAGGCCCGACACCAGCAACAGCGCAAGGGCCATTCGTTTGATCATGGAGTCTCCGATTTAACTGCGCAGAAGGCAGCGGTCGTATAAGGGACAGTGACTTCGGCCTTGCCGGCCAGCAGAGGTTCACTGGCGATCAATGCGCGCACCTGGGCGTCCACCGCTTCGCGCTGGGCAGCGGGAAGCCCGGCGATGAAGCTGGTGGAGCGCACGCGGTCGAGGATTACCGCGTCAGGGCTGCCGGTGTGGCCGTTGCCGAAATGGGCGTGCTGCAGCGCGCTGAAGCCGGGCGCGGGGAATACCTGGCGCCAGGCGCCGCTGTAGTAACGGGGCGTGTCGCCTTCGTACTGGTTGACCAGCGCGTCGAGGCGCGCCACCCACGGCACGCTGTTGTCACGCAGGTTCCACACCAGGCCCAGGCGGCCGCCGGGCTTGAGCACGCGGCGGATTTCGGCCACGGCTTCAGGGGTGGCGAACCAGTGGAACGACTGCGCGCACACCACCGCGTCCAGGGAGGAATCGGGCAGCGGAATGGCGTCGGCGCGGCCATCCAGGGCCTGCACATGGCCATAGGTGGCATGGAGTTTCTCACGCATGGCCGGCACCGGCTCCACCGCCACCACGCGGGCGCCGGTGGCCAGCAGCCGCGCGGTGAACTTGCCGGTGCCGGCACCCAGGTCCAGCACCGTGCTGCCGGTGTGCAGGCCGAGGGTGTCGCGCAGCCAGGCATCCAGCACCGGCGGGTAGTCCGGGCGGCCGCGAGCGTAGGTGTCGGCGGTAACCGGGGTGTCGTAGCCTTCGGCGGCGTGGTGAATGCTCATGGTGCGCCCCTGCAGGGTGGGAAGTGCATCATCATAGGCTGCGGCTGCGTATCACACAAAATCCCGAGCCCCCCCACGACGATCAAACGTTTCCACCACGGCCGGCGAAGCGCTTGCGGTATTCGGCGGGGCTCACGCCCACAGCCTTGCTGAAGGCGCGGCGCAGGGTGTCGGCGTTGGCGAAGCCGCAGTGGGCTGCCACCTGTTTGGGGGGTTCATGACCCTGTTCCAGGCGTTCGCGGGCGGCCTGTATGCGGGCCTGCTCGACCCAACTGGCCGGCGTTTCACCGACCTCCTGATGGAACAGCCGGGCGAAGTGCCGCGGGCTGAGGCCGGCGCGTGCAGCCAGGGCCTTGATGCTGTGGTCCTCGGCCGGGTGCGCGGCCACATAGCGCTGCACCTCTTGCAACGCCGAGCGCCCGGCCGGCAGCGATTCGCCCTTGCGGCTGAACTGCAACTGGCCGCCGGGGCGCTTGAAAAACATCACCAGCTGGCTGGCCACCCGACGGGCAAGGTCGGCGCCCAGGTCTTCTTCCACCAGCGCCAGGGCCAGGTCCAGGCCGGCAGTTACCCCTGCCGCCGTGCGCAGCTTGCCGTCGCGCACGTGAATAGCGTCGGCGTCCACCGTTACCCGCGGGTAGCGCTGGGCCAGGGCGGCGGCATGGGCCCAGTGGGTGGTGACCTGGCGTCCATCCAGCAAACCGGCCGCAGCCAGGGCGAAGGCCCCAGTGCACACCGAGCCGAAGCGCCGCGCCTGCGCGGCATGCTGGCGCAGCCACCCCAGGGTCGCGGCGCTGCACCAGGCGGCCGGGGCGCTGGGGGCGCCGGCGACCAGTAGCGTGTCGATGCCAGCCAGGGGCTGGGCCGTGGTGGCGTCGGCCAGTAGCCGGGCGCCCGACGAGCTGGTCACCGGGCCACCGGCACACGCCACCAGCAGCAAACGGTAGTGGTCACGGCCGAGCTCGCGGTTGGCCTCGGCGAACACATCCAGCGGGCCGCTGACGTCGAGCAGTTGCACGCCGGGCAGGGCCAGCACGGCAATGGTGGTCATGAGGTCCGTCCGGGAAGGAAAATGGCAGTATATGACGTATTGCGCCGATTGAGGCCATCCCCGGACGACCGGATACTGGGCTTACCCACTCACAGCGCAGGTACTCAGTCATGACCTTCACCCTCGACGACATCCGCATCCCCGACACCGCCATGGCCCGCGAAATCACCGAACTGGTGCGCGACACGGAATCGGAACTGCTGTTTCACCACTCCAGCCGGGTGTACTACTTCGGCGCCCTGGCCGGGCGCAAGCGCGGGCTGACATTCGATGCCGAGCTGCTGTATGCCGGCTGCATGTTCCATGACATGGGCCTGACCCATCGGTGCAGCAGCGCCTGCGAGCGCTTCGAAGTGGACGGCGCCAACGCCGCCCGTGACTTTCTCAAGGGCCACCACATCGACCAGCACGACATCGACACCGTCTGGACCGCCATCGCCCTGCATACCACCCCGGGCATTCCCCAGCACATGCACCCGGTGGTGGCACTGGTGACCGCTGGCGTGGAGATGGACGTGCTGGGGCTGACCTACCCGCAGTACAGCAACGCCGAACGCGATGCCATCGTCGCCGCCCATCCGCGCAGCGCGCAGTTCAAGGAGGACATCATTCAGGCGTTCTACGACGGCATCAAGCACAAGCCCGAGACGACGTTTGGCAACGTCAAGGCCGATGTGCTGGCCGACAAGGACCCGGCCTTCGTGCGCGGCAACTTCTGCCAGGTGATCCGTGGGTCGGGCTGGAAAGGATGAGCAAGGCCGCGTCAGCGGTGCGTGCGGTGGGCCAGAGGTTGCGCGGCGCTGGGGTCGCGGCCCGGTCCGCTGCTGCACAGGCGTGCATGGCAGCGGCGGTATTCGCTTGGTGCAAGGCCGGTGATACGCCGAAAGGTGACGCGGAAGGTAGCTGGGTCCTGGTACCCCACCGTCCAGGCGATATGGTCCACCGTGTCATGGGTCCACTCCAGCATTTCCCGTGCCCGGCCTACCCGCAGTCGCTGGCAATACTGCGTGGGGTTCAACCCCGTGGCCGCGCGAAAACGGCGCAGCAGCGTACGCGCCTCCAGCCCCGCATGGGCCGCCATGCTGGCGATGCTGACGTCCACCGCGCCCTTGGCCTGCAGCCAGTGTTGCAGCCTCAGCACGGCACCATCGCCATGGCCGAGCACCGGGTTGAAATGTCCATCATCCTGGCCCTGATACTCCACGGCCAGAAAGTGCGCCGTCTGCTGCGCGACGCTGCCCCCCAGCAACCGCGCCACCAGGCGCAACCCCACTTCGGCCCACGCCATCAGGCCGGCGCTGGTGATCAGGTCACCGTCGTCGATGATAGGCGCATCAACCTCCACCTTCAGTGCAGGAAAAGCCTCGGCCAGTTGCCGCGCCTGGCTGGCATGGGTGGTGACGCGGCGCCCATCCAGCAGGCCGGTTTCCGCCAGCAGGAAGGCACCGATGCACACGGCCGACAAAATCGCCCCCTGCCGATGCTGTTCGATCAGCCAAGGGCAACAGGCCGACACGGTGCTAGCGTCGGGGTGAGCCGCCAGCGACGGCGGGATCACTACCGCGACCCGCCGGCCGCCATGACCGGGGTGGCTATCGAAAACCGGCGCGGGGGCCCCGCTGCCGGCCTGCCAGTGGCAGACCCGCAAGGGCAACCGACCACCGCCCTGCGCCGCCGCCAGCCGGTTGGCCACCGCGAACAGGTCAGTCAGGCCATGCACCGCGGCCGCCTGTGCACCGGGGTAAGCCAGCACGGCGATTTCGAGGGTGTCCTGAACAGCGGGCATGGGGAGAAGCTCCGGCGCAACGGCTAAGCCCCTAAGGTAGCCGAAATAGCCCCCCGCTGCGCGCTCAGCCATCGGCCAGCAACGACCCGGTGTCGATGACGCGAGCATACCCGAACGCCAGGGCCGCCATGGCGGCCGCATGAACCTGGGCGGCCGGCACCGTGCGGCCCTCGAAGGCCAGGTCACGCGTAGCGCTGGCGTCGTGGACTACCGTGGTGGCGTAGCCCAGGTCGGCGGCAGCGCGGCCCGCGGCCTCGATGCACATGTGGCTCATGGCGCCCGCCAGTACCAGGCTGTCGACACCGTGCTGGTCGAGCACCGCCCTGAGCTCAGTGTCGCGAAAAGCGTTGGGGTAGTGCTTGAGAATGACCGGCTCGCCAGGGGCTGGCAGCACGCTGGCGTGCAGTTCGGCGCCCAGGCTGCCGGCACGGAAAAAAGGTGCGTCGGCGGCCGGCGATTCGTGGCGCACATGCACCACCAGGTGCCCGGCCTCGCGGTAGGCCGCCAGCAGCCGCACGGCGTTGGCGCTGGCCGCCTCGATGCCGACCAAGGGCCAGGCACCGTCGGGAAAGTAGTCGTTCTGCAGGTCGATGAGCAGCAGGGCTTGGGTGGTCATGGGCGCCTCCGTCTAAGGGAGGTGACAGTATCGGCGCCGGGCACCGCTGGCGGGATGGGCGGATCTGACAGCAGGCGAGGGAAAACTGACAAGGGCTGTCAAAAAACGCACAACGAGCGCCAGGCGCCCGGTGCTCGTTCAGGCATAGGGGCTGTCCCAATACCGCTTGTGCATTCCCAACCGCTTCTTCCACTTCATCGGCAACCGCTGCTCCTGCTGGCTGAACTTGTAGGCGATCAGCTTCAGGCCATTGCGCAGAAAAGACCCGGGCCATAGCCAGAACCGGCGCAGGCCGAGAAACTTCAGTTCCGATTTCACATAGCGCAACCCTTCCCCCCCTGCCCCGCCGAACTGTTCGCGGATCCAGGCTTCGCGGGCCTGGAACACGCCAATGTCGAAGTAGCGCCGAAATTCCTCGGCCAGGGTGTAGTTGTGCGAATGACGGCAACGGGCATCACCGGCGTAGGCGGTCTTCCAGCCCGCCAACAGCATGCGCGCTGCGACGTACATGTCCTCGGAGAGAATGACGTGCAAGGGAAAGCCACCGACCTGCATCAGCGCCCGGCGCCGGTAGGCGGCGAAGGAGTTGGACATGAAGCAGGTCTTGATGCCCAGGCGCCCGGCGTCGGCCAGGCTCTTGAGCTGCGAAGTGGCCGGGTAGTTGAACAGGCGGGCATGCTGGGACAGCAGCGTGGCATCCTTGTGCGCCAGTTGCCGGCCGCACACCGCGCCCACGCTCTCGTCGGCGAAGGGCGCGACGATGCGCGCCATCGCGTCAGGGTCCTCCAGGTAGGCGTCCTGGGTCATGTACACATACACGTCATAGTCGGGGTACAGCTCGACCATGCGCTGGCGGGTCCCACCGTGGTTGAACTCACGGCTGGGTATCTGCACGAAATGGTCGGCGCACTCGCGCCCCAGCTCGTCACTGCCATCGCTGGACGTGGAGTCCACGATCAGGGTGTCAAAGTCCATCGTCTGGTTGCCCAGCGAGTCCAGCAGGCGCTGCAGATCCGCGCGACCGTTATAGGTTGGGATCACGCATGCCACTTTCAAAGTCGTCATGGCTCGATCCCCACGTTGCCAAGTCCTTTGATCTCGACCGCTGCCGGCTCGGCGAGGCCGAACGGCAGCGGTTCCCAGGTTGCATCACAACAGCTGGAAGACTAGCGCACACAACCGCTTTATCAGTAACAAATTATTCAGCCAAGCACTTCGCTGAGGGGAATGAAGCGCACCCGGTCGCCCTCCACCAGGGTCCGGCCTTCCAGCACTTCCACCAGGCCTTCGGCCCAGGCGGCACTGCGCAGCACGCCCGAGCTCTGGTTCGGGTAGATCACCGCCCTGCCGTTCTCCAGGCGCCCGCGCAGGTACTCGCGACGGTTGCCGGGTTTGCCCCAGGTGAATCCCACGGGCACGTCGACAGCCAGCGGCGCGACGTCCGCCACGCCCAGGCGGCGCAGCAGATAAGGCCGGGCGAGCAGTGCGAACGTCACCAGGGTCGAGGCAGGATTGCCGGGCAGGCCAATCACCGCAGTCCCGCGGAAGTGCCCGAAGGTCAGCGGTTTGCCTGGCTTGATGGCCAGCTTCCACAGGGCCAGCTCGCCTTCTTCACGCAAGGCGACCCCCAGGAAATCCGCCTCGCCCACCGACACGCCACCGGTGGACAGAATCAGGTCCGCCTGGCCCAGCTCCGCCAGGCGCGCACGGGTCCTGGCCAGATCATCGGGCAGGATGCCGGCATCGATCACGTCACAGCCAAGGCGCTGCAACCAGCTGACCAGCAAGCGCCGGTTGCTGTTGTAGATCTGCCCCGGGCCCAGCGGCTGGCCGGGGTCGACCAGCTCATCACCGGTGGACAACACGGCCACGCGCGGCTTGCGCACCACCTCAAGCGTGGCATGCCCCAGCGAGGCGGCCAGGCCCAGCTCGATCGGCCCCAGGCGGGTACCGGCCGGCAGCACTTGCTCGCCGATGCGGGTTTCCTGGCCTTGAGGGCGGATGTTCTGGTTCAGGGCCAAGGCCTCTGTGAAGCGCACGCGACCATCGTCCAGTACCTCGGCGTTTTCCTGCATTTCCACGCAGTCGGCACCGGCCGGTACCGGCGCGCCGGTGAAGATGCGCGCGCAGGTGCCCGCGGCCAATGGCCCGGGGGCCTGGCCCGCCTGGATGCGCTGGCTGACCGCCAGCGGTTCACCCGCCCAGTCGGCCAGGCGCAAGGCGTAACCGTCCATGGCACTGTTGGGCCAGGGCGGCAGGTCAAGGGTGGAGACCAGCGCGCAGGCCAGCACGCGGCCGTCGGCGTCGGCCAGCGCCACCCGCTCGGTGCCACTGAGCGGCGCCTGGTCGGCCATGGCCAGCAGGCGCTCCAGGGCCTGTTCCAGTGGCATCAGCGGCTGGGCCGCACCCAGCTCAGCCACGGGACTGGCAGGGCTCTGCCTGCTTCAGGTGCGGGACGAAATTGCACGGCCGGTGGCGCACGTCCAACTGCTCGGCGAGGATGCCGTCCCAGCCGGTGCGCACGGCATTGGTGGAACCCGGCAGGCAGCACACCAGGGTGCCGTTGGCCAGCCCGGCCAAGGCGCGGGACTGCACGGTGGAAGTGCCGATGTCCGGCACGCTGATCTGCCGGAACAGTTCGCCGAAGCCATCCACCTGCTTGTCCAGCAGACAGGCCACGGCCTCGGGGGTGCTGTCGCGGCCGGTGAAGCCGGTGCCGCCAGTGATCAAGACCACTTGCACCACATCTTCGGCGATCCAGTGGGCGACTTTCGCCCGGATCTTGTACAGGTCGTCCTTGAGCAACACGCGCTCGGCCAGCAGGTGGCCAGCGGCGGTCAGCCGGTCGACGAACATCTGCCCGGAAGTGTCGGTTTCCAGGGTACGGGTATCACTGACAGTCAGTACCGCGATATTGAGCGGCACAAAAGGTACATCAGCCTTGGCTTTCATCAGGGCTCGTCCGGTTGTGTGTATGAATAGGCAGTGTTATATCACAGCAGCCCTGATCTGAAGACCGAGACCTGCCATGCCCGATGTCGCCCTGCCCGCCTGTTCCGTCCTGCTGCTGGCCGGCGGCCGTGGCCAGCGCATGGGGGGCCGCGACAAGGGCCTGCTGCCCTGGCGCGGCGAGCCGCTGATCGCGCACCTGCAACGTCAGGTACGCAGCCTGGGCGATGACCTGATCATTTCCTGCAACCGCAACCAGGACGCCTACGCGGCCTACGCCGACCGCCTGGTCAGCGACGACAGCGCCGACTTTCCCGGCCCCCTGGCGGGCATTCGCGCCGGCCTGGCCGTGGCGCGCCACAGCCACTTGCTGGTGCTGCCCTGCGACGTGCCAGGCATTGACCCTGCGCTGTTGACCGCCATGCTCCAAGCTGCTGGCCGCCACCCGGACCAGCCCCTGATGGTGCGCCAGGGAGAGCACTGGGAACCCTTGCTGTGCGTCATTCCGGTGGCCCATGCCGCGGTCTTCGAAAAGGCCTGGCAGGCAGGCGAGCGCAGCCCCCGTCAGGTCATGCTGGCGCTGGGCGCGCAAGCGCTGCAGTGCCCGCCCGACGACCCGCGCCTGGCCAACCTCAACACCCCGCAGTTGCTGGGGCAATGAGCGCCGTCAAAAAAATGGAACTCGTATCGGGTACAAACGTCTCACTTCCTGTACATGGATCAACCGTCCCCCTTTGGAGAATCAAAAATGACTAACCGGACCCTTCCCGCTCTGCTTCTGGCCATGGGCCTGGCCACCCTGGCGGGTTGCTCCACGCCCACGGTCATCACCCTCAACGACGGGCGCGAGATCCAGGCGGTGGACACGCCTAAATACGACGAAGATTCAGGTTTCTATGAAATCAAGCAGCTTGATGGCAAGGAAACCCGCATCAACAAGGATCAGGTTCGCACCGTCAAGGAGCTCTGACCCAGTGGCCAGCCCCGTGGGTTCGCGGGGCTTGCCGATAGCCGCGGATTTTGCTTAGAATTTTCGGCACCGGGGTGTAGCGCAGCCAGGTAGCGCGTCTCGTTCGGGACGAGAAGGCCGCAGGTTCGAATCCTGTCTCCCCGACCAAATACGGAAGCTCGCATTGCGCGGGCTTTCAGGTTGATGACAAACCCCTGCTTTCGAGCAGGGGTTTGTCATTTCTGCGGTTCGTATAGCTAAACGGCAAATCTTTGGCGCATGGGCCGTTTGCGTCAGCAAACGACCCATGCTCTGCCCACATCGCTTCTATCAACGCCACAGACAAGCCATACAGGCGTAGAAAGGCTGCCAGCAGCCGGGCGATTCTTCATGTTCTGGCAGGCGGCTGCCAGCTTTCCCAGTTCACGGAGTTTGCAACCCAATTAGAGCGAAGCTTACGTGTCCTCGCTGACCACGCCATCTCGCCACGTCGGATAGTGAGCACTGAAAAAAGGTCATCGTCGTCCCGCGGACTGACACCCTGGAAAGACTCCAGGGCATCACAGGCTGCGTCCAGACTGGTATACCGCAAGATGATGCCAGCCAGCCCACCCGCCACCGAGGAATGGCACTGGATAGCGTGTGATGCGGCCGCATCAAAGACCGCTTGCTGTATCGAACCTCTCAAGATCGAGCCTCGTTTGCCATCTGGTAGACCTAGTTTACAGGGACGCGTCAAGCTCCACGATCCCCGCTGAACCGCTCACTCATCAAGCGTTCAGACTCCTTGCTTCGCGGGCCTACGCCCGCGGGGACGGTCACAAAAAATTCTCATGGTCGTTCGGCCTATGCCGATTAGAGTAGGAAATCCCGATGGTGACAACGGCCATACCTCCGGGATACTCAAGCACCCGACCACATTCGACGAAATTGCAAGATTTGCGGGGCTCGAAGCTGGGCAGACTCGACGATCTGGTAGCAGATTGCATCTGGCCGAGTGAGGATGTGTCACCTGAGTCGCTAGGTCGGGCAGGCGATGAGCAGGGTCACAACCCAGCGGATGCGATGACGGACTTCATCATTCGCGCACAAGACCTGTAACGGCGCGCTACCAGACGCCACCTCCCAGCGTACCGGAGCGGCTGTAAACCATCTTCTTACACTACATGCACGGTGCAAGAAGTGGTTTACAACGCCCCCGCAGCGGCGCAGGCACCCCGCACTATGTGAAGTCCCTGCGAAAGCGACTCAACATTCGCTCAGGAAACCTCAATGTGACTGAAGCAGGAACGTCGCTGCCGGCGTGAGCATTAAAAAAATCCCGATCGATACTCGATGAATTTGTTTCAGCCCTCGCATCCATCCCTCAAAGGCCGAGCCTCTTCTGATCAGCCAGCTCAGGTACCAAAGGAAGAAATTCATCAAGACGCAGGTCGCCAGGGCGATGATGGCAGCTACCCCCAACAAAAGGCTTAATCCAACGCCATACACCGACAATGCCTGAGGCACTTCGACCAAGAACCAGCCTGCGAAAACACCGGTCATCAATGTCCCGACCGAGTAGGCGGTCATCAAGGATATGACCGCCCACTCCGCGACAAAACGGCGGCAAGGAAACAAGAAAAACAGCCCCACTCCGACTACACCTGGCAGGCCAGCCATGTTCCAGAGCTCAGGCCCAATCCCTTGAAGCATTGCCTTCTGCAGGATATCCGCATGTAAGCTGATCGGAGTAATGCTTGCCAAAAGCGCCAGAAGCATTCCTAGAAAAGCAGTTTTGAGGTAACTCGAAGCCTCGCAGACGAAATCGTCTTTGCAGTAGAAACCGTTGCGCGCCAACCATGCAGCGTCGACGCTGATCCTTTTTTGAACCATCAGATGTTTCTCCTTTGGGTCTTTGAAAGATGGATCACAGCGTGCCATCTACCTTGACAATACCTAACGAAGCTTTCCAGTGCACTCCAAAACCGGGTCATGTTTTTCGCCTGCAAACTCTCCGTCCGGAGGCAAAAGCCAAAGGCGTCCCCATGATGCAAGCTCATCCATGCCATGATTGGGGCTGATCAGGAGGGGGGCCCGACTCTCAGACGCGTGCCCCAAGATCAGATCATTTACAACCGGCACCCGCGCGAGTAAGTGCTCCCCTCAATCGAGCCGTAAAAGGCGCCCGCCACATCCTTGCATCGTGACGGCCACCAATGGCTGAAATCTCCAGGCAACCAAACTCCGCTCGCCCCTCCCAATCCCAGGGTATCCAGATACCTATTCTTGATTGTGCCCAGCAAGATCATCTGCTACCAACTTCGGCACTTGATGCTATTTCCGCGGCCGGGCTTTGCCCCACATCGCGGACGACTTCCAGGCCATAAGCAAAAATTCATCTGCTCACCATTACCCTTGGAATCAGCTACCGGGGCACCCCTACTCATCCGTAAATCATTGAATTAATTGATTAAAAGTAGAAAACGAAACGGACGCCTGGAGTAAGCCTCACCTTCCCCGAATCAGCCTGCGCCCAACTGTCACACCTTGCATTGCAACTCTACGGGTGTAAATTTGTAACAAAATCAACACTTGCTTCACCCTCAAGGTAACACTGAGCATCATGGATAGACGTAAGCGCATGGCGAAGGGTCGCCTGTTGCCGATCAGTATCATTGGGCGGCGCCTCCACGCGTACTGGGGGCACCCTGTCAGCATGCGGCCACCGGCGCCTCCCGCAACCCACCTCTCAGTATTAGCCCGGTATCCGACGGGGCTTCTGACGGTCGAAGAAATCGATGCGTTGCTGCTCACATTCCATGATGTGCACTAACCTCCACGCAAAAATACTCAACCAACCTATTGAACTGAGTGGGCGTCTGCGCATGAAAAAAATAGATACTTCAAAGCTCAAGAAGGGCGATGTAATCCTAACGACCTCTATAGAGCCGCTTAGCGGAAAAATTCGTGCACTAACAGACAGTGATATCTCTCATGCCATGATTTATGTCTCGGACGGTTCCGTCATGGACTCTACAAGCGAAGGCGTGCAAGCACGTAACATCCAGAAGATGTTCTATCCGGACGAATGTGCCATTCATGTACTCCGCTTAAAGGCCACGCTCACGTCAGCTGATGCGAAAAAAATCGTGAACTATGTGCGCTCAGAGACCGGAGCACCTTACAGCCGGCTTGAAGCTGCGCGCTCGATCCTAAACCCCACGTCCTCCGGAGGACAAAACCAATTCTGCTCTCGCTTAGTTGCCCGAGCCTATCAATGCGTCGGGATAAACCTCACCGATAATCCCAACTTCGCAACGCCCGCTCAGATTCAAAACTCAGATCTGCTGGAACCAGTGCCAGGCGCTGTATTAGACGCCACTGAAGAAGACCAGCGAGCGTTGGAAGTCATGGGCGATACGACCGAGCAAATGCGCGATGTAACCGACCGTCTTCTGCAGAAGATCCGTACGATAACCAAGGAAGCCAGGGTAGTAAACGACCTCCCTTCCCTGCTAGTAAAAAACCCGAAGTGGGACAAAAAATTTCTGGCCGCCTACAAAAGCTCCGGTTACCTGGAATATTGGAAGGTTGATGTGGAACGGTTCCCATGGCGGTACGACTACACCGAGATGGTCAGATTTTACCATGCTATCGGCGACAAGGCTTGGTTGATCAAATATTGCCACGATACGGTTCGCCAGAATCACGACGGGGATTATGATCACTGGAAAGGCAATCTTGAGGCCCACAGGCAGTTGTACAGGCAAAACCCGCGTCTCAAAACGCTCGGGCAGTTGCTGCTTCTCTACCACGAATTGGACTCACACCGGGTTAAACGGTTGGCGAACGCAGAACGACTGCTGTTGGATTTTGCCAATTCCGCACCGACAGGCAATGAACCAACTATTGCAAAACATCCTTGAATAGGCCAACAGCGGAGCTATCCCACGCCTCATAGGGAACCCTTGACAATGTCACCAAGATCAGAGCCTGCCTGGATCTAGTAGCAATGTCCTAACTCACGAAAGGCTTGCCGCGCACGAGGGTAAGTTCTCATTTTTCGGTCAGACATGCTGAAACACTGGAAACGTTGTTGCCTTTCGGACAGGATGAAATGAACGTAAAGCGGATGGCTCCCGCTAGCATTAACAGCAAACATGAGAACAAAAAAGGGCCGAAAGGCCCTTTCAGGTTGATGACAAACCCCTGCTTTCGAGCAGGGGTTTGTCGTTTCTGCGGTTCGCATAGCTAAACGAGCAAATCTTTGGAGCATGGGCCGTTTGCGTCAGCAAACGGCCCATGCTCTGTCCACATCGCTTCTATCAACGCCACAGGCAAGCCATACAGGCGTAAAAAGGCCGCCAGCAGCCGGGCGATTTTCTTCATGTTCTGGCAGGCGGCAGCCAGCAGGCATTGCTTCATGACCTTGCCAAGGCCTCTGAATCGCGCATAGCGATGCCCATGCAGCTCTTTGACATCGGCAAAACTGCGCTCGACCGTCTCCTTGCGCCGGTCATAGATGCGTTTGCCTTCGAGCGTCAGCCGGTGTTGGTTAATGCGCTCCTTGGCTTCTTCCCAAACGTGCCTGACCACCACTTTCACTCGATTTCGGCTCTTGGTGCATTGGTCTCGGAGTGGGCATTCCTTGCACTGGGCCGAGTCGGATTTGTACTCTCGATAGCCCACCCGATTCGTCGTGCTGTATGGCAAGAACTGGCCATTGGGGCAGGTATAGCCGTCACGCTCGGCGTCGTACACGAACTAACGTTTGTAGAAATATCCAGGTTGGGTCCGCGGGCGTTTGTAGCCGATCACACCATAGATATCGCGCTCTTCCAGCCCCTTGCAGATGGCTGGGGTGAAGTAGCCGGCGTCCAGCGCCACGGCCAGCGGCGTCAGCTTGAAACGTTCGCACTGGCGATCCGGGCGCCCTAGATAAGGTCGGGCATCGTTCACGTTACCGGGGGTTACGAAGGTGTCGGTGATGATCGCGTGCTTGCCGTCGACGGTGCGGTGATCCAGGTAGAAAAAGCCTTGGGGCTTGTGGTCGCGCGTCATGAAGCCGCTGTCCGGATCGGTCGTGCTGACTTTGGTTTCCTTGATATCCGGTTCAGTTTCGCGTGCTTTGAGCAGGCGTTTACCGTGTGCCTGGCGATCCTCATCGATCGCGGCGTCCAGGTCGGCCAGATAATCCATCGGGCGCTGCTCGACCTGATGCACTTCAAAGCGTTTCTTGCTGGCGTTGGCCTTCAAATGCGTGCTATCAGTGTGCAGCACCTCGCCGCCAATCAAGCCGTTTTTAAGCGCCTGCTCGACGATTCCATCAAAGATAACTTGCTCAATATCGGTGCGGGCAAAGCGTCGGCGAAGGTTCTGGCTCAGGGTCGAAGCGTCCGGCACCTTGTCGGTGAGGCTCAGATCCAGGAACCAGCGATAGGCGACATTGACCTAAATCTCGCGGATCAACTGGCGCTCGCTGCGCACGCCAAACAGGTAACCGATGAAAAGCATCTTGAACAGCATGACCGAGTCAACCGCAGGGCGGCCGTTGTCGGCGCTATACAGCTGCTGAGTAGCCGGGCGGATGAATTCGAAATCGACGTGGCGAGCGATCTTGCGCAACAGATGGTCGCTGGGGACCAACTCTTCGAGGGTCACCATTTCCAGCGCATGCTGCTTGGGGGAAGGCGGTTTGAGCATCAGGCCTGATCCGTGGGAAGCGATGGCCTATTAAACAAAAGCCCCTAGCCTTTCGGCTAGGGGCTTTGTCAGCAACCTGAGCCCGCATTGCGCGGGCTTTTTTGTGTCGATGGGGAATGCACAGCTACCCGCGGGTCAGAAGTTGTAGCTCAGCGACGCGGTGACGTTGCGCGAGGCGCCATAGAAGCCGCTGCCGCCGCTGTACAGGCTCATCAGGTATTTGCGGTTGGTGACGTTGTCCAGGTTCAGCGAGGTGCTCCAGTGCTTGTCGATGTCGTAGCTCGCCATCACGTCCACCAAGCCATAGGCGTTCTGGCGCAGGCGGCTGTCGTCGTCCACCTGGATCGCGCTCTGCCACGACAGGCGTGTGCCCACTTTCATCTGCGGCAGGCTGGCCAGACGGTAGGTCAGGCTGGTACGCACGGTATGGGTCGGCACGTACTGGCGCGCCTTGTGACCATCGTCGTCCTCGATGTGCACGTAGGTGTAGCCACCCTGCACGTCCAGGCCCGGGGCCAGTTCGCCGCTGGCCTCCAGCTCGACGCCGCGGCTCTTGTAGTCCGCGCCCTCGTAGATGTCCTGGGTGCCGCCCGCCCGGGCCACACCGGTGTCGACGGCAACGTTGCGCTGGTCAGTCTTGAACAAGGCCGCCGAGACATTCATCTGCTTGTCCAGCAGGCTGCCCTTGACCCCCACCTCGTAGCTCTTGCCTTCCAGTGGGTCGATCACCTTGTTTTCGGCGGTCACCACGTACTGTGGGTTGAAGATCCTGGTGTAGCTGGCGTACAGCGAGTACTGGTCATTGAGGTCGTACACCAGGCCGGTGTAAGGCGTGACCTTGCCGTGCACGCGTACATCACGGTCGGCGCCGTAGTCGGTACCGTCGCTGTCGACGCTCATCATGCGTGCACCGGCGATCCAGTGCAGCTTGTCGGTAAGGTTGAAGCGCGCACCGGCGTAGACACTCTTCTGCCGGTCCGTGAAGCGGGACATCTTGGTGTCGTCATCGGTGTACGGCAGGTCAGGCTTGGTGACGCCGCCGCTCAGGGTCTGGCCCAGGTCTGCGTCGACGATTTCATCGACGCTGGTGTAATAGCCGCGCTCCTTGTGCCGCGAACGGCCATAGTCCACGCCCAGGGTCAGCTCATGCTCCCGGCCGCCGAGGCTGAACGGCCCGCTGACTTGCGCTTCGCCCAGCAGTTGTTTTTCGTCGCCACTGCCGTGGCTGGGGTCTGCCATCCAGGGGGTGGTGTCATCGCCGGCCATCAGGTAGTACATGTTCTCCTGCTGGCGCTGGTCGACGGCAGTCACGTTCAGCTTGCCTTTCCAGCCGTTGCCAAAGTCATGGGCAAGTTCCGCGAAGGCGCGCTGGGTGTGCACATCCCAGTAGCTCCACTTCTGGCCGATGTTGGCGCCACGGCTGTAATGGATGAGGTTGCCGTCCGCGTCGGTCAGGGGCAGACCGCCCCAACTGCTGCCGTTGGAGTTGCTCTTGTTGTCGGAGAACCCCACGGTCAGGGTGTCGGCGTCGGACAGGTCGAACGCGAGCATGCCACTGAGCACGTTCTGTTCGTGGGAATAGCGGTCCAGGTACGAATTGCCGGTCTGGTTGGCATAGATGAAACGCCCACGCACATTGCCGCTATCGGTCAACGGCCCGGACACGTCCACGTCTACCCGACGGGTGCCCCAGGAACCAGCGGACACTTTCACCTGAGCCTGAGGCGTGTAGGTGGGGCGCTTGCGAATGAAGTTGACCGTGGCCGAAGGGTTGCCGGTGCCGCTCATGAGCCCATTGGCACCGTGCAGAATGTCGACCTGCTCGTACTCGGCCATGTCCAGGTCACCGTTGAGCAGCCCGGCGCTGAACGGCGCGCCGATGCCATCGTACTCGAAGTTATTGATGTCGAACCCGCGCGACGTGAAGTTGGTGCGGTCGGTTTCGTACTGCTCAACGGTTACTGATGGAGCACTGCGCAGCGCATCCTTGACGCTGTTGAGGTTGAAATCATCCAGCTCCTGGCGCGACAGCGTGGTCACGCCCTGGGGTGTTTCCCTGGGCGTCAGGCCCAGCCGCGTGGTGGTGCTGTCAGCCGGTTGCTGATAGCCGGTGGGGGCGGCGTCACTTTCGCTGCTGGCTTGCACGGCGGTGTTGGGCAGGGTCAGGGTATCGGCGTGGGCAAGCGGCGAGATCGCCCAGGCAGCGGCCACCAGGGCAGAGAAGGACAGGAGGGATTTCACAGTGACGATCCGAATGAAGGGAATACGTCAAAATGCTATTTGGAAATGATTATCATGTAAAGTTATTTGTAACCAGATATTTGGCCGCTAAGGGTGATGTCAGGTCGCAGGGATTTCAGAGGCACATCTGTTTCGGGCCAGGTTCGTCTGTGAGACCACCTGGGACGCTTTTTCCGTTCACTGCAGCGCTATGGGCTGCCAACACCATTGACGCAGGTTTGACGCCCACCCTGGCACCGCATTAGTGTTCATATCCCGTGAGATGGAGTTCCCCCCGTGCAGTTGAATATCTACCAGGTCGACGCCTTCGCTGACCGCCCTTTCGGCGGCAACCCCGCCGCGGTCTGCCCCCTTGCCGAATGGCTGCCCGATGCGCAGTTGCAGGCTATCGCCGAAGAAAACAACCTCTCGGAAACCGCCTACTTCGTGCGCAAGGGCGATGCCTTCGAACTGCGCTGGTTCACCCCCACGGTCGAGGTCGACCTGTGCGGCCACGCTACGTTGGCCGCCGCCTGGGTGATCGCCAATGAGCTGCCGGACGCCCCCGAGGTGATGCGCTTCGCCACCCGCAGCGGCGAGCTGCGGGTGAGCCGTACCGCCCACGGCCTGGCCATGGACTTCCCGGCCAAGCAGCCGGTACCCCGTGAGCCGGTGGCAGGGCTGCTGGAGGCTTTGGGAATCACCCAGGCCGAAGTATTCGCCACCGATGACTGGCTGGTGGTGGTGGAAGACGAAGCGTTGATCGCCCAGCTGAAGCCCGATTTCGCCCGCCTCAAAGGCCTGCCCCTGCGCGGTGTCGCCGTGACGGCAGCCAGCCAGCGGTTCGACTTCGTCACCCGCTGGTTCGGCCCCAACGTGGGCGTCAACGAAGACCCCGTGACCGGCTCCGCACACACTTCGCTGGCGCCATTGTGGGCCGAACGGCTGGGCAAATCGCTGTTGAAAACCGAGCAAGGCGGCGCGCGCAAGGGGCAGTTGACCTGCGAGTTGGCCGGTGACCGGGTGATCATCAGCGGCCAGGCCGTGCTGTTCATGAAAGGCACGGTGTTTTTCTGAAGCGCGGATGAACATTCAACGCTGCACACAAACTGTCACATAACCGCAATATTTCGACTTCATGATCGGCGGCATCTGCCTTCGCGCCGTGAGCCGTCATGACTTCGAGCATCATCAAAAGCCACCAGGACTCGGACCTTTTCGGCCTGCTCTACGGCTACCGGTTCCGCCCCGGTGGCCCGGTGTGCGAACTGGATTCGGCCGGGGTGTTGCAGGCCCTGGGCAGCGTCGAGCACAACGACGAGTTCGTCTGGCTGCACTTGAACCTGGCCCACGCCGGCTGCGAACGCTGGATGCATGCCCACCTGCCATTGCCCGACGACTATTTCGAAGCCCTGCACGAGGGCTCACGCTCCACGCGCATCGAGCACGTCGAAGACTCGCTGCTGGCGGTGGTCAACGACGTGGTATTCAACTTCGGCATGGTCTCATCGGACATTTCCACCCTGTGGCTGTGCGCCACGGAGCGCCTGCTGGTCAGCGCCCGCCGTCAACCGCTGCACTCGGTGGACAAACTGCGCTCGTCGGTCAAGCGCGGCGAACGGTTCCGTTCGCCCATGGAACTGCTGGTTCACCTGTTCCGCGACCAGGCCGAAGTGCTGACTCAGATCGTGCGCAAAACCAGCCTGAGCGTCGACGGTATCGAGGACCAGTTGCTGTCATTGCGCCTGAGCAACAACCGCGCGGAATTGGGCGCCATGCGTCGGGTGCTGGTGCGCCTGCAGCGGCTGCTGGCCCTGGAACCGGGGTCACTGCTGCGCCTGTTGAACCGCCCGCCGGTCTGGTTGCAGGAAGACGACTTGCAGGAGCTGCGCCAGGCCACCGAAGAGTTCGCCCTGGTGCTCAGCGACCTCACTGCGCTGGGTGAACGCATCAAGCTGCTGCAGGAAGAGATCGCGGCCAACCTCAACGAACAGAGCAACCGCACGCTGTTCACCCTCACCGTGGTCACGGTGCTGGCCCTGCCCATCAATATCATCGCCGGTTTTTTCGGCATGAACGTCGGCGGTATCCCCCTGGCCAGTGACCCGGAGGGGTTCTGGATACTGGTGGCCCTGGTGGCCACCTTCACCTTGCTGGCCGGGCGTTGGGCCTTTCGCAAGCGCAGCGACTACTGACGCGGGCCTGACGCCAGGCTGTCATATTTTGCAACGATTATAGGAGCTCCCCTCCCTCAATCGAGTTGCCTGACATGGCTACGCCAACCCTGGCTTCTTCACCCAATAGCACCACCCATGCGCGCCCGACGTTTGACCGCAAACCAGGGCGCGGCACCTTGATCCTGTTCTTCGTCATCCTGGTCGTGGGGCTGGTCTACAGCACCTGGAGCCTGGTGAGTGACGTTGACGACATGGGCACGGTGGTCACCACCTGGACGCCCTTCCTGTTGCTGGGCATCGCCCTGCTGATTGCCCTGGGCTTCGAGTTCGTCAACGGCTTCCATGACACGGCCAACGCCGTGGCCACGGTGATCTACACCCATTCGCTGCCACCGCAGTTCGCGGTGATGTGGTCCGGCTGCTTCAACTTCCTCGGGGTACTGCTTTCCAGCGGCGCGGTGGCGTTCGGGATCATTGCCCTGCTGCCGGTGGAACTGATCCTGCAGGTGGGCTCGTCGGCTGGTTTCGCGATGATCTTCGCCCTGCTGATCGCGGCCATCGTCTGGAACCTGGGCACCTGGTGGCTGGGCCTGCCGGCGTCTTCGTCCCATACCCTGATCGGCTCGATCATCGGTGTGGGGGTGGCCAATGCCCTGATGCACGGGCGTGACGGCACCAGTGGCGTGGACTGGAGCCAGGCGCTGAAGATCGGCTACTCGCTGCTGCTGTCGCCGCTGATCGGTTTCGTCTGCGCGGCCTTGTTGTTGGTAGCGCTGCGCCTGCTGGTAAAGAACCGTGCATTGTACAAGGCGCCGGTCAGCGATGCCCCGCCGCCGTGGTGGATTCGCGGCCTGCTGATCCTCACCTGCACGGGCGTGTCGTTCGCCCACGGCTCCAATGACGGCCAGAAAGGCATGGGCCTGATCATGCTGATCCTGGTGGGCACCCTGCCCATGGCCTACGCCCTGAACCGCGCCATGCCAGCCGACCAGTCCGTGCAATTCGCCGCCGTGGCGCAAGTCACCCAGCAGGCCCTGGCCAAGACCGACCCCACGCCGGTGGCCGGTGACCCGCGGCTTATCCTCACTGACTACATCCGCGACAAGAAACCCAGCCCGCAGCTGGTACCGGCCCTGGCGGCCATCGCCGGGCTGATCGGCCAGGAAGTCAGCGCCTACGGCAGCCTGACCGCCATCCCCGCGGCGGCGGTGGGCAACGTGCGCAATGACATGTACCTGACCGGCGAAGCCATCCGCCTGATGGAGAAGGACAAGCTCGGCCAGTACGACGCCGACACCCAGGCCAAGGTCAGCCAGTTCAAGCAGCAGATCGACAGCTCCACCCGCTTCATCCCGCTGTGGGTCAAGGTGGCGGTAGCCATCGCCCTGGGGCTGGGCACCATGGTGGGCTGGAAGCGTATCGTGGTGACCGTGGGCGAGAAGATCGGCAAGAACCACCTGACCTACGCCCAGGGGGCGAGCGCCGAGGTGGTGGCGATGCTGACCATCGGCGCGGCGGACATGTACGGCTTGCCGGTGTCCACGACCCACGTACTGAGTTCGGGGGTGGCCGGCGCGATGGTCGCCAATGGCTCGGGGCTGCAGATGCGCACCATCCGCAACCTGGTGATGGCCTGGGTGCTGACCCTGCCCGCGGCGATCCTGCTGTCCGGGTCGCTTTACTGGCTGTTCGCAACGGTGTTCTGACCACCAGGTGGCCGCGACATGGAGCAGCGGACCCGGCCGCGTCCCAAGCGCCGCGCCGCACCAGGCACCCGCCTGCACCGCCACGGCGGCCTAACGGCCGCCGCTGCAAAGCGTGCGCGTGAGCCGGTAGCGGCCCCAGTCCTCGGGGATATGGAGGCCAGAAACCACCGCATAAAATATGTTTCAAACAGTTGACCAAATGCCCCCCACATGCCTCCTGGCACCCTGCCCACGCAATTGATCATTTCTTCGCCACTCCCGCCAAGGTACTGGCCCCATTGGCTTTGACGAAGTTATCCACAGAGATACCCACGATTTCCGGGGACAACTTCAACACCCTCCAGCACAACAGTTTCTGCAGGGCAAGTGCATCCGCGCCCTCAGACCAGCCGCTCGATCCGCCGGTGGCGCCACACGCCTCGGTAATAGGCTGACTGCAGCACCAGCATGCTCAGGTAGGTCACCGGAAACGCCATCCACACCCCTTCCAGGCCGAACCGGGCATTGAGCAACCAGGCTGCCGGCAGTTCCACGCCAACGATGCAGAAAATCGAGATCAGCACCGGCACCAGCACCGTGCCACTGGCGCGCATGATGCCGCCCACCAAGGCCTGGAAGCCGAACACCAGCATGCTCCAGAGCATGATGTGCAACAGGTGTTCGGCCTCGGCGCGGGTGGCGGGGTCGGTGATGAACAGCGCCAGCAGCCAGTGGGACAGCAGGTAGCCGAGCACGATCAGGCCGCCGGTGAGCCAGAGGTTGATGGCCATGCCGGTGCGCAGGATCGGGCCGATGCGTTCCAGGCGCCCGGCACCGATGGCCTGGGCGCCCAGAATGGAGGCCGTGATGGCGATGGACAGCGCGGGGAATTGCACGTAGTTGACGATCTGGGTCACCGCGCCGTAAGCGGCGGTGGCCTGGGAGCCGTGGCCGTTGACCAGGGACAGGATCACCAGTTCGGACAGCGAGATGACCACCATCTGCAGGCCGGTGGGCAAGCCGATGCGCAGAACCTTGGCGAGGATGGCGCGGTCCAGGCGCAGGGCCTTGAAGAATTCACGGTCAGGGGCCAGCACATGCCTGGCCCGGTTCAGGCGCCAGGCCAGCAGCGCGATGGCCACGACGTTACCGGCCAGCGCGGCGACCGCGGCGCTTTGCGTGCCCAGTTGCGGCAGGCCCAGCCAGCCACGGATCAACGCCGGGGTCAGCAGCAGGCCCACGGCGGTGGACACCACCAACGCCAGCAGGGGCGTGAGGGTATCGCTGACGCCGCGCAACAGCTGCGTGAACAGTACGAACACCAACAGGATGGGCATGATGCACATCATCACCCGAGCGTAGGCCACCGCGTCATCCAGCACGTCGGCGGGGGTGCCCAGGCCCTGCAAGGCCTGGCGCGCGAAGACACTGCCGAACACCGCCGCCACCAGGCCGATCAGCGCACCCAGCAGCAGGGTGGACGCCGCGATCTGTTTGACCATGTGCGGCTCGCGCGCGCCCCAGGCCTGCCCGATCAACACCCCGGCGCCCGCCCCCAGGCCGATAACCAGCGCGATGAAGAAGAACACGATGGGAAACATCCCCGACACCGCCGCCAAGGCCTGGGTGCCGAGCATCTGGCCGATGAAGATGCTGTTGAGGGTGCCGGACATCGATTGCAGGAAATTGGACAGCACCATGGGTGCCAGGAACGCCAGATAGGTTTGCCACAAGGGCCGTTGTGCGGGGATGTGCATGGGGAAGCGCTTCTCGGGCAGATTGGCAGGCCCGGGATTCTAGCGCACTCGGCCGCCTGCACGCCTGCCATCCTGCCAGCAAGCGGCACCTCGACAGGGGTTTCAGCAGCCGTGGTAGCGAGGGGCGCGTTGTCGATCAATAGGCCCTGACCACGCTGACCCCGGCACGGTAGTCGGAGATCCCGGCAGCGCTGCCGCGGCGCTCCACCATGATCTGGTAACGCCCCGGGTCCAGGCGCACTTCGCTCAGTTCGGCATGCAGCACGCCGCTGCCCCAGGATGACAGCATGGGGTGGTTGATGCGCCGGTCCTGGATGACCACCGCATCGTCGATGTCATAGATACGCAGAAAAACGTTGAACGGTGCCCCCGGCTCGCGGGTGTGCCCCGTGGCATCCGGGCGCAAGCCACCGGCTCCCTCCCATAGCCGTTGGCGCGCCGTCAGGTCATTGGGCGGGTAGAAGTAGTCCAGGCGCACCGAGTAGCTGTCTTTGTCGACGATGCGCACGGTGATCCCCGCCACGGCACCCGACGTCTTCAGGCTCAGGGGCGCGACGTCGGCAGCGTGGGCCTCGGTACTGTGGGCGGCCAAGGCGAGGTTCAAGGCACACAAGGCCAGCGGGATATCTCTCAAAACGGTTTCACCGGTGGGTTGTCCGTTTCAGGGTATCTCAATTTTCGCGCGACGCCACCGCCTGCCATAGCTCGCGAGCCTTGTCCTTGAGCCATAGCGCCTCGGCCCAGCGGTCACCCAGCTCGCGGCCATCGGCGCCCGTGATAGCGTATGGCGGCGGCCCCAACTCGCAGGTGAATGACAGGCTACCGGTGGCACTGCCGTCACGGGCCAGCCAATCTTCCATGCCGTGGCGCCACCACCCCAGAAAACGCTGCACCCAGGCCTGGTGCTGGGTAAACGCCAGGGATACCTGCACCTGCTCGCTGCTGGCGACCCGTCCGTGAAAGCCCCAACTGCGCCGCAGTATCTGGTGAATCGGCTCGTCGTCTTCGCGGCTGGGCGCTTCGGGTAACTCCCGGCCCACCACGTAATGGGACAGGTCGGCGAGCAGCTTGAGGTCCGGCAGTTCGGCCAGCAGCTGCAGGGTGAAGGGCAAGTCGTTGGTGACCCGGTAGCGATGGGTTTCCACCAGCACCGGAAAGTCCACCTGTTCGGCCAGCCGTTGCCAGCCTTCGAGCAAGGGCACTGCGCCTGCCAGGGTAAACGGCCGCACGTCCGCTTGAATCGTCAGGTGGTGGCAGCCGTGCTGGCTGGCGATGTCCAGCGCGGCGGCCAAGTCGTCCACCGTGCGTGGAAACACCTGCCCCTCGATGGCCAGCCCCAGGCTCTGCGCAGCGTTGCTCAAGCGTCGGGCATGGGCGGGTTGCCAGAAATGGTCGGTGATACCGTCGAAGCCCGCTGCGGCGATCTGCTGCAGTTGCGCCTCCAGCGGCTGGGTGGGCTGGCCCTGGTGGTCGAGCATGGCCCACAGGGATTGAAACACCAGAAAACGGCTCACGGTCAGTTCCTCAACAGGGTTTTGAGTGACACACGGGCATCGGCCAGGGCCTCGACAGGCAATGGCAGGGCGGCGCTGATCAACCGTTCGCACAGCTTGATGTCCTTGGCCACGCTGTTGCCGGGCCCCCAGGCGCAAGCACCTTGCAGGCGCCGGCCGGCGTCGAGGAAGAACAGCAGCAAGCCCCCGCTGGCCAACGCGCGCCGCACGCTCGGTGAGCCGTCACCTGCATCGCCCACCCTTTGCAGGCTGGTATCGTACTGATCGGACCAGAACCCTGGCACCTGCTCAAAGGGCAGTTCGGCGCCCAGCAGGTTGAGCGCAGCGTGGCGCCCCTGGGCCTCGGCGTTACGCCAGGTTTCCTGACGCTGGAAAGCTCCCTGCAGGTGCAACCTGAACTCGCAGACATCGCCGGCGGCATACACCTGCCGGTCACTGGTGCGCAGGAAGGCGTCGACGCGGATACCCTGCCCCACCGCCAAGCCCGCCGCCTGGGCCAGGTCGATATTGGGTTGCATGCCGATGCCCACCAGCACGCCATCGCACGGGATGCGGCTACCGTCCACCAGGGAAACAACCTCGACCTGGCTACCGCCCTCGAATGCTTCGATGCGTGCATTCAGGCGCACGTCCACACCGTGTTCGCGGTGCAAGGCCAACAGCGCGTCGCCGATGTCCGCCGGCAGCACGCGCCCGGCCAGGCGCGGGCCGGCTTCCAGCAAGGTCACCTCGCAGCCCAGGGCGCGGGCACTGGCGGCCACCTCCAGGCCGATGAACCCACCACCCACCACCACCAGGCGCGCCCCGGGGCGCAAGCTGTCGCGCAGGGCCAGCGCTTCATCGTGGGTACGCAGGTACAACACGTTTCGCCAGCCAGGCGCCACGCCGGGCAGGCGCCGGGCGCGACCGCCGGTGGCCAGCAGCAGGCCGCGATAGCCCACGTGCGTGCCGTCGGCCAGGGCCAGGCGCCGCGCGGTGGTATCCAGTGCCTGCACCGGCTGCCCCGTGAGGTGTTCGATGCCCAGCGCCCGCAGCTGTTGCGCACCGCACAGGCTGAAGCCGGCCAATTCAGCGCTGCCCTGCAACAGGCCCTTGGACAACGCTGGTCGCTCATAAGGGGCGTGGGGCTCGTCACCGATCAGCAGCAGGCGGCCGTCATACCCTTGCTCGCGCAACGTCAGGGCGGCGCGGCCACCGGCGTGGCCGGCGCCGACGATGACCAGCGGGTCGGCAGTGCTCATGGGCTCACCCCCAGCAGCACCCGGCCGCCCTCGACCCGCACGGGGTAAGTCTTGAGGTTGACGCACACCGGCGCCCCCAGTGCCTTGCCGGTGCGGTAATTGAAGCGGCCGTTGTGCTTGGGGCATTCGATGACATCGCCCATCACCAGGCCGTCGGCCAGGTGAATGGCTTCATGGGTGCAGCGCCCGTCGGTGGCAAAGAATTCGTCGTCGGCGGCGCGGTACACCGCGTATGTGTGCTGCTGGTGGTCGAAACGGATCACGTCTTCTTCGTCGATCTCGTCCACGGCGCACACATCGACCCATTGATCATTCATGGCGGTCTCTCTTGTCATGGAAACGCTGGGGGCAGGTTCAGGCCACCGCCGATTCGCCGGGGTGGGGCACGGGGCGCTGCACGTGGCAGGTGGGGTCTTTGCGCTGGCGCCACACGGTTGGCAGGATTTCCCGGTATGCCTCCCACAGGCTGGCGTAAGGCGGCGGGCAATCGTGGCGAATGGCTTCATGCAGCTTGGGCAAGGCGTGGTACGGCACCATCGGAAACATGTGGTGCTCCAGGTGGTAGTTCATGTTCATGTACAGGAACCGCTGCACCGAGCTCATGTAGATGGTGCGGCAGTTGTAGCGATGGTCCAGCACGTCCTCGGCCAGCCCCACGTGCTGGGACACACCCCATATGTAGTTCAGCCAGCCGCCGTACAGGGTCGGCAGGCCGATGATCATCAGGGGCAGCCAGCTGTGCAGCACCAGTGCGGTACCCAGTGTAACGGCGTAGATCAGCAGCCAGGCCCGTGCGGTCCAGAACACCCGGACGCTTTGGGAGTGCGGGATGAAAGTCTGCTCCTGCTCGTCCAGGCGGCCACCGGCATGACGAAACAGCGCGGCGCTGGTCTTGACCACATGGGGCAGGCTGAACAGGCTGAGGCACATCTTTACCAGGCTCGGCGGGCGCGGTTCGACGATCTCGGGGTCACGGCCGACGATGATGGTGTCGGTGTGATGACGGGCGTGGCTCCAGCGCCACACATGGGGCTCGAACATGATCATGAAGCTGGCCAGGTGGTACACCGCGTCGTTCAACCAGCGGGTCTTGAACGCGGTGCCGTGGCCGCATTCATGCCAGCGGGCGTTGGCGGCGCTGCCATACAGCACACCGTAGGCGAAAAAGAACGGCACGCAGGCCCAACTGCCCCACAACCAGCAGCCCGCGCCGCCGGTGACCAGCAGTGCAAGCAGCCACAGGCCGGTGTCTCGCAGGGCCGGGCCGTCACGGCGCTGCATCAATTCTTTCATCTGTTTGCGGGGTACCGGCGACTGGTACCAGGTGGCTGAGGCCAACCCGAGTTCCACCGCGCGGGCGGCCTGGTCGCCGGTCAGGCGGTAATCGCGGCGCGCGGGCCGGGCACGGCGTTCCAACGCTGCACTGTAGTCGGACATCTTGTTATTCTCCGCAGGCGTAAGGGGTGGGCGTGCCGGCCTTCCGCAACCGGCTCGCCTGGGCCAACCTTAGGTCTGCGCACGGTTCCCCTCAATGCCTTGAAGACATTCACTCTCAAGCTATCATCGCAAGGGATGAACGCTTGATGGTTTTCTATCAAGGCATGAACCAAGGGCCCCCATGAACAAAAACAAACGCCCCACCATCGCCACTGTCGCTGCCCAGGCTGGCCTGAGCGTGGCCACCGTCGACCGGGTCCTCAACGCCCGTGCGCCGGTCAACGCCGAGACCGCCGAGCGGGTGTTCCACGCTGCCGAAGCGGTGGGCTACTTCGCCGCACGGCTGATTGGCCAGCGTATCAACGAACGAAAACCTGCCTACCGTTTCGGCGTGCTGTTGCTGGGCACCGCCCAGGCGTTCTACGGGCAGTTGCAGCACGCCATCGAGGAAGCCGCCCGACGCTACGGCGCGGCCAACCTCAGTTGCCACTTCGACCATGTGACAGACCGCAGCCCCGCCGCCATCATCGGCCAGATAGAGCGCCTGGCCGTGCAGTGCGACGCCCTGGCGGTGGTGAGCTTCAGCGACCCGGGAATCAACGCCTGCATCGAACAGATGCGCGCCGCTGGGGTGCCGGTGGTGGCCTTGCTGTCGGACGTGGATGAACGGGGCCGCACGCCGTATGTGGGCCTGGACAACCGCCAGGTGGGCCGTACCATGGGATGGCTGCTGGCCAGCCTGCGGGGCGAACGCCATGGCAGCGTAGGGGTGCTGTTGGGCGGCTATCGCTTCCTGTGCCACCAGGAGCGCGTCGCCGCCTTGTACGAGTACTTGGCGGAACACGCGCCACGGCTGACCCTGCTGGACCCGCTGATCAACCTGGACAACGACCAACTGACCGAAGAAGCCACCCTCGACCTGCTGGCCCGCCACCCTGACCTGTGTGGCCTGTGCGTGGTGGGCGGCGGCGGTGACGGCGTGATCAGCGCGCTGCGCCAGCGCCCGGTGCACCCGCGGCTGTGCAGCATCGTGCCGGAGTCGACCCCGCTGTCGCGCCAGGCCATGGCCGACGGCGTGCTGAGCCTGGTGATCGACTCCCAACCGCAACCCGTCGCGCAGGCATTGATCGACGTGCTGGTGGGCCTGCAACAGGCCCCTGACTTCGATGCCAGCCGCCAGCGGGTGTTCGTGCCATTGCAGATCATCACCCGGGAGAACATGGTGCCCTGACCCTGCCCATGGCCCGCGGCCGCCTACTGGTAGCTGACTTTCACGGTGGCCGTGCCTTTGACCAGGCCTGCCGTTACGCAGTGGCTGCCTGCTCCGCTCTGGTAATAGCGCACCCGGTAAGGCAAGTTGAACGCCGCGGTGCTGTTGAGCACCGCCCCCACCACCGCGGTGTCGCCCAGCACCACGGGCAGGTTGCTGGTGGCATCCAGTATCTGCAAGGCGACGCACGACGCCCCTTCACTGCTGCTCTGCGGTTTCAGCAGGCCCAGGCTGCCATCGGCGACCCATCGGTCGGCATCGATCGTCAGCGTGACGGCACCGTTGCTGCCCTTGCAGGTAAACGTCACTGGAAAGTCAGTGTCGCCGTGGGTGCTGCCCACGCCATTGAACCGGCTGGCGGGCACATCGGGCAGGTTCACCGACAGGTCGCCGATGTCGCAGGTGCCGGTTTCAGGCACGATTTCGCTGCCACCCCCGGTGATCCGCGTGGTCAGGAAGATGCCGCTGTTGAAGGGGTACGTCGCGTAGGCGATGTTGTTGGTGTAAGTGCCGGCGGCCAGCGCGCCCGACCCCACGGTATCGCTGAGCTTGATCAATTCCACCACCACGGAGCCCGTCACATTGAACACGAGGGTGTTTTGCGCCACCGAACCGCTGGTGCCCGGCATACCCAGGTTCCAGGTGGTCTTGTCGCCTGCGTAAAAGGGCGTCGTCGACCGTGCCTGAAGCCAGCTGGTTCGCATGCCCACGCCGGCGATGTTGGTGGTATAGACATTCTTGATCGCCGTGGATGTGCCCTGCATCACTCGCCATTCGGTGGTGTCCCCCGGCTTGCAGGACACAATGGCGAAGAACGTACCGGCAATCGGAAACTCCTGGCTGTAGAACACCTCACCCACCGCCGTGCCGGACGGCACCGAAATCTTGCCCATGCCAATATCGACCACCGCGCCCTCCTGGTAGTTGGGCATCATGCCGCACACCGCCCAGGCGGAGGAAGACAGCACCAGGCTGGCAAGCATGCCGATCGCACCCAGGAGGCGGCCGACCCGCGACGGCCGCACATATCCTTCGAACCTGCTCATCGGCTGCTCAGGCCTGAGCCCGCGGCATGGATGCACGGCGCCTGAGTACTCATCAGGGGGTGGCCCGCCCCATGCTCGACCAGGCTATAGGCGATCTGGCAACTGGAGCCACCCTGCAGGTTGACCGACAGCGTGCCGGTGTCAGCGATGCCCTGGACAAAGGCATTGTTGCCCTGGCCTACCACGCCCACCACGTTGCCACCGGCGTCGCGCACATCGGCACCGAACGGCAGCGCGATATGCCCGCCGTTGGTGATATGGATCACGGCCGATTGCCCGACACGCGTCTTGAAGTCCACCCGCACGATAGCGCCGGCGAACGGGGCGACCTGCTGGGAGGTGTTTTGAAAGGTAACGTCCATGGAGCTGCCCTTGGGGTCCAGATTGATGGTGTTCATGCGGTAAGGCGACAGGTACGGCATCACTCCGTAGCCGTGCTTGTCGAGCTGCAGGCCGGATAGACCGCCAATGGTCGCGCCCTCGGCGCCTGGCGCCGACACCACGGCGATGGTCTCGCCGGTGTTGGGCGACAGGGTCACGCCGCCGCTGTGCAGCACCATGCTGCCGTCGCTGCCCAGCGAGTAGGACTTGTAGTCACCGCCCTGCTCGTACGAGCCCCGAACGGTGCTGCGGGTCCCACGGTATTGGGCGTTGACGCTGCCCGACCCTGATGTGTTGGTATCGCTGGCCTGGGTCACGCCATAGCTCAGCCGCCCTTCGTCGTCGGCGGTACCGCTGAGGTAGTTGCGCAGCGTGCTGCCCTGCCCCGGTGTCGTGGTGTATTGGGTGCTCAGGGTCGGCGACCTGGCACTGCTGCCCAGCGGCAAGGTGAGGCTGAGGAAGTACTGAGTCTGAGCGCCCATGAACTGATCATCGTTGCGGCTGGCCGACAGGCTGTAGCTGACGTCGCCCAGGTTGCCATTGAAGCCCACCTGGAATTGCCGGCTGGACTTGTCCGTGCCACTCCAGCGCTTGCTGCTGGAGCCGGTCAGGAACACCGAGCCATAACTGCCCACCGGCTGGTCGATGCTGACGTCGAAGCGGTCCCGTTCGTTGCCGTTCCATAACCAGTCTTCCTGGAACGCAGGGTCCTTGACCCGCTCGCGGGCGTCGACCGCCTGCGACAGCGTCATGTACCGGGACGAGGAATAGCGGTACGCCGCCAGGGTGACATTGGTCTTGGTATCAGTCAGCATTTTGCTGTACGCCAGCTTCACACTGCGCCCGGACGCCGAGCCGTGGCCGTTGCCAAGGTCGGTCTGTTCCTGGGTCAGGTCCAGCGAAAACGCGCCCACCGGCGTGTTCAGGCCGGCGCCGAGCAACCCCGCGCGAAACCCCTCGCTGGCCTGGATACCACCATAGCCGGTCAGGTAGTTATTGAAGCCGTAGTGCAACGTACCTTGCACCAGGTGGGCATCCGAGGCCATGGCCTGGTTGTACAGCTTGCCCGCCACCAGGTCATATTGGCTGCGCCCGGGGCGCAGCAGGTTGGTCACTGACGAATAGGGCACCGCAAAGCGCCGCTCACCACCGTCCGCCTCGGTAACCACCACATTGAGGTCACCGCCGTAACCGGTGGGGTACAGGTCGTCGATGACGAAGTTGCCGGGGGTCACGGTGGTCTGGTAAATCTTGATGTCGTTCTGCCAAACCTCGACCTTGGCGTTGGTGCGCGCGAAGCTGCGAATGGTCGGTGCGAAGCCGATCTGCGAGTCCGGGTACATGCGCTCGTCCGACGCCAGGCTGGCACCGCGCACGGCCACGCTATCGAAGCCCACGCCCTTGGTGTTGATCTCGCCCAGGGTGACCAGGCTCTTGAGCCCCGCCACCGGGCGCTGCACGTAGGTGGACAGCCTGTTCCACTGCGCCTTGGAGCCATTGGCCCAGGTGACATTGGCGTTGTGCCTGAACTGCCACAGGCCCAGGTTGAAGCCGCCCCGCAACCCCAGGTAGGCCGAGTCGGTGCTGCCGAAATCGTCATTCTGGGTACCGAAATAGTTCAGGTTGTAGTCCAGCTTCGCCGCTGTCACGCCTGGGTCCCAGTATTCGGGCTCGACATACCCACGGGGTATGCGGCGCAGGTTCGCCTGGGGAACCTGCAGGTACAGCTTCTGCTCCGACAGGTCGGCATAGGCGATCGCGTTGGGGATGGCGGCGGCCAGGGTACGGCAAGCCTGATGCTCTGACTGCGGCGGGGTATCGATGCCGATACGGCGCATCTCGGCCACCGTGAAACAGGCCTCGGCGATGTTGCCATGGCCCACATCGACGAACTCGATGCGGGCCCGCGAGGATTGCTTGCCGTTCAGGTAGATATCCAGGTCATAGTGCCCCGGTAACACGGGGTTGCCTTGCTGATAGCGGGACATATCCAGGTGCTTGGCGCTACCCACCAGGAATGAGCTGTCGAACTGTGCATCCGGATGGACCGTTTGCGCAGCCGCCGGTGGCAGTGTCGGTTCAGCCGCCACGGCAGGCTTGGCAACCCAATGGCATATGACACACAGCACGGCCCAGAAGCGCAGGGCCGGGCCTGAAGTTGTGGCGCGCGGAAACCTTCCGCCCACGCAGAAAGAGCGAGCTAAACAGTTCATATTCATTACAACAACGTGGCGAGGTTTTACAACGAATAACGGCACTGTTGCCGAAGCGTATTATTCGACCGTTGCGGTCAGTGTCTTCAATGCACCATAGTCATTGATGTAGTCGAACCGCACCTCGCCCTCTTTGGGGGCCGAGGCAGTCGTGCTTGCACGCTTGAGTTCGAATGTTTCCCGGCCACCGGGTGCAACCATGTGTGCACCCGAGTCGTCGCTCAAGACGCCGCCTGAATGGGCAACCACAAGCGTTGCAAACGAAACGTGAAACGGTGATGAGTTAGTGCAGACCAATTGCCACCGGTCGCCGTTCTTCACCATCTTCCACTTTAACTGCTGTGCCGCTTCATGCAATGAACCGGCGAGTGCCCGGGGCCGATAAAATACTTTTATTCGGCTTTGAATGGCCAACAACAAGTTGTTCTTGCCCCTGGCGTCTGCTGACGTCGGCGGAATCTCCAGTACGTTCAGCCAGAACAGCGATTCGTGGTCCTGGGGCAGCGACGCACCATTGAACAGGATGCGCAGTGTCTGCGATGCCTGAGCCTCTATTCGGGTGACAGGCGGCATGATGAGAAACGGCGCCGCGCTGTTTTCAGGTGTCGAGTCACCGTGGCCATCATCCATCCACGACTGCACCAGGGCCGGTGTAGCGCCCTTGTTCGCCAGTGACAGCGTGACCTCCCGGTCCCCCTCGGGATAGATAAGCCGGGTGCCACCCAATACGACGTTCGCGTCGGCGGCGGCGCTCGACAGGCAAGCGACCAGACAGCCAATCAATAGAAAATATATCCGCATAATGGTGGGGTGCCCTCTGCGCGGCCACCGCGCAGAGGGCAGGTTCTCAGTTATAGCTCAGTTGATATTTGACCTGGCTCTTGACCAGGCCCGCTGTCGATTCACCGGTGGCGTAGTACTGCACGCCATAGGTCATCTCGGCGGCGTTGTTGATCAGCGCAAAGCTCTTCGACGCGCCTGCATCACCGGGCTTGATCACACTGCTGTCATCCGTGTTGAACAGTTGCAGGCCCACTTGCGTGGCGGCGGTGGCACCGCTCAGCTGGTTCTTCAACAGGCCGGAACTGAGGTCCACCAGGCTCGCGTCGTAGAGAAATTGCGCGCGTACGTTCTTCACCGATGGCGAGCAGTTATCCACGGCAATGCGGAAGTTCAGCGGTACCGCGGTGTCACCTGCCTGGGCCAGTTCGGCGACTTTCGCTGTCGCCAGGTCGACGGTGAAATCACCATTGGTACCGGTAGTGACTTCGCAGGTTTCATCAGTGACCTTGCCATTGAAGGTAATGGTTCCGGTGTCCGCCGCCAATGCGGCCTGGGACATCAACGCAAGGCTTACCACGCTCAATACCGCACTTCCCAACGACACCTTAAACTGCTTTTTCATCACGTATTATCCATCCAGAAAGTTTCAGGCAAACGCCATCTTTATTCCGCGCGAAGTGCATCCCTTATTGCCATCGGCGTCAGGCTGCATTCATGACGGCGGAACGATTATCGGTATTCGCTCAATAGTGGTCTTTGAAAAAATGCCGCGACTTGTAGAAACAGCGCTTTATTCTTTCAACGTCGACAATAGTGTTTTTCAGCCACGCTCGTCTCGATAACTGGAGGGCGTGATGCCCATCAGGCTTTTGAAACTTGCGCACATATGCGCGTGGTCCGAAAAGCCACACGCGTGGGCAATGTCGCTTAACGTTGATGTCTCGTTTCTTAGTAATTCACAGGCCTTGGTGACCCGCTCCAGTATCACGTACTGGTGAGGTGTCTGCCCCAGGGTGGCTCGGAACTGACGGATGAACGCCGAGCGCCCCAGGCCGGCGATCGCTGCCAGTTCCTCCACCCGCAGCGGCGCGCTCAGGTTGGCACGCAAATGCGCGATCACCGGGTCGAACGCTTGCATGCGCCGGGCACTGCCCACCTGGCCTCGCCAGGCATCGCGCAACTCCAGGGTATGGAACGCGATCGCCCGGGCCAGGTGCTCGGTTTTCATCGCTGCCACGCTGCCGGAGTGGTCCATGGCCTGCTTGATGCTTCGCAGCATCAGGCTCAGGCCGCGGTCCTGCAGGCCGAACATCGAGATCAGCGGCAGCCGCACGCGCTCCGCCGCATACACCGGGCTGTTGGCCACCTCCTCGAACACTTCGGCACGGATGAAGACATGCAGCACCCGGGTGGCATTGGCCAGGTCCACCTGCAATATTTCCTTGGGCCCGGTCACTACCATACTGTCAGGGCGCAGCAACCCGTGCTGGCGTCGGAAGTTGTTGTGCAGTTCAATTTTCAGCGGCCGCAACGGCACCACGAACCACATGTCCCGGGTTCGCCTGTAGGTGGCCTGGTGTGGCATTTCATCCGTGACTTCGGCATAGACCGTCTTCCACCCGAGGCCTTCGCTGGACTTGAGCAAGGACATGCCGGGGTGAAGCGTGAGGGGTGTGTCGCTGCGGCGGTACTCATGTTTAAACGGGTATTGAGGCATGGCATGGGTCCTGAGCAAGCGAGTGCCATCCCACTGGTTCAACGTCGATTCATCTGGAATGGCAACCGCGCGAACTGTTTCGGCTCTGTTGTGCCGATGACGCTGGCTGCGTTATCCGGTCAATTCTGCGGGTGTGGGTGAAGGGAGTCTTTAGGATAAATCTGAAAGTGCGCCACCTGCGGTGGCCCTGTCGGCCGCAGCGAGCCCTGCCCACGGCAGGGCCTCAGGGGAACAGGCTGGCATTGGCGCAGAACGTCAGCAGCGCCTGGTCATTTTCCACGGCCAGCTTGCGCATGGCCGAAATCTTCTGGGCGCTGACGGTTTTGGTGCTTCGGTTGAGCAGCAAGGCGATCTCTCGGCCACTCATGCCCGAGACGAAATGGCGCAGCACTTCATATTCCTTGACCGATAATCGGGCGACCCGCGCCTGCACGTCATCACCCGGCGGTGCCGGCGCCAGGCCCGGCCCACGGTAAATGCGCCCGCGCGACAAGGCGCGCAGGGCCACGACGATTTCATTGAGGTCGCCACTTTTCGAGATCACCCCGGACACCCCCAGGTCATAGAGGCGGGACAGTATCAGCGGGTTGGATTGCATGGTCAGGATGAGGATGCGCGTGTCCGGAAACTGGCGACGCAGGTAGTCGATCAGCTTGAGGCCGTCGCCATAGGTGTCGTCGCCCGGCATGGTGTAATCGGTAATGACCACCTGGGGCGCATGCGCGTGGTAGAGCCTGACCAGTTCGCTGGGGCCGTGGGCGGTACCGACGACCTTGAATCGACCCTCTCGCTCGATGATCTCCTGCACCCCCATCACCACGATCGGGTGGTCATCGGCTACCACGACACTCATTCTATTCATGACATTCAAATCCGTTACCAGTGATCGAAGGCGCGGGCTCAACGTTTGCCCCAGGCGTGCCATCGCCCGGGGCTTGGACCAGCAGCCGTTCAATACGCTCCACCAGCGCCGCGAAAGCCGTGGGCAGGTGGTGCTGGGCAGGCAGTTCGGCCAGTTGCCTTTCCAGCGCTTCGCAAGCCTGGCTCAGGGGGTACGCCTTGACCACCGCCAGGGCGCCGCACAGGCGGTGCAACTGTTGCCCCAGCGCTACCCGGTCCTGACGCCGCTCGGCGTCACGCAGTGCCTGGATGTCGGCGCGCAGGGTTTTCTCGAACAGGGCGCGCATGCTTGGTGACAGGTCCAGGTCATCGGCGCCCGATACGTACGGCGTCGAGGACGGCAGCGAACGGTCGGTGCCGGGGCACAACCGCAGCAACACCTGCTGCAACTCGCGCAAACGCACCGGCTTGATCAACCATGCATCCAGCCCCGCCGCGGCAAACGACGCCGCGCCTTCAAACCCGGCACTGGCCGTGATGCCCACCATCGGCAGCGTCGCACCACGGCGCCGCAGCTCGCCGGCCAATTGATAGCCCGTCATCAGCGGCATATTGACGTCTGTCAGTATCACGTCGAACGCCCCAGGTGCCCAACGGTTCAGCGCCTGCCGCCCATCCTCGGCCAGGGTCACCTGGCAACCCAGCGCTTGCAACTGTTCCTTGAGCAGCGCCTGGTTCACCGGGTTGTCCTCGGCGATCAACACCCGCAGGCCAAGCCCGCCCAAAGGGCTACCTGCCGCCTGCACGGCCTCGGGGCGGGCAAGCAGGCGCCGCGTCTGCACCACGGCATGGGTAACGCTGAACGTGAAGGTGCTGCCCACACCTGGCTGGCTTTGCACCTTCAGGCGCCCGCCCATCAACTGCGCCAGGCTGGCGCAGATGGACAACCCCAGGCCTGTGCCGCTGATGGTGTGTTCGTTGGCGTGGGCCTGATAAAAGGGTTCGAACAGACGTTGCTGTTGCTCGGGCGCAATGCCGATGCCGGTATCGGTTACCTGCCAATGCAGCATGGCGCTATCAGCGCTGACCTCCGCTTTCAGGTGCACGATGACGCCGCCCACATCGGTGAATTTCAACCCGTTGCTGATCAGGTTGTTGAGGATCTGGCGGCTGCGCAGCGCATCGCCTTCCACCAGGCCTGGCACATTTTCGTCAATGCGGGCCTGCAGCTGCAGCCCCCGGCGGTTGGCCATGCCTGCATAGGCGGCGACCACGTCTTCTGCCAGCGCATGCGGATCGAACGCCGCGTACGCCAGGGTCATCTCACCCGCTTCGATCTTGGACACGTCCAGTGCATCGCTGACCAAGTGCAGCAAGGTTGAACAGGAGCGCTCGATGACCTCCAGGTGATGCCTCTGCGGCTCCGTGAGCCCGCTGCGCCCCAACAGTTCCAGAGTCCCCAGCGCACCGTAGAGTGGCGTGCGGATTTCATGGCTCATGGTCGCCAGAAAGCGCGACTTCGCCGCGCTGGCGGCGTCGGCGCTGCGCTTGGCCTCGGCCACCATCTGGTTGGCCTGGCGCGCGGGCCAGATGACCTTGCGCGAATACCAGCGCGTGGCCGCCCAACTGCCGAGCAGGCTGCCCAACAGCAACAGGATGCCGCCTAGCAGTTGCCATTTGGCGTAGCCGAAGAAATGCTGATAACCCAATTGGTACAACGCTACCCAGCCTCCCGCCGCGGCACCGCCCACCTTGAACACGATGCCCTGGGTAGCGAAATTCAAGCCTCCCTCATAGTCACCGGCGCGCCCCACCGTGTCGATAAGCGAGTTGCCCCGGGGCGATTGAAGCTGCAACTGGTCGTATAACGGGCGCTCCCACACCTGCTCGGGATTATCAAGCCGCTCCAGGTCCAGCAGCGTCACGGCCACCACTTGCTGCTTGAGGTCCGGCGCCCACCACAGCGCGTCCGGCAGCTTGAAATCGATTGCCCCCAGTAATTCACGTGGCGTATCCGACCGGCTCCAGCGCACCCCCGGGTTGGCCCCCTCCGCGGGCTGCGCCTGCAGCGCCGCGTGGATGGCGGCGACAGTAGGGAGGTAACTGCCCTGGTTCAGGGGCGGCCGGCCGGCGAAATGGTCGATGGCCGGCACGGCCAGGCTGGTGTTGCCCTGCACGCCGATGACGAAGACCTGGGGGGCCGGGTAGGCGGAGGTGCTCCAGAAGCTGCTGTAGAACGTGGCCAGCAGCATGCCGAGGGTGAAATTGCCTGGGTTTACCTCATTCCGGGGATGCAGTTGGCCCAAGGTGAAAGGCATCGAAAAAGTGAACTGCCGGCCTTCGTACAGCCGTGCATCGTTCGTTTCAAGCAGCACCCTGTGCTGGGTCTGCAGCCCTCGGGCAGGCTGGTGCCGCGGTGCCTGGTCACCATGCTGGGCAATCTGGGTCAGGAAGGCCTCATGCTGGCGGATATCGCCCATCAGACGGTTGAAGTGCAGGGACACCTTGTTGCGCTCTTCAGACACCACTCGGCTTAGCGCCCAGGTGCAGGCCGCCAACATCAGCAGGTTCAGGAATACCGCGCAGAGCAGCACGGTGTTGAGGCGCAGCGACGTGGTGGCCAGCTTGCGGATCAAGCGGTAATTGTATTCCGGCATGGGTGGTACATCCGTTCAGGGGGAAGGGGTTGCCGACCCTGTACGGATTTTCAAGCGCGGGGGCGGGTGGACGTTCAAGCTGGGCACCAGCAGGTGCGCCAGGCCGCCGTCAACGAATGGCGATTGAAGTCTATGCGGGTTTTGTGGCCGGCGCCTGCTTCCCGGGTGGGGCGATATCAAGGTGCGATTATATCGCGGGTTGCACCCTGGGCCCTTACTGCCACTGAAGCCATTGCCTTCCCAACCCCACCTGCGGCTAAAATGCGCCCCCCGATGACGGACGCCCGCATGCTCTCACGTCGACACCTCTACCACTGGCTAGCCTGCCTGGCCGTGCTGGTCAACCTGCTGGCCATGCCCCTGCATGCCCGGCAGATGCAGTTGATGGAGGGGATGCCCACGGCAGCGATGGGCGATGACTGTGCCATGCACGGCATGGCGATGCACGATGACGTTCGCCGGCTCATCGATGTGCTGGACCCGCACCCGCACAAGATGCAACACGGCGATTGCTGTTGCTGCGGTGCCTCGGGCATGGCCGGGCCGCCGCCCAGCCACTGGCGCGCGCCGCCGCCCCATTACCTGGCCCAAGCCCCCCTCACCCACCCCACGGTGCCCAGCCTGGCGCCGCGTTTTCGCTGGACCAGCCTCAACCCCCGCGCCTCCCCGCTGTCCTGAGCGGTACCGACCTTCATTCAGCCATGTGACGCCAGCCCGGTGCGGGCCTGCGCGCACGTGTGCGACTCATCAATTGGCTCACCAGGAATCGTGAACCATGGCTTTACAGCGCAACCGTAAAAAGGCGCGGCGTTCGCCTGCCCGTCCGTTTCATGCGTCGATGCTGGCCTGTGGCGCCCTCGCCGCCCTGCCCGCTGCCCACGCCTTCGCCTTCGCCGGCACCGCCCAGGACTCGACACTGACCTTGGGCACCGTGACCGTCAACAGCGCGCCGGGGGGCCCCCTGTCCACCACCAGCGTGCTCAGTTCAGTGGACATTCTGGGCGGCGACGTGGTCGAGAAAATGCCCGTTACCTATAGCTGGGAGCTGTTCAGCCGCCTGCCCGGCGTGGAGCTCACCGAGTTCAACCAGGGCACCACCTCCGGCAAGATTTCCTTCCGCGGTTTCAATGGCGAGGGTGAAGTGAATGCCGTGAAGCTGCTGATCGATGGTATCCCCAGCAACAGCAACGACGGCAACATGCCCTTCATGGACATGGTGTTTCCGCTGGACATCGACAACATCGAAGTGGTGCGCGGCACCAGCGACCCACGCTATGGGCTGAACAACATCGCCGGCAATGTCAACATCAACACCCGCATCGGTGGCGACTACACCAAGGCGCGGGTGCGCTACGGCAGCTACGGCACCCGCGAGACCCAGCTGGCCAAGGGTATCGAGAGCGCCAACTGGACCCAGAACTATTTCCTCGCCTACCAGAAGTCCGACGGCTACCGCGACCATGCCGACCAGGACCGCGTGTCGGTGGCGGGCAAATGGTTCTACACACCCGATGACGAGGCGTACCGCATTGGCCTGATCCTGCGCCATTACGAGGGCCAGGCCGATGAGCCCGGCTACCTGACCGGTGCCAACGCCCACCGCCACCCGACCATGACCAACAGTTACAACGACAGCGACCAAGGCACCCGGCGCATGAACAGCGCCAGCGTACACTTCGACACCGACCTTGCCGACGGCCTGTCGCTGGCCGCCAAGACCTACCTCAACACCTTCGACGACCGCCGCTGGACCCGCTACTGGAGCGCCAGTACCCAACAGGAACGCGACGCCTATGAAACCCAGTACGGCGCCATGAGCACCCTGACCTGGCGCCCCCAGGTGGACTGGCTGCATGCGCTGGCACTGGAAGGTGGCCTGGACACCCAGCGCCAGCAGAACATCAGCGAGCGCTACAGTACCGTGGAGCGGGTGCGCACGGCCCAGACCCGTGATCAGCATTTCGACTTCAACACCGTGGGTGGCTATGTGCAGGCGGTGATCGAACCCACCGACACTCTCAAAGTCATTCCTGCCTACCGGGTGGACAGGCTCAGCGGTGACTTCACCAACCAGATGACCGGCGTGCACTACGACATGAATGACTACGGGCTGATCAAACAGCCCAAATTGAGCGTGGTTTACTCGCCCTGGTCGGTGGCCAGCCTGTACGCCAACTGGGGCCGGACCTTCCAGGTGGGCACGGGGTCGTCCAGCTACAAGATCCCACCGCAGACCGACGACCTGGCCCCGTCGATCAACGACGGCTGGGAAACCGGGGTCAAATTCACCCCGGCCAGTTGGATCGACGGCCGCTTGGCCTACTGGCAACAGAAGGCCTCGGGTGAAGTCAGCCGCCGGCTCAACGACCCCACCGGCGCCTCCGACAACGTCGGCCAGACCCGGCGCTGGGGCTACGACCTGCAAGTCAACCTGCACCCCGGCGCGCGCACGGAGGCGTGGCTGGCCTACTCCTGGCAGTACTCGAAAATCCTCAAGGCCGGCGCCACCTACCCCGACAGCGAAGGCAACGAGATCGACCACATTCCCCACCACGTGTACAACGCCGGGGCCAGCTACCAGCTGACACCGACGGTACAGCTCACGGGGTGGATGAATGGGCAGAGCGACTATTACCTGGAGAAAAACAACGTGGAGGGCAAGTATGGCGCCTACGTGCTGTTCAACCTGGGCGCCACTTGGAAAGTCAGTGAGCACGTGAGCCTGGACCTGCAGCTCAAGAACCTCGCCAACCGTTACTACGAGTACGTGTGGTACGACTCGGACGGCGCCCTGGCACCGCTGCATTCGCCGGGCGATGGCCGGGCGCTGTATACCGGCATCAGCCTGGACTTCTAGCGGTCCACCGCGGGGTCGGGCAGGTGCTACGCTGGTGCTGTGATTCATCGGAGCCCGGCCATGCACCCCACCGACCTCGCCAGCGCCTATCGGCACTACATCGCCTGCCTGAACCAGCAGGACTGGCCCAACCTGGACCGCTTCGTGGCCCCGCAGGTCCGGCACAACGGCAAGCCTCTCGGCCTGGCGGGCTACCAGGCCATGCTGGAGGGCAATTACCGGGACATACCGGACCTGCGGTTCCACATCGAACGACTGGCCTGCGACCCGCCCTGGGTCGCCAGCCGCCTGATCTTTCGCTGCACCCCGGCAGGTTCGTTCCTGGGGCTGGCGGTAGACGGCAAGCACGTCGTTTTCAGCGAAAATGTCTTCTACCAGTTTGATGATGGAAAGATCGTGGAGGTGTGGTCCGTGGTCGACCGCGCCGCCATCGAACAACAGCTCTAGCCGCGCGCAGCTTCACCCACCGGGCTTTTTGAGGGTTCTTCACGCAGTGCCGGGGAAGTGGGTGGTCCCTACGAAGTTCTGTAGTGAACAAACAAGGCGGACCAGGCGATTTCCCAGGCATAACTGGCCCGAAACAGATGCGGGACCGGGCTCTGCCCGGTCCCACAGAGGGGGGCCGCCGACCTGGGCATTCACCTGGCCCCGGCTATAGTCAGTAGGCGTCCTGGACACCCTGTTCAGCGCGCTACCGGGTTCACCCTGGCCATAGAGCCCCGCCCCCGGACCTGTCATTCGCAACACATGAGTTGTGAAATGCTACAAATCCGAAGCAGCCGACCGGGAGGTGGCCATGGCGTGTCCATTCAAGGCTCCACAGGTGATAACGCTGCTGGGCGCCCTGGGTACGCTGGGGGCCACGCCGCTGCCGCTGGATGTCATCGGGTTGTACGTCACGGCTGCCAGCCCGGTGGCCGGTGGCACGGGTTACAGGGTGGACGACACCCTCACCCTACCAGGTGGGGTAACGCTGACCGTGGCGAAAGTCGGTGCCGATGCCAGGGTGGATGAGGTAGTGGTGAAGCAACCGCTGATGCATGCCTGCGGGCCGAATGAGCCAGTGGCCGCCCAATCGGCCGAGGGCAGTGGCGCGACGTTTTCCCTGACGTGGTTGGCCGCCACAGGCTATGGCACGCGGCAACTGACCCGCTGTTATTCCGGGCCGGCCTTGACAGTGCAGCGTTCGGATACCGACGCCGCGTTGCCCATCGGCTTGCTGGCGGACGGCGGGCTCGATACGGCGGCCCTGGACCGTTTCACCGTGCCAGCGCAAACATTGCGCGGCTACGCCACCTTCGACGCGGGTGTGACGCCCCGCGTGGCCGTGTGGCATGACCAGGGCGGCGGCGGTAACGATGCAGTGCAGCCCGACGCGCAACAGCGCCCTACCCTCACCGCCGATCGCTTGCACGGCAACAGCCGCGCGGTGCTGTTCGACGCTCACGGCGGTGCGGGCGACTGGGACCCGGCCAACACCTTCCTCACCCTGCCGGCCGGCGTGGCACTGCAAGCCAACCATTTCACCCTGGCGGTCATCGGCGCAGCGACCTCGGTCTATGCGCCCGCCGCCTTTGTCGCGGTGGGGGATATCGCCGGCAAGAACGCGGGCCTGGAGTTCGGCCATTACAGCGCGCAACCCACCGCCTGCGACGGCGCCGGCGACAATGCCTATGCGGCGGTCGTGCCCACGGAAACGCCTGCCGTGATCGTCTGCACGGCGGACGCCCATGGCAAGGTCATCGACATGCTCGGCACGACCAGCACCGCTGTCGGCGGTAATGACAGCCCCCTGAGCGGCGGCAGCCTGGGGCTCAGTGGCGAGGGGCGTTCGGGGCTGGTGAACCTGACCGCGGCGATCATCGTGCCTTGGCCACTGGACGCCGCGACCCGCGCGGCACTGGGTGCGTCACTGCAAGGCAGCTTCGGGCTGACGCCGCCTACCCAGGGGGTCATCGTGGTGTTGGGTGACAGCCATTCCGATGGCAGCGGCGCGCCCTTTCAGCAAGGGTGGCCGCACCAGATGATCACGCTACTGGGCCGCAATGACGTGCAACTGGTCAACGGCGCCCGTTACGGTGGCCGCCTGGCGACGGCCATCGAGCAATGGAAGCAATACGCGCAGCCCAACCTGCTGGCGTCGGCCGCGGCGCACAAGATCGTGATTCTTCAGGGCGGCTACAACGACCAGTTGTACGGCCAGAGCGCCAACGAGATCATCGCCACCTACCAGCGGGGTGCCGTACTGGCGCACATGGCCGGCGCCAAGGCGGTGTGCGTCGCCAATGTGCTGCGCAACGCACCGGCGGTCACCAACCACGCCATCGCCCAGGTCAACGCCGCGCTGCGCCAGCCCCTGGCGGGCTGCGACGCAGTGATCGACTGGGCCAGCGTGCCGGCTTTCAACCAGCAGAGCGGCACCTACCCGCCGCCGCTGTTCGCCGCCGACCGCGTCCACCTGACGGCCGAAGGCCAGGCCCGCCAGGCCAGGCTCGCCGCCGAGGTCATCGGCCCGCTGCTGCGCTGAGTGCCTTAAGCGGGCCTGGCGCTGGCTGGGAGTTTTTACGGTGGCCCTAGAAGGTTTTGTAGACGATGTCCGGTGCCGGTGAATTGGCCAGCAGGATGAACACGGTGGTCAGGGTGGCGATCACGGTGATGCCCACGGTACGGGTGTAGCGCGACAGGGCCAGCGGCGCATCGCCGGCCTTGATCCGCAGCAGCAATGCCCACGCCAATCGAACGCATTCGATGACCAGGGCGGCCCCCACCCAGATGACACCCCACACCAGCACCGCCCCCACCCCGCCCAGCGCACTATAGTAGGCCTCGATCTGCCCCCAGGTGGACCAGAACCAGAACAAGGTGAACGCGAACCAGGTAAAGGTCAGCCCTCGCGAGGCGATCAGGTACAGCGGGTTGGCGCACAAGGCCTTGTAGGGTTTCTTGCCCAGGCGCTGGGCCATCTGGATCTGGTACAGCTTGTTCACCGCCACGCCGCCGCCCTGCAACAGGCCGAACATGACGAACTCCGAGGTCTGCCCGTGCCAGATACCCACCAGAAAGAAGGTCACGAAAAACGCCAGCACGCCCAGGAACGGCTCGATGGCCCGGGCAGGAAAGCGCTCCATCAGTTTCATCAGCAAGGTGTTGTACACGTATGTCTTCAGCCAGTTGGACAACGACATGTGCCAGCGGCTCCAGAAGTTGATGAAGTTCTCGGCGATGAAGGGGTTGTTGAAGTTCTCTGGCAGGCGCAGACCGAAGAAGTACCCAACGCCGATCACCACGTCGGTGTAACCGGAGAAATTGCAGTAAAGGAACAGCGGGTAGCTGGCCGCGACGATCACGCCCTGGGCCACCAGCGCCCAGGTGCCCACCGCCTCGGGCAAGGCGCCCAGGGCTTGCAGTTGCAGGTCGTGGAACACATGGGACAACAGGAACACCTTGAAAAAGCCCACGGCGATACGCTCCAGCGCCCGCCCCGCGCCCACCAGGCGCGGCCGCGACAGGCTGTCGGCCTGTTCCTTGTAGTCCGGGTAACGCTGGATGGGGCCGGAGATCAGCGCGGTGAAGTTCAGCGTGTAGTTGATGTAGGCCAGCGGCGTGATGGCCGGCAGCCCACCGCCACGGGCGTCGATGACCAGGTGCAGCACCCGGAAGAACACGTACGACAGGCCAATGGTGGCATAGGGAAAATCCAGGAATACCTGGGCCGGAAAGAAACCGTATTTCTTCAACCAGGCGAACAACAGGATCAGCGCCACCACCGAGGCTCCGAACAACACCCGGCCGTCACCTTCGGCCGTGCGTTGAGCCAGGCGCATCAGGCCATAGCCCACGGCCAGGAACAGCAGAAACGGCAGGCACGCCACCACGCCGTGAACCAGGCTGGCGAAAAAGATCAGGTTGGTGACCAACAGCACCGCCTGGCGCCAACCTGCGTGGCGGAACAGGTTGAACACCAGCGCGGCGATGGCCGCGAAGGCCAGGAACTCGAATGACGGTACGTTCATGGCGTGGTTCTCTGGGACAGGGCGGCATGGGCGACCAGGGCAGTGCAGCTACCCAACGGCGTGTCGGTCAGAGTGGAAAGGCGCGACACCACGGCATCGGCGATCACGGCATGGCCAGCACCAGAAGGGTGGCCGTCGACCGGGTAATACAGGTCGGCGGCATTTTTCAGGCGGCTGAAATCATCGCTGGTGTTGACGTAAATGATGCCCTGGCGCCGGGCGATATCGCCAATGGCCCTGCTGAAGGCCCAGGGGTCGACGCCCTCAGGCGCCGGCGTGCCACTGATGAGGGCCACCTGGGCCCGTTGCGGCACGTACACCAGCACCAGCGGCACATGGGCGGCCTGAGCCTGGCGGGCCATGTCGGCCAGAAGCTTTTCGTAGGTGTCCAGGCGCGTCTGCCAGAACGGCGAAAACGGCGTGCGCAGAAAGTTGGCCTTCTCGCCATAATGCAGGTACAGGTCGGTGAAGGCCTGGGCGTTCTTGAAGTAGAAGTACTGCGCCACGTAGGCGGAGCGGGCCTGTTCCTTGATGGCCACGTACAGCTGGTTCAGCAGGGGCGGTGGCGGTGCCGCTGCCACGGGCGCTTCGGCGGGGGTGAAACTGTCCGGGTCGCGCTCCAGGTCGAACGGCACGATGCTGGTGATCAGCAGGTCCGGTGACAGGTTGATCGCCTGGTCGAAATTGAGCTGGGCGCGGCTCCAGTTGTAGCCGATGCTGGCGACGTTCTGCACATCCACCGGGCGGTGGCAGATAGCCCCCAGGGCCATGCCGACGCGTTCCGGGTACGACTGCTCATCGGGTATCAGGTAGCCTTGGGTCAACGACGACCCGAACGCCACCACCCGCAGGCTGCCTGGTGGTTTCAACGCACAGGAAGCGGCCGAGCGAAACCCGCATTCGTTGTAGTGGTTGGTGACCCAAGGCCCCTCGGGGGCCTTGGTGGTGGACGTGCACCCGGCCTTGAAGCGCGTGCCCATGGTCGCATCCGGCACCTGGCAAGCGTCCAGCGGCTGGGCGGGGTAGAAATACCGCGCCAGCATTTCACTCGCCCCCAGCAGGCACGCGAGCGTCACTACGATGAGCAACGGGATGATCAGCAAATCGCGTCTCGGAAGCACGGTGTCGGCACCGTTGTCAGTCGTGTTGTCCATCGGCGTGCGCTGCCTGTGTGAAAGGGTTGGGTCATTCGTGCCTGACGCGCATCAGCGGCGCCGATTTCTCGACCTGGGTGTCAAGGGCCCAGAAGGTGCTGCCATCGGGCCCCTCCCCGGTCTGCTCGAACCCCAGTTTCTGGTAATGCCTGTGCACCATGGTGTTGCGCTCGGTAGGAATGTATTCGCCCACCAGGCGGGTGATGCCGCGCTGGCGCGCCTGGGCCAGAATCTCGCAGAGCACGCTGTCTTCCACCTGGCGGCCCAGCACCCGGCAGCTCATGAGCCAGGTGTCGAGGGTCCAGGTATCGGGCGCCGAAGGCTTGCAGATGACCACACTGATCATGCCGTTGTCGCCGAAGCGGTCGATGAGGCGCACCTGCAGGCTGAACTGCCCGGGGTCGCTTTCTACCGCCAGCACATCGGCCTCCGTGTAGCGGCGGGTGGTGAGGTTGTACTGGTTGGACTTGTTGATCAGTTGCACGATGCGCGAACGGCCAGTGGCGTCGAAGGGCTTGAACACGATCTCCATGTCCAGGGACGCCAGGTAGGCACCGACGTCTCCAGCCTGCTGCTGCAAGGTAATGCGCCGGGCGTTTTCCTGGTACAGCGCCGCGCGCTGGCGGTCCTCATCGGAGAACACCACCGTCTCGAAGTAACCGGCGGCAGCCAGGGTGCGAGCATAGGACGCCGGGTCGTCGTCCAGTTCGGGCACAGCCACCTGGGGCAGGATCTGGCGGATCAGGCCACGCTCCACCGGGTTGTCGTCCAGAAACACCATGGTATCCAGGCCCAAGGCCAACTCTTCGGCGATGGCCTTGATGTTGGTGGCCTTGTCCTGCCAGTTGGCCTGGAACACGGCGAAGTGGTCTTCACGCAGGAGCATCTCGGGGTGTTCCTGGAAGGGCTTGCGGGCTACCTCATCGGTGTTTTTCGACGACACCGCCAGCACGATGCCGCGCTCGCGCAACGCCAGCGCCATGCGCTGCACCGCCAGGTGCGCTTCGCCTACCGCATCCCCTTGGGCGATACGGATGCCTTCCAGGCCATCGTCACCGATGACACCGCCCCACACCGTGTTATCCAGGTCCAGGATCAGGCAGCGCCGGCTGCGCCCACGCAGCGCTGCGAGGATGCGCACCATGTGCTCGGCGTACAGCGGCAGGAACTCGCTGGCGAACGGCAGTTTGGCCATGTTCCATTCGGCCGGGGAATGCCAGGCGTCCAGCCCTGCCAGTGCCGCCACGTGGGCCACATCGAACAGCAGGTCTTCACTGCTGGCCAGGGCGGAGACCAGCCGCCGGTTCAGTTCCTCCACCAACCACAACAGGGTGCCCGGCACGCGGCGGTCGTAACTGCCGAACAGGCTCTCGGGCGGTGGGGCCAGCGTTTGCACGATGCACAGGGCGCCGCTGTTGCGGTGCACGGCGTCGCGCACGCTTTGCACGTAGTTGAACGCCATTTCCACGTTGGCCGCGGCAGTGCCGGCATCCCCCGGGGTCGGTTGCCAGGGCAGCGCCCGATAATCCACGGCGATCAGCACGGCGTGGGGGCGAAAGGTGTTGAGGGCCGAATGCGCTTCGATGGCCTCCTGCAACACCTGGTCGTATTCACCTTTCACCACCTCCAGCGCCAGGCCATGGCGCGCGGCGCTGGCGACCAGCGCCGGGGCGACGAAATCCTGAGTGCCGTTGCCCAGCAGGCCCAGGCGCAGCGCGGTCAAAGGTTGAAGGGACGCCCCCGCTGCCTGCAACTTCTTGATGGCATTGGCCAGTTTTTGCAACTGGTTGCCATCCATGGCGCAGTTGGCCACTGCCTGCAGGGAACGACCGAGGTCGGAAGTATCAACAGTGAAGGCGCGACATTTAGCCGAAAAGTCCGCCGGGGGCTGAACCAGCCAGGGCAGTGTGCTGATTTGATTAGGCATGGGTCGCGTCCCTGTCCGGATACTTTTTATGTGTAATGATCGTCACCAAGTCGCCCACATTTTTAAGCGTGCCTATTTCGTTCGCGGAGAGTTTTATACCGAACGCCTTCTGGACCGACATCATCAGGCGTATATGGGCGAGGCTGTCCCAGCCGTCGATGGTGTCGGCAGTTGTAGCCGGGGTGAGGACCAGGTCATTTTCCTCGAAGACGTCTGCGAAGACAGGTTTCAATTGGTCGTAGATGTCGCTTGTAGTCATCATCGTCATCGTGCGGGCTCGCTTAATTATCGATAGTCTGGCGCCAACAACTCGCCCCCCTCAGGTTCCGCCGCAAGTGACCGACAAAAAAACAGCACACCTTGCCCAGGACCCACTGTTGTCCCTCAAACCTATGGCACTGTTGATATTTTGGGAAATAGAAAACTACGCGCGGCCTGCTGAAGTCTGACTCGGCATTGACGCTGGGCGCTTGACGCGGGGCTGTTACATCGACCTGACACAGGGTTGGCGCAGCTCCCGCCGGGCGGCGGTCGCAGGGTGAAGGCATGGCCAAGGGCCATAATATTTCGTTTGAACTGAATTATTTAGCGTGCCGGCGTATCTGATGCCATAGAGCCCCGCCCTGCTGGCGGGCACCCTCAGCTTGGTCACAGAGTAACGTGAATGAAACTACGTAAAAAACGGGTCAAACCCATTGGTCTGAATGACATCACGATCGTCGACGACGCCAAGATGCGCAAGGCCATCACCGCCGCCGCCCTTGGCAACGCCATGGAGTGGTTCGACTTCGGCGTGTACGGCTTCGTCGCCTATGTACTGGGCAAGGTATTCTTTCCCGGCGCCGACCCCAGTGTGCAGATGATTGCCGCGCTGGCGACGTTCTCGGTACCTTTCCTGATCCGCCCCCTGGGCGGCCTGTTCTTCGGTGCACTGGGCGACCGCCTGGGCCGGCAGAAGGTGCTGGCGGCCACCATTGTCATCATGTCGTTGAGTACCTTCGCCATCGGCTTGATCCCCTCTTATGCCAGCATCGGCATCTGGGCGCCGATCCTGCTGCTGCTGGCCAAGATGGCCCAGGGCTTCTCGGTAGGCGGCGAATACACGGGCGCCTCGATCTTCGTCGCCGAGTACGCCCCGGACCGCAAGCGCGGGTTTCTGGGCAGTTGGCTGGACTTTGGCTCCATCGCCGGTTTCGTCCTGGGTGCCGGCGTGGTGGTGCTGATCTCCAGTGTCATCGGTGAGGAGAAGTTCCAGGAGTGGGGCTGGCGCCTGCCGTTCTTCCTGGCCTTGCCCTTGGGTATCCTGGGGCTGTACCTGCGCAATGCACTGGAAGAAACGCCAGCCTTCCAGCAGCACGTGGAGAAGCTCGAACAGGGCGACCGCGAAGGCCTGGCCGCCGGGCCCAAGGTGTCGTTCAAGGAAGTGGCGACCAAGCACTGGCGCAGCCTGGTGACCTGCGTCGGCGTGGTCGTGGCGACCAACGTCACGTACTACATGCTGCTCACTTACATGCCCAGCTACCTGTCGCACAACCTGCACTACAGCGAAAATCGCGGCGTGCTGATCATCATCGCGATCATGGTGGGCATGCTGTTCGTGCAGCCACTGTTCGGTTTCATCAGCGACAAGGTAGGCCGCCGCCCCTTCATCATCTGCGGCAGCATCGGCCTGTTCTTCCTGGCCATTCCCTCGTTCATGCTGATCATCAGCGGCAAGACCGGGCTGATCTTCGCCGGCCTGCTGATTCTGGCGGTGTTGCTCAACTTCTTCATCGGGGTGATGGCTTCGACCCTGCCAGCGATGTTCCCCACACACATTCGCTACAGCGCCCTGGCCAGTGCATTCAACATTTCGGTGCTGGTCGCCGGCCTGACCCCGACCCTGGCCGCCTGGCTGGTGGAAACCACCAATAACCTGTACATGCCAGCCTATTACCTGATGGTGATGGCGGTGATCGGCCTGGCCACCGGCCTGTCGATGAAGGAAACCGCCAACAAGCCCCTGCGCGGCGCGGCACCGGCGGCATCGGACCTGGAGGAGGCGCGCGAGTTGTTGCAGGAGCACCACGACAACATCGAGCAGAAGATCGAAGACATCGACGCACAGATCGCCGAGTTGCAGGCCAAGCGCGAGCACCTGGTGCAACAGCACCCGCGTATCGATTGATGGGCGGGGAAGCTCGGCTGAGCCTTTTGTCATGTGCCGCTTTGCGGCACCTGGGCTATAGTGCCAAGCTTCCCACCCTGCCCTTTTCAAGGATGTCACTGTGCCTTCGACGCTTTCTTTACGCGCTGTACTGAAACCGGTTTCAGCCCTGGCCTTGATGCTGCTCGCCGCTCAGTCGGTGGCCGCCGCCGACTGGGTCGTCTCTTCCAACGACGCCAAGTACCAGCGGGTCCAAGGCCGCGATACCTACCCCGACAACGCCAAGCCCGACACCCTCACGGTGCTGGATGCCAGCGTGTTCCCGCCCAAGGTCAACCAGACCGTGGAAGTGGAAAACGGCATCCAGGGTCCACCCCAGGCCGCCGCCATCAGCGCCGACGGCAAGCTGGCGCTGGTGGCCGCGCCAACCCGCTACGACCATGCCGCCAAGCAGTTGCAGATGGACACTTTCCTTCAGGTGGTGGACCTCAGCGTCAAGCCTGCCACCGTCAGCAAGATCGAATTGGGCAGCCACCCCCAGGCCGTGGCGTTTGACCGCAGCGGCCAATGGGCGGTGGTCACCTGCGTGGACGGCGGCGTGCGACCGCTGCGGGTGGACGGCAACAAGGTCACCCTGCTCGACAGCATCAGCATCGGTAGCAAACGCCTGGCCGGTGCCGCCTTCACCCACGACGGCCAGCATCTGCTGGTATCGCTGCGCGATGAGTCGGGCGTGGCGGTGCTGAACCTGGTGGACGGCAAATGGGCCGACAGCGGTGACCGCCTGAGCACTGGCGTGGCGCCTTACACCATCGACGTGTCCAGCGACGGCCACTGGGCCGTGGTCAGCAACGTTGGACTGGCGGGCCTGGCCAACTACAAGGGCCGCCTGCTGGGGGATGCCGACAGTGTGACGCTGATCGATGTGTCGAAGACGCCCTTCCGCGCCGTGCAACACCTCACGGTACCTTCGGTGCCTGAAGGCGTGGCCATTTCACCCGATGGCAAGTGGATCGTCGCGCAGTCCATCGACGGCTCCAACCTGCTGCCCGACAACCCGGGTGTGCGTGCCACTGGCCGCGTGACGCTGTTCGCCATTCGCAATGGCCAGGCCGTGAAGGTCAACGACGTGGCCGACGGCAACGCTTCCCAGGGCGTGGTGTTCAGCGCCGACAGCAAGCATGTGATCGTGCAGTTCAATGTCGAGCACCAACTGGGGCTGTACAGCATCGAGAATGGCAAGCTGGTGGACAGCAAGCAGCGTATTGAAGTGAATGGCGGGCCGTCGTCGCTGCGCAGCGCACCGCGCTAGGCAGCCTGCGAGCACTGACCCTGCGGCGCCGGGCGTAGCTCGGTCCCGCAGGAGCGGGAGCGCGCGGCGGCGGGTGCCATCATCGATATCAATAGCGACCATCGATAATCACATGTTCCCTGACCGCCAGGACAGGTTCACCATGGCTTCACGAACACGAAGCTCTGGAGTCCGCACCATGAAAGGTCCTATCGCCGCTCTGCTTGCCCTTGCCCTGGCCACCGGCTCGGTCATGGCCGCCCCGCTTCACAGCGACGACGAAGGCATGTTTCGCCCCGCGACCCAGCTATCTTCCGTGACGTTGCGCCATTCCCAGACCGTGGGCGTGATCCTCAACGAGCACACCCAGGCTGCCCTGCTGCAGCGCGACGGCACGACCCGTGCCGCGCTGGAAGCGGTGCGTGGCTCGCTGCAACAGCAATTCAGTGCCGTGCAGTTCTATTCCAGCCTGGACAAGGTCATGGCCGCCCGGCCTGACGTGATCGTGGTACTCAAAAGCGCCAACCAGCACGGTGCTTTCCTGCAGGCACAGTTCTTCGATGCCAACCTGACCTATATCGGTGAAGTGCGCAGTGCCGATGCTCGGCAGCCGGTGGCACTGGAGCATTTCGATGCTTCGCTGAAGGCGCTGGTGGCGACGGCTGACTGAGTGCCTGAGGCTGCTGCAGGGCACTGGTACCCTGTGGGACCGGGCGAAGCTCGGGAAGGGGACTGCCGGATCGATCGCGTTGTCCGTTTCCCGAGCGTGCGCCCGGCCCTGCAACGGCACACGTGCCCAAGGTGCTGCGTTGCATCAGGTACACCGCGTCAGCCGCTACGGTTGGGAACGCAGGCCGCTGCTTGACAGTGTCGGGCCGTTGCCCTTGCGGTATTCGTCGGGGGTGGTGCCGGTCATGCGCCGGAACATGCTGATGAAGGCCGAGGCGCTGCTGTAGCCCAGGTCCAGGCCAATGGCCTCCACGGTGTGGCCCTGCTCCAGTTTCGCCAGGGCCTCCACCACTTTCAGGCGCTGGCGCCATTCTGCAAAGGTCATCCCCAGGTCTCGCTGGCAGCGACGCACCAAAGTGCGTTCCGTTGTGTTCACTGCCCTCGCCAATTCAGGCAACGAACGGCTGTCGCCAGGGTTGGCTTCCAGGGCTTGCAGCACCGGGCCCAGCAAGGGGTCGCTGGAACTCGGCAAGTAACTGCCGGCAACAGGCGCGCGGGCCAGGCAATCGACCAGCACCTGCAACAGGCGCTGTTGCTCCTCGGTCTGCGGCAGGCTGGGTGGATCAACCCGCAGTTGTTCCAGCAAGGCGCGGGTCAGCGGGCTGAGGGTCAGGGCGCAATGGCGCAAGGGCATGCGCGCGCACAACTCCGGGGCCAGGTACACCGAACAGTGGCAGGCCGCCTGGCGGTTGAAACTCAGGTGCTCGGCCTGGGGCGGCAGCCAGATGCCGTACTGCGAGGGCGACAGGTAATGATGATTGTCGATCTCGATTTCCATGACCCCGCTGAACGAATAGACGAATTCCCCCCAGGCATGCCGGTGCCGCGGGTAGGTGGCACGCGCTGGCACGCTGGCCGAACGGAAGAAGATCGGCGCCGGCAGTTCATAGCCAAAATAGGGCAGCGGCTGGTGGTGGGTGAGGTCTGTTTTCATGAGTGGCGGAACAATGGGATCGACTGTCAGATTCAAACTATATCTATAAAACCCGTCATCGGCATAATCACCGCACTTATTCCGACTACAGGCAGTGTTTTATGCAACCGCGCAGCGCGCTGGACAGCCGGGCCAGCGGCATGATGCTGGTCTTGTGCGCCATCTGGGGCTTGCAACAAGTGGCGATCAAGTCGATCGCCACCGACATTTCTCCCATTCTGCAGATTGGCGTGCGCTCTGGCGTGGCCGCCCTGTTGGTGGCCGCGTTGATGTTCTGGCGCAGCGAACAGCCCAGGGCCGGCGACAGCCACTGGTTACCGGGGCTGGCCATCGGCGGGCTGTTTGGCCTGGAATACTTGCTGGTGGGCGAAGGCCTGCGCCATACCACCGCGTCGCACATGGTGATTTTCCTCTACACCTCGCCCATCTTCGCCGCCCTGGGCCTGCACTGGAAACTACCGGCCGAGCGCCTGAAGGCGCCGCAATGGGGTGGCATCGCCCTGGCGTTCCTGGGCATCGTGGTGGCCTTCAGTGGTCATGGCAGCGATGGTGCCAGCAGCCTGCTGGGCGACGCCCTGGGGCTGGCCGCCGGCGCCGCATGGGGCGCGACCACGGTGGTGGTGCGCACCAGCCGCCTGTCCTCGGCCCCCGCGACCCAGACCCTGCTCTACCAGTTGCTGGGCGCTTGCGTGTTGCTGGTGGCCGCGGCCCTGGCCATGCACCAGGCCAGCGTGAACCTCACGCCCACGGTGCTGGCCAACCTGACCTATCAGGTGCTGGTGATGTCGTTTGCCAGCCTGCTGGCGTGGTTCTGGCTGCTGCGCACCTACCTGGCGTCGCGGCTGGGGGTGCTGGCGTTTCTCACACCGTTGTATGGCATCGGCTTTGGCGTGTGGCTGCTGGACGAGCCACTGGAGGCCAACTTTTTGATGGGTGCGGGGCTGGTGATGGTAGGAATCTTGTGTGTGAGTGGGTATGAGTGGTTCGCGCAGCGGCAGGCGGGCTAGGCGTGCCGGCGCATCATCCGCGCATCCCTGAATAAAAAAGGCCAACCCCATGAGGTCGGCCTTTTCCACAACTCACATCACCTCACAGCTTATCGCCTTCCAACACCACGGGCGGCCGGCGCTGCCCCAGGTCGTCACGCAACTTGGCCACCTGCTTGGCATCGACCGTGGCCGCCGCCGGGTTGCCGAACTGGGTGAATACATAGTTGGTGACCTGCGCCACCTGCTCGTCGGTCAGGTCTTCGGCGAAGGACGGCATCAGGATGTCACCCTTCTCCATCCTGCGGTTCACCGACCCCAGGATCACCGAGACCACGTTCTTGGCATCCGCCGCACCGGTGGTGGTGTGGTTGAACAACGCAGGGTAAGCACCGAAACCGCTACCGGCACCCTGGCCCTTGGCGCCATGGCAGGTGGCGCAGTTGCCCATGAACAGGGCACGCCCCGGGTCCTGGGCCAGAACCAGCGAGCTCTGGCCGCGCAGGCCGACGTAGCCGTCGCTGGGCTTGCCGAAGCTGGAACGCGAACCTGGCTGCTTGTCGTCGGCCAGGGCCGGTACCGACTGCAGGTAGGTGGCGATCGCGGTCAGGTCAGTGTCGGGCAGGTACTGCAGGCTGTGCTCGATGGCCTCGGCCATGGGGCCCGACGCGCTGGCCCGGCCGTCGACGTGGCCGGTCTTGAGGTAGGTGACCAGCTCGGCCTGGGTCCAGTTGCCGATGCCGGCGACCTTGTCCGGGGTGATGTTGTAGGCCACGAAGCTGCCCAGGTCGCCACCGGCGAACGGCTTCCTGGTGTCCATGCCCATGGTCAGGTTACGCGGCGTATGGCAGGTACCACAGTGGGCCAGGGCTTCGACCAGGTAACGGCCCTGGTTCCATTCGGCGGTCTGGCTCGGGTCGGGCTTGAGTTCGCCGGCCTTGAAGTTGAAGAACTTCCAGAACGTCATGCCCCAGCGCTGGTTGAACGGGAACGGCAGGTCGGTTTTCGGTGATGCCTCGGCCACCGGTGGCAACGACATCAGGTAGGCCTTGATGGCCAGCACGTCGTCGCGCGACATCTTGGTGAACGAGTCGTAAGGCATGGCCGGGTACAACTGTTCGCCGTCCTTGCCCACGCCGTCGCGTACCGCGGCGACGAACTGGTCGTCGGTCCAGGCGCCGATGCCGTGCTGCTTGTCGGAAGAAATGTTGGTGCCGTAGATCACCCCGAACGGCGTGCCTACGGGGTAGCCGCCACCGAAAGCCTTGCCCTTGGCCGTGGTGTGGCAGGCCGTGCAGTCGGCCGCGTGGGCCAGGTATTCACCGCGGCTGATCAGCGCCGAGTCGGCCGGCTGTTCGGCCGCCTGGGCACCCAGGCTGGCCACGAGCGGGAGAACCGCCATCAGAAATTTTTTCATGGATAGCTCCCGGTTCATGCCAATGCCTTGAGCACGGTGTCTGCCATGCGCAGTGCCAGCGCGGTGCCGGTCAGGGTCGAGTTGACGATGGCGGCGGTCGGCATCACGCCGGTGCCGGCCATGAACAGGTTTTCGTGTTCGTGGCTGCGCAGGTCACGGTCCACCACGGAGGTGGCCGGGTCCGCGCCCATGCTCAGCGTGCCGGTGATGTGCTGGTTGTTGTCGTACACGCCGCGTTTGCTGAACACCACTTCAGTACCGCCCATGGCACTGGCGATTTCCTTGTACACGTCGATGGAGTGGTCGTAGCCCTTGTGCACGTACTCCGGGAACTTGTAGTGCACTTCAATGCGCGGCAGGCCCCAGGCGTCCTTCTCGGTCTTGCTGAGCATGACGCGGTTGTCGCGGTCGGGCAGGATTTCCAGCATGCCCTTGAGCAGCACGTAATGGTCGGCCTGGTACTTGAGCTTCTCGTTCAGCGCCTTGCCGTAGTAGCCCTGCTTGATCAGGCGCTCGGTCAGCATGCGCGTCGGATTGGTGTTCGCCAGGTCGATACGCAGGCCCGAACGGTCGGCACGGAAAGCACCGTCACGGATGTTGTTGATGCTGCTGGGGCGCATCGGGCCACGGCCGAAGTAGATCGGCTCGTCGGCCAGGAACTCCACCGACGAACCCGGGTGATCCATCAGGTGGCGGCCCACCATGTCATTACTGTTGGCGACGCCGTTGGGCAGGCGGTCGCTGGTGGACATCAGCAGCAGCTTGCTGCTTTCGATGGCGTTGGCGGTGAGCACGAACTGCTTGCCGGTGACCTTGTGGCTGGTCTTGTTGGCGTCCAGGTAGTGCACGGCCACGATGCGGCCCTTGTCGTCGGCCTCGATGCGGTAGACCACGGCGTTGGCAACGATGCGCACGCCGGCGTCCAGGGCTTTGCGCGCGGCGATGCCACCGTGGTACTGGGCGTCGATCGGGCACACGGGCATGCAGTTGTTGTTACCGCAGCAGGCCGGGCGGCCGTCGAACGGCACGCTGTTGCGCGCCTGCGGGCCGATGCCCACTTCGTAGCCCAGCCCCTTGAGGCGCTGTTTCATGCGCTCGAAACCATAGGGCAGCGGGATGCCTGGCAGCGGGTATGGCTGGGAACGTGGCGAGCCCAGGTCGCTGTCGCCAGAAACACCCATCTGGAATTCTGCGTCGCAGTAGTAAGGCTCCAGCTCTTCGTAGCTCAGCGGCCAGTCCACGCCCACGCCATACAGCGACTGCAGTTTCATGTCGTTGGGCAGAATACGGAACGCCTGCCCTGCCCAGTGCCACGTGGTACCACCGACACCGCGCAGGTAGGACGCCAGGTACGGGTCCGGGCCTTTCTGGATCAGGTAGCCATTGTCCACCGGCTGGAACTTGGGCTGCGGCGCCCAGGGCTTTGGCGGGTAGGGTTCGGTGAAATCGCCCTTGAGCGGGCTGTTGCGAAACAGCTCCACGGCCTCGTCACGCTTGATTTCCGGGCCCGACTCCAGCATCAGTACCGAAGCTCCGGCCTTGGCCATTTTCAGCGCCGACAAGGAACCGGCGATACCGGCACCAATGACGACTACATCTGCACTGAGGGAATCAGACATGGGCCACGCTCTCGGACTGAGGAGGTTGAATCCAGAAATTCGGTTCGCCGGCGCAGTAGCTCGGCGGGGTGAAGGAGGTGCTCAGCAGTTGGTAGCTGACAATGGTCTCGAAGCCGATGCAGGTGGGGCTCATCTTGTTACCCACCACGCCCAGGTACCAGCCGCCCAGGAGGGCCTGGTACAGCGCCACGACTTCGGTCGGCTGGGCCGCCAATTGCGCCTGGAAAGCTTCTGGCGCGGCGGTCTGATTGGCATCCAGCAGCGCGTTGAGGGCGCTCAGGTGGGCCGCCAGTTGTCCGTCGGCGTGGGCCAGCCAGTCATACAGGCGCTGGCCCAGTTGCAGGTCGGGCTTGTCGATGCCGGTCAGGCGCATGGACAGCGCGAGGAAGTCGGCGGGCAAGGTCAGGGTGCCGGTCAGCGGGGCGCTGGCGAAGGCATTGGACACCAGCAGGGTCTTGCCCAGCGCCCCGGCAGCCACGAGGCTGGAGGCACCGAAGACCAATTGGCGTCGGCTGAGGTTCATCATGGTTGATCGTCCGTTGTGATCTCATCCCCGGTAGCCAAGGCTCCAGGGCTTTTAGTGTTGTGCACAGGGGGGCGCCACGACTGGACAGGGCCTGTCGTGGTACCGGTTGGAACAGGAAAGCGGTAGCGGTTACTTCAGGGCTTGTGCCGCGGTTTCGCTGGCCTGGTTGTCCAGTGCCTGTACCGGCGTGCTGACGCCGACGGCACCGACCACTTCACCGTTCAGGGTCAGCGGGTAGCCACCGCCCAACGCCACGGCGTGGGGAATTTCCAGCACAGTGGTCTCGCCTTTCTGCAGGCGGTCCATGAACTTGACCGACGGCGCACGGTACAGCGCCGAGGTGCGGGCCTTGCCAATGGACGCATCAACGCAGCCCAGCGGCGCACCGTCCAGGCGTTCGAACGCCAGCAACGTGCCAGACACGTCGACCACCGCCACGCAACCAAAGCTCTTCTGCGCGGCCAGGCTGGCCTTGACGCTGCTGATGACCTGCAGGGCCTGGGCATTGTCCAGTTGCGAGTGAGTGGCGGCGAAGGCGCTGGAGGAGGCGATGGCCAGGAGGCCAGCGGCGAAAAAGGATTGCAGTTTCATAGGGTTGCCAATGCTGTGGACGGTACGCAATTGTAACCAACTAGTTAGTTCACTAAATATCCATGTTTGTGCAAATCATTGTTACGGGTTAGCGAACAATTGCCGCATTGACTTTTTCAAAAAGCATCTGACGCGGCCATTTCAAGACAATGACACCTCGCCTTTTTCGCCGCGCCCTCGGCAGGCCCGGGCGGTGGTTGCAATCGATCAACGCGAGCCAGTCCCGACAAAATTGCGTAAACTGCACACCCCGTACAACCCAAGGCCCCCTGCATGACCACCGAGCTTCTGATCGAAGACCTGCACCCCGGCAACGGCAAAACCGTGGTCAAGGGCGCGCTGATCACCACCCAATACCGTGGCACCCTGGAAGACGGCACCGAATTCGACTCGTCCTGGTCGCGGGGCAAGCCGTTCCAGTGCGTGATCGGCACGGGGCGGGTCATCAAGGGCTGGGACATCGGCCTGATGGGCATGCAGGTGGGGGGCAAGCGCAAGTTGTTCGTGCCCGCGCACCTGGCCTACGGTGAACGCAGCATGGGTGCGCACATCAAACCCCATAGCAACCTGCTGTTCGAGATCGAACTGCTGGAAGTGCTGACCCGCGACGACTGACCCCGCCACCGCCAAAACGGCTTGACCTGCCCGCCGCGATGGTTATAAAGGTCAGGTCATTTTCGACATGAAGCCCTCTGAACAATAAGGCACCTATGGATACCGGAACACGACTGAAGTTGGTGCGCGAACGGTTTCAACTGTCCCAACGGGAACTGGCGCGCCGCAGCGGCGTGACCAACTCGACCATTTCCAACATCGAGCAGAACCGCGTCAGCCCGTCGGTGAGCTCGCTGAAGAAACTGCTGCAAAGCATTCCCATGAGCCTGGCCGACTTTTTCACCTTCGACGAGCCGCCCAAGCAGGAGCGCTTCGTGTTCCGCTCCGACGAACAGCCGGACCTTGGCCGTGAAGGCCTGCGCCTGCTATTGGTGGGCGCGACGCTGCCCGGCCGCGACATGCGCATGCTGCGCGAGCTGTATGCGCCCGGCGCCCACTCGGGTGACGAGTTCATCGTGCATAATGAAGGCGAGGAATGTGGCGTGGTCACCCGCGGCACCATCGAACTGACCATCGACGGCCAGACCAGCATCCTCAATGCCGGCGACGGCTATTACATTCCCACCACCCTGCCGCACCGTTTCCGCAACATTGGCCAGGACGAAGCGGAAGTGATCAGCGCCAACACCCCGGCGAACTTCTGAAACGCGAATTGCCGCGCAAGACTCGGAGTGTTTGCCACCGCGCAGCGGGCTAAGCTGGGGCTCTGTTCACTTGCAAGGCGATCCCCATGAACCCCGTGCCCGAAACCGACCCCCGCTGGCAGGCGGTGCTGAGCCGCGATGCCAGCGCCGATGGCCAGTTCGTCTATGCCGTGCGCACGACCGGCCTGTACTGCCCCCCGGGCAGCCCGGCACGCCAGCCACGGCGGGAGAATGTCGAGTTTTTCGACACCCCCGAACTGGCTGAAGCCGCTGGTTACCGCCCCAGTCGCCATGCCCTGGCCGGGCGCGCCCAGGCCAGCCAGGCAGCGCTGGTGACCCATGCCTGCCAGGTGATCGACGCGGCCCCCAGCCCGCCGTCGCTGGCCGAGCTGGCAGCCGAGGTAGGCCTGAGCCCATATCATTTTCACCGGCTGTTCAAACGCATCACCGGCCTCACCCCCAAGGCGTATGCCGATGCCCGGCGCGCGCAACGGGTACGCGACCAGCTCAAGCCCGGCGGTTCGGTGACCGACGCGCTGTACGAGGCCGGCTTCAATGCCAACAGCCGTTTCTATGCGTCGAGCAACCAGCGCCTGGGCATGAAACCGCTGCAGTTTCGCAACGGTGGCGCGCAGGCCTCCATCCGCTTTGCCCTGGGCCAGTGCTCGCTGGGTGACATCCTGGTGGCGCGCAGTGAGCGCGGCGTCTGCGCCATTCTGCTGGGTGACGACCCCGAGCAGTTGTTGCGCGACCTTCAGGACAGTTTCGCCAACGCCGAACTGATTGGCGCGGACCCCGAGTTCGAACAATGGGTGGCGCAGGTGGTGGGCTTCGTCGAGGCGCCGGCTATCGGCCTGGACCTGCCGCTGGATGTGCGCGGCACGGCGTTTCAGGAACGGGTATGGCAGGCGCTGCGCGGTATCGAAGTGGGCAGCACCGCCAGCTACGCGGAGGTCGCCCGGCTGATCGGCGCCCCTACCGCGACCCGCGCCGTGGCCCAGGCCTGTGGCGCCAACCGCCTGGCCGTGGCCATTCCTTGCCACCGAGTGGTACGCAGCGACGGCGGCCTGTCGGGTTACCGCTGGGGCGTGGAGCGCAAACGCCGGCTGCTGGAGCGTGAGCGCTGATCAGCCACCAGCCTGCAGTACCTGGCGCACCATGGCGGTGAGCGCGTCCGGGCCGTAGGGCTTGCGCAACAGGTGCTGGTGGGGCGCCAACTGATTGTTGCGCGAGATGATGTCGCGGGTATGGCCCGAGGCAAACAGTACCGGTAGCGGCGGCGTGCGGGCCTGGGCCCAGGCCGCCAGGTCCGCGCTCTTGACCTGCCCGGGCATGACCACGTCGGTGAATATCAGGTCCACGTGCAGGCCGTCGAGCAGGAACCGCATGGCCACGTCGCCGTTCTCGGCCGTGATCACCCGGTAGCCGGACTGCTCAAGCAATTCGGCGGCGGTGATGCGCACCTGGTCATCGTCTTCCACCACCAGAATGGTTTCCTCGCCCCGCACCGGTTGTGGCGACGGCGCACTGTCCTCCTCCACTTCGGCGGCTTCACTGCGTGGAAAATACATCTGCACCGTGGTGCCCTGGCCCTCGGTACTGAGGATTTCCACGTGCCCGGCGCTTTGCTTGACGAAACCGAACACCATGCTCAGGCCCAGCCCGGTACCATGGCCATCGGGCTTGGTGGTGAAGAACGGCTCGAACGCTTTGGCGACCGTGGCGGCGGACATGCCGGCACCATGGTCGCGCACGCAAAGGCGCACGTAATCGCCGGGCTGGATCTCCTTGCCTGCGCAGAATTCACGGCCTAGCACCAGGTTCTCGGCGCTGACCGCTATCACCCCTTCACCATTCATGGCATCGCGAGCATTGATGACCAGGTTGAGCACAGCGTTTTCCAGCTGGTTGCGATCCACATGGATGCACCAGGGCTGATCGGGCACCTGCATGCTCACCCGCACGGTTTCGCCCAACGCGCGGGCCAGCAGCTCACCGAGGCCATCGGACAACCGCCGCAGGTTGTACACTGCCGGCGACAACTGCTGTCGCCGGGCGAACGCCAGCAGTTGCGCGGACAGCTTGGCGCCCCGCTCCACCGCCGTGATGGCCGCCGCCACCCGCTGTTGCACCTGGGGGTTGTCGCGCTGCTGGCGCGCCAGCAAATGCAGATTACCGGCGATCACTTGCAGGACGTTGTTGAAGTCATGGGCTACACCGCCCGTGAGGCCGCCGATGGCTTCCAGCTTCTGGGACTGGCGCAGGCGGTCTTCGGCTTCGGAACGGGCGCGCACTTCCTGCTCGACGCGCCGCTCCAGGTCCAGGGTCAACTGCACCAGCGCGGTCTCGGCGACCTTGCGTTCGTGGATATCGATCAGCACTCCGGGAAACCGCGTGGGCCGCCCTTCGTCGTCATAATCGCAACGGCCGCTGGCGAGCACCCAGCGGTATTCGCTCCCCTCGCCGTGCCGGATACGGTACTCGGCGGTGTACGGCCCGCCATCACGCACAGCCTTGTCGATCAGGGCGCGGATACGCGGTCGATCCTCATTGTGCACCCGCTCCATGGCAACGGTAGAGGGCAGGCAATCCAGGCCCATCGAAGCCGGGTAGGCAAAGGTACGGGCGAAACGCTCATCACCCGAGAGCACATCCTGCCGCATATCCCAGACGAAGGAGCCCAGCACCGCACCCGTGTTGAGGGCCATCTGCAAGCGTTCGTTGGTCGCGCGGAAGGCCGCTTCCGCTTGCTCCCGGGCCTTCTCCGAGAGCATGTGCGCCGTGGTTTCGACGACGACGGCCATGACCCCCGCAGCCCGGCCGTCATCACCCGGCACGGGGCTGTAGTAGAGGTCCATCCAGACGTCTTCGGGCACGCCGTCGCGCAGCAGTACCAGCTCTTTGTTGCGGTAGGAGAGCGTGCCACCGGCCAGGCAGGTGTCGACCACATGGCGGTTGAATTCGGCGACCTCGGGCCAGCCCAGTTCCACGGGGGAGCCCAGCAGGTAGGGGTGCCGGCCACCCGCGAAGACCGAGTAGGCGTCGTTGTAGATCATGTAGCCAGGCCGGCCCCAGAGCATCACCAGCGGTACCGGGGAAGCCAGCATCAACTGCACGGCCATGCGCAGGCTGACCGGCCATTGCTGCAAGGGGCCAAGCTCGGTGCGTGACCAGTCGAAGGCGCGGATGCGCGCGGACATTTCGCCGCGCCAGCCCTCGCAGCCGAAGTGTTCGGAAAGAAATTGCATCGCTTGACTCAAGCCTCTTGAGCAGTGATTACCGGTTGAGTCTAGCGCTGTGCGCGGCACTCCTGCAGGAGCTGCCGCAGGGCCGGGCGACGCCCGGTCCTGCGGCCAACCCCTTCGACAGAGCTGGAGCGGGTGGTGACGGGATCAGTGACCGGTGGTCACGTCGCCCTGGCGGCTGGTTTCGAACAGGAACCAGGTACGCTGTTCGGTTTCATCGATCCAGTTCTCGATCAGGCTGGCGGTGGCGATGTCATTGTACTTGTCGCACAGTTCATGGACTTCGCGCATGTAAGCGCCCAGGCCTTTGTTGTCGCCTTGCAGCTCGGACAGCATGTCCAGCGGCTGAACGAACTCGGCGTCGTTGTCCAGGATGGACTTCAGGCGCGCGATGTGGCCGATGGAGCGCAGCGAGTTGCCGCCGATCTTGCGGGTACGTTCGGCGATGGCATCGACCATGGCGAAGATTTCGGTAGCGTGGTCATCCAGCAGCAGGTGGTAGTCGCGAAAGTGCGGGCCGCTGACGTGCCAGTGGAAGTTCTTGGTCTTGAGGTACAGCGCGAACACATCCGCCAGCAGTTTGTTCAGCGCACCGCTGAGGTCACGGGTGGCGTCGCTGCCCAGGTCGGTGGGGGTGGCCAGGGCACGGGCACGCGTTTTCAACGCGGCCGGTTTGTCCAGTGCCGCCTTGGCAGCTGCAGGGGCCTTGGCGGCTGCCGGTTTGGCTGCGGCGGCGGGCTTGGCGGCTGGTTTCTTGGCCGCTGCAGGTTTCTTCACAGCTGCGGGCTTCTTCGTTGGGGTTGCCATTGCAATAGTTCTCCTAAGGTCTTGGAGCGGAAGATTCATGCAGCGGCCGACTGTGCCGACGACACGCTGATCTCCCAGCCTAACAGGTCGCTTTCCAGCAACTCAATCTGATCATTACCTTGGGCCAAGGTTTCATCATTTCAAGGCGTGGCGAACACGCCCATGGGCATGACATCGTTGGTCGGTGAAACGGTTCACGGCACTTTACGGCGACTATGCTGTTCCAAGCCTTTTCAACGGCCTGTTCCGGCCATCCCACCGAGGTGATCGTCATGACCCAGACGTACAGCTATGCCGCGCAAACCGCCACCGACGCCCTCAAGCCCTACCGCTTCGAGCGCCGCGCCCCGGGCGCCGATGATGTGCAGATCGATATTCTCTTTTGCGGCGTGTGCCACTCCGACCTGCACACCGTGCGCAACGAATGGCACAACACCTTGTACCCCTCGGTGCCGGGCCACGAGATCGTCGGCAAGGTCACGGCCGTGGGCGCCAACGTGAAAAACTTCAAGGTGGGCGACCTGGCGGGCGTGGGCTGCATGGTGGACAGCTGCCAGCAGTGCGCATCCTGTGCCGAGGGTGAAGAGCAGTACTGCGAGAATGGCTTTACCGGCACCTACAACGGCCCGGTGTTTGGCGGTGAAAACACCTTTGGAGGTTACTCCGACAGCATCGTGGTCAAAGAGCAGTTCGTGCTGCGCATCGCCCCTACCGACAACCTGGCCGCGGTGGCACCCTTGCTGTGCGCCGGCATTACCACCTACTCGCCACTGGCCCATTGGAAGGTGGGGCCGGGCAAGAAAGTCGGCGTGGTCGGCCTCGGTGGCCTGGGCCACATGGCGGTAAAAATCGCCCATGCCATGGGCGCGCACGTGGTGCTGTTCACCACCTCGCCGAACAAGCGTGAAGATGGCCTGCGCCTGGGCGCCGACGAAGTCATCGTGTCGAAGGATGAAAAGCAGATGGCCACCCAGGCCAATCAGCTCGACTTCATCCTCAACACCGTGGCGGCGCCCCACAACCTCGACCCTTTCCTGGCGCTGCTCAAGCGTGACGGCACCATGACCCTGGTAGGCGCACCGGATTCACCGCACCCCTCGCCCACGGTGTTCAACCTGATCTTCAAGCGCCGCAGCCTGGCCGGGTCGTTGATCGGTGGCATTCAGGAAACCCAGGAGATGCTGGATTTCTGTGCCCGGCACGGGATTGTCTCGGACATCGAACTGATCGCTATCCAGGACATCAACGAGGCGTATGAACGTATGCTCAAGGGCGATGTGAAGTACCGCTTCGTCATCGATATCGCAACCCTCAAGCAAGAAGCGGCGGCCTGATTCGGCCTGCCCGTACCCACAAAGCGCCGCGCCACTCCTGGCCTGCCGCGTCAGGGCTGGCGCGGCCTCACGGCCGCTACGCCATCCCCCTCCATCGTGTTGCTCCCCATCACTGCGCACGCCCGCCTGGGCGTGCCTGCACGCGCCCCGGGACGCGCTGACGAAAATATTTGCACAAAGCGATTGACCTTCACAGCACTGTCAAGGGTGCCATGTGGCTGCAACCTCACTTACAGGAGCGCAGCCCATGCACGAACAAACCCCTTGGCGCACCGGCATGATCGGTGCTGGCTACATGGCGAAGTTGCACAGCCTGTCCATGAACAACCTGGCGGGCCTGAGCGACGACCCCCGTGACCGTTTCGAACTGGTGCGCATCGTCGACACCGACCTGGCCGCCGCCGAACGGGAAGCCGGACGCTGGGGGTGGAAAGCCTTCGGCAATGACTGGCGGCAGGTGACGCGTGCCGCCGACATCGATGTGGTCAGCGTCGCTACCCCCAACGATCTGCATCACCAAATCTGCCTGGATGCCTTCCGCCAGGGCAAACACGTGCTATGTGAAAAACCCCTGGCCACCAGTGCCCGCCACGCCCGCGAACTGGCGCAGGCGGCCCACGACAGTGGGCGGGTGCATCGGGTCAATTTCACCTACCGCAGCTGGCCTGCCATCGCCCAGGCCAAGGCACTGATCAGCCAGGGCACGATTGGCGCCGTGCGCCATTTCGAAGGGCATTTCTTCCAGGACCACAACAACGACCCCACCATTCCCCTGCACTGGCGCTTCCGCCAGGGCAAACACGTGCTGTGTGAAAAACCCCTGGCCACCAGTGCCCGCCACGCCCGCGAACTGGCGCAGGCGGCCCACGACAGTGGCCGGGTGCATCGGGTCAATTTCACCTACCGCAGCTGGCCTGCCATCGCCCAGGCCAAGGCACTGATCAGCCAGGGCACGATTGGCGCCGTGCGCCATTTCGAAGGGCATTTCTTCCAGGACCACAACAACGACCCCACCATTCCCCTGCACTGGCGCTTCCGCCAGGGCAAACACGTGCTGTGTGAAAAACCCCTGGCCACCAGTGCCCGCCACGCCCGCGAACTGGCGCAGGCGGCCCACGACAGTGGCCGGGTGCATCGGGTCAATTTCACCTACCGCAGCTGGCCTGCCATCGCCCAGGCCAAGGCACTGATCAGCCAGGGCACGATTGGCGCCGTGCGCCATTTCGAAGGGCATTTCTTCCAGGACCACAACAACGACCCCACCATTCCCCTGCACTGGCGCTTCCGCCAGGGCAAACACGTGCTGTGTGAAAAACCCCTGGCCACCAGTGCCCGCCACGCCCGCGAACTGGCGCAGGCGGCCCACGACAGTGGCCGGGTGCATCGGGTCAATTTCACCTACCGCAGCTGGCCTGCCATCGCCCAGGCCAAGGCACTGATCAGCCAGGGCACGATTGGCGCCGTGCGCCATTTCGAAGGGCATTTCTTCCAGGACCACAACAACGACCCCACCATTCCCCTGCACTGGCGCTTCCGCCAGGGCAAACACGTGCTGTGTGAAAAACCCCTGGCCACCAGTGCCCGCCACGCCCGCGAACTGGCGCAGGCGGCCCACGACAGTGGGCGGGTGCATCGGGTCAATTTCACCTACCGCAGCTGGCCTGCCATCGCCCAGGCCAAGGCACTGATCAGCCAGGGCACGATTGGCGCCGTGCGCCATTTCGAAGGGCATTTCTTCCAGGACCACAACAACGACCCCACCATTCCCCTGCACTGGCGCTTCCGCCAGGGCAAACACGTGCTATGTGAAAAACCCCTGGCCACCAGTGCCCGCCACGCCCGCGAACTGGCGCAGGCGGCCCACGACAGTGGCCGGGTGCATCGGGTCAATTTCACCTACCGCAGCTGGCCTGCCATCGCCCAGGCCAAGGCACTGATCAGCCAGGGCACGATTGGCGCCGTGCGCCATTTCGAAGGGCATTTCTTCCAGGACCACAACAACGACCCCACCATTCCCCTGCACTGGCGCTTCCGCCAGGGCAAACACGTGCTGTGTGAAAAACCCCTGGCCACCAGTGCCCGCCACGCCCGCGAACTGGCGCAGGCGGCCCACGACAGTGGCCGGGTGCATCGGGTCAATTTCACCTACCGCAGCTGGCCTGCCATCCTTTTTCAACAGGAGTGCACCATGAACCCGATTGCCGCCCCCCTGTCGAGCGTTGATACCGCTCCGCCCGCGCACCCGACGGCAGCCTGGCAGGTCACTGCCAGCCAGCCCGTACAGTTCAGTGTACGCATCGCCCACGGCTTGCTGGAGCCCGAAAACCCGCTGCTGGCCCAGCAGTGCGGGTGCACCCGCCACGCACCGCAACGCCGGCTGGTGGTGGTGGATCGCAACGTCGACACGCTGTACGGCGAAGCCTTGCGCCGCTACTTCGACCATTGGCGCATTCAGGCCACCTGGCAGGTACTGGAGATCGATGAACGCCATAAAAACCTGGAACAGGCGTTGCGGATCGTGCACGCCATGGACCGCCTGGGGCTGCTGCGCCGTCATGAAATGGTGGTGGCCATTGGCGGCGGCGTGCTCACGGACCTCGTGGGCTTTGCCTGCAGCCTGTACCGTCGCGGCGTGCCGTACCTGCGTGTCCCCACCACCCTCATGGGCCAGATCGATGCTGGCATCGGCATCAAGACGGGGGTCAATCAGGGCGGCCACAAGAACCGCCTGGGCAGCTATTTTGCGCCGGCTGGAGTGCTGATCGATCCCGGCTTTCTCGCCAGCCTCAGCCAGCGCCACATCAATAACGGCCTGGCGGAAATCATCAAGATGGCGCTGATCGACGATGCGGGGCTGTTTCATGCCCTGGAGAGTGCGGTCGGCCATCTGCCCCCCCGTGCCTGGGCCACCCCCGGTGGGCCACTGGCGCAAATCATGGAACGCGCCATCAGCGGCATGCTCGCGCAACTGACCCCCAACCTGTGGGAACAGGAACTGGCCCGCAGCGTGGATTTCGGCCACACCTTCAGCCCCGCTCTTGAACTGCATGCCAAGCCGATGCTGCTGCATGGCGAGGCCGTGGCCGTGGACATGGCCTTGAGCCTGGGCCTGGCGACCCGCCGCGGCTACCTGAGCCACGCGGAAGGGGCCAGGGCCTTGCAGCTCATCGAACGCTATGGGCTGCCCACCCAGCACCCGGTATTCAACGCGCCCTTGCTTCAGCGGGCCCTGGCGCAGGCGGTGCAGCACCGTGATGGCCAACAGCGTGTGCCATTGCCGGGCCCACTGGGGCACTGCGTGTTCGTCAATGACCTGCGGCCGCAGGAGCTGACCGGAGCACTGGACTGGGTTGCCCTGCAACGTTCGTCACACGAGCGCCAACGCGCCTGAGGAGTCGCCATGCAAGCGTTTCGATTCTGGCCGGACGTCCTCGCCGATCCCCTTTCACCGGCGATGGTGTTCGATATCGGCGGCACCTGGTTCCGCTCCGCGCACTTCAGCCCTGGCCTGCCACTGGCCCAGGTGCAACACCATCCGGCGCTGAGTTTTCACAGTGACCGCCAGGCCAGCGCGGCCTCACTCAAGGAAGGGTTGCTCGCCTACCTGGTCGACACTGCGCTGGCGCACGGTGCGCGCCGCTGCGGTGTGTCCCTGGGGGCGGCGATGGACGCCCGCAGCGGCCAGGTATATGGCTCCGGGCCGTTATGGGGTAGCGATTGTGGCGGGCTTGACCTGCCAGGCGAGTTGGCACGGCGTACCCCTGGCGTGCGCTGGCACGTGGCCAATGACGTGACCTGCGCCCTGCTGCACTACGCCAGCCAACTGGCGCCGCAATCACCGCCACTGCGCAAGGTGATGCTGATCACGGTCAGCACGGGCATTGCCTGTCGCACCCTGGACTTGCGCACCGGCGAGGTACCCGTGGACAGCTTCGGCCTGCAGGGCGAAATTGGCCACCTGCCGGTGGCGCCGGCACAGTGGGCACCACGCCGTACCCTGGACCTGTGCTGCGACTGTGGCGGGCGCAACCATCTGGCGGCGTTCAGTTCCGGCCGTGGCTTGCGCAACCTGCATCGGGCATTGCGCCAACACGTGCACCCGCTGTGGGCCGGGTCATTGCTCGGCCGCCTGCGCGCCGCGGGGGTTGAGCATGAAGCGGCCCTGGCCGACGCCCTGGATGCCCAAGACCCTTATGCCCTGACGCTGCTGCGCCTGGGCACCCGCGCCATGGCTGACACCCTGCGGTGCGCCTTGGCGCTGGACCCGGAGCTTGATCGGATCGTTCTGACCGGTGGCGTCAGCACCCACCTCGGCCAGCACTACCTGGATGCCCTGGCCACGCACTTTGACGAAGCCGGCCTGTACCTGACGAGCACGTTCGACCCCGGCTACATCATGAACCGTATTGTCATCGCCACGCCCGGCACCGCCGATGGCCTGTACGGGGCCGGGTTGCAGATGAAGACAGCGGCACGGGAGTGGACGTCATGATCACCCACCCCCTGGCCATTGTTCACCAGGCCTCGCACGTGTCCTTGCGTGAACGCCCGCTGCCGATGCTGCATGACGGCGACCTGCTGGTGGCCCCCTTGCTGGCAGGCCTGTGTGGCACCGACTTGCAGGTGCTGCGCGGTGAGCGCCATGACCCGGCCGTGGTACTGGGCCACGAAGGCGTGGCCCGGATCATCGCCTGTGGCCAGGGGGCGGCCGCCCACTGGCAGCCGGGCCAGCACGTGATCCTCAACCCTACCCACCCCCACGACCCCAGCCTGCTGCTCGGCCACCTGCAGGACGGCCTGTTCCAGCAACGCCTGCGGGTACCCGCGGCGATGGTCGAGGCCGGCCTGGTGATACCGCTGCCGGTTGACTTGCCTGCGCCGCTGGCAGCCTTGATAGAACCACTGGCCAGCGTGATCCACGGTTTGCAACTGATGGCGCGGCATAAACGCCCCGGCCCCCTGCTGGTGTACGGCGATGGCACCATCGGCCACCTTGTCGCACGCTGCGCCCGGGCCCTGCTGGGCGCCGACAGCCCTGTACTGTTGATCCACAACAGCCTCAGCGGCCTGCGGTGGAGTCAGCAGCATGCTCTGGCCGAAACCCGTTGCGTGCTGCGTGACGACCCGGGGCTGGACGCGCGCTTGCGCGACTGCGGCGCCACCGCGGCGTTGTTGGCCACCCCCCGCAACGCCACACTGCGCTGCCTGGAGCACGCCCTGGACTACCTGGCCAGCGACGCCGTCATTGACCTGCTGGGCGGCGTGCCGGCCGCCAGCCACCTGCCAGCGTTGCCCGAGGTCGAGGACCTGGCTGGCGTGCGCGCGCTCAACTGCGGTGGCCAGCCCCTGGAAGGCGCCTTCGTGCACACGCGGGATCGCTGGCGCCGAGCGCGGGTGCTGTTTGGCCACCGCGGGGTAGCCACCCGCCATCTGGTGGACAGTTGCGCCTGGCTGGCGCGCCAACCCGGGCTGTTCATGCCCCTGGTCACGCACCATGTCGCCCTGGAGGCAGCCGCCCGCCTGATGCAGCAGATCGCCAACGGCCACGGCCGACACCTGGATGGGCGCCGTTTCGTCAAAGTCGCCATGACCATCAATCCGTGCCCGGCGGTGCTGCGGGCTACCACGCTGGAGCCTTCGCCATGCAGCCCGTGAACAACGATGCGCCCTGTGTCTTCGTGGTGGGAGGCTCGGCCGGCATCGGCCGTGCCATTGCCAAGGCCCTGCTCGCCGAAGGGGCCCAGGTCGTTATTTTCAGCCGTTCCGACCCTTTGGGGCTGCCGGGCCTGGAAGGCGCACACTGGTGGCCGCTGGACCTGACGCGCAGCGATGACAGTCGGCGCGAGCTGGCACATGCCGTCACCCGCTTCGGCCCACGGCTGACGGCCGTGTTCTACAGCGCGGTTGCCTATGGTTCAGGACGGGCACCCTTGCTGGACGTACCCGAAAGCCAATGGCGGGATCAACTGGCCACCAACCTGAACGGCCTCTGGCAGACCCTGGCCGCGACGTTGCCGGCTTTGCTCGCGCGCGCCCCCGGACTGTTCGTGGGGCTGTCTTCAGAAGTGGTCTACAACGCCGGCCCACTGCGCGCCGGCTATGCCGCGACCAAGGCCGCCGCCTCCAGCCTGCTGCATTCAGTGGCGCAGGAATACCCCGAATCCCAGCTGCGCGTGGTGCAATTGCTGCCGGCGGGCATGGTCGACACCCCCGGCATACGCCGGCGCCGCGATGCCTGCTTCGACTACAGCAGCTACATGAGCAGCACCTGTTTCCAGGACGTAGCCGTTCAGTTGTATCGCACCCTGGGGGGCGGCGCTCATGGTCGCGCGTTGGTGGTGGATGCCAAGGGGCAGGTTCACGACGTCAGCCATCAGCTACCCGGCTCACAAAGCCGGCAGTCGACATGAGCGGGCCCGTGCCTCTCGGGCTGGTGGATTGGCGCCTGCCGGTCAGCGGTGCCGGCGCCGTGACCTTGGCCGCGAGCCTGGGCGTGGGCCGCCTGCAGGTGGATGTGGGCGGCCCAGGCCGCACGCCGGTGTTGGCGCCAGAGCTGCCTGCACTGCTGCGGGCCTGCCGCGACCACCAGGTCGGCATCGATGCCGTCGCCTGTAACCGCCTCAACGACCTGGGGTTGCATGGCCTGGCCCACGCCGCGCGGGTCAGGCAGACCCTGACGGAGGCCGTGCACCTGGCCCATGCCCTGGGTGCGCCGATGATTCTGGTGCCTGGTTTTCGCCTGAGCCGTATCCGCACGGCCGAGCACCTGCGCGCCAGCAGCCGGCAATTGGCTTTTGCCTGTGACCTGGCCCACGCCCGCGGGCTGGAGGTGGCCTATGAAAGCGACCTGGATGCCGCCACTACCCTGCACCTGATTCGCGAGGTAGGCAGACGCAACTTCACCCTGCTGCTGGACCCCGGCAACCTCGCCCAGGCCGGCCATGTCCTGCCCGCGCTGCTCAGGACCCTGGCAGGCCACTGGTGCCCCCAGGTACACATCAAAGGTGGATGGCCCGACACCGCCCAGCGGCGGCAACTGCTTGCCAGCCTGCAACGACCCGCCGCGAACTGCTGTTTTTACCTGGAAAACGACTACCGCCAGGGCATCGCTCACCTGCCAGCCGACCTGCGTCAACTGCACGCGCTGTTCAACCACCCCGAGATCGACTGACATGCCTGTGGCCCTGACCGTAGCGGGTTGATAGTGACGGGCCGCACCGCAGGAACCTTGGACCTGAGCATCACCCTCGGCACGCCAGGGGAGCCTCGCTCTCGAGGTTCTGGTTGGCCACCGGTACCACATCAACCTGGCCCAGGTCACTCAGATACTGGTCAATGATGCCCAGCGCCCGCCGTTGCTCCTGTATCGCATCGAGCACCTGCCGGCGCTGTTCATGCAGCGCCTTCACCAAAGGGGAACAGGGGTGGGCCGGCGGCGTCTCGCCCAGCAGCGGCGGAAGGATCTGGCGGATGACCTCAAGCGTCATTCCGGTGGCCTGCAACGCGCTGATTTGGGCGAGCCGCAGCTGGTCGGCGCGGCGGTAATCACGATAGCCCGATGCCTTGCGTACGGGCCGCAGCAACCCCTGGTCCTCGTAGTAGCGCAGCATCCGGGGGCTGATTCCGCTCTGGCGAGCCAATTCGCTGATCAGCACACGCACTCCTCGCGCTACTTTTTCTCGATCGGCCCTGGGCAGCCGGGGACAACGAGGTTCCCGGTTGCACCCTAAGGGTTGAACTCCCAAGACGGGCGCCTGGCCATCGCTACCGGGCCAGCCACCCCAGCAGGTCATGGTGGCTGGGGCGCCAGCCCAGCTCGCGGGCACGGTCGGCGCAGACGCGGATGTTGGAGCCCAGCCCGTATTCGGCTTCCTGGGGGTCATCGAAGCAGCACTCCCTGAGCAGGTACGCCATGGATTTCGACTGCGCGGGTGCAGCGAAACCCAGCTTATTGCCCAGCATCTGAGCCAGGTCCTTCATGGCTACCTCACCATTTTCGGCAAACAGGAAGGTACCGGCGGGGGCCTCGTCGATCATCAGCAGGCACAGGCTGACCAGGTCCTGAATATGCACATGGCCGGTACGGTTCTCGCCACTGCCGGCATACACCGCCACCCCGTGCTTGCGCGCCAGGGCCTGCAGCAAGGGAATCTGGATGGACTGCTTGCGCACGCCCAGGCCCTCCCCGTAAACCAGCGTCGGGCACACCACCAGCGTATGCACCTTGTCGCGGGCAGCATCCTGAAGCGCATGGTCGATGGCCACGCGGCCGACTTTCTCCAGGCGTGGCTGTGGCTGGTTGGCCTCGGTCCAGCACTGATCGCTGAAGGCACCGCCCGCCCGATCGCCAATCACACTGGCACCGCTGACGTGCAATAACCGGGTTGGGGTGCCCTTCAGGGCCCCCAGTAAAGTACTTACCACATAGGCGTTGTCGGCATCCGCAGCGTTGACGACCACATCGGCGTCCTGCGCCTGGCGCGCCACGATGTCGGTGTCATAAAGGCTTCCCAGCACAGGAATCACACCCAGGTGACCCAATTCCCTGATGTGAGTATTGGAGCGTACCAGGCCGCGCACTTCATACCCTTGCTTGAGCAGGGCAACGGCCAGCGACCCCCCGATGTACCCTGTCACACCAGTTACAAACGCTTTCATTGGCGACAACTCCTGTGTCAATTGGCATGCGGCTCGTATCAAGACTAGTCGGTTCGTCATTACGGAGAAAGTCAGCTATGGTTCCAGTCTGTACGGTCATCCATGTCCGCAATAGGAGCGTTCATGCTGGAATCTGTCGCGGCCATCTCGGTATTCGTACAAGTCGCGGAGGTACACAGCTTCGTCGCCGCCGGGCGTGCCCTGGGGGTCTCGGCCTCAGCGGTGGGCAAGCGCATCGCGCGCCTTGAGGAAAACCTCGGCGTTCCCTTGTTCAAGCGCACCACCCGCAGCCTGTCGCTGACGGCTGATGGCGAGCGGCTGCTGGAACGCAGCCGCCGCATCATCGAAGAGTTCGAATGCCTGACCAGCGAAGTGGCGCAGTCGGCGCAGCAGCCGCGTGGGCGCTTGAAGGTAACGGTGGCACCCATCAGCGATCGGCTGGTCGACATGATGGCCAGCTTCAGCCGCCAGTACCCTGAGATCGAGCTGGAGATTCAGTACACCGATCGTCTGGTCGACCTGGTCGAGGGGGATTTCGACATGGCGATCCGCGTCGGTGAGATCAGCGACAGCAACCTGCGCAGCCACTGGCTCGGTGACTTCACTCGGCTGATCGTCGCGTCGCCCCAGTACCTGCTGGAGCATGGCACGCCAACGAGCGTGGCGGCGTTGTCCGGGCACAAGTTGCTGCACTATCGCCAACCCAAGAGCGGCAAGATAGAGCCCTGGCCGCTGACGCTAGCGCACGGGGCGGAACTGCCTGTCACGCTGATCTGCAATGACATGGCTGCGCGCATCGATTTTGCCATCAAGGGCCTTGCCCTCGCCTGCCTGCCCGACCTGGTGATTCGCGAACCCTTGGCGGACGGGCGCCTGGTGCCGCTGCACCTGAACGCGGCCACCACACGCTACCCCATTTACGCCATCTGGCCTCACTCGCGCATGTACACCGCCCGCTTTGGTGCCCTGTTGACGTTCATCAAGACGCTTCAACTGTAGGCCTCAGCCGGGAATCGGCGTGGGCAGGGGCTGGCCATCGAAAAACGCCGACAGGTTGGCCAGGGTCAGGTCAGCCATGGCCCGCCGCGTGGCCCAGGTGGCGCTGGCCATGTGCGGCGTCAGCAGGACATTGTCCAGCCCCAGCAGACCGGGGTGTGGCCGGGGCTCGTCCTCGAACACGTCCAGCGCCGCCCCCGCCAGTTGCCGGGTGACCAGGGCCTGGACCAGCGCGGCCTCGTCCACCACACTGCCGCGCCCGACGTTGATCAGGTAACCCTGGGGGCCCAAAGCAGCCAGCACCGGGGCATCGACCAGGTGCAGGGTCTGCGCCCCGCCGCCCACCGCCACCACCAGGAAGTCGACCTCGGCTGCCAGTTGCCGAACGTCTGCGTGCCACGTGTAATCCACCGCCTGGCGAGTGCGGCCGCTGTACGCGATGCTCATGCCAAAGCCCTCGGCGCGGCGGGCGATGGCGCGGCCTATGCGCCCCAGGCCGATGATACCCAGGCGGGCGCCGCTGACCTTGCGGGTGAACGCGATGGGGCCGTCGGCCCAGCGGCCCTGGCGCACGAAGCGGTCGGCCGGCGCGGTGCCGCGGGCAATGCCCAGCAGCAGCGCCATGGCGAAGTCGGCGACATCGTCGGTCAGCACGTCCGGGGTGTGGGTCACGGCAATCACGCGTTCGCGGGCGGCGGCCACATCCACGCCGTCGTAGCCCACACCGAACACCACGATGATCTTCAGTGCAGGCAGGCACGCCAGCAGCTCGCGGGTGACCTTGGACTCACCGTTGGCCACCAGCGCGCGGATATGCGCCGCGCCCTCCCCCAGCCCGCTGCCTTGCTCGTCACTGTCCAGCACGGCGAAATCGGCGGACAGGCGCTCGGTGAGCATGTCCGGGAGGCGAGCGATCTTAAGCACGTTTGCGTTCATCAACTTTTCCTTGCACATGAATTGGCCCACGGACACGCTCGGCGCCCAGGTACACCCCCAGCATGCCGCCGACCAGCAAGGCGCAGGCCACCAGCAGCAAGGCGTAATCGTAGGTATGGGTGACGTCCTTGATCCAGCCCATCACCGGCGGCAGGCCCAGCCCGGCGAGGTTGGCGATGGAGTTGATCAAGGCAATGGACACGGCTGCGGCTGGGCCCGACAGCGTTTCGGTAGTGGTGGCCCAGAACACCGGTGTCGCCGCCCAGTTCAGCGCCACGGCCAGCACCAGCAATGCATAGGCCAGGCCCTGGTTGCCGCACAGCACGGCCGTGCCGAGGACGATGCCCGACACCAGCAAAGGCCCCCCCAAGTGCAGCGAACGCTCGCCACGCTGGTCTGAATGCCGACCATTCACGTACATGAACACGCATGCCAGCAGGAAGGGCAGCGCCGACATCAGGCTGACCACGAACGAGCCTTGCCCGGAAACCGACTGCACGATCAGTGGCAGGAACAGCGTGATGCCAATGGTACCGAAGGCCTGCAACAGCCAGAACAGGCTGAGCAACCACACCCGCGGGCTGCGAAAGGCCGCGTGCCACGCATCGTTGTGGGAAATCAAGGTGCCCGCCTGCTCGGCGGCAATGGTGCTCGATAGCCAGGCTTTCTGCGGTTCGTCGAGCCAGTGGGTGCTCTGGGGTGAATCCGGCAGGTAGCGCAGCACCACCACGCCGAGCACCGCGGCGGGAATGCCTTCGAGCAGGAACAGCCACCGCCAGCCGCTGACCGACCCCAGGCCATCCAGGTGCAGGAAAGCGCCGGACAAGGGCAAGCCGATCACCGACGCCAGCGCCGCACCAATGTAAAAGAACGACATGGCCTTGGCGCGGTCGCTGCGCGGGTACCACTGGGACAGGTAATAGATGATCCCCGGGGTGAAACCGGCCTCGGCGGCGCCCAGCAGCAAGCGCATCACGTAGAGCTGGTTAGCCGTCTGCACCAGGCTCATGCCAGCGGCGACGATACCCCAGGTGATCATGATGCGGGCAATCCAGCGGCGCGCCCCGACCTTGGTCATGATCAGGCTGCTGGGTACTTCCAGCAGGATATAGGTGAGGAAGAACAGTCCCACGCCCAGGCCATACATGGCCGCCGACAACCCCAGCTCGGCGTTCATCTGCAGCGCCGCCACCGAAATGTTCGACTTGTCGATGTAGGCCACCATGTACAGCAGCATCAGGAACGGGATCAGCTTGAGGTTCAGCTTGGCCATGGTACTGGCGTGCAAGCCGTCGTTCTGCGTCGGCTGGGTCATGACGGTTCTCTCGTTATTGTCGTTATCGAGGGGCAACGGGTGCCCTTGCAGAGACCTTAAACCAGCTGGCGGCAAATATTCAACATGTGAATTCAAATCCCCATATATGGGACGAACAACTGCCAACGTCGTCGCAGCGGACCTGGCCGCGTCGCCCCCGCCGCGCAACGCCAGATATGCCGCGTGGCAAAACGCGGCCAGATCCGCCGTACTGCCGTTATGTCAGCCACCACCACAGCAGCATCGTTCCCACCAGCCCGACCACCGAGACGATGGTCTGCAACACCGACCACACCCAGAGGGTCTGCTTGAGCTGCAAGCCGAAGTACTCGCGCACCATCCAGAAACCGGCGTCGTTGACGTGGCAGAAGAACACCGAACCGGCACCGATGGCCAGGGCTACCAGCGAGCTCTGGGTGGCCGCCAGGCCAGCCATCATCGGTGCGAGGATCCCCGCCGTGGTGGTGGTCGCCACCGTCGCGGAACCTGTGGCCTGGCGCAGGGCCACGGCGATCAGCCAGGCCAGCAAGAGGTACGGCATGTGCGCGCCTTCGGCCGCCTTGCTGATGGTCTGGCTGACGCCAGCATCCAGCAGCGTCTGCTTCAGGCCACCGCCCGCGCCGATGGTCAGCAGCAACACGGCAATGGGGGCCAGGGCCTTGCGCAGGGTATTGCCCACCTGCTCCCGGGGCAGGCCGTTGGCCCAGCCCAGGCAGACCACGGCAGCGAGCACGGCGATACCCAGGGCAATCAGGGGTTCACCCAGAAACTTCAGGATCAGGGCCAAGGTGGTTTCTGGCGCCAATACCACCTTCGCCAATGTGCTACCGAGCATCAGCAGCACCGGCAGTAGAATGATCAGCAGGGAAATGCCGAAGCCCGGCTGCCGCTGCCCACAGGGGCGCGCGTCGAACAAAGCACCCAGCTCGGCGGGCGCCTGCACGTCCATGCGCCGCGACAACCAATTGCCATACAGCGGCCCGGCCAGAATGACCGCCGGCACCGCGATGGTGAAGCCCAGCAGCATGGTCAGGCCGAGGTCGGCGTGCAGCGCGCTGACGGCGATCAGCGGCCCTGGGTGTGGGGGCATCAGCGCGTGCAAGGTGGTCATGCCAGCCAGTGCCGGGATGGCGATCTTCAGCAGGGGCTGGCCCGATTGGCGGGCCATGACGAAGATGATCGGCACCATCATCACCAGCCCCACTTCAAAGAACAGCGGCAGGCCGATGACCAGGGCCACCAGTGCCATCACCCACGGCAGGCTGCGGCCCTTGCCCAGCCCCAGCAATGTGCTGGCGATACGATCGGCCGCGCCCGATTCGGCCATCAGCGCGCCGAGCATCGAGCCCAGGGCGATGATGATCCCTGCCTCGCCCAGGATACCCCCGGCGCCTTTGCTGAAGGCCTTGGCCACCTCCTCCGGAGCGAGCCCGGCGCCGACGCCGGCGATGAAGGTACCGACCAGAATGGACAGAAAGGGCGGCAGACGGGTAACGCTGATCAGCACGATGATGGTGGCGATGGCCACCAGGCAACAGAGAATGAGGCGGGTATCATGGGCGAGCCAGGCGATGGCGGTTGGGTCCACGGGGTGCTCCTTATTCTTGGGACGATTACTGCTGCAACGTTTTGTTGCAAATCAGTCCGCAGCATACCGGATCGCCGCCGCGTAGGCCCCACCACTGCTTCTCGAGCTTCGCCCGGTCCCACAGGGAATCACCACCACAGGGGTACAGGGGACGCGGTCAGAGAACCCGCGCGCCCAGGTACAACGCCACACCAACGCATAACGCCGCGAAGCCTGCCTGCAAGACGCGCGCGGGCAGCCGGGGCGATAGCACCCGGCCAATCACCATGCCGGCAACGCTGGCGACGATGAAATACCCACCCTCCAGCGGGATGCGCACGCCAGCGTGCAAGGCACCCAGGATCGCCATGCCCGACACGAGGGCAATGACCATCAATGAAGTGGCGATGATGCCATGCACGCGAATATCGGTCAGTTGCCGGAACGCCGGCACCAGCAGGAAACCACCCCCCACCCCCAGCAGACCGGTAAGAAACCCGCAACACGAGCCCACCACCGACAAGGTGATGCTGCAGCGCAAGGTCCAGGACAGACGCCCGGTGTCCTGGTTGAGCATGCAGTTTTTCTGCTCCCAGCTGTGGTCGATACCCGAGCCGGCGCACGGCCGGTCCCGGGATTGGCTGAACATGCGCCAGGCCACCACCAGCAGTACCGCGCAGAACAACCCCATCAGCCCGCGTTCCGGCATGCGGTGGGCCACCAGCAGGCCCAGGGGCGTGAACAAGGTGCCCAGCAGCGCCATCAACAGTGCCGCGCGCCAGCGAACGATGCGTTGACGCAGGCCATCGATGGCACCAACCGCCGCCGACACGCCCACGGCCAGCAACGCCACCGGCGCGGCCTGGGTCATGGGCCAGCCCAGGCCCAGCACCAATGCCGGCACAGCCAGGATACCGCCGCCGGCCCCGGTCAGCCCCAGCACCATCCCGATCAGGCCGCCCAATACAAACGCCAGCATCACCCGCCCCTATTCAGTGGTTGTGCAGCGGGTCAGCCATTCACGGCCCTTGAGCATGCCATGCCAGTAGAACCACGGCAGGAAATGCGCCTTCAGCCACCAGGCCGAACGCCGTGGCACGGTGGAGTCCAGCGCAAAGGTAGGCAACAGCTTGCCGCCATAGCCGAACTCGGCCAATACCACCCGGCCCTTCTCCACTGTCAGCGGGCACGAACCGTAGCCGTCGTAGCGCAACGGCATCAAACGCCCGGCGCGCTGGGCCAGCAGGTTTTCGGCTACCACCACGATCTGCTTGCGCACCGCCGCCGCGGTCTTGGCGTTGCTGGTGGCGCAGACGTCGCCCAGGCCGAAGACCTGTGGGTAACGCACATGCTGCAGGGTAGCGGGGTCCACTTCGCACCAACCGCCCTCATTGGCCAGGGCACTGTGGCGCACGCACGCGGGGGCCACCTGCGGCGGCACCACATGCAGCAGGTCGAAGGCCTTCGCCTGGCGCACAAGGTTGCCATCGGCATCCAGGCTGTCGAACCAGGCAGTTTTCGCCGGGCCGTCGACCTTCACCAGTTGCGAGCCGAACGCCAGCCGCGCGCGGTACTTGTCGATGTATTTCATCAACGCTGGCACATACGCCGCCACGCCAAACAATGCCGGCCCGGCGAGGTTGAACTCCACATCGATGGCGTTCAGCACCCCGCTGCGCCGCCAGTGGTCACACGACAGGTACAACGCCTTCTGCGGCGCGCCGGCGCATTTGATCGGCATGCCCGGTTGGGTAAAGATGGCCTTGCCACCCCGCAACCCCTGAACCAGTTGCCAGGTGTAGGGCGCCAGGTCGAAGCGATAATTGGAGGTCACACCGTTGCGCCCCAGGGTTTCTTCCAGGCCTTCGATCTGCTCCCAGGCCAGGCGCAACCCGGGGCACACCACCAGGTGCCGGTAAGCCACCTGACGGCCATCGTCCAGCACCACGCGCTGGCCATCGGCATCAATGCTCTGCACCGCGGCCTTGAGCCATTTCACCCCGCGGGGCAGTACATCGGCCGTGGGCCGCGCGGTTTTTTCGGCGGTGTAGGCGCCGCCCCCTACCAGGGTCCACGCGGGTTGGTAGTAATGGGTATCGGAAGGTTCGACCAGGGTGATCGAAAGGCCAGGCTGGCGCTTGAGCAAACTGGCGATCAGGCCAATGCCGGCGGCGCCACCGCCGATGATCAGAATGTCCGCGTTGCTGGCGGTCGCATCCTGTTGCTGCAGGTTCTCTTGCATGCCGTCCACACTGTCATTGGGTAAGGGGTTGCGCACCGAGGCTGGTGAGCACGGTGCCGCAGTACAGACCCGAAAGGGTCTTCATGACCTGGATCACCTCATGGCTGGCCAGCCCGTAAAAGATGTATTTGCCTTCGCGGCGGGTGGCCACCAGGCCCTCGTCGCGCAACACCCCCAGTTGCTGGGAGAGGGTAGGCTGACGCACCCCGGTGCCGGCTTCCAGCTCGCCAACATTGCGCTCGCCCTGGGTCAACTGGCAGAGGATCAGCAGGCGGTCTTCGTTGGCCAGCGCCTTGAGCAGCGCGCAGGCCTTGGAGGCACTGGCGCGCAGGCGCACGACGTCGTCGGTGGTCAGGCAGGTTTCCATGGGCAGGGGTCGCTCTCGATCACTTTCTGTGATTACATTATGTTTAAATATAGATTATTGAACAATAGAGTGTGGAGCAATTCATGAGCCCACTGATCCAGCCCTTTTTCGACAGCGGTTCCTCGACCTTCAGCTACGTGGTGTACGAGGCGCCCGGCAGTGCCTGCGCGATCATCGACTCGGTGCTCGACTTCGACCCCACGTCCGGCCGTACCGGCAGTGAGCACGCCGACGCCATCGCCGCCTTCGTGCACGCCCAGGGGCTGACCGTGCAGTGGTTGCTGGAAACCCACGCCCATGCTGATCACCTTTCCGCAGCGCCGTACCTGCGCGGTCGGTTGGGCGGCAAGATCGTCATCGGTGAGGGTATCCGCCAGGTACAGAAGGTATTCAAGACGGTATTCAACCTGGAGCCGAACTTCCGCCTGGACGGCTCGCAGTTCGATCACCTGTTGCGGCCTGACGAGACCTTCAGCATCGGCAACCTCACCGTACGTGCCTTGCATGTGCCAGGCCACACCCCGGCGGACATGGCGTTCCTGGTGGGCGACCGGGACCTGTTCGTCGGCGACACGCTGTTCATGCCCGACGTAGGCACGGCCCGCTGCGACTTCCCCGGCGGCGATGCCGAGCAACTGTACCGATCCATCCGTACCCTGCTGGCCTTTCCCGGCGACACTCGCCTGCACCTGTGCCACGACTACCCGCCCGAGGGCCGCGCCGAACAATCACAGACCACCGTGGCCGCCCAGCGCCAAGGCAATATCCACGTGCGCGACGGCATCGATGCGGCGCAGTTCGTGGCCATGCGCACGGCGCGCGACGCCACCCTGGCCATGCCCATGCTGTTGATGCCGGCGGTGCAGGTGAACATTCGCGCAGGTGAATTGCCGCCTGCCGAAGACAATGGCGTGCGCTATTTGAAAATTCCGCTCAACCGCTTCTGAGGCACACAGCGGGAACTTGTGCGCGCAAGGCTTGCCCATTCCTGAGGGGCCGGTATTCCACCCGCCCGCTTTCAGGAGTCATGACATGCCCGATGCTCAAGGCAAGGTTCGTTACGCGGTCGTCGCTGGCGGCTGGATTTCCCAGGGCGCGTTCATGCCCGGTGTCGGCCAGACCGACAACTCGGTGATGACCGCGCTGGTGACCGGCGATCCGGTGAAGGGCCGCGACCTCGCCGCCCACTACCACCTCAAGAGCTACCACTACGACGACTACGCTACCTTGCTGGCCAGCGGCGAAATTGATGCGGTGTACATTGCCACGCCGAACTTCCGCCACCGGGAGTTCGCGGTACCGGCGCTGGAAGCCGGCATCCATGTGCTGCTGGAAAAACCCATGGCCACCAGCGAGGAAGACTGCCTGGCGATCAACGCTGCTGCCGAGCGCGGCAAGGCCTTGCTGATGATCGCCTACCGCTTGCATTGCGAGCCGGCCACCGTTGAGTTGATTGGCAAGCTGCGCGCCGGCGCCATCGGCGAACCTCGGTTGTTCACCTCCTCGTTCAGCCAGCTCACCAAGACCTCCAACCATCGCGCCCAGCATGGCTATTGGGCCGGGCCCGTCGTGGACATGGGCCCCTACCCGCTCAACGCGGTGCGCAACCTGTTCGGGGGCGAGCCCCTGGAAGTCTCGGCCATGGGTGTGAACACCCCAGGCCGCGACATCAACACCTACGACACGGTCAGTGTGACCCTGCGCTTCAGCGACGAGCGCCTGGCGCATTTCACGGTCAGCTACAGCTTGCCCGCCAGCCAGCGCTTCCAGCTGTTCGGCAGCAAGGGCGAGATCGACGCTTCACCGTGCTTCGGCTTCGGCGAAGGGGTGGCGATCGGTTACCAGCTCATCGTCGACGGCAAGACCGAGCAACACAGTGCTCCGGTAGTGGACCAGTTCGGCGGCGAAACCCAGTACTTCTCCGACTGCATTCTCAAGGGCGAGAAACCCGGCCCGGACGGCGATGAAGGCTGGCGCGACGTGCGCGTGCTGGCGGCCATCGAGAAAGCCCTGGAAACCGGCCAACCGCAACGCCTGGAGCCCCTGGCCCCACGCGCCGATATCCAACCGGGGCAAGCTCGCCAGTTGCCCTTGGCCAAAGTACCGGCCTACATCAACACTGCCGAACCGAATGACTGATACCGAGGATGCGCGCTTGAGCAGGATCATCACTTCACGCGTGCCGAGTGCCGAGGACAGTAGCGATAGCGAAAACGCGCTGATGTTCGGCACCCCCAAGGACCGCCTGGATTTCTACCGGCGTGAAATCCAGTATGAAACCGCCATTCTCTCCAACCGTACCAACAGCTACCTGTCGGCGCAGTCATTCCTGGTGATCGCCTACGCCTCGTCCATGGCCAACCTGAACCCCGAATGGGGCAAGGTGTTCACCCTGGTGGTGCCACCGGTGCTGGCGCTGCTGGGCGTGCTGTGCTCGCTCAACGCCTGGCCGGGCATTCGCGCGGCCTACGACATCATCGACCACTGGCACTTCAAGCAGAGCGGCCTGCTGCGCGACCTGCCGGCCATGGGCTTGGCCTATGACGACGAGCCGCTGTTCAGCGAAATGGAGTCCACGCACAAGGGCTATCGCAAATCGCTGATGTTCTCCATTCGAGCGCCGTGGTTGTTCGCCGGCTTCTGGGTGGGATTGGGCGTGTTTGCCGTGATGATCCAGATCAACTAGATGAAACCGTGCATGTAACAAAGAATTTCAACCGCCGAGCGGGGTCTACCCAGTGACCCCCTTTACGGAACCACTGCCATGAAATTCTCGTTGTTCTCCAATGCCTTGTCCAAAGCTGCCGGCAGCTCGCGCACCTTCGTCGCGGCTGTGGTGCTGATCGTGATCTGGGCGGCCACAGGGCCGCTGTTCCACTACAACGATACGTGGCAACTGATCATCAACACGTCGACCACCATCATCACCTTCCTGATGGTGTTCGTGATCCAGAACACCCAGAACCGCGACAACGACATGCTGCACATCAAGATCGACGAACTGCTGCGCGCCACCCATGAAGCGCAGAACGCGGCGCTGGACCTGGAAGATCTGGATGCCAAGGAACTGAAGACCATCCGCAAACAGTACAAGGCGATGGGCACCAACGAAACCATCGAGGTGACGGAGTCCACCACCACCCTCAAGGACGATCACGACGCCTGAACCGTCTTGTGGGGCCGGATGCACCTCGGCCCCACAGGAGCAATGCCTCAGACCTCGGCCAGCACTTCGCTGATCTGGATCACGGGCACCAGGTCGGTGTAATTGGGAATATCGCCGTTGAGCACGTCGGCGTGGGGACCAAAAGCTTCAGTGAAGCTTTCCAGCGTGTCGCAATAGAAGTGGCACAACCCCAGGTACGTCGGCGGCGTTCCGGGTATGCCACCTGCCAGCCCTTTCTCCACCGAGTACTTCAGGCACGCCGCCCCCATCAGCTCCTTGAGCAAGGGCATGTGCTTGTCGCGGTAGTAACCGAAATCGAACCGCGCGCCTTTCTGGTAGGGGTACATCACGCTGACTTTGATCATGGCGTTCTCCGGGGCAAAGAATTGTCCGCACGATAGTAGCGCCAATTCAACTAACCGGTCGCGACAAAGTCACAGTTAGTGATTGCCTCACATCATGTTGCCGCCAGGCCTTGGGAGTTCGATGAGTTTCATACTATGGATGTCAGTGCTGGGCGCCCTGCTGCTGTTGCTGGCCTTGACGTCTTCCTACCTTCGCTGGCTGCCCGTGACGACGTCGGCCGTGTGCCTGGCCTTTGGCATGGGCCTGGGGCCCCTTGGCCTGGGCCTGGTGAACATGGATTTCGCCCGGGCCTCGACCTGGTTGCAGCGCCTGACCGAGATGGCGGTGCTGTTCTCGCTGTTCAGCACCGGCATCAAGCTGCGTCTGGGGCTGCGCCGCACGGCTTGGCGCGCTTCGTACCTGCTGGCAGGCCCCGTGATGCTGCTGTCCATCGCCGGGGTCGCGGCCGTGGCGCACTACGCTCTGCATTTGTCGTGGGGGTTGTCTGCGCTGCTGGGCGCGATGCTGGCACCCACCGACCCGGTGCTGGCGGCGATGGTCCAGGTCAACAGCGCCCATGATTTCGATCGGGTGCGCTATGGGCTGTCGGGCGAGGCCGGGCTCAACGACGGTGTGGCCTTTCCCTTTGTGATTTTCAGCCTGATGATGATCGACCACCTGGACATGGGCATGGCCGATGTCGGCGTGTGGGCCTTGCAGAACCTTGCCTGGGGGGTACCGGCGGGACTGGCCATCGGTTATGGGCTGGGGCGGCTGCTGGGGCAATTGATGATTCGCCAACGGGTGCGCAACAAGGACAGCATCGAGTCGCCCAACGACTTCCTGGCGCTGGCGCTCATCGCCATCAGTTATGTCGTGGCCTACGGCGTGGGGGCCTTCGGCTTCTTGTCGGTATTCGCCGCTGGGGTGGGCCTGCGCCAGGCCGAGGCGCGCGCGTCCCATTCCGAAGTGCCAGCCGAGCACCTGGCCAAGCCACGCGACGCCCACGCCCCGGTGCCGGCACCGGATGAACTGGCGGGTGAGCAACTGGCCGCCGGGGTGATGATGGATGACATCCTCACCTTTGGTGACCTGGTGGAGCGCTCCATGGAAGTGCTGCTGATCACCTTGCTGGGCGCGGCGCTGTCGCTTTACTGGGACTGGCGCGCCATCGGCCTGGGGCTGGCGCTGTTCTGCATCATCCGCCCGGCCAGCGTCTGGCTGCTGGTGCGCGGCAAACACCTGGACGGCCACCAGCGCGCCCTGCTGGGCTGGTTCGGCATTCGTGGCATCGGCTCGCTGTATTACCTGTGCTTCGCCATTGCCCACGGCTTGCCCGCCGACATTCAACACACCGCGATTAGCCTGACCCTGTCAGTGGTGGCCCTGAGCATCCTGTTGCATGGCATCAGCACCCAGCCGCTGCTGGACCATTACGAGCGCCGGCACCGCCACGGTTAGCCAAGGCTCGCCAGGAGCGCCTTTAGGGCCGCGTAGTCGGGCGCGTGGTGGAAACCCGGCTGGCCCTGGAAGGCAGAAAAATCGGTATCGCCGTAGCCCGCCACCACGGTGCCCGCCGCCAGCCCCGCCTGCACACCAGGCACACTGTCATCGACCAGCAGGCATTGCTGCGGCGCCAGGTCGAGCACCCGGGCGGCGGCCAGGATCAATTCCGGCGACGGCTTCCAGGCGTTGACCTCGTAGGCACTGACGATATTGCCTTCAAAAGCCTCCCACAGCCCGGCCGTCTTCAGGCACGTTTCGACCTTGGCGCGCGGGCCATTGGTGGCCACGCACTTGGGCAGCTTCAGTTCGCGGACAAAATCCAGCGCGCCGGGCATTGCTTCCAGGCCCTGGGCGAACAGATCAAGGCTGCGTCCACGGAAGTCGCTCATGAAGGGTTCGGCGTCCAGGTGGGCATGCTCTTCGCACAACTCACCCACGAAAATAGCGAACTGCACGCCGCGAAAACGCCGCAGCACTTCGTCATGGGGCAGATGGATATCGCGCTCGGCGAGCAGTTCGCGCAGCAGGCCAGCCGCCATGCGTTCACTGTCGACCAGGGTGCCGTCGCTGTCGAAAATAACGCCTTCAATACTCAATGCTTTGCTCCACGCTGGACAATCAACACCCCAGAGCCTGCCCCGCCTTGGCGGCTTTGTCCACTCTGGCGGCGTGGGCGCGGCCACTGGCCGTGGGGGCGCTGGCGTGCCAGCGAGGTTTTGGGCTAGGCTGGGCAAGGTGAGCAAAGCTTCATTTGCCCTGCGCACGCAAACGGATTCTCATACGGCCATTTGCCCCCTGCATACCCGAGACATACTGATGAACCATCGCACAACCCTGCAAATTGGCCTGGCCCTGCTGCTGGCCGGCACCGGCACCGCCTTCGCCGCGCCCAATACCTTTGTCACCAATGCCCTGAACGCCGGCGCTGCCGAGATTCTGCTGGTCCAGCAAGCGGGCGACAAGTTCAAGCAAGCCGACATGCAGACCTACGTCGGCGTGATGGTCAGGGACCACACGATCTTCAATGAGCAATTGACGGAACTGGCGAAAAAACACGACATCGACGTGCCAGTGCCACCGACCAGGGTCATCCCCTCCCCGGCCGTGGCCGGCAAGAGCCCGGAGGCCAGTTTCGCCATCGGGCAGGTCAACGTTACCGAGCATCTGCGTGACCTTTACTCTGCCGAGGCCAACAGCAATGACGACCCGGACCTGAAGGCCTTCGCCACTGCGCAACTGAAAGACGTGCAGCGCCACGCGAAAATGGCCACGCGCTTGCAGAAAACCTACAAGAAGTAACCTCGCTGTGTAGCAGCGGACCCGGCCGCGTCACAGGCGCTGCGTTGCATCAGGCATACCGCATGCACCGCGCACGCCCCAAGGTCCGCTGCTTGCATCAGCGCGCCCGACGAAGAATTGTCCATCACCTGTCACCATTGAGTGCTACCTTGATCTCATCCCGCGTATCTCTTCAAGGAGCGATCATGGCCCATCAGATGTTTTCCAGTGTCATTGCCTATTCGCAGCACTGCGAGCGGGTGATCAAGGAGATGTTGCATGCCCGCCCCAGCCTGGACCGGCAAAAGGTCATGACCTGGGTGGACGAGCAGGCCCATGCCCATTCCGAGGGTGAGCCGCTGGAGTACCTCAAGGCGTTGAGCGCCAAGGTACGCGCTGGCCAGCCGATGCCCTGGGACACTAAATAGAGGACCGTCCATGCGCCTGATGTGCACTGCGTTATGCGTTTTGCTGGTCAGTGGCTGTTCGTCCTACCGTTCCGACCACCCCGAACCCGTGCCTCAGGACCGCTTGCTGGGTTACCAGGCGGCGTTGGATAACGGCAGTACCCTGGTGGTACACCGCGATATCGGCATGCTGGGTGGCGGCTGCTACGTGGCGGTGCTGATCGACCGCACCGTGGCGGCACGCATCGGCATCGGCGAGGTGGCGACCTTCAAGGTACCCGCCGGTGAGCGGGTGGTCGGCATTGCCACCGACACGGCCGACGATACCCTCTGTGGCAAGGGCAGCCTGTACCGCGAGATCATGGTCCAGGCCACGGCCGGGCATGACGCGCGGGTGCGGATTGTCAGCGAAAACAAGCAGGGCTTTGCCATCCTCCAGGACAAAACGCCCTGATTACCCGGTAGACTGCGCCGGTCATTCAGCTTTTGGCAGATACGAGCATGCAACCCCTGGAAGGCCCGCGCATCCTGCTGCGCCCCCTGCAACCCGATGACGCCCCCGCGCTGGTGCTGGCCGCCAGTGACGGCGAGCTGTGGAACCTGCCCTTCACCGTGGTGCCTTCGGCCGCCACGGTGAAGGGTTATATCGATACAGCGCTGCAGGGCCGTGACGCCGGCGTGGTACTGCCGTACGTCACGGTGCTCAAGGAAACCGGCGAAGTGATCGGCTCCACGCGGTTCTGGAAAGTAGACCGCGTGAACCGCAAGCTGGAGATCGGCAGTACCTGGATTGCGGCGCGCTGGCAGCGCAGTTTCGTCAACACCGAGGCCAAGTACCTGATGCTGCGGCATGCCTTCGACGAGCTGGGGTGCGTGCGGGTGCAGTTCACTACCGACGAGATCAACGCCAGGTCACGGGCGGCCATTCTGCGCCTGGGGGCACAGCAGGAAGGGATCGTGCGCAACGAACGGATCATGCCGGACGGGCGCAGGCGCAATTCGGTGCGCTTCAGTGTGATTGAAGAAGAATGGCCTGAGGTGCGGGCCGGGTTGGAGGCAAGGTTGGAGAGGCGGCCTTGGGCCCGCTGCCCGTAGCAGCGGACCTGGCCGCGTCAAAAGCGCCGCGGATCACCTGGAGCGGCGAAACTCAGCTCCCTGCTCCACCATGGGCCTCTTCGAAGAAGAAGTCCTTCCAGCTACCCGCCTTGTTCTTCAGCACGCCCAGTTCATTCAGCTTCTCGGCATACACCCCGGTGCGCTGGGGCACGATGGTGAAGTCGATTTCCGGGTCGTTGACGATCTTTTCAACCAACGCCAACGGCAACTTCGACTGCTCGACGCGGATGTAGGTCTTGGCCGCTTCGGTCTTGTTCGCCTTGATGTACTGCGACGCCTCGGCCAGCGCGTCGTAGAACGCCTTGTAGGTCTTGGGGTTTTCGTCGTGGAACTTCTGCGTGGTGTACAGCACGTTGAACGTCGCCTGGCCACCCAGCACATCGTACGAACTGAGCACTTTGTGCACCTTCGGGTTTTCCAGTTCCTGGTACTGGAACGGCGGGCTGGAGAAGTGCGCGGTGATCTCCGAGCTGCCGGCGATCAGCGCCGAGGTGGCATCCGGGTGCGGGATGCTGACCGAGTAGTTGTCAAAGCGCTTGAAGTCGGCGTCACCGAAGACCTTGGCGGTCTCGATCTGCAAGGTGCGCGACTGAAAGCCCACCCCCGCGGCCGGCACGGCGATGCGGTCCTTGTCGGTGAAGTCCTTGAGGGTCTTGATGTTCGGGTTATTGGTCAGCAGGTAGTTGGGCATCGAGCCCAGCGAGGCGATGGCCTTCACATTCTGGCGGCCCTTGGTGCGGTCCCAGATGGTCAACATCGGCGGTACACCCGCCGAGACCACGTCCAGGGCGCCGGCCAGCAGCGCTTCATTCATCGCCGTGGCACCGGAAATGCTGTTCCAGTCCACGGTGATGTCGATGCCCTCTTCCTTGCCGTGCTTCTCGATCAGTTTCTGGTCCCGGACCACGTCGAGAATCAGGTAACCGATGCCGAACTGCTGGGCGATGCTGATCTTGCCTTCGGCGTGGGCGCTGGTGGTGAGGACCGAGCCCATGAGGCCGAGGGCAAGGGTGATTCTGGAAAGCGTTGGCATGAAAATTCCTTGAATTGAGCGGCAAGCCGCCAGTAAAAACAGACTGCGTTGGCACCACTTACCGCTTTTGACGTGCAGCTTGCAGCTCATGGCTCAGCAACTTCAGCGCTGCATGCCCCATTTCTTGATGGTCAGACGCTCGAAGGTGTTGAACAGCAGGTTCTCCACCAGCAGGCCGATGATGATCACCGCCGCCAGCCCGGCGAATACCTTGTCGGTATACAGTTCGTTGCGGTTCTGGAAGATGTACCAGCCCAGCCCGCCTTTGCCCGACGAGGCACCAAACACCAGCTCGGCGGCGATCAGCGTGCGCCAGGCGAACGCCCAGCCGATTTTCAAGCCCGCCAGAATCGACGGCAGCGCCGCCGGGATGAGGATATGCCAGACGAACCGCAAGCCACGCAGCCCATAGTTGCGCCCGGCCATGCGCTGGGTTTCCGAGACGGCCAGGAAGCCTGAATAGGTATTGAGCGCCAACGCCCACAACACCGAGTGCACCAGCACAAAGATCAGGCTGTTGTCGCCCAGGCCGAACCACAGCAGCGACAGCGGCAACAGCGCGATGGCCGGCAGCGGGTTGAACATGGCGGTCAGGGTGCTGAGCAAATCACGCCCCAACTGGGTCGAGACCGCCAGCGTGGTCAGGCCGAACGCCAGGACGATACCGATCAGGTAGCCCTTGACCAGCACGGTCAGGGAAATCCACACCTTGCCTAGCAACTCGCCCGTGACGATGCCATCGACGAAGGCGTGGGCAGTCTGCAGGAAGCTGGGCAGCAGCAGGTCGTTGTTCTGAATACGCGCCGCAATCTCCCAGAGCACCGCCAGGGCGATCAGGATCACGGTCTTGCGTACCCAGCCCTGTTGCCAGATGCGCTGGGCCAGGGAAATGTCCCGGGCCAGGGCGGCCTGGGTAAAAGGTTCGAGCGCGATTTCATATTCTTCGCGCACAGGCGTCTGCAGGCTCATGGCAAGGCTCCGAGGTCAGTAGGCGATGCGGATGTCGTGGAAACCCAGGTCCTGCTCGACCGGGCCTTGGGCCTCGTCGAACAGCAACCGGTGAATCCGCTGGGCACTGGCCTGGAAGGCCACGCCGCCGATGCTCTGCAAATCGTATTCATGGCTGTTGATTTCGGCGCGAACCCGGCCAGGGTGCGGCGACAGCAACAGAATGCGGTTGCCCACCACCAAGGCCTCCTCGATGGAGTGGGTGACGAACAGCAAGGTGAAACGCACTTCCTGCCACAATTCCAGCAACTCTTCCTGCATCTTGCGCCGCGTCAGGGCGTCGAGGGCGGCGAAGGGCTCGTCCATCAACAGGATCCTGGGCTGCATGGCCAGGGCGCGAGCAATGGCCACCCGCGCTTTCATGCCGCCCGACAGCGTGTGCGGGTAAGCATTGGCGAAGGCGCTCAGGCCAACCTTCTCCAGGTAATGGCGCGCACGCTCCTCGGCTTCCCGACGCTTGAGGGTGCGCGAGGCCAGCAGCGGGAACATGACGTTTTCCAGCACGGTTTTCCAGGCTGGCAACTGGTCGAACTCCTGGAACACCACGATGCGGTCGGGACCCGGCTCGGTGACGATGTCCCCGCCCAGGCGAATTTCGCCTTCACTGGGCTTGATGAAACCGGCCACGGCCTTGAGCAGGGTGGACTTGCCGCAACCCGACGGCCCCAGCAGGACAAAACGGTCACTGCGGTCCACTTCGAAGCTGACCTGGTGGGTAGCGCGCACCACACGCTCGGGGGTGCGGTATTCGAGACTCACGTTGCTCACTTGCAGCAGGACTTCAGGGGTCGCCTGATGGCCTGCCTGCGCAGGTAACACATCGCTGGCCGTGTGGCCTTGCAGTACAGCGTTCATGGTGACTCCTGATTCAAAACGGCGCATCGCCCTGGATGGTGGTGCGATGCAGCTTGCGACGCAGGTGCTCGGGCGTGCCGGCGGCCAGGTGAATCAGCGAACGGTTGTCCCAGAACACCATGTCATGGGGCTGCCACTGGTGCCGGTAGACGTTCTCCGGGCGCACGCTGTGCGCGTACAGCTGGTTGAGGATGTCGCGGCTTTCGTCTTCCGGCAGGCCTACGATATGGGTGGTGAACCCCTCGCTGACGAACAGCGCCTTGCGGCCGTTTTCCGGGTGGGTGCGCACTACCGGGTGGCTGACGGTGACCACTTGGGCCAACTGCTCCGCGGTCAGGGTGGGGCGCCAGTTGGCGGCATTCTTGCCCTCGCTGTAGCGAGCGGTGTAGGAATGCACGGCGAGTTTGCCTTCCACGGCGTCCTGCAGGTGCTGCGGCAGGGTGTCCCAGGCGCGGTGCATGTCGGCGAACAGGGTGTCACCGCCTTCGCTGGGCAGTTCCTGGGCATAGAGCATGGAGCCCAGGCTCGGCAGTTCCTTGTAGGAGAGGTCGGAGTGCCAGTACTTGCCGGCATCGCCCAGGCCGACCGGCTGCCCGTTCTCGACGATATTGGAAACGATCAGGATCTCCGGGTGGCCGGCTAGCAGAAACTGCTTGAGCACATGAATCTGCAGCACGCCGAAGCGGCGGCTGAAGTCGATCTGTTGCTGCGGGGTAATGTGCTGGTCGCGAAACACCACCAGGTGGTAATCCAGGTGCGCCCGGTGGATGCGGGCAAAATCGTCATCGTTGAGTGGACGGCTCAGGTCCAGACCGACGATCTCGGCGCCCACCAGGCCTTGCAGCGGGCGGACTTCGAAGGTCTGGGAAGGCAGGGGGGCGAACGATAAGGCGGACATGCGGGGCTCCGGCTCTGGCTATTGAGTACGAGACATTGATGTCGAAACTCTATAGGCATAAGAACCGAAGTTTAAATATCGTTATTGCATAACCATATCACTGGAAAATGTGAGCTTTTCTGGTGCACTACCAGTCCAGACACAAACGGCTTTCGAAACTGCGGGGTGCGCCGGTCAACGGGTCGTTGAAATCCAGGCGCTTGGCCAGGAGTTTCAGTGGCTTGCCATAGTCGTCCACCTCGCCCTGGCCACGGACTTCGGGGTAGAACGGGTCGTTGCACAGGCTGGCACCCAGCGAAGTCATGTGCACACGCAACTGGTGGGTCTTGCCCGTGATGGGGTAAAGCCGGTAACGCCAGAGATCCCCGTTGCGTTCAGCCACTTCCACACGGGTCTCGCTGTTGCTCACCCCAGGCACTTCCTGCATGCGGAAGAACGGCTCGCCATGCACCATGCGGCTGGCATGCACCAGGGGAAAGGCCAGGTGGGGCAACGCCGGGGCAATGGCCTCGTAGCACTTGTCGATCTGGCGGGTAGGAAACAGCGACTGGTAAGCCGACCGGCTGGCAGGGTTGGCAGAGAACAGCACCAGGCCCGCGGTGTGCCGGTCGATACGGTGCAAAGGCACCAGGTGCGGGTTGCCCAGGCGCTTGATCAGGCGTCGCAGCAACGTGTGCTCCACGTATTCGCCGGTGGGCGTCACCGGGAGAAAGTGCGGTTTGTCCGCGACTACCAGGTGGTCATCGATGTGCAGGATGCTTTCCTGTGCCGCGATGGGCCGTTCGTTGGGCACTTCGCGAAAATAATGAATGCGCAGGCCTTGCTTGTAGGGCTGGTCGACACCGATGGGCTGGCCCTGAGCGTCCAGCACCCGCCCGCGGGCGATGCGGTCCAGCCACTGCGCACGGTCGATGGCCTTGAAATGGTCGCACAGGCAATCCAGCACCGTCGCCCAGTGGCCAGGTGGCAGGCTCAAGGTGCTGGCCTGGTGGTGGGCGGGATTGAACGGGGCGTCAGGCATGGTGGGCTCGGAGGTCAATGCAGCCTGGCATTATCCCCCAAGCCTGTGCCTGCTGTCATTGTGCCTGGGCCAGGCGCGCCGCGTCGGTGAACTCCTTGAGCCAGCGCAGCACCTGAACGGCCTCCCAGCGGGTGGGGTCGTACAGGGCGTAAAGCAGGCCTTCGTAACCCACCACGTCCAGCGGGCGGTGGTAGCCGGCGCGCTGGAACAAGGCTTCGATTTCGGCGAAGCAGGTATTGAAATGCAGCTTGTTGAAGGGGGTCTTGCCCTCGGTGACCAGGCCATCCAGGCGCAATTCCAGCACCGCTTCGCTGACCACGTCGGGGCTCATGCGGTTGACGCTGTATTTCAGTTGTTCGACGTTGACCACGCGGGCAATCCTCTGACTTCGGTGCGCAAGACATGCGCTGGTACTTCGGCACATTGCGCTTGCGCCAACACTGTATCTTTATACAGCTTAAGCGGCGACCCGCGCGCCGTCAATCGCGCAATGATCGGCGGCGGCCGCGCGCTTCACACGATACCAGGCTGATAACCACTGCCCTTGCGCAGTGTCAGCACCTGACGGCGTGGCGTAACCTCGCTCAGCCCCAGGTGCACCCAGCGGTCGAACTCCAGGATCAACTGGTCGAAAACCAGGCCACTGTCATCCAGCAGTTCGACGGTCTGACGCGGTGTCAGCCCCGGCACGGTGAAGTCCGCCGCCAGCCCCCGGACATGGGCACTGGTGGCCGAGCCGCCGATCAATTCGTTGAGCGCCGGGCAACGGTAGCCACTGCTGATCATCACCGGCCCCCCCACCAGCGTCCGCACGTCTTCGAGGGCTTGGCACAAGCGGGTGAGGTTGGCGACGACGGTCGCGTCCGGGGTGTTGTCGATGCCCGCCTTGGCGGCGCTGGGGGATTGGGTCAGTTCCTGCAGGGTGAAGTGTTCGCTGAGGTTCATCGTGTCGCTCCATGACGGCGTATCGGCCAGTAGCCGGCCCCCCGTTACGGGGGTGCGACGCCATGGTCGATGGAGGACGTGCCGGGGCGGCAGCAGGAATCTTTACCGATGCGTCAGCATACGAAAGCGATCACCTGTTCGGTGTCGAACGGCCAGGCCAGTTCGGCACCGGTGTCAACGCGGCGCAACACCGGGATCTTCAGGCTGTAGCGGTCGTAGAGCGAGGCATTGGCGGCGATATCGATCAACTCCACCTGCAGGCCGTGATCCACCAGGGGCATGAGTTCGGCCTCGGCCAGCTCGCATAAATGGCAGCTCAGGGTTCCAAACAGTTGGCATTCAGGCGTCATCGCAGAGCACCGGTTAAACGTGAAGAGCCACCATTCTAAAACCAGTTGGCCAGAGAATGAAGCGCCAACGCTGACGGGTGGGTACCCGAACAAGCCGGCATCCTGGCTTCAGGCAGCATCGTATACCTTGCGAGACACAGCCGTGTGGAACCGCCGGTTACCCCAGGCGGTGGCACGGTCCAGCAGGGGTTTTTCGATCAACCGATACGCCACCCAGCCATAACACAAGGTAGCCGTCAGCATCAGTACCACGAACACAGCGTTATCCCAGAGGCTGTCCGGGTGAGCCCCCACCAGGCGCCACACCTGCCCCATGACGCCCAGCACCAGCAGGTGGGAGAGGTACACGGTGTACGACATATCGCCGATATGCGCCAGCCACCGCGGCACCGACAACAGGCCACGGCGCTCCAGCAAGGCCAGCGACAGCGTCAGGCCACTGAATACCGCGGCCACCAGCAGCATGCGCGGCAGGCCTTCGGTTCGGTACAGGCCCAGGGCGGCGATCAACGGCATGCCGACGAGTACCGAGGCAAGCAACAGGGCCCACACATGACGATTGGCCAGGGAGGCACTGCGCGGGGAATAGAAGTAACGGGCGATGGCGCAACCCGCGATGAATTCAAGGGCGTAAGGGTGCAGAATGATTTTCACCACCTGGGAGTAATCCTGCCATTGCGCCGCCAGGTTGAACCCCACCAGCAGCAGGGCCCAGGCCCCCAGACAGACGGGCAGCCACCGCTCGCGCACGAACAGCAGGCCAGCGAACACCAGGTAGAACCACAGTTCAAACACCAGCGACCACGCCACCATCACCAGCAAGACCTTGTCGCTTGGCAATAACAGAAATGACATGCCCAGGTTGGAGCCGCCGTGGGCCGAATTGACCATGCCCGGCGCGGCCAGGTAGATCGCCAGGGTAATGGCGTAATAGAGCCAGTAGTTGGGATAGATGCGCGCCAGGCGGTGGTAGACGAAACGCTGGCCTTGCACCCAGTCCTGATGGCGGCCGCGGGTGACGATCACCATCACGAAGCCGCTGATGACGAAGAACAGGTCGACGCCTAGCTGGAAGAAATCCACCACGGACGGCAGCATCAGGTCGCCACCGCTGTATTTGGCCTCCACCGATGCCATGTGAAACAGCACGACGCCGACGACGGCGGCGCCCCTCATGCCCTGAAGCGAATACAGGCGTTCCATATGTTTCCCCAACGGATGGCGGCGTCCTGCGCAGGCTGAATTGCGGCGAGTTGCCACCATGCTATGACGAATTCGCGTCGCTGGGAACACCCTTCGCACTGTCTGGGGCGGGCCTGCCAGCGCCAGTTTAGCGGCGCCAGCAGGCTGTCGGTCAGTCGTGGTTGACCGCGCCTATCTTGTGCAGCGACAGGTCGGCACCGTAGTACTCCTGCTCTTGGCTCAGACGAATGCCGCACACGGCCTTGAGCAGGCCGTAAACGGTAAAACCACCGGCCAGCGCCACCAGCACACCGGCCAGGCTACCGATCAGTTGCACGGTCAGGCTCACCCCGCCCATGCCACCCAGGGCCTGCTGGCCAAAGATCCCGCAGGCCACCCCACCCCATACGCCGCAGATGCCATGCAGCGGCCATACACCCAGCACATCGTCGATCTTCCACTTGCCCTGGGCGGCGATAAAGCAACCAACGAAGAGCGCGCCGGCAATGGCGCCCGTCGCCAGGGCGCCGATGGGGTGCATCAGGTCAGAACCGGCGCACACCGCCACCAGGCCCGCCAGCGGGCCGTTGTGCAGGAACCCTGGGTCATTGCGGCCCACCACCAGTGCGGCGATGGTGCCGCCGACCATGGCCATCAGCGAATTGATCGCCACCAGGCCACTCAGGCCTGCCACGCTCTGGGCACTCATGACGTTGAAGCCGAACCAGCCGACAATCAGAATCCACGAGCCCAGCGCCAGGAACGGAATGTTCGACGGCGCGAACGCCACCAGGCGCCCATCGCGGTAGCGCCCCTGGCGTGGCCCCAGCAGCAGGACAGCGGCCAGCGCCAGCCAGCCACCCATGGCATGCACCACCACGGAGCCGGCGAAATCGTGGAAGGTGGCGCCAAAATGCGCCAGCAGCCACGGCTGCACGCCAAAGTTGCCGTTCCACGCGATGCCTTCGAAGAAGGGATAAATGAACGCGACGATCAGGGTGGTGGCGCACAGTTGCGGAACGAAACGGGCGCGCTCGGCGATGCCGCCGGAAATGATCGCCGGGATGGCCGCGGCAAAGGTCAGCAGAAAGAAAAACTTCACCAGTGCGTAACCGTGGTCGGCACTCAGTTCGCTGGCCGGAGCCAGGAAGGTCACCCCATAGGCTATCCAGTAGCCTATAAAGAAATAGGCCAGGGTCGAGATAGCGAAATCGCTGAGGATCTTGGACAGGGCATTGACCTGATTTTTCTGCCGCACGGTACCGACTTCAAGGAACGCGAAGCCGGCGTGCATGGCGAGCACCATGACAGCGCCCATCAGCAGGAACAGGGTGTTGGAGCCGTGAATCAGCGTTTGCACGGCGCTTTGCAGATTATCCATCGAGGGGGCAGACCTGAAAAATCAGGAAAAACAGCACCAAAGCAGGTCGACCGATGAGTCATTGCACCAATATGGATCAGGCAACGGGTTCATTATGCGACTGCGCGGTTATTTTTCCTCGGGGTTATTTCGTTTGGGTTAAGGTTTGACACGTGCGCCGGCTCTGACGCGCCGCTTCGGCGCACATACCTGCTGTCATGCACCAATGAAAAGCAAAAGCTGTACCAGGCAACAATGAAGGAACCTTCAGAAAGCCCCGCTACTCGAACCACCAGACGCCAACAATGGAGAACACCATGGCCCGCACCACGGCAAAGACTGCACAAGACGTACTGATGGCTGATTTTCAGACGTTGGTGCGCGACACCGAGAAACTGCTAGACCACACCAAGACCCTGGCCGGCGACCAGGCTGACGAGCTGCGCGAGCAGATCCACGACAGCCTGCTGCGCGCCCGCGAGACCCTGAAGGCCACCGAACAATCGTTGCGCCTGAAGGGCGAGGCAGCCGTGGCCAAGACCGAGGAATATGTGCAGGAAAACCCCTGGCAGTCGATCGGTATCGCGGCCGGCGTGGGTTTCCTGATCGGCCTGCTGGCTACAAGGCGCTAAGCCCATGGCCCTGGACATGGACTCGAAATCGACGGCCGCCGGGCCGTCGTCGCGGCGCCTGGGCGCCGCCCTGCTGGGCCTGCTTCACAGTCACGTGGAACTGTTCGGCATCGAACTGCAGGAACAGAAATCCCGCACGCTGAGCCTGCTGCTGTTCGCAGGCCTTGCACTGGTGTTTGCCTTGCTGGCACTGGTGGCGCTGTCGGGGCTGATCCTCATTCTGCTGTGGGACAACTACCGCATGCAGGGCATGATCGGGCTGTGCGTCTTCTACCTGCTGGCCGGGTTGTTCTGCGCGTTTCGCCTGAAGGCCGCTATTTTCGATGAGTCATCCCCCTTCCACGGCACCCTCGAAGAGTTGGCCAACGACCGGGAGCGCCTGTTGCCATGACTGCCCCCAACTTGCCACACAACCAGTCACGCCGCGAAATGCGCAAGGCCTTGATCCGCCTGCGCATGGAAATGCACCGCCAGGAGATTCGCCACGAATCCGGGCAATTGATCAACCCGCTGAACCGCCTGCGTGGCATGGGCCAGTCCGTGCAAGACGGCCTGGGCATCAAGCACGCGCCGTTGTGGGGCCTTGCCGGCGTAGTGCTGCTGGGCTTCCTGACGGGCAAAGGCGCCCGCAGCAACGGGGTTGGCGGCCTTACCCGACTGGTACGCCTGGGCACCAGCCTGATGCCGGTGATCAAGTTTGCGCTACAGCGCAAAGGCTAATTGCCACTCTTTGGCTGCATTCTTGCAACGACACCTGCCCTGCCCCGGCCCACGCCGGCGGCAGGTTGTGTCTGGCCTTGCAGCAATCTGAGGAGTCGCCGTGTTCGACGGGCAACCGCTCGCCTGGTTTCAACCCTTCATCGACACCGCTACCGGCCGCATTGCCGGCGTAGAGGCCTTGGGCCGTCTACGCCAGGCCGACGGCCAGGTGCAGTCGGTGGGGCCGCTGTTCGCTGACCCTCGCACGCTGCCCGCCGCCTTGCGACGCCTGGACCGGCAGATCCGCGGCAATGCCCTGAGTCGCCTGCACGAAGCACCGCCGGAGTGGTTCCTGAGCCTGAACATGTCCCCGCGCTGGATCAGTCGCCTGCGCGATAACCAACCGCTGCCCAGCCTCACCCAATTGCAGCGCCATGGCGTGGCGCCACAGCGCATCGTCTTCGAAATCACCGAGCTGGGCGGTGATAGCCGCAGGCTCAGTGACGTGGTGCAGCGCTACCGTGAAGCGGGTGCGCGCATCGCCATCGATGACTTCGGCGCCGGCTACTCGCAGCTTGACCGGGTGCTGGCCTTGCAGCCTGACATTCTCAAGCTCGACATGCGCCTGTTCCAGGCCGCCGCCCGCGGGGGCCCCAGCAGCGAGGTGGTCAAGGCGCTGGCGCAGATGGCGGAAAAGACCGGTTGCTGGATCATCGCCGAAGGCGTGGAAACCGAAGCCGAGCTCAACTTCGCCCTGGAGTGCGGCTCACGGTACGTGCAGGGCTACCTGTTCGCCCGTGCCGAACCGGATTTCTTCCCCACCGATGCGTTCGTACCGCGCTTCGCCGCCCTGCGTGAGCGTTATGTGCAGGAAAAACTGAGCGAGCGGGCGCGTCTGATGCAATTGCGCCAACAGTTGATCAAGTTGATGGCCATCCTGCACCCCTGGGCGCAGGCCGGCGCCCCGCTGAGCGAACTGCCGCAACTGGACGCCTACCCCTGGCTGCTGCGCTTCTACCAATGCGACCGCCACGGCACCCAACTGACCCCCAACATGGAATGGCGCCAGCATGCCTGGCATGCCGATACCAGCTACGTGGGGCATAACTGGTCATGGCGGCCGTATTTCTACCACCTGCTCGCCGAGGGCTGGGACGAGCGCCGGTTGATCTTGTCCAATACCTACCGGGATGCCACCAGCAACCAGTACTGCCTGACGGCGGGGCAGTTTTTTGATAATGGGCAGCGGTTGTTGCTGATTGATGTGGATGCGGTGAGGTTTTAGGGTCTGTATGAAATGTATTCCAGCGAAGGCCAGGCAAGGCGGCTCTGCGCACAAACCAGTTGCACCCCCACCCCCAAACAACCGAAGCTCACACCACCCCCCGCCTTCAGGAGACACCGCCTTGGATTGGCCTACCCTGCTCAACCGCGAACGCCTGGGCAAGACCCTGCACAGCCCCGAGGAACTGGGCCGCAGCCCGTTCCACAAAGACCACGACCGCATCATCTTCTCCGGCGCCTTTCGCCGCCTGGGCCGCAAGACCCAGGTGCACCCCGTGTCCAGCAATGACCATATCCATACCCGCCTGACCCACTCCCTGGAAGTCAGTTGCGTAGGCCGCTCCCTGGGCATGCGGGTCGGGGAGACCTTGCGCGACCGCCTGCCCGCCTGGTGCGAACCCAGCGACCTGGGCATGGTGGTGCAATCGGCTTGCCTGGCGCATGACATCGGCAACCCACCGTTCGGTCATTCCGGCGAAGACGCCATCCGCCACTGGTTCCAACAGGCGGCCGGGCGCGGGTGGCTCGACGGCATGAGCGAGGCGCAGCGCAACGACTTCCTCAATTTCGAAGGCAATGCCCAAGGCTTTCGCGTGCTCACCCAACTGGAGTACCACCAGTTCGACGGCGGTACGCGCCTGACCTACGCCACCCTGGGTACCTACCTGAAATACCCCTGGACCGCCCGCCACGCGGACTCGCTGGGCTACAAGAAACACAAGTTCGGCTGCTACCAGAGCGAACTGCCGCTGCTCGAACAGATCGCCCACAAGCTGGGGCTGCCGCAACTGGAAGACCAACGTTGGGCCCGGCACCCGCTGGTGTACCTGATGGAAGCCGCCGATGACATCTGTTACGCGCTGATCGACCTGGAAGACGGCCTGGAAATGGAACTGCTCGAATACGCCGAGGTGGAATCGCTGCTGCTGGGCCTGGTGGGCGACGACTTGCCGGAAACCTATCGGCAGCTGGGCCCACAGGACTCGCGCCGCCGCAAACTGGCGATCCTGCGCGGCAAGGCCATCGAGCACCTGACCAACGCCGCTGCCCGCGCCTTCGTCGAACAACAGGATGCCTTGCTGGCCGGTACGCTGACGGGCGATCTGGTGGAACACATGCATGGCCCTGCCAAGCGCTGCGTCCTGAATGCCAAGGACATGGCACGCAAGAAAATCTTTCAGGACAAACGCAAGACCCTGCACGAGATCGGTGCCTATACCACCCTGGAAATCCTGCTCAATGCCCTGTGCGGCGCTGCCCTGGAGCAACATGGCGGCAAGAGCCCATCGTTCAAGAACCGGCGCATTCTGGACCTGCTCGGCAATAGCGCACCGGACCCGCACGGTTCGTTGCACGCCTCGTTCCTGCGCATGATCGACTTCATCGCTGGCATGACCGACAGCTACGCCAGCGAAATGGCCCGTGAGATGACCGGCCGCTCAAGCCCCCAGTGACAGCCTGGCGGGCGCCATCTGGGCGCCCGCACCGACGCTCAGAATTTTCCTACAAAACTTTCAGACCCGTCCCCCTCGCCGCCCCAGGGGCGATTAGGGAATAATCCCTCCTGTCTGTAGGGCAAGTTACCTAAACATTGTGGGCAAAGTCGAAAACTACACTTCCGAGTCATTGAAAACTTACGTACAAGACTGGAAATTCGTTAGTTGCCTTTCAAACATATTTATACAAAACCGCAGACCGCAACGTTGTTTTTCATTTAGTCACAACCCCAGCGAAATATCGCCTTGACACTTTAAAAACCCGCACGGCCGTGTATTCTTAAACAGCAATACTTGTAGGAAATTTCCTATATAGCGCCGATGGCGTCCGTTCTTCATATGCCACTCCCGGCAACTGAGCTAATGTGCGCCTTTTATTCGCCGCCTGTAGGGGAAGACTATTTCATGAGTACTGCCTTTATCATTGACGACCATCCGGTCATTCGCCTGGCCGTCCGCTTTCTGCTGGAAAAGGAGGGGTATACCGTTATTGGCGAGTGCGACAACGGGGTCGATGCGATGCAAATCATCCGGGAAAACCCACCGGACCTGATCATCCTCGACATCAGCATTCCGCGCCTCGATGGGCTGGAAGTGCTGGCGCGTTTTCAGACCATGAACCTGGGCCCCAAGATTCTGGTGTTGACTGCGCAGGCCCCCGCCTTGTTCACGTTTCGCTGCATGCAGTCGGGCGCGGCGGGTTATGTCTGCAAACAGGAAGCCCTGGGGGAACTGAGCAGCGCCATTCGCGCGGTCATGTCCGGTTATAACTATTTTCCCAGTGAGGCGCTCAACCCACTGGACGTGGACGACACCCTGCGCAATGAAATCAGATTATTCAAAGGCGTCAATGACCGGGAACTGATGGTGTTGCAACTGTTTGCCCAAGGGCGCTCGAACAAGGAAATAGCCAAAGGCATGTTCCTCAGCAACAAAACCGTCAGCACTTACAAAAAGCGCCTGATGCAGAAACTGCAGGTGGTCTCGCTGGTAGACCTGATCGACATTGCCAAACGTAATGCCTTGGTATGAACAGCGCCCCGTGTTGCCTGCTGCTGATTACCGGGCTGTGCTGCACAGCCGGCATGGCTGCGGCACAGGGGGCCGATACACTGACAGTGCGCAGCCACAACGATGGCACCTCGGGCCTGGCACCCGCGCCTGACACCCACGGGGTGCCACTGCGCCTGGGCATCTCGACGCCCGATTACCCGCCCCTGGACATCACCCACGACCAGGAATACGAGGGCCTGAGCGCCGATTACGCCGCCCTGGTCGGCCAGGCCCTGGGGCGGCCCCTGGTGGTGCAGCGCTACCCCACACGCGATGCGGCCATCGAGGCGCTGCGCCAGGGCCAGATCGATCTGCTGCCCAGCGCCAACGGCTACGAAGCGGCCTTCCCGGAGCTGGCGCTGAGCAACGCCTATGCCGTGGACCGGCCGGTGCTGGTGGCGCGCGCCGATGATGACGCCCCCCTGGGTGACCACCTGGCCGGGAGGCGCCTGAGCGTGGTCAACCACTACCTGCCGGAGGCCTATATCAAGGCCCACTACCCCGACGCCACCGTCACGTATTACCCCTCTTACCAGAATGCCCTGAACGCCGTGGCATTCGAGCAGGCTGACGTGTTCCTGGGGGACACCATTTCCACCCATTACCAGATTGACCAAGGGCTGTTGAACAATGTCCGCATGGTCAACTTCAGCCGCGACGAACCCTCGGGGTTCGGCTTTGCCGCCCGCCGTGGCGACCCCCTGCTGGCACACGTGAACCAGGCACTGGCGGCCATCAACCCGGCGCAACGCGAAAGTATCTTCCAGCGCTGGAGCGGGGCCAGCGACCTGCTGCTCACCGACCGCAAGCTGCAATTGACTCGGCGAGAGGAACGCTGGCTGGCCGACCACCCCAGCGCCAAGGTGGTGGTGGACGACTCGTTCGCGCCGCTAACTTTTTTCGACCGCTACGGCAACCTGCGCGGGTTGAGCGCGGACCTGCTGGAATTGATCCGCCTGCGCACCGGCCTGCAGTTCGAAATAGGCCGGGCCAGCAGCGTCGCCGATATGCTGGCCCAGGTGCAGCAAGGCCAAGCCGATGTGATCGCCGCCATCATCCCCAGTGAAGAGCGCGCCCACGACCTGCAATTCAGCCGCCCTTACCTGAGCAATTCCTATGTGCTGGTCACCGCACGCGACCACCCGGGGCTGCAAGACCTTGGCCAGTTCGCCGGGCGCAGGCTGGCCATCCCCCGTGGCAACCCCCTGGTGAAGTGGCTGCGCCAGCACTATCCCGATATCCATGTGCAGGAAACCGACGATGCCTTCGCCAGCCTTGACCGGCTGGCCCAAGGCCAGGCCGAAGGGGCGGTCAGCGCCCTGGTGGTCGCCCGTCATCTGCTGGCGACCCCACTGTTCCAGGACCGCCTGGTCATCCGTAGCACGGTGGGTACCGAGCCTGCGCGGTTTTCACTGGCAACGGGCAGCCAGGCCACCGAACTGGCCGCCATCCTCGACAAGGCGCTGCTGAGCATCGGCCCCCAGGAGATGACCGCCATCGCCGCCCGCTGGCGTAGCTACACCCCGGATACCCACGGCTATTGGCGCAACTACCACCGCCTGATCCTGCAGATCGTGGCGACGGCCAGCGTGGTGCTGCTGGTACTGCTGGCGTGGATCGGCTACATGCGCCACCAGATCCGCCAGCGCGTGAAAGCAGAGCGGGCGCTGGGCGACCAGCTGGAATTCATGCGCGCGCTGGTGGACGGCACCCCGCACCCCATTTACGTGCGTGACCGCCAGGGGTTGCTGCTCAGCTGCAACGATAGCTACCTGACCACGTTCAACGCCCGGCGCGAGGACGTGATGGGCAAGACAGTGAAAGAAGGCGTGCTGCCGGACGCCGACCATGCCCAGGCCTACCACCTGGATTACCTGCAAGTGATGGCTCAGGGCGAGCCGATGATCATGGACCGCCCCTTGCGCATCGGCGACCGGGCCCTGAGCATCTACCACTGGATATTGCCGTACCGTGACGCGGAGGGGCAGGTATGTGGCGTGATCGGCGGCTGGATCGACATCAGCGAACGTCGCCAACTGCTTGAGGACCTGCGCCAGGCCAAGGAACAGGCAGACCAGGCCAACCGGGCGAAAAGCACTTTTCTGGCGACCATGAGCCACGAAATACGTACCCCCATGAATGCGCTGATCGGCATGCTCGAACTGGCCCTGCGCCGGGCCGAGCGCCAGCAGCTGGACCGTAACGCCATCGAGGTGGCCTATGCCTCGGCGCGCGACCTGCTGAACCTGATCGGCGATATCCTGGACGTCTCGCGCATCGAAGCCGGCCACCTGAGCCTCAAGCCCGAGCGCGTGCAGGCCGGCAGCCTGGTCAACGATGTGGCGCGCATCTTCGAAGGCCTGGCGCGGGACAAGGGCCTGGCGTTGCGGGTCCGGCTACCGGCTGCCGCGCAACCGGATGTCATGCTCGACCCGCTGCGCTTCAAACAGGTGCTGTCGAACCTGGTGAGCAACGCGATCAAGTTCACCGATCACGGCCATGTGCAACTCGAACTGGCAATGGCGGCCAGCGATGTCGCTGGCAAGCATGCGCTGCGCCTGACCGTCAGCGACACCGGTATCGGCATCAGCGCCAGTGACCGCCAGCGCCTGTTCCAGCCCTTCGCCCAGGTAGACCCCGATAGCCGTCGCGCCCGCAGCGGCACGGGCCTTGGGCTGGTGATCAGCCAGAACCTCAGCCGCTTGATGGGCGCCGAACTGACGCTGCACAGCCAGCCAGGTGACGGCACGCAGGTCGACCTTGCACTGGCGGTGGACGCACTGCAACCGTTGCCGGCGCAACCGGTGCAGGCACCGAGGGCTGCCATCGACCTGGGCGGGTTGCGTGTACTGGTGGTCGACGACCACCCGGCCAACCGGCTGCTGATGACCGAGCAGCTGGGCTTTCTCGGTTTGCAGGCCGCCACCGCCGACAACGGCCACACCGGCTTGGCCGCCTGGCAGGCCGGCGCCTTCGATGTGCTGTTCGTGGACTGCAACATGCCCGGCATGGACGGCTACGAAATGACCCGCCATCTGCGCCACCAGGAGCAGCAGGCTGGCCGCCCCCCCTGCGTAGTGTTCGGCTATACAGCCAGCGCCCTGCCCCAGGAGCGTGAGCGCTGCCTGGCTGCCGGCATGAATGACTGCCTGTTCAAACCCATCAGCCTGGCCGACCTCACGCAGGTCCTGGCGGCTCGCGTACCGCCACGGTTGACGGCGCTGCTGGACCTGGAGCAATTGGCGACCCTGACCGGTGGCCAGCCGGCTCTGGAGCGCCGCCTGCTGCAACAGGTACTGGACAGCTGCGCGCAGGATCGCCAGGCCTTGCTGGGGGCCACCAGCCCACCTGCCTTGAGCGAACTGGCCCACCGCATAAAGGGCGCGGCGAAAATTGTCGCGGCCACCGCGCTGATCCAGGCTTGCGAGGCTCTGGAACAGGCTTGCGAGGCTGGCAACCCACAGCTGTGGACCAGCGCCGTGGTTCAGGCCATGGCGCAACTGGAACACGCGGTGCGACAGCACCTGGACACCTTGCCCGCGCCGTGAGGCAAAGGCTTGTCAAGCGCTGAAGCGTTAGCCATTATCAGCCCGCAAGGGCTGCGGTGAAGAGGCTCTGCACGCCGCCACGCCCTGGCTTTGCCTGGCGAGCGGTGAACGCATCCTCAAGGAGTGATTCGCGATGCCCAGGCTCACAGAACACCGCTTTCCGCTGCATGTGCACATCAGCGCCATGTTCACCCTGCTGTTGCTGCTCACCGGCACGGTGCTGGGGCTGTTCAACTACCGGCAGACCTCGCAGATCATCCTGTCCAGCAGCCAGAGCCTGTTTTCGCGCATTGACCAGGACGTGCGCCTGGACATCGACCACACTTACCTGCCCATACGCCACCTGCTCAGCCTGCTGGCGCTCAACGATGCCGCCCAGGGCGCCGTCCTGGAGCAGCGCCTGGCTTTGCTGGAGCCCATGGCCCAGTCACTGGCCGACAACCCGAACCTGGCATCGCTGTATACCGGCTACGGCAACGGCGATTTCTTCATGGTCCGGCCCTTGCGCACCGACGAGCTCAAGCAGCGCTTCGGGGCCCCCGCGGCCGCGGCCTATCAGGTGTGGAGCATCGAACACGACGCCACTGGCGCACGCCACGCCCAGTCGCTGATGTTTGACCGCACCCTGAACCTCATCGGCCATCAGGACCTGCCCGACGACCAGTACGACCCGCGCACCCGCGCCTGGTTCAGCCGTGCCCTGACCGATCGCACCCAGGTGACCACCGACCCCTACGTGTTTTTTTCCAGCCATGCGGTCGGCACTACCCTGGCCTTGCGGGTCAGCGACCATGTGGTACTGGGCGCCGACCTGACCCTGGAGGACCTCAGCGCCACCCTGGCCAAGCACCGAGTCACCCCGCACACCCAGATTGCCCTGTTCGACCACAACGACAACGCCGTGGCCTACCCCGATAGCCAGCGCCTGATCAACCCGGATGGCAGCATGGAGCCGACCAAGGTCGCCGACCTGGCGCCAGCGCTGGCCGCCCTGCTTGCCCGGGGCGACACCGACGCCAACCGCCTGCATGCCGACGGTCGCGATTGGGTAGTGTCACGCAGCAGCATCGACCAGGGCGGCCCGGACGGCCTGCAACTGGCCCTGCTGGTACCCGAAGACGAACTGCTGGCCGACGCCTACCGGCTGCGCTGGCAAGGCGCGCTGGTGACACTGACCATCCTGCTGCTGTGCCTGCCGGTGGGCTGGCTGACCTCGCGGCTGCTGGTCAAGCCGCTGTACGCGCTGGTCAAGGAAGCCGATGCGATTCGCAGCTTCAATTTCAAACGCCCGGCCAGCCAGCGCTCGCCCGTGCTGGAAGTGGACCAGCTGACCGAGTCCATGCAGCGCATGAAGCAGACCCTGGCCAGCTTCTTCGAGATCACCGCCAGCCTGTCGGCCGAGACCCGCTTCGAGCCGCTGCTCAAGCGCGTGCTGCAGGAAACCGTGAGCCTGAGTGATGCCCAGGCCGGCATCATCTACCTGTACGACAGCGATAGCGGCCAGGTGCAGCCCAGCGGGCTGATCATCAACGACAAGCTGCGCAACGTGACCCGCTACGGCTTGACCAGCCACGCCCTGAACGCAAGCGACACCCCCACCTGGCTGAGCGCGCTGAACGGTCAGCAGAACAGCGTGGTGACGTCTATCGGCTTCGACCAGGCCCGTGAACTCAAGCAGATCATGCTCAAGCTCGACAGCCCGCGCCTGGACCTGATTGGCGTGCGCCTGCACAACCGCCGTGGCGAAACCATCGGCGTGCTGGTATTGCTGCACCGTGACACCGGCAGCCGCAGTGACCTGGTCAAGTTCAGCCCCGACCGCATCGCCTTCATCCTGGCCGTGTCGGGCGTGGCCGCCGCCAGCATCGAAGGCCAGCGCCTGCAGGTACGCCAGCAAGCGTTGCTGGACGCCTTCATCCAGATCATCGCTGGCGCCATCGACGCCAAGAGCCCCTACACGGGGGGGCACTGCCAGCGCGTGCCAGTGCTGACCAAGATGCTCGCGCGCGCGGCCGCGGACAGCCAGGCCGCGCCGTTCGCCAGCTACCAGCCCAGCGAGGAAGAGTGGGAGGCCCTGCACATCGCCGCCTGGCTGCATGACTGCGGCAAGGTCACCACCCCCGAATACGTAGTGGACAAGGCCACCAAGCTGGAAACCCTCTACGACCGTATCCACGAGATTCGCACGCGTTTTGAAGTACTCAAGCGCGACGCCTGGATCGACTACTGGCAGCGCCTGGCCGAAGGCGGTGACGCAGCGGCCCTGGCCGCCGCCCGCGACGCCCAATTGCAGGCCCTGGACGACGACTTCGCCTTCGTCGCCCGCTGCAACCTGGGCGGCGAATTCATGGATTCCGACAGCCAGCAGCGCCTGGCGCGCATCGCCGAGCGCACCTGGCTGCGCACCCTGGACGACCGCCTGGGGGTGTCCTGGGAAGAGAACCGCCGCCAGGAGCGCAACCCCGCCCCCGCCCTGCCGGTGCGCGAACCGCTGTTGGCCGACCGCCCCGAGCACCTGTTCGAACGCCCTGACTACGAGCGCATGCCCGCGGACAACCCCTGGGGCTTCAACATGAAAGTGCCCGACTACAAGTTCAACCGTGGCGAGCTGTACAACCTGAGCATCGGCCGCGGCACCTTGACGACCGAAGAGCGCTACATCATCAACCACCACATGGTGCAGACCATCCTGATGCTCAGCCGCCTGCCCTTCCCCAGCCACCTGCGGAACGTCGCGGAAATGGCCGGCGGGCACCACGAGAAAATGGACGGCAGCGGCTACCCCCGGGGCCTCAACCGCGAGCAGATGAGCCTGCCGGCACGGATGATGGCCATCGCCGATATCTTCGAAGCCCTGACTGCCGCCGACCGGCCGTACAAGAAAGGCAAGACGCTCAGCGAAGCGCTGGGGATCATGGCCTTCATGTGCCGCGATGCGCATATCGACGTCGAGCTGTTCGAGCTGTTTCTGCGCAGTGGCGTGTACCTGGAATACGCCCAGCAGTACTTGCCGGCGCAGCAGCTGGATGAGGTGGACATCGACCAGGTGCTGCTCAAGGCAGGGGTGGGCGTTCAGCCGGCATGAACGTGTGCCTGGTGCTGCGCGGCGCCTGGGACGCGGCCAGGTCCGCTGCTACGGCGGTTATACCAGGCACAAAAAAGCCGCTGGGGTCAGCGGCTTCTTCGTATGACTCGGATCAGGCGACCGGGTTGATCGGCTTTTCCGGGTACCAGGCGTCCAGCAGCGGGCTGACTTCGATCTTGGTCAGTTCGTCGCGGCCCTTGAGCCAGGCTTCGACGGCTGCGCGCTGCTCTTCGGTGACCGAGCCACGCTCGACGGTGCACACCAGGCCGACGTCGTCGGTGCCGACGTAGTCCAGGCCATTGGCGTCCATGGCTTCAGCCAGGAACGCGTCGAGGAATGCGTCGATTGCCTGGTCGTCCAGGTTTTCCTTGAAGTCCAGGTTCAGTTCGAAACCCAGCTCCTGGAATTCATCCACGCAGAGTTTTTTGCGCAGACGGCGGGAACGGTTAGTGGCCATGAAACAATCCTCTTGAGTATTAACGCGCCGCACTTTACCAGTTTCGGCACGCGGCTGCCCGACTGATACAGATAAACCCGCCCAAGTGTCGAAAAAATCATGAAATGCGCGTCAGCCAGGCCAAAGCGCCAATCCCTTGGGGCATAATGCCGACTCTTTATGTACGGGGGCTTTCACCTTTTCGCGCCCTCATTTTTTTCACCCCTCGCCCGCAGGGTTTCATTGCTCATGATCAAATCGTTTCGCCCTCTACTGCTCGCCGGCCTGATGCTACCCCTGGCCCTGCCCGTTCATGCCGCGCCCGTCATCACCGCGCTGCCGGCCAAGGTGCAACAAGCCCTCAAGACCAACAAGATCTCCGACAACGCCCTGTCGCTGGTGATGGTGCCGCTCACAGGTCCAGGCACCCCGACGGTGTTCAACGCCGATGTGTCGGTGAACCCGGCCTCGACCATGAAGACCATCACCACTTTCGCCGCCCTGGAGCTGTTGGGCCCCAACTACCAGTGGAAGACCGAGTTCTACACCGACGGCACCCTGAGCAACGGCGTGCTGCACGGCAACCTGTACCTCAAGGGCGGCGGCGACCCCAAACTGAACATGGAAAAGCTCTGGCTCCTGATGCGCGACCTGCGCGCCAACGGCGTGCAGCAGGTCACCGGTGACCTGGTGCTGGACCGCAGCTATTTCATCCAGCCCAACCTGCCTGAGTTCAACGACGACGGCGGCGATGAGAACGCGCCGTTCCTGGTACGCCCGGACGCCCTGATGGTCAACCTCAAGGCCCTGCGCTTCGTGGCGCGCAACGATGGTGGCAAGATAATGGTCTCGGTGGAACCGCCGATTGCCACCATTCATGTCGACAACCAGATCAAGGCGCTGGCTGGCAAGCAGTGCAGCGGTGACGTGCGCTACAACCCGGTGACCGCGCCGGACGGCAGCATCAGCGTGGTGGTCAGTGGCGGCCTGGCGGATGGTTGCAGTTCCCAGACCTACCTGTCCGTGCTTGACCACCCCACCTATGCCGCGGGGGCGGTACGGGCGATCTGGAACGAACTGGGCGGCACCATCGCCGGCCGCGACCGCGAGGCCGTGGTGCCCAAGGACGCCAAGCTGCTGGCCCGGGCGTTCTCCCCGGACCTGGCGGAGATCATTCGCGACATCAACAAATACAGTAACAACACCATGGCGCAGCAGCTGTTCCTGAGCATCGGCGCCCGTTACCGCACCGATGCCGACACTGACGACGCCAAGGCCGCCCAGCGGGTGATCCGTGCCTGGATGGCACGCAAGGGGATACCGGCCAGCCATCTGGTACTGGAAAATGGTTCGGGGCTGTCCCGTGACGAGCGTGTCAGCGCCCGGGAGCTGGCGACCATGCTGCAAGTGGCCTGGAAAAGCCCATACGCCGCCGAATTCATGAGCTCGCTGCCGATCATCGGCACCGACGGCACCATGCGCAAACGCCTGAAGACCACGGCGCTGGCCGGTGAAGGCCACGTCAAGACCGGCACCCTGAACAACGTACGCGCCATTGCCGGTTTCAGCCGCGATGACAACGGCAACACCTGGGCGGTGGTCGCCATTTTGAATGACTCCAAGCCATGGGGCGCGTCGTCGGTGCTGGACCAGGCGCTGCTGGACCTGTACCGGCAGCCGAAGGCAGGGGAACAGGGGGTTTCGTTGAACCCTTGATGGCACGCCGCGGCCAACCTCTGTGGGACCGGGCGCCAGCTCGGGAAGCAGGCGCTGCGGTGTATCAGGCAGACCGCGCGGCGCCCTTCCCGAGCTTCGCCCGGTCCTACAGGGAATCCCCACCACTGCGGCCATCCTCTGTGGGACCGGGCGCCAGCTCGGGAAGCAGGCGCTGCGGTGTATCAGGCAGACCCATGCCGCGACTCAGGGCAGTTCCGGTTCCACGCGGTCCCTGCCCGCCTGCTTGGCCGCGTATACGCCGGAATCGGCGCGCAACAGCAGCGCATCGGCGCCTTCCCCCCGGCGCCAGCTGGCTACGCCGAAGCTGGCGGTGACGATGCCGACACCGTCGATAGGCGTGTGCCGCAGCCCTTGCCATAGTTCCAGCGCCAGGGCGTGAGCCTGGTCGCTGCTGCTGCCCGGGCACAACACCATGAATTCCTCACCCCCCAGCCGGCAGAAGACGTCGGTGCGCCGCAGGCGGTGGCCGATCTTTTCGCAGATCCCTTGCAGCACGCGGTCGCCGACGGCATGGCCGAACTGGTCGTTGATCCGCTTGAAATGGTCAATGTCGAGCATGATCACTGCCAGTTGCACGTGGTCGCGTTCGGCACGGTCAAGCTCGGCTTTCAGGCGTTCCTGAAAGTAGCGGCGGTTGTGAATGCCGGTGAGCACGTCGGTGACCGACAGCGCCCGCAATTCTTCTTCCACGCGCTTGAGGTCAGTGATGTCGGTCAGGTAGCCGTGCCATAGCGTGCCGCCGCCGGCCAACGGCTCAGGCGTGGCTTCCCCGCGCACCCAGCGCAGGCCCTGACGTGGCAACTGCACCCGGTACTCTTCGCGCCATGGCGTGAGGTGCTGGGCCGAGAAACGGATGGAATCGAGCACCCGCTGGCCATCGTCCGGGTGAATGCGCTCCATGACTCGCCGCCCGTCATCACGCAAGGCGCTGGGCTCCATTTCGTAGATGTCACGGATGCCCTCGCTGGCCCAGCTGAAACTGGAATGGCCATCCGGGTCCAGGCGAAACTGGTAGATGCCGCCGGGCACTTCGGCGCTGAGTTTCTGCAACAATTGGTCGCGCGCGGCCAAGGCCTCGTGCACCCGCTTGCGCTCAGTGATATCGATGCAGATAGCCAGGTGCCCCACCCACAGGCCTTGCTCGTCCAGCAAGGTGGTGGCGAGCATGTTCACCGCCACCGTGCTGCCATCACGCCGTACCAGGGTCCATTCGCGCGCCTGCTGACTACCTTCACCGGGGGTTTCCACCAGCATGGCCTGGGCCAGGGGAATGTCCCGCTCGTAATAGGCGCTGAGGGTACAGGCGCGGGCCACCAGCTCTTCACTCAGGTGCAGGTTCTGCAAGGTCAGGTGGCCTACCGCATCGCCAGCACCGTATCCCAGCATGCGCTCGGCCCCGGCGTTGAACGTGGTGATCAGGCCATGCAGGTCGGTGGCGATGATCGCCACCTGGGTGGCGGCATTGAGCACGCTGCGCAACTGGTTATGGGTAACGCGCAGGGCCTGTTCGCTGCTGCGCAGCTGCGATGTGCGCTGCTCCACCAGTTTCAGGGCTCGCTGGCGCTGGCTGACCAGGCTGTACAGCAAGGCACTGAGCAGAAGGCTGAGCAAAGCGCCCAAGGCCACGACCACCGCCACTGGCGAGGCGTGGTTGGCTTCGACAAACAGCGTGCTGGGGCTGATATCCAACTGGTAATCGCGGTCGGCCAGGTGCAGCAGGTGCGTCGCCATCAGGGGCTCGGGTACCACGGTGTTGCTGGACTCGTACAGCACCTCGTGGTTGCCGGCCAGCGACAGGTCGAGGATGCGCACATGCAGGTTGTCATCGCTTTGCGCAGGCAGCCCTTCGCCCATCAATTGCCCCAGGCTCACCACCGCCGAAACAAAGCCCAGCGGCGGTTCGCCGGGTTTGCCAGGCACCGGCGCAACCATCAGTACCCCACGGCTGTACCGCGGGCTGACCCCCACCAGGTTGACCGGCGGGGTCACCGCCAATGTGCCGGTGTGCAGGGCCCGCATCAGGGTGTCATGGCGCGAGGCCTGGGAGTTGACGTCAAAGCCCAGGGGCAAGCGCTGGCGCGTCTGCGACTGGGTATAGAACACCGGGTAATACTCGTCCCGCTGCCCCGCCGGCACCAGGCTGCCATCAGCGGCCTGGTCGCGAATGGAGAAATCCTCGATTCCCTGTTCACGGGCGCGCTGTTCGAACGCAGGGCGTTCGGCGGCCGTGACCCGTGGCAGCCACGAATAGGCCTGGGTACGCATCAGCAACGGCCCGGCGTAGCCTTCGTATTCTCGCCGGCTGACGTTGTCCGAATAACTGAAAAACCGGCGAAGGCCGTCCAGCCGCTGTGTCTGGTCCTCGAACCGCTCCTCGATGCGGCTGAAGCGTTCGTTGGCAAGCAATTCGAAGCGCTGGCGCAACTGGCGCTGGTAAAGCTCGGCCGTGCCCACCGCCAGCAGGCTGGTGACCAGCGCACCGGCGGCAAGGGCCAAGGAGGCTATCAGCCAGGCCGATGCATCTTCACTGATAAAGCCAAGTATTTTGGGGCGAACGGCATGCAACGACATAAGCAGAACTCACAACGCCGGCGTGCTTCGGTTGTCACATTGGCTTGGCTCAGTTATAGCTATTTGCCAGTAGTTTGCCTAGTGAGCCATCAAGCGAAAATGTTGATCGGTCGTGCAGCAAAAAGGGCTCCTGGGAGCCCTTTTTACCATCTAGCCAAAACTGTACGACAGGCGTGCCTGCCGTGGGCTACCGCTCATCGGGCCTGAATTTTCCAGGCACGGTGGATCTTGCTGTTGCGAGCAAAGTCGGGGTCCAGGGTCTGGGCACTGATTTCCTCTACCTGGTAACGCTCGCCCAGGTGCTCGTCGAGCTGGAACTTGCGGAAGTTGTTGGAGAAATACAGCACCCCGTCCTTGGCCAGGCGTGCGACGGCCAGGTCCAGCAACTCGACATGGTCGCGCTGCACATCGAATACCCCTTCCATGCGCTTGGAGTTGGAAAACGTCGGCGGGTCGATGAAGATCAGGTCGTACTCGTCGCGGCTGGCTTGCAGCCAGGCCATCACGTCACCCTGCTCCAGGCGGTTCTTGTCGGAGAACCCGTTGAGCGACAGGTTGCGGCGCGCCCAGTCCAGGTAGGTTTTCGACAGGTCGACACTGGTGGTACTGCGCGCACCGCCCTTGGCCGCGTGCACACTGGCCGTGGCCGTATAGCAGAACAGATTGAGGAAACGCTTGCCCGCGGCCTCGCGCTGAATGCGCAGACGCATGGGGCGGTGGTCCAGAAACAGGCCTGTGTCCAGGTAGTCGGTCAGGTTGACCAGCAGCTTGACGCCGCCTTCCTGCACCTCGGTGAACTGGCCCTGGGCGGCCTGGCGCTCATACTGCCTGGTACCGCTCTGGCGCTCGCGACGTTTGATGATGACGCGGCTCTTGTCGATGTTCAGCGCCTGGGGAATGGCGGCCAGGGCATCGAACAGACGGGCCTGGGCCTTTTCCGGGTCAATGGACTTGGGCGCCGCGTATTCCTGCACATGCACCCAGTCATGGTACAGGTCGATGGCCAGGGCGTATTCGGGCATGTCGGCATCATAGACGCGGTAGCAATCGACTTTCTCGCGACGGGCCCACTTGCCCAGTTGCTTGAGGTTCTTCTGCAAGCGGTTGGCGAACATCTGCCCGCCTTCGCTCAGGCGCGCCTGCTCGACCACCACGGGCGCCGGCTTGATCGGGTTGCCGTTCTTGTTGACCCGTGCGTACGGGTCGGCGGCAGGTGCGGCCGCCTGCTCTTGTGCTTGCTCGCGCTCCACCTGGCGCTGCTCGGGGGTGCGACGCTCGCCGGTGACGAACTGGTCAGGCAGCACCTTGATCAGCAGCAGTTTGCACGGCAACGCACCGTTCCAGAAGGCGTACTGTTTGTGGCTGCGAATACCCATGCGCTTGCCCAGGTCCGGGGCACCGGTGAACACCGCGGCTTCCCAGTTCAGGCAGGCCTGGCGCAGACGCTCGCCCAGGTTCTGGTAGAGGTAGAGCAGGCTGGCTTCATCCCCCAGACGCTCTCCGTAGGGAGGGTTGCAGATCACCAGGCCTTTCTGGTTCTGGTCCGGGCGCGGCTCGAAGGTGGCGACTTCGCCCTGGTAGATCTTGATCCAGTCGCTGAGCCCAGCGCGTTCGACGTTGTTGCGGCCCGGCTGAATCAGGCGTGGGTCGGCTTCATAGCCGCGGATCCACAGCGGCGGCTTGGCCAGGCCGGCTTCCGCACGGGCCAGGGCTTCGTCATGCAGCTTGCGCCACAAGGCCGGCACATGGCCCAGCCAGGCGCTGAAGCCCCAACGGGTACGCTTGAGGTTGGGGGCGATGTCGGCAGCGATCATCGCCGCCTCCACCAGGAAGGTCCCCACACCGCACATCGGGTCGGCCAGCGCGCCGCCCTGAGCGGCGATGCGCGGCCAGCCGGCACGGATCAGTACGGCGGCGGCAAGGTTTTCCTTCAGTGGCGCGGCACCCTGCTGCAGGCGGTATCCGCGCTGGTGCAGGCTGTGGCCGGACAGGTCCAGGGACAGGATCGCCTCGCCACGGTCCAGGCGCAGGTGCACGCGCAGGTCAGGATTGAGCTTGTCGACGCTGGGGCGCTCACCTTCGGGCGTGCGCAGTTTGTCGACGATGGCGTCCTTGACTTTCAAGGCACCGAAATGGGTGTTGCCGATACCTGAGCCATGGCCGCTGAACTCCACCGCCAGGGTGCCGTCGGGCAGCAGGTGGTCTTGCCACTCCACGTCGTGCACGCCGTGGTAGAGGTCTTCGGCGTCCTTCATGGCAAAGCGCTTGAGCACCAGCAGCACGCGGTTGCCCAGGCGCGACCACAGGCACAGGCGGTAAGCCGTTTCCATGTCGGCCATGCCGCGCACGGCAGAGGTATGCTCACGGGCCTCTTCAAGGCCAAGCGCGGTGGCTTCCTCGATCAGCAGGCCTTCGAGGCCCTTGGGGCAGGTGAGGAAGAGTTCGTAACGATCCGACATGGGGTATCCAGGGTCTTGAGCCATAAGTGAAAGGGCAACGCATCACCCTTCCCGAGTTTAACCAGGCGCCTTTCTGAAGAAGCGCCCGTGTGACACCGCCAGGGTGTCGACCGCCGGGACCGATACTGGCATCAAAAAGCCTTTGATCATCCCGGCAGAATAAAATTCTGCAAAAAGACGAGGGTGAAAATGACCCTTCGTCGCCTAATACTGAAAAGCATTTCGCCATCATTTTCGATGGCTTTTTCCCGTCATTCGCGCTGTAGCCCTGATCATAGCGGGCTTTCGGGCGTCGTTAGCCCGGACGCATCCGCTTACTTATGGTTCGCACACCATAATCATTACGTGCTTATGACAAAACGGTCGTTCACACCGGCCAACGCATTGTTTAGAAATCTATACAGGCCGCACCGCAATGGTACGGCACCACTGCTCGCCACGCCGGCAGCGAGCACCAAAACCGGCAGAAAGACTCTGCCCGGCCTCACACGAGGCCGACGGGACATAACAGTCAACAGACGAGGGCAACACCCTATGAGAAGACTTAAGCGTGATCCGTTGGAACGAGCATTTTTACGCGGATACCAATACGGCATCCATGGCAAATCCCGCGAGCTTTGCCCTTTTACTCTACCGTCGGTTCGCCAAGCCTGGATCAATGGCTGGCGCGAAGGACGCGGCGACAACTGGGACGGTATGACCGGCACTGCGGGTATCCACAGACTCAACGAACTTCACGCGGTCGGCTGACGAGGACGATTTTTCTCTTACATTCACATTGCTGATTAACCATGCGCGCCCCAACGGGCGGCGGGCGAGAGCCCAGGGGCCTTCTAGAGGGCCCCTTTTTAATGCCTTACGTGCGCGGCAGTGCCGCGATGGCATCCACCGCCTCGCGGATCAGCGCCGGGCCCTTGTAGATGAAGCCCGAGTACAACTGCACCAGGCTGGCACCGGCGGCGATCTTCTCGGCCGCGTGCTTGCCTTCGGTGATGCCGCCTGCGGCGATGATCGGCATGCGCCCGGCCAGCTCCCCAGCCAGTACCTTGACGATGTGGGTGCTCCTCTCCCGTACCGGCGCGCCCGACAGTCCGCCCGCCTCGTCACCATGGGCCAGCCCTTCCACGCCTTCACGACCCAGGGTGGTGTTGGTGGCGATCACCGCGTCCATGCCTGCGCCCAGCAGCGCCTGAGCCACTTGCGCGGTTTCCTCGTCACTCATGTCCGGGGCGATCTTGATCGCCACCGGCACACGCTTGCCATGCAGGCCCACCAGGGCTTCACGGCGCTCGGCCAGGGCGTCGAGCAACTGCTTGAGCGACTCACCGAACTGCAGGCTGCGCAGGCCCGGGGTGTTGGGCGAACTGACGTTGACGGTGATGTAGCTGGCGTGGGCGTAGACCTTGTCCAGGCAGATCAGGTAGTCGTCCACGGCGCGCTCGACCGGGGTGTCGAAATTCTTGCCGATGTTGATGCCCAGCACGCCTTTGTACTGGGAGGCGCGCACGCGGTTGAGCAGGTTGTCGACGCCCAGGTTGTTGAAGCCCATGCGGTTGATGATGGCCGTGGCTTCGGGCAGGCGAAATATCCGCGGCTTGGGGTTGCCGGGCTGCGGGCGCGGAGTGACGGTGCCGATCTCGACGAAACCGAAACCCAGCTGGGCAAAACCATCGATGGCCGCGCCGTTCTTGTCCAGGCCCGCGGCCAGGCCCACCGGGTTGTCGAACGACAGCCCCATCACCTGCACCGGCAAGCGCGCCGGCGCCTTGGTCAGCAAACCGTTGAGCCCCAGGCGGCCACCTGCGCCGATCAGGTCCAGGGACAGGTCGTGGGAGGTTTCCGGAGAGAGTTTGAACAACAGCTGGCGGGCCAGGTTATACATGGGCGGGCATGACTCGTTGGAAGAACGTGGGGGGCGTGATTATAGGCCCTTTGGGTAGCCGCAAGCTACCGGCGCCGAACGGCAAGGCACGCCCCGTCAACGTTCGGGCGAAAAAAAACCCGGCCGAGGCCGGGTTTTTTCAAGCGCTACCCAATTACTTGGATTGAGCTTCTACTTCAGCTTCTACGCGACGGTTAACGGCGCGGCCAGCTTCAGTTTTGTTGTCAGCCACTGGACGGCTTTCGCCGTAACCGATGGAGTCAACACGGTTGCCCTGGATGCCGTACTGGTTGACCAGAACGTTTTTCACAGCAGCAGCGCGACGCTCAGACAGCTTCTGGTTGTAGGCGTCTGGACCGACGTTGTCGGTGTGGCCTTCAACACGAGTAGTGGTCTGCGGGTACTGCTTCATGAAGTCAGCCAGGTTCTTGATGTCAGCATAGCTGTTTGGCTTGACGACCGACTTGTTGAAGTCGAACTTCACGTCCAGCTGAACGCGAACGGTTTCAGCTACTGGAGCTGGAGCCGGTTCTTCAGCCACTGGAGCCGGAGCTGGTTCTGGAGCAGGAGCCGGAGCCTTGCCACCGTTACCACCGAAGTTCACACCCAGGCCGACGGTAGGCGCGTAGTCCCACTTGCCGTTGTCCAGCTTGTAGTCAGCATCGATACCGGCACGAGCGTACAGGTTGTCGGTGATGTACCACTTGGCGCCAGCGCCGATGGTAGCGAAGGTGGAGCTGTCGCGACCGCTGTGGCCGTCAGCTTGCACGTTGCTCAGGCTCTGGTGCGCGAAGCCACCGGAAACGTATGGACGAATGGCATCGCCGACAGTACCGAAGTGGTACATGGCGGTCAGGGAGCCAGTGTCACCGTGGATTTTCTGGCTGCCAGTACCATCGTTCGAACGAGTGTAGTTGGTCTTGCCGTAGCCCAGGATGACTTCAACGTCGTCGGTCAGGAAGTAGCCCAGGGAACCGCCGGCGGTGCGGCCGTCTTCCACGTGCTTGACGCTGTCGTTGTAGTTCTTCTGGTAGAAGGCTTCACCTTCGACCGCGCCTTGGCCTTGTGCCAAAGCGCCGAAAGAAGTTGCGGCAACAAGAGAACCAATGGCAATGCCTAAGGTGTTTTTCAGTTTCATCCGTTAAATCCCCATCTGGTGATTGTTAAGCAGTACCCCGTTACACGGGGACAACTCGGCGGCAAGTCTAGCAGAACTCGCCCCACGTTTAGAGATATTTGCACCGAACTAAGTTTCGGCAATGCCTGCAAATTTCTCACGTAGCTTGTCGAGCGCGCGTTTGTATCGCATTTTCGTCGCGCTCAAGCCCATGTGCATGATGTCCGCAATCTCTTGAAATTCAAGCTCTGCGACGAATCGAAGCACAAGTATTTCTCGGTCGATCGGGTTGACATGTATCAGCCAACGATCCAATCCACCACGCTCCTCCGGTTTCGGCGCCTTCTCTTCGGAAGCCTCCTCGAGCGGATCAAGGCTCAGGGCATCCATGAGGCGGCGCTTGCGCCGTTCCTTTCGGTACTGCGTGATACATTCGTTGTACGTGATGCTGTAGAGCCAGGTCTTGAACTTCGATTTTCCCTCGAAGTTTTTCAGACCGTAGAGGACCTTCAGCATCACCTCCTGACAGACATCGTCAGCGTCACGATCGTTCCCTAAATAACGTGCACAGACGTTGAAGAGGGTGCGCTGATAGCGCCTCATCAGCTCCTCATAGGCGCGCGTGACGTGGAAAAGTTCCACATGCGAACGCGCCACCAGCTCCTCGTCTGTGAGCGTGCGGGGGTCGTAACGCAGGGGCAACGAATGAACTTTATTCAAAACAGGTCGGGCCGGCAGTCAGGTCGATATCCACCATGGCCCGACACCCGGGCCATTTTGCGGCGGCATACAGTAGCAGAAATCGCCGGCTCAGCGGCTACTTACCCGCTGTTCCAGAAGGATCCGATTGGACAGGGAAACCAGTTCCCCATCGTCGGTCAGCAGCGTCGTCTTGACCGTGCCGATCTCCTCGATCTGGCCTTCAACCTCTCCAACCCGCACTTGTTGCCCCACTTGATACAATTCCCGCACGTAAATTCCTGCCAGGATCTGCCCGGCGATTTCCCGACTTCCCAGGCCCATGGCCAATGCCACGGCCAGACCAACGGTAATCAGGACAATGACAATCACATGGTTCAGCAGGTCGGTCTTGACCTCGAGCTGGCTGATGGCCACCGAGATACTGATGATAATGACCATCCACTGCGCCACTCGCCCGAGGCCGGCCGAATAGTCCAGGCCCACCCCTTCGGCGGCGCCCCGCACGAGGCCGTTGACCACCTGCGCCAGCAGCACACCCACGAGCAGCACCAGCGCGGCACCAAAAACCTTGGGCAAATAGAGCGCCAGCATGTCGAGCGTAGCTGAAACTCGCTGCAAGCCAAGGGATTCGGCAGCGGACACCAGAAAAATCAGCAACACGAACCAGTAGACGATCTTGCCCACCAGGGTCGAGATCGGTACCTGAATGCCGCCACGGCTCATCAGCTTGGTCAGGCCGGTACCCGCCATCAGGCGGTCCAGGCCCAGCTTGGCCAGCAATTTGGACAGCAGGGTGTCGAGCAGCTTGGCGACCACGAAGCCCAGCAGCAGCACCACCAACGCACCGAACAGGTTGGGAATGAAATTCGCGACCTTAGTCCAGAGTGCGGTCATGGCCGTCACCAGGCTCTGAGTCCAGAGATCAAGTTGCATAGTCAATCAGCCTTATCAGCAGTACGAGGTTTGCGTCGCGAGACCGGTGCCACATGGCCAGATCCGTTGTCCACGGCGATCATGAAGGCCTGCAACCAGCGGCCCATCAAGCTGAACAGATCCCCCGCGCCCACCTGCCGGTTGGCGGTCTTGAGCACCCGACCCAGGCATGCATCGTCGTCCCGCTCCACGGAGGAGGACGCCTTGAGCATGTCACGCAATGACTCTTCAAACGGATCGTGCATTCGGCACCTCACGAATTATCCTTCAAAGACGAGAGCTTCCTGGGACGGGTCACATAAGGCACTGAGGGTTATGCAACCATATGTGTCCTGAACGGCAGCTAAACCCAGCGCAATCGACGGAATAGCCACCACTGCCCCAGCGCCACCACCACCATCAGCCCGCAGGCCACGATGAAGCCATAGGGGTTGGTGGACAACGGAATACCGCCGACGTTGATGCCCAGCAACCCGGTGAGAAAGCTCATGGGCAGGAACACCCCGGTAATGATGCCGAACCGGTACATGGTGCGGTTCATGCGCTCGTTCAGGCGCCGGTCCTCGGCCTCCAGCACCAGCCCCACGCGCTCGCGGGTCAGTTCCAGCTCTTCCAGATAACGGGTCAGGCTGTTGTTGAGTTCGTTCCAGTAGTCGGCATCATCGTCCACGAACCAGGGCAACTTGTTGCGCGATAGCTGCGCGAATATCTCCCGCTGCGGCGCCAGGAAACGGCGCAGGCCAGCGGCTCGACGGCGAATCTGCAGGATGCTCCCGTGTTCGGGCGCATACCGTTCGTCGGCGTCGATCTTGTCTTCTTCGTTGTCGATGATTTCGCCCAGGTCGCTGACCAGCGTCTGGACCTTTTCGGTGAGGTACTGGGCCAGGTAGAGGATCAGTTCCGACGCGGTGCGCGGCCCCCTGCCCTGCTGCAGCAACACCATCAACTCGTCGGTGGCGCGCAACGGGCGCAGGCGCAGGGAAATGACCCGCCGGGCTTCGGCGAAGATACGCACCGAGACCATGTCTTCGGGCTCGGCGCCGGGGTTGAGGTTGACGCCACGCAGGAACAGCAGCAATTGGTCATCGGGCAGCGGCAACAGGCGCGGGCGGGTATTCTCCTCCAGCAACAGGTCGCAACTGAACTCGTTCAGGCCGCTGTCTTCGCGCAACCAGGCCTGTGTCAGCGGGTGGCCGCGATCCCAGTGCAGCCACAGGCTCTGCTGTGGCTCCAGCACCAGGTCGTCGATCTCGTCACGGGCAAGCAAACGCGCGCCACCTTTACCATCCAGCACCAGGGCATGTACCAGCCCCCGCTGCGCGTTTTCTTCCTCGTACATCCACACCCCATCAACCAATTGCAAAAAGAATCACTCTGGCATCTTCAATGCGCTGGGCGACACGATAACCCCATTATTGTCGGCGTAAATGAATTCTCCCGGCTTGAACGTGACACCCGCGAAGGTCACCGGCACGTTCAGGTCACCGATACCGCGCTTCTCTGTGCGCAGCGGGTGGCTGGCCAGCGCCTGCACCCCCAGGTCTACCTGGGCGATGACGTCCACGTCGCGAATGCAACCATAGATGACAATGCCTTCCCAGCCGCTTTTGGCGGCCTTTTCGGCCAGCATGTCACCCAGCAGCGCGCAGCGCAGCGAGCCACCGCCATCGACCACCAGCACCTTGCCCTTGCCGTCCTTGTCGACCTGCTCCCTGACCAGCGAATTGTCTTCGAAGCACTTGATGGTGACGATCTGGCCACCGAAGGAATCGCGGCCACCGAAGTTGCTGAACATGGGCTCCAGCACCTTGACCATCTCGGGGTAGGCATCGCACAAATCGGGGGTGAGGTAATGCATGGGGTAACTCCTGTCAGCTGAGGACAACGACGATCGAAGTGGCGACCGGTCATTGATTGACGAGCCGATACGCCGCGCATTTACCCTGCGCCGACCTGCAGCGGCCGGCGCAATCGTCACAGCTTAGCCTTCCCACCGCTGACCGTGAAGTCACGCGCCCAGGGGGAGCGCCGATGCCTGTGGCAGCAGCGGTGCCAACGGGTCGTTCAACCAACGCCCCACCAAGGGCCAGACCTCGGCCTGGGCCGGCTTGCTGACCAGCATCTCGACATGGCCGAAGTTGTCGGCGAAGCCGTGGTCGCGCCCCAACTGCACGAATTGGCGGTGCTCGCCGCCAAAGGCGTCGAACAGCTTGCGGCAGGCCCACGGCGGGTCCTGGTGGTCACCGCTGGCCGCCACGGCCAGCAGGGGTACCTGCACCTCGGCCAGCCCCGCCCACCAGTCCTGCTTGCCCTCGCCGAAGCGGCCGAACAGGCCATGCCAGCGCATGGCTTCCAGGGCGAGGCCGATGGGCTCGTCCTCGGGGCCGCGCTTGAGCCGCGAACCGGAAATATGCGCGAAGCGCTTGAGCAACAACCGCGCGCTCCACTCCACCGGGGGCATTTTCAGCGGCCAGTAGGTGCGGCTGACCTGGCAGCCGAACAGCGCGGCCGAGGCGACATTGTCCTGGGCCAGGTAACCGCCACCCAGGGCGGCCGCCAGGCTGATGCCACCCAGGGAATGGCCAACCCAATGGGGCGCCTGGCCACTCTGTTCCTGAACGAAGGCACCGATGGCCGGCAGGTCGTAGCGTGCGTAGTCAGCGACACGGTTCTTGGGGTAAGCCAGGTTGCGCGGCGACAGGCCGTGGCCGCGCATTTCAGGGATCCACACATCGAACCCGGCCCGCGCCAGCCAGGCGCCCAGGCCGATGCCCCGGGGCGAGACCCAGAACCTGCGGTTGGAAAAACTGCCATGAAGCAGAATGACCGGCACGCCACCGGGCTGCGCCTGATCGGCCATGCCCAGGCGGGTCACGGCCAGTTCCACGCTGGCATCAGGGCTGTTGGCGGCCTTGATGCGGTATACGTCTTCGCTCAGGTCGCCACGCCGCTCGGCGCTGAGCAAGGCGACCGGGAAGAGATTGCTGCTGCTTTGCATAGGGTGCTTTTACAGAAAGGGTTAACAGAAACACATCGGGGTGCAGGATACAGAAATGCCGTGGGAGCTGGCTTGCCAGCGAGCTTTCGTTCAGTAAAAAGCTCGCTGGCACGCCAGCTCCCACAGAAAAACAGCCCCTGCCAGGCAGGGGCTGGAAGCTTACGCGGCGCCTTGGCCTTCGGCCAGGAAGAACCAGGTCTCCAGTACCGAGTCCGGGTTCAGCGACACGCTTTCGATGCCCTGCTCCATCAGCCATTTGGCCAGGTCCGGGTGGTCGGAAGGGCCCTGGCCACAGATGCCGATGTACTTGCCGGCCTTGTTGCACGCGGCGATGGCACTGGCCAACAGCTTCTTGACCGCCGGGTTACGCTCATCGAACAGGTGGGCGATGATGCCCGAATCGCGGTCCAGGCCCAGGGTCAGCTGGGTCATGTCGTTGGAGCCGATGGAGAAGCCATCGAAGAATTCCAGGAATTCATCGGCCATCAGCGCGTTGGACGGCAGCTCGCACATCATGATCACGCGCAGGCCGTTGACGCCACGGCCCAGGCCGTTCTCGGCCAGCAGGTCGACCACCTGGCTCGCCTCGCCCAGGGTGCGCACGAACGGCACCATGATCTCGACGTTGGTCAGGCCCATTTCGTTGCGCACGCGCTTGAGCGCACGGCATTCAAGCTCGAAGCACTCGCGGAACGACTCGCTGATGTAGCGCGAGGCACCGCGGAAGCCCAGCATCGGGTTCTCTTCTTCCGGCTCGTAGAGCTTGCCGCCGATCAGGTTGGCGTACTCGTTGGACTTGAAGTCCGACAGGCGCACGATGACCTTTTTCGGCCAGAACGCCGCGGCCAGGGTACTGATGCCTTCCACCAGCTTGTCGACGTAGAAGTCCACCGGCGCGCTGTAGCCCGCGATGCGCTTGTCGACGCTGTCCTTGATGTCGGCGGGCAGGCCGTCGTAGTTCAGCAATGCCTTGGGGTGCACGCCGATCATGCGGTTGATGATGAACTCCAGACGCGCCAGGCCGACACCGGCGTTGGGCAACTGGGCGAAGTCAAAGGCACGGTCCGGGTTGCCGACGTTCATCATGATCTTGAACGGCAGGTCGGGCATGGCGTCCACCGAGTTCTTCTTGATGTCGAAGCCCAGTTCGCCCTCGAAGATGTACCCGGTGTCCCCTTCGGCGCATGAAACGGTCACGCCCTGGCCATCGACCAGCAGTTGGGTGGCGTTGCCACAACCGACCACGGCCGGGATGCCCAGCTCGCGCGCAATGATGGCCGCGTGGCAGGTACGCCCGCCGCGGTTGGTGACGATGGCGCTGGCGCGCTTCATCACCGGCTCCCAGTCAGGGTCGGTCATGTCGGAGACCAGCACGTCGCCAGGCTGCACCTTGTCCATCTCGGACACGTCCTTGATGATGCGGACCTTGCCGGCGCCGATGCGCTGGCCGATGGCGCGGCCTTCAACCAGTACGGTGCCCTTCTCCTTGAGCAGGTAGCGCTCCATGACGTTGGCCTGAGAACGGCTTTTCACGGTTTCCGGGCGGGCCTGCACGATGTACAGCTTGCCGTCGTCCCCGTCCTTGGCCCATTCGATGTCCATCGGGCACTGGTAGTGCTTCTCGATGATCATCGCCTGCTTGGCCAGTTCACTGACCTCAGCGTCGGTGAGGCAGAAGCGCGCACGGTCGGCCTTGTCCACATCGACGGTCTGCACCGACTTGCCGGCCTTGGCCTCGGCGCCGTAGATCATCTTGATGGCCTTGCTGCCCAGGTTGCGGCGCAGGATTGCCGGGCGACCGGACTCCAGGGTGTGCTTGTGCACGTAGAACTCGTCGGGGTTGACGGCGCCCTGCACCACGGTTTCACCCAGGCCATAGGCGCCGGTGATAAACACCACGTCACGGAAGCCCGACTCGGTGTCCAGGGTGAACATCACGCCAGCCGTGCCGGTTTCCGAACGCACCATGCGCTGCACACCGGCCGACAGGGCCACCAGCTTGTGGTCGAAGCCCTGGTGCACACGGTAGGAAATGGCACGGTCGTTGAACAGCGACGCAAATACTTCCTTGGCCGCGCGGATGACGTTTTCAACGCCGCGAATGTTCAGGAAGGTCTCCTGCTGGCCGGCGAACGAGGCATCCGGCAGGTCTTCGGCGGTGGCCGAGGAGCGCACGGCCACGGCGATGTCCGGGTTGCCCTTGGACAGTTCGGCGAAGTGGGTACGGATCTCGGCGTTCAGTTGCTCGGGGAATTCGGCGTCCATGATCCATTGGCGGATCTGGGCGCCTGTCCTGGCCAGGGCATTGACGTCATCCACGTCCAGGGCGTCGAGCGCCTTGTGGATCTGGTCGTTGAGACCACTTTGCTCGAGAAAATCGCGGTAAGCCTGAGCCGTAGTGGCGAAGCCACCGGGTACCGATACGCCGGCACCGGCAAGGTTGCTGATCATCTCGCCAAGGGATGCGTTCTTGCCCCCCACATGCTCAACATCGTGTTTGCCGAGCTTATCGAGGGAAACTACGTACTCTACCAAGGTGATCTCTCCACTGACGTTGTTGGAATAGCTCAGGGTGCTGCGGCTGCCGTTGAAGGCGCGTGAGCGACCATGGCCTGGACCTGGAAAATAAGTGAGAATGCCAGACACTCAGGGCCGGCAAATCGGGCCTATCATATCCAAGAATCGTCACCAGCTTAAGGCCCAGGGCGCAAATGAAACGATCTGCTTTCTTTATTTCCGACGGCACCGGTATCACCGCCGAGACACTGGGCCAGAGCCTCCTGGCACAATTTGAAAACATTACGTTCAACAAGTTCACGCGCCCCTACATCGACAGCGTAGACAAAGCGCGCAACATGGTTCGCCAAATAAACGATTCAGCCGAGCGAGATGGCGTACGTCCGATCATTTTCGACACTATCGTGAACCAGGACATTCGTGAAATCCTGGCCACTTCCAATGGTTTCATGATCGATATATTTTCCACCTTCCTGGCGCCGCTTGAGCAGGAACTGAGTGCCCACTCGTCGTATTCGGTGGGCAAGTCCCACTCCATCGGGCACAACTCCAACTACATGGAGCGTATCGAGGCGGTGAATTTCGCCCTGGACAACGACGACGGCGCCCGTACCCACTATTACGACAAGGCCGACCTGATTCTGGTCGGTGTTTCCCGTTGCGGCAAGACGCCCACCTGCCTGTACATGGCCATGCAGTTCGGCATCCGCGCGGCCAATTACCCGCTGACCGAGGACGACATGGAGCGCCTGGAGCTGCCCGCGGCCCTCAAGGCCCACCGGCAAAAGCTGTTCGGCCTGACCATCGACCCCGACCGGCTGACCGCCATCCGCCATGAGCGCAAGCCCAACAGCCGCTATTCCAGCTTCGCCCAGTGCGAATTCGAGGTGCGCGAAGTGGAGAACCTGTTCCGCCGCGAAAACATCCCCAACATCAATTCCACACACTTTTCCGTGGAAGAAATATCGGCCAAGATCCTGGTGGAAAAAGGCGTCGAGCGCCGCTTCAAATAGCGCAACCCGGCCCCACGCGGGCTAAGGCACGAACAGGTCGATAAACCGTTGCACCGCCATTTCCTCCAGCCGGTCCTGGTCCCGGCACGCTTCCAGAATCTTCAGGCAACGCTGCCCCACGAAACGGGTCGCCAGGTGGGTGCGGAACTTGTCCAGCAACAGCGGCATGCCCTCCCCCCGCCGGCGCCGATGGCCGATGGGGAAATGCACCTCGACCTTCTCGGTGCTGCTGCCATCGCGGTAGAACACCTGCACGGCATTGGCAATGGACCGCTTGTCCGGCTCCAGGTATTCACGGCTGTACACCGGGTTTTCGACGATCTGCATCTTGTCGCGCAACTGGTCGATGATCGGGTGGGCGGCATGAAAGGCGTCTTCGTACTGCTCGGCCACCAAGGTACCGAACGCCAGGGGCACGGCGACCATGTATTGCAGGCAATGGTCGCGGTCGGCGGCGTTCGCCAGCGGCCCGACCTTGGAAATGATGCGGATCGCCGATTCATGGGTGGTAATGACAATGCGGTCGATCTCGCTCAGCCGGCCTCGCACCTGCGGGTGCAGGGCCACCGCGGCCTCGCACGCGGTCTGCGCATGGAACTCAGCAGGAAAACTGATCTTGAACAGCACGTTTTCCATCACGTAGCTGCCCAGGGGCCGCGCCAGGCGCAGGTGCCGGTCGCCTTCGGGCTTCAGGGCCAGGTCCTTGCTGGTGTGGCTGAACAGTACATCGTTGAACCCCCACTGCGCCGCTCCCAGCACCCCGGGAATGCCCATTTCGCCGCGCAGGGCGATGTCTGCCAGGCGCACCCCACGGCTGCTGGCATCGCCTGCCGCCCAGGACTTGCGCGAGCCGGCATTGGGCGCGTGGCGGTAAGTGCGCAGGGCCTGGCCATCCACGAAGGCGTGGGACAAGGCCGACAGCAACTGGTCGCGGCTGGCCCCCATCAACCAGGCGCTGACCGCGGTGCTGGCGACCTTGACCAGCAGCACATGATCGAGGCCCACGCGGTTGAAGGCATTCTCCAGCGCCAGCACACCCTGGATCTCATGCGCCATGATCATGGCTTCCAGCACCCGGCGCATCAGCAGCGGGGGCTCGCCTTCGGCCACACGACGCTGTGACAGGTGGTCGGCCACCGCCAGGATGGCCCCCAGGTTGTCCGAGGGATGCCCCCACTCCGCCGCCAGCCAGGTGTCGTTGTAATCCAGCCAACGCACGATGCAGCCGATGTCCCAGGCCGCCTTGACCGGGTCCAGGCGCCAGGCCGTGCCCGGCACCCGCGCACCGTTTGGCACCACCGTGCCCTCCACCAGCGGCCCCAGGTGCTTGGTGCATTCGGGAAAGCGCAGGGCCAGCAGGCCGCAGCCCAGGGTATCAATCAGGCAGTAGCGGGCCGTGACCAGCGCGTCGGCAGAGTCGACGGCATACCCCAGCACGTAGTCGGCAATGTCCTGCAACAAAGGCTCGTAATCGGGGCGATTGTTGCTGTCGGCGTTGAGACTCATGGGTGTACTCCTGGGCGATCAACCTGATCGTATCGGGGCCCGCGCTTTCCTGGCGCGCAGTGCCTGGGACGCGGCCTCGCAGCCGCGGCTACGGGTCGAGCTGCCACGAAAGCGCGTCGGCGGCTCACCACAGCCTAGTAAAAACCCCACCCCACGCAACCTTCCGCCTCGGCGCCGGTCAACATTGCGCCCCGCCCCCTGCGGTGGCGTCATAAAACCATCATGCTAGAATGCGCGGCCCGCCATGTGGGGCCAACCACCGGGAACCATGACCATCAAGCCACTGCATAGCCTTTTCTGCCTGTTTTTCGTGCCGGGCCTGGCCACGGCCGCGGAAAAGACCACCTACGGCCTCAACGAATACGCCCGCCTGGACGACATCGACCTGCAAGTGGCGGCCAAGCTCGACACCGGCGCCAAGACCGCCTCACTCAGCGCTCGCGACATCAAGCGCTTCAAGCGCAATGGCGAGCACTGGGTGCGTTTCTACCTGGCCATCGACTCGGCCCACAGCCACCCCATCGAACGCCCGCTGGCCCGCGTCAGCCATATCAAGCGCCGGGCCGGCGACTATGACCCCGAGCAGGGCGAGCATTACACCGCCCGCCCGGTGATCAACCTGGACGTGTGCATGGGCACCGAGCTGCGCGCCATCGAAGTCAACCTGACCGACCGCAGCGCCTTTCAGTACCCGCTGCTGATCGGCAGCGATGCGCTCCGGCATTTCAACGCCCTGGTCGACCCCAGTCTAAAATACGCAGCCGGCAAGCCTGCCTGCAGCAACGACGCTCATACCGCAGAGTAACCCGAATGCGCTCGCTTACCCTCCACCTGAAAGTCCTCATCGCCGTCCTGGTCACCCTGGGCCTGGCGATCACGGCCTATCAGATTTTCGTGCTCGGCATTCCCATGACCGAAGACGAGACCGACGACCTGTGGAATATCGACGCCAAGGTCGAGTTCGTCGCCAGCACCAAGGACCCGGTCAAGATCCAGATGTTCGTGCCGCCGCTGACGCGCGACTTCGTCAGCCTCAACGAAAGCTTCATTTCCAACAATTACGGAGTGAACGTCAACCGGGTGGACGGCAACCGCAAGGTCACCTGGTCGGCGCGCCGGGCCAGCGGTAACCAGACCCTGTACTACCGCCTGGTGCTGACCAAGCGCTACAGCAGCGAAAAACCCAAGGTCAAGGGTCCGACCTTCCGTGACAGCATGGCCATCGAAGGCCCGGAAAAGATTGCCGCCGAGGCGCTGCTGGCACCCATTCGCCAGCATTCGGCCGACGTCGAGACCTTCGTCAGCGAAACCATCAAGCGGGTCAACAACCTCAGCGACGACAACGTCAAGCTGCTGCTGGCCGGTGACCCTTCCACCCCGCACAAAGCGGCCATCGTCGACCTGCTGCTGTCCATCGCCCATGTGCCCCTTGAGAAAGTGCACACCATTCGCCTGGTGGCGGACCAGCCCCAGACCCCGGAGCTGTGGCTGCGCAGCTTCAACGGCAGCCAGTGGCTGTACTTCAACCCCGACACGGGCGAGCAGGGCCTGCCCAGCGACCGCCTGCTGTGGTGGACCGGCGATGAAAACCTGATCAGCGTGGAGGGTGGCAAAAAGGCCCTGGTGACGTTCACGCTGAACAACAGCGAGATGAACGCCATTCGCCTGGCCAAGCTGACGGACGAGAACACCGACGCCGACTTCCTCGAATATTCGCTGTACAGCCTGCCACTGCAGACCCAGCAGACCTTCATGATCATGGTGATGATCCCCATCGGCGTGCTGGTGATCCTGATCCTGCGCAACCTGATCGGCCTGCAGACCCTGGGCACCTTTACCCCGGTATTGATCGCCCTGGCCTTCCGCGAGACCCAGCTGGGCTTTGGCATCGCCCTGTTCACGGTGATCACGGCGCTGGGCCTGACCCTGCGCTCCTACCTCGAGCACCTGAAACTGCAGATGCTGCCGCGCCTGTCGGTGGTACTGACGTTCGTGGTGGTGCTGATCGCCGCCATCAGCCTGTTCAGCCACAAACTGGGGCTTGAACGCGGCCTGTCGGTGGCGCTGTTCCCCATGGTGATCCTGACCATGACCATCGAGCGCCTGTCCATCACCTGGGAAGAGCGCGGCGCCAGCCATGCCATGAAAGTGGCCATCGGCACCCTGTTCGCCGCGTCCCTGGCGCACCTGCTGATGACCGTGCCGGACCTGGTGTACTTCGTCTTCACCTTCCCGGCCATTCTGCTGATCATGGTGGGGTTCATGCTGGCCATGGGGCGCTACCGCGGCTACCGCCTGACCGAATTGCTGCGCTTTCGCGCATTCCTCAAGGCGGACAGCTGAATGTTCGGCCTGGTCAAGACCTGGAAGGCCCTGCAGGCGCGGGGCATCATGGGCATCAACCGGCGCAACGCCGACTACGTGCTCAAGTACAACAAGCGCAGCCTGTACCCCATCGTCGATGACAAGATCATCACCAAGGAGCGGGCCATCGCCGCTGGCATCCATGTGCCGGAAATGTACGGGGTGATTTCCACCGAGAAAGAAATCGCCGGGCTCAAAGGCATCATCGGCGGGCGCAGCGACTTCGTCATCAAGCCGGCCCAGGGCGCGGGCGGTGACGGCATCCTGGTGGTGGCCGACCGTTTCGAGGACCGCTACCGCACGGTGTCGGGGCGCCTGATCAGCCACGACGAGATCGAGCATCAGATTTCCAGCATCCTCACCGGCCTGTATTCCCTGGGTGGCCACCGTGACCGCGCCCTGATCGAGTACCGCGTCACCCCGGACCAGATCTTTCGCAGCATCAGCTATGAAGGCGTGCCGGATATCCGCATCATCGTATTGATGGGCTACCCGGTGATGGCCATGCTGCGCCTGCCCACCCGCCAGTCCAACGGCAAGGCCAACCTGCACCAGGGGGCCATTGGCGTGGGCGTGGACCTGGCCACCGGCGTGACCTTGCGCGGCACCTGGCTGAACACCATCATCAGCAAGCACCCCGACACCACCAACGCGGTGGACGGCGTGCAACTGCCCAACTGGGACGGCTTCATGAAGCTGGCCGCCGGTTGCTTCGAGCTGTGCGGCCTGGGCTACATCGGGGTGGACATGGTGCTGGACCAGGAAAAGGGCCCGCTGATCCTGGAACTCAACGCCCGCCCGGGGCTGAACATCCAGATCGCCAATGATTGCGGCCTGACGCACCGTACCCAGGCCGTGGAAGCACGGCTGGCGGAGCTGGCCAGCGAAAGCCGGGTTGAAACCCCCGAAGAGCGTGTGCGCTTTACCCAAGGATTGTTCGGGCATGTGCCCACGGCATAAAACTGTCTCGCCCTGTGTGGGACCGGGCGAAGCGCGGTCCCACGGGTAGCTGCCGCTACACAGTTTGTGACGACAGGACTACAATCGCCCTCCTCGCCTGCTTGGTGTCGTATCAGCCACATGTCCATCTGCTTTGTACACCCCCTGCCCTACCACCCCGACCCCGCCGCCTGGTTCGCCACCCTTCGCCACGCCCCGGGGGCGATTCTGCTCGACAGCGCCAAACCTGCCGCCGAGCGCGGGCGCTTCGATATTCTCAGCGCCTGGCCCCAGGCGGTGTTGCGCGCCGAACCCGAAGAGACCGGCGAAGCCTTCCTGCGACGCTTGCGCGCCGCCTTGGCTACCCTGGGAGAAGCACAGCTGCCCGACGGCCTGGAACTGCCCTTCGCCGGCGGCCTGCTCGGCTACCTGAGCTACGACTTCGGCCGCCGCCTGGAGCACTTGCCCAGTACTGCCACGGACGACCTGCATCTGCCCGACGCGCACCTGGGCCTGTATGCCTGGGCGCTGATCAGCGACCACCAGTGCAAGACCAGCCAACTGGTCCTGCACCCCAGCGTGACAGCCGACGAACAGCAACGCCTGATCGACCGGTTCAGCCAACCGGGCACTGCCACCCCCGGCGCATTCAGACTCGACGCCCCCATGGCCCCGGACCTGACCCCCGAGCAATACCGCCAGGCGTTCGAACGCATCCAGGCCTACATCAGCGCGGGCGACTGCTACCAGGTCAATCAGACACAGCGTTTCCGCGCACCTTGCCACGGCGACCCCTGGGCCGCCTACCAGGCCTTGCGCCAGGCCTGCCCGACGCCGTTCTCCGGCTACCTGACGCTGGAAGACGGCAGCGCCATTCTCAGCCTGTCGCCGGAACGCTTCATTCAGGTGCATGACGGGCACGTGGAAACCCGCCCCATCAAGGGCACCCGCCTGCGCGACAGCGACGCCGAACGTGATGCCGCCAACGGCCGCGAACTGTTGGCCAGCCTCAAGGACCGCGCTGAAAACCTGATGATCGTCGACCTGCTGCGCAATGACCTGGGACGCACCTGCCGCATCGGCTCGGTGCGCGTGCCCGAGCTGTTCGCTCTGGAAAGCTACCCCAACGTCCACCATATGGTCAGCGCCGTGGTCGGCGAACTGGCCGAGGGCAAGGACTGCCTGGACCTGATTGCCGGCAGCTTCCCCGGCGGCTCCATCACCGGCGCACCGAAGATCCGCTCGATGGAGATCATCGACGAACTGGAGCCGACCCGCCGCGCCTTGTATTGCGGTTCGCTGCTGTACCTGGACGTGCGCGGGCACATGGACAGCTCCATCGCCATCCGCAGCCTGCTGGTCAAGGATGGACAAGTGAGTTGCTGGGGTGGCGGCGCGATCGTCGCCGATTCGCGCTGGGAAGATGAATATGCCGAATCGGTGTTCAAGGTTCAGGTGTTGATGGATACCCTGAAGACGCTGTAAGCCGAAAGCGGCAAGCTGGAAACGCGGAGGCAGTCTTCCGGCAGCTCAAAGCTTGAAGCTTGCCGCTGCCCATTTTGTTACCATCGGCCACAAATGAGCGCCCAAGCGCCGAATGAACTAGGAAGCCGCCTGATGAGCCTGAACCTCGACGTCGCCGAACTCGCCGCGACTTATGCCAACAAGTCCGCCCAGGACATCCTGAAGCTTGCCTTCGAGCACTTCGGTGACGACCTGTGGATCTCCTTCAGCGGTGCCGAAGACGTGGTGCTGGTGGACATGGCCTGGAAGCTGAACAAGAACGTCAAGGTGTTCAGCCTCGACACCGGGCGCCTGCACCCGGAAACCTACCGGTTCATCGACCAGGTGCGCGACCATTACAAGATCGCCATCGAACTGGTGTCGCCCGACCACACCAGGCTGGAGCCGTTCGTCAAGGAAAAGGGCCTGTTCAGTTTCTACAAGGACGGTCATGGCGAATGTTGCGGCATCCGCAAGATCGAACCCCTGCGTCGCAAACTCTCTACCGTCAGCGCCTGGGCCACCGGCCAGCGCCGCGACCAGAGCCCGGGGACCCGCAGCCAGGTGTCGGTGATGGAAGTCGACGGCGCGTTCTCCACCCCGGAGCGCACGTTGTACAAGTTCAACCCCTTGGCACAGATGAGCAGCGAGGAAATCTGGGGCTATATCCGCATGCTCGAGCTGCCTTACAACAGCTTGCACGAACGCGGTTTCATCAGCATCGGCTGCGAGCCCTGCACTCGCCCTGTGCTGCCGAACCAGCACGAGCGCGAAGGCCGCTGGTGGTGGGAGGAAGCCACCCAGAAGGAATGCGGGCTGCATGCCGGCAACCTGATCCAGAAAGCCTGAACAGAAAAACCGGCCAGATTGGCCGGTTTTTTTATGAGTTCCCGCACGTGTAGCCGTGGCTGCAAGGCAGCGGGCCCCGACCGTTTAGTGAATGGGTAGCTCCACGCCGTCGAACAATTCTTCCAGTTCTTGCTTATTGTGGCACTGGATGGCCTTGGCCATGACATCCCGCGTCAGGTGCGGGGCGAACTTCTCGATGAAGTCGCACATGAAGCCACGCAAGAACGTGCCACGGCGGAAGCCGATCTTGGTGATGCTCGACTCGAACAGATGGTCGGCGTCCAGCACGACGAGGTCGTTGTCCAGCTTGGTGTCCACCGCCATCTTGGCAACGATGCCCACGCCCAGGCCCAGGCGCACATAGGTCTTGATCACGTCGGCATCCGCTGCGGTGAACACCACCTTGGGGGTCAGGCCGCGGTGGCTGAAAGCCTCGTCCAGCTTGGAACGGCCGGTGAAACCGAACACATAGGTGACGATGGGGTATTCGGCCAGCACTTCCAGGGTGAGCTTGGGCAGCTTGGTCAGCGGGTGGCCCTGGGGCACGACCACGCAACGGTTCCAGCGGTAGCATGGCATCATGATCAGGTCACCGAACAGCTCCAGGGCCTCGGTGGCGATGGCGAAGTCGACGGTGCCGTCGGCAGCCATCTCGGCGATCTGCATGGGCGAGCCCTGGTGCATGTGCAGGGCCACGTCAGGGTATTGCTTGATGAAGTTGCTGATCACCGGCGGCAGGGCGTAGCGCGCCTGAGTGTGGGTGGTGGCGATCGACAGAGTGCCCTTCTTCTCGTTGGAGAACTCCTGGGCGATCTGCTTGATGCTTTCCACCTTGCGCAGGATTTCCCCGGCGGTGGTGATGATGCGCTCCCCTGCCGGCGTGACGCGGGTCAGGTGCTTGCCGCTACGGGCAAAGACTTCGACGCCCAGCTCGTCTTCCAGCAGGCGGATCTGCTTGCTGATGCCAGGCTGGGAGGTGTAGAGGCTTTGTGCTGTCGCGGAGACGTTGAGGTCGTGGTGCGCTACTTCCCAGATGTAGCGCAGTTGTTGAAGCTTCATATGTATCCCTCAAAGCAAGTAGACGCCAACAGCGACGATTTATAACTATATTAATGGTCTAGGGGAGAAATCTAGAACTTTTTATCAAAATTTGTACGTGAGCGCACCTTTGTCGTGCAGTCAGGCCTTGCGCCGCCCCAACTGCTGGGAAAGGGGCACCATGTAGACGGGCACCGGCGAGAGCTGCAACACCCTGGCTGCGGTGCGGCCCAGGGGTATGTCCGTACCGGCGCCCTGGCTATGGCTGCCCACGATCAGCAGGTCTACCGCCAGGCGCTGGGCCTGGTCCAGGATGACCTGGGCGGGATCGCCCTGGCGGACCCGCACGGCGGTGATCAACGCCAGATCCTGCTGGCCCTCGCCCAATTCCTCGCGAAAGCCGTCGAGCACCTTGTGCTCGATGCCAGCCATCATGGTGCTCAGGCCTTCGGTGTGCAGTTCATTGAGGGTGGGCTCATCCAGGTAGCTCTGCAGCACCGACTCGGCGAACAGCCCCATCGGCTCCACGGCATGGATGACATACAGGTCGGCCTTGAACGTGCGCGCCAGGGCCAGGGCGTGTTGCATGACGTAAGGGGCATACAGGCCCAGATCAGTGGCATACAGCATCGAACGGATCATATGATCTCCTCGACTGCCAAAACGGCAGAGCTTGCCCAAGCTTAGCAGCGCCGCTCACAGTCAGGGGCCCCGCTCATAACCTGAGCGATGGTCGACAGCCCCCGTGATTGCTAGCTTTTCAGGGCAATTCATCAGGTTCCCGGCGCAACGCCTCCACCAGCCGATGATTGATTTCCCCCGCCAGCAGCCGCGCCTGCAAGGGGCCGTGAAATTCGCCATCGCGCACCACAAAGATTGCGGGCAGGTGAAAGACCTCGTACCTTTGCACCGCCCCGCCATTGTCACCGGCGTCCACCCAGCACAGCCGGTCCACTGCCAGGGGCATGGCGGGCAGCTCGCGACGGGCTACCCGGCAACTGGCGCACCCCACGCTGGTGAACACCAGCAAGGAAGTGCCCGGCGCGTCGAGCAGCACGTGATCTATAGTCAAATCAGTCAGTTCCAGTTCCTGCAGGGCATCGCGGGAAATATCGTCAACCAACCGGCACTCGGAGCCTGTGTTCATGGGTCGTTTCCTGCCTCATCCTGTCGATGTTCCCGTGGAGTTGCGCCTGTGCCATCGCCCGTATCTGTCTGCCCGCCGCCTGCACCGCGTCAGCCTGGGCGGCGTCGCGTGCCGGCATCATCGGCGCTACCCGGTGGGCACCGCCATCGAGTTGAACATGCCCACGCTGGGCAATGGCACCCAGTACCCTGGCTACGTGGCCTGGTGTCGCAAAGAGGCCCAAGGCTACCTGATTGGCGTGGCCTTTACCGATGAACAGACACTGTTCGGCGCGCGGATGGGCGAACAGGTGTGCCAGATTCAGCGATACTGTGAAGCCCATTCGCCTTTTTCCGACAATGTGGAAAGTATCGACGCCCTGGCGCGTCAATGGGTAGAGCAGCACGCGGCCGAGTTTTCCCGTGCCAGCCTGGGCGAGGCGGTGTCCGCTGCAACCGCGCACCTGTAACCTGCGGTCATGGGTTGATCCCCGTCATTTACACAGCGGCCCATTGTCGCGCCACCGGTATCGCGTTAAGGTTCGGCTCCCCGCTGCGCCTAAAACAAGCTGTGCTCCGCCGCGCGGGGATCGCTGGCGGCCCGCACCCGTGACCTGACGAGTAACACGATGGCTGATTTACCGATCGACGACCTCAATGTCGCCTCCAACGACACCCTGATCACCCCTGACCAGCTCAAGCGGGAGATCCCCCTGAGCGCCAGCGCCCTGAAGACCATCTCTGCAGGCCGCCAGGTGGTACGCGACATTCTCGACGGCAAGGACCACCGCCTGTTCGTGGTGATCGGCCCGTGCTCGATCCATGACATCAAGGCCGCCCACGAGTACGCCGAGCGCCTGAAGGCCCTGGCGGCGGAAGTCAGTGACACCCTGTACCTGGTGATGCGCGTGTATTTCGAGAAGCCACGTACCACCGTGGGCTGGAAGGGCCTGATCAACGATCCGTACCTGGACGACTCCTTCAAGATCCAGGATGGCCTGCACATTGGCCGCCAGTTGCTGCTGGACCTGGCGGAGATGGGCCTGCCCACCGCCACCGAGGCCCTGGACCCGATCTCGCCGCAGTACCTGCAGGACCTGATCAGCTGGTCGGCCATCGGCGCGCGCACCACCGAATCCCAGACCCACCGGGAAATGGCCTCCGGCCTGTCCTCGGCGGTCGGCTTCAAGAACGGCACCGACGGCGGCCTGACCGTGGCCATCAACGCCCTGCAGTCGGTGTCCAGCCCCCACCGCTTTCTGGGCATCAATCAGGAAGGTGGCGTGTCCATCGTCACCACCAAGGGCAATGCCTACGGGCACGTGGTATTGCGTGGCGGCAACGGCAAGCCCAACTATGACTCGGTCAGCGTCGCCCTGTGCGAGCAGGCCCTGGCCAAGGCCAACATCCGCGCCAACATCATGGTCGACTGCAGCCACGCCAACTCCAACAAGGACCCCGCCCTGCAGCCGCTGGTGATGGACAACGTGGCCAACCAGATCGTGGAAGGCAACAACTCGATCATCGGCCTGATGGTGGAGAGCCATCTGAACTGGGGCTGCCAAGCCATTCCCAAGGACCTGGCCGACCTGCAGTACGGTGTGTCGATCACCGATGCGTGCATCGATTGGACCAGCACCGAAACCACCCTGCGCAACATGCACGCCAAGCTCAAGGACGTGTTGCCCAAGCGCGCCCGCGGCTAAGGCTGCCCGCAGAAACAGAAACGCCGGGGCATGCCCCGGCGTTTCTGTTCATGTGTGGTCAGATCTTGGCTGCGCGCCGCTGGTGCCGTTCCATATAGCGCTCCACATAGGAGCACGACGGGATCACGGTGTAGCCCATGCGCTCGGCGTACGCCAGCGCCTGTTCGGTAAGGGCCGCGGCGATGCCGCGCCCGCGCAGTGCGTTGGGCACGAAGGTACGATAGATATCCAGTGTCTGCTTACCCAGGTCCATGTAGGTCAGGTAAGCACGATGACCGTCCACATTGGTCTCGAACTGATGACCGGCCTGGTCATGGTGGATGGACAACGCCTCGCTCATCACAACTCCTCGCGGGTCTTGGAATTTGACCCTTACCTTACCGATGTTTTTCCGGCGAAGGAACCTCTACGCCACCCCGTGCCTGTTTCGACACCGAGACGAGCCGTGTCGTTCTCTTTTCAAATGAGCACGTACTCAATAGTAGGCGCCGTTGCCACCGACACTCAAGACACCTGCCCGGTTGCGCACTGAAATAGCGCGACCGAACATCTGAAGGCAGCCACGACTGAACATTGCCGAATGTTAAAGCTTGAGACGACTGCCGACACTTTTAGTCACTATTAGTTCAGTAAAAACACTTTAGCAGGCTTTGTGAAACGGGTATGGCAATGCCATGTTGTTTCATTCCCGCGACATTGAACAGTGACGCAGATCACCCGCAACGGGTAGTGGCCATACGCCTTTCGGCGAACTTGCACAGCAGTGGCGAAGCCGTCCGCCCCCCAAGGGCGCAGCGCTTCGAACGGGTGCCAAGATTTTTTTTTGGTTCTTGCGTTAGGTCATTTTACTTACTACAAGTAATGGGTACTATGTACGCCGGCTATTTTCTCAACCACGAGAGATGGCTTTAAATAGAAAGTCCTTCAAGGGGATCACGATGAACAACGTTCTGAAATTCTCTGCTCTGGCCCTGGCCGCAGTTCTGGCCGCAGGTTGCAGCAGCGCCTCCAAAGAAACCGACGCTCGCCTGACCGCTACCGAAGACGCTTCGGCTCGCGCTCAAGCTCGTGCTGATGAAGCTTATCGCAAGGCTGACGAAGCTCTGGCTGCTGCCCAGAAAGCTCAACAGACTGCTGACGAAGCCAACGAGCGCGCTCTGCGCATGCTGGACAAGGCAAGCCGCAAGTAATAATCCCCCCGGGATTGTTGCCAGGCCAGCCCACCTCAGGTGGGCTGGCTTTTTTATGCCCGCAGGAAACACCGCGCCTGAAACACCCCAGGTGCAAAAAAGGGAAGCCGAAGCTTCCCTTTTTGATCGGCTGCCGATCAATCCATCGGCTGTACCGGCACCTGCGGTGTTGTCTTCACCGGCGCGGTGGAGATGATGGCATCGCTGGAAGAACCCGCCACGCCAGGGGCGGCGATTTCAACGGGCATACCGTCTTCGGCGGCCACCACGTCACGCACGGTGTCCCAGTTCATCTGCATGTTGCCGTTGAGGTCCGGGCGGTTGAGCATGGCGTTGATCACCGAGGTGTGCTTGTCCACGGCCGACGGGTCGCCCTTGGCGTCCAGCGGGGTATGCGCCTCGATGTAGACCTTGCCGCCGCTCACGCCGAACTTGTAGGGCTCGTTGATGATGCGCACTGGCGTGCCCACCGGCACCATTTTGGACAGTTCCAGCACGTTGAAGTTGTACATGCGGAAGCAACCGTGGCTGGTGCGCATGCCAATGCCGAACTTCTTGTTGGAACCGTGAATCAGGTAACCCGGCAGGCCAAGGGTGAACTTGAACGGCCCCAGGGGGTTGTCCGGGCCGGCCGGTACCACGTTGGGCAACGGGTCGCCGTCGGCGGCATGCTCGGCCTTGATCGACGCCGGCGGCGTCCAGGTAGGGTTGGGGATCTTGCCGGTGACCTTGGTCTGGGAAATGGGCGACCCCCAGCCCTCACGGCCAATGCCGATGGGGTAGGTGTACACCACGTTCTGGCCCTTGGGGAAGTAGTACATGCGGTACTCGGGCAGGTTGATCACGATGCCTTCGCGCGGGCCCGGGGGCAGAATGAAACGCGTGGGCAACACGATCTCGGTGCCGGCGCCCGGCAACCAGGCATCGACGCCAGGGTTGGCGGCGATCATTTCCAGGTAGCCCAGGTCATTGGCCTCGCCCAGGTCGGCAAAGGTGTCTTCGTACTTGGCCTTGATCACCTGGACCTGGCCGACGATGTCTTCGCCTGGCGGCGGCAGCGGGTATTCGGTAGCGCCAGCCGAGCCGGCAGCGATCGCGGCGGTCAGGGCCAGGCAACGGGTGACGACGGAAAAGCGCGGCAACATCCGAGGATCCTTTGCAAAACGGGAGGGATAATCGGCCGATTGTACACTGGCGTTCCGCCGACCGGGAGGCATCCCGGCGGTTGATGGATGAGCAGTTGTTCAGGAATGCCTAGAGCTGGGGCCACACTGGCCGGGTGCCCTGTTTTTGCGCATGAAGGATGGCCTTGCACAGGGGGCAAAGGCGCTTGTCGCGAAAGATAGAGGGCGCCACCCCGGACCAGCGCGGTTGCGCGGGCAACAGGGTGCCGCACAGGGTCCGGTCGGCGGAGCCACCGAGTTCCAGTTGGCGTGCGATCAGGTGCACGCGAATTTCCTGGCACGCGAACAGATCGAGCTGCTCATCGGGCTCGATAAGTTGGTAGGCAAACAGGGACCAGGCAGGACGCGGCATTGGGGGCTCCAGATCGGGGGGCGCCACATTAGCCGAAAGGCGGTCACTAGAAAAGCGTCAAAGCAGCGGTTTGAGCTGCGGCCAGACATTTTCCAGCAACTTGCCCTGGGCATTCACCGCCGGGTGAATGCCATCAGCCTGCATCAGCGACGGCACACCCCCTACCCCTTCGAGGAAAAACGGCACCAGCGGCACCTGTTTCTGCTCGCCCAACTGGCTGTAGACCTGGGCAAAGGCATGGGTGTAGCGCGCACCGTAGTTGGGGGGCAGCTTCATGCCCAGCAACAGAACCTTGGCACCGGCTGCGCGGGACGCGTCGATCATCGCCGCAAGATTTTGTTGCATTTGCGCCGGAGGGTGCCCCTGCAAGCCGTCATTGCCGCCCAGTTCCACGATCACCACGCTTGGCTTGTTGGCTGCAAGCAACGCCGGCAGCCGCGCCTGGCCGTTCGCGGTGGTGTCGCCGGAGATCGAGGCATTGACCACCGAATCCTTGAAACCCTCGTGCTCAAGCCGTTGTCGCAGTAACGACACCCACCCCTTGCTGGTATCCAGGCCCAAACCGGCGCTGATACTATCGCCCACGACCAGCACGGTACCCGCCGCTGCGTTTTGCGCCATCAGCATCAGCGCCAGACCAGCACTCAACCACCACACTCGCATCGGATTCTCCATGGGCCCAAGCATCCTCAAAGCTCAGAACCTTAGCAAAGTGGTTCCCAGCGCGGAAGGTGAACTCACCATCCTTCATGAATTGTCACTGGACCTGAACAAGGGCGACAGCCTGGCCATCGTCGGCGCTTCGGGCTCCGGCAAATCCACCTTGCTGGGCCTGCTGGCCGGCCTGGACCTGCCCAGCGGCGGCAACGTGACCCTGGCCGGGCGCGACCTCAGCCAACTGGACGAAGACCAGCGCGCCCGGGTGCGGGCCGAGCACGTGGGCTTCGTGTTCCAGTCCTTCCAGTTGCTGGACAGCCTCAACGCGCTGGAAAACGTGATGCTGCCGCTGGAGCTCGACGGCCGCGCCGACGCCCGCGACATTGCCCGTGGCCTGCTGGAGCGCGTGGGCCTGGGCCAGCGCCTGAGCCATGCACCCCGCCAACTGTCCGGCGGTGAGCAGCAACGGGTAGCCATTGCCCGTGCCTTCGCGGCCGAACCTGACGTGCTGTTCGCCGATGAGCCTACCGGCAACCTCGACAGCCACACCGGGGAGCGTATCAGCGACCTGTTGTTCGAACTGAACAAGGAACGCGGTACCACCCTGGTGCTGGTGACCCACGACGAACGCCTGGCGCACCGTTGCCGGCGCCTGATCCGCCTCGATGCCGGCCGCCTGGTCGGCCCCCTGGAGCCCTGATGGCTGGTTTGCCACTCTCGCGCCTGATGTCGCTGTCGGTGCGCCAGTTGCTTCGCGATGCCCGCGCGGGTGAACTGCGCGTACTGTTTTTCGCCCTGCTGGTGGCCGTGGCCGCCAGCACTGCCATCGGCTATTTCGGTGCTCGCCTGAACGCCGCGATGCTGCTGCGCGCCACCGAGTTTCTCGGTGCCGACCTGGTGCTGCAGGGCACGACGCCAGCACGCCCGGAGCAGATACGCCTGGGCCGCGAGCAAGCCCTGAACCATGCGCGGGTCGTGGAGTTCGCCAGCGTGGTGGCCACCGACAACGGTATCCAGCTGTCGAGCATCAAGGCGGTGGATGACAATTACCCCCTGCGCGGCCAGCTCAAGAGCGCTGCCCAGCCCTATGGCGAAGAAACCGCCGGTGGGCGCCCCGAGCCCGGGCAGGCCTGGGTGGAGTCTCGATTGCTGGCGGCACTGAACCTGAAGATCGGTGACAGCATCGATGTAGGCAACAAGACCCTGCGCCTGGCGCGGGTGCTGACCTATGAGCCAGACCGCGCCGGCAACTTCTACAGCCTGACCCCGCGGGTCATGATCAACGAGGCTGACCTGGCGGCCACCGGCGTGATCCAGCCCGGCAGCCGCGTCACCTTCCGTGAACTGTGGAGCGGCAAGCCCACGGCCCTGGCCGCCTACGCCCAGACGGTGCACGCGGGCCTGGCACCCAACCAGCGGTTGCAGGATGCGCGGGACGGCAACCAGCAGATCGGCGGGGCCCTGAGCAAGGCCGAGCGCTACCTGAACATGGCCAGCCTGGTGGCGGTGCTGTTGTCCGGCGTGGCCGTGGCCCTGTCGGCCAGCCGCTTTGCCAGCCGGCGCTTCGATGCCAGCGCATTGCTGCGCTGCCTGGGCCTGTCGCGTCGGGAAGTGCTGTTGTCGTTCTGCATTCAACTGACCGTGCTGGGCGTGCTGGCCTGCGTCAGTGGCGCGGTGCTGGGCTGGCTGGCGCAACTGGGGCTGTTCAAGCTGCTTCAGGGCCTGCTACCCAGCGTGGTGCCTGGCGGCGGCGCACTGCCGGCACTGGCCGGTATCGGTACCGGGCTGGTGGCCCTGGCCGGCTTCGCCTTGCCGCCGCTGGCCGCCCTGGGCCGGGTGCCGCCGCTGCGGGTACTGCGCCGCGACCTGCTGCCCGTTCCCCCGAGCACCTGGTTGGTGTACGGCCTGGCGGTGCTGGCCCTGGGCCTGATCATGTGGCGCTTGAGCCTGGACCTGCTGCTGACCTTCGCACTGCTGGCCGGCGGCGGGGTGGCGGCGGTGCTACTGGGCGGCGTGTTGCTGCTGGCTCTGCAAAGCCTGCGACGCGTGCTGGCGGGCGCCACCCTGCCCTGGCGTCTGGGCCTGGGACAACTGTTGCGCCACCCCCTGGCGGCAGCCGGCCAGTCCCTGGCATTCGGCCTGATCCTGCTGTCCATGGCCTTGATCGCGCTGCTGCGCGGCGAACTGCTGGACACCTGGCAGAACCAGTTGCCCAAGGATGCCCCGAACTATTTCGCGCTCAATATCCTGCCAGCCGAAAAGGACAGTTTCGCCCAGCGCCTGAGTAGCTACTCCGCCCGCTCGGCGCCCCTTTACCCGGTGATCCCGGGGCGCCTGACCGCCGTCAACGGCGAAGCGGTGCGCCAACTGGTGACCAGGGACTCACGCGGCGCGCAGGCCACGGAACGCGACCTGAGCCTGACCTGGTCGGCCGACGTGCCGCCGGGCAACAGCCTCAGCCAGGGCCAATGGTGGGGCGCCAGCCCGGAAGCCGGCCTGCCGGGCGTATCAGTGGAGGCCAAGCTGGCCGACAGCCTGAAACTCAAACTGGGTGACACCCTGACCTTCAACATCGGCGGCAGCGAGCGCCAGGCCAAGGTCACCAGCCTGCGGGACGTGCATTGGGACAGCTTTCAGCCCAACTTCTACATGATCTTCCAGCCCGGCACCCTCACCGACCTGCCCACCACCTACCTGACCAGCTTCTACCTGGCCCCAGGGCACGACCAGCAGGTGGTGGAACTGGCCCGAGCCTTCCCGGCCGTGACCTTGCTGCAGGTCGAGGCGTTGCTGGAGCAACTGCGCAGCATTCTCGCCCAGGTCACCCTGGCGGTGGAATATGTGCTGCTGTTCGTGCTGGCCGCGGGCATGGCCGTGCTGTTCTCCGGCCTGCAGGCCACGCTGGACGAACGCATCCGTCAAGGCGCCCTGCTGCGCGCCCTGGGCGCCGAGCGCCGGCTGCTGGTCAAGGCGCGGCGCATCGAATTCGGGCTGCTGGGGGCGGCCAGCGGCGTGCTGGCGGCGGTAGGCACCGAACTGATCAGCCTGGTGCTGTACCGCTATGCCTTCAATCTGCAGTGGCACCCGCACCCGTGGTTGCTGCTGCTACCGCTGGTGGGGGCCCTGCTGATTGGTGGCGCGGGGGTATTTGGGACCCGCCGTGCCTTGAACGCCAGCCCGCTGGCCGTGTTGCGCGACAGTTGAGCCAGTACCCCAGCTGGGCCAGCCGATATTTATCACAGTCAGGAGAAAGCGTTGGCCACCAACATCATCACCCGCAAAGGCCATGAGGCGCTCAAGAGCGAACTTGACCACCTGTGGCGCGTGTACCGTCCGGAAATTACCCAGAAGGTGGCGTGGGCAGCGTCGCTGGGTGACCGTAGCGAGAACGCCGATTACCAGTACAACAAAAAACTGCTGCGCGAGATCGACCGCCGGGTGCGTTACCTGCGCAAGCGCCTGGAAGACGTCAAGGTGGTCGACTACGCCCCCGAGCAGGAGGGCAAGGTGTTCTTTGGCGCGTGGGTCGAGATTGAAAACGAGGAAGGGGAAACGAAAAAATTCCGCATCGTGGGCTACGACGAGATCTACGGCCGCAACGACTACATCTCCATCGACTCGCCCATGGCGCGCGCCCTTCTGAAGAAAGAGCAGGATGATGAAGTACGCGTTCAGACCCCCTCGGGTGAAGCCACCTGGTACGTGAACAGCATCACTTACGAAGGGTGACTCTGCAGGCCGCGTCGGCAGTGCAGGCACTGTGCCTGAAGCTGCGAGCGCGCGCAGAAGAACACGATGATGGGCCAATGATGGCCTATTGACCTATACATACCGGTCTGTATACTTCGCGCCATTCAGCTCGGAGATACCGCACATGGACGTGTTCTGTCCTTCCTCACCCCTCGAGGAAGCGCCACCGCTTGCTCGGCCCACGGCCTTTGAGACACTTGTCGACCTGTTGCGCTGGCGCGCCCTCTACATGCCCGAGCGCCTGGCCTTTTCGTTTGCCGTGAATGCCGACGACGCGCAACGCTTTACCTACCTGCAGCTCGACCAGGCGGCCCGCGCCCTGGCCCATGCCATGCAGCAGCGCGGGCTCGCCGCGGGGCGGGCAGTGATATTGCTGCAGCCGGGGGCCGACTACATTATCGCGCTGGTGGGCTGCTGGTACGCAGGCATCACCGCGGTACCGGTCTACGCGCCACGCAACAACACCTCCAACCAGCGCGTGCGGCTCATTGTGCAGGACGCCCAGGCCAGTGTGGTCATCAGCACGGCCAGCGCTCTTGAAGCGTTCGAGCCCGATGACTATCAGGTGCAAGCACCCCTGTCGCTGGTCCCCATCGACCAGATTCCGGCCAGCGGGGCGGACCTCTGGACAGCACCGGCGATCCATGGCCAGACCCTCGCGGTGCTGCAGTACACTTCCGGCTCCACTGGCGCGCCCAAAGGCGTTCGCCTGCAGCATCGGCACCTGTTGAAAAACTCGGAAATGATTCGCCGAGCCATGGGCCACGACGAGCACGATATCGGCGTGGCATGGCTGCCGCCCTACCACGACATGGGCCTGATCGGCAGCATCGTGCAACCGTTCTACAGCGGCTACCCGGTTCACCTGTTGGCCCCGGCGACTTTCCTGCAACGGCCGCTACGCTGGCTGGAAATGATCTCCTCATACCGGGCGACCGTGAGCGCAGCCCCCAACTTCGCCTATGACCTATGCACCCGCCGGGTCAAGCCCGAGCAGTTGGCCCGCCTGGACCTGTCCCACTGGCGCTTGACGGCCAATGGCGCCGAGCCTGTGCGCCAACAGACGCTGGATGCATTCCAGGCCTGCTTCGCCGCGGCTGGCCTGCGCCCCTCGGCCTTTCAGCCCTGCTATGGCATGGCCGAGACCACGTTGCTGGTCAGCGCCGCCGACCCTGCGCGCGTCTATCACCAGGTGGCCGTTGACCGCGAGCAGCTCAAGCGTGGCCGCTTGCTGCGCACCGAAGCCGCGGCCAACACGCAGACGCTGATCAGCAGCGGCCGCGCCGACCGGGACGTGACCTTGCGCATAGTGGCCCCGCACACCCTCACGCCGCTACCCGAAGGCGAGGTCGGCGAGATCTGGCTGGCTGGCCCCATGGTCGCCGACGGTTACTGGAACAACCCCCAGGCCACGGCTGAAACCTTCCATGCCCACTTGCCAGGCGATGACCGGGCGTGGCTGCGCACCGGTGACCTCGGCGCACTATTGGATGAGGAACTGTTCGTGACCGGGCGTATCAAGGACGTAATCATCATGGCCGGCCATAACCATTACCCCACCGATATCGAGGCCACCGTCATGCAAGCGCACCCGGCCGTGCGGCCCGACGGCGTGGCCGCCCTGGCCCTCGATGACGGCAGCCAGGAGCACCTTACCCTGGTGGTGGAACTGGAGCGTGGCTGGCGTGACCTGGACTTGCAGGGCGTACGCCAGGCCATCATCAGCCACGTCTCGCAACACCACCAACTGCGGGTGGACCGGCTGGTGCTGGTGCCGGGCAACACCCTGCCGAAAACCTCCAGCGGCAAGATCCAGCGGGCCTTGACCCGCGAGTTGCTGGCCAAGGACATGATCCAGGCGCTGGGCACGGAGCCTTGCCCATGAGCCCCGCACAGTACTTACCCGCACTGGTGCTGGAACAATCCCTGGGCGACCCCTGGCTGGCCGACAACTCGCTGTCGTACGCCACGGCGTTGCAGCTGGACGAGGAGGACGCGTTTCCCGAGGCTCAGGTAACCACCCTGAACGCATTGGGCCTGCACAAAGGCTACGTGCCGCACGGCTACGGCGGCAGCTTTCGCAACAGCGAAACCTTCCTGGCCCTGGGCCGGGTGCTTGCACGCCGCAACATGTCAGTGGCGGTCGCCTACAGCACCATGCTGTGGAGCACCCTGGGCTGGCTGGGCGGCAACGAACGGCAGAAACACGAGATGGCCCGCTGGATCATGCAGGCTGGCAGCTTTCCTTGCCTGGCCTATTCAGAAGCCGATCACGGTGCCGATCTGAGCGCCAACCAATTGACCGCCACCCTCAACGACGATGGCTCGTACACCTTGAACGGCGAGAAATGGCCGATCAACCGCGCCATCCGTTCAGGGTTCCTGGTGCTGCTGGCACGCACTGAGCAAGGCGCGCATCTGCGCAACCACTCCCTGTTCATCGTCGCCAAGGACCAGCTCGACAGCCAGTGCTACTACCACTTGCCGCGCATCAAGACCCACGGCCTCAAGGGCTGCGACATCAGCGGCATCGGTTTTCGCCACTGCGTCATTCCCGCCAGTTGCCGGGTAGGCCTGGAAGGGCACGGCCTTGAGCTGGCACTCAGGGGTTTCCAGGTCACGCGCACGTACTGCACCGCGCTGTCGCTGGGCGTCGGTGATGGCGCCCTGCGCGTGGCCGCCGAGCACGCGGCAAACCGCCAGCTCTACGGCACCACCATCGACCAACTGCCGCACACCCGGGACGTGCTCGCCAACGCCTACCTGTCGCAACGGCTTGCCGAATGCCTGTCGATCGTCACGGCGCGTGGCCTGCACGTGTTCCCCGAGCTGTATTCGTCGTGGTCATCGATCGCCAAGGTGCAGGCCAGCCAACTGGTGGACTTTGCCTGCAAGGAGCTCAGCGGTGTGCTCGGCGCGCGCTTCTACATGCGCGATCAGCACGGTGTGGGAATGTTCCAGAAGTTCGTTCGGGACGGCGCCGTGGTCTCGATCTTCGACGGCAGCACCGCCGTGTGCCTGGACAGCCTGGCGACGCTGCTCGATACCCTGACCCGCGATGGCGAGCCGCCGCCCACCCAGGACATGCTGCGGGCCTTGTTCGACCTGGAGCACGACCTGCCGGACCTGGACTACGACCGGGTAAAAATCTACTCGCGCGCCAGCGACCCGCTGCTGCGCGCCCTGCCCCAGCTGGTGCAGCGCCTGGAGACCCTGGCGGCGTGCAACGACTGCGACACCGCGACACTGTACCGCCTGCAGGCAAGCACCCGACGCTTCATGGCCAGGGTGGACGGCCTGAAAGTGCAGATCGCCCAGGCGCGCCAGCGCGGCGGGCGCAACAGTGCATTGCGCTTTGCCCAGGCCCAGAGCTATTGCGCCGTCTTCACGGTCGCCGCCTGCCTGGGCTTGTGGTTGTTCAACCGCGAAAAGTTCGGCAGGGCCTTCAAGACCGGCCAATGGCTGGAAGCGGCGCTGAACCGCGAACTGGGGGCGACGTTTCGCACCGGCGCCCTGGACCCGACGCTGACCGATGCGCTGTTTGCCCAGTTGGACGCGCAGCGCCGTCGCGGTGACATGTTCTCGTTGCTCAACTGGCCACTGGCCGAGCCTGGGCAACGGGAGCATCTACATGGATTCGACCTGGACAAGGAATACCGTTTTGAACCTCTCGCACGCTGACCTGCCGTACCTGCGCGACAAGCTCCTGGCCATGGTGCACCGCGAAATGCGCCTGGCCGATGTCGTCGTGGCCGCCGACCGCAACCTGGCCGAGTACGGCCTGGACTCCATCGTCGCGCTGACCATCGCCGGCGACCTCGAAGAAGAGTTGGGTATTGAACTGCCGCCCACCTTGTTGTGGGACTACCCCACCATCAACGACCTGGCCGGCTACCTCGCCAGCCTGGCGCCCCGCCCTGCCGGAGATGCAGCATGAGCACCGCCGTACCGGTGGCCGCCTGGCCCATTGCCGAAGAGCAGAAAGGCTTGTGGTACCTGCAACAGGCCCACCCCCAACTGGGTGCCTACAACCTGCTGTTCAGCTGCACGGTGGAGAAAACCGGCGAAGCATGGCCTTCGACCGAGTTCGTCCAGCGCATGATCAACGACTACCCGCTGCTGCGCACCGCGTTCGTCAGCCAGCCAGGAGGGGCGGTGGAGCAACAGGTCGTGGCCCATCTGCGGCCCAGGGTAGTGCACCATGATGCCCGCGACCTAACCGACGACAACTTGCGCGAGCGCGCACGCCAGGACAGCCGCGCCCCCCTGGACCTGAACGAACCGGGTGCCTGGCGCATTCACCTGTACCGCCGCACGCCGGACTGTTACCTGCTGGTGGTGGTCATGCACCACATCGCTTTCGATTTCTGGTCCATGGGGCTGCTGCTCAAGGACGCCATGGCGCGATGGCAGGGCCAACCGAGCACCTTGCCCGCTGAACAGGCCAATGGGTACGAACAACACGCGCGCCAGCCCCTTGACCCTCAACGTCATCAGCAACTGACCCGCTACTGGACAGCCAGCCTGCTCGATGCCCCTGCCTTGCATAGCCTGCCGTTGGACCACCCGCGGCCCGGTACCCAGGCGTTTCAAGGCGCATCATGGTCATTTCGGCTTGACCCGGCCACCAGCGCCGGCATTCAGGCGCTGGGGCGCTCATTGCACGCGACCCCCTACATGGTGATGCTGGCGATCTACACCGGTTTCCTCGGGTACTGGTCATCCAGCAGCGACGTGGTGGTGAGTACCCCCGTCGCCAACCGCACGGCCAGGCGTCTGCGCAATACCCTGGGGCAGTTCGTCAACACCCTGTGCCTGCGCACGTACCCCGCGCCGGACGCGACCTTCGCCACACTGGTAGGCGATATCAAAACCACGGTCACCGAGGCCATCCGCCATCAGGACCTGCCCTTTTACCGCCTGGTGGAAGCCCTGGTCCCCAAGCGCGATTCCAGCTACCAGGCCATCGCCCAGTTGGGCTTTTCATGGGAACACCTGCCTGTGCTGGAGGACTTCGCGGCCTTCTACGGCCAGGAAGCCTCAAGCGTGGGGCCGACCGCCGGCAATGTGCGGCTGAGCCCCTTCCCCGTGCCGCAACAGGAAGGGCAACTGGACCTGCTGCTGGAAATGGGCGGCCAGACTCAGGGCGGCTATGACGCCACCCTGAAATACAACCCGCACCTGTTCGACCTTGCCACGGTCCGGCAAATGGCCGAGCACCTGGCGGCCATGGCAGCCCGCATGGTCGCCAACCCGGCGCTGCCCCTGGCCGAACTGGCCCAGGCCAACGCTCACCAACAGGCCCGCTGGCAAGCACTGGGCCGGGGCCAGCCGCTGATCCTGGGTAACCGGACACTGCTGCACTTCATTGGCCAGCATGCCCGCGCCCGCGCTAATAGCCCCGCCGTCGCCGACGCCCACCACACCTACGGTTACCAGCAATTGTGGCAACGCAGCCAGCAGTGGGCGCAGGCCTTGCACAGCCGCGGTGTGGTCAAGGGTGCCCGGGTAGGGTTCAAACTGGAGCGTTGCGCCGACCTGGTACCGTTGATCATTGGCATCTGGCGGCTGGGGGCCTGTTACGTGCCCCTGGACCCGCACTTTCCTGCTGAGCGCCTGGCCTACATCGCCCAGGACGCGCAATTGACCCTGGTGGTGACGGAGCCCGAACTGGACGATTTCCCCAGCGCCATACCGCGGCTGCTTACCCAGGAGGTGGGTGAAACGGGGCCCATTGCCCTGCCCGAACCCGCCCAGGCTGATGACACAGCGTACATTCTCTACACCTCCGGCTCCACCGGCCAGCCCAAGGGCGTGGAGGTGAGCCACCTGGCCTTGCTGAACTTCATGCTGGCCCTGCACGACGAGCTGGCGTTCGACAGCCAGACTCGCCTGCTGGCCGTGACCACGCCGTCCTTCGATATTTCGCTGCTGGAGCTGTTTTTGCCACTGGTGGCCGGCGGCCTGGTGCAGGTCGCCGATTTCGCCAGTACCCGTGACGGCGCAAGCCTGGCGGGGTTGATCGAGCAGCACGCGATCAACACCCTGCAGGCAACCCCTGCCACCTGGCAGATGCTGCTTGAACAGACCGCGCCTGGCGCCCTGGAAACGCTGACGGCGCTGTGTGGTGGCGACGCGTTGCCACAGGCGTTGGCAGACCGCCTGCTGGCCCGCACCGCTGCCGTGTGGAACCTGTACGGGCCAACGGAGACCACCATCTGGTCATCGCTGGCCCGGCTGCAGTGCGGCGTACCGGTTAGCCTCGGCAAGCCGATCGCCAATACCGAGTTCATCGTGCTGGACGATCAGCAGCGCCTGGTGCCACCGGGCATGCTCGGCGAACTGTGGATTGGTGGCGCAGGCTTGGCCAAGGGTTATTTGCACCGCCCGGAGCTGACCCGGGAGCGCTTTTGCGTGCTGCCTCGGTTGGGCACGCAGCGCTGGTACAGAACCGGCGACCAGGTTCGCTGGAACAGCCGCGGTGAACTGGAGCACCACGGCCGCCTGGACTTTCAGGTCAAGCTGCGCGGCTACCGCATCGAGCTGGAAGAAGTGCAGGCCCGCCTTTTAGCCCTGCACGGCGTGCAGCAAGCGGTGGCGGCCGTGGTCGACCATGAGCTGGGCAGCGCGCTGGTGGCCTACCTGGTGACCGAAGCGGGTGCCGAGCCGGCCATCGGCTGGCTCAAAAGCCAACTCAAGGCACAACTGCCGGCTTACATGGTGCCCACCGAATTCGTGTTTCTGGCACGGCTGCCTCTGACCCCCAACAACAAAGTCGATCGCCAGCGGCTGCCTGCCCCGGGCCCACGCGCCACCCGCGTGGGCATCACTGCCCCACGCGACGATCTGGAAGGCCAGTTGCTCGAGATTTTCCAGCGCACCCTGCGTGCGGAGGCGCTCTGTATCCATGATGACTTCTTCGACATGGGAGGCCATTCATTGCTGGCCGTGGACGTCATCAGCCAGGCCAACCGCACGCTCGGTACCTCGCTGAGCGTCGCTGACCTGCTCGGCACGCCAACCGTCGCCGGGCTGGGCGACAGGGTTCGCAGCGGCACCGCGAACGCCTCGGGCACCTTGATTACCCTGCGCCCGGGCCACGGGCGCCCCGTGTGGCTGTTCCACCCCATCGGCGGCAACGTCCTGAGTTACCGCGAACTGGGCCGTCACCTGTCGGGTAACCGGCCGGTGATCGCCGTGCAGTCACCCGGCCTTGAAAACCCCGAAGCCGTCGAGGTGACCGTCGAAGCCATGGCGACCCGCTACGTGGAAGACATTCGCCAGGTACAGCCCGAAGGCCCTTACCTGGTGGGGGGCTGGTGCTTCGGCGGTGCCATCGCCTATGAAGTGGCCAGCCAGTTGCAGGCCATGGGCCAGGGGCTGGAAGGCGTATTCCTGATCGACACCCGTGCACCGATTGCCCAGAACGTACCCAGCGACGCCGACGATTCGACCCTGTTGTCCTGGTTCGCCCGCGACCTGGCCACGCCTCACGGCGTGCAGTGGGACCTGGACCCGAGCCTGTTGCGCAGCCGCGCCAGCGAGGACGCGTTTGCCTACGTTCTCACTCAGGCCAAGCAGCGCGGCCTGTTGGGCGAGCACGCCGATGACGAGCAATTGGCGCGCTACTTCGAAACCTACCTGGCCAATGGCATCGCCTTGCAACTGTATGCACCGCCCGCCACCACCCTGCCCCTGTTGCTGGTGCTGGCGCGGGACGAGCCCGCCGATTACGGCCCCCTGCTGGGCTGGCAACACCTGGCCCTGGGCCCATTGACCGCGGTACCGGTAGCCGGTGACCACAACACGGTCATGTACCGGCCGCAGGTCGCCGCGGTGGCCGAACTGATCAACCACCACTTTATCCGTACTGTCGAGCTGGAGCCGCAACCATGATTCGTGCCCAATACAGCCGCCTGTTCAACCTGTCGCGCTCAACGCTGTTCGACTACCTGCGCAACCCCCTCAACGATCGGCACTGGCAGGGCTCCTGCGCGCAGGTTGAATTGCTCGATGGCAGCATCGAGCCCGGCAGCCGCTACGCGATCGTCTTCAGTTTCCTGGGGCGGCGGATGAACTTCGAATGCCAGATCACGGCGCTTGAGCCGCCCGCGCGCTATGCCTTCAAGGTACTGCAGGGGCCCTTCCTGTACGAAGGCGAGTACGGCCTCGAAGCCGTGCCCGAGGGTACCCGCCTGAGCTGGCAGTTCGACGTGGAGCCAGGCCGGTTCTTCGGCATCTTGCCAGTCTCGCTGCTGAAAAAAGTATTGATCTCGCAAGTCGAGAAGGACCTCTCCCGCCTGGCGACGTTGCTGCAGGACGACGCAGCCCTTTCAAAGGAATGGATTCATGAATAAGTACGCCCACTTCATCCTTCGCTACCGAGTGTGGGTCATCGCCCTGACGGTGGCGATCACGGCGGTGCTGGGAACGTTCGGCGCAGGCCTGAAGGTGGTCATCGACCCGGCGGCGCTGGCCCCCCAGGGCCACCCGCTGATCCAGGCCACCAACCATGTGGAGCAGGTGTTCGGCTCCAAGTACCTGATGATCATCGGCATCACCCCCAAACAGGGTGACCTCTACCAGCCCGCGGTGCTCAAGGCCGTGGCCGATATCACCCGGGAACTGCAAACCACCCCCGGCGTGGTGCGCTCCACGCTGCTGAGCCTGGCCAGCCATCAGGCCAAAGGTATCAAGGGCACCGCTGAAGGCTTCGAGGCGCGCGCGCTGCTGCCCGACACCCTGACACCGCAGGATTATGCCGCCCTCAAGCAGGCCTTGGCAGACAACCCGGTGTACCAGAACACCGTGGTTTCTCCCGACGGAAAAACCGCGGCGATTCTGGTGGAACTCAAGGAGCGCGCGGATGGCTTTACCCAGATGGTGGCCCCGATCCATCAGGTGGTGGATGCCCACCTTTCCGATCAGTACACCGTCAGCTACGGCGGCAACCCGGTGTACCTGGAGAAGACCGAGCAGTTTGCCAACCGCATCAACGTCCTCTTCCCCATTGCGATCCTGGTTATCGGCCTGCTGCACTTCGAAGCCTTTCGCACCCGCCAGGGGCTGATTCTGCCGCTGGTCACCGCCCTGATGTCGGTGATGTGGGGTACCGGTTTCATGGGCGTGCTGGGCCAGTCCATGGATATTTTCAACTCGCCCACGCCCATCCTGATCCTGGCGGTGGCCGCCGGGCACGCGGTGCAGTTGCTCAAACGCTACTACGAGGACTACGCGCGCCTTCGTCAGGCTGGCACGCTCAGCGCCGAGCAGGCGAACCGCGATGCGGTGGTCAGCTCCCTGGTAGCAGTCGGCCCGGTCATGCTGATCGCTGGCAGCATCGCCGCCATCGGCTTCTTCTCCCTGCTGGTGTTCGACATCGCCACCATCCGCGCCTTCGGCATTTTCACCGGCATCGGCATTCTCAGCGCCATGCTGCTGGAGATGACCTTCATTCCGGCCATCCGCTCGCTGCTCAAACCGCCCAATGAGAAGGCGCTGCACATCGAGCGCAAGGTACGCATCTGGGACCGCATTCCCGCCGCGGCCGCCGAGTGGGTCATCCGCCCGGGGCGCCGCACGCTGATGTTCGTCGTATATGGCCTGGTCACGGCGGGCCTGGTACTGGCCATGCAGAGTGTGGTCATCGATAACGCCAGCAAAAACTTCTTCGCCGCCAACCTGGACATCCAGAAGGACGATGCCTTCCTCAACCAGCAATTGGGTGGCACCAACAGCCTGTACGTGATGATCGAAGGCCAGCAGGCCGATGCCATGAAGCAACCTGCTGTGCTGGCAGCCATCGCCAACCTGCAGCGCTTCGCCGAAACCCAGCCGGAGGTTGGCAAGACCTTGTCGATCGTCGACTTCCTGAGTCGCATGAACCAGGCCATGAACGCCGATGACCGTGCCTTCGACCGCCTGCCCACCGACGGCAACCTTATCTCCCAGTACCTGCTGCTCTACTCCATGTCGGGCGAGCCAGGTGACTTCGACGCCTACGTCGACTATGGCTACCAGCGTGCGAAAGTGACGATACTGCTCAAGACCGGCAACAACGCTGTGGTCAAGGCCCTGCTGACCAAACTTCAGGCCGAAGCCGACCGTACCTTCGCACCCGGCGTGAAGGTGTCTTTCGGGGGCGACGTCGCACAGACCGTGGCGCTGACCGAAACCCTGGTCAACGGCAAGCTGCGCAACATCGCGCAGGTCGGCCTGGCGATCTTCCTGATCTCGGCGCTGGTGTTCCGCTCGCCGTTCGCCGGTCTCATCGTGCTGACCCCTCTGGCGTTGTCGGTGGTGGCAGTGTTCGGTGTCATGGGCCTGCTGCACATTCCCCTGAACATTCCCAACTCGCTGATTTCCGCCATGGCGGTGGGCATTGGCGCGGACTACGCGATCTACATTCTGTACCGGCTGCGCGAGCAGGTACGCGGGGGCGATGAACCGGCCGTGGCCGTGCGCGCCACCTTGGCCAGCGCTGGCAAGGCCTGCCTGTTCGTGGCCACCGCAGTGGCCGGTGGTTATGGGGTACTGGCGTTGTCGCTGGGTTACAACGTGCACCTGTGGCTATCGATGTTCATCGTCATCGCGATGCTGGTCAGCGTCTGCGCCTCGCTGACCCTGGTGCCGGCCCTGGCGCTGGCCTTCAGGCCAGCGTTCATTTTCAGCGACAAGCGCCGCTATACCACGCAGCTCAACGCCGTGGTGGTCCTGCTTGGCTGCCTCGGCGCACTGGCCCAGGTGCCCACCGCCAAGGCGGACGACCTCACACCTGAACAGGTGATGCAGCACAGCTATGAAGTGACCAAGGTACTGGACTCGTCCACCGACGCCACGTTCACGCTGATCAACGCCACGGGCGAACAACGTGTGCGCAAGACCGAAGGCCTGACCAAGCTGCAAGCCGGCAGCCAGGACAACATGCGCTACGTCAAATTTGTTTCCCCACCGGACATCAAGGGCACCGCGACCCTGCTGGTCGAGCACGCCGGCAGTGACGACGACATGTGGATTTTCCTCCCGGCACTGAACAAGGTGCGCCGCCTGTCTGCCTCCAACAAGCGTGACAGTTTTGTCGGCACCGACTTCAGCTACGGCGACATCATCGGCCACAACCCCGCCCAGTGGAACCAGCGCCTGGTGCGCATGGAAACGCTCGCGGACGGCTCCCGGGCTTATGTCATCGAGTCGACCCCAAAAACCGAACAGGTGGGCAAAGACACCGGGTATTCGAAAATGCGCAGTTGGGTAAGGGCTGACAATTTCGTCGCCACTCGGGTGGAGTTCGACGACCTCAGCGGCCAACCGCTCAAGCGCCTGGAGGCCGATGATCTGCAACCGGTGGGCAAACAGGGCAAATGGCAACCCATGCGTTCCGAGGCCCGGAACCTGCAGAACGGCCATAGCACCGTGATCGCGTTCGAGCACTTCAAGGCCGACGAGGGCGTGTCCGACCAGCACTTCAAGCCGCAGGCACTGGATCGATGAGACACCTGGCATTTTTGCTCATGTGGGTGGCCCCGGTGGCCGCCCTGGCCAATGTAGACGTGGACAATGCCGTGTCGCTGCGCGCCGGCGCCTGGAGCAGCGACCGCTCGCTGACCAGCGAGACCGGCTTGGGCAATGCCTCGGCCTGGGCGCACACGCGGCTTGATACCGACTCGCTCGGCCAGGGGGTATTCGATGGCTGGGTGCAGGCACAGAGCAGCACCCGCCCGCGGCACGGGCTGGTGCGCGAAGCCTATTGGCGTACTGACCTGGGCCCGGTGACCGTCAAGGCGGGCCGACAGATCATCGTGTGGGGCCGCGCCGACGGCCTCAACCCCACGGACAATCTCAGCCCCCGGGATTTCACCCTGCTGACTGCCGAGGATGGCGACCAGCGGTACGGCAACACGGCGCTCAATGTCAGCTACCAGTGGGATACCAGCACGCTCACCGCACTATGGTTTCCCCAGGCCGCGGTGGACACTATCCCGCTTATACCGCTGGACCATGTGCACTATGACGTGCGCAAGCCGGGGCAATCGCAATGGGCGTTGAAGTGGGACATGAGCGGTGACAACCTCGACGGCTCTCTGTCGTACTTCGACGGCGTCGACCCCATGCCGGATCTGGTGCCTGGCCTGCTCACGGCCACCGGCGCCATCGTGCAGGTCAAGGCCCAGCGCACCCGCTTCTGGGGCGCCGACATGAGCATGACCCGGGACGGCACCGTCTGGCGCGCCGAAACGGCGCTTTCGGACACCGACAGCAGCGGCTCGGATGACTTCCGTCACAAGAAGCCCCAGCTGTGGTTCGTCGGCGGCGGGGAATGGCGGCTGTTCGACACGGCCACCCTGGGGTTGCAGCTGACCTACACCCATGTTTTCGACTACACCGACCCGCGCGACCTGGCCCCAGGCTTCGAGCGCGAGGTCGCCATCCGCCAGGCGGCCACCAGCGCGCAGACCTCACGCGACCAGGCCGGCTTCACCTGGCGGCTGGCCGATACCTGGCTCAATGACCTGCTGCGGGTAGAGTTCAGTGGCGTCGCCGCCCAGACCTCGGGCAGCGGCATCGCGCGGCTCAAGACCGACTACGCCGTCACCGACCACCTCAAGCTGATTACCGGCCTGGATTACTACTACGGGCCCGAGAATACGTTTTTCGGCCAACTGAGTGACAACCGCACGGTGTACGTCCAACTGCAATACGGCCTGTAGCAGCGGCCGCTTCCCAGACGCCGCGTAGCGCCAGGCTGACGCGGGCCTATGGGAGCACAGCTTGCTGGCGAAGGGTGCAACGCGGTCCATCAGGTACACCGCGCTGCCTTTTTCGCTAGCAAGCTACGCTCCCACCAGAACACCAAGGAGCGCCAGGTGACGCAACCTGTAGGAGCACAGCTTGCTGGCGAAGGGTGCAACGCGGTCCATCAGGTACACCGCGCTGCCTTGTTCGCTAGCAGGCTACGCTCCCACCAGGACACCAAGGAGCGCCAGGTGACGCAACCTGTAGGAGCACAGCTTGCTGGCGAAGGGTGCAACGCGGTCCATCAGGTACACCGCGCTGCCTTGTTCGCTAACAAGCTACGCTCCCACCAGGACACCAAGGAGCGCCAGGTGACGCAACCTGTAGGAGCACAGCTTGCTGGCGAAGGGTGCAACGCGGTCCATCAGGTACACCGCGCTGCCTTTTTCGCTAGCAAGCTACGCTCCCACCAGGACACCAAGGAGCGCCAGGTGACGCAACCTGTAGGAGCACAGCTTGCTGGCGAAGGGTGCAACGCGGTCCATCAGGTACACCGCGCTGCCTTGTTCGCTAGCAAGCTACGCTCCCACCAGAACGTGCAAGCGGCACTCCTGGCGCTTTGCTTCAAGCCAGCAATGAATGCCGGACAAAGCGGGCGGTATTGTCCAGGGCCAGGCCGATGTCCGGGTGGCGCAGCGCGTAGCGGCGGTCCAATCGCCGCGTGTTGCTCATGTCGAAACGCGTGGTCTGAATGAAGTCCAGCGATTCGGGGCTGGTCTTGAGCAAAGCTGACACACCCGGCACCCTCAACAACCCCCTGAGCACCCCCAACGCGACGTACCGATGCGGCGCCCGCACCCCCAGGATCGGCGCGACGCGCTCCAGCAAACCGCCCAGGGCGGGGGTATCGGCATCCAGTGCCAGCACCTGTTGGTTGACCATGTCGGGGTCGATGGCCACGGCGCCCATCAAGGCCACCAGGTAATCGACACTGACCAGCGGCAACCAATGGTCAGGGGAACCCGGGATGGCCTTGAGCCGGCCACCGGCCAGGTTGCGCATCAGCGCGACCAGCGGCTGCCCGGCCAGGATGTGCCCCGTGCGGCTATGACCGCAGACCGTGGCAGGGTGCACAATGGTGTAGTGGCCGCCCACCTGTCGCAGGTACTGAAGCACAGCGAAATGGGCTTCCATCTTGCTGCCTTCGTAACCACCGGCTCGCCGATATACACGAGGCCAATCCGTGGCGTCCACCGCCTCGAGGTCGATACCCAATGCCTTCATGTGCTCATGGTTTTCCAGCATGTAGCCCCCCACCATGAGCAATCGGCACCCTCGTTCGGCTGCCCAGCGAGCAACGTTCAACGGACCCTGAACATTCACCGCCCGCGCCTGATCCAGGGTCAGCCCCCAGGCAAACTGCACCGCCAGGTGAAACACCAGCCGCACGCTCGCCATGGCTTGCTGGTCGGCGGTACTCAAGCCCAGCCCCGGTTGGCTGATGTCACCCCGCACAAACACCAACCGCGAAGCCTCCCCGCCCAGCAAACCCACCTGCTCGGCTAACCGCCCCTGGGCCTGGGCCGAGCGCATCAGCACCTGGCAGCGGTGCCCCCGGGCCGTGAGGTGCGCCAGCAAATGCTGGCCGATGAAACCGCTGCCGCCGGTGACGAAACATTCCATTTGCATTGTTCATTCCCTGAAAAACGGTGGGTGGAGGGCTAAGAGTCCCCCTGCCTGCGCGCAGACTCTACTCTCGCCGCCTACCTCATGGAAGCCGATGCCAGCAGCGTGACGGGTCCGCCAAAGATGATGGCATTTTGATCCAGATCATCTTTACATATACAGAACGGTCTGTATAATCGCGCCACTTCATCTTCCGAGATGCTCCACATGGACGTGACATACACCGCCCCCCTCTTGCCCGAGTTGCGCCCGCAGGTACCCGCGCACGCCGGTCAGACCCTCGTCGATGTACTGCGCCGGCGCGCCGTGCAGACACCGGATCGGTTGGCCATTAGCCTAACCACCGACAAAGGGGCGGTGGCGACCTTTACCTATGGCGAACTGGACCGGCATGCGCGAGCGCTGGCCCAGCGCTTGCAACAACAGCGGTGCGTGGGCGCCCGGGCGCTGATCATGCTGCCCCCAGGCCCTGACTATCTGGTGGCGTTGCTGGGGTGCTGGTACGCCCGCGTCACCGCGGTGCCCATCAGCCAGCCCAGCGGCGACCTGTGCCCAGCCGGCACACTGCGCCTGATCGACACGGTGGGCGCCCGGATCCTCCTCTGCGCCCATGCTGCCCGCCAGCAGATGCGCCAGGCCGCCTGGCGTGCCGTCAGCCGCACCGCCGCGACGATCGTGAACATTGACCGCCTGCCCCTGACGGATGCCGACGCGTGGCTGGCACCCGATGTTCAGCCCCATACACTGGCCCTGCTGCAATTCGCCCCCACGGCCGCTGACGCCACTCGTGGCGTGCGTATTCAGCACGGCCACCTGATGGCAGGCTTGCAGACGCGCCATCAGGCCATGGCCGTCACGCCTGAAGACATCGCCGTCGCCTGCCTGCCCGCTGACCACCCGATGCACCTGACGCGGGAATTGTTGCAGCCTTTGTACAGTGGCTACCCCGCCCACCTGCTCTGCGCAGGTGCAGTGGCGCAACGCCCATGGCGCTGGCTGGAGACGATCTGCGCACGGCGGGCAACCCTGGCCAGCGCACCCGCCTGGCTCTACGCCCGGTGCAGCACCGAGCATTCTGAACGGTCCGCACCACTGGACCTGTCCTGCTGGCGCCTGGCCGCGACCGGCGACGAACTGCTTCCCCCCGCCGCCATGGCCGCGTTCGACGCATGCTTCACCACCATGGGGTGGCCGGGCAAGGTCTTCTTCACCGCCTACGAGCCAGGCGAAAGCAGCGGCGCCGTCACCGCCAGCAAGCCGCACCGGCCACCCCATCGCCTGGTGGTCGACCGCGACCAACTCGATGCAGGCCGCTTGCAACCCGCTGCCTCAGGCCAGGGCATTGAATTGCTCAGCAGCGGCATGCCAGTGGCGCAGGCAACGCTGTGCATTGTCGACCCGCACACGCGCGAGCCGCTGCGCGAAGGCCAGGTGGGCGAAATCTGGGTGGCGGGTCCCACCGTGGCGGATGGGTACTGGAAAAATCCCGAGGCGACCTGGGAAAACTTCCAGGCCACCCTGCGTGATGGTGAACGCCGCTGGCTGCGCACCGGCGATCGTGGCGCGATGCTGGACCATCACTTGTACACGCTTGGCCGCCTTGCCCCAGGCCCTGACTATCTGGTGGCGTTGCTGGGGTGCTGGTACGCCCGCGTCACCGCGGTGCCCATCAGCCAGCCCAGCGGCGACCTGTGCCCAGCCGGCACACTGCGCCTGATCGACACGGTGGGCGCCCGGATCCTCCTCTGCGCCCATGCTGCCCGCCAGCAGATGCGCCAGGCCGCCTGGCGTGCCGTCAGCCGCACCGCCGCGATGATCGTGAACATTGACCGCCTGCCACTGATGGATGCCGACGCGTGGCTGGCACCCGATGTTCAGCCCCATACACTGGCCCTGCTGCAATTCGCCCCCACGGCCGCTGACGCCACTCGTGGCGTGCGTATTCAGCACGGCCACCTGATGGCAGGCTTGCAGACGCGCCATCAGGCCATGGCCGTCACGCCTGAAGACATCGCCGTCGCCTGCCTGCCCGCTGACCACCCGATGCACCTGACGCGGGAATTGTTGCAGCCTTTGTACAGTGGCTACCCCGCCCACCTGCTCTGCGCAGGTGCAGTGGCGCAACGCCCATGGCGCTGGCTGGAGACGATCTGCGCACGGCGGGCAACCCTGGCCAGCGCACCCGCCTGGCTCTACGCCCGGTGCAGCACCGAGCATTCTGAACGGTCCGCACCACTGGACCTGTCCTGCTGGCGCCTGGCCGCGACCGGCGACGAACTGCTTCCCCCCGCCGCCATGGCCGCGTTCGACGCATGCTTCACCACCATGGGGTGGCCGGGCAAGGTCTTCTTCACCGCCTACGAGCCAGGCGAAAGCAGCGGCGCCGTCACCGCCAGCACGCCGCACCGGCCACCCCATCGCCTGGTGGTCGACCGCGACCAACTCGATGCAGGCCGCTTGCAACCCGCTGCCTCAGGCCAGGGCATTGAATTACTCAGCAGCGGCATGCCAGTGGCGCAGGCAACGCTGTGCATTGTCGACCCGCACACGCGCGAGCCGCTGCGCGAAGGCCAGGTGGGCGAAATCTGGGTGGCGGGTCCCACCGTGGCGGATGGGTACTGGAAAAATCCCGAGGCGACCTGGGAAAACTTCCAGGCCACCCTGCGTGATGGTGAACGCCGCTGGCTGCGCACCGGCGATCGTGGCGCGATGCTGGACCATCACTTGTACACGCTTGGCCGCCTTGCCCCAGGCCCTGCAAGCGAGCCGCCGCACGGGTAGGCGGGCCTTGGCCCGCCAGCCCCGTGGCCTGGCAAACGCTGTACTGGCGCCTTACACACTAAAAACAACACTTTCCGCAGCTTCCTGAAGCCGCTGGAAGCTGCACTGTGCGAGAACCGTAATGGACACGATCAATACCCGCTTTCAGCTGCTCGTTCATGACAACCAGGCCACTTGGCACTTTGCCGACGCCGACCAGTACCATTCGCCACAGGACATCGATGACCGCGTCGAAGACTATGCCCAGGCACTGCGCCGCCAAGGCCTGAAGGCTCAGGACACGGTCGGGCTGGTGCTCAACAACGGCCTGGACATGGTCAGTTGCCTGCTGGCGTGCTGGCGGTTGAACCTGGTCGCCATTCCCCTGCGCACCAAAGCCGGCAAATACCTGAACTACGCCGAGTTCCTTCAGGGCTGTGACCGTACCTGCCATTTCAAACTGGTGTTGTGCGATGCCTCCATCAGCCAGCAGGATATCCAGCAGTGGCGGGCACAAACCGGCCTGGCCATTTTCCCCCAGGCCGAGTTCGCCACGCCTCACACCCTGCCCGTCATCACGCCAGCGACGCCACGGCTCGAAGACATGGCGATCATCCAGTTCTCATCAGGCAGCACGGGTTTTCCCAAGGGCGTGATCGTGACCCACGGCATGATCATCAACCAGCTCAAGCACATTGTCGCCGCGCACCGGGCGACCATTCGGCATACCGCCTGCTGGACGCCCATGCACCACGACATGGGGCTGTTCACCGGGGTCTTGCTACCGGTGTTCGCAGGCAATGACCACACGGTAGCCACCCCGGAGTTCTACATGCGCAACCCGGCGCGCTGGTTCCGCATGCTGGCCGACAGCGGCGTCGACCTCACGTTCAGCACCAACTCGGCCATGGTGGCGGCACTGCGCACGGTCAAGCGCTTGTACAGCGGCGAAACCGTAAACCTCTCACGGCTGCACCTTTACCTGTCGGCGGAAAAGGTGAGCCCGGTGGTGCTGGCCAGAATCCACGACCGGTTCGGCCCGCTGGGCCTGGGCCCTGCACAGGTCCACAGCGCCTACGGCATGGCCGAGAACAGCCTGGGCGCCAGCATCAGCGGGCCTGGCGAACTGCAGACCCTGTGCGTGCAGATCGACCCCCAGGGCAAGGTCCACCTCGCCGAGGCTGGCAGCGACACCCCGACCATCGAGCTGGTCAGCGCCGGGGTTGCCAATGCCCACCACCGCATCACCATCCGCGATGACCAGGACCAGCCCCTGGGCGAACTCGAACTGGGCGAGATCAGCCTGGAAAGCGATTGCCTCACCCCCGGCTACCTGAACATGCCACACGCCACCGAGGCCAGGTTGCAGGGAGCCCGGCTGCGCACGGGTGACCTGGGTTTCCTCCACCAGCAGCAGCTTTACTTCTACAGCCGCAAGGACGACCTGATCATCGTCGGCGGCCGCAACATCGTCCCCGATGATGTCGAGGAAACGGTCGAGGGCCTGGCATTCGTCCGCGCTTCGGGCAGCGCCCTGCTGTGCATCGAAAATGACAATACTGGTTTGATGGAGCTGCACCTGGTGCTCGAGGGCGATGCCAACGTCGCCCAGGCCGAGAGCCTGCACAGGCGCGAAACCCTCATGAAGGTGGTGCTCGACCACCATGATGTGGTGCTCAACCAGTGCCATTTCTGCGCCCGCGGCACCATTGAAAAGACCTCAAGCGGCAAGAAGCGTCGCAGCGTGATTCGCCGCCGATTGCTCGACAGGCAGATCGACCTGATCGCCTGAGCTGGCGCCGGACCTACGGCACCCCTTCGCTGATGTTCGTCACTCGTACCGAGGCCCCATGGGGCCTGGGCGCGAACGGGCCCGTGCGCCCGGGCCACCGGCACGGCATGAATCCATGAACAATGAACAGGAGTCCCCATGAGTCTTTATGAGCAGTTCTGCCGCCCCAAACTGGGCGATCTGTTGTCGAGCCTGAAACTCGACAAGACCTACGACCGCGGCAAGGATCAATACCTTTACGCCAACGCTACCGCCTATACCGACTTTGTCGCCGGTTTCGGCTCCATCGTGCTGGGGCACAACGACGAGGACATGGTGCAGGCGCTGCGCGACTTCCTTGACGGCCAGCACGCGGTCCACGCCCAAGGCAGTACCCGAGGCACTTCGGGGGAACTGGCCCACTTGCTCAGCGAGCTGACCCCCGGGGCGCACGACTATGTCTCGCACTTCGCCAACACGGGCGCCGAAGGCGTCGAGGCCGCCATCAAGCACTCCTACAAATTCATGCTCGATGCAGTCAACGATCTGTACGAAGACGTGAGCAAACGGCTCAACGACTTTTTCCATCAGCACAACCTCGATGAAGAACGGCTGATCATCCCCAACGGCAAATCGCTGATCGACTTTCGCGACTCGCTGGACGAGTACAACCTGGCGGAATTCGAGAAGGCCCAGAATCAGCCTGTTTACCTGGCCCTCAAAGGGTCTTACCACGGCAAGCTCACGTCGGCCCTGAAGATCACGTCCAACAAGTCCTACCGCGAAGCCTTCGAGGGCCTCAGTGGCATCCAGCCGTATTTTCTGGATGAGGCAGCCCTGGACACATTCGACGTGCTGCTCGATGACCTGACCTGCACCTTCCTGTACCCGGTGCGGGTCAACGACACCATCGAATTTCGGGAAAAACGCATCCTGCGCGTGGGTGGCTTTTTCTGCGAGCTGATTCAGGGTGAAGGTGGCATCCACGTGATCCCCGCCTCGACGCTGGCAAAGATCAAAGCCCTGCGCGCACGTCACGGGGTGCCGCTGATCATCGATGAAGTGCAGACCGGCTGCGGCCGGTTGGGGTCGGTCTATCATTTCGCCCACACGCCCCTGGCGGACGCCAGCCCCGAGTACATCGTGGTCAGCAAGGCCTTGGGAGGCGGCCTGGTAAAGCTGTCGGCGACCTTGATACGCCGAGACCTCTATGACCAGGATTTCGGCATCCTGCACACCTCCACGTTCTCCGAGGATGACCTGTCCGCGGCGGTGGCCCTGGCGTTCCTGCGCAAAATCACCCGGCCGGGCACTTTCGCACGCTTCGACACCATCAGCCACTACCTGGCAGACGGCCTGCGAGCGCTGCAGCAGCGCCACCCTCACATCATCAAGGAAGTGCGTGGCGCCGGGTTGATGTTCGGTATCGAGTTCCACGGGCTGGATGCTTTTTCGCCGTTTTTCCGCACGGCGGGCAAACAGGGAATGCTGTCACTGATCATCGCTTCCTACTTGTTGAACTACCACCAGATTCGCGTGCTGGCACCGTTGTCCACCATTCTGAAAGGCAACCACGGACGCAAACGCAGCTCCGTGATGCGCATCCAGCCGCCTTTGTGCATCACAGAGCAGGATTGCGACCGGCTGTTCGCCGCCCTGGACGAAGTGTGCGCAGTGGTCGAGTGCCAGAACGAATACCTGATGGTCACCCACCTGCTCGACCGCCCTGCCACGGCCGCGCAGCGCGCGGCGCCGCAAGCGTTCGAGAACAAATACCCGATCCGCCTGGCCGGCGCCCAGGGCCATATCGATGCACGCACCGGCTTCGTGCTGCACCCCACGCACGTGAACTACCTGATCGACTATTTCTTCACCTCGTTCAACGGCTACACCTGGGACACCGACGCCTTCACAGGCTGGTGGAACCGCGTCAGCCGCTTCTTCGATCCCGCCCTGGTGCAGCAGGACTGCGTCACCTCCAACGACTACGTCGTGCAGAACAGCATGCTGATGGTTCCCTACCTGCCTGAATACTTCAAGAAAGCCCAGGGTTACGAACTCAAGGAGCTGCGCACCAGGATCCAGGACGCCGTCACCATGGCCAAGGAGCTGGGCGATGACAACATTCCGGTTTCCATGGTCGGGTTGGGCGCCTACACCTCGATCTACACCGATAACGGCCAGTTCCTCAGGGACTACGAAGTGCCCATCACCACTGGCAACAGTTACACCGCCGCCCTGATGGTGCAGTCCGTGATCAAGGCCGCCGGCGCCCGGCAACTGGATGTCAGCCAGGCACGCGTCGCCGTGGTGGGCGCGGCGGGCAATATCGGCATGGCTTCCACGGTGATCCTGTCCAGCGTGTTCGGCAACATGACCATCGTGGGCCGTGACGAGAACACCTCGCAGCTGCGGCTCAAGGCCTCGCAACGCCAGATCCTCAAGGATATGGTCGAACTGCTCGGCTTCCTGCTCCAAGAAGGTGACGAACCCTCGCCGGGCAGCCTGATGGCCAGTGTCCAAGAGACGCTGCAGGACGCCGGTTTCCTGCCCCAAGGCCGGCTGCCCGAGCAGGCGCACCAGGATAGCGCCCTGGTCGATCACCTGCTTGCCAGCCAGTTGCCGTTGCACCTGGGTGGCTTTACCGACCTGGCCAGCGCCGATGTGGTGATCGTTTCCACCAACTCCCCTGACCCGGAACTGATCAAACCGCACATGGTACGCCCCGACGCCATCGTCGCCTGCGTGTCGGTGCCGTCGAACCTCAGCCGCGAATTCAACGAGCTGCGCCGCCAGGGCGGGGACCACCAGCATGTCTTCGACTCCGGCCTGGCCAAGCTGCCCGAAGGCTCGCTGATCCGCTTCGTCGGTTTCCCCGAGGGCACGAACGCATTCGGCTGCCTTTCGGAAACCATCATGCTCGGTTTCGAAGGTGCCAATGCCTCCTACAGCAAAGGCAACATCCGTCCGCGCCAGGTCTACGAATTGATCCGCATGCAGAGCACCCACGGTTTCCAGCTCGGTGACCAGGAGCTCAACCACCAACTGCTGAGCGATGACGCTCGCGTACAGGAACACGACCATGCTCTCTAAACTGTTCAGCCTTGGCCGCGCCGAGCCTTTCAAATCCTACGACCGGATCGACTCGATCAGTGATGTGGTCGACCTGTGCTTCGACGCTTACGCCAGCCGGCCAGCCATCGTCCATGACACTGGCGCCGGTTATGAAAAGATCCATTTCGGCGAGTACGCCCATGCGGTGAAGGCCATGGTGCGCTTCCTGCAGGCGCGGCCTGGCAGTGGCAAGGTGCTGGGCACCTTCTGCAAGAACCGCTTCGAATGGGACGTCTACGCCCACGCCTCGTTCTATACCGCCAACCGCCTCTTTCCCATCGATACCAAGATCAATGACGTCGAGATGCTGCACATCCTGGGCATCAGTCCACTGGACACGGTGCTGGTCAGCATGGGCCAGTACGCTCGGCTCAAGGACGTCTGCGACCAGGCCGGCCAGAGCCCGCTGTTCGTGATCGCCGACCTGCTGGTCACCTTCGAAGACCAGGGTGTCGACCCGCGCGCGTTCAGGCAGCAGCACCCCGAACTGCTGTATGTCAGCCAGGTGGTCGAGCAGTACGGCAACGGGCCTGCAGTCAGCCCGAACCCGCTGCTGAGCGAGCCTGACGTGGTGCTGGGCCTGTACCCCACTTCGGGTACCACCAGCCTGCCCAAGGTGGTGCAGATCACCCAGCGCAACATCGTGCACCAGGTCAACGAGTCGGTGGACGTGCTCAACCTGCGCCCCAACGAAGCGATCCTCAATATCGGCCCCTATACCCACATCGCCACGCTGGTCGAATTCCTCCTGACCAAGACTCGGGGCTTTACCGTCATATACTTCACCCGCGAGCCGGATGAAGACGGTGTGCTGGAAAACGAAATCAAACGGTTGAAGAACGCCGGTTTCCGCATCAAGGCACTGATGGCAGTGCCCAAGTTCTGGATCTACGTGCTCAAGGAAGTGCTGGAAGAGATGCGCGTGAAGCCGGTGATGAACACGGTCTACAACCACCTCACGCAGATCGAGCTGAAAGGCGATACCTATGACCTGGGCACACTGGACAAGGCCAAGCTGACCGCCGCCAGTATCCTGCTGCGAAACAAGCTGGGCGGCTACTTCAGCTACGGCGTGTCGTCGTCGATGAAGCTGGACCCGGCCATCATCGAGATTTTCGGCAAGCTGGGGGTGACCATCATGGACATCTACGGCGCCACGGAATGCTCGGGCATCATCTCGCGCAACAAGCTCAACGACATCGTGCTGGGTTCCACCGGCCGTATCATCGACGGCCTGGCGTTCCGCCTGGAGGGCCTGCACAGCATTCCGGGCCTGCCTCGCCCGGCCGGCAATCTGCTGCTCAAGGGGCCAACCATCAGCGCAGGCTACTTGGGCATGGAGCTGCCGCTGTCGGACGATGGCTATTACGACACGGGCGACGTGGCCTACGTCGATGAGCAACGTTCCCTGTATATCGTGGGCCGCAAGAAGGAGTTGCTGCGCTGGCACGACGGCAGTTACGTCGACCCGCAGAAAATGTCCAACCTGATGGTGCGCAGCCTCTACATCAAGGACGCCATGGTCATCCACGCCGCCCCCGAGGATGACTGCCTGACGGCGTACCTGTACCCGGACTACGCGCGTATCGAGAAAGACCCCGACTACATCAGCGCGCGGCAGCAAGGCATCGCCCAGGCCACCGTGCTGCGCCAGTTGTTCGGCCGGGCCGTCGACTTCGCCAACGCGACATCGGGCATCACGGCAACCATTTCCAGAACCCGCATCTACTTGTTGCCGCGCAAGCTGGAGCGTACGCCCACGCACAAGATCAAGTTCATCTTCGAACTTCAGCGCCTGCACGAATCCACTGCCCTTTGACCCTGCCAAGCCGAGCGTGACGCTCGGCTTGCCCCTAGCTGCCAGAGCCTGAACACCATGATGCAAGAACAACTCCTGACTGAACTGTCTTCCCTGCTGGGCGAACTGGAAATGACCGATGGCGGGCAACGCCCCGCCGATTTCGACGTGCGCGCCTGTGACAATTTCGACTCCATGGCCCTGTCGCTGTTCGTCTGCGCCATCGAAGACAACTACAACATCAGCCTCACCCTGGCAGAACTGTCGGAAGCCGGCACTCGCTTGTCGAACGTGGTCGGGCTGATCCTCGGCAAGCTCGGGCGGGCACCTGCCCCCCTCCCGGCCTGACTCCCCCAGTACCCGCCCAAGGACTCGACCCATGTACAAGTACGCGACGTTCATCCTGCGCCAGCGCGTGTTGATCATTCTGGTCACGCTGGTCATCACTGCCGTGCTGGGGACATTCGGTGCCAGCGTCAGGATCGCTATCAACCCGGCGACCCTGGCACCCCAGGACCACCCTCTGATCAAGACCACCAACTACCTGGAATCGGTATTCGGCTCCAAGTACCTGATGCTGATCGGCATCACGCCCAAGACCGGTGATGTCTACCAGCCCCAGGTGCTGCAAGCCGTACAGAAAATCACCGAGCAATTGAGCGTCGCCCCCGGTGTCGTGCATTCGACTCTGCTGAGCCTGGCCAGCCGCTCGTCCAAAGGCATCAAAGGCACCGAGGAAGGTTTCGAGGCCCGGCCGTTGCTGCCCGACGACCTTGGCGAAGTGGATTACGCGGCACTCAAGCAGGCCCTGGCGCAAAACCCGGCCTACCAGAAAACCGTGATCTCCGCTGACGGACGCACCGCCGCCATCCTGGTGGAACTCAAGGAGCGCACCGACGGCTTCACTGCGATGGTCGAACCCATACGCGCCATTGCCGATGCCCAGGCCTCCCCCGACCTGACCATCACCTATGGCGGCGACCCGGTGTACCTGGAGAAGACCGAGCAATACGCCAAGCGCATCAACATCCTGTTTCCCATCGCCATCCTGGTCATCGGCCTGTTGCACCTCGAGGCTTTCCGAACCTGGCAGGGCTTGGTGCTGCCATTGGTGACGGCGTTGATGGCCGTGGTGTGGGGTATCGGCTTCATGGGCGCGCTGCACCAACCCATGGACATTTTCAACTCGGCCACACCGATTCTGATCCTGGCCGTGGCGGCTGGCCATGCGGTGCAACTGCTCAAGCGTTATTACGAAGCGTATGGCCAATTGCGCGGGACAGATGTGAGCCCCGTGCAGGCCAACCGCGAAGCGGTGATACGCTCGCTGACGGGCGTCGGCCCGGTGATGCTGATTGCCGGCAGCATTGCCGCCGTCGGCTTTTTCTCGCTGCTGGTGTTCGACATTCCCACCATTCGCTCGTTCGGCGTGTTCACTGGCATTGGCATTCTCAGCGCCATGCTGCTGGAAATGACCTTCATCCCGTCCATCCGCTCCCTGCTCAAGCCACCGTCTGACAAGGCCATGCAGAAGGAGACGCGCCCGCGCGCGTGGGACCGCTTGCCGGCCGCCGCCGCGCGCCTGGTCATCCAGCCACGTAGCCGCGCCCTGCTGCTGGCCGGTGTCACGGTGGCGACCCTGGGGATGGTCTATGGCATGCAGCAGGTGGTCATCAACAACGCCAGCAAGAATTACTTCTCGGCCAACCTCGATATCCAGAAGGATGATGCCTTCCTGAATGCCGGCCTCGGCGGCACCAACAGCCTGTACGTGATGGTTGAAGGTGACCAGCCCGATACCATCAAGCGCCCGGACGTCATGGGCGCCATCGACCAGTTGCAGCAGTTCGCCGAAGCCCGGCCGGATGTCGGCAAGACCCTGTCCATCGCCACGTTTGTGCGGCGCATGAACAAGGCCATGCACGCCGACCAGCCAGCGTTCGACCAGGTGCCCGATAACCAGAACCTGATTTCCCAGTACCTGCTGCTCTACTCGATGTCCGGGGAACCCGGCGACTTCGATGCCTACGTGGACTACAACTACCGTCGGGCGAAGGTCACGCTACTGCTCAAGACCGGTGACAACCAGGCTATCCAGACCTTGCTGACCCAGTTGCGCGGCGAGGCCACCAAGGTGTTCCCCGCCGACGTGAAAGTGACCTTCGGTGGCTCCGCGGCCCAGACCCTGGCCATGACCGACACCCTGGTCCACGGCAAGATCCGCAACATCATCCAGGTGGCACTGGCCATTTTCGTGATTTCCACGCTGGTGTTCCGCTCCCCGTTCGCCGGGCTGATCATCCTCACGCCACTGGCGTTGGCGGTGGTGGCGATCTTCGGCATCATGGGCCTGGCTCACATTCCGTTGAACATTCCCAACTCGTTGATCTCGGCCATGGCCGTCGGGATTGGCGCCGACTACGCGATCTATATCCTCTACCGGCTGCGTGAGCAGATTCGTACGGGCCAGGACGCCATAAACGCCGTGCACACCACTTTGGCCACCGCCGGCAAGGCCTCATTGTTCGTGGCCACTGCGGTCGCCGGTGGCTACGGCGTGCTGGCGTTATCCTTCGGTTATAACGTGCACCTGTGGCTGTCGATGTTCATCGTGGTAGCGATGCTGGTCAGCGTGCTGGCTGCGCTGACTCTCGTGCCCGCGCTGGCCCTGATGTTCAGGCCTCGGTTCATCTTCAACCCACGCGTGGGCGGCAAGGCGCAGGGGGCGCCGCAGCCGACGCCTGCCACACAGGCGGTACCTGCCGGGAAACTGGATAATTGAACGCCAGTGCCTGACCATCGGCCGGAATATGCAAGCGCTCGCCCAGGCCGACCTGTTCGGCCCGGGCAGCCAGTTCGCGTCGGGTGACCGGGCAATGATTGAGGGCCTCCAGGTGGTTGGCTACCACCTGGCCGGTAGCCAGCTGAGCGAACTGCAGCGCTTCGTCGATGCCCATGATGATTTCGCTGCCGATGTCCAACTGTGCCCCGCCGGCCGGGATCACCGAGACCTGCGGTTGGTGCTGGAGGACGAAATCGCGCACCGTGTCGGTCAACACGGTATCGCCTGCCAGGTACAGGCTGGGTTCGCCCGGCATCTGCAGGAAATAGCCGACACCGTGTTCCATGAACCCGCCGATCAGGCCCAGGCCATGGGTACAGCGCACCGTGGTGACCGTACCGCCCAACCACCCTTCGGGCTCGCCAGGCACGGCGGCCAATGGCTCGACGTTCAGGCCCTGGCGTGCCAGGTAGCGTGCATCGTGTGGGGTGCATATCACCGGGATGCCGCGCTCACGCAGCCATTTGGCACCCGGCCGGTCGAGATGGTCGAAGTGGCCTCGCTGGCAGTGGGTGATCAGGCAGTGCGTCACCGTGTCCAGCAACGCCGCGGCCTCACTGGGCAAGTCGACCACGGGGTTTCGGCTGCAGTGGCTGAAGAGCCGCAAGGGGGGGTGCGCGAATCGCTGCCCCAGCATGGGGTCGACGAGGATTCGATGACCGGCCAGCTCACACACGAGGGTGGCATTTCTGATCTGGTGGATTTTCATCATGACCCTGCAAACGTCCTGTAGACCCTCAGCCTAGCTGAAAACAGAGCTGGCATCGGGCCGCTATCGGTGTCCGACTGGATCAAGGAGTTTCGATGTTTCCGATCACTTGCCGTCCCTGCAACGGTTATCTCCTGGCGCTGGCAGCAGGCGCACTGATGCCGCTCGCCCTGGCGCCCTTCAATCTCTGGCCCCTGGCGCTGCTGTCCGCCGCGCTGTTCTACCATGGCTTGAAAACCCTGCCTGCCCGGCTGGCCTTCCGGCAGGGCTGGTGCTATGGGTTCGGCAGCTTCGGGGCAGGCACCAGCTGGGTCTACGTCAGCATCCGCGATTTCGGTGACGCGCCCTTGCCACTGGCCCTCGCGCTGACCGTTGGGTTTTGCGCGGGGCTAGCGCTGCTTTTTGCCGTGCACGCTTATCTGTGGGCGCGCTACTTCAGGCGCGACCAGGCCCCTGTGGCTGATGCCCTGGCCTTCGCGGCGCTATGGCTGGCCATGGAAGTGCTGCGCAGTGTGCTGCTGGGTGGTTTCCCCTGGCTGCTGCTGGGCTATTCACAGCTGGACGGCCCCCTCGCCGCGCTGGCTCCGCTGGGTGGGGTGTGGCTGATTTCGGCCGCGCTGGCGCTGACGGCGGCCCTGCTTGCCAGCGCCCGCGCCTGGCACCGCCGCCCCCGGCAAGCGCTAAGGGCGGTGGCCTTGTTGTTCGCACCCTGGGCCACGGGCTTGCTGGCCAACGGCTACGCCTGGACCCAACCGGCAGGCCCGGCACTGAAAATAGCGGCAGTACAAGGCAATGTGGCGCAGCAACTCAAATGGGACCCGGCCTATGCGCGTTCGACGCTTGACCATTATCGCCAATTGACGGCGCCCCATGGCGACGCCGATCTGGTGGTGTGGCCGGAAAACGCCATCGCACTGCTGCGCGAGGACGTGGGGCCACCGTTGCGTGCGATGGATGAAGCGTTCAAGGGCCGCCATCAGGCGTTGATCACCGGCATTCCGGTGAGCCAAGCCGATGGCCACGGGGGCCAGCGTTTCTATAACAGCCTGATGGTGATCGGCGCCGGCACCGGCACCTACTTCAAGCAAAAGCTGGTTCCCTTTGGTGAATATGTGCCGCTGCAGCAATACCTGAGGGCGGTAATGGGGTTGTTCGACCTGCCCATGTCGAACTTCAGCCCAGGGCCTCCCCGGCAACCGCCGCTGCTGGCCAAAGGCATCACCGTCGCTCCGCTGATCTGTTATGAAGGGGTGTTCCCGCAATTGTCGGCCGAGCAGGCCAGCCATGGCCAACTCATCGTCACGGTCAGCAACGATACCTGGTTCGGCCGCTCGATCGGGCCGGCCCAGCACCTGCAGATAGCCAGAATGCGCGCGCTGGAAAGCGGGCGGTGGATGGTCAGGGCCACCAACAGCGGCATCACCGTGCTGGTCGACCCATTGGGGCATGTACAGGCCCGCCTCGCGTCATTCCAGAGCGGTGTACTGCGTGGCGATGTCGTGCCCATGACAGGCTCGCCCCCTTACCTCAGGTGGCGCCTCTGGCCCCTGGGCAGTGGCTGTGCGCTGGTACTGGCGTTGGCCGCGGTCCTTGGACGCTCAAGCCGACGCCGCCACCGCCACGCGGTGATGCTGCAATAGCACGGTCAGTACCTGGGTGGCGGCATCCAGGGAGTCGCCGGTGATGCCGATCGCGGAGAGATTGCGCGCGCCTTCGAACAGAATCAGGCACTGCAGCGCCAGCGCCTGAGGGTTGGCATAGCCGAACATCTGCAGTAACCGGGAGAAGAGCTCGATCAAGGTCTGCTTGTGCAGTTGGCACACCTGATGAATAGGGTGCTCGGGCTCGCTGTACAGGTTGGCGGCACTGACGAAAAGGCAGCCGCGCACCGAGGTGTCAATGAATTTGGCCCGGTACCACGCCAGCAGCCCTGCTATCTGTGGTTCCATGACTAACGGCGACTGGGCAACCCGCTGCTGGATCTCCGCGATGATCTCGGCGTGATAACGCTTGAGGCACTCTTCGATCAGATCGTCCTTCGAAGAGAAATACTTGTACAGCGTCATTTTACTGATGCCGGAACACTTGATGACACGATCTACGCCGACGGATTGGAAACCTTCATACAGAAAAAGCTCCAAGGCCGTGGTCAACAGCTTTTCTCTCGCCAAGGACATTAAGCGCTCACTTATCCGATCTTCCATTTAGGCCGCACTGCCCACCCGCCCTGCATCTTCAGGGCAAACGCCGGACCCCTGTCCTTGGATGCAGCCCCGCAGAGGTCCGGGGGTGCAGGGCCGCGCACGTGCGCTGGGCAGCCTGTACACGGGGTAGACAGCGACCCGCGCCAGTGTGCTAGCACATTATCAAACCTGGGCGCGATCAGCGAGCCTGACGCAAGGTCACCAACCCCTGACGTGCTACCCGGGTCAGGTGGCCAATGACGTGGGCCGCCTGATCGGGGCGCGGCGAATGCACCACGGCCAGGTCGAACCGATCGTTTGCCAGATGCGCCAGCGACTCGCCGGGCGAGACAAACTGGATCAGCGATGCACAGGCCTTGCCTGCACGCCGCGGCCAGCCATCGAGGTAACGCAGCAACGTGGGTTGGTGCTGGCCAACCAGCAGAATGCGTGGAGTACGCACTGCACCGTTTGCCGGAAGCGGCGCCAGGCACACGATAGGACGGGGGCAACTCATGGTGGTGTTTTTCCAAGCCTCGCAAGTCCCGCTGGGCTGCGGTGGGAGGCAACACCGAACCAGCGTTTTAGCGGTATTTCGGCGTTTCCCTGGGAAACCCCTGCGCCCCGCAAGTAGCTGTCTTAAATCGGCGCTTGAATGCCATCCTAGTGAAGCGATGGCATTTGTGTCAATCACACCAAGGCAAAATTGCCATCACGGCCGGGGGGGGGGCAAGCTTTCCGGCTCGGCCCGCCGCCACCCCAGCCTTAGCATGGTCGGGTATCGCGCATCGATACGCCACTCACGAGCATTGCCAAGGAAGGGTCATCATGAGAGTCAACAATCAAGACCGTCTGCACGCCTGGATGGGCAACAACGCCATCATCGGCAACCTGTCCATCGACAAACTGGTGTTGCCTGGCAGCCATGATTCGGGCAGCAATAAAGAACACTACGTCCAGATGCAACTGCCCCACGAGGTTACTCAGGACGTGTCGCTGATCAAGCAGATTCGCGGGGGCATCCGGGTACTGGACCTGCGCGTGCAGTGCTGTGAACAGTTCCGGGTCGGCGACCCCAGGCGCTTCCAACTGACGCATTTCACCACCACCGGCGTGAGCCTGGAAGCCGACCTCCTCGGGCCGTTGCTGGACTTCTACAGCGCCGCCGATACCCAGAAGGAAATCATCGTCCTCGATTTCCACGAGCTGCACGGCTTCACGCCCGCCATACACCAGGAGTTCCAGGCCATGCTCATGGACCGCGTGGGGCACCGCTGCCTGCCAGCCGATGTGCTGGGCAAAAACCTTGTCCACCTGTGGTTGAACCACCCGGGCAAGAACCTGGTGCTGGCCTATGACGGCCCCGCGTGGCACCCGCCGTTCTGCGACCGCGTGAAGCAGTGCTGGAGCGGCAGCAACACCAATACCGCTGCCACCCTCAAGATCTTCATGGACGACGTCGCCGAAGAGTACAAGCCCGACGGCCAGTTGCGTGCCATTCAGTGCGCCAAGTACGCGCTGCCGCTGTTCGTGCCGGACGACTTCAGTGACAAGATCGACCAGTGGTTCCACTCCGAGGACGAGAACAGCTATATCCAGAAGTTCTACATCATCAATACCGACTGGAGCCTGCGCAGCCGTATCGTCGCCAACTGCATTCATGCCAGCGTTGTCCGTGCCATGAATGCATGAACCCCGGAGGGGCGTTGATGCGACCCGACGAAATGGCCCTTAACGCCCTGGCGGGTTCTCGCCCAGCGGCACCACGGCCACGGTCAGCCGCGAGATGCAGTTGAGCTTGCCGCGCTCGTCGCTCAGGCGAATGTCCCACACGTGAGTGGTACGGCCGATGTGCACCGCCCGCGCCACGCCGGTGACCCGGCCACTGCGCACACCGCGTACATGGTTGGCGTTCACCTCCAGCCCCACGCAGTAATGGGTGCTGGGGTCGATGCACAGGTAGCTCGCCATGGAGCCCAGGGTTTCGGCCAGCACCACCGAGGCACCGCCATGCAGCAGGCCGTAGGGCTGGTGAGTGCGATGATCGACGGCCATGCTGGCGGTGAGCGACTCGGCGTCGACGGCTTCGAAGCGAATGTCGAGTACTTCGCCGATGGTGTTTTTCTGCGCCTCGTTGAACTGCGCGAGGTTGGGTTCGGTGCGCCATAGGGTCATGGAAGTGTCCTTGTACCGGAATATTCATGGCGGCCCTGGCGCCCGGCGATGCCGGGGTCTGAGCTGCCGCAATCAACCGCCCCACTATCTTTGCCGCCCACGAGGGAGGCAAGCGACGGGGCGGTTCCAGGCGGGCATTTGGCCGTTCCGCCATCGGTCTCAGGCGTGATGCACGGCCTTGACGCTGAGCAGGCCGGCCAGCGGCCACTCCCCTTCCAGAACCGCCAGGCTGGCGGTGTCCATGCCTCGTGGGGTTTTCAGGTGGCCGTTCTCCAGCAGGCCCACCAGGGCCCCTACCAACGGCTGATGGCTCACCAGCAGTACGTTGTCCTGGGCCAGCGCATCCAACCGGCTGATCACCTCGGCAGGGTCGGTCTCGGGCGTCAACCACGGCACGGTGACGATGGGCTGCTCCAGGGCCAGGGCTTCATGAACGATACCCGCGGTCTGCTGCGCGCGTACATACGGGCTGGCGTAGAGGGCGGTGACCGGTTCACCCAGCAGGTGCGCGGCGCTGCGCAACACCTGTTCACGGCCATGGTCGGTCAGTTCGCGCAGGCTGTCACTGGCCGCATGGCCCTGTGCCTCGCCATGACGCAGGATCCATAGCTTCACAGTTTGGGCTCCTCGTCGTGCGCCGGGTGAGGTGCCGGTGGCACGCTGTGCGGCGCCTCGCCTTCCGGCGGGCGGGCACTGGGCCAATCGGCGAAGGGCCAGGGTTTCTGCTCGGTATGGAAGCAGCCGAAACGACCGATCTGGGCCATGAACTGGCTCAGGCTATCGCCGAAGTTCATCAGGCTCAGGTTCGGTGCGCCATAGACCAGGCGGTAGATCAACTGGATCAGCACCACGGCGCCCAGCAGCAATTGCGCCACTTGCCACACCAGTACATACAGCACCATCCACAGCACCCGCAGCAGGATTGATTCCTGGCTGGGTTTGAGAGGCGAATCACTCATGTCCGTTGCTCCTGCGTATCAGTTGAAACCACTGATGGAAATGAAATCGACGTCGGTCTTGGGTTCGGCGCGCATCAGCAGCTCGATCACCTGGGCCAGGGTACGCCCTTCGAACAGGATCGCGTGCAACCCGGCTACCAGCGGCATGTACACATTCAGTTCCTGCGCCTTGGCCTTGAGCACCTTGAGGGTATTGACGCCCTCGGCGACTTCGCCCAGGCGCGTCACCGCTTCTTCCAGGCTCAACCCCTGCCCCAGCGCATGGCCGACCTGGTAGTTGCGGCTCTTGGGCGAGGAGCAGGTGACGATCAGGTCGCCCACCCCGGCCAGGCCCAGGAAGGTCATGGGGTTGGCGCCCTGGCTCACGGCGAAGCGGGTCATTTCCGCCAGCGCCCGGGTGATCAGCATGCTCTTGGTGTTCTCGCCCATGCCCAGTGCCACCGCCATGCCGGCGATGATGGCGTAGACGTTCTTCAGCGCCCCGCCCAGCTCGACGCCGAAGCGGTCACTGCTGGCGTACACGCGAAACGTAGGCCCGTGCAGCGCGGCCTGCACCTCGGCGCACAGCCCCTCGTCCTCGCTGGCCACCACCGTGGCGGTCAGCGCATGCTCGGCCACTTCGCGGGCCAGGTTCGGCCCCGACAGCACGCCGATGCGCGCAGCGGGGGCGATATCGGTGAGGATCTCGCTCATGAGCTTGAACGTCTGGGCTTCGATGCCCTTGGTCAGGCTGACCAGCATGCGCCCGGCCAGCAACTGCGCGTGGGGCGCCAGCACACTGCGCAAGGCGCTGGAAGGCAGGGCCACGAAGATCAGCTGGCTGCCTTGCAGGGTGGCCAGCAGGTCGGTGACCGGCTCGACATTGGGGTGGATCCTGATGCCCTTGAGGTAACGCGGATTCTCGCGCTGGGTGCGGATCGCCTCGGCCTGCTGCGGGTCGCGCATCCATTGGCGCACGGCATGGCCATTCTCGGCCAGCAAGTTCGCCACGGCGGTGCCGAAACTCCCGCCCCCCAGCACTGCGACAGGCTGCTGTTCAGTCATATCCAATCCATCAAAACCAAAAAAGTGGGCGACGCCTGCATTATACGGAGCATGGCCGCCGCGGCCAGTCCCACGGGCGAACCCGTGCAGGCAAAGCGTAGCCGCGTGTGTAGACATCACTGGAAATGTTGACACATGCGGTTAAAATGTTCGGCTTTTGCTTACCCACCAAGGCCGCACCGTGCGAGATAGCCCCCAATGAAATGGCGTCCCGGCTGGGATATCCATAGCCGCACCCAGGTGATCTGCCTGGGCCCCGCCTTGCTGTTGACGCTGCTGCTGACCGGTTTTTTCACGTTCGTGCGCCTTCATGACCTGCATGAGGAAATGACCCGCACTGGCCAGTTGATCGCCAACCAGCTGGCGCCGGCGGCCGAATTCGGCGTCATCAGCAACAACACCACGGTGCTTGACAGCTTGCTGCGCGCCACCCTGGAAATTCCCCATGTGCGTTTCCTGGAAGTGCAGGACAGTAACGACCGGGTGGTGCTGTACGTGGAACAGCCGGACGCCAGCCAGGACCACGGGGCCAAGGTCCAGGTGTTCCAGGCCAGCATTCGCCTGCAGCGTGCCGACCAGGGCCATGACAACTACCTGCGCGTGGGCCAGCCCGACTGCGTGGGCCGGGTCATCGTCGGCATGTCCAACGACGCGTTCAACCAGCGCCAGCAGGAAATCCTGCTCAAGGCCGCGGTGCTGGCCCTGTTTGCCCTGCTGTTCAGTTTTCTGCTGGCACGCCGCCTGGCCCTGAGCCTGGCGCGCCCCATCAGCCAGATGGGCCTGGCCGTGAAGGCTATCCAGGAAGGTGATTTCAAGGCGCCGCTACCCGTCGTTGATGACGCCGAGCTGGGCAGCCTGGCCCGGCACATCAATAACCTGGCCAGGGGCCTGGAAGCGGCCGGCCGCGAACAGCGCCAGACCATCGAGCAACTGGTCAGCACCCGCGAGCAGGCGGAGCGCGCCAACAGCGCCAAGTCGGATTTCCTGGCGATGATGAGCCACGAACTGCGCACGCCCATGAACGGCGTGCTGGGCATGCTGCAATTGCTCGAAACCACGACCATGACCGAGGAGCAGCACGAATACGCGGCCCTGGCCACCCAGTCCACCGAGCACTTGCTCAAGGTCATCAACGACATTCTCGACTTCTCGCGCATCGAGCGCGCGGCGCTGGAACTGGAGCACATCCCGTTCAACCTCGGCGAACTGGTGGCCAGCTGTGCCCAGGCCTTCCAGCATAACGCCAGCACGCGCAACCTCAGCCTGAACCTGAACCTGCCCCAGGGCATCGATCAACTGCAGGTCGAGGGCGACCCCACGCGCATCCGCCAGATCCTGGTGAACCTGATCGGCAATGCCATCAAGTTCACCGAAGTGGGCAGCGTGCAGATCGACGCCCACTGGCAGGTGCTGGACCACCAGCTGATCTGGTTGACCTGCACCGTGCGCGATACCGGCATCGGCATCAGCGCCGAGCGCCTGGAAAACATGTTCGTGGCGTTCCAGCAGGCTGACAGCAGCATCAGCCGCCGGTATGGCGGCACCGGCCTGGGGCTGCCCATCGCCCGTACCCTGGCCGAACGCATGGGCGGCACGTTGCAGGCCGAAAGCCACGAAGGCAACGGCTCACTCTTCACCTTGCAAATCCCCCTGGCGCTGAGCCAGCGCACTGCCACGCCACTGCGTGAGCCACGCCTGGGTGACGATGCCCAGGGGGTGGGCAAACGGGTGCTGCTGGTGGAAGACAACCCGGTCAACCAGACGGTGATCGAAGCCATGCTGCGCAGCCTGGGGTGCGTGGTGTGCGTGGTGGGCGACGGCGCCCAGGCCATCCATGAGGTCGGCCAGCAACCATTCGACGCCGTGCTGATGGACTGCCGCCTGCCGATCGTCGACGGTTACGAGGCCACCCGGCGCATTCGCCAGTTGCCTGAACATGCGCGCCTGCCCATCATCGCCCTGACCGCCAACGCCTTGCTGGGTGACCGCGAGGCCTGCCTGCACGCCGGGATGAACGATTACCTGGCCAAACCGTTCAAGCGCACTGATCTCAAGCAGATCCTGCAGCGCTGGCTGGCTGCCTAAATGCGCCCCAGAGGCAGCCGGGGCTGGCGATAAATGTTAAAGTGCGGCAGTCTTAGACGTTATGTCAGGCAAAATGAACAGCCTGGATAAAAAATTTCAGTGCACAGGTGTACTTCTTTGTCCCTGGCGCTGTGACTTTCACTACAACGCAATAGTCTATGTGTAGGCTGCCTTGCCAAAGGCGCAATCGCTTTGGCACGGCCGGGAGAATTTGCCCCACTGCCACACGGGACTATTGAGGAGCTCGCATGACCAAACAACACGCCTTTACTCGGGATGAACTACTGAGCTGCAGCCGCGGCGAAATGTTCGGCCCCGGTAACGCGCAATTGCCCGCCGGTAACATGCTGATGGTCGATCGCATCGTCCACATCAGCAACGAAGGCGGCAAGTACGGCAAAGGTGAATTGGTCGCCGAGCTGGATATCAACCCGGACCTGTGGTTCTTCGCCTGCCACTTCGAAGGTGATCCGGTGATGCCAGGTTGCCTGGGCCTCGACGCCATGTGGCAGCTGGTCGGCTTCTTCCTGGGCTGGCAAGGCCTGCCGGGCCGTGGCCGGGCACTGGGTTCGGGCGAAGTGAAGTTCTTCGGCCAGGTGCTGCCAACCGCCAAGAAAGTCACGTACAACATTCAGATCAAGCGCGTCCTCAAGGGCAAGCTGAACCTGGCCATCGCCGACGGTTCCGTCAGCGTTGACGGCAAAGAGATCTACACCGCCGAAGGCCTCCGGGTCGGCGTGTTCACATCCACCGAAAATTTCTAAGGGTTATCCGCATGCGCCGCGTCGTTATCACTGGTCTGGGCATTGTTTCCTGCTTGGGCAATGACAAAGACACCGTCTCCGCAAACCTGCGTGCAAACCGCCCTGGCATCCGCTTCAACCCGGAATATGCCGAAATGGGTCTGCGCAGCCAGGTTTCCGGCTCCATCGACCTCAACCTCGAAGAACTGATCGACCGCAAGGTGTACCGCTTCGTCGGCCACGCCGCCGCCTACGCCTACCTGGCCATGGCTGATGCCATCAAGGACTCGGGCCTGACCGAAGAGCAGGTCTCGAACCCGCGTACCGGCCTGATCGCCGGCTCCGGCGGTGCGTCGACCCTGAACCAGATGGAAGCGCTGGACATCCTGCGCGAGAAAGGCGTCAAGCGCGTCGGCCCCTACCGCGTCACCCGCACCATGAGCAGCACCGTGTCGGCGTGCCTGGCCACCCCCTTCAAGATCAAGGGCCTGAACTACTCCATCGCTTCCGCCTGCGCCACCAGTGCTCACTGCATCGGTACCGCCATGGAACAGATCCAGATGGGCAAGCAGGACATCGTCTTCGCCGGCGGCGGTGAAGAAGAGCACTGGAGCCAGTCGTTCCTGTTCGACGCCATGGGCGCCCTGTCCAGCAAGCGCAACGACAGCCCGGAAAAAGCTTCCCGCGCCTACGACAACGACCGTGATGGCTTCGTCATCGCCGGCGGTGGCGGCATGGTGGTGGTCGAGGAGCTGGAACACGCCCTGGCCCGTGGCGCCAAGATCTACGCGGAAATCGTCGGTTACGGCGCCACTTCCGACGGTTACGACATGGTTGCCCCGAGCGGCGAAGGCGCCATCCGCTGCATGCAGCAGGCGCTGTCCACCGTCGACACGCCTATCGATTACCTGAACACCCACGGCACCTCGACCCCGGTCGGCGACGTCGCGGAAATGAAAGGTGTTCGCGAAGTGTTCGGTGACAAGGCCCCGGCCATCAGCTCCACCAAGAGCCTGTCGGGTCACTCCCTGGGCGCCGCTGGCGTTCACGAAGCGATCTACTGCATGCTGATGATGGAAGGCAACTTCATTGCCGGCTCCGCCAACATCGACGAGCTGGACCCAGCCGTCGCCGACATGCCGATCCTGCGCCAGACCCAGGAAAACGCCAAGATCGACACCGTGATGAGCAACAGCTTCGGTTTCGGCGGCACCAACGCCACGCTGGTACTCAAGCGCTGGCAGGGCAAGTAAGGGCTCACCCCCTTGCTGCAAGGAACGGCACCTTCGGGTGCCGTTTTTTTTGGTTTTGCGGCGCCTGTTTCCCGGGCAAGCCCGGGAAGCAGGCGACACAAATCCCAAAAAGGTTATGCTGCCTGTTCCCATCACGCCCAAGGACAGCCCGATGACCATCACCCTCAACACCGAATCCGCCGACAGCTACCGCCATAGTCTGCAAATCGACGACCATCAGCTGTTCACCGACCTGCCCCAGGCCTTGGGCGGTGACGACTCAGCACCCTCCCCCCACGACTACTTCGACGCAGCCCTGGGCGCCTGCAAGGCCCTGACGCTCAAGTACTACGCCCGGAAGAAAGGCATTCCCCTGACCGGCGTCTCGGTCGACATACAGCGTGATGACAGCCAGGAGCAGAAAGGCAAATACGCCATCAACGTGACCCTGACCCTCAAGGGCGTGCTCACCGCCGAACAGCGCGCCGAACTGCACCGCGTGGCCGATCGCTGCCCCGTGCACAAACTCATGACCACCACCGAAGTCACCATCACCACCACCCTGGCTGAAGGCGCGTTCAGCCAGTGACAGGAGCCTCGCCATGCCGCACCTGGTGATCAAGCCACCCGCCGAACACGTCGAAGGCCAGCCGATCCTGCGCCCGCTGCCGTCACGCCAGCGCCGTGCGGTGGGGCCCTTCGTGTTTTTCGACCACATGCTGGCCACCTCCTACGCACCCGGTGACGGCGTGAACATCCGCCAGCACCCGCATATCGGCCTGTCGACCCTGACCTACCTGTTCGAAGGCGCGCTGCTGCACAAGGACAGCCTGGGTTCGGACCAGCGCGTGGGGCCGGGCGACGTGAGCTGGATGACCGCCGGCAAGGCCATTGCCCATGTGGAACGCACACCGGACGACCTGCGCGCCAGCGGCTCGCGCCTGCACGGCCTGCAAGTGTGGCTGGCATCGCCCCAGCGCCACGAACAGGGCGAGAGCCACTACAGCTACCACCCAGAAGACCAATTGCCCGTCAGCGAAGCCCTGGGGGTTCGAATTCGCTTGATTGCAGGAGCGGGCTTTTGCCTGGCGTCACCGGTGCCGGTGCTCTCCCCCACCCTGTATGCCGAGGTGCACATGGCCGCAGGCAGCACGCTATCGATTCCGGACGAGCATCAGGAACGGGCGCTGTATGTACTGGAGGGCGAGGTTGAACTGGAGGACGAAGCGGTGCAGCCGCTGACGCTGCTGGTACTGAACGCGGGCGAAACACCCACGCTGCTGGCACAGACCGATTGCCACCTGGTGCTGCTTGGCGGTGCGCCACTGGACGGGCCACGCCGGATGAACTGGAATTTCGTGGCCAGCGACGTGAAGCTGATCGAGCAGGCGCGTAGCCGGTGGGCGGCACGGGACTGGCCCACGGTGCCCGGCGAAACCGAGCGCATCGAATTGCCCGGATGATGCCGCTAGCGTCCGCTGCCACCCCGTAGCAGCGAACCTGGCCGCGTCACGAACGCCGCGCAGCATCAGGAAAACCCCATGCACCGGCGACGCGCCCAGGCCCGCTACAGCGAAGCGCGGCGCACCGATCAGACGACTGGCTTGAACACTTCTTCCAGCAAGTTGTGCATGGCCTTGAACGCCCGGTCGGCCACGGTCTTGTTGTACATCTGCACGCCAGGGTTGTTGGCTTCAACGTCGGTGAACGAGTGGTAGGCACCCCCGTAGCTGGTCAGCTGCCAATCCACGCCGGCGGCGTTCATTTCTTCTTCGAACGCCGGCAGTTGCTCTTTCGGTACCAGCGGGTCGCTGGCGCCGTGCAGCACCAGTACCTTGCCGACGATGTTCTTGCCATCGGCCGGGTTCGGGGTGTCCAGGGTGCCGTGGAACGACACGGCCGCTTTCAGCGGCGCGCCGGTGCGGGCCAGCTCCAGGGAGCAGCAACCCCCGAAGCAGAAACCGAAAGTGGCCAGCTGGTCCTTGTCCACCGATGCCGTGGTCTGCGCTTGCAGCTGTTCGAACGCCACTTGCATGCGCTTGCGCAGCAAGGCACGGTCCGTCTTGAGCGGCATCATGGCGGCCAGGCATTCTTCATTGCCCTTGGGGCGCACGCCCTGGCCGTACAGGTCGGCCAGCAGCACCACATAGCCTTCGGCTGCCACGGACTGGGCGATCCGCTCGGCTCCCTCACTGATACCTGCCCAGTTAGGCGCCATCAGCAGACCCGGACGCGGGGATACCACCGCATCGTCATACACCAGACGGCTTTCATACGGCTTGCCATCGATCTGATAGACCACGGATTGAACGGTAACAGTCATGTGATTTCCCCAATACAAAGAGATAGGACTTAAACGCAAAAACCCGCCGAAGCGGGCTTTTGCTGCAACAGATTAAACGGACAACTCAACCAACAGCTTGTTCAGGCGGCGCACATAGGCGGCCGGGTCCTTGAGGCTGTCGCCAGCGGCCAGTGCCGCCTGGTCGAAGAGGATGTGCGAGAAGTCGGCGAAACGGTCTTCGCTCTGCTCGTGGTCCAGCTTCTCGATCAGCGGGTGGCTTGGGTTGAATTCGAAGATGGGCTTGGAGTCCGGTACTTTCTGGCCGCTGGCCTCCAGGATCTGGCGCATCTGCAGGCCCAGGTCCTGCTCTCCGATGGCCAGGATCGCTGGCGAATCAGTCAGGCGGTGCGAGACCCGGACTTCGCTGACGCTATCACCCAGGGCGGCTTTCAGGCGCTCGACCAGGCCTTCCTTGTCCTTGGCGATTTCTTCCTGGGCTTTCTTGTCTTCTTCCGAATCCAGTTTGCCCAAGTCCAGGTCGCCACGGGCGACGTCGACAAAACCCTTGCCGTCGAAGTCGGTCAGGTAGCTCATCAGCCATTCGTCGATGCGGTCGGTCAGCAGCAGCACTTCGATGCCTTTCTTGCGGAAGACTTCCAGGTGCGGGCTGTTCTTGACCTGCGCATACGACTCGCCGGTGAGGAAGTAGATCTTGTCCTGACCTTCTTTCGCGCGGCCCAGGTAGTCGGCCAGCGATACCGTCTGCTCGCCACTGTCGTCGTGGGTGGAAGCAAAGCGCAGCAGGCCGGCGATCTTTTCCTTGTTGGCGAAATCTTCGGCCGGGCCTTCCTTCAGCACCTGGCCGAAGTTTTTCCAGAAACCCTTGTACTGCTCAGGCTCGTTCTTGGCCAGCTTCTCCAGCATGTCCAGCACGCGCTTGGTCAGGGCGGTCTTCATCGAGTCGATGATCGGGTCTTTCTGCAGGATTTCGCGCGACACGTTCAGGGACAGGTCGTTGGAATCGACCACACCCTTGATGAAGCGCAGGTACAGGGGCAGGAACGACTCGGCCTGGTCCATGACGAACACGCGCTGCACGTACAGCTTCAAGCCGCGTGGCGCTTCGCGCTGGTACAGGTCGAACGGCGCGCGGGCCGGCACGTACAGCAGCGAGTTGTATTCGAGCTTGCCTTCGACCTTGTTGTGGCTCCAGGTCAGCGGGTTCTCGTAATCGTGAGCGATGTGCTTGTAGAACTCCTGGTATTCCTCGTCCTTGACTTCAGTACGCGGACGGGTCCACAGGGCGCTGGCACGGTTGACGGTTTCCCATTCGACGGCTGGCTGCTCCTCGCCTTCGGCCGCTTCCTGTTCTTTCGGCAGTTCGATCGGCAAGGCGATGTGGTCGGAGTACTTCTTGATGATATTGCGCAGGCGCCAGCCATCGGCGAACTCGCTTTCAGCCGCCTTCAGGTGCAGGACAATGCGGGTGCCACGGTCGGCCTTGTCGAGGGTCGCGACTTCGAAGTCGCCCTCGCCCTTGGAGGACCAGTGAACGCCTTCGCTGGCGGCGGTGCCGGCACGACGGCTGTACACGTCGACCTGGTCGGCGACGATGAACGCGGAGTAGAAGCCCACGCCGAACTGGCCGATCAGGTGCGAGTCTTTCTTCTGGTCACCGGTCAGGTTCTTCATGAAGTCGGCGGTGCCGGACTTGGCGATGGTACCCAGGTGGGTGATCACGTCGTCACGGTTCATGCCGATGCCGTTATCTTCGAGGGTGACGGTGTTGGCCGCCTTGTCGAAGCTCACACGGATTTTCAGTTCTGCGCCGCCTTCCAGCAGCTCTGGCTTGGCCAGGGCTTCGAAACGCAGCTTGTCGACAGCGTCGGATGCGTTGGAGATCAATTCGCGAAGGAAGATTTCCTTGTTGGAATACAGCGAATGGATCATGAGGTGCAGCAGTTGCTTCACCTCGGTCTGGAAGCCCAGGGTTTCTTTTTGAGTTTCCACACTCATGGTCATCAAACTCCAATCAGATGGCACAGGCCGCGGGCTCAAGCGCATTTGCGGCGGGATGACAACGAGATGGGGGCTCGGGAAGTGATTTCAAGGGGCAGTACGTTCATCAATTTTGAAATGCGCCCGCGCAGTGGCGATCGGCTCATCGGCACTGACCTGCCAGGCCGTGATGGCCACGTTGGTCACCCGTCGGCCCTGGCGCCACAGCTGACAGCGCGCATAGGTGTCGCGGTAGAGCCCGGCGCGCAGATAGTCGATGGAGAAGTCGATGATTTTGGGCACCTGCCCGGTGTCGGTGAACAGCATCAGTTGCAAGGCGGCAGCCAACTCCATGAACCCGGCGATCACCCCACCATGAATGGCCGGCAACAAGGGGTTGCCGATGTTGCCGCGCTTGGCCGGCAGGCAATAGAGCACGCCCTCCTCCTCGCGACGGCATTGAATGCCGATCAATGTCGCGTAGGGGATCAGCGCCAGCAGCGCCGCGTAATCGTTCTGCGCGTGGGCCACGCGCAGCTGTTCGCGCAGTGCCGGGTCGATCATGGCTGCCCTCCTTGGGCCAGGGCGCCGGTGAACGCGGCACCCCCCTTGATCCCGGCGCCCAGGCGCATGAACGTGCCCATGACCTGGGCGATGGGTTGTTCGGGGTCGTCCTGGTAAGCGAAGCCGCGGGTAAAGATGACATCGCGGGTCACCCGGTAACACTGGGCATGGCCATGAATGGCCTTGTGCGCCTGGGCAGGGTGAATGTAGTCGATGCGCAGGTCCAGCGTGGGGCACACTTCGAACGTCGGCAGCACACATAGCGTGGCGATACCGCACGTGGTGTCCATCAGCGTGGTGACCGCCCCGCCATGAATCACGCCCGTAAAAGGGTTGCCGACAATCGCTGAAGAATAAGGCAGCATCAGCGTCACGCCCTGGGCATCAATAGCCATGACACTCAAGCCGATGGCCTGACAGTGGGGCAAGGCACCGAGAAACCGTCGAGCCTGCTGTAACAACGGTGTTTCAGTCATGTGTCAGGCCTTGGTTATTATTTTTCGAAACAGCATAACGCGTACGAAAAGTCTATATGGATCCATCACTTATATATCGTACTGAGCGATGGAACTTAAATTGAACGGCAACGCTCGAAGGGGGAGTAGATATCTTCAATAAGGAGAAACACCCCATGCGTAAAACTTTAGCTTATGCCCTGATGCTGGCTGCCTCCCTCGGCCTGGCCGCTTGCGACAAGAAATCCGAAGATAAAGCCCAGGATGCGCAGCAACATGCCGAGCAAGCACAACAGAAGATGGACGACGCTCAGGATAAAATGAACGACGCCGCTAAAGAAAACGCCGAAGCTGCCAAATCCAACGACGAAGCCAACCAGGCACGCGCCAAGGAGAACTCCGACGGTGCTTCCAACGTGCAACAGCCGGCGCCACAGGCCACCACGCCTAGCGAGCCTGCCAAGAACTGAGTTGCCTCTGGCGTCAAACAAAGCCCGGCCAATTGCCGGGCTTTTTCATGGGCGCTGTTTGCTTATTGAAGCGTCGACAATACCCAGTACCGATACACCGGCGTCAACATCAACAACAATGAACACACCAGCCCCACCGTCCACACCAGCGAACGCATCGACGCCTTGTCATTCAGGTACAAGTACAGATAAACAATGCGCGCAATGATGAACACAATCGCCAGCAGGTCGACGAACCAACCCTGGGTCTGGGTGGTATGGGCCATCAACACCCCCACGGCAAACAGGATGAACGCCTCGAAGCTGTTCTGATGGGCCGCCACGGCCCTGGCGCCCAACCCGGTGAGGCGCGCCTGCTGGGCACGGGGATTGTGGTTGTCGTAGCCGCCCTGCTCTTTCATGGCTTTGGAAACAGGAACGCGGGCAACGTAGATGAGGATGGCGGCGATGAACACGCACCAGAATGGGATACTCATGGAGGGATTCCTGCAAGGGTTCGCGGCGCGAACGATCAGGAGGGGTATAGCACTCCTTGCGGGAACTGGCAGGCCGCCGAGCCAGGGAGATCGAGCAGCTCGCTGGCAAGCCAGCACCAGGCCGCTAGGCGCCCATGAAAAATGCCCTGCATCCGTCGATGCAGGGCATTGGGTGTGTGGCCTGGCTTTTGGCCTGGCCGCACCGGTTCAGCGTTGAATCAGGCGACCGCTTCGGCAGGCTTGCCGATCATGCGATCCACGACCACGGCGGCCGCCAGGGCCACCACCGACGGCACCAGCCAGGCCAGGCCCTGGTCGCTCAGCGGCAGGTGGGCCAGGGAAGCTGGCAACCAGTCACCGAAACCCGCGCCTTTCAGGGCGTCTACCAGGCCAAAGGCCAGGGAAACAGCCATCACCGGGGCAAACACGCGGGCCGGCGAGCGGAAGAACTCCTTGCAGAAGCTCAGGGCTACCAGCGCGATGCACGGCGGGTAAATGGCCGTCAGCACCGGAATCGAGAAGGCGATCAGCTTGGTCAGGCCCAGGTTTGACACCAGCAGCGAGAAGCCGGCCAGCAATACGACCAGGGTCTTGTACGACAGCGGCAGGCAGCGGCTGAAGTACTCGGCACACGCGCAGGTCAGGCCCACGGCGGTGACCAGGCAGGCCAGGGAAATCAGCACAGCCAGGAAACCGCTGCCCAGGGAGCCAAAGGTGTGTTGCACGTAGGCGTGCAGCACCATGGCGCCGTTGGTGGCGTCGGCGGCGATGACGTGGCTGCCCTCGCCCAGGCGGAACAGGCTGACGTACACCAGGGCCAGGCCGACACCGGCGATCAGGCCGGCGATGATGGCATACCGGGTGATCAGCTTCGGCGACTCCACGCCACGCGAGCGAATGGCGTTGACGATGACGATACCGAATACCAGCGCGCCCAGGGTATCCATGGTCAGGTAACCATTGATGAAGCCTTGGGAGAACGGCGCGGCCTGGTACACCGGCTGTGCATCACCCACCGGGCCGGCAGGCAGCGCGAACGCGGCGATACCCAACGCCGCCAGGGCGATGATCTTCAGCGGCGCCAGGAAGCGGCCCACGGTGTCCAGCAGCTTGCCCGGGTACATCGACACCGCCAGCACGACGATGAAGTACACCAGGCTGTAGCAGAACAGTGCGGTAGGGCTGTCACCGGTCAACGGCGCCAGGCCCACCTCGAACGACACGGTGGCCGTACGCGGCGTGGCGAACAGCGGGCCCACGGCCAGGTAGCTGACCGCCGCCAGCAAGCCGCCAGCGACTTTGCCGATGGGGCTGCTGAGCGCGTCCATGCCGCCACCGACCTTCGCCAGGGCAACCACGGTGACCACGGGCAGGCCCACCGCGGTGATCAGGAAGCCAAAGGCGGCCATCCACGCGTGGGGGCCGGCCTGCAAACCGACGATGGGTGGGAAGATGATGTTGCCAGCACCCACGAACAACGCGAACGTCATGAAACCAAGTGCCAGAATGTCCTGGCCTTTCAACACTTTCATTAAGGAATCCACACTACTGAATCGGAATTTAGAGAGGGATCTCCCCATGGGTCAGGGAAATGCGGCCAGGCGGGATAAAGCCGGGCCCTTGCAGCGTGCGGCTACCCCTTTTGAGGGCAAATCGCAGAGATGGCGGGTAGCGTATCGGATTCGGGCGATAAACGCACTGTTATTGCACGTACCGTCCGATGAACGCGCGGTAATGTCGCAGAAAAGACATTTTTTGCCTGTTTTATCAGGTGAAACGCTTCATCTCCAGGTAATCCATTACCCGCGAGCAGAAACGACAAAGGCCACCCGAAGGTGGCCTTTGTGGGGTTCAGCTAATCAGGAAAGGCTCAGGCCTTCTTGATTTCCCAACCGGTCAGCTCGGCCAGGGCCTTGCCGATGTCGGCCAGCGAACGCACGGTTTTCACGCCGGCGTCCTGCAGGGCAGCGAACTTCTCGTCCGCAGTGCCCTTGCCGCCGGAGATGATCGCGCCAGCATGGCCCATGCGCTTGCCTGGAGGGGCAGTCACACCAGCAATGTAGGAAACAACCGGCTTGGTCACATTGGCCTTGATGTAAGCCGCCGCTTCTTCTTCAGCCGAACCGCCGATCTCGCCGATCATCACGATCGCCTCGGTCTTCGGGTCTTCCTGGAACAGCTTCAGGATGTCGATGAAGTTGGAGCCCGGGATCGGGTCACCACCGATGCCCACGCAGGTCGACTGGCCGAAACCGGCGTCGGTGGTCTGCTTCACGGCTTCATAGGTCAGGGTGCCGGAACGCGACACGATGCCTACCTTGCCTGGCAAGTGGATGTGGCCTGGCATGATGCCGATCTTGCACTCGCCCGGGGTGATGACGCCTGGGCAGTTCGGGCCGATCAGGGTAACACCCAGCTCGTCGCACTTGACCTTGGCATCCAGCATGTCCAGGGTAGGAATGCCTTCGGTGATGCAGATGATCAGCTTGATGCCGCCGAACGCCGCTTCAAGGATGGAGTCCTTGCAGAACGGGGCCGGAACGTAGATCACGCTGGCGGTGGCGCCGGTGGCTTTCACAGCCTCGGCGACAGTGTTGAACACTGGCAGGTTCAGGTGGGTGGTGCCACCCTTGCCTGGGGTCACGCCGCCAACCATCTTGGTGCCGTAGGCGATGGCTTGTTCGGAGTGGAAAGTACCCTGCGAGCCGGTGAAGCCCTGGCAGATGACTTTGGTATCTTTATTGATCAGGACGCTCATTACTTGCCCTCCGCAGCTTTAACGACTTGTTGAGCAGCGTCGGTCAGGCTGGTGGCCGCGATGATGTTCAGACCGCTTTCTGCCAGTACTTTGGCGCCCAGGTCAGCGTTGTTGCCTTCAAGGCGAACAACAACCGGGATTTTCACGCCGACTTCTTTCACGGCGCCGATGATGCCTTCGGCAATCATGTCGCAGCGAACGATGCCGCCGAAGATGTTGACCAGTACTGCGGCGACGTTGGAGTCGGACAGGATGATCTTGAACGCTTCAGTCACGCGTTCCTTGGTTGCGCCGCCACCCACGTCGAGGAAGTTGGCAGGCTTGCCGCCGTGCAGGTTGACGATGTCCATGGTACCCATGGCCAGGCCGGCACCGTTGACCATGCAGCCGATGTTGCCTTCCAGGGCCACGTAGTTCAGTTCGAACTTGGCGGCATGGGCTTCACGGGCGTCGTCTTGCGACGGGTCATGGAACGTCTTCAGCTTGGGCTGACGGTACATGGCGTTGGCGTCGATGTTGATCTTGGCATCGAGGCAGTGCAGATCGCCGTCGGCCTTGATCACCAGCGGGTTGACTTCCAGCAGGGCCAGGTCGTGGTCCTGGAACAGCTTGGCCAGGCCTACGAAGATCTTGGCGAACTGGGCAACCTGCTTGCCTTCCAGACCCAGCTGGAACGCCAGGTCGCGACCCTGGAACGGCTGTGCGCCAACCAGTGGGTCGATGGTAGCTTTCAGAATCTTTTCAGGAGTGTCGTGAGCGATCTTCTCGATGTCCACGCCACCTTCGGTGGAGGCCATGAACACGATGCGACGGCTGGAGCGGTCCACGACTGCGCCCAGATACAGCTCTTTGGCGATATCGGTGCAGGATTCGACCAGGATCTTGGTAACAGGCTGACCATTGGCGTCAGTCTGGTAGGTCACCAGGCGCTTGCCCAGCCACTGTTGGGCGAAGGCCTTGGCGTCTTCCTTGCTGCGAACCAGCTTGACGCCGCCCGCTTTACCGCGACCACCGGCGTGGACCTGGGCCTTGACGACCCATTCGGACCCGCCGATTTTTTCGCAAGCTTCTGCTGCTTCTTCCGGGGTGTCTACCGCGTAACCCTTGGATACTGGCAGGCCGTACTCAGCGAACAGCTGCTTACCCTGATACTCGTGAAGATTCATGCTTATTACCGTCTTCGTTAGGTACTGCGCTTCGGCGCTGCGCTCTCTGTGGAGTGCCGCGCCACCTGTGACTGCTGCTCGTGGTGCTTCAGGGGATGCGTGGTCCCTTGAAGCGCCGAGAGGTGAGTCCGACGAACTTTCCGCGGTGAGTCATGCACGCAGGACTCACGACGGGCGGCCCGTCGTGGTTTCTTATTGTTTAACTTAACGCTTCTTACGGTTGGCAACGTGGATGGCACCGCCATTCACGGCCAGCGCTGCTTCATGCAGTGCTTCGGACAGCGTCGGGTGGGAGAAGACCATCATTCCCAGGTCTTCGGCACTGGTGCCGAATTCCATGCCGATCGCGCCCTGCTGAACCAGCTCTGCTGCGCTTGGGCCGATGACATGCACACCCAATACGCGGTCAGTCTTGGCATCAGCGATCACTTTTACAAAACCGCCGGTATCGTTGGCTGCCATGGCACGGCCACTGGCGGCGAACGGGAAGGTGCCCACGTTAACGTCAACGCCTTCAGCCTTCAAGGCCTGTTCGGTCTTGCCGACCCATGCGATTTCCGGGTGGGTGTAGATGACCGACGGGATCAGGTCGTAGTTCATCTGGGTCTTGTGACCCTTGATGCGCTCGACGACCATGATGCCCTCTTCCGAAGCCTTGTGGGCCAGCATCATGCCACGTACCACGTCGCCGATGGCGTAGACGCCTGGCACGCTGGTGGCGCAGTAGTCGTCAACGAAGACGAAGCCGCGCTCGTCGATGTTGACACCGCTGTCGGCGGCCAGCAGGTCGGTGGTCACCGGGCGACGGCCCACGGCCACGATCAGCTTGTCAAAGGTGATCTTCTGTTCGCCGTTGGCGTCGGTGTAGGTGACTTCGACTTCTTCGCCGTTGACCTTGGAACCGGTGACGCGCGCGCCCAGCTTGATGTCCAGACCCTGCTTGGTCAGGGTCTTGTAGGCTTCCTTGGAGACGGCGGCGTCAGCGGCCATCAGGAAGGTGTCCAGGGCTTCCAGGACAGTCACCTGGGCACCCAGGCGCGACCATACCGAACCCAGCTCCAGGCCGATCACGCCAGCGCCGATCACGCCCAGGCGTTTTGGCACGGCCTGGAATTCCAGGGCGCCGGTGGAATCGACGATGACCTTGTTGTCGACCGGGGCGGGCGGAATATCGATAGGACGCGAGCCGGAGGCCAGGATGACGTTCTCGGCTTCGATGACTTCGGTGGTGCCGTCAGGCTTGGTGACTTCGACTTTCTTGCCCGCCAGCAGCTTGCCGTGGCCCTGGATCGACGTGACGCCATTGGCCTTGAACAGGGTGGCGACGCCGGAGGTCAGGCCTTTGACGATGTTGGCCTTGCGGCCGACCATCGCCGGCACGTCCATGGACACGCCGCTGTGGCTGATGCCGTGGATGGCAAAGCCGTCCTGGGCTTCGTGGAACTTCCAGGAGCTGTCCAGCAGCGCCTTGGACGGAATGCAGCCGACGTTCAGGCAGGTACCGCCCAGGGCCAGCTTGCCTTCCTTATCGGTGTACTTCTCGATGCAGGCAGTCGAAAGACCGAGCTGTGCTGCCTTGATGGCCGCTACGTAGCCGCCAGGGCCCGCGCCGATCACTACCACGTCGAATTTCTGAGTCATAAATAGATTCCTATTAGCTTCAAGCTTCAAGCCGCCAGCTGCAGGCCAGAGCCCCGCCGCGGACGGCTTGAGGCTCGTAGCTTACAGCTTTCGGCTGCTTTGTCAGATGTCCAGCAGCAGACGAGCTGGATCTTCGAGCAGGTTCTTGATGGTCACCAGGAAGGTCACGGCTTCTTTACCGTCGATCAGGCGGTGGTCATAGGACAGTGCCAGGTACATCATCGGACGAATCACCACCTGGCCATTGACGGCCATCGGGCGCTGGATGATGTTGTGCATGCCCAGGATAGCGGCCTGTGGCGGGTTGACGATCGGGGTCGACATCATCGAACCGAAGGTACCACCGTTGGTGATGGTGAAGGTGCCACCGGTCATTTCTTCCATCGACAGCTTGCCGTCGCGGGCTTTCTTGCCGAAGGTGGCGATGCCGTTCTCGATCTCGGCCAGGCTCATCAGCTCGGCGTTGCGCAGTACCGGCACCACCAGGCCACGGTCGCTGGACACGGCCACGCCGACGTCAGCGTAGCCGTGGTAGACGATGTCGGCGCCGTCGATCGAGGCGTTGACGGCCGGGAAGCGTTTCAGCGCTTCGGTGGCAGCCTTGACGAAGAACGACATGAAGCCCAGGCGCACGCCGTTGTGGGTCTTCTCGAAGAGGTCCTTGTACTTCGAACGCAAGGCCATGACTTCGGTCATGTCCACTTCGTTGAAGGTGGTCAGCATGGCCATGTTCGACTGGGCTTCGACCAGACGCTCGGCGACCTTGGCACGCAGGCGGGTCATCGGCACGCGCTTCTCGACGCGGTCACCGGCAGCCAGCACCGGGGCGGCAGCGGCAGGCGCGGCGGGCTTGGCGGCAGGCGCGGCGGGCTTGGCGGCAGGCGCGGCAGCCGGGGCGGATTTCTTCGCTTCGATGGCGGCGACCACGTCTTCCTTGGTGACACGGCCGTCCTTGCCGGTGCCCTTGATGCTGCCCAGGGCAATGCCGTTTTCTTCAGCCAGCTTGCGCGCGGCCGGGGCGCCGATGGCGTCCTCGTCGGCGGCAGCCGGGGCTGCGGCAGGGGCTGCGGCGCCAGCGGCCGGTGCGGCAGCAGGAGCAGCGGCGGCAGCGCCGCCTTCAACGATGGAGCCCAGGACTTCGTCGGACAGCACGGTTTCGCCTTCGCCCTTGACGATGTCGCCCAGGACGCCATCAGCGGTGGCCAGTACTTCCAGCACTACTTTGTCGGTTTCGATGTCGACGATCAGTTCGTCGCGCTTGACCGCTTCGCCCGGTTGCTTGTGCCAGGTGGCGACGGTGCCATCGGCAACCGATTCCGGGAAAGTAGGGGCTTTGATCTCGATAGCCATTATCAGTGGTTCCTTAAATTCGGTTTCTTGTGCGCGATGGCATCAAACGGTAAATGCGTCTTTCAGCAGTTTTTCCTGCTGCTCGGCGTGCATCGAAGCGTAACCACAGGCTGGCGCGGCCGAAGCATCGCGACCGGCGTACTCCAGGACCAGGCCCTTCTTGTGGTTGTTGAAGCTGCGACGCATGTGGTGCTGGCTGCTGTACCAGGCGCCCTGGTTCATAGGCTCTTCCTGGCACCACACCACGTGTTCGAGGTTGGTGTAGGGGGCGAGCGTTTCCATCAGGTCGTCTTCAGGGAACGGGTACAGTTGCTCCAGACGCACGATCGCGATGTCATCACGGCCTTCGGCGCGGCGTTTCTCCAGCAGGTCGTAGTAGACCTTGCCGCTGCACAGCACCAGGCGCTTGACCTTGGCCGGTTCCAGCACGTCGATTTCCGGGATCACGGTCTGGAACGAGCCTTCGGCCAGATCTTCCAGGGTCGAGACCGCCAGCTTGTGACGCAACAGCGACTTGGGTGTCAGCACGATCAGCGGCTTGCGCAGCGGACGGATGACCTGGCGACGCAGCAGGTGGTAGATCTGTGCCGGCGTGGTCGGTACGCAGACCTGGATGTTGTGCTCGGCGCACAGCTGCAGGTAACGCTCCAGACGTGCCGAGGAGTGCTCAGGCCCCTGCCCTTCATAACCGTGCGGCAGCAGCATGGTCAGACCGCACAGGCGGCCCCACTTGTGCTCGCCGCTGGTGATGAACTGGTCGATCACCACTTGGGCGCCGTTGGCGAAGTCGCCGAACTGGGCTTCCCAGATCACCAGCGCATTCGGCATGGTGGTGGAATAGCCGTATTCGAACGCCAGTACCGCTTCTTCCGACAGGAACGAATCGTACAGGTCGAAACGTGGCTGGCCGGCGTACAGGTTCTGCAGCGGCACGTAGGTCGAGGCGTCTTTCTGGTTGTGCAGCACGGCATGACGGTGCGAGAACGTACCGCGGCCGATGTCCTGGCCGGTCATGCGCACAGGGTGACCTTCGAACGCCAGGGTCGCGTACGCCATGGTTTCAGCGTAACCCCAGTTGATCGGCAGGCCGCCGGCTTGCATCTTCTGACGGTCTTCGTAGATCTTGGCGACCTGGCGCTGAACCACGAAGCCTTCCGGAATTTCCAGCAGCTTGGCGGACAGTTCCTGCAGGGTCTTGAGGTCGAAACGCGTATCGTGGCGCGCGGTCCAGGCGTGGCCCAGGTAGGGACGCCAGTCCACGAACAATTCCTTGTTCGGCTCCTTGACCAGGCTTTTCACCACGTGCAGGCCGTTGTCCAGCGCGTTGCGGTACTCGTCGACCTGGGCCTGGACGGCATCGGCGTTCAGGCTGCCGGCCTGGATCAGGCGCTCGGCGTACAGCTCGCGGGTGGTGCGCTGCTTGGTGATCTGCTGGTACATCAGCGGCTGGGTGCCGCTAGGCTCGTCGGCCTCGTTGTGGCCGCGGCGGCGGTAGCAGACCAGGTCGATGACGATGTCGCGCTTGAACTGCATGCGATAGTCGACAGCCAGCTGGGTCACGAACAGCACCGCTTCCGGGTCATCGCCGTTCACGTGCAGGATCGGCGCCTGGATCATCTTGGCAACGTCGGTGGCGTACTCGGTGGAACGCGAGTCCAGCGGGTTGCTGATGGTGAAGCCGACCTGGTTGTTGATGACGATGTGCACCGTGCCGCCGGTCTTGAAACCGCGGGTCTGGGACATCTGGAAGGTTTCCATGACCACGCCCTGACCGGCGAATGCCGCGTCACCGTGGATGGAAATCGGTAGTACCTTGTCGCCGACCGCGTCGTTGCGGCGGTCCTGACGGGCGCGCACGGAACCCTCGACCACCGGGGAAACGATTTCCAGGTGGGACGGGTTGAACGCCATGGCCAGGTGCACTTCGCCACCGGTGGTCATCACGTTGGACGAGAAGCCCTGGTGGTATTTCACGTCACCGGAGCCCAGCTCGACCTTCTTCTTGCCTTCGAACTCGTCGAACAGCTCGCGCGGGTTCTTGCCGAAGGTGTTCACCAGCACGTTCAGGCGGCCACGGTGGGCCATGCCGATGACGACTTCCTTGGTGCCATAGGAGCCGGAACGCTGGATCATCTCGTCCAGCATCGGGATCAGGCTCTCGCCGCCTTCCAGGCCGAAGCGCTTGGTGCCCGGGTATTTGGTGCCCAGGTATTTTTCCAGGCCCTCTGCCGCGGTCACACGCTCCAGCACATGGCCTTTGACGTCAGCGGAGTACACCGGACGGCCGCGCACGCTTTCCAGACGCTGCTGGAACCACTGGCGCTGCTCGGAATCGACGATGTGAGTGAACTCGGCGCCGATGGTGCGACAATATGTCTGCTGCAGCGCTTCGAGAATTTCGCGTAGGCTCGCTTCCTCCTTGCCGATGTACAGGTCGCCGGCACGGAAGGTTGTATCGAGATCGGCATTGGTCATGCCGTAATGATTGATTGACAGGTCTGCCGGTGCAGGTCGCTGCCACAGCCCCAGCGGGTCCAGCTGGGCCGCCTGATGGCCGCGCATGCGGTAGGCCTGGATCAGTCGCAGCACTTCAACTTGCTTCTTCTCGTGCTCGCTGCTCACGCTTCCGGCGGAAACCGGTTGGGCGCGACGCTGGTTTTTGGCCAGCAGCACGAAATGATCGCGAATGGTGGAGTGCGAAACGTCGGTCGCTGCGCCGCCATCGGCAGGCAGCTTCTGGAAGTAGGTGCGCCACTCTTCTGGCACAGCGTTAGGGTCGTGCAGGTAGAGTTCGTAGAGCTCTTCCACATAGGCAGCGTTACCACCGGAAAGGTAGGCACTGCTCCACATGCGCTGCATCACGCTTTCTTGCATGCTTGGTCACCCTCGTTTGGGGACTCCACTGGCGTTGACGCCACAGCAAGCTTGAATAAGTCCGAATGCAGCGACTACAACAAGCCACCGAGTATCACGCAAGTAGTCCGGGTACCAGCCCGGATGCCCCTGCTGGTCTCATTGCTTCAAAGTAAAAGCGACAGCCTTGTGGGCCACGCTCGGGTTGTCACCTGAGGCACAGGTTGAAGAAGACCTGTGCCCCAGGGGTTTACGGTGTTGCGGTCAATCAGACGCCGCTTTGCAGCAGCATGTTACGTACATGGCCGATTGCCTTGGTCGGATTGAGACCCTTGGGGCAAACGTTCACGCAGTTCATGATGCCCCGGCAACGGAACACGCTGAACGGGTCATCCAGGGACGCCAGACGCTCGTTGGTCTTGGTGTCACGGCTGTCAGCCAGGAAACGGTAGGCTTGCAGCAGTGCGGCAGGGCCCAGGAACTTGTCCGGGTTCCACCAGAAGGACGGGCAGGAAGTCGAGCAGCAAGCGCACAGGATGCACTCGTACAGGCCGTCCAGCTTCTCGCGCTCTTCCGGCGACTGCAGACGCTCGATGGCCGGAGCCGGCGTGTCGTTCTGGAGGAAAGGCTTCACCTTCTCGTACTGCTTGTAGAAGATGCTCATGTCGACGACCAGGTCACGGATAACCGGCAAACCTGGCAGCGGACGCACCACCAACTTGTTACCCTTTACAACAGAAGACAGCGGCGTGATGCACGCCAGGCCGTTCTTGCCGTTGATGTTCATGCCGTCGGAGCCGCAAACGCCCTCACGGCAGGAGCGACGGTACGAGAAACCCTCGTCCTGCTCCTTGATCAGCGCCAGGACGTCCAGGACCATCAGGTCCTTGCCGCCGGTATCGACCTGAAAGGTCTGCATGGACGGTGCGGTGTCAACGTCCGGGTTGTAGCGATAAACACTGACTTGCAACATGGCGGCCACCCTTAGTAAGTCCGGACTTTCGGTTCGAACATGGGAACGGTTTTCGGCGCGAAGTTCACAGCGCGCTTGGCGACGCGTTTCCCACCCGGGAAGTACAGGGTGTGGCACAGCCAGTTTTCGTCGTCGCGGTCTTCGTAGTCTTCACGGGCGTGGGCGCCGCGGGACTCTTTGCGATGCTCGGCGGCGATCGCCGTGGCCTCGGCCACTTCCAGCAGGTTCTGCAACTCAAGCGCTTCGATGCGAGCCGTGTTGAAACCCTGGCTCTTGTCGTTGATCTTGACGTTGGCGATACGCTCGCGCAGGGTCGCCAGTTGGGCGATGCCCTTCTGCATGTATTCACCGGTACGGAACACGCCGAAGTAGTTCTGCATGCACTGCTGCAGCTCTTTGCGCAGGGTAGCGACGTCTTCGCCGGTAGTACGGGTGTTCAAGCCATTCAGGCGAGCCAGGGCGACCTCGATGTCGGTGTCGCTGGCGCGGCTGTATTCGACGCCTTCGCTCAGGGCCTGCTCCAGGTGCAGACCTGCGGCGCGACCGAATACCACCAGGTCGAGCAGCGAGTTGCCGCCCAGGCGGTTGGCACCGTGAACCGATACGCACGCCACTTCACCGACCGCGAACAGGCCAGGGATGATGGTGTCGTTGCCGTCGGCGTCCTGGGTGATGGCCTGGCCATGAATGTTGGTGGCGATGCCGCCCATCATGTAGTGGCAGGTTGGAACGACCGGCACCGGCGCGACCACTGGGTCGACGTGGGCAAAGGTCTTGGACAGCTCGCAGATACCAGGCAGGCGGCTGTGCAGCACTTCCTCGCCCAGGTGGTCGAGCTTGAGCATCACGTGGTCGCCATCAGGGCCGCAACCGTTGCCGGCGATGATTTCCTTCACCATCGAACGGGCAACCACGTCACGACCTGCCAGGTCTTTCGCGTTCGGAGCATAACGCTCCATGAAACGCTCGCCGTGCTTGTTGATGAGGTAACCACCTTCACCACGGCAACCTTCGGTCACCAGTACGCCGGCGCCGGCGATGCCGGTGGGGTGGAACTGCCACATCTCGATGTCCTGCACCGGCACGCCGGCACGCAGGGCCATGCCCACGCCGTCGCCGGTGTTGATCAGGGCGTTGGTGGTGGAGGAGTAGATACGGCCGGCACCACCGGTAGCCAGTACGGTCGCGTCGGCGCGGATGTACGAGGTTTCACCGGTTTCGATGCAGATGGCGATCACACCGACGAACTGGCCGTCGGCGTTCTTCACCAGGTCAACGGCATAGTATTCGTTCAGGAACACGGTACCGGCCTTCAGGTTGGCCTGGTACAGGGTGTGCAGCAGCGCGTGACCGGTGCGGTCGGCCGCGGCGCAGGTACGGGCAGCCTGGCCACCTTTGCCGAAGTCCTTGGACTGGCCACCGAACGGACGCTGGTAGATGCGGCCCTGCTCGGTACGGGAGAACGGCAGGCCCATGTGTTCCAGCTCGAAGACCGCTTCCGGACCTACGGAGCACATGTATTCGATAGCGTCCTGGTCGCCGATGTAGTCGGAACCCTTGACGGTATCGTACATGTGCCAGCGCCAGTCATCGTTCGGGTCGGCCGAAGCGATGGCGCAGGTGATGCCACCCTGGGCCGATACAGTGTGCGAGCGCGTCGGGAACACCTTGGTGACCACGGCAGTCTTGTGACCGCCCTGCGCCAGTTGCAGCGCGGCACGCATGCCCGCGCCGCCGCCACCGATGATGATGGCGTCGAAAGTCATTGAATTGATGCTAGCCATGAATCAGATACCCCAAAGAATCTGCACACCCCAGACGAAGTAAGCGAACATTGCTACGCCGCATACTGCCTGGAACAGGAAACGCACTGCTGTCGCGGACTTGCCCAGCGCCATCGGCGTCAGGTAGTCGGTCGCGATCGTCCACATGCCGACCCAGGCGTGAGCACTGAGGGCAACCAGCGCCAGCAAACTGAAAATGCGCATGGCGTTGTGGGCGAACAGCGCATGCCATTGGTCGTAGCCAATGCCTGGATGCGCAACGAGGTATCCGATCAGGAAAATGAAATAAGCCGCGAGAACAACCGCCGACACACGCTGTGCCATCCAGTCGTAGAGGCCCGAACGCGAAAGATTCGTAACGCTGGTTACCATATCCAAACTCCTGCCAGAACAATCAGCACCACGGAAACGCCGATGATGATTTTGGAGCCTCGGCGACCGCCTTCCAGCGTCTCACCGACACCCGCATCCATGATCAGATGGCGCACACCGGCCACCAGGTGATACAGCAGGGAGGACAAAAGACCCCACGCAACGAATTTGGCCAGTGGACTGGTCAAGGTGTCCTTCACGTCGGCAAAACCTTCTTCCGAACCCAGGGATTTGCCCAATGCATAAAGCAGGAAGCCGATACCCAGGAACAGGATGATGCCCGATACGCGATGAAGGAACGACGTTACGCCGGTTATGGGGAGTTTGATGGTCCTTAGGTCTAGGTTTACAGGTCGTTGGCTATTCACGGCTTTTTTTCACACTGAAGAGCCCCTAGCAAGCAGGGCAAGTTGTCGGGAAGTGTACTGGTCAGGTACCCACCACCCAGGGAGTGACGACGCCAGCGGAAACGGGCTGAAAAGCCCCTGACGGTCGGCTGCCGAGTATAGACAGTTAGGATACTAATGACAACGCGCCGGCCTACCCCGAAGAGCTGATTGCGCTATGGGGAAAAAAGGCGTAAATGGCAGGGAACAGCGATGAAAAACCAGGCTAAAAGCCTTGTACAGCCTGACTTTAAGCAAATTGACATTCGGATTTATCACACTATAGTGGTGCGGGCCCTGCGTGGGGGGTCTGTCTGATGATTTCAAGCATTAATAGGAGGCCACATGGCTGACAAAAAAGCGCAGTTGATCATCGAGGGCGCAGCCCCCGTCGAGCTGCCCATTTTAACCGGCACCGTTGGTCCCGATGTTATCGATGTCAGGAGCCTGACTTCCACGGGCCGCTTCACCTTTGACCCCGGCTTCATGTCGACCGCCTCGTGCGAGTCGAAGATCACCTATATCGACGGTGACAACGGCATCCTGCTGCACCGCGGCTATCCGATCGAACAGCTGGCCGAGAAATCCGACTACCTGGAAACCTGCTACCTGCTGCTCAACGGCGAACTGCCGACCGCCGAGCAGAAGGCCCAGTTCGTCAGCACCGTGAAGAACCACACCATGGTGCACGAGCAGTTGAAGACGTTCTTCAACGGCTTTCGCCGCGACGCCCACCCCATGGCCGTGATGTGCGGCGTGGTCGGCGCCCTGTCGGCGTTCTACCATGACTCGCTGGACATCAATAACCCGCAGCACCGCGAGATTTCCGCCGTGCGCCTGGTCGCCAAGATGCCGACCCTGGCGGCGATGGTGTACAAGTACTCCATGGGCCAGCCCATGATGTACCCGCGCAACGACCTGACGTACGCGGAAAACTTCCTGCACATGATGTTCAACACCCCGTGCGAGATCAAACCGATCAGTCCAATCCTGGCCAAGGCCATGGACCGCATCTTCATCCTGCACGCCGACCACGAGCAGAATGCCTCGACGTCCACCGTGCGCCTGGCGGGCTCCTCGGGTGCCAACCCGTTCGCCTGTATCGCCGCCGGCATCGCCGCGCTGTGGGGCCCTGCCCACGGCGGTGCGAACGAAGCCGTGCTGACCATGCTCGACGAAATTGGCGATGTGTCCAACATCGACACCTTCATCGCCAAGGCCAAGGACAAGAACGATCCGTTCAAACTGATGGGCTTCGGCCACCGCGTGTATAAAAACCGCGACCCGCGCGCCACCGTGATGAAGCAGACCTGCGATGAAGTCCTGAACGAACTGGGCATCAAGAACGACCCGCAGCTGGAACTGGCCATGCGCCTGGAAGAGATCGCGCTCACCGATCCTTACTTCATCGAGCGCTCGCTGTACCCGAACGTCGACTTCTACTCGGGCATCATCCTGAAAGCGATCGGCATTCCCACCAGCATGTTCACCGTGATCTTCGCCCTGGCTCGTACCGTGGGCTGGATCTCGCACTGGAAGGAAATGCTCTCCAGCCCGTACAAGATCGGCCGCCCGCGTCAGCTGTACACCGGCTACGACTCGCGCGACGTGAACAAACTGGAAGACCGCAAGTAAGCTTTCCAGCCAGACAAAAAAACCGCAGCCAATGGCTGCGGTTTTTTTTGGCCCGAGAGGTAGCTGAAAAGCTCTCTGGGCAGCCAGCTCCTACAGGGCCGGATTACTTCTCGGCTTTTTCGCGCAGGGCCTTGAGGGTATTGAATGGCGCATCCACCACGAATTTGTTGGCCACGAACGATGGCACGCTGCCGCCTGGCTCGGTATGCACCTGGTAGGTCACTTCGGTACTGTCGGCCCCTTTGGGTACCAGCTTCCAGAAACCGTCCACCTGGGCGACACGCACGAAGCCCTTCTCCTCAGGCATATAAGTGGGCACTTCCTTGAGGTTGCGGGTCAGGCTGCCATCAGCCCCCTGCACGGTGGTGATTTCCATCACGGAGTCCCGCGGCGTCACTGGCCATGGCGTATTGAACTGAGTGTACGTCCAGCTCTTGTCACCCTCGGTCTTCAGCAGTTTCTGCAACTTGCACTCGTGGATCCAGGCACAGGCGCCGGCCGCGTCTTCCTGCAGTGCCCTGACCTTGGCCAACGGCGCCTTGATGGTGGTCACACCGCGGTAGGCCTTGTAATCAGAGCCTGGGATCGCAGCCAGCGATACCTTGATACCGTCTTGATCCTTGGCGGTCTGCCAGTCTTCGGCTTGCGCCCCGGTGGCAACCAACGCCATCAACCCACCCACAACAGCCAAACGATGCAGCGAACCCATATTTATTTTCCTTATCGTCCTAGAGGCACATCGCATTCATTCGCGGGGTCAGGCTACAGACGTCATTTCTTCCCACCAACCGATCAACTGTATCGCTTGCTCGGCACTTTCACCGCACACCTCGGGATCGGCCTGAAAACCACCGCACACCGCAGGCCGCTCTGGCCGACCAAACAGCTGGCAGAGGTTATCGGCGTCAAGCTGCACGCAGCGCTCCCCTGCCGGCTTGCCTTGAGGCATGCCGGGAATGGGCGAGGAAATGGAGGGGGCAATGCAGCAAGCGCCACAGCCTTCACGGCACATCATGACGACAGCAACCTCACGTCGGGCAAATGAATGGAATGAACGGGGATAGTAGCGGCTTAAACAGACGTTTGAAATCGGCCAGCACGGAAATTCGACGGGGCGATCCTGCCAACCGCTCGTCAGATTACTGCTTGAACTCGAAATCCAGGGCCGCGCCTTCGACATCACGGGCGTTATCGCCGCGGCGCTGCAATTGCAGCTCGTTGCTCAACAAACGACCATTGAGCTGAAAATCTTCGCTTTTCTTCTCGTCGAAATACGAAGGCAGCAACGATTTTTCCCGAGCCGGCGCCGCCGCCTGGATTTTTTTCTCCGGTTGCAGCTCATTGACCATGGTCTTGGGCAGGGAAAGATCGAGCTTCGCCTTGGGCAGGTCAGTGGCGATGGCGTCTTCGCGCTTACGGCTTTTGCTCTTGGCAGCCACCGGTTTTTTCGCAGGTTTGGCCTTGGCGACCGGTTTTTTTACCGGTACCACCTTATTCACCTGCTTTTTCACAGGCGCGCCAGCGGTGTCCGCCTGCGCGACCAGCAGCGGGGTAAAGGCCGGGGGAATCGATTGAGCACAGGCGAGGCCGGATCCCAGGCACAGCACGATCAGTCCAATACAACGCAGAGCATTCATAGACACAGGCAGAAATGGCAGTACAAGCCTCTATGCTCCCCGTTAGAGGCCTCGCTGGCAAGCCCCCCGCCACGGACAATAGGTAAAGAGTCAGTAAAACTGGCCGCTGCCCACTTCCTGACAGAGCTGCCCTGCCAGCATGCCCAGGGTCATCAGCGCCCTTTCCGCCTCTTTGTTCCAGGGAATACCGCAGTTGAGGCGAATGCAATGGTTGAACTGCTCGGTATTGCTGAAGATCAGCCCCGGGGCGATGCTGATGCCCTGCTCCAGCGCACGCACGTGCAATGCCTGGGTATTGACCCGCCCAGGCAGGCTCACCCACAGAATGAAGCCGCCGAGCGGCCGGGTAATCTGCGTACCCTCCGGAAAGAACTGCTGCACCGCCAGTTGGTAGGCGCTGAGGTTCTTGCGGTATTCATGGCGGATGTAGCGGAGATGGCGGTCATAGCCACCGTTTTCCAGGTAACTGGCAATACCCATCTGGGTCACGCTGCAGGCCGAATGGGTACTGAAGGTCTGCAGGCGCTGAATTTCCGCCTGGTACTTGCCAGGAATCATCCAGCCAATGCGAACGCCGGGTGACAGGGTCTTGGAAAAACTGGAGCAATACACCACATGGCCCAGGCGGTCGTAGGCCTTGAGCGCCTTGGTCTTGCCCTGGTCGAACATCAGTTCGCCGTAGATATCGTCCTCGACCACCTGGATATCGAAGTCTGACGCCAGGCGCAGCAATTGCTTCATGCGCTCTTCCGGCATGGTGCCACCCAGGGGGTTGCTCAGGCGCGGGGTCAGCACCAGTGCCTTGATCGACCACTGGTTGGCCGCCAGCTGCAAAGCCTCCAGGCTGATCCCCGTGGAAGGATCACTGGGGATCTCAATCACCTTCAGGCCCAGCAGGTCGGCCAATTGCAGCAGCCCGTAATAGGTAGGCGATTCCGCGGCGATCAGGTCACCGGGGCGGGTCAGTACCCGCAGGGACATCTGCAAGGCGTCCACGCAGCCGTGGGTGATGACCACCTCGGAGGGGTCGACGACCACGCCGGCATCGCGCATGCGAATCGCCACCTGGCGGCGCAGGGGCTCGAAGCCTGGGCTGAACATGTAGCTGAACGCCCGCGGGCTGTGGAAACGGGTGACCTTGGCGATCTGCTGGTGCAGCGCCCGCACCGGCAGGTAATCAACATGCGGCACCGCTGCCCCCAGGGGAAACACGCCTTCGCGCCGCGACTCCACCAGCACCTGCTGGATGATGCTGGCGCGGGTCACCAGCCCGGGGCGCTCGACACGGGCAATATCCGGGGTGGGCGCGGTCAGCGCCGGCGTCTGGTGCACATAGTAGCCCGACTGCGGCCGGGCGCGGATCAGCCCCTGGTCTTCCAGGTTGGCATAGGCCTGCAGCACCGTGGCATGACTGACGTTGAGCTGCGAACTCATCTTGCGCACCGACGGCACCCGCTCCCCTGGCTGGTAAACGCCACGGCGAATATCCTCGGCCAGTTGCTGGGCGATGCGCTGGTAGAGCAGAAGGCTGGTCATGGCGGGCTTCTCGGCTGATCAGGCGGTGTTGTAATGGTAATACCGGAACAGTTGAAAAGTGTACGGGGACAGTTGCTGGAATGCGAGCGAAGGCGTGGTACTTCATGCAATGCTTGCAGGACCGGGGTTCGCCCGGCCCTGCACGGTGTCATCCACCCTGCCGTGGTGATTCAGCGAGCAGCGCCCAGCACGCCCTTTTCGTCGGAAAAGACGATTTCGACTCGACGGTTCATCGCCCTGCCCCGCTCCGAGGCATTGGCCTCCACCGGGTACTGGTCGCCATACCCCTGGACCTGCAGACGCTTCTCGTCGATTCCCAGGTCCACCAGGGTGTCCGCGACGGTCTGCGCGCGATCCTTGGACAGCCCCAGGTTGAAATCGCTGTCACCGGTGTTATCGGTATAGCCCTCGATGCGGACCACACGCTTGGGGTTCAACTGCAGAAATTGCACCAGCTTGAGAATCATGCGGTTGGCCGACGGTTTCAGGTCGGCCTCACCGCTGTCGAACAGCACATCGCCCAGGGTCAGTACCAGACCGCGGTCAGTCTCGGTGGTGGCCATGCTGACGAACTGTTCTTCCAGTGCCTTGCCTTGCTGCTGGACGCTGTTGAGCTTGGATTCGCGCAGGGCCAGTTGCAGGCGCTGGCGTTCCAGGTCCTGACGGGCCAGCTTCTCCTTGTTCAGCACCAATTGCGTATGCTCGCGGGCGATTTCGCTGTAGCGCTGGCTGAGGTAAGCATACTGGGCCACGTCATCGCGCGTGCCCCAGTAGCTGGCCAGGCGCTCGGCGCGGGACAGCGATTCGCTGGCGCGGATGACGTCACGGGGTGCGCTGCGCAGCACATCGGCATCGTCCTTGACCTTCTGCAGGCTGGCACTGGCCTGCTGCACGGTCACCTGCGGGCTTTCGTGGGCCGCGCAGCCGAACAGGCCCACACAACCCAGGGCAACCAGGCCGCCGCCCAGGCGCGATGACAGGCTCATTGCACTTCTCCCAACTGCTTGTGCAAGCGCACGATACGGGTGTTGACCTGGGTCAGTTGCTGCTGGCTCTTCTCGGTCAACACCTTGGCTTCCGCCAGGCGTGCGTCGAGTTCGGCCTGCTCGGCCAACAGGCGAGCCTGGCGATACGACTGGCTGCCATTGGCCGCCAGCGCGGCGGCCAGCTTGTCGCTGGCCAGTTTCATTTCCGCCACGTCGTCGGTGGCGCCCACGGCACGCGCCTGGTCCACTGCCTGTTCAGTCAGGCGCAGTTGCTCGCTGGGCGCCGGATCGCTGGCGCAACCCGCCAGGGCCAGCAGCGCCGCGACGGCGATAAAAGCTTGAATTCTCACACGGGTTCCCTACTGTTCTGGGGCACTGAGCGGTTGCTTCAGCCGCGCCTTCCACCGTTCGACATTGCGTTGCAACACCGCTTCGGGCTGGCCGGCCGCGGGCAATTCTGTCATCTTTTTCGCCAGTTGTCCGCGCAGCCACGGGTCATTGCAGGCGGAGTTGTGCGACAGCGCCAGATACAGGCCCGGGCGGTCGAGCGGGGTCTCATGGGCCACCACGTCATTGCCCAGGCCCAGGGCTTGTGACACCGCCTGACCGGCGTAGCGGCCGGCCACCACGTATTCGACCTTGCCCAGCATCAGTTGCTGGAACGCTGCCGTCAGTGAGTCGGCCGGCACCAGCCCCAGGTTCTCGTCAGCAAAACGCTTGAATGAGGCCCCCAGGCGCGCCCTGGCCGACACCGCGCCGGCATGGCCATGGAGGTCGCCGACGGTGTGGTACACCATTGACGAGCCTGCACGGGTCCACACCAGGTAGTCGTTGAGTGCCAGGCGTGGGTGGATGTAATCCAGGGTCTCGAGCTCGTCGAATGCCATGGGCGCATCCACCAGCAGGTCCATGCGCCCACTGCGCACCTCGTCCAGCGCCTGGGCGCGCTTGCCGCTGTACAGCACCTCCACCTGGATGCCCAACTCCTCGCCAATGCGCTTGAGCTGGTCGACATTGGCGCCGATCAGGTGCTGGGGGTCGTCGGGGTCGCGCCAGGAAAAAGGCTGGGCGTCCGGGCTACCGGTAGCCACCAGGCGCTCGCACTTGCCCGCGGCAATTGCCAGCGACGGCAGCGCCGCCATTATCACCAGTATCCAGGCGCCCATTGTTGCTGGTCGCATCATGCCTTGTTCCTTATCCACCACATAAAAAAAACCCGGTCACAGGACCGGGCTCTTTTATAAGTGAAGCCGCTGGATCAGACCAGCTTTTCCAACTCGGGTACGGCTTCGAACAGGTCAGCGACCAGGCCGTAGTCAGCCACCTGGAAGATCGGCGCTTCTTCGTCCTTGTTGATCGCGACGATCACCTTGGAGTCTTTCATGCCGGCCAGGTGCTGGATCGCGCCGGAGATACCGACGGCGATGTACAACTGTGGCGCGACGATCTTGCCGGTCTGGCCGACCTGCATGTCGTTGGGCACGAAGCCCGCGTCGACCGCGGCGCGCGAAGCACCCACGGCGGCGCCCAGCTTGTCGGCCAGGGCGTACAGGTGCTTGAAGTTGTCGCCGTTCTGCATGCCGCGGCCGCCGGACACGACGATCTTGGCAGCAGTCAGTTCAGGACGATCGGACGTGGCCAGCTCTTCACCCACGAAGGACGATTTGCCGCCGTCATGGGCAGCGCCCACGGCTTCGACAGCGGCCGAGCCACCCTGGGCGGCCACGGCGTCGAAGCCGGTGGCACGCACGGTGATGACCTTGATGGCAGCGCTCGATTGCACGGTGGCAATGGCGTTACCGGCGTAGATCGGGCGCTTGAAGGTGTCAGCCGATTCCACCGAGATGATCTCGGAGATCTGGTCCACATCCAGCTGGGCAGCCACGCGCGGCAGCACGTTCTTGCCGTTGGAGGTGGCCGGGGCCAGCACGTGGCTGTAGTTGGCGGCCAGTTCGACCACCAGCGGCGCGACGTTTTCCGGCAGGAAGTGCGCGTAGGCAGCGTTGTCGGCGACCAGCACCTTGGCGACGCCCGCGATCTTGGCGGCAGCGTCAGCCACGGCACCCACGCCTTGGCCAGCGACCAGCACATGCACATCACCGCCGATTTTCGCGGCAGCTGCGACGGTGTTCAGGGTAGCCGGGGCTACAGCCCCCTTCTCGTGTTCAGCGATAACCAGGATAGTCATTCAGATTACCTTCGCTTCGTTTTTCAGTTTCTCGACCAGTTCTGCGACCGACTTGACCTTGATGCCAGCGCTGCGTGCAGCCGGGGCTTCAACCTTGATGGTCTTGTTGGTGGAAGCAACGGAAACACCCAGGGCGTCCGGGGTCACGGTTTCCAGCGGCTTCTTCTTGGCCTTCATGATGTTGGGCAGCGAAGCGTAGCGAGGCTCGTTCAGGCGCAGGTCGGTGGTGACGATGGCAGGCAGGTTCAGCGCAACGGTCTGCAGGCCGCCATCGATTTCACGGGTGACATTGACCTTGTCGCCAGCAACCTCGACCTTGGAGGCGAAGGTGCCCTGGCCGAAACCGGTCAGCGCGGCCAGCATCTGGCCGGTCTGGTTGTTGTCGCTGTCGATGGCCTGTTTGCCCAGGATCACCAGCTGTGGCTGTTCCTTGTCGACAACGGCCTTGAGCAGCTTGGCCACGGCCAGGGAGTTCAATTCTTCGGCGGCTTCCACCAGAATGGCGCGGTCGGCGCCCAGTGCCAGCGCGGTGCGCAGCTGTTCCTGGGCAGTGCTCGGACCGATGGTGACCACGACGATTTCAGTGGCAACGCCCTTTTCCTTCAGACGCACGGCCTCTTCCACGGCGATTTCGCAGAAAGGGTTCATGGACATCTTGACGTTGGCGAGATCGACGCCGGAGTTGTCCGCTTTGACACGGACCTTGACGTTATAGTCGACCACTCGTTTGACAGCTACAAGAACCTTCATGGATTCCTCGTTACTCTCCGGTGAAAAGAATGTCGCCTGGGCGGGCCAGGCGATGCTCAGTGGGCACAAGGGCACCTTTGAAAACGACGGCGAGCCGGCTGCATTTAACTTTGACCCCATTTTTCAACGACTTGCGGCAAAACCGGGCAGTCATCGGCGGTGGTGACGTGTAAACTCCACTACAACTGGGGCCTGGGCATGCCTGCACGGGCTCCGGCCTGGCTTTCAGAGATGCTCTTGGTGCCGCGCACACGCTGCGGCACGTGCGGAACCGCCCGTATCTTGACCGCTACGCCCTGACCGGTCAACAACCGGAACTCGTCGGTCATGCGCCCGCCGCCCCAGCGATTTTACTGGCCTGGGGCAAATTCAAACAAACGTTTGTATTGGACCCGGCCGGTGGTGTAGATATAATGCGCGGCCAAAGAGATTGCCGTGTAGTGCGTCCGTGACCGCGCTACACCGCACCGGACGCCGACAAGGGCAACGCCCCATCAGAAGAAACCGTGAGCCTTGAGTAGGAGAGAACCTGTGGAACGCGAATACATGGAATTCGACGTGGTCATTGTCGGCGCTGGCCCGGCTGGCCTGTCCGCCGCCTGCCGCCTGAAGCAGAAAGCTGCTGAAGCCGGCCAGGAAATCAGCGTCTGCGTGGTGGAAAAAGGCTCCGAAGTGGGCGCCCACATTCTCTCCGGCGCGGTGTTCGAGCCTCGTGCGCTGAATGAACTGTTCCCTGACTGGAAGGAACTCGGCGCACCGCTGAACACCCCGGTCAAGCGTGACGACATCTATGTGCTGAAAAACGCCGAGGCCGCCAGCAAGGTACCCGGTGCGTTCGTGCCCAAGACCATGCACAACGAAGGCAACTACATCATCTCCCTGGGCAACCTGTGCCGCTGGCTGGCGCAGCAGGCCGAGAACCTGGGGGTTGAAATCTACCCGGGTTTCGCCGCCCAGGAAGCGCTGATCGACGAAGAAGGCGCGGTGCGTGGCATCGTCACCGGCGACATGGGCGTGGACCGCGAAGGCCACCCGAAAGACGGCATGTACACCCCGGGCATGGAACTGCGCGGCAAGTACACCCTGTTCGCCGAAGGCTGCCGTGGCCACATCGGCAAGCAACTGATCAAGCGCTTCAACCTGGACAGCGACGCCGACGCCCAGCACTACGGCATCGGCCTGAAAGAGATCTGGGAAGTCGACCCTGCCAAGCACGAGCAAGGCCTGGTGGTGCATACCGCGGGTTGGCCGATGGACATCATGGGCACCGAAAACACCGGTGGCTCGTTCCTCTACCACCTGGAAAACAATCAGGTGGTGGTCGGCCTGATCGTCGACCTGTCCTACAGCAACCCGTACCTGTCGCCGTTCGATGAATTTCAGCGGCTCAAGCACCACTCGGTCATCAGCCAGTACCTGGAAGGCGGCAAGCGCATCAGCTACGGCGCCCGCGCCATCTGCAAAGGTGGCCTGAACTCGTTGCCAAAAATGGTGTTCAATGGCGGCGCGCTGATCGGCTGCGACCTGGGTACCCTGAACTTCGCCAAGATCAAGGGCAGTCACACGGCCATGAAGTCCGGCATGCTGGCCGCTGACGCCGTGGCCGACAAGCTGTTCGCAGGTGCCGAGGGCGGTGACCTTCTGACCGGCTATGTGGACTCGTTCAAGGCCAGCTGGCTGTACGAGGAGTTGTTCGCCAGCCGCAACTTCGGCCCCGCCATCCACAAATGGGGCGCGGTGCTGGGCGGTGCGTTCAACTACATCGACCAGAACATCTTCAGCGGCAAGCTGCCCTTCACGTTGCACGACACCAAGCCGGACTACGCCTGCCTGAAACTGGCCAAGGACTCGACGAAGATCGACTACCCCAAGCCGGACGGCAAGCTGAGCTTCGACAAGTTGAGCTCGGTGTTCCTTTCCAGCACCAACCATGAAGAAGAACAGCCGTGCCACCTGAAGCTCACTGACCCGAGCATCCCGATCGGCACCAACCTGCCGCTCTACGATGAACCGGCGCAGCGCTACTGCCCGGCGGGCGTGTACGAGGTGATCACCAAGGAGGACGGCGAGAAGCGCTTCCAGATCAACGCCCAGAACTGCGTGCACTGCAAGACCTGCGACATCAAGGACCCTTCGCAGAATATCACCTGGGTGGCGCCGGAAGGTTCGGGCGGGCCGACTTACCCGAACATGTAAGGCTCCACCACAATGGGAGTGGCCGCCTGGCCATTCCCACGCACCTCACGACCCCGCGCAAAATATGGCTCAAAGCCATCATCGGTATCAGGTCACTCACACTGCTGTAAGGCATCCGATACCCGAAAACACTGGAGAACTCGGCCATCGTGCCGATAGAGAAGCATCAGGCCAGTGAACTCCGTTCGCCACGCCCTTTCACTCTCCATCGTCAGTTTCGCGGAACCTTCGCCATGCACATCGAGCGCCTCGGCACCATTCAACACGACCTCGAACACACCGCCGCTCATCTGGAAGCCTTGTCGAGGATGCTGGAAGGCCACGCCCTGTTCCTGCGCCGCTCCACCTACTCGGACAACACCGCCGACATCGCCTTCCTGGAAAACCACATCACCGGCCTGGCCGCTTCGGTCACCGACTTGCGTGGCGTGGCGCAGAACATCGCCAAGGTCGCCTGAACCCGCGCCCTACTCCACCCCCTGTTCCCACAGCACATCCAAAACGTGGGCGGTCGCCCGCGCTGCGTCCCCGGCCCTGTGCACGATGCCCAACTGTCGCCACAGCGGCGGTGCCAGCGCATGCATGCTGATACGCCCATCCGGCAGGGGCGTCGACGCCTCGTGGGGTAGCAGCGTCGCGCCGTAGCCGGCCGCCACCAGGCTCTTGATGGCATCGTTGTAGTTGAGCTGAATACGCGGCGTCGGCTGCTGGCCGTCACTGGCGAACCATTCGGCGGTCAGGCGCGACAGCCGCGTACTGCTGTCATTCAAGATCAGCGGCTGGTCCGCCAGCCATGCCGGGGTGACTACCGCCGGTGGCTCCCAGCGCGCCGGCAGGAAGGCCATCACCGGATCGCGGCGCCAGGGGTGGATAGCCAACCCCTTGACCGGCAACTGAGGCAACGCGATCAGGCCGATGTCCAGCGTACCCGCCGCCAGTTGCAGCAGTGTTTCCTGCGAGGTCAGCACGGCCACCTGCACATCGATGCCGGGGTGCCGCTGGCCGAGCCTTTCCAGGGTCTGCGGCAACAACTGGGCGATGACCCCTGTCGATGCCCCCACCCGCACCCGCCCGGCCAGCCCTTGCACCTGGCGCTGCACGTCATCGAGCGCCTGCTGGGCGTCCACCAGCAGGCGCCGCGCACGCTCGACCAGCGTTTCGCCAACGGCCGTGGGCGTGATCCGGCCCCGGACACGGGACAGCAACGCGCCGCCCACGCGCGCCTCAAGGTCAGCGATGTGCAGGCTCACGGTGGGCGGGGCAAGGTTCAACGCCCGTGCGGCTTCGGCGAACGAACCCAGGTCGGCGATGGCCACCAGGGTGCGCAGGCGGTCCAGGCTGATTTCACGCATTGATGAATACCTTCAGGAAAACTGAACGAGGCCTTTGCCAAATTCAACTTTCCCTATGCTACGCCGTCCGTGAAGATAGCCGCATCCACTTTCGCGAGCCCCTGCACATGAGCACTCCACTGGTTTTCATCGACGGCGACCAAGGCACCACCGGCCTGCAGATCCACCAGCGCCTGCGGCACCGCGCCGACCTGCAACTGCTGCGCCTGGACCCGCGCTACCGCAAGGACCCGCAGCACCGCGCCGAAGCGATCAATGCGTGCGACATCGCCATTCTGTGCCTGCCTGACGACGCCGCGCGGGAAGCGGTGGCCAGCATCCGCAACCCGAATGTACGGGTGGTCGATGCCAGCTCGGCGCACCGCACTCACGCGGACTGGACCTACGGCTTCGCGGAAATGGATACGCGACAGGCTCAACGCATTGCCACGGCCACGCGCGTCAGCAACCCCGGCTGCTACCCTACCGGCGCCATCGGCCTGCTGCGGCCGTTGCTGCAGGCAGGGCTGGTGCCAGCGGACTATCCCGTCAGCGTCAACGCAGTCTCGGGCTATTCAGGCAAAGGCCGCGCCGGGGTTGATCAGTACGAAGGCGAAAACGCCGCGCAGGCGCCCGCGTTTCAGGTCTACGGCCTGGGGCTGACCCACAAGCATGTGCCGGAGATCGCCCAGCACAGCGGGCTGGCCCACCGCCCGTTGTTCGTGCCCGCCTATGGCGCCTTCCGCCAAGGCATCGTGCTGACCATCCCGTTGCAACTGCACCTGCTGGGCAGCGATGCGAGCGGCGAGCGTCTGCACGCCTGCCTGGCCGACCACTATGCCGGCCAGCGTCACGTACAGGTGATGCCGATGGCGCAGAGCAAAGCGCTGACGCTGCTGGACCCGCAGGTGATGAACGACACCGACGATCTGCGCCTGATGGTGTTCGAGCATGGGCAGCAGGTGCTGCTGGCGGCGGTGTTCGACAACCTGGGCAAGGGTGCGGCGGGGGCGGCGGTGCAGAACCTCAACCTGATGATCGCTCAGCGCCCGTAACGGCTCCACCAGGCGGCGTGAGGGACGCCGCTTTACACCTATCGGAATTTTCTCCCTACCCTTTAATCGTTCTCCTACATCGTTAGCCCAAAGGCCGGTCCATAGTTACGGTTGTGGCGCACTTTTTGCCCCGACAATCACGATAGGGAACGACCATGTCCGTGCACGAGCAGCAAGCCCGGTATCGACGACTGTTTTCCGAGCACGCCGCTTGGCGACTGCTGCACGCGGACAACGCGCCCATCGTCCTGGCGTTCATCAATGATCTGTTTCACGAAGAAAGGGAAGTGCCGTTCGGCAAGGCTCGAGTGGCGCTGGAAACAGAGCTGCCCATGTGGCAGGAGCTGTATGGCCTGCAGGACAACGCCGGGGTACATTTGCGCAACTGGATTCATGCCGGATGGCTGCGCGAACACGATGATCAACTGACCCGTACTGACGCCTTCGAATTGGCCATGCGCTTCGCGCAAAGTCTCGAACACCGCGACAGCAGCGCCACCGCATCGCACTTGCGTATCGTGCAGGATGCCGTGCGCGACCTGGCCACGGCGCTGAGCCCTGACCCCAAAGAGCGCATCGCCCTGCTGGAAGCACGCCGCCACGATCTGGACCTTCAAATAGAACAACTGCGTCGGGGCGAGCTGACGCAACTCAACGACGTGGAGCAACGCGAGCGCATTCGTGGCCTGTACCATCTGGCCGCCGTGCTGACCGGTGATTTCCGGCGCCTCGAGGACGAGATCCGCCAACTCGACCAAACCCTGCGCGTGCGCATGATCGAATCCGATTCAGGCCGCGGCGAAGTTGTGGAGGCATTGCTCAAGCACGAAGATCAACTGTTGCAGACGGATGCGGGACGGGCGTTCGATGGCTTCTATCGGCTGTTGTGCGACCAGAATCGTATCGTCGAATTTCGCGAGCAGATCCGCTCGATTCTGGCGCGCCCCGCGGCTCACCACCTGGACCGAGACGAAGCCCGCTACCTCGGCCATCTGGTCCGGGAACTGAGCAAGGAAAGCGAGCGGATATTTCTGGTGCGCCGCCGAACCGAGGAAAGCCTGCGGGCCTTCGTTGAAAGTGGCGCGCAGCAGGAGCGCCGCGCCGTGGAACGCACTTTGCGCCAGCTTGAGCGGCTGGCGGTGGGGCTCAAAGAACTGGACGTCAATTTCCGCCAGCCTGTCGCCCTCCATATTCCCACCGGCAGTTTCAAAGTGCGCTCCCCCTCCAGCCTCCACCTCCGCTTGCCGGAGGAGCGCTTGGACACCCGCAATGTGGCCGCCACCACCAACGCTACCGCAGCAAGCCAGAGCATGCTTGAGCATCTCGACAGCGTGAAAGTGCTGGAACTGGCGGAGGCGCTACGGACCCTGCTTGCCTTGCACGGCCCCCTGTCGGTCGCCCAGGTGGCTGCGCACCGCCCGCTTACCCGCGGCCTGGAGGAATTGGTTGCCTATGTACGAATCGCCAAGGCCACCAAGGCCGTGGAGCTTGATACCTGCGAAAGTGTGGGTGTCACGGACCGGACAGGCCACCAGATCAACGTACGAGTGCCTTACTTATTGATGGCTGCCGACAACTTTCCCGACAAGCCGGAGGACCTGGGTTTATGAGCCAACAAGAAAAAACCCCGCAAGGCTCGTCATTGTTTGACCGCTTCAGACCCGCCGTGGTGGAGGATCGAACAACCCCGGAAGCGGAGGACGAGAGCGCCCCCGCACAGGAGGGACAGAGCCCGGCCGACGGGGAGATGCCATTGGATGCTCGCCGGGCCATGGTTCTGCTGTTGCGCCAGGGTGTGATCATGGCCAGCCAGAAACGCCTGGCCTTTGACGCACTGTGCCTGCATGAGCCTGCCATAACCCGGCATCTGGCGAGCATGTTCCTGCACCTCATCCTGGATCGCCGGGCGGGCATCGCCATCCTCCTGCAGCAAGACGACGATACCGACGACACGGACACTGATGAGCAGTATTCGATGGTGAACAAACGAACCCTGACGCTATACGACACCGTGCTGCTGCTAGTGCTGCGCAAGTACTACCAGGAGCGTGAAACCGCCGGCGAGCAACGCATCATCATAGCCACCGAGCAGATCGAGGCCTTGATGACACCCTTTCTACCCTTGACCCAAAGCACGCGCGGCGAACGCCGCACGTTGAGCGGGGCGACCAGATTTCTACTCGACAAACGCCTGATCAGCAATGTGCGCGGTGACTTCGACCGATTCGAAGTGACACCGGTTATTCGCTACGTGGTGAATGCCGACTTCCTGGACCGTCTGCTGGCGGAATACCAGCGCCTGACGGGTCCCGATGATGCAGCACCTCCCAAGGAGAATAACGATGAATGAGCAGGAAGCTGTGCAGCCCGGTGATTTGTTTGGAACCGGACAGATCCGCCTGGCTGAGCTATCGGTCTACAACTGGGGCTCGTTCCATGGGTTGCACACCGCGCTGATCAACGCTCACGGGACCTTGATCACCGGAGACAACGGTGCCGGGAAATCCACTTTGATTGACGGCCTGATGGCTTTGCTGCTGCCCCCCAGCAAAGCCTCATTCAATATCGCCGCCGCGCAGGGCGATCGCACCGACCGCACGCTCATGTCATACATTCGCGGCAACTACGGCAAGCTGCACGACGGCAACGAGACCGCTTCGCTGCTCAAGCGTCCAGGCGCAACCGCAAGTGCGCTGCGGGCTTGCTACAAGGGTGATGACGGCTGCGAGATAGTCCTGGCCACGCTGTTCTGGACCACCCAGGCGACGAACGCGGCAGACAACCTGAAACGCCTGTTCATCATCGGCAAGCGTAATGTCACGCTCGAAGAAATACTGCATCAATTTGGCGAGGGCGATGTTCGGACACTCAAGCAACATGTGGGCGAAGCGCAAGGGCTTGAGTGGTTCGCGACGTTTACCGAATACCAGGAAGCCTTCACACGATTGCTGCGCATGGAAAACCGCAACGCCCCTGCCCTGCTTTCGCGGGCGCTGGGGCTAAAGAAAATTGATGATCTGACCGGGCTGATCCGTGATCTGGTACTGGAGCCCAGCAGTGTCAGGGAGCATGCGAGCCTGGCGGTGCGGGAGTTTGATGACCTGGTGGGCATCCACCATGAACTGAGCGAGGCCCGCAGGCAGCGCGATGCCCTCGCGCGCCTGCCGCAGATCAGCAACGCCTTGGTCGAGGCCAGGCTGCACTTGATCGCCTTGACCAGGGAGTCGGTGGCGCTGCCCATCTATTTCGCAGAGCAATGTCATCGTTTGTGGAGTATTCGCCTTGCTGACCTGGAGGCTAAACTGGCACTGCTGACCGCGCATCAAGGCGCGCTGGACAGCCGGTTACTGGAAGCCAACGAGCGCGTGGAGATGCTTTATCACGCCTACCAATCCCAAGGTGGTGAGCGGCTTGAAGGGCTGAGGCGGGACGTGCAGCAAGCCCGACAGCGCTTTGGCGACACCCAGCGCAACGCCGTTCATTATCAGGAAACCTTGCGCGCGCTGGGCCAGGCTGATGCCTTGGGCGAAGACGCCTTCCAACAACATCGGGCCAAGGCGCAAGCCTTCGTCAGCGACTACCCGGCGCAACGCGAAGCGAGCCAAAATACCTTTGCAGACGCGGCCAGCCAGGTGGCGACGGCGCGCGAACAGGCCAGGTTGCTTGCCACACACATCGCCGAACTCAAGGCACGCCCCAACTCCAACATTGACCCTGTGTACCAGATGCTTCGCGACGATTTGGCCGGCAGCTTGCAGCTGGAGGCCACCCGCCTGCCCTTCGTGGGCGAGTTGCTGGACGTGCGCGCGGAACACGCTCCCTGGCGCGGCGCCATCGAGCGGGCTCTGGGCGGCCTGCGCACGACCCTGTTGGTGGACGTCGAGCATTTTCGACTCGTGACCCGTTGGCTTAATAGCCGGCATACCGGGCTGCATGTCCGCGTTCAGGTGGTGGGCCAGGCGGGGACAGCCGCGCCGTTCAAGCCCGATGGCTACCTGCGCAAGTTGGAATGGAGCGCCCACCCCTATCGGGACTGGCTGAAACACCACCTGGCACGCTTCGACCTGCACTGCCTGGATAACACGCAACAGCTGGATGACACCCCTTTCTCCATGACCATCCAGGGCCTGGTCCACCTGGACAAGGGAAGGTTCGAGAAGAAAGACCAGCAGGCCATCGACAATCCCCGGAATTGGTGTCTGGGCTTCAACAACCGCGCGCGCCTGCAGGCACTAGAAGCAGATGAAGCAGAACTGCAGGCCCAACTGCGAACGCTGAATCAACAGGTTGCCGGCGCACGTGCCGCCATGGATGCCCTGGCTGAAACCAATGCCCGCTGGGAGACGATCGCCGCCACCCCATGGGCCTCCGTTGACGTATGGTCCATCCAGCAGCGCATGGAAACGCTGGCCGCCGATCTGCAAGTACTGGAGGACCCGCAGAGCGACCTCGGGCAAGCCAAGGCGCGGTGGCAGGCGTCGAAGGACGAACGAGACGCCCTTCACGCCGAGAAAACGTCGACTGGCAACGAAATAGGCGGCCTCAGGAGCCAGTGCAGCGACGCAGGACGCCAACTTCTGAACCTGTCGAGTATCGTCCAGGCGGGTATCACCGATGATGTCCGTGACGTCCTCACCCAACGCATCGGCTCGCTGCCGATGGCGTCCCTGGATGACGCCGCTCGCCTTGAGCGAGAGCAGCGCATAGCCCTCGACAAGGCCAAGGAAAAGACCGCAGCCAGCGAACTGACCGCGTCGAATGAAGCGAGCTGCATCGTCGCCACCTTCAAGAGCCAATGGCCACTCGTCTCCAACGATTGGGTCAGCGGTACCGAAGGCCTGGGAGAGTACCTGGAGTACCTCAGCCACCTCGAAAACGAAGGCCTGCCCGAGCTGGTCGAACGCTTTCAGGAACGCCTCAATCGCAACGCCACACAGTCGCTGGCGCAGATACGACAAGCCATCGACGCTGAACGTGAAGACATTCGCGACCGGATCGACACGATCAACAACGTGCTCGAACGTACCGAGTTCAGGCAGGGCAGCCACCTGCGCCTGGGAAGCAGAAGCGAAATTTTCGATCATGTGAAGTTGTTCAATCAGCAACTCAGCAGCGTCCTGGCACGCGCTGGCAGTGATGACCACGACGCCCGCTTCCGGCAACTGCAAGAATTGATCGTGACGTTGCAGAAAGCGACCCAGCCCGCCACGTCGGGCACCATGGAGAGCCTGCGGTTGCTCGACTCCCGCTACCAGCTGTCGTTCTTTGCCGAAGAGATCGACAAGTCCAACGGGGCGATCCGTGATGTTCTGGATTCGTCCAGCGGCAAGTCCGGTGGCGAGAAGGAATCGTTCGCTGGCACTATCGTGGCGGCTAGCCTGGCCTACGTCCTTACGCCGGACGGCTGCCAGCAGCCCATCTATTGCACGGTATTCCTCGACGAGGCCTTTTCCAATACGGCCGAGGCCGTGAGCCGCAGAGTGTTGAAGGTGTTCAAGGAGCTGCGCATCCACGTCAACCTGATCACGCCCTATAAAAACCTTAACCTTGCTCGCGAATCGGCACGTTCGCTGTTGATTGCTGAACGCGATCCGCTCAACCATGAAAGCCGACTGTGCGAGATGACGTGGGAAGAGATTGACCAGCAACAAGCCCAATATCAGGTGGCGAAGGCGCAAGCCGACGCCGCTGCGCTTGGCATCGAAACGGAGTTGACTGAATGACTACCTGGGGAAAGATGCCGGAGCAGGTCATCCAGCATTTATCGAGGATGGAATGGCAGCATCCCGCCCGGCTGCGAGAGCGGTTGGCAGGCAAGCGCAAGTTTCCGATCGTGTACAACCTCAACCCACCTACTGGCACACTCGCGCTGACAGACATCAAACAATTTCATGCCTACCTCAATGCGTGGCGCAATTGGCCTTGGCCGGCCTTGGTCACCTGGGTGAACCGCAGCTTCCGGGAACTGGGTGAATGTGATATCCCCGTGGAGGTTCGCATTCATACAGTGCAACAGCTGATCACGGTGCTTGGCAATGATGCCATTGCCCGCAGCAAGGCCTGGGAAGCACGCCTTGAACCACTGCTGGCGCTGGATGAAAGCCTTTACCCTGCCCTGCTCAGGCACCTGGCTGCACTGGAACGGCTAACGGTTGAAGATGCGCGGTTGCTGGCAGCGGTCATTCCACAGTTGCAGCGTGGGCTTGGTCAGGGGCGTTACCTGCGCGCCATCCCCCTGATGGGCGTCGACACCAAGTTCGTGGAGCTCAATCAAGCGTTGATCGTTGCCTTGCTGGACCAGCGCCATCGGCAGCAGGTGTCTGAAGAGGGCGGCCTGGAAGCATGGCTGGGATGTCGACCTACACCTTCGAACTGGCTCACCGTGAAACCCCTTTGCTCCACGGCCCGGGTCCGGCTGGCTGGGCTCGGCCTGTTGAAATTGCCCTTGGAGCAGTTGCTCGAATACCCGCTGCCTGCCGGCAATATCCTTGTCGTGGAAAACCTGCAAACGGGCTACGAACTGCCTGAGCTCCCCGACACCATCGCCGTATGTGGCGGCGGCGCCAATACCAGGTGGCTTCGGGCGCCCTGGCTTGAGGGCAAACGCATCGGCTATTGGGGCGACCTGGACACCTGGGGCTTCAAGCTGCTGGCTGATGCGCGGCGCCTTCAACCTCACATCCATGCACTATTAATGGACAACGCCACGCTTGCTCGTCATCGCGAGCGTGGCTGCGCGGAACCCAACCCGGCGCAGATGCCTGTCTCGGGCCTGAGCACCGCCGAGCGCGAAACGTTCGACAGCTTGCACAACGGCTTGCTGGGCATTGGCCGGCTGGAACAGGAGCGACTGTCCCAGGATTGGGTAAATCAAGCGCTGAGGGAGTGGGCCGAATCCCCTGAAATGTGATCCAGGCTCAATTCGCGTTGGCTTGCGGAGCACGGTGAACGCCCCACCCTTGCTGCATCCCCGCAGCGGCACGTCAGGTAATGGCCACCGCCCTGCCCGCCATGGGCACTGACGACGGCCAGCATGTCGGTGAAGGAAACGGCCAGCCATCACTCAGCGTTGCCGAACGCCTGCGTAAGCTCAAGGAACGTGGCGTGCGCCGGGGCTACACCATGGACGTAGACCAGAGTGCGACAAGTTCATTGGCGATGATTGCTTCACGTCTGCCTTGTTTGACGTGCCTTTGCAACGGTAGCCGCAGTGCCGACGAGCGCCGCGTCTGAATTCAGGCAGAAAGCTCGCGCAATGCCGCCGCGGCCAGGAACCCCGAACGCGATTTATAACGACGGTCGCGGCTGACCGTCTGGTCGATGCGATCCAGCAGATGCTCTGGCAATGTCGCGTTAAACCGCACCGACTTACCAAAATACGGCGTGATATCGATTTCAACCACCGCCCAGACCCCACCCGCATAATCCGGATTATTCATATGCTCATCTATGCATTTGGGGTTGGGCAGCACCTCGCCGTCCACAACCAGGCCCTCAAAGTGAAAGGCCAGCGCCTGTTCGACACTCTCAAGTGCCTCGGTGACCGTAGTACCCGCCGAGAAACACCCGGGAACGTCCGGGACGATCACGCCGTATTCCGAGTCTTCATCCTTATGTAGAACGACCGCAAATTTCATCATTGCCACCTGCTTATGAGGGCCAGTCCGATCATTTCAAGCCCGCCTGCTTAAGGATGCTGTTGATCGTTCCTTTCGGCAGATCTCCATCCGGATGCTTGATAGTCACCCTTCCTGATTTACGCGGGTGTTTGTATTGGTGATGACTGCCATTGACAGCCACGAGGAACCAACCGTCTTGCATGATCAATCTGATCATTTCGCGACTGCGCATACGCCATGCCTTGTTCCCTTTAACCCGGACCAGAGGATACAGCGCACGCATCAAACAATACACACGATACACACAATGTAATTATTTTTAAAGCGAATTTCGCTGAGTAGCGACTCACCTCACCCCCCCTACCTCTGCCGATATCCCCGCCGCCGCCTCCTGCACCACCGGCACCAGCGCATCCATCTTTTCCAGCGACATGTACGGCACCGTGCTGGCCACGCTGATCGCCGCGACGATCCGCTTGCTGGCATCGCGAATCGGTGCCGCCACACAGCGGATCGACGGTTCGTTGTCTTCCAGGTCGAAGGCGTAGCCGCCTTTCACGTAAGTTTGCATGCGCGCGTGTACCTGCTCCCAGGTCTGCTCCGGGTGGTCGGGCCACAAGGCGTTGTGGCCGACGGCCGGCAGGCTGATCTGGTACAGGTGGTGCCATTCGGCCGGGGAAGCATCCAGCAACAGCGCCTTGCCGATGCCCGTGCGCGCCAGGGGCATGCGATGGCCGACGCGCGAGCGCATTTCCGGGCCGTTGCGGCCCGGGGTCTTGTGCAGGTACAGGACTTCGTCGCCGTCGCGAATGGCCAGGTGAATGGTGTCGCCGGTCTGGCGTGACAGCTCGTCCAGCCAGGGGCCCGCCAGCATCACCAACGGCACTTCCTCGCGCGCCTGGAAACCCAGCTCGATCAGCTTGGGACCCAGCAGGTAGCCAACCTGGGGCAACACGCGCAAATAGCGTTCATCCACCAGAGCACTGGCCAGGCGGTGGGTAGTGCTGCGGGTAGTGCCCACGTGGCCGGCGATGGCCTTGAGGTCACGGGCGCCGCTGGCCACGGCCTGGATCACGGCAAGGCCGCGCATCAGGGTCTGGGTGCCGGCGGGCGCGGCGTCCTTGGCCGGCGGGGTCAGTTCATCCTGCATGAAGGGTCCTGTTGTGTGTGCGGGGCAGGCGCATTATGTGCGCCCGCCCGCGCGGGTGCCAGTCACAGCTGGATGCGTTCAACCTTGCCGACCAGCACGATGTACGACAGCGCACCCAACAGCGCCATCACGGCGATGTACGTAATGGCCGGCGCGAAGGAGTCACCCGTGGCCAGGAAGCCAATGGCGATGGGCGTGGTGATGGCCGAGAGGTTGCCAATGAAGTTGAACACGCCGCCGGTCAGGCCCAGCAAACGCGCCGGGGCCAGGGTGGAGACCAGCGACCAGGTGATCGACGCCAGGCCATTGCCGAAAAACGCCACGGCCAGGCAGGCGATCACCAGTGCCGTGGAGTCCACGTAGTTGGCACCGATGATCGCAGTGCTGATCAGCAGCCCACCAATGATCGGCAGCTTGCGGGCCAGGCCGATGCTGGCGCCACGGCGGATCAGCCAGTCGGAAAAGAACCCCGAGCACAGCACGCCCACGAAGGCCGCCAGGAATGGCAGCGACGCCAGCAGCCCGGACTTGATGAAGTCCATGCCCCGGTACTTCACCAGGTAGGTGGGAAACCAGGTGAGGAAGAACCACAGGGTCGAGTTCAGGCAGTACTGGCCCAGGTAAATGCCCCACAGCTTGCGTTTGCTGAGCACGATGCCCAGGTCAGCCCAGCTGAAGCCCGGCTTGCCGGCCTTGGCGGCCGACTGCATGTCCACCAGGCCGCCGCCTTCGGTGATCAGCTCGATTTCGGCAGCGTTCGCCCCCTTGAAGTCTCGCGGTTCGCGATACACCGCATACCACACCAGCGCCCAGGCAACGCCCAGCACCCCGGTGGCGACAAACACCATGTGCCAGCCGAAGGCATGCTGCAGCCAGGCCAGCACCGGGGTCAGGAACGCCAGGCCGACGAACTGCCCAGAGGTATAGAAACCAATGGCGGTGGCGCGTTCGCGCTCCGGAAACCAGGTGGTCACCACACGGCTATTGATCGGGTAGGCCGGCGCCTCCAGGGCCCCGACGGCCATGCGCAGCACGAACAAGGTAACGAAGCTTCCGGCGAAGCCGAGCATGATGGTGGCCACGGACCACAACGCCAGGGCAGCGCTGTAGAGAATGCGGGGCGGCACCCGGTCCACCAGCCAGCCGCCAGGGATCTGCATGGCCGCGTAGGTCCAGCCAAAAGCGGAAAACACCAGGCCAACGTGCACCGGGTCGATGCCCAGGTCACTGGTCAGGGCGGGGGCGGCGATGGACAGGTTGCTGCGGTCCAGGTAGTTGATCACCACGGTGATGAACAGCAGCACCATGATGAAGAAACGCTTGCGGCTGGGCGTGGCCAGCGCCGCATGGGCGTGCAGGGTCTGGGTGTGCATGGGAGCCTCTTGTTGTAGTTATGCGAGGACTGTCAGAAGCACTGCACCCTTGTGGGACCGGACGAAGCTCGGGAATGCCGCGACGCGGTCTCACCGACGGACCGTACCGCTCCTTTCCCCAGCTTCGCCCGGCCCCGCAAGGGCCGGCGAACACTGGGTCAACGGTGCATCACCACTCGGCGAAGCTGCCGTCGGCGTGGCGCCACACCGGGTTGCGCCAGCGGTGGCCGACGGCCGCGCGCTCCTTGACGTATTCCTCGTTGATCTCGATGCCCAGGCCAGGGCCATTGGGGATCTTGACGAAGCCGTTGTCGTAGTCGAACACCTCGGGGCGCTTGATGTAGTCCAGCAGGTCGTTGCTTTCGTTGTAGTGAATACCCAGGCTCTGTTCCTGGATGAAGGCGTTGTAGCAGGCCGCGTCCAGCTGCAGGCAGGCCGCCAGCGCGATCGGGCCCAGCGGGCAATGCAGGGCCAGGGCCACGTCATAGGCCTCGGCCATGTTGGCGATCTTGCGGGTTTCGGTGATGCCACCGGCATGGGATGCATCCGGCTGGATGATGTCCACGTAACCCTCGCTGAGCACGCGCTTGAAGTCCCACCGTGAGAACAGCCGTTCACCCAAGGCGATCGGGGTGCTGGTCAGGGGCGCCAGTTCCTTGAGCGCTTCATAATTCTCGCTCAGCACCGGCTCTTCGATGAACATCAGCTTGAAGGGGTCCAGTTCCTTCATCAGCACCTTGGCCATGGGCTTGTGCACCCGGCCATGAAAGTCCACGCCAATGCCGACGTTAGGGCCTACCGCATCACGCACCGCAGCGACGTTTTCCAGGCACAGGCTGACCTTGTCGAACGTGTCGATGAACTGCAGCTCTTCGGTACCGTTCATTTTCACCGCGGTGAAGCCACGCTCCACCGCTTCTTTCGCTGCCCGCGCGGTATCGGCCGGGCGGTCGCCACCAATCCAGGAATAGACCCGGATGCGGTCACGCACCTGGCCACCCAGCAGGTCGCTGACCGATACGCCCAGCGCCTTGCCCTTGATGTCCCACAGGGCCTGGTCGATGCCGGCCAAGGCGCTCATGTGCACGGCGCCACCGCGGTAGAAACCGCCACGGTAGAGCACGGTCCAGATGTCCTCGATGTTGCGTGGGTCTTTGCCGATCAGGTAATCGGACAACTCCTCGACGGCAGCGGCCACGGTGTGGGCACGGCCTTCGACCACGGGTTCGCCCCAGCCGGTCACGCCTTCGTCAGTCTCGACTTTCAGGAAGCACCAGCGTGGCGGAACGATATAGGTGGTCAGTTGGGTGATTTTCATCGTTTGTCTCTCTTGTCGATGTATTCAGTCGGATCAGTGCAGGGCTTTCCAGGCGGCCACGTAGGCCTTGGCCCGGGCAGCCACGTCGTCGGCGCTCATGCCGGGCTTGAACAGCCCTGAACCCAGGCCGAAACCGCTGACCCCGGCGCTGACGAAGGGCGCCATGTTGTCGGGGCTGATGCCGCCCACCGGTACCAGCGCGGTGCCCTTGGGCAATACCGCCAGCAGCGCCTTGACCACACCCGGGTTGAGCATCTCGGCCGGGAACAGCTTCAGCACGTCGGCGCCCTCCTCCAGCGCGGCAAACGCCTCGGTGGGGGTGACCACGCCAGGCGACAGGTAGAGGCCCGCCGCCTTGGCCGCGCGCAATACCTTGGCATCGCTGTGGGGCATGACGATGACCTGGCCGCCCGCGGCCTTGACCTGTTGCACCTGTTCAGCGGTGAGCACGGTGCCAGCGCCGATCAGGCAATCGGCGGGCAGGCTGTCACGCAGGATACGAATGCTGTCGTAGGGGCTGGGGGAATTGAGGGGTACCTCGATCACGCGAAAACCTTCGTCATACAGCACCTGGCCGATAGCCTGGGCCTCTTCGGGGCGAAGGCCGCGCAGGATGGCGATCAGGCCGTTGGCGGCGAGCGCTTGCTTGAGCATGTCAAACCTCTTCTGGCAGGGGAGCGAGCAGCCCGGCCGCCACGGCCAGGCTCCATAAACCGCGTTCGGTAGCCTGTTCGGCCAGGCCCACCTGGGCAAAACCGCACAAGCGCAGGGCAATCTGGTAACGCTGGCACAGCGCAACGCTGCAAATCAGCACTACCTGGGGCAACCCAGCCTCGCCGCGGCGCTCGCGGCAGGCCTGGGCCAAGGCCCGCAATTCGTGGCCGATCATCAGGCCAGACAGGTAATCGGGTTGCTCGGCACCACTCAGTTGCCCGGTCAGGCCCAGGGTGCGGGCGCTGAACAGGTTCGATAGCAGGCCGAGGGTGGCGTCCGGCGAGAGCGCCACCTGAACACCACGGGTGAACGCGGCTTCGTCGAAGCTAGCGTTGGGTTGCTGCGTGCGGCCGAGGATGGTGTGGGCACACAGGGCCGCGTACACCTCCCCCGTCATGAAGGTGTCGAAATGCTGGATGCAGCCCTCTTCAAGGCTTACCCACTTGCTGTGGCTGCCGGGCAAGCCGATCAGCAGGCTGTCCTGGCGCGTGCTGGGCGGCAGGTCGCACAATAGCCCCAGCACCTGGGTTTCCTCGCCACGCATGACGTTGGGCAAACGGGAATGCTGGATCACCCCAGGCACGATATGCAGCACGGTGCCGCGCAGGGTCTCGACGGTCTGCAGGCTGGCCCCCAAGTCCGCGACCCGTGCCGGCGTTGGGCAATAGGCCGCCTCCCGCCAGCCCTGGGCACTGCCGACCATGCCACAGGCGATGACCGGCAGGTGCGGCTCGGCGGCCAGCCAGTCGCCGCAGGCGTCGTCAAAGGCCAGTTCAAAACCGTTGTCGCAATACTGGCCGGCGATTGTGCGTGGCGTGGTGGGGAGTTGCATGATGCCCGAAGCCAGCGCGCGCTGGTCCAGTACCTGGCCGCTGCGGCCAAGCTTGTAGGCTCGAAGGGAAGTGGTTCCCCAGTCGAGCGCGATCAAATGCGCCTGCATCGCTTCACCTGAGTTGTTGTTGGAGTGAGGGCGTGGAGCTGATGGGGACTATAGACCGAGCGAGGCTAGTATCTCAATATATAATTTTCAGTCTCATATAATGGGATCAAAGGATGCATAAGGTGGGTAGCCGCGGCATCGCTGCAAACAATCGGGTTCAGTGAGGCGAGAACACGCTCACCCGCACGCTTGCGCCCCCTCCCCCAGCAACACCCCGCGCCCGGCAAACACCAGCGCGGTCACCATCCCCACCAGGCCCATGACCGCGGCGAAGCCCACGCACACCCACGGGCTCCACGGCATTGCCGCGATCAGGGCCAGCGGCGTGACGCTGGCCCACAGGGCATAGGCGATGTTGTACGTAAAGGAGATACCCGACACCCGGATGTGCGCCGGAAACAGGCCAACCATCACCGACGGCACCACGCCCACCACGCCGCAGGCCAACCCGGCCAAGGCGTAGCCAACGCCAGGAAAACCCCAGCCACCCACCAGGTTGGCGTACAGCGCGCCAATGCCCAGCGGCATCAACAGGCTGTAGACCATCAGCGCCCGCCAGGCACCGATGCGGTCGACCAGCAAGCCGGCCAACACACAGCCCAGGTTGAGAAACACGATGCCCAGGCTACTCAAGGCGAAGGTGTGCCCGGCACTCAGGCCGAAGCGTTGCTGCATCACCGTCGGGGTGATGACCACCAGTACCACTACGGCCGAGGTCAGCACGCACGTCAGGATCCCCGCTGGCAGCAACGCCCGGCGGTAGTCGCGCAGCACTGCCTTGAGGGGCAGCTCCACCACCCCCTCGCGCCGCTCGCGCAGCGCCAGGAACACCGGTGTCTCGCTCAACCAGCGGCGCAGCCATACCCCGATGATCCCGAACACCCCGCCCAACAGGAACGGCAGGCGCCAGGCATAGTCGAGAATTTCCTGGGGCGTGAACAGTTGCGCCAGGGCCGTGGCGGTCAATGCACCGATCAGGTAGCCAAAGGTCAGCCCGGCCTGCAGAAAGCCCAGCGCGTAGCCACGCCGATGCAAGGGCGCATGCTCGGCCACGAATACCCAGGCGCTAGGCACTTCGCCACCCACGGCAGCCCCCTGGAGGATACGCAGGCCCAGCAGAATCAGCGGCGCGGCATAGCCAATATGGGCATAAGTGGGCATCACCCCGATCAGCAGGCACGGCAGCGCCATCATCAGGATGCTCAGGCTGAAGACCTTCTTGCGCCCCAGGTGGTCGGCGAAATGCGCCATGAGGATGCCACCCAATGGCCGTGCCAGGTAACCGGTGACAAAGATGCCGAAGCTTTGCAGCAACCGTAGCCATTCCGGCATCTGGGGCGGAAAGAACAGTTGGCTGAGCGTCAGGGCAAAAAACACGAAAATGATGAAATCGTAGATTTCCAGGGCGCCGCCCAAGGCCGCCAGGCCCAGGGTCTTGTGGTCGGCACGCGAGAGCAGCAACGGGCCTTGGGTGGGTTTGGCAGTCATGTGGTATCCACGCTATGGGCAGGTGGCGCCTATGCTGGCGCCTGCCAAAGGCGCAGAGGATAGCAAACTGAGCCGGCCTGACCAGCCATGCTGGTGGACAACGGGCGCGATACCCGCGCTGGCGGCCGAAACAACACCGATGGACGGGCTTGATATATATTACGCTCGTAATATTATCAGGCGTAACACAGTCCATCAGGAGCCCCACCATGCAATCACTGCCCGCAGAGGAACTCATCGCGTTATGGCAAGCGCAGGAACGGGCCATGCGCGCACGCCTTGCTGACCCGGGCAGGCTCACCTTCGCCCAGGTTAGCGCGCTGACGCCCAGCCAGTTCTTCGACGGTATCGGCAATGGTGAACTGCCCTCCCCGCCCATCGGCACACTGATGGATTTCGTGCCGATCGAGTGGGGGCCGGGCCTGTTCATTTTCCAGGGCACGCCCGATGAACGCCATTACAACCCGCTGGGCAGCGTCCACGGCGGCTATGCCGCGACCCTGCTGGACTCCTGCATGGGGTGTGCGATTCACACGCGGCTGCAACAGGGGCAAGGCTATACCACCCTGGATTTGCGCATCAGCTATGTGCGGGCATTGAGTGCCAGCACCGGGCCGGTGCGGGCTGAAGGCAAGACCGTGCACGTGGGGCGCTCCACGGCGCTGGCCGAAGGTCGGCTCTACGATGCCGAAGGCCGGCTGTATGCGACGGCCAGTACCACCTGCATGATTCTGGGCAGCCCGCGCACGCCGTAGCAGCGGCCAGGTCAGGAATGGCGTAGCAGCGCAGGCTCTTTGAGATTGGGGCGCTTGCGTGACGGCCGGGGCTGGTTGACGACCGACACCGGTGGCGCGGCCAGCACAGGCTCGAAGTCGACGATATCCATCAGAGTCTTGAGGGCTTCGCTGTCGGGCAGACGCGTGAGGCAGACGTTGACAGCCTCGCGCTCCTGGCGGGCAATCGGCGGCACGGTCACGCTTTCGCTTTCGTACAGCAGGGCGTGATGCACCTGGGCGCTGCCCTTGCACAAGCGCGGCAGGTCGACGCCAGCGCGCACGGCCATGTCGGTGTTGGCGATGAGCAGGTCGAAGGGCTCGATGGCACTCTGCACCAGCGCCAACAGCGCCTCGAAGGAATGCACCGGGGCGATTCGGTAGTACCCCATGTGATTGAGCATGCGTTCCACATGCATCAATTGGCCAGGGTGCTCATCGGCGATCAGAATTCGCAACGCTTTGTTGATCATGGTCGGTGACCTGCGCCGCAGCGCCAAGGGCATCCTTGACCCGTTCTCCGCCACACCTCTGGCGGCATCCTCGACAGTCTGGGTCGATCTTCTGCCCGATGAGTGGTGAAATCAAGCCTGCCCAGGCAGCGTGGGCATTTAACCGATGATCGGACTGGTCCGTGAGCCCCCTACCGATTATTCCTGGACGCGATCCTTGCTATCCAGGGCCTTGCTCATCGGTGTCAGCAGCAAGCCTGTGAAGCTCAAGGGGCGTCCGGTGGGCCGGTACCCCAGGCACTGATAAAAGCCCTCGGCGGTGCGGGTACTGTACAGCATCGCATGGCTGCGCCCGGCGTTGCGCAGGAACGCTTCCAGCGCCACCATGAGCGCGCGCCCGGCGCCGCGGCGAAAGCTTTCCGGTTGCACGTAGCACAGGCACACCTCGCCACTGGCCAGCGCCATGCCCGCGCCTACCGGCTTGCCTTCCAGCCAGGCCAGGCGCAGGCACAGGGCTTCGTCCTGCAACCAGCGGCTGACCTGGTCACAGCCTTTGTTGCGTGTCCAGGCCTCGACGAGACAGGCGTTGTTGCGATGGTCCAGCGCGCAGCCACTGCGGATGGAGCGCTGCAGGATACGGCTGACAATGCCGGCCTCGTCGGCGGCGGGCTGCTTGATGGCAATGAGCGGGTCCATGCTCGTTCTCCTGTCCGAATGCAAGCGGTAACCCTACCGCCCATGGCCCCTTGCGCCTACCGGCACGGCGTTACAACGGATGTAGCGGCATGCCCAGGTTGACCCGCAGGCCATCGGCACGGCTGTCGAACGCCAGGCTGCACCCACAGCGCTGCACAATCGCCTGGACAATCGCCAGGCCCAGGCCGCAGCCGCCGCTCTGCGGGCTGCGCCAGAAGCGCTGGGTCAGGTTGGGCAAGTCCGCCGCCGCGATACCTGGGCCATGGTCGCGCACCTCGAAATGCACCCGCCCTGCCTGTTGCCTGACGCTCAAGGCCACTGGCGCCTCGGCAGGACTATGGCGCAACGCGTTGTCCAGCAGGTTGCGCACGGCCGCCACCGCCAATGCCGACGGTATCTGCAACCGCGCCTCGGCCAGCGCCTGCGGCAGTTCCAGGGTGATCCGATGGCGGTCGCCGGCACTGGCATCCTGCACAGCCTGGCGGGCCACCTGCCCAGCGGTGCAGGCGCAGCCATCATCAAACGACAGACTGCCCTCCACCCGCGCCAGCAGCAACAACTGCTCAAGGGTTCGGTGCAGCCGGTCGGCGCCCGCCTCGGCGTGCTGCAGGGCAGTTTCCCGGGCACCGCCCTGGGTCATGCGCGCTACCTGCAGGTGGGTCTTGATGGCGGTCAACGGGCTGCGCAGCTCATGGGCCGCGTCCCCGGTCAGGCGCCGCTCGCGCTCCAGCGTCTGGCCAATTCGCACCAGCAACTGATTCTGGCTGTCGAGCAATGGCATCAATTCGCGTGGCAACGCCTGGACCTGCAAAGGCTCCAACGCATCGGCGCCACGCCGCATCAGGGCATCCCGGATACGATTGAGCGGCGCCAACCCCACCCCCACGCATAGCCACAGCACTCCCAGGGTACCCAGCAAGGCCACCATCACCGGCACCGAGGCGGCCAGCAGGATGGAAGCGTTCAGCGCCTCGCGCTCCTCGTGCCGGTCGGCGGTGGTGATGCGCACGTCGCCGTGCATCAAGGTAAAGCTGCGCCAACGGCCGCCTTCCACGTTCTGTTCATGGAAACCGGTGCTTTGATCATCCAGTGAGTCGGTAGCACCGTGGCTGCGGGCCAGGATCTCCCCACGCAAGGAACTGACCTGGCACGCCATGCCGTCTGGAATGCTCAACTGGTCAGCACTGAACCGCCTGCCCTCGCCCAGGGCGTTCAGCGCTGGCAACTGGTCCACGAGCCCCGCCACCATGCGCGCCGACGCCACCAGGCGCTGGTCCAGGGAAAACATCATCTGCTGGCGCAGGTCACGAAACATCCACGCCGCCGCCAGTGCCCAGATCACCAGGAACGCAGTACCCAATATCAGGCTCAAGCGCAGGCGCAAGCTCATGGCTGTACCTTGCCCAGCCGGTAACCAAGCCCGCGTACCGTCTCCACGATGTCATTGCCCAGTTTGCGGCGCAGATGGTGGATGTGGACGTTCAGGGCATTGCTCTCCACTTCATCGGAAAAGCCGTAGACGCTGTCCTTGAGCTGCTCGCCGGACAGCACACGGCCGCGGCTGTGCAGCAAGGCCTGAAGCAGCGCCTGTTCACGGCGCGACAAATCCACCGGCTCGCCCTTGAGCCAGGCCTGGCAGGTGCTGGGGTCGTAACGCAGCGGGCCATGCTCGATGGCGTTCACGGCACGGCCAGCCACGCGCCGCAACAGGGTATGAAGGCGGGCAGACAACTCGCGCAGGTCGAAGGGCTTGAGCAGGTAATCGTCGGCCCCGGCCTCCAGGCCGGCCACCCGGTCAGTCACCGTATCGCGGGCCGTCAGCACCAGCACGGGCAACATTTCACCCTGCTGGCGCAACGACTGCAGCATCTGCAACCCGTCCTCGTCAGGCAGGCCCAGGTCCAGCACCATCACGTCAAACTGTGCTGCCCGCAGCAGCGCCCGCGCGGCGCCGGCGCTGGCCACGCGGTCCACGGTCAGGCCCTGGGCCTGCAGGCCGGCCACGACGCCACAGGCGATCAGGTCGTCGTCCTCACAGAGCAGCACATGCATACGGTTACCTTTGGATAAAAGACGGCAGTATCAACGGGGCGCATTAACCAGCGATTATGCCGCGAATCCTCGGCTAGCGCAGGGGTTCACCGGCCTGGCGGTTAATCGTCCGTTAACCTGCGGCACCCACAGTGACGCACCCGCCCCCAAGGAAGTATTCATGCTCAGTTTCGGTTTCGGGCCCTTCGTGCTAGCCATCCACCACCTGATCGCGCTGGCGGCACTGGGCATTGCGCTGGCGAGCGGCGGGTGGGTGGCCCGGCGACGGGGCGTGCCCAACCCTGAAGCCACACTCTTTCGCGGCTTCCTGCTGGCGCTGCTCGTCGCGCGGCTGGCCTTCGTCGCCAGCTATGCACACCAATACCTGGCAACGCCCTGGCAGGTCATCGACCTGCGCGACGGAGGGTTCCTGCTGGGCCCCGGGCTGCTGACGTCAGTGGCGTATGTCACCTGGCGGGGCTGGCGCGATGCGCCGTCGCGCCACCCTCTGGCGGCGGCAATGGCGGCTGGCCTGTTGTGTTGGGGGCTGGCCAGTTGGGCCGTCTACAGGCACCAGGAGGGGCAACCGATGCCGAGCGTGGTGCTGCACGATGCCCTGGGCCAGCCTGTGACGCTGCCAGGCGGCGACCCACGGCCGCTGGTGGTCAACCTCTGGGCCAGCTGGTGCCCACCGTGCCGGCGCGAACTTCCCGTATTGCTGCAAGCCCAGGCGCAACATCCGGGTATACGTTTCGTCTTTCTGAACCAGGGCGAGCTGCCGCAGACCGTCACCAACTTCATCGCCACGGCAGGGTTGGCTTCCACCCAGGTGCTGTACGACCCGAACAGTCAGTGGGGCAGGCAGCTAGGCGCCGCTGCCTTGCCCACTACCCTGTTCTACAGTGCCAACGGGGATCTGCTGGGCAGTCATCTGGGCGAACTCTCGGCCGCGAGCCTTGCCGATGGGTTGAACGTGTTCGCTCGGAATATCGCGCCTTGAAGGGCTAGGTAACCCAAGCGCATCAACCTTCGAACAACCTGCGAACATCCTCCGTGAATGGCAACACCGTGACACCTGGGCCACCCAGGTTGAAGTCGCCGTGAACCTCCCCCGAGAGATTGGGAACACTAAAGTGAAAGGTCCCGGAGCCCACGCCCTCGGGCGTCAACCTCACCGCGAACTGACCCTCCTCGGCGAACACATGGTGTCCCCCCGTAACGAACCGCACTGAAATGTCTTTGACAGGATAGGTGCCGGTTCCAGGCCCGGGAAAGGTAAAGAGCACCCCGTGCAGCCGGGATCCTGTCCCCGCTACACCCGCTAAATTCCACTCGTCGCCAACTTGACCAAAGTAGATTTGGTCCGCCTGATACTGTTCATTCTGCACAAAAAAACTGAACACCCCTTCATGGGGCGCCTGCGAAGTCTTGACCATGAGATATTCCCACCTGTTCCGGTTGAGGCACCGCCCATATGGCGAGCATCCACAGGCTAACCGAACAAAGGCGCCGCCGAACCTGTCAGAACTGACAGGTCAAGGCAGGGTCGCATCCACCGCATGGGCCACGACCGATTGCGCAGGCAAGGGCCGCACGGCGATGCGGTAAGGGTCGAACACCTGCAGCATCTCGCCGTTGTCGCGCAGGGTCTGCAGCAACTGGCTGAACTGCTCCCCGGTGATGGGCGCCTTGGGCCGCACCAACGCGAAATGGTGGTAGACCTGGTCGATGCGATCAGAGATCAGCAGGTCCTTGGCCACCCCAGGGTTGCGCTTGAGGTAGTCGTACAGATAGGAACGCGTGACCAGAGCGATGTCGGCACGGTCGCGCAGCACCATCATCAAGTTGCTGTCGTGGGAGTAGGTCAGCGTGGCATTGAAATGCTTGCTCAGGTATTCAGGGTCGGCGTTGAAGTCGGCGAAGGCATAATGGTAACCGCTGAACAAGGCCAGGCTCTTGCCCGACAGGTCGGCGAAATAGGTCTGGTCGCGGTGCTCGCCGCGTTTGGTGACGAATATCTCGGCGTCTTCCAGGCCCATGTCGACGCTGGTGTGCTCGATCTTGCCCCAACCCCACTCGGGGTTTTCGAAGATGGCCATGTCGATGCGCCCGTCCTGGAAGTCGCGAAAACGCCGGGGAATCGAGGTGGGCACCAGTACGAAGTGGTATTGGGCCTGGATCTGGTTGAGGTCTTCGACCAACTGGGGCAACAGGCCGGTGTCGATACCGGTCTCGGGGCGGACGGTGTACGGCGGGAAGTGTGCCGCCCCCACCCGCACTTCTTGCGCCGCCCAAACTGGCATCGCCGCCAGGCCAATGGCTGCCCAGGTCAGTAACCGCGCGACCACGCGCACAGAGGTAGCAGTCACGGGTTCGTACCTCGAACAAGGGATCATTGGATCCGCATAAAATAGGGGTTTGCGGGGCTTTCGACAACCGGTACGCATCATTTCAAGGCGCCTTGAGCAGCAACTGCAGCGCCTGCTCTGCCAACTGCTCCAGGCTCAAGGTGCCCTGGGGGCTGAACCAGGTGCTGGTCCAGGACAGGGCGCCGGTCAACAGGCGACGGATAATGGCTATATCCCCCTGTATCAGGCCGGCATCCCGGGCCTCACCCAGCACGTGCAGCCATACCCGCTCGTAGTCATCGCGCAGGGTCAGAACCTGGGCCCGCCCTTCTGGCGACAGCGAGCGCCACTCATACACCATGACCGCCATGGCCTCACCGGTGCCGCCCATGATCGACTGCAGTTCGCAACGGATCAGCGCCAGCACACGCTCCCGTGCGCCATGGGTTGCCGCCAGCTCGGCGCGCATCAGGGCCGCGTTATAGCGCAGGGTCTGCTCCATCACCGAGCGCAGGATCTCATCCTTGCTCTTGAAGTGGTGGAAAATGCTGCCCGACTGGATGCCCACTGCACTGGCCAGGTCGCGCACGGTAGTGCGTTCGAAACCCTTGGCCCGGAACAGATGAGCAGCGGCCTGCAGCAGGGCACCTCGCGGGCTGTGCGGATCAATCAGATGCCCCTCGGCGATCAACTGCCCCATGACCTCGCGGGCCTTGTCATCATCCACGCTGTTTGCTCCCCCGTTGGTACCGCTCGCCCCGGAAATTTAGGCGCTGGCGCTTGCCCGAGCAAGCGCTCGGGCAAATATTACCGTGAGGAACCGAAGGGGGATACCGGAACTCTTCGCACTTCGCTACGCTCTAGGTCTGAATGAGCGCAGCGCATCGGAGCCTGTTATGCCGCATTGGCTGGTGATCGACCTGGAAGCCACCACGGATGAGGGTGGCTGGCCGGTCGCGGAAATGGAAATCATCGAGATCGGCGCCAGCCTGGTGAACCGCGACGGTCGTGAAGTGGACCATTTCCAGCGCTTCGTGCGCCCGCAACGGCGCCCTCACCTCACGCCGTTCTGCCGCGAGCTGACGCACATCACCCAGGCCAACATCGACGCTGCCGCGTCCTTGACCGACGTGTGGCCGCAATTCGAGCGCTGGCTGGCCCATCATCGCCCAGGCCTGCAAGGCTGGGTGAGCTGGGGCGACTATGACCGCCAGCAACTGCTGCTCAGTTGGCAGCAACACCAATTGCACAGCCTGCTGGCCGAGGTGCCGCACACCAACCTCAAGCAGCGCTTCGCCAAGGCGCGCAAGTTGCAGCGCCCACTGGGCCTCAATGGCGCCTTGCAACTGGCCGGGCTGACCTTCAACGGCCAACAGCATCGGGCCCTGGAAGATGCACGCAACACGGCGCGGCTGTTGCCCCTGACGCTACCGAACTAGACAGTCAAAAGCGCGTGCACGGCCGGTGCGGCTTCGGCATACTGGCCGCCCTTTTGCCCCTATCCCGAGGATCAGCCCCATGTTTAAAGTCAACGAATACTTCGACGGCACCGTCAAGTCGATTGCCTTCGAAATGAAGGAAGGCCCAGCCACCATCGGCGTCATGGCCCCGGGCGAATACGAATTCGGCACCGCGCAAAGGGAAATCATGCACGTGGTCACCGGCAAGCTGGTCGTGCGCCTGCCTGACAGCACCGAGTGGGAAACCTTCGAAGGCGGCACCCGCTTCAACGTGCCGGCCAACAGCAAGTTCCAGCTCAAAGTGGAAGTCGAAACCGCCTACCTGTGCGAATACCGCTGAGTCATCGACTGCTCGCCGCTTCCACAGCGGCTAGGCTGGCTGGGTGTTGAATTGCAACGCCGCCAGCCGGGCATAGAGCGCATTGCTGGCGATCAACTGCCGATGCGTGCCCACCGCCACCACCCTGCCCTGCTCTATCACCGCGATGCGGTCGGCGTTCTGCACCGTCGCCAGGCGGTGGGCGATCACCAGGGTGGTCCGCCCCTGCATCAGGGTCGGCAAGGCCTCCTGAATCAAATGTTCACTCTGGGCGTCCAGGGCACTGGTGGCTTCGTCCAGCAGCAGGATAGGTGCGTCCACCAGCAGCGCCCGGGCAATGGCCAGGCGTTGGCGCTGGCCGCCGGAAAGGCCCAGGCCGGCCTCGCCCAGGTGGGTCTGATAGCCTTGGGGCAACTGTTCGATGAAATCATGGGCGTGGGCGATCCGCGCGGCCTGCTGCACCTGCTCGAAACTGGCGGCGGCCTGGCCGTAGCGCAGGTTGTCCTCCACGGTGCCGAAAAACAGCGCCGGGGTTTGCGACACCAGGGCGAAATGCCGGCGCAGGTCGGCGGGGTCAACCTGGCGCAGGTCCACCCCGTCGATCAGCAGGCAGCCCTGCTGCGGGTCGTAGAAACGCAGCAGCAGGTCGAACAGCGTCGATTTTCCCGCCCCAGAGGGGCCTACCAACGCCAAGGTCTCCCCCGCTTCGACCACCAGGTCCAGGCCATCGATGGCCGGCCGCTCAGGTCTCGATGGGTAAGCGAACCGCACCCCTTCCAGCGTCAACCGGCCACTGACCCGCGCGGGCAACACCTGCAGGCCGCTGGCCGGGGCCTGGATGTCGCTGGTGGCCTGCAGCAGTTCGGCGATGCGTTCTGCCGCGCCAGCGGCGCGCTGCAGTTCGCCGAGCACTTCACTGAGGGTACCGAACGCACTGCCCACGATCAGGCTGTAGAACACGAAGGCCGCCAGCTCGCCCCCGGAGATTCGCCCGGCGATCACGTCCATGCCGCCCACCCAGAGCATCACCCCCACCGCCCCCAGCACCAGCACGATCACCAAGGTGATAAGCCACGAGCGCTGCACGATGCGCTTGCGTGCCGTCTCGAAGGCTTGTTCCACGGTCACGCCAAAGCGGCGCTGGTCTTCGGCCTGGTGGTTGTACGCCTGCACGGTCTTGATCTGGTTCAGGGTTTCGGCCACATAGCTGCCCACATCGGCGATACGGTCCTGGCTCTGGCGCGACAGCCCGCGCACGCGCCGTCCGAACACCAGGATGGGCGCCAGCACCAGGGGCAAGGCGATCACCACGATGCTGGTGAGCTTGGGGTTGGTGACGAACAGCAAGACGATACCGCCCACCACCATCAGCGCATTGCGCAGGAACAACGACAGCGACGAGCCGATCACCGATTGCAGCAAGGTGGTGTCGGCGGTCAGCCGCGACTGGATCTCCGAGCTGCGGTTATGCTCGTAGAACCCGGGGTGCAGGTAGATCAAGTGGTCGAACACCTGCTGGCGAATGTCCGCGACGCAGCGCTCGCCAATCCACGACACCAGGTAGAACCGCGTGAACGTACCCACCGCCAGCGCCAGCACCAGTAACAGAAACACGCCGATGGAACGGTTGAGCAGCGCCGGTGATTGAGTGAGAAAACCCTGATCCACCAGCAGGCGAATGCCTTGGCCCATGGACAAGGTAATGCCGGCGGTCAGCACCAGCGCCACCAGCGCGGCCAAGGCCCGCCAGCGGTACGGGCGCAGGAAATGCAGGGTCAGGCGCAGGGCGCGCCGCTGGCGGGACGAGAGCAATGAGGTCATGGACAGGCCGTGGCAAACGAAGACGCTGCCAGCCTACACCCTGACGGGTGGTTTGCGCGCGTGGAACTCCGCTGGCGCATCAGAGTCAGCTCAATAGAGGCCGCCGCTACCTGCGCTAGATACTTTTGATCTAAGCCCGGGGTAGAGATTCGCGGCACTTTCTGGTGGACTGAACGGGTCGCCAGGGATGCACAGGGATTGTCACGACGCAGTCATCTGGCGGCTCTAGTCTGAGCACACAACCTGATGAGGAGACGGGCCATGGGCTTGCACAGCAGCCGTAACGAAACCGTGGAAGTACACCGGATCCAGCCGCACCAGGCGGTCGGTGGCTCCATTATCGATGCCAAGGGACACGAGATCCCTATCACCGAAGACATGATCCAGGACGCCTGTCAGGAACTGGAAAAACGTCTGGTCAAACCTGCTCCTGCCAAACAAGACTGACGCCCCGCGAAACACCCTGAACCCGGCCCATCGGCCGGGTTTTTCTTGCGCGCGCCGCTACAGCGGCGCGGTCGGTTACACCAGTTCGCAGCCCAGTGCCTGCACCCGCTTGCGCAGGTCGGGCGAATAACCGTCCAGCCGCACACGCAACCCTTCGATTTCCCGCCGAGAGGTCGGGTAGCCTTTGCGCAGCGCATCGAACGCGCTGCGCTGCTGCGCGTCGTTGTCGGTCAGCTTGCGGCGGAAGTCGGCATCGTCGCGACGGGGGTCATACACCGCCCGGCACAGCATGGCCATGGCCAGGTCCGGCTCGGCCAGCCCGTTGAGGGCTACTTCGGCCAGCCAGGGTGGTGGCAACAGATCGGCCAACTGGATGCCCGGGGCTTCGCCGCGAAAGGCACAATAGGCCTGGTAGATCTGCGCCGTGCCACGCTGGCGACCATCCAGGCTGTAACCGGCGATATGCGGGGTGGCCAGCACGCACAGGTCGGCCAGCTCGCCGTCGACGCTGGGTTCGTGTTCCCACACATCCAGCACCGCTTGCACGTCCTCGCGCTCGATCAGCAGGTTTTTCAGCGCCTGGTTGTCGACGATCGGCCCGCGGGCCGCGTTGATCAGCCAGGCACCGGGCTGCAGCCGCGCCAGGCGCGCTTCATCCAGCAAGTGCCAGGTAGGCTGCTCGCCCGCCCTGGTCAGCGGCGTGTGCAAACTGATCACGTCACAGTGCGCGATGATCTCGTCCAGCGTGACGTAATCCCCGCCCTCCGCCGCCTGGCGCACCGGGTCGCACACTTTCACCTGCCAGCCCAGCTCACGCAGCACACGGATCAGCCGCGACCCTACCTGCCCCGCGCCCACCACCCCATAACTGCGCTCGGCAAGGCTCACGCCTTCCAGCTCGGCCAGGGTGACCAGGGCGCTGAGCACGTAGTCCACCACACCACGGGCGTTACACCCTGGCGCGCTGGACCAGCGGATGCCGGCCTCGGCAAAGTAGTCCAGGTCCAGGTGGTCGGTGCCGATGGTGCACGTGCCGACAAAGCGCACGTTGCTGCCCGCCAGCAGGGCGCGGTCGACCTTGGTGATCGAACGCACCAGCAGCACGTCGGCGTCCTTGACCGCGTCTGCGTCAACGCTGCGCCCGTGCACCCGGCGTATTTCGCCAAAACCGGCAAAGAATTCTTCAAGCAGTGGAATGTTTTCGTCAGCGACAATCAGCATGGCAAGCTCCCCAGTATGGGCGGCAGTTTAGGCGCAGCCGCGCTTGCCGTCACCTTGACTGTGGCAGGTGTTTCCTGACTTGTGTGTCAGGGCGTAGAATGGGCGGTTTTCCGCGCCTTACAGTGGACGACACCCCGTGACCGCAGCTGCAACCGACATCACCGCCCCCCGGACCCGCGCCGCCCGCGTGCGCCTGGAGTTGCGCACCCTGCTGGCCCTGGCCGGCCCCATCATCATCGCGCAACTGGCCCACACCGCCATGGGCTTCGTCGACGCGGTCATGGCCGGGCGGGTCGGCCCACGTGACCTGGCCGCCGTGGCCCTGGGCAACTCCATCTGGGTGCCGGTGTTTCTGCTGATGACCGGTATCCTGCTGGCCACCACCCCCAAGGTAGCCCAGCGCCACGGCGCCGGTACCCCCGGTGAGATCGGCCCGCTGGTGCGCCAGGCGCTGTGGCTGGCCCTGGCCGCGGGCCTCGGGGCCAGCCTGCTGCTGTTCAATGCCGAACCCGTGCTGCACCTGATGAAGGTAGACCCCGACCTCATTGGCCCGTGCATGGGCTACCTGCACGGAATCGGCACCGGCCTGCCCTCGGTGGCGCTGTACCACGTGCTGCGCTGCTGCAGCGACGGCATGGGCCGCACCCGGCCGAGCATGGTCCTGGGCCTGTGCGGCCTGGCGCTGAATATTCCGCTGAACTACGTGTTCATCTACGGCCACCTGGGCGTGCCGGCCATGGGCGGCGTGGGCTGTGGCTGGGCCACCGCCAGCGTGATGTGGATGATGCTGCTGGGCATGGCCGCCTGGGTGCGCTGGGCACCGGCCTACCGCGACGCAGCGGTGTTCGGGCAATTCCAGTGGCCGCAGTGGGGCGTGATCAAGCGGTTGCTGGGCATAGGCTTGCCCATTGGTATCGCGGTGTTCGCCGAGTCGAGCATCTTCGCGGTCATCGCCCTGCTGATCGGCAGCCTCGGCTCCACCGTGGTGGCCGGGCACCAGATCGCCTTGAGCATCAGTTCGATGGTGTTCATGATCCCCTTCTCCCTGGGCATGGCCGTGACCATCCGCGTAGGCCAGGCGCTGGGCCGCGACCTGCCGCGCGAAGCCCGCTTCGCCGCCGGCATCGGCATGGCCACGGCACTGGCCTACGCCTGTTTCTCGGCGACCCTGATGTTCCTGGGCCGCGAGTACATCGCGCGCATCTACACGGCTGATCCGGCGGTGCTGCACATCGCCGCGATGCTGATTGTGTACGCGGCGCTGTTCCAGTTTTCCGATGCCATCCAGGTCACGGCCGCAGGTGCGCTGCGCGGTTACCAGGACACGCGGGTGACCATGTTGCTGACGCTGTTCGCCTATTGGGGCATCGGCTTGCCGGTGGGGTACCTGTTGGGCCTGACCGACTGGCTGGGCGCGCCAGCGGGGCCGAGCGGTTTGTGGCAAGGCCTGATCGTGGGCCTGACCTGCGCGGCGGCCATGCTGCTGGTGCGCCTGGTGCGCAGTGCGCGCCAGCGCATTCGCCTGGGCGCAGCGTAGCGGCTATTGCTTATTGCAGGACCGGGCGAGGCCGGCCCTACAAGGCCTGCAGGCGATAGCCGACGCCGGGCTCGGTGATGAGGTAGCGCGGCGCCGTGGGATCGTCGCCCAGTTTCTGGCGAATATGCCCCACCACGATACGCAGGTAGTGGCTGTCCTCCACGTGGGTCGGCCCCCAGATATCGTTGAGCAATTGCTGCTGGGTGATCACCCGCCCCGGGTAGCGGGCCAGTTGCGCGATGACCGCGTATTCCTTGCGGGTCAACGACACCTCCCTGGCGTCGAGCGTCACCCGCCGCAACCCCAGGTCAATCAGCAAGCCGCCAATGCTGAGCGGCCCCGCCGGGGCATCGGCCGTCGAGCCCTGACGCAACAGCGCCCTTACCCGGGCCAGAAACTCCTGGATGCCGAACGGCTTGGTCACGTAATCGTTGGCGCCGTTGTCCAGTGCCTCGACTTTCTGCGCCTCGCTGGCGCGCACCGACAGCACCAGCACCGGCACCTGGGTCCATTCGCGCAATTCACGCAGCACCTGCTGGCCGTCCATGTCCGGCAGGCCCAGGTCCAGCACCACCAGGTCAGGGCAGCCGAGGGCGGCCTGGCTCAGGCCGTCGGCACCAGTGCCGGCCTCCAGCACCTGGTAGCCCTGGGAGGCCAGGCTGATGCGCAGGAATTTGCGGATCTGCGGCTCATCATCGATGACCAGCAGCGTTGCGGTCTGACTCATGTCAAGGCTTCACCTTCAAGGCCGGGTTGCGTCTGCAGCGGCAAGCATAGAGTGATGCAGGTTCCCTGGCCATCCACCCCGTCATCTACCAGAATGCGCCCGCCGTGGGCGCCGATCATGCCCTGGCAGATCGCCAGGCCCAGGCCCGTGCCATGGCCGCCTCGGTCGCCACGGGCGGCGGTGTAGAACATGTCGAAAATCTGCGCCCGCTCGGCCTCGGGAATACCCGGGCCCTGATCACTGACCGCCAGGCACAGTTCATCGCCCTGAACCGCGGCACTGACCAGCAGGCGGCCATGGGCGGGCGAGAAGCGCGCGGCATTCTCCATCACGTTGATCAGCGCCTGCTCGATCAGCGCGGCGTGTACGTACAGCAATGGCAACGCAGCCGGCACGTCGACCACGACTTCCAGCGGCGCCAGCACCGTGCGCAGGCGGTTCAGGGCGCTGCCGACGATATCCGCCGGGGCCACCCAGTCGCGGGCCAGCTTCAATGCGCCATGGCCCAGGCGGGTCATGTCCAGCAGGTTCTGAATGTAGCGGTCCAGGCGCTCGGCTTCATCGCGGGTGCCTTCCAGCAGCTCCTCACGGTCGGCCCTGGGAATGGCTTCGCCCAGCGCCAGCAGGCTGTCGATGCTGCCGCGCATGGCCGTCAGGGGCGTGCGCAGGTCATGGGACACCGAGGCCAGCAAGGCACTGCGCAATTGCTCGGTCTCACCATGCAAACGCGCCGCTTCCAGGTCCTGGGCCAATTGCGCCCGCGCCAGCGCCTGGGCCAGCGGCTGGCTGAGCGCCGCCAGCAGGCGCCGGCGTTGCACACTCAAGGGCCGGCCCTCGCGTTCGCGAACACCCAGCAAGGCCAGCGGCCGCGCCTGCGCCGACACTGGCAGCCACCACCAGCGCCCGGCGGGCAGTGTGCCGGTGCCCATGCCCGCCGGCTGGTCGTGCTGCCAGGCCCAGTCGGCGGCAGCCCGCTCGGTGTCGGAAAGGGCCACGGCATGGCCGCCAGGGTCTTTCCAGCCATGGTCGCCGTCGCGTTCTACCACCCATACCTGCAAATCGCGCCAACCCTGCAGGTGCTGGGCGGCGGCAGTGAGCACGGCCTGGCGGTCGGTGGCGGCGGTGAGCTTGCGCGACAGGTCGAGCAGTTCACCGGTTTCTTCCTGAGTGTCCCGCAATGCCTGCAACTGCCGACGCTGGCGGGCCGCCAGGTTGCCGGTCAGTGCCGCCATCAGCAGGAAAAACAGCAGGGTCAGCACGTCTTCTTCGCGGTAGATGGTCAGGGAGAACGTCGGCGGGATGAACAGAAAGTCATACGATAGGAATGACAGTGCCGCGCACACCAGCGCCGGGCCCAGGCTGCTGCGCACCGCCACCAGCAGCACCGCGGCGAGAAACACCAGGGAAATGTTCGGCAACGCCAGCACGCTGGCCACCGCCGAGGCCAGGCCACTGGCGGCGATGGTCGCGAACAGCGCCAGCAGGTAGTCGAACCACACCCACTCCCCCGCCCCGCGGGTGCGCGGTAATGGCCGCGCCTGGTCACGGTCCAGCACGTTGATCTCCAGGCCATGGGTATCACGCAACAACCGCGGCCCCAGGCCCCCGCCGAACAGGCGCCGGCGCAGCAACGGCCGCGACTGGCCCACCAGCACCAGGCTGGCGCGGCGCTCGGCGGCGTGCTGGATCAGGGTCTTGGCCACTTCCGCGGCCCGCAGCACCACCACTTCACCGCCCAGGCGCTCGGCCAGCAACTGGGCATTCTGCAAGTGTTGACGGCCGCTTTCATCCCGCCCCTTGCCGGTGTCCACATGCACCAGGGTCCAGGGCAAGTGCCTGCGCTCGGCCACGCGGCTGGCGTGGCGCACCAGGCGTTCAGCCTGGGCATCGGCATCGACACCCACCAGCAGGCGCCCGCGCAGCGCTGGCGCAGCCTGGCCCAGGCGCCGGTAGCCCTGGGCCAGGTCGGCGTCCACCTGGGCGGCGGCCGTCTGCATGGCCAACTCGCGCAACGCGGTGAGATTGGTCTGGGTGAAGAAGGCCTCGATGGCGGCCCTGGCCTGCTCCGGCACATACACCTTGCCTTCGCGCAAGCGCTCCAGCAATTCACGCGGCGGCAGGTCGATCAGCACCAGTTCATCGGCTTCCTGCAGCACCCAGTCGGGCAGGGTTTCGCGCACTTGCACGCCGGTAATGTCCAGCACCTGGTCGTTGAGGCTTTCAAGGTGCTGAACGTTGACCGTGGTGTACACGTCAATGTTGGCCGCCAGCAGCTCCTGAATGTCCTGCCAGCGCTTGGCGTGGCGGCTGCCGGGGGCGTTGCTGTGGGCCAGTTCGTCTACCAGCACCAGGCGAGGGGCAGCCTGCAACAGGCCGTCCAGGTCCATTTCTTCCAGGGTCACCCCACGGTACCGCGAGCGCACCAGAGGCTGCTGTGGCAAGCCGCCCAGCAGCGCTTCGGTTTCAGCGCGGCCGTGGGTTTCCACCACCCCCGCCAGCACCTTCACGCCCTGGCGAACCTGGGCGTGGGCGGCCTGGAGCATGGCATACGTCTTGCCCACCCCGGGGGCGGCCCCCAGGAACACCTTGAGCCGGCCACGGCCCGGACGGGGCAGTTGGGCCAGCAGGGCATCGGCGCGTACAGCGTCACTCATCACAGGTACTCGACAAGGCAAAAATCAGTGTGTGGAGGGATTGCACGCACCCTACCTTCATTGCGCTGAAGGTAGCCGATCCAGGGCCAGGTTCAAAGCCAACACGTTGACCACGGGTGGGCCGAACAGCGAACGCTCGGTGTGCTCGGCCACCAGTTGCCGCACCGCAGGCTCCGGCAACTGCCGGGCCTGGGCAATGCGCGCCACCTGGTAGTCGGCCGCGGCCGGCGGCAAGTGGGGGTCCAGGCCGCTGCCCGACGTGGTCAGCAGGGCCATGGGCACTGGCCCCTGGCCGGCCACCTGGAGCTTGGCGGCATCGTCCTTGATGCGGGTGGCCAGGGCCGGGTTGCTGGGCGCCAGGTTGCTGGCGCTGCTGGACACGGTGGCGAAGTCCCCTGCCGAGGGGCGCGGGTGAAACCATTGCTCGCCGGTGAAATTCTGCGCGATCAGGCTGGAACCGCGCACCTTGCCACTGTCGTCACGCACCAGACTGCCATTGGCCTGGTCGGGGAAGGCCACCTGGGCCACGCCCGTCACCACCAGCGGGTAGGCGACGCCGGTAATCAGGGTCATCAATACAACCAGGCTCAGGGCCGGACGCAAGTAAGTCGACATCATTCATTCCTCCAGGCGGTCATACCAGGTGCAGTGCGGTGAGCAACAGGTCGATCAGCTTGATGCCCACGAAGGGCACCACGATGCCGCCCAGCCCGTAGATCAGCAGATTGCGGCGCAACAGGTGCGCGGCACTGGCTGCCTGCACCCGCACGCCGCGCAGGGCCAGGGGGATCAGCACGACGATGATCAGCGCGTTGAAAACAATCGCCGACACAATCGCGCTCTGCGGACTGGCCAGGTGCATCACGTTGAGCACACCCAATTGCGGGTAGATAGCGGCGAACAGCGCGGGCAGGATGGCAAAATACTTGGCCACGTCGTTGGCGATGGAAAAGGTGGTCAAGGCGCCACGGGTCACCAGCAGCTCCTTGCCGATCTGCACCACGTCCAGCAGCTTGGTGGGGTCGCTGTCCAGGTCGACCATGTTGGCGGCTTCGCGCGCCGCCTGGGTGCCATCGTTCATGGCCATGCCCACGTCGGCCTGGGCCAGGGCCGGGGCGTCGTTGGCGCCGTCACCACACATGGCCACCAGACGGCCGTCGTCCTGCTCCTGGCGAATGCGCGCCAGCTTCTTCTCTGGCGTGGCTTCGGCCAGCACGTCGTCCACCCCGGCTTCAGCGGCGATGGCGGCGGCGGTCAGCGGGTTGTCGCCGGTGACCATCACGGTGCGGATCCCCAGCTTGCGCAGTTCGGCGAAGCGTTCGCGAATGCCGGGCTTGACCACGTCCTTGAGGTGAATGGCACCCAGCAGGCGTTTGTCGCGGCACACCAGCAGCGGTGTGCCGCCGCTCTGGGCGATCTTGTCCACCTCACGGGCCAATGCGGCGGGCATCTCCAGGCGCTGCAGGCCGACGAAGGCCAGCAGCGAGTCCACCGCGCCCTTGCGGTACACATGCTGGCCATGGTCGACGCCGCTCAGGCGCGTCTCGGCACTGAAAGGCACTGCGGTAAGTTCGTGGGCAGCAGGCTCCGCCAGGCTATGCAATTGGCGCAGGAACTCGACAATGGACTTGCCTTCGGCGGTGTCGTCGGCCAGCGAGGCCAGCAACGCGCCTTCGGCCAGCTCCTTGGCGGTCACGCCCGGGGCGGCATACAAGGCGGTGCAACGACGGTTGCCGAAGGTGATGGTACCGGTCTTGTCCAGCAGCAACACGTGCACGTCACCGGCGGCCTCCACCGCGCGGCCCGACTTGGCGATCACGTTCAGGCGCACCAGGCGGTCCATGCCGGCAATGCCAATGGCCGAGAGCAAGCCGCCGATGGTGGTGGGAATCAGCGTCACCAGCAAGGCCACCAGGAACACCAGCGGCAGGCTGCCACCGGCGAAATGGGCGAACGGCTGCAGGGTGACCACCACCAGGAGGAAGATCAGGGTCAGGCCGATCAGCAGGATGTCCAACGCGATTTCATTGGGGGTTTTCTGCCGCTTGGCGCCCTCCACCAAGGCGATCATGCGGTCCAGGGTCGACTCACCGGGGTTGGCGGTGATCTTTACCAACAACCAATCCGACACCAGCCGGGTATTGCCGGTGACCGCCGAGCGGTCGCCGCCCGACTCACGGATCACCGGCGCCGACTCCCCGGTAATGGCGGCTTCGTTGACGGCGGCGATGCCTTCGATGACCTCGCCGTCACCGGGGATCATTTCCCCGGCCTCGACGCGCACCACGTCACCCTTGCGCAGGCTGGCGGCGGGCACGCTCTGGAACTGTCCACCCGCCTCGCGGCGGCGTGCGCTCAGGCCCTGGCTGCCCGCCTTGAGGCTGTCGGCGCGGGCCTTGCCGCGCCCCTCGGCCAAGGCCTCGGCAAAGTTGGCGAACAGCACGGTAAACCATAGCCACAGGGCGATCTGCACCGCCACGCCCGTGCCGACGCCGGCCTCGGGCAGGAAACACAGCACCGTGGTCAGTATGGCGGTCAGTTCCACCACCAGCATCACCGGCGCACGCTGCAACTGCCGTGGGTCGAGCTTGACGAAGGCCTGCACCAGCGCCGGCCGCCACAGGGCGGCGAAGGCGGTTTTCTGCGTGGTGCTGGCGGCCGCCGGTTTTACAGCAGGGATCGGCATATTCATGGTCATGTCCTCAGAAACCCAGGCTCAAGTGTTCGGCGATCGGCCCCAGGGCCAGGGTCGGCAGGAAGGTCAGCCCGCCTACCAGCAAGATCGTCACGGTCAACAAGGTGACGAACAGCGGCCCGTGGGTAGGAAAGCTGTTCGCGCCCAGCGGTGCGGTCTTCTTCAGCGCCAGGCTGCCGGCCAGGGCCAGGATCGGCAGGATGTAGCCGAAGCGCCCGATCAGCATGCCCAGCCCCAGCATCAGGTTGTGGAACGCGGTGTTGGCGCTGAAACCGCCGAACGCCGAGCCGTTGTTGGCACTGGCCGAGGTGTAGGCGTACAGCAACTGGCTGAAGCCGTGGGGCCCCGGGTTGCTGACTGCCGATGCCGGCCCCGCCAGGCTGGCGGCGATGGCGCCCAGCACCAGCACGCCGATGGGCATGACCAGCAGGGTGACGACCAGCAGCTTGACCTCGGTGGCCTGGATTTTCTTGCCCAGGTATTCCGGGGTGCGGCCGATCATCAGCCCGGCCAGGAACACCGCCGTCAGCACGTTCAGCAACATCCCATAGAGCCCGGCGCCGACGCCGCCGAAGATCACCTCGCCGACCATCATGTTCACCAGCGCCACCATGCCGGTCAGCGGGTTGAGGCTGTCGTGCATGGCATTGACCGAGCCGTTGGACGCGGCCGTGGTGGTCACGGCCCACAGCACCGAAGCGGTGGTGCCAAAACGTGCCTCCTTGCCTTCCTGCGGCGCAGTCTGTTCAATCTGCGCGCCCTGTAGCGCCGGGTTGGCCTGGAACTCGCTGTACAACGCCACCCCGCCACCAATCAGAAACAGGGCGAACATGCAGGCGATGATTGCCCGGCTCTGGCGCATGTCCTTCACGTAATGGCCGAAGGTGAACACCAGGGCCACCGGGATCAGGATGATCGACACCACTTCCAGCAGGTTGCTCAGGGCCGTGGGGTTTTCGAACGGGTGCGCCGAGTTGACGCCGAAGAAGCCGCCGCCATTGGTGCCCAGTTGCTTGATGGCAATCTGGCTGGCCGCCGGGCCCAGGGGAATGACCTGGTCGGCGCCCTGCACGGTGACGGCATCGATGTAATGCATGAAGGTCTGCGGCACGCCTTGCCAGACCAGCACCAGGGCCAGCACCAGGCACAGCGGCAAGAGGCCATAGAGGGTGGCGCGGGTCATGTCGGCCCAGAAGTTGCCCAGGGTTTTCGCCGAGCGCCGGCCGATACCCCGGCACAAGGCAACCAGCACGGCGATGCCGGTGGCGGCGCTGACGAAGTTCTGCACGGTAAGGCCAACCATCTGGCTGAAGTAGCTCAGGGATGCTTCGCCGCTGTAGGCCTGCCAGTTGGTGTTGGTGACGAAGCTGACCGCGGTGTTGAACGCCAGGGTCCACTCCATGCCCGGCAGGTGTTGCGGGTTGGCCGGCAGATACTGCTGAAACAACAGCACGGCCATCAGCACGATGAAGCCGGCGAGGTTGAAGGCCAGCAGCGCCAGGGTGTAGCGTTGCCAGCTCTGCTCTTCATTGGCATCGACGCCCGCCAGGCGATAGCAGCCCCGCTCCACCGGGCCGAGGATGGGCGTCAGCCACGTGCGCTGGCCTTCCATCACCTTGTAATAGAACCGCCCCAGGAACGGTGCCGGAACCAGCACCAGGGCCAGGAACGCCACCAGCAGCCCATAGTCATAGCTGTGCATGGCCGCTCCTAGTTGCGATCGGCGCGTAACAGCGCCAGGGTCAGATACACAAACAGCCCTGCTGCCAGCAGCAAAGCCACCCCGTCCAGAACGTTCATGCCGTTTCTCCTCGTTCGATACACGAAAAGGCCGCTTCCCTGCGCCCTTGCGGGGTTCGGCGTCAACCGAAAAGCCTTGGGGGGGAAGCCAGCCATTCGTCGGTATTGTCGGAAAACACCGCGTAAAGGAACGAGACTGAAAGCAGCAGACAGGTATAAAGAAATCGTAAAGAATGCCGATGTAGAGCTGTCTCCAGATCGAAATCGGGAAAATGTAGCCAATTGTATCGAGACCGATACATAGACGACATTCCAGCGACACGCCCGCGAGTAACCCTCGTTCGCCGCTCCCAATCCGAACATGACTACCAGCCCGCCGGGCGAACGCTTACCTTATGGGTAAATGACGCGGCCCCGTCGCCGTGGCTGGCAGCAATACCAGGCAGATGAACGCAAGCATGCAGAACACCCCGCTCCCCCTCAGCGATGCCAGCAAGACCCTCGTCGGCGACGATGACAAACGCTGGAATACCCGTGCCCTGATCGTGGATGACGACGTACCGATTCGCGAGCTGCTGATCGACTACCTGGCGCGCTTCGGCATTCTCGCCCTGGGTGTCAGCGACGGTGAAGGCATGCGCCAGGCGCTGCTGGAAGAAAACTTCGACGTGGTGGTGCTGGACCTGATGCTGCCCGGCGAAGACGGCCTGTCGTTGTGCCGCTGGTTGCGGGCTGAATCCGACATTCCGATCCTGATGCTGACCGCGCGCTGCGAGCCGACCGACCGCATCATCGGCCTGGAGCTGGGCGCTGACGACTACATGGCCAAGCCGTTCGAACCGCGCGAACTGGTGGCCCGTATCCAGACTATCCTACGCCGCGTGCGTGACGACCGCACCGAGCAGCGTGCCAACGTGCGCTTCGACAACTGGCGCCTGAACAGCGTGCTGCGCCAGCTGATCTCCTCCGATGGGCTGGTGGTGCCGCTGTCCAATGCTGAATTCCGCCTGTTGTGGGTATTCCTGGAGCGCCCGCGCCGCGTGCTCAGCCGTGAACAACTGCTGGACGCCGCCCGCGGCCGCTCCATCGAAGCCTTCGACCGCAGCATCGACCTGCTGGTCTCGCGCCTGCGCCAGAAGCTGGGCGACGACCCCAAGGCACCGCAATTGATCAAGACCGTGCGCGGTGAAGGTTACCTGTTCGATGCCCGAGACATTGGCTGATGCGCAGCCCTGATACGCTGTTCGCCCGTCTGTTCGGTGTATCGCTGATTGCCATCATCTTTGCCCACCTGCTGGCTTTCCTGTGGTTCCAGCAGTACGGCTTCCCGCCGCCGCCTCACCGCGAAGAGCTTCGCGAAGCGCTGGCCCAGCGCCGCGCGGAGCTGGGGCCAAACCCCACGCCCGAAGCGCGCGCTGAACTGGAAAAACTGCGCCAGGAAGAGCGTCGGCCACCGCCGCCGCTGTTCGGCGGGCCCATGGTACCGCTGATGTTCCAGCTGATTACCCTGGTAGTGGCCGCCTGGTTCGGTGCCAAGGCGTTGTCGCGGCCTATTCGCCGTTTCAGTGAAGCGGCGGAGCGGCTCAGCGAAAACCTGGACGCCCCGCCCCTGGAGGAAACCGGCCCGCTGGAAGCTCGCCAGGTCGCGCATACCTTCAACCGCATGCAGGAGCGCATCCGCGAACAGGTGCAGCAGCGCGCACGCATGCTCGGCGCCGTGTCCCACGACCTGCGTACACCGTTGTCGCGACTCAAGCTGCGCCTGGAGCAGATCGATAACGAGAAGCTGCAAGGCCAGATGCGCCAGGACCTGGATGACATGATCGGCATGCTCGACGCCACCCTCACCTACCTGCACGAACAGCGCACCAGCGAAGCGTTGCAATGGTACGACCTGCAGGCACTGGTGGAATCGCTGGTGGAAAATGCCCAGGACCATGGCGCCGACATTCAGGCCAAGGGCACCTGCGCGCCCCTGCAGGTGCAGCCCATGGCCCTGCGCTCGTGCATCAGCAACCTGGTGGACAACGCCCTGCGCTACGGCGGCGCCACCCTGGTGGACATCCAGGACACCCGCGACCAGGTCACCATCCGCGTCATCGACCATGGGCCGGGCATCAGCGCCGACAAGCGTGAAGCGGTGTTCGAGCCGTTCTTCAGGCTGGAAGGCTCGCGCAATCGCAATTCCGGTGGAGTCGGGCTGGGGATGACCATTGCACGCGAAGCGTGCCAGCGGCTGGGCGGGCAGTTGAGCCTGGAGGAGACGCCGGGAGGCGGGCTGACGGCGGTCATTCGGTTGCCGCGGTAGGGGGTTGGGGTGGGGCGAGCGCCCCGGCCAGGCAGCTCGCCCTCCCGCATGTCCCCGCCCATACAAACCCCACACACTCTCGACATCCCCCCGATAGATTCTCTATGCGCCGGTGGTTCGTAACCGGCGACCCTACAGGGGAGACAACCCAATGATCAGCGGCGTAAGCAGCAGCAATTACTCGAGCTACAGCAGCTCGACCAGCACCACCTCCAGCGCGCAACTGAAGAAGTTCCAGGAAGAACTGTTTGCCAGCCTTGATACAGATGGCAACGGGGAAGTGAGCAGCGATGAGCTGAACACGGCGATTTCCAACAGTTCGAGCAGTGGCACCACCAATGACGGCGGTATCCTGGTCAGCCTGAGCAAGAATTTCAGCAGCCTGGACAGTGACTCCGACGACGGCCTGACCCTGGACGAGATGGCGGCCTTGCAACCGCCTGCCCCGCCCACCCAGGACAGCGACGGCGCGCCCAGCACCGATGCGGTCGATGACCTGCTCAGTGCCATCGACAGCGACGGCAGCGGTTCTATCAGCAGTGACGAGCTGAGTTCGGCCCTGACCAGCGCCGGCGATACGACCGATGACAGCAGCGAGCTGTTCTCGGCCCTGGACACCAACGGGGACGGCACGGTCAGCAAGGACGAACTGGCGGCCGCCATGCAGCCACCACCACCGCCACCACCGTCCAACACCAGCAACCTGGCCAGCGACCTGTTCAGCAGTCTCGATTCGGACGGCAGCGGTGGCATTTCGTCGGCCGAACTGACCAGCGCCCTGAGCGCCAGCAGCACGTCGACCAGCGGCACCGCCAGCAGCAGTTCGTCGAGCAGCAGCGACGCCACCCAGGTGTTCAGTGACCTGGACACCAACCAGGATGGCACGGTCAGCGCCCAGGAACTGGCCGCCGCCCTGCAGTCCTCGGGTGACCAGAGCAGCAGTTCGGATACCGCCAGCAGCGACACCGCGGCAGCCCTGAACAAGATGATCGCCGCCCTGACCAAGCAGTACGGTACCGACACGCAACAAACCGTGGGCAGTCAGCTCAGCGTAGCCGCCTGACCTTCACGCCGCGGGCAGCCTTCGGGCTGCCCGTCTCAGGCCTTGCTGGCACCGCCATGGCTGCTGCGGGTCCAGTCCAGCAACAGGCTGTACCCAATGGCCAGCAACGTCGGGCCAATGAACAGGCCGATGAAGCCGAAGGCCAGCAGGCCGCCGAACACCCCCAGCAACACGATCACCAATGGCAAGTCGCCGCCCCGGCTGATCAGGTAGGGCTTGAGCACGTTGTCGACGCCACTGATGATGAACGTGCCCCACACCCCCAGAAACACCGCCATGCCGTACTCGCTTTTCCACACCAGCCAGGCCGTGGCGGGTATCCATGCCAGGGGCGGGCCCATGGGAATCAGGCTGAGCAGGAAGGTGACGATGCCCAGCACCAGTGCCCCGGGAATACCCGCGATGAGGAAACCGATGAGCGCCAGCACCGCCTGGGCCGCCGCCGTGCCGATGACGCCATTGACCACCCGCTGTACCGTGCCAGCCACCAGTTCCAGGTAGTACTCGGCGCGCTCGCCCACCAGCCGCTCCAGCAGGCGCAGCACGAAGGCCGCCAGGCGCGGGCCGTCACGGTAGAAAAAGAACACGAACACCAGGCTCAGGGTCAGTTCGAGGATACCGCCGCCGATCTGTGCGCTGCGCGCCAGCAGCCAGTTGCCCACCTGCCCCAGGTACGGCTTGACACTGACCATCAGCGCCGCGCCCTGCTGATCGAGGGTGTCCCACCAGGCCGCCAGGCGGGGCCCTACCAGCGGCAGCGCCACCAGCCAATCGGGTGCCGCCGGCAGGCCGTCCACCTGTACATCGCGAACAAAGGCGATGGCATCGCGAATATGGTCGGCCAGGTTGAAGCCCAGCCATACCAACGGCAGGATCACCAGCAATATCCAGCCCAGGGTCAGAATACTGGCCGCCAGTGTCTCGCGGCCACCCAGCCAGCGGGTCAGCAGGCGCATCAGTGGCCAACTGGCGTAGGCCAGGATGGCGCCCCACAGCAGCGCCGAAATGAACGGTGCCATCACCCACAGGCAGGCGCCCAGCAGCACCAGCAGGATGATCTGTACCAGGAGGCGATCATTGTTGAACATCACGGCGGCGCGGCTCCTCAGCGAATCAGGTCGATGTGCAGGCCGCCCTTGGCCGGGTCGCCCAGTTCCAGGCGCGCGGCGCGCACGCCCTGGGCCACCAGCGCCTGGCGCCAGGGCTCGGCGGCCGGCCCTGCGAGCGTGACGCGCAGGGTGCTGTCCTGGTTCAGGCTGCGAGCCAGCAACGCCACCCAGTCGGCGGGCGGTGGCGCGCTGCCCAGGTCAGGGTAGTCAAGGCGGCCGGTGCTGCGCAGCTCGCGCAATACCGTGCCTGGGGTCGGCAATACCGTGCCCAGGGGCGCGGCCGCCACGAATTGCTCGACGTGCAGGTAAGGCCGGCGGCTGCCGCGGTTGATGGCGTACAGGGCAAACAACGTGTCAGGCCCCGAAGCCGCATGGCGCATCAGCACCATGCCCTGCTGCTCATCAGCCCCCACCAGTTTGCCATTGGCGAAGATTTCATTGGCCCACAGGCTGGACTCGCCGCAGTCACGCGACTGGCACCAGAACAGCACATGGGCGCCCTGGGCCAGCAGGCTCTGGCGCGCGGTGTCCAGTGCATCGGTGGCCGAAGCCCCGGGTGCCAGCTCGTAGGTCACCGAACTGAGCTGCCCGCGAGCATTGATCTGGGCGTCCATGCGCAACTGATTGCTGATCTTGCGTACCGCGCCCAGAGGGTAAAGGCGCTCGGCGTCAGCGGCCGGTTTCTGGTCCACGACCTGTGCATCGGCGGGTGCCGCCACCCCGGTCAGGTCGGCAGCCTGGGCTGCGGCACCCAGCAAACAGGCGAACAGCCCGCAGAACAGGCGCGAAGCGCGCGTGGCCGCCCTCATCGCAGGGGCATCAAAGCAGTGTGGCGGTCGTTCATGGTGTCTCCCTTGTCAACCCGGCTTCCTCGTCAGCCCGCCAAGCCTCGACACTTGCCCGCCTCAAGTCAAGGCATGGCGAAAAAGCGATTGAAACAGCTTGCTACAAGGCCTGCCCCCTCCTCGTCGTTCAGGTGCAGATGGTGGCCGCCGGGCAAGGTTTCGTGACTGAAGGGTAGCTGAGAAAGCAGATGAGGATGCTTGGCCAGCATGCCCTCGGCGGCTACCAGCAAGTGCGCCGGGCAGGCGATGCGCTGCACGAAGGACAGCCCTTGTTCCTGGGACATGCGCAAGGGCGTGGACAGGGTCAGGCGGCTGTCGCTGCGCCAACTGTAGCCCCCTGGTACCGGCATCAGGCCGCGCTGGGCCAGTAATTCGGCCGCGTCGCGGCTGACCGCGACCATGCCCTTCATGCGGGCTTCTACCCCACGTTCGAAACTGGGGTATACCGACTTGCGCTTGCCGGGCAACGCCAGTTGCTCCTGCAACGCCTGGCCAAAGCGTTCGGCGGTGGTCTGCGGCGCCGTGGGCGGTGGCAGCACGGCGTCGATCAGCGCCAGGCGCTCGATCCGCTCGGGCATTGAGCCGGCCAGCACCACCGAGACAATGGCACCCAGGGAATGGCCCAGCAGACCAAAGCGCTGCCAACCCAGTTGCTCGGCGACCTGCAACACGTCGTAGGCATAATCCCACAACGCATACCCCGCGCCCGCCGGCCGATGCTGGGACAGCCCGTGGCCGGCCATGTCCAGGGCGACGATGCGCAAGCCCTGCAAACGCGGCGCCAGGCGCGCGAAGCTGTTGGCATTGTCCAGCCAGCCGTGCAGCGCGATCACCGGCCGGCCGTCCGCTGGGCCGAACACGTGGGCGGCCAATTCGATGTGTGGCAGGCTCAGGCGGATTTCCTCGACACCGGTACTCATGCGCAAGCCCCGTTGGCGGCGCCTGCCCGCCAGCGGTTGAAAATGGCCTTGAGCAACCGCGCCGTGGCGGTCGGCCGCTCCAGCGGAAACATGTGCCCGCCCGGCACCTGATGGGCTTCGCCCTGGCGCAGGCGTTGCACCGAACGCGCATGGTGGGGCAATACCACGCGGCTGTTCTGGCCATGGACCAGTGCCAGGGGCACTTGCAGGCGGCGGGTACTGGCCGGGCGCACGTGGGGCACGCTGCGGTAGATGTCGATTTCCGTGGCCGCATCGAAGCGCAGCCGCAAGCCGTCACCTTCCGGGCAAAGGCCGTGCTCCAGATAGGCCTCGAAGCAGTCAGGGTCAAAATCGCGGAACAGCGCCTTGCGGGAAAAGTAGGCACGCGCCGCCTCACGGTTCGGGAACTGCTCGCGACGGCCCAGGGTGCGCCCCGCCGGGGTCAGGCGGTCGATGAAACCAAAGCGCTTGGCCGCACGAATCACCCATTGGTCAGCCAGGGTCAGCGCCGGGGCGTCGAGCATGACCACGCCCCGGTACAGCTCTGGGCGCTGCAGCGCCGCATACAGGTGCAACAGGCCGCCAAATGAATGGCCCACCCCCCATACCGGCTGCGCTTGTGCTTCGAGGTGGTGGACCAGCTCGGCGATCAGCGAATGCCAGTTGTCGGTCACTGGAAACCGCGGGTCATGGGCGTGCTGGGGCAGATGCGCTACGTGGAAATCGGGGCCCAGCTCGGCGAACAGCTTGCGGTAGGTCCCGCAGGGAAAGCCGTTGGCGGCGCCTGCCCGCCAGCGGTTGAAAATGGCCTTGAGCAACCGCGCCGTGGCGGTCGGCCGCTCCAGCGGAAACATGTGCCCGCCCGGCACCTGATGGGCTTCGCCCTGGCGCAGGCGTTGCACCGAACGCGCATGGTGGGGCAATACCACGCGGCTGTTCTGGCCATGGACCAGTGCCAGGGGCACTTGCAGGCGGCGGGTACTGGCCGGGCGCACGTGGGGCACGCTGCGGTAGATGCCGATTTCCGTGGCCGCATCGAAGCGCAGCCGCAAGCCGTCACCTTCCGGGCAAAGGCCGTGCTCCAGATAGGCCTCGAAGCAGTCAGGGTCAAAATCGCGGAACAGCGCCTTGCGGGAAAAGTAGGCACGCGCCGCCTCACGGTTCGGGAACTGCTCGCGACGGCCCAGGGTGCGCCCCGCCGGGGTCAGGCGGTCGATGAAACCAAAGCGCTTGGCCGCACGAATCACCCATTGGTCAGCCAGGGTCAGCGCCGGGGCGTCGAGCATGACCACGCCCCGGTACAGCTCTGGGCGCTGCAGCGCCGCATACAGGTGCAACAGGCCGCCAAATGAATGGCCCACCCCCCATACCGGCTGCGCTTGTGCTTCGAGGTGGTGGACCAGCTCGGCGATCAGCGAATGCCAGTTGTCGGTCACTGGAAACCGCGGGTCATGGGCGTGCTGGGGCAGATGCGCTACGTGGAAATCGGGGCCCAGCTCGGCGAACAGCTTGCGGTAGGTCCCGCAGGGAAAGCCGTTGGCGTGGGCGAAGAAGATGGGTTGCGGCATGGGCGATGGCTCGTGGGCGAATCCTGTAGGGATTGTCCGCAAGCCGGGTGGCGAGGGCAATGCGGGGAACGGCCATTGAAAGGGGTATTCCGGCCATTGATTGACGGCTATGCCCTGTAGCAGCGGACCTGGCCGCCCGGCGGCGCAGGCAGTGTGCCTGATGCTGCGCGGCGTGGGTGACGCGGCCAGTTCCGCTGCGGATTCAAGCTCAGGCCCGGGCGATCAGGCGGTCGAAGGACAGTTTGCCTGCGCCTTCCACCAGGGTCGCGACAGTACCGGCCAGCAGCGCCAGGGCGAACTCGTACCCGTTGTTGGCCATGAACAGCCCGTTGTGGATATGCACGCTGAGGATGGCGACCACCAGGGTCACGATCAGCACCAGCGATGCCGGGCGCACCAGCAGGCCGAGGACCAGCGCCAGGCCGCCGAAGAACTCGCCGCTGCCGGCCAGCAGCGCCATCCAGTAGCCAGGGTGGATGCCAATGCTCTCCATCCATTGGCCAGTGCCTTCCAGGCCGTAGCCACCGAACAGCCCGAACAGCTTCTGGCTGCCGTGGGCGACAAAGATGATACCGACCAGCAGGCGCAGCACGGTGAAGCCCAGGCCAGCGTTGGTGACGAAGAGGCGTTTGATCGAAGCGTTCATGGCGTTTTCCTTGAAAGGTTGTCAGCGGTTGATGGCGCCATATTAATCGACCTATCAAATAAGAAAATCGCAAATAACCGACAGAACAAATCGATTTATTCGATAGTTTAATAAACTACTTCCCTGTGGGACACGGCTGAGCAATCAGGGGTTGGCAGCCAACCGTCGCGCCTTGTCGCCGCCCGGCTCCAGGGTGTCACGCTCGCGATCGTAGGCCAGGTAGTACTTGTTGACGCTGTTGACGTAGCTCACCGCATTCATGCCCATCTGCTCCATGGCGATACGCTCCACCTGGAAGAACCACTGGTTGGGGTTCAAACCGCGGCGCCGAGCTTCGGCGCGCATGGCTTGCACCCGCTCGGGGCCCATGTTGTAGGCGGCCAGCACGAACGCCATGCGCTGGCGCTCGTTGAGCTTGCTGCTGGCAAAGAACTTCTTGCGGATCAACGCCAGGTAGCGCGAGGCGGCCTGGACGTTGTTATCGACATTCTGGATATTGCCCACGCCCACCCGCTGGGCCGCCGACGGGGTGATCTGCAGCAACCCGGTGGCCCCGCCTGCGCCGCGCACCGTGGGGTCCAGTTGCGACTCCTTGAACGCCAGGGCAGCCAGGTTGAGCCAGTCGATACCCTGCTCGCGCCCGTAGCGCTGCAGCACCGGTCGCAGTTTTTCCAGGCGCTGGCGGTCGGCATGGGCCAGGGGGTTGTGCACCTGGTAGAGCTTGCGGTAGACCCGCGTGAATGCTGCGTCCTGATCAGCCGGCGCGCGGTAGCCGCGGGTGAAGCGGTCGATGCTGGCGTGCAGCATCGACGCATCGCTGCGCACATACCAGGTGATCTGCCGGGGCGCACCGAGGTGCAGGTTGCCCTGCACCATCAGCTTTGGCATGACCTTGGCCCAGCGGCCAGCGATCGGTTTCTCAACGATGGTCATGGGGTAGATACCCGCCTGCACCATCTCCAGCACATCCTCGACGGCCAGGCTGGGGTCGGCCCACTCGACCTTGACCGGCGCCAGCTTGTGCGCCGCCAACTTCTGGTTGATGGCCTGCAGGGCGTCGCCGGCGACGCTGCCCGCCGGCAAGGTCACGGTCTTGCCGGCCAGTTGCTCGATACGCGCATAGCGCCGCGCGCCCTTGGCGCCCACCAGTACCAACGGCACGTTGTCGAGCACCGGGGCGCTGGCGCTGACCAGTGGGGTGTCAGGCAGGTCAAGCAACTCCCCCGGCGCCACCAGGTCGCCGTCACCGCGCTGCAAGGCGCCGATCAGCTGTTCCTTGGGCCGGGGAATGATCTTCAGGTGAATGGCCTGCCCGCCCTCGGCATGGCCATTGAGGTACTGTTCGAAGGCCTGCAACCGGTGGTATTCGACGCCGATGGCCTCACCCTTGACCTCCCCCGAGCTGTTGCGGCTCTGGTTGACCAGCACCCGCAGCACCCGGCTCTGGCGAATGTCCGCCAGGTCGCGGGCCTTGACCGGGTGCGCCACTTGCAGCGGCCCGGGCGCGCGCGCCATGGCCGGCAGCGGGGCCAGCAAGGCGAGTACCAGCAAGGTCAACAGTGAGGGACGCGTCATCGGGGTTCCAGGCCTGATTCATGATCGACCTCAAGAGACCACGATAACGTCTTGAAGTTCTTGGCTTTACTGGTCTTTCACACGCTCTGTTATGCTGTCCGGCCTGCGGCCCGAGGTAGCACACCATGCAACTCATCGACATCGGCGTCAACCTGACCAACGCCAGTTTCCACGAAAAACACCAGGCGGTGCTGGAGCGCGCCTACGCCGCCGGCGTGGCTCAACTGATGCTCACCGGCACTGAAATCGCCTGCAGCGAGCAGTCCCTGGCCCTGTGCGAGCAACTGGACGAAAGCGCCACGCGGCTGTTCAGCACGGCCGGCATTCACCCCCACCACGCCAGCGACTGGACCGCCACTACCGAGCGCCAGTTGCGCGACCTGCTGGCCCAGCCGCGGGTGCGCGCCGTGGGCGAATGCGGCCTGGACTTCAACCGCGACTTCTCCCCGCGCCCGCAGCAGGAAAAGGTGCTGGAACAGCACCTGGCCCTGGCCGTGGAGTTGCAGCGCCCGGTGTTCCTGCACGAACGTGATGCCAGCGTGCGCCTGCTGGAGATCCTCAAGGACTTCCGCGATCAGTTGCCCGCCGCCGTGGTGCACTGCTTCACCGGCGAACAGAAAGCGCTGTTCAGCTACCTGGACCTGGACCTGCACATCGGTATCACCGGCTGGATCTGCGACGAACGGCGTGGCACCCACCTGCACCCTCTGGTGGGCAATATCCCCCGCGGGCGGCTGATGCTGGAAAGCGATGCGCCGTACCTGCTGCCTCGCACCCTGCGGCCCAAGCCGAAGAATGGCCGCAATGAGCCCGCCTACCTGCCCGAGGTGCTCCACGAAGTGGCGCGCCACCGGGGTGAAAGCGCCGAGGACCTGGCCGCGCACACTACCGCGTGCGCACGCGCATTCTTCAGCCTGCCGACCCCGGCTTGACCCATGTCAACATTTGCGTCACGGTCTTCTGGAACAATGATGGCACCTTGCCTTTAATGCTCCGCGAATTCAGAGAAGACCTCCATGGGTACCTGGCTCAGCAACCTCTCCCTAAAATACAAATTCTGGGCCGTCAACGCGGTCGCCTTCGTCACGACCCTGCTGCTGGTGATGTACGCCATCCATCTGGAGCAGCAGGGCCGGGTCGCTGACCTGCACGCGTTGTCGGCCAGTGCCACGGGGCCCAACTTCCGCCAGGTGTTCGAAGAGCGCTTCGCCCAGTACGCGGGGGCTGTGCTGGTGTTGATGCTGGCCATGCTCGGCGCCTCGCAGTTGCTGATCCGCTTCCTGCTCAGCCAGCTCAACACCCTCAAGGACGTGATCCTGCACGTTGAGAAAACCGGTGACCTGTCGGCCCGGGTGCCGGTGGCTGGCCACGACGAAGTCGGGCAGATGGCCGCAGCCTTCAATGCCATGCAGGCCGGTTACCAGCGCGTGGTGGGGACGGTGGCGCGCACTGCTGCACAGTTGGACGAAGGCGCGGCCCGCCTGGCCAGCAGCATGGGCCAGGTGCGCCATGGCATGCTGGGCCAGCAGAGCGAAACCGACCAGGCGGCCACGGCCATCAATGAAATGACCGCCACCGTGCACCACATCGCTCAGCATGCCGGCGCCACCCGCGACCTGTCCCAGAGCGCCGATAGCCTGGCCGGCAGCGGCCAGCAAGTGGTGGACCGCGTGCAGCTGTCCATCGCCGGCCTGTCCACCGGCGTGCAGCAGACCGCCGAGATGATCCAGCGCCTGGCTGAGGACAGCCAGAAGATCAACGGGGTGGTCAGCGTCATTCACAGCATCGCCGAGCAGACCAACCTGCTGGCCCTGAACGCCGCCATCGAAGCGGCGCGGGCTGGGGAAATGGGCCGCGGCTTCGCCGTGGTGGCCGATGAGGTACGCAACCTGGCCAAGCGCGTGCAGACCTCTACCGACGAAATCACCACCATGATCACCGCCCTGCAGGCCGGCACCCGCGACGCCGTCGACTTCATGCAGGAGAGCTCGTTCAAGGCCGACGATTGCGTGCAGCAGGCCCGCGAAGCCGGTGAGGCGCTGGCGCAGATCACCGGGGCCGTGGCGCAGATGCGCGAAAGCAACACGCAGATCGCCGTCGCCGCCGAGCAGCAAAGCCAGGTGGCCGAGGAAATGAACCGAGCGGTGGTGAGCATTCGCGACGTCACGGAAAATACCGTGCAGCAGACCGTCGACTCCGCCGCCACCAGCACCGACCTGGCCAGCTTGGCCACGGAATTGAACCGGGCCATCGGGCAGCTGAAGCTGTAAAGAAGACGGCTATCGCAACGATAGCCAAGCATCATTCGCCGGGCTCGGCGCCCGGCGCTACGCTTGTCTCAAGCAACAACGAAAGGCATTGAGGAGAGCGCCATGAGCAAGTACCTGCCCCACATTCCCGGTTTCCACTGGCAGAACAACACCGACCATACCGGCGAGCTGATCGGTTTGCCGCTGATCGGACTGGGTGGAGTGCTGATCGTCTCGGGCGTGCTGGACGCCAGCTTCCTTCCCCTGGCTGTCGGCGTGATAGGCGTGGTGGCCGGGCTTGGGTTGCGCAAAGCGCATTGATCCGCTGCCGCACAACCCTGTCGTTTACCCGAACACGGTGACCGTCTGACGACTGATGGCCACCAACTCCCCCGCTTCCGTCCACAGCATCGCCGAGCAGACCAACCTGCTGGCCCTGAACGCCGCCATCGAAGCGGCGCGGGCTGGGGAAATGGGCCGCGGCTTCGCCGTGGTGGCCGATGAGGTACGCAACCTGGCCAAGCGCGTGCAGACCTCTACCGACGAAATCACCACCATGATCACCGCCCTGCAGGCCGGCACCCGCGACGCCGTCGACTTCATGCAGGAGAGCTCGTTCAAGGCCGACGATTGCGTGCAGCAGGCCCGCGAAGCCGGTGAGGCGCTGGCGCAGATCACCGGGGCCGTGGCGCAGATGCGCGAAAGCAACACGCAGATCGCCGTCGCCGCCGAGCAGCAAAGCCAGGTGGCCGAGGAAATGAACCGAGCGGTGGTGAGCATTCGCGACGTCACGGAAAATACCGTGCAGCAGACCGTCGACTCCGCCGCCACCAGCACCGACCTGGCCAGCTTGGCCACGGAATTGAACCGGGCCATCGGGCAGCTGAAGCTGTAAAGAAGACGGCTATCGCAACGATAGCCAAGCATCATTCGCCGGGCTCGGCGCCCGGCGCTACGCTTGTCTCAAGCAACAACGAAAGGCATTGAGGAGAGCGCCATGAGCAAGTACCTGCCCCACATTCCCGGTTTCCACTGGCAGAACAACACCGACCATACCGGCGAGCTGATCGGTTTGCCGCTGATCGGACTGGGTGGCGTGCTGATCGTCTCGGGCGTGCTGGACGCCAGCTTCCTTCCCCTGGCTGTCGGCGTGATAGGCGTGGTGGCCGGGCTTGGGTTGCGCAAAGCGCATTGATCCGCTGCCGCACAACCCTGTCGTTTACCCGAACACGGTGACCGTCTGACGACTGATGGCCACCAACTCCCCCGCTTCCGTCCACAGCATCGCCGAGGTATGCCCGTACCCATCACGGGCATGCTCGATAGTCGCGCAATAACGGCACCAGTCCAGCGTGGTCAAGGCTGCCAGCGGTTGCACGAATTCAAGGGTCCAGGCCAGGGTGCTGCCCGGCGCCGGGTGGCGCAGGTGGGGCAGTACCGCCGGGGGCCAGGCGTCCACCAGCGCCAACAGGTGCGCTTCGGTGACAGGGGCGGCCGCGGTTTCGTCACGCAACCGCACCCAGCCGCCCATCTGCCGACCACTGCCACCGGTGAACGGCAAGCCACCCCTTCCCCAGCGCATGTCCAGGTGGCGGATGTACTCGGGGGTCACGCCCTTGACGTAAGGCAACGCCGTGGACTCGGCCAGGGGTTTGAGTTCCACCGCCGGCAGCGCCGGCACGTCGATGGCCGATTCGCGCGGCGCGCCGAAACTGGCCTGCATCAGCGTCACCGTGCCGCCTTCGGCCACCGCCCGGCCCAGCAGGGAAACCACCGATTTGCCTTCGCGCAGCATTTCCACATCAAAACGAATGGGCGCTTCCAGCGGCGCGGGCGCCACGAACGTGATGGCCAGTGACCGTACCGGGCGGCCCGGCCCGACCTTCGCCTGCAGCGCTTCGAACAACAGCGCCGCCACCAGCCCACCGTACCCCGCGCGGCCCTGGGCCCACTCGCCGGGAATGACCACGGCCTCGGGATGTTGACGGACAGCAGCAAGCAGGTCAGCGAATTTCATGGCAACCTCGAATACGGTGGCAAAGGCCGATCTTAACCAGCAACCTCAGGGCCGGCAGGCCCTGTTTCAGCCATTTTCGCGGCTTAATGCTTCAGGGCAGCAAGCAGTTTGTCCAACGCCCGGTCACTGCGCTGCTCACCTTTGACCAGCGCGGCCTGCCATTCGGGCAGGCAGGGCAAGAGGTCCGGTTCCTGCTCTACTTGCAGCAGCCACTGCCAGTTGTCGTGCCAATCGCCCAGGGCACCCTGGGCCTGCCTGAGCCGCTTGACCAGTGGTTCGCTGGCGCGGCTGAGCGCCGGGTAGGCCTCTACGCCGTAGCGCACCCGCTTGATCAGCAAGCGCAGGCGATGGCGGTCATGCCCCGGGTCTTGCAGTGCCTCTTCCAATTGCCGCCACTGCTTGCCCAGCCGCTTGTCGACCCGCTTGTGCAGCCCGCCCAGCAACTTTTCCCGTTGGGCCGCGCGGGCAAAACGCGGGAAGCCATCGAGGATGCGTACCAGCCGCGCCAATTCGGCACTGGCCGCGACCTGCGGGTATACCCCGCGCATCTGTGCCACACGTCGCTGAGCCAAGGCTTGATGCCCGCGCGTGTGCAGATGGGCGGCCAAGACTTCACGGTCCCGGTAGGGCGTGGTCAACTGGCCGACGCCCTTGGCGGCCTCTTCCAACTGATCGACGCCCGGCAGCCCCCGCAGTGGCCGGGTCAGGCTGCGCAAGCGACGCACCGTGGTGCGCAGGTCGTGCAGCGCCTCGGGATCGGTGTGTGCTTCCAGGCGCGCCTGGCACGCCAGCAAGCGTATTTCGATACCCACCAGGTGGGCGATGACTTCATCCAGCAATTTCGACATTTAAGACGACTCCCGAACCGCCACGCGATGCACGCCGTCCAGGCTGGCCCGCACTGCCTTGAATTGTTGACGCAACTGCCGCAGGTCTGCCGGCTGGCCGCCATAACGCTGGGCGATGAATGCCTCACTGAACGCCTCGATCACGGCCGCCTGGGCCGCGAAATGCCGGCCAGCACGGCGGGCGTACGCCTGGGCGCCCTCCCCTGGGGCGCGTGGCAAACCGTGGCGCGCCAGCAGCGTTTCAAAACCCTGGTACACCTGCAACTGGCTATCGACGGCACGCCGCCAGGGCTTCAACAGCACCAGCGCCAGCACGATCAACAGCACCAGTAAGCCCACCGGCAATACCGAACTGGCCAGGCCCTTGAACCAGCGGTTGAGGAAGTTCAGTTGCTGCGCGCTCTGGTAGTCCAGCACCCAACGCTGCCAGCCATAGTTAAGGTTATCCCAGCCCAGGCGCAAGTCGTTGGCCCAACTGAAGTGACGCAGGCGCAACGGTGAGAACGGCGCGTCGCTGAGAAACTCCTCATCGCCGGCCAGCGCCGCTTCCGGCCCCTGGTCAATGCGCAGCGGCGACACAGCCGCCGTGGGGTCGGCGCTGCGCCAGCCACGGCCCGCCTGCCAGTATTCAACCCACGCGTGGGCATCGAACTGGCGCAGGGTCAGGTAGCGCCCGGCCGGGTTCAACTCACCGCCCTGGTAACCCACCACCATGCGCGCCGGGATGCCGGCGGCCCGCAGCAGGTACGTCATGGCCCCGGCATAGTGAGCGCAGAACCCGGCACGGCTGTTGAACAGGAAACCGTCGACACTGTCAGCGCCCAGCGCTGGCGGCTTGAGGGTGTAATGATAATCCTCGTCGTGAAAATGCTGGAGCACCGCCTGCACCAGGGCATCGGGCTGGGGGTAACGCGCCTTGAGTTCCTGGGCCCATTGGCGCGTGCGCGGATCACCGTTGGCCGGCAGGCGCAGGTCCTGGCGGCGAATGGCCTCGCTCAACTGCAGGTCGCGGATGGCCTGGGGCGACGACGTCACGTTGTACAGCAAGGGTCGGTCCAGGGGCTGCATCCGGGTCAGGCGGAAGTCCGCCATCTGGCGCACGCCAGGCAGGTCCGTGTGCGCCACGTCCATGCCGTACAGCCAGCGATCGCCGGGCTGCTGAATGATGCGGTAGCGCAGTTGCGGGCCGTTGGGCTGCCAGGCGGCCACCGGCAAACCTCGGGACATTTCCGATTGGCTCCAGCGCCCGCCGTCGAACCGCTCCAGGGTGAAGGCCCGCCAGTACAGCGCCTGGCGAGGTGGCATCGGCCCCTCGAAGCTGACCTGCATCACCAGTTGCGCCGAGCGCCCCAGTTCGGCCACATCTCCCGGTGTCATGCTCTCGGCCAGGCCGGTCTGCGCCTTGTTGCTGGGGATCGGCAACGACCACAAGGGCTCCAGGCGCGGGAAGAACACAAAGAACAACAGCATCAGCGGCAGCGCCTGAGCCAGAATCGCCAAGGCCAGGCGCAAGGTCGCCAGCGGCTGTGCCACCAGGCGGGTCTGTTGCAGGCCGATCATGGCGGTCAGCAGCGCGGTCACTGGCAGCACGCTGTACAGTGCCCACGGCAGACTGGCGTCGTACAGGTAGGCCACCACCACACAGAAGAAACCCAGATAGATCAGCACCCGGGCGTCGCGCAAGGTGCGCATTTCCACCACTTTGAGCATGAAGGTGGCCACCAGCAACGTCGCCGCCGCGTCCAGGCCGATGAGCACCCCCCGGGACATGAACACCCCGGCCGCCGTGGCCACCACCATGCCCGCCTTCACCAGCAAGCCCGGGAACGCCGCGCGCATGCGGAAAATCTGCACCCGCCACAGGGTGCACCCCAGCCACAGGCCCACCATCCACAGGGGCACATGGGGCCAGAACGGCACGATCACCAGGCACTGCGCCAGCAGCAACCATCCCAGGCTGATACGCGGAATGGTCGGCGTCATGCGCGCCCCTGCCCGTACAGCGCCAAGGCGCGCAGGCAGGCCTCGCGGTGGCCGTCGCTGGTGTCCACCGGCAGGTAGCAATCCGGCAACCGCAGGGCAAACGGCCGCTGCTCGCGGGACAGCTCCAGCACCCAATGGCACAGGCGCGACAGACGCTGCTCAAGGTCGCCGCCCAATGCCATGAAATCCAGGCACAGTTCGCGGCCGCGCAGGTCAGCGAACTCCTTGACCAGCAGCTGTCCGCCACGCGAATAGGCCTTCCAGTGCAGGCGCCGCCACGAGTCGCCCGGTTGGTAGTCCTTCAAGCCTTGGTAGTCATCCACCCCCTGCCCGGCTACCCGCTGGCCCTCGCCTTCACTGTCATCGACGGCGCTGGCCATCACGGGTAATTCACCCTCCAGGGGGCGCGGGTAGACCAGCACGCGCTGGCCCAGGTTGAAGTAGCTCCACGCCCGCAGCACGCCCAGCGGAAAGGTGCTCTGCAGGCGCATGCGTGGCGCGGCCAGCCACCCGCGCGTGGCGGTGGGCAAATTCAGTTCCAGCTCCAGCGCCGTGCCGGCGGCCACGTCGACACTCTGCAGCGAGTCCGCAGACCAACCCACCGCGATGGCCTGGTGTTCTCGCCCCGCGCTTTCCAGGCGCAGCAGGAACCGCGCGTGCTCACCGGCGAACACCGCCGGGGTGCCGGCACCGGCGACCCGCAAGCCACTGACGTTGCGAAAGGTATGCAGGATGGCCACCACGAATACCGAGCCCAGCAGGAACACCAGGGCGTAGGCCATGCTGTTCTGGTAGTTGATGGCCGCCAGCAGAATCAACAACAGCACCACGGCAAAACCGGCGCCGCTGCGGTCGGGCATGATGTAGATCTGCCGCTGGCCCAACTGCACCTGTGCCACGGGCGGTGCGCGGCGGTCCTGCCACCGCCGCACGCCCTGGCGCAGGCGGGCGATCACAGCGCCGCCACTTCTTTGAGCAACCACTGCACCAGTGCCCCACCCCCCTGGCCCGTGGGGTCGGCACGCTCGCGCAGGCGGTGGCTGACCACCGAGGGCAACACCGCCTGCACGTCTTCGGGAATCACATAGTCGCGCCCCAGCACCAGGGCCCAGGCCCGCGCCGCGGCCAACAGTGCCAGGCTGGCGCGAGGCGACAGGCCCCAGGCGAACTGTGGCTGGGTACGGGTGGCCTCTACCAGCCGCAGCACGTAGTCCACCAGCGCATCGCTGACCCGCACTTCGCGGGCTAGTTGTTGCAGCATCGCCAGCTCTTCATGGTCCAGCACCGCCGCCATGCGCGGCAGCAGGTCGCGACGAGACTCGCCCAGCAGCAAGGCCTTTTCCGCTGCCTTCGCCGGGTAGCCCAGTGACAGGCGCATGAGGAAACGGTCCAGCTGCGATTCGGGCAGCGCAAAGGTGCCGCCCTGACTGGTAGGGTTCTGGGTCGCGATGACGAAAAAAGGCTGCGGCAACGGCCGGGTGGCGCCTTCGATGGTCACCTGGCCCTCTTCCATGGCCTCCAGCAGCGCGCTCTGACTCTTGGGGGTGGCGCGGTTGATCTCATCCGCCAGCACCAGTTCGGCGAAGATCGGCCCTGGGTGAAAGACGAACTGCCCGCTGTCCTTGTCGAACACCGAGGTACCGAGGATATCGCTGGGCAGCAGGTCGGACGTGAACTGGATACGCTGGAAGCGCAGGCCCATGACGCGGGCCAGGGTGTGGCTCAAGGTGGTCTTGCCCATGCCCGGCAAGTCCTCGATCAACAGGTGCCCGCCGGCGATCAGGCAGGTCAGCGCCAGGCGAACCTGGTGTTGCTTGCCCAGCAACACCTCATTGACGGCTTCGAGGCAGGCGTTCAATTGGCTGTGCATGTCACCTCCTTCCATGGGCGCCCCGACAGGGGAGCGGTCTGCAGGCGCTGGCCAGCCAGCGCCTGCAGGACAGAACGATCAACGGCCGGCGCGGGACTCCTTGATGTAGAAGCGGGCTTTCTCGGCCTTGTCGGTACAACCTTCATAGGCCTCGAACTGCTGCTGGGTCTTGGCCCCGGTCAGCAGCGACAGCGCCTTGGAATAACTCACGGTGCCGGCAAAACCTTCCGCCTTGGCCAGGTCCAGTTCATGCCAGGCGGCATCGAGCTGGGTGGCGCAATTATCGCGATAGGCCGTCTTGCCGGCGCAACCTGTCAGAACCAACGCAAACAACGGCAGGCAGATCCAGGCTTTCATGGGGTGACACCTCTGAAGAAAAACAGCGTTAGGTGCTGGCTCAGACGGCCAGCGGGGGAAAAAGTGCCCTGAAAGTAGCGTAGCAGGGGGGTGGAAGGCCAGGGGTGCATACTCTGGTTTCTCGATCGCCCTTGTCCCGCCCCCACCCGATGGCGCATTGTGAGCTCACCAACCACCGCAATGGTTCCGGGGGCTCAAGCATGAAGAAACGCGTTGCACTGGTACTGGGCTCCGGCGGCGCCCGGGGGTATGCGCACATTGGCGTCATTGAGGAAATCGAGCGTCGAGGGTATGACATCGCCTGCGTGGCCGGCTGTTCCATGGGCGCGGTGGTCGGCGGCATCTATGCCGCCGGCAAGCTGGACGAATACCGCCGCTGGATCGAAAGCCTGGACTACCTGGATGTGCTGCGCCTGGTGGACGTGAGCTTCCGGCTGGGGGCCATTCGCGGCGAAAAGGTGTTCGGGCAGATCCGCAAGATCGTTGGCGAGCTGAACATCGAAGACCTGCGCATTCCCTACACGGCGGTCGCCACCGACCTGACCAACCAGCAGGAAATCTGGTTCCAGGAAGGCTGCCTGCACCAGGCCATGCGCGCCTCCGCGGCCATTCCCAGCCTGTTCACCCCGGTAGTGCAAGGCAACCGCACGCTGGTGGATGGCGGGTTGTTGAACCCTTTGCCCATCGTGCCGGTGGTGTCCAGCCATTGCGACCTGATCATTGCGGTGAACCTCAACTCCACCAACCAGAAACAATACCAGTTGCCGGTGATCGAACGGCCGGCGGCGTTCAAGATGCGTTTCGATGCATTGCTCAACTCCCTGGGGTCGCATCTGCCGTTCCGGCGCAAGCAGGCCGAGGTGCTGTTGCAACTGGAACAGCAAACCCTCAAGCCCGCGGCGGCAGAGTTGCCCAACCCCTGGTTGGCGGACGCGGCCGTGCCCAGCGCCCGGCAGCCGGCGGCGCCGGAGGAAGATGGCGCGCCCAGTTCGGCGACGGGCTCGGTGATCGTCGAGAACATCGGGCCGGCGTCGTTGCTGGACCTGATCAACCAGAGTTTCGAGGTGATGCAGACCTCCTTGGCGCAATACAAGATCGCCGGCTACCCGCCCGATATTCTGATCAACGTGCCCAAGCGCGTTTGCCGGTTTTTCGAATTCTACAAGGCGCCGGAGCTGATTGCCCTGGGACGGGAGATTGCTCGGGATACGCTGGACAGTTATGAGCGGGAGAAGCGGTGATCGAGCGTCGGGCGGGCGGCGCTTGGTCTCGGGATAACCCCACCTGCCACCTTGAAATACGGACGTACCCGAAAACCGCCCCACCTCGCAAATCCAACATTTCCCGCCTGCCAACCTCCCCCCACCCCCCTGGATAGATTAAAGTAGTGCCCCCGGCCCGGCCGTTACCTCGACGCCCGCCCCGGCCACCCTTTCCAGGAACCTTCATCGATGGAACATCGTGAAGCGCTCATCGCGCTGCGAACCTTTCTCTCTACCCAGATCCTCGGCCAGGAAAAGCTCATCGACCGCTTGCTGATCGTGCTGCTCGCCGACGGCCACATGCTGGTCGAGGGCGCGCCGGGGCTGGCCAAGACCAAGGCCATCAAAGAACTGGCAGAGGGCATCGAGGCGCAGTTCCATCGCATTCAGTTCACCCCCGACCTGCTGCCCGCCGACATCACCGGCACCGAGATCTACCGCCCGGAAACCGGCAGTTTCGTGTTCCAGCAGGGGCCGATCTTCCACAACCTGGTGCTGGCCGACGAAATCAACCGGGCCCCGGCCAAGGTGCAATCGGCCTTGCTGGAGGCCATGGCCGAGCGCCAGGTCAGCGTGGGGCGCAGCACCTACGAGCTGTCCCCGCTGTTCCTGGTCATGGCCACCCAGAACCCCATCGAGCAGGAAGGCACCTACCCCTTGCCCGAAGCCCAGCTCGACCGCTTCCTGATGCACGTGAAAATCGGCTTCCCCGATGCCGCCGTCGAGCGGCGTATTCTCCAGCAGGCCCGGGGCGAAGCGCTCAACGGCGAAACCAAGCCCGAGCGGCGGGTCAGTCAGCAGGCCATCTTTGCAGCACGCAAGGAAATCCTCGGGCTGTACATGGCTGACGCCGTGGAGGAATACCTCGTGCAACTGGTCATGGCGACCCGCACCCCCAGCAAGTTCGACGCCGAGATGGCCGAGTGGATCGCCTACGGCGCCAGCCCTCGCGGCTCCATCGCCCTGGACCGCTGCGCGCGCGCGCATGCGTGGCTTGCCGGGCGCGACTTCGTCAGCCCCGAGGACATCCAGGCGGTGCTGTTCGACGTACTGCGCCACCGCATTATCCTGTCCTTCGAGGCGGAAGCCGCTGGCATCGACCAGGACCGGGTGGTGCAGCGCATTCTCGACGTCGTCGCCGTCGCTTGACCACCATGCCGACCCCACTGCAGGCCGAACCCGGCATTCGCGTCAGCCTCGCCGAACTGATCGAGATGCGCCACCGCGTGCGCGAAGTCCAGCTGTTCTCAACCCCCGGCCAGCGCAGCCCGCTGATCGGCCTGCACCACTCCAAGCTGCGCGGGCGCGGCGTGGACTTCGACCAGGTGCGCGTGTACCAGGCCGGCGACGACGTGCGCAGCATCGACTGGCGCGTGACCGCCCGTACCCAGGAACCGCATACCAAGCTCTTTCACGAGGAGCGTGAACGGCCCATCTACATCCTGGTGGAGCAAAGCCAGCGGCTGTTCTTCGGCTCGGGGCTGATGTTCAAGTCGGTGCTGGCCGCCCAGGCCGCCGCGCTGATCGGCTGGGCCGCGCTGGGCCACAATGACCGCATCGGCGGCCTGGTGTACGGCGACGGCGAGTTCTACGAGGTCAAGCCGCGACGCAGCAAGCAAAGCCTGTTGCAACTGCTCAACCGCCTGGTGCGGGTCAACCAGTCGTTGCACACCGACCGTCGCCACGACGACGAAGCCCTGAGCATGGCCCTGCGCCGCGCCCGGGAAGTGCTTCGCCCGGGCAGCCTGGCGTTCATCATCTGCGACGAACGGGCGCTGAGCAGCGCCGCCGAGCAACAATTGAGCTTGCTGTCGCGCCACTGCGACCTGCTGTTGCTGCCCTTGTCCGACCCCCTGGACCACGCCCTGCCCGCCGCGGGACTGCTGCGTTTTGCCCAGAACGACGCGCAGTTGGAACTGGACACCCTCAACCCGGAACTGCGCAAGGCCTATCGCGCCCAGAGCGAGGCGCGTATCGCCCGCTGGGAGCGCCTGGCGCAGAAGCTGCGGGTGCTGATGATCTCCCTGAGCACCCAGAGCGAAATGATCGAACAGCTGCGCGCCTACCTGAACCCGCACAAACCGGGCAAAAGCCAATGAGCAGCCTGGCCGACCTGCAACCGCTGATACCGCCACCGGCCATCAGCCTGTGGCCGCCGGCGCCCGGCTGGTGGGTGCTGCTGGCCCTGCTTCCGGTACTGGCCTGGGGCCTGTGGCGGCTGCGCCGTTTCCTGCCAAGGCGCCAGGCCCAGCAAGTCCAGGAGCAACCGCTGGACCCGGTACGCCAGGAAGCCCTGGCAGAACTGGCGCGCCTGCCCAAACCCTACGACAAAGCCCCCGCCGGTGCCTGGCTGCAGCAGATCAATGCCCTGCTCAAACGCCTGTGCCGCAACCATTACCCCAACGCCCACAGCCACACGCTCAACGGCCGTCAATGGTTGGCGTTCCTCGACAACCGCTGCCCGGCCGCGGGCCTGACGCGCTGGATGGTGCTGGTGGAAGGCGCCTACAAACCCGAATGCAAACTCGACGACAAGGCCATCGCGGGCCTGAACCACTCGGTCGAGACCTGGATCCGCAAACATGTTTGAGTTCGCCTGGCCGTGGATTTTCCTGCTGGCACCGCTGCCCTGGGTGATGCGTGCCCTGCTGCCGGTGGCCGACAGCGGCGAGCCGGCACTGAAAGTCACCTTCCTCCATGAGCTGGAAGGCCTGGCCCGGCGCCGCGCGCGCATCAGCTTGCCGAGCTGGCGCCAGCAGGCGCCCTTCATTCTGCTATGGCTGTTGCTGCTGGCCGCCGCGGCCCGCCCGCAATGGCTGGGCCAGCCGCTGCCCATCGCCGCCAGCGGCCGCGACCTGCTGGTGGCGGTAGACGTGTCTGGCTCCATGGACTACCCCGACATGCACTGGGACGACGAAGACGTGAGCCGCCTGACCGCGGTGAAACGCCTGTTGGGTGACTTTCTGGAAAACCGCAAGGGCGACCGCGTGGGTCTGATCCTGTTCGGCAGCCAGGCTTACCTGCAGGCCCCGCTGACCTTCGACCGGCATACGGTGCGCACCTGGCTGGACGAGGCGCGCATCGGCATCGCGGGCAAGAACACCGCAATAGGCGACGCCATCGGCCTGGGCCTCAAGCGCCTGCGCCTGCGCCCGGCGCAGAGCCGGGTGCTGATCCTGGTCACCGACGGTGCCAACAACGGTGGCGAAATCCACCCGCTCACCGCAGCCAAGCTGGCGGCCGAGGAACATGTGAAGGTGTACACCATCGGCATCGGCGCCGACCCGTCCGAAGACGGCGCGGTGGGCATGCTGGGCATCAACGCCACCATGGACCTGGACGAAGCCAGCCTGACCGAAATCGCGCGCATGACCGGCGGCCAGTATTTCCGCGCGCGCGACGGCAACGAACTCAAGGCCATCGGCGCGGCCCTGGACCGCCTGGAACCGGTGACCCAGCAGCCGACCCAGGCACGCCCTGTCCAGGCCCTGTATAGCTGGCCCCTGGCCGCCGCCCTGCTGATCAGCCTGCTGTGGGTGGTGCGCGAGCAATGGCCCAGCGCCCCCTGGCAGCGCCTGATGCAGCGCCGCACCTACCTGCCGCCTGCCAGCGACTGGCGCGAACGGCTCAAGCGTCTGCGCCTGCGGAGGCGCCGATGATCGCCCTGTGGCCCCACTGGTTCCGGCCCGCCTGGCTGTTGCTGGTGCCCGTGCTCGCCTGGTTGCTGTGGAAAGTCTGGCACCGGGAAAAACGCACCGGCCGCTGGCAACTGCTGTTGCCCCAGGCCTTCCATGCCACGCTGCTGCGCGGCGGTAGCGGCCGCGGCAGCAAGACGCCCTGGGTAGCCCTGGGCCTGGCCTGGCTGCTGGCCGTGCTGGCGCTGCTGGGCCCCAGTTGGCAGCGTGTGGAGCAAACCAGCCAGAAGCCCGCCGACCCGCTGGTGGTGATGCTGGAACTGACCCCGGACATGCTCGCCACCGACGTGGCGCCCAACCGCCTGGAGCAGGCCAAGCGCAAGCTGCTTGACCTGCTGCAGGCGCGCCGCGACTCGCAGACGGCGATCATCGTCTATGCCGGTTCCGCCCATGTGCTGGTGCCGCTCTCCGACGACCTGGCCACCAGCCGCAATCTGCTGGATGCGGTCAAGCCGTCGATCATGCCGCAGAGCGGCCACCGGGCCGACCTGGCCGTGGAAAAGGGCCTGACCCTGCTGCACCAGGCGGGCCTGGGCCAGGGCCGCTTGCTGTTGATTGGCTCGTCACTCAGCGACGCGGAGCGTGACGGCCTCATCCAGCGCCTCGACCGCCAGGACCCACCCTTGCTGATGCTGGGCATCGGCACCCGGGACGGGGCACCCGTGCGCGACGAACACGGCGACTACCTCAAGGATGCCCAGGGCGGGATCCTGATGCCGCGCCTGGACAGCATCGGCCTGAAGACTTTCCTTGGCGAAATGCACGGTGCCTACCGCCAGGCCCACCTGGAAGACGACGACCTGGGCGAACTGGGCCTGCTCGACGGCCCACTGAGCCTGCGCAGCAATGGCCAGACCGTGCGACTCGACAGCTGGGCCGACCAGGGCTACTGGCTGCTATTACCGCTGTTGCTGCTGGCCGCCTGTGCCGGCCGTCGCGGCTGGCTGTTCTGCCTGCCCCTGCTGTTGTGCCTGCCCCAGCACAGCTTCGCCGCCAGTTGGCAAGATCTGTGGCTGCGCCCCGACCAGCAGGGCGAGCGCCTGCTGCACCAGCAGCGCCCCGCCGAAGCTGCCCGCAGCTTCCAGGACCCGCAATGGCAAGGTATCGCCCTGTACCGGGCCGGCGACTACGCCGCTGCCGCCCAGCGCTTCGCCGAAGGCAACGAAGCCCGCGACCATTACAATCGCGGTAACGCCCTGGCCATGAGTGGGGAGCTGGAAGCAGCGCTGGATGCCTACGACCAGGCCCTGGAACGCCAGGCCGACCTGGCCCCGGCCCTGCGCAACAAGGCCCTGGTGGAACAACTGCTCAACCAGCAGCGACGCCAGGCCCAGGCCGCCGCCGACGCAGCCGCCGAGGCCGCGCGCAATGCCGCCAGCGCCACCACCGCCCCGGCGCAAAACGGCCAGCCCGATGCCGCCGCCCAGCAGCAGGCGCAACCCAGCGACAGCGCCCCCCAGGACAAGCCACCCCAGGCGCAGAGCACCACCAGCAACACCGCGGCCCCCCGCGACAATGACAGTGCCGATACCAGCAACCAGACCCCGGACGCCCAGACGCCGGTGTTTGCCCCGCAGCCACCGGCCGACGGCGACCTCAATGACGAGCAGCGCCAGGCCCTGGAACAATGGCTGCGGCAGATACCCGACAATCCGTCGGAACTGTTGCGGCGCAAATTCTGGTACGAACAGCAACAGCATCAGGAAAAGACCCGATGAGTCGCGCAAGCGTCCTGCCCCTCACCCTGCTGATGGCTACCCTGGCCAGCCAGGCCCACGCCGCCGTGCTGACCGCCAGCGTCGACCGGGCCCGCCTGGACGTGGGCGAAACCCTGGTGCTGACCCTGGAAACCAGCGATGTCACCCAGTTCGGCAAGCCCGACCTTTCCGCGCTGGATGGCGCCTTCGAGGTGCGGGACACGCGCCAGGTCAACCAGCTGCGCACCCTGGGCGCCGACAGCCAGGCCACCACGCGCTGGTTGATCACCCTGCTGCCACGCCAGACCGGCACCGTGGTGATCCCGGCGCTGCAGATCGGCGACCTGCGCAGCGAGCCCATCAGCGTGCAAGTCCAGGCCGGCCAGGCACCCGATGCCAACACCGAGGCACCTGTGTCCATCGAGGCCAGCCTGGACAGCGACAGCGTCTACGTGCAGGCCCAGGCGTTGCTGACCGTGCGGGTGTACCACTCGGTATCACTGTACGACGACAGCAACCTGACGCCCCTGCAGTTGGCGGATGCCCGCATCGAGCCGGTGGGCGAGCCCCGCACCTATGAAAAGCTCATCAATGGCGTGCGCCATGGGGTGATCGAAACCCGCTACGCCATCTACCCGCAGCACAGCGGCAGCCTGCAGGTGCCGGCGTTGACCTTCAGCGCCACCGAGGTCGCGCCCGCGCCCCAAGGCCAGGACGCCGGCGGCAACACCCCGCACCCGGGGCAAGTGGTGCATGTCAGCACCACGCCCCTGAACCTCACGGTCAAGCCCAAGCCCGCCGCCTACCCGGCCGACGCCCCCTGGCTGCCGACGCGCAGCCTGACGCTGACGGAAAGCTGGAACCCCGAGCCTGACCACGTGCAAGTGGGCGATTCGCTGACCCGCACCATCAGCGTCAAGGCCGAGGGCCTGTCGGCCGCGCAACTGCCGCCGTTGCCCAGCACCGATAGCACCGCCCTGCGCCGCTACCCTGACCAGGCGCAACTGAGCAACAGCACCAGCGAGCGCGGGCTGATCGGCAGCCGTGACGAGCGTGAAGCCCTGGTGCCGGCCCGCGACGGGGCCATTGAAGTACCCAGCGTCGATGTGGTCTGGTGGAACACCCTGGAAGACCACCTCGACCACACCAGCCTGCCGGCGCGCACCCTGCAGGTGGCACCGAACCCGGCCATGGCCGTCGATACCCCCGCCACCGGCACCGGCGAGCAACCCTTGCTGTGGCCCTGGCAACTGAGCACCCTGGTGCTGGCCCTGACCACCCTGACAGGCTTCGTGCTGTGGTGGCGTGCCCGTTCGCAGCCCGCCGTGGCTCGCACGGCGCAGACCGGGCCCAGCCCGCGCACCCTGCTCGACGACCTCAAGCGTGCCTGCCTGGCCAACGACCCCCAGGCCACCCGCCAGGCCCTGGATGCCTGGGCGCGCCAGCAACCGGAAACCCTGGCCGACATGGCCGCCCGTTTCGTGCCGCTGTCCGACGCCCTGGACGGCCTCAACGGCGCGCTCTACAGCGAGACCGGCCAGCAATGGCAAGGCCAGGAACTGTGGCGTGCCATCGGCACCATTCCGGCGTGCGAAGCCGTGCAACCGGCCAGCCCGGACAACGGCACCTTGCCGCCCCTGTACCCCAAATGAAGCCACCGCCGGCCCGATGGTTGAACCCTGTGGGACCGGGCAACGCGTTACCCTCTGTTCCACGACGAGTTAACCAAGGATTTACCCGATGCGTCTGTTCCACACCTCCGACTGGCACCTGGGCCAAAGCCTCCACGGCCAGGAGCGCGACTTCGAACATGCCGCCTTTCTAGCCTGGCTGCTGGCCCGCCTGGCCGAGCGCCAGCCCGATGTGCTGCTGATCGCCGGGGACATCTTCGACACCGTGAACCCGCCGGTCAAAGCCCAGGAACGCCTCTACGACTTCATCGTCAACGCCCATGAACAACAGCCCGCGCTGACCATCGTGATGATCGCCGGCAACCACGACTCCGGCTCGCGCATCGAGCTGCCCGCGCCATTGATGCGCCGCCTGCGCACTCACGCCCTGGGCCGCGTGGTATGGCTGGATGACGGCCAGCTGGATAGCGAGCGCCTGCTCATTCCACTGCCCGACGCCAGCGGCACGGTAAAGGCCTGGTGCCTGGCCCTGCCCTTCCTGCGCCCGGCCGAAGTCACCGGCGCCACCCTGGGCGACGACTACATCAAAGGCATCGCCCACGTGCACGAACGCCTGATCGCCGCAGCCGAAACCAAGCGCCAGCCCGGCCAGGCCCTGATCGCGATCAGCCATGCGCACATGGCCGGCGGCTCGGTGTCGGTGGACTCGGAACGCAGCCTGGTGATCGGCAGCGCCGAAGCCCTGCCCGCCAGCCTGTTCGGCGACAGCATCAGCTACGTGGCCCTGGGGCACCTGCACAAGCCCCAGCAGGTCAATGGCGAGTCGCGCATCCGCTACAGCGGCTCGCCCATCCCGCTGTCGTTCTCGGAAGTGGACTACCCGCACCAGATTCTCGAAATCCACTGCGACGGCGAGCAACTGCTCAGCGTCGAACCGCACCTGATCCCCCGTGCCGTGGACCTGATTCGCCTGGGCCCCGCGCGGTTGCAGGAGGTGCTGGAAAAACTGGCCGAGCTTCCCCAGGTCGACCTCTTGGCCAACCTCACCCACCAGCCCTGGCTGGAGGTACGGGTGATACTCGACGAACCGCAACCGGACCTGCGCCAGCAGATCGAGACCGCGCTGCAGAACAAAGCCGTGCGCCTGGTGCGCATCGGCGCCGAATACGCTGGCAGCCGTGGCAGCGATGACGGCGACACGCCGCTGATCGAACTGGACCAGCTCAGCCCTCAGGAACTGTTCAGCCGCGCGTGGCTGGACACCTATGGCAGCGAAGTGGACACCGCCACCCTGGATGACTTCGCCCTGCTGTTGCAGGAAGTGCAACTGCAAGGAGAGCAGCCATGAAGATCCTCGCCATTCGCCTGAAGAACCTGGCATCTCTGGCCGGCCCCGTGGAGCTGGACTTCACCGCCGAGCCCCTGGCCAGTGCGGGCCTGTTCGCCATCACGGGCCCCACCGGCGCAGGCAAAAGCACCCTGCTGGACGCCTTGTGCCTGGCGCTGTTTGGCGCGGTGCCGCGGCTGAGCAAGACCGGCCGTGACGGCAAGGTGCCGGACGTGGACGGCGAACTGAGTACCGGCGACCCGCGCACCCTGCTCGACGACCTCAAGCGTGCCTGCCTGGCCAACGACCCCCAGGCCACCCGCCAGGCCCTGGATGCCTGGGCGCGCCAGCAACCGGAAACCCTGGCCGACATGGCCGCGCGTTTCGTGCCGCTGTCCGACGCCCTGGACGGCCTCAACGGCGCGCTCTACAGCGAGACCGGCCAGCAATGGCAAGGCCAGGAACTGTGGCGTGCCATCGGCACCATTCCGGCGTGCGAAGCCGTGCAACCGGCCAGCCCGGACAACGGCACCTTGCCGCCCCTGTACCCCAAATGAAGCCACCGCCGGCCCGATGGTTGAACCCTGTGGGACCGGGCAACGCGTTACCCTCTGTTCCACGACGAGTTAACCAAGGATTTACCCGATGCGTCTGTTCCACACCTCCGACTGGCACCTGGGCCAAAGCCTCCACGGCCAGGAGCGCGACTTCGAACATGCCGCCTTCCTAGCCTGGCTGCTGGCCCGCCTGGCCGAGCGCCAGCCCGATGTGCTGCTGATCGCCGGGGACATCTTCGACACCGTGAACCCGCCGGTCAAAGCCCAGGAACGCCTCTACGACTTCATCGTCAACGCCCATGAACAACAGCCCGCGCTGACCATCGTGATGATCGCCGGCAACCACGACTCCGGCTCGCGCATCGAGCTACCCGCGCCATTGATGCGCCGCCTGCGCACTCACGCACTGGGCCGCGTGGTATGGCTGGATGACGGCCAGCTGGACAGCGAGCGCCTGCTCATTCCACTGCCCGACGCCAGCGGCACGGTAAAGGCCTGGTGCCTGGCCCTGCCCTTCCTGCGCCCAGCCGAAGTCACCGGCGCCACCCTGGGCGACGACTACATCAAAGGCATCGCCCACGTGCACGAACGCCTGATCGCCGCAGCCGAAACCAAGCGCCAGCCCGGCCAGGCCCTGATCGCGATCAGCCATGCACACATGGCCGGCGGCTCGGTGTCGGTGGACTCGGAACGCAGCCTGGTGATCGGCAGCGCCGAAGCCCTGCCCGCCAGCCTGTTCGGCGACAGCATCAGCTACGTGGCCCTGGGGCACCTGCACAAGCCCCAGCAGGTCAATGGCGAGTCGCGCATCCGCTACAGCGGCTCGCCCATCCCGCTGTCGTTCTCGGAAGTGGACTACCCGCACCAGATTCTCGAAATCCACTGCGACGGCGAGCAACTGCTCAGCGTCGAACCGCACCTGATCCCCCGTGCCGTGGACCTGATTCGCCTGGGCCCCGCGCGGTTGCAGGAGGTGCTGGAAAAACTGGCCGAGCTTCCCCAGGTCGACCTCTTGGCCAACCTCACCCACCAGCCCTGGCTGGAGGTACGGGTGATACTCGACGAACCGCAACCGGACCTGCGCCAGCAGATCGAGACCGCGCTGCAGAACAAAGCCGTGCGCCTGGTGCGCATCGGCGCCGAATACGCCGGCAGCCGTGGCAGCGATGACGGCGACACGCCGCTGATCGAACTGGACCAGCTCAGCCCTCAGGAACTGTTCAGCCGCGCGTGGCTGGACACCTATGGCAGCGAAGTGGACACCGCCACCCTGGATGACTTCGCCCTGCTGTTGCAGGAAGTGCAACTGCAAGGAGAGCAGCCATGAAGATCCTCGCCATTCGCCTGAAGAACCTGGCCTCTCTGGCCGGCCCCGTGGAGCTGGACTTCACCGCCGAGCCCCTGGCCAGTGCGGGCCTGTTCGCCATCACGGGCCCCACCGGCGCAGGCAAAAGCACCCTGCTGGACGCCTTGTGCCTGGCGCTGTTTGGCGCGGTGCCGCGGCTGAGCAAGACCGGCCGTGACGGCAAGGTGCCGGACGTGGACGGCGAACTGAGTACCGGCGACCCCCGCACCCTGCTGCGTCGCGGCACCGGGGCAGGCTTCGCCGAGGTCGATTTCGTGGGCATCGACGGGCGCCGCTACCGCGCGCGCTGGGAAGCCAACCGCGCCCGCGACAAGGCCGGCGCCAAGTTGCAGCACAGCCGCCAGAGCCTGCGAGACCTGGACAACGACCAACTGCTGACCAGCCAGAAAAGCGAATACAAAGGCCTGCTGGAAACCTGCCTGGGCTTGAACTTCGAGCAGTTCACCCGTGCCGTGATGCTGGCCCAGAGCGAATTCAGCGCCTTCCTCAAGGCCGACGACAACGAGCGCAGCGAACTGCTGGAAAAGCTCACCGACACGGCCCTGTACACCCGCCTGGGCAAACGTGCCTTCGAAAAGAGCCGGGACGCCCGGGACGCCCACAAGCAACTGCAAGACCAGGTGGGCAACACCGCCCCCCTGTCTGCCGAAGACCGCGAGGCCCTGGACCAGCAGTACAGCGAAGCCCTTGGCCAGCTGCGCACCGAGCAGGCGCGCCTCAAGCAGTTCGAACAGCAGCGCCAGTGGCACCAGGAAAGCCAACGCCTGCAAGGCGACCAGCAGGCCGCCGCCGAGCAACTTCAGCAGGCCGAGCAGCGCGCGCAGCAGTTGGGCGAGCAACGCGATACCCTGGTGCGCCTGGACACCTTGGCCCCCCAACGCCACCTGTTCAGCCGCCAGGCTGAACTGAATGCCGAACTGCAACCGCTGGCGGCACATATCCACGACCATCAGCAGGCCAGCGAACACCTGCGGCAACGCCAGGCACAGTTGCAGCACGCCCGGGAACAGGCGCGCAACGCCTTGGGCGCCGCCCTCGACGCCCAGGCCAAGGCCGAGCCCGCCCTGCGCCAGGCCTTCGACGAACAAAGCCACCTGGCCCGCCTGGATGAACAGGCCGCGCCGCTGCAGGCGGCCCTGGCCGCCGCCGAGCAGGCCCGCGATCATGGCCGCGCGGCCATCCAGCACCTGGAACACAGCCAGCAGGCCAGCACCCTGCGTCTGAACGCTATCACCGAACACCTGCAGGCCAGCCAGGCCATGGGGCCGCTGGCCGACGCCTGGGGCGTGTGGCGCCCGCGCCTGCAACAGGCAATCACCCTCAGCGCCCGCCTGATCAAGGGCCGTGAAGAATTACCAGGCCTGGAACAACGCGCCGAGGCCAACGGCCAGCAACTGGCCGAGCAGCAACGGGCATTGGACACCCTGTACCAACAGGCCGGTTGCGCCCCTCATGAACTGGCGGAACGCCTGGGCACCCTGACCCGCCAGGTCCAGGAAAGCCGCCAGCACCTGCGCAGCATCGAGGAATTGCAACGGCACTGGCAGCGTCATCAGGAGTTGCTGGCCCAGCAGCAGACCCTGGCCGAACAGCAACGCAGGGCCGCCGAGCAACGCGAACTGCGCACCCGCGAGGGCCTGCAGCTGAAGGGCGAACACGAAGTCGCCGTGCAGCAACTGGACATCACCGTCGCCCTGCTCAACCGCCAGCGCCTGGCCCGCAGCGCCAGCGTCGAAGAGCTGCGCGGCCAGTTGCAGCCCGACCAGCCCTGCCCGGTCTGCGGCAGCGCCGAACACCCCTGGCACCAGCGCGAAGCCTTGTTGCAGGCCCTGGCCGGCCACGACGACAGCGAAGAGCGCAGCGCCCGCCAAGGGGTGGAAAAACTCGCCGCGCGCCTGGCCGAGTTGCGCGTGGAAGTGGCTGCCCTGCGCGATCAGCAACAGCAGTACAAACAGCAGGATGAACAGCTTCAAGGCCAGCTCCAGGCGGTTCAGCCCCTGCTGCACGGCCACCCGCTGTTCGCCGTCGAGCACGACGCCCCATGGCTGAACCAGCAACAAGAGGCGGCGGCCGAGCGCATCCAGACGTTGGAACAGCAACAAGGCGCGCTGCTGACCCTGCAACAACAGGCCGGCCACCTGCACCAACAGCTGCAACAAACCCAGCAGGCCAGCCAGGATGCCGGCCGCTTGCTGGCCGAACAGCGCCAACACCTGCACAGCGACCAGCAACGGCTGGATGAGGAACTGCTGGCGTTTGCCGACGTGCTGACGGCGGCCGAGCGCGACGGGCTGCTGACCAGCCCCGCCGCCACTTTCATGGCGCTCGACAACGGCGTCAGCCAACGCTTGCAGCAACGCGAACAGCAACGTGAAGAGCAGCAGGAACATGACGAACGTCGCCAGCGCCTGGAACACGAACGCCTGCTGCAACAGGGCCGCGAGCAACAGGCCCAGGCCAAGACCGATGAACTGGCCCAGTGTCAGCAGCAGCGCCAGGCGATCAGCGAACGCCTGAGCGCCCTGCTCGGCGAGCAGCCCAATGCGGCCGCCTGGCAAAGCGCCCTTGAGCGCGCCGTCAACCAGGCACGTGCGGGCGAAACCGACGCCGCTGGCCAACAGCAGGCTGCCGAGACCCAAGCGGTACAACTGGCCAGTGAACTCAAGGCCCAGCAGCAGCGCCAACACCAATTGAGCGAAGCCCTGGCCACGCTGGACGCCAGCCTCGCCGCCTGGCGCCAGCAGCATCCGCAGCTCGACGACGCCGGGCTGACGGCCCTGCTGGCCATCGACGAACAACAGGTCGCGCAACTGCGCCAGCAATTGAGCAACGCCGACAAGGCCGTGGAACAGGCCCGCGTCCTGGTCCAGGAACGCGAACAGCGCTTCCAGGCTCACCAGGCCCAGGCCAACGGCGCTGTCGCATGGGAGGAACTGGAAGCCAGCCTGCTGCAGGCGCACCAGCAATGCAGCGCCTGCGAGGAAACCTGCGCCGAACTGCGCGCCCGCCAAGTCGAAGACCAGCGCCGCCTGGCCGCCCACGCCCAGTTGCAGGTGCAGATCGACCAGGCCTACGCCGAGTACCAGCGTTGGGCCCGCCTGGCCGCCCTGATCGGCTCGGCCGAAGGGGAGAAATTCCGCAAACTGGCCCAGGCCTATAACCTCGACCTACTGGTGCACCATGCCAACGCGCAGCTGCGCCAACTGGTGCGCCGCTACCGACTCAAGCGTGGCGGCAGCATGTTGGGCCTGCTGGTGCTGGACACGGAAATGGGCGACGAACTGCGCTCGGTGCATTCCCTGTCCGGCGGTGAAACCTTCCTGGTCTCCCTGGCGCTGGCGCTGGGGCTGGCCTCCATGGCGTCGAGCACGCTGCGCATTGAATCGCTGTTCATCGACGAAGGCTTCGGCAGCCTCGACCCCGAATCACTGCAACTGGCCATGGACGCCCTCGACGGCCTGCAAGCCCAAGGCCGCAAGGTAGCGGTGATCTCCCATGTGCAGGAAATGCACGAACGCATCCCGGTGCAGATCCAGGTCAAGCGCCAGGGCAACGGCCTGAGCAGCGTGGAGGTGGTGGGGTGATTCTGTATTCATTCCGCCGCTGCCCCTACGCCATGCGTGCGCGCATGGCGCTGCGCTACAGCGGCGTGGCCGTGGAGATTCGCGAAGTGAGCCTCAAGGCCAAGCCCGCCGACATGCTCGCCGCATCGCCCAAGGGCACCGTGCCGGTGCTGCTGCTGGACGACGGCCGCGTCATTGACGAGAGCCTGGACATCATGCGCTGGGCGTTGGCGAGCAACGACCCCGACGGCTGGCTGCAGGCCGATGCCGACGCCATGGCAACGTTGCTGGCCGGCAACGATCGCCCCTTCAAGCAGGCGCTGAACCGCTACAAATATGCCGACCGCTACCCCGAACACCCCATGACGTATTACCGGGACCAGGGCTGTGAGTTTCTGCGGGTGCTGGAAGGCCGGCTTGAACGAGGCGCCTGGCTATGCGGCGAACGCATGACCCTGGCCGATGCAGCCATCGCCCCCTTCATTCGCCAGTTTCGCGGCGTGGACCCGGCGTGGTTCGCCCAAGCGCCCTACCCGCGGGTTCGCGAATGGATCGAAGCCTTCATCGAATCCACGCTGTTCACCGCCATCATGGCTCGTTGAACGGGCTGAAGCAGCGAATCCGCGCGCCATACGGTATGCCTGGCACCACCCGGCGCCCGGGACGCGGCCAGGTCCGCTGCTACCCCATTACGAGCTGGGTGGCCAGTGTGGCAGCGAGCATCACGGCCACGTACAGGCCGATGGCGAGGTAGGCGCCCTGACGGGCGGAAGAAAGCAGGGCACTGGCCATGATCAAGGCTCCGTGGAACGAATTCAGGCGGACAGCATCGGGTATCGCGGGGTCGAAAACCAGTGACAAAGATCAATGGCAGTCATCGACTTTTTTGATTGTAGCCCAGCGCCAGGCGACCACTGGGCTAGCTCAATGCGGATCAGTGCTGAACCTTGTGGTCCAGCGCGGCGTAGAAATTGGCGCTTTTCTGAAGGTACTGCTGGGTGTAGCTGCTGACAGCCGCCTTGCGTTCCTGAATCTGCGCACTGGCGTGGGCAGGCAGGGCAACGGTGGCGGAAACGGCGGAGGCGGCGATCACGGAAAAGAGATTGAAGTTCATGGCGGTAGTCCTCGAAGTCGGTGGTTTGGCTGGGGCCGGTGAGGCCATGGGTCAAACTTACGCCCGAGGTACGCCGGGTTGAAATTCATTGGGGTGGTAGCGGATATCACTGGGATTGATGTTTACCCTTTGCTGACAGGGCTACACGCGGAGAGCAAGCACATTCAGGAACAACCTGTCAGTCGACGTCATAATAGAATCGGTTTACAATTCATAGATATTTATAAATTCCGTAAACCGACGAGTGACGAGGAGGTCGACATGATCGGCGAACGCTTGAAACGCGCGCGTGCCGCCACCGGCCTGTCGATGCAGGCGCTTGGAGCAGAAGTTGGCGTAAGCGCCAACATGATCAAGAAATACGAGCATGACCAAAGCATGCCTGGTTCAGGCGTACTCGTACGCCTCAGCAAGGCGCTGGAGGTGCGCAGCGAATATTTTTTCCGGCCAGTTAAAGTCGAGCTGACCGGGGTCGAATACCGAAAACGCTCAAATGCACCCCGAGCCGTCCTGAAACGGATCGAGGCAGATGTGCTCGATCAGGCTGAGCGCTGGCAGGAACTGGCCAATTTGTGGCCGTCTTTCCCCGTCCCGCAGTTTTCCCTTCCTGCCATGCTGCCAAGCTCGATTGGCTCCATGGATCATATCGATGAAATAGCAGATCTGGTCCGTACTGACTGGAACCTCGGTTTGAGTCCGATTCCCGATCTTATAGATGCCCTGGAATCTCACGGTATTTTGGTGATCGTCACTCAAGTTGATGCCCAAGCAACATTCGACGGTTTGCAGGCGTCAGTGGCAGGCAAACCTGTTGTGGTGGTATCGACCAACTGGCCAGGTGACCGGCAGCGTTTCACACTTGCGCATGAATTAGGCCACCTGTTGCTCCATGATCGGCTGCCGGCGCACCTTGATGAGGAAAAAGCGTGCAATCGTTTCGCTTCCGCGTTTTTGGTGCCGGCATCGGCTCTGCGCCGCCAACTGGGTGAAAAACGTCACGCCCTTGAGGTTCGAGAACTGTACCTCCTCAAGCTTGAATACGGCCTCAGCATGCAGGGATGTCTGTACCGCGCGGCCGACCTTGGCATCATTTCGCAAACGGTTCGCGAGCGAATGTTCATATCATTCGCCACTCAGGGTTGGCGCAAACAGGAGCCTGGCCAGCCGTATCGCCAGGAAATCACCTTCCTCTTCCAGCAACTGGTCTATCGCGCACTCGGTGAAGGCATCATAGGAGAGTCCAAGGCCGCCGAACTATTGGGTATCCCGGTATTCGAGTTCCATCAAGCCCGCAAGCTGGAGTTACTCGATGCAACTGCTCATCAGTGACGCGAACATCCTGATTGATCTTGAAGAGGGAGAAATACTCGAGTCGCTTTTCGGCCTGCCTTTTCGCTTCAAGGTTCCAGACATCTTGTTTTATGAGGAACTTGAGGCACAGCATGCGCACCTGCTCGCCATGGGGTTGATGCTAGGCGAGCTCACACCACAGACAATGCTTTACGCTATCGAGCTCTCCTCCCGAGTCAGTGGTCCAAGCCGGAATGACTGTTTCGCGCTGGCGTTAGCCAGGCAGGAAAATTGCCCGTTACTGTCGGGAGACAGGGATTTGCGCAGAACTGCTGAAAACGAAGACATAGAGGTGCATGGGACTATCTGGCTGGTCGAGCAAATGATCATCAACCAGATCATTACAGTGCCAAGAGCCAGGCGTGCCTACAAACGAATGAAAGAGAATGCACGACGTCTGCCGTGGGGGCTAGCGTTTGAGAGCCTTGAGGTGTTTGGGCAAACTCGACGGCGATAACCATAGCCCAGAGCGGGCAGTGAAATCGACACTGCTCTGCATGAGCAAATTTATTTACACGACGCTATGAGCAGGAGATAAAAACTAGAAGAATGGCAGGGGCGGCTGGATTCGAACCAACGCATGGCAGGATCAAAACCTGCTGCCTTACCGCTTGGCGACGCCCCTGTATCTGTTGCTGCGAGTGGCTGGCACTCGTTTTTGACTGTCACTGGTGTGTCTCGGTGACAGGGCGCAAATTTACCAGCTTGTTTCGTACTTGGGAAGCCCAAATGCAAAAAAATGTTTTGAAAACAGGTGCTTCCACGATTTTTCCGTAGCAGCGGCCTCTTGGTCGCTGCTACCGGGCTCGTCAGGCCAGGTACTGGCGGTAGAAGTCGAGCACCGCCAGGTTCTTGTCCTTGGCTTCAAACATGATGTCGAAGCGCTCGCTGAATTGCAGCGCGTAGGCGTTGGTCCAGCGGTTCCACATGCGCTCGCTGTGGGCGTACAGGTCGCGCTTGGGCAGTACGTCAAGCAAATCCGCCATTTCCAGCTTCTGGTCGGCACCGAAACCCAGTTGCTGCAAACGCTCCTGGGGCTGCGAGTAATGCATCACCGGCCGCACCCCACGCCAACTGTCGATGATGCGGGCCACCCGCGGGTCATCCGTGGCGATGTAGTCGTTCTCGTTGATCCAGCAATGGTGGATATCCAGCACCACCGGCGCCAGGTCGGCCAATTTCAGACAGTCATCAACGCCGTAGGTTTTTTCTTCGTTCTCGAAGGTAATGCAACGGCGCGCCACGTCCGAAAGCCGTGGCCAAACTGCACGCACACCCTCCCCGCCCAGGCGACCAGCAATGTGCACATTGCATTTGAAGTCCTGGAACTGAACGCCGTAGCCCATCATGCGGATCATGTCGGCGTGGTATTCAAATTCCGCCAGGCTGTTCTCCACCACACCCGGCTTGTCGGAGCCCAGTACGCAGAATTGTCCGGGGTGAAACGACAGGCGAATATCCGCCGCCCGCGCCAACTCGCCAATGACGGCGAAGCGCTCACCCAGCCATTGCTGCATGGCCGGGGCCTGGTAAAAGGCGCGCACATCGGCATGGCTGTAGAACGGCAGCAGGTCGCTGCTCAGGCGCAGCATGCGCAGGGTCGGCGGCAGGTCAGCCACATAGGCCAGCAGGCGCAATTGCGCGTCGAGGTTGTGGGTCACCACTTCCATCAGTTTCGCCTGGGCAATCTTGGGCTCCACCCCAGACATCCAGCGCAAGGTGGTGGTACGGGGGTTGAACGCAGTTTCGATGGCCTTCAAGTCGGCCAGCGACAGGTCGCGAATGGAGTGCCGGTACTGGCAGGCGAAGCCGATGCGGGGGTGGGACATGGAACCTGGGCCTTGAGGTGAGGGTCGTCTGGCTATGGACAACGGCGCGTGCTGAATTTCCCTGCGCAGGTGACGTTCGGTTGAACGAGTGGGCCTGTGGCGCAGTGTCAAAGTTGACAGTTGCGGCACAAAACCTCGCGCAGCATCCTCATCATTGACACCAAGCCAGGTGCCTCACGAGGAGTATGGGACCATGAGTGAAAAAAATATCAACGTCACGCTGCGCAACGAAGACGACGAAACGCTTTATTACTTTTTCTTCCAAAGCGCCACGGGCGACGGGTCAAGAAATATATTAAGCAACAGTGCCAGCCGGTTTGAGACCACAGTGGCTTCAAGCGGAAAATTGATCGTGAGTCGAAGCAATTACTACGACTCGCCTCCTGACAACTCTGCGGCCGTACGCTTTAATCTCACCAATAACGAGAGTTTCTCGATTGAGGTTCTTCCACTGGTTAGTACACCTCAGCCTTCCGCCGGATCGACGCAGTACGAAGCAGTGGCCAAAGACATTTACAACCAGTATCCGGAGGTCACCAGTGAAATTTTTCTTCCAGATCCTTCCACGAATACTGAACCGCCCTGGACGGTAGAATCTGGGAGAATCAAGCTCATCAACGTGCCTGACGGAACCCCACTGACAGTGCGCAAGCTTGCATGATGATCCAGCACGGCACGGGGCAGAAGAGACGCGAATGAACACTACCTTCAAAGCAGGCGATGCAGTGCGCTGGAACTCAGAGGCAGGAGAAATTCACGGCAAGGTCGTCAAGGTGCATACCCATGACGTGGAGTTTCTCGGGAAGACGCGTCGCGCGTCCAGGGAGGAGCCGCAATACGAGGTCAAGAGTGACAAGACCGGGCACCTGGCGATGCATCATGGTGATGCGTTGAAATCGACTTGACTCTTGCGGCGGCTGCTTCCCGAGCTTCGTCCGGTGCAGCAGGGTTCACGCATACCCCTGCAGGACCGGGCGAAGCTTGGGAACGAGACGCTGCGAACGCTCTCGCTTAGCGCAGGAACTTCACATCCGACGGCGCATCAATGTCGAACTTCTGCACGGTATCGCCCAGCTTGCCAGTGGCGGGGTCACGCTTGACCACGACGATCTGGTTGCTCTTCTGGTTGGCGATCAGCACGAACTTGCCGCTCGGGTCGAAGGTGAATTCACGCGGTTCAACGCCTTCCACGGAGCGACGCTGAACTTCCTTCAGCTCGCCCGTGGCCTTGTCGACGCTGAACGCCAGCAGTTCACTCGCTTCGCCCCGGTTGGTGACGTAGAAGAACTTGCCGTCGGCCGAGAAGTGCAACGCGGCCGCGGCCTTGTGCTTGGCGTCGCCGCCAGCGGCCAGTTCCACCACCTGTTTCTGCACCAGGTTGCCAGCCTTGACGTCGAACACGAACACCTGGGCGCTCATTTCGGTGGTCAGATAGGCATGCTTGCCGTCAGCGCTGAACAGCAGGTGACGCGGGCCGCTGCCAGGTGGCAGTTGAATGGATGCCGGCGACGCGGCGGTCAGCGGCTTGGCCTTATTGGCGGCGTCGTAGTGGTAGGCGAACACCTTGTCGGCACCCAGGTCCTGCACATAGACGAAACGGCCATCGGGGCTGGAAACCACCGAGTGAACGTGATCGCTGGCCTGACGGTCGGCAACGACCTTGGAGGCGGCGTCGTGGCTTTCCTGCTGCACCAGCTCGCTCAGCGTACCGTCGGCGCCCACGCCGAACACGGACAGGCTGCCGTTCGGGTTAGGGTGGACTTCGTAGTTGGCCACGAACAGGTGTTTTTCACCTTTGGCCAGGCTTGAGAACGTCGGGTCCTCGCCCTTGGCTTCGACCTGGTTGATCAGGGTCAGGTCGTGGGTCTTGGGGTCGATCTTGAAGGAACTGACCTTGCCCACTTTGTCATGGGTGGAGTCCGGGCCGTTTTCGTTGACCGCGAACAGGTGTTTCTGGTCCTTGCTGATGGTCAGCCAGGATGGGTTTTCCACCTTGGTCACTTGCAGCGGCTTGGCACCGATCTGGCCGGTGGCGCTGTCGAAGTGGTAGCGGTAAATGCCTTCACTGGTGTTGTTGGTGTAGGTGCCCACCAGCAGGTCATAGCCGCTGGCGGCCATGGCGTGGGAAGAGAGCACGGTGATTCCGCTGGCCAGCAGCAGGGGCAGGAGATGACGTTTCATTGTGTTTGTTATCCTCGACGGGTCCGTATCAGGAGACCCCGGTCATTTTCAGAAGTTGGCGCACAGGAACCGATTATTCCTGCTCGTCATCCTCGTCACTGGGGGAGAAAGCACTGAGGCAGACTAGACGATAGCTGCCTTTGTCGTTGCTGATTGCCCAGAACTGTTGCGTTTCATCGAAGTTCGCTGCCGCCATTTGCGCGGCAGTGAAATGCCAGCGCTTGAGCTCGCGGCCATCCATGCATTCGATACGCAGTTCGCCCGCGTCCAGGACAAAATCAAAGGCATGCAGATCATCGATCAACACCATGCCGCTTGTTGCTAGTTGTTCGGTAAGGCCGGTCATGACCATCTTTCATAAAAGGGGTGGAGAGGCGCCCATGATATGCCAAATCGGCCAAGTTGAAACCGGTTTCTGCTTCAATATGTCGCACCTTACCGTGCGTAATAACGCCGCGGCACGCCCCACAGGATCAACGCCACCGCCAGCAGGCTGATGATGCTCAGCACGTAAAGGGCTGGGGTAGCCGCGCCGGTAAGGTCCTTGATGCGGCCGATCAGGTAGGGCGCGATCACCCCGCCCAACTGGCCCAGGGAGTTGATCAGGGCAATGCCGGCGGCCGCGGCCAGGCCGCTGAGAAAACGCGGCGGGATGGTCCAGAAGATAGGCATCCAGGCGATCAGCCCCGCCATGATCAGGCTCAGGCCCAGCATCAGCGGCAGCAGTTGGCCAGCGAAGGCCGCGCACACCAGGTAGCCCACCGCGCAGAGCATGGCGCAGCTTGCCATGTGCCACCGGCGCTCGCCATGGCGGTCGGAGCTGATACCCATCAGCACGTTGAACGCCGCGGCCCCGATGTAGGGCAGCGTGGTCAGCAGGCCGATGTGCAGGCTGTCGGCCACCCCCGCGCTGCGGATCAATTGCGGCATCCAGAACAGCAGCCCGGTCAAGGCCATGACTAGGCATAGGTAAATCGCTGACATCACGTAGGTCGTCGGGTGCTTCCATAATCCGCTCAGGGAATGGGACGCGGGGGTTGACGTCTCCTGGGACAGGCGTTGAAGCATCAACGCCTTCTGCGCGGGGCTGAGCCACGTGGCCTGCTCGATACGGTCACTGACGAACCACAGCACCACGAAGCCGAGGATGATCGACGGGATGGCTTCGAGCAGGAACAGCCACTTCCACCCCGCCAGGCCATAGGCGCCATCGAGGCTGCCCAGGATCAAACCCGCCAGCGGGCCGCCCACCACACCGCACAGGCAGATGGAACTCTTGAAGTAGCTGTTGACCCGGGCGCGCCGCGTAGCCGGGTACCACTGGGTGAAGAAATACAGCACGCCCGGCACGAACCCGGCCTCCATCACGCCGATCAGAAACCGCAGGGTGTAGAACCAGAACTCGCTCTGCACCAGCATCATGCAGGCCGAGGTGACGCCCCAGGTGATCATGATGCGCGCTATCCACAACCGCGCGCCCACGCGGTGCAGCAACAGGTTGCTGGGCACCTCGAAGAGGAAATAGCCGACGAAGAACAGGCTGGCGCCCAGGCCGTAGACGGTATCGCTGAAGCCCAGGTCGCTCTGCATTTCCAGCTTGGCGAAGCTGATGTTGACCCGGTCCAGGTAGGCGAACAGGAAGCAGAGGATGAACAGCGGCACGATCCGCCAGTTCACCTTGCGGTACAGCGCGTCCTCGGACAGCTCGCCGGTGGCGGCGCCCAGTGCAGCGGTTTGCGTGGCCATGTCACACCTCTGTTGTTTTTATAGGCGTTGTGCCGGTGTTGCAGGGCAAGCCAGCGCTCAGAGCGCAGCGCGGCTCGGAGCGCCGTCCACCAGCCGGGTCAGGCCCAGGGGGTTGGCATTGCGCAACGGCTCGGGCAGCAGTTCGTCCGGGTAGTTCTGGAAGCACACCGGCCGCAGGAAACGGTCGATGGCCAGGGTACCCACCGACGTGCCACGGGCATCGGAGGTAGCCGGGTACGGGCCGCCATGCACCATGGCTTCGCACACTTCCACCCCGGTGGGGTAGCCGTTGAGCAGGATGCGCCCGACCTTCTGTTCCAGCAGTGCGGTGAGTTCACCAAACTGACGCAGGTCACTGGGCTCACCGATGATCGTCGCCGTCAGTTGGCCGTGCAGGGCGTGCAACGCCGCCTGCAACTGGTACGTATCGGCCACCTCGACGAGAACAGTGGCGGGGCCGAAGACCTCTTCCTGCAGCACTTCATCGCCCTCGAGCAACAGGCTGACATCCGCCTGGAACAACTGTGGCTGCGCCTGGTTGCCCTGTTGCGCCGCACCGGCCAGGTGGTGGATGCCTTCATGGGCGTGCAGCGCCGCCAGCCCTTTGCCGTAACTGCGCAACGTGCCGGCGTTGAGCATGGTCTGCGCCGGCTGCGCGCCCATGGCCGCGGCCAGTTGCTGAACGAACACACTGAAACCCGGCGACTTCAGGCCGATGACCAGGCCGGGGTTGGTGCAGAACTGCCCACAGCCTTGCACCACCGAGGCCGTCACCTCGCGGGCGACGGTTTCGCCGCGCACCTCCAGGGCCTGGGGCAGAACAATCACCGGGTTGATGCTGGACATCTCGGCGAACACCGGAATCGGCTGGGGGCGCGAAGCCGCCATGTCGTACAGCGCCCGGCCGCCCTTGAGCGAGCCGGTGAAGCCCACGGCCTGAATGGCCGGGTGCTTGACCAGCGCCTCCCCTACCCCGGCGCCATAGATCATGTTGAACACCCCGGCGGGCATCCCGCTGCTCACCGCTGCGCGAATGATTGCGTCAGCCACCCGCTCGGCCGTGGCCATGTGGCCACTGTGGGCCTTGAACACTACCGGGCAACCCGCCGCCAGGGCCGCGGCGGTGTCACCGCCTGCGGTGGAGAACGCCAGGGGAAAGTTGCTGGCGCCGAACACCGCCACCGGGCCCACGCCGATGCGGTACTGGCGCAGGTCCGGCCGTGGCAGGGGTGTGCGCTCAGGCAAGGCGCGGTCGATGCGCGCACCGTAGAAGTCCCCTCGCCGCAGCACCTTGGCGAACAAACGCATCTGCCCGCTGGTGCGGCCCCGCTCGCCCTGGATACGCGCGGCCGGCAAGGCGGTTTCCTGGGTCACCAGGGCGATGAAGTCATCGCCCAGGCTATCCAGCTCATCGGCGATGGCGTCCAGAAACTGCGCCCGCCGCTCACTGCTCACACTTCGGTAGGCGGGGTACGCCGCCTGGGCGGCACGGGCGGCTGCGTCCACTTCGGCAGGCGTGGCCTGGTAGAAATCGAACGGCAGTTCAGCGCCAGTGCTGGCGTCCACGCTTTTGACGATCACGCTGCCCTGGGCACTGCGCCCGCCGCCAATGTAGTGATGACCACGAATCATGGAACCTCCTCACAAAATACCGATGGCGCCTGGGGTGAACACCGCTTCGGCACGGCCAACACGGTTGTTCAGCGGCGCGCCGAATTCATCCAGGCTGATCTCGAACCGGTCGCCCACCTGGGTGCTGATGCCATCGGCGAACGACAGCGTGGCCGTGCCGAAGAAATGGATGTGCACGTCACCGGGGCGCAGGAACTGCGCATACTTGAAGTGGTGGTATTCCAGGTTGTCGAAGCTGTGGCACATGTTCGCCGCGCCGCTGAGGAACTCCTTCTCCCACAGCAGTTTGCCGTCGCGCCAGATACGGCTGGTGCCCGCCAGGTGCTGGGGCAATTCGCCCACGCGCAATTCCGGCCCGTAGGAACAATGGCGCAACTTGGAATGGGCCAGGTACAGGTAGTTCTTGCGCTCCATCACATGGTCGGAGAATTCGTTGCCCAGGGCGAAGCCCAGGCGATAGGGTTTGCCGTCATGGCCGATCACATACAGGCCGCCCAGTTCCGGCTCCTCGCCAGCGTCCTCGGCGAATGGCGGTACCGGGAACTCGCCACCGGGGCGTACCACGATGCTGCCGTCGCCTTTGTAGAACCATTCTGGCTGCACACCCGCCTGCCCCGCCACGGGCTTGCCGCCTTCCAGGCCCCATTTGAAGATTTTCATGCTGTCGGTGATGGCGCTTTCGTCGCCCACCTGCTGGTGCATCTTGTCGCGCGTAGCGGCGCTGCCCAGGTGGGTCAGGCCGGTGCCGGTCACCAGCATATGCGCCGGGTCCGGGTGGTCCAGGGGCGGCAGGAGGCGGCCTTCGTCCAGCAACTGCTGGTAATCATGGTGCTGGCCCAGCCCCAGGTCGTCGACCTGGCGAGCCAGGCCAGCACCGGCCTCGATGGCCGCCAGGGCCAGTTCGCGCACGCTGGTGGCGCCGCGCACTTCGTGGACGCGGTCGCCGTCGACCAGGCCGACGCGGCGCTGGCCATCCATCAATTGGAATTGCACTAGACGCATGGTGAAAGCTCCCTTGTTTGATCAGGTACGCGCGCTGGGTTGCGCGCTGCGGGCACTGGCGGCGAACTGCTCGGCCGGCAGCGCATGGCGGCGCTCCAGCAGGCGGTAGACGACGCCGGTCAGCAGCAGGCCGAACAGCATCACGCCAGTGAGGAAATACAGGCCGCTGGCCAGGTTGCCGGTGTACTCCTTGAGCGCACCGATGACGAACGGGCCGATGTAGCCGCCCAGGTTGCCCACCGAGTTGATCAGGGCAATCCCGGCGGCCGCACTGGCACCGGCGAAGAATCGGCCCGGCAGGGTCCAGAACACCGCCGTGCAGGAAAACAGCGAGAAGGCCACCAGCGACAGCGCCACCAGTTGCAGCACCGGCACGCTGAGCCAGGCACTGAAGAACAACCCCGCCGCGCCCAGCACATACAGCACGGCCAGGTGGCCATAACGGTCATTGAGGCGGTCGGAGCTGCGCGGCACGATCAGCAGGCCGACGATGCCGAAGATGTACGGCACCGCCGACACGAAGCCCGTCACCAGGTCGCTGCCACCGAACTGCTTGATCAGGGTAGGCAGCCACAGGCCCAGGCCATAGATGCTGAGGGTCACGGGCAAGTAGAACAGCGCCAGCAGCAGCACGCGGTAGTCCTTGAGCGCGTGCAGCGGGTTGCCGTGGCGGGTCTGGCCGTACACGTCCAGGTCCTTTTTCAGCTCACCGGCCAGCCAGCCTTTTTCGACGTCGGTCATCCAGCGTACCTGCGCCGGGCCGTCGGGCAGCCAGCGCAGCACGGGCCAGGTCAGCAGGATGGCCGGGGTGCCGATGGCGATGAACAACCATTGCCAGCCATGCAGGCCCAGTACCCCGTCCATGCCCAGCAGGCCACCGGACACGGGGCCTGTGATCATCATGGCGATGGGCTGGGAGAGGATGAACAGGCCGAGGATCTTGCCCCGGTGGCGAACCGGGAACCATTGGGTGATGTAGTACAGCACGCCAGGGAAAAAGCCCGCCTCGGCGGCGCCCAGCAGAAAGCGCATCACGTAGAAGCTGTTGGGCCCCTGCACGAAAGCCATGCCGATGGTGATGGCGCCCCAGGTAATCATGATGCGGGCGAACCAGCGGCGTGCGCCGAAGCGCGACAGCAGCAGGTTGCTGGGAATTTCCAACAGGAAGTAGCCAATGAAGAACAGCCCCGCGCCCATGCCGTAGGCGGCATCACCGATGCCCACGTCACTGCCCATGTGCAGCTTGGCGAAGCCCACGGCGGAGCGGTCCACGTAGGCCACCAGGTACAGCAGGATCAGGAAGGGGATCAACTTGAGGGTGATACGCCTGACCAGGCGAAGTTCTTCGCTCATGGCAACGGTCTCCAATTGTTCTTGTTATGGAAATGGGGATCGCCAGGCGCGCGGGGCGGCTGTTCGTCCTCCGTTGCGACCGACTATATAGTATTACTATTTAACCGACAACGGCTTCACAAGCTGAGCGTTTAGGCCTATTTTACCTATCAGCGCCGCCATTAAGTCTTACAATAAGAGAATTCCCATGTCTGATAAGAAACCTACCCTGCGCTCCGCCCAGTGGTTCGGCACCGCCGACAAGAACGGCTTCATGTACCGCAGCTGGATGAAGAACCAGGGCATCGCCGACCATCAATTTCATGGCAAGCCGATCATCGGCATCTGCAACACCTGGTCGGAGCTGACCCCCTGCAACGCCCACTTCCGTACCATTGCCGAACACGTCAAGCGTGGCGTGCTGGAGGCCGGCGGCTTTCCGGTGGAATTCCCGGTGTTCTCCAATGGCGAGTCGAACCTGCGCCCCACCGCCATGCTCACCCGCAACCTGGCGAGCATGGACGTGGAGGAAGCCATCCGCGGCAACCCCATCGACGGCGTGGTGTTGCTCACCGGCTGTGACAAGACCACCCCCGCCCTGCTGATGGGCGCTGCCAGTTGCGATGTGCCGGCCATCGTCGTCACCGGCGGGCCGATGCTCAACGGCAAGCACAAGGGCCGCGACATCGGCGCCGGCACCATCGTCTGGCAAATGCATGAATCGCTGAAAGCCGGGCAGATCAGCCTGGATGAGTTCCTCTCGGCCGAAGCCGGCATGTCGCGCTCGGCCGGTACCTGCAACACCATGGGCACGGCGTCGACCATGGCGTGCATGGCTGAAGCGCTGGGCACTTCCCTGCCCCACAACGCCGCCATTCCAGCGGTGGACTCGCGCCGCTATGTGCTGGCGCACATGTCCGGCATGCGCGCGGTGGAGATGGTCAAGGAAGACTTGCGCCTGTCGAAGATCCTCACTCGCGAAGCCTTCGAAAACGCCATCCGCGTCAACGCGGCCATCGGCGGCTCCACCAACGCGGTCATCCATTTGAAAGCCATCGCCGGGCGCATCGGCGTGGACCTGGAACTGGACGACTGGACCCGCATCGGCCGTGGCACCCCCACCCTGGTGGACCTGCAGCCATCCGGGCGTTTCCTGATGGAAGAGTTCTATTACGCCGGCGGCCTGCCTGCCGTGCTGCGCCGCCTGGGTGAAAACAACCTGATCCCCAACCCCGAGGCCCTGACGGTCAACGGCAAGAGCCTGTGGGACAACGTGCGCAACTCGCCCATCTACGGTGACGACGAAGTCATCCGCGCCATCGACAACCCCTTGGTGGCCGACGGCGGCATCTGCGTGCTGCGCGGCAACCTGGCGCCCCTGGGCGCGGTGCTCAAGCCTTCCGCGGCCACCCCGGCCCTGATGAAACACCGCGGCCGCGCCGTGGTGTTCGAGAACTTCGACCAGTACAAGGCGCGCATCAACGACCCGGAACTGGACGTGGACGCCGACTCCATCCTGGTGATGAAAAACTGCGGGCCGAAGGGTTACCCAGGCATGGCCGAAGTCGGCAACATGGGCCTGCCGGCCAAGCTGCTGGCCCAGGGCGTGACAGACATGGTGCGCATCTCCGACGCGCGCATGAGCGGCACCGCCTATGGCACCGTGGTGCTGCATGTGGCGCCGGAGGCTGCCGCTGGTGGGCCATTGGCGGCGGTGCAGGAAGGTGACTACATCGAACTGGACTGCAGCACCGGGCGTTTGCACCTGGACATCAGTGACGCCGAGCTGGCCGCGCGCTTGGCGGACTGGCAGGCACCGGTGAACAACCTGCTGGCCGGTGGGTACCGACAGTTGTATGTGGACCACGTAATGCAGGCGGACCAGGGCTGCGACTTCGACTTCCTGGTAGGCTGCCGAGGCGCGGAAGTGCCACGGCATTCGCACTGACCCCGTCCGCAAGAACGCGAACGGCCTGTAGGAGCACAACTTGCTGGCGAACGATGCAACGCGATCCATCAGGAAATCGCGCTGCCTTTTTCGCCAGCAAGCTACCCACAAGGACAATGCCCGCCGCCCGTCATCAGCTTGCGCCCCCATGACAAAAAACTCATGTTTCAGGGTTGTAACACTGGTGACACCCCACGCCCGCCTGTATCCTGTGTCGCAAATTTATTTCCAAATGTAAGGGACTACGATGAAATACCTGCGCCCCCTCCTGGCCGCAGCCTTGCTGTGCGCCGTGAATTTGCCTGTGCATGCCGATACCCCACCCGGTACCACACAGACGCAGCCAAAAATGACCGCCGAACAACTGCTGGCCTCCCTCAAGCCCCAGCACGGCACCATCCAGCTGCCCGGCGACATCGCCACCCTCACGCTCAACGATGATTTCTATTACCTGTCGCCGGCAGACACCGAGCGCGTGCTCAATATCGGCTGGGGTAACCCGCCGGGTATCGAAACCCTGGGCATGATCGTGCCCAAGGCCACCAACCCGCTGTCGGAGCGCGGTTGGGGGGTGATCGTCAGCTACCAGGAAGACGGCCATATCTCCGACGACGACGCCGCCAAGATCGACTACAGCCAGTTGCTCAAGGACATGCAGTCCGAGGACGAGGACGACAACAAGCAACGCCGCGAGCAGGGCTACGATGGCATCAGCCTGGTGGGCTGGGCCGAGCCGCCACACTACGATGGCCAGAGCCACAAGATCTACTGGGCCAAGGAGCTGCGGGCCGACCACGCCGATGTCAACAGCCTGAACTACAGCATCCGCGTGCTGGGCCGCAAAGGCGTGCTGGAGCTCAATGCCGTGGCCACCATGAACGACCTGCCCACCATCAAGCGCGAACTGCCACAGGTGATGGCCTTCGCCGACTTCACCGACGGCAACCGCTATGCCGACTACAGCCCGGCCACCGACAAACTGGCCTCCTACGGCCTGGCGGCCCTGGTAGCCGGCGGCGTGGCCAGCAAGGCCGGCCTGTTCGCCAAGCTGGGCGTGCTGTTGCTGGCGTTCAAGAAGTTCATCGTGATCGGCGTCGTCGCGGTCGGCGCTTTCCTGCGCAAGCTGTTCAAGCGCAAGGGCTGAACACCCTCCGGGCGCTGTACGATATGCATGCCGGCGCGGCCATTTCATACAACCCCTAGGGCAACGCCGCGGCGCAATCAGGCAACGTGACATGACAGCCGGTGAACCCACCGTCATCGGTGCCCAGCAAGCGGTTGTACACCAACCGGCTGAGCACCGATTGCGGCAGGTTGAAGTTGCGCCGAAACGGCGTCACCACCCATTCGTTGGCGACGCTTTTTTCCATCAACCGCTCGAAGCTGCCCACCACCGACTTGGCGGCATGGTCGCGGCTGACCCCGCCACGCTGGTAGAACGCCGCGGCATCACGCGCCGCGCGGAACAGAATGTTGCACACCTGGGCCACGCTGAACACCTTCAACGCCGTGACCACCATGGCCCGGGTCTTCTCCCCCGCCCGGTACCCCAAGCGGTACTCCTCCAGCGCCATCTCCAGGAAGGCCAGGCATTCGAGCAAGGCCATCTGGTCGCAACACGCCTTTATCGGGCCGGCGCCCGCCGTGATGAACCCAGGTTCCAACACGTGGGCTTCCAACCGTTCGTACAACAACACACCACTGGCACCCTGGACCGTCGGCAACCAGCGCACCCCGGTGAAATGCACGCGGGCGTTCTGTTGGCTGTCGAGCTCGATGGCAGTGCAGATCGATTCCGGGTCCACGGCAATCACACCGTTGCGCCACAGTTCGTTGATCAGGTCACGGTCGAAATCGCGCAGGGGGGTCAGCCGCTCATGGCGCACCTGGCAATAGGGGCGAATGTAGGCCAGGTCTTCGCTGCCGGCGTACTTGAGCAATGCCCACAGGTACAGGCAATGGCGCGGGTCCAGCTGCGCCAGGGGCTTTGCCTGGGCCATGGACCGCTCCAGCGCCTCCACCAGGCGCAGGCGCTTGGCGCACGCCAATTGTTCGCGCTCGGTCGCCGTGCAGGCAGCGCACTGGAACACACGGCGCTCAGCACGGGAGATGTAGTCGCTGCGGGTGGCAAACTGCATGGGCTCACCGCAGCGCGTGCACTTGATCAGCGTCGACCAGGCCCGGGAATGGCGCTTGACCAGCGCCGTGAACTCGGTCTGGCTGATCCCTTCGTCACGGTAGATCCTGGCCACGGTTTCGACGAAACGGCCGCCCTCCACGCGCCAGTAGCGCAGGCACAGCGCCTGGGTCACGGGGTCGGCGTCCACGTACTCGATGTGCAGGCCTGGTTTTTCACTCATGGGGGCGGGTCTCGGGTGGCGGTTCCAGAGCGCAGACTCTAGGCAAAGTCCCCGGAGAAAGAAGCGGGACCGTTCCCAAGGGTTGGAGTGAAATTTCCTAAAGCCTTCAGGCGCCTATCGCACAGCCCTACGGTCAATAGTCGCCCACCGCCCACCTCACCCGCTCCAGCGCCCCGCGCAATGCCTCGATGGGCGCCGAGCCCAGCGCCAGCCGAATCGCGTGGGGCACATGCGCAGCCACCGCGAACGGCTCGGCGGTGGAGACCGACACCTGCTCGCGCATCAGCGCCATGGCCACCTGGTCGGCGCGTACCTCCTCGGGCAACGGCAGCCACAGAAAATAGGAACTGGGGTGGCCCACCGTCGGCATGCCCGCCAGTACCTGCGCCGCCAGCGCCTGGCGGGCCTGGGCGTCCAGGCGTTTCTGCGCTTCGCAGCGGGCCACCGTACCGTCCTTCAGCCATTGGCAGGCGATGGCCGTCATGACCCCCGGGGTGTTCCAGTTGGTGGCGCGAATCACCCGTTCCAGCGTGGTGACCCAGGGCAGTGGCGCCGCCACGAAGCCGACACGCAGGCCCGCCGCGACACTTTTCGAATAGCCGGACACATAGACCGTGCGCTCGGGGGCGAACGTTGCCAGCGGTGGTGGCGCATCGGCGATCAGAAACGCGTAGGCGGCATCCTCGATCAGCATCAGATCGTGCTGACGGGCAATGTCGGCCAGGCGCTGGCGCTGCTGATTGTCCAGCACCCAACCCAACGGATTTTGCAGGGTCGGCATGCAATATACCGCTCGCACCCGGCGCTGGCGGCACAGGGCATCCAGCGCGTCCAGGTCGGGGCCTTGCCCGCGGGCGGGCAGGGGCGCCAGCTCCACGCGGTGTGTCTCGGCGACTATCTTGAAACCGGGGTACGTCAACGCATCCACCGCCACCACATCCCCCGGCTGCAACAGGCCCAGCACCGTCACCGCCAGGCCATGCTGGGCGCCGGTGACCACCAGCACCTGCTCGGCGCTCACCTGCAAGCCCGACAGCGCCACATGCTCGGCCACCGCCGCGCGCTCCACGGGCCGCCCGGCGTGGGGCTGGTAACGCAACAACGCCTCAAGGTCGCCCGCCGCCGCCAGGTTGCGCAATGCCGTGCGCAGCAGTTCTGCCTGGCCGGGCACCGAGGGGTAATTGAAGTTGAGGTCCAGCATGCCACTGGCAACGCTCGCCTGGTCGATACCATGCCCGGGCGGCAACTGCATCTCGCGCACGAAAGTGCCGCGGCCGGTTTCGCCGCTCACCAGGCCCAGGCCCGCCAGCTCCGCGTACACCCGCGACGCCGTGACCAGCGCCACGCCTTCGCGCCGGGCCAGCTCCCGGTGGGTGGGCAAACGCGTGCCGGCCTGCAACCGGCCGGCGCGGATGTCAGCGGCGAAGCGGTCGACCAGCAGCTTGTAGCGCGAAGTGGGCATAGCGGATGTATCCATGACAATTATTTGATTGTACTGCTGGTCGATTCTAGCATCCACGACACGTCACCCCGCGCTCGCCCACAGAGACTTACCATGGAACAGACAGGCACCCTCCCCACCGCTCCCGTCACCAGAAGCAGCAGCGGCTGGCTCAACGGTTTCATCGGCGTGCTGATCTTCAGCGGCTCACTGCCGGCCACGCGTCTGGCGGTGCTGGACTTCAGCCCACTGTGGCTCACCGTCACCCGGGCCACTTTGGCCGGGCTGCTGGCGCTGTGCGTGTTGCTGATGTTCAGGCAGCGCCGCCCAGCCCGCGCGCACCTGATACCCTTGGTAGTGGTCGCCCTGGGCGTGGTCATCGGCTTTCCGTTGCTCACGGCTTTGGCGCTGCAGCATGTCACCTCCGCCCACTCCATCGTCTTTCTCGGCTTGCTGCCCATGGCCACGGCCGTGTTCGGCGTGTTGCGCGGCGGCGAGCGACCACGCCCGGCCTTCTGGCTGTTTTCCACCCTGGGCAGCCTGCTGGTGGTCGGCTTCGCCCTGACCCAAGGCGTGGCCGCCGCGCCGCTGGGGGACGTGCTGATGCTATGCGCCGTCATTGTCTGCGGCCTGGGCTATGCCGAGGGCGCGCGGTTGTCGCGCAGCCTGGGCGGCTGGCAAGTGATCTCCTGGGCTCTGGTGCTGTCGCTGCCCTTGATGGGCATCGCCACCTGGCTGCTGATGCCCCAAAGCTTCGCCCACGTGCATGTGGCCGGCTGGTGGAGCCTGGGCTACGTGTCCGTGTTCAGCATGTTTGTCGGCTTTGTATTCTGGTACCGCGGCCTGGCCCAGGGCGGTATCGCGGCGGTCGGGCAATTGCAGTTGCTGCAGCCGTTCTTTGGCCTGGCGTTGGCCGCCACGTTGTTGGGTGAGCAGGTCAGCCCGGGGATGGTCGCGGTCACGGTGGGGGTCATCGGGTGCGTGGTGGGGGTGCGGCGGTTTGCGCGGTGAGGCGGGCCGCTACCCGCTTGGTGGCAGCGTTCAAAAACCTTTCCAGTAATCCATGAACCCTTCCTTGCCCACCAGCCAGGTGCTTTGCAGCTCCCGGTTCACCGCTTCAACCTTGTCCTGCACCTCGCGCCAGGGTTGACGCAGCAGTACCCAGCACTTGCTCGGCGGGCAATAGATGGAGGACTGGTAGCCCCACTGCTCCATCAGGATATTCATGCTTTTGTTGGTATGAAACGCCACATGCACCGGGGGCCGCAGGTAGAACCAGTCGCTGTTGCGGGGCACGTTTTCACATACCACGGTGTGCAGGATGAGGCAGCCATCGGGCGCGACCAATTCGTGCACGCTATCCAGATCCTGCCGGGTGAGCACATGTTCGAACATCGCCGAATTGATCACGGTCTTGTAGCTGCCCGGCACCGGTTCGCGGATGTAGCAGTCCAGGTCCGCGGCCTGCACGTAGGGGTCGTAAATGGGCAGGCGCACGTTGAAGTAGCGCGCCAGCAGGCGGCTCAGGCTGCCGTAGCCAGCGGCATAATCGAGCATGCCATCGGCAGCGATGAGGCCGTGCGCTCGCAACAGCGCCAGCATCATCGCCTGCTCTGCGTAGGGCGGCTGGTTGATGGGGCTGTCAGGGTTTTCGTTGTAATGGTGGAATTGGTCGTTCAGTTCAGCCCATTGTGCATGGGGCAACTGGGCATGTGTCTGCGAAAACACAAACCCACAGGCCTCGCAGCGGCGGTAATCCACCGTGCCAATGTCACGCATGAAGTCGGCAAACGGCGCCTCGGTGTAGGTCTTGCTGAAGTAATAGGCAGCAGGACGACGGCAGATCATGCAATCCATTGGAATAGGGTTCCCGAGGCCGAGTGGCCGAATGCAACAGAATGTATCACCACCATTACATAACAGCGATAGCGGGCTTCTGCGCACTTCATTGATCGACACACTCGCGCCCCTGGACTTGCTCACCCGGTGGTGGTCGGCACCGTTACCACCCGTGAATCTGTAGCGGTCATGCGCTCAGGTGTTCGTAAAGAATGGTGGCGCCCACCAGCATCAGCACCACACCCCCGACGATTTCCGCCCGCTTGCCGACGATGTGCCCCAGCACACGGCCCAGCATCACGCCCAGGGTCACCATGGTCATGGTGGCCAGGCCGATAGCGGCAGCCGCCACCAGGATATTCACATTCACAAACGCCAGGCCAACCCCCACCGCCAGCGCATCGATGCTGGTGGCCACGGCGGTCACCGCCAAAATCATGAATGAATGCTGCTGAGGCTTTTCTTCCTCCTCGGCCTCGTGCTTCACCCCATGCCAGATCATGTGCAGGCCCAGGGCAACCAGCAGGGTGAACGCAATCCAGTGATCCCAGTTCTCCACCCAGCGGGTGGCGGCATGGCCGATGGCCCAGCCGATCATGGGCGTGATGGCTTCGATGACACCAAAGATAAGGCCAGTGCGCAGAGCCTCGATAAAGCGGGGTTTATGCAGGCTGGAGCCTTTGCCGATCGCCGCCGCGAAGGCGTCGGTGGACATGGCGAGGGCAAGAAAAACGAGGGCAACGGGATTCACGGTTCACTTCCAGTCGGGCAAGGAATCAACGACACAGCCACACGCCCGACTATCGGCATGGCAGTGTCGCTGGTCTCTCCAACCCAAATGGGTGTTCGCACCACGGCAGGTGGCCGAGAATGTTGATGCGAACGCTTCAGGCACCGGGCCCGAAACAGGTTACTCCCCAACGAAGGGCTGCATCATAGCCTGGAACAGATGAAAAAAATGTTATGGATATGAACACGTTGCCCGTGATGAATAAGCAAGAACGGCCAAAAACAGCCCACCGAGGGCGTGATGCGCACTCCAAGCCCAGCGACCTGGGGTGCCCCACCTTCCAGAAAAGGCCAGGCAGCGGTAATGTGGGGGATGATCCGCCACCCAGGCGCCGCACCATCGAGAAGAAAACACACTGAGCCCGCCCCCACGCCTGTAGGACCGGGCGAAGCTCGGGAAAGCAGCACCGCGGTAAAACTGGGTACACGCGGCATGATTTTCCCAAGCTTCGCCCGGCCATACAGGGAGGAGGCGAACATCGCGTTCAACAGCCCTACACAAAAAAGAACAAGGAATTCCCATGCAAGCCGTAATGGATTACGCCACCCTCCTCGCCCTGGCCACTCAAACCTCCGCTATCACCGAGCCGTGCGAGTGCTCCCTCAAATCCCTGACCGGCTGGGAAGGCTGGCCCGTGACGCTGCGCGAAGCGCAATTGCAGCAGATCGGCACCCTGGCCCAATTCGCGGAAGAAGAAGCCACCCTGGACGAATACCACCCCCAGGGCACCAGCTACTGGTCCGCCGAAGCGCCCATCGCCCCGCTCTACCATCCCTATAACCAGTGTGGCGTATGGCAATGCACGGCGTGCAACCGCAGCTACCTGCGCTACAACGACGACGGCGCCTACCACTCGGAAAGCCGGATTCGCGCGTTGAGCGGGCACTTGCTGGTGGACGCGGAACATCCTACTCACGGGCGGTATAGGTGATGCGCCGGTATCAGTTGGCGTTGCTGATTGCGATGCTTGTGATCAACTCACCGCCGGTCATGATGCCTTGGGCTGCGCGGGGGATGCGGCCGGTGGTGCCGAATGTGGTGTTTAGTAGTTCGGCACATGGGTCGCCTGAGAGAAAAGCCCTGCGCAGCGAAAAAATGCATGGAAACACGGAGGATGGCCTACCCGCGGCATACGGCTAGGGTCGGTGATGCAGCGCACGCGTATGGATAGTTTTTGAAGGATGGGGTTCGGTTGACTAGTGAAGACGAGCTCTCGTCGGGCGTAACTTTGTTTTGTAGTGGTCAACTGATCCCGGACACTGCGTTAAGTTTTTCCTCTGCGACCGCAGGCGGTAGCCCTTCGTTGAATTGATGCGGTCGCCGCCAGTTGTACCGCTGCATCAAAAACCGACTGATATCTTCCTGTGCCAGCACAGCGCTCATGTAGCCCACCGTCGGTATCCATTCAGTCTCTGGCGTCAGAGCCTTGCTGGTGGGAGTAACACCGCCACGTTCTTGCTGAAGCTGGCTCACCCATCGACGAAGCGCCGATTCGATCAATCCGAGCGAACGGGCGGCTTCGATATGGCTGTAGCCTTGGTCGAGCACCAGGCACGCAGCCTCGCGTTTGAACTCAGGGGTAAAGGTACGACGTTGCTTGGTCATCAGACACCTCTCTATGGCGAGCATTCTCGCCTAAATGGGTGTCCGGTTTCATTAGACCACTACAAAGACACACCGTGTATCCCCTCATCCAAAGTTTGGATGAGATCATCTACTACGATAGCCGGGGTTTCCAGTAGCGCAGGCAGCGACTCTGCCCATGCCCCCGGCAGCCAAAACTCCCCAACCGTTATCTTCGACCGGTCCAGCAAATCGACCAATCCACCCGCGTGATCATGGTCAGCATGGGTGCAGATAACCACGTCCAGGTGATTCACACCGTATTTAGTCAACTCTTTTGAGAGAAGTGCGCTGCTTCTTCCACCGTCGACCAGAATTAATCGATTTGCGCGGCGTAGTAAAAATGCGTCACCTGAAACCGGCAACGCTATGAGCTGATCCATCAATTCTCCTGTGTCCTTCCACTGACTTTAAATATGCACGCAGGCAGTGCACCAACCATCCTCGTAGGGGAAGGGAACCCGGTAACAGACTGCCTCAGCCATTCTATCAGAATAGGCGAGCAATGATGGCAAATAGCCTTAATCGCGTGCGTAGCCCAGTTCGATTCCCTCCAGCCTTGAGGAAGAGCAGAAATTAATGGTCTGCGCCTGATACAGTAGATAGGAGCTTTAAAGCCTCTCAGCGCGATGTCCACCGTATGTCAATGACTCAACGATGAACGTCGGATCCGTATGTGTTCCGCTTCTGGTTTAACCACGCCGGTTCGGGAGAGAGGCCGCCCCTAACCAGGTCGCCTGTTCGTAGGGGGCATCGCTCAGGAAGGCCAACCCGCTCCGCTGAAGCTTCCAGGGGGGGGCCTCGTGTAAGTCGTGTAAGCCGTGTAAGAGCAGCCCCCTGCTACGAGTTATCATTTGGCCACTAGGCGCTTCAAAAAAAGGAAGCGAGTGCACATCGGACAACCCCAACGTGCACTGTCAACTCAAAGGGGTCATTCGTCGTCACAGTCCAAGGGAGCATCAAGATCAATCCCGACGTCTTGGATTAGTTCTTGGATACGCTGCACGAGAGCTGGATCGATGGGTTTGAGGTGCTGAGGATTGGTTTCAAGGTCATCGGAGAGCGCCTTGAGAGTAACCGAACGGCGAACACACCTACCGAACTCCAGCATTAAGGGCGATGTTGTCCGTCTATTTTTAAGCGGACGCGATCACCCTTATCGCCAGGATTTCCATGCGCCAACGAAGCTCTTACCCGAAGCCCTTCAAAGCCCAAGTCGTTCAGGAGTACCTGCAACCTGGAGCGTCAGTTTCAAGCGTCGCCATCAGTCATGGCATCAACGCCAACGTTATCCGCAAGTGGCTGCCGATTTACCGCGACAAGGTAGTTGCGCCACTTCCTGCATTCATACCACTGCAAGCCATGCCCAAACGGCCCGCGGATGAGGCGGTGGTTATCGCACTGCCGCTGGGTGCTCAAACCATCACGGTCAAATGGCCGATCTCCGACCCGGACGGTTGCGCCCGCTTCATCCGCAGCCTTTCGCTATGATCCGCATCGACGCCATCTGGCTCGCCACAGAGCCCATGGACATGCGCGCTGGCACCGAAACTGCCCTTGCCCGTGTGATCGCTGTATTCGGTGCGGCGAAGCCGCACTGCGCTTATCTATTCGCGAATCGCCGCGCCAACCGGATGAAAGTACTGGTTCACGACGGCGTGGGTATCTGGCTGGCCGCGCGGCGGTTGAACCAAGGAAAATTCCATTGGCCAGGCACACACCGTGGCCACGAAGTTGAACTCGACGCCGAACAACTTCAAGCGCTGGTGCTCGGCCTGCCTTGGCAGCGGGTCGGCGCCAACGGCGCAATTACGTTGCTCTGAATCGGGTCTTTTAGCTGTGTCGGGTGGGCTGCTTTGGTAAAATCCACGGCATGACTTCCTCGCCCAATCTCGACCAAATGATCCCCGATCAACTGCGTGCACTCGCGGCGCAGTTGCTGTCGAAGGTCGACACTATGGGCAGAGAGAGCCGCCGCGACAAGACCGTCATCGAGCAGCTCTCTCACGAGATCGCCATCCTCAAACGCCACAAGTTTGCCAAGCGCAGTGAGCAGATCAGCCCAAGCCAGCTTGCTGGATGACTTGCTCAGCACCGACCTTGAGGCCATCGACGCCGAGCTGAAAGCACTTCGCCCCGCCCCGGCACCGAACGAAGCACGCCAACAGCCTAAGCGCGCGCCGTTACCGCCGCAGTTCCCACGTACCGTCATTCATCACGAGCCGGAGAACACCGAGTGTGCCTGTGGCTGCCAGCTTCAGCGCATCGGCGAAGACGTCAGCGAGAAACTGGATTACACACCCGGCGTGTTCACCGTTGAGCAGCACGTGCGTGGCAAATGGGCCTGCCGTCAATGTGAAACACTGACTCAAGCGCCAGTGCCGGCCCAGGTGATCGACAAGGGTATCCCCACTGCCGGCTTGTTGGCCCACGTGATGGTTGCCAAGTTCGCCGACCATCTTCCGCTGTACCGGCAGGAAAAGATCTTCGGCCGTGCCGGCCTGGCGATCCCGCGCTCGACGCTGGCTCAGTGGGTCGGCCAAACCGGCGTACAACTGCAACCGCTGGTAGATGCATTGCGCGAAGCCGTGTTGGCTCAGCAAGTCGTTCATGCCGATGAAACACCGGTGCAGATGCTGGCCCCGAGCGAGAAGAAAACGCACCGCGCGTATGTCTGGGCCTACTGCACCACACCGTTTTCAGCACTGAAAGCAGTCGTCTACGACTTCAGCCCCAGCCGTGCGGGCGAACATGCGCGCAACTTCCTGGGCACTTGGAACGGCAAGCTGGTGTGCGATGACTTCGCAGGCTACAAAGCTGGCTTTGAACAGGGCATCACCGAAATCGGCTGCATGGCCCACGCCCGACGCAAGTTTTTCGACCTGCATGTGGCGAATAAAAGCCAGTTGGCCGAACAGGCCCTGCACTCCATCGGCGGGTTGTACGAAGTCGAACGGCAGGCCAAGGACATGAGCGATGAAGATCGCTGGCGATTACGCCAAGAAGTTGCGGTGCCCGTCGCTGAGAAGTTGCATGAGTGGATGTTGGCTCAGCGCGTGCTTGTGCCCGAGGGATCGGCCACGGCCAAGGCACTGGATTACAGCCTGAAACGCTGGGTAGTGCTGACGCGCTACCTGGATGATGGTGCTGTGCCCATCGACAATAACCCGGTCGAAAATACGATCAGGCCATGGGCGCTTGGCCGTTCCAACTGGCTGTTTGCTGGGTCGCTGCGCAGTGGTAAACGGGCTGCGGCGATCATGAGTCTGATCCAGTCGGCACGCATGAACGGGCATGATCCGTATGCATACCTCAAGGATGTGCTGATGCGGCTGCCGACGCAGAAGGCCAGTGGGATCGAGCAGTTGCTGCCGCATCAGTGGGTGTCGAGCTGAACTACGCAAGGCGTATTCCCCGTACGCTTACCGCCAGCGTAGTATGGCTGTAAGTAGATAGTGGCGCCGGTACAGCGATACCTAATTCAATGTGCCAAGATTCGGCCACCACGGATGAGCACCAATCGAATATGCCTAGCCCCCGCTCCAATACCGATTTTATGCGGCTTGCTCTTGCCCAAGGGCGTTTAGCCTTACCTGTGTGCCTTCCAAACCCGCCAGTAGGTTGCGTGCTAGTAAAGGACGGCGTGGTGATCAGCCAAGGCTATACACAGGCACCTGGGCTTTATCACGCGGAAGCGATGGCGTTAAGCCGGTTAACGAATGACTGCTCCGGGATGACTGCTTTTGTCACACTTGAGCCATGCTCCTTTCATGGTCGAACTCCGTCATGTGCTCTGGCACTCATAAACAGCGGAGTAGAGAAGGTTTTTGTTGGTTTGCTTGATCCCGATCCGAGAAATTCGGGAGCGGGCATAAGAATGCTGCGAGGTGCAGGCATTACAGTTGTTGTCGGCTTATTGGCGGAGGAAGCCGCTGAAGACTTAGCTGATTTTTTGGTAAGCAAACCGGGTGTATCGTCGAATCGTAACGATCAGTAAATCGTTGGCATCTCAGCGCAAGGTGGGATGCCCAGACGGTTACCCTTGAGAGAAGCGTGTATGTCTTCAAGTGAGAGCTTTTGGGCTATATGACCTCCTATGTATCTAATGAAAACCGCACTAGATGGCATGATAGCGAATGAGAGGCACCTAAGCCGCTGGGCCATTTCCGCGTAGCGGGTTGATCAGAGCCTACACCGCTTCGCGAATCAATCCAGGGTAATTGAGTGGTCGTCGAACCTCCTTCCTAGCGACAGCCAAAAATCGGCTAGAAGCGGTGAGGTCTGGGCGTTGCGGTCTCGCAAGCGAGGCGGAGAGCGGATCAGGTTCGCCGAGTTCAAGGCACGGAGTGCCAGCTAGCTTACACTCGCGACCTTAAAAAGTGTAATGACATAACAGTCATGATCTTGAGATGTGGAATGCCGTTACAGTCTCCCTCCAAGAAGGGGGGGGGTAATACCATTACAGTAGTGACCCTGAAAGGTGTAATGCGGTTACAGTTTCATTCCAAGAAGGGGGGGTGTAATGCAATCTCACCTCCAAATTTGGTGAGGTCGCCATGAATGCAGGTCAGGTCAGCAAAGCACTCATCAATCGAGTAGACCTCACTGGCCGGTACCATCGACTCGATGATCGTCATGATTCGCTGGCTGATGTCGCCGTAAAGCGCATAGTTGCTACTGAAAGCGACCTCTCCATGCCGCCGAAGGTGATCCTTGATTTGGAAGTACGGTTGGCCCATTTTCACGAATGGCTTGGCGTCGTACGACCTAGCGATCACGCATCTATCGTTGTTCGACAGGACGACTAAGGGCGTCTTGGCGAGATCCGGTCGGAAGACACGCTCGCAACTGGCATAGAAGCTATTGCAGTCGATCAATGCAAAGACTGGCTCAGGTATTGGCGCCGATGTTGAATTGACCCAAATGCCAACAGATCCCTGACTCAGTCTGAATTCTCGCTAACCATGCCTGTGCGGGGGTTATACCGATCTAACGATGGGTGAGTCTGGCTTCGGTACACGGGTTAATTTGGCATCGGCTCAACACCCTGGCAAACTTCAGCGCCTGCGCTGCTCGGAAGGCACTGTTACAGGTACAGCCAGAAACGCCTAGCTGCCCCGTACGTGAACAAGCTCGACCAGGCTGGAGTAGCTTGGGCCATCAGGGGGTAAACAAGACATTAAACCGCTGCGCTTAACCCTTGACTAGCCTCCCGTACTCAGTGCGCAGTTCAGATTGTGATTTCTCACCGAAGTCACCACTAGGCCATAACTGGGGAGCACATCATCGAGATCCTTAACACGTATAAATCTCACTTCCTTTAATTAGGCTCAATGCTATACAGCACCTTCATTAGGGACAATCCGAAGCCTTTCTATGGGTCGATAGCTGTCCTCATTGGAGGCAGCGGGATGTTAATAGCAGGGGCCTTTGGGAAAGCGGCTTCCTTCAGGCAGGCTGGAGGAAACACCATATTCGCCACTCATTGCAAAATTGACACACACCTATTCAGTAACAATTCGTTGCCCACTATTACCAAATTCAAATTTTTTCTAGCCCGAGTAATATTTTGAAAAAGCATCATAACAGGGTGATAGTACGCACGCCCTGTGTAGCAAAGCTCACCATCATCATCATCATAAGAAAAATACCGATCCAATATAACTACCACCCCATCAAATTCTTGACCTATAACCTGATGAGAATTTTTCTCATCTTGGCAAAAATAATCTTCATGATGCTCCTTATTATATTGGGACGGGGTAAAGCGCAAAACCTCCCAGCCTGGCTCATTCAAACTAGACAAATAAAGCTTGGCATCCTCCGGACTATTGAAATAATTAATCCGAATATTATCCCTACTTTCCAAAGGCAGCTTACGCCCATTATTAAATAACATCTTTACAAACGCCGAAATCTCCTTATTGGTTCTAATCTTCTCCGACAACCTATAAATAACCAGCCCATTTATGGCATTAATCTTCTCATCAATTTTGGCCCTTTCCTCCGAATTTGATAGTGTCTGAACCTTATCGTAAGAAAATATGCACCCCCCCTTGGCAGCCTCAATTTTTTGAATCACATCCTTAAGTTGCCATGCATAGATACGCTGTGCCTCATCAATCACAACCAAGTCATAAACAGCGAAGTCGTAATTGGCGTAGCGCTTGATGGGCGCTATATTCCAGCCATTCCTAACCAACTCATGCTGCCCTTCATTCAAGCTACCACAATGAATGATAATTACATTTTTGCCCGCTCTCCTAAGCTCATTTGCAATATCATATACGAGCAGCGTTTTGCCGGTACCTGCGCTACCCACAACGCTCACGAATTTAGGTGCTTTTGGGCCACTAAAATATTGCGATACTAGATTTTTAATTTCCTCCTGCTGATGAGTAAGAAAATACTTCCCCTCTAGAAACTTTTCAGTAGAGTTAAATGGAGACACCAGATAATCGGATGGATCAAAGAGATTATCCACGACCTCTGTACGATCCACCTCTTGCCTATCAAGCAGATCGCGAAGAGATACGAGATCAATCTCAGCCAAACTATCATCATCCTGGAGGCCGTACAATGTTGCGACATCCACAACATACGTACAGGCATACACCTTCCTCCCAGTGCACCCTAGATAATACTTATTCCTGATTAGCTGTGCCTTAACCTTATCCTCAGAACAAGTTTTTTTGAGTTCAATATTAACAACAAACTCCTTTCCAAATCTCAATAGATCGAACTCTTTGCCTATCTGAGGGATTTTGTAACCAACATAAAACTTATCAAAGGCACTTAGCTTGCTTGGCAGCGCATACAACGCTTTGAGCAGAACCTTCAAGTCTACGATTTCGGCAGGCTTGATCTGGATACCATGAAGGTCCAGAAATGCATTAAAACTCAATAAAGGCAACGAATCACTTGCCTGAACCAATGACATCAGGTTGATATACTTCATGCGCCCCCCCCAATTCTTCCCCTACAAGACGTAAACCTGCGTATCGCCAACTTTTCTCAATGCTCGGATCTAGTATCCGCCCTACACCCGGTTGCTACTTACCAGTTAACATCCTTTCCTTATAGGCGAGTTTTCGCGAACCGGCTAGCAGCAGCTAGGAATTTTCGATAGCAACGAGAGTCGCAACACGGACAGAAAAACCTCCGCCCCCCCCCCTGAGAAACGGTGCGCCCATGCGTTACCATCCCGCTTAAGATTCTACTGTTCGCACGCTCCTTGCCCCCCCTGAAGGGTGGTAGCCTGAGACACTGCTGCGTCCCGGTTTCTGGCAGAAGGTGACGATCGCAGATGCATTGGCGTAGGATATCAATACAGATAGGGGGGGACAAAATGTGCTTACTACTTCCGCTAGTGGCCAGACTCGTCGATGGCTTCGTCGCCTTGTCGAATTGGCCGCTAAGAGCCACCCCTTTTGCTTTCCAAAACGGGCGAGTAATGTGCCAGCTGGGCTGCTTGGCGGTTCAAGAAATTAACTGAATTTTTTAGTGACGATCCAGAACAGGTCGTCTCATGTTTAGTACCATGCAGTGAATCAGCTCAAGGTGAAGGAAATTTGGTAGATTATAAGAAGTGTGCGCTTTGCCCAAACAACTTGTCAGTCAGAAACAATACGAAGGAGCACATTATTCCTAATGCGATTGGGGGCAGAAAAAAGACGACCGAATTTATCTGCAACGATTGCAACAACAACCTCGGTGAACGGTGGGATGCTGAGCTTGCCAGGCAACTTAATTGGTTCTCTTTAGCTGTAGGGATCAATAGAGAACGGGGTGAACCGCCCAAACAGATTGTACAAACCATCGATGGCGACAGGTACTGGTTTCTCAGTGATGGATCCTTTACACCGGAGAAATCCACATATTCGGAAGTAGATCTTGGGGATGCAACTAGAATAAACTTGACAGCTAAGACTATGGACGAGGCAAAGCAGCGGCTCAAAGGCATTGCTAGAAAATACCCAAAGTTCGATATTCAGAAGGCTCTCAATGAGTTGACTGTAACGACTGACTACCTTGATTCCCCCCTTCACCTTAGCTTGTCTCTAGGCGGACCAGATGCGGGCAGATCGATGGTTAAAACGGCCTTTGCCTTTGCATCTGAGTGTAGCATCGCACATGAGCAGTGTGAAAAAGCGCTTGAATACCTGCTAAATCCAAATCTCCAGACCATTCCGTTTGGTTTTGCTTACCTATCCGACCTGGTCGAAGACAGGCCTACGGATAGGGTTTTTCATTGCGTGTCCTTGCACGGCGATCCAAAGAAAAAACGCCTTTGGTCCTACATAGAATATTTTGGGATGTTCAGGCTTGTTGTTCTCCTGAGCGATGTATACAACGGCCCCCAAAAAAACGAGGTATACTCCATTGATCCGGTTAACGGTGAACGGATCGCGATCAAGATAAAAACACAAATCAGTGAGGCGGAATTCACGGCATTGATGGTAGGACAAGGTTTGGACGTGGACAAACACAAGGCAGCCGCGGACTACGCTCTTCCGATCATATTGGACAGGGGCAGGAGCCGAACCTTAGAGCGGACGATAAAGGAAGCCTTTGAGCATGCCGCAAAGCAGCTTGGAATAAAAAATGAGGAAATTGTTCCCAAGGAGAAGGCTGCGGAATTTTCTAGGCTTATGATGGAAAAACTTTCTCCGTTCATACATCACTTGGTTCAAAACGGCCGTCGGGATGGTCGTTCATAATCATTCTGCCCATGTGAGGGAGCACTACACAAGACGCGGCAGAAGTAGATACAGGGCGGCAGGTTGATGCCTCCCCAACCTGCTCCGTTGCCGAGGTCCAACTGAGTCCATTCCACTGTCAGCTATCGCCGGTACCAAGTGCACCTTTTCATGAAGTTTGATGCCATTTACCTTTCCGAACCCCGCAGCTAAGGTCAGTAAGTGCGTACTACCGCTCAATGATGGAAGCAATAGTGTCCGCAGCATCGAGGTGACTGGATGGCAAGCTCACTTGCTGGATTGATACTGGAAGCCATGTTCATGTTCGACACCCCATGGTCAACTCCCCCGCAAGGGGTGTAGCGGGCTCGCAGGCGACACCGGCACGAGGGGATTACAGTTGGGTTGAGTTTCGCCATTGCGCCCAATGAATGCATGTACCCAACAGACAGTCTTTCCTGGCGCGCAGCGGCAGGAGTTGCCTGTCGGCGCCAATAGGACCGTGAACTGCTCACGATGGCGACTGAAGATACGCTCAGGAGACAGAAAATGGAGAACTAGAAAAAATGTAACCGGTTCGGTAAAGTCACTGATGGAGTGCACCACTTAGGTGTACCACTGGACTGTCACACTCACGGTTTAGGAGATTCCTAAACCTTTGATTTCTAAAGGTTTAGGCAATTGGAGGCAACCCCACCAGCCACACCCCGGCACACAATGTTCCCGCTGTGGCTGCTCCCTTCCGGGCCTGACCAGGTTAACGGGTAATCGTTGCGGGGGGACCGATGGGGTCACCATAACAACACTCGCCTGGCAGCGAGCGGGGCCATTGTACCGGTCTGGGGCGAAGATACAACCATTGATTGCAGAAAAAATGTTGAGGTGGGTCAAGCACTTGCCTGCGGGGTGGATTGCGGGGACGGCAGGGAGCGCTTATAGTCCGCGCTTCGCTGCAAAATCAGCGAACGGGTGTGGAAGCCCGACCAGGAACATTACTGCTGTGACTGCATGCAGGCGCCTCTTCGTGCCCGCACGCTTGCGTCATGGCGGCTACGCGCGGGACACCTTCGGGTGTACCGGGTCGTTCCTATGACCGGTCTTCCACACCCTCGCGTAGTCGCCACCTTTCATGTGGAAGTGAGAGTTGGTGGCCTGGTTTACTCATAGGGACATCATCATGACGATTGAACGCTTCAAGCCAATATCTACCTCGCTGTCCAACTCACCTGTCGTCCATCTGGACACTCAAGCCGCACTCTCCGACATTTTCGGTTTTGCTGACCAACGCCTGAACCTCGCCCGCCATGTACTCGCCGCCCTTGAAGGTGCAGACGAGTGTGATTACCGCTACCTCGCCCGTGCCGCCCAGGTGCTACTGGAGGATGGCTGCGGGGTGATGGGTGTGATCGAGCGGCGGGTGGAGGGGCGGGATGGGCCGCAGCCGCGGGCTTTGGGGCGGCCGGATTTGACGGTTGTTTGACGGGATTATCGGGCAGGTCTTCTAGATCTGTAGAGATAGCGCGGGCCTCTTCGCGGGCACGCTCTGGTCCCATGGTGCAATGTTGCTCAGATGCAGTGTGGGACTGGGCGTTAGCTCGGGACGGGAGCGCCGTGATGTGTCTGGGGGTGCGCGGTGTCTGCTTCCCGAGCTTCGCCCGGTCCCACAGGGGATTTGTGCAAGTCTTGAGGGGTGGGTGTTGGCTTGGGAAGGGAGCGCCGTTGTGTGCCTGGGGGTCCGCGGTGGTTGCTTCCCGGGCTTCGCCCGGTCCCACAGGGGATTTGTGCAGGTCTTGAGGGTGGGCGTTAGCTCTGGAAGGGAGCGCTGCGGTGTGCCTGGGGGTGCGCTGTGTCTGCTTCCCGAGCTTCGCCCGGTCCCACAGGGGATTTGTGCAGGTCTTGAGGGTGGGCGTTAGCTCTGGAAGGGAGCGCTGTGGTGTGTCTGGGGGTGCGCGGTGTCTGCTTCCCGAGCTTCGCCCGGTCCCACAGGGGATTTGTGCAGGTCTTGAGGGTGGGCGTTAGCTCTGGAAGGGAGCGCTGCGGTGTGTCTGGGGGTGCGTGGTGTTTGCTTCCCGAGCTTCGCCCGGTCCCACAGGGGGGTTTGTGCAAGTCTTGAGGGGTGGGCGTTGGCACGGCGGTAAGAGCAGGCATTGCGATCGACGAGTTGAAAAAATTTTTGGGTCGTTTCTTGAAATCCAATTGGCCAGCCCTATCTGTTTAGTACGCGATGCCGAAGTCGGGTCGCGCATTCAACCTTGCTGATTGTTCAGGAGATTTACCATGACTGCTGCATTTTCCCTCGCCCCACTGTTCCGCCATTCCGTGGGTTTCGACCGCTTCAATGATCTGTTCGAGTCGGCGTTGCGCAATGAGTCGGGTAGCAGCTACCCACCCTACAACGTCGAGAAACATGGCGATGATCAGTACCGTATCGTGGTCGCCGCGGCAGGTTTCCAGGAGTCCGACCTGGAGCTGCAAGTGGAGAAAGGCGTGCTCACCGTCAGCGGTGGCAAGCGTGAAGGCAACGGTGAGGCCGTGACCTATCTGCACCAGGGCATCGCCCAGCGTGCGTTCAAGTTGTCGTTCCGCCTGGCCGACCATATCGAGGTCAAGGCCGCAGGCTTGAGCAATGGCCTGTTGAACATCGATCTGCTGCGCGTGGTGCCCGAAGAGGCCAAGGCCAAGCGTATCCCGATCAATGGGGTTCAGCAGCCTGCGCTGCAGTAAGATGTGATGCGGTGGAAAAGGGGCGCCTCTCAAGGCGCCCCTTTTTTGTTGGGCTGACGTTGGTGGCTGCGGTGTGCCTGCCGGTTCGCGGCGCTTGGGACGCGGCCGGGTCCGCTGCTACAGGACGCTGTCGGCGCGGCCGCCGGCTTGCTGCACCACCAGGTGGATGAAGTGCAGTTTGGCGATGACGGCGGGCGGTACCACGAAGGGGTAGAAGTCCGGCTGGCCCATGCTGCGCGAGAGTTCGTTGAGCATGCCGGCCAGTTCGATCCAGGCGTTGACGAAGGCCAGGAACGCGGGGCCGTGGGGGTCCTGGGGGTCGTAGAGGGTGTCCAGGGGGAACGGCTGGTAGTCCAGGTCCATGTCGTGGGCGCTCATGCCGAAGCCCTGGGCGGTGTCGACGGCGTCCATCATGTGCAGGTAGTGGGCCCAGGTTTCGGCCCAGTCTTCCCAGGGGTGCATGGTGGCGTAGGCGCTGACGTAGGACTGTTGCCAGTCCAGCGGCGCGCCCTGGTCGTAGTGGCGCTGCAGGGCGTCGGCGTAGCTTTGGGTTTCGTCGCCGAACAGGCTGCGGAATTCACCTAGCCAGTGGCTGGGCGCTACCAGGCGGTCCCAGTAGTAGTGGCCCACTTCGTGGCGGAAATGGCCCAGCAGGGTGCGGTAGGGTTCGCGCATCATCACCCGCACTTTTTCCCGGTGGGCGTCGTCCGCTTCCTTGATGTCCAGGGTGATCAGCCCGTTGGCGTGGCCCGTGGTGGGGGCGTTGCCTTCCAGGTCGATGCCGACGAAGTCAAAGGCCACGCCGGTTGCCTCGTCCACGCTCTTGGGCACCACGGGCAGGCCCAGGTTGATCAGTTGGGCAACCATGCGCCGCTTGGCGGTTTCCACTTTGCACCAGCGCTCGGGGTTTTCCGGTACGGACAGGTCGGGGATGGTGCGGTTCAGCGCGCACGAGGCACAGAAGGTCTGGCCACTGCTGGCCGGTATCAGCCAGTTGCACGCCGCGGCCGTTTCCAGGTTGGCGCAGCGGCGGAACGGGCCGGCGTCCGGGCGCGCGTCGAGCTGCCAGGTGCCGGGGTCGGCAGCGGGCTGCAACGAGGATAAAACGTTGGCGTCCGGCCAGTAGCCCAGGGCCGCGGTGCAGGCCAGGCACTGGCTGTTGCGAAAGAACACCGCCTGGCCACACTGGCACTGCCAGACCTTGCTGTTGCGTTCGGGCTGGCGCACGAAGGGGGCGGCGATGCGGGTGCTCAACTGTTCGAAAAGACGGTACATGCACTTTCTCCGGACGACAGGGGGCCAGCGGTGGTGGTACTTACAAGGGGGTACTGCTGACCACGCGCAGGGCGAGGCCTTCATAAGGGTCGAGGGTGATGGTGAAGTCGCCGCTGTCGGTGAGGTCGCCTTCTACCCGTTCGTTGATGATGTCCACCACCGGGCCTGGGGCGATGCCCGGCAGGTGCAGGGTTTCCATCAGGCTTTCGGCGCTGAAGTTCAGCGCGGTGATCTGCGTGCCCTTCCCCGCCGGCAATTCGTGCACCAGTACCAACAGGCCTGGGTGCTGCACGTCGGGAATGAGAATCTGCCGGCTGGCGGCGATGTCGTAGGCGCGGCGCACGGCCAGGATCTTTTTCAGCTGGGTGGCGAACGAGTCCGGCTGCTGCAACTGGGCCGTGATGCTGCCATACAGGGTTTTCGGCCGCGGCATGCCACCGGCAGACACCTCGGCATCCGGGTCCAGGTCGACCAGGTCGTAGGCGCCGCGGTGAATCCAGCGGGTGTCGCCGTCCTGCATCAGGTGCGCCACCTGTTCGGCCGGCAGCGGCAAGGCGCCCACCAGGTCCCAGCCCGACAAGGCGAATACACCCGGCTGCATGGCGTTGTACATCACCAGCAGCAGGTGGATGTGCTGGATCTTGCGCACATCCTCAGGGGTGATGGCGTCCAGGTCGCGTATGCCCAGGGCCGCGGTGATGATGCTGGCGGTGGTGCAGGACACGCCGTTGGTGACGAATTTCAGGTTGTACGGCGCGTGCTCGCCTGCCAGGCGCTCGTACATTTCCTCACGGATGTGCTCGCGCAGGATGTTGCCCGGGAACGTCTGGCCCTGGTACAGGTAGGTGTCGTGGGCGTGCAGGGTCCAGAAGTGCACCAGTTCCAGGGTCAGTTCGTCGTGGTTCTGCAGGGCATGGATCAACGAGGCCGGGTCGATGCCGAAGCTGTGCACCTGGCGCAGCATCAGGCGCAGGAACTCGGTATTGCCGGTCAGCAGCGCATGCTGGTAGGCCGGGCGGGTGATGAAGTCGTAGGACAGGTCGGCGCCGCCTTTGCCCATGGCGGCGATGTCGTCGATGGTCAGGTTCAGTTCCTGGAAGCTGAAACCGCCGGCCTTGCGGATGGTGCCAGCCAGCAACTGGTTGCCGTTGACCGACAGCGGGTGGCTCTCGGACCAGGCGTTGCCTTCGGCGCGGCGCTCCACGCCCAGGAAGCCGTTGGCGTCCAGGCGCAGAATGCGCGCGCCCATGATGTCGATGGAATGCAGGGCATCGCCGATGATCATCTGTTGCGCGGCGAAGGTGGGGTCCAGCCAGTTCAACGAGGGCTGGCCTTCCTTGAAGTAGTGCAGGTACACCCAGCGGCGCGCCTTGCCGTCGACGCCGACGATGACCGGGGTGACGCTCCAGTCGGTCTCCTTGACCCCTGGCTCGAAGAAGATCACCCGTTGCAGCTGGCCGACGATGTAGTGCTTGGCCTTGAGCAGGTCGACGGTTTCGGGGTGCAGGTTGCAGGCGTCGCGGCCGTCGGCGACGTCGGGCAGCAGCGGCCAGTCTTCTTCCTTGATTTCGACCATGTGGTACAGGCCGGGGTAGTCGGCGTGGGCGCGCTCGGCCAGGCGGAAGTCAGCGCCCTTGCCGGTGTGCGACGGAATAGCGTCGTCGATGACGATGGCGTTGTGGGCGGCGGCGATGCGGCTGAGGTTGAGCATTTCCGCTTCGGTGCCCAGGTCCGGGTCGATGTCGAAGCTCATGCGGTCGAAGTTGCCGTCGACGCTGGGGGTGCGTTCGCGGCCACGCAGGCCGCCGGAGAGCTTCAGCGGGCCGTTGTGGATGCCCTGGATGCCGATGTCCGACAGCGCGTGCCACAGGGTTTCATCGCCCAAGGCTTGCAGCACCGAGCCGCCATCACGGGTAATGATGGAAGCTGGGTAGGCCGTGAACCAGACCGAGGCGATGGCCGAGGCGTCCCGTGGCCGGGCTTCGGCGAAGGGCCGTTGCCACAGCCGGGCCTGGCCGGCGTAGTGAAGGGCGCGCTGTTTGGCCGCGTGGAGCATGGACTGGTCCACGAGCCATTGAATGTAGTCCTTGTCCGGCGTTGACATGGGTGACCCCCGCTATTTTGGCATTTCCTTATGAGTGCCTGGCGGTGGGATCGTTGCATAAACATAGGGCCGGTGTTAGCCCTTTGCAGGATCGGGCGAAGCTTGGGAAAAGGCCGACGTGAACATTGCGCAAATGCGCGGTGGCCTGTTCCCGAGCTTCGCCCGGTCCTACAGAGACAAGCGTGTGCCGTAAGTCAGACAGTGATGTTGTGGGTTTGCAGGAAGTCGACGAAGGCGTCTTCGTCCAGCACCTGGATGCCCAGTTCGTTGGCCTTGGTCAGTTTGGAGCCCGCACCCGGCCCTGCGACCACGCAATGGGTCTTGGCCGATACGGAACCGGCCACCTTGGCGCCCAGGCTTTCCAGTTTCTCCTTGCCCACGTCGCGGCTCATGCGCTCCAGGCTGCCCGTCAGCACCCAAGTCTGGCCGGCCAGCGGCAGGCCTTCGACGACCTTCTTCTCGCTGGCCCAGTGCATGCCGAAGGCTTGCAGCTGCTGTTCCAGCTTCAGTGCCCGTTCGGCGTTGGCCGGGTCGCGGAAGTATTCGCGCACCGCGTCCGCCTGCTTGGCGGCCAGGGCCTGGCGCAGGTCGATGCCGTCGGCGGCGATGATTTTGTCCAGGCTGCCCAGCTTGGCCACCAGTTTCTCGGCGCCGGTGGGGCCCACCGAGTTGATATCCAGTTTGGCGATCAGCCCGGCCAGGCTTGTGCTGGCGGCGAATTCGGCGTGTACATCCCCCTGGTCTTGCAGTTCCAGGCCATGGCCCAGCAATTCAGCGATGACGTTGCGGTTGTGCGGGTCTTCGAAGAAGCTGTGAATTTCGTAGGCCACTTCCAGGCCAATGTCGGGCAGGTAGGTCAGCACCTGGGGCAGCGCCACCATGATGCGCTCCAGCGAGCCCAGGGAGCGGGCCAGCACTTTGGCGGTTTCCTCGCCCACATCGGGAATGCCCAGGGCAAAGATGAAGCGCGCCAGGGTCGGCCGCTTGCTGGCGGCGATGGCGTCCAGCAGCTTGCGGGTGGACACCTCGGCGAAGCCTTCCAGGTCGATGATCTGCTCGGGGGTGAGGATATACAGGTCCGCTGGCGAGCTCACCAGGCCTTCGTCCACCAGTTGCTCGACGCTCTTCTCGCCCAGGCCGTCGATGTCCATGGCGCGGCGGGACACGAAGTGAATGATCGCCTGCTTCAATTGCGCGCCACAGGCCAGGCGGCCGACGCAGCGGTACACCGCGCCTTCGCTGACGGTTTCCTTGCCCTTGCTGCGCTTGACCAGTTGCGTGCGCTCCACGTGGGAGCCGCACACCGGGCAGGTTTCGGGGATGTGCACAGGGCGGGCGTTTTCCGGGCGGCGCTCGGTGACCACCTGCATCACCTGGGGGATCACGTCGCCGGCACGGCGGATGATCACGGTGTCGCCGATCATCAGGCCCAGGCGCGCCACCTCGTCCATGTTGTGCAGGGTGGCGTTGGCCACGGTCACGCCGGCCACCTTCACCGGCTTCAGGCGGGCGACCGGGGTGACGGCGCCGGTACGGCCCACCTGGAATTCCACGTCCAGCAGCTCGGTGAGCTCTTCCATGGCCGGGAACTTGTGGGCGATGGCCCAGCGCGGTTCGCGGGCGCGGAAGCCCAGCTCACGCTGGCTGGCCAGGCTGTTGACCTTGAACACCACGCCGTCGATCTCGTAGGTCAGGGCGTTGCGGCGCTCGCCGATGTCGCGGTAGTACGCCAGGCATTCGTCGATGCCCTTGGCCAGTTTCAGCTCGCGGCTGATGGGCATGCCCCAGGTCTTGAGTTTTTCCAGGTTGCCGATGTGGGTCTCGGCGATGTTTTCCGAGACCTGGCCCAGGCCGTAGCAGCAGAATTCCAGCGGGCGGCTGGCAGTGATCTTCGAGTCCAGCTGGCGCAGGCTGCCGGCGGCGGCGTTGCGCGGGTTGGCGAAGGTCTTGCCGCCCACTTCCATCTGCGCTTCGTTGAGGCGTTCGAAACCGGCCTTGGACATGAACACTTCGCCGCGCACCTCCAGGGTGGCGGGCCAGCCGCTGCCGTGCAGCTTGAGCGGCACGTTGCGGATGGTGCGCACGTTGACGCTGATGTCTTCACCGGTGGTGCCGTCGCCGCGGGTGGCGCCGCGCACCAGCAGGCCATCCTGGTACAGCAGGCTCACGGCCAGGCCATCGAGCTTGGGTTCGCAGCTGTATTCCACCGCCGCGCCGCCACCGAACAGGTCACCCACCGGCAGGTCCAGGCCTTCGTTCACCCGGCGGTCGAACTCGCGCATGTCGATTTCTTCGAAGGCGTTGCCCAGGCTGAGCATGGGGATTTCGTGGCGCACCTGGCTGAACGCGGTCAGGGCCACGTTGCCCACGCGCTGGGTCGGCGAGTCGGCGGTCACCAGGTCGGGGTGCGCGGCTTCCAGTTCCTTGAGTTCGCGGAACAGGCGGTCGTACTCGGCGTCCGGGATGCTCGGTTCATCGAGGACGTGGTAGCGGTAGTTGTGCTGGTCCAGTTCGGCGCGCAGCTCGAGGATCCGGGTGTTGGCGGCGGTCATCTTGTGTGTTCTCGTGTAAAGCAAAAGAGCAGCCTGGGCTGCTCTTCGGGTGTTCGGCGAGGTTTTCCTGGTGTGGCCTTCCCGAGCTTCGCCCGGTCCTACATGAGGGTTGACTACCCTCTGTAGGGCCAGGCGAAGCCCGGGAACAGGCCGCCACCGCTCAACGCTTTTGCGTCAACGCCCGACGTTCGAATTCAACAATGCGCTGGCGGTAGTGTTCGATGGTCTGGGCCGTCAGCACGCTGCGTTGGTCATCCTTGAGTTCACCGTCCAGTTCGTGGGCCAGTTTGCGGGCCGCGGCGACCATGACGTCGAAGGCCTGCTTGGGATGGCGCGGGCCTGGCAGGCCCAGGAAGAAGCTGACCGCACGGGTGCTGAAGTGGTCGATGTCGTCCAGGTCGAAGATGCCGGGCTTCACGGCATTGGCCATGGAGAACAGCACTTCGCCGTTGCCGGCCATGCTTTCGTGGCGGTGGAAAATATCCATTTCGCCAAAGCGCAGGCCGCTTTCCAGGATGTTCTGCAGCAGGGCCGGGCCCTTGAAGCCACCTTCGGAACGGGAGATCACGCTGATCACCAGCACTTCCTCGGCCTGGGGCACGTCGCGGTGCTCCGCCGGCGCGGCGCCGGAGGCATTGAAGGCCGGGGCCTTGTCGTCCGGGAAGTCGTCGTCGCGGGCACTGAACAGGGTCGGTTGCTCGGGCTCCAGCGCCAGGTCGCCCTGGGTGGATTCGGCGGCCACGCGCTCACGCTCGCGTTCACGCTGTTCCTGTTTTTCGCGTTTGCCGCGCTTGGCCACCGGCTCACGCGCAGGGGCGCTCATGGACGGCAGGTCATGCTCGTCCAGCGAGGGCTCGCGGGCCTCTTCCAGTACCCGCGACGGGCCCAGTACCTCGGCACTGTGCTCTTCGTCCGGCAGGTTGGAGAAGCTGCGGTCGAGCCTGAATTTCAATTTGCCCTTGCCGCCGCGCATGCGGCGCCAGCCATCGAAGAGAATACCGGCGATGACAATCACGCCGATGACGATCAGCCATTCGCGCAGACCGATTTCCATTTAATCCTGTGCCTCTATGAAAAATGCTGAAAAATAAAGGGTTTAAACCCCTTTAAAACGTGGCGCCAACTCTATGTTCTGACAGGCGTTTTCCCCACGCGTACGAAAATATGTCTAATAAACTAGCACGACCAAAGATAACTTTACACCGTCTGTCGCAGCAGATACGCCAATTAAGTGCAAGCGGTCCAAATTCGCTCGCGCGTCAGGCGTCGACCATCGCCATCGCCTCCTCTACGTCCACCGCTACCAGGCGCGAGCAACCGGGCTCGTGCATGGTCACGCCCATCAACTGGTCGGCCATTTCCATGGCGATCTTGTTGTGGGTGATGTAGATGAATTGAACCGTCTGGGACATTTCCTTCACCAGCCGGGCGTAGCGTCCAACGTTAGCGTCATCCAGCGGTGCGTCAACTTCGTCGAGCATGCAGAAAGGCGCCGGGTTGAGCTGGAAGATGGAAAACACCAGGGCCAGGGCCGTCAGGGCTTTTTCACCGCCAGACAGCAAATGGATGGTGCTGTTCTTCTTGCCAGGGGGTCTCGCCATGATTGTGACCCCTGTATCGAGTAAATCTTCGCCCGTCAGTTCCAAATAAGCGCTACCACCGCCGAAAACCTTCGGAAACAGGGCCTGCAAGCCACCGTTTATCTGATCAAAGGTATCCTTGAAGCGGTTACGGGTTTCCTTGTCGATCTTGCGAATGACGTTTTCCAGGGTGTCCAGGGCTTCCACCAGGTCATCGTTCTGGGCGTCCAGGTAGCGTTTGCGCTCGGACTGCTGCTGGTACTCGTCAATGGCCGCCAGGTTGATGGCGCCCAGGCGCTGGATGCGGGCGTTGATGCGTTCCAGCTCTTCCTCGGCCTCTTTTTCGTTGGCCAGGGCGTCGAGGGTGGCGATCACGCCTTGCAGGTCGTAGCCATCCTCGTGCAACTGTTCCTGCAGGGCAGTGCGCTTGACGCTCAGGCCCTGCCATTCCATGCGGTGCTGTTCCAGTTGGCCGCGGATCAGCTGCGACTGTTGCTCGGCCTGGGTGCGGCGCTTCTCGGCGTCGCGCAGCTCGGTGTCGGCGTCTTCCAGGGCGGCCTTGGCCAGGCGCATTTCGTCGTCGACGGCCATGCGCCGTTCCAGCAATTCTTCGAGCTTGAGGCGCAGTTCTTCCAGGGGGGCCTCGCCCTCCTCCAGGTTCAGCGACAACTGCTCGCGCTTCTCGGTCAGGCGCTCGGCCTGCAATTCCAGGCGTTCAAGGGCCTGGCGGGTGGAATCGTGCTGGGCGCGCAAGGAGCCCAGGCGCACGGCCAACTGGTGGGCATGGTCCTTATGCTGGCGGGCGTCCTGGCGCACCTGGTCGAGGCGCTCGCGCAGGCTGTCGCGCTGGGCCATCAGCAGTTCGCGCTGTTCGGTGTCCTGGGCCATGGCGTCGAGGGCGTCCTGCAGTTGCAGGCGCGACTCGCCCAGCTCTTCACTCTCCAGGGCGCGCTGCTCGGCCAGTTCGGCCAGTTCCTCATCCAGGCGACGGCGGCGCAGGGCCAACTGCTCGGCCTTGGCGCGGCCGGCGGACAGCTGCGCCTTCACTTCGCCTTGTTGGCGGGCCTCGTCGGCCAGTTGGCGGCGCAGTTGCTCGCGGGCTTCTTCCTGCACGACCTGTTGCTCGCGCAGGTGCTCAAGGCGCTCGTCCAGGGTGGCCAGGGCCGCTTCACGTTCGTCGCGCTCCAGGCCCAGGTTTTCCAGCTCCTGACCGCGGGCCAGCACGCTGCCCTGGGCATCGCTGGCACGGCTGACGCGCAGGAAGTGCCGGCCCACCCAGTAGCCGTCACGGCTGATCAGGCTCTGGCCCGGTTGCAGGTGGGCGCGGCCGGCCAGGGCGTCGTCCAGGGTTTCCACCGGTTTGACCTGGCCCAGCCAGGCGCTGAGGTCGGTGCTGCTGTGCACCTTGTCCAGCAGGCTGCCGGGCACGCTCGGGCTGCCACCGGCAGCGGTGAGCAGGCGCAGGTCGCCTTGCTCGAACGCTGCCAGCGCCAGGCCGTTGAAATCATCCACCAGCACAGCTTGCAGGTCTGCACCCAGCACGGTTTCCACCGCCAGCTCCCAGCCGGCGTCCACCCGCAGGCCCTCGGCTAGGCGCGGACGCTGGTCCAGCTGCTGGTCGCGCAGCCACTCGGCGGTACCGGTGCCAGGGTCCAGGGCGGCCTGTTGCAGGGCTTCCAAGGACGCCATGCGGCCATTCAAGCGTTGCAGTTCGCCCTGGGCCTGCTGTTGCTCGCGGGTGGCCTGCTGCAATTGCTCGCGCACCTGTTCAAGGCGCTCCACCTGCTGGGCTTCGCCGGCTTGCAACGCCTCGATGAGCATGTCGCTGGCAGCCAGTTGCTCGCCCAGCTCCAGAATGGCCGCGTCCTCGGGGTCGGCGGCCAGTTGCGCGCGTTCTTCACTCAGGCGCCGCTGGCGTTCACCCAGGCGCTCCATGGACTGGTCCAGTTGCTGGATGCGTGACTGCTGCACCTCGGCCTGGCGCCGAGGCTCGGCGGAACGGGTGTTGAACACATCCCACTGCTCCTGCCAGCCCTGCATGGTGGCTTCGGATTCTTCCAGGGCGGCGGCGGCCTCTTCGGCGGCGGCGCTGGTCATTTCCTGCTCGGGCGCGAGCATTTCCAGTTCTTCGCCCAGGGTGGCCAGCAAGGTGCGGTCGTGGCCCAGGTGCGACTCGGTCTCCTGGCGTGAGCGCTCGGCTTCGCGCAGGTCATCCTGCAACTGCCGAAGGCGCTGCTGGCCGTGCTGAATGTTCTGCTCGACCCGCGCGATGTCGCCGCCCACCGAGTAGAAGCGCCCCTGCACCAGGTTGAAGCGCTCGGACAGGTCGTGGTGGCCGTCACGCAGGCGCTCGATGGCGGCATCGGCGTTGCGCTGCTCGGCCACCAGGGCTTCGAAGCTGACTTCCTGGGTGCCGATGACGGCTTCGCGCTGGGCCACCTGCTCGTTCAGAGCTTGCCAGCGCAAGGCCGACAGTTGCGCCTTGAGCTGACGTTCCTCGGCCTTGTACTCCTGGTATTTCTCGGCGGCCTGGGCCTGGCGGTGCAGACGTTCGAGCTGGCGTTCCAGCTCTTCGCGCAGGTCGGTCAGGCGCTCCAGGTTCTCGTGGGTGCGGCGAATGCGGTTCTCGGTCTCGCGGCGGCGCTCCTTGTATTTGGAGATGCCAGCCGCTTCCTCGATGAAGTTGCGCAGGTCTTCGGGCTTGGCCTCGATCAGTTTGCTGATCATGCCCTGCTCGATGATCGAATAGCTGCGCGGGCCCAGGCCGGTGCCCAGGAAAATGTCGGTGATGTCCTTGCGTCGGCACTTGGTGCCGTTGAGGTAGTAGGTGTTCTGGCTGTCGCGGGTCACCTTGCGGCGGATGGAAATTTCCGCGTAGGCGGCGTATTCGCCCACCAGGGTGCTGTCGCTGTTGTCGAACACCAGTTCGATGCTGGCCTGGCTTACGGGCTTGCGGCTGGTTGAGCCGTTGAAGATGACGTCGGTCATCGACTCGCCGCGCAGGTTCTTCGCCGAGCTTTCGCCCATCACCCAGCGCACGGCGTCGATGATGTTGGACTTGCCGCAGCCGTTGGGGCCTACCACCGCCGCCATGTTGCTGGGGAAGTTCACCGTGGTGGGGTCCACGAATGACTTGAACCCGGCCAGCTTGATGCATTTGAGCCGCATGGTCAGTCCGCCGCCAGCGCGGCCAGCACCAGCTGGCAACTGCGCTGGGTGTAGTCGCCCAGTACCTGGCGGATACGCGGCAGGTCACGGGCCACCACGGCTTCGAGCAGGCTGTTGAACAGGTGCATGTAATCGCCCATGGTGGCCTTGCGCTGTTCCAGCGCCAGGTAATAGGTACGGCTCATGGCCGGCTGCAGGTTCTCGACGGTTTCCTGCAGGTACGGGTTGTCGGCGAACGGATAGGTCGCGCGCATCACGTTGAAGCTATCCTCAACGAAGGCCTTGATGTCCTTGCGCTCCAGGCTCGCCATCAGGCGTTGCTGGATCACCAGGAACGGCGCCAGGTCGGCCTGGGCTTTCCAGCGTTCGGCCACGGCAGTGCCGAGCAGGATGTACATCTCGCTCATCAGCGCGCACAGGCTCTGCACCTTGTGGGCGCTCAATTCGGTCACGTGTGCACCACGACGAGGCAGGATCGCGATCAGGTGGCGGCGTTCCAGGATCAGCAGCGCTTCACGCACCGAGCCGCGGCTGACATTGAGGGCTGCCGTGACTTTCTGTTCCTGAATGCGCTCACCGGGCGCGAGTTCGCCCTGAATGATGCGGTCGGCCAGGTAATCGGCGATTTGCTCGGAGAGACTGTCCGGCGCCTTGAACGTCATGGTTGTCCTTCAAACTCGTTGAACGTGGCAAGCGGCGAAGTGTAGCGCACTTGCCCCCCACAATCGCAGAGGGGTTCATGGCCAATTGGCATGAATTAAGCAAAAAAATCGGGGAAGGACAGGCAACGCATTCCTTTGTAGGACCGGGCGCAGCTCGGTAAGGCAACACCACCGGCCGGCAGAGAGACCGCGTCACCTGTTTCCCGAGCTTCGCCCGGTCCCACAAAAAAGCATTCCCTGGGACTGGGGAATTGCCGCTCGCCTGAAAACCTGACTTTAAAGTCAGAAAATTGTTGACCGCCCAGCCAGACTTGCGAGATTCTGGGCCGACAACAACAAAATGTGTCAGTGAGGCCATACCGTGATCCAGTTTCTACTCAACCGGGAATTGCGCAGTGAACATGCGCTGGACCCCAACCTGACCGTGCTGGAGTACCTGCGCACGCACCTGAAAAAGCCTGGCACCAAAGAAGGCTGTGCCAGCGGCGACTGCGGCGCCTGTACCGTGGTGGTGGCGGAACTGGAAGGTGATGGCCTGCGCTACCGCAGCCTCAACTCCTGCCTGACGTTCGTCGCCTCGCTGCACGGCAAGCAGCTGATCAGCGTCGAAGACCTCAAGCACAAGGGCCAACTGCACAGCGTGCAGCAGGCCATGGTCGACTGCCATGGTTCCCAGTGCGGGTTCTGCACGCCAGGCTTCGTGATGTCGCTGTTTGCCCTGCAAAAGAACATCGACCAACCCGACCCCCACAAGGCCCATGAAGCCCTGGCTGGCAACCTGTGCCGCTGCACCGGCTACCGGCCCATCCTCGCCGCCGCCGACCAGGCCTGCGGCCAGCAGGCCCCCGACCAGTTCGACCAGGCCCAGGCCGAGACCATCGCCCAGCTGAAAGCCATCGCCCCGCGCGAAACCGGTGAACTCAACAGCGGCGACAAACGCTGCCTGGTACCGCTGACCGTGGCGGACCTGGCCGACCTGTATGGCTCGCACCCCGAAGCCAGGCTGCTGGCGGGCGGTACCGACCTGGCCCTGGAAGTCACCCAGTTCCACCGCACGCTGCCGGTGATGATCTACGTGGGCAACGTGGCGGAGATGAAACGCATCGAGCACTTTGACGACCGCCTGGAGATCGGTGCGGCCACCGCGCTCACCGATTGCTACGAAGCCTTGAAGGCCGAGTACCCCGACTTCGGTGACCTGCTGCAGCGCTTCGCGTCATTGCAGATCCGTAACCAGGGCACCCTGGGCGGCAATATCGGCAACGCATCGCCCATCGGGGACAGCCCGCCCCTGCTGATCGCCCTGGGCGCGCAGATCGTGCTGCGCAAGGGCGACACCACTCGCACCCTGGCGCTGGAAGACTATTTCATCGACTACCGCATCACCGCGCGGCAGGACAGCGAGTTCATCGAGAAGATCATCGTGCCGCGCGCCCAGGCCAGCCACCGCTTCCGCGCCTACAAGGTGTCCAAACGCCTGGACGACGATATTTCGGCGGTGTGCGCGGCGTTCAGCCTGCGCATCGAAGACCAGGTGATCACCGAGGTGCGCACCGGTTTCGGCGGCATGGCCGCCATTCCCAAACGCGCCCGCGCCTGCGAAGCGGCGTTGCTGGGCAAGGTGTTCAACAACGCGACCCTGGAAGCCGCCTGCGCGGCCCTGGCCGAAGACTTCACGCCGCTGTCGGACTTTCGTGCCAGCAAGGAATACCGCCTGCTCGCCGCCCAGAACCTGCTGCGCAAGTATTTCATCGAGCAGCAATCGCCCCACACCGAGACCCGGGTGACCGCCTATGTCTAACCACCACGCAGAACCCCTGACCCAGGCGCAACTGGCCGAGCGCTTCGCCGCCGACCTGACCACCGGCGTGGGCCGCAGCGTCAAGCATGACAGCGCCGACAAGCACGTCTCGGGCGAGGCGCAGTACATCGATGACCGCCTCGAATTTCCCAACCAGTTGCATGTGTATGCACGGCTGTCCGACCGCGCCCACGCGCGCATCCTCAAGGTCGACACCGCGCCCTGCTACGCCTTCGAGGGGGTGCGCATCGCCATCACCCACGAAGACATCCCAGGGTTGAAGGACATCGGCCCGCTGTTGCCAGGCGACCCGTTGCTGGCCATCGACCGGGTGGAGTTCGTCGGCCAGCCGGTGGTGGCCGTGGCCGCGCGCGACCTGGAAACCGCACGCAAGGCCGCCATGGCGGCGGTCATCGAATACGAAGACCTGGAACCGGTGCTCGACGTGGTCGAAGCCTTCCGCAAGCAGCACTACGTGCTCGACAGCCACACCCACAAGCGCGGCGATTCGGACACCGCCCTGGCCAGCGCCCCACACCGCCTGCAAGGCAGCCTGCACATCGGCGGCCAGGAGCACTTCTACCTGGAAACCCAGATCTCCTCGGTGATGCCCACCGAGGACGGCGGCATGATCGTCTATTGCTCCACCCAGAACCCCACCGAAGTGCAGAAACTGGTGGCCGAGGTGCTGGACGTGTCGATGAACAAGGTGGTGGTGGACATGCGCCGCATGGGCGGCGGCTTCGGCGGCAAGGAAACCCAGGCCGCCAGCCCCGCGTGCCTGTGCGCGGTGGTCGCCCACCTCACCGGCCAGCCCACCAAGATGCGCCTGCCGCGGGTGGAAGACATGTCCATGACCGGCAAGCGCCACCCCTTCTATGTTGAATACGACGTGGGCTTCGACGACAGCGGCCGCCTGCACGGCATCCACATGGACCTGGCGGGCAACTGCGGCTACTCGCCGGACCTGTCGGCGTCCATCGTCGACCGCGCCATGTTCCACGCCGACAACTCGTACTACCTGGGCGACGCCACCATCAACGGCCACCGCTGCAAGACCAACACCGCCTCCAACACCGCCTACCGCGGCTTTGGCGGGCCGCAAGGCATGGTCGCCATCGAGGAAGTGATGGACCGCATCGCCCGCCATCTGGCCCTGGATCCATTGGCCGTGCGCAAGGCCAATTACTACGGCAAGACCGACCGCAACGTCACCCACTACTACCAGACGGTGGAACACAACCTGCTGGACGAAATGACCGCGGAACTGGAAGCCAGCAGCGAATACCACGAGCGCCGCGAGTCCATCCGCCGCTTCAACGCCCACAGCCCGGTGCTGAAGAAAGGCCTGGCGCTGACACCGGTCAAATTCGGCATCTCGTTCACCGCCAGCTTCCTCAACCAGGCCGGTGCCCTGATCCACATCTACACCGACGGCAGCATCCACTTGAACCACGGCGGCACCGAGATGGGCCAGGGCCTGAACACCAAGGTCGCCCAGGTGGTGGCCGAAGTGTTCCAGGTGGGCATAGACCGCATCCAGATCACCGCCACCAACACCGACAAGGTGCCCAACACCTCGCCCACGGCGGCCTCCAGCGGCGCCGACCTGAACGGCAAGGCCGCGCAGAACGCTGCCGAAACCATCAAGCAGCGGCTGGTGGAATTCGCTGCGCGTAAATACGGCGTCAGCGATGAAGACGTGGAGTTTCGCAACGGCCATGTGCGTGTGCGCGAGCTGATCATGCCCTTTGCTGACCTGATCGTGCAGGCGTGGATGGGGCAGGTGTCGCTGTCCAGCACCGGCTACTACAAAACCCCGAAGATCTTCTACGACCGCAGCCAGGCGCGCGGCCGGCCGTTCTATTATTTCGCCTTCGGCGCGGCCTGCGCTGAAGTGGTGGTCGATACCCTGACCGGCGAGTACAAGATGCTGCGCACCGACATCCTGCATGACGTGGGTGCGTCGCTGAACCCGGCCATCGACATCGGCCAAGTGGAAGGTGGCTACATTCAGGGCATGGGCTGGCTGACCACCGAGGAACTGGTGTGGAACGCCAAGGGCAAGCTGATGACCAACGGCCCGGCCAGCTACAAGATCCCGGCGGTGGCCGACATGCCCGCCGACCTGCGGGTGAAGCTGGTGGAGAACCGCAAGAACCCGGAAGACACGGTGTTCCATTCCAAGGCCGTGGGCGAGCCGCCGTTCATGCTGGGGATTGCCGCCTGGTGCGCCATCAAGGACGCAGTGGCGAGCCTGGCGGACTACAAGGTGCAGCCGCTGATCGATGCGCCGGCAACGCCCGAGCGGGTGTTGTGGGGGTGTGAGCAGATGCGCAAGGCGGTGGCGGCTGCCGCGGCGCCCGTCACGGAAGAAGTCGTTTGATGGGCCGGCCTCTTCGCGAGCAAGCTCGGCTCCCACAGCGTACACCCGCCCCCGGGGTTCACCCTGTGGAAGCCAAGCTTGCTCGCGAAGAGGCCATTGAACACACCAAGGAACCCAGACCATGAACAACTGGATCAGCGCCCTGGCCGAACTGCAGCAACAAGGCGAACCCTGCGTACTGGTGACCATCATCGAGGAACAGGGCTCCACGCCGCGCAATGCTGGCTCCAAGATGGTGGTCAGCGCCACCCGCCTGTATGACACCATCGGTGGCGGCCACCTGGAATACAAGGCCATGCACATCGCCCGCGAGATGCTCGCCAACGGCCAGCACGGCACGCGCCTGGAGCGCTTCAGCCTTGGCGCCAGCCTGGGCCAATGCTGCGGCGGCGTCACGGTGTTGCTGTTCGAACCCATGGGCCAGGTGCAGGCGCACATCGCCGTGTTTGGCGCCGGCCACGTCGGCCGCGCCCTGGTGCCCTTGCTGGCCAGCCTGCCCTGCCGGGTGCGCTGGATCGACTCGCGGCCACAGGAATTCCCGGCGCTCATCCCTGAAGGTGTGCGCACCATCGTCAATGAAGAGCCGGTGGATGAAGTGGATGACCTGCCCAAGGGCTGCTATTGCATCGTCATGACCCACAACCACGCCCTGGACCTGGAACTGACCGCGGCCATCCTCAAACGCAACGATTTCACCTGGTTCGGCCTGATCGGCTCGAAAACCAAACGCGTCAAGTTCGAGCATCGCCTGCGCGACCGCGGCTTCGACCCCCAGGTGGTGCAACGCATGAAGTGCCCCATGGGCCTGGCGGACGTCAAAGGCAAATTGCCGATGGAAATCGCCGTGTCGGTCGCCGCTGAAATCATCGCCACCTACAACGTAAACTTCGGCCAGGCCACTGCCAGCGCCGAACCCATTGCCCAACTGCTGCCGCACTCGCGACGCAGCCAAGCCTGAAACAAGGAACCCCATGAGCCTGACCCGCAAAGCCTACCGCGCCGCCATTTTGCACAGCATTGGCGACCCCGCAGAAGTGGGCATCGACGCTTCGTACGAATACTTCGCCGACGGCCTGCTGGTGGTCGAGGACGGCAAGATCAGTGCCGTCGGCCACGCCGAAGCGTTGCTGCCAACGCTGCCTGGCGACCTCATCATCGAGCAGTACACCGACGCCCTGATTACCCCGGGGTTCATCGACACGCACATCCACCTGCCGCAAACCGGCATGATCGGCTCTTACGGCGAGCAATTGCTGGACTGGTTGAACACCTACACCTTCCCGTTCGAAAGCCAGTTCGCCGACAAGGCCCATGCCGACGAAGTAGCCGACATCTTCATCAAGGAACTGCTGCGCAACGGCACCACTACCGCCCTGGTGTTCGGCAGCGTGCACCCCGAGTCGGTGAATGCCTTCTTCGAAGCGGCCGAGAAGCTCGACCTGCGCATGATCGCCGGCAAGGTGATGATGGACCGCAACGCCCCCGACTACCTGGTGGACACGGCTCAAAGCAGCTACACCGACAGCAAGGCGCTGATCGAGCGCTGGCACGGCAAGGGCCGCCTGCACTACGCGGTCACCCCGCGCTTCGCCCCCACCAGCACCCCGGAACAACTGACCGTGGCCGGGCAGTTGCTGGCCGAATACCCTGATGTGTACATGCAGACCCACATCAGCGAAAACCTCAAGGAAATCGAATGGGTCAAGGCGCTGTTCCCCGAGCGCAAGGGCTACCTGGACGTCTACGACCACTACAAGCTGCTGGGTGAGCGCTCGGTGTTCGCCCACGGCGTGCACCTGTGCGACGACGAATGCGCGCGCCTGGCCGAAACCGGCTCAGCGGTGTCGTTCTGCCCGACGTCGAACTTCTTCCTGGGCAGCGGCCTGTTCAACCTGCCCATGGCCGAGAAACACAAGCTCAACGTAGGCCTGGGCACGGACGTGGGGGGCGGTACCAGCTTCTCGCTGTTGCAGACCCTGAACGAGGCCTACAAGGTGATGCAGCTGCAAGGTGCGCGGTTGAGCCCCTTCAAGTCGCTGTACCTGGCGACCCTGGGCGGCGCGCGGGCGTTGCGCCTGGAAGACAAGGTGGGCAGCCTGCAGGCGGGCAGCGATGCCGACTTCCTGGTACTGGACTACAACGCCACGCCGTTGCTGTCGTACCGCATCAAGCAGTCCAAAAGCATCGAAGAGACCCTGTTCGTGTTGACCACCCTGGGTGACGACCGCACGGTGCAGGCCACCTACGCCGCTGGCGCCAAAGTCCACCAGCGTTAACCCGCCGCGCCCGCGGTGCAGGCGGTGTGCCTGATGCCGCGCGGCGCCTGTGACGCGGCCGGGTCCGCTGCTACGCTTTGGTGGTTTTCTTGCCTTGCAGCAGGTGTGAGAACACGGCGTGCAGGTCGTCCGAGGCGCTGTCGTCGTCCAGGTTGAGCTTGCTGTCGATGTGGTCCATGTGGTGCATCATCAGGTCCACCGCTTTCACCGCATCGCGCGCTTCGATGGCGTCGATCAGTTGGGTGTGCTCGTCGTAGGAGCAGTGCGAGCGGTTGCCGCTTTCGTACTGGGCGATGATCAGCGAGGTCTGCGATACCAGGCTGCGCTGGAAGCTGATCAATGGCGCATTCTTCGCCGCCTCGGCCAGTTTGAGGTGGAACTCGCCGGACAGGCGAATGCCGGCGCCACGGTCACCGCGCGAAAAGCTGTCGCGCTCATCCAGCACCATCTGCCGCAGTTCGGCCAACTGCTCGCCCGTGGCGTGCTCTACCGCAAGCTCCGTGATGGCGCGCTCGACCATGCGCCGGGCGAAGAATACCTGCCGGGCTTCTTCCACGCTGGGGCTGGCCACCACTGCGCCGCGATTGGGCCGCAACAGCACCACGCCTTCGTGGGCCAGGCGCGACAAAGCGCGGCGGATGATGGTGCGGCTGACGCCGAAAATCTCGCCCAGCGCTTCCTCGCTCAATTTGGTCCCGGGTGCCAGGCGCTGTTCGAGAATGGCCTCGAAAATGTGGGCGTAGACAATGTCGTCCTGGGTACCGAGGCGCCCGGCCTTGGCCGTGCGCGAAGGTTTCTTGAGAGGTTGCAGCTGTTCGTTCATGGGCACTCGAAGGCGTGGTAGCGGCGGCAGTATGGCCCATTGTACACAGGGCCACGGGCTTGTGTCAGGTCAAGCATAGCGGCACTTGGCAACTACCCCTGGCCCCTATATGCCAGCATCGGAAAATAACCTGAGTACAAATCAAAAAACATTATTGGATTTATTTGTATACAACCGCATAATCCGTCACAGCGACAAACCTGACTCAAAGGTCAAATAACAAACCGTCGCGCGCTCCGCCACTTTTACCTGCCTCACTGGGTCGCTGTCCCTTGCACAGCGGCACCAGACAACAACAAAAGCCTTGAGGAGTAACTTGCTGTGGAAAGCCACAAAACCGAAGCCACACCCCTGGACCTCGCCACGCCGCCGCGCCGTGGCCTGCTGGAGCGCCTGTTCAAGCTCAGCCTGCACGGCACCACGGTGCGCACCGAACTGATCGCCGGGCTGACGACCTTCATCACCATGGCGTACATCATTTTCGTCAACCCCAACATCATGGCCGACGCCGGCATCGACCATGGCGCCGCCTTCGTCGCCACCTGCATCGCCGCCGCCCTGGGCTGCCTGTTGATGGGCCTGTACGCCAACTGGCCGGTAGGCCTGGCGCCCGGCATGGGCCTGAATGCCTTCTTCACCTACACGGTGGTAGGCACCATGGGCTATTCCTGGCAGACCGCCCTGGGCGCGGTATTCATCTCGGGCGTGCTGTTCATGGTGCTGACCCTGTCGCGCGTCCGCGAATGGTTGCTCAACAGCATTCCGGTGAGCCTGCGCCATGCCATGGGCGCGGGGGTGGGCCTGTTCCTGGGAGTGATCGGCCTGAAGACCTCGGGCCTGATCGTTGCCAGCTCAGCCACGCTGATCAAGCTGGGCTCGTTGCACCAGGCCGGGCCGCTGCTCAGTGCCCTGTGCTTTCTGATGATCGCCGTGCTCAGCTACCACCGGGTGTTCGGCGCCATCCTCATCAGCATCGTCACGGTCACCCTGATCGGCTGGGGCCTGGGCATCGTGCAGTATGGCGGGGTGTTTTCGCTGCCGCCCAGCCTGGCGCCCACCTGGATGGCCATGGACATCGCCGGGGTATTCAACGTGAGCATGATCAGCGTGGTGCTGGCGTTCCTGTTCGTGCACATGTTCGACACCGCGGGCACCCTGATGGGCGTGGCCCAGCGCGCCGGGCTGGTGCAGGCCGATGGGCGCATCGACAACCTGTCCCGGGCGTTGAAGGCGGATAGCGCTTCCAGCGTGTTCGGCGCCATGGTCGGCGTGCCGCCGGTGACCAGCTACGTGGAAAGCGCCGCCGGTGTGGCAGCGGGTGGCCGTACCGGGCTGACCGCCGTCACCGTGGGCTTGCTGTTCATCGCCGCGATGTTTTTCGCGCCGCTGGCTGGCATGATTCCGGCTTATGCTACGGCCGGCGCACTGATCTACGTGGCCATGCTGATGATGAGCGGCATGGCGCATATCAATTGGGACGATGCCACTGACAGTATTCCGGCGATCGTCACGGCCATCATGATGCCCCTGACCTTCTCGGTGGCGGACGGTATCGCCCTGGGGTTCATTACCTATGTGGCGCTGAAGGCGGGCACGGGCAAGTGGAAGGAGATTTCCCTGAGCCTGTGGGTGCTGTGCGTCATTTTCATCGCCAAGTTCGTGTTTCTGTAGAGGAGAGAACAATGAGTGTGGAAACCTGGCTGTTGTTCAGCGCCGCGGCCCTGGTAGTGATCGTGATTCCCGGGCCGCTGTCGCTGCTGATGATCGGCAACAGCCTGAACTACGGCGTGCGCCGCTCCTATCCGGCGTTTTTGGGCGGGGTCAGTGCCTCCATCTGCCTGCTCAGCGCGTCGGCGTTGGGGCTGGGTGCCTTGCTGATGGCTTCGGAGCAGGTGTTCAGTGCCTTGAAACTGCTGGGCGCGCTGTACCTGTTCTACCTGGCCTGGCAGAGCTGGCAGCAGTCGCGCCAAGCCCCCAGCGCCGCCGAGGTACCCGCTGCCTTGCCCGCCCCGCGCTTTGGTGCGCTGTTCTGGCGGGCCTTTGTGCTGGGCGCCAGCAACCCCAAGGACATCCTGTTCTTCGCTGCGTTTCTGCCGCAGTTTCTCAATGCCGACCATTCACTGGCGGCGCAACTGGGCATCATGATCGCCACCTGGGCGGTGCTCGACCTGCTGTGCAAACTGGGTTACGGCCTGGGCGCCCACGGCGCGGCACGCTACCTGCGCACCGGGCGCGGGCAGAGCTGGTTCAACCGGGTGAGCGCCGCACTGTTCGGCGGCGCGGGTGCGGCGGCGTTGATCAGCCATTGAGCCGCCTCCTGTGGGAACGTCGGTCCCACAGGAGGCTATCGGTGATTGCCGCGATCAGCGTTGGGCTTGCTCCTGGCCCAACAGGTTGGCGATGAAGCCGGCGAATTGCTCGGGCGTCATCTTCTGGCCGTTGAAGTCCACCACGCCGTCGGCGTAATGCAGGCGGCTGGTGATGTTGTCGCCTTCCACCTTGCCCAACTGGGTCATCACCGCCATGCCACCGACCGAGTCACTGACGTTCTTGGCTTGCAGCGCCACGGCGTCCTTGTCGGTCTGGCCCTGCAGGTGCGCCTGCACCGTCGCCAGGTCCGCCAGCATGGGCTTGGACAGGGTGACCTTGGCATCCAGCAGGCCAATGGCTTTCTTGCCCAGGTCCTGGGTCTGGTTGTCCAGCGAACCCGGGCTGGTGAAGTCCAGCGCCATGCTGGCCTGGCTCTCGCCGTTGGCCGTCTTCAGCGACAGGCGCTGCAGCTCGACGTGCGGCTTGGCGGCGAGCAGGGCCAGCAGGTCGGCATTGAGCTGCTTCTGGTCCATATCACTCAGGCGGACCTGCAGGGGCACACCCGCGGCGGCGGCAGCCTGCTGCTGCGGAGCGATCTTGCTCAGGTACAGGGCATACAGCGACTTGGTGGCCTGGATGTCGAAGTTGTCCAGCTTCCACACCATCTGCGCGCTGCCCACGTCCTGGTTGCCCAGGGTCAGGCCGCCGATCTGGTAAGTGGCCTCGGCCGACAGTTTGCCCTCCACTTCCTGCATCAGCCCCGCGCCGGAGAAATCCTTCAAGGCCACGCCCGGTGCATTCGGGACCTGCACATTGGCGGTGGCCAGCTTCAATTCGGTATGGCCCAGGTAGAACCCGGACTGGCCCTTGGTACCACCGCTGTACAAGGTCAGGCCGCTGGCGTCGGCGTGTACCGGACCATTTTCACCCGCCACGTCGATGGACAGGCTGTCCATGCTGCCGTTGAGCTCGTACTTCTGTGCATCAGCCGTGCCGTTGACCTGCAAGGTCAGGCCCGAGAACTTGAGCGTTCTGCCCGGCTCCCTGGCCTCCAGTGGCAGAAAGTCGAAGGTGGTCTCGCTGCTGCGGTCGTAATGAATGACCGCGTGGCCGGTCACCGGCGTCTGGTCCTTGTTCAGGGCAAACCACTTTTCGGTGTCGGCGGTCTTTTCCAGTTGCGTGTTGCTGGCCGCCATCACCGGTGTCAGGCGCAGGGACGTCACCCGCGACAAAGGAAAGGGACCATGCTCGATATGGTCGACCAACTGGAAGTGGGCCACCTGGGAATGCGGCATTTGCACGTTCAGGCGGTAGTGGGCGGTGCTGCTGAACAGGTGGCGGTCCAGGGAGACCAGCTCGGCGCTGAACTGCGGCTTGCCCTCGGCGGTGGTGCCGGACTGGGCGAACTGTTCGTTGGCCTGGCGAACCGCATCCTGCAGCACGCCTTCCAGGCGCGTGCCGGTGTACCAGGCGCCGGCGGTGGCGATGACGCCTACGGCAATGACGACGCCTGCTGCAATACCTGCTGCTTTTTTCATAGATCGACTCGACGAGTTCCGTTCGGTAGGAGGATGGCAATAGTAGCGCGAACGGGCGTTTAGAGTGTTTCGTCGGGAAAAGGTTTAGGGCAAGGCTGGGCAAGTGGGTGGCACCACCACAGATCTGCAGTGAACGAACAAGGGGTACCAGGTGATCTCACTGGCATAACTGGCCCGAAACAGATGTGGGACCGGCGGGGGCGCCGAGCCCTTGGCCGGGAAGCGCCGCGCGGGCGGCGCTCGATTTCAAGGGCGCAGAAAAGACCAAGACATGTATCTGGTGGCCTTGATGCAATTGCAAGGCAGGCAGCCAAAACGTTCATCGGAGCTCTCGGCGGGAGATTGCATCAGGGCCTCCAGGTGCTAGGCGATGTTGTTTTGTCGCTATTGAGATCGAGCGCCGCCCGCGCGGCGCTTCCCGGCCAAGGGCTCGGCGCCCCCGCCGGTCCCACATTTGTTTCGGGCCAGTTATGCCAGTGAGATCACCTGGTCCGCCTTGTTTGATCACTACAGATCTTTGTAGGGACAACCAACTTTCCCGGCAATCCGTGAAAAACATAAAAAAGCCCGCAGTGTGGGCGGGCAAGAGGTACCAACGAAGCAACGCGGCGGATCAACTGCCGCGGTAGGTGGAATAGCTGTAAGGCGAGAGCAGCAACGGCACGTGGTAATGGTCCTGTTCGGCGCTGATACCAAAACGCAGCACCACCACATCCAGGAAAGGCTGGTCCGGCATTTGCACCGATTTGGCGCGGTAGTAGTCGCCAGCGGCAAATTGCAGCTGGTAGACGCCGGTGCGGTAGTCATCACCCTGCAACAACGGTGCGTCACAACGACCATCACTGTTGGTCAACGCCGTGGCCACCAGGGTCAATTGCTGGCCTTCGACGCGGTAGAGCTGCACCGCGATGGAGCTGCCGGGGCAGCCGTGGGCGGCATCCAGCACATGCGTAGTCAAACGTCCCATTGGGTCTCGCGCCTCATTTTCGTTCATTTACCCGGTTGTTGGCGCCCCATCATGGGGCGTAACGGAAGCCGAAGATGAGATTATTAAGACACTTTTAAAGGATATTGTACACAATAAATAGCGCTTTTTTTCACTGCTCGCGCTCCCTGCCGAGAACAGGGACTATGCTGCCAAACACAAGCCGTGCAGCGCTCTCGCTGAAGATACCTGACCAAGTAGGCAAGTCTTTTGCAGGAGAAGAATCCACCGCTTAATGCGATGATTGGCAAAAAACAGGCTTACAAGTCGTCGATAAAGTTGTATACAATCAAGTCATCGCCGGGCGGCCAACCTCATCAGGGCCTCCCGCCAACCCATGACGCGAAGAAGGAAGAATGCAGTGAGCGCTGACTACCCACGCGACCTGATCGGTTACGGCCCCAACCCGCCCCACCCCCGCTGGCCGGGCAATGCGCGCATCGCCCTGTCGTTCGTGCTCAATTACGAGGAAGGCGGCGAGCGCACTATCCTGCACGGTGACAAAGAGTCCGAAGCCTTCCTGTCCGAAATGGTCGCCGCCCAGCCGTTGCAGGGCGAACGCAACATGAGCATGGAGTCGCTATACGAATACGGCAGCCGTGCCGGCGTTTGGCGGGTGCTCAAGGTGTTCAAGGACGCCGGCATTCCATTGACCATCTTCGCCGTGGCCATGGCCGCCCAGCGCCACCCGGACGTGATCCGTGCCATGGTCGCCGCCGGCCACGAGATCTGCAGCCACGGCTATCGCTGGATCGACTACCAGTACATGGACGAGGCACAGGAGCGCGAGCACATGCTCGAAGCCATCCGCATCCTCACCGAAATCAGCGGCGAGCGCCCGCTGGGCTGGTACACCGGCCGCACCGGCCCCAATACCCGCCGGCTGGTGATGGAGGAAGGCGGCTTCCTCTACGACTCCGACACCTATGACGATGACCTGCCCTACTGGGAAGGCAACAACCCCACCGGCAAGCCGCACCTGGTGATCCCGTACACCCTGGACACCAACGACATGCGCTTTACCCAGGTGCAAGGCTTCAACAAGGGCGATGACTTCTTCGAATACCTCAAGGACGCCTTCGACGTGCTGTACGCCGAGGGTGCCGAAGCACCGAAGATGCTTTCCATCGGCCTGCACTGCCGGCTGATCGGCCGCCCGGCGCGGCTGGCCTCGCTCAAGCGCTTCATCGACTACGTGCAGGGCCACGACCAGGTGTGGTTCGCCCGCCGCGTCGACATCGCCCGGCACTGGCACGAGACCCACCCGTACCAGGCAGAGGCCGCGCAATGACCGCTTTCCAGACCCTCAAGCCCTCCACCCTGGACCGCGACGCCTTTGTCGCCGCCTTCGCCGACATCTACGAGCACTCGCCATGGGTGGCCCGCAAGGCCTTCGACCTGGGCCAGGGCCCCGAGCTCGACCAGATCGAAACCCTGCACCAGCGCATGAGCGACATCCTGTTGAGCGCCGACCACGCCAGCCAGCTGGCGTTGATCAACGCGCACCCCGACCTGGCCGGCAAAGCCGCCGTCCAGGGCGAACTGACCGAAGCCAGCACCCACGAACAGGCCGGCGCCGGTATTCACCAATGCACCACCGAAGAGTTCCAGCGCTTCACGGAGCTGAACGACGCCTACAAGGCCAAGTTCAGGTTCCCCTTCATCATGGCAGTCAAAGGCAGCAACCGGCATCAGATCCTCGCCGCGTTCGAAGTGCGCATCCACAACTCGGTCGAGGCCGAGTTCAAGGAAGCCCTGGCGCAGATCAACAAGATTGCCCTGTTCCGATTACTGACCCTGTAACCGCCCTCCCCAGCCCCCCATTCAAGGCAGACAAGAAAAAATGAAAGCATACGCCGTACCCTTCGAGAAGTTCGTCAACCTGGCCGACGCGCGCCTGGGCACCCAGGCCATCTCGGTCACCGACGACTGGTTCGCCGACGTCAACCGCCTGTTCCAGCCCACCCCCGCGGTGTGGAAAGAGGGTGTGTTCGACGACAACGGCAAGTGGATGGACGGATGGGAATCGCGCCGCAAGCGCTTCGAAGGCTACGACAGCGCGGTGATCCGCCTGGGCGTGCCAGGCTCGATCAAGGGCGTGGACATCGACACCTCGTTCTTTACCGGCAACTTCCCGCCCTCGGCTTCCCTGGAAGGCTGTTTCGTGGCGGAGGGTGACCCGACCGATGCCACCCAGTGGACTGAAGTGCTGCCGGCGGTCGAGCTGCAGGGCAACAGCCACCACTACCACGAAATCAACGATGCCCAGGCGTACACCCACCTGCGCTTCAACATCTACCCGGACGGCGGCGTAGCCCGCCTGCGGGTGTACGGCGTGCCGTTCCGCGACTGGTCGGCCACCGGTGACAACGAACAGGTGGACCTGGCCAGCGCCCTCAACGGCGGCCGTGCCCTGGCCTGCTCCGACGAGCACTTCGGGCGCATGAGCAACATCCTCAACCCGGGCCGTGGCATCAACATGGGTGACGGCTGGGAAACCGCGCGCCGCCGCACGCCGGGCAATGACTGGGTGATCGTCGCCCTGGGCCACGCCGGCACCGTGGAGCACGTGATCGTCGATACCCTGCACTTCAAGGGCAACTACCCGGACAGCTGCTCCATCCAGGGCGCGTTCGTCAAAGGCGGCACCGACAGCCAGATCGAAACCCAGAGCCTGTTCTGGCGTGAGCTGCTGCCCAGCCAGAAACTGCAGATGCACCAGGAGCACAGCTTCCAGGAGCAGATCAAGGACCTGGGGCCCATCACCCACATCCGCCTGAACGTGTTCCCGGACGGTGGCGTGAGCCGCTTGCGCGTGCTCGGCAAGGTCGCCAAATAACGGGCAGGTCGCAAAACCCTGTGGGACCGGGCGAAGCTCGGGAAAAGGACACCGCGGCGCTTCAGCTCTACCGCGCCGCCCGCTTCCCGAACCACGCCCGGCCCCGCAGTGATCAAGCACATCGAACAGAGACAGAACAATGCGCACACTAATGATCGAGCCCCTGACCAAAGAAGCCTTCGCCCCCTTCGGTGACGTGATCGAAACCGACGGCAGCGACCACTTCATGATCAACAATGGCTCGACCATGCGTTTTCACCGTCTGGCCACGGTCGAGACCGCCACGCCCGACGACAAGGCGATCATCAGCATCTTCCGCGCCGACGTGCTGGACATGCCGTTGACCGTGCGCATGCTGGAGCGCCACCCGCTTGGCAGCCAGGCCTTCGTGCCGCTGCTGGGCAACCCCTTTCTGATCGTGGTCGCGCCACGTGGCGATGCACCTGTATCAGGCTTGGTCCGCGCCTTCATCACCAATGGCAGGCAGGGCATCAATTACCATCGCGGCGTATGGCACCACCCGGTGCTGACGATCGAAAAGCGGGATGACTTCCTGGTGGTTGATCGCAGTGGTTCCGGCAACAACTGCGACGAGCATTTCTTCAATGAGGACGAGCTGCTGGTCCTCGCCCCCCACCAATAAGAGAAGGCTGGCCATTGCACCGCAGTGGCACGGCAAGAGGTTACGACTGTGCAAGCACATCTGATGGAATGGCTGAATCTGGGCGTGCGCTGGATTCACATGATCGTCGGGATCGCCTGGATTGGCGCGTCCTTCTATTTCGTCTGGCTGGAGAACAACCTCAACCGCAGCAACCCTCGCGAAGGCTTGAGCGGCGACCTGTGGGCCATTCACGGTGGCGGCATCTACCACCTGGAAAAATACAAGCTGGCCCCACCGACCATGCCGGACAACCTGCACTGGTTCAAATGGGAAGCCTACTGGACCTGGATGTCGGGCATCGTGCTGCTGTGCGTGGTGTTCTACTCCAACCCCACCCTTTACCTGCTGGCCCCCGGCAGCACCCTCAGCGGGCCGGAAGGCATCGCCATCGGCGTGGGCGCGCTGATCGCCAGCTGGTTCATCTATGACGTGCTGTGCGACTCGCCCCTGGGCAAGCGCCCCGGTCTGCTGGGCCTGGTGCTGTTCGTGCTGATCATCGCCGCCTGCTATGGCTTCAGCCAGGTGTTCAGTGGCCGCGGCGCGTACCTGCACACCGGCGCCATCATCGGCACCATCATGGTGGGTAACGTGTTCCGCATCATCATGCCCGCCCAGCGCGCACTGGTGGCGGCCATCGCCGAAAACCGCACGCCGGACCCGACCCTGCCAGCCAAGGGCCTGCTGCGTTCGCGGCACAACAACTACTTCACCCTGCCCGTGCTGTTCATCATGATCAGCAACCACTTCCCCAGCACCTACGGCAGCCACTACAACTGGCTGATCCTGGCAGGCATCGCGGTGGTCGCGGTGGTGGTGCGCCACTACTTCAACACCCGCCACAACAACCACAAGTTCGCCTGGGCCCTGCCCGCTGGCGCCCTGGGGATGATCTGCCTGGCCTTCGTCACCGGCCCCCTGCAAATGGCCAACACCAGCGATGTGGCCCAGGCACCGAAGATCGAGTACCAGCCGCTGCCCGGCACCGCCATTGGCGGCAAGCGCGCCGATGAAATGCCCGCCGCCCCGGCCCAAGCGGCCCCGGCCGAACAACCGGCGCAGGCCAGCAGCGTGAACTTCGACCAGGTGCATGGGGTGATCCAGGAGCGCTGCGCGGTGTGCCATTCGGCCAAGCCGACCAGCCCGCTGTTCTCCAGCGCCCCGGCCGGGATCATGTTCGACACCCCGCAGCAGATCCAGCAACTGGCCCCGCGCATCCAGGCGCAGGCCGTGGCCAGCCAGATCATGCCGCTGGGCAATATCACGCAGATGACCCAGGAAGAGCGCAACCTGGTGGGGCAGTGGATCGCCAAGGGTGCGCAGGTGAACTGAAGCAAACCGTTGCAAGCGTTGAGCGGCAAGCTGCAAGTTGAAGCAACGGCACCGGCGAACGCCTGCCTGAAGCTGATAGCTTGCCGCTTGCAGCTGCTTCTCCTCAATAACAACAAAATCCGAGGTGTTGCATGTCCGAGTCAAGCCACGCGCGCATCCCCCCTGCGCCACCCAGACAGCCCCTGCCGTTGATGCAACTGATTCTAGTGGGTTTGCAGCATGTGTTGCTGATGTACGGGGGCGCCATCGCGGTGCCGCTGATCGTTGGGCAGGCAGCCGGCCTCTCCCGGGAAGAAATCGCCTTCCTCATCAACGCCGACCTGCTGGTGGCCGGTGTGGCCACCGTGGTGCAGTCCATGGGCATAGGCGCCCTGGGCATTCGCATGCCGGTGATGATGGGCGCCAGCTTCGCCGCGGTCGCGAGCATGGTGGCCATGGCTGGCATGCAGGGCGTGGGGCTGCCGGGCATCTTCGGCGCCACCATCGCCGCGGGGTTCTTCGGCATGATCATCGCGCCGTTCATGTCCAAGATCGTGCGGTTCTTTCCCCCGCTGGTCACGGGCACCGTGATCACGTCCATCGGCCTGTCGCTGTTCCCCGTGGCGGTCAACTGGGCCGGTGGTGGCGCCAAGGCGCTGCCTTTCGGCTCGCCTGTCTACCTCATCGTGGCCGGCCTGGTGCTGGCGACGATTCTGCTGATCCACCGTTTCATGAGCGGTTTCTGGGTCAACATTTCGGTGCTCATCGGCATGGTGCTGGGCTATGTGCTGTCGGGCCTGATCGGCATGGTCGACCTTTCCGGGCTGGCTGCCGCGCCGTGGTTGCAGGTGGTCACGCCCCTGCACTTCGGCCTGCCCACCTTCAGCCTGGCACCGGTGCTGTCCATGTGCCTGGTGGTGGTGATCATCTTCGTCGAGTCCACGGGCATGTTCCTGGCCCTGGGCAAGATCACCGACCGCGAAGTCACCCCCGGCATGCTGCGCCGCGGCCTGCTGTGCGACGCCGCCGCCTCGTTCGTGGCCGGTTTCTTCAATACCTTCACCCACTCCTCCTTCGCCCAGAACATCGGCCTGGTGCAGATGACCGGCGTGCGTTGCCGCTCTGTGACCATCGTCGCCGGCAGCTTTCTGATCGCCCTGAGCCTGGTGCCCAAGGCTGCCTACCTGGTGGCCTCGATTCCTCCCGCGGTACTGGGCGGCGCCGCCATTGCCATGTTCGGCATGGTCGCGGCCACCGGGATCAAGATCCTCCAGGAAGCCGATATCGGTGACCGCCGCAACCAGTTGCTGGTGGCGGTGAGCATCGGCATGGGCCTGATCCCGGTGGTGCGCCCGGAGTTCTTTTCCCAGTTGCCCTTGTGGATGGGCCCCATCACCCACAGCGGTATTGCAATGGCCACGTTGAGCGCGGTGCTGCTCAACCTGCTGTTCAACGTACTCGGCGGTGCCGAGCGCGAGGCCCTGGCCAGAGAGGCGCATCAGCACTGAAAGAAGGGGCACCGGGTAGAAAAGCTGACCGAGTGCCCCACTTTTGCTGCGCCTGCTCTGTAACAGAGCACTTGAGCCGCGCCGCGCGAGTCAGTAATCTGCGCGCCCGCGTAAAACCGGGGGGATATTTTCCCCGATAAAGCTGACCTCTTGTACAGGAGCGGGCGCCCGCCCCGCCGCGTCTTCGTTTGCAGCCAATCGAACACCATTCGACTGTTTATCGACAACAGCCGACGGGATTTCTTTGGCCTTTCGATGACGTTGGCAAGGCTCTTGCTATCACAGATGCGCCGCGGGGGAAGTTGACCAGTTGGACGACTTTTCATGTAAACCAAAAGGCGCCACCACAGAGCGCCACCTAGCAACACAGACTGAAATAAAACCTGGGAGCAAAACAATGAAACGTGTTCTTTCGAGCCTGATGGCGGCCGGTGGCCTGCTGGCGGGTGGCTACGCTGCAGCCGACGATAATGGCTGGCTGCAATGGCAAAGCAATAGCCTGACCTACCTGTATGGCCAAAACTTCAAGGTCAACCCGGAGAATCAGCAGACCGTCACGTTTGAACACGCCGACAGCTGGAAGTACGGCGATAACTTCCTGTTCGTGGATAACATCTTCTACAACGGCAAAAAAGATTCCGGCGTCGGCCGCAACACCCTGTACGGCGAGTTCAGCCCGCGCCTCTCTGCCAGCAAGATCTTCGGCCAGCAGATCGGTTACGGCCCGGTCAAGGACGTGCTCCTGGCCATGACCTACGAGTTCGGCGAGGGTGACGTGGAGTCCTACCTGATCGGCCCGGGCTTTGACCTGAACATCCCAGGCTTCGACTACTTCCAGCTGAACTTCTACGACCGTATCGTCGACGGCGACCGTGCGGGCAACAACGTCTGGCAGATCACGCCGGTGTGGTCCTACACCATTCCGGTGGGCAAGTCCGACATCCTCATCGACGGCTACATGGACTGGGTCATCGGTAGCGACTCGAACAAGAACGGCGACTACCACAAGAACCTGCACTTCAACCCGCAGGTCAAGTATGACCTGGGCAAGGCCTTGAGCTGGACGCCGCAGAAGGTCTACGTGGGCTTTGAGTACGACTACTGGAAAGACAAGTACGGTATCCAGAGCACCCATAGCTTCGAGACCAACCAGAATACTGCCAGCCTGTTGCTGAAAGTGTTCTTCTAAGCTCAGTTGCAAGCTGCAAGCCAAGGCGACGGCGGTACGCGGATTGCCTTGGCTTGCAGCTTGACGCTTAAAGCTGCCCCTCTGCCGCTCTTCCCCACCGCGGCACTCCTTCATCGATCCGCGTCGCGAACGAGTCCCTTACCACCTGCCCGGTCCCACAGGGGCGCGACGCCACGCGCTGCCGGTCAATGGGCAAACAACGAGCCGCCCTGCTTGCCCGCCATTTTCTCCGGCTTGATCAGGAACCGCGCCAGCGCCGGCAGCAGCCACAGCGCGCCGAACATGTTCCATAGCAACATGAACGTGAGCATCAAGCCCATGTCGGCCTGGAACTTGATGGCCGAGAAGATCCAGGTGCACACGCCAATGGCCAGGCATAACCCGGTGAACAGTACCGCCTTGCCGGTGGATTTGAGCGTCTGGTAATAGGCTTCCTGCAACGGCAGCCCGGCGCGCAGGAAGCTTTCCAGGCGGCTGTAGATGTAGATGCCGTAGTCCACGCCTATGCCCACGCCCAGGGCCACCACCGGCAAGGTGGCGACCTTTACGCCGATGCCCATGAAGGCCATCAGCGCGTTGCCCAGCACCGAGGTGAGCACCAGCGGCAGGACGATGCACAGGGTGGCGGCGAAGGAGCGGAAGGTGATCAGGCACATCACCGCCACGCAGAGGTACACCAGCACCAGGATGGTCAGCTCGGCCTGTTTGATGACTTCGTTGGTGGCCGCCTCGATACCGGCATTGCCCGCCGCCAGCTGGAACTGCAGACCGTCACGGTCATGGCTGGCGGCGAACTGCTTGACCACTGCCACGGCGCGGTCGAGGGTCTCGGCCTTGTGGTCGTTGAGGAACACCAACAGCGGCGCCAGCGAACAGTCGCCGTTGTACAGGCCGTCGGCACGGGCTACCGAGCTGTTGAGCACCTCGGGGTTGCGCGACAGGCTTTCCCATTTCAGGTTGCCCTCGTTCATGCCCTTGATCACCTGCTTGGACACGGTCACCAGCGATATCGTCGACTGCACCCCGGCGGTGTTGTCCAGTTGCCACATCAGCTCGTCCATCGGCTGCATGGTCTCGTAGCGCGAGCAACCTTCGGCGGCGGTCTTGACCATGACCACCAGCACGTCGGAACTGGTGGCGTAGTGGTCGATGATGAACTGGTTGTCACGGTTGTACCGCGAGTCCGGGCGCAACTCCGGTGCACCCTGGTCGAGGTCGCCGATCTTCAGGTTGTGGCCGTACCACAGGCCACCGGCCATCGCCACGATGGCCAGGCCCACCGAGACAGGCGCCACTTTCGCGCTGGCGAAGTTCGACAGCGCCCGCCAGAACGGGTGTTCCCGCACGGAGTCCTTTTTGCTGCGCTCGATGGCGCGCTTGCTGATGCCTACGTAGGAAATGGCCACCGGCAATAGAATCAGGTTGGTGAAGACGATCACCGCCACCCCGATCGACGCCCCCAGGGCGAGCTCGCGGATCACGCCGATGTCGATGATCAGCAGGGTGATGAAGCCCACGGCGTCGGCCAGAATCGCGATCATGCCCGGCAGGAACAGTTGCCGAAAGGTACGCCGCGCCGCCGTCAGGGCGTTGTCGGCGTCACTGGACTGCAGGGCAATGCCGTTGATCTTCTGCACGCCGTGGGAAATGCCGATGGCGAAGATCAGGAACGGCACCAGCATCGAGTACGGGTCCAGGCCAAAGCCGAAGGCGTGCATCAAGCCCAGTTGCCAGGTGACCGCCACCAGGGTGGTGACCAGCACGGCAATGGTGCTGCGGATGCACCAGGTGAAGAAATACAGCAACACCAGGGTGATGACGAAGGCCACGCCGAAGAACATCACCACCATCAGCAAGCCGTCGATCAGGTCGCCGACCTTCTTGGCGAAGCCGACGATGTGTACCTTCACGTTAGGGTTCTGGGCCTGGAATTTGTCGCGGATCTTCTCTTCCAGGCTGTGGGAAAACTGCTGGTAGTCGAGCTTGACCAGGGTGCCCTGGTCATTGGGATCGGGGTAGGCCTCCAGCAGCGGAATATCGACGATGCTCGACTTGAAGTCGTTGGCCACCAGCCGCCCTACCTGGCCGGACTTGAGGATGTTGCTGCGCAGCAGTTCCAGGCTGTCGGGCGAACCGTCGTAGCTCTGGGGAATCACCTCGCCACCGGCAAAGCCCTCCTCGGTCACTTCAGTCCAGCGCACGCTGGGGCTCCACAACGATTTCATGCCCGAGCGGTCGACACCGGGAATGTAGAAGGCTTCGTCGTGAATCTGGCGCAAGGTCTCCATGTAGTCCTTGTTGAAGATGTCACCGTTCACCGCCTCTACCGAGATGCGCACGGTATTGCCCAGGTTGGCCAGGTCGTTGCGGTGCTCCAGCATGCGCTCGATGAACGGGTGCTTGAGCGGGATCATTTTCTCGAAGCTGGTGGAGGGGCGAATCAGCGTGGCCTGCCAGAACAGGAAAACGCTGACCAGCAGGCAGAGGATGATCACCGCGGGGCGGTGGTTGAAGATCAGGCGTTCAAGGAAGGTGGCCTTGTCCTGATGATGGCGGCTCATGGCAATCTGCTCCCGGACGGTCATGGTTGGCTCACCTGTTGTTGACTCAGGTCGGCGCCGGTGGCGGCTGCGACACGCACACCGCCCTGGCCGGCCAGTACGAGGGTGCCGTTGGCGCCGGCGGTGACCGCCGAGAGCGACAGACGGTCTGGGCGGTTGAACAGGCTGAAGGTCTTGCCGTCATCGCTGCTGCGCAGCACCGTGCCGCTGTTGCCCACCAGCACCAGCGTGCCATCGGCCAGGCGGGTGGCCCCGGACAGCGCGAACTCCAGCGGGCCACGGGGGCCCTGCAAGGGGATGTTGGTCCAGGTGTCGCCAAAATCGGTGGAGCGGTAAAGGTTGCCGCGCAAGCCGTACACCAGCAGGGTCTGCGGCTCGCCGGTGGGCAGCAGGCCAAACAACGAGCCTTCATAGGGTCCCTGGACCTTTTCCCAGCTGTGGCCCCAGTCCCGGGAGCGGAACAGGCTGCCCTGCTCGCCGACAATGAACAGGCCGCTGTCCTTCACCGCGCCGATGGCATTGAAGTGAAACTGATCGGGGTTGTCGATGCGCTCGCTGACGTCTTCCCAGTGCTGCCCGCCATCGGTGGTCGCCAGGAAGGCGCCATAGGCGCCCACGGCGAAACCCGTGCTGGCATCCTTGAACCACAGGTCCAGCAGCGGCGCCTGGCGCTTGAGGTCTTCGAACTGCTTGTTCCAGGTGACACCACCATCGGTAGTGGCGAGGATCTGCGCGTCGTGGCCCACGGCCCAACCATGCTGGGCGTCGACAAAGACCACGGCGGTCAGCAGCTGTCGGCTGGGGACCTTGGCCTGGGTCCAGTGCTGGCCCTGGTCGTCGGAGTAGAGGATATGCCCACGGTCACCGACCGCGACCAGCCGCGGGCCGGCCGCCACCACATCCAGCACCAGGCTGCGCACCGACTTGGCCGACACCACCGACCAGGCGCCGTCATCGGCAGCGGGCTCGCTGGCCAGGGCAGCAGACCCGAGGCCCGCCATGGCCAGCCCCAGCGCCAGAGCCCAACACCGCGGCCACGCTCTTTTCCCTGTGGCGCACGTGCCGCCACCCCTGACCGGCTCGCTCATAGAGCACTCCCCATTATTGTTATTGGACGCGCCTGGGTTGGCGCCCCGCCCTGCAGTGGCTGAAACCTGCAGGCCAGAGGGCCGCGAAAGCTGTCCTATCCTAGCCAGCCTTGAATCGGGCTGACAACGCGCATGGCGTAATGAATTGTTACCCCGCGCCCGCCACCTGCTGCTCTCGAAACCCTAGCAGAGCGCCGCGCACCTGCAGGCCAGAGCCTCGGCGAAGAACAGCGCGAGCGCGGCAAGCCATGCCACCGCGTAAAAGCCGTGGCAAGGCTGAATGTCGGAGCATCATCGGCCCTGATGGCTAGCGGGTGCCTGTGCGCCGCAACGCTGCCGGGCTGAACTCAGCCACCCCTGGCACCGGCTGGCTGAAGTCGACTGTGCTGGCCTCTTCGCTGTCCAGGTTCTGCACGTGATACCGCCGGGCCTGCAGGTCGTGGAACACGTCCAGCGCCGACCAGGTGGTGGGCAGTTCGTAGAAGTTCTTCAGGTACGCCATCGACACCCGCCATAGCTCGCCCCGGCCGTCGTACTGGTCGACCACCGCCGCCTGCCAGCTGTCTTCGTCCAGGTACAGCCTGCGCTTGGCGTACAGGTGCCGTGCGCCAGGCTTCAAGGTGCCCTCCACTACCCAGACCCGATGCAGCTCATAGCGCGCCAGGTCAGGGTTCAGGTGCCCGGGCTTGAGCAGGTCGGCGTATTTGACCGACGGTTGCCCCAGGCGGTAGTTGTTGTAGGGGATATAGACTTCCTGCTTGCCCACCAGCTTCCAGTCATAACGGTCCGGGGCGCCGTTGAACATGTCGGTGTCATCGGCGGTGCGCAGGCCGTCGGCGGCAGTGATGGGCGTGTCATACGCCAGGCTCGGCGCACGCCGCACGCGCCGTTGGCCGGCGTTGTAGGCCCACGCCTGGCGCGGTTCACGCACCTGATCGATGGTCTCGTGCACCAGCACCACCCCACCAGCCAGCCGGGCCGGGCTGCGGATCTGGTTCATGTAGTAGAACAGGATGTTGTCCTGCTGGGCATCGGTGGCCTGCTGGTCGTGGAAGCGAAACAGGCCGCGCTGCTGGGAAATGATCGGCAGGTAGCTGCCATTGCGTTGCACGGCCACCTCCGCGGCGCGCCGCTCCACATAGACGCCACGGTAGCGGGCGATGTGGTTCCACACCGCTTCAACGCCACTGGCGGGCAGCGGGAATGGAATGCCGCCACGCGCGTTGCCGAAGCCGTTGCCATCCGCGACCAATCCGGTGTTGGCGGCATTGTAGCGAGTATTGTCGTAGACCCACTGCGGCGCGGCGCCCGTGCGCCGCGTGGCGTAGACCGGCATGCGGAACGTGTCGGGGTAGGCCGCGAACAGCGCCATCTGCCCTGGGCTCAGGTGGTCGCGGTACTGGGCCAGGTTGGCGGCGGTGATGGTGAACAGCGGCGTGTCCGCGGGGAACGGGTCGACATGGTGGCGGCCAGGGCCGCCATACCCTGCCGGGGGCGCGACCAGGCCGCCGGTCCAGGCCGGGATGGTGCCAGCGGCATTCCCTGCCTGTTCGGCGCCCAGGGGCGTCAGTGCCTGGCCCAGCCTGGCAGCGCCAGCGGGGTCGGCGGCCAGCACGGGGGTGGCGAACAGCACCAGCAGCAAGGAAAGACCGGACAAACGGAAAACAGGTGGCATCGGACGCTTCCTTAGAACGAGTATTTGACGTTGAAACCGAGGTTGTCGCGGTCGCGCGTGGCATTTTTCTGGCCGGCACCATAGAACTCGGTGTACTGCAGTTCGCCTTCCAGGCGGTTCTGGTAGCTGGCCTTGAGGCCCACCGAATAGGCCTTGCGGCCCTCGATGAAATTGCCGGTCTGGTGCGAGTTGCCCTTGAAGTCATCCTTGTAGGTGATGAACGGCGTGACGTTCATGCCGCCCAGCACGTTGTTCCAGGTGCCCATCAGCATCAGCGTGGCGCCGTAGGCATCGCGGGTGATCTGCGCGTCGTCACCGAAACCCACGGCATAAGCGGCGTTGGCACGGCTGGAGTAATAGCGGCGGGTGCCATCGAAGGCGGTGTATTGCAGGCTGCTGCCGCGCAGGTGCTCGGAGGCCACCTCGGCCACCGCCGTGACACCGTCGAAGCCCAGGCGCGGGCCGAAGTTGTAGAGCGTGCCCAGGGAGGCATTGAACATCTGTACCCGCTCGCTGCTCTTGACCTCGTCGCCCAGGCGCACGTACTGACCACCGATGTTCACCAGCTCGCCGTTCGCCAGCTTTCCGGCCTGGGTCAACAGGTCGTCGAGCAGGTCGCCGGTGGTGCCGATGCCGATGGGCATGTTCGGCCGGTAGGCCAGCTCGCCGAACAGCGCCGCCTCGCCGACCCGGGTGTTGAAGCTGACGCCGAACATGCGGATGTCCTCGGCATACTCCCGGCGCCCGCTGACCTGGTTGGCCACGTCCAGCGCGGCGACGCCGTCGGCGGCCGATTGCAGGGTAGCCTGGTAGGTGCGGGCGACCTGCCCGGAGGGGTCGGCGGCCATGGCGGCCTGCAACTGCGCGACACTGACGCCCATGGCCTGCGCCACCTGCTGCTGCACGCCAGGGGCCGCGGCGCCCTTGATCTGCGCCATGTTCAGGCCTTTGTAGGCGCCCAGGTCAGCGTGGATGGTAGGCTCCTTGCTGTGGTAATTGACGAAGTAGAAGCCGAACTCGGTGTTGTTCAACTGTTCGGCGTTGTAGCGGAACGCTACGCCGAACTGGCCATCATCCCGGGCATTGATGTCGGGCCCAATGCTGGCTACCTTGAGGTTGCCATTGCCGTCCAGCCCCGGACCGCCCTGCAACCCACCCACGCCCAAGGCGCTCAGCCCCTGATGCAGGGCACTCACGGCGCGCAGTTGCGGCACCGTGGCATAGGCGCTGTGGCCGCCCTTGGCGAACAGGTCGGTCTCGGCGAAATAGGTGCCCACCGGGTCGATGGCGGTTTCCTTCCAGTTGAACTGGTAGAAGCTTTCCATGGACAGGTTGTCCGTGAGGCCGACGCTGAAGTTCAGCGCCTCCACCGGCATCAGCACTTCCTTGAGCTCCGCGCCGGGCAGGCGGAACTGGGCTGCGTCGATGGGGTTGGTGGTGTTCACCCCACCGCGGTAAAACAGCCCCTCCCCCCAATTGAATACCTGGCGGCCCAGGCGCCCGGCCACCGGTTTGCCCGCCACCTCCCAGTCGCCACGTACATAGGCGTCGAGGATCTGCACGTCACTGCCGGCGTTACGGCGGGTGGCACGGGTGAAGTGGCGGTTGTCAGGGGAACTCTGGCTGGGCTGCGCCGGAGTGTTGTTATGATTGTAATCCGTATGCTCATTCATGATACGGCTATCGTAAAACCCGCTCGCCCTTAGGAACAATCCGTAGTTCCTGTAGGAAGTTTCCAGCTCACTTGTAATCTTATATACCGACGAAACCAGACCAGGGTCGAAGTTGCGATTGCCGTCATTGGCATTTATATCGTCGTTGCTCTTGTCGCGACCTTGCACACGCCATAATTGGCCATAGGAAACCGTGGTATCGAAAGAGCCATGCACTTCATCGTCGAGAAAACTGAACTCCACGGCCTCCGCGGGCACACAGGCCATGAAGGGCAGCAGCCCGGCCAAGGTATACCCGGCTCGCGCCGGTGCAGCGCCTAGGGGCGTGCGGCTGGTGTTGATGGGCATCGCGATGTTCTCCCTGAAAATATTATTATTTTTCGAACAGCCAAGCCTTATCCGTAGGAAGTTTCCCAAGCTTGACTGTTTTGTATGATTGGCAGATGTGGATCAGGGAGCAAGAGTGCCAAGGGTTGGCGGGGATAGAAAGGTTTTTTTGGGGGGAAGCGTGTTCTTCTGAATAGACTTACAGCGGTAGGTAATTATTCTTACAGAATGGGGTGATTGAATGTGGGGCTTGAGAGGTGTAGTGCATGCAGGAGGCAAGACTTGGGACTTTAGGTGTTCTCAAGATCGAGCGCCGCGCGGGCGGCGCTCGATCTCATGAACAACCAAAAACTCAAGCCAGACTCTTGCTCACCACCTCATACACATCACTCGACAACGCCCCCGAAGCCAGGATTCGCTCCAGCTCGCCGCGCATCAGCGCCTGACGATGCGGGTCGTACTTGCGCCAGCGGGTCAGCGGCGACAGTTGGCGCGAGGCGATCTGCGGGTTCAAGGCGTTCAGCTCGATCACCAGGTCCGCCAGGAAGCGGTAACCCGAACCATCCACGGCGTGGAAGTTGACCAGGTTCTGCTGGGCGAACGCGCCGATCAGGGCACGCACCTTGTTGGGGTTCTTCAGGGTGAAGGCCGGGTGCTGCATGAGCGCCTTGACCCGCGCCAGGCCACCGGGCAGCGTGCTGCCGGCCTGGACGCTGAACCATTGGTCCATGACCAGCGGGTTGTCCTTGAAGTGCTCGGCGAACGCCGCCAACGCCTTTTCCTTCTCGGCGTCGAACCGCGAATTCACCAGCACGGCCAGAGCGGTGAGGCGCTCGGTCATGTTGTCACAGGCTTCGTACTGCTCAAGCGTCGCTTCCAGCACGTCGGGCTTGGCCGTGAGCATCAGGTACGACAGGGCGATGTTCTGCAGGGCGCGACGGGCGAAGTGCTCGGCCTCGGGGATGTAGGCAGTGTCGCGGGAGATCGCCCGGTTGGCCTGGTAGCGCTGCCACAGGGCGCCGTACAGGTGCTCGGCGATCTGTGCGCGGGCAAATTCACGGGCGGCGTGGATGGCATCCACTTCGGCGCGGTCGCTGAGTTCGGCCAGGTAGGCTTCGCTCGGCAACGAGAGCATTTCGGCGACCATGGCCTGGTCCAGGCTGTGGTCAGCCAATACCGTGCCCAGCGCCGTGATCAGCCGCGGGTCGAGCACCATGGGGCTGTTCTGCATGTATTGCTGCGTCAGGTCCTGCAGGCACTGCACGGCCAGACGCTGGCCGGCGTCCCAACGGTTGAAGCCGTCGCTGTCGTGCTGCATCAGCACCATCAACTGGTCGCGGTCGTAGTCGAAGCTCAGCTTCACCGGCGCGCTGAAGCCGCGCAGCAGCGAGGGCAGCGGTTTGGCGTCGATGCCTTCGAAGACGAAGGTCTGGTCTTCTTCGGTGACCGAGATGACGCGGGTGGTGCCCACGGCCTCGGTTTCACCGGCCAGGCGCAGCGGCAGGTCGTTGCCATGGGCGTCGATCAGGCCCAGGGCCACGGGGATCACGAACGGCAACTTCTCGACCTTGTCCGGGGTGGCCGGGCAGGTCTGGTGGAAGTGCAGGCTGTAGGTTTTCGCCGCGCCATCGTAAGCCTCGGTCACTTGCAGCCGCGGTGTGCCGGCCTGGCTGTACCAGCGTTTGAACTGCGTCAGGTCGACACCGTTGGCATCTTCCATGGCCTTGACGAAGTCGTCGCAGGTCACGGCTTGGCCGTCATGGCGCTCGAAGTACAGGTCGCTGCCTTTGCGGAAGCCCTCGGCGCCCAGCAGGGTGTGGAGCATGCCCACCACTTCGGCGCCCTTCTCGTACACGGTGAGGGTGTAGAAGTTGGAGATTTCGATGAAGCTGTCGGGGCGCACGGCGTGGGCCATGGGGCCGGCGTCTTCGGCGAACTGGTGGGTGCGCAGGTACGCCACGTCCTGGATGCGCTTGACCGTGGCCGAGTTCATGTCCGAGGAGAAGCCGGCGTCGCGGTACACCGTGAAGCCTTCCTTGAGCGACAGCTGGAACCAGTCGCGGCAGGTGACGCGGTTGCCCGACCAGTTGTGGAAATATTCGTGGGCGACGATGGCCTCGACGCGCTGGTGAGCGGCGTCAGTGGCGGTTTCGGCACGCGCCAGCACGGCGCTGGAGTTGAAGATGTTGAGGCCCTTGTTCTCCATGGCGCCCATGTTGAAGTCGTTGACCGCGACGATCATGAAGATGTCCAGGTCGTACTCGCGGCCATACACCTCTTCGTCCCAGAGCATGGACTTCTTCAGGCTGGTCATGGCGTGCTGGCATTTGTCGATGTTTTCCGGCTCGACGTAGATGCGCAGGGTCACTTCCCGGGCGGACATCGTGGTGAACGTGTCCTCCACGCACCACAGGTCACCGGCCACCAGCGCGAACAGGTAAGCCGGCTTCATGAACGGGTCTTCCCAGGTGGCCCAGTGGCGGCCGTCCTCACCAGGGCCGCTGGCGATGGGGTTGCCGTTGGACAGCAGCACCGGGTAGCTGTGCTGTTCAGCACTGACCGTGGTGGTGAACTTGCTCATCACGTCCGGGCGGTCGAGGTAATAGGTGATCTTGCGAAAGCCCTCGGCCTCGCACTGGGTGCAGAACATCGTGCCGGACTTGTACAGGCCTTCAAGCGCCGTGTTGGTCTCGGGGTGGATGCGCACGCTGGTGTCGACCGTGAAGGCCTCGGCCGTGGGGTGCAGGGTCAGGTAGCTGTCGTCGACCTGGTAGTCGCTGGCGCCCAGTTCCACGTCGCCCAGGCTCACCGACAGCAGTTCCAGCTGCTGGCCATCGAGCACCAGCGGTGGCAGACCGGCGCCACGGGCCGGATTGCGGCGCATGACCAGTTGGGCGTGGACCAGGGTATGGTCGTCGTGCAGCTCGAAGGTCAGGTGCGTTTCGTCGATCAGGTACTCAGGCGCCTGGTAGTCCTTGAGGTAAATCATTTTTGGCTGTTCGGTGCGCATGCTGACGTCCCTCTACTGATGCACGGCGAGTTGATACGCCGTGTATTTGCGAATGTTGATCACGCCGGTATCGAAGATCAGGTACTGGCCCTTGATGCCCAGCAGCGTGCCTTCTGCCACGGGGTTCTTGTCCAGGTTGAAACTGGCGATCTTGGCCGGGTAGGCCTCCACGGGGTAGCGGATTTCAAGCACCGGGGTGTCATGAAGGGGTTGGATCGCCTGCAGGCCGAAGCGTTCCTGCAGCAGGGTCAGGCCCGCGCCACAGGTGTCGAACAGCATGTCGCGCACTTCGCCAAGATCCACCGGCGCTGCGTCCCCCTTGAGCAGCGCGCGCCAGTTGGTACGGTCGGCCACTTGCGAGCGGAACAGGTCTTCCACCAGCCCGGATTGCTGGCGGGTGGCAACGCGCACGATCGGCAGCGCCTGGCTGGCGCCCTGGTCGAGCCAGCGGGTAGGCAGTTGGGTGGCGCGGGTGATGCCTACCTTGATGCCCGAGGAGTTGGCCAGGTACACCACATGGTCGGTCATGCAGAACTGCTCGCCCCAGGACGGCTCGCGGCAGGTGCCGGCGTCGTAGTGGCAGCGCTCGGGGCTCATGATGCAAACGTCGCACTGGGCCAGCTTGGTCATGCAGGGGTAGCAGTAGCCCTGGCTGAAGCTGGTCTTGGTCTTGCGGCCACAGTGGCTGCAGTGGATGGCACCCAGGTATTCCAGGCGCACGGTCTTGCCGATCAGCGGGTTGACCGGTACTTCCACGTCACCGAGGCGAAAGCTGTACTGCACCACCGGGCCGTCGAGCCGGGTGGTCATCTTGCTGATGGAACCGCGGGCAATCTCGTTCAATGGACCGCATCCGACTTGAACAGAATGTTGGGCACCGGCGCCGATTTCGAGGCACATTCCTGCGGGCCCATGTAGCCGGTGCGCTGGTCTTCGGGCAGGTTCTGCATTTCCCAGGCGATCACCGCTTGCAGGGACAATTCCTTCTGCTCGGTGGTCAGCTTGCGGCCGTCGGACCACTTGCCGATTTCCACGGCCAGTTTCAGGCTTTCGTAGATCTCGGGGGTGATGTTTTCAATCATGTGAGCGAACGAAGTCATGGCGTCTCCAGAATTTATGCGCGTAGTTTACGGCGCGCGAAGGCGCCACCCAATAGCCCTGTCACACAACCGACCAACAGCCCGCCGACGTGGGCGGCATTGGCGATCTGGCCGAACATGCTGATCAACGGGGTCATGCACACCAGCAGCCACACCAGCATCATGACCATCACGCCACGGGGCATGCGGTAGACGTTATTGGGCGCCAGCCACTGGTACACCCATACGTGCCCCAGCAGGCCGTAGAGCACACCCGACAGCCCGCCGAACAGCGTGGGCCCGCTGTACCAGTACTGCGCAGTGTTGGACAACAGGCCGAACAGCAGCGTCAGGCCCACCAGGTTGATGCGCCCCTGCAGGATTTCCACGCGCTTGCCCAGCTCCCAGTACCACAAGGCGTTCATGGCCAGGTGCAACACGCCGAAGTGCAGCAACATGGGGGTGAACAGCCGCCACCATTGGCCGGCGTCGAGGCTGGCGCCCAGGGGTAGAAAGTACAGGTGCTCGCTGTCGAAGCTGAAGTCCTGGAAGGTCAGCCAGTGCAAGGCGTCGAAGTTGTCACCCAACAGGGTCACCGCCGCCACGATAAAACACAGCACCAGCACCAGGGCGGTAGCCGGGCAGGCGCGGACCTGCCAGGCCAGGCTTGGCCGGGTCAGGGCCGGGCGTGGCTGCACATGGCTGAGGTCGATATCGTCGTTGCCCTCGGGAAAGCGCTGGTACAGCTCGCGGATATCGGCGGCCATGTGCTCGTCCAGCGCCCACAGCACCTGCTGGCCGCTTTCTTCACTGACCCGGTGCGGCACTTGCAGGCGTTCCAGCAGGCTGACGAAGCCGCTCAGGTCGGTGGTCAGCGGCAGGCGCATCACGCTGACGGGCTTCATGGCTGCACCTGCACCCGCTCGACATCGACCCACACGAACTTGTGCGGGTCGATGACGGCTTCCTGGTCCAGGCGGTAGGCCACCAGCTTGCCGTAGAGCACGGCGCTGTAGTCCAGGCAGGCCAGGTTGGGGCGGATGGCCGATGGCCGGCCGCTGCGCCAGTAATGGCCGACGAACAGCAGGGGTTCGTCGACGCCATAGCGCAGCAGGTTGTTTTTCTGGCTGCTGGACAGCGGCGTGCTGGCCACCTCTTCCGGCAGGGCGTCGGGCTGGAAGACGATGTCACCGTAGGTCTGGGGGTCGTCTTCCCAGAATTTGGTGCGGAAGAACGCGCGGGTCAGGCCGTCACCGCCGGTCAGGGTCAGGCCATCGGGCAGGCGCATGTCGGTGCCGCGCAACAGGCGGTCGAACACGTTGCAGGCAAAGCTGCCGGGCACGGCAGCGGCCTGCAGAAAGTGCTCGTCGATGCAGCCGTCGGGGTATTGGCCGCGAAGCAGTTGGATCATGCTGGTGTCCCAGCAGGCATGCACCAGGCGGAAGCGCCCGGCGTCGATGAACAACGGCAGGTCATAGAACCACTGCACGAAGTCTTTCCAGTCCTGGGGGTGCTGTTCGAACTGGGCCAATGTATCGCCGATCAGGCGGGCGTGGCGCGGCGTGTGCTCGCGCACATGTTGTTTGCCGCTGCCAGGGGGCGCCGCCGTACACCAGCCCAGGGCGTTGAATTCATGGTTACCCATGATGCAGCGCGCCTGGCCGGCATCGACCATGTCGTGGACGATGTGCAGCGCCTCGCGGATGCGCGGGCCGCGGTCGATGATATCGCCCAGGAACAGCGCCTGGCGCTGGGCATGGCGCCACACGCCGCCCTGTTTGCGGTAACCGAGGGTGTCGAGCAAGTGCTCAAGGGTATGAGCGCAACCGTGCACGTCACCGATAAGATCGTAGCTGCGTGCGGGATCGAGCATCAGTCTCCGTTACCCCCCAGCCGGCTGCCCCAGCCCAGTTTGGTGCGGCAGACTTCGTAGTAATTATGGTCCAGCGGGTGGATCAGGCGCAGCTTCTGGGCCTTTTTGCTGACCGTGACCGTGTCGCCGGGCGCGCAGGTGAAATGGTTCTGGCCGTCACAGGACACCTGCGGGTAGATGGTCATGTCCTTGGCCACGACGATTTTCAGCTCGCTGTTGCCATCCACCACGATGGGCCGGCCCGACAGGGTGTGCGGGTACATGGGCACGATGACGATGGCGTCGAGCTTGGGGTGCATGATCGGCCCGCCCGCCGACAGCGCATAGGCCGTGGAGCCAGTGGGCGTGGCGACGATCAGGCCGTCGGCCTTCTGGCTGCACACGAACTGGCCGTCGATGTAGATCTCGAACTCGATCATGCGCGTGGACTTGCCGGGGTGCAGCACCACGTCGTTGAGCGCGTCGCCCTGGCCGATGGTTTCGCCATGGCGGCGCACTTCGGCCTGAAGCAGGAAGCGGTTTTCCACCAGGTAGTGACCGTCCAGCACCTCGGCGACCTTGACCTCCAGCTCGTCGGGGCGGATATCAGTGAGAAAGCCCAGGCTGCCGCGGTTGATACCCAGCACCGGCACATTGTGCCGGGCCAGGGCGCGGGCGGCGCCCAGCAGGCTGCCGTCGCCACCGACGACGATGACCATGTCGCATACCTCGCCCAGCATCTTGCGCGTGGATGTCTGCAGGCCGTGACCCGGCAGCACCTCGGCGATGGTGTCTTCGAGGATGACGTGCAGGTGCCGGTCGAGCAGGAATTTTTTCAGGCGGCGAATGGTATCAAGCACCTGGGAACTGCCGAGGCGGCCGATGATACCGATATTGCGAAATTGCTCCATGGGGCTCCTGCGGGGGTCTGGCACGGGTGCGGCCACGGGGCGGCACCTTGGGAAACGTGGGGTCGATTATGGGCGAAAGCAACGGGCAGGACAAAAACCTTTGTGATTACGGCCCACTTCGCACCCAGACCCATTGCCCGGCCTCACAGCGCCGCGTTCGCGCCCAAGGGCACCGGCAACCCGCTATGCTCGCTGCATGAACCTGTTCCCGACCCTCTCCGACCTGCCCCGCGACCTGCGCCAGCCCCAGGTGCGCGACCTTGCCTGGGTGATTCTGGCCCCGCCGATGCTCGCCGAAACCCCGTGGCCCCAGCGTCACCCCCTGACCGCCAGCCACTGGGTGGCGCAGCCCTGGCGCCTGGAACAATGGCTGCGGGCCCTGGACGACGACCACCGCCCGCTGCTGGACTGGCTGGCGCGCGGCGCCGCTACCCGGCGACTGGGCCTCTATTACGAGCGGCTGTGGCAGTTTGCCTTGAGCCAGGCACCGGGGATCGAGCTAGTGGCCGCCAACCTGCCCATTCGCCGTGAAGGCCATACCCTCGGGGAATTGGATATCCTGCTGCGCGACGACGAAGGCGCCCATCACCTGGAGCTGGCCATCAAGCTGTACCTGGGCCCGCAGGGCGGGGACGGCGCGGATGCGAGCCTGTGGCTGGGGCCCGGCAGCCATGACCGGCTGGACCGCAAACTGGCTCATCTGGCCCAGCACCAACTGCCCATCTCCGCCCGCGAAGAAAGCCGCGAAGCCCTGGCGCGATTGGGCATCCATGCCTTCAGTGCCCAGCTATGGCTGGGTGGTTACCTGTTGTACCCCTGGCCCGCTGTCGCGGCCTCACCGGCAGGTGCCCACCCCCGGCACCTGCGCGGGCGCTGGCTGCACCAGCGCCACTGGGCGGCCTTCCACGCCGACAGCCCCCCGGGGCGCTGGCAGGTGCTGCCGCGCCATGCCTGGCTGGCGCCTGCGCGCTATGCTGGCATCGACACCTGGCTGCCGGAGCAATTGCAGGGCTGGCTGCACGCCCTGGACCCACTGGCCCCGGCACAATTGCTGGTGCGCCTGGTCGAAACCCGCGCCGGCAGGTGGGATGAGGCTGAACGGCTGTTCCTGGTCTCGGACCTGTGGCCCAATGTGCCCGGTAATGCTTGACCATAACAATCAGCAACGACCGTGAGGAACGCCCATGACCTGGAAGAACACCGAGGCCCGCTACGGCAGCCTGTCCATTGCACTGCACTGGCTGATGCTGATCCTGCTGGCCATCGTCTACGCCTGTATCGAACTGCGCGGCAATTTCGCCAAGGGCAGTGACGCACGAGTGTTGATCGTGCAATTGCACTTCATGACCGGCCTGACCGTGTTCGTGCTGGTGTGGGTACGCCTGGCAGCGAAAATCGTCGGGGCCGCGCCCAGGATCGTGCCCAAGCCACCGGCCTGGCAGACCGGCCTGGCGCACCTGATGCACGCGTTGCTGTACGCCCTGATGGTCGCCATGCCGCTGCTGGGTTGGCTGACCCTGAGCGCAGCGGACAAGCCAGTGCCTTTCTGGGGCCTGGAACTGCCGCACCTGATCGGCCCGAACGAGGACGCCGCCAAGCAGATCAAGCAGTGGCATGAACAGATTGGCGTGTGGGGTTACTGGTTGATTGGCCTCCATGCGCTGGCGGGACTGTTCCACCACTACCTGGTGCGCGACAACACGCTGGTGCGGATGCTGCCCGGCAAAAGCTGAGCCGGCACCTACCGACAGCCGGGCATGGCACGGCGCCCCTGCAGGCCACCGGTGTGCACGAACACCAGGCGGGTGCCCGGGGCGAAGCGGTGCAGGTTGTGACGCAATGTCAGCAGTGCCTTGCCAGTGTACAGCGGCTCCAGGGGCACGCCGCTTTCTGCCTCGGCGGCCAGCATGAACTCCAGTAGTTCGTCATCCACCCTGGCAAAACCGCCACGGCTGGCGTCGACCAACTCGTAGTCGCCCGCCTTGCCCACCAGTGCCGAGATATTTTCCGCCACCCCATGCCCCTCAGGCACTGCCATGGCCCCGTACACCGGCGCGCCCCCGGCCAGCACCAACCCGGCCAAGGTGGTGCCGGTGCCCACGGCCAGCCACCAGCCATCGAAGCCGTCCCAGCCCAACGCCGGCAACTGCCCGCGCACCAGGTCGAGCAACACCTGGCAGCCGCGGGCGCCCGCTTCTGCGCCGCCCCCTTCCGGGACCGCCAGCAGGTGCGGGTAACGGGCTTGCCAGGGCGCCCAGAACCCGGGGTCATGGCGCTGCCGGTAGCCACCATAGCCCAACCAGTGCAAGGCCATGCCAAAGGCTTGCAGGTCTGTGACGGTCGGGGTCACCTGCGGGTGCCCGCGCAGCAACCCGACCGTCTCGAAACCCAGGCGGTGCCCGGCCGCCGCCAGGGCATGCAGGTGGTTGGAATGGGCGCCGCCCAGGCTCATGACCCCGCTGGCGCCCAGGGCCTCCATGTGGTGCAGGTGTTCGCTGAGCTTGTACCACTTGTTGCCGCTGATCAGCGGGTCTATCAGGTCCAGGCGCAATACCGCTACCTGTACGCAGGCGGCACTCAGCCAGCCCAATGCCAGTGGCTGCAAAGGAGGAACAGCGGTGAACACGACGATGGCTACCTGAAGCGCTGAAAGGGCCCGCAGTCTAGCATTGTGCTCAGCGCCCCCAGAGCCAGCTGTGGGTACTGCCGCCCTGGACCACCTCTTCAAGCGGTGCCAACCACGCCTGCAGCGTCAGCACGGTTCGGCGCACCTGCTCTTCGCAGAGCACGCCGCGCTCGTACAATTCGAACACGTACGTTCTCAACCGCCAGTATTCTGCATGACGCGGTTGCGCCAGGCGTACCACATCGTTGAACAGCCCCGGCCCCGTGGTGGTGGATATTCGGGTCATGTAGTCGCGCATGCCCGGGGCCAGGTCGAACGGCCGTGCGGCCAGGTGCTCGCGAGCGGTGGCGAAGCGCCGCAGCAGTTCCTGGGAAATGGCGTCGAGCAACGGGTTCTGCGCCAGTGTCGCGAAATGGCTGTTGTTCGGCATCGCGTCCAGCCCCAGCAGCACATGGTTGACCGCGCCCCCCGTCATCACGTCGCCCGGCCTTATCCGCAGGATCGGCAGCGGTTTCAGCAGTTTGTCGTCCATGTCCAGGTACACGCCGCCCTTGGCGAACATCAGCCGGTAACGCAGCACGTCACAGGCAGCCGCGTAGTTGCGGCTGCCGGGCTGCAGAAAGAAGTTGAAGGGTTCGGCATGGGGACTGGCTAGAAACGCTTGGAAAAAGGCGTCATCTTCAAGGGCTTCGAACGCCACGCCTTTGAAACGCTGCTGCAGCACTTGCAGTTGCCGCGCCGTGTGGGTGTCACCGCCCCGGGCCAGAAAATGCACCGTGTGCGCAGTCGGTCGGCCACGCAACTGCAGCATATTATTGACCAGCGCGGCTTGGTGGGTGTCGATCAAGGTTTGCGCATCGCCAATCCAGACCTGGTGAACATGGGCGGGCACGACATCGGTCCCCAAGGGGCGCGTGGCGGGTGAGAAGGCCGGGCGGTCGGGACAGCCCAGCGCACGCCGGGCGCGCTGTTGTTCAGCGGCATCGGCCAGCCGCGTGCCCTCGCGGCTGGCGATGAACTGCCCGGTATCGCGGTCCAGGCGGTAGTAGTAACCGTTGTCAGCGCAGTACCACTGATGACTGTCCAGGTCGTATTTGACCGACAGGCGCCCACCGGCCATGCGCAGGGTGTAACTGACCTCACCACTGTCGCGGATCGCCTGTTGGTCCAACTCCACGCCAGCGAGTACATATCGCGCTTCCTCCAGGGCTTGTTGAGCGTCCATGCCACCCTTGAGGCTTGGCTGCGGCGTCAGGCGCCAGCGCCCCCCACCCTCGTGGCGCAGCAGCGGGTCGGGGTTGGAAAAGTGTGATGCGTGCAAGGGCCCCTCACCCGCGCCAAGCCGGAAAGTGGACGGGCCGCCCAGCGGGTCACGCACCTCGTACACCCGGTGGTAGCGTCCATCGTCCAGCCGCGCGTGCAGCGCCCCATCGAACACGTAAAGCCCCTGCCGCGGGCCTTGCTTGAACTGAAAGGGCTGTGCCGAAGGCTGGGTGCCGAGCAGACGCTGAAGCTGGGGCGCCTGGCCCGCCACCGCACGGGTGGGCAAGGCGAGCCGCACCAACGGCGCCCGTGTACCGGTCCGGGCATTCCAGGGACGCTTGGCATTGTGCAAACCGACGGCACTGCTCAGGGCTTCCAGGGTGTACTCGGCCGCCAGCTGCTTCTGGTCGTCCTGATAGGCCTCGTAGCCCTTGAAGGCCAGAAAGCCCAGCTCGGCCACGTCCAGCACCGTCATCAAGCGCCCCGGCAGCACCAGGCTGGCGATGCGAAACAGCGCCACGGCAATGGCCAGACCTTTGTCCACCGCCACCTCGGTATCGGACACCGCCTGGGCATCGGCATCGCTGCGCAGGTAGCGGCTACGGTAGTCGAACGCCACCTGGGCCAATGGCCTCTCCAGGGGCCGCATCAGCACGTCACTGCCACCACGCCCGCCCGCCAATGCGCTGAGCACCCGCAACGCCGCGCCTTGCTGATGAGCACCGAAGCGGCCGAGCCAGTAGCGCGCAGGCGCACTGCTGGTGGGCGACGCGATCCCGGCCAGGTCGGCCTTGAACTTCCGAAGCATGTTGCGCACCGACGCAAAACGCTGGAACGCCGCACCGCCGGGGTAACCGGGTCGGTACAGGATCAACGAAGGCTCGCCCTCCAGGTTGAACACAAAGACATCGCGCAGGCTGTTGCCCGCCATCACCAGCCCCTGGACCTGCACCTTGTGGCCGTCCAGCAAGGGCCGGCCGTGCGCGGAGGGGTGGTCGAGCACTTGCAGCACCGTCCGCAGGCCTGCCTCGTCCAGATGCCCCGCGGCGCGGGCGACCCGCGCATCCAGGCGCAACTGGCCGTCAATCAGGCCTTCGGCGGCAGCTCGCGCTGTGTCATACGCCTTGCGCGCGACGGCCGCCTGCGGGCGCGCCAGGCGCGCCTGCAGCAGCGCTTCATAGCCCTCCTGCAATTTCAGCCGCTGGGCCAACTGGTCGACCTGGGCCAGGCTGAGCGGGGCGGGGTGCAGGCCCACGGGCTCGATGCGACGCGCCTCCAGGCCAGTGCGGTCCAGGCGCAAGGCGATGTACTCCAGCAGCGAAACGTAATCGCTGCTGACTTCGTGGCTGGCTTGGCGCCCAGGGGTGGCAGGCACCAGCTCGCTGATGGGCGGGTCGGGGGCATAGGCCGCGGTGTAGATCATGAAACCGATACCCGTCGGGTCCACTCCCGCCACCTCGGCACTGATGCGCTGGCGGGCGTAGTCATGAAAACTCGGCAGGTCACCGAAATACTCATGAGCCTGGTGCTGACGCTGCCATTGCAGGGCCAGGAGGCTGTCCAACGCCGGCTCATCCGCCAGCAAGGCCGCCGGCCACTGCGCACGAATCACCTGCCGAAAATGCGAATAGCCCTTCCAGGCCTGGGCTTTGCGACTCATGGACACGTCCAGGCCAATCAACGCTTGCCACAGATTGCCCTGGGCCTGTTCCTCGTTGCTTTTCCAAGCGGCGACCTGCTGGCTGACGGCAGCGCTAAACACATTGTCACGCAACGGCACTGCTACCAGCGCAGGCACCCCGGCCGCCAGGGCCTTCAGCCACTGGGCCTGGTCCTGAACCGACAGGCGCGCCAGCATCAGGCAACGCTGCATGGCGTCGTCATGAAACCGCCGGGCCAGCGTATCCAGGGCCTGCTGCAGGTGGTCGAAGCCCTGCAGAAAACCGAAGGTGCCGGTGCAGTGAACCAGGGTCGGACCCGTGGCGGTAGCGCGCGCTACCACTTGGCGGGTGCTGTAGTCCACGCCAGCGGGCGTTTCGGTCAGGACGAACAGCCCAGGGAGGGGCGCGGTACGCTGCCCGGTGTCATCCACCAGGTGCAGGCCATACACCTCGCGGCCGCTGGCGCGGTCTTGCCAGCGCGGGTAGCGAACACATTCACGGGCCAGGTTGTAGGCCTCTTCCGATAGCCCGTCGAACAACCGATGCAGCCGGGCCTGTTCAAGGAAGTTGTCGCGCAGCCGCACCTCCTGCTGCAACTGGCGGGTGGTGTGATGCTGGTCGATGGGCAACTGCCAGTACGCCAGGGAAGCGCTGATGAACGTGGCGGGGTCAGCTGGGTCATGACGGGGCAACAGGGCAAGATCAGGCAGGCCGTCGGGCAACGGTGCGCGCCGGGGCACAGGGTCGGGAATCAGGGGCAACATGGTTTCTATCCTTGGTCAGAAACCCGCAGCCTGCCAAGGCACCCGCCACCCGAGGTGTTAGATAATAAGGGGGCGCCATGCCGGGTGTTCGCGTTCGGCAACCGGAACATCACGTGCATGGCGCCCAGGCAGCAACACTTGCAGCCGTCACACGGCTTACAACTGCGCCGCCAACCGCGAACCCTGATTGATCGCTCGCTTGGCATCCAGTTCGGCGGCTACATCGGCACCGCCGATCAAGTGCACCGACTGGCCAGCGGCAACCAGGCCATCGTGCAGTTCACGCAGCGGATCCTGACCCGCGCAGATCACCACGTTATCCACCGCCAGCAGCTGGGGCTCACCACCAGCGATACTCACCCGCAGGCCCGCATCGTCGATGCTCAGGTAGTCGACGCTGTTGAGCATCTGCACCCCTTTGTTCTTCAGGCCCGTACGGTGAATCCAGCCGGTGGTCTTGCCCAGGCCATCACCCACTTTGCTGGCCTTGCGCTGCAACAGGTACACCTGGCGTGCCGGGGCGTGGGGCTGGGCCTTGATCCCGGCGACGCCACCGCGGGCCTGAAGGGCGGTGTCGATACCCCATTCCTTCCAGAACGCATCCCGATCCTGGCTGGTGGCCACGCCTTCGTGCACCAGGAATTCACTGACATCGAAGCCGATGCCACCGGCACCGATGACCGCTACCGACGGGCCCACCGGTCGACGTTGCAACAAGACGTCCAAATAACTCAGCACCTTGGGATGGTCAATGCCGGGAATGGCCGGCGTGCGAGGCGCGATGCCCGTGGCCAGAATGATTTCATCGAACCGGCCTTCCACCAGTTGCGCCACGTCGACACGACGCTGCAAGCACACTTCCACGCCGGTGGTCTGCAACTTACGGTTGAAATAGCGCAGCGTCTCGTAGAACTCTTCCTTGCCCGGCACGCGCTTGGCGACGTTGAACTGCCCACCGATCTCGCTGGCGGAGTCGAACAGCACCACCTGATGCCCGCGCTCGGCCGCCACCGTTGCCGCCGCCAGGCCCGCCGGGCCGGCGCCGACCACGGCTATTTTCTTCACTTGCGGGGTGGGCAGGTAGTTGAGTTCGGTCTCGTGGCACGCCCGCGGGTTGACCAGGCAACTGGTGAGCTTGCCGCCAAAGGTGTGGTCCAGGCAGGCCTGGTTGCAGCCGATACAGGTATTGATTTCATCGGCACGGCCTTCGGCGGCCTTGTTGATGAAGTCGGGGTCGGCCAGGAACGGCCGGGCCATGGACACCATGTCGGCGTCACCCTCGGCGAGGATCTGCTCGGCCACTTCCGGGGTGTTGATGCGGTTGGTGGTGATCAGCGGTATCTGCACCGCGCCGCGCAACTTGGCCGTGACCTTGCTGAATGCGGCGCGCGGCACCTTGGTGGCAATGGTGGGAATACGCGCTTCATGCCAGCCGATACCGGTGTTGATCAGCGTCGCGCCGGCCTGCTCGATGGCCTTGGCCAAAATGACGATTTCATCCCAGTCGCTGCCGCCTTCCACAAGGTCAAGCATCGACAAGCGGAAGATGATGATGAACCGCGGGCCCACCGCCTCGCGCACGCGGGTGACGATGCTCACCGCCAGGCGCATGCGGTTCTCGTAACTGCCGCCCCAGCGGTCGGTGCGATGGTTGGTATGCGCGGCCAGGAACTGATTGATGAAATAGCCTTCGGAACCCATGATCTCGACGCCGTCGTAACCGGCGCTTTGGGCCAGTCGCGAGCAATTGACGAAATCGACGATCTGCTTCTCGATGCCCTCCTCGTCCAGTTCACGCGGTGTGAATGGGTTGATGGGCGCCTGCAGGGCGCTGGGCGCCACCTGCTTGGGACTGTAGGCATACCGCCCGGCATGCAGAATCTGCAGGCAGATCTTGCCGCCCGCGTCATGTACGGCCTGGGTCACCACCCTGTGGTTGTCCGCCTCTTGCGCAGTGCTGAGTTTGGCCGCCCCGGCATAGACGCCGCCCTCCTCGTTGGGCGCAATGCCGCCGGTCACCATCAGTCCCACGCCGCCCCGGGCACGCTCGGCGAAGTAGGCCGCCATGCGCTCGAAGCCGCCAGGCTTCTCTTCGAGGCCGGTGTGCATCGAGCCCATCAGGCTGCGGTTGCGCAAGGTGATGAAGCCCAGATCCAGCGGGGCGAGCAGGTGCGGGTATTGAGCGGCGGCCATGGGTGTCACTCCATCAACAGGCAAATCACGGAATGCGGCGGCCTCAGCGGATCTGCACTGGGCCCCGTCGTTTATCTGTCGTTGAATCTACGGCCAAGGTGTACCGGTCTCAATGACCGAAAGTGACAAGTTATTGATCCAATTGCACAGCACGGGATTGGCTACCGGCCTGCGTCGCCGCTTCGTGGGCGCACTCGGCCAATATCGCGAAGCTGGCGCGCACCGGCGCCGACAATGGCCTGCCCAGGCACAGGCGCAGGCCGGTGCTGGCGCGCTCGCTGGCAAAGAAGATGTCGCTGCTGGCCATGGGGCAGCCACGTTCGATGGCCAGGCGGCGCAACCTGGCCATGTCGGTATGGGGTGGCAGTTCTATCCAGTGGATGAAGCCCCCGCGCGGTGGCCGATAGACGCAACCGGCAGGCATCTGCAGGCGCACGAAGGATTCGACGAAGGCGGTCAGCGTTGCCAATTGCGCGCGCAACCGCGCGCAATGGTCCTCCAGATAACCACGCCCGATGAATTCATTGAGCACGTTCTGGGTCAGGCTGGCGACGGCCAGGTTGCGGGAGAACATCTGCGCCAGAATCGCATCGCGGTACCTGCCGGCCACGCACCAGCCCACCCGATACCCGGGAGCGACGGTTTTCGAAAACGACGAACAATAGATCGTCTGCCCGGTGGTGTCGTAGCTTTTGATCGCGCGCGGGCGCGCCTGCTCGGGGGCCAGGTCGAAAAAGATGTCGTCTTCGATGATCGGCACATCGGCGTCGCGGGCCAGGCTCACCAGCCGGGCGCGGCTGGCGTCGGGCATGATGAAGCCGCGCGGGTTCTGCAGCGTGGGGTTGAGAAATATCACCTCGACCGTTCGCTGTTGCAGTGCCTGCGCCAGGTGCTCGAGGTCCAGGCCGTGCTCGCCATCGGTGCGCAGGGGCAAGGCGCGCATGCCCAGGCGCTCGATGGTCTGCAGAATGCCGTAGTAGGTGGGCGTTTCGATGGCCACAGTGGCACCCCGACCCGCCACCGCTTCCAGCGCGAGTTCCAGGGCCACCGTGTCACCCGAGGTCACCAGAATATCGTCCGGCCCGCAGACCACGCTGCGCGTCAGCATCAAGCCGGCGATGCGACGCCGCAGGGCAGCCAGGCCAGGCGGCGCCACCAGCCCGGCTTGGGCAGGGTCAGCCTTGCCGGCCACGACCCCGAGGCATTTGTTGAGCAGCACATGGGGCGTCAGTTCGCTGTGCAGCACGGCGGAACTCAGGGACACCGAGGTGCCACTGGCCGCCTGGGACAGCATGGCGACCACGGCATGATTGACGTTGACGGTCACCCCGGCCAGGTCGGGCCGGGCAAGGGTCCCTGCGCGCCCCGACGCCGAGACGAAATAGCCGACCCGGGGCACCGTCAGCACGTAGGCATTGGCTTCAAGATCAGTGAGGGCCCGTTGAACCGTGGTGATGCTGGTCTCGAATAACCGGGCCAGGGCCCGGATCGAAGGCAGCCTGGAGTCGGGGGCCCATTCACCACTGTCGATCTGGCGGATGACCCAGTCCTTGACGATCCGCCAGCGCTTGTCCGTTTTTTCAAACCTGTCCATGAGTGCTCTTTTGTCAAATCAGGAAACGCCTCCCGCAAGGTAAAGCAAAACAATGCCCGTTGCAGCCACAATGAGCATGTTGAGCAGCACCAGTGCGAAGGCAAACCTGATCAGGCCGTGCTCTTCTTCCCGATTCGCGCCGGCCAGGCCTGTGATCAGCGACAGGATCGACAAGGAGCCCAACGCGCCATGCCCCGCGGCGCTGTTGACCATGGCCGCCAGCCAAGGCCCGTACCCGGCACCCAGCGCCGCGATGGACGGCATGACCAGGGTGTTGCCGCCCACGTTGGAACCAGTGACGTAGCCAGCCAGCCCCGCCAATAGCGCCACCACGGGCGCCAGGGAGATGCCGGACAGCGATTGCAGGGTACGCTGCGCTTCGACCAGGAAACCGGCGTTGACCATCACCTGGGACAACAGCAGGAATAGGAAGATGGTCGCCACCGAGAACCTGGCACGGTTGTACAGCGTGCGCCACGGGAAGCCATCGGCCGCGGCCTGACGTACGGACATCAGCACCGTGACCATCAGCAACGCCAGGCCCGGCGACGCCAGGGGTTTCCAGGAAACATGCTCCCCCCGGATCACCCACAGGCCATCCCAGCCGGACAACACGAACACGCCACGCGAGGCGACGATCACCCCCAGCAACGCCAGGTACGGCCACGCAGCCCGGGGCCAGCGCACCAGCGTTCCGCGCTGCAACAACGAGATGCCCAAACCCACACAGGCCACGGCAAGCCCGGCAAGCACCCCGGAAACCTCCGGCCCGACCCAACGGTTGATGGCAAACAGCACGCTGCTGAACAACGCCGACACCAGCACCAGGCCCAGCCATGGCATCACGCGGCGAATGCCTGCCTGCCACATGGCGACGCCGGCCAGGCACAGAAACACCGGGGCACTGATCAGTGCCGAGTGAGTGCCCAGGGTCTGCGCCGGCAGGTGAGCCAGTTGCGCGCCGATCACCGTCGCCAGCCCCAGCGTGCCCCACGGCATGACCACCATGCCCGCCAAGGCGATTTTCATGCCCGCCTGTCGGGAGAACAGGCTCATCAACAAGGGCACGGTGGCGATCAGCGACACGCCGAAGCCGGTCATGGCCTCCAACAGCGGCGCCAGCCCCAGCACGATGAAGGTGATTTGCGCGGTCGGCGCCCAGCCCAATTCCTTGACCCAGGCCCCAATCGCCTGGGGCGCGCCGCCGCGCTCCACCAGAATGACGAAAGCCAGCCCCGGTACGATCACGCAGGCGGTGCTGAGAAACAGAATCGTGGTGTCCTGCAGGATGGCCGCGGTAACGGCACCGGACAACGGTGCCGCGGCGCCCAGCCCCCATAGCAGGAATACCCCGGCGACCCCGGCCAGCGCCGCTTGCACTGGCGGACGACGGACCACCAGGATCAGGGCGATCACCAGGCCGATGGGCGACATTTGCAACAGAAGCGAATCCATGTGCTGCGTTCCTTCCTTAGTCGTGGGTCTGCCCGCTGTATTCGGTAGCGCGCATCGAGGGGCGTTCGCAGAAACGCTGGTACCAGGTGCTCAGGCGGGGGTGCGCGGAAAAATCCGCCAGCTCGCGAAATACCAGCCATCGGTGCCGGCCCGAGCAGGGCCTGGCGGTGCGATAATCAGGCTTTTTGCCATCAACCGAGAGATACAGATTTTTCGTTTTTTCCAATACACCCTGCGTCGCCAGCCCGTTAACATCGCGTTTGCACCCAAGGCTGTGCTGCCTGGCAAAAAAAACCGTCCAGCCTTGGTTTTCCCGTACCCTTGTGCCACACCCCCGAGGAGCCCCACGCCACCCCATGGCCCGTTTGCTGCTAACCCTGTCATCCCTGGTCCTGCTCGTGGCCGTGGCCACCTACGGCGTATGGACCCAGGACCGCCCCGCCGGCCATTACCTGTCCGACCTGCGCATCCAGGTGGCCGTGGACGAAGGCGTGCGCACCGGGCGTGGCAACCTGCTGGGGGTTCAGCCTGAGTTGTTCGCCACCGACTACCAGAGCCTGGAACGCCTGCACCGCAAGCTGGCGGCCTATTTGAGCCAGGCCCGGGACCTGGGCATGATCAGCGCCAGGACCGTGGTGGTGTTGCCTGAACATATCGGCACCCTGCTGTGGGCACGGGGCGAGAAGGATGAGCTGTACCAGGCGCCGCGCCTGGCCGAGGCCAACCAGTGGCTGGGCTACAGCAACCCCTTGCTGTTCGCCCGCGCCTGGCTGGACGCCACCAGCGAGGACCGCGCCCAGGACACTCGCCTGCGCATGAAGGCTCGCAGCATGGCCAGTGACTACCAGCAGGTGTTTGGCGGCCTGGCCAAGGAGTTCGGCGTCACCCTGGTGGCGGGTTCCATCATCCTGCCCGATCCTCGGCTGCGCGACGGCACCCTGGTGACTGGCCGTGGCGGGCTGTACAACGTCAGCCTGGTGTTCGGTGCCGACGGCAAACCCCTGGGCGAACCGCAGCGCCAGTTGTACCCCGACTTCGTCCAGCGCCGCTACGTGCAGCCCAGCCCCGATTCGACCTTGCAGGTGCTGGATACCCCGGCCGGACGGCTGGGCGTGCTGATTGGCAACGACAGCTGGTACCCGGCCAACTATGCAAGTCTCGACGCCCAGGGCTGCGAGCTGATCGCCGTCCCTGCGGCCCTCAATGGCAAGGACGTATGGCGTGAACCCTGGCGTGGCAACCCCGACCGCCGCGACGCCGAGCCATTGAGCATCAAGCCGGGAGAGGTCAGCGAGGGCGAAGCCTGGCACCGCCTCAGCCACGCCGACCGGGCCAGCGTCAGCGTGTTCCTGCGCGGGCAGTTCTGGGACCAGTTCAGCGGTGGCCAGAGCTTCGCCAACCACGATGGCCTGACCCACCCCACCGATGACGGCCGCGGTGCGCGGCTGATCAATGTGTGGTTGTGAGCCCATGCCAAGCACACCGGTGAGGCTGGGCGACCTGTCCGTGGGTTTCATCCACAGCCTGGCCGATGCCGTGGCCAGCCACGGCCTGGACCCCGCCCCACTGCTGCTGCAATACGGCCTTGAGCCCTTGCGCCTGGCCGAAGCCGGCGCGCGGCTGTCGATTCCCCGCTACATGCGCCTGGGCCATGCGGCCATCCAGCTCACCGGCGACCCGGCCCTGGGGCTGCGCATGGGGCGGGCATCGCGCATGGCCCAGGCAGGCCTGGCCGGTGTCACCGCGGCCCAGGCGCCGACAGTGCGCGAAGCGGCGCGCACGCTGATCCGCTTCGCCCCGCTGAACCAATCCAACTACCGTGGCCAGGCCAGCCTGCACGAAGATTCGCGCGGGGCCTGGTTGCGCTTCTATTCCATCAGCCCGTACAACGCCTACAACTGCTTCGTGGTGGACTCGGTGCTGGCTGGGTGGCTGCAGCAACTGGGCACACTGTGCGGGCAGACCTTGCACGCCGAGCGCGTGGACGTCGAATACCAGACACCGCCCTATGCCGAGCAGTACCAGGCCCTGAGCAGCGGGCCAGTCACCTTCGGCGCGAGCCACAACCAGTTGCGCCTGAGCCTGGCCAACCTGGCCTTGCGCAACCCGGACCACTGCCCCAGCACCTACCGCTACCTGCTGGGCCTGTGCGAGCAGGAACTGCAACAGCTGACCCGCACCCGTGGCCTGCGCGAGCGCATCACCCAATTGCTGGGGCCGCTGCTCGATGGCGGGCGGGAGCCGGATCTTGAGGAAGTGGCGGCGCGGCTGAAACTGCCGACCTGGACCTTGCGGCGCAAACTGGCTGACGAGGGCACACAGTTCCGCGCCATTCTCAATGACACGCGGCGTGACCTGGCCATGGCCTATATCCGCGACACGGAATTGGCGTTTGGCGAGATCGCCTACCTGCTGGGGTTTGCTTCGGCCGAAGCCTTTGCGCGCGCCTTCAAGCGCTGGAAGGGGCAGACACCGGGGGAATACCGGCGCCAGAGCATGCGGGCACTATAGCTCGGTGGCGTCTTCGGCGGGTTCCAGCGGGTCCAGCTCCACGGCGCGCGATTCCAGCAGTTCTTCCTGGTACTCATCCATTGCTCATGCCCTCTGTTCGATGTCCGGGCAGGATAGCGCCTGCCCGTGAATATAAAATGACGTGGGTCAGGGGATGAACGCGCGAGGGCGATGGAAATTCAGCGGTGGCGGAGCACCGCGTGAGGGTCGCGCGGCGCCAGCGCCTGCCAGCCCTTACTGGCTGGCAGCCGGGGTGGTCGCCGCAGGGGCTGCTTCCACTGGCGTACTGGCCGCCGGCGTGGTGGTCTCGGTGGTGGTCGAGGCCGGGGTAATTGGCGCGGGTTCAGCCGGTGGCGTCACCGGTTGCGAACCCTCGGCCGGCGTCGCAGCCGGTTCCGGAGTGGCCGCCGCTGGGGCTGGGGTCGCGGGCGCCGGGGCTGGCGTCGGCGTCGGCGTGGCCGCAGCCACCGGTTCCGCTGCCTTGACCGGTTCGGTTTTGGTTTCCGCCTTCGCCTCGGGCTTGGCTTCGGCCTTGGGCTCGGGCACGCCCAGGTCAGCCTTGGGCTTGTCGGCGATATGCGCGGCTTTCTTCACTTCGGCGGGCAGGTACACGTCCACGAGCGCGAAGTAGCGGTCGTAGAACTTGGCCGACGTCACGGTCTCGCTGGCCACCTTGACCATGGAATCGTCGGTGGACCCGATTGGCATCGACACCGAGCCCAACACACCCACGCCCAGGCTGGCGGAGTTGTTGACCTTCTTCAGCGCATACCGGTCCTGCAGGGCGTTGGCGAACATGGTCGACGACGTATTGCCGTTGCCATCAGCGGCGCAGGTCACGTTGAAGCTGATCTCCATGTGGGTCTCGCCCGTCTGCTGGAAGCTCTTGTGGCCACTGAGCTGCTTGGGGTCGCTGCTGGTGATGATGTAACCCTGGCTGAGCAGCGCCCGCCGGGCAGCCTCGCAGGATGAGGAATCGCTGACCGGATAGTTGCGCGAGTAGGTGCCCGAATCCGAGAAATCCTCGTGTTCGTACATGGCCGGTTTGTTCGACGAACAGCCGCTCAGGGCGGCCAGCGAAAACGCCAAAGCACACCCCAACCGCAGGGCACTCAAGCTCGGTGACTTAGACATTGCGAATCCTGGGCAAACTATCAGCCCCTATTGTGCCTCACAACCGCAAGGCAAGGCGCATGAAATGAGTTTTAGACAACCTGTAACCCTACTACGAGCGCGGCCAGGATAAAAGCCGAATCGACGCAAGGCTCGATGTAAAGTCTCATGACATCAGGTAGCCACCACGGTAGGATGCGTCACTTTCGATACAAGCCTCCCCCGGAACATCGGACCGAACCGCATTCATTTCCTGCGGGCACGGGGGAGCGGCCGCGCAAAATGCCTTCAGGAAGATCGTTTTTATCAGGAGATAGTGTTTGAAAACTGTTACCCGTGCCGCATGCCTGGGCCTCACCGCCCTGACTCTCGGCCTGACCGGCGGTTGCGCCACCACTGAAAGCTCCCAGGCCCTCACCGTGGCCAAAGTCGAAAGCGCCGCCCGCCCCTATGCCGGCCCGCGCTCCCCCATCGCCGTGGGCAAGTTCGACAACCGCTCCAGCTACATGCGCGGTATCTTCTCCGACGGCGTCGACCGCCTCGGCAGCCAGGCCAAGACCGTGTTGATCACCCACCTGCAGCAGACCAACCGCTTCAACGTTCTGGACCGCGACAACATGGGCGAAATCGCCCAGGAAGCTGCGATCAAGGGCCAGGCACAGAAGCTCAAGGGCGCGGACTACGTGGTGACCGGCGACGTGACCGAATTCGGTCGCAAGGAAGTCGGCGACCAGCAATTCTTCGGCATCCTTGGCCGCGGCAAGACCCAGGTCGCCTACGCCAAGGTGGCGCTGAACATCGTCAACATCAGCACTTCCGAGGTGGTCTATTCCACCCAGGGCGCCGGCGAATACTCGCTCTCCAACCGTGAAGTGGTCGGCTTCGGCGGCACCGCCAGCTACGACTCCACCCTCAACGGCAAGGTGCTGGACCTGGCCATGCGCGAAGCGGTGAACCGCCTGGTAGAAGCCGTGGACAACGGCAGCTGGCAGCCTTCGCGTCCATGACTCACTTCTGCAGCAGACGACAGGGAGCCACACTCGTCATGAGCAAGACCTTCACGCCACGCCTCGGGCTGGCCATTACCCTCCTCGCCGGCATTGTGCTGGGCGGCTGTGCACAGCAACCCAAGACGCTTTACCAGTGGGAAGGCTACCAGGGGCAGGTGCACCAATACTTCAAGGGCGAATCCAAGGAGCAGCAGGCCCAGGCGCTGGAAGCGGACCTGGAAAAGATACGTGCAAAAAACGGCACACCGCCACCGGGCTACCACGCTCAACTGGGCCTGCTGTATTCCAGCCTGGGCAAAAATGATCAGATGCTTCAGCAATTCCAGCAGGAAAAAGCGCTGTTCCCCGAATCTGGCGCCTACATGGACTTCCTGATCAAGAACGCAACGCACGGAGCGACCCAATAATGCCGAGCCTGTTCAAACCTGCCGCGGCGCTGATCGCCCTGGCCCTGCTGGGCGGCTGCGCCCACCCGCAGAAAAACCTCGACTACAGCGCGTTCAAGGCGGCCCGTCCGCACTCCATCGTGGTGCTGCCGCCGGTCAACGAATCGCCGGACGTGACGGCCACCTACAGCTTGATGTCGCAGGTCACCTTCCCGCTCGCCGAAGCCGGTTACTACGTGATGCCGGTGGCCCTGGTGGATGAGACGTTCAAGCAGAACGGCCTGAACAACGCCGCCGAGATCAGCCAGGTGCCGGCCGCCAAGCTGCGCTCTATCTTCGGCGCCGATGCCGCGCTGTACGTGAAAGTCACCGATTACGGCACCAAGTACATGGTGCTCAGCAGTGCCACCATCGTCACCGCTACCGCCAGCCTGGTCGACCTGAAAACCGGCACCACCCTGTGGACAGGCACTGCCAGCGCGTCCAGCGAAGAAGGCCAGAACAACAACGGCGGCGGCATTATCGGCATGCTGATCACCGCGGCGGTGAAGCAGATCATCAACAGCAGCACCGACGCCGGCTACCCGATCGCAGGCATCACCAGTGCGCGCCTGCTCTCGGCGGGGCACCCCAATGCCTTGCTGTACGGACCACGCTCGCCCAAGTATGGCACCGACTGACGCGCAGCACCCCGTAGCCTGACAACGGGCTACGGGTATCCACGCTGGGTGCCGGTGCGGGCGCCGCCCACACCAAATCGCAGGCACAAAAAAAGCGACCCTGAGGTCGCTTTCTCTGTGCTTCAAGGAGTTCAAGGGCCTCGAAGCTTTGTATGGCGCAGCGGACGGGACTCGAACCCGCGACCCCCGGCGTGACAGGCCGGTATTCTAACCGACTGAACTACCGCTGCGTATCGCATGCACTTGCGTGCAGTTGAAACGGGGCTGACCGAGAACTTTCGAGCTTCTCGATCTCTGACACGGCATGGCCGAATCAGGTGAAAATGGCGCAGCGGACGGGACTCGAACCCGCGACCCCCGGCGTGACAGGCCGGTATTCTAACCGACTGAACTACCGCTGCGCAGTGCTGGATGCCTTCTCAGTAACAAGGCTTCCCCTCTTGGGAAGAAGAGGATCAGAGTGGTGGGTGATGACGGGATCGAACCGCCGACCCTCTGCTTGTAAGGCAGATGCTCTCCCGGCTGAGCTAATCACCCGCTTGCCTCTCCAATGACGCGAACTTTACGCAGCCATCGAAGGTAAGTCAATAACTTTATTGAAGTTTTTTCAAAAAAGTCAGTTGTGCGACGCCACCACCCTTTTCTGCCACGCCCCCATGGCCCGTGCAGCAGACCTGGCCGTGCCCCATACACCGCGTGTACCACGGACGCAGCCTGGCCCCGTTATTCCTGGTAAATCATCTTGCGGGTCATGCCGCCGTCCACCACGAACTCCTGCCCGGTGACAAACCCGGCATTGCGCGACAGCAGCCACGCCACCAACGCAGCAACGTCCTCTACCGTACCCACGCGCCCGGTGGGGTGCTGGGCATGGTCGGCATCGCTCAGGGGTGCGGCGCGGCGCTCGGAGGGGTCGCGGGCATCGATCCAGCCAGGGCTCACGGCATTGACCCGGATCTCCGGGCCCAGGCTGATGGCCAGGGCGTGGGTCAGGGCCACCAGGCCGCCCTTGCTGGCCGCGTAGGCCTCGGTGTCAGCTTCGGACTGACGCGCCCGTGTCGAGGCCAGGTTGACGATGGCCCCACAGTGGGCGCGCAGGTAGGGTGCGCAATGCTTGGCCAGCAACATCGGCCCGCCCAGATTGACTGCCAGTACCCGGTTCCACTTCTCCAGCGCCAGCGTCTCCAGCGTGGCATTGTGCGGGTCAGTGATGGCTGCATTGCAGACCAGCGCGTCCAGCCGGCCGAACTGGCCCAGTACCTGGGCCACGCCGGCCTTCACCTGCGCCTCGTCGGCCACGTCCATGGCGATGAACACCGCGTTTTCGCCCAAGGCACCGGCTACCTTCGGCCCGCGCACACGGTCAAGGTCGGTCAGCACCACCTGCCAGCCCTCGGCGATCAGCCAGGCTGCGGTGCCCAGGCCAATGCCCCGCGCCGCGCCGGTGACCAGCGCCACCCGCCCGTTGTGGCTGGCGCTTTTCGTGGACCAGTCGATCACAATGCCGCCAGGCCGCGCGCGAGGTCGGCTTGCAGGTCGGCCACGTCTTCCAGGCCTACCGCGACGCGGATCAGGCTGTCACGGATACCGGCCGCTTCGCGCTCGGCGGGCGACAGGCGACCGTGGGACGTGGTGCCAGGGTGGGTGATGGTGGTCTTGCTGTCACCCAGGTTGGCGGTGATGGAGATCAAACGCGTGGCATCGATGAAGCGCCAGGCGCCCTCCTTGCCCCCTTTGACCTCGAAGCTGACCACACCGCCGAAGCCGCCACGCATCTGGCGCTTGGCCAGTTCGTGCTGCGGGTGGCTGGGCAGGCCGGCGTAGTGAACCTTCTCGATGCCATCCTGCTGTTCCAGCCACTCGGCCAGGGCCTGGGCACTGGCGCAATGGGCACGCATGCGCAGGTTCAGGGTTTCGAGGCCCTTGAGGAAGATCCAGGCGTTGAACGGGCTCAGGGAAGCGCCAGCAGTACGCACCACGCCGACCATTTCCTTCATGTGCTCGGCGCGGCCGGCAACGACACCGCCCATGCAACGGCCCTGGCCATCGATGAATTTGGTGGCCGAGTGCACGACAATGTCGGCGCCCAGCTTCAACGGCTGTTGCAGCGCCGGGGTGCTGAAGCAGTTGTCCACCACCAGCAGGGTGCCCTTGGCGTGAGCGATCTCGGCCAGCGCGGTGATGTCTACCAGTTCAGCCAGCGGGTTGGACGGTGACTCGACGAACAGCAGCTTGGTGTTGGGCTTGATGGCCGCTTCCCAGCCCTTCAGGTCGGCCAGGGGCACGTACTCCACTTCGATACCGAAGCGCTTGAAGTACTTGTCGAACAGGCTGATGGTGGAGCCGAACACGCTCTGGGAGATCAGCACGTGGTCGCCCGCGCTGCACAGGCCCATGGCCACGGCAGTGATCGCCGCCATGCCGGTGGCGAAGCCCACGGCCTGCTCTGCGCCTTCCAGGGCAGCGATGCGCTCTTCGAAGGAACGCACGGTCGGGTTGGTGTAGCGCGAATAGACGTTGCCTGGCACTTCGCCGGCAAAACGCGCCGCGGCATCCGCGGCGGTACGGAAAACATAGCTGGAGGTGAAGAACAGCGGGTCACTGTGCTCACCTTCCGGCGTGCGGTGCTGCCCAGCGCGTACGGCCAGGGTATCGAAGGCGACACCCTCCAGGTCACTGTCCAGACGCCCGGCGTCCCATTCCTGTGTCATGCCGCTACTCCTAAAGCTGATAGATAGAAAACGCAGGCTGAAGAGTCTACCAAATTCATGTGGGACCGGGCGAAGCTCGGGAGAAGGCCAGAGGGGGGTGCCTGTTGCACCGCGGTGCGGCGCTACCTGCTTCGCCCGGTAGAACAAGCAAAAACGCCCGGGCTCTTTGCAGAGGCCCGGGCGCTTGAGCGAAGGCTATCGATCAGTTGTTGTACAGATCAATGATCGCGCTGACCGCCTGAGTCTTGAACTTGGACGCATCGTTACGCGCCTGTTCGATCTTGTTCAGGTACTTGTCGTCGATGTCGCCGGTCACGTACTTGCCGTCGAACACTGCGCAGTCGAAATGCTCGATCTTGACCTTGCCACCGCCCACTGCGTCGATCAGGTCCGGAAGGTCCTGGTAGATCAGCCAGTCGGCGCCGATAAGGTCGGCCACTTCCTGGGTGCTGCGGTTGTGGGCGATCAGCTCGTGGGCGCTTGGCATGTCGATGCCGTAGACGTTCGGGTAACGAACGGCCGGTGCGGCGGAGCAGAAGTAGACATTCTTGGCGCCGGCTTCACGGGCCATCTGGATGATCTGCTTGCAGGTGGTGCCGCGCACGATCGAGTCGTCCACCAGCATCACGTTCTTGCCACGGAATTCCAGTTCGATGGCGTTGAGCTTCTGGCGTACCGATTTCTTGCGCGCGGCCTGGCCGGGCATGATGAAGGTACGGCCGATGTAGCGGTTCTTGACGAAGCCTTCGCGGAATTTCACGCCCAGGTGGTTGGCCAGCTCCAGCGCCGCGGTGCGGCTGGTGTCCGGGATCGGGATGACCACGTCGATGTCGTGCTCGGGACGCTCGCGCAGGATCTTCTCGGCCAGCTTCTCGCCCATGCGCAGGCGCGCCTTGTACACCGAGATACCGTCGATGATCGAGTCCGGGCGGGCCAGGTACACGTGCTCGAAGATGCACGGCGCGTATTGCGGGTTCGGCGCGCACTGACGGGTGTGCAGCTTGCCGTCTTCGGTGATGTACACCGCTTCGCCCGGGGCCAGGTCACGGATCAGGGTGAAGCCCAGCACGTCCAGGGACACGCTTTCGGAGGCGATCATGTACTCGACGCCTTCGTCGGTGTGGCGCTGGCCGAAGACGATCGGGCGGATGGCGTTCGGGTCACGGAAACCGACGATGCCGTAGCCGGTGATCATGGCGACCACGGCGTAACCGCCACGGCAGCGCTTGTGCACGTCCGCGACGGCGGCGAACACGTCTTCCTCGGTGGGCTGCAGCTTGCCACGCACCGCCAGCTCGTGGGCGAACACGTTGAGCAGCACTTCGGAGTCGGAGCTGGTGTTGACGTGGCGCAGGTCCGATTCGTAGATTTCCTTGGCCAACTGCTCAACGTTGGTCAGGTTACCGTTGTGCGCCAGGGTGATGCCATACGGCGAGTTGACGTAGAACGGCTGCGCCTCGGCGGAGGTCGAGCTGCCCGCGGTCGGGTAACGGACGTGGCCGATCCCCATGTTGCCCACCAGGCGCTGCATATGGCGCTGCTGGAACACGTCACGCACCAACCCGTTGTCCTTGCGCAGGAATAACCGGCCATCATGGCTGGTCACAATACCGGCAGCGTCCTGGCCGCGGTGCTGGAGGACGGTTAGCGCGTCATACAGCGCCTGATTGACGTTCGACTTACCGACGATACCGACGATGCCACACATGCGACGCAACCCCTACTTAATGAATCTGAACTGAACAACCCTTCACTGCCCCTTGGCGGCGGCAGGAAAGAGCTGGTCCTTGAACGGAAGATCAACGGGTGAGCTGATCCCGCTGGCGAGCCACTGGCTGGTCATCCCCAGAACGAGGTTTTTCGACCAGTCGGCGACCAATAGAAATTGGGGCACCAGCCGAGACTGCTGCCACCAGGTGTCTTGTTGAAACGGGCCCAGGCTCAGCAGCCCGACGCCGACGACCACCAGCAGGCCGCCACGCGCCGCGCCGAAGGCGGTGCCCAGGAACCGATCCGTGCCGGACAGGCCGGTCACGCGGATCAGTTCACCAATGAGAAAATTGACCATGGCGCCGACCAGCAGCGTGGCGACGAACAGGATGGCGCAGCCGGCGATGACACGGGCCGAAGGCGTCTGAATGTAGCCTTCCAGGTACTGGGACAAAGCGCCTCCGAACATCCAGGCGACCGCACCGGCAATGATCCAGGTGAGCAGAGACAGGGCTTCCTTGACGAAGCCGCGCTTCAAGCTGATCAAAGCGGAGATGGCGATAATCGCGAGTATCGCCCAGTCAACCCAGGTAAATGCCACGGTGCAGCCTGCAAACGGATAAGGCGGCGCATTTTAGCAGAGCGCCGCCTTATGGGTAAGCAATGATTGTCGGGGTGATGCGCTAAAACGCCCTGCCCGTCAGTTGCGCTCGGGCTGGAAACGCACCACGAAGCCCTTGACGTTCTGCTGGCGGCTGATCAGGTCGCGCAGGCGCTCGGCCTCGGCGCGCTCGATCAGCGGCCCGACGAAGACCCGGTTCATGCCATCGGCCGAACGTACATAGGCATTATAGCCCTGGCTGCGCAGGCTTTTCTGCAGGCTGTCGGCGCTGGCGCGATTGGACAGGCTGGCCAGTTGCACGGCCCAGCTGACGGGCAGGCCGTTGGCGTCGATCTTGCTGGCGGCAGGGTCGGCCTTGGCCACCGGCGCCGGGGCTGGAGCGGGCTTGGCAACGGGCGCTGGCTTGGGTGCCGGCGCAGGGGCCTGGGCCTGAGTTTGCACGGGCGCGCGCTGGGAAGGTGGCGCGGGCGGCGCCGGGGCCACCGGCATGGAGGGCGGTGGCGCAGTGGGGGCCGCCTGGGCCTCCACCGACTCGGCATCCTGGGGCAGGCTCTGCTGTTCAGGCACAGGCACCGGTTCGACCTTCACCTGCTGGACCACCGGCGCCTGAGGCGCCTCGGGGGCGTCGACACGCACCTGGCGCTGCTCGTCCTGTCGGGAAAACAGCATCGGCAGGAAGATCACCGCCAGCGCGATCAGCACCAGGGCGCCGACCATCCGCTGCTTGAACACGTTATCCAGCAAAGCCATCCGCAACTTCCTCCGTGGCATGCCGCGCCAGCCATTCCAGGGCCTCGCCGACACAATAAAAAGACCCGAACAGCAGGATTTCATCCTCGCCCGTCGCCTGCGCGCACTGAGCCTCGATGGCTTCGGCGACGCTGGCATAGGACGTCACCGACGCCCCAAGGTTCGCCAGGGCCTGCTCAAGCTCGGCGGCCGGGCGCGTGCGCGAGGTCGGCAGCGGCGTGACCGCCCAGTGGTCGACGCTGGCCGCCAGGGGGGCTAGCACACCGTGCAGATCCTTGTCGGCCAGCAGCCCGAACACCGCCAGGCGGCGGCCAACCGGCGGTCGGCTGGCCAGGCGCCGGGCCAGGTATTCGGCGGCATGGGGGTTGTGCCCCACGTCCAGCAGCAGGTTCAGGCGCTTGCCCGGCCATACCACCTGGCGCCGGTCCAGGCGCCCGGTGACACGGGTGGCGAGCAAGGCTGCGGTCAATTGCGAAGCCTCCCACGGCAAGCCCGTCAGGCGGTAGGCCTGCAGGGCCAGGGCGGCGTTTTCCATGGGCAGGTCCAGCAACGGCAGGCCAGCGAGCACCACCGGCTGACCGTCCAGGTCGCGGCCGCGCCACTGCCACTGGCTGTCGCCGATGACCAGGTCATAGTCCTGGCCACGCAGGAAGAACGGGCAGGCCAGCTCGGCCACCTTGTCGAGCACTGTGTGCGGCGGCTCGAGGTCACCGCACAGCGCCGGCCGACCGGCACGCAGAATGCCCGCCTTCTCGAAACCTACCGACTCACGGGTATTGCCCAGGTAATCGGCGTGGTCCAGGCCCACGCTGGTGATCAGCGACAGGTCGGCGTCGATCAGGTTGACCGCGTCCAGCCGCCCGCCGAGGCCTACTTCCAGCACCACGGCGTCGAGCCCGGCCTGCTTGAACAGCCAGAACGCCGCCAGGGTGCCCATTTCGAAGTAGGTGAGGGAAATCTCGCCGCGGGCCGCTTCGAGCGCAGCGAAGGCCTCGCATAGTCGGGCGTCGTCGACTTCCACGCCATCGATCAGCACCCGCTCGTTGTAACGCAGCAGGTGCGGCGAAGCGTAGACACCGACGTTCAGGCCCTGGGCCTTGAGCAGCGAGGCGATGAAGGCGCAGGTGGAGCCCTTGCCATTGGTACCGGTCACGGTAATGACCCGAGGCGCCAGGCGACCCAGGCCGAGCCGCGCCAGCACCTGCTGGCAGCGGTCCAGGCCCATGTCGATGGCCGCCGGGTGCAACTGCTCAAGATAAGCGAGCCACTCGCCCAGGGTACGTTCGGTCATACAGTGGCAGGCGCCGGTGGCACGACCATCGGTTCGATTGGGGCGGCGACGAAGGTTGGCGTCGGCAGGCCCATCATCTGTGCCAGCAGGCTGCCCAGGCGTGGGCGCAGTTCCTGACGGGAAATGATCATGTCGATGGCGCCGTGTTCCAGCAGGAACTCACTGCGCTGGAAGCCTTCCGGCAGTTTTTCGCGCACGGTCTGTTCGATCACGCGCGGGCCGGCGAAGCCCACCAGGGCTTTGGGCTCGGCGACGATCACGTCACCCAGCATGGCCAGGGACGCGGAAACACCGCCGTACACCGGGTCGGTCAGCACGGAGATGAACGGCAGGCCTTCTTCACGCAGGCGCGCCAGCACGGCCGAGGTCTTGGCCATCTGCATCAGCGAGATCAGCGCTTCCTGCATGCGCGCACCGCCGGAAGCAGCGAAGCAGACCATCGGGCAGCGGTTTTCCAGCGCGTAGTTGGCCGCGCGCACGAAGCGCTCGCCGACGATGGCACCCATGGAGCCGCCCATGAAGGAGAATTCGAAGGCGCTGCACACCACCGGCATGCCCAGCAGGGTGCCACTGATGGAGATCAGCGCGTCTTTCTCGCCCGTCTGCTTCTGGGCCGCGACCAGGCGGTCCTTGTACTTCTTGCCGTCACGGAATTTCAGACGGTCGACCGGCTCCAGGTCAGCACCCAGTTCGTTGCGGCCTTCGGCGTCCAGGAAGATATCCAGGCGGGCACGTGCGCCGATGCGCATGTGGTGGTTGCACTTGGGGCAAACGTCCAGGGTCTTTTCCAGTTCCGGACGGTACAGTACCGCCTCGCAGGACGGGCATTTGTGCCACAGGCCTTCAGGGACCGAGCTTTTCTTCACCTCGGAACGCATGATCGAAGGGATCAGTTTGTCTACCAACCAGTTGCTCATGCTTTCTTTCTCCAGTACCGGGGACTGCCTGCGCAAGCAGTGACAGGTCCCGCGCATGCCCTTGAGCTCAATTTAATTCGTGTAAAGGATGGGGAACTGCACGTGTGCGCTCGCGCCATCTTCAAATTCAGGACGGCCGACCCATGGGTCGCCATCGCCTTGCCAGAGGTATGGACGGTGGCAGATTGGCAACCGTCACATCCCCTGAAGTCATTCCATATTCCCTGTGGGCAGGCAATTGCATTAACCGGCGCTGCGAACGGCACGCATGAACGCGTCGATCTTGTCCGCGTCCTTGATGCCCTTGGCCACCTCCACCCCACCGCTGACATCCACGGCGTAGGGTTTGACCTGGGCGATAGCCTCGGCGACGTTGGCCGCCGACAGGCCACCGGCCAGGATGATCGGTTTGCTCAGACGCTCGGGCACCAGGCCCCAGTCGAATGCCTCGCCAGTGCCACCCGGTACGCCGGCGACATAGGTGTCCAGCAAAATGCCCCGCGCATTGGCGTACCGCTTGCAAATGGCCTCCAGGTCTTCACCCGGGCGCACCCGCACGGCCTTGATGTAGGGCCGGTGGTAGCCCTCGCAGTCAGCCGGGGTCTCATCACCGTGAAACTGCAGCAGGTCGAGCGGTACCACTTCGAGGATTTCAGCCAACTCACAGCGGCTGGCATTGACGAACAGCCCCACGGTGGTCACGAACGGCGGCAGCGCGGCGACGATGGCCCGCGCCTGCTCGGCCGTGACCGCGCGGGGGCTCTTGGCGTAGAACACCAGGCCGATGGCGTCAGCGCCTGCCTCGGCCGCCGCCAGCGCGTCTTCGATGCGAGTAATACCGCAGATTTTGCTGCGAACGGCTGGCATATGCGGAAAAACCTCGGAAAGTCGCCAAAGCCTTGGATGTTAGCAAATGCATTCCAGCCCGTCAGCCCGGCAATGTATCGAAGCCTGTCAGGAAATGCGGGCCGATGTAGCGCTCCGGCAGCGGGAATTCATCGCGGTACTCCACCTGCACCAGGTACAGGCCATACGGGTGCGCGGTAACGCCACCGCTGCGGCGCTCGCGGCTTTCCAGTACTTCACGCATCCATTCCACCGGGCGCTCGCCGGCGCCGATGGTCATGAGCACCCCGGCGATGTTGCGCACCATGTGGTGAAGGAAGGCGTTGGCACGGATATCCAGCACGATCATCTTGCCATGGCGGCTGACGCGCACATGGTGCATTTGCTTGATCGGCGACTTGGCCTGGCACTGGCCAGCACGGAAGGCACTGAAATCATGGGTGCCCACCAGGTACTCGGCGGCCAGTGCCATGCGCTCCACATCCAGCGGGCGATGGTTCCAGGTGATTTCCTCACCCAGATGCGCCGGGCGGATCTGGTCGTTGTAGATCACGTAGCGGTAGCGACGGGCAATGGCCTTGAAGCGGGCATGGAAGTTGGACGGCATTTCCTTGGCCCAGGTGACGCTGATGTCATGGGGCAGGTTGATGTTGGCCCCCATGGTCCAGGCCTTCATGGAGCGCACGGCGCGGGTATCGAAGTGCACCACCTGACCGCAGGCGTGCACGCCGGCGTCGGTACGCCCGGCGCACATCAGGTCCACCGGCGAGTCGGCGACGGTCGACAGGGCCTTCTCCAGGGTTTCCTGCACGGTCAGCACGCCCGAGGCCTGACGCTGCCAGCCGCGGTAGCGCGAACCCTTGTATTCCACGCCCAGGGCGATGCGGGTGAAGCCATCGGCAGCGATTTCACTGGCCGACTCTTGAAGAATGTCCACGTTGTTCCCTTAGAGGCAGCTTCAAGCCCAAAGCTTGAAGCTGCAGGTTAAAAGCGAGTGGGGCAACGCGCAGTGCTTGCAGCTTGCCACGTGCAGCTGCCGTCATACCAGTCGCGAAAGCATCTCGCGGGCTTCGCCCTGCTGGCCTTCGGTGCCTTCCTTGACCACTTCGTCGAGGATGTCGCGTGCACCGTCGTGGTCACCCATTTCGATATAGGCGCGGGCCAGGTCGAGCTTGGTGGCAGCCTCGTCGGTGCCCGACAGGTAATCGAAGTCATCTTCGAACGGTGGCAGGTCGTCGAGGCTATCGAGCTCTGCCGGTGGCGCCTTGAACGGTTCGGCGATGGGCGGCTTTTCCAGGCTGGCCGACAGCTTGTCCAGCTCGGCGCTGACGTCGCCGAGCTTGGCTTCGTGCTGGTCAGCAGCGCTGTCCATCTCCTCGGCCAGGGACAGGTCGAAGTCTTCCGGCAGTTCCAGGTCGTCGACCGGGGCTGGCGGCACTTCGGGCGCGTCCAGGTTCAGTTCCTGTTCGAAGTCGGCCAGTTGCGCATCCAGGTCCGGGGCCGGGGCCGGTGCGGCGGGCTCGTCGTCCGCTACGTCCAGGTCGAAGTCCGCCAGGTCATCCACCGGCGTTTCTTCCACTGGCTTGGCGTGTTCGGCCAGCAAGGCCTCGAAGTCCAGGTCATCCTCATCCAAAGCCGACGGGGCTGGCGTCACGGGCTCGGTCACCGGTGAGTCCAGCGGCTGCGGCTCATCCAGCAGCAGGTCGTCGTCGAAATCGGCGATGTCCAGATCCGGCTCGACAGGTGCATTGAGGTCGTCGTCCAGGTCCAGGTCGAAATCGCTGTCGAAAGTGTCGTCGATGGGGTCGGCGGCACCGGGTTCGTCCATCAGCAGGTCCTTGACGTACTGGGCGTCCAGTTCGGCCGCCACGGCCGCAGCGCTGGCAGCGGCAATCGCGATGCCGAGCATGGCTGGGAACCGCGCCTTCAGGCCTTCGACCGCGGCATGGTTCTGGCCGTTGGCCACCAGCTTGCGCTCCTCGGCGATGAAAGCATCGCGGTCACCCTGATGGGCGTAGGCTTCCATCAGCTTCAGGCGCAGGTCGCTGCGCTCGGGTTCGGCGCTGACGGCCGGCTCCAGGAGGGCTTCGGCCTGGTTGTAATGCCCTTCGGCGATCAACTGTTCGGCCTCGGCCAACACATCATGGGCTGGCGCGGCGGCCACGGGCGGTTCGATCACCGAGGCCACCAGCGGCTCGACCACCGGTGCCGGCACTACCGGCTCGGCGGCCGGGCGCAGCGGCGGCGTGGGAATGACATCCGAATGCGGGTGCGCGACCACCGGGGCCGGCTCAGCGGCCGCTACCGCCGCTGCCGCGGAGGCTGCGACCATGGCCGGCGCCAGCTTTACGCTGGGGGGCGGCGTCTCCAGGCCCTCGAAACTGCTGTCGGGCAGGTCGATGTCTTCGCTGAAGGTATTTTCTTCGGCCAGGGCACGGGCCATGCGCATGTGCTTTTCCGCTTCCAGCTGCGCCTTGCGGCGGCGCGCCAGCAGCAGCGCCGCCAGCAGCAGGATCAAGACCGCGGCCCCGGCGATCAGGCCCAGCATGATCGGGCTGGTGAGCAGGCGCGAGAACAGGCCAGGCTTCTCTTGCGCTGGCGCAGGCTCGGCCGCCACGGGGGCGGTGGGCGCGGGCGTGGCCTCCGGGACCGGGGTAGCAGCGGCGGGGGCCGCTGGCGCCTCGGTGGCAGGCGGTGGCGTCAGTTGGGCGTTGACCGCTGGCGCCGGCGCTTCGCTGCCGGGCGCCGCCGGGTTGGCGTCGGCCGCTGCCGGGCTAGCAGGCCCCGTGGCACCGGCCGCCTCCAGCTTGGCCAGCTGATCATTCTTGAGCTGGATCAGCTTCTGCAGCTTGTCCAGCTGGCTCTGCAGGTCGGTCATGCGGCTTTTCAGCTCGGCATTGTCGCGACGGGTAGCGTCCAGGTTTTCCTGGGCCTGAGCCAGGCGTGCCTGGCGATCACCCGCCTTGCCCTTGCCATTGTTGCCATCGGCGGCCACCAGGCTGAGCTTGTCGCCCGCGTCGGTCTGCGCCGGGGCGTTACCGGTACCGGTGCGACGGGTAGCGTCCAGCTGCTGGGCACGGGGCCCGAGGCGACGGCCTTCACGCCAGGCCGCGTTCTGGCGCGCCACTTCGGCGATCGCCGGCCCCTGGCCCAGGGCCGTGGCCTGTTGGGTAGAAGGCATGCGCAGCACTTCGCCGGTCTTCAGCCGGTTGATATTGCCCGCCACGAAGGCATCGGGGTTCAACGCCTGGATGGCCAGCATGGTCTGTTGCACCGACGCGCCTGGCACCGGGTTCTGCTGGGCAATCTCCCACAAAGTGTCACGGCGGTTGGTGGTGTAGCCGCCCTCACGTCCCTGGGTCTGGCTGGTGACCGCGGGCGTGGTGGCGGGCTGCACGGGCGCGGCACCCTGCGGGGCGAATCGGGAAGCGTCGACCATCACGCTGTAGTCGCGCATCAGGCGGCCGCTGGGCCACAGCACCTGCACCAGGAACTTGAGCATCGGTTCGCTGACCGGTTGCCGGGAAGTGACGCGGATGACGCTGCGCCCACCGCTGTTGATCACCGGGGTAAAGGTCAGGTCATTGAGGAAAGCCTCGCGATTCACGCCGGCTTTCTGGAATTCTTCGGGCGCGGCCAGGCTGGCCTTGATGTCGGCCGGCGCCAGGTCGCGCACATCGAGCAGTTCGATCTCGGCCACCAGCGGCTGGTTGGCCGCCGACTTCAGGGTGACTTCGCCCAGATCCAGTGCACGCGCCATACCGGATGACAGCGCCGAAGCGGCGGCTATTGCTAACACCAGTTTGCGAACTTGAACCATGACCTAATCCTTGTTTGAACATTTTCCCCGGCAAACGAGGAGAAGTGAAAAGCTGCCTTGAGGCATACCACGGTGACCACGCGGTCACCTTTGAATCTGCCCCAGCAAGCCCCCGACGGCAGCTCACCTCAAGCAATCGGCCACGGCGTCTGGCGCCGGGCCTTGAATCATTATGCAAAGTGTTGCCAAGTATCTTTTACAGCAGGTCTTTTATCAACAACTCCGCCAATTGCACGGCGTTCAGCGCCGCGCCCTTGCGCACGTTATCGAGCGTAGCCCAAAGGTTGAGTTCGCAGGGGTCATCAATACCACCGCGTACGCGACCAACATAGACCACATCCTGGCCCACTGCGTCCCCTACCGGCGTCGGGTAGTCACCCTCCTCCACCCGCTCGATGCCCTCGGCACCGTCCAGCGCGGCGTTGACCGCCACCAGGTCTACCGGTTTTTCGGTCTGCACGGACACAGTGAGGCTATCGCCAAAAAACACCGGAGCTTGAACGCAAGTCACGGAAATCTTTAACAAAGGCAGCTCAAGCAGCTCGCGCAGCTCGCTGACCAGGCGCCGCTCCAGCGCCCCATGGCCCTGCGCGTCCACCTTGCCAACCTGGGGCAGCAGGTTGAACGCCACCTGGCGGTCGAAGAAGCGCGGCTCCAGCGGCCTGGCGTTGAGCAATTCGGCGGTCTGGCGCGCCAGTTCGCTGACGGCCTCGCGGCCCAACGCCGACACGGCCATGGCCACGGTGACATTGACCCGCACCAGGCCCAGCTGTTCACGCAATGGCGCCAATACCAGCGCCAGGGCCACCGCGCTGCTGCTGGGGCTGGCTACCTGCACAGGGGCTTTGAGGGTCGCCAGCACCTGAGCGTTGGCCTCTGGCACCACATGGGGCACGGCCAGGTCACCGGACAGGTCGATGACGGTGCAACCGGCGGCCGTGGCGCGGGGCGCGAAGCTGCGCGTCACGGCTGGGCTCGCCGCGAAGAAGACAATGCGCGCCTGGCTGAAGTCGAATTGTTCCACTTCACGCACCCGCACGTTCTTGCCGCGGTAAGGCACCGACGCACCGGCGGATTCGATGCTGGCCAGCAGGTGCAGGGCCTTGATGGGGAAATCGCGTTCCTCGAGTACCTGTACCAGGGTTTCGCCGACGGTACCGGTGGCGCCGATGATGGCGATATCGAAAGGCTGGGGCATGGTGGGATCCTCGAGGTATTGGGCAGGGGGGCGCGACTTTATAGGGAATCGGGGTGGTTGTCTTGGGTATCGTGGGTTGGGCTTCAAGCCCAGGCACAACCCCCAAAAACCAGAAAACCCGCGCCAAGGCACGGGTTTCCTGTCACATCAGACCAAACTTCACCGTTCCAGCAGAATCCGCAACATGCGACGCAGCGGCTCCGCGGCGCCCCACAGCAGCTGGTCACCCACGGTGAACGCACCCAGGTACTGGGAGCCCATGTTCAGCTTGCGCAGGCGGCCGACCGGAATGTTCAGGGTGCCGGTGACTTTCGTCGGGCTCAACTCCTGCATGCTGATCTCACGCTGGTTCGGCACCAGCTTGACCCAGGGGTTGTGCTGGCTGATCAGGCCTTCGATGTCGGCCAGCGGCACGTCCTTGTTCAGCTTGATGGTCAGCGCCTGGCTGTGGCAACGCATGGCGCCGATGCGCACGCAGATGCCGTCGACCGGGATCGGGCTCTTGAAGCGGCCCAGGATCTTGTTGGTCTCGGCCTGGGCCTTCCACTCTTCGCGGCTCTGGCCGTTGGGCAGTTCCTTGTCGATCCACGGGATCAGGCTGCCAGCCAGCGGCACACCGAAGTTTTCGGTGGGGTAGGCTTCGCTGCGCATGGCCTCGGCCACCTTGCGGTCGATGTCCAGGATGGCGCTGGCCGGATTGGCCAGGTCATCGGCGACGGCGGCGTGGGTAGCGCCCATCTGCTTGATCAGTTCACGCATGTTCTGCGCGCCGGCACCCGAGGCCGCCTGGTAGGTCATGGCACTCATCCACTCCACCAGGCCGGCTTCGAACAGGCCGCCCAGGCCCATCAGCATCAGGCTGACGGTGCAGTTGCCACCGATGTAGTTCTTGGTGCCGGCGTCCAGCTGCTGGTCGATGACCTTGCGGTTGACCGGGTCCAGAACGATGACCGCGTCATCCTGCATGCGCAGGCTGGAAGCGGCGTCGATCCAGTAGCCTTGCCAGCCGGCTTCACGCAGCTTGGGGAAAACCTCGCTGGTGTAGTCGCCGCCCTGGCAGGTCAGAATGACGTCGAGGGTTTTCAACTCTTCAATGCTGTAGGCGTCCTTGAGCGGGGCAATATCCTTGCCTACCGCCGGGCCTTGGCCGCCGACATTGGAAGTGGTGAAAAACACCGGCTCGATAAGATCGAAGTCCTGCTCTTCCAGCATCCGCTGCATGAGCACGGAACCGACCATACCGCGCCAACCGATCAGACCTACACGTTTCATCGCAACTACACCTTTGACAAAAAAGTGGGCCGCTACTGCTGTAGCGGGCCCAAGAGATTACAGATTCCGCAGCGCGGCGACTACTGCATCGCCCATTTCCTGCGTACCAACGCGTGCACAACCCTGCGACCAGATGTCGCCAGTGCGCAGGCCCTGGTCCAGAACCAGGCTGACGGCCTTCTCGATGGCATCGGCGGCAGCCTGCTGGTTGAAGCTGTAACGCAGCATCATGGAAACCGACAGGATGGTCGCCAACGGGTTGGCGATGCCCTGCCCGGCGATGTCCGGGGCGGAACCGTGGCAGGGCTCGTACATGCCCTTGTTGTTGGCATCCAGCGACGCCGACGGCAGCATGCCGATGGAGCCGGTGAGCATGGAAGCCTCGTCCGACAGGATGTCACCGAACATGTTGTCGGTGACGATCACGTCGAACTGCTTGGGCGCGCGCACCAGTTGCATGGCGGCGTTGTCCACGTACATGTGGCTCAGCTCGATGTCCGGGTAGTCCTTGGCCACTTCCTCGACCACTTCGCGCCACAGTTGGCTGGAAGCCAGCACGTTGGCCTTGTCCACGGAGCACAGCTTCTTGCCGCGCACACGAGCCATGTCGAAACCGACGCGGGCAATGCGGCGAATTTCGCTCTCGCTGTACGGCAGGGTGTCATACGCCTGGCGCTCGCCATTTTCCAGCTCGCGGCTGCCACGCGGGGCGCCGAAGTAGATACCGCCGGTCAGCTCACGCACGATGAGGATGTCCAGGCCCGCGACGATTTCCGGCTTCAGGCTGGAAGCGTCGGCCAGTTGCGGGTACAGAATGGCCGGGCGCAGGTTGCCGAACAGGCCCAGTTGCGCGCGGATCTTCAGCAGGCCGCGCTCCGGGCGAATGTCGCGCTCGATCTTGTCCCATTTCGGGCCACCCACGGCACCCAGCAGCACGGCATCGGCCTTGCGCGCCAGTTCCAGCGTCTCGTCGGCCAGGGGCACGCCGTGCTTGTCGATGGCGGCGCCACCGATCACGTCGTGCTGCAGTTCGAAGCCCAGGTTGAACTTGTCGTTGGCCAGGTTCAGGACCTTGACCGCCTCGGTCATGATTTCTGGGCCAATACCGTCGCCTGGGAGAATCAGAATCTGCTTGCTCATGCTTTCCTCGGGATGCTGTGTGTATTCAGTAAGTGCTGCGGGGGGCCTTTCCCGAGCTTCGCCCGGGCCCACAGGGATCGCAAATGCCCCCCCGCCAATCTCGACTCAGCCGCGGAACAACCAGGGCTGGCTGGCGCGGTGCTTGCTCTCGAACGCCGCGATGGCGTCGCCATCCTGCAGGGTCAGGCCGATGTCGTCCAGGCCGTTGAGCAGGCAGTGCTTGCGGAATTCGTCAATCTCGAAGCTCAGCACCTTGCCGTCAGCGCGGGTGACGGTCTGGGCTTGCAGGTCGATGGTCAACTGGTAGCCAGGGTTGGCTTCCACTTGCTTGAACAGCTCATCCACTTCGGCATCGTCGAGGATGATCGGCAACAGGCCGTTCTTGAAGCTGTTGTTGAAGAAGATGTCAGCGTAGCTTGGCGCGATGATGGTGCGAAAGCCGTATTCTTCCAGCGCCCACGGCGCGTGCTCGCGGCTGGAACCGCAGCCGAAGTTCTCCCGGGCCAGCAGCACGCTGGCGCCCTGGTAACGGTCGTGGTTGAGCACGAATTCCTTGTTCAGCGGGCGCTTGGAGTTGTCCTGGTACGGCTGGCCCACGTCGAGGTAGCGCCACTCGTCGAACAGGTTGGGGCCGAAACCGGTACGCTTGATCGACTTCAGGAATTGCTTGGGAATGATCTGGTCGGTGTCGACGTTGGCACGGTCCAACGGCGCGACGAGGCCAGTGTGCTGGGTAAAGGCTTTCATGCTGCGCTCCCTTGGATCAATTCACGGACATCGATGAAACGGCCGGTCACCGCGGCAGCGGCAGCCATGGCCGGGCTGACGAGGTGGGTACGGCCACCGGCGCCCTGACGGCCTTCGAAGTTGCGGTTGGAGGTGGACGCGCAATGCTCGCCCGACTCCAGGCGGTCGGGGTTCATGGCCAGGCACATGGAGCAGCCCGGTTCACGCCATTCGAAGCCCGCTTCGATGAAGATCTTGTCCAGGCCTTCCTTCTCGGCCTGCTCTTTGACCAGGCCCGAGCCCGGGACCACGATGGCCTGCTTGATGGTCGCGGCCACCTTGCGGCCCTTGGCGATTTCGGCGGCCGAACGCAGGTCTTCGATGCGCGAGTTGGTGCACGAACCAATGAACACGCGGTCGAGCTGGATATCGGTGATCGCCTGGTTGGCGCTCAGGCCCATGTACTTCAAGGCGCGCTCGATGGAGCCACGCTTGACCAGGTCGGCTTCCTGGGCCGGGTCCGGCACGTTCTGGTCAACGGCCAATACCATTTCCGGCGAGGTGCCCCAGCTCACTTGCGGCTTGATCTGCGCGGCATCCAGTTCCACCACGGTGTCGAACACGGCGTCGGCGTCGGAGACCAGGTCTTTCCAGGCTTCAACCGCCTTGGCCCAGTTCTCGCCTTTTGGCGCGAACGGGCGGCCTTCGACATAGGCGATGGTCTTCTCGTCCGCCGCCACCAGGCCCACGCGGGCGCCCGCCTCGATGGACATGTTGCAGATGGTCATGCGGCCTTCCACCGACAGGTCGCGGATGGCGCTGCCCGCGAACTCCATGGCGTGGCCATTGCCGCCGGCGGTACCGATCTTGCCGATCACGGCCAGCACGATGTCCTTGGCGGTGACGCCGAACGGCAGCTTGCCTTCGACACGCACCAGCATGTTCTTCATCTTTTTGGCCACCAGGCACTGGGTGGCCAGCACGTGCTCCACTTCCGAGGTGCCGATACCGTGGGCCAAGGCCCCGAAGGCGCCGTGGGTGGAGGTGTGCGAGTCACCGCAGACCACGGTCATGCCCGGCAAGGTCGCGCCCTGCTCCGGGCTGATGACGTGGACGATACCCTGGCGCACGTCGTTCATCTTGAACTCGGTGATGCCGTACTCGTCGCAGTTGTCGTCCAGGGTCTGCACCTGCAGGCGCGACACCTGGTCAACGATGGCGTCGATGCCGCCCTTGCGCTCTGGCGTGGTCGGGACGTTGTGGTCAGGGGTGGCGATGTTGGCGTCAATGCGCCATGGCTTGCGACCGGCCAGGCGCAGACCTTCGAAAGCCTGGGGCGAGGTCACTTCATGGATGATGTGACGATCAATGTAGATCAGCGCCGAACCGTCGTCGCGCTGCTTGACCAAATGCGAGTCCCAGAGCTTGTCGTAGAGCGTTTTGCCGGCCATCAGACTTTCCTCATCAGTATCTTTTCTGTGCCAATAACCGCTTGGCTTGTAGGGCGAATGCTAAGGGGTTACATTGGATTACTCAAATTCATAATTTTCATGCTTTGGATAACCAATAGGAATCCGACTGGATGGACCTGGCCAACCTCAATGCTTTCCTCGCCATCGCCGAAACCGGCAGCTTCTCCGGGGCCGGCGAACGCCTTCACCTGACCCAGCCGGCCATCAGCAAACGCATCGCCGGGCTGGAGCAACAACTCAATGTACGCCTGTTCGACCGCCTGGGGCGGGAAGTCAGCCTGACGGAGGCCGGGCGCGCCCTGCTGCCACGCGCCTACCAGATTCTCAACGTGCTGGACGATACCCGCCGGGCGCTGACCAACCTCACGGGCGAGGTCAGCGGCCGCCTGACCCTGGCGACCAGCCACCACATCGGCCTGCACCGCCTGCCGCCGGTACTGAGGGCATTCACCCGCCAGTACCCCGCGGTGGCACTGGACATCCAGTTTCTGGACTCGGAGGTGGCCTACGAAGAAATCCTCCATGGCCGGGCCGAGCTGGCGGTCATCACCCTGGCGCCGGAACCCCACCACCTGGTGCGCGCCGCGCCGGTATGGGACGACCCGCTGGACTTCGTGGTGGCCCCCGAGCACCCCCTGGCCCTCAACGGCGCGGTCACCCTGGCCGACATCGCCCACCACCCGGCGGTATTTCCCGGCGGCAACACCTTTACCCACCATATCGTGCAGCGGCTGTTCGAGGCCCGGGGCCTGACGGCCAACATCGCCATGAGCACCAACTACATGGAAACGATCAAGATGATGGTGTCCATCGGCCTGGCCTGGAGCGTGCTGCCACGCACCATGCTCGACGACCAGGTGCGCAGTATCCCTTTGCCGGGCATACAGCTCAGTCGCCAGCTAGGCTACATCGTGCACACCGAAAGAACGCTGTCCAATGCCGCCCGGGCCTTCATGGCGTTGCTTGATGCACAGGGCAGCGCCGTCAGCGGCTAGCGGGTGCGCGCAAAAGGTCTACCTTAAGGAAGCCTTATTCGCCAAAGGTCTGGTCCATGCCCAAGTCAGCATCACGCTTTCCGCGCTTGCCGCGTATCCATGCGGCCGACCCTCAGGAATCCGAGCAGACCTGGGAAAGCGCCCCCCAATTGCTGGCCGCCCTCAACGGCGCGCATCTGGGTGCCTGGTTCTGGGACATCGAAACCGGCCAGGTCAGTTGGTCGCGGGGCACCCAGGCGCTGTTCGGGTTCGACCCGCACCAGCCGCTGCCCAACGACATGGACTACCTGGACCTGCTGCCCGAGGAAGACCGCAACCGAACGGTGCAGGCCTTTCAGGCCGTACTGCGCGGCGAGCCCATCGAGCAGGCCATGCGCCACCGCATTCGCTGGCCGGACGGCAGCCTGCACTGGCTGGAGATAAACGGCAGCCTCGTGACCGGCAAGGACGGGCATGCACGCATGGTCGGGGTGATCCGCGAGATCACCCGCCAGCGCGACCGGGAAACCGCACTGATCAATTCGGAAAAACGCTTCGCCACCCTCTTTCACCTCAGCCCCAACGTGGTGCTGCTGACCCGCCGAAACGACGGCCTGATTCATGAGGTGAACCAGCATTTCGAGAAAATCCTGGGCTGGTCGGCGGCCCAGATCATCAACAAGACCACCGTGGAGCTGGGGCTGTGGGCGAACCCCGACCAACGGCGGCGTTTGCTGGAGATCTCGCGCCATACCTTCGAGCCGGTGAACATGGAAGTGCAACTGTGCGCCAGCTCCGGCCAGGTGCACGACGGCATCCTGTGCACCCAGAACATCGAGCTGGACGGCGTCAGCTACCTGCTCAGCACCTTTATCGATACCAGTGACAGCAAACGCGCCGAACAGGCCCTCAAGGACAGCCAGGAGCGGCTGGACCTGGCCCTGGACTCTGCGCAACTGGGCACCTGGGACTGGCACATCCCCAGCGGCATGCTCTATGGCTCGGCTCGCGCCGCGCAGTTGCACGGCCTGCCGGCAGAGCCCTTCCATGAATCTTTCGAGGCTTTTTTCGAAGGGGTGCCGGACGACGAACGCAACAGCATGCGCCAGGCCTACCGCAGCCTGCGCGAAGGCCCGGCGGGCAATTACCAGATCACCTACCGTATCGCCCTGGAGAATGGCGGCTCGCGCTACCTGGAAAGCCGTGCGCGCCTGTACCGCGACGAAAACGGCCAACCCCTGCGCATGGCCGGCACCCTGCTGGACATCACCGAACAGGTGGAACGGGAACAGCGCCTGGCCAGTTCCGAAGAGAAATTCGCCAGCCTGTTCCAGGCCAGTACCGACCCCATCTGCGTGACGCTGCAGAACAGCGGCCAGTTCATCGAGATCAACCCCAGCTTCACCCAGACCTTCGGCTGGACCGCCGACGAACTGATGAGCGCCGAGCCCGATGAGCTGGGCTTCTGGGTAGACAGTGCCGAACGCCTGCTGCGCATCGAGGAGGTGATACGCGAGCGGGCACTGAACAATGTGGCCGTGCAGGTGATGCACAAGAATGGCCAACTGCTGACGTGCCTGATCTCCAGCCGCCTGATCAGGGTCGACAACCAACCCTGCGTGGTGACCACGCTGCGCGATATCACCCAGCAGCAACGGGCTGAAGCGGCGCTCAAGAGCAGCGAAGAAAAATTCGCCAAGGCCTTTCACTCAAGCCCGGACGCCATCACCATCGCCGAGCGCGACAGCGGCCGCTACCTGGAGGTCAACGATGGCTTCTGCCGCCTGACCGGCTACAGCGTCGACGAAGTACTGGGGCGCAGTGTGGACGATATCGGATTCTGGGCCGACCCGCGCCAGCATGCACTGCTGCTGGACGAGCTGGAAGACCATGGCCGGGTGCACCACCGCGAGTTGATCGGGCGCAACAAACAGGGCGAGGCCTTGACCCTGGAAGTGTCCATCGAGCCCATCACCCTCAATGAAACCCCCTGCCTGCTGCTCAACGCCCGCGACGTCAGCCAGCTCAAGAACGCCCAGGCCCAGATCCGCCACCTGGCCTACCACGACCCCCTGACCAACCTGCCCAACCGCGCGTTGCTGATGGACCGGTTGAGCCAGCAGATAGCCCTGCTCAAGCGCCACAACCTGCGGGGTGCCCTGCTGTTCCTGGACCTTGACCACTTCAAGCACATCAACGACTCCCTGGGCCACCCGGTGGGCGACACCGTGCTGAAGATCATCACGGCACGCCTGGAGGCCAGCGTGCGCCTGGAAGACACCGTGGCGCGGCTGGGCGGCGACGAGTTCGTGGTACTGCTGACCGGCCTTGAGGGCAACCGTGCCGAAGTCACCGCCCAGGTGCGCGAACTGGCCGACACCTTGCGCGAACTGCTCGCCGAACCCATGTCCCTGGACGGTCAGCGCCTGCAGGTCACGCCCAGCATCGGCGTGGCGCTGATACCGGACCATGGCAGCACCCCGGCCGACCTGCTCAAGCGCGCCGATATCGCCCTCTACCGCGCCAAGGACTCGGGCCGCAACACCACCCAGTTGTTTCACAACAGCATGCAGAAGGCCGCCAGCGAACGCCTGCAAATGGAGAACGACCTGCGCATGGCCCTGGCCCGGGGCGAACTGAGCCTGAACTTCCAGCCCCAGGTGGACGCCCGTGATGACCGTATCGTCGGCGCCGAGGTGCTGTTGCGCTGGCATCACCCGCTGCTGGGCCAGCAATCACCGGCCCAGTTCATCCGGGTACTGGAGGAAAGCGGCCTGATCCTGGAGGTGGGCAGCTGGATTCTCGACGAAGCCTGCCGCACGTGCGCGCAATTGCTGCACGAGGGCCTGATCGACCCCGCCGAGTTTGCCCTGTGCGTGAACATCAGCCCACGCCAATTCCGCCAGAACGACTTCGTCCAGCGTGTGGAGCGCAGCCTGATCCAGCACCACCTGCCCTGCTCGCTGCTGACCCTGGAGATCACCGAGGGCATTGTCATCCAGAACCTGGAAGACACCATCAACAAGATGCGCAGCCTGAAGAAACTGGGGGTCAGTTTTGCCATGGACGACTTCGGCACCGGCTACTCATCGCTGACTTACCTCAAGCGCCTGCCGGTGGACGCCTTGAAGATCGACCAATCGTTCGTCCGCGACGCGCCCCAGGACCCCAATGACGCGGAGATCGTGCGCGCCATCGTCGCCATGGCCCGCAGCCTGGAACTGAGCGTGATCGCCGAGGGCGTGGAGCTGTCGGAACAGCTGGAGTTCCTGGAACGCCTGGGGTGCCACCTGTACCAGGGCTACCTGCACAGCCGGCCGTTGCCGGTGGCGGAGTTTCGACAGATGTTGATTGATGGGTGATGCTGCGCAGCCTTCTCGCCAGCCTTGTTCAGGCGGCTTCCAGCGCCTGCACGCCCAGTAATTGCCCTACCCGGTCGCAATCGGTTTCGCGCCGCACCAGGGTGAACAGCTCCACGGCCTCCGGGAAGGTGCGTGTGAGCATGGCCAGCCACTGTTTCAGTCGCCCAGGCGCCTGGCGCGGGGTCAGGTCGCGAACCGCCTGGCGCCAGAATTCCTGCAACAGCGGCATCAGTTCCGCCCAGGTCATGGGCGCCAGGTCGATGCCGGCCTGGGCGGCGGCAATCTGCCGGGCCAGGTCCGGGCGCGAGACCAGGCCCCGGCCGAGCATGATGTCGGGCACGCCACTGATCTCCCGACAGCGGCGCCAGTCGTCGACGGTCCAGACCTCTCCGTTGGCATAGACCGGCACCTTGACCACATCCCGTACCCGCGCCACCCACTCCCAGTGGGCCGGCGGCTTGTAGCCGTCGACCTTGGTGCGCGCATGCACCACCAGCACCTCGGCGCCGCCCTCGGCCAGTGCTTCGGCGCACACCAGGGCGCCGTCGGGGCTGTCGAAGCCCAGGCGCATCTTGGCGGTCACCGGAATGTGCGCTGGCACGGCGCGGCGTACTTCGCACAGGATGCTGTGCAGCAGCTCGGGTTCCTTGAGCAATACCGCCCCGCCCCGGGACTTGTTCACGGTCTTGGCCGGGCAACCGAAGTTCAGGTCGATCACCGGCGCCCCCAGGCTGACGGCCAGCGCGGCGTTGTCGGCCAGGCACGCAGGGTCCGAACCCAGCAACTGCACGCGCATCTGGGTGCCTGCCGGCGTCACGCAGCCGTCGGCCAGTTCCGGGGCCATCTTGTGGAAGACCGCGGGCGGCAGGAGCATGTCGTTGACGCGAATGAACTCGGTGACACACCAGTCGATACCGCCGACACGGGTCAGCACGTCACGCAGGATGTTGTCGACCAGGCCTTCCATGGGGGCCAGGGCAATGTGCATGGGGAATCTCGGGGGGAGGGATGAAAAAAGATCGCCATTGTAGCGGAGATCGGCGCTGCCCGCTTCATGGTCTCACGCCTGGCGCAGCACCGCCGGCCCATAGCCGTCAATGAACTCGGGTGGCATGCGCTTGGGCTTGCCGCTGGACAACTCGATACAGCAGAACGTGGTGTGGGCACGCAGCAACGTCACCCCATCACGGGGGCGAATCAGCTGGAAGCGCCGGGTCATCTTCAATTTCTGATCCGACTCGACAATCCAGGTGCCCAACTGCAGCTCATCGCTTTCATAGGCCGCTGCCAGGTAGTCGATCTCGTGGCGCACCACGGCCATGGCACGGTCCAGGCGCCGGTATTCGCTCAGGTCCAGGCCCAGGCGCTGGGAATGGCGCCAGGCGCACCGTTCCAGCCACGTCACGTAGACGGCATTGTTGGCATGCCCGAGTCCATCGATATCGTCGGCTCCGACACTCAGGTCGATCACAAAGGGCGTAGCCAGGTCCCAGTTCATGCGCGTTCTCGCTCCTGCTTGATAGGCAGGGGCCAGTCTAGCGCACCCTCACGCCGATTGGCGCACCCACTGCCCGCTGAGCAGGCCCAGCACGCCCTGGATAAGGCCTGGATCGGCCAGCAACCGCTGATGCCCGCCTTCGGGGAGCACCAGCAGGCGGCTGTCGAACCAGGCCTGGTGAATGGCGCGCGCCTCGGCCACCGGCACCAGCGGATCATTTTCGGCGTGCACCACCAGCCCAGGCATTTCCAGCTGATAGCGGCTGACGTCCAAGTGCGCGGCCGGCAGCCCAACAATGCCTTCCACCTGGCGAATGAACGCCGAGCGGGCACGGGCCGGCAAGCCGACATGGGCGGCGAAATTGCGCAGCATGCCGAGAATGCGCGCCGGCGCCGCGACCGTCACCAGTGCCTCGGCCTTCAAACCCCATTGGCTGGCCAGCAATGCGGCGGCGCCGCCCATGGAGTGGCCTACCACCGCGCGCAATGGCGGCAGCTCCGCAGCAGCCTCCAGCAGCGCGTGGGCGAACAGCACCACATGGGCCTGGCTGCCACGAGAGCGCCCATGCCCAGGGCCTTCCAGGGCGACCACGCTGTAGCCCGCCAGCAGCAACGCCTCGGTCAGGGCGGCGAACTGGGTAGGCCGCCCTTCCCATCCGTGCATCAGTAGCACCGTGGGGCCCTGGCCCCAGCGCAGCACCGAGAGCCCGAAGCGCAAGGTGATGCGCTCGGCACGGGCCAGCAACGGCAACTCCCAGTCACGGGGCGGCAATGTACGCGGCTGCATGAACGCCAGTCGCATGCGCGCGGCCGCATGCTGGGGGGCCAGGTGCCCGAGGGTACGGTTGACGCCGCGAATCCAGTTGAGGGGGGTCATGGCAGCACTCCTGGGCTCAGCGCACAGCGGCCTTGGCGGCGCGCAGAATACGGTCGGACAAATCACCGGGGCCCAGGGCTCGGCCCAGGGCCAGGCCGCCGATCATCAAGGCAAGGTCAGCCAGGGCGGTATCGGTGTCTTCGGGGTGGTCGGCGAGTTGCGTCACCAGCAGTTCCAGGTGCTCGGTCAGCACGCTGCGAAACGCCTCGGGCAGGCGGCCCATTTCCGCCAGCGCACTCGGCAGCGGGCAGGCGCGGTCTTCGGCATCGCGGTGCTTGCGAGACAGGTAATACGTCGCCATCAAGGCTCGACGCTCCGGTGCCGACAGGCTGGGGTCAACCTGGTCGAACAGGGCGCGGCGCTCACCCAGCAACTGGCTGAAGGCCTCCAGCATCAAGGCGTCCTTGCTATCGAAATGCGCATAGAAGCCGCCAACGGTCATGCCAGCTGCCCCCATCACCTCACTGACACTGGGGTCGGCGACCCCACGCTGGATCATGGCCTTGCGCGCCGCTTCCAGAATGCGTTCACGGCTCTGAGCTTTCTTGTCGAGCATCACCGGGCACCTCCGAATATGATGGAGATAATATTATGCCTGTAATATTTTTACGCAAGTGATGCCGCTGACCGCTGGTCAGGGTGTTCAGGATAGGAGCGTGGGAAAAGTGAAACGCCAGACAAACAAAAGGCCCATTCAACCAGTGAATGAGCCTTAAAAATCCCGCAGAGCGGGTAATCGTGGCGTCCCCTAGGGGACTCGAACCCCTGTTACCGCCGTGAAAGGGCGGTGTCCTAGGCCACTAGACGAAGGGGACGCAAAACCTTCTTACCAAGATCAGTCTGGATCTGATCTGACCGAAGTCAAACAACGACTTCAGGCCTGGGATTTGGTGGAGCTAAACGGGATCGAACCGTTGACCTCTTGCATGCCATGCAAGCGCTCTCCCAGCTGAGCTATAGCCCCAAATTTAGCGTCTTGCGACGGAGCTGCCTGTACCAGCGAAGCTTCTGTGAAACTGGCGTCCCCTAGGGGACTCGAACCCCTGTTACCGCCGTGAAAGGGCGGTGTCCTAGGCCACTAGACGAAGGGGACGCAAAACCTTCGAGCAAGTTCGTTTTCACGAACCCTGGCAAATTGGTGGAGCTAAACGGGATCGAACCGTTGACCTCTTGCATGCCATGCAAGCGCTCTCCCAGCTGAGCTATAGCCCCAAATTTAGCGTCTTGCGACGGAGCAACCGATACAGGCGTCGCCACTTAAAAACAAAAGGCTCATCCAATAGGCGAATGAGCCTCAAATCCCGCAGAGCGGGTAATCGTGGCGTCCCCTAGGGGACTCGAACCCCTGTTACCGCCGTGAAAGGGCGGTGTCCTAGGCCACTAGACGAAGGGGACGCAAAACCTTCGAGCAAGTTCGTTTTCACGAACCCTGGCAAATTGGTGGAGCTAAACGGGATCGAACCGTTGACCTCTTGCATGCCATGCAAGCGCTCTCCCAGCTGAGCTATAGCCCCAAATTTAGCGTCTTGCGACGGAGCAACCGATACAGGCGTCGCCACTTAAAAACAAAAGGCTCATCCAATAGGCGAATGAGCCTCAAATCCCGCAGAGCGGGTAAATCGTGGCGTCCCCTAGGGGACTCGAACCCCTGTTACCGCCGTGAAAGGGCGGTGTCCTAGGCCACTAGACGAAGGGGACGCAAAACCTTCGAGCAAGTCCGTTTTCACGAACCCTGGCAAATTGGTGGAGCTAAACGGGATCGAACCGTTGACCTCTTGCATGCCATGCAAGCGCTCTCCCAGCTGAGCTATAGCCCCAAATTTTTCGTCTTGCGACGGAGCTGCCTGTACCAGCGAAGCTTCTGTGAAACTGGCGTCCCCTAGGGGACTCGAACCCCTGTTACCGCCGTGAAAGGGCGGTGTCCTAGGCCACTAGACGAAGGGGACAAAACCTTCTTACCAAGATCAGTCTGGATCTGATCTGACCGAAGTCAAACAACGACTTCAAGCCTGGAATGTGGTGGAGCTAAACGGGATCGAACCGTTGACCTCTTGCATGCCATGCAAGCGCTCTCCCAGCTGAGCTATAGCCCCACAATCTTCAGCGCTTCGCAGTTCTGCGTGTTGCTGTGTGGACGGGGCGCATATTAAGACCGGATCGAAGGGCTGTCAAACTTATTTTTGAAAATTTTCAAAAATTTTTTCCAGCAATACAACCACTTACCGACGAACCGGGCGCCCTGCCCCACATTTGCTGGACAGAAACCGTCAAATCAGGCGATTGCGGCCAGCAGCTTTTCCCATTCCTTGTTTTCCTTCTTCGACACACCACCCAGCAGGTCCAGGGCCTGGCGCAGGCGGAAGCGGGTCAGGTCCGGGCCGAGGATTTCCATGGCGTCGAGCACCGAGACCGAGCTGGCCTGGCCGGTGATGGCGGCGAACATCAGCGGCATGGCGTCACGCAGCTTCAGTTCCAAGGCTTCGACAACGGCCTGGATGGTGGCGGTGATGCGGTCCTTTTCCCAGGTGCGCAGGGATTCGAGCTTCCACAGGATCAGTTGCATCACCTGGCGCACCTGCTCGGGCGAGAGCTTCTTGTGCTCGAACAGCTTGGCGTCCAGTTGCAAGCCACCGGCGAAGAAGAAGCCACCCAGCGGGGCGATCTGGCTGAAGGTCTCTACCCTGCCCTGCACGTGCGGTGCGATTTTCATCATGTAGTCGGCGTTGAAGGCCCACTTCTGCACGCGGGTGGCGAATTCTTCAACCGGCAGTTCACGCAACCACTGGCCATTGAGCCAGGACAATTTTTCGATGTCGAAGATCGGCCCGCCGAGGGACACGCGCGACAGGTCGAAATGCTCGACCATCTCGGCCAGGGAGAACTTCTCGCGCTCATCCGGCATCGACCAGCCCATGCGGCCCAGGTAGTTGAGCATGGCTTCGGGCATGAAGCCCATGCGCTCGTAGAAGGTCACCGACGTCGGGTTCTTGCGCTTGGAGAGCTTGCTCTTGTCGGGGTTGCGCAGCAGCGGCATGTAGCACAGCTTGGGCTGTTCCCAACCGAAGTACTCGTAGAGCTTCATCAGCTTGGGCGCCGAGGGCAGCCATTCTTCGCCGCGCAGCACGTGGGTGATACCCATCAGGTGGTCGTCGACGACGTTGGCCAGGAAGTACGTCGGCAGGCCGTCGGTCTTCATCAGTACCTGCATGTCCATGCGGTCCCACGGGATCTCGACATCGCCGCGCAGCATGTCCGGCACCACGCAGACGCCCTCGGTGGGCACCTTCATGCGGATCACGTGGGGCTCGCCGGCCGCCAGGCGTCGGGCAACTTCTTCGGGCGACAGCAGCAGCGCACGGCCGTCGTAGCGTGGGGTTTCGCCCCGCGCCTGTTGCTCGGCGCGCATCTGGTCCAGTTCTTCGGCGGTGCAGAAGCACGGGAACGCGTGGCCCAGGTCGACCAGTTGCTGGGCGTACTGCTTGTAGATGTCGCCCCGCTCGCTCTGGCGGTACGGACCGTGGGGGCCGCCCACGTCCGGGCCTTCGCTCCACTCGATGCCCAGCCAGCGCAGGGCATCGAAGATCTGCTGTTCGGACTCGCGGGTCGAACGCAGCTGGTCGGTGTCCTCGATGCGCAGGATGAACTCGCCGCCATGCTGCTTGGCAAAGCAATAGTTGAACAGGGCAATGTAGGCCGTGCCGACATGGGGGTCGCCGGTGGGCGATGGCGCGATACGCGTACGAACGGTCATGAAAGGTCTCGAGCAGAGTGAATCAAAGGGTCGATGTTAGCAGGCCCGATGCGGTTGGCTCTAGTGAGGGGGTGGTTTTTGCTGGTTGGGAGGAGGGATTGTCCGGAGAAGGTGTTGGGGCGGCCAGGGGCGTGGCGTGATACTCAAGGCGCCCGTGATATCGAGCACCGCGCGGGCGGTGCTCGATCAAGGGTGCTACAAAAGCAAAGCCATGCCCGCGGGGTCTCAGCCGCCCCGATGCAACTTGCTCATCAGCTCCGCCTCAGCCTGGGTCAACCCACAGGACTGGGTCAATTCATCCACGCTGGCGCCCATGCCCACCAGACGCGCGGCCTGGGCAAACGACAGGCTCGATGGGTCACGCTGTTCCAGCATGGCCAGCTTGTCGGGCAGCGGCGCGACCACGGCGCGCAATTCGTGCAGGTCTTCACCCATGCGCACGGTGCCGTTCTGGTAATCCTCGACGCGCCGCGCCAGGTCCTTGATGCGCTGGTCGCGAATGGCATCGCCGGCCGCCTGCTGGGCAGCGATTTCCCGCTGGCCACGGATGTTGGCCAGCAAGACCGCGAGCGTGGCCACCCAGAGGATGGCCAGCACGATGACGCCTACCTCGAAAATCAACTCAGATGCTCTCCAGCTCGGACCACTCTTCCTCGGTCATCATCTTGTCCAGCTCGACCAGGATCAGCAACTCGCCGTTCTTGTTGCACACGCCCTGGATGAACTTGGCCGATTCCTCGTTACCCACGTTCGGCGCGGTCTCGACTTCGGACTGGCGCAGATAGACCACTTCGGCCACGCTGTCGACCAGGATGCCGACCACTTGCTTGTCGGCCTCGATGATGACGATACGGGTGTTGTCGCTGACGTCAGCCGGCATCAGGCCGAAGCGCTGGCGGGTGTCGATCACGGTGACCACGTTGCCGCGCAGGTTGATGATACCCAGCACGTAGCTGGGCGCACCTGGTACCGGGGCGATTTCGGTATAGCGCAGTACTTCCTGTACCTGCATCACGTTGATGCCATACGACTCATTATCCAGGCGAAAGGTTACCCACTGCAGAATAGGATCTTCGGAACCTTGTGCAGACGACTTCTTCATACCCCTAACCTCTCGAAAACCGTGATGACGGTGTGTGTGCAGTACAGTGGCGCCGGCGCGGCGCCGCTGATCATTTAAGGTGTTGCATCTGTTTCACCGCACCGCTGGCGATCAGTTCGGCCAGGGCCGAGACGTCCAGCAATGCGCACATGTGTTCGATCACCGTGCCAGCCAACCATGGCCGCTGGCCGCGCTGGCTGCGCCACTTGATCTCGCTGGGGTCCAGGCGCAACGAGCGGCTGACCTGATGCACCGCCAGCCCCCACTCGTAGCCCTGCACCGAAATCACGTACTGCAAGCCTTGCTGGAAGTCATCGCGGTAGCGGTCGGGCATCACCCAGCGCGCGGTGTCGAGGACTTTCAGGTTGCCGGCCTGGCTGGGCAAAATGCCCAGGAACCAGTTGGGCTGGCCGAACAGCGGTGTCAGCTCGTGGCCGGCCAGGGAGTAGATCGAGCCCAGGCACACCAACGGTACCGCCAGGGTCAACCCGGCGACATCGAACAACAGGCACTCGAAGGGTTCGGCGGCCCAGCTTGGGCGGCCGTCCACCTCCGCGGGCGGCACGGCACCCGGCGGGACCGGACGATGCACCTCGACCACCGGCTCCACCGGCGCCACAACCCCTATGTCGGCAGCCGGCGCGGAAACTTGCGCCGGGGGCTCGATAACCACCGGCGCTACCACTGGCGCAGGGGCCACCACCGGCTTGGGCTCGGGCCGCGCATCACGAATCTGTTCTTCCAGCACCGCGGCCTGGAAGTCGTCCAGCACCTCGGGGCTGGCGTCCAGCTCCTCGGTGGCGTCCTGCAGCAGGCCGTCCAGATAGGACTGCAACGCGACCTGCGGTTTTGTGGCGAGGCTGACGGGACGTGTCATCAAGCCACCTGCGCGACGAGTTGCTGGGCCAGCAGGTGCTTGAGCAGGGCCCGGTACGCCACCACGCCACGGCTTTTCGCGTCGAACTGCGACGGCGTCTGGCCGGCGCGGCTGGCGTCACGCAGGCGCGTGTCCACCGGAATGTAGCCCTGCCAGATCTGCTCCGGGTAGGCATCCTTGAGCACCCGCAGGGTGCCCATGGAGGCCTGGGTGCGACGGTCGAACAGCGTGGGCACGATGCTGAATGGCAACGGCTGCTTGCGCGAGCGGTTGATCATGGCCAGGGTGTTGACCATACGCTCCAGGCCTTTGACGGCCAGGTACTCGGTCTGCACCGGGATCACCAGTTGCTGGCTCGCGGCCAGGGCGTTGACCATCAGCACGCCCAGCAACGGCGGGCTGTCGATGATGGCGTAGTCGAAATCCTGCCACAGCTGTGCCAGGCTCTTGGCGATCACCAGCCCCAGGCCACTCTGGCCGGGGGATTGACGCTCCAGGGTCGCCAAGGCAGTGCTGGACGGCAGCAGCGCCACTTTTTCGTCACTGGTGGGCAACAGCAATTGCCCAGGCAGGCCCTGGGGCACCTGCCCCTTGTGCAGGAACAGGTCGTAACAGCTGTGCTCCAGCGCGTCGGGGTTATGCCCGAAGTAGCTGGTCATGGAACCGTGGGGGTCGAGGTCGACCACGACCACGCGCTTGCCCGCCTCGGCCAGCAGGCCGGCCAGGGCGATGGAGGTGGTGGTCTTGCCGACTCCACCTTTTTGGTTGGCTACTGCCCAGACTCTCATGGGGTGTTTTCCTCCCGGCGCGGCAGGTTGCCTACCGAGACATTCGACTCAAGTTATAAGGCCGGTGACGGGGAATTGACACCGCTGGCCCCCACCGACTGCGTTACGGGCTGCGGTGCAGTTTGTGTGCCAGCACGGCGCAATGCAGCATCCGGGGTGACATTCGCACTGCCAGTACCCGTGATGCTGCGGCGAACGTCCAGGTTGCGCGAGATCACCAGCACCACCCGACGGTTGTGAGCACGCCCGTCCGCCGTGGTGTTGGTGTCGATAGGCTGGAACTCGCCATAACCCACCGAGGCCATGCGTCCGGGGTTGATGCCTTCCATCGCCAGCATGCGCACGATACTCGACGCCCGTGCCGAGGACAGCTCCCAGTTGGTGGGGTACTGGGCGGTGCGGATCGGTTGGTCATCGGTGAACCCTTCCACGTGAATGGGGTTGCCGAACGGCTTGATGATATTGGCCACTTTCTCGATGATCGAGAACGCCTTGTCACTGGGAATGGCATCGCCGCTGCCGAACAGCAGGCCGGACTTGAGCTCGATCTCGATCCACAGTTCGTTGCCGCGCACGGTCAACTGGTTGGATTTGATCAGGTCACCGAAGCCATCGCGCACCTGGTCGGCGATGCTTTTGAGCGGGTCGTCGGCGGCGCTGGCGATGCCGGCATCGGTCTGCTCGCTGTCACTGACCAACGGCTCGGACGGCTTGACCGTCAGCGGCCGTTCATCGCCGATGGGGATAGGCTTGAGGCTGCGCTGAGGGTCATTGAATACCCCTACCAGCGCCTGGGACAACACCTTGTACTTGCCTTCGTTGATCGAGGAGATCGAGTACATCACCACGAAAAAGGCAAACAGCAGGGTGATGAAGTCCGCGTAGGACACCAGCCAGCGCTCGTGGTTTTCGTGCTCTTCGGTATGACGACGGCGTGCCATGGCTTAACCCCTCACTCCATGAAGCCTTGCAGCTTGAGCTCGATGGACCGCGGGTTCTCGCCTTCGGCAATCGACAGAATGCCTTCGAGCAGCATCTCCCGGTAGCGCGACTGGCGGATGGCAATGGCCTTGAGCTTGCTGGCGATGGGCAGCAGCACCAGGTTGGCGGTCGCTACCCCGTAGATGGTGGCGACGAAGGCCACGGCGATGCCATTGCCCAATTGAGATGGATCGGCCAGGTTGCCCATCACGTGGATCAGGCCCATCACGGCACCGATGATACCGATGGTGGGCGCATAGCCCCCCATGCTCTCGAACACTTTCGCCGCCTGGATATCGCGGGCTTCCTGGGTCAGGAAGTCCACCTCCAGGATACTGCGGATGGCCGCGGGCTCGGCACCGTCCACCAGCAGTTGCAGGCCCTTGCGCGAATAGCTGTCCGGCTCGCTGTCAGCCACCGACTCCAGGCCCAGCAGGCCTTCCTTGCGCGCGGTGAGGCTCCAGTTGACCACCCGGTCGATGCCACCGGCCAGGTCGATGCGTGGCGGGAACAGAATCCACACGACGATCTGCATGGCGCGCTTGAAAGCGCTCATGGGCGACTGCAACAGGCACGCTGCCAGCGTGCCGCCGATGACGATCAATGCCGCGGGGCCGTTGAGCAGCGCCGACAGATGACCACCTTCAAGAAAGTTGCCGCCGATGATGGCGATGAACGCCAGCAACAGGCCCAGTAAGCTCAGAACGTCCATCAGACACAGGCCTCGACCAGGTGCCGACCAATATCGTCGAGGCCGTAAACGGCATCGGCGAGGTTCGCTTTGACGATGGCCATGGGCATGCCATAGATCACGCAACTGGCCTCATCCTGCGCCCACACATGGCTGCCGCCCTGCTTGAGCAGGCGCGCGCCCTCGCGACCGTCGGCGCCCATGCCGGTGAGTACCACCGCCAGCACCTTGTCGCCGTAGGACTTGGCCGCTGAACCGAAGGTGATGTCCACACAGGGCTTGTAGTTCAAACGCTCATCGCCCGGCAGGATCTTCACCATGCCGCGGCCGTCGACCATCATCTGCTTGCCACCCGGGGCCAGCAGGGCCAGGCCGGGGCGCAGCACGTCACCGTCCTCGGCTTCCTTGACGCTGATGCGGCACAGCTTGTCCAGGCGCTCGGCGAATGCCTTGGTGAAGGCCGCCGGCATGTGCTGGATCAGCACGATGGGCGCCGGGAAGCCGGCCGGCAACTGGGTCAACACCCGCTGCAGGGCCACGGGGCCGCCGGTAGAGGTACCGATGGCCACCAGCTTGTAGTTCTTGCGCTTGGGCGCCGGCGAAGACGGTGCCGGCGCTGGCGCGTGGCCTTGAGCATGACCATGGCCGTGCGCTGGCGCATGGCTGGCTACCGGCTGGCGTGCCGGCGCCGGGCGTGCCGGGGGGGCGTAGCTGCTGGTGGGTGCCACTGCCGGCGCGGGCGCCGGTGCAGCGGCGGGCGCCGGGCTGCTGTAGCTGCTGAAACGGCGGTTGCTGCGCGAAATGGTATGCACCTTCTCGCACAGCATCTGCTTGACCTTCTCGGGGTTGCGCGAGATGTCTTCGAAATTCTTGGGCAGGTAATCCACCGCGCCTGCATCGAGCGCGTCCAGGGTCACCCGGGCGCCTTCGTGGGTCAGCGAGGAGAACATCAACACCGGCGTGGGGCAACGCTGCATGATATGCCGCACGGCGGTGATGCCATCCATCATGGGCATCTCGTAGTCCATGGTGATGACGTCAGGCTTGAGCGACTGGGCCAGCTCGATCGCTTCCTTGCCATTGGTCGCCGTGCCCACCACCTGGATGGCGGGGTCCGACGAAAGAATTTCCGAGACGCGGCGGCGGAAGAAACCGGAATCATCCACCACCAGGACCTTGACTGCCATAAACACTCCATTGGAGAGCGGGCGCCTCATGGCGCGCCGCCCTCAAGAATCAGATACGCCGCGCTGCGTAGCGCTTGAGCATGCTCGGAACATCGAGGATCAGGGCAATGCGACCGTCACCGGTAATGGTGGCGCCCGACATGCCCGGCGTACCCTGGAGCATCTTGCCCAGCGGCTTGATCACAACCTCTTCCTGGCCCACCAGTTGATCGACCACGAAGCCGATGCGCTGGGTGCCTACCGACAGGATCACCACGTGACCCTCGCGCTGCTCCTCGTGCGCGGCCGAACTCACCAGCCAGCGCTTGAGGTAGAACAGGGGCAGCGCCTTGTCCCGCACGATCACCACTTCCTGGCCGTCGACCACGTTGGTGCGTGACAGGTCCAGGTGGAAGATCTCGTTGACGTTGACCAGCGGGAAGGCAAAGGCCTGGTTGCCCAGCATCACCATCAGTGTCGGCATGATCGCCAGGGTCAACGGCACCTTGATGACGATCTTCGAACCCTGGCCCTTGGCCGAGTAGATATTGATCGAGCCGTTGAGCTGGGAGATCTTGGTTTTCACCACGTCCATGCCCACGCCGCGGCCGGACACGTCGGAAATCTCGGTCTTGGTGGAAAAGCCCGGGGCGAAGATCAGGTTGTAGCAGTCCGATTCGCTCAGGCGGTCGGCCGCGTCCTTGTCCATCAGGCCCTTTTCCACGGCCTTGGCACGCAACACGCCAGGGTCCATGCCCTTGCCGTCATCACTGATGGACAAGAGGATATGGTCACCTTCCTGCTCGGCGGACAGCACCACCTTGCCGTTGCGGGACTTGCCGGCGGCTTCGCGCTCTTCCGGGGTTTCGACGCCGTGGTCCACGGCGTTGCGCACCAAGTGCACCAACGGGTCGGCCAGGGCCTCGACCAGGTTCTTGTCCAGGTCGGTCTCTTCGCCGATCAGCTCCAGGTTGATCTCTTTCTTGAGCTGGCGGGCCAGGTCGCGAACCTGGCGCGGGAAGCGCCCGAAGACCTTCTTGATCGGCTGCATGCGGGTCTTCATGACCGCGGTCTGCAGGTCGGCGGTGACCACGTCCAGGTTGGACACGGCCTTCTGCATGGCCTCGTCGCCACTGTTGGCACCCAGGCGTACCAGGCGGTTGCGCACCAGCACCAGTTCGCCAACCATGTTCATGATTTCATCCAGCCGCGCGGTGTCGACCCGCACGGTGGTTTCCGCTTCACTGGCCGCGTGTTTCTCTGGCGCAGGCGCGGCGGCGCGGGCCGGGGCTGCAGCCTTGGCCGGTTCCGGCTTGGCGGCAGGTTTTGCCGCCGGCGGTGTGGCCACGGCAGCGCTGGCGGCGCTGGCCGCAGGTGCGGCGGCCGGGGTCTCGGTGAACTTGCCCTTGCCATGCAACTGATCCAGCAGCGACTCGAACTCGTCGTCGGTGATCAGGTCGCCGCCACCCGCTGCCGGCGTGGCCGCGGCGGGGGCGTCAGGCTTGGCGTCGCTGCCCAGCGCATCAGGCACGAACGCGCCCTTGCCATGCAACTGGTCCAGCAGCGCTTCGAATTCGTCGTCGGTGATTTCGTCGCTCGCCGCGCCATTGCTGGCCGGCGGGCTGGCCGGTGCCACGGCGTCGGGGGCAAACTGGCCCTTGCCGTGCAACTGGTCCAGCAGCGATTCGAATTCATCGTCGGTGATCTCATCGCTGTCGGCAGCCGAGGCGGGGGCCGCAGGCGCTTCGGCCTGGGCCTTGACCGCGTTCAGCGAGTCCAGCAGTTGCTCGAATTCGCTGTCGGTGATGTCACCCGAATCAGCCACTTCGTCAACCACCGGCGCCGGGGCTTGTTCCACCGCGGCAGGTACTTCGTCGGCACCAGCCGGCTCCGCCAGGCGCGACAACGCCGCCAGCAGTTCCGGTGTGGCCGGGGTAATCTCGGTTCGTTCACGGACCTGGGTGAACATGGCGTTCACCGCATCCAGGGCTTCGAGCACCACGTCCATCAGTTCCGAGTCAACGCGACGCTCACCCTTGCGCAGGATGTCGAACACGTTTTCGGCGATGTGGCAGCACTCCACCAGCTCATTGAGCTGGAGGAAGCCGGCGCCCCCTTTTACAGTGTGAAAACCGCGAAAAATTGCATTGAGCAAATCACCGTCATCGGGCCGGCTTTCCAGCTCGACCAGTTGTTCGGAGAGTTGCTCAAGAATTTCACCGGCTTCTACCAGGAAATCCTGGAGGATTTCTTCGTCGGCGCCGAAGCTCATTTAACGTGCCCCTTAAAAACCAAGACTGGATAGCAGATCGTCGACATCGTCCTGACTGGACACAACGTCTTCACGCTTATCGGCATGAATCTGCGGACCTTCACCCCGAGTTGGATGTTTTTCTTGATCTTTTTCCGCACGAAGCTGTTCGCGGTCGTGTTCGATGCCTGCGAAGCGGTCTACCTGGCTGGCCATGAGCACCAGTTTGAGCAGGTTGCTCTCGACTTCGGTGACCAGTTGGGTCACGCGCTTGATCACCTGGCCGGTAAGGTCCTGGTAATCCTGCGCCAGCAGAATGTCGTTCAGCGCGCCGGAAACCTTGCCGGTACCGTGCTCGCTTTGCGTCAGAAAACTGTCAACCCGCTTCACCAGCTCGCGGAACTCGGCGGCGCCGACTTCCTTGCGCATGAAGCGCTGCCAGTCGGCGCTGAGGCTTTTGGCCTCAGTGCTGAGCTCGTTGAGCACAGGGGTACTCTGCTCCACCAGGTCCATGGTGCGGTTGGCGGCGTTTTCGGTCAGCCGAACCACATAGGACAGCCGTTCGGTGGCGTCCGTGATCTGTGAGACTTCCTCGGCTTGCGGCATGTGCGGGTCAATCTGGAAGTTGACGATTGCACTGTGCAGCTCGCGCGTGAGCTTGCCAACCTCCTGGTACAGGCCGCGATCACGGGTCTGGTTGAGCTCATGGATCAGTTGCACAGCGTCGCCAAACTTGCCTCTTTCAAGGCTTTCGACCAACTGCTGGGCGTGTTTTTTCAGGGTCGACTCGAAGTCACCCAGTGAAGACTCTTTACGCTCCATAGCTCTCCCGTGGCGCAATGCTTCAACCGATACGTTCGAAAATCTTCTCGATCTTTTCTTTCAACGCCACGGCTGTGAAGGGTTTGACCACATAGCCGTTGACACCGGCCTGGGCCGCTTCGATGATCTGCTCGCGCTTGGCCTCGGCAGTCACCATCAGCACCGGCAGGTGCTTGAGCTTCTCGTCGGCGCGCACATGGCGCAGCAGGTCGATGCCGGTCATGCCGGGCATGTTCCAGTCCGTTACCAGGAAGTCGATGCTGCCGCTGTTGAGCACCGGAATGGCAGTGGTGCCATCGTCGGCTTCAACGGTGTTGGTGAACCCCAGATCACGCAACAGGTTCTTGATGATCCGCCGCATCGTCGAGAAGTCGTCAACGATGAGGATTTTCATGTTCTTGTCCAATTAGACCTCCAAGCAGTCTTAAACGCGCCCAGCACCTGGACGCGCATTCAATCAAATCTGGCTAGTGCACTACATGACGTGCGGCAAGGAAAATACCCATGCCGCATCCCCAAATCCAGCCCGGCATCACCCATCACCTGGTTTCAGACTGGCCCCCAGGGGGATCAGCCTTACCGGCAACAGTGTGCTACCCGAACCTTGAAAGCCCTTACGCCCGTGCGCGCCACTCACCCAGCCGGCTGCGCAGGCGGGCCGCGCATTGGCTGTGCAACTGGCTGACCCGCGACTCGCTGACCCCCAGCACTTCGCCGATCTCCTTGAGGTTCAGCTCCTCGTCGTAATACAGGGCCAGAACCAGACGCTCACGCTCCGGCAGGTTGGCGATGGCATCGGCCAGGGCCGCCTGGAAGCGCTCGTCTTCCAGGTCGCGCGAGGGCTCCAGGCCCGCGCTGGCGCCATCCTCGTGCAACCCTTCGTGCTCTCCGCCGTCCTGCAACAGGTCGTCGAAGCTGAACAGGCGGCTGCCCAGGGTGTCGTTCAGAATCGCGTAGTAATCATCGAGACTCAATTGGAGTTCGGCCGCAACCTCGTGATCTTTAGCGTCGCGGCCGGTTTTTGCCTCGATAGCGCGAATCGCGTCACTGACCATGCGCGTATTGCGGTGCACCGAGCGTGGCGCCCAGTCCCCCTTGCGCACTTCGTCCAGCATGGCGCCGCGGATGCGGATGCCAGCGTAGGTCTCGAAACTCGCGCCTTTGGTGGAGTCGTATTTGGTCGACACTTCCAGCAGGCCGATCATGCCGGCCTGAATCAGGTCTTCCACCTGCACACTGGCTGGCAAGCGCGCCAGCAAGTGGTAGGCGATGCGCTTGACCAAGGGGGCGTAGCGCTCGATCAGCTCATATTGCTGGGACTCGCGCGACGCCTTGCTGTACATCCGGTAGCCGCTGGCACTCATGATACGGGCCCTGCACTGGTCTGCTGCACCAGGCGTTCGACGAAGAACTCCAGGTGCCCGCGCGGGTTGGCTGGCAACGGCCAGGTGTCGACTTTCTGCGCGATCGCCTTGAAGGCCAGGGCGCACTTGGAGCGCGGGAACGCTTCGTACACGGCGCGTTGCTTCTGCACGGCCTTGCGCACGCACTCGTCATAAGGCACGGCGCCCACGTATTGCAGGGCCACGTCGAGGAAACGGTCGGTCACCTTGGTCAGCTTGGCGAACAGGTTGCGCCCTTCCTGAGGGCTCTGGGCCATGTTGGCCAGTACCCGGAAGCGGTTCATGCCGTAGTCGCGGTTGAGCAGTTTGATCAGCGCGTAGGCGTCGGTGATCGAGGTGGGCTCGTCGCACACCACCAGCAGCACTTCCTGCGCCGCGCGCACGAAGCTGACCACTGAATCGCCGATACCGGCCGCGGTGTCGATCACCAGCACATCGAGGTTGTCGCCGATGTCGCTGAAGGCCTGGATCAGGCCCGCGTGTTGAGCCGGTGTCAGGTGCACCATGCTCTGGGTACCGGAGGCGGCCGGTACGATGCGGATGCCGCCCGGGCCCTGGAGCAATACATCACGCAGCTCACAGCGCCCTTCGATGACATCGGCCAGGGTTCGTTTTGGTGTCAGGCCCAGCAGGACGTCGACGTTCGCCAACCCCAGGTCGGCGTCCAGCAACATGACGCGACGCCCGAGCTCGGCCAGGGCCAGCGACAAGTTCACTGACACATTAGTCTTGCCGACGCCACCCTTGCCGCCGGTCACCGCGATCACCTGTACGGGATGCATGCTGCCCATGTTAGTTCTTTACCTTGTCTTGCTTAGACCGAGGCCACATGACTGGCTGCGCTTTCAACAACTTGAAGAATGCCCGGCAGACCAACAATGTAGGTAGATTGCAACAACTTCATAACATTCACCTCAGCCAACACGTTTGCTCGGGCTGTGGTAGAGATCAGCGAACATATCGGCCATGGCCTCTTCGCTGGGCTCATCCTGCATTTGCACGTTCACCGCACGGCTGACCAACTGGTGCCGCCGCGGCAGGTGCAAATCGTCCGGAATGCGTGGCCCATCGGTAAGATAGGCCACTGGTAATTCGTGACTGATCGCCAGGCTGAGCACTTCGCCGAGGCTGGCCGATTCATCCAGTTTCGTCAGGATACAACCTGCCAGCCCACAACGCTTGTAACTATGGTAAGCGGCAGTCAACACTTGCTTCTGGCTGGTGGTGGCCAGCACCAGGTAATTGCGCGCCTTGATGCCACGGCCAGCCAGGCTTTCGAGTTGCAGGCGCAAAGCCGGGTCGCTGGCCTGCAGGCCGGCGGTATCGATCAGCACCACGCGCTTGCGCAGCAGTGGCTCCAGCGCCTGGGCCAGGGACTGGCCCGGGTCGACGTGGGTCACCGGCACATTGAGGATGCGGCCCAGGGTCTTGAGCTGCTCCTGGGCGCCAATGCGGAAGCTGTCCATGCTCACCAGGGCAATGTTCTGCGCGCCGTACTTGAGTACGTAGCGGGCGGCCAGCTTGGCCAGGGTGGTGGTCTTGCCCATGCCGGCCGGGCCGACCATGGCGATCACACCACCCTCTTCCAGGGGCTCCACGTCCGGGGTGACGATCATGCGCGCCAGGTGTGCCAACAACATGCGCCAGGCCTGACGGGGCTCGTTGATCTCACCGACCATTTCCAACAGTTCGCGCGACAGCGGGCCGGACAGGCCGATGCGCTGCAGGCGACGCCAGAGATTGGCCTGCTGCGGCTTGCTGCCTTGCAGCTGGGTCCAGGCCAGGGAGCCGAGTTGCACTTCCAGCAGCTCGCGCAGGCCATTGAGTTCGCTGCGCATGGATTCGAACAGGCGCTGGTCCACCGGCGCGGCGGCAGGCGGGGCCTGGGGGCGCGGCGGCTCTTCGAAGGTCGGTTCCACCAGTGGCTCGGCGGCGGTCAGCGGCAGCCCGGCAAACAGCTGCCGGTTGGTGACCGCGTCGCTCTCGCCACGGGTGCTCAGTTCAGCCTGGGCGTTGACGATGCGCGACTGGGTCTTGCGCAGCTCGTCTTCAAGCTCCATGTTCGGCACACGGGGTGCCAGCGCGGACAGTTTGTAGTCCAGCGCGGCCGTGAGCTCGACGCCGCCGGCAATCCGACGGTTACCGATGATCGCGGCATCGGCGCCCAGCTCGTCGCGGACCAGTTTCATGGCCTGACGCATATCGGCGGCGAAAAAACGCTTAACTTGCATAACCCACTACCTCAGCCGTTGGGCCCTACTGTCGCTACGATGGTCACTTGCTTGTTGTCAGGAATTTCCTGATACGCCAAGACGTGTAAATTGGGTACTGCCAGGCGCCCGAAGCGCGAGAGCATCGCGCGGATCGGGCCCGCCACCAGAAGGATCACCGGTTGCCCGGCCATTTCCTGGCGCTGTGCGGCGTCTATCAGGGAACGTTGCAACTTCTCGGCCATGCTCGGCTCCAGCAAAACGCCTTCTTCCTGACCCTGACCGGCCTTCTGCAAACTATTGAGCAATATCTGTTCCAACCTTGGTTCCAAGGTGATGACAGGCAGCTCGGAGTCAAGCCCTACAATGCTTTGCACGATAGCGCGGCTCAGGCCGACCCGCACGGCCTGGACCAGCGCGGCGGTATCTTGACTCTTCACGGCATTGTTGGCGATGGCCTCGGCGATGCTGCGAATGTCGCGCACCGGCACCTGCTCGGCCAGCAGCGCCTGCAACACCTTGAGCAGCGACGACAGCGACAGCACGCCTGGCACCAGTTCCTCGGCCAGTTTTGGCGAGCCTTTTGCCAGTACGGCCAGCAATTGCTGGACTTCCTCGTGCCCGATCAGCTCGTGAGCGTGCTTGGACAGAATCTGGTTCAAATGCGTGGCCACCACGGTACTGGCGTCCACCACGGTATAACCCAGCGATTGCGCCTGCGGGCGGTTGCTCAACTCGATCCATACCGCGTCCAGGCCAAAAGCCGGATCCTTGGCGGTGATGCCGTTGAGGGTGCCAAACACCTGGCCTGGGTTAATCGCCAACTCGCGGTCGGGGTAGATCTCGGCTTCGGCCAGGATCACCCCCATCAGCGTCAGGCGATAGGCGCTGGGCGCCAGGTCCAGGTTGTCGCGAATGTGTACCGTAGGCATCAGGAAGCCCAGGTCCTGGGACAGCTTCTTGCGCACGCCCTTGATCCGCGCCAGCAGTTGCCCGCCCTGGTTGCGGTCCACCAGCGGAATAAGGCGGTAGCCCACTTCCAGGCCGATCATGTCGATGGGGGTCACGTCGTCCCAGCCCAGCTCCTTGGTGTCCTGGGCGCGGGTAGGCGACGGCAGCAGGTCCTGCTGGCGCTGCACTTCGGCCGCGGCGGCGACCTTGGCCTCGTTCTGCTTTTTCCACACCAGGTACGCGGCGCCACCGGCCAGCATGGCCAGGAACAGGAAAGACACATGAGGCATGCCCGGCACGGCGCCCATGATGGTCATCAGGCCAGCCGACACGGCCAGGGCCTTGGGCGAGGCGAACATCTGCCGGTTGATCTGCTTGCCCATGTCTTCCGAACCGGAAGCACGGGTCACCATGATGGCCGCGGCGGTCGACAGCAGCAGTGATGGCAACTGTGCCACTAAACCGTCACCGATGGTCAGCAAGGCGTACACCTTGCCGGCTTCGGAGAAGCTCAGGCCGTGCTGGAAAATACCGATGGCCATGCCGCCCAGCAGGTTGATGAACAGAATCAGCAGGCCGGCGATGGCGTCACCACGCACGAACTTGCTGGCACCGTCCATGGAACCGTAGAACTCGGCTTCCTGGGCCACTTCCAGGCGGCGCAGCTTGGCCTGGGCCTGGTCGATGAGGCCGGCGTTGAGGTCGGCGTCGATAGCCATCTGCTTGCCGGGCATGGCGTCCAGGGTAAAACGGGCACTCACCTCGGAGATACGCCCGGCACCCTTGGTAACCACCACGAAGTTGATGATCATGAGGATGGCGAACACCACCGCACCGACCACGTAGTTGCCGCCGATCACGACTTCACCGAAGGCCTGGATCACCTTGCCCGCGGCCTGATGGCCATCGTGGCCATGCAACATGACCACGCGGGTGGACGCCACGTTCAGCGCCAGGCGCAGCAGCGTGGCCACCAGCAGGATGGTGGGGAACACGGCGAAGTCCAGCGGCCGCAGGGCGTACACGCACACCAGCAGCACCACGATGGACAAGGCGATGTTGAACGTGAAGAACACGTCGAGCAGGAACGGGGGCACCGGCAACATCATCATTGCCAGCATGATCAACAGCAGCAGCGGCACACCCAGACTGCCCCGGCCAAGGCCGACCAGGTTGCTGCGCGCGGTGTTGAGTAACTGAGTGCGATCCACCGATAGTCCCCGTGATCTCAAGCAAACTTTTGACGCCTGATGGCGTTGTGGGTATGCCTTTGCAAGAACCACTCCAACTTTGCTTGACTACGTACGTGGCCCACCGAAGGAACGGCCCCGCAACAAGCTTCTCTAGTTCAAAGCTTGCTGGTACGCCGGCCCCGCAGCTCTCGGCAAGTTAGCGGGGCCATTCATCACTCCACCTCGACTCCACTTTACAGAATGCGAATATCAAACCGTCCCATCTTCGTTTCGTAATGCCCTAGGCTCCCCTCCCAATTCTCGTCCCACTCCGAGTGCCCATGAAATTCCCCTGCAATATGCTTGGCCTCCGGATCTATCCGACTAAAGGTGATCGCTCCATGGGACAGATCCGCAACAAGGACCGCGTCAGATCGGTCCGGCGTCTTGCCCGCAAAACCATAGGCCAAGTAGATATTCGGATGCGGCAGGCTGTATTTTTTTCCGACTTCAACCGCCACATCGCCGCCCTCGGGACTCATGATTGCGATTTGAAAATACTGATAGCCACCTTTCCAGGGAGAGTTCGGATCAGGCGCCTGTCCGCCCGCCCCGATTAACGTGAATGGCCCACCAAATTCAGCCCCCCACCAAAATTGCTCAGCGACAAATTCCCATTTGCGCTCCGCGGCATATAGCGCCGCGCTAAGCGATCCCTGGGCAGGGACATCCGTCCCACGCGCACTATGCGGAGTAACCAAGGCCGAAGATTGACCGGCGAAATGAAACTGTACATCGGTTTTACTGAACATTTCGGAAGCCTCATGTGTGAGCACCCAGCTCGGTGCTCACACAGCCTTGGCCTTCCAGTACATCAGCACAACTGTCAGAACTAACAGGTAGTGACGTTTATACAGGTCAATTATCTCGACGCAGGTCTGGGGGAATGGGCAGGTCTTTGAGGGGGTTGGGGCGCTTGCCGCGCCCGGCGCGGTATTGGCGGATCTGGTAGACGTAGGCCAGGACCTGGGCCACGGCCAGGTAGAGACCGGCCGGAATCTGCTGCTCAAGCTCGGTGGAGTAGTAGATGGACCGCGCCAGCGCCGGTGATTCAAGGATCTGGATGTTGTGCTCGTTGGCGATCTCGCGGATCTTCAACGCAATGAAGTCGGTACCCTTGGCCAGCAGCATCGGCGCACTGCCCTTCTCCGGGTCGTACTTGAGCGCCACGGCGTAGTGGGTGGGGTTGGTGATGATCACGTCAGCCGTGGGAATGGCCGACATCATGCGCCGCTGGGACATTTCGCGCTGCAACTGGCGAATGCGTTGCTTGACCTCCGGCCGCCCTTCGCTGTCCTTGTGCTCGTCGCGCACTTCCTGCTTGGTCATCAGCAGTTTCTGGCGCCCTTGGTACAACTGGATCGGCACGTCCACCGCCGCGATGATCAGCAGCCCCAGGGACATCCACAAGGCGTTCCAGCCCACCAGTTGCACACAGTGGATGATGGCCATTTCCAACGGTTCATGACCAATGCTCAGCAGGTCGCCACGGTCCTTGTTGAGCACGAACAGCGCCACCAGCAGCACCACGAAAAACTTCGCCAGGGCTTTGAGCAACTCGGTCAGCGCGTGCATGGAGAACATGCGCTTGATACCGCTGAGCGGGTTCATGCGACTGAATTTCGGCGCCATGGAGCCGGGGGCGAACAGCCAGCCGCCCAAGGAGATGGGACCGATGATCGACACCACCAGCAACACCAGCAGGATCGGCTGCACCGCGGCGATGGCCAGCTTGCCCGAGGCCATCAGGAACAGGCCCATCTGGCGCTCGTCGGTGAGCACCTCGCGGCTGAGGCTGAAGTTCATGCGCATCAGGTCCATCATCGTCTGCGCCAAATGGCCGCCATAGGCCAGCAAGGCACCGCAGCCGCCGATCATCACCGCCAGGGTGTTGAGTTCCTTGGAGCGGGTGACCTCGCCGCGCTCCCGCGCCTCACGGCGCTTTTTGTCCGTGGGGTCTTCTGTCTTGTCCTGACCACTCTCACTCTCTGCCATTTCAGCGGGCCCGTGCCAGTTCGCGCAGCCACTGCAAGGCCTCGGTGGCCATGGGCTGGTATTGGTTGAGAATATCCCCCAGGGTCAGCCACAGGATCAACATGCCCATGACCAGCGTCAGCGGGAAGCCGATGGAGAAGATGTTCAGCTGCGGCGCGGCGCGGGTCATCACGCCAAAGGCAATGTTGACCACCAGCAGCGCGGTGATGGCCGGCAGCACGAGAATCACTGACGCCGCCAGCACCCAGCTCATGTGCATGATCACTTCCCAGAACTGGTTGACCAGCAGGCCACCGCCCACGGGCAAGGTGGTGAAGCTCTCCACCAGCACCTCGAACACCACCAGGTGGCCGTTCATGGCCAGGAACAGCAACGTCACCAGCATGGTGAAGAACTGCCCTACCACGGCCGTCTGCACGCCGTTGACCGGGTCATTCATGGACGCAAAGCCCATGCCCATCTGAATGGCCAGGATCTGCCCGGCGATCAGGAACGCCTGAAACAGCATTTGCAGGGAAAAGCCCAGCAAGGACCCGATGATGATCTGCTCACCCGCCAGCATCAGCCCTTGCAGGCTCAGGGCGTCCACCACCGGCATGGGTGGCAGGGTCGGCGAGATCACCACGGTAATGGCCAAAGCCAGGTACAGGCGGATGCGCTTGGGCACCATGGTGGTCCCGAACACCGGCATGGCCATCAGCATGGAGCCCACGCGAAACAGCGGCAGCATGAAGCTGGCGACCCAGGCGCCGATCTGCGCGTCGGTCAGGTGCAGGAGCGGGTTCATCCAATCAACTGCGGAATGCTGGTGTACAGGTTGGTGATGTACTCCATGAACGTACGCACCAGCCACGGCCCGACGATGATCAGGGTGATGAGCATCACCAGCAGGCGCGGCAGGAAGCTGAGCGTCTGTTCGTTGATCTGCGTCGCGGCCTGGAACATCGCCACGATCAGGCCCACCACCAGGCTGGGCACCACCAGGATGCCGACCATCATGGTGGTCAGCCACAGCGCGTTGCGAAACAGGTCCACAGCCACTTCAGGGGTCATGACGAATCTCCGTGCGGGTCTCAGACGCCGCCAAAACTGCTGGCCAGGGTACCGATGATCAGTGCCCAGCCATCCACCAGCACGAACAGCATGATCTTGAACGGCAGCGAGATGATCAGCGGCGACAGCATCATCATACCCATCGCCATCAGCACGCTCGCCACTACCAGGTCGATGATCAGAAACGGAATGAAGATCATGAAGCCGATCTGGAACGCCGTCTTCAACTCCGAGGTGACGAAGGCCGGCACCACGATGGTCAGCGGCGCCTGGTCGGGGCTGGCGATGTCGGTGCGGTGGGACAGGCGCATGAACAGGTCCAGGTCACTCTGGCGCGTCTGTGCCAGCATGAAATCCTTCACCGGCCCCTCGGCCTTGAGCACCGCGTCCTGGGCGCTGAGCTTCTCCGCCAGGTAGGGCTGCAGGGCCTGCTGGTTCACCTTGTCGAACACCGGCGCCATGATGAACAGCGTCAGGAACAGCGCCATGCCCGTCAGCAACTGGTTGGACGGCGTCTGCTGCAGGCCCAGGGCCTGGCGCAGAATGGAGAAGACGATGATGATGCGGGTAAAGCTGGTCATCAGCATGACGAACGCCGGGATAAAGCTCAGCGCGGTCATGATCAGCAGAATCTGCAGGCTGACCGAATACTCCTGCTGACCGTTGGCGCCGGTGCCCAGGGTGATCGCCGGGATCGACAACGGGTCGGCGGCCAGCGCCAGTGGCGCAGCCATTACCAGAGCCAGGGTCAAGAAAAAGCGCAGCGCGCCCATCAGTGCTTATCCTTATGATCCTTGCCCAACAGCTCCATCAGGCGCTGGGCGAATTCCGGGGTGGCCGTGGTGGCCTTGGCCGGTTTTTCGATGGGGTGCTGCAGCACGTGCAGCGGCGCGATACGGCCTGGGCTGAGGCCCAGCAGGATCTGTTCGGACCCCACTTGCACCAGCACCAGGCGGTCCCGCGGGCCCAGGGCTCGGGAGCCCAGCAGTTCGATCACCTGGCCGCCATGGGGCGTGGCCTGCTGAACCCGACGCAGCACCCAGGCCAAGGCGAATATCACCCCGATCACCAGCAGCAGGCCGAGCATCAGTTGAGTCAACTGGGCGGCCATGCCGCCCCCCAGGGCCGAGCCCACGGCCACCGGCGCGGGCGCAGGGTCCGCGGCGGCCGGCGCCAGGGTCTGCGCCGCGAAGGCTGGCAACGGCAGGGCCAGCAGCAGCGTCAGCAGGCGGCCCATGTCAGCGCAGCTTCTTGATGCGTTCGCTGGGGCTGATCACGTCGGTCAGGCGAATGCCGAACTTTTCGTTGACCACCACCACTTCGCCGTGGGCGATCAGCGTGCCATTGACCAGCACGTCCAGCGGCTCACCGGCCAGGCGGTCGAGCTCGATCACCGACCCCTGGTTGAGCTGCAGCAGGTTACGGATGTTGATGTCGGTGGCGCCCACTTCCATGGAGATGGTCACGGGGATGTCCAGGATCACGTCCAGGTTCGGGCCTTCCAGGTTCACCGGGCCGGTGTGCTTGGGCGAGCTGCCGAATTCTTCCATCGGCAGGCGCGAACCCGAGGCCGAGTGACCGGCGTCGGCGGCCAGCAGTGCATCAATGTCGTTCTGCCCGGCGTCGCCGGACTCACCCAGGGCCGCGGCCCACTCATCGGCCAGGGCCTGGTCTTCCGGGGAAGTCATTTCGTGTTCGTCAGCCATCAGAGGTCCTCGACGGTCATTGAATTCAGGGTTGGAACCTTATCGACAGCGCCTCAACGGCGCTCGATCGGCTCGATCACTTGCAACGCCAGGTTACCCTTGTGGGAACCGAGCTTGGCTTTGAACGAAGGAACGCCGTTGGCGCGCATGACCAGCTCTTCCGGCAACTCCACCGGAATCACATCGCCCGGCTGCATGTGCAGGATGTCGCGCAACCGCAGCTGGCGCCGCGCCACCGTCGCCCCGATCGGTACGCTGACGTCCAGCAGGTCTTCACGCAGGGCCTTGCTCCAGCGCTCGTCCTGGTCGTCCAGGTCGGACTGGAAGCCGGCGTCGAGCATTTCGCGCACCGGCTCGATCATCGAGTACGGCATGGTCACGTGCAGGTCGCCGCCACCGCCATCGAGTTCGATGTGGAAGGTAGACACCACCACCGCTTCGCTCGGGCCGACGATGTTGGCCATGGCCGGGTTCACTTCGGAGTTGATGTACTCGAAGTTGACTTCCATGATGGCCTGCCAGGCTTCCTTCAGGTCGATGAAGGCCTGGTCCAGCACCATGCGTACCACGCGCAGCTCGGTGGGGGTGAATTCCCGCCCCTCGATCTTGGCGTGGCGGCCGTCGCCGCCAAAGAAGTTGTCCACCAGCTTGAACACCAGCTTGGCGTCGAGGATGAACAGCCCGGTGCCGCGCAACGGCTTGATCTTCACCAGGTTGAGGCTGGTAGGCACGTACAGCGAATGCACGTACTCACCGAACTTCATCACCTGCACGCCGCCCACCGCCACGTCCGCGGAGCGGCGCAGCAGGTTGAACATGCTGATGCGGGTGTAGCGGGCGAAACGCTCGTTGATCATTTCCAGGGTCGGCATGCGCCCACGGACGATACGGTCCTGGCTGGTCAGGTCGTAACTCTTGACGCTGCCCGGCTCCCCGATGCTTTCGGTCTGCACCAGCCCATCGTCGACGCCGTGCAGCAGCGCGTCGATCTCATCCTGGGACAGCAGGTCTTGCACGGCCATGTCGTGTTCCTACTGCAATACGAAGTTAGTGAAAAGCAGCTGGTCGATGACCGGCTTGCCGACTTCTTTCTGCGCCACGGCCTGCACGGCGGCAGTGGCCTTCTGACGCAGCATTTCCACGCCGACCGGGGTGGCCAGGGTGGTGAAGTTCTCACCGGAGAACATCATCACCAGGTTGTTGCGAATCACGGGCATGTGCACCATCAGGGCGTCCAGGTCGGCCTTGTCGCGCCCCTGCATGGTCAGGCTGACCTGCATGTAGCGGTCACGGCCGTCCTGCTTGAAGTTGACCACGAAGGCCGGCGTCATCGGCTCGTAGATGGCCGGCTGCTTGCCTGCCGCGGCGGCTGGCGCCTCGGCCGGCTTGGCCTCTGCCCCCTTGTGCAGGAAGAACCAGGTAGCGCCCACCGACGCCCCTACCACTACCAGCAGCACAATGACAAAAAGCAGAATCATCTTGAGTTTGCCTTTGCCTGCGGGTTCTTTCTCTGCTTCGGTCTTTGCCATGCCAATAATCCGTCACTAATCGGGGGTTAACGCTTGCCTGCACAGGGTTGAGCAAGTGTTATGCCAGATTGCGAGGGAGGGCGGTTTTGCCGCGACGGATTCCCAGGCAAGCCTGGGAATCCGTGATTCAGGCGTAGTAGTCGATGGCGCTGGTGCCGACCACGACCTGCTGCACGGTGGGTTCCGACGCCAGGGGGGAGGCCGCGTCGATGCCGTCCAGGCTGTCACCGCCGCCAGTGCCGCGCGCGGTGCGCTGGCTCTGCCGGGCCTGGTCCTGGGAGGACTGGCGCGACTGGTCGGAGACGTTGACGTCAAGCTGGCCCATGCCCTGCTCGGCGAACATGTCCTTGAGGCGGCCCTGCTGGCTTTCCAGCGCTTCGCGCACGTGCACGTGGGCGCTGGTGAAGGTCACGGTCTGCTGATCGGGCGTCATGTCCACGCGAATGTTCAGGCGCCCGAGCTCAGCCGGCGTCAGCTGGATGTCGGCCGACTTGAGGTTCTGGCTGGACAGGTACATCACTCGGTTGACCACGCCTTCGGTCCAACCGCTCTGGTTCATCGCCAACTGGGTGGTGGGCGCCTGCACGGGCGTGGCAGTCGCAGTCTTGGCGGTGGTAGCACTGGTGTCGGTCATGGCCGCCAGGCGATTGGCGAAGTTGTCCATGCGGGTGTCGGCCGAGGCACCCTTGATGTCTTTGAGGCCATCATCGATCTGGCTGCCAAAGGCCTTGTCGCTGAGCTCGCTTTCGCCCGACGATTTCTGTTGCACCACCATGCTGGCCAGGCCCGAGGCGAAGCTCTGGTCAGCGTCGGAGCTGATCGCATCCTGGGTCGCGCTCTTGTCGTTGGTCTGGGCATGGGCCGAGGTCGTGCCCTGAGCCTTGGCGTTCTGCTCCAGCGCCAGGCGCAGGGTAGGCATATTGGCCAGGGGGTCGTCCTTGGATGGGTCGAAGCTGTCAGTGTCCGACGTGCCGGCAGTAGTGTCTTGCGCCGGCGCGGGCACCTGGGCCAATGCCGCGGCCTGAGCCGGGTCTGGCGTGACCACCGGTTGCTGGGCCTGGACCAGCGCCGGGTCAGGCACGGCCGCCACCGCCACGGTCGGGTCCGGCGTGACCACGGGGGCCGCCTGGGCGGTGGCGTCAGGGGTGGCGCTGTCAGTGTCGGTGACGTCGTCGGCCTGATCGTCATCCTTGCTCTTGTCAGCCTGGTCCGCTTTGCCGGCCTTGTCCGCCCTGGCGCTCTGGTCAGCCTTGCCGGAAGCATCAGTCTTGGCACCCTTGTCAGCCTGGGCTGTCTTGTGGGCAGGCAAGTTCTTGCCGCTATCGGCAACGGCCGGCTTGCTGGCGGCAGTCTCCTTGTCGCTGGCGGCCTTGGTCTTGCCGACCGTGGCCACCTGGTCCTGCTGCTTGCTGGCCTGCGGGTGGTCTACCCCGGCGACCTTGGTCGTGGTGGCCTGGGACTGTTTGGCATAGACCTTGGCAAAGTCCGCGGACGTGTCCTTGGCGGGCTCGGCGGCCTTGCTCAGGCTGGCCAGCGTGCTGGCTTGAGTGCTCGCCGTGCTGGTGATCTGCAAGAGAGGATTTGACGCGACTGACATTGACAGGTCTCCGCTGCACTGAAATCGGGGGTACAGGTGCAGTGGCTACAGCAAGAGTCGGGCCAGGTTTGTAAGAACGCCGACATACAACAGCACCGGCCCGTAGCAGCGGACCTGGCCGCGTCACAGCCGCCGCGCAGTATCAGGCACACCGCGCATGGCGCAGATGCGACCACACATCGGTTTCAGCAGGGAAAACGCTGACGCTCGTCGCGGTAGAGGCGGCGCACTTCGGCGAACTCATGATCAATGCGGTTGACCAGGTCTTCGATGTCATTGAGCGGCGGATGCTTGACGCGCTCCTCCAGCTGGCGACACAAGTCCGCCAACTGGGTGGCTCCCATGTTGCTGCTGCTGCCCTTGAAGCTATGAGCCGCCTGGCCCAGTTGCTGCGGGTCAGTGGCGCGGTGCAGTTCGTTCAGGCGCACTTCCGAATCGGTCAGGAAGGTATCCAGCAACAAGGGATACTCTTCTTCCATGACTTCCTGCAGCGCGCTGAGCACGTCGTAGTCGAGATGCTGGTTGGACACTTGTTCGCTCCTTGATCAAGCCTGAATTATGCCAGAGCCTCCCAGGTAAATTCCACGCAGGCGCTGCGACCGTCCTCGGACCACTGCGCGCTGCGGCTCAATTGCCTGATCAGCTTGAGGCCACGGCCGGAAAGCCCCGTCTCCTCGGCGTCACGGGCGATCACTTGGCGCGCGTCGAAGCCATGGCCGCTGTCTTCGACGTCGATGGTCAGGCGCCCGCCCGTACCTTCCGGTTGCACCAGAAAGTGCATGCGCACATAACCGTCCTTCAACTGGTTCAGGCGAGTATTACGTTGGTCATAGTATTGCGCAAACCCTTCGGCGTCACGCTTGAGGCTGGAGTCCAGCCCCAGCACGCCATGTTCCAGCGCATTGGAGTAGAGCTCCGAGAGGACGCTGTACAGCGCCCCGCTCTGGGCCCGCAGGCCGTGGATTTCCTGCAGCAGTTGCAACAGGTAGGGCAAAGGGTTGAAGCGTTTGAGGGTGTCGGCCCGCAGCTCCAGGCTCATGGACCAGTTCAGCGGGCTCGAGGCACCGCTGTCGGAATAGATGGTCGCGGGCTGCTCCAGCGAATCGGGCTCGACCATCTCGACCTGAACCATGCTGACATCGTCGCGCGACTCGCCACGGAAGGCCTTGAGCGCGGCATGGATATCCTCGAACAGCAGGTCGGGGTTGCGGTTGAGTTCGAATACCCGCTGCAGGCGCTCCACGCCGAACAGCTCCTCATCGCTGTCGGCGGTGTCGATCACCCCGTCGGAGCACAGGAACAGGCGGTCACCGGGCACCATGGAAAAAACCTCGGTCTTTTCCTGAAAACTGGCACGTGACAGCACGCCCAACGGCAAGTGGCGCGAACGTAGCGGTATATGCTCGTCGCTCGCCATGCGCCGCAGGTAGCCGTCAGGCATACCGCCGTTCCACACCTCCACTACCTGGCGTTGAAAGTTCAGGTACAGCAATGTGGCGCAGCAGAACATGTCCACCGGCAGGATGCGTTTGAGCTTGGCATTCATTTCCCGCAGGATTTCCGCCATCCCGTAGCCCTTGGCGGTCATGCCATAGAACACTTCCGCCAGGGGCATGGCGCCCACCGCCGCTGGCAGGCCGTGGCCGGTGAAGTCGCCCAGCAGCAGGTGCATACCGCCCGAAGGGGTAAAGGCGGCCAGCAACAGGTCGCCGTTGAACAGCGCGTAGGGCGACTGCAGGTAGCGAATGTTCGGGGAACTGAGGCAGCCGGAGTGGGCCACCTGGTCGAACACCGCCTTGGCCACGCGCTGCTCGTTGAGCAGGTAGCCGTGGTGGCGGGTGATCTGGTCTCGCTGGTCCAGCACCGTGGCCTGCAAGCGACGCAAGCGGTCCATGGCCTTGATCTTGGCGGCCAGGATCACCTGGTTATAGGGTTTGGCCAGAAAATCGTCGCCCCCGGCCTCCAGGCAACGCACCAGCGCCTGCTCTTCGGTCATGGACGTGAGGAAAATGATCGGCACCAGCGCGTCACCCGCCAGCTCCTTGATCTGCCGGGCCGCCTCGAAGCCGTCGATCACCGGCATCATGGCGTCCAGCAGCACCAGTTGCGGGCGGCGAGCCTGGAAGACCTCGATGGCCTCCTGGCCATCGCTGGCCGTCAACACCCGATGGCCCTGGCGCCGCACGATGCTGGACAACAACATGCGGTCGGTCATGTTGTCATCGGCGATCAGAACGGTCAGCGGTTCACTGGCCGCCAGCATGCTTATTGAATCTCGAACAGTTTGTCGAAATTGGAAATCGCGAGGATTTTCTTCACGTCACTGTTGCTGTTCACCAGCCGGACCTTGGCGGAGTCACCGCCGGCATGGTCACGCAACAGTAGCAGCATGCCCAGCGCCGAGCTGTCCAGGTAAGTGGTCTGCTTGAGGTCGATGCGGTATGCCTTGGGCTTTTCGTTGACGCGCTCGTAGGCGTTGCGAAAATCCTGATGGGAGCCGAAGTCGAAGCGCCCCTGAATGCTGATAGTGAGCTCTTTCCCTTCAGCGGAGTAGTCAGCGTTTACGGCCATGGACGAAATTCCTTTAAATGAGCCAGCTCCGTACAAGGTGTAGCATCGTGCACGGCCTCCGGCAACCTGCGCCTTTACAAATAGTTGGCTAGAAGCTGCTCTGGCGAGGCAAGCGCTGGGACAATTCGTCGAGCAACTTCTGCTCGCGCTTGTCTTCCAGTTGCCGGGCCTCATCGATATAGCGCTGCACCAGTTTGCGCAGGCCTTCAACGCGGGCATAAGCCTGTTGCCAGGTCACCCGGGCATTGTCCAGATTCTTCTGGTGCCATGCCAGGCTCTGCTTCTGTTGGGCAACGGCGGTTTCCAATTGGTTCAAAAAGCGCTGGTAGTTCATCAGCCACTGGCCAGACACACCCTTGCTGCCATAGGTATGCCACTGGGCCTGGTAATCTTCGCGGTAGCGGTCAAGTTCGGCCAGCTTGGTTTCCGACAGCCGCACTTGGCCCTGGAAATGCCCCAAACGCTGGGCAGCGGTACGCTCGGCCTTTTCGGCCATGTCGACGACAGGGGTCAGGCGCGCGGCGCGGCTGGTGGCCATGGCCTATCAGCTCGGCGCCACGGGCTTGAACACGGCGGCCAGGCGCTCGCTGCTGGCGGCCAGGCTTTCGTTGTCGTCCAGGCCTTGGCGCAGGTAGCGCACCAGCGTTGGGTGCAGGTTGATGGCCAGGTCAGTCTCGCGGTCACCGCCGGGCACATAGGCGCCCACGCTGATCAGGTCGCGGCTCTGCTGGTAGCGTGACCACAACTGTTTGAAGTGCTGGGCCTGCCCCATGTGCTGGGGGCTGACCACGCTGGGCATGACCCGGCTGATGGACGCCTCGATATCGATGGCCGGGTAGTGCCCCTCCTCCGCCAGGCGCCGTGACAGCACAATGTGGCCGTCAAGCACGCCACGGGCGGAGTCGGCGATGGGGTCTTGCTGATCATCGCCTTCGGACAGCACGGTGTAGAACGCGGTGATGGAGCCACCGCCTGCCTCGGCGTTGCCGGCACGCTCCACCAGTTTCGGCAGTTTGGCGAACACCGAGGGCGGGTAGCCCTTGGTGGCGGGCGGCTCGCCGATGGCCAGGGCGATTTCCCGCTGGGCCTGGGCGAAACGGGTCAGCGAGTCCATCAGCAACAGGACGTTCTTGCCCTTGTCGCGGAAGTATTCGGCGATACGGGTGCAGTACATGGCGGCGCGCAAGCGCATCAGCGGCGCTTCGTCGGCGGGCGAAGCCACCACCACGGAACGCTTGAGGCCTTCTTCGCCCAGGATGTGCTCGATGAACTCCTTCACCTCGCGGCCCCGCTCGCCGATCAGGCCTACGACGATGATGTCGGCTTCGGTGAAGCGGGTCATCATGCCCAGCAATACACTCTTGCCCACGCCGGTACCGGCGAACAGCCCGAGGCGCTGGCCACGGCCCACCGTCAACAAACCGTTGATGCTGCGAATACCCACGTCCAGTGGCTGGCTGATGGGGTCGCGCTTGAGCGGGTTGATGGTGGGGCCGTCCATGGGCACCCAGTCCTCGGCCTTCATGCCGCCCTTGCCGTCCAGCGCACGACCGGCACCGTCGAGAATCCGCCCCAGCATGCTCATGCCCATGGGCAGGCGCCCCGTGTCAGCCAGGGGCACCACGCGGGCACCCGGGGCGATACCGGCGACGCTGCCCACCGGCATCAGAAAGACTTTGCTGCCGGAAAAGCCCATGACCTCGGCCTCGACCTGCACCGGGTGGTGACCGTCGTCGTTGATCACCACGCAGCGCGCGCCCATGGCCGCGCGCAACCCCTCGGCTTCCAGGGTCAGGCCCACCATGCGCAGCAGGCGGCCTTCCAGCACCGGCTGGCTGGGCAGGCTGATGACCGGGGCATAACTGCCCAGGCGCTTGGCGAAACTGGTGCGGTCAAGGCGCATCGGTGCCATCCAGCTCGACGCTCAGGTCGGCCTCGGCCGGGTGCAGGGCCTGTTCGTGCAACTGGTCGAACAGCTGCGCCAGGGCTTGGGTGATGCGGGTTTCGATGCTGGCGTCGATGCGGCTGTGCTCGGACTCGACGCGGCAGCCGCCTGGCTGCAGGTCTTCGTCCTCGAGGATGCGCCAGGTTTCCTCATGGCGCTCGCGCAGGGCCTTGACCTGCTCGAAGTCCTGCGGGTTGATGAAGATCCGCACGTTGCCGGCGCCCATGGGCAGCAGCTTCAGGGCCTCGCGCAATACGCGCTCGATCTGGCTGGAGTCGGTGCGCAGTTCGCGCTGGATGACTTCGCGGGCGATGTGGCCCACCAGTTCCACCAGGGATTTTTCGATCTGGCTGTCCTGGTCGGCGATGGGCGTCATCAGGTGGCCCATCAACTGTTCAAGGCTTTGCAGTTTGGCGGCCAGGGCCACCTCGGCTTCCTGACGCACCTTCAGGGTGGTGCTGTGAAAGCCTTCTTTCTCGCCGGTGGCGAAGCCTTCGTTGTAGGCTTCCTGGCGGATGCTTTCCAGCTCTTCAAGGGTCAGCGGCTGGACTTCTTCCAGCGGCACTTCCTCGATTTCCTCGACCAGTGGTTCCGGCTCGGGCTCGGGTTCCGGCTCCTGGGGGTCGAAGCTGGGGATAGCCCACAGGTCGACGCCTCGCAGGTCCTCGGCGCGGATCAGGTCACTGGGGTGTTGTTCGGAGGGGCGGGACATTGATTATTCCTGATGGCGCCAGAATGGTTCTGAAGGGGTATGGGCCTTGCAGGACCGGGCGTGGCTCGGTCCTGCACCCGGATCCCGCAATAATGGACCACAAGGGGCAGGGTCAGATCATTTCCTCGCCGCCCTTGCCACCCAGCACGATCTCCCCGGCCTCGGCCATGCGGCGCGCGATGGTGAGGATTTCCTTCTGCGCCGTCTCCACGTCGCTGACACGTACCGGGCCCTTGGCTTCGAGGTCGTCGCGCAGCAGTTCGGCGGCACGCTTGGACATGTTCTTGAAGATCTTTTCCTTGACGTTCTCGTCCGAGCCCTTGAGGGCCAGCACCAGCACGTCCGAGGACACTTCGCGCAACAGTGCCTGGATACCGCGGTCGTCCACATCGGCCAGGTTGTTGAACACGAACATGAGGTCTTCGATCTGGCTGGACAGGTCTTCGTCGACCTCGCGGATCGAATCCATGAGGGCGCCTTCCACCGAACTGTCGAGGAAGTTCATGATGTCCGCCGCCCGCTTGATACCCCCCAGGGTGGTGCGCGCCGCGTTGGAGTTGCCGGAGAACTGTTTCTCCAGAATCAGGTTCAGTTCCTTCAGTGCCGCGGGTTGCACGGTATTGAGCGACGATACCCGCAGGATGATGTCCAGGCGCACCTTATGGTCAAAGTGGCCCAGTACCTCACCCGCCTGGTCCGCGTCCAGGTAAGCCACCACGATCGCCTGGATCTGCGGGTGCTCATACCGGATCACGTCGGCCACGGCGCGCGGCTCCATCCACTTCAGGCTGTCCAGGCCGCTGGTGTTGCCACCCAGCAGGATGCGGTCGATCAGGCCGTTGGCCTTGTCTTCGCCCAGGGCCGACGTCAGCATCTTGCGGATGTAGGTGTCCGAACCCACGCCCAGGCTGGTCTGGTCGCCGACGATCTCGACGAATTCGCTCATCACCTGCTGGACCTGCTCGCGGTGCACGTTGCGCATCTGCGCCATCGCCACGCCCACGCGCTGCACTTCCTTGGGGCCCATGTGCCGCAGTACCTGGGCGGCGTCAGTTTCGCCCAGGGACAGCAGAAGGATGGCCGCCTTGTCGACTTTGGTCAGTTTGGCGGCAAGCGCTTGATTGTTACTCATCGGCGTTAATCCACTCTTTCACGACCTGGGCCACGCGGCCCGGGTCTTCGGCCACCAGACTCTTGATTGCGTTCAGCTGAGCGTCATATCCCTCGCTCGGGCTCGGCAGCAGAATACTCTGCGGGCCGCCCAGGGAGACACGGTCGTTGGCCAGTTCGCCGTCCAGACCGCCCATGCCACCCAGTTCCACGTCGCCATCGGCGCCGACCAGTTGCTTGCCTTTGCCGTTGCCGGTGATGTTGTTCAGCACCGGGCGCAGCACGCCGAATACCAGCACCAGGATGAACAGCACGCCCAGCACCTGCTTGACCACGTCCCAGAACCAGGGTTGCTGGTAGAAGGCGATTTCCGGCACCACTTCGCCACGGTCCGGCGAGAACGGCGCGTTGATCACGGTCACGCTGTCGCCACGGCTGGCGTCGAAACCGACCGCATCCTGCACCAGGCGAGTGAAGCGCGCCAGGTCGTCGGCACTCCACGGGTTGTGGGTGACTTCGCCATTGGCGCCGGCCTTGACCTGGTCGTCCACCACCACGGCCACCGACAGGCGGGTCAGGCGACCCTGCTGCTGCTTGGTGTGGCTGATGGAGCGGTCCAGCTCGAAATTCTTGGTCGACTGGTTACGCTTGTCGGCCGGGTACGGCGCCAACATCGGTTGGCCGGTGGCCGGGTCCATGATCTGCTGACCATTGGCGTCCAGCAGCGGCTGGCCTGGGGGGATCGCCGCAGGCGTGGCGGGCGCAGCGGCGCCACCGGTCTTCTGCGGGGCGCTGGCCGGCGACGGCGGCTGGTTGGTCAGGGCACCCGGTACGCCCGAAGGGCCGCTGCCACTGGAACGCTGCTCGGTCACCGACTGCTCGCTGCGCAGGGCAGGCTGGTCAGGGTTGAATTGTTCAGAGGTGGATTCCACCGCGCTGAAATCGACGTCGGCGGAGACTTCGGCCTTGTAGCGGTCGTTGCCCAGCACTGGCTCAAGGATGTTATGCACGCGCTGGGTCAGCATGCTTTCCATCTTGCGGCTGTAGTCGAACTGCTTGCCGGCCATGGTCAGCTCGGAGTCTTGCAGCTGTTCGGAGAGCAGGTTGCCCTTCTGGTCGACCACGGCGACGCCGGACTTGTCCATTTCCGGCACGCTGGTAGCGACCAGGTTGACGATGGCCAGCACCTGCCCGGCATCAAGGGTACGGCCCGGGTACATTTCCACCAGCACCGAGGCGGTGGGCTTGCGCTCGTCGCGCACGAACACCGAGCTTTTCGGAATGGCCAGGTGCACGCGGGCACCCTTGACGTTGTTCAGGCTGGAGATGGTGCGGGCCAGCTCGCCTTCCAGGCCCTGGCGATAGCGTGCGGTTTCCATGAACTGGCTGGTGCCCAGCGCCTGTTCCTTGTCCATGATCTCGTAACCCACGTTGCCGTCGCTGGGCGCGACGCCTGCGGCGGCGAGTTTCATGCGCGCACGGCCGATGTCATCGGCCTTGACCAGCAGCGCGCCGGAGTTGGGCTCCACGGTGTAGGGAATATCGGCGGCGTTGAGGGTTTCCATCACCTGCTTGGTGTCCATGCCGGCGAGGCTGCCGTACAACGGACGGTAATCGGGCTGCTGCGACCACAGCACCACGGCAAAGCCAATCGCCACGCTGGCGGCCAGGCCGACCAACAGGCCGACCTGACGCAACATGGTCATCTTGGAAAGATTTTCCAGGAAGGACAGGCCAAACAGCGGCGGCTTGCCGCCGGCTGCGCCGTTCTTGGCTGGTACGTTATCCACGACTGCGTCTGCCATGTCTCAATCTCGCCCTTATACCGGCATCTGCATGATGTCTTGGTACGCCTGAACCAGCTTGTTGCGTACCTGGGTCAGCGCCTGAAACGACACGCTGGCTTTCTGCGACGCCACCATCACGTCGGTGATGTCGACACCGCTCTTGCCGATTTCAAAGGCGTTGGCCAATTGATCGGACGCCTGCTGGGTGTCGCTGACCTTGTTGACGGCCTGGCCCAGCAGGTCGGCAAAGCTGCTGGTACCCGCCACTTCCGGCGCCACGGCAGTCTTGCTGGCACCCATGGCGTCAGCCTGCATGGTGCGCATGTCCATCATCAGACGGTTGAATTCAATACCTTGGCTCATGGATCACTCTCTCCGACGGCCCGCAATTTTTTGACACTGTAACAACGGATACAAAGGAGGTAGCAACAAGGGTGCCAGCTCCGGACTTGCATCACGAAATCCTTACAATTCATAGATCCACACAGAGTCCTGCAGGACCGGGCGAGGCTCGGTCCTGCAAAGCAATGGCGGTGGTGTATCTGTCAGCTGGCGTACAGGCTGGCCTCGACGTCCATGCCGGCGTCGCGCATCTGCGCCAGCTTGTAGCGCAAGGTACGCGGGCTGATGCCCAGCCGTTCGGCGGCCTCCTTGCGGCGCCCGCGCTCGGTGCGCAAGGTGTCGATGATCAGCTGGAATTCACGCCGGCGCAGATCATCACCCAGCCCCCCAGCGGCTTCAGGCGCAAGGGCCGTCAATGATTCGACGGGCACCGGTGCCGGCACCGAACGCACGATGGACAGGGCCGGCATGGGCGCAGCCCCCACCGGGCCCGCCAGGCAGAAGTCCTCGGCCTGGATCACGCCGCCCTGCTGCAGAATCAGCGCACGCTGAATGGCGTTGTCCAGTTCGCGCACATTGCCCGGCCAGGGGTAACTCACCAGGCAGGCCTGGGCACCAGGTGCCAGGCGCACGGCGGTGTGCTTCATTTTATTGACATGCTTGGCCAGCAAGCGCTCGGCCAGCGGCAGAATATCGGCGGTGCGCTCACGCAACGGCCGCCAGGCCAGCGGGAACACCGACAGGCGATAGTACAGGTCCTCGCGAAAGCGCCCCGCCGCCACTTCGCCGGCCAGGTCGCGGTTGGTGGTGGCCACCACGCGAATGTCCAGGGCAATGGGTTTACGCGCCCCTACCCGCTCCACTTCCCGCTCCTGCAGCACGCGCAACAGCTTGGCTTGCAGGCCCAGGGGCATTTCGGAAATCTCGTCGAGCAGCAACGTGCCGCCATCGGCCTGTTCGAACTTGCCCGGCTGGGCGGCGATGGCGCCGGTGAACGAGCCCTTTTCATGGCCGAACAACGTGGCTTCGAGCATGTTGTCCGGAATGGCCGCGCAGTTGATGGCAATGAACGGCTGACTGGCCCGGTGGGACTGCTGGTGAATGTAGCGCGCCAGCACTTCCTTGCCGGTGCCCGACTCGCCAGAGATCAGCACGGTGGAATCGCTGCGCGCCACACGCGCAGCCAGTTCCAGCAAACGCGCACTGGCCGGCTCCACGGCAATCGGCCCTTCGGTGTCGGCGCTGGTCAGGCAACCCAGGGCGTGACGCGCCACCAGGTCCAGCAAGGCCTTGGGCAAAAACGGCTTGACCAGGTAGTCGGCGGCACCGGCGCGCATAGCCTCCACGGCGCGGTCCACCGCCGCGTGGGCAGTCATGAGCAGCACCGGCAATTGCGGCTGGCGGCTGCGCAACTGGCACAGCAACTGGTGGCCATCCATGCCTGGCATGTTCACGTCGCTGATGACCAGGCCAAAGGGCTCGCTGGCCACGGCCAGCAGCGCGTCCTCGGCGCTGCCCACCGCATGGTAGGCGTAGCCGCCCAGCTCCAGGGTATCGCCCAGCGCTTCACGCAGCGCGCGATCATCTTCGACCAGCAAGACCTTGATGGCCATCAGCGTTACTCCTGCACCGCACGGGTATGGATCAATGGCAGCGTCACCAGCGCACAGGTACCGCGCCCCGGCCGCGAACGAATCGCCAGCTCGCCCTGATGGGCGCGGGACACAGCCTTGACCACGGCCAGGCCCAGGCCGGTGCCGGTGGTCTTGGTGGTAAAGAATGGTTCGCCCAGGCGCGCCAGCACGGCGGGCTCGATGCCGCTGCCGTTGTCACTGATCGCCAGGCGCAATTGATGGTCGCGGGCGTACAGGTGAACCTTGACCCGGGCCTGGCCCTGGGTGGCCTGCAGCGAATTCTCGATCAGGTTCAGCACCGCACCCACCAGGGTGTCGCGGTTGCACAGCAGCTCGCCCGTGGGGCAATCCAATTGCCAGCGCACCGCCACGTCCTGCACATGGGTATGGGCCGCCGCCTTCAAGGCCTGGAACAGTGCCTGGGGGGTCAGCCGGTCGCTCAGCGGCAGTTCGCCACGGGCGAACACCAGCATGTCTCGCACCTGGTGTTCCAGCTCGTGCAAGCGTTCCTTCAGGCGCCCGGCAAAGCGCTGCTGGGTTTCCACCGGCAGTGCCTGCTCTGTCAAATGGCTGGCGTAGAGCAAAGCGGCCGACAGCGGCGTACGAATTTGATGGGCCAGCGAGGCAACCATGCGCCCCAGCGACGACAGCCGCTCGTGGCGCGCCAGCTGGTCTTGCAGACGACGGGTTTCCGTCAGGTCGTTGAGCAGCACCAATTGCCCAGGCTCGGCGTCCAGTGAACGGGTAGCGATGGACAGCCGACGGCCATCCTTCAGGGAGATTTCATGACCGTCATCGCGGCGCGGCGCGAAGCAGCGTGCGATGACCTGGCGCCACAACACCCCTTCCAGCGGCTCACCGAGCAATTGGCAGGCAGCCGGATTGGCCTCGCGCACCACGCCGTGGGCGTCGATGACGATGACGCCACCGGGCAGCAAGTCCAGCAGGTGTTGCAGGCGGTTGGCCAGGCGCTCTTTCTCCGCCAGTTCGGCCATGCGCTGGGCGCTGACGACCGCCAGCTCCCCCTTCAGCTCTGCGACACGCGCTTCAAGCATGCTGTAGGAGTCGCTCAGCTGGGTGGACATCTGGTTGAACAGCGCAAACGCCTGCTCAAGGCCAAGCCGGCTGGCCTGTTCAACGGAGGGCTGGCCCTCGAGTTCAGGGTCAGTGGTCATGGGGGCGGCCTGTGGCATCGTGATCTCTCGCGTGGCATACCGTCATAAATGGGTATCGTACGGGAGATATAGCAATCGTCGTGCCGGAACAAAATGTGCGGGCCATCACCAGGGCGATTATTGGAATCATCCTTGATACAAATCAAGGAAAGGCAACACAGGCAAGGGTTTACGCGGAGGGGAAAAGCGAGAAAAAAGCTACAAAGACGGGTGGCCGGCGCCTGAATGCGCCGGCCTCGGGAACTCAAGCGTCAATCATCTGTCTGGTCATCGCCTTCACGACGGCTCATGCCGTATTTGCGCATTTTCTCCACCAGGGTGGTACGGCGAATACGCAAACGCTCGGCGGCACGGGCCACGATACCGTTGGCGTCATCCAGCGCCTGCTGGATCAAGCCCTGCTCCAGGCCACCGAGGTAGTCCTTGAGGTCCAGGCCCTCGGGCGGCAGCATGGCGCCCGTGGTGAAGTCCGGCGTATGACCGTTGATGGCCACGCGTTCTTCCAGGTCACTGCGCAGGCTGTCGACCAGTTGTTCGTCTTCGTCGTCGACGTAGCGAAACTTCTTCGGCAGCTCGGCCACGCCGATAACCCCATAGGGGTGCATGATTGCCATGCGCTCCACCAGGTTGGCCAGTTCACGGACGTTGCCCGGCCAGCCATGACGGCACAGCGACATGATGGCCGCGGAATTGAAACGAATGGAGCCGCGCTTTTCATGTTCCATGCGCGAGATCAATTCATTCATCAGCAGCGGAATATCTTCCACCCGCTCACGCAACGGCGCCATTTCAATGGGGAACACATTCAAGCGGTAATACAGGTCTTCACGGAAAGTGCCGACCTCGATCATGCTTTCCAGGTTCTTGTGGGTGGCGGCAATGATGCGCACATCGATGCTCTGGGTCTTGTTGCTGCCCACGCGCTCGAAGGTGCGTTCCTGCAACACGCGCAGCAACTTGACCTGCATCGGCAGCGGCATGTCGCCGATTTCGTCGAGGAAGAGGGTACCGCCGTTGGCCAGTTCGAAACGACCGGCACGGCTGGTGATGGCACCGGTAAAGGCACCCTTCTCATGGCCGAACAGTTCGCTTTCCAGCAACTCGGCGGGAATGGCCCCGCAGTTGACCGGCACGAACGGCGCGTCGCGGCGCTTGGAATGGTAATGCAGGTTGCGCGCCACCACTTCCTTGCCAGTGCCCGACTCGCCGAGGATGAGGACGCTGGCGTCGGTGTCGGCCACCTGCTGCATCATCTGGCGCACGTGCTGGATGGCACGGCTGGTGCCCACCAGGCTGCGGAACAGATTCGGCTCACGCTGGCGGCCGCGCTCGCGGGCCTGGTCATACATCTCGCGATAGACCTGGGCGCGGTGCAGCGAATCCAGCAACTTGCTGTAGCTGGGCGGCATTTCCAGGCTGGAAAGCACGCGCCGGCGCAAGTCTTCCGGCAGGTCGCCGGTGGCCGTGTCACCTAAAAGCAGCACCGGAAGGAACTCATCCCACCCAGCGATGGTCTTAAGCAAGCCCTGAAGGGTACCGGGGGCCTCGACCGTCCCGACAAGGACGCAAAGCACTTCCCGATTCGACGACAACGAATCGACCACCTGCTGCCAGTCACCGCTGGTGCAGGGCAAATTTTCTTCGCCGAGAAAATTTAAGATCACCGCCAGGTCCCGGCGGCGAACGCTATCGTCATCGATTAGCAGAATTTTGGTTTCACGCCACATGCAATAGCAACTTCCCTAGTCAACTCGATGCCCTTTCAGGGCAAGCTAGACGTATTTCGGCCTGGTATGGCTGTTAGACGCCTGAAGAAAGTAAACAGCTACTAGTTAAGTCAAAAAAGCGAATACAGTCAAATTTATGGCGCATTACTTCTGATCAACCGAGCAAATTAACGGAACAGATGGTAAACCTTTGCAGCCTTGTGCGCATGTTTCAGTTGTGACATCTCGTCGACTATTGCTGCGCGCTCACCCTGGCTGGCGTCCAGCAACTGCCGATACACCGCCAGCAACCCTTCCAGCTTCGCCCGAACCTGCCCTTCGTCCACCTGCTCTTCAGCGGCCAGGGCATCGACGCAGGCGCGGCACTGGCGGTCCAGTTCGCGGATGGCTTCCCAGTCCCGGGCAGCCAGGGCGTCCGTCAGGGCGTGACTGGTGTGTTCAATTCTTTGCAGTGCGCTCATGTCGACTTCCTCGGACATTGGCCTTACTCGACGTTGGCAATGGCATCCCAGCCACTCTTGACGGTAATCAGCAGCCTGGCAACCTCATCGATCATTTCCGGATCATTTTTTCGGTTGGCTTCACCCAGGCGCTGCATCATGTAGGCATACAGCGCATCCAGGTCCTGCAGGGAGGCAGGGTCGCCACCGCTCTTCTCGGGGTCCAGACCGGTGCGCAGGCCGCCGATGATCTCGATGGCCTTGCTCAGCATGAGGCCCTTCTGCGCAGTCTGGCCGCGGCTCAATGCGCCCTTGGCTTGCGCCAGGCGATCGAGCCCGCCTTCCATGAGCATTTGCACCAGGCGGTGCGGGCTCGCCTCGGAGGTCTGCGCCACAGAACTGACCTTCTGGTATTGGCGAAGGGCTTTCATGGGATTCATGTTGCTTCCTCGTTACACGTCAACAGTGATGTGTGTTGCATGACCATTGTGTCGACTGGCCCGCAAAAAACTTTAGCGCGCCTTGCCTGGGCGCTGAAACGACAAGGCCCGAGCCGTCGCAAGCGACGGGCCCGGGCCCGGTTGAACACCGCCGCAGGTTTAGCTGGAGGACTTGGTGTTCAGGGCGTTCAGGGTGGTCATGACGCTGGAGCTGGTGGCGGTGAGCTGAGCTACCAGGGTGTCCATCGCGCTGTATTTGGCGGTCAGGGTGGTAGTCAGGGCGTCCATGCGCGAATCCAGGTCAGTTTGCTGGTCGCCCAGATCGCTCTCGGTGGCCGCATAGGTCTTGACGCGAGTATCGAGGATGCCACCTGTCTGGGTATACGGGTCGATAGCCGACGTCATGCGGGTCAGCAGCCCATCTGTACCCACGAACAAGCTGGCAACGTTGCCCGCATTGGTCGTCATCGCCGCGGCCCACTTGGTGTCGTCAAGCTTGAGCTGACCATCTTCCTGGGTGCTGACGCCGAGCTGCGAGAGGATACCCAGCGAACCGCTGGTGGTGCTGGACTTGGTCAGCTGGGTCTGAATGGACGCCATGAGCGAACGGATGCCAGCATCCCCGGTCAAGGCACCAGCAGTTGTCGTGGCGCTAGTACTGGTACTTGCCGTAGCGCCCGTCGGGCTTACCGCAGTCTGGGCATTGATGGCGGTGATCAACGTGTTGTAGGCGGTGACGAACGACTGCACCGAGGTTTTCATGTCATCGGTGCTTGACCCCACCGTGACGGTGGACGAACCCACACCGGTCAGCGTCAAGCTCACGCCACTGATGGCCGACGTCAGGGTATTGCTGGAGCTGGTCATGCTATCCAGCCCGTCGATCGAATACTCTGCATCCTGAGGCAAACTACCCAAGTAGCCGGCCTGGCTGCTTGAGCCCTTGACTGTGCCGTCGATAGCCAAGGCATCAATGCCACTGACGGACATCCCTGTGTCGGCGCCTGTCGTGGTCGACGACAACACCAGACGGGAGGCGCCCGTGGAGTCGGTCACCAGGTTGGCGGTGACGCCGCTGGACTGCAACTGGGTGTTGATCGCGTCGCGAACCCCCGAAAGGGTTGTATTGGCAGCCAGCGAAACGCTGTAGGATTTTCCGTTGGCCTGAGTGATGCTCAAGCTCGTCGCCGCGGTGTTCATGACGGTACTGGCACCGCCACTCACCGCCGCCGTCGTCACTTTCGAGCTGGTCGCCAGCTTGCTGACGACAACATCGTAAGTACCTGCGGCCGCCGTGTTGCTCGAGGTAGCCGTCACGTAGCTTTCGTTGGACGACGTGGCTGCCAGCCCGATGAACGAGTTGGTATCGTTGAGCGCGGCAAGCGAAGTGGTGAATGCCTCCAGCGCGGTCTGCACGGCCTCCACGGCCGCCTTCTGCGCGCCCACGGTCGACAGTTGCGCGGTGATCTGGTCCTGCTTCGGCGCTTTCTGCGCGTTGACCAGAGCCGTGACGATGCTCGAGGTATCGATACCCGAACCCACGCCGCTGACGGTGATACCGCCAGAACTGCTGACCGAAGTGGTGCTGGTAGTAGTGGTCATGGTTGAACTCCCGTTCCGGCGGCTGTCGGCTTTTTGACAAAACGCCTATCGTAAGCTGATTTCTACAGAATTAAACAAGTCTCGTGCCAACTGCTCAGACTTGCGTATCGAACAGCACACTGTTGCCTTCCTTGAGGCTCTGCGCCAATTTCAAGGCGGTTTCCGACGGAATCTGCCGGACAACCTCGCCACTCTCGGTGGCGATGACCTTGACCACCACCTGGTGGGTTGTATCGTCAATGGAGAACTGCAGGTTGCGCTGCGTCGAATCGACGAAGTCCTGCATGTCCTTCACTGCTTTATCCAATTCTGCCCGTTCCGGCTTTTTGCCGGTGTCGGTGCTGGTCTTGCCATCGGTCGCGGTGGCGGTGGTCGCCGCTGCGGTGGCCGGCGCGGCTGCGCTGCTTGCCGCCGTCTGCGCCGCAACCTGGGGGTAAGACGCGTTCAGCTTGACGCTCATGTCCATGGTCCGTCACCTCGCAAATGAGAAAAAACGAAAGGGCACTCGTGAGCACCCTTCCGTTCAACTAGCCAGTGCTATTACTGAAGCAGTTTCAGTACAGCGGATGGCAGTTGGTTAGCCTGGGCCAGGATCGCGGTGGAAGCCGACTGCAGGGTTTGTTGCTTGGTCAGTTCAGCGGTTTCAGCAGCGAAGTCAGCATCCTGAATGGTCGAACGCGAAGCGGTGGCGTTCGAAACGATGTTGTTCAGGTTGGAGATGGTGCTGGAGAAACGGTTTTGCTTGGCACCCAGGTCAGCACGAGCGCTGTTGATGGTGGCCAGTGCGGCGTCGATCGCGGAGATCGAGGCGTCGACTGCGCTGTGCGCTGCGTCGTTGCTGGTACCCGAAATGGTGGTGGACGACAGGCCCAGGCCGCTGGCGGAGAAGTTACCGGTCAGGGACAGGGTGATGTGCTGGTCGGAACCAGTCATCGCGCCAACCTGGAATTCCAGGGTCGAAGCCGAACCGTCCAGCAGTTTCATGCCGGTGCCGAAAGTGGTCGACGTCGAGATACGAGTCAGTTCCTGGCTCATCTGAGCGTATTCAGCGTTCAGCGAGGTACGGTCAGCGGTGCTGTTGGAGTCGTTTCGCGACTGAACGGCCAGTTCACGCATACGCTGCAGGATGTTGGTAGACTCTTGCAGAGCGCCTTCAGCGGTCTGGGCGATCGAGATACCGTCGTTGGCGTTTTTGGTCGCCATGGTCAGGCCGTTGATCTGAGTGGTCAGACGGCTGGCGATTTGCAGGCCGGCAGCGTCGTCTTTGGCGCTGTTGATTTTCAGGCCGGAAGACAGGCGAGTCATTGCGGTGGACAGCGAGCTGGCGGCGTTGTTCAGGTTGTTCTGAACGGTCAGCGAAGCGATGTTAGTGTTTACAGTCAAAGCCATGACGAAATTCCTCGATGGGTGGGTGCAGCGGCTTCCGGCCCTGGCAACCGCCGGGTGTGGCCTAGAGAACCTTCGTAATAGTTATCGTCGTGATGGGAAGTTGCTTGAGGGCTTTTTTCGAAAAAAAACGCCATCAGTACGCCACCCCTTGTAAACCGGGGCTTTCAGCCCGGCCGACGATTCCACCACCTTCACCCAGCCTCGTATCGGCTGTGACACAGATCACATTTCAACAGGCCTGCACCCGCGGCTATAGCGTAGCCGCGCCGGAAAAATTCATCCGGCCATCCACCGCACCTGAGAAGCCGGTCACAGATCCCCGGCCCCACTGGTGGTGTTTACGCCACAGGAACCAAAAGGTCAGGTGCCCGCTTGGCGCATCAGCTCCAGCAACTCGTATTCCAGGTAATCCGCCAACCCCAACCAGTCCTGCCCTTCCTGGCACGCGAGCATGTGCGTGAGCACTGCCGACCACTGCTGTTGCAGCGCGGCCGGGGCACGATCGAACAGCGGCATCAGCGCGCCAGACAATTCCACCATTATCAACGCCGCTTCCACCTCCCGCCCCAGGCGGAACAGATGTGCGCACTCAACCGCTGGCGTTCGGTATTGCTCGAAACCACTCATTGGCACCACTCCGGGTCCAGATGCGTGCCGGCGATCATCGCCCCGGCCCGGCTGGTATTGAAGAACGGTACCTGAGGATGCCCGGCGATAAAACGCTCCAGCTCAATCAGGTAACTGCGGAAATTCAACTGGGTGCGCACCCGCTGCCCATGGCCATCGAGCACCCAATGCTTCGCCGCCTGCAACTGCGGCCCCAGGTCACCGTCGGCCCAGCCGGCGTGAGTCTTGTCGCCCGGAAAGGCGAAGTCGGCGCCGAACAGGGTCACGCGCCCCGCGCCCATCTTCACCGCCAGGTCGACGGCCGGGTGAATGACACTGCCCCCCACATAAAGGCTGGCCCTGGGCACCTGCTCGCGCAGCTGGGCATACACAGGGCTGGCCGAGTACCCGACGTGGCGCGGCCCGCGCCAGCTTTCCAGCAGGGCGCGCTCCAGCAGCGGCAGGTACACCAGCCCTACCCCGTCCGAGCCTTCGCTGGGCAGGTGGCGGCTACTGATGCGCTGATCGATGCTGACCACCAGGTCCGGGACAATACCGTGAGCCAACAGCGGCCGGTAGGCCGTGTCGACGCAGACGAAGAACGGCCGCCGCGCCTGGTCGCGCACGCGTTTGAGTGCGGCAAAATGCTGTTCGAGGCTGGGGCCGGTGGCGATGACGAAGAAGTCACGGCCAGGCTCCGTGGCGAAAAGCTGCGCAACGTCCGGGTCGTGCCGTACCCGCGGCAACGTGTCGGCCAGGCGCTCGACGATCACCGGGTCCTGGGCACTGAACTCGCGGTTATTGAAGGCCAGGTGCACTTCACTGATCAGGCGGTCACGAATCTTGGCATTGTAGTCATCCGCCAGCACCAGCTCGGACGGCAGGGCAAAGAACGGCAGCCCGATTTCCGCGTGGTCACCGGCCATGACCAGTTCGACCCGGGGGTCCTTCAGCCAATCGCTTTGATCGAGTATCTGCACCACCAGGGCGAAAACGGCGCTATTAAGGACATGCACGGTCAGACGCTGCAGTGCCGGACGCTTCAGCAACGCCAGTTGCAGGTCACCCAGGCCAGTCCCGTACACATGAATCAAGGGGGCATCGACCGCAAGGGACGCGGCCTGCAGTTGCGCTTCGGCAGTGCGGTCATGCCGGCTGGTCAGCTGCACGCCCTGGATACTCAAGGTGGACCCCAGCCCGTCAACCAATTGCGCCGGGACCGTGTCAGGATTTTCCAGTTGCAGCCGAGCGAATAGCGCCGGCCATCGCGACTGCAGTAACTGAACATTGCTTACCGACACCGGGTTCATTGACAAAGGCCTCACCGAAGAAGTGGGAAGCTTACGACGATACTCATCAACTATAAACCGGCTTGCTTGCATATTCGCGAAGCTGATAGGCTTGCGCCGCTTTGCTTCACGCCCCCAAGGATGGAATTATTCTGCTTGAGGCTATATCAACAGCAGCGCTCCATCATCGGCGAACGCAACGCCGCCCCGACCCGAGCAAGGATACCGAGTCGCCTCTATGCCCCCCGAGCATCGCAGCCCATGCGCCAGAGAAACGCTGATAAAACTCGAAAATATCAGTTATAACCATCAGGCCAGTGCGCAAACTTCTCCCACGCTGGAACATATAAATCTACATATACTCAAGGGTGAGACCTGCGCACTTCTAGGCGACTCAGGATCAGGCAAAAGTACCCTGCTCAATATTCTGGGTTTACTCGACCGCCCCTCCTCAGGAACTTACACCCTAGAGGGTGTTGACTGCACGCGCGCCACGGCAAACCAACTGGCTTCCCTGCGCAACCATAAAATCGGGTTTGTGTTCCAGAGTTTCAATCTGCTCCCCAGAATGAACGCCCTGGACAATGTCGCGTTGCCACTTCTCTACCGAGGGGTCAAAAAAGCAGAGGCACAGGCCCAGGCTCTGAAGCTCATCACACAGGTCGGCCTCGCGCACCGGGCATTGCATCGCCCAGATGAATTGTCAGGTGGGCAAAAACAACGAATCGCCATCGCTCGAGCGCTAATCGGCAACCCCTCGGTGATACTGGCCGACGAGCCAACCGGCAACCTGGATGACGAGGCCGCGCAAGACATTGTTCACATGCTGCTTGACCTCAACCTCCGGCACCAGGTCACGGTGGTGATCGTGACCCACGACCACTCCCTGGCCACGCAATTTCACCGACGCTTCAAAATAGAACAGCGTGGCATCAGCGAAGTCAGACAATCGTGACCGCGCACGACCCACGCGTGCGGGCAGCAGCTTTCTTCAGCCTGTTGCTGGCGAACGTTCGTGACGCCTTGTCTGGACTGCAGAGCAACAAGCAGAGGTCGGTACTCGCACTGCTAGGCATTTCGGTTGGCTGCGCATCGGTCATTACCCTGCTCAATATTGGCGCGGGCGCCTCCCGGGAAGCCGCGAGCGCGTTCAGCAGCATGGGCAGCGATCTTATCGCCGCCACGCTCTCGGCCAAAACCGATGAGCTCCCATCCGCGGTCTCAGCCATCCCGGTGAACCATCTTCTGCGAGCCCTGCCCGCACTGGACAACGCAGCGGGTATCGCCTTCTATTCCGCCGATGCTCGACTGGGCAGGCGTCAGATTCAACTACCCCTGGTTGGCACGGAACCGCAGTTTTTCGAGATAACCAGGCTGAAGTTCAGGCTGGGGCGGTCGCTTTCAGATTTCGACACCTCTGCGACCTACACGGTTCTGGGGGCCAACATCGCAGCATCCCTCAGCAGCCAACACCCCATGCGCATTGGCGACAAAGTGGAAATGGGCAATTACTACTTCACGGTCATTGGCATCCTGCAACCACAGGGGCCAAACCCGCTGCTGTCCATCGACTATGACAACGCAGCGTTTGTCAGCTTCAAAGGGCTCCAACGCCTGCGCGCCATTTCGCCGTCAAGCCTCATTGCCTCCACGCGAGCCCCCGAACGAAGCGAGGCCACCGCGAAGGCACTGCAAGCCTACCTGGAGCGTCTTCTTCCTCAGCAAACCGTCGATACCCAGACGCCCAGACAGTTATTGGCGGGGCTGCAAACCCAAGCGAATGTCTTCTCTTACCTGCTAAGTGGCATGGGCATCATTTCATTGATCGCCGGCGGCATCGGCATCATGAATGTCATGATCATGAGTGTCACGGAGCGGCGGCGAGAGATTGGCGTTCGACTGGCCATAGGTGCCCGCCCGTTTGATATCGGCCTCCTCTTTCTCACCGAGGCCCTCTGCCTGGCATGCCTGGGCTCAATTGCCGGTACCGTCCTGGGCCTTGCCAGCAGTTGCGCGTTTCTCTCCTTGTCAGGCTGGCAATTGAACCTGGCCCCGGTTTCGTTCGTCGTTGGTATCGCCAGCTCACTCCTGACAGGGGTGTTTTTTGGTCTTCATCCGGCCATCTCCGCTGCGCGGCTTTTACCTGTCAGAGCATTGAGAGATGCATAGATCCGTTCTGTTATCCATGCTCGCGGCGCTGTTGATCGCCACCGGCCCCGCTTTCGCGACACTCGCCGCCCCAGCCGGGCCACGTTCCGACGTGGGCTCTGTTTCCCTGAAGGACAGGACCGTGGCGTTGACGCTGCAAGATGCCGTGTACCTTGGGTTGCGCCAGAACAGGAGCATCAAAAGCTCATACATCAGCCGTATCGCTCAGGCATTCGACCTGCGAGTCAGCGAAGATCGCTTCACCCCGAAGGTGACCATTAGTGCCAGGCACATTGCCGGGCACAGCGACGACGACCATTACCGGCAGTCCGAACTGATTCCCGATACTGAATTGCTTACCCCCATAGGCACGCGTTTCAGCCTTGCCTGGAACAGTCAACTTTACCAAGGCCGTGACCTTGGACGCTCTGGAAACGATGGCGCCACCTTCAGCATTATCCAGCCCCTGCTGAAAGATGCAGGGTACGAAGTCAACATGGCGCCCGTCCGGCTGGCCCGAATGCAGGAAGAAATCAATAAACTGGCATTGAAGACCACCGTCTCTACCACTATCACGTCGATCATCACGGCCTACCGGGCCCTGCTGAGCGCTCAGGAACAGGTCAGGATCGCTGAAGAGGGTGTGAGCCGTGCCAAAGGCCTGCTCGCCACGAACCTCTCGCTGATCAAGGCAGGGCGCATGGCGGAATTCGAATCGGTGCAGACAGAGGCGGACATCGCCACGCAAGAGCTGAGTGTCGAAGAAGCCAGAAACCAACTGGATACCAACCGGCTTGCGCTGCTCCAACTGCTGTCGCTTGACCTGCGCACTGATATCAGAGCCTCCGATACACTCGCGGCCGCACCTTTCAGCATCTCCCCGGACCAGGCGCTCTCCAAAGCCCAGGAAAACGAACCCACCTACCTGACCCAGTTGCTGAACATCAAGCTGGCGCAAACAAACCTTGTCGTGGCAAAAAACCAACGCCTGTGGGATGTGTCCCTGGTCGCCGGCGCCAGTCAGGACCGCATAATCTCGACCGCCGACACGGTCACGTCGACGGATCGAAAGTGGGACACCTACGCTGGCGTACAAGTCGAAATCCCCATCGGGGACCTGAGCCTGCGCCAGGCGGAAGTCAGGGCCAGAACCGACCTGGACAACCAGGAGTTGCAGGCACAGGAAGCCGGGCAGACACTCGAGAAAAACATAATAAGCAACCTGCAGACCATTCAGACGCGGTGGCGCCAGGTGCAAATCTCGCAGCGTGGCAAAGACCTGACGGCACGCAAGCTGGACATCGAGCGAAAGAAACTGAATGCGGGCCGCAGCAGCAACTTTGAAGTCATCTCCTATGAGGCCGACCTGCGAAACGCCGAGTCCACGCATTTGAACGCAATCATTGCCTACCTTGATGCGCAGACGCAGCTCGACCTTGCACTGGGTACCACTCTTGAAAGTTGGGATATCTCGCTCAATGACCGTTAACCTGCGCCACCGCACAGCCATCACCCAAGGACTGGTACCAGCCCTCGGCGTGGCGGTCCTCGCCTGGGCGCTTTACAAGACCTTCACTCCCGCATCACCCGCTTTGGCACAGGACACCTGGGTGCACCTGGAGCCAAGCACCTTGAGAAAAACCATCACGCTCTCAGGACACCTGGAAACCGCCTCGCGAACCATCATCACAGCGCCCTTCGAAGGTACCGTCAAGACACTGGACGTCAGGGATAACTCGCGCGTGGAGCGCGGGCAACGGCTGGCCTCCATTGACACAACCCTGCTGGATATTCAAAGCCGCCAGGCGCTCTCCGAGTTGTTGAAGGCCACGCAGGAGGCAAAAGACCTCGAAAACTGGACCCAGTCCCCTGACGTCAAACGCGCACGGCGCAGTGTGGCCTCGGCGACTCAAGCGCTTGACAAGACCCAGCGGGAGTTGCGAGTAACCCGCTCCCTCTACGAACAGGGTATCGTCGCGCGAATGGAAGTCGATACCCTGAGCGAGCAGATCGACAACCAGCAGCTGGAGGTCACCGCTGCGCAGGAGGATTTGAATAGCGCACTGGCCAAAGGAAGAGGCGATAGCCTGCGAATTGCGCAGATGGAACTGGCCAATGCCAAGGCCCGTTACGATGGAATAGAGTCGCTGCGAAAAGGCCAGGTGATTGAAGCGCCTTATGCAGGAATCGTCACACTGTCGAAACAGAGCAGCGCTGACACATCAAGCCCTGCCACCCCCGTCGCGACGGGAAGCAAAGCCACCCAGGGGCAGGCACTCCTGGAACTGGCCAACCTCGAGCAGATGCAAGCGGTCGGGCGCATAGAAGAATCCGACCTGAGCCAGATCAAGGAAGGCATGGCTGCAGACGTTACGGGCGAAGGCTTCAACGGTTCACACCTGCAAGGCAGGATACAGTCGATTGGCGCTCAACGGCTGCCAGGTACAGGCGCCGGAGCCTTTTACGAGATCCTCGTGGCACTGCCGCCGATCCGCTCAGAACAGAACCTTCGGCTGGGCATGTCCACTGAACTTGTGATCACTACCTACATCAATACCCACGCGCTCATCGTCCCGCCCGAGGCCATCCATGAAATAAATGGCAGCCATTACCTCAAGGTCAGCGACACCCCCCGCCCACCGTCAAAAGAGATGGCCGTTACCGTTGGTGAAAGCAATGAAGAAGGGGTAGAGGTATTTGGCGTCAAGCCGGGTGACTATGTATTGACGGCGCGCCAGCCCAACCCGAGCTGAGCGTTTTCTCGATCGTGCAAGACGACTCAGTGGGTTCGTCTTGCACGGCCTAAGGCCTTAGTACATTTCGAATTTTGCGGTGTAGTTGTAAGGCGCTACGTATTTAACGTCCACCAGGTTGGCGGTGCAGGTGGCGGAAACCGTTCCCGAACTGGTGGCGCTTTTATCAAATTGCGGGATCAGGGTGGAACCGGAGGTGATCAACTTGTGCGTCGCCACGAACGTGCATGCCTGACCGTTCACCTTCGCGTAAGTCGCGCGAACAGTGCTGCCACTATTGTTGAAGTTGATGGTCTGCGACGTTGGTTGCCCGCCCCCGATCACGGTCGGCAGCCCATTGGTTCCCGTTTTCCAGGCAATGGTATCAGCAGAATGGTTGATGATGGTCACCGTGACGGTTGTTGCGTGCGCAGCCCCTGCCGCCACTGCACATACCAGACCGGAAACCGAAGCAATCGCCTTGATGAAACCTTTCATAAAACTCCCTATTTAAATTCAGTCATTGAGCCGCGGTACGGCCTTCATCCATTACTGAACGGCGCTTACTGCGCCCAGTTCATAGGTGCCTTTTTCCAGCGGCACACAGAGCGAGCCTTCGCTCGCTCGCCAAGGCCTATCGGCAGGCAATTGAATAGCTTTAGGTTTTTCTTTGCCGTTGGCGCTATCACGGTTTTTCTGTGACAGCTCGGCGCTGCCAAGGACCTGTAGCAGCCGCCCCGCGTCGGCGGTGCATGCGAGGGCCTCCTGGCATTGCGCGTCAAACACCGCGCTGCATCAGGCACACCGCATGACAAGGCCAGGTCAGGTCATGAATACCAGCGACTCATCGGTGCCGACTGGCCGCGCAGCACCGTCTGCACGGTGGTAAACAGGTCGATCATGCGCAGTTCGTAGGTATGCTTTTCGCGCACCGTCGCCAACCCCTGGCGGGCGATGGCTTGCCGCTCGTCCTCGTGCTCGAGGTAGTAGGCGCAGATGTCCAGCAGGTCCTGGGTGTCACGAAACACCACCAGGTCCTTGCCGTCGACGAACAGTTTGCCCAGGTCGGCTTTGTCATTGGTGACGAGGAAACCGCCACAGCTGAGCACGTCGAACACGCGCATGGGCAAGCCGTATTCCACGAACGAACGGCTGAGGTTGAGGTTGATGCGCGAGCGCTGGAATATTTTCGGCATCTGCTCGAAATGGTCGGCGTGCCCGGCATGGCAGTCGATCTCGCCTTGCCATTCGCTGTTGCCGTACACCCGCAGGGCGAAACGTGCTTCGAGCCGGCGCACCACCTCGATCCGCTCACGCCAGGAGTGCTCGCGGCCCAGCAGGTACGCCAGCTTTTCAGAGGTGCCGAGGTAGGTTTCGCCTGCCAGTGGGTAACCCGATTGCTGCTGGATATCGCCGATCAACCCGCCGTCAATCCGGTCAGCCAGGGTGAAGAGTTCGCTGGGTTGCTCCAGGGACTGGATCAGTGCGTCGCAGCGCGCACGGGTCTGTTGCGTCAGTTTTGGCTGGATCAGCGAGTTGTATTCCGTGCGCGTCAGGTTGGCGACAAAACTGATGTCGTGGGCCAGCCCTTCGTCGCTGTCCTGCCGGGAAAGCCGCTCGATACGCGACAGGTTGGCAGCCACCGGCAGGTGATAGATCTGCTTCACACCCCGCGCCCGGAGCCTGGCGGCGATCGCCGCGTCGTAGGCGAAGGTGAAGCTGTGTGCGTGGTTGATGGCACCGTCGTACATCGGGTAGCAAGGCGTATCGATCACCCACGCCAGGTAGGGGACTTTCAGCAGCTCGCACACTTCTGAGAGGTAGCGGTTGAAGTTGATGGTCAGCACATAGTCTGGCCGGCTGCCCATCAACCCCATCACGGTGTCTTCGTTCATGGGCAGGCAGGTGACGCGAAAGCCGAGACCGCGCAAGGCCTCGGCGCAGTCCTGCGACACCACGGGAGAGTCGAACACCACGACGTGGGCGGCGGCCGAATCTGTCGCTGGGGTGTTTTCGGTGTCCACGGCAAGCTCCCTGCGAAGTCACGCGTTGGCCGCTGGCGTCAGGCAGCGGCCACTCTCTGGCGGCTGGAATCAGCGATAGAGAATCGCCGAGCCCCAGGACAGTCCCACACCGAAACCGCTGATGGCCACACGCTTCCAGTTGGCGTCCATCACGTGCTTTTCCAGCAGCAAGGGTACGCTGGAGGAGACGGTGTTGCCGGTCTCGACCATGTCCTTGATGAACTTCTCGGGCTCTTCCTCGAAACGACGCGCCACGGCGTCGACGATGGCGGCGCTGCCCTGGTGGATGCAGAACGCATCGATGTCGGCAGACTTCAGGCCTGATTCGTCGAGCAGCTCGTGCAGGTGGGCCGGTACTTTCAGCAGGGCGAAGTTGAACACCTGGCGGCCGTTCATGAAGAACACACCGTCAGTGACCTTCAGGTGCGGCGCGCCGGAGCCGTCGGTACCGAACTTGGCCTTGCCCAGTTGCCACACCGCGTCTTCACCCATCCAGGTGGCGGTGGCGGCGTCGCCGAACAGCATGGTGGTGTTGCGGTCTTCAGGGTCGACGATCTTCGAATACGGGTCGGCGGTGATCAGCAGGCCGTTCTTCAGGCCCGCGGCTTCCATGAAGCCCTTCATCGCGTAGATGCCATAGACGTAACCGGAACAGCCCAGGGAAATATCGAACGCTGCCACGTGGGTAGGCAGGCCGAGTTTGTCCTGGACGATGGCCGCCGTGTGGGGCAGGCCCTCTTCATCACCGTTCTGGGTGACGACGATTACCGCATCGATGGACTCGCGCTTGAGTTCGGGGTTATTCGCAAACAGAGCATTGACCGCTTCGACGCACAGGTCGGAGGTTTCCTGGCCAGCGGCTTTGCGCGGCAGGAAAGCGGAGCCGATCTTGCCCAGGATGAAGTCTTCGTCCTTGGCAAACTTGGCACCCTGGGCGTAGTTATCCAGGCCTTCGGCAGGCACGTAACTCGCTATGCTTTTTATGCCAATCATTATGGCTTCCCAATAATAAAGAGCTAAATATCACCGCTCGCATGATCGAGGGGCGCCAACAAAACCGGGATTCGCATCGCCCGCGCAGGGGCGAAAACAGGCAATGCCGGGGCCCCGAACGGAGGCCGTGCGCGGTCATCGCCCAACAACAGGTTACAATGAAGATGCGCGTTATGACTCATAGGTCACGTTGATTCAACATGAAATCGCGTTTTTTGGCCATGCTGCCAATGGCTGATCAGTCAAACATCGACCAATCCAGTGCCATGCCGCGGGCCAGAGGGCGGCGAGCCACACGGCCCAGCACCGCGTCCAGGTGCCGTGGCGCCAGCCCAAGGCCCGGACGAATGGCACGTACATTGTCCTTGCTCAGCACCTCCCCCGGGGCCACGTCGCGCACCACATACAGCGAGCGGCGGTACACCAGAGACTTCTGCTCGGCCGTGGTGGCGCCATAATGCACCTGGCCCAGGGCCTGCCACGCGCGCTCGGTCTCGGTGACCAGGCTGGCCAGTTCCGCCGGCTCCAGCGAGAAGCTGGCGTCGACGCCGCCGGCCCCGCGGTCGAGGGTGAAGTGTTTTTCCACCACACTGGCGCCCAGGGCCACCGCCGCTACCGCCGCGCCCACGCCCATGGTGTGGTCCGACAAGCCGACCTCGCAGCCGAACAGTTCACGCAGGTGGGCGATGGTGCGCAGGTGAGTGTTGAGCGGCAGCGCCGGGTAGGTGCTGGTGCATTTGAGCAGGATCAGGTCGCGACAACCTGCGGCGCGGGCAGCGCGTACACTCTCATCCAGCTCGGCGACGCTGGCCATGCCGGTGGAAATGATCAGCGGTTTGCCAGTGGACGCCGCCTTGCGGATCAGCGGCAGGTCGGTGTTCTCGAAACTGGCGATCTTGTAAGCCGGCACGTCGAGCCCTTCCAGGAAGTCCACGGCGGTTTCATCGAAGGGCGAGGAGAACGCCAGCATGCCGTGGCTTTTCGCCCGCTCGAAAATCGGCGCGTGCCACTCCCAGGGGGTGTGGGCCTGCTCGTACAGGGCATACAGCGAGGTATCGGCCCACAGGCTGTCCGGGTCGCTGATGCGGAACTCGCCGTCATTGATGTCCAGGGTCATGGTGTCGGCGGTGTAGGTCTGCAACTTCAGCGCGTGGGCACCGGCCTTGGCCGCGGCATCGACGATCGCCAGGGCACGCTCCAGCGACTGGTTGTGGTTGCCGCTCATCTCGGCGATGACGAAGGGCGGTGAATCGAGGCCGATGGCGCGGTGGCCGATCTTGAAGCTGGGCATGACGGTTATCCTTGAGACGGAGCGGCGGCGAACAGGGCCCAGGCGACGCGCAGCGCGCCCAGGCCATCCACCAGCTGACGAGAGTGGTTGGCCAGCCCCTGGCGGCGCTCGGCGTCGTCAAGCAACGCCACCACCGACTGGCGCAGCGCCTGGGAACTGACGTCGGCGGCTTCCCCCAGGTACACGTGGGCGCCGGCCATGGCCATGCGCTCGGCATTGGCCTGCTGGTTGTGGGCCACGGCCAGGCACAGGGTAGGCATGCCCATGGCCGCGCGCTCCCAGGTGGTACCGCCACCGGCACCGATGAACAGGTCGGCGGTGGCCATCAGCGCCGGGAAGTCCTCGACGAATGCGTGCAGGGTCCAATTCGGGCGCTTGGCGACATAAGCCTGCAAGTGCGCCCAATCGGGGTTGCCGTGGCCGGCGATGAAATCCACCTCGATACCCGGTACGCCTTCCAGGGCGGCCATCGCCTTGAGGGTATGGCCGTTGACGTCGAAACCGCCGAAGTTGACCAGCACCCGCTGGGCACGCGGGCGGATTGACACCCGCAAGGCCTCGAAGGCGGGCGCCAGCAGCGCGTAGCGGGGCCCGAAAAACGTCTCGCAGCCCGGCGCCAGCAGGCCGGCATAGGCGTCGGCGCTGGCCGTGAGGTTCTGGTCCAGCAGCAGGTCGGCGCTGTGCTCGCGGTTGGCCAGGTCATCGATGGCCATGACCCGAGGGGCGATGGCCCGCGCGGCGGTTTCCCAGCGCGCGTCCAGGCCATAGTGGTCGACGATCACCCAGTCGTAATGGCCGGCGCCCTTGAGCGCATCAATGTCCGCCTGCCACGGCAGCAGGGCTTCAATGTCATCGCTGCTGGCACCCGGTTTCATGGCGAAGGTGTTCAGGCCCTGGGCCGCCAGGTTGACCAGCCGGTGGCCTGGCAAGGTCAGGCTGGCGAAAGTCACCTGGGCCCCCTGCTTGCGCAGGCAGTGGGCCAGGGTCAGGCAGCGGGCCACATGGCCACTGCCGATGGTCTGCGATGCGTCGGCACGGATCAGCACCTTCACAGGTTCAACTCCCCAGCCGCCTTCAGGGCGGCGAACAGGTATTCGGCGCGCTGCCAGTCTTCCGGGGTGTCGATGTCCTGCACCCGGTGACGCGGCAACGGTATCGGCAGGCTGTGCCCGGCGAACATCGGCAGGCCTTGCAACCAGGCCTCGCGGCGGCCCCAGTAGAACTGGCCAGCGTCATGCCAGGCCGGTGTCAGGTCCTGGGAGCGCACCGGGGCGAATTCCGGGTAAAGCGCCGCCACCCCGCCCTGCCCGTCAAGACGCAACGCGCGCTGCACCGGGAAAGCGTAGCTGCACACCGAGAAAGCGAAACAGCGCTGGGCATCGGCCTGCAACGCCACCAGGCCCTGATGCAGATCAGTTGCCTGGAGCATGGGGGCGGTGGCGTAGATGCAGCAGGCCAGCTCATGGGGCGTGGCCAGGGCCTGCAAGGCATGCTGGATCACCGCCGTGGTGCCGGTGTGATGATCGGCCAGGTTCGCGGGCCGGCGAAAGGGAACCAGGGCGCCGTGGGCACGGGCTACCTCGGCGATTTCGTCGTCGTCGGTGCTGACCACTACTTCATCGAACAGCCCGCTGGCCAGCGCCGCGCGGATCGACCAGGCAATGATCGGCACGCCCCCGAACAGTTTGAGGTTCTTGCGCGGGATACGTTGGCTGCCGCCGCGCGCCGGAATGATCGCCACTGCCGTCACGGGCAGAGCACCTGCTGCAGGGTAGCGACCACCCGGTCCTGTTCGCCGTCGGTCATGGCGGCAAACAACGGCAGGCTCAGGGCTTCGCCGTAATACTGCTCGGCCTCGGGGAAGTCACCGGCGGCGAAGCCCAACTGGCGATAGTAAGGCTGCAGATGCACCGGGATGTAGTGCACCTGCACGCCAACGCCCGCCTCGCGCAGCGCTTCGAACACCTGGCGGTGGCCCATGGCGATATGGCCCAGGTTCAGGCGCACCACGTACAGGTGCCAGGCCGATTCGGCATCGACCTGAGCCGTTGGCAAGGTGAGCGGCAACTCCCCCAGCAGGCGCTCATAGCGTGCGGCCAGTTCCCGGCGGCGGCCGACAAAGGCGTCCAGGCGCTGCAACTGCGACAGGCCCAGGGCCGCCTGCAGGTCCGTCATGCGGTAGTTGAAGCCCAGCTCCACCTGCTGGTAATACCAGGGGCCGTGGCTGGGCTCATCCATGTCCACCGGCTCGCGCGTCATGCCGTGGCTGCGCAGGCGCTGCAGGCGGGCCGCCAGTTCCGGGCTGTTGGTCATGACCATGCCACCTTCGCCGGTGGTGATGATTTTCACCGGGTGGAAACTGAACACCGTCATCTGCGCGAACTCGCCACAGCCCACCGGGCGCCCGGCATAGCGGGCGCCCACGGCGTGAGCGGCATCCTCGATCAGGCAGAAGTTGTACTGGCTGGCCAATTCGGCGATGGCACGCAGGTCACAGCTTTGCCCGGCGAACGCAACGGCGACCACCACCTTGGGCAGCCGCCCTTGCAACTCGGCCTCGGCCAGCTTGGCCGCCAATTTGCCGGCGTCCAGGTTCAGGGTATGCGGGTCGATATCGACGAAGTCCACCTGGGCACCGCAATAGCGACCGCAGTTGGCTGAAGCCAGGAAGGTGTTGGGCGACGTCCACAACCAATCACCCTCGCCCAGGCCGGCGGCCAGGCAGGCGATGTGCAGGGCCGCGGTGGCATTGCACACCGCCACACCGTGCCCAGCGTGGCAGTAGTGGGCCATGGCCGCCTCGAAGCGCGCCAAGGTCGGCCCCTGGGTCAGCCAGTCGGACTGCAGCACCTGCACCACGGCATCGATGTCCGCGCTGTCGATGCTCTGCCGGCCGTAGGGAATCACGGCTGCAGTTCCGCGTGAAGGCCAGCGATCTGTGCCACGTCGAGGAACTGCGGGTTGATGTCGGAACGGTATTCGAAGTCCTCGTTCACTGCCCTGCCCCGCTCGCCCAGGCCATCGACGGCGTAGTCGACGTCGGTGTGGGTGAAGCGGATCGACGGCTGAATGGTGTAGTGGTCGTCGAATTCCAGGGTCATGCGCGCGTCGTCCAGCGGCACCATCAGCTCGTGCAGCTTTTCACCCGGACGAATGCCTACCAGGGTCTGCGGCAAGTCAGGCGCCATGGCCGTGGCCAGGTCGACAATGCGGATCGAAGGAATCTTGGGCACGAAGATTTCGCCGCCGTGCATGCGTGCGAAGTTGTCCAGCACGAACTGCACGCCGTGGTCCAGGGTGATCCAGAAACGGGTCATGCGCGGGTCGGTGATCGGCAGTTCGGCAGCCTGTTCGCTGATCAGCTTGCTGAAGAACGGCACCACCGAGCCCCGCGAGCCCGCCACGTTGCCGTAGCGGACCACGGCGAAGCGGGTCTGCTGGTCACCGGCGATGTTGTTGGCGGCCACGAACAGCTTGTCGGACAGCAGCTTGGTGGCGCCATACAGGTTGATCGGGCTGGCGGCCTTGTCGGTGGACAGGGCGATGACTTTCTTCACACCGTTGTCGATGGCCGCGGCGATGACGTTCTCGGCGCCATTGACGTTGGTACGGATGCATTCGGTGGGGTTGTACTCCGCCGCGGGCACTTGCTTGAGTGCCGCCGCATGAATCACGTAATCGATGCCGCGCATGGCCACGCGCAGGCGTTCGGCGTCGCGCACGTCACCGAGGAAATAGCGCATGCAGGGCGCGTTGAAGCTCTGCTGCATTTCGTACTGCTTGAGCTCGTCGCGTGAAAACACCACCACACGCCGGGGCTGGTACTGCTCCAGCAAGCGGCGGATGAAGGTGCGACCGAAGGAACCGGTACCGCCGGTGATGAAGAGGGATTTGCCGTTGAACATGCACTGGGTTCCTTAGATCGGGGCGGCCGGCGAGGACAAAATTCTGACCCGGGCCACGGTTTCCATGATGCCGAGCAAAATGCAGGCCATGTCGATAGCGGCGACATGCCCGCCTGCGGTAGCCGCCTTGCCAGCCAGCGCTCGAACCACCGCGATGCTTGCCGGCAAGCCAGCTCCCCTAAAAACGGACACCACATCGCATTGTTCAACGACACATCATTATTTGGCAGAGAAATTGCTGTACCCCCGGTGTCGACGCCTGACGCCCGTTTATTGACGGCCGCCCATGCGCGCAGGACCTTCCGTGGAGCGCCCAGCACAATCATGTCCAAAGTCATTCCCGTTACCAGCCCACTGCTGCCTCCGCTGGAGGAGTTCCTGCCGTACCTGGAAGAAATCTGGGCCACACGCCGGTTGACCAACGCCGGCCCTTTCCACCAGCAACTGGAAAAGGCCTTGGCCGACTACCTGGGGGTGGAACATTTGTGCCTGTTCGCCAACGGCACCCTGGCGCTGGTCACGGCATTGCAGGCGCTGCGTATCACCGGCGAGGTCATCACCACGCCCTATTCATTCGTGGCCACCGCCCACTCGCTGCTGTGGAACGACCTCAAGCCGGTGTTCGTCGACATCGACCCGGTGTCCTGCAACCTCGACCCGGCCAGCATCGAGAAAGCCATCACGCCGTCCACCAGCGCCATCCTGCCGGTGCATTGCTATGGCACGCCCTGTGATGTGGACGCCATCCAGACCCTCGCCGACAACTACGGCCTGAAGGTCATCTACGACGCCGCCCATTGCTTTGGCGTGCGCCAGGACGGTACCAGCGTGCTGCGCCACGGCGACCTGTCGATTCTCAGTTTCCACGCCACCAAGGTATTCAACACCTTCGAAGGCGGCGCTATCGTGTGCCCCGATGCCAAGACCAAAAAGCGCATCGATTACCTGAAGAACTTCGGTTTCGCTGACGAGGTGACCGTGGTCGCCCCCGGTATCAACGGCAAGATGAGCGAGATCAACGCTGCCTTCGGCATGCTGCAGTTGCGCCACATCGACGACGCCCTGGCCCGCCGCAAGCTGATCGACCAGGACTACCGCCAGCAACTCGAAGGCGTACCGGGCATTCGCCTGATGCACCGCGCCCCAGGCCTGACCGCCAACTATTCGTACTTCCCGATTTTCATCGACAGCAGCTACCCGCTGTCCCGCGACCAGGTCTATGACCTGATGCGCGACCACGAGATTCTGGCGCGTCGCTATTTCTACCCCTTGATCAGCGAGTTCCCCATGTACCGCGGCCTGGCCTCGGCGGCGAACGAATTGCTGCCGGTCGCCGAAAAAACCTCACGTCAAGTGCTGTGCCTGCCGATATATCCTGATCTGGCCCAGGAAGTGGTGAGCACCATTTGCCGCTTGCTGCGCCATCACGCACAGCCAACGGGAGTGCAGCGATGAACGTTCGTCAGGTTCTGGTGTTCCCGGCCGGTACCGAAATCGGCCTGGAGATTTTCCACGCTTTGCAGTACTGCAAGGAAATCCAGTTGCACGGCGCCGGCCAGCCCATCAGCAACCCGGCGCAACTGGTTTACCCCGACTACCACCCGCTGCCCAGCATCCACGAGGCGGACTGGCTACCCAGGCTGGTGACATTGTGCAAGCAGTTGAAGATCGACTACATCTTCCCGGCCTACGATGACGCCATCATTGCCCTGCACGAAGTGGCCGAGCAACTGCCGGCGGTGATCGTCGGCGCCAGCGCCGAGGTGTGCAGCCTGACCCGGCTCAAGTCCAGCACCTACGCACGCCTGCGCGATACCGTGGCGGTACCCCGCGTGTTCCGGCACGCCGATGAGGTCACCGGCTTCCCGGTGTTCGTCAAGCCCGACCGCGGGCAAGGCAGCCAGGGCGTGGCCCGCTGCGATGACGCTGGCGCCCTGCATCGGGCCTGCGCGGCGCTGCCCGACCCACTGATCTGCCAGTACCTGCCGGGCGAAGAATTCACTGTCGACTGTTTCTCCGACCGCGAACGCGGCCTGCTGTACGCCTCCGCTCGCCGCCGCCTGCGCATTCGCAATGGCATCGCGGTGAACAGCGTCACCGAGGAACTGCCACAGGCCCAGGCCATGGCCGCGCGCATCAGTGACGAACTGAACATGCGCGGCGCCTGGTTTTTCCAGGTCAAGCGCGCCGCCGACGGCGCCCTGACCCTGCTGGAAGTGGCCCCGCGGATTGCCGGCAGCATGTCCACCAACCGCGTGCGCGGCGTGAATTTCCCGCTGCTGAGCCTGTACGAACAGGAACGCGCGCCGCTGGGCATTCTCGCTTACGAGGGCTGTGTGGAAGTGGACCGCGCCCTGGGCAACCGCTACCGCCACGACGTGCAATACGCCACGCTGTACGTGGACCTGGACGACACCCTGATTTTCCGCGACCAGGTCAACACCCAGGTGGTGAGCCTGGTGTACCGGGCGCTGAACCTCAAGCGCAAGGTCAAGCTGATCACCCGCCACCGCCATGACCTGGACGCCACGCTGGCGCGCCACCGCCTGGCCGGCCTGTTCGATGAAATCATCCACATCACCGACGGCACGCCGAAGTCGGCGTTCATTCGCGAAAGCGACGCCATCCTGGTGGACGACAGCTACGCCGAGCGCCTGGAAGTATCCCGCAGCCGCGGTATCCACACGTTCGACTGCAGCATGATCGACATGCTGCTCAGCAGCCCAGACCAGTGAGGACGGCGCCATGACCACGGTGATCACCTACGGCACCTTCGACCTGTTCCACGTCGGCCACGTGCACTTGTTGCGCCGCCTCAAAGGCTTGGGCGACCGCCTGGTGGTGGGCTGCTCCACCGACGAGTTCAACCATCAGAAAGGCAAGCAATCCATCGCCCCTTATGCCCAGCGGGTAGAGATTCTCAAGTCGGTGCGCTACGTCGACCACGTGATCCCGGAAACCCACTGGGACCAGAAGCGCAGCGACATCCTGCGCGAGGGCGCGCAGATCTTCGCCATCGGCGATGACTGGGCGGGGAAGTTCGACGACCTCAGCGACATCTGCCAGGTGGTGTACCTGCCCCGCACCCGGGACATCTCGTCGACCGAAATCCGCCGCCTGGCGCAGGCCCTGCACGCAGACCAGATGCTGGAGCTGCAACGGGCCGTGGACCAGTTGCAACGGGTCGTGGACCAACTGCAATCCCGATAACCCCACAGGCAATACCCGGCAATGGAGCGTTGAATGCGTAAACTGGTTGCGGACCTGGTGGTACTTCCGCTGTGGCGCCTGATCGACCGCTGTGCAAGCAAGAACCCGCAGCGCTGGGGCTTCTGTGTGCACCACTTGAAATCCGATCAGTTCGTGGAGAATGCCCGGGCGGTATTCGAGGCCGTGAAGGCCGACCCCAGCCTGGAAAAGATCGTCTTTACCCGCGGCGTGCCGGTGACCTTCACCCTGGAAGGCGCGGTGAATACCCGTGTGCTCGACCTGCAGAGCCTGCCCGGGCTGTTCGCCCTGTGGCGCTGCAAGGTACTGCTGGTGACCCATTCGGTGTCCATGGACCTGTCCATGCGCTGGCCGGTGCGGCGCTTCAGCGTGGTTCGCCCGGCGCTCAAGCCGCGCACCATCATCAACCTGTGGCACGGCATCCCGCTGAAGAAACTGCTGGCGCTGGCCAATGACGAAGTGCGCAAGCACACCGACCGCGTGGCCTTTCGCCGGCTGGAACGCTCCCATTACGCCGGGCTGATCACTTCGTCGGCCATCGACAGCCACGCCATGGCCACCATGTTCCATCCCATTACCTACGACCGCGTGTGGGTCACGGGTCTGCCGCGCAGCGATTTCCTGGTGATGCCGCGCCCGCGATTGCCCGACTACCTGCGCGAAGGACTGGCACGGATCGAACGCATCAAGGGCGACAAGACCCTGATCGTCTACGCGCCCACGTACCGCCAGGTGACTGTCGCCGGCGCCGGTTATTACCAGTTCAGCGAGGCCGACGCCCAGGCCCTGCGCGCCCTGCTGGTGCGCCACAACGCTGTGCTCGGCATTCGCCTGCATTACTTCAGGAACGCCGATGAAGTGTTCAACATCGAGCAACTGATCGACGGCCATAGCATCGTCGAACTGGACCACCAGCAATTCCCCGACATCGCCTGCGTGCTGCGCGGTGCCGACCTGGTGGTGACCGACTATTCCAGCGTCTACATCGACGCGCTGTACCTGAACAAGCCCGTGTTCAGCTTCGCCTATGACCTGGAGCACTATCAGCAACAACAGGATGGCGTGCTCTACGACCTGGACCTGGTGTTCCCAGGCCCGGTGGTGGGCACCCCGCAGGCGCTCGTCGAGGCCCTGGACCAGGAGTTGAACAGCCCGCGCCAGGTCGATAGCGACCGCTACCGCATGGCCCGCAAGGTATTTTTCGCCCACACCGACGCGGGCAATTGCCAGCGCGTGGTGGACCGCATCAAACAACTGGCTTGACCCCAGACAATTTTCTTACACGGTGGATAACTCATGGCCGGTCGGCTGCATCGCAAACCCGGGTTCCCGTACTACATCACTGCCCCCAACTATCGCGAGACCTCGGCCGGCATCCAGGTGCTGCACTACCTGTGCCACGCCCTGAACCTGCAGGGCCACGACGCCTGGGTAACAGGGTGCAGCGTGGTCAACCCCGACCTGAAGACGCCGATCCTCACCGAAGGCATCCGCCAGGAACACCAGCGCCAGGGCCGCACGGCCATTGGCGTATACGCCGAGGTGTACCCGGGCAATATGCTCAACACGCCAGTGTGCGTGCGCTACATGCTCAACCGCGAAGGCGCGCTGACCCAGGACGGCGTGAATGCCGGGCCGGATGATCTGTTTTTCTATTTCCGCCCCGAGTTCGGGCCTGTGGATCAGCCCATCAATGTGCTGACCCTGCCCTCCACCGACATGAGCCTGTTCGCCCCCGACGATAGCCGTGTGCGCACCAGCAACTACCTGTTCCTGCACCGGCTGCCAGCCGAGGCAGTGAACCATGCCGAACTGCCGGACGACATTCAGCTGCTGTCCATGGACAACCCGCTGACCCTGCAGCAGTTGGCTCACGCTTTCAAGGGCGCCAAGGCGCTGTACACCTATGAAGCCGGTTCCACCTGCACCAAGGCGCTGCTGAGCGGCTGCCCGGTAGTGGCCCTGCGCGCGCCCGGCCACGAAGCACTGGCCGCCACGCAGAAAACCGCTGATGACCTGGGCGGCGGTTTCGCCTGGGACGACAGCGAGGCCAGCCTGGAACAGGCACGCGCTGAACTGCCGGCCATGCGCGCCTATCAGTTGGGTATCGAAGACCAGTTCTGGGAGCAGCTGGGGGAATTTGTCAGCCTGACCCAGGCCCGCGCCAGCGCCGAGAACAGCCGGGACAGCGGCTCGATCACCGAGTGGCTCGCCAGCCGCGCGCCCGCCAGGAGCCACAGCGCCCTGATTGATCAGTACGTGCAGGACCACCGTGAGGACGGCCGCCTGGGTATTGTCGTGATCGACCGCGAAGGCCACCTGGGCCCGGTGATCGAGACCCTGCAGAGCCTGGACAGCGACACCGCTCACTATGACAACCTGGGCGTGCTGGTACTGACCCCGCTGAGCCTGGACCCGGAGCATTCAAACGCCGATCTGCGCTTTGTCACCTATGCGCCGGGGCAGCTGGAACAGACCCTCAACGCTCAGCTCATCGACTTCGATTGCGCCTGGTTCATGCGCGTGGAAGCCGGCGTGCGCTTCCTGCCGGCGGGTCTGCAGACCATGGCCCTGGAACTGCTGGCCGCGCCCGGCTGCCGCGCCATCTACGGGGACGAGTTCTACCGCGTGGGTGCCAGCGACATGAACAGCGCCTACCGCCCCGGCTTCAACCTGGACTTCCTGCTTAGCGCACCCGCGCACATGAGCCGCCACTGGTTGTGGAACAAGGCCTGCGTGCAGCGCATGGGCGGGTTCGACCCTACCAGCGGCAGCGCCAGCGAATTGGCGATGATCCTGCGCATGGTGGAAACCGAAGGCCTGACGGGCCTGGGCCACGTCAACGAACCGTTGCTGGTGGCCGACAGCCCTTCCAGTGCCGCAGACCCACAGGTGGAAGCCGAGTTGCACCGCCACCTGCAAGCACGCGGCTACGACCAGGCGCGGGTAGCGGCCTTGGCCGAGGGGCACTACCGTATCCTCTACAACCTGCCGCACCGACCGCGCAGCACCGTGATGATCCTGGCCAACCAGCCACTGGCGTTGCTGCAACGCTGCCTGGCCAGCGTGCTGGAGGTGACCGCCAACCCGGACTTCGACGTGGTCATGATCGAGGTCGCCGACACCCCGGCTGCCACGCGCAGTTGGCTGGCCAGCCTGGGGCGCGAAGTGGGCGCCCGGGTATCGGTGGCTGCCCACGCGCACCTGGATAGCGACGTGGCGGCGCTCAATGCCACGGCGGCGGGCCTGAGCAACGATTACCTGGTGGTGCTGGCGGGCAACGCACTGATCGAACAACCACAGTGGCTGGACAACCTGATCAACCACGCCGTGCGTGGCGAAGTCGCGGTAGTGGGGCCCAAGCTGGTGGACAGTCATGGCCGCTGCCGCAGTGCCGGCCTGGTACTGGGCCTGAACGACATCGCCGGCCCCGCCTTCGTCAACGAACCCACGGGCGCGCGCGGCTACCTGGACCGCCTGCTGGTGGACCAGAACTACAGCGCGGTCAGCGCCGACTGCCTGATGGTGCGTCGCGAGGTGTTCAGCCAACTGGGCGGCCTGGACGCCCAGGGCCTGGACCTCAGCGGCGCCAGCCTGGACCTGTGCCTGCGTGCCACCCAGGCCGGCTGCCTGGTGGTGTGGACCCCCTTCGCCCAGGTCACCCTGCTCGACACCGTACAGGCCCTGCCCTCAGCGGCGGGTGAAGCGGCCGTGCTGCAACAGCGTCGCACCCTGCAAAAGCGCTGGTTGCCATTGCTGGCCGACGACCCTGCCTACAACCAGAACCTGCGCCTGGACCGCGGCGGCTACCGCCCCGACTACCGGTTCAGCCGCGAATGGCGCCGTATCGGCCCCGCCCTTCTCCCGCGCGTGCTGTGCCAGACCGTGGGCAACGGCGATGACAGCCAGGTCACGGCCCAGGTGTTCAAAGCCCTGCTGGAGCACCAGCGCCTGGAAGGTGTGGTCTGCCAGGCGCTGCTCAGCGCCATCGAACTGCAACGTTTCGCGCCTGACAGCATCGTGTATTCGCTGTCGCTGAACGAGCCAATTGCGCCCGAGCGCGTGGAAGAACACCGCCTGGTTCCCGCCTTGCGCGTGGTCGACCTCAGCCATAGCATCGCCCAGGCCCTAGACCAGGGCCTGGACCTCAGCGGCGCCAGCCTGGACCTGTGCCTGCGTGCCACCCAGGCCGGCTGCCTGGTGGTGTGGACCCCCTTCGCCCAGGTCACCCTGCTCGACACCGTACAGGCCCTGCCCTCAGCGGCGGGTGAAGCGGCCGTGCTGCAACAGCGTCGCACCCTGCAAAAGCGCTGGTTGCCATTGCTGGCCGACGACCCTGCCTACAACCAGAACCTGCGCCTGGACCGCGGCGGCTACCGCCCCGACTACCGGTTCAGCCGCGAATGGCGCCGTATCGGCCCCGCCCTTCTCCCGCGCGTGCTGTGCCAGACCGTGGGCAACGGCGATGACAGCCAGGTCACGGCCCAGGTGTTCAAAGCCCTGCTGGAGCACCAGCGCCTGGAAGGTGTGGTCTGCCAGGCGCTGCTCAGCGCCATCGAACTGCAACGTTTCGCGCCTGACAGCATCGTGTATTCGCTGTCGCTGAACGAGCCAATTGCGCCCGAGCGCGTGGAAGAACACCGCCTGGTTCCCGCCTTGCGCGTGGTCGACCTCAGCCATAGCATCGCCCAGGCCCTAGACCAGGGCCTGGACCTCAATGGGTACCTGGCAGCGGTGACGCCCCAGCTGAAAGCGATCGCACCGCTGGTAGACCGTGTGGTGGTACCGGATGCCGAAGCGGCGTCGGCATTGCAGGGTGTGCATGGGGATGTACGGCAATGGCATACGCCGGACTTGCAGAACATCGCGCGGCATTGGTTGGTGAAGTAAAACGCCAGGGTCCCTGCAGGATCGGGCGAAGCTCGGGAAGGCCTCACCGCGCACTTCCAGATAATCCGCGCCGCCCGCTTCCCCGTGCTGGAAAGGCGGGCGTGCGCGTTGGGTTCTACCGCGGCATCCAGGCCTTCAGCCAGCTTTCCAGCGCATCACCCTGGAACATGAAGTCGCGCTGCACCGCCGCTTTCAATTCATCACCCATCCGCGCGCTGGCATCCAGGTCCGAGAGGTGCATGCGGATGGCTTCCAGCCACTCATGGCTGCTGTTGCTCAATACGCGGGTGACCGGGAAGTCGCCCCGGTAGCTGCGGGTGTCGGTGCACACCACCGGATAGCCGCAGGCACCGTACTCGAGCAAGCGCAAGTTGCTCTTGCAGTCGTTGAAGATGTGCTGTTCCAGCGGCGCCAGCGCCAGGTCAAGGTTCAGGCTGGCCATTTTCTGCGGGTAGAGCTCCAGCGGCACGGCCGCGTGATACTCGTGCACGTAGGGGCGCAATTCGTCCGGGCACATGCCAAGGAATACCCATTCCACCTCGTTGGCCAAGGCCTTGACCACGTCCTTGATCAGCAACAGGTCGCCGGTGTGGCTGGTGCCGCCACCCCAGCCCACGCGCGGCTTCTTGCCGACACGGCGTTGGCTGGTCAGGTGGCGCCAGCGCTCCGGCGGCAGCATGTTCGGCACCACGACGATGTCGTTGTGCATGCCTGACATGGCATCGGCCAGTGAGTCGGTTGACACCACCAGACGATCGCACAGCCCCACCCCACGCGCCAGGGTCTGGCGGATGTCGCGGGACAGGTAGCGGCGGTGCTCGTTCTGCGCCGGCACGTCGAGCAGGTAGTCATCCAGCTCGAAGATACGGAAGGCCTTGGAGAACTCCTTGACCTGGGCAATGCCCTCCACCGGCCCGGCGCTGTAGCGGCCCTGGAAGACGATGGTGTCGGGGGCGATGCGCTCGATCTCGAGAATCGATGGCGTGCCGAAGTTGATCTGATGCGACGCCAGGCCCGCGCGTTCCAGCTCCACCAGCGGCTGGATCAAGCGGTAATGGCCCACCGCGCCCTTGTTGATCGGCAAGCCCAGCACGAACGGCAGCGCATGGCGGGCGAAGGGTTGCCAGCCGTGGCGCAGGCCCACGTTCATGGTGAAGCTGGCGCCCATCAGGCTGAGGTTCTTGTTGTAGGCAGGGTCACGCGCCAGCTTCGGCAGCCAGCGGTTGAACGCCGCGCGCTGGGTCTGGCGCCAGTCCTGCAGGGCTTCGCGGTCGGGGGTGTGTTCATGGCGGCGGACCATCAATGCCGCATAGGGGGTCCACACCACCAGGTAGCCCTGCTGGGCCGCGCGCAGGCACAGGTCGACGTCGGCAAAACCATTGGCCAGCTCACCCTCCTCCAGGCCGTTGAGTTGCTCGTACAGGGCCTTTTCGATCAGCAGGCATTGCTGGCTGACGGCGCTGTAGTTCTGCACCACCTGCAACCGGTGCAGATAACCCGCGGCGCCGGCCGGCTCGCCAACGAACACCGAACCGACTGCACCGCGCAGCCCCAGCACCAGGCCGGCGTGTTCAACGCTGCCGTCCGGGCCCTGAAGGCGGGCGCCGACCACGCCGACTTCATGGCGGCGGGCATGGCCCAGCATTTCCTCCAGCCAGCCCCCGTCCAGTACCACGCAATCCTGGCTCAGGGTCAGCAAGTATTCGCCACGGGACTGCGCGGCGCCCAGGTTGAGCAGCGCCGACAAGTTGCTGGCGGCTGGCGCGTCGATGACCCGCAGCTTGGCGCCACCGATCTCGGCCATGGCACGCAGCCAGTCACGAGCGTCGGCCGGGTCATCCTCGGCGCTGACGATCAAGACTTCGAACTGGCTGTAAGCGGTGCGCTCCAGCAGGCTTTCCAGGCAGGCTTGCAGCCCGCCCAGGCGACCCTGGCTGGCGATGACGACCGAGACCAGCGGCTGACCCGCGTGGCGGTAGTTGATACGGTTGATGAGACGGATCACCCCAGGGGCGATATCGAAGCCCAGGCCCAGACGTTGCAGGTGGCGCGCCACCATGGCAGCGTTGCCGTCGCGCACGCTGGCTTCCCCCAGCCAGGCCGGGAAGTGCTGGCGCGCGTGCAACAGCACTTCACCGATGTGCTCGATGGCGTGGGGGCCACGGGTTTCCACCAGCCGGAAAATCAGGTCATGGGGGCTCAGTTCAATCAGGCCGGCAGCGAAGCCACCGTGCTCGATGAAGGCGTCGCGACTGAAAGCCAGGCCACGGCCCACATAGGGGTAGCTGCGCAGCAGGTCGAGGTTGAAGTCCGGGCGGAACACCGGGGCTCGGTGGCCGTCGGCCTCCAGGGCGTCTTCATCCCAGTAGCAGGCCTGCATGGCATCGCGCTCGGCGATACGCTCGGCCAACAGCAGCAAGGCGTGCTGGCTCAGTTCATCGCCGGCGCGCAGAAGGCAGAACCAGTCATAGCCATCCAGCTCTCGCAGCATGCTGTTGAGCTGCAACGGCCAGTCTTTGTCCAGGGGCATGCTCAGCACGTTCCCGACGATGGTTGGCTCGCTGGCGGTGGCCGACAGCACCAGAATTGCTTCGGCGGACCAGCTCTGCGCTGCCAGGCTGTCGAGGGTCGCCTGCAGGCTGCCATCGGCGCGGTGGTCGATGATCACCGGGATGATCTTCGCCTGCCGTGGCCACGCCTCGACCCGCGCCGGCAGTTGCTGCAACTGCACCGGCGAGAAGTCGCGGCATTGCAGCCATTGCTCGTACACCGCGTCGTAATCGTCGCAGTTGACGCCCACATGGTCGAACATGGTGTCGGCCTGTACGCCGAACATGCGCCCCAGGCCCACTTCTTCCCATTCCCCGGTTTCAGTGGCCAGGCTGCGGTGGCGCACGCCGCCGATCTTCTCGGCACGCTCGCCCTCGCGGCCAGTGAGGAACTGCACCATGGCCTGGTACTCCACCTGGCGCGCGGCTTCCAGGTCAGGAATGCCGGCCAGGCGCAATGGCTTGAGGCGCTCCACCGCCAGGTATTTGTCGACCACGCCCAGGTCGCCCTGGCACAGCAGGCAGTTGTAGAGCATCAGGTCCAGGAAGGCCTCGAACGGCGCTTCGCTGAGCGTCAGTGCTGGCATCAGCCGGGCCACATCGGCACGGCGCAGCAGGGTGCTGCTCAGGCCACCGATGAAATTCACCGGCCACACCTCGAACATGCTCAGCAGGTCGGAGCCCTTCAAGCGCGTGTCCCCGGCGATGAACCCCGAGTTCTCCATGCGGTTGGGCATGATGCGGTTGCTGGGGTCGGACAGGTAGCGCTGGCTGGCCGCGATGCTGATGTCCGGATGGCGCACCAGCACCTCCACCAGCAGTGGCGTGTGCTCGGGCATCAGCCAGTCTTCGTCGAACAACACCTTGATGAACTCGCCCTGGGCGAGGCGCACGCACTCGTTGAGGGTGACATTGAGCCCCAGCGGTTCGGGCTGGGCCACGTAGCGCAGGGTGACACCCGGCGCCAGCCGCGCGCGCGCGGCTTCCACCGCCTGGCGGATCGCGTCGCCCTGGCTGTCGTCGCACACCACCACATCGAGGCGGGGGTAATTCTGCCCCACGGCACTGTTCAAGGCTCGCGCGAAGTTTTGCGGGTCGAGGGCGGGAATGACGATGCTGACAACAGGGGTGGTGTTCATGCCTCAGGACTCAACAGGCGGCTGCGGTGAAACAGCCAGGGTACGGAAAAAAATGCGGCGCCAGGCGCGTCCCCGTGAAGGGCCGCGAATGGCGCCGCGAAAAAATGGCTCAAGGCTCAGATCTTGTTGAACAGGCTCAACTGGGAGATCTTCGCGAAGGCAGCCTGGGACGCCTCCAGCATGGTCTGCTGCAGGGTCAGGTTGATGGACGCGGTGGCCATGTCGGTGTCACCGATGCTCGATTGCGTGGTTTTGTTGGCCAGGCTGATCGAGGTGTTCTCGGTGGTCTGCACGGTGATGGCGTTGCCGATGGCACCGATCTGACCACGTGCGGTGCCCACCTGGGTGCTGGCGGAGTCCAGGTTGGCGATGGCCGATGTCACCGAGGCCTGCAGCGCTAGCAGCTTGGTGTTGTCACCGTCCACCGGGGTGTTCAACGCAGTGGCCAGCTTGGACAAGGTGTTGAGCACGTTCTGGGTCTTGTGTGCATCGACCGAGATCTGGAAGGTGTCGCCCGCCGCGGGCGTGCCACTGACGCCAAAGGTAGCGCCGGCCGCGGTAATGGTGGTGTCACCGCTGGCCATGGTGCCGGTGGCGATGGCTTTGCTGTCGGTGGTGTAGGGTTGGGCGTACACCGCGTAATCGGTACCGCTGGTGAACTTCACCACCGCCCCGGCGCTGGGGAAGGTGGTGTTGTAGGTGTTCTGGTTGCTGATGGTGCCGCTGGTCAACTGTGCAGTCGAGGTGTTGCCGGCACTGCGCGACGGGCTCAGGGTGTCCGGCGTGCTTTGCAGGGTGATGCTGTGGCCGGCGGTGGTGCCGGTGTTGGCGGTGTCCACCTTCAGGGTGAAGTCCACACCACGCAGGCTCAGGGTGGTGCCACCCTCGGTGCTGGGGCTGAAGGTGCCGTTGCCGGACACTTCCGACGTGATGTCGTTACCCGAAGCATCGGTGATGCTGTAGGTGGTGTCGCTGGTGAAGTTGACTGTGTACGGCTCACCGGTGGTGAACGACTTGTTGTAGGTGGACTCCGAGTCCATCTGGCCCGGGGAGATCGACACCTTGTTGTCGTTGACCGCTGGCGACGTCACGGTGGAAGTGGTGCGGCTGGTGTTGGTGGCCTGGTCGAAAGCGCTGTAGCCGGTGACGCCGGTGGCCAGGCTCAGGGTGTCGGACACCTGCACGCTCAGGGCGTTCTGGTCGCCCTGGTAGGTATAGGTACCATCAGTGTTCTTCACGTACGGCGGCGTGGTGCTCTTGGACCCGGAGAACATGTAGTAGCCGGAGGCGTCCTTGGTGTTGAGCAGGCCCAGCACCGTGTCCTGCAACTGACCGATCTCGGCACCGATGGACTGGCGGTCGGCATCGGTGAGCGAGCCGTCACCGGCATTCACCGCCAGCTCCTGGGCCCGTACCAGGGAGTTGTTGATGGCGTTCAACACGCTTTCCTGATTGTTCAGCGAGTTGGTGGCGGTGGTCATGTTGCTGCTGTACTGCGTCAGCAGCGAGCTCTGCTGTTGCAGTTGCAGCAGCTTGGCGGCACCCACCGGGTCATCGCCAGCCGTCTGGATGCGCACACCGGAGCTGATCTGCTCCTGGGTCTTGGCGGTGGCCGCGAACGCCGAGGAATAGTTCGACGCGCTGGTCTCGAAGTATTGAGAGGTGGAAATACGCATGGTCGACTAATCCTCAGAGAGCGTTGAGCAACGTGGAAAAGGTGTCTTGGGCCGTCTTGATGATTTGCGAGGCGGCGGTGTAGTACTGCTGGTATTTGACCAGGGCAGCGGCCTCGTCATCGAGGTTGACGCCCGACACCGAGTCGCGGTTGGACTTGGCGGTGGCCAGCACCGTCGACGTCGCGCTGGCATCGGTGGAAGCCTGCGATGCCTGGGCGCCGACACCGGAAACCAGGGCGGCATAGGCGGCGGTGAAGCTGATGCCGCCAGTGGCCGAACCGGTACCGACGGTGGCCGACGTCTGCAAACCCAGCAGCGCGGTGGCGTTGCGGTTGTCAGACGTGCCGCTGGTGTTGAGGCTCACGCTGTAACTGTCGTTCGCCGACGGCGTACCACTGACGGTGGTGGAGAAACTGAAACTGGTAGGGTTGCCATCGGCGTCGTTGACCGGGTTGCCGCTGCTATCAACGATGGGCACGCTGATGCTCAGGTTGTTGTCCGAGCCGGGGACGATGGTGCCGTTGCCGATGGTGTTGCCCTTGGCGTCGTAGACGGTGTAGGCCTGGGTACCGCTCGACGCGGTGCCGAACACCAGCTTCACTGGCGTGGAATTGTCCAGGCCGCTCTGCAAGGCGGCCTTGGCGGTGCTGTCATCACCATCGACGGTGGTGGTCAGCGACGGCTGGGTGAAGGTGGCGGTGCCCGAGTTGCTGGCACTGGCGGTACCACTGAGCGGCCCTGCGAACGCCAGGGTGCTGGAGTCCGTCATGGTGGTGCTGATTTCGCTGGCAGCGTTGCGCGTCGGGGTGATCTTGAAGCTGTCACCGGCGGCCACGGCGTTGCCGCTCAAGGCCAGGGTGAAACCGTCGATCTGCGGCGCTGGCGTGGTGCTCAGGTCGTAGCTGCCCATGTTGGTGCCGTCCGACCGCGTCACGCTGTAGGCGGTGGCGCTGGTGAAGGTCACCTGGTAATCACTGGTGGTCAGCGCGCCGGTATCGGCGATGGTCACGTTGAGGTTGCCCGAGCCTGCGCTGTTGTTCGACGACGCCTGGCTGCGCTGGCTGATGGCCGTGGCGCTGTTGATGCTGGAGAACAGGTTGGAGCCCAGGTTGCCGTTGCTGTCGACACCTTGGGACAATTGGGTGTTGATGGCATCGGACACGGTCAGGGCGATCTGCCCCAGGCTGTTCTGCGCCGGGTTCAGCACGTCACTGCGGTAGCGCAGCAGGCCACCGATGGAGCCGCCGCTGACCACCGAGGTCACGTCGGTGCTGTAGTTGCCGTAGTTGACGGTCAGGGCGTACTGCGACTTGTCGGTGCTGCTCGGTGCGGCGGTCAGGGTGTTGGAGGTGTTGCCGCTGACCAGCGCCTGGCCAGTACCCAGGTACACGTCATAAGCGCCGCTGCTGTTGGTCTGAACGGTGACGCCCACCAGTTCGTTGAGCGACCGCACGGCTTCATTGCGCGCATCCAGCAGGCTGTTGGGGGTGTTGCCCGAAGCAGAGGCCGTGGTGATCTGCTGGTTCAGCGAGGCGATCTGCTTGGTGATGTCGTTGACCTGGCCGCTCAGGGTGGTGAGCTGCGAATTGATGCCCGCGTTCTGCGAAGTGATCTGCGACGAAATGGAGTTGAAGCGGTTGCTCAGGCTCTGGGCAGAGGTCAACAGCAACTGGCGCGACGAGGTGTCGGTGGGGTTGCTGGACGCGGTCTGCAGCGCCGAGAAGAAACTGGTCAACGTGGCGCTGATGCCCGTGGCGCTGTCAGACAGCAGGCTGTCCAGGCTGGCGACGTTGTCGCTGTAGGTAGCGGCATCGGCGCTCAGGGCCGTGGTGGTCTGCAACTGCGAGTCCATGTAGCTGTTGTAGACACGGCGCACGTCGGAAATGGTCGTGCCCGTGCCGACAAAGCCCACGCCGACGTTCTGCATGGCCGCGGCCACGGACGTCGTCGACTCGCGCGAATAGCCGGCGGTCGAAACGTTGGTGATGTTGTTACTGGTGACCGTCAAAGCCGTCTGGCTGGCGTTAAGCCCGGAAAGCCCGATTGAAATCAGTGACATGGTTCAAACCTTATAAGTGGGTGGAGGTACTGCCCAGCGCATAGTTCTGGTAGCCCTTCATCTGCCTGGCTATCTGCGAAATCTTGCTGGCATAGTCCGGGTCAGTCGCGTACCCGGCCTTCTGCAACTCTTTTACGAACTGTTCTGGGTTATCGGCCGACTTCACCACAGCTTGATAGCGATCGTTGTTCTGCAACAGGCTGACCAGGTCGTGGAAACTGTCGGCGTAGGAATCATAGGAACGGAACTGCGCCGTCTCCTTGACCATCTTGCCGTTGCGGAACTCGCTGGTGATGGCGCGCGCCTGGTCGCCCTGCCAGTTGCCGCTGGCCTTGATGCCGAACAGGTTGTGGCTGCTCTTGCCGCTTTCGTCACGCATGACCGAGCGCCCCCAGCCGGTTTCCAGCGCCGCCTGCGCCACCAGCACGCTGGGGTCGACGCCAATGCGCGCGGCGGCGTCCTTGGCCAGGGGCAGCATGGTGGCGACGAAGTCGTCGGCCGTGCTGAAGGCTTTCTTCGCGGGCGCCAGCGGTGGCTGGGCCACGCTGCGGCCGATGATGCGTACGTCACCGCTGGCAATGGCCGCCTGGGCCGATTGCCATTCGCCGGCCGCTTCGTTGCTGTCATCACTGTCGGTGCCGGTGGCCGCCGTTTGCGCGGCGCTGACGGCATTGGTGACCTTGATGCCGTTGCGCGCCAGGGCCTGGGTCGCGGCAGCCGTCGCCGTGCTGCTGGCGTCGGTGGACGGGGTGATACCGGCCATGACGCGGTCTGCCAGCTTGCTGGGCAGCGACAGGCGGCGCTGGTTCATCATCGCCATGTCATTGCTGTGGGCGCTGGCGGCGTTGTTGTTCAGGGCATGCTTGATGTCGGCCGCGGTGTTGCGCCCACCATTGAGCGTGGACAGTGCCGGGGCGTCGTGGGCGAACGGGTTGGTGCCGGTGTGCTCCACGCCCTTGTTCTTGGACAGCTGACGCATCAGCACGTCCTGCAGGCCGATGCCGTTACCCTGCTTGGACAGGGTCACGGCCAACTGCTGGTCATACATGGACTGGTATTGCTTGGTGGTCTCGGTGTTCATCGGGTCGTCCTTGCCCAACACATCGTTGGCCGAACGCATGGACTTGAGCATTTCACCGACGAACAGCGACTCGAACTCCTGCGCCACCTTCTTCAGGTTGGCGTCACTGTCGCGGTCACCGGTCTTCAGCGCGTTCAGGCGATTGAGGTCCGTGTAGGCCCCCGAGTCGGCCGGCGTGCTGACACCACCTTTAGGCATATCCATGGTCCGCTACCTCAAATCACGATCAGGTCGGCCTGCAAGGCGCCGGCCTGTTTCAATGCTTCGAGGATGGCCATCAGGTCACTGGGGGCCGCGCCCACCTGGTTGACCGCGCGCACGATCTCATCCAGCGTGGTGCCGGGGCCGAATTTGAACATCGGCTTGGCTTCCTGCTGGGCATTGACCCGGGAACGCGGCACCACGGCGGTCTGGCCGTTGGACAGCGGGCCTGGCTGGCTGACGATCGGGTCTTCGGTGATGGTCACGGTCAGGCTGCCGTGGGTAACCGCGGCAGGCGATACCTTGACGTTCTGGCCGATGACGATGGTACCGGTACGCGAGTTGATGATGACCTTGGCCGCCGCGGCGCCCGGGTCCACTTCCAGGTTTTCCAGCACCGAGATGTAGTCCACCCGCTGGCTGGGGTCGATAGGCGCGGTGACGCGTACCGAGCCACCGTCGATGGCCTGGGCCACGCCTGGGCCGAGCATGTTGTTGATCTTGTCGACAATGTGCTTGGCGGTGGTGAAGTCCGAACGGTTGAGGTTCAGGGTCAGGCTGTTGCCCTGGTTGAAGCCGCTCGGCACCGAACGCTCCACCGAGGCACCGCCGGGAATGCGGCCGGCCGACGGAACGTTGACGGTGATCTTGGAACCGTCCTTGCCTTCGGCGTCGAAGCCGCCCACCACCAGGTTGCCCTGGGCGATGGCGTAGACATTCCCGTCGATACCTTTGAGCGGGGTCATGAGCAGGCTGCCGCCGCGCAGGCTCTTGGAGTTACCGATGGACGACACGGTGACGTCGATGGTCTGCCCGGGCTTGGAGAACGGTGGCAGGTCGGCGTGGATGGACACCGCTGCGACGTTCTTCAGCTGGGTAGTGCCGGTACCGGTGGGCACCTTGATACCGAACTGCGCCAGCATGTTGTTGAAGGTCTGCAGGGTGAACGGGGTCTGGGTGGTCTGGTCACCCGTGCCGTCCAGGCCCACGACCAGGCCATAGCCGATCAGTTGGTTGGAACGCACGCCGGAAATGCTCGCGATGTCCTTCAACCGCTCGGCCTGGGCAGCGGTTGCCGCGGTCAGGGCCGAAGCGGCGAGCAGGGTCACGGCCATCAGGTGCTTGAGTTTACGCATGGTCGTGGTTACCTAGAAAGGCCAGTAGGGGCTCATGAAGAAACGGTCCAGCCAACCGGTCTGGTTGGACTCGGCGAACGCACCGGTGCCCGAGTAGGTAATGCGTGCATCGGCGACACGGGTCGACGACACGGTGTTGTCGGTGGCGATGTCGTCGGCGCGGATCAAGCCGGCGATACGCACCAGTTCCTCACCGGTGTTGAGCGTCAGCCACTTCTCGCCACGTACCGACAGGATGCCGTTGGGCAGCACGTCGGCCACGGTCACGGTGATGGAGCCGGTCAGGCTGTTGGCCTGGTCAGCCTTGGCGGTGCCGTCGGTGGCGCGGGTGCCGGTGTAGCCAGCGTCCAGGCTCAACTTGCCGCCAGTGACCGGGTTGGTGGTGGACACGCCACCGCCAAACAGCGAAGTCAGGCCCAGCGAGGTGCTGGAGTCCTTGGTCAGCTTGGAGTCAGCGCTCTTGCTGGCCGCGGTTTTCTCGGCCAGGGTCACGGTGATGATGTCACCCACCCGGAACGCCTTGCGGTCGGTGTACAGGTTCTGGTCGAAACCGGACTGGTAGATGGAGCCGTTGTTCGACGCCGCAGGCAGCGGGGTGCGCGGAAGCACCGGCGCGTAGTACGGGTCATTGGGCTTGGGCGGCGGCGACATGCAACCCGACAACAAAGCGATCCCACTCAAGGCAAGAACACTGGACAAACGACTCATGACACTGACCTCACGGTGTTGCTGGCGCCGACGGCGCCGTGTGGCTGAATTACAGATTCTGAGTGACGTACTGGAGCATCTGGTCAGCCGTCGAGATCACTTTGGAGTTCATCTCGTAGGCCCGCTGAGTGGTGATCATGTTCACCAGCTCTTCAACGGTGCTGACGTTGGAGTTTTCCAGGGTGTTCTGCAGGGTGGTGCCGAAACCGTTCAGGCCTGGGGTACCCACTTGCGGCGCGCCGCTGGAGGCGGTTTCCAGGTACAGGTTGCTGCCGATGGCTTGCAGGCCGGCCGGGTTGATGAAGTCGGCGGTCTGCAGGTTGCCGATCACGGTGGACGTGGCGCTGGCCGCGGTGGTGATCGAGACGGTGCCGTCGGTACCCACGGTGAAGGTCTGGGCGTTGGTCGGTACCACGATGGCCGGGTTCAGGGCGTTGCCGCTGGCGGTCACGATCTGGCCGTTGGAGTCCAGGTGGAAGGTACCGTCGCGGGTGTACGCGGTGGTGCCGTCGGCCTGGGTGATCTGGAAGAAGCCACGGCCGTTGATGGCCATGTCCAGCGGCTGGTCAGTGGTGGCCAGGCTGCCGGCCGTGAAGTTCTTCTGGGTGCCGACGATGCGCACACCGGTACCCAGTTGCAGGCCGGACGGCAGTTCGGTGTCCGTGGTGGAGTTGGCACCCGGTTGACGCTTGGTCTGGTAGAGCAGGTCCTGGAACTCGGCGCGGTCGGCCTTGAAGCCGGTGGTCGAGACGTTGGCCAGGTTGTTGGAAATGGTGGTCAGGTTCATGTCCTGAGCAGCCAGGCCGGTCTTGCTGACGTAAAGTGCCGGAAGCATTCTGTTCTCCTATGTGCGCGCCTGTTTTTCGCCGCGCCCCAGTCATTTATCAGGTGTTCTGCAAGACCCGCGCCATGGATTCATCATCCTCCTTGGCGGTAGTCATCATCTTGATGTGCAATTCGAACTGTTTGGACAAGGCCAGCACCGAGGTCATCTCTTCCACGGCATTGACGTTGCTGGCCTGCAGGAACCCGGAGGTGATGCTGGAGGTGGCATCGGCCGCCGCTGGCTGGCCATCCTTGGTGTGCAGCAGGCCATCGGTGCCCTTGACCAGGTTGCGCGGGTCGGGCTTGACCAGCTTGATGCGGTCTACCTGGGCCATCACTTCCGGGCCTTCGCCCATGGAGCGGATGCTGATGGTGCCGTCGCTACCCACTTCGATCTGCTGCTCGGGCGGCACGGCGATCGGGCCACCGTTGCCCATGACCGGCAAACCGTTGCCGTCGCGCAGCACGCCCAGCGCGTCGACGTTCATGCTGGCCATGCGCACATAGCCTTCGCTGCCGTCCGGGGCCTGCACAGCGATGTAGCTGTCACCGTCAGCGGACACGTCCAGGTCACGACCGGTCGCCACCATGGCACCGGGGGTGAAATCGGTGCCGGGGCTTTCGGTCATGGCGTAGGCGCGCGACGCATATACGTCACCAAACACCGGCATGGAGCGGGCCTGTTCCAGGTCGCGCTGAAAGCCGTTGGTGGAAACGTTGGCCAGGTTGTTGGCATGAGCCTTCATCGCCAACGAGTTCTGGTTGGCGCCGGTCATTGCCACGTAAAGCATTTTGTCCAAGGTAGGTCTCCCATGACGGGCGAATGCCGCCCAGCACTGTACTGGCAGGGACAAAGCAACAAGCGGGCCAAGGTTGAAAAAGCCTTTGTACACCCGGTGTTACAGGCACATCGGCGTGCAGGACGCCCTTCCCCGCCCGGCAGCAGAGACGGAAAAACGGCGCGTGGTTGCCGGTTGGCGGCAAGGGCGCGTCAGAAAACCTTGATTCAGCCCGCGGCGCAGGTGTGGGGCTGGCGGGCAAGACCGTGTTCGCAGGGCGCACAACCCTCGATTCTGCAGACATGAAAAACCCGGGCATCTAGCCCGGGTCTTGTGCTGCAGCCACAACCATCAGGTCATCTGGATGGTGGTCTGCATGATGGTGCTTTCAGTGGAAATGGTCTTGGCGTTGGCCTGGTAGTTGGACTGCGCCTTGATCAGGTTCACCAGCTCCTGGGTCAGGTCGACGTTGGAGTCTTCCAGCGAGGAAGCGGTCAGGTCACCCATGGTGCCCGTGCCTGGGGTACCGATCACCGGCACGCCCGAGGCGTAGGTTTCGCGCCAGTCGGTACCACCGGCCGGGCTCAGGCCCTGGACGTTGGCGAAGTTGGCAAGCGCGACCTGACCGATGATGTTGGTCTTGCCGTTGGTGAAGGTGGCGGTCAGCTGGCCAGTGTCACTGACCGACAGGGCCGACAGTTCGCCGGTGGCGTAGCCGTCCTGGTCCTTGGCAGTAGTGGCCGAAGTGGCGTTGTACTGGGTCAGGTTGGTCATGTCCAGGTTGATCGAGGCCGAAGCCGTCGAACCGTTGGATGCCCAGGTACCATCAGTGGCCTCGGCGGCCGGCACCCAGTTGGACAGGTCGAAGGTACCGTCGGCGTTGACACCCAGCGAGGTGGAGGTACCGGCCGTCTGGGTGTAGCTGTAGGAACCATCGGAGTTGAAGGTGATGGTGTTGGCCATCGGCGTGGCACCGGCATCAACGTTGGTGGTGCTGTCGACGTTGGTCGCCGGCGACACGGGGTTGCGGCCGTCGATGGTGGTGTACATGGTCCAGGTGTTGGCCGTGTCATCCTTCACGAAGTACTGGTTCAGCTGGTGGGCGTTGCCCTGGCTGTCGTACACGTCGGTGTTGAAGGTGTAGTTGTAGCTGCTGGTGTTGCTGGCACTGAACGGGGTGACGGTCGGGGCGGTCGCGCTGGAGTTCAGGTTGACGGTTTCCGAGATCGAGCTGGTGGCTTTGGGCGCCAGGTTCGAGGTGTCGATGGCCAGGTTCGACAGCACGCCGGAGGTCAGCTTGCCGGTGGTGTCGGTGGTGTAGCCCTGCAGGTTGTTACCGCTGGAGTCGACGATGTTGCCCGATTTGTCGCTGTAGAACGCACCGGCACGGGTATACAGCTTCGAGCCGTTGTCGCTCAGCACGAAAAAGCCGTTGCCGTTGATGGCCATGTCCAGGCTGTTGCCGGTGGACTCGATGTTGCCCTGGGTGAACTGCTGCGATACGGCGGCGGTGGTCACACCGCTACCGACCGTGGTCTTGCCCGAGGTGCCACGGATGGAGGCCGCGTACTGGTCGGCGAATTCTGCGCGCGACGATTTGAAACCGGTGGTGGCGACGTTGGCAATGTTGTTGCCGGTGACGTCCAGGGCTTTGTTGGCTGCTGCCAGGCCACTGAGGCCGACGTTGAAAGACATGTTTTCACTCCTGCGCCGTAGCCGGCATTAAATTCCGATGGTTTGTACAGCAGACAGGGCAACACTGGAGCCCGTTGCAAGGTTCAGCGTCATGGCGCCACCGCTGGTGGTGGCCATGGTCACGCTGTTGACCGTGGTCGGCAGGTTGGTAGTCATCACGGTCGAGGTACCGTCGACGGTGGCCACTGCCTTGAAGGTGTAGATGCCGGAGGCCGCGGTGTTACCGTCGCCATCCTTGCCATCCCAGGTAAAGTTGTAGGTGCCGGCCGACTGGGTACCCATGTCCAGGGTACGCACCAGGGTGCCGTCACTGCTGTAGACGCCCACGGTGTTGCTGGTGCTGGAGTCGGTGAGGTTCACCGAGCCCGTCAGGCCTTTGCTGGTGTCGACGTCGGCGGTAGTGCCGGTGACGGTCACCGAGTGGCCAACCAGCGACGAAGCCTGCAGGGCCTGGGACGATTGGTACGAAGTGAGGATGGTGCTCACCGAGTCATTGAGGCTCTGCATGCTTTCCAGGCTGCTGAACTGGGCCAGCTGGGAAACGAATGCGGTGTTGTCCTGCGGGTCCAGAGGGTTCTGGTTCTGCATCTGGGTAACCAGCAATTGCAGGAACGCGTCCTTGCCCAGGGCGCTGCCAGCGGTACCGGTGGAGCTGTCAGTGGTACTGGTGGTCTTCTGCAGCGCGGTCAGAACGGATGAAGCCGAGGTGCTGTCGGTAGTCGTGGTCATGCTGTTTCGCCCCTATCACTGACCCAGGGTCAGGACTTTCTGCATCATTGTTTTCGCGGTATTCATGATGTCCGCGTTGGTCTGGAACGAACGGCTGGCGGAGATCATGTCGGCCATCTCCTCCACCACGTTGACGTTGGGGTAGTACACGTAACCGTCTTTGTTGGCGGCGGGGTTCTTCGGTTCGTAACGGGCTTCCAGATTGCTCTGGTCCTCGACCACGCCCGACACCTGCACACCGCTACCGGCGGCGTCCTGGTCCTGGAACAGCGAACCGCTGTCGCCGGTGGCCTGGGTCTGGTCGAACACGGTAGCGAACACCGGGTGACGTGCGCGGTAGGTCTGGTCGATGCTCGACGAGACGGTCTCGGCGTTGGCGATGTTACTGGCGACGGTGTTCAGGCGAGTGGTCTGGGCACTCATGCCGGTACCGGCAATGTTGAAGACGCTGGCTAGAGACATGAATCATTCTCCCCGGATGGCTGAGACCAGCCCTTTGAATTTGGCGTTTAGCAGGGTGAAGCTGGCCTGGAAGTTCACCGAGTTCTGCGCGTAGTTGGCCTGTTCGACCTGCGCGTCCACGGTGTTCTGGTCCAGCGACGGTTGGCTGGGGGTGCGGTACAGCAATTGCTGGTCACCCACGTTCACGCCTTCGGCTTCGATGTGGTTGGCGTTGGTCCGCTCCAGTTCGAAGGTGCCGTTCTGGCGCTTGTCGCTTTCGGCCTGCAGCACGGCAGCGAAGTCCAGGTCACGCGCCTTGTAGTTGGGCGTGTCGGCGTTGGCCAGGTTGTTGGCCAGCACTTCGGCGCGCTGGGCACGAAAGGCCAGGGCCTGTTCGTGGATGCCTAGGGCTTTGTCGAAACTGATGCTCATGGTGGAGACCTGTAAACGGCGGACCGGATGTTGGTGACTGAGTGATAGCAAGGGCCGTGCCAGATTGGAAACAGCCCGGTTTTGCTGGGTTTGGCAGGAAGCGGCAAGCGGCGCTGCCAGAAAAGCGGCAAGGGAATTCCGCTGGGTGCCAACAAAGCGGCAAGGTGGGGTTGCCGCGCGGCGCCTGGGACGCGGCCAGGTCCGCTGCTATGACGGGGGGGGGAAGAACAACAAAGGCCCCGAAGGGCCTTTGCATTATTTCGCCTGGTAGATGATGCCCGGGCTGCACTGAACCATCTGGTAATGGTCCGGCAGGCCGTTGAGCGCCTCCGATGCTCCCAGGAACAGGTACCCACCGGGTTTGAGGGTGCCATGGATGCGCATCAGGATGTCTTTCTTCACCTGTGCAGAGAAATAGATCAGCACGTTGCGGCAGAACACCACGTCGAACTTGCCCAGGGCAGCGTAGCTGTCCAGCAGGTTGAAGGAACGGAACTCCACACGGCTGCGGATCGGTGCCTTCACTGCCCAGCGGCCGGGGGCCTTGGTGTCGAAGTAGCGTTGCAGGCGGTCAGCCGATAGCCCACGGCCAATGGCCAGGCTGTCGTACTCGCCGCTTTTGCAGTTGGTCAGCATGGAACCGGACAGGTCGGTGGCAACGATCTGCGCGCCGCCCTTGAGCTGGCCCAGGTTGGTACGCTCGAACTCATCGATGGTCATCGACAGCGAGTACGGCTCCTGACCCGAGGAGCATGCCGCCGACCAGATGCGTAGCCGCTGGCCCGGCGAGTTCTTGACGAACTCGGGCAGCACCTTGTTCTTCATGACTTCGAAGGGGTAGGTATCGCGAAACCACAGGGTCTCGTTGGTGGTCATCGCGTCCACTACCTGCTCGCGCAGGCCACTGCGCGGCTGGGTCTGGATGCGCTGCACCAGTTCGCCCAGGGACTTGATGCCCTGCTGTTCCATGAGCTTGTTGAGACGGCTGGAAACAAGATATTGCTTGTTCTCGCCCAACAGAATGCCACAGGCTTTTTCCAGGAAGACCCGGAACTGTTCGAAATCCAAATTACCCGTAGACAATGGTGCCGCCTCTCAAATCGTCAGTCGTGTCCGGGGCGCGGGCGCCCCGGTCGTTAGCTTGCTGCCTTGATACGGTCTACAACCCGTTGTGCCAGATCATCGGGCCGGAACTTGGCCAGAAAATCGTCCGCCCCCACCTTCTTGACCATGGCCTGGTTGAACACACCCGACAAGGACGTGTGCAGGGTGATGTGCAGGTTTTTCATGCGTGGATCGCTGCGAATCTCCGCAGTCAAGGTATAGCCGTCCATCTCGGGCATTTCGATGTCGGAAATCATCATGAGGAATTCTTCCTCGGGACGCTTGCCTTCATCCACCAGCTTGCGCAGGTAATCCAGCGCCTGGCGCCCATCATTCAAGGCTACCACTTCCACACCCACCGTCTGCAAACAGCGCGTGACCTGCTTGCGGGCCACCGAGGAGTCATCGACGGTCAGCACGCGCAGTGAAACCGCTTTGTTCTGGGTCTCAACGTCCACCACACCGGCGGAAATCGACTCCGAGGTGGGGGCCACTTCGGCGAGGATTTTCTCCACATCGATGATTTCGACGAGCTGATTGTCCACGCGAGTCACGGCCGTCAGGTAGTGGTCACGGCCGGTGCCCTTGGGTGGCGGATGGATCTCCTCCCAGTTCATGTTGACGATGCGCTCCACCGAGTGCACCAGGAAGCCCTGAATCTTGGTGTTGTACTCCGTGATGATCACGAAGGTGTTCTTGATGTCCTGTTGCAAACTGCGCCCACCGGTCGCCAACGCCAGGTCGAGGATCGGAATGGTTGCCCCACGAATATTCGCGACACCGCGCACTACCGGGCTGGACCTGGGCATCATGGTCAGGTTCGGGCACTGCAGCACCTCCCGTACCTTGAACACGTTGATGCCATAGAGCTGCGACCCGTTGAGACGGAACAACAGAAGCTCCAGGCGGTTCTGCCCTACCAGTTGAGTGCGCTGGTTCACCGAATCCATTACACCAGCCATGCCTGTGACTCCTTAAAACTTCGCTTGGAACGTACCTACCCACTGAGTCGGCACGCCCCTTGCTTTTTATAGTGTATGAACGCAAAAACGACATTTTCCCGACGCATGGCACAGAGGTTACTCTGCGGGCTTGCTGCGGTCTGCATTTTTGGATTCGGCAGTGCCTCCCAGGCCGAGGAATTCACAACTCCTGAGCAACTTATCGGTACCACCCAGGGTTTTCTTGAGTTCACGGTAGAAGATTATCTGGCAACCAGCCAGACCGAAGGCCGTTATGAGATTCAGGTCAACACGCTGGACCCGCGCTTGCACATGGGGCTATGCGACAAGGAATTGACAGCAGCCCTGCAAAGCCCTGCCACTCCTATCGGCCGAGTGTCGGTACGGGTGCGCTGCGAAGGCAGTTCGCCGTGGACGGTGTTCGTCCCCGCCCAGGTGAAACTGTTTCGCGATGTGGTCACCACCACCCGTCCACTCAAGCGCGACAGCGTGATCGAGGATGGCGACGTGGCCATGCGTGAGCGCGACGTAAGCCTGCTGAGCCAGGGCTACCTGACCGCCCTGGACCAGGCCGTGGGGCAGAAGCTTCTCCGACCAACGGTAAATGACCAGGTATTGAGCCCCGCGCACGTGGAAGCCCCCGACACCATCAAGAAGGGCGACAACGTGGTCATCACCGCCACAACTGGCAGCCTGGCGGTGAAAATGCCTGGCGAGGCATTGTCCAAAGGGGCCATGAGCGAGCAGATCCGGGTACGCAACCTGAACTCCAACCGCGTGATCAAAGCCCGTGTCACCGGGCCTGGCCAAGTGGAAGTGGCCATGTAAACGCTGGCGGTTCGCGGCGTATTTTCCTAGACTGGAGGCCATTGCAGCCCCCAGCCTTGGTGCATCGGCGCTTTGTATCAAAGTGCCTAAAGTTATTCGGGGTTTGGCCGAAAACAAGGCAAGCGTCCAAATACCCAGAGGTTTTCATTATGGTTATCGACTTCAGTCGTTTGAACAATTCCTCGCAGGTGTCGACCTCGACACGTACGAGCGGCAGCACTGGCACCACCGACACGTCGGTGAACACCGATGCCAGCGCAACCACTACGTCCACTGGCAGCACCAGCGGCGGGGAATCCGTACACCTGAGTTCCGAGGCTCAGCAGTTGCAGAAAGTCACTGACAAGCTGCGCGACCAGCCGACCGTCGACAGCGCCCGCGTGGCGCAGTTGAAAGCGGCCGTCGCCGATGGCAGCTATAAAGTGGACAGCAGCCGCGTAGCCAGCAAACTGCTAAATTTCGAAGCCCAGCGCTAGGGCCACCGCCCTGCGCAGAGGCTTCTGGACGCTTGAATACCAGAGCCAGCCATGCACGACAGAAACCTGCTGCTGTTGATTGAAGAAGATATTGCCCCGGCCCAGCAACTGCTTGCCTTGCTGCAGCACGAGTCGCTGGCGCTGCACGGCCGCGACATGCCGCTGCTGGAAAATATCCTGGCGCAAAAACAGTCGTTGATCGTTCTGCTGGAACAGCATGGCCGTAAACGCACCGAGATCCTGCTCACTCTCAAGTTGACCCCCGACCGTAGTGGTCTCGAGATCCTTGCCCAACACTCGCACCTGGGAGCCGACCTGCTGGCCCGGGGCGACCTGCTCACGGGGCTGCTGGCCGATTGCCAGGCAGTGAATGAACAGAACGGCAAGCTGATCCGCCTGCAACAACTCACCACCGCCAACCAGATGCGTATACTCATGGGCGGTGAAACCCCCTCGCTTTATGATGCCCGAGGCTCCACGTCCAAGCTGGCCAAGCCTCGCCCGCTCAGTCAGGCTTGATTTTGCTCACCAAGGCGTGGAACATGCTGCCATAACGCCAGCACCTGCGTGTGTCGTTTTTTGCCTGGAGATTGATGAACCGTGTTCAACGCCACAAACGCGGAAGACGCTCCGCAGCCACCCAAGGTGCTGACAACGCCCCTGGAAATCGCCGCCAACCTGCGCGCGCTGCTGCAGAGCCATGATCCTTTGATCATTACTTTTCACGAGCGCAGCCAGCGCTTCCAGACCTACCTGGTCGAACTGGACCGTGACAGCAATGTCCTGGCGTTCGATGAGATGATCCCGCGCGACGGTGAAAAATTTCTCGCCGCAGGCGAACCCTTCAAGGTCGAAGGCTTTCATGACGGCGTACGCATCGCCTGGGAAGTCAATGAAACCCTGAGCATCGATGAAAATGAAGGCGGCCGCGTCTACCACGGCACCCTGCCGAACGAAGTGGTCTACCACCAGCGTCGCAACGCCTTTCGCGCGGCGCTGAAGTTGGCCCACCTGGTGGACGTCACGTTGGCAGGTGAAAAGCTCAAGGGCGACTTTACCGGCAAGCTGCTGGACATCTCCGCCACCGGGTGCAAGCTGCGCTTTGAAGGTGACATCTCCGAACGCCTGCAACTGGGCCAGGTGTATGACCGCTTCGTCGCCAACCTGCCCTTCGGCAAGATGACCGCACCGGTGGAACTGCGCTACCTGCATTACGAAGAGCGCATCAACACCACCTTCGCCGGCACCCGCTTTCACAACATGAGCGGACTGGTGCAGCGCCAGGTAGAGCGCTTCGTGTTCGACCTGCAGCGCGAGGCGCGACGCTTCGACAAGGACGATTACTGAGGCCTCCCTGGCCCTGAAAAAAGCCCGCATCGCTGCGGGCTTTTTTTGTGGCTGCTGGAAACTACTGCTCTTCTTCGCTGAGGCTGCGGCCGACCTTGCGGCCATCACCCATTTCCGCGGCCTCGTCGGCCTCATCGGCCAAAGGCTCGACGCCTTCATGGGGCGGGGGCATATCGTGCACCGGGTCAGGAATGACGTGCATCTGGTCGTGCACCGACTGCTCGTCGACCCGGGGGTCGAGCGCGGCCACCAGTGGCGAGCTGGTCATGCTGTCGGGCATGGCCACATGGTGCAGCGGGGCATCGTCGACCTGGTGCAGGTTGGTGACGGCCTTGGGCCGGATACGCCAGACCAGGATCAGGGCGAAGAAGCTGAAGAAGGCATATAGGCTCTGGCTGCCGAAGAACTTCATCAGCACACCGGCGGCCAACGGCCCGACACTGGCGCCGATCCCGTAGGTGACCAGCAGCATGGCGGTCAGGGATACGCGGCGCTCGGGCTCCACGTGGTCGTTGGCAAAGGCATTGGCCAGTGGATAAAGACAGAACTGCAGCAGCGACACCAGGAAACCCACCCCGAAAAGCATCTCCAAGGGCACGCTCGGGAACACCGCCAGCGGCAACGCGGCAATCGCCAAGCACAGGGCAAAACTGCGGATCAGCACGGCACGGTCGTAGCGGTCGGATAGCCAGCCCAGGGGCCATTGCACCAGTAGCCCGGCGAAGATGCAGCACCCCATGAACAGACCGACCTGCTCGGTGCTCAGGCCCTGCTGGGAGGCATACAGCGGCGCCAGGCCATAGAACGAACCGACGATCAGCCCCGAGCCCAGCACCGTGCTGAGAGACTGCGGGACGCGCTTGAGGAAGAAGCGTGGTTCCATCGGGGCCGGCTTGAGCGGTGCCGGGTGAATGCGCTGGGTCATCGCCACTGGCACCAGGCAAAGGGCGAAGCACAGGGCGACCAGCATCAGCAGCTCCAGGCCCAACTGCGGGTGCATGACCAGAATCAGTTGGCCCAGCACCAGCCCCAGGTAGGAGGCAATCATGTAGCCACTGAACACCACCCCGCGCTGCTTCGCCTCGGCCTGCTCGTTGAGCCAGCTCTCGATGACCATGTACTGGCACATCATGCCCAGGCCAACGATCATCCGCAGGAACAGCCACGCAGGCAGATAGTCGACCAGGCCATGGCCCAAAACGGCGGCGCAGACGATGCCGGCGCAGGTGGTGTAGGCGCGGATGTGCCCCACCCTGCCAATCAACCGGTGGCCCAGCTTGCCACCCAGCACCAGGCCAAAGTAGTTGGCCGCCATCAGGGCACCGACCCACAGGCCGTCCACCTGCTCGGCGGCCAGGCGCAGGGCCAGGTAAGTGCTTAACAGGCCGGAGCCGATCAACATCATCAACGCGGCGAAATACAGCGCTCGAAAGGGTTTCCAGATCTGGCGCATCGGCGTTCCGAGCGGCTCCTTGAGTGAGGTGGGACAGCGTTTGAAGGGTAGGTACCGCAGGATGAATGAGCAAGCCGGGCCATTATGCCTGAGCAGGTCGGGCGTGCCTTCAGGGGATTGTTACCCATGACACAGGCTTCGACGAAGGGCAGCTTGAAGCGTTCCCCATTGGTGGCGTTTTCTCTGCGGGTAGCGTCAGGGGCACCGCGGTAAACCTGCCGAACGCCAGAAAGACAAAACCCCCAGCTGCTTTCGCAACCGGGGGTTTCGGAATTTAATCTTGACGATGACCTACTCTCACATGGGGAAACCCCACACTACCATCGGCGATGCATCGTTTCACTGCTGAGTTCGGGATGGGATCAGGTGGTTCCAATGCTCTATGGTCGTCAAGAAATTCTGTAGCCAGGATGCCCTTTGACAGGCACACCAGCGAATCGGGTATGTGATGGTCTTTGTGAATACGCAAACTTTCGGTTCGTATCATCTTCACAACACCGCAATCTGCTCATTCGACGCAAATTGCTTGGGTGTTATATGGTCAAGCCTCACGGGCAATTAGTATTGGTTAGCTCAACGCCTCACAGCGCTTACACACCCAACCTATCAACGTCGTAGTCTTCGACGGCCCTTTAGGGAACTCAAGGTTCCAGTGAGATCTCATCTTGAGGCAAGTTTCCCGCTTAGATGCTTTCAGCGGTTATCTTTTCCGAACATAGCTACCCGGCAATGCCACTGGCGTGACAACCGGAACACCAGAGGTTCGTCCACTCCGGTCCTCTCGTACTAGGAGCAGCCCCTCTCAAATCTCAAACGTCCACGGCAGATAGGGACCGAACTGTCTCACGACGTTCTAAACCCAGCTCGCGTACCACTTTAAATGGCGAACAGCCATACCCTTGGGACCGGCTTCAGCCCCAGGATGTGATGAGCCGACATCGAGGTGCCAAACACCGCCGTCGATATGAACTCTTGGGCGGTATCAGCCTGTTATCCCCGGAGTACCTTTTATCCGTTGAGCGATGGCCCTTCCATTCAGAACCACCGGATCACTATGACCTGCTTTCGCACCTGCTCGAGCCGTCACTCTCGCAGTCAAGCTGGCTTATGCCATTGCACTAACCTCCTGATGTCCGACCAGGATTAGCCAACCTTCGTGCTCCTCCGTTACTCTTTGGGAGGAGACCGCCCCAGTCAAACTACCCACCAGACACTGTCCGCAACCCGGATTACGGGTCTACGTTAGAACATCAAACATTAAAGGGTGGTATTTCAAGGTTGGCTCCACGCAGACTGGCGTCCACGCTTCAAAGCCTCCCACCTATCCTACACATCAAGGCTCAATGTTCAGTGTCAAGCTATAGTAAAGGTTCACGGGGTCTTTCCGTCTTGCCGCGGGTACACTGCATCTTCACAGCGATTTCAATTTCACTGAGTCTCGGGTGGAGACAGCCTGGCCATCATTACGCCATTCGTGCAGGTCGGAACTTACCCGACAAGGAATTTCGCTACCTTAGGACCGTTATAGTTACGGCCGCCGTTTACCGGGGCTTCGATCAAGAGCTTCTCCTTACGGATAACCCCATCAATTAACCTTCCGGCACCGGGCAGGCGTCACACCGTATACGTCCACTTTCGTGTTTGCACAGTGCTGTGTTTTTAATAAACAGTTGCAGCCAGCTGGTATCTTCGACTGCCTTCAGCTCCGTCCGCGGGGGACTTCACCCGCGCCAGCGTGCCTTCTCCCGAAGTTACGGCACCATTTTGCCTAGTTCCTTCACCCGAGTTCTCTCAAGCGCCTTGGTATTCTCTACCTGACCACCTGTGTCGGTTTGGGGTACGATTTCGTGTTACCTGGAGCTTAGAGGCTTTTCCTGGAAGCAGGGCATCAACCACTTCGTCGCCTAAAGGCAACTCGTCATCAGCTCTCGGCCTTAAGATCCCGGATTTACCTAAGATCTCAGCCTACCACCTTAAACTTGGACAACCAACGCCAAGCTGGCCTAGCCTTCTCCGTCCCCCCTTCGCAGTAACACCAAGTGCAGGAATATTAACCTGCTTCCCATCGACTACGCTTTTCAGCCTCGCCTTAGGGGTCGACTCACCCTGCTCCGATTAACGTTGAACAGGAACCCTTGGTCTTCCGGCGAGCGGGCTTTTCACCCGCTTTATCGTTACTTATGTCAGCATTCGCACTTCTGATACCTCCAGCAAACCTCACAGTTCACCTTCAACGGCTTACAGAACGCTCCCCTACCGCATCACCCAAAGGTGATACCCGTAGCTTCGGTGCATGGTTTAGCCCCGTTACATCTTCCGCGCAGGCCGACTCGACCAGTGAGCTATTACGCTTTCTTTAAATGATGGCTGCTTCTAAGCCAACATCCTGGCTGTCTGTGCCTTCCCACATCGTTTCCCACTTAACCATGACTTTGGGACCTTAGCTGGCGGTCTGGGTTGTTTCCCTTTTCACGACGGACGTTAGCACCCGCCGTGTGTCTCCCATGCTCGGCACTTGTAGGTATTCGGAGTTTGCATCGGTTTGGTAAGTCGGGATGACCCCCTAGCCGAAACAGTGCTCTACCCCCTACAGTGATACATGAGGCGCTACCTAAATAGCTTTCGAGGAGAACCAGCTATCTCCGAGCTTGATTAGCCTTTCACTCCGATCCACAGGTCATCCGCTAACTTTTCAACGGTAGTCGGTTCGGTCCTCCAGTTAGTGTTACCCAACCTTCAACCTGCCCATGGATAGATCGCCCGGTTTCGGGTCTATACCCAGCGACTAAACGCGCTATTAACACTCGCTTTCGCTACGCCTCCCCTATTCGGTTAAGCTCGCCACTGAATATAAGTCGCTGACCCATTATACAAAAGGTACGCAGTCACAGAACGAAGTCTGCTCCCACTGCTTGTACGCATACGGTTTCAGGATCTATTTCACTCCCCTCTCCGGGGTTCTTTTCGCCTTTCCCTCACGGTACTAGTTCACTATCGGTCAGTCAGTAGTATTTAGCCTTGGAGGATGGTCCCCCCATATTCAGACAAAGTTTCTCGTGCTCCGTCCTACTCGATTTCATTGACAAGAGATTTTCGCGTACAGGGCTATCACCCACTATGGCCGCACTTTCCAGAGCGTTCCGCTAATCTCAAATCAACTTAAGGGCTGGTCCCCGTTCGCTCGCCACTACTAAGGGAATCTCGGTTGATTTCTTTTCCTCAGGGTACTTAGATGTTTCAGTTCTCCTGGTTCGCCTCTCAAGCCTATGTATTCAGCTTGAGATAACCATCTTGTGATGGCTGGGTTCCCCCATTCAGACATCTCCGGATCACAGTCTGTTTGCCGACTCCCCGAAGCTTTTCGCAGGCTACCACGTCTTTCATCGCCTCTGACTGCCAAGGCATCCACCGTATGCGCTTCTTCACTTGACCATATAACCCCAAGCAATCTGGTTATACTGTGAAGACGACATTCGCCGAAAATTTGCAATTTGAATCACAAATTTTACCTTAGCCTGAATAAACACCAGTGAAAGTGCTATCCAGTCTATCTTTCTATCACATACCCAAATTTTTAAAGAACGATTCTGATAAAGTTCAGAAATCAATATTCGATCCGAATATTCATTTCTAAGCTTTGACAAGGTAACAAAGGATGGTGGAGCCAAGCGGGATCGAACCGCTGACCTCCTGCGTGCAAGGCAGGCGCTCTCCCAGCTGAGCTATGGCCCCAACAAGAAACTGGTGGGTCTGGGCAGATTCGAACTGCCGACCTCACCCTTATCAGGGGTGCGCTCTAACCAACTGAGCTACAGACCCAATTTCGAGCTACTTAGGCCGACCTCACCCTGCTCTTTACGACAAAGCATGGGGTGCGCTCTAACCAACTGACCTACAACCCAGTTAAGAGCTGTTACCGATATCGTCTTCTTCAATGAATCAAGCAATTCGTGTGGGAGCTCATGATACAGCTGATGTCGTCGATTAAGGAGGTGATCCAGCCGCAGGTTCCCCTACGGCTACCTTGTTACGACTTCACCCCAGTCATGAATCACACCGTGGTAACCGTCCCCCCGAAGGTTAGACTAGCTACTTCTGGTGCAACCCACTCCCATGGTGTGACGGGCGGTGTGTACAAGGCCCGGGAACGTATTCACCGCGACATTCTGATTCGCGATTACTAGCGATTCCGACTTCACGCAGTCGAGTTGCAGACTGCGATCCGGACTACGATCGGTTTTGTGAGATTAGCTCCACCTCGCGGCTTGGCAACCCTCTGTACCGACCATTGTAGCACGTGTGTAGCCCAGGCCGTAAGGGCCATGATGACTTGACGTCATCCCCACCTTCCTCCGGTTTGTCACCGGCAGTCTCCTTAGAGTGCCCACCTTAACGTGCTGGTAACTAAGGACAAGGGTTGCGCTCGTTACGGGACTTAACCCAACATCTCACGACACGAGCTGACGACAGCCATGCAGCACCTGTCTCAATGTTCCCGAAGGCACCAATCCATCTCTGGAAAGTTCATTGGATGTCAAGGCCTGGTAAGGTTCTTCGCGTTGCTTCGAATTAAACCACATGCTCCACCGCTTGTGCGGGCCCCCGTCAATTCATTTGAGTTTTAACCTTGCGGCCGTACTCCCCAGGCGGTCAACTTAATGCGTTAGCTGCGCCACTAAGAGCTCAAGGCTCCCAACGGCTAGTTGACATCGTTTACGGCGTGGACTACCAGGGTATCTAATCCTGTTTGCTCCCCACGCTTTCGCACCTCAGTGTCAGTATCAGTCCAGGTAGTCGCCTTCGCCACTGGTGTTCCTTCCTATATCTACGCATTTCACCGCTACACAGGAAATTCCACTACCCTCTACCATACTCTAGCTTGCCAGTTTCGGATGCAGTTCCCAGGTTGAGCCCGGGGATTTCACATCCGACTTAACAAACCACCTACGCGCGCTTTACGCCCAGTAATTCCGATTAACGCTTGCACCCTCTGTATTACCGCGGCTGCTGGCACAGAGTTAGCCGGTGCTTATTCTGGCGGTAACGTCAAAATTGCAGAGTATTAATCTACAACCCTTCCTCCCACCTTAAAGTGCTTTACAATCCGAAGACCTTCTTCACACACGCGGCATGGCTGGATCAGGCTTTCGCCCATTGTCCAATATTCCCCACTGCTGCCTCCCGTGGGAGTCTGGACCGTGTCTCAGTTCCAGTGTGACTGATCATCCTCTCAGACCAGTTACGGATCGTCGCCTTGGTGAGCCATTACCTCACCAACTAGCTAATCCGACCTAGGCTCATCTGATAGCGCAAGGCCCGAAGGTCCCCTGCTTTCTCCCGTAGGACGTATGCGGTATTAGCGTTCCTTTCGAAACGTTGTCCCCCACTACCAGGCAGATTCCTAGGCATTACTCACCCGTCCGCCGCTGAATCAGGGAGCAAGCTCCCTTCATCCGCTCGACTTGCATGTGTTAGGCCTGCCGCCAGCGTTCAATCTGAGCCATGATCAAACTCTTCAGTTCAATACTGCAATCGGGTTTTGAGAAAACCCTATAAACTTGGCTCAGCAATCGTTGGTTACATCTTTGATTTCTCGCGGAGTAACTTGTGATGCTGATAATCTTTCTGACTATCAGTCTGAGTCACGAGCACCCACACGAATTGCTTGATTCAGTTGTTAAAGAGCGGTTGGTTGATTCTTTCGTCTCAACCGAGGCGCGCATTCTACGCTTTCCTCAGAGTCTGTCAAGCGTTTATTTTGAAGTTCTTCAGAGAATCTCTAACAACTTCAACCACTTGACTCGCTTCGATCTCTCGTTAGCGGGAGGCGAATTCTACAGCGATTTGAATCACTGTCAACTGCCTTTTTCACCGCTTTCGACGTTTAGATCGAATCACTTCGGAGCGGGTTACTTTGGTTAACTGCTTGATTATCAAGGAGTTTTCCGTTTGGTCTGCGCCGGAAGTGGGGCGAATTATAGAGGGATCTGTGGGGGCGTCAAGGGTTAATTTTGGGAAATTGTCTTTTAAGTCAAAAGCTTCCCGCTTGCCACCGTATCAAGGCCGCCAGGTGCCTGCCTTGATGCTTCTGGCGTTCTTGAGATCGAGCGCCGCCCGCGCGGCGCGTTCGCGAGCAAGCTCTGCTCCCACATCTGTTTCAGGCCAGTTATGTCTGTGCCATCACCTGGTCCGCCTTGTCTGTGCACTGCAGATCTGTGGCGGTACAGCAAAGCGGTCGAGGTGATCTCACAGGCATAACTGGCCCGAAACAGATGTGGGACCGGGCTTGCCCGGGAAGCGCCGCGCGGGCGGCGCTCGATCTCAAGGGCGCCAGAAAGCCCAAGACATGCACAGGGAGGCCTTCATGCAACCTCCAGACAAGCGCCTGGCGGCCTTTATGCAATCCGCATAAATGAAGGCAATGAATTCTATGGTGTCCCAGGGCAGGTTCGAACTGCCAACCTTCCCCTTAGGAGGGGGACGCTCTATCCAATTGAGCTACTGAGACATAGGTAGAACGCTACCAGGAACCGGCAGCGCGACGGACGGCGTGCATGTTACCCAGCCCGCCCGCGTTTGTCATGTCATCCGTGACCTTTGTGCCTGTAGGCAACCGCCGTCACGAAGGGAACTTTTCGCGATTCCAGCTCAACCCCTCTGCCACGGGCGCTGCGCCCGCTCGTGCATTTTGCAAGGCTGCCAATTGGCCATCTTGCAGATTGCAACCTGCCATCCTTTTGAAAACCCTGTAAACTACTGAAAACACTGGGTTTTAACCGCGCGATCAAGTTGGCACGAGGCCTGCTGTAGTCACTCCTATAAAAAGTGGCCATGCAGCCCTTCACCCTCTTCGCGGAGACAGCCCCATGAACAGCACGCTCTTAGCCTTGAACACGCTGGCGCTCGTCGCCCTGGTGGCTTTTCACTTCCACGATGCCAGCCAGCCGGATGCGGCGCTGGCGCCTGTTCAGGTCGAGCACTTCATGCCACGGCCAGCTCCGCAATTGGCAGACATGAACCCGAACCGAGGGATGCCGGTCTTGACGTCGCAGCCAGATGAAGGCGAGGCGACGCCGGTGCATCACATTGAACGCTTTACCTTCTGAGGAGCCGCACATGTCCAAAAGCGCATGGGCCTTTTTTCTGGTTGCCATCACCAGCTTCCTGGCGGCGGTGACGCTGCCGCCGGACGCCGGTCAGGCCAGCGCCCTGCTGGGTACCGTTAGCGGCGTGGCCGGCGTGCTGTTGCTGCTGGCCTTGTTCCGAGGCCGCAAGATCAAGTTCGATCCATCGTTGCGTTGATGCCATGACGTGCCAGCAGCGCCAGCAGGCGCTGCACCGCTGACGCAAGGTCGGCGGAATTGTCCAGCGCTTCGATGCGCACACTCCCCTCCTCCCACTCGCTGGCGTCCGCCTGCAGGCGCGCGTTGCGTGCCAGGCGCTGGTCGATCTCGGCCAGGCTCTCGCGGCCACGGCTCAGCAAGCGCTGGCGCAGCACGTCGGCATCCACGGTGATCAGTACCGGCAGCAGTTCCGGGTAGCGCTGCAAGGCCTGGGGCAACCAGGCACGGGAACCGTTGACCAGCACATGGTGGCCGGCCGCCAGGCGTGCGCTGATGTCAGCGCCGATACCATATTGCAAACCATTGGCCTGCCAGTTCATGGCAAACTCGCCGGCCTCGCGCATGCGCGCGAACGTTTCCGGACCAACCCCCACGGCATCTTCACCCACCGCCTCGGCAGACCTGGTGATAATGCGCCGCGCTACGTGTACGTCAACCTGGGCCAACGCACTGCGTGCCGCCTCGATGACACTGTCCTTGCCTGACCCCGAGGGGCCCATGAGGTAAATCAAACGTCCCGACATCTTATCGCCCTGTATGGCGTCGTGCTGGCAAACTGCCAAAATGCCACTATGCTGAGTCATAGGGTAGCTCGCGCGTCATTGTGCACAGGTTGCACCCGACGAGCCAGAGCACCTCTTGAGATGGCGTGGGCGAAATCGATGGTCGCCTGGCGGTGGGGATTTTCTAACCAGTGCTCATTTTCGACAATTGGTGCTGGCAAAAAGCCCTCATTCAGTTCAATATTTGTCACAGAATTGGCGCCAATGAAATGGCGACTATGAGGCATCATAGAAGCCTCTTTCACAATTCGGGTTGAACTTTTGCTGTAGCGACTGTCGTAAACACATCGTGCGGCTAATTTCGAGAACCGCTCCCCCTGAACTAAACGGTCAAATATATGCGCCCATTGAAACAGGCTATTTACTCCAGCCGTACGGCTGACAAATTCGTCGTACGCCTTCCCGATGGAATGCGTGAGCGCATTGCAGAGGTAGCTCGTAATCATCACCGTAGCATGAACTCGGAAATCATCGCCCGCCTGGAGCAGAGCCTCATTCAGGAAGGCGCCCTGGGCGAAGAACTGAGCATGCGCCTGGACAGCCCCGAGCTGTCCCTGCACGAGCGCGAACTGCTGCAACGCTTCCGCCAACTGTCGCACCGCCAGCAGAACGCGCTGGTGTCGTTGATCGACCACAACGCCGAGGCCGCCGCCGACGCCTCGTGAGCGTTCGCCACCGCCCATGAAAAAAGCCAGCGCTAAGCTGGCTTTTTTTGTGGGCGGCGATTGCGCCGGGCATTCGGGCTACATCAGGAACAGCGTGGCCAGGCCCAGGAAGATGAAGAAGCCGCCGCTGTCGGTCATGGCGGTGATCATCACGCTGGAGCCCATGGCCGGGTCGCGGCCGAACTTGGCCAGGGTCATGGGGATGAGCACGCCCATGAAGGCAGCCAACAGCAGGTTGAGGGTCATGGCGGCGGTCATCACCACCCCCAGCGACCAACTGCCATACAGCATGTAGGCGACCACGCCGATGACACCCCCCCAGATGATGCCGTTGATGAGCGACACCGCCAGCTCCTTGCGCAGCAGGCGAGAGGTGTTGCCGGGGCTGACCTGGTCCAGCGCCATGGCGCGCACGATCATGGTGATGGTCTGGTTGCCGGAGTTGCCACCGATACCGGCCACGATCGGCATCAGCGCCGCCAGGGCCACCAGGCGCTCGATGGAGCCTTCGAACAGGCCGATCACCCGGGAGGCCACGAAAGCGGTGATCAGGTTGATGGCCAGCCACGACCAGCGGTTGCGCAACGAGCGCCACACCGAGGCAAAGATGTCTTCTTCCTCACGCAAACCGGCCATGTTGAGGACTTCGGTCTCGCTCTCCTCGCGGATCAGGTCGACCATCTCGTCAATGGTCAGACGGCCGATCAGGCGGGCATTCTTGTCGACCACGGGCGCGGAGATCAGGTCGTAGCGCTCGAACGCCTGAGCCGCGTCGTAGGCATCCTCATCAGGGTGGAATGACACAGGGTCGTTGGCCATGACCTCGGCAACCTGCTTTTCCGGGTCGTTGACCAGCAGGCGCTTGATCGGCAGCACGCCCTTGAGCACGCCATCCTGGTCGACCACGAACAGCTTGTCGGTATGGCCCGGCAGTTCCTTGAGGCGACGCAGGTAGCGCAGCACCACTTCCAGGCTGACGTCTTCGCGGATGGTGACCATCTCGAAGTCCATCAACGCACCCACCTGCTCCTCGTCGTAGCTCAGGGCCGAACGCACGCGCTCGCGCTGCTGGGCATCAAGGCTTTCCATCAGCTCATGGACAACGTCACGGGGCAGCTCGGGAGCCAGGTCGGCGAGTTCGTCGGCGTCCATCTCCCGGGCAGCGGCGAGCAGCTCGTGATCGTCCATGTCGGCGATCAGCGTTTCACGCACCGAGTCGGATACTTCGAGGAGGATGTCACCATCACGTTCGACCTTGACCAACTGCCAGACCGTCAGACGGTCTTCCAGGGGCAAGGCTTCGAGGATGTAGGCGACGTCGGCAGAGTGCAGGTCATCGAGCTTGCGTTGCAGCTCGACGAGGTTTTGCCGGTGCACCAGGTTTTCCACCAGCTCGCCATGCTGGCCTTCCTGGCGGTGCGTCAGGTCTTCGACCACACGCTGGCGCTGCAGCAATTCGACCACCTGGGCCAGGCGGTCCTGCAGGCTGTCTTGCGGCTTTTTTACTTCTACTTCAGTCATAGGCGAACTCCACCCCCAGCAGCGGAGTACGCCGGAGGTTCAATCGGTCGATTCTTGATAAGTGCAGCGAGCTATTGAGTAACTACTGGGTAAGTCCATGGATATAGTCCAAAGCCCCGGCGGGGCTGACGGGCGCAATGATACACCGCCTGCAGGCTTTTAATGCGAAAAAATCTGGCAAGAACAAAAGCTTGCGCACGAAAGCTCAGCGCCTTGCCAACATTGTCGATGGGACGACGCACGCGGAAAGAAAAGCACCGCCCCGCACGGCGAAAAACAGCGCTAGGCTTTGGACCACAACGTCATGGAGGACGTTCGATGAAAGCCACCCACTACCTGGCCGGCCTGCTGCTGGCCTGCCCCACCCTGGAAGCCTCGGGCCAGACCGTGTCGCGCTGTGAAGACGACGAAGGGCACCTGACCTTCACCACCCTGCAATGCCCGCCCGGGACGCACCACACCCTGCACAGGGCCTACCACCCACTCCTGACGAGCGATACCGAGCGCACGGCTGTGCGGGAGCGTGAGGAACGCCGGCGACAAGACCAGGAATTGCGAAGAATGAGCGAGGAGTAAACGCACTGCAGGAGCATGGGGCGGGAGAAGGACGCCCTGGAAAGCAAAAAGCCCGCCTTCAGAAGAAGGCGGGCTTTCACTTGTATGGTGCACTCGACAGGATTCGAACCTGTGACCGCTCGGTTCGTAGCCGAGTACTCTATCCAGCTGAGCTACGAGTGCAAGGTTGGCGCTTGATAGACCAGATCACCTCTGGTTGCTGCAGAAGACTCTCTCGTTACCGAAACAGACTTCGTAAAATGGTGCACTCGACAGGATTCGAACCTGTGACCGCTCGGTTCGTAGCCGAGTACTCTATCCAGCTGAGCTACGAGTGCACGATGGTACTTGATGGACCAGATCACCTCTGGTTTGTTGCAAGAAGGCTCTTTCGTTACCGAAACAGACCTCTTAAATGGTGCACTCGACAGGATTCGAACCTGTGACCGCTCGGTTCGTAGCCGAGTACTCTATCCAGCTGAGCTACGAGTGCATATGTTGCCGCGCATCATAGTTCGTTGAAACTTTTTGTAAAGCACTTTTTTCAGTAATTTCAACAACTTACCTAAAAAGCCAGCCTTCAACGCCCTAAAGAAATAATGGCGGAGAACGGGGGATTCGAACCCCCGACACCCTTTTGAGGTGTACTCCCTTAGCAGGGGAGCGCCTTCGGCCACTCGGCCAGCTCTCCGCAACACGGGGCGTATATTATCGATAGCCCCTTTCTGACGCAAGCACTTTTTTCAAAAAAACCTAAATTAATTAAGCACTTGGTTCCTCGTCCTTCTCCTGCTTGATCCGCAGGTAGATTTCCTCGCGGTGAACAGCCACCTCTTTGGGGGCGTTCACGCCGATACGCACCTGATTGCCTTTGACGCCGAGCACGGTCACGGTGATCTCGCCATCACCAATCACCAGGCTTTCCGCGCACCGACGAGTCAAAATCAGCATTACCTCTCTCCTCACCCACTGCGTGGGGAACAACACGGTCTGTAAAAAAGCAAAAGGCGCGGCAGAGCCGCGCCTTCTGGGCAGACGCCTTTATTCGCCCTGGCGGGCAGCGTCCAGTTCGAAAGCGGTGTGCAGCGCGCGCACAGCCAGCTCCAGGTACTTCTCTTCAATGACCACCGACACCTTGATCTCGGACGTGGAGATCATCTGGATGTTGATGCTTTCCTTGGCCAGCGCCTCGAACATGCGACTGGCGACGCCCGCGTGGGAGCGCATGCCAACGCCGACGATCGACACCTTGGCGATCTTGGTGTCACCGATGGTCTGGCGCGCACCGATCTCGCGAGCGGTGTTCTCCAGCACCTGCAGCGCAGACTGATAGTCGTTGCGGTGCACGGTGAAGGTGAAGTCGGTGGTGTTATCGTGCGAAACATTTTGCACGATCATGTCCACTTCAATGTTCGCGGCGCTGATGGGGCCCAGGATCTTGAACGCCACGCCAGGGGTATCTGGCACGCCACGGATGGTCAGCTTGGCCTCATCGCGGTTGAAAGCGATGCCGGAAATGATCGGCTGTTCCATGGATTCCTCTTCATCGATGGTAATGAGGGTGCCCGGACCCTCCTGGAAGCTGTGCAATACGCGCAGCGGGACGTTGTACTTGCCGGCGAATTCCACCGCGCGAATCTGCAGCACCTTGGAACCGAGGCTGGCCATTTCCAGCATCTCTTCAAAGGTAATCTTGTCCAGGCGCTGGGCCGTGGACACCACACGCGGGTCGGTGGTGTACACACCATCGACGTCGGTGTAGATCTGGCACTCATCGGCCTTGAGCGCGGCAGCCAGGGCGACACCGGTGGTGTCGGAACCGCCGCGGCCCAGGGTGGTGATGTTGCCGTGCTCATCCACGCCCTGGAACCCCGCCACGACCACGACACGACCGGCCTTGAGGTCGGAACGGATCTTCTGGTCGTCGATCTGCAGGATGCGCGCCTTGGTGTGCGAGCTGTCCGTGAGAATGCGCACCTGGTTGCCGGTGTAGGACACCGCCGGCACACCACGCTTGATCAGGGCCATCGCCAGCAAGGCAATGGTGACCTGCTCACCGGTGGACACGATCACGTCCAGCTCACGCGGGACCGGCTGTTCGCCGCCACTGGCCTGTTTGGCCAATTCGATCAGGCGATTGGTTTCGCCGCTCATGGCAGACAGTACAACCACCAGGTCGTCGCCGGCTTCGCGGAATTTCTTAACCTTCTCGGCCACCTGTTCGATACGCTCGACAGTGCCGACGGAGGTGCCTCCGAATTTTTGTACGATCAAAGCCATTTCAAAGCCGCCTCAGCCCGTGAAGGGCGCCCATTAAACAATCAAACGCTACAACGCGGGGGCCAGTGACTAGACCACTGGCCCCCGCGAGGGTGAATCAGAGACCTTGTTCGACGAACGGCACGGTAAGGGCCAGGGCCGCGTCCAGCGCACCGGCGTCGACGCCGCCGCCCTGGGCCATGTCCGGACGCCCGCCGCCCTTGCCGCCGACTGCCGCGGCAGCCTGCTTCATCAAGTCGCCAGCCTTCAGTTTCGAAGTCAGCTCCTTGGTGACGCCGGCCACCAGCACGACTTTTTCCTCATGCACGCCACCGAGCAGGATCACGCCCTCGCCCAGCTTGTTCTTCAACTGGTCGACCAGCGCCAGCAGCGCCTTGCCGTCCTGGCCGTCCAGGCGCGCAGCCAGCACCTTGACACCCTTGACGTCCACGGCCGAGGCCGACAGGTCGTCACCGGCGGCGCTGGCAGCCTTGGCTTGCAGCTGTTCCAGCTGTTTTTCCAGCTGGCGGTTGCGCTCGATCACCGCCGACAGCTTGTCGATCAGGTTGTCGCGGCTGCCCTTGACCAGTTGCGCGGCTTCCTTGAGCTGCTCTTCGGCACCGTTCAGGTAAGCCAGCGCAGCGGCGCCAGTGATGCCTTCGATACGGCGCACGCCCGAGGCCACACCGCCTTCGCTGATGATCTTGAACAGGGCAATGTCGCCGGTACGGTTGGCGTGGATACCGCCACACAGCTCGACGGAGAAGTCGCCGCCCATCGTCAGGACGCGCACCTGGTCGCCGTATTTCTCGCCGAACAGGGCCATGGCGCCCTTGGCGCGGGCCGTGTCGATGTCGGTTTCTTCAGTTTCGACCGGGGTGTTCTTGCGGATCTCGGCGTTGACGATGTCTTCCAGCGCCTTGATCTGCTCGGGCTTGATGGCCTCGAAGTGGCTGAAGTCGAAACGCAGGCGCTGGCTGTCCACCAGCGAGCCTTTCTGCTGCACATGGTCACCCAGCACTTGGCGCAGGGCCGCGTGCAGCAGGTGGGTGGCAGAGTGGTTCAGCGAGGTGGCGTGCTGCATGTCGCCGTCGACCTGGGCGGTCAACTCGGCGCCGACGTTCAGGTTGCCCAGCGAAACCACACCGTGGTGCAGGAACGCGCCGCCGGTCTTGGTGGTGTCGCGTACGTCGAAGCGGCCATTGCCGGCCAGCAGGTAACCGCGGTCGCCGACCTGGCCACCGGATTCACCGTAGAAAGGCGTCTGGTCGAGAATGACCACGCCCTCTTCGCCTTCAGCCAGTTGCTGCACGGCCGCGCCGTCCTTATAGAGGGCCACGACCTTGGCAGCACCCTGGTGGCCGGCGTAACCGGTGAACACGGTAGGTACGTCGACCTTGACCAAGGCGTTGTAGTCCATGCCGAACGAGCTGGCGGAGCGAGCGCGCACGCGCTGGGCTTCCATTTCGCGTTCGAAGCCGACTTCGTCCAGGGTCAGGTTGCGCTCACGGGCGATGTCGCCGGTCAGGTCCATCGGGAAACCATAGGTGTCGTACAGCTTGAACACCACGTCACCCGGCACCACGGTACCCTTGAGGGTCGCCAGGTCGGCCTCGAGGATTTTCAGGCCCTGTTCCAAGGTCTTGGCGAACTGCTCCTCCTCGGCCTTGAGCACGCGCTCGATGTGCGCCTGCTGAGCCTTGAGCTCAGGGAAAGCTTCGCCCATCTCGGCCACCAGCGCGGCAACGATCTGGTAGAAGAAACTGCCCTTGGCGCCCAGCTTGTTGCCGTGGCGGCAGGCGCGACGAATGATGCGGCGCAGCACATAGCCGCGGCCTTCGTTGGACGGCAGCACGCCGTCGGCGATCAGGAAGCCGCAGGAACGGATGTGGTCGGCCACCACTTTCAGCGATGGCTGGTTGTCGTTGGTGCAACCGATGGCCTGGGCCGATGAGGCCAGCAGGCTCTGGAACAGGTCGATCTCGTAGTTCGAGTGCACGTGCTGCAGCACGGCGCTGATGCGCTCCAGGCCCATGCCGGTGTCCACCGACGGCGCTGGCAGCGGGTGCAGCACGCCGTCGGCGGTGCGGTTGAACTGCATGAAGACGTTGTTCCAGATCTCGATGTAGCGGTCACCGTCTTCTTCCGGCGAGCCGGGTGGGCCGCCCCAGATGTCGGCGCCGTGGTCGTAGAAGATCTCGGTGCATGGGCCGCATGGGCCGGTATCGCCCATGGTCCAGAAGTTGTCGGAAGCGTACGGGGCGCCCTTGTTGTCGCCGATGCGCACCATGCGCTCGGCCGGCACGCCGACTTCCTTGGTCCAGATGTCGTAGGCTTCGTCATCACTGGCGTAGACCGTCACCCACAGTTTTTCCTTGGGCAGGTTCAGCCATTTGTCCGAGGTCAGGAAGGTCCAGGCGAAGGTGATGGCGTCGCGCTTGAAATAGTCACCGAAGCTGAAGTTGCCCAGCATTTCAAAGAACGTGTGATGACGGGCGGTGTAGCCGACGTTTTCCAGGTCGTTGTGCTTGCCACCGGCACGCACGCATTTCTGGCTGCTGACCGCGCGGGTGTAGGCGCGCTTTTCCTGGCCCAGGAAACAATCCTTGAACTGGTTCATGCCCGCGTTGGTGAACAGCAGGGTTGGGTCATTGCCCGGGATCAAGGAGCTGGAGGCTACACGGGTGTGGCCTTGCTCCTCGAAGAAGCGAAGGAAGGCTTCACGGATTTCTGCGCTTTTCATTAGGTTCTTCCACGACAGGCTGCGGCCATAGGCCAGTTCGAAACGTCACTGGACGTTTCGACGGCAAAGGGCCGCATTATATCGGCCCTGAGGCCGCGGTACAGTGTGTTTATACGTCACAGGCTGCCAATCGGGGCCCCGACTGTCAATTTATGCCTGAATCCGCCCTCCACAACGCACCGGCCGGTAGCAGCGGACCTGGCCGCGTCACGAACCCCGCGCAGTTTCAGCCATGCTGGAGGGTGTGCGCTGACCAAAAGTTTGGCGCCTACAACTAAATGGTTAGCGCTCTGGCGATGCACAGTGCAAAAAAGTATGTTAAAAATCTCCCCGCCGCCTACCGATGGGCGGCAAACGTTCTCAGGGCGGGGTGCAATTCCCCACCGGCGGTAATGGTGCGCAATGCACCTAGCCCGCGAGCGCTTGGCGGGCTTTGGCCTGGCAAGGTCAGCAGACCCGGTGTGATTCCGGGGCCGACGGTCATAGTCCGGATGAAGAGAGAACGGGATTGGCACCCAAGGGCCGCCGGCTGGCCGCGTACCCTTGAATCCCATTCGATCCAACTGCCCTGTTTTTCACACAAACAGGAGTCAACGTAGATGCAACCCACCGCAATCGACAGCAAAAGCCACCCGAACGAGCGCATCGCTTTCATCCAGGCTTGCTGGCACAAGGATATTGTCGACCAGGCCCGTATCGGCTTCGTCGAGCAGATCACCCAACTGGGCTACCAGGAAAGCGATATCGACGTCTATGAAGTAGGTGGCGCCTTTGAAATCCCGCTGCACGCCAAGCTGCTGGCCAAGACCGGCCGCTACGCCGGTATCGTTGGCGCGGCCCTGGTGGTGGACGGTGGAATCTACCGCCACGACTTCGTCGCCGCCACCGTGGTTGACGCACTGATGCAAGTGCAACTGGAAACCGAAGTACCGGTGTTCTCCGTGTCGCTGACCCCGCACAACTTCCACGGCCAGGAACACCACGACTATTTCTTCAAGCACTTCCTGCACAAGGGCCATGAAGCGGCCAACACTTGCGCCGACACCCTGCAGAAAGTCCGCGCCCTGCGCCGCCTGAGCGCCCAGCACAAGGTCGCCTGATTTGCGTTGACCTGTTCCCGAGCGTCGCCCGGCCCCACAAGGTGTACACCCTCCATTGTGGGACCGGGCGACGCTCGGGAAACAGACGCCACCGATCTCACACAGGAACGATCAGTATCCCCGCACGCAAGCCATTCTTGACCTTGGGGTTGGGGAAGATGATACGCGCCCCCTCCTCTTCCACGATCCAGCGGCATTCAGCCAGGTCTTCGGCCAGCAGATAGCCCTGGGGCAATTCCGAAAAATTCTCCACGTCAGCCGGCAGGTGCAGGCGGAAGGCATCGCTGTGCTTGATCACCTCGCGGGCCACGCGGAACTGCTTGAGGCGGCGCGGCTCGCCCAGGTCAGGCTCATTGCCTTCGATGATCTGCTTCAGACGGGTTTTCAGCGGCGCCAGGTTCACCCGCTCGTTATGGCCGAACGGCCGCGCCTTGCCCAGCTCCAGGGTAAAGGCCTCGGCCTCGAGCTGTTCATAGGTGTAGGCACTGAAGGTGATGGAGGGCTTGCTCTGCAGCAGCACCGCTTCCATGCCTGCCGCTTCCAGCCGCGCCAGCTCATGGGCTGAATGCTCGCGCCCTTCCTTGAAAGGGTACAGGGCGAATTGCTCGATCTTCGAGCCACGGATAGCGGTGTGCAGGTCGTAATGCAGCCGGCTGCGGCCGGGCACGCTGAAGAAGGTCGCCGCCAGCCGTTCCAGCTCACAGGCGCGTAACGCCTCGGGGCCACTGGAGAGTTCATGGCGACCGTTGAACAGGCGGTTGACGTCCTGCTCCAGGTAACGCTCGCCGCGCCGGATGGCTTCCGGGTTGCCGAACAGGAAAAGCATACGGGCGCGCGGCTTGAGATCGCCGCGTGCGATGTCGTGCAACAGGCCATCGAGCAGCTCGATGGGCGCTGTCTCGTTGCCATGGATGCCCGCCGACAGCAGCAGGTCCAGGCCATTGTCCCGGGCGTCGGGAGGGCGGACCTCAAGGGCACCCTCGCCGAGCCAGCGCATGCGCACGCCTTCGACGGTCAGCTGAGTTTTCTCTGCCGGCTCACGGCCGGCGAGGGTCAATTCAAGCAGCTTGCCGAGGGCGAGCATAGGCGTCAGTCCTTAGTGTTGGCAGTCCGGACCATGTACGTGGTCGTCGTCTTCACCGGCGTCGGCCGGCTCCATTTCCAGTTGCAGGCTCACCAGGTTGGTGGCCAACGGGCGCAGCAGCAGGTTGGCGTATTCAGCATCGCCTTCCTCGACATCAACGCCGATCAGCAACTGGCCGCGGCCATCCTGCTGGATCCAGACTTCCTTACCTTGCCAGACCACGGCAAAGCGGGTGCAGGAGGTTTCCAGCTGGGTGCCGTCGGTGTCTTCAAGAATCAGCCGCAGGGCGTCGGACATGGGGAAAATCTCTCAAGGTTGAAGTTGGAAAGGGTAAACCGCGCCCAGTTTAAGGATTTGCGTCAGTTCATCCAATGCCGAGCGACATTCCAGCAGCAACTGCGGGTCGGCCAGGTCAGCTTCGCTGAGACGGTCGCGGTAATGACGGTCCACCCACTGGGTGAGCGTGTCATACAGCGGCGCGGTCATGATCACCCCGGGGTTCACCGCTGCCAGCTCGGTTTCATTCAGCGCCACACGCAAACGCAGGCACGCGGGGCCACCGCCGTTCTGCATGCTCTGCTTGAGGTCGAACACCTTGACCTCGGCAATCGGCCCGCCCTGGGCGGTCAACTGTTGCAGGTACTGCCAGACCCGCTCATTGGCCCGGCATTCCTCGGGCACGATCAACAGCATGGAGCCGTCTGCGCGCGACAGCAGCTGGCTGTTGAACAGGTAGGACCGCACCGCGTCCTCTACCGCGACCTGGCTGCGTGGCACGCACACCGCCTGGAAATTGCCGCCCCTTTTCGCCAGTTTAGCCTGCAGTTGCGCGAGCATCGGCGCGGTATCGACAAAGGCGTCCTCGTGGTAGAACAGCAGTTCGCCATTGCCCACTGCGATCACATCGTTGTGGAACACCCCCTGGTCGATCACTGCCGGGTTCTGCTGAGCGTAGACCACGCCCTCCTCGCTCAGGCCATGCAGCCGGGCGACCGCCTGGGACGCCTCTAGCGTCTGGCGCGCCGGGTATTTCTGCGGTGCCGGGTAACGAGTGTCGAACGCACTGCGGCCGAACACGAAAAACTCCACGCCCGCCTCGCCGTAGTCGCGGCAGAAGCGCGTGTGGTTGGCCGCGCCCTCATCACCAAACTGACCAACGGCAGGCAATGCCGCGTGGTGGGCAAAATGATGCTCGTCGCGAAACATGGCCCCCAGCACTCGGCTGGTGGTGGGGTGCTCGATGCTGCGGTGATACTTGCAGTTCAGGTTCGCGGCGGTGAAATGCACGCGGCCGTCGGCGGTGTCGGCGCTGGGGCTGACCGTGGCGGCATTGGCTACCCACATGCTCGATGCCGAGCAACTGGCCACCAGCAATGGCATGGCATCGCGCGCCGCGCGCTCGATCACCTGAGCATCGCTGCCGCTGAACCCCAGCGCACGCAGCGCGGCTACATCCGGGCGCTCCTGAGGGGCGAGCACGCCTTGCTGAAAGCCCATGTCCATCAGCGCCTTCATTTTCGCCAGGCCCTGGCGCGCCGCTTCGCGCGGGTTGGACGCCTGCTGGCTGTTGCTCTGGGAGGCGACGTTGCCGTAGCTCAACCCACCATAGTTGTGGGTCGGCCCTACCAGGCCATCAAAATTCACTTCATAGGCTTTCATCGGCCAGGCTCCATGGATCTCATTGTCATGCACGCGCTCACAGCTTCACGCCTGGGGTCAGGCTGGCCGGCAGGCTGACCTTCGGCGCCTCCAGGGATGCCACCGGGTAGGCGCAATAGTCAGCGGCATAGTAGGCACTGGCGCGGTGGTTGCCCGAGGCGCCGACGCCGCCAAAGGGTGCGGTGCTGGCCGCACCGGTCAACTGCTTGTTCCAGTTGACGATGCCAGCGCGGCTCTGCAGCCAGAACTGCTGATAACGCGCTTCGGAATCCGACAGCAGGCCAGCGGCCAGGCCGTAGCGGGTATTGTTGGCCTCGGCGATGGCCGCATCGAAATGGCCATAGCGGATAACTTGCAGCAACGGGCCAAACCACTCTTCGTCGGCTCGCTCCCTGACCTGGGTGACATCGATGATACCAGCGGTCAGCAGCGCGGCCGTCGGCTGGGGTTGAGTCATGCTCAGCAGCGCCGTGGCGCCTTTGGCCAGCAGGCCAACCTGGGCATCGAGCAAGGCCTGGGCGGCCGCCAGCGACACCACCGAGCCCATGAATGGTGCCGGTTGCTGGTCGTAGGCACCCACCACCAGGTTGCCCGCCACCTCGACCAGGCGCTTGAGCAGCCCGTCACCCCACGCGCCTTCGGGCACGATCAGGCGACGGGCACAGGTGCAGCGTTGGCCGGCGGAAATGAACGCCGACTGGATGATGGTGTAGACCGCCGCTTCCAGGTCCTGGACTTCTTCCACCACCAGCGGGTTGTTGCCGCCCATTTCCAGGGCCAGGATCTTGTCCGGGCGCCCGGCGAACTGGTTGTGCAGCGAGTTGCCGGTACGGCTGGAGCCGGTGAAGAACAGGCCATCGATGCCATCATGGGCGGCCAGGGCAATACCGGTGTCGCGTGCGCCCTGCAACAGGCTCAGCACACCGGCGGGCAAGCCGGCGTCGTTCCAGCACTGCACCGTCAGCTCGGCGACCTTGGGGGTCAGCTCGCTGGGCTTGAACAGCACGGCGTTACCCGCCAGCAGCGCCGGCACGATATGACCGTTGGGCAGGTGGCCGGGAAAGTTGTAGGGGCCGAACACGGCGACCACGCCATGAGGCTTGTGGCGCAGCACGGCGGTGGCGTCGGCCAGCGGCCCGCTCTTCTCGCCTGTGCGCTCTCGGTAGCTCTGGATCGAAATGGCGACTTTGTTGACCATGCTGGTCACTTCGGTGGCCGCTTCCCACAACGGCTTGCCGGTTTCCTCGCCGATGCAGCGGGCCAGTTCATCGGCGCGCGACTTGAGCGTGGTGGCGAATTTTTCCAGGACGCCGATGCGCTCGTCCAACGGGCGCGAGGCCCAGCTGACGAAGGCATGACGGGCAGCGAACACCGCCTGATCAACCTGGGCCTCGCTGGCGGCGCGGCCTTGCCAGATCACCGCCTGGGTCACCGGGTTCAACGACTCCAGGGCCTCGCCCTGGCCTGCCAGCCACTGGCCGGCGACATACAGGGTATTCATGAGCGTGCCTCCTTGCCCGCCTGGGGGGAGAGCGGCACCGCACGCACCTGGTCACCGGCACTGAGACGCAGGCGCTTGGCGGTCAAGGGGTCGACCACCAGGGTACCGGCCGCCTGGCGGGCGGGTGCCGCGGTGATCCGGCAGTCTTCGCGCTTGCGGTTGTGAATCACGTACGGCGTGGCATCGTCACCGGGGGTACCGATGGCCAGCACCAGCGCCTCGCTGTCCTGCACGGCGCGAATCTTGGCGGTCTCACACTCGATGGCCGGGCCCGCGTCGAAGATATCGACGTAGCCCTGGTAGCTGAAGCCTTCGCCCTTGAGCATGGTCAACGCCGGCTCGGTGTCGGTGTGCACACGGCCGATGACGTTGCGCGCCGCCTCCGACAGGAAGCAGGTGTACAACGGAAACTTGGGCATCAGTTCGGCAATGAATGCCTTGTTGCCAACGCCGGTCAGGTAGTCGGCCTGGCTGAATTCCATCTTGAAGAAATGCCGGCCCAGGCTTTCCCAGAACGGCGAGCGCCCGTTCTCGTCAGACATGCCACGCATCTCGGCGATGATCTTCTTGCCAAACAGCTGCGGGAACTCGGCGATGAACATCAAGCGCGCCTTGGACAGCAGGCGCCCGTTGAGGCCGTTACGGTGTTCGCTGCGCAGGAACAGCGAGCATAGCTCGGAATTGCCAGTCAGGTCGTTGGCCAGGAACAGGGTGGGAATTTCCCGGTAAATGTCCAGCTCCTGGGAGGCGCTGACCGTCAGACCTACCCGGTAGTTGTACCAGGGCTCACGCAGGCCCACCGCGCCGGCGATGGCGGAAATGCCCACCACCTGGCCGGCATCGTCTTCCAGCACGAACAGGTAGTCCGCGTCGCCGCGGCCGGCTTCGCCCCGGAAGGTCTTCTCGGCCCAGCCCACCCGGTGCGCCAGGCGCTCCTCGTTGGCCGGCAAGGTGGTCAGGCCGGTGCCGGTGCTGCGGGCCAGCTCGATCAGCGCGGGTAAGTCGCTGCTGCGTACGGGACGAACGATCATGCTTTCTCCTTGCGCGGGCCGCAGTGGCGGCTCGCAGAACTCGACCTGTGAATGACAGGTATCAAACCGCTACCAGGCGCACGCTGGCGCCTTCACCAACACCCAGGGCCTCGGCCGCTTCCAGGCTGAGGGTGACCGGCTTGCCGGGCACCCAGTCCAGTTCCAGCAATACGGCGCGGTAGTCCTGCAACTGGGCGTTGGCCACCAGGTACGGGCGTGCGCCCTTGACCACGTCGCTGTGGCCACTGTCGAGCTTGACGGGCACCACGCGGCTCTGGGCAATCGAGCGGATGCCCGAGACCCGTGCATGCAGTGTCGGGCCGCCGTCGAAGATGTCGATGTAGTGGTCGGTCTCGAAACCCTCGCGCATGAGGATGTCGAAGGTGATCTGCGCCCGCGGGTGCACCTGGCCCATGGCTTCCTGGGCGGCGTCGGGCAGCAGTGGCACATAGATCGGGTAGTGCGGCATCAGTTCGGCCAGGAAGGTGCGGCTCTTGATACCGCACAGGCGCTCGGCCTCGGCGTAGTTGAGGTCGAAAAAGTTGCGGCCGATGGCGTCCCAGAACGGCGAGTCACCGTTCTCGTCGCTGTAGCCCACGATCTCGGTCACCACCGAGTCGGCGAAACGCTCGGGGTGGTTGGCCATGAACAGCAGGCGCGCCCGGGAGTTGAGCTCCGACCAGGCGCTGCCCACCAGCTCGGGCACCACGTAGAAACTGGTGAGCAGGCTGTTGCCGGTCAGGTCATGGCACTGGGAAAGCACGTGAATCTTGTTATGGATCTTCAGCTCGCGCGAAGCATGCACGAAGGTCTCATTACGGAAACTGTAGAAAGGTTCGGAATACCCCGCCGACGCGACGATGGCGGAACAGCCCACCAGGCGCTGGCTATGGGCGTCTTCCAGGACGAAGAAATAGCTTTCTTCACCGTTGAAGCTGACCTCGGCGGCGAAGGACGCTTCCGACTTGGCGATCTTGTCGCGCAGGCGGTCGGCGTCATCCGGCAATGACGTGACACCAATAGGGCTGTCCGCGGCCAGGCGTTGTACCTCGGCCAGGTCAGCCATTTGCGCAGGGCGCATTACCAGCATGGTGTCACTCCTTGGAATTGCTTGAAAAGAACGGCGAGCGCCAGGGCGCCCGCCTTCACGGCCCGGAAATCAGGCCTGGGTCAGTTGCTTGACGGCACGTTCGAAGCGGTCCAGGCCTTCGTCGATGTCGGCGTCTTCGATCACCAGGCTCGGGGCGAAGCGCACCACGTCCGGGCCCGCCTGCAGGATCATCAGGTCATGCTGCTCGGCGGCGTTGAAGAAGTCCTTGGCCTTGCCCTTCCAGGCATCGCTGAGGGCGCAGCCGATCAGCAGGCCCAAGCCGCGGATTTCGGTGAACACGCCGTACTGCTCGCCGATCTGTTGCAGGCGAGCCTTGAAGCGCTCGTGCTTGGCTTTCACGCCGGCCAGCACTTCAGGGGTGTTGATGACGTCCATCACCGCCTCGCCCACGGCGCACGCCAACGGATTGCCACCGTAGGTGGTGCCATGCACGCCCACGGCGAAGTGCTTGGCCAGCTCGTTAGTGGTGAGCATGGCGCCAATGGGGAACCCGCCGCCCAGGCTCTTGGCGCTGGAGAGGATGTCCGGGGTCACGCCATAGTGCATGTAGGCGAACAGCTCGCCGCTGCGGCCCATGCCGCTCTGCACTTCGTCGAACACCAGCAGCGCGTTGTGCTGGTCGCACAGCTCGCGGGCGCCTTGCAGGTAAGCCAGGTCGGCCGGCAGCACGCCGCCCTCACCTTGCACCGGCTCCAGCACCACGGCGCAGGTCTTGTCGGAGATAGCGGCTTTCAGGGCGGCCAGGTCGTTGTACGGAACGTGGGTGATACCGGTGATCTTCGGGCCGAAACCGTCGGAGTACTTGGGCTGGCCACCGACGCTGACGGTGAACAGGGTACGGCCGTGGAAGCTGTTGGTTGCCGCGATGATCTCGTATTTTTCCGGGCCGAAGTTGTCATGGGCCACACGGCGGGCCAGCTTGAAGGCGGCCTCGTTGGCCTCGGCGCCGGAGTTGCAGAAGAACACCCGGTCGGCAAACGTGGCGTCGACCAGCTTGTGGGCCAGGCGCAGGGCCGGCTCGTTGGTGAACACGTTGGACACGTGCCAGACCTTGTTGGCCTGCTCGGTCAGCGCGGCTACCAGGGCCGGGTGCGCGTGGCCCAGTACGTTCACGGCGATGCCACCGGAGAAGTCCACCAGCTCGCGGCCGGCCTGGTCCCACACCCGGGAACCTGCGCCGCGCACCGGAATGAAGGCCGCCGGGGCGTAGTTGGGGACCATTACCTGGTCGAAATCGGCGCGTTGCACCTGGGCATGCTCAACGGACATCGGAGTCTCCTGATGAGGAACGCCAGCCTGGTAATGGCCAGCGATGGGGGGATTGTAAGGACGAACCGGCGCCTGTCCTTGCCGCCAAGCGACAACTTATTACAGCGCCAAACCGCGAAAACGGGGGGTTTTCGGTAATGCGACATATTATTGCATCAAGGATGCGGTATGTCTGGGGGTTTGGGGGGCTGCGGGGGCATGGCAGGGTTTTTCCAGGGCCCTCTAGATAGCGCGCCGCCCGCGCGGCGCTTCGCGACCAAGCTCTGCTCCTACCTCTGTTTCGGGCCAGTCATGCCAGTGGCATCACCGGGGCCGCCTCGCTGGTTCACCAGAGATCTTTGGTGGGTCACCCAGGCGGTCGAGGTGATCTGACGGATCCGCTACCCGCGCTCCGCCGGCACCGAAGACAACTCGAACGGACTGCTGCTGCGCCGCTGGTTGCGGTCCTCGCGCGGCGTGGCGCCGAAGAAATTCCGGTAGGCACTGGAAAAATGCGGCCCCGAAGAGAACCCGCACGACAAGCCAATCTGAATGATCGACTTGCTGGTCTGCATCAACATCTGCCGCGCCTTGTTCAAGCGCAATTCCAGGTAGTACTGGCTTGGCACGCGGTTGAGGTACTGCTTGAAAATCCGCTCCAGCTGCCGACGCGACACGCACACGTGCTGGGCAATTTCGTCGGTGGTCAGCGGCTCCTCGATGTTGGCTTCCATCAACAGCACCGCCTGGGTCAGCTTCGGATGGCTGGACCCCAGGCGGTTCTGCAGTGGAATGCGCTGGCGCTCGCCACCTTCGCGGATCCGCTCAACCACCAGCTCCTCGGATACCGCACCGGCCAGCTCGGCACCATGGTCACGCGCCAGTACCGCCAGCAGCAGGTCCAGTACCGACAGGCCACCACAAGCCGTCATGCGGTCCCGGTCCCAGTCGAACAGGTGGCTGGTGGCGATGACCTTGGGAAAGCGCTCGGCGAAGTCGTCCTGCCAGCGCCAGTGCACGGCGGCGCGGTAACCGTCCAGCAGGCCGACCTGGGCCATGGGATAGACCCCGGCCGATAGCCCGCCGATGACACACCCGGCACGCACCACCTGCTTGAGCGCAGTTGCCAGCGCGGGGGCCAGGGCGGCGGGGGGTTCGTCGGCCAGCAGGAACAGTTTCTGACAGCCTTCTAGCCGGCCCGCCCACGGCCCGCCCGGCAATTGCCAAGCGCCTGCCTCCCCGGCAGGTTCGGCATGCAGAAACACCAGCTCGTAGCTCACCTCGGGGTGCACCTTCTGGGCGACATCCAGCGCCTCTTCAGCCAGCGCCAGGGTCAGGGCTTTGGTGCTGGGCCAGATGAGAAAACCGATACGTTGGGCTGTCATGGGGTGCGGTCCGAAACCAGGTCAGGTTCAATGCCCGGCGCCCAATGGGCTCGCAGGCGGGTGGAAGGGACAGGCTGGCAAGACGCGCAGCATGCCCCTTTCTACAGCAAAGTGGCAGTCATCTTCTGTTTCAAATGACGACTATTTCAGGCTGCCGGAGAGGAACTGCTGCAACCGCTCGGACTTGGGATTGGCCAGCACGTCGCGCGGGTTGCCCGACTCTTCCACCAACCCCTTGTGCAGGAACACCAACTGGTTGGACACCTCGCGGGCAAAGCCCATTTCGTGGGTGACCACCACCATGGTGCGGCCTTCCTGGGCCAGGTCCTGCATGACCTTGAGCACGTCGCCCACCAGTTCCGGGTCCAGCGCCGACGTAGGTTCGTCGAACAGCATCACCTCGGGCTCCATGGCCAGGGCACGGGCGATGGCCACGCGCTGCTGCTCGCCACCGGACATATGCCCCGGGTAGGCGTCCTTGCGATGCGCCACACCCACCTTGTTCAGGTAGTGCTCGGCCTTTTCCAGCGCTTCTTTCTTCGACACGCCCAAGACGTGCACGGGCGCTTCGATGATGTTTTCCAGGGCCGTCATGTGCGCCCACAGGTTGAAATGCTGGAACACCATGGACAGGCGCGAGCGCATGCGCTGCAGTTGCTTGGGGTCGGCGGCCTTGAGGGCACCGTCCTTGCTGGCCACCAGTTGCAGCTCTTCGTTGTTGAGCAGGATCTTGCCGGCGTGGGGCTGCTCCAGCAAGTTGATGCAGCGCAGGAACGTGCTCTTGCCCGAGCCGCTGGAGCCGATGATGCTGATCACGTCGCCAGCCTTGGCGGCCAGCGAAACGCCCTTGAGCACTTCATGGCTGCCGTAGCGTTTGTGCAGATCCTGGACTTCAAGTTTGTACATAGTGGTTCTCGCAAAACAGTCAGTCGTTGAGCAGGCGCCCGCGACGAAGGGGTTGGCGCCCGGCGACCTTGGCCAGCCAGAAACCCGGCTGGGCATAACGCAGTCGTTCGATGGCGAACAGCACGCCGGCGGTACCGGCACACACGACAGTATGTTGATCACCCAGCGGGTCGATCACTTCGAACAGCGGGTCGCCCGCCTCCACCCAGTCACCGGGCGCGCGTAGAAAACTGACCACGCCGGGGTGTGGTGCGAACAGCAGCTCGGTACCTTCGAAGGGCATGCCTTCGCACGGCTCGCTGGCCGCTGCCGGCCAGTCGCCGCTGATCAGGCCTTGCTCGGCGAGGAACGCCAGAATGCCTTCGGCGTGGCGCTCGGCGTCATCGCGGCCGGTGTCGGCCTGGCCGCCCAGTTCCACGGTGGTGGCCAAGCATGCCAGCGGCACCTGTGCGTCGGGGAACTGGCGCGACAGACGTAACCACGGCAGCGAGCAGGCTTCGTCGAACGAACTGCCACCCGAGTCCTCGGCCAGCAGGCCGACCCGCACGTTCAGGTGCGCGGCCAGGGACCGCCACTGCGGCCAGTGCTGGGGCAAGGCGTACATGTGCAGCGCCGCGTCGGCGTCGCAATGCAGGTCCAGCACCACGTCGGCGTCGCAGGCGTGGCTCAGCAACAGGCGTTGCAAACCCTGCAACTGGCTCGACGCCGGCGGCAGGGCGGCCAGGGCATCGCCCATGGCCCGGCGGATCAGGCGGACATTGGCGTGGGGATCTTCACCCAACTGGCCGGCCAGGGCCTCGGCCACCGGCTCGCTCAGCTCGTGAAAGTCACGGTTGAAGTTCTTGCCGCTGCCGAACTCGAAACGGCCCTGATGGGCGCCCTGCAGCAACTGGCCCAGGCCGATGGGGTTGGCCACCGGTACCAGTTCGATGACGCCCTTGAGGGCACCGGCCGCTTCCAGCGCCAGCAGGCGCTTCTTCAGCTCCCAGGCGGTGCGCATGCCCGGTAATTCGTCAGCGTGCAGGCTGGCCTGGACATAGGCCTTGCGCTCGCCGCTGCCAAAGCGAAACACGCTCAGGTGGCGCTCGCTGCCCAGGGTGCTCCAGGGCAATGGATGATCGATGCGTTGCATGTCTTCAGCCCTTGCGTGGTGCCAGGTAGCCCAGCCAGCGGCGCTCGGCCAGCTTGAACAGGCGAACCAGGATAAAGGTCAGGCACAGGTAGAAAACCCCTGCGGTGATATAGGCTTCGAACGGCAGGTAGTACTGCGCGTTCACCGTGCGCGCGGCGCCGGTGATGTCGATCAGGGTGACGATGGAGGCCAGGCTGGTGGTCTGCAGCATCATGATCACTTCGTTGCTGTACTGCGGCAGCGCGCGGCGCAGGGCCGACGGCAGCAGGATGCGACGGTACATCTTGACGCGCGACATGCCCATGGCGCGCGCCGCCTCGATCTCACCATGGGGCGTGGCCTTCAGGCTGCCGGCGACGATTTCGGCGGTGTAGGCGCTGGTGTTGATGGCAAAGGCCAGGCAGGCGCAGAAGGTAGCGCTGGACAGCCAGGGCCACAGGAAGCTCTCGCGCACCACGGCGAACTGGGCCAGGCCATAGTAGATCAGGAACAACTGCACCAGCATCGGCGTGCCGCGGATGACGTAGGTGTACAGCCAGGCCGGCAGGTTCACCAGTGGCCGCTTGGACACACGCATCAGGCCCAGGGGCAAGGCCGCCAGCAGGCCGAAGAACAGCGACAGCAGCAACAGCTTGACGGTTTCCAGCACACCACTGAAGTACAGCGGCAGGTTGTCCCAGACCACGTTGTAGTCAAAGATCATAGTTCAGCCACCCTTACGCCAGCCGAGTAGCGTTTTTCAAGGAACCGCAAGGCCAGCAGCGACACGCTGGTGATGATCAGGTACAGCGCCGCCACGGCCAGGAAGAAGGTGAACGGCTGGCGCGTGGCGTCCGCCGCGGCCTTGGCCTTGAACATCATGTCCTGCAGGCCCACCACCGACACCAGGGCAGTGGCCTTGACCAGTACCAGCCAGTTGTTGGTGAAGCCGGGAATGGCCAGGCGGATCATCTGCGGCACCAGCACGCGGAAGAACACCTGGCGGCTGGTCATGCCATAGGCAAGGCCGGCCTCGGCCTGCCCCTTGGGGATGGCCATGAACGCACCGCGGAAGGTTTCCGACAGGTACGCCCCGAAAATGAAGCCCAGGGTGCCGATACCGGCCGCCAGGGGGTTGAGGTCGATGTAGTCATCGAAGCCCAGCAAGGGCGCGACACGGTTGAGCAGGTCCTGGCCGCCGAAGAAGATCAGCAGGATCAGCACCAGGTCGGGAATGCCGCGGATGACCGTCGAATAGGTCGCCCCCAGCCAGGCCAGCCACCGCACGGGCGACAGCCTGAGTGCGACGACGATCAATCCCAGGGCAATGGCCAGCGCCATCGACGACAGGGCCAACTGCAAGGTCAGCCAGGTGCCATCGAGGATGACCGCCCCGTAGCCTTCTAACATGAAAATTTCCTCGACCGTGGAAATGAAAAAATGGTGCAAGCCTCAGCGCCTGCGGCTTGCACCATCTGTCGGGTGACGCTTACAACCGTTTACTGGCCGTAGATGTCGAAGTTGAAGTACTTGTCCTGGATCTGCTTGTACTTGCCGTTGGCGCGAATGGCGGCGATGGCAGCGTTGAGCTTGTCCAGGTCGGCCTTGTCGCCCTTGCGCACGGCGATGCCGACGCCGTCACCGAAGTACTTGACGTCGGTGAACGATGGCCCGGCGAACGCATAGCCCTTGCCGGCGTCGGTGTTCAGGAAGCCGTCCTGCAGCAGGGTGGCGTCGGCCAGGGTGCCGTCCAGGCGGCCAGCGGTCACGTCCAGGTAGATTTCGTTCTGGGAACCGTAAGGCACCACTTCCACACCTTTGGGCGCCAGCACTTCACGGGCGAAACGCTCGTGGATCGACCCGCGCTGCACGCCGATCTTCTTGCCTTTGAGCTCGTCCAGGCTGTCGCTGATGGTGGTGCCGTCCTTCATGACCAGACGGGCCGGAGTCAGGTAGTAGCGGTTGGTGAAGTCAACCGACTTCTTGCGGTCTTCGGTGATGGACATGGACGACAGGATGGCGTCGATCTTGCGCACCTTCAGCGCCGGGATCAGGCCGTCGAATTCCTGCTCGACCCACTGGCACTTGACCTTCATCTCTTCGCACAGGGCGTTGCCGATGTCGTAGTCGAAACCGACGATGCTGCCATCGGCGGCCTTGGAAGCGAATGGCGGGTAGGCCGCTTCGATACCGATCTTGAAAGGCTTCTCGTCGGCGAACGACGACAGCGACAGCACGGACAGCGCCAGGGCGCCAAGAAGTACGAGTTTCTTCATCTCAGGACTCCATCGGTAAAGGGCAATAAATGGCAGAGTGAGCAGGAGCCCAATATGCGAATGGGTACAACCTAGATAGCGGCGCACGGCACGGGAGCATGGCTCGTCGAGCGGCGGGCGAGTGACCGGCATTTTAGCGACAGCCCCGAAGCCGATATTTCTTCAATGCGACAACTAGTTACAGATGCACAGAGAACACGACCCGAGATTATTGACAGCCTTCAGCGTTTATGCAAAGGCAAATGACAGGGAACCGATCTATCAAGCAAATTGCGCGCCTATTATTGGCAAAGCCTTGTAATCCGGCAACCCTGGCGTGGGTGTTTGTTTTTTCATGAGGCTTTTTCGCACCAGTTTGTGGCGTTTCGCCTCCTTTTGGCGCGGCCAGAGGTGACGGACGGTAACATCGATATATCCCCGGGATGGTGTGCGCCCGCCCCACCAAAACAAAACCCCGCCGAAGCGGGGCCGTGTCTACGCCGGCAGCCTCACGCCGCCTTCATGCCCTTGTGCGTATCGATCAAGTGCTGCACCACCCCCGGGTCAGCCAGAGTGGAGATATCACCCAGGGCGTCGTATTCACCGGTGGCGATCTTGCGCAGGATACGCCGCATGATCTTGCCCGAACGGGTCTTGGGCAGCCCCGGCGCCCACTGGATGACATCCGGCGAGGCGATCGGGCCGATTTCCTTGCGCACCCAGTTTTTCAGTTCCTGGCGCAGGGTTTCGCTGGCTTCCACCCCACCATTGAGCGTGACATACACATAGATGCCCTGCCCCTTGATGTCGTGCGGCACGCCCACCACCGCCGCCTCGGCGACCTTGGGATGGGCAACCATGGCGCTTTCGATCTCGGCGGTGCCCATGCGGTGCCCGGACACATTGAGTACGTCGTCCACGCGGCCAGTGATCCAGTAGTAGCCGTCCTCGTCGCGACGGGCGCCGTCACCGGTGAAGTACATGCCTCGGAAAGTCTTGAAATAGGTATCGACGAACCGGTCGTGGTCGCCGTACAAGCTGCGCGACTGTCCTGGCCAGGAGTCGAGAATCACCAGGTTACCCTCGGCGGCGCCGTCGATCAGGTTGCCCAGGTTGTCCACCAGCCCCGGCACCACGCCGAAGAAAGGCTTGCTGGCCGAACCCGGCTTGAGCGCGGTGGCGCCCGGCAGCGGGCTGATCAGCACGCCGCCGGTTTCGGTCTGCCACCAGGTGTCGACGATGGGGCAGCGCTGCTTGCCCACGGTGTCGTAATACCAGCCCCAGGCCTCGGGGTTGATCGGCTCACCCACCGAGCCCAGCAGGCGCAGGCTGGAGCCGTCGGCCCCTTCCACCGCGGCAGTGCCCTCGGCCATCATCGCGCGGATGGCGGTAGGCGCGGTATAGAGGATATTGACCTTGTGCTTGTCGATGATCTTCGACACACGGGTAATGTCCGGGTAGTTCGGCACGCCCTCGAACAGCAGGGTGGTGGCGCCGTTGGCCAACGGGCCGTAGACGATGTAGCTGTGGCCGGTGACCCAGCCCACGTCGGCGGTGCACCAGTAGACTTCGCCCGGGCGGTAGTCGAACACGCGCTCATGGGTCAGGGCCGCGTACACCAGGTAACCGCCCGTGGTGTGCAGCACGCCCTTGGGCTTGCCGGTGGAACCGGAGGTATAGAGGATGAACAGCGCTTCCTCGGCCCCCATCTCCTTGGGCGCGCAGGTGCTGGACGCCACGTCCAGCAGGGTGTGGTACCAGATATCGCGGTGGCGGTTCCACTCGATCTCGCCACCGGTGCGCTTGCAGACGATGACCTTCTGCACGCTGCTGGTTTCAGGGTTGGTCAGGGCGCGGTCGACGTTGGCCTTCAGCGCGGTTTTCTTGCCGCCGCGCAGGCCTTCGTCGGCGGTGATCACCACCTTGGAGCTGCAGTCGATGATACGCCCCGCCAGTGCTTCTGGTGAAAAGCCGCCGAACACCACCGAGTGGATGGCACCGATGCGGGTACAGGCCAACATGGCGACCACGGCTTCGGGGATCATCGGCATGTAGATGGTGACCACGTCACCGCGGTGCACGTCCTGGCCGCGCAGGGCGTTGGCGAACTTGCAGACTTCTTCATGCAGTTCGCGGTAGGTGATGTTGCGATGCTCGGAGGGGTCGTCGCCTTCCCAGATGATCGCGATCTGGTCGCCGCGTTCGGCCAGGTGCCGGTCCAGGCAGTTGTAGGAGACGTTCAGAGTGCCGTCGGCGAACCACTTGATGTCCACGTGGTGGTCATCGAAAGAGGTCTGCTTGACCTTGGTGAAAGGCTTGATCCAGTCCAGGCGCTGGGCCTGCTCGCGCCAGAAGCCGTCCGGGTTGACGACCGACTGCTGGTACATGGCCTTGTAGGTCGCTTCATCGGTCAGCGTGGTGGCTGCCACCTCGGGACGAACGGGATACAGGGACGCCGCACTCATCTTTCTTACCTCGGGAGCTGTAGTTGTTTTTGTATGACCTGTTTGTAAGGCCATCTGCTGACAGAGGCCATACGACGTTGGTAGCACGTGAAGCAGCTATTAGCCGCACGCTGCAAGCGTATCCGTGTTGCCCCCCACTTGCGAGCTCGCAGCGCCTGCCCGAGACGGGGCATTGTTACAGAATTGGATAAAACTGTTTATCAAAACTCTGGCTGTTTACCCTGGGTCCAGCGCCCTAGAATTCACCTCGCCAACCGGCACTGTGATTAACACTGGCAACCGCCCCCACGAAGGCACGTTAATCCGACACTTACTTTCCCGAGCAACACACGCAGTCTCACAAGGATTGCGTGCCTCCTGACGACCGCAAAAGGTAGACTTTAAAATGAAAGCGTTGATTGTCTTGGCCCTGAGTACTTTCTCGCTGGTGGCCATGGCCGATGAAGTTTCAAACACTGCCAACACCGAAGTGCCCGTGGAACACTACACTTACTCACAACACCTGGATATTGCCAAGGTACTCAACACCAGCGAGATCCCCGCTGTCTGTGAAGTAGTGCCAGCCCGCATGACCTACCTGGACTCCACCGGCCAGAAACACATTCTCGAATACCGCGTGATGGGGAACGGCTGTTCCAACGGCTGATCGAGAATGCTTGCGGCGCCTCTTGGAACTTTACAAGAGGCTCGCCGTCGATTCGGCGATTCCATTCAAATAACAACCAGCAACTCACATTCCGAATTACTCCAGGGATTCCTTGCCCACTTCATGTTCACGCAACTTGTTGGCGACGGTGGTGTGCGACACACCCAGACGCTTTGCCAATAAGCGACTACTGGGATGTTCGACATATAACCGTTGCAACACGGCCTTTTCGAACCGCCCGACAATATCCTGCAAACTTCCCTCCAGCGAAAATTCGCCAAAAGGTTCGCGCACGCCATAATCAGGCAGGCGAACATGCTCTGGCTTGACCACCCCGCCCTCGCATAAAGACACCGCTTGAAACAATACGTTTTCCAGTTGCCGCACATTGCCTGGCCAGCGATAACGCGCCAGCTTGTCCATCGCCGCGGGCGCCAGTCGCGGCAGCGGGCAGCCGATCTGGCGGCTGGCCTGGTCAAGGAAGTGTCCTACCAGCGGGTCGAGGCCGTCCATGCACTCGCGCAAAGGTGGAATATGCAGGGAGAGCACGTTCAGACGGTGATACAGGTCCTGGCGAAACTCGCCACGGGCGCACAATTGCGACAAGTCCACCTGGGTGGCACAGATCACCCGCACATCCAGGTACACCTCCTCATCGCTGCCTACCCGGCGAAAACAACCGTCTTGCAGAAACCGCAACAGTTTGGCCTGCAGGCGCGGGCTCATCTCCCCGACACCATCGAGGAACAACGTGCCGCCCGCAGTCAGCTCCAGCAGCCCCAGCTTGCCTTCGGCCCTGGCGCCTTCGAAGGCCCCCGGGCCATAGCCGAACAGCTCGGTCTCGGCCATGGACTCCGGCAGACCGGCGCAGTTGAGCGCCATCAAGGGTGCCAGCCCCCGGGGGCTGGCCAGGTGGCAGGCACGGGCCAGCAACTCCTTGCCGGTGCCCGTCTCGCCCTCGATCAGCAACGGGGCGTCCAGCGGCGCCATGCGCCGCGCCTCGCGCACCACCGCCGCCATCACCCGGGAGCTCTGGAAGATACTGTCGAAGCCCCGCAGTTCCTGCTTGCGCACGTGGTAGATACGCTCGCCAATACGGTCGGCGCGGTGCAAGGTCAGCACGGCGCCCGCCAGCGCCTCGCTGTCATCATGCTCGGACTGCAACGGGGCGATGTCGGCGAGGAAGATATCGCCACGCACTTTCACGCGCAGGCCGTTGATACGCGACTTGTTGTCCCGCACCAGTTGCGGCAGGTCGAAGTCCTCGGCGTAGTTGGACAGCGGCATCCCCGGCACTTCATCTACCCGCACGCCCAGCAATTGCGCAGCCGCGCGGTTGGCGGCGACGATGGAACCGGCCATGTCGATGGACAGTACCGGGAACTCGAGCGCCCCTAATAACGCATTGAGCTCCATGTGCCGGCGCTCGCTGGGCATCAACCCTACGCGCTTGACGCCGAACACACCGGCAATGACTTCGAACTTGGGCCGCAGCGCCTGGAATTGCAGGTTGATCAGGTTCGGGCAGTGCAGGTAGATCGCGTTGCCGTGCTCGCCGCCCACCTCGCCACGGGCCACGTTGATGCCGTACTCCACCAACAGGTTGAGGATGTCGCGCAGGATACCGATACGGTTCTGGCAGTGGACTTTGATGCGCATGGGCAGGCTCGGGCTGTGGGTTATCTGGAGGAATCGCAAAATAGGCGTAAAGATTATCTGACAGACACACGCGTTTTCCAGCCGCAGACCGTGGAAGAATCGCCATTTGTAAGCATTATTTTACAGCGATCCAGCGCCGCGCCCCCTCCTGTGCGCTGTCTTCCCTGATGCAAATCTCCCCGCCATCGCCTATCAATAAGGCACCCATAACAATAAAAGATCCACTGGAGAGCTGTATGACGCAGACCCACTACGTGGCCCGCGAACCCGACGCCCAGGGTTTCATCGACTACCCCGACAGTGAGCACGAGGTGTGGCACACCCTGGTCAGCCGCCAGCTCAAGCTGCTGGAAGGACGTGCCTGCCAGCCGTACATGGACGGCATCGAACAACTGGCCCTGCCCCACCACCGCATTCCGCAACTGGCCGACATCAACCTGGTACTGGGCCGCACCACCGGCTGGCAAGTGGCCCGGGTCCCGGCCCTGATCCCCTTCCAGACCTTCTTCGAACTGTTGGCCAGCAAGCGCTTTCCCGTGGCGACCTTCATTCGCACGCCAGAAGAACTGGACTACCTGCAAGAGCCCGACATCTTTCACGAAATATTCGGCCACTGCCCCCTGCTGACCAACCCCTGGTTCGCCGAATTCACCCACACCTACGGCAAACTCGGGTTGGCGGCCAACAAACAGGAACGCGTGTACCTGGCCCGCCTATACTGGATGACGATCGAGTTCGGCCTGGTGGACACGCCCCAAGGCCGGCGCATCTACGGCGGCGGCATTCTGTCCTCGCCGAAGGAAACCTTCTACAGCTTGTCGGACAGCCCCGAGCACCAGGCCTTCGACCCGCTGGAATGCATGCGCACGCCCTACCGCATCGACATTCTGCAACCGCTGTATTTCGTGCTCCCGGACCTCAAATGCCTGTTCGACCTGGCCCACCAGGACATCATGGCCCTGGTGCGAAACGCCATGGAGCTAGGCCTGCACGCACCGAAATTTCCGCCCAAGGCGGCCTGAACCCTCTTTACTACAAGGACACGCACCATGAACTCACTGAACCAGGCCCATTGCGAAGCCTGCCGCGCCGATGCCCCCCAGGTCAGCGACGAAGAACTGCCGGCGCTGCTCAAGCAGATCCCGGACTGGAACATCGAAGTGCGCGACGGCGTCATGCAGTTGGAAAAAGCCTACCTGTTCAAGAATTTCAAATATGCTCTGGCCTTCACCAACGCCGTCGGCGAGATCGCCGAGGCCGAGGGCCACCACCCGGGTCTGTTGACCGAATGGGGCAAAGTCACCGTGACCTGGTGGAGCCATTCGATCAAGGGCCTGCACCGTAACGATTTCATCATGGCCGCCCGTACCGACGACGTCAGCCAGGGGGCCGAGGGGCGCAAATAATGCACTTCAGCGCGATCCAGCGGATACCCGGCGATTCGATCCTCAGCCTGATGGACGCCTACGCCAAGGACCCCAACCCCGCCAAGTTCGACCTGGGGGTGGGCGTGTACAAGGATGCCAGCGGCCTGACCCCGGTGCTGGCAGCGGTCAAGCAGGCCGAACGCTACCTGCTGGATCACCAGGCCAGCAAGACCTATGTCAGCGGCCACGGTGACGCGCGCTTCGGCCAATTGCTCAGCGAGCTGGTGCTGGGCAAGGATTCACCGCTGCTCAAACACCTGCGCGCCGGCGCCACCCAGACTCCAGGCGGTACCGGCGCGCTGCGCCTGGCCGGCGAGTTCATTCGCCACTGCCTGCCGGGCCGCGGTATCTGGCTGAGTGACCCGACCTGGCCTATCCATGAGAGCATCTTTGCCGAGGTAGGGCTCAAGGTCGGGCACTATCCCTACGTGGGCGGCGATAACCGACTGGACGTCGAGGCCATGCTGCAGGCCCTGGAAAACATTCCTCAGGGCGACGTACTGCTGCTGCATGCTTGCTGCCACAACCCCACAGGCTTCGATCTGCACCACGAGGACTGGCAACGCGTGCTGGATGTGGTCAAGCGCCGAGACTTGCTGCCATTGATCGACTTTGCCTACCAGGGCTTCGGCGATGGCCTGGAGGAAGACGCCTGGGGCGTGCGGCTGTTCGCCCGCGAACTGCCGGAATTGCTGATCACCAGCTCCTGCTCGAAGAATTTCGGCCTGTACCGCGAACGCACCGGCGCACTGATTGCCTGCACCAACGACCATGAGAAGCTGCTGGACGTTCGCAGCCAACTGGCCGGCTTGGCACGCAACCTGTGGTCCACGCCGCCGGACCATGGCGCCGCCGTGGTGGCCACCATTCTCGGCACCCCGGACCTCAAGAGCTTGTGGGCCGACGAGGTCGAGCACATGCGCTCGCGCATCGCCCAGTTGCGCGCCGGCCTGGTGGAAGCGCTGGAACCGTACGGCCTGGCCGCGCGCTTCGCGCATATTGGCGAGCAGCGCGGGATGTTTTCCTACACGGGGCTGAGCCCGGACCAGGTGGACCGCCTGCGCGACGAGCACAGCGTGTACATGGTGCGTTCAGGCCGGGCCAACGTCGCTGGCATCGACGCCAGCCGCCTGGACGAGCTGGCCAAGGCCATCGCCAAGGTCTGCTGACGCTCCAGGGGCAGCGACGTGCTCGTACAGTCCACCACCCAGAATGCTCATGAACCTGGATGAAAATGTCGTCATGGAGCGACCAATGGCCGCATTCGAACTCAGCTTGTCACATCCAGTCATGTATTCTGTGCCGGCTTTCAACAGCACGCGCTATCCAGCGCCACCCTCAACCTGTACTTTCGAGGAGCGATGACGATGCACGAAATCCCTAACCTGCCCTTCCCGAGCCTGCACCAACCCGAGCAGCCTCAACCCCCGCAATCGGCCAGCCAAGGCCCGGAAAACGAGGCCGAAGAAGCCTTGGGCGCTGACCGCGACGAGTAAGCGCTGTAAGCTGGCGGTGAATCCTACGGCGGCACGGCCGCGTGACTTCACCGCCACAAGCGTTCGAGGACGTACCCCATGCAAGACAGCTTCAACGATGAACAGGCCGCGCAGGTGATCGACACCGCGCAACAGATGATCGATATCTGGAACCGCCTCCCCCCGGAAAAACAGTCTGCCCTGCTGCAACGTTTCGGCACCCAGGAGAACGCCCTGGCCGCCCTGGTTGCCACTCGGTTGCTGGCGAAGCCCTGAGCGCACCACCGCGCTTCAAGCGTGCAACTTGAAGCTTGCAGCCTGAAACCTTAAGCTGCCCTTGCGCACCTATCCCTCCTGGAATACCCAATGCCCACGAACCCGCGACCGCTGGCGGTCACGTTGCAAGTCGTCTCCATCGTCCTGTTTACCTTCATCGGCTACCTCAACATCGGCATTCCCCTGGCCGTGCTGCCTGGTTTCGTGCATAACGGCCTGGGCTTCAATGCGGTGATCGCGGGCCTGGTGATCAGCGTGCAGTACCTGGCCACCCTGCTCAGCCGTCCGTATGCCAGCCGCATCATCGATAACCACGGCAGCAAGAAAGCAGTGATCTACGGCCTGTTCGGCTGCGGCCTGAGCGGTGTGTTCATGCTGGCGGCAGCCTTTACCCACAACCTGCCGGCGGTGAGCCTGGCCAGCCTGTTTGTCGGCCGCCTGGTACTGGGCAGCGCCGAGAGCCTGGTGGGGTCGGGGTCCATTGGCTGGGGCATTGGCCGGGTGGGCTCGCAGCACACCGCCAAGGTCATTTCCTGGAACGGCATCGCCAGCTACGGCGCCCTGGCCATCGGCGCCCCCGCCGGGGTATTGCTGGTGCAGCACCTGGGCCTGTGGTCCATGGGCGTGAGTATTCTGTTGCTGGCGGCGCTGGGCCTGGCCCTGGCCTGGAACAAGACCCCGGCACCCATCGTCGCGGGCGAGCGCATGCCCTTCATGCACGTGCTGGGCAAGGTACTGCCCCACGGCACCGGCCTGGCACTGGGGGGTATCGGCTTCGGCACCATCGCCACGTTCATCACCCTCTATTACGCCAGCCACAACTGGGGTAACGCGGCGTTGTCCCTGAGCCTGTTCGGCGCCAGCTTCATTGGTGCACGGCTGATATTCGGTAACCTGATCAACCGCATCGGCGGCTTTCGCGTGGCCATTGGCTGCATGACGGTGGAATCCCTGGGCCTGTTGCTGCTGTGGCTGGCGCCCAGCGCCGAACTGGCCTTGGCGGGTGCGGCCCTGAGCGGCTTTGGCTTCTCGCTGGTGTTCCCGGCCCTGGGGGTAGAGGCGGTGAACCTGGTGCCTGCCTCAAGCCGTGGCGCGGCGGTGGGGGCCTACTCGCTGTTCGTTGACCTGTCGCTGGGTATCACCGGGCCATTGGCCGGGGCCATCGCGGCGGGTTTCGGTTTCAGCTCGATCTTCCTGTTCGCCGCCATCGCCTCGTTTCTGGGCCTGTCGCTGAGCCTGTACCTGTACCGCCAGACCCTCAACCAGCCCCGTCACCCCGACACGGCGCTTTAAAAGTCGACCTTGCCGCGGCCTGCCTTGATGGCACCGCGTTTGGTCTTGCCTTCCAGCCGACGAGTCCTGGACCCCAGGGTCGGCTTGGTGGGCCGACGCTTCTTCTCCACCTTCGCGGCATTGACGATCAGTTCCCGCAGGCGCTCCAGGGCGTCGGCGCGGTTCTGCTCCTGGGTGCGATATTGCTGGGCCTTGATCACGATCACGCCGTCACTGGTAATACGGCTGTCACGCAGCGCCAGCAGGCGTTCCTTGTAGAACGGTGGCAATGACGAGGCATTGATATCGAAGCGCAGGTGCATCGCGCTGGATACCTTGTTGACGTTCTGCCCGCCGGCGCCCTGAGCGCGAATGGCGCTCAGCTCGATTTCGGCATCGGGCAGGTGGACGTTGTTGGAGATTTCCAGCATGGGGATAATTCAAGAGAGGAAAAGCGAGGACGGTAGCAGCTGACGCAAGGCGCCGTCAAAACAGCGCCCCGCAGCAGAGGACCCGGCTGCGTCACTCCCGACGCGGCCAGGTCCGCTGCTACGCGGCGAGGGCGCCAATCAACCCTTTTGCAGGGTCAGGGCCGCGCGGCGGTTACGGGCCAGGTAGGCCAGGTACATGCCCACCACCCACACCGGAATGGCGTACACCGAGACGTTGATGCCCGGGATCATCAGCATGATGCCCAGGATGAACACCACGAACGCCAGGCAGATGTAATTGCCCCACGGGTACCACAGCGACCGGAACGACGACACGCGGCCATTGCGCACCTGATGCTGGCGGAACTTGAGGTGCGAGAAGCTGATCATCGCCCAGTTGATGACCAGGGTGGCCACCACCAGCGACATCAGCAATTCCAGCGCGTCATGGGGCATCAGGTAGTTCAGCACCACCGCCACCAGCGTCACCGCCGCCGACACCAGGATGGCCCGCACCGGCACGCCGCGCTTGTCCACCTTGGCCAGGGCTGCAGCGGCGTCGCCCTGTTCGGCCATGCCCAGCAGCATGCGGCTGTTGCAGTAGGTACCGCTGTTGTACACCGACAGCGCCGCGGTCAGCACCACGAAGTTGAGAATGTGCGCCGCGGTGTTGCTGCCCAGCATCGAGAACACTTGCACGAACGGGCTGCCGCTGTACGCATCACCGGCACTGTCGAGGGTCTGCAGCAGGCCGTCCCACGGGGTCAGCGACAGCAGCACGACCAGGGCACCGATGTAGAAAATCAGGATGCGGTAGATCACCTGATTGATCGCCTTGGGGATCACGGTCTTGGGCTGGTCGGCTTCGGCAGCGGTGAAGCCGAGCATTTCCAGGCCGCCGAAGGAGAACATGATGATCGCCAGCGCCATGACCAGGCCTTTGACCCCATTGGGGAAGAAACCGCCATGGTCCCACAGGTTGCTGACCGACGCCTGCGGGCCGCCATGGCCGCTGACCAGCAGGTAGCTGCCCAGGGCTATCATGCCGACGATGGCCAGCACCTTGATGATGGCGAACCAGAACTCGGCCTCGCCGAACACTTTCACGTTGGCCAGGTTGATGGCGTTGATCATCACGAAGAAGACGGCCGCCGAGACCCAGGTGGGCACGTCGGGCCACCAGTAATGGACATACTTGCCCACCGCGGTGAGTTCGGACATGCCCACCAGGATGTACAGCACCCAGCAATTCCAGCCCGAGAGGAAACCGGCGAAGCCGCCCCAGTACTGGTGGGCAAAGTGGCTGAACGAGCCCGCCACCGGCTCTTCCACGATCATTTCACCCAACTGGCGCATGATCATGAAGGCAATGAAACCGCAGATGGCATAGCCGAGAATCATCGATGGCCCGGCGGACTTGAGCACGCCGGCCGAGCCCAGGAACAGCCCTGTGCCGATGGCGCCGCCCAGGGCGATCAATTGGATGTGTCGATTTTTCAGGCCGCGCTTTAGCTGGCCGGATGAGTTCTGTGCACTCATGTAGTTGGTCACCTGGTTGTTTTTATCTGTGACGAAACGGGCCCGCTCCACTTTTGGCGGAACGGCAGAAATGCGCGCGATAACGGCAAGGTGCCACAGTAAAGGGCGCGCATTGTACACGCCGTGCATGGGAGCGCGAGGGGGAACCGGTGACAAGAGGGCAAAAAGCCGATGAATGTTACAATTTAGTGCACGACTGGCAATATTTCTTTACACCAAGAGGCTCACTGCCAACGCACTCTTGCCAAGACCCCGCAAAACCTGCGGAAGCTGGCCTGCCAGCGAGCTTCTGACAGTCGCGCCAATCGTAAAGATATATTTACACCCTGCAACGACAGTTTTCCACGCAGCAGAATGCAAAACGCCAGCCCGAAGGCTGGCGTTTGCATTTCAAGCGTGCTGGTTACTCAGGCTTGGGTTTGCGACGGGTCACCGGCGCACGCTTGTCCGCGGCAGGGCCACGGCGCTTGCTGTCGTCCGACAGTTTCAGGCCGGGGCGCTGGGCACCTGGCTTGGTGGGACGCTTGTTCATGTCGCTCGGGCGCTCGGCCACGGCAGAACCACGGCCGTCCTTGCGCGCAGGGGCTTCACCGCGGCGCGGGGCCGGGGCATCGCCACGAGGCTTGCGCGCCGGGCGCTCGCCTTCTTCCACGCGCGGGGCACGGGCGGGCCGCTCGGCGGCGGCCGGAGCACCGTCGTGCGCCGGGCGCAGCGTGCGCACGCGCTCGCCACGGCCCAAGGGGCGCGAAGACTTGCGCTGCAGGCGCTCCATCTTGTCCTTGCTCTTGGCGTTCAGGGTCGGCATGGCCACCGATGTCAGGCCTACTTCGGCGCTGAGCACGTCCACTTCGTGCTGGCTCAGTTCGCGCCAGCGGCCCATGGGCAGGTCGGAGTTGAGGAACACCGGGCCGAAACGCACGCGCTTCAGGCGGCTGACCACCAGCCCCTGGGATTCCCACAGGCGACGGACTTCACGGTTGCGGCCTTCCATCACCACGCAGTGGTACCAATGGTTGAAGCCTTCACCGCCCGGGGCCATCTGGATATCGGTGAAACGCGCCGGGCCGTCTTCCAGGATCACGCCGTTCTTGAGGCGCAGCAGCATGTCGTCATCGACTTCACCGCGCACGCGCACCGCGTATTCTCGGTCCATCTCGTAGGATGGGTGCATCAGGCGGTTGGCCAGCTCGCCGTCGGTGGTGAACATCAGCAACCCGGTCGTGTTGATGTCCAGGCGGCCGATATTGATCCAGCGGCCTTCGCGCGGGCGCGGCAGGCGGTCGAACACGGTTGGGCGGCCTTCCGGGTCGTCGCGGGTGCAGATCTCGCCGTCAGGCTTGTTGTAGATGATCACGCGGCGCACGGTTTCCGAGGCTTCCTCGCGCTTGATCACCTTGCCGTCGACGCTGATGGCGTCATGCAGGTCGACACGCTGGCCCAAGGTGGCGTTGACGCCATTGACCTTGATGCGGCCTTCGCCGATCCAGGCTTCCACGTCGCGGCGCGAACCCACGCCGATACGGGCCAGTACTTTCTGCAATTTTTCGCCGGCGGGGCCCATTTCCTGGACCTCTGGCTTGTCGTGTTCAGTCATCGTTTAGCACCTCCCGGTGTGTGATGTGGGGCGTACATGTCGCCCGAAGGGTCGCGAATCATACGCGCATGCGCGCGGTTGCGCACCTGAGACTAGTAGATATTTTCCCGGTCACTTCGTTTTCCGTCGGCCGGTGGCCGCCAGCGCCAGCAGGCGCAGGTGCGATTCGGCCAGCACCTGGCGCCGCTCGCCCTTGTCCATTTTCTTCCAGCCCTTGATCTCGCGCTTGCTGCGCCCGCAGCCCACGCACACGTCGTCATCGAACTTGCAGACACCGATACAGGGATCCTTGCTGCTCATGGGGCTTCACTCGTGGTGGCGGTCGGGGGCTTCGTCCTCCCCGTCCTCGTCCAGCGGCGTGTCGAGGAGCAGATCGTCGAAGTCTGTCTTGAGACCTTGTTCCATGGTGTCCAGTTCGGCCAGCAGCGTATGGAAGCTGGTTTCCTCCTTCGGTGCCTCGTCTTCGCCCACCGGGGCGCTGGCATCGGCCAGGGCCTGCAGGTGCGCGGGCACCGGCGCGTCGTCCAGGTCCTCGACCACCGGCTCTGGCTCGATCTCGCGCAGTTCGGCCAGCGGTGGCAGGCTGTCCAGGTTCTTCAGGTTGAAATGGTCGAGGAAGGCCTTGGTGGTGGCGAACATCGCTGGCCGGCCCGGCACTTCACGGTAGCCGACCACGCGAATCCACTCGCGCTCCAGCAGGGTCTTGGTGATGTTGCTGTTCACCGCCACCCCGCGCACGTCTTCGATCTCGCCACGGGTGATGGGCTGGCGGTAGGCGATCAACGCCAGGGTTTCCAGCAAGGCGCGCGAATAGCGCTGGGGGCGCTCCTCCCACAGCCTGCCCACCCAGGGCGCGAATTTCTCGCGGATCTGCAAGCGGTAGCCGGACGCCACCTCCACCAGCTCGAACGAACGGCTGTCGCAGGATTTGCGCAGCAGTTCCAGGGCTTTCTTGAAAACCGCAGGCTCTGGCCGCTCAGCTTCTTCGAACAGCTCATACAGGCGCTCCAGGGACTGGGGCTTGCCCGAGGCGAGCAGGAAGGCTTCGAGCAAGGAGGCCAGGTCGCGGGGTTCGGTCAGGTTCATCTATCGACTCATCAGGGCGGCGGGGCACAACGCTATTCGGCGCGGGCCCGCACATGAATGGCCGCGAAAGGCTCATTCTGCACCAGCTCGACCAGGGATTCTTTCACCAGCTCCAGGATGGCCATGAAGGTGACGACCACCCCCAGCTTGCCCTCCTCGGCGGTGAACAGTTCGACGAACGGCACGAAGCCGCCGCCCTTGAGGCGCTCCAGCACCTCGCTCATGCGCTCGCGAGTCGACAGCGCCTCGCGGCTGACCTGGTGGCTTTCGAACAGGTCGCCACGGCGCATCACCTCGGCCATCGCCATCAGCACTTCTTCCAGCGCCACGTCGGGCATCAACTTGCGCACCTTGGCCTGGGGCGCGTCCAGTTGCGGCACGTAGATATCGCGGCCCAGGCGCTTGAGGCCATCCAGGCCTTCGGCGGCCGCCTTGAAGCGTTCGTACTCCTGCAGCCGGCGAATCAGTTCGGCGCGCGGGTCGTCCTCTTCCTCCTCGGCTTCGGCCGAACGCGGCAGCAGCATCCGCGACTTGATCTCGGCGAGCATGGCCGCCATCACCAGGTACTCGGCGGCCAGCTCCAGGCGCACGCTTTTCATCAGTTCGACGTAGCCCATGTACTGGCGCGTGATTCCCGCCACGGGAATGTCGAGGATGTCGATGTTCTGCTTGCGGATCAGGTACAGCAACAGGTCCAGCGGCCCTTCGAAGGCTTCCAGGAAGACTTCCAGGGCGTCCGGGGGAATGTACAGGTCCACCGGCATTTCCGTGTAGGACTGCCCATACACCAGGGCCAGCTGTTCGGGGGCGCGGGGTTGTTCGACCTCGGGGGTAGGTTCGGCCACGGTCACGCCGGTCACGCCTCGGCCATGAACGGCGCGGGGTCACCGCACCCCACGCGCACCACCTGGGGCTCGCCCTCGGCCAGGTTGATCACCGTGGAAGCCGAAACGCCACCGAACCCGCCGTCGATGATCAGGTCCACCTGATGCTCCAGCAGTTGGCGCATTTCGTAGGGGTCGGTCATGGGCAAGGTTTCGCCGGGCATGATCAGGCTGACACTCATCAACGGCTCGCCCAGTTCTTCCAGCAACGCATGGGAAATGGGATGGTCGGGTACCCGCAGGCCAATGGTGCGGCGCTTGTCGTGCAGCAACAGTCGCGGCACCTCGCGGGTGGCGTTGAGGATGAAAGTGTACGGCCCTGGGATATGCGCCTTGAGCAGGCGGAACGCACCGGTGTCGATCTTGGCGAACAGCCCCAGTTGCGACAGGTCGCGGCAGATCAGGGTGAAATTGTGCTTGTCATCGAGCTTGCGCAGGCGGCGCACGCGCTCGATGGCGCCCTTGTCACCGATCTGGCAGCCGATGGCGTAGGACGAATCGGTGGGATAGATCACTACCCCGCCCTTGCGGATGATCTCCACGGCCTGCTTGATCAGGCGCGCCTGGGGATTGTCCGGATGAATCTGGAAAAATTGACTCACGTTCTCTACCTGTTGGTCAGACGACGAGTGGCTGCTCATGTGTGAACCGGCCCGACAGAAGTGGCAGATCCTCCGGCACCGGTCGGTAGATACCGATCTCGGACCAGGCCCCTGGACCATGGAAATCACTGCCGGCACTGGCCAGCAGACCGAATTCGCGCGCCAGGATCGACAAGGTGCCGACCTGCTCGGCCGGTTGCATGCCGTTGACCACCTCGAGGGCCTGGCCCCCGGCTTGAATATAGTCGGCAATCAGCTTGCGGCGCTTGCTGCGGGTGAAATCATACTGCAACGGGTGCGCCAGGCTGACCCACGCCCCGGCGGCGCGCAGGGTGGCGACGGTGTCTTCCAGGGTCGGCCAGTGCTGCTTGACGTCGCCCAGCTTGCCGGCCCCCAGCCACTTGCGGAAGGCCTCGGCGCGGTCGCGCACATGGTTCTGGCGCACCAGGTACTCGGCGAAATGCGGCCGCGCCGGGGCGTTGCCGCTGTCACCCAGCTCCTGCTGGATGGCGCGGGCACCTTCCAGCGCACCGGGCATGCCCTTGAGCGCCAGTCGTCGGCTGATTTCCTCGGCCCGTAGCCATCGGCCATGGTGCAACGCTTCGACCGCGGCGACCAACGGAGGCGCGTCCAGGGGAAAACCATAGCCCAGCACATGAATGGTGGCGCCGCCCCAGGTGCAGGACATCTCCACGCCACTGACCCACTGCATGCCCAGGGCCCGCGTGGCTTCCCGGGCCTCCGGCAGGCCTTCGAGGGTGTCGTGGTCGGTCAGGGCCAATACCCGCACACCATTGGCATGGGCGCGCGCAGCCAGGTCCGTCGGCGAGAGGGAGCCGTCGGAGGCGGTGCTGTGGCAGTGCAGGTCAACATTCATGAGGTGGCGCTTTCGCTGTCTTTGATGTTTGTTATTATGCCGTCACATCCTGCTTCTGGCTGCCACTGTGAAACAATTCATCGATTTCATCCCGCTGTTCCTGTTTTTCATCGTCTACAAGCTTGACCCGCGCACCGTCGAAGTCGCCGGCCAGCAGGTGACCCTGGGCGGCATCTTCAGCGCCACGGGCGTGCTGATCGCCAGTTCCATCATCGTCTACGGCATTCTGTTCATCACCCAGCGCAAGCTGGAGAAGAGCCAGTGGCTGACCCTCGCCGCGTGCCTGGTGTTCGGCAGCCTGACCCTGGCCTTCCACAGCGAGACGTTCCTGAAATGGAAGGCACCGGTGGTCAACTGGCTGTTCGCCCTGGCGTTCGCCGGTAGCCACTTCATCGGTGACCGCTTGCTGATCAAGCGCCTGATGGGCCACGCCCTGACCCTGCCCGATGGGGTATGGGCGCGCCTGAACGTCGCCTGGATCGTGTTTTTCCTGTTCAGCGGTGCCGCCAACCTGTTCGTGGCCTTCACCTTCCAGAGCATCTGGGTGGATTTCAAGGTGTTCGGCAGCCTGGGCATGACCCTGCTGTTCCTGGTGGGCCAGGGTATCTACCTGTCCCGCCACATGCATGACGCAGATACCACTACCCCGAAGACCGAGGACTGACATGCTCTACGCAATCATTGCCACCGACACGCCTGACTCGCTGGAAAAACGCCTGAGCGTTCGCCCGGCTCACCTGGCGCGCCTGGAAAAACTCAAGGACGACGGCCGCCTGGTCCTGGCCGGCCCGCACCCGGCGGTAGACAGCAACGACCCGGGCGCCGCCGGCTTCTCCGGCAGCCTGATCGTCGCCGAGTTCGAATCCCTCGCCGCCGCGCAGGAGTGGGCCGGTGCCGACCCGTTCGTGGAAGCCGGTGTCTACGCTGACGTGCTGGTCAAACCGTTCAAGCAAACCCTGCCGTAACGGCCTGGGTCTGCAGGCGCTGGCTTGCCAGCGAGCTGTGTCCGAAAAAGCTCGCTGGCAAGCCAGTGCCTGCAGAACGCACATTTCGCCCTTTGCATCGCCCCATTGCCTCATCATTCGCCCGTGGCTGCCGACAACCTGCCGAACAATCGACAGAATAAGGAGTCACTATGCGCCAGAGTCTGCTGTTTTCGCTGTTGCTCGTGCTGCTGCTGGGCGCCAGCGATGCCCAGGCCGATGATGGTTCGACGCCCTTGTCCCTGACCAACAGACCGCAGCTCGACGAGCTGCAGCAACGGCTGAACGAAGGCGAACGCCTGCGGGCGGCGCTGAGTCAGGAAAACCAGCGGCTCAAACTGCAATTGCAGGAAGCCCAGGCCAAGGCTGCCCCTGGCGTACGGCTGTTGACCGAACAACAGCAATGGTTTGTCACGGGCGCGGGTGTAGCCTTGTTGGCCGCCCTGTGCGGTATCTTTATCAGCGGCGGGCGTAGACAACGTCGGCAATGGTTGAATTGAGAGTTTCATGAGCGATCTGTTACTGATTGATGATGACGTGGAGCTGTGCGAGCTCCTGAGCAGTTGGCTGGGCCAGGAAGGTTTCGTGGTGCGTGCCTGCCACGATGGCGCCAGCGCGCGCAAGGCCCTGGCCGAACTGTCCCCTGCCGCCGTGGTGCTGGACGTGATGCTGCCCGACGGCAGCGGCCTGGAGCTGCTCAAGCAACTGCGCAACGAGCATGCCGACCTGCCGGTGCTGATGCTGTCGGCCCGGGGTGAGCCCCTGGACCGCATCCTGGGCCTGGAGCTGGGTGCCGATGACTACCTGGCCAAACCCTGCGACCCGCGCGAACTGACGGCTCGCCTGCGGGCGGTGCTGCGCCGCAGCCACCCGACCGCGACCAGCGGGCAGCTGGAACTGGGCGACCTGTGCTTCAGCCAGGCGCGGGGCGTGGTGACCATCGACGAGCACGACATCACCTTGACCGTGTCCGAAAGCCGCCTGCTCGAAGCGCTGCTGCGCCAGCCGGGCGAGCCGCTGGACAAACAGGAACTGGCACAGATTGCCCTGGGCCGCAAACTGACCCTGTATGACCGCAGCCTGGACATGCACGTCAGCAACCTGCGCAAGAAAATCGGCCCCCACGCCGACGGCCGCCCGCGCATCGTCGCCCTGCGCAGCCGCGGCTACTACTACGCCGAGTAGGCCCGCCCGTGGGCCGGGGCTTTCAGTGGTGAGCGGCAAGCTGCACGTCAGAAGCGGGCAAGGCTCGCGGCTTGCAGCTTGCCACTGCCTCTCTTTACTCAAGCTTTACGCTCCCCTGACCGCACCTGACCTTGATCTCCTTAAACTGAGCTCATCCGGTTAACACCGGCAACGAGACAAGGAGATTCACCATGCGCAAGACCCTGATGGCTCTGATGTTCGCCGCCGCCCTGCCCACCGTTGCCATGGCGGCGCCCGAAGGCGGCCCTGGCGGCCCTGGTTTCGGCCCGGGCCCTGACTTCGGCGGCCCAGGCATGCACCACGAGCGCGGCCCGCGTGACGGCTTCGCCAAACTGGACCTGACCCCGGAACAGCGCGAGAAGATCGGCCAACTGATGGGCCAGGAACGCCACATCGACCGTGAAGTGCTGCATCGCTACCTGGAAAAACTGCCAGCCGCCGACCAGAAGGCGATGAAGGATGAAATCCAGGCCAAGCATGACAAGGCTCGCGCCGACATCCGCGCCGTGCTGAACCCGACTCAGCAGAAACAGTTCGACGAAATGAAGAAGAAGCAGGACGAGCGCCGCGCCGAATGGAAGGAATTCCAGGCCTGGAAAGCGCAAAAGGCACAAAAAGCCCAGTAAGCTTCGCTCATCGTTGACCCCGCCCGACACGTTCACGCGTGCCGGGCTTCTGCATTTGAGGTACTCCCTTGCGATCATTGTTCTGGCGCATCCTGGCAAGCTTCTGGCTGGCCATCACCCTCGTCGCCGGCCTGTCGATTCTGCTCGGCCACATACTGAACCAGGACACCTGGATTCTCAGCCGTCACCCGGGCCTGAAAAACCTGGCCGAGACCTGGGTCACGACCTACGAGAAGGACGGCCAGGACGCGGCCCAGCAATTGCTGGAGCAACGCAAGTGGCGTTACCACATTGACGTTCAGGTGCTCAACGAGGCAGGCGAAGCCGTGGTGCCTGGCACCTTCCCCCGCCGCGCGGCCGCGTTCGAAGCACGCCAGAACGATGGCAACGATGACCGCCCACTGCCATGGCGGCGCCTGACCGCCGAGTACACCAGCCCCAAGACCGGTGATACCTACCTGCTGATTTACCGTATCGCCCACCCGGAACTGGATGCCTGGCGCCGTGAGAGCCTGGTGTGGCCGTTGAGTGCCCTGGGTATCGCCCTGGTGGTGCTGACCTTGTTCAGCCTGCTGGTGACCCTGTCCATCACCCGCCCGCTGAGCCGCTTGCGCGGCGCGGTACATGACCTGGGGCAGACTACCTACCAGCAGAACAGCCTGGCGCGGCTGGCCGACCGCCGTGACGAGTTCGGCGTGCTGGCCACCGACTTCAACCGCATGGGCGCACGCCTGCAAAGCCTGATCGGCAGCCAGCGGCAGTTGCTGCGAGACGTGTCCCACGAGCTGCGTTCACCCCTGGCGCGCCTGCGCATTGCCCTGGCCCTGGCCGAACGCGCCGAGCCGGAACAGCGCGAACGCCTGTGGCCACGCCTGACCCGCGAGTGCGACCGCCTGGAGGCGCTGATCAGTGAAATTCTCACCTTGGCCCGCCTGGACGCCGAGCATGCCACGGCCGAACCGGTGGAACTGGCCACGGTGCTCAAGAGCGTGCGCAATGATGCCCGCCTCAGCGCCGCCGAGCAGCAGATCAAGATTCAGTGTGAGCAGGGCCTGACCCTGACCGGCTGGCCGACCATGATCGAGCGGGCGGTGGACAACCTGGTGCGCAACGCCTTGCGGTTCAACCCTGAAGGCCAGCCGATCGAACTGGGCGCCCAGTTGAAAAACGAGCGGGTGGAAATCAGCGTGCGCGACCATGGTCCCGGGGTGGGTGACGAACACCTGGCGCAACTGGGCGAACCGTTCTACCGCGCTCCCGGCCAGACCGCAGCCGGCCACGGCCTGGGCCTTGCCATCGCCCGCCGCGCGGTGGAGCGCCATGGCGGCACCCTGACCCTGGCCAACCACCCGGAGGGCGGTTTCCTGGCCATCCTTGACCTGCCGTTGACGCCAGTGACCCAGGCTTGAAGTACCGCGGCGCCTGTGACGCGGCAGGTCCGGCGCGAACTCAGTAGCAGCGGACCTGGCCGCGTCGGCGGCACACGCGATGTGCCTCGCGGGTAAAGGCTGCGCCCACGGTTGCGCGGCGAATTACGTAAAGCGCGGTATCAAACCGACCAGGCGCTGACGTAGTCGGCGGTGCTGACCTTGGGCGCTTCGCGCGGCGGGTTCAGCGGGGTACCCAGGTACAGGAAGGCAATGACCTCCTCGCCCTGCGCCAGCCCCAGCCCCTTGGCGACATGAGGCGCATAGGCCAGCTCACCGGTACGCCATACCGCGCCGACGCCCTGGGCATAAGCGGCCAGCAGAATGTTCTGCGCCGCGCAGCCGGCAGCCAGCAACTGCTCGCTTTTCGGCACCTTGAAGTGATCCTGAAGGCGCGCCACCACCACGACCACCAGCGGCGCACGCAACGGCATGCCGCGGGCTTTTTCCAGTGCCGCCTCGCTGGTATCGCCCTTCAATCGCGCAGCTTCGGCAAGGATCTCGCCCAGCTGTTCACGGGCCGCGCCCTCCACCGTCAAGAACCGCCACGGCCGCAACTGGCCATGGTCTGGCGCGCGCAGGGCGGCCTGGAACAGCACTTCGCGCTGCTGCGCCGTGGGCGCCGGTTCTACCAGGCGTGGCACGGAAACACGGTTGAGCAATACGTCGAGGGCCTCCATCGGCCACCTCCCTGAACAGTTGAGTAACGCTATTCTAGACACAATGAGCAAACCCCTGTCGGGTTTACATGCCCGGACCCACAGGTAGAATGGCGCCCTTCATTTTCAAGCCCCGAGCGGACTCCATGGCGTTGCCGACCCTGCGAATCATTGGTTTCATCATCGGCATCTTCCTGATCACGCTGGCCATCAGCATGGCCGTGCCCATGGCGACGTTGCTGATTTTCCAGCACACCAGCGACCTGCCATCATTCCTGTGGTCCAGCCTGATCACCTTTGTCGCCGGCCTGGCGCTGATCATCCCGGGGCGCCCCGAGCATGTGCACCTGCGCCCACGGGACATGTACCTGCTGACCGTCAGCAGCTGGCTGGTGGTGTGCGTGTTCGCCGCCCTGCCCTTTGTGCTCACCGAGCACATCAGCTACACCGATGCCTTCTTCGAAAGCATGTCCGGCATCACCGCCACCGGCTCCACGGTACTCAGCGGCCTGGACACCATGAGCCCCGGCATCCTGATGTGGCGCTCGCTGCTGCACTGGCTGGGCGGCATCGGCTTCATCGGCATGGCGGTGGCCATCCTGCCGCTGTTGCGCGTGGGCGGCATGCGCCTGTTCCAGACCGAATCCTCCGACCGCTCGGAAAAGGTCATGCCGCGCTCGCACATGGTGGCCAAATCGATCGTGCTGGTATACATCGGCATCACCGCCCTGGGCAGCCTGGCCTTCTGGGCGGCGGGCATGAGCCTGTTCGATGCCATCAACCACGCGATGTCGGCGATTTCGACCGGCGGTTTCTCGACTTCCGACCAGTCCCTGGCCAAGTGGTCGCAACCGGCGGTGCACTGGGTGGCGGTGGTGGTGATGATTCTGGGCAGCCTGCCGTTCACCTTGTACGTGGCCACCCTGCGCGGCAACCGCCGGGCGTTGCTCAAGGACGAACAGGTGCAGGGCTTTCTGGGCCTGTTGCTGGTGACCTGGCTGGTGATGACCACCTGGTACTGGTGGACGACCCAACTGCCCTGGTGGGACGCGCTGCGCCATGTGGCGCTCAACGTGACCTCGGTGGTCACCACCACGGGGTTCGCCCTGGGTGACTACAGCCTGTGGGGCAACTTCGCGTTGATGCTGTTTTTCTACCTGGGGTTCATTGGCGGTTGCTCGGGCTCGACGGCGGGCGGGGTGAAGATCTTTCGCTTCCAGGTGGCCTATATCCTGCTCAAGGCCAACCTCAACCAGCTGATTCACCCTCGGGCGGTGATCCGCCAGAAGTACAACGGCCACCGGCTGGATGAAGACATCGTTCGCTCGATCCTGACCTTTTCGTTCTTCTTCGCCATCACCATCAGCGGCATCGCCCTGGCGCTGTCGCTGCTCGGCCTGGACTGGATGACTGCGCTGACCGGCGCCGCCAGTACCGTTTCGGGGGTGGGCCCGGGGCTTGGAGAAACCATCGGCCCGGCCGGCAACTTCGCTAGCCTGCCGTCGGCGGCAAAATGGATTCTGTCCGGCGGCATGCTGCTGGGCCGCCTCGAGATCATCACGGTGCTGGTGCTGTGCATGCCGGCGTTCTGGCGTCACTGACCACCGCGGCTTCGATGCCCAGCAAGCGGGCCCGGTATTCGCCGGGCGTGGTGTCGAACCAGCGGCGGAAGGCGCGAAAAAAGTTGCTGGGGTCGGCAAAGCCCAGCAGGTAAGCCGCTTCCAGCAGCGTCATCTGGGCCTGGGCCATGTACTGCTCCGCCAGCTCGCGGCGGGTATCGTCGAGCAACGCCTGAAAGCTGGTGTTCTCTTCACGCAACCGTCGCTGCAGCGTGCGCTGGGAGAGGTGCAGCACGTGGGCCACCGCTTCGCGCTTGGGTTCGCCCTGGGGCAATAGCCGGCACAGCACCTGCCGTGCCTGGTGCGTTACCCGGCCTTCCGTGAAGCGCGCCAGGTAGTCCCCGGCAAAGCGGTCATGCAGCGCCGCCATGGCTTCGTTGGCCGTGGGCAGCGGCACTTCCATGTCGGCCCGTTCGAAAATCAGCGCGTCATGAACGGCACCGAACGCCATGGGCGCGTGAAAGGCCCGTTGGTAGGGCTCCAGGTCCACCGGTTCGGGCCCCTGCAACAACACCTTGCGCGGTTGCAGGGTACGCCCGGTAAGCCAGCTGCACAGTGACAGCGCACAAGCCAGCGAGGCCTCGGCACTCTGGCGCGTGGGGACCAGATGATCGCCGTGCACCGTGACGATCAGGCCGTAGCCCTCGGGCAGCAACTTGAAGCAGACGTCGGCGCTTTCGGCGATGATGCGCTGGTAGCGCACCAGGCGCTCGAACCCCTCGGCCAGGGTGCGGCTGGACATCAAGGCATAGCCCACGACATGAAAGGATGCCGGGCGTACCACCCGCGCCATGTTCAGGCCGATGGCCGGGTTGCCGGACAGTTCCACCGCCAGGGTCCACAAGCGGGTCATGGAGTCCTGGGTGAAGCGCGCATCGGGGTCGTCCAGGGCGCGGAAGTCCAGCCCAAGCTGGCGAAACAACGCGGGGCAGTCCAGCCCTTCCAGCTCCAGCGCCTTGACGATGCCCATGGCCCAACTGGCCGACGTGGTCCTTTCACTCATGCCTGTACTGCCCCATTCCGCACCACGGCGATTGTGTCAAAAGATACAAAAGTGGCGCCAATAGTCAGTGGCTCGCCTTGTCGTTCACTCTAGACTCAAATAAGGTCCCACGTAGCCCCATTGATCGTCAGGCGAGGCCGTCGTCGTGAATACTACCCAACAGTTCGACCGTTTCAGCGATTTCTACCCCTATTACCTCGCCGAGCACAGCAACAGCACGTGCCGCCGCCTGCACTTCGTGGGCACCAGCCTGGTCATCGCCCTGGTGGCGTGGATCGTCGGCAGCGGCAATTGGGCGCTGCTGATCGCGCTGCCCATCGCCGGCTACGGCTTCGCCTGGGCCGGGCACTTCTTCTTCGAGAAAAACCGCCCGGCCACGTTCCGCTACCCGCTGTACAGCCTGGCGGGGGATTTCGTGATGTACCGGGACATGCTGGTGGGCAAGGTGGGGTTCTGAACCGTCATGCCGCATTGGGGCTGGAATTGGCCCCCTGTGCGACCGAGGTAGCTCCCCCAGCAGGCGTTCACGCCACAGTGGGTTGTGGCTGAGCCTGTTGGCGGGCCTGGGCGTCGGCCAGGCGGTAGAGTTCGATCTGGCCGTCCCAGTGTTCGATCAGTGCCGTGCAGGACTCCACCCAGTCCCCGCAATTGAGGTACTCGACCTCCCCCACCTTGCGGATCTCGGCATGGTGGATGTGCCCGCATACCACACCGTGGAAACCACGCTTCACGCACTCGTGTGCAATGGCTTCCTCGAAGTCGCTGATGAAACTGACCGCGGTCTTGACCTTGTGCTTGAGGTACGCCGACAGCGACCAGTACCCGTAGCCATAGCGCGCCCGCCAATGGTTCAGCCAGCGGTTCAGGGTAAGCGTGAACTCGTAGGCCGAGTCCCCCAGGAACGCCAGCCACCGGTGGTAACGGGTGATGACGTCGAACTGGTCGCCATGGATGACCAATAGCCGACGACCATCGGCGGTCAGGTGTTCGGCCTGGTCGACCAACTGGATATTGCCCAGCATCAGTTTCGAATAGCGACGCAGGAACTCGTCGTGGTTGCCCGTGACGTAGATCACTTCAGTACCGCGCTTGGCCATGGTCAGCAGGCGGCGTATCACATTGGTGTGCGCCTGGGGCCAATACATGCCACTGCGCATCTTCCAGCCGTCGATGATGTCGCCCACCAGGTAGATGCGGTCGGCGTGGTACGCCTTGAGAAAGCGCGACAGGTGCTCGGCCTGGCAGTCGCGGGTGCCCAGGTGTACATCGGATATCCACAACGTGCGAACACGCTGCTTGCCGCTGGACTTGGGAAACTGGGCGCTGGTCATGGGCAAGCTCCGTCGGGGTTTGCACAAGCTTGCGAGTGTGCCGTGAAATGACCATGACAGGCATGCGACAATGGTGTGACAAGCCAATCGGTCTCTGACCGATCCAAAGCGACCAAACAGGGCTGGCCCACCCCCACCACAGCAAGGATGCCCATGACGCCCCGTACCGCCCTTGGCGCCCTGCATATCGGCGCGTTGTTCTTCGGCCTGGCTGGAGTGTTCGGCAAGCTGGCCAACGCCAGCGCCGTGGTCATCGTGATGGGCCGCGCGGCATTCGCGGTGCTGGCCCTGGCGGCATTCGCCCGGCTCACGCGGCATGGCTGGCAACCGCTGAGGCGGGGTGACTGGGGGCGGCTGTTGGCGGCCGGAGTGCTGTTGACCGGCCACTGGGTCACATTCTTTATCGCGGTGAAGGTCGCCGGGGTGGCGGTGGCGACACTGGGGTTCGCCAGCTTCCCGGCATTCACCGTGCTGCTGGAAAGCCTGGTGTTTCGTGAGCGTATCCACCTCAGGGAAGTCATGCTGGTGCTGCTGGTCAGCGTCGGCCTGATCCTGGTGACGCCTGCGTTCGATCTCGCCAGCCAGGCCACCACTGGCCTGTTGTGGGCCATGCTCTCAGGGCTGACATTCGCGGTGCTGTCGCTGGTGAACCGCGCCGGTGGCGCCCGTGTTCCGCCGGTTCAGGCAGCGCTGTGCCAGAACGCGGTGGTGGCGGTGTGCCTGGCGCCCCTGGCCGTGCCGCAATTGGCCACCTTGGGCGGCATGGACTGGCTATGGATCGGCCTGCTGGGGGTATTCTGTACCGGCCTGGCCCACAGCCTTTTCGTCGCCAGCCTGGCGGTGATCAAGGCGCGCACCGCAGCGGTGGTGTTCGCCCTGGAACCGGTCTACGGCATTGCCTTTGCCTGGGTGTTCTTCAGCGAAACGCCAACGGCGCGCATGCTGGCAGGCGGCGTATTGATCTTCGCGGCAATCGTACTGTCCAGCAGGGCACCCAACCCTAAAGGGCCCAACTGACCAGAACGGCCATTTCCAGCAGTTCCAGCAACGCCCCGGCGGTGTCGCCGGTCGTGCCCCCCAGGCGCCGACACATCTGCCGGCGCAACCAGGCACCGATCAGCACCGCCACCGCGACCATGGCCATGCCTTTGAAACCCGCCAGCAGCCAGCAGGCGGCGACACTCACCAACAGCACGCCCCGCCCAGCGGCCCGCGGCAAGTGATCGGCCAACGCCTGACCCAGGCCGCCCGCGCGTACGTAGGGGGTAGTGAGAAACAGGCCCAAAAGCGACGCCCGCCCCAGCAGCGGCGCGATCAGCAGTACCTGGGCATGGCCACTGTCGACCACCGCCAGCAGGGCGCAGAATTTGAGCAACAACACCAGCACCAGCGTCACCACGGCGATCGGGCCGCTGCGCGGGTCCTTCATGATCTCCAACGTCCGGGCGCGATCACCGAAGCCGCCCAGCCAGGCATCGGCGCTATCGGCCAGGCCGTCCAGGTGCAGGCCACCACTGAGCAGCACCCACGCGGCCAACAACAACGCCGCATGCAGCAGCGCTGGCGTCCCGGCCAGCACCAGGTTCAGCGCCCACAACAGCCCGCCGAACAGCAGGCCGACCAAGGGGTAGCACAACAACGAGCGGCCCATCGCCTTGGGCGGCGGCATGCCTGCCAGGCGTACCGGCAGGCTGCTGAGGAACTGCAGGGCGATCCAGAACGGCAACATGCGTCAGGCCCCTTCGTGCAGTTGGCCATCGGCCAGGCGCGTCAGGGTAAACAGGCTGCCATTGCCTGCCTCCACCGACAGCAGTTGCTCCCGCGGCAGGCCCCGGGCGCGGGCCAGCAGCAGGCGCATGACACCGCCATGGCTCACCACCAGCAGGCGCTGGCCGGGCCAGGCCTGGTGCAGCCGCGCTACCGCACCCAGCACCCGCGTACTGAATTCCAGCACCGGTTCACCGTTGGGCGGGGTGAAACCGTAGGGGTCGGACCAGAACAGCCCCAGGCCGCGCTCGTCGGTCTGCATCAGCTCGGCGGCGCTGCGCCCTTCCCAGTCACCGAAGTGCAGTTCCTGCAGACCGGGTTCAAGGCTCAGGGGCAGTTGCCGGCGGGCCGCCAGCGCTTCGGCGAACAGCCGGCAGCGCTGCAGCGGCGAACTGATGATGCGGTCCCACGGCCCGCGCTCGTCCACGGCATCCTGCATCTGCTGCCAGCCGCGAGCGGTCAGGGCATCATCGAGGCTGCCGCGCAGGCCGCCGCCCAGTTCGGTTTCGCCATGGCGCAGCAGGTCCAGCGTCAGGCTCATTCGCTGCGGTCCGCCACCGCGGCTTCGGCGAAGGTCGCCATCTGTCCGTGCAGATCGCAGGCCAGGCGCAACAGCGGCACGGCCAGGGCGGCACCGCTGGCCTCGCCCAGGCGCAGGCCCAGGTCCAGCAACGGCTGGGCGTCCAGGGCCGCGAGGACGTGGCGGTGGCCCGGCTCGGCACCCCGGTGGCCGAACAGCAACCACGGCCGGCACGAAGGGTTCAGGCGCGTGGCCACCAACGCCGCGACGGTGCAGATATAACCGTCCACCAGCACGGCGATGCCAGCCTGGGCGCACGCCAGGTAGGCGCCCACCAAGGCCACCACCTCGAAACCGCCGAAGCAGAACAGGCGCTCCAGTGGCTCGCTGGGCAGACCGGCGTGGGTGTCCAGCGCGCGCTGGATAACCTGGGCCTTGTGGCTGACGCCTGCGGCATCCAAGCCAGTACCCGGGCCTGCCAGGTCAGTGATGGGGCAGTCGAGCAACGCGCAGGCCAAGGCGGCCGCCGAACTGGTATTGCCGATGCCCATTTCGCCACCGATGAACAGCTCGGTGCCTGCCGCCACGGCGCGCTGCACGCTGTCACGCCCCACTTGCAGCGCCTGTTCGCCCTGCTCGCGGGTCATGGCCGGTTCAACGGCGAAGTTGCGGGTGCCGGGGCCGACGCGTTCGTGGCGCACACCAGGCAGGTTGTCCACCGAGGACGCAGTGCCCAGGTCGACCACTTCAAGCTGCGCGTTCAACTGCCGGGCCAGGACGCTGATGGCCGCGCCGCCATTGACGAAGTTGAGCAGCATTTGCCAGGTGACTTCCTGAGGGTAAGGCGACACCCCCTCGGCGACGATGCCGTGGTCACCGGCGAAGATACTGATCCAGACCTTGTCCACCGCCGGCTTCAGGCGTCGCTGAAGGCCCGCCAGTTGCACAGCCACGTCTTCCAGCGGGCCCAGGGAACCGGCTGGCTTGGTCAGCTGGCGCTGACGCTCCTGGGCCTGTTGCAGCGTCAGGGTATCGATGGGCTGGCAAGGTTGCAGCCACCAGGCATTGCTCATGCGTCGGTTCCTTTCAAGGTAAGGGGTAGCCCGGCCACGGTCAGCGTCACACGCTGGCAGCGTTCGGCCAGGGCCTGGTGCAACCAGCCGGCCTCGTCGACATAGCGACGGGTCAATTCACCCAGGGGCACGACGCCCAGGCCGGTCTCGTTGCTGACAAAGATGATTTCACCGGGCAGGCCGGCCAGGCACTGCAACAGCGCATCGCGTTCGGCGGCCAGGCGCTGGGGGTCTTCGACCATCAGCAGGTTGGTCAGCCACAGGGTCAGGCAGTCCACCAACAGGCAGCGCTCGGGGCTGGCCTGCTCGCGCAGCACCCGTGCCAGTTCCAGGGGTTCTTCCACCAGCGCCCAATGGGCCGGGCGACGCTCGCGGTGCAGTTGCACCCGGGCATTCATTTCCCCGTCCAGTGGCTGGCTGGTGGCGATGTAGGTCACGGCCAGGCCGCTGTCGGCAGCTCGCTGTTCGGCCAGGCGGCTCTTGCCCGAGCGGGCGCCGCCGAGAATCAGTTGCAGCATGGGGCAGTACTCTCTCGCAGGCCACACAAGGCACGCAGGCGCTGGGTATCCAGGTGGTTTTCCACCAGGTCGGCCAGGCGCTCGATGTCCACTTCGCGCAGGGCGTGGTAATCCACCTCCTGCACGTTCTCAAGGCCAGCCCAGCGCAGCAGTGCGCTGCTGGAGGCCGGGTATTCGAACAGCCCGTGCAAGTAGGTGCCCATCACGTGGCCGTCGTCACTGATGGCACCGTCGCTGCGGCCATCGTCCAGGTACACCAGTGGCTGGCCCAGGGCCGGGCCGCAGGTGACCCCGGCGTGAATTTCATAGCCGGCCACGTCGGCGTCCTCCAGGCTCAGGCGCCCGTGCACGTTGCGCAGTTGCTTCTCGCTTTCCAGGGTGGTTTCAAACCCCAGCAAGCCGAGCCCGGTGCTGGACCCGGCCGGCCCTTCCAGGCCCAGCGGGTCATGCACCTGCTGGCCGAGCATCTGCAGGCCACCACAAATGCCCAGCAGCTTGCCGCCGTAGCGCAGGTGGCGAGCGATGGCGCCGTCCCAGCCTTGGGCGCGCAGGTAAGCCAGGTCACTGCGCACGCTCTTGGAGCCGGGCAGGATGATCAGGTCGGCCGGCGGAATGCTGTCGCCAGGGCCGATGAACTGCAGGTCGACCTGGGGGTGCAGGCGCAGCGGGTCGAAATCGGTGTGGTTGCTGATGCGCGGCAGCACCGGCACGATCACCTTGAGCACCTGGGCGGCCTTGTCGGCCTGGCGGCGGTCCAGGCCGTCCTCGGCCTCCAGGTGCAGGTCGAGCACATAGGGCAGCACGCCGATCACCGGCTTGCCGGTGCGCGCCTCCAGCCAGTCCAGGCCGGGTTGCAGCAAGGCCAGGTCACCGCGGAACCGGTTGATGATGAAGCCCTGCACCCGCGCCTGTTCGCTGGGCGATAGCAACTCCAGGGTACCGACCAGATGGGCGAATACCCCGCCGCGGTTGATGTCGGCGATCAGCAGCACCGGGCAGTCGACTTTCTCGGCGAAGCCCATGTTGGCAATGTCACCCGCCCGCAGGTTGATCTCGGCCGGTGATCCGGCGCCTTCCACCATGACCACGTCGTATCGCTCGGCCAGGCGCTGATGGGAAGCCAGCACCGCCTGCATGGCGATGGCCTTGTAGTCGTGGTACGCCACGGCGTTCATGGTAGTGACCGCGCGGCCGTGGATGATCACCTGGGCGCCGGTGTCGCTGTTGGGCTTGAGCAGCACCGGGTTCATGTCGGTATGCGGTTGCAGGTACGCCGCCTGGGCCTGCACGGCCTGGGCGCGGCCGATCTCGCCGCCATCGGCGGTCACGGCACTGTTGAGCGCCATGTTCTGCGGCTTGAATGGCACCACGGCCACGCCCTGGCGGGTCAGCCAGCGGCACAGGGCCGTCACCAGGGTGCTCTTGCCGGCGTCGGAGGTGGTGCCCTGCACCATCAGGGTTGTCATGAATACGCCTCGTTGAATGCCCGCAGGCCCTGTTCCAGCCGCACCCAGTCGGCTTCCTCGGCCGGCAGGCCGAAACGCACGCTGCTGGTGGCCACGAATAGACGAACCAGGATGCCACGCAGGGCCAGGAAGTCCTTGAGTATCTCGGCCTTGTCGGTGACCAGCCACTGGAACAGCGCGCAACCACCGTGGGGCGCCAGGTCATGGCGCCCCAGCAGGTTGGCCAGGCGCACACCGGCCAGGCGGCTGCGCTCGATGCGCTGCTGGTGCCCGGCGGTATCGCTCAGGCAAGCCTGGCCAAGGATGCGTGTGGGGCCACTGACCGCCCAGGGCCCCACCTGCTCGCCCAGCAGTTGCAGGAACCTGGCCTGGGCCAGGACGAAGCCCAGGCGCACCCCGGCCAGGCCGAAGAATTTGCCGAAAGAGCGCAACACGATCAGCCCGGGGCGCTCCACATGGGCCGCCAGGCTGGCCTCGGGCGTGACGTCCACGAAGGCTTCGTCCACCACCAGCCAGCCCCCGCGCTGGGCCAGGCGCGCATGCCAGTCCAGCAGGCGCTCGGCAGGCAACAGGCGGCCGGTGGGGTTGTTGGGGTTGACCACGACCAGCACATCGAGGCTGTCGAGGAAGAAGTCCACCTCGCTCTCGCTGACTTCGCGCACCAGGTGGCCGGCACGGCGCCAGGCCTCGGCGTGTTCGGCGTAGCACGGCGACAGCACGCCGATCTTGCCGCCACGGCGCAGGCGCGGCAGCAACTGGATAGCACACTGGGAACCCGGTACCGGCAGTACCTGGTTCACGCCGTAATAGGCGCAGGCGGCCGCTTCCAGGCCATCGTCGGTTTCCGGCAGCCGGGCCCAGGCGCGTTCGGGTATGGCGGGGATCGCCCAGGGCCAGGGCGCCAGGCCTGTGGACAGGTCCAGCCACTGGGACTCGGGAATACCGTAGTGCAGTGCTGCCTTGCGCAGCCCGCCGCCATGCTCAAGCATAGAATTGCCCCCCGATACATAGAATCAGCAGCCACAGCCACACGCCGCGCTGCACCAGTTGCCAGCCACGGTCGATGGCCGAAGCATCGGCGGCCGGACCTTCGCCCAGGGTCGCGCGCTCGTGCAGTTCGCCGTGGTAAATGGCCGGGCCGCCCAACTCGACGCCCAGGGCACCGGCGCCGGCGGCCATGACCGGGCCAGCGTTGGGGCTGTCCCACTTCGGCGCTTGCTGCCGCCAGCAGCGCAGGGCCAGGCGGGTCTTGCCCAGCAAGGCATAGGTCAGGGCCACCAACCGTGCAGGCACATAGTTGAGGACGTCGTCGATGCGGGCTGCTGCCCAGCCAAAACGCTCGAAGCGCTCGTTGCGGTAGCCCCACATGGCGTCCAGGGTGTTGCTCAGACGGTACAGCACCACCCCCGGCGCGCCGGCCACGGCGAACCAGAACAGCGCGGCGAATACCGCATCGCTGCCGTTTTCGAGTACCGACTCGGTGGCGGCGCGGGCCACCGCGGTAGCGTCCAGCTCGCTGGTCTGGCGGCTGACCAGGTAGCCGACGCGGGTGCGCGCGGTGTCCAGATCGTCGCTGCGCAGGGCCTGGGCCACCGGCTCTACGTGCTCGCCGAGGCTGCGCAGGCCAAGGGCACAGTACAGCGCGAGTATTTCCACCAGGGTACCCATATAAGGCAGCCAGGACAGCAGCGTCGCCGCCAGGGTCAGCGGGATGACCGCCAGGAACCAGGCCGTCACACCATGGCTGCGCCAGCCGCGGCCACCGCTGTTGAAACGGCGCTCCAGGCGGTCGGCCAGGCGCCCGAACGCCACCAGCGGGTGGCGGCGCTTGGGTTCGCCGAGCAAGGCGTCCAGCGCCACGCCGGCGACGGTGACCAGGGCCACACTCATGGTTTCACTCCCCAATGGTTCTCGTAGAGCATCTCGCTCAGGGGTTTTTCCTCGGCCCAGCCTTCCATCACCAGCATGGGTGACGGGTAGAACTCGGTCACCGGCCCCAGGCACAGCACCGCCATGGGCTTGGCGCCTTCGGGCAGGCCCAGCAGCGCGGCCAGTGCCTGTGGGTCGAACAGCGACACCCAGCCCATGCCGAGCCCCTCGGCACGTGCCGCCAGCCACAGGTTCTGGATGGCGCAGGATAACGACGCCAGGTCCATCTCCGGCAGCGTACGGCGGCCGAAGATGTGCCGCTCGCGGCCGTCCATCAACGCTGCCACCAGCACTTCGGCGCAATCGCTGATACCTTCGACCTTGAGCTTCATGAACTCATCGGAGCGTTCGCCCAGTGCCTGGGCGGTGCGCACGCGCTCAGCTTCCACCACGCCCTGGATCTGGCCGCGCAGCTCACGCTGGCTGATACGGATAAAGCGCCAGGGCTGCATCAGGCCGACGCTGGGGGCCTGGTGTGCCGCATGCAGCAGGCGGGTCAGCAGTTCGGGGGCAATGGAACCGCCGGCGAAATGGCGCATGTCGCGGCGTTCACCGATGGCTCGGTAGACCGCCGCGCGCTCGGCGGGGGTGTAGGCGTTGTCATTCATCAGGCAGGCATGGCCCCTGTGGGGCGGAACAGGGCAGCGATGGCCGCCGGGTTCGAAGGAAAATAGAAGTGCACATAAGAAGCCGTCAAGCGCCCCAGGCGGTAGACCGCCTCGGCGCCACGGCCGCCGTTGGGGCTCAAGCCACGGGCGATGGGCGTCAATTCGGTACGGGTCAGCGAATGATGGTAGGTGTGACCACGCAGGGTGCCCTCCGGCAACTCCACCGCTTGCAGGGCCAAGGCCGCCAGGCGCTTTTGCATCACGGCTTCGCCCGGCAGCAGGCCCAGCAAGTCGGCGCGCACACCGTCGACATCAGTGAGGGCGTCGAGCAGGTACAGCATGCCGCCACATTCGGCCAGCAGCGGTTTGCCTGCGGCGTGGTGTTCACGGATATCGCTCAGCATCGAGGTGTTGGCCGCCAGCGTCGGGTGGTGCAGTTCCGGGTAGCCACCCGGCAGGTAGAGGCTGTCACACGCAGGCAAGCGCCCATCGTGAAGGGGCGAGAAGAAACTCAACTGCGCGCCCATGGCCCGCAGCAGGTCCAGGCTGGCGCCGTAGGTAAAGGCAAAGGCTTCGTCACGGGCCACGGCAATGCGCACACCCGCCAGCAGCGGCTCGCAAGGCACCGGGGTCGGCGCCGCAAAGGCCACCGGTGGCGGCAGCGCCACCTCGCAGCTGTCGGCCAGGGCCGCGGCGGCGGCGTCCAGGCGCAGGTCCAGGTCGTTGAGCTCGCTGGCTTGCACCAGCCCCAGGTGGCGGCTGGGCAGTTCGATACCGGTTTCCCGCGACAAGGCGCCGTACCAGCGCAGGCCTTCGGTCAGGCTGCCTTCGAGCAACTGCGCGTGGCGCAAGGTGCCGACGCGGTTGGCCAGTACCCCGGCGAATGGCAGGTCGGACTGGTAACGCGCCAGGCCCAGGGCCAGGGCGCCGAAGGTCTGGGCCATGGCGGTGCCGTCGATCACGCCCAACACCGGCACACCGAAATGGCGCGCCAAGTCGGCGCTGGAGGGGGTGCCATCGAATAGCCCCATCACCCCTTCGATCAGGATCAGGTCAGCCTCGGCCGCTGCTTCCCATAGCAGGCGACGGCTCTCGTCGGCGCCCACCATCCACAGGTCGAGCTGGTACACCGGGGCGCCGCTGGCGCGCTCCAGGATCATGGGGTCGAGGAAATCCGGCCCGCACTTGAATACCCGCACCTTGCGGCCCTGGTTGCGATGCAGGCGCGCGAGGGCGGCGGTGACGGTGGTCTTGCCCTGGCCTGACGCCGGCGCGGCGATCAGTACCGCCGGGCAATGACGCGGCTGGGTCATAGTTCGATGCCTTTCTGGGCACGGATGCCGGCCTGGAAAGCGTGCTTGACCATGCCCATCTCGGTCACGGTATCCGCCAATTCCACCAACTCGTCCTTGGCACCGCGGCCGGTCACCACCACGTGCTGCATGGGCGGGCGCGCCTGCAGGTCGGCCAGTACCTGCTCCAGGTCCAGGTAGCCGTGCTTGAGGGCGATGTTCAGTTCGTCGAGGATCACCAGGCCGATGGACTCGTCGCGCAGCAACTGGCGCGAAACGGCCCAGGCGGCTTCGGCCGCGGCGATGTCACGCTGGCGATCCTGGGTTTCCCAGGTGAAGCCCTCGCCCATCACGTGGTAGCGCACCTGCTCGGGGAAACGGCGGAAAAACAGCTCCTCACCGGTGGCATTGCGGCCCTTGATGAACTGCACCACGCCACACTGCATGCCGTGCCCCATGGCGCGCGCGAGCATGCCGAAAGCCGAACTGCTCTTGCCCTTGCCATTGCCGCCCAATACCAGCAGCAACCCGCATTCATTGGGGGCATTGGCAATACGCTCGTCGATGACCGCCTTCTTGCGCAGCATGCGCGCCAGATGGCGCTCTTCACGTTCCAGGGATTCACTCATGGCAGCTCTCCGCTACACCTGCGCGCAGGCAGCATCGACGAAAAGCCGCCGCCCGGCCGGACGCAGCGAGACTCGTCAATGCCGCTCTCACCCGCGCGACAGAACAAAATGGACTGGCAAGGCCGCAGCTTTGCCGAGAAGGGTTGCAGGCCGGTCTCCGGGCTCATGAGCGGGGGGCATGAACACCCCGGCCACGCGCCTTCCCGAACCGCCGGGGTTCAGTGGCGCCGTGCGCAGCCTTGACTCATTTACCGTTGCGGGGGCAGCGCCGGGTTCACGCACCCGAAGGCGCCCCACCGGCTTCCCTGTTTCACCCTGCCGGCCGCTTGGCCGCCGGGCACCTGAAACACGTCGCGAAGGTTAGAGGGTTGGGGGTGGAGCGTCAATCAAAGCTGCCGAAGTGACTTGCCGGCGCGCGGCCTGGGTTTGCACAAATACCCCGGAACCACCGTGCCGCCCCCGACCTCTACTGCAGACAATGATGCGCCTCAGCGAGACAACGACAATGCACAAGACCCGCCTGGCCCTGCTCATCTTCGCCTCCAGCGCCCTGCTGGCCTGTGGCGAGTCCTCCACGCTCAAGGTTTCGGACGGTACCGGCCCGCACCCGCGCTTGCCGGAACCCAACAAGACCCTGATCCCCACGGTAAACATCGCCGACGCCGTCGGCTGGCCGGCCAACGAAAAACCCCAGCCCGCCCGCGGCACCCAGGTGGCCGCGTTCGCCGAGGGCCTGGACCACCCGCGCTGGCTCTACGTGCTGCCCAACGGCGATGTGCTGGTGGCCGAGACCAATGCGCCACCCAAGCCCGATGACAGCAAGGGCGTCAGGGGCTGGGTGATGAACAAGGTCATGGGCAAGGCTGGCGCCGGGGTTCCCAGCGCCAACCGCATCACGCTGCTGCGCGACAAGGACGGCGACGGCGTGGCGGAGACCCGCACGGTATTCATCGCCAACCTCAACTCGCCGTTCGGCATGACGCTGGTGGGCAGCGACCTGTACGTCGCCGACACCGATGCCCTGCTGCGCTTCCACTACGACACGGGCGCGACCAGCATTAGCGGTCCAGGCACCAAGGTGATCGACCTGCCGGGTGGTACGCTCAACCACCACTGGACCAAGAACGTCATCGCCAGCCCCTCCGGCAACAAGCTGTACGTGACCGTGGGCTCCAACAGCAACGTGGGCGAGAACGGCCTGGACAAGGAAGAAGGCCGCGCCGCGATCTGGGAAGTGGACCGCGCCACCGGTGAACACCGCATTTACGCCTCCGGCCTGCGCAACCCCAATGGCATGGGCTTCGAACCCCAGACCGGGCAACTGTGGACATCGGTGAACGAACGCGATGAGATCGGCAGCGACCTGGTGCCGGACTACATCACCTCGGTAAAGGACGGCGGTTTCTACGGCTGGCCATTCAGCTACTACGGCCAGCACGTGGACAGCCGCGTCAGCCCACAGAACCCGGATCTGGTGGCCAAGGCCATTGCCCCGGACTATGCCGTGGGCCCGCACACCGCCTCTATCGGGTTTACCTTCGCCAGCACCAGCGGTGGCTTGCCCGCCCCGTTCAACCACGGCGCCTACGTGAGCCAGCACGGTTCGTGGAACCGCAAGCCGCACAGTGGCTACAAGGTGATCTTCGTGCCGTTCGCCGATGGCCGGCCCAGCGGGCCGCCGGTGGACGTGCTGACCGGGTTTCTGAACGACAAGGAAGAAGCCATGGGCCGCCCGGTAGGTGTCACCGAGGACCACAAGGGGGGTGTGCTGGTGGCCGATGATGTGGGCAACAAGGTGTGGCGGGTGACCGCGGCGAAGTAGCCCCCCGAACATTCAAGGCCGATGCCCCCGCAGGCGCTGGTTCGCCAGGGCCTGCCGGGGTGATTGCACACCGGGCCTAAGGGTTGTGCGCCAGGCTTGAGGGCTGCAATACCCGCTTGGCATTCAGGTAGGCCCGCTGCCAATAGGGCTTGTTGAGGTAATCCAGCTTCACCGTGCCACCGGTGGCCGGCGCATGGACGAAGCGCCCTTCCCCGACATAGATACCGGCATGGCTCACATGGGAGCCACCCTCGGTGGCGAAGAAGATCAGGTCCCCGGACTGCAAGGCATCCTTGCTGACATCCGGTGCGCGCATGGTGATCATCTCGCGGGTTGAGCGCGGCAGGCTGATGCCCGCCGCATCGCGATAGACGTAAGCGATCAGGCCACTGCAGTCGAACCCTGAGTCGGGGGTGTTGCCGCCCCAGCGATAGGGTGTGCCTACCAGGCCAATGGCCCGCATCAGCACATCATCGGCTTCGGGTGACAAGGGTTGCTGAGGGGCTGCCACAAAAGGCGCGTACACCGGCGCGGGCGCAGGTGGCGGCGTGTGACTGGCGCAGGCGCTGAGCAGGCCTGCAATCAATAATGGCGCGAAACGGGCCGTAAGCGACATAAACAGAACCATCCTGATTCAACTGCCGTTGAAGACTAGTTTGTAAACCCGAAAACGCGCAACGGCGACACACTTTTCAGTGGGTCGCCGCCGCGAATACCGCCCAGACAGCTTACTTGCGCGAGATAGTCGTGGTCGGCGCCATGGCCAAGGCACGCTTGGCTTCGATAAAGGTTTTTCTCCAGTAGGCGTCATCGAGGCTGTCGATGCGCACCCCACCGCTGCGGTGGCTGCTGGAGTGAATGAACTGGTCGTCGCCCAGGTAAATCCCGGCATGGCTCACACGGCCACGGCCGCGGGTGCTGAAGAACAGCAGGTCACCGGGCTTGAGGTTGTTGCGGGCTACCAGCGGGGCGTTCACGTTGATCATGTCACGCGTGGAACGCGGCAGGGTCATGCCGGCCTCCTCGCGGAACAGGTAACCGATGAAACCGCTGCAGTCGAAGCCCGACTCAGTGGAACCGCCGGTGCGATAGCGGGTGCCGATCAGCGACTTGCCACGTTCCAGGATGCTGTCAGCCAGCATGGGCATCTGGTACGGCTTGCTGCTGTCGGAGAAGTCGGCCAGTTCCTTTTCGGTGTCCAGCTCTTCTTCATGGAAATTCAGGGTTACAGCTTTCGCCTGGGCCTGGGACTGGGGAGTCACCGGGTTGAGAGCCTGTTGCTGCGATACCGGCGAATGCGCCGCGCAGCCAAAAAGCAGGGTCACGAGTGCGAGGGGCACGAGGGGTGCGAAGCGCTTTAGCATGGGCACGACCGTGTCTGTAATAGTTAAGAAGACGCGACTATGCCTTCTATCAATTCCATTTGCAAATTCAATCGAAAAAAATGTGACTCATCAGTTTCGGCATGACTTCTAACGCCCTACTCTCGAAAAACACGTCCATGCTGGCAGATAGCCCACTTCGCAACGGATTGATCTCAATGGCAAACCCGCCAGCGGCGCGGGTTTCAGCGATGGGGGCGTGAATGTAGGGAAAGCTGGCGGTGGTGCCAATCACCAGCACTGCGTCGAAACCCTTCCCCACCTGCTGATACAGTGCCTCAATCGCCCCCTGGGGCAGCATTTCCTCGAACAGCACCACAGGCGGCCGCAAAACGCCGTTACAGCCCTTGCAGCGCGGAGGCAGGGGCTGACCAAGCACGCCAGCCAAATCGTCGCTGACAGCGCCACAGGCTCGACAAAACAGTGGCGCCAATTGCCCGTGAATTTCTATTAGCCGTTCGTCGGGACTTCCGGCCAGACGATGATAACCATCGATATTTTGGGTCAAAAGCCAGCACCCGGGCTTGGCGTGCTGCAGCCGCGCGATGGCCTCATGGGCAGCGTTGGGTTTGGCCCCCAGGCAGGCACGCCCCAGTTGCGCCAGGTATTTCCAGCACAACGCCGGGTCACGCTCCAGCATGGGCCCGGACAGCGCCTTCTCGATCGGCAAGCCTTCGGCGGTGACACCGTTATAGAGACCACCCAGGCCACGATAGGTAGGCAACCCCGAATCGGCCGACAACCCCGCCCCGGTGATCACCAGGATGCGCTCGGCTTCACGCAGGGCGGCGCCGGCGCGGGCCAGCAGCCGCGGGTCTACCAACCCAGGGTTTCCTTGAGAAACGGAATGGTCAGCTTGCGCTGGGCCTGCAGCGAGGCCTGGTCCAGGCGCTCCAGCAGGTCGAACAGGGCGCTCATGCTGCGGGTGCCACGGGTGAGAATGAAGTGCCCGACCTCATCGGTCAGGTGCAAGCCACGGCGCGAAGCCCGCAGTTGCAAGGCGCGCAGCTTGTCTTCGTCGGACAGGGGGCGCATCTGGAAGATCAGCGCCATGGTCAGGCGCGACTTCAGGTCCGGAAGCTTCACCGCCAGCTCGCGAGGCGAGTGGGACGCGGCGATCAGCAACCGCCGGCCGCTGTCGCGCAAGCGGTTGAACAGGTGGAACATGGCCTCTTCCCACTCCGGCTTGCCGGCGATGACCTGCAGGTCGTCCAGGCACACCAGTTCGTACTGCTCCAGGTAATCGAGGATTTCCACGCCACGGTCAAGCAACTGCGCCAGAGGCAAATACACCGCCGGCTCCCCCATCTGCTCGAAGCGCAGGCAAGCGGCTTGCAGCAGGTGGGTACGACCCACGCCCTGCTTGCCCCACAGGTAGATCAGGCTTTCGGTCCAGCCGGCGTCGGCTTCGCACAGGCGCTCGACATAGCCGAGTGCAGCGGCATTGGCGCCTGGATAGTAATTGATGAAGGTAGCGTCATCACGCAGACGCACACCTAGGGGCAGCTGAATCGGTTTCATGCTGGCTGACGGTTCTGGCGAACCGCAAGGGGCCTCTGTGTGAAGTTAGCAAAGTTTATACCCGTGACGCCGGGCGCACAATGCAACAGACCACAAGCAAAATCAAAGGTTTGCGATCATTTTTGCACCCGGCGGTTGATCCTGGGGTTTACAGGTCAGGGTCTTCCTGCCCGCCGTAGATGTCCGATTCCTTATACAGATCATGGGCATGGCGCAGCAGCACCATGATCACCGCTGCCACCGGCAGGGCCAGCAGCACGCCGGCGAAGCCGAACAGCTCGCCCCCGGCGAGAATGGCGAAAATGACCGCCACAGGGTGCATGCCGATCTTGTCGCCGACCAGCAAGGGCGTCAGCACCATGCCTTCCAGCAGTTGGCCCACCAGGAACACTGCGGCGATGCCCATCAACGGATAGGGGTCCGCGCCGAACTGGAACAGCCCGGTGATCATCGCTGCACTGATGCCGGTGATGAAACCCATATAGGGCACGATGGCGGCCAACCCGGCCATCAGGCCGATCAACAGCCCCAGCTCCACGCCCACCAGCATCAGGCCGGCGGCGTAGATGATGCCCAGCGCCAGCATCACCAGCAACTGCCCCCGCACGAATGCTCCCAGCACTTCATGGCACTCCCCGGCCAGGGCGACGATCTTGCCCTCACGGTGGCGTGGCAACAGGCTGCGGATCTTGGCCATCATGATGTCCCAATCGCGCAGCAGGTAGAACCCCACTACCGGGATCAACGCCAGGTTGGTCAGCCAGCCGATCAGCGCCAGGCTCGACGCCGTGGCCTGGCTCAGCACCATGCTGACGATGTCGGTGGTTTGCCCCATGTGCTCGCTGATGGCAGCCTTGATCTTGTCGAACTTCCAGAAACCGTCAGCCAGCCCCAGCTTGGCCTGCACCCACGGCATGGCCACGTGCTGCAGCCAGTCCAGCACTTGCGGGGCCAGTTCATAAAGGCGCACGAACTGCTTGGCCAGCAGGGGCACCAGGACCAGCAAGGCGATCATGAACACCAGGGTGAACAGCGCGAACACCACGACCACACCCCAGGTGCGTGACAGTCCGAGCTTCTCCAGGCGGTCCACCAGCGGGTCGGCCATGTAGGCCAGCACCATCGCCACCAGGAACGGTGAAAGGATGGGGTGCAGGAAATACACGAACAGACAAAGCAGAAGCAAAGCCCCCGCCCAGACCCAGCGACGCATGTCAGTCATCGAAACACCTATATATAGAGGGGCAACTGCAAGCTTCAAGCGATGTGTCAGGTCTTCGGCTTTTACTTGCAGCTTGCAGCTTGAAATCTGGAGCTACCGTCAGGCCTACCAGTGGAAACGCAGGCCGCTGGAGGGTTGAGGCGGTGGTGCGGCCGGCGCAGCGCCGGGTACCACGGGCTGGCTCGCGACGACCGGTGCGGCCTCGGGCGGCAGTTCGCTGAGTTTGCCCAGGGCCAGTTGTGCGCGCAGTTGATCGCTGCTGCCGGACACCTTGTAGAGCACCTTGTCGCCATCGACGGATTTCAGCTGGCCGCCGAAGGGCTCCAGCAGGCGGCCGAGGGCGGCGTAATGCTCCAGGGTCATGCCTTCGACCTGCAACGTCATGTCGCCGGTGGCCCCGGTGGACTTGACCACATAGCGCGGCGCCAGGCGCTCGCTGACGGCCAGCAGCACGGCATCGGCCACGGCGGCCTGGTCGGCGCCCTCGACCTTGCCCTGCTCCGGGCGGTCGCCCAGGTACAGGTGCCATTGGGCGCTCCACTTGCCGCCGTCCTGCCTGGCGTGCACCGCCAGCAGGCCGTCGGCGCCGTAGCGCTCGGAGGCGGCACGTAGCGCTGCAGGGTCGCTGCCGTCCAGGGTTTTGGCGGTACCGAGGGCCTGCTCACCCAGGTCCGCCAGGGGCAGGCGCACCGGTAGGCCACGGTGTTGGGCGGCGCGGCGCACCGGCTCGGCGGTGGGCTGGCCGTCGCCGACCAGGTTGGCGCCGTCGGCGCCTTCGTTCAGCCACCAGGCCAGCAACGCCGGGCGGTTGTTGCCCCAACTGGACAGGCCAGCCTGGCGCAAGGCCTTGTCGGTGCTGGCCGGGTCGAAGTCTACCCGCAGGCTTTCCGGCGGGCCGGCTTCGAAGCCGTACTGGCTGATGATCTGTTGCGGGTCCTTGCGCACGGCGGCCAGGCCACCGGCGCTCAGAGCCTTGGGGTCACCGGTCAGGCGCAGCACCAGGGTGTCGAGTGCTCGCTGGGTGGCGGCGTCGCGCTCTTCAGGCGTCTGCCCGTTCACGGCCTCGCGAACCTGGTACAGGTTGTTGATGGTTTCGGCATGAGCGGCCAGGGCAACGGCTGACAGGCAACCGACTAACAGGTAATGAGACAAACGCATGAAGGATTCCCGACGAACAATAAGCGGACTGAGGCTTGTGACCACAGTTTCGGCCAAAACATTCACGCCGCCCATTGAAGTTTTCGTAATGGGCCTACTATAGCCTGTCGGGCGCGCAAGAGCGGTGCCTGCATTAATTTTGGCCCTGCCCGTCGGCCTGAGGATGGCCGCACAAGGGCAAGCCTGATAAAATCGCGCGCCTTCGCAGACCAACGACGGTTGGCCGATTGGAAATACCCGGCAACGGTATTTCCGGGCAGCCCATCGCGCCTGGTCGATTTTTCGAATCCCTCCCTCTAAAGGCCTGGATCATGAGCAAGCAACCCTCCCTGAGCTACAAGGACGCCGGTGTAGACATCGACGCCGGTGAAGCATTGGTCGAACGCATCAAGAGCGTCGCCAAGCGCACTGCGCGTCCTGAAGTCATGGGCGGCCTGGGCGGTTTTGGCGCCCTCTGTGAAATCCCGGCCGGCTACAAGCAGCCTGTCCTGGTGTCGGGCACCGACGGCGTGGGCACCAAGCTGCGCCTGGCCCTGAACCTGAACAAGCACGACAGCATCGGCATCGACCTGGTGGCCATGTGCGTGAACGACCTGGTGGTCTGCGGCGCCGAGCCGCTGTTCTTCCTGGACTACTACGCCACTGGCAAGCTCAACGTCGACACCGCCGCCCAGGTGGTCACCGGCATCGGCGCCGGCTGCGAACTGTCGGGTTGCTCGCTGGTAGGGGGTGAAACCGCCGAAATGCCAGGCATGTACGAGGGCGAAGACTACGACCTGGCCGGCTTCTGCGTGGGCGTGGTCGAGAAGGCCGAGATCATCGACGGCTCCAAGGTAGCCACTGGCGACGCCCTGCTCGCCCTGCCGTCGTCCGGCCCGCACTCCAACGGCTACTCGCTGATCCGCAAGATCATCGAAGTCTCCGGCGCCGACATCGAGAACACCCAGCTCGACGGCCAGCCGCTGACCGACCTGCTGATGGCCCCGACTCGCATCTACGTCAAGCCGCTGCTCAAGCTGATCAAGGACACCGGCGCCGTCAAGGCCATGGCCCACATCACCGGTGGCGGCCTGCTGGACAACATCCCGCGCGTACTGCCAAAAGGCGCCCAGGCCGTGGTCGACGTGGCCAGCTGGCAGCGCCCGGCGGTCTTCGATTGGCTGCAGGAAAAAGGCAACGTGGACGAGCACGAAATGCACCGCGTGCTGAACTGCGGCGTGGGCATGGTCATCTGCGTGGCCCAGGAACACGTTGAAGTGGCCCTCGAGACCCTGCGTGACGCTGGCGAGCAGCCATGGGTCATCGGCCAGATCGGCGTGGCCGCCGAAGGCGCCGCCCAGGTAGAGCTGAAGAACCTCAAGGCACACTGATGCACGACCAGACGCCCGCACGCTGTAACGTAGTGGTGCTGCTTTCCGGCACCGGCAGCAACCTGCAGGCCCTGATCGACAGCGTGAACCAGGACGCCGGGGCAAACCCGGCGCGCATCTGCGCGGTGATCTCCAACCGCGCCGACGCCTACGGCCTGGAACGCGCCCGCCACGCCGGCATCCCTGCCGCCGTGCTGGACCACCAGGCGTTCGAAGGCCGCGAAGCCTTCGATGCCGCGCTGGTCGAACTGATCGATGGCTACGCCCCCGACCTGGTGGTGCTGGCCGGCTTCATGCGCATCCTCAGCGGCAGCTTCGTGCGCCACTACCAGGGGCGCCTGCTGAACATCCACCCTTCCCTGCTGCCCAGGTACAAAGGCCTGCACACTCATCAGCGCGCCATCGAGGCGGGTGACACCGAGCACGGCTGCAGTGTGCACTTCGTCACCGAGGAACTCGATGGCGGACCACTGGTCGTACAGGCAGTAATCCCGGTACAGTCGGACGATACGCCGGCCACGCTGGCGCAGCGGGTTCATGCCCGGGAACACCAGATCTACCCATTGGCCGTGCGCTGGTTCGCCGAAGGCCGCTTGCGTCTGGACGCCAGCGGTGCATTATTGGACGGCCAGGCCCTCGGGGCCAGCGGTCACTTGATTCGACCCTAGGAGATTTTATGCGTCGTGCCCTGCTGTTCTGCGCTGCGTTGCTGGCTTTGCCGGTCCACGCCGCCGAACTCAAGCCTTTCACCGCCAGCTACACCGCCGACTGGAAACAATTGCCCATGAGCGGCACTGCTTCGCGCAGCCTGGAAAAGGGTGCCAATGACACCTGGACCCTGAGCTTCAAGGCGTCGATGATGATTGCCAGCCTCACCGAGGAAAGCACCCTCACCGTCGACAAGGACACCCTGCTGCCCAAGACCTACCACTTCGAACGTGGCGGCCTGGGCAAGCCAAAGAAGACCGACCTGGACTTCGACTGGTCGCAGAAAGTGGTCACCGGCACCGACCGTGGCGACGCGGTGAAAGTCCCGCTCAACCGTGGCATGGTCGACAAGTCGACCTACCAGTTGGTGTTGCAGCGTGACGTTGCCGCTGGCAAGAAGAGCATGAGTTACCAGGTGGTGGACGGCGACGATGTCGACACCTACGATTTCCGCGTGCTGGGTACCGAGAAGGTTGATACCAAGGCCGGCCAGGTCGACGCCATCAAGGTCGAGCGCGTGCGCGACCCCACGCAGAACAAGCGCACCACCGTGCTGTGGTTCGCCAAGGACTGGGACTACCTGCTGGTTCGCCTGCAACAGGTCGAGACCGACGGCAAGGAATACAACATCATGCTGCAGGACGGCACTGTTGACGGCCGCGCCGTGAAAGGCAACTGACCCCCGTGGGGGCTGGCTTGCCAGCTTCCACACTTCCAGCAAAAAGCCCCGCTGTCTCACGACAGCGGGGCTTTTTGCTGGGGCGCAGGGCAATCAGGCGTTTTCGCCGGCCTTGGCCTTCTCGGCAGCCGCCTTGATCAGCGTCTGCAGTTCACCGTTGGCGAACATTTCAGCCACGATATCGCTGCCGCCGACCAGCTCACCGCCCACCCACAGCTGGGGGAAAGTCGGCCAGTTGGCGTATTTCGGCAGGTTGGCGCGGATTTCCGGGTTCTGCAGGATATCCACATACGCGAATTTCTCGCCGCACTGCATCACGCATTGCGACGCCTTCGACGAGAAGCCGCACTGCGGGGCGTTCGGCGAACCTTTCATGTAAAGCAGAATGGTGTTGTTGGCAATCTGCTCTTTAATCGTTTCGATGATATCCATGGAGCACCTCGGCTTAGCTTTCCGACTCATAGGTCGACACGGTGACGCATTGTAACGGAAACCCGAGCGCTACGCTCGACCTCTGTCGCGGCCAGCGCGGCTCCCGCACCCGACTCAGGCCGCGACGACGCGCACCGGCACGCCGTTGAGCGCGGCATTGCCCGACAGCCGATCCATCAACCGCTCGTCCGTGAGGTCATTGGCGCTGGCCCCCGCCTGAGCCTGCGCGATACCCAGCCGTACCCCATGGCGCCCGTGGCCGAAGCCATGGGGCAGGCTCACCACCCCTGGCATCATTTCGCTGCTGCCCAGCACCTGCACCTCGATACTGCCCACCCGCGAGGTGACGCGTACCTGCTGGCCGTCCAGCAAGCCGCGGCTGGCCAGGTCGTCGGGGTGCATCAGCAACTGGTGGCGTGGCTTGCCCTTCACCAGGCGGTGGTAGTTGTGCATCCATGAATTGTTGCTGCGTACGTGTCGGCGCCCCACCATGACCAGCTCATCGGGGGCCGGTGGCGCCTGCTCGGCAAACCGTTGCAGGTCGGCCATCAGCAACGGTGGCGCCGCCTGAATGCGCTGGCCAGGGGTCTTGAGCCGGGCCGCCAGGTTAGGCTGCAAAGGTCCCAGATCAAGACCATGAGGGTGTTCGGCCAGCGTTGCCAGCGACAACCCCACCTCGCTGCTATCCCCCCAGGGCCCGGCGCGCAACCCGCGCTCAATCAATTGCGCAGGCGGCAGCGTCGGTTTGAGCGCCTTGCCGGACAGGGCGGCGAACGCCTCGGCCAGGCCCACGAAGATCTCCCAGTCATGCAGCGCCCCCTCGGGTTTTGGCAGGATAGCGCGGTTGAAACGGCTGACATTGCGCACCGCGAACAGGTTGAAGGTGGTGTCGTAGTGGTCGTTTTCCAGCGCCGAAGTCGACGGCAGGATCAGGTCGGCATAGCGCGTGGTTTCGTTGATGTACAGGTCGATGCTGAGCATGAATTCCAGCCCGTCGAGCGCCTGCTCCAACTGTCGGCCATTGGGGGTGGACAGCACCGGGTTGCCTGCCACGGTAATCAACGCCCGCACCTGGCCGTCACCTTCCACCAGCATTTCCTCGGCCAGCGCTGACACGGGTAATTCGCCACCGTATTCCGGCAACCCGGACACCCGGCTTTGCCAGGCGTTGAAGTGTCCGCCGGCGGTACTGGCTACCAGGTCCACCGCAGGGGTCGTGCACAGCGCCCCACCGACCCGGTCAAGGTTGCCGGTGACCAGGTTGATCAATTGCACCAGCCAGTGGCACAGGGTGCCAAACGCTTGGGTGGACACCCCCATGCGGCCATAGCACACCGCCTTGTCGGCCGCGGCGAAGTCCCGGGCCAATTGGCGAATGACCTGGGCCGGTACGCCACAACGCGGGCTCATGGCCTCGGCACTGAACCCTGCGACGGCGCGGCGCACCTCAGCCAGGCCGTCCACGGGCAGCCCGCTGTCGCGCCCCAGCCCTTCTTCGAACAGCGTATTGAGCAGGCCCAGCAGCAACGCCGCGTCACCGCCAGGGCGGATGAACAGGTGCTGATCGGCCATGGCCGCGGTTTCGCTGCGGCGTGGGTCCACCACCACGACCTTGCCACTACGCGCCTGAATGGCCTTCAGGCGCTTCTCCACGTCGGGGACGGTCATGATGCTGCCGTTGGACGCCAGCGGATTGCCGCCCAGTATCAGCATGAAATCCGTGTGATCGATGTCCGGGATGGGCAACAGCAGGCCATGGCCGTACATCAGAAAGCTGGAAAGGTGATGGGGCAACTGGTCCACCGAGGTGGCCGAATAGCGATTGCGGGTCTTGAGCAGGCCGAGGAAGTAGTTGCCGTGGGTCATCAGCCCATAGTTGTGAACGCTGGGGTTGCCCTGGTAGATCGCCACGGCATTCTGGCCATGGCGCTGCTGGATGTCCCACAGGCGCCGCGCCACCTCGTCAAAGGCCTCTTGCCAGCCGATGGCCTGCCAGTCATTGCCCACGCGGCGCATGGGCTGGCGCAGGCGGTCCGGGTCGTTCTGGATATCCTGCAAGGCCACGGCCTTGGGGCATATGTGGCCGCGACTGAAGGTGTCCAGGGGGTCGCCCTTGATCGAGGTAATGGCCAGGTGCCCGGCCTCGTCGGCCTGGGTCTCGATAGCGAGGCCGCAAATGGCCTCGCAGAGGTGACACGCGCGGTGGTGCAGGGTCTTGATCATGGCCTGTCTCGGTCCGGGCAGCGGAACCTGACTATGGAACGATCGTACCGCGCGCACCAGCAGCCTTGGCGCCTTGAATCAGCTGCCATCAGGGCAGCCGATGATGCTCAGTTGTGGGTAATGCCAGGCGGGGGTGCCTGCAGCTGGATTTCCACCACGGTTTCGACTTCTTCCTGACCAATGGGCACGCCCGTCAGTTCGCCGATCAACTTCCAGTGCTCATCCAGGCCCGCGCTGATGGTGGCCATGCGGTCGATCATGCGCCGCCCGGCCGCGGCGGCCACCTCGTCTTCGCTGCGCAGCAACTCGAACGACATCGAGGTCATCGACGCCGTCAGGTGGGTGAGCGTGCGTGCCGTGAGGCCCAGCAACTCGAGCAACTGTTGTTCTTTGGAATCCATTCACACTCTCCGCGTATCTGTCGAGATACAGTCTAGTACCCAAGCCCGCAGTGTACGGAATGAGCGCATCAGCAGCCAACGCTTTGCAACCGGTGAGACAGGGTTAACGCTAGACAATTCCGGGCTCGATTGCCAAGCCGCGCGACAGCAGTGTAAAAAGTGAGACGCCCCCGGAAGCATCGCGGCTGGCGACACGCGCTGAAACACTCCCCATGATCGGAATATGAAACACATGTTGGTAATACGCGACATTTAATTATAAGATCGCGCCTTCCCCTAAATTCGTCGCCGCGTGCGGCTTTCGCCGCAGGCCTCATCCGTTTTTTCGAACGCTAAAAGCATGGGTGCTGCGGTACGTTGCAAAAAGGTAGTCAATGATGAGCGCAAGGCACTTTCTCTCCCTGATGGATTGCACGCCCGAAGAGCTTCTCAGCGTCATCCGTCGAGGCACCGAGCTCAAGGACCTGCGTAACCGCGGCGTGCTGTTCGAGCCGCTGAAGAATCGGGTACTGGGCATGATCTTCGAGAAATCGTCGACCCGTACCCGCCTGTCTTTCGAAGCGGGCATGATCCAGCTCGGCGGCCAGGCCATCTTCCTGTCCCCGCGCGACACCCAACTGGGCCGTGGCGAACCGATCGGCGACTGCGCCATCGTCATGTCGAGCATGCTCGACGCGGTGATGATCCGTACCTATGCCCACAGCACCCTGACCGAATTCGCCGCCAACTCGCGCGTGCCGGTGATCAATGGCCTGTCCGACGACCTGCACCCCTGCCAGTTACTGGCCGACATGCAGACATTCCTGGAGCACCGCGGCAGCATTCAGGGCAAGACCGTGGCCTGGATCGGTGACGGCAACAACATGTGCAACAGCTACATCGAAGCGGCCATTCAGTTCGACTTCCAGCTGCGCGTGGCCTGCCCCGAAGGCTTCGAGCCCAACCCGCAGTTCCTGGCGCAGGCCGGCGACCGCGTGAAGGTGGTACGCGACCCGAAAGAAGCGGTAACCGGCGCACACCTGGTGAGCACCGATGTCTGGACCTCCATGGGCCAGGAAGACGAGACCGCTCGGCGCCTGCAAACCTTCGCGCCGTACCAGGTGAACCGTGAACTGCTCGACCTGGCAGCTGACGATGTGCTGTTCATGCACTGCCTGCCTGCGCACCGCGGCGAGGAGATCAGCCTGGACTTGCTGGACGACCCGCGCGCCGTGGCCTGGGACCAGGCCGAGAACCGCCTGCACGCGCAAAAGGCGCTGCTGGAATTCCTGGTAGCCCCAGCCTACCGCCCGGCATGACCCCGCAACCGCTGCTGGCTCTCGACCAACTGGCCTGTGGTTACCAGGGCCAGGCCGTGGTACAGGGCCTGGACCTGACCCTGCACGCGGGCGATATCGGCTGCCTGCTGGGCGCCTCGGGGTGTGGCAAGACCACTACCCTGCGCGCAATCGCCGGCTTCGAACCCGTGCACGACGGGCAGGTGGTACTGGGTGCAGAAGTCATTTCCCGCGCTGGCTATACCTTGGCACCGGAAAAACGTCGAATCGGCATGGTTTTCCAGGACTACGCTCTGTTCCCGCACCTGAGCGTGGCCGACAACGTCGCGTTCGGCATACGCCAGCACCCTCGCCAGGCCGCCGTGGTTGCTGAGATGCTGGAACTGGTGAACCTGCCGGGGCTGGACAATCGCTACCCCCACGAGCTGTCCGGTGGCCAGCAGCAACGCGTGGCCCTGGCCCGCGCGCTGGCGCCGCAACCGCAATTGCTGCTGCTCGACGAACCCTTCTCCAACCTGGACGTGGAACTGCGTCGGCGGTTGAGCCAGGAAGTGCGCAGCATTCTCAAGCACCGCGGCACCAGTGCGATCCTGGTCACGCACGACCAGGAGGAAGCCTTTTCGGTGAGCGACAAGGTCGGCGTGTTCCAGCAAGGTCGGCTTGAACAATGGGACACGCCCTACAACCTGTACCACCACCCGCGAACCCCTTTCGTGGCCGGTTTCATCGGCCAGGGCTATTTCCTGCGCGGCACGCTGAATACCGCGCATTCGGTGCACACCGAACTGGGCGAGCTGCACACCCCCACCGCCTATCCCTGGGCCCCGGGCAGCGCGGTGAACGTGCTGTTGCGCCCGGACAGCATCGTTCATGCCCCCGACGGCCCGCTGAAAGCCCGCATCACCGCCAAGTGTTTTCAGGGCGCAAACACGTTGTATCACCTGCGGCTGGACAGTGGTTGCCAAGTAGAAGCACTGCTGCCGAGCCGTCTTGACGCGCAGCCGGGCGAGACCGTCGGCATCCGCGTGGCCGCTGAACACCTGGTACTGTTCGCGGCCTGATGGGTCAGGGCCGACCGATGTCGGCGAAGCTACCGCGGGTATGCTCGGCCAACAGCGCCGGTGCCAATTCCACCTCCAGGCCGCGCCGGCCGGCGCTGACGAACATCGTCGTCAGCGGTTGCGCCGACTGGTCGATAAAGGTACGCAGCCGCTTCTTCTGGCCCAACGGGCTGATCCCCCCCAGCAGATAACCGGTGGAACGCTGCGCGGCGGCCGGGTCGGCCATTTCGCATTTCTTCACGCCTGCGGCATGGGCCAGGCCCTTGAGATCCAGGGTGCCAGCCACCGGCACCACGGCCACCAGCAGCTCGCCTTTCTCGCTGCTGGCCAGCAGGGTCTTGAACACCTGCTCGGGGTTCAGGCCCAGCTTTTCCGCGGCTTCCAGACCATAGGATGCGGCCTTCGGGTCATGTTCGTAGCTGTGCACGCGGTGTTCGGCACGGGCTTTTTTGAGGAGGTCCAGGGCGGGGGTCATGGGGGCTTCCTTGGATTCGAGGGGTAAGGCTTGGGATCTTCAGCGTTCTCAGGATCGAGCGCCGTCCGCAGGCGCGTTCGCGAGCTTGCGCCCGCTCCTACATCTGTTTCGGGCCAATTATACCTGTGCCCCCCACCCCGACCCATACCTTTCACTTTCGACCTTTGACATAATCATTTCTTGTCTATATTTTTTCGTTTCTGAATATCGTGAACCCTAGACCAGTTCGCGAACGCAACACATTCGGCCGGAATGGGGTATTACGGCCGGGTGCCCAATCGAGCGCCTTAAGGCGCCGTACAACAACAAAAAAGGTGTCAACGATGACGACCGCTCAGCAACAACCTGCGTTGTCCGGCCAGTGCATGGCCGAATTTCTCGGAACCGCCCTCCTGATCTTCTTTGGCACCGGCTGTGTGGCGGCGCTCAAGGTCGCGGGAGCCAGTTTCGGGCTGTGGGAAATCAGCATCATCTGGGGGGTGGGCGTCAGCATGGCGATCTACCTGACCGCCGGGGTATCCGGCGCACACCTGAGCCCGGCCGTGAGCATCGCCCTGTGCGTGTTCGCCGGCTTCGAAAAACGCAAACTGCCGTTCTACATCATCGCCCAGGTCGCCGGCGCCTTCTGCGGGGCCGCCCTGGTGTACACGCTGTACAGCAACCTGTTCTTCGATTACGAACAAGCCCACCACATGATCCGCGGCAGCCAGGAAAGCCTGGAACTGGCCTCGGTGTTCTCCACCTACCCGCACCCTTCGCTGTCCACCGCCCAGGCCTTTCTGGTCGAAATGGTGATCACGGCGATCCTGATGGGTGTGATCATGGCCCTGGGCGACGACCAGAATGGCCTGCCCCGCGGCCCGCTGGCACCGCTGCTGATCGGCTTGCTGATCGCCGTGATCGGCAGCTCCATGGGCCCATTGACCGGTTTCGCGATGAACCCGGCGCGGGATTTCGGCCCCAAGCTGATGACATTCTTCGCTGGCTGGGGCGAAATAGCCTTTACCGGTGGGCGTGACATTCCGTACTTCCTGGTGCCGATCTTCGCCCCGATCCTGGGCGCCTGCCTCGGCGCGGCGATCTACCGTGGCCTGCTGGCCCGGCACCTGCCCGCCGCCGTACCCGTCAGCGAAGCCGCCACCGACAACACCGGGAGCAAGGCCCAGGCGTCCTAGACCAGCGCCGAACACCTTGAGCCGTACGCCCGTTTTTCACTTTTCCGAAGGCTACTGTCATGACCGATACGCAGAACAAGAACTACATCATCGCCCTGGACCAGGGCACCACCAGCTCGCGCGCCATCATCTTCGACCGCGACGCAAACGTTGTCTGCTCGTCCCAGAGCGAGTTCACTCAGCACTACCCGCAGCCGGGCTGGGTCGAGCATGACCCCATGGACATCTTCGCCACCCAGAGCGCGGTGATGGTCCAGGCCCTGGCCAAGGCCGGCCTGCACCACGACCAGGTCGCCGCCATTGGTATCACCAACCAGCGCGAGACCACCGTGGTCTGGGACAAGACCACCGGTGCGCCGATCTACAACGCCATCGTCTGGCAGTGCCGACGCAGCACCGAGATCTGCGAACAGCTCAAGCGCGACGGCCACGCCGACTACATCCGCGAAACCACCGGGCTGGTCACCGACCCCTACTTCTCCGGCACCAAGCTCAAGTGGATTCTGGACAACGTCGAAGGCAGCCGCGAACGCGCCCGCCGCGGCGAGCTGCTGTTCGGCACCGTCGACACCTGGCTGATCTGGAAATTTTCCGGCGGCAAGGTACACGTCACCGACTACACCAACGCCTCGCGCACCATGCTCTTCAACATCCACACCCTGGAGTGGGATGACAAGATGCTGGAGGTGCTGGATATCCCGCGCGAAATGCTGCCGCAAGTGAAGTCGTCGTCCGAAGAGTACGGCCGCACCAAGAGCGGTATCGCCATCGCCGGTATCGCCGGTGACCAGCAGGCCGCCCTGTTCGGTCAGATGTGCGTGGAGGCCGGCCAGGCCAAGAACACCTACGGCACCGGTTGTTTCCTGCTGATGAACACCGGCGACAAGGCCGTGACCTCCAAGCACGGCATGCTCACTACCATCGCCTGCGACCCGCGCGGCAAAGTGGCCTATGCCCTGGAAGGCGCGGTATTCAACGGCGGTTCCACCGTGCAATGGCTGCGCGACGAACTGAAGATCGTCAATGACGCCTACGACACCGAATACTTCGCCAGCAAGGTCAAGGACAGCAACGGCGTGTACCTGGTACCGGCCTTCACCGGCCTGGGCGCCCCCTACTGGGACCCCTACGCACGTGGCGCATTGTTCGGCCTGACCCGCGGGGTCAAGGCGGACCACATCATCCGTGCCGCCCTGGAGTCCATCGCCTACCAGACCCGTGACGTACTGGATGCCATGCAGCAGGACGCCGGCGAACGCCTCAAATCCCTGCGGGTGGACGGCGGCGCGGTGGCCAACAACTTCCTCATGCAGTTCCAGGCCGATATCCTCGGCACCCAGGTAGAACGCCCGCAAATGCGCGAAACCACCGCCTTGGGCGCCGCCTACCTGGCGGGCCTGGCGGTGGGCTTCTGGGGCAGCCTGGAAGAACTGCGCGGCAAGGCCGTGATCGAGCGCCAATTCGAACCGCAACTGGATGAAGCGGCGAAAGAGAAGCTTTATGCGGGTTGGAAGAAAGCGGTGGACCGTACCCGAGACTGGGAACCGCACGACGAGGCTTGAGGGCAGATTGTAGCTGCTCGCTTCAAGCTCCAAGCTGCATACCCCAAGGGCCCTGACCGGCACCTTGTGGCTTGCAGCTTGAAGCTTCAGGCTGCAAGCTTGCTCCTTTTGCCCCGGCAGCCGAAGGAAGCCCAATGAACCTGCCCCCACGCCAACAACAAATCCTCGAACTGGTGCGTGAACGCGGCTACGTCAGCATCGAAGAGATGGCCCAGTTGTTCATCGTTACCCCGCAGACCATTCGCCGCGACATCAATCAGTTGGCGGAGCTCAACCTGCTGCGGCGCTACCACGGTGGGGCGGCGTACGATTCCAGCATCGAAAACACCGCCTACGCCATGCGCGCCGACCAGATGCGCGATGAGAAGCAGCGCATCGCCGAAGCCATCGCCGCGCAGATCCCCGACCATGCTTCGCTGTTCATCAATATCGGCACCACGACGGAATCCATCGCGCGCGCCCTGCTGAACCACAACCATCTGAAGATCATCACCAATAACCTGCATGTGGCGTCCATCCTCAGCGCCAAGGATGATTTCGAAGTGCAACTGGCCGGCGGCACGGTGCGTCGTGACGGCGGCGTGGTGGGCCAGGCAAGTGTGGATTTCATCAGCCAGTTCAAGGTGGATTTCGCCCTGGTAGGCATCAGCGGCATTGACGAGGACGGTAGCCTGCTGGACTTCGACTACCAGGAAGTGCGCGTCTCCCAGGCGATCATCGCCAACGCCCGCCAGGTGATCCTGGCCGCCGACTCCAGCAAGTTCGGCCGCAACGCCATGGTGCGGCTGGGCTCCATCAGCCTGATCGACTGCCTGGTGACCGACAAGGCCCCGGTGCCGGCGCTGACGCAGTTGCTGAACCAGCAGAAGATTCGGCTGGAAGTGGTTTAAGCACAGTCCCCCAGGTGCATGGCTGGGGTTTACCTGCGCCCTTGAGTCCGCGCGCCGCCCACGCGGCGCTTCCCGGGCAAGCCCGGTCCCACATCTGCTCCGGGCCAATTATGCCTCGACCATTGCCTGGTCCGCTTTGTTTGTTCATCCCAAATCTGCAGTGAAAGCACAAGCAGGCCAGGTGATGTCACAGGCATAACTGGACCGAAACAGACGTGGGACCGGGCTTGCCCGGGAAGCGCCGCGCGGGCGGCGCTCGATCTCAAGTATCACGCACAAACATCGACTAGCACCTGACGCTTCAAAATGTTCACTTGTTTTCGTTTTAAAGCCATTCGATCAGATTTTTCAATCGAAATCGACTGGCCTGTGCCTCTCTGTTGCGTTAATATTTTCGAAAATGAACATCAATGTTCGATTTCAACTTCGAATAACAGTAGGAGGCCGCCATGCCCCATACCACCTTGCCCACCCCTCCCCTCGCTGAAGTCTATGATGTCGTCGTGATCGGCGGCGGTATCAATGGCGTCGGTATCGCAGCGGACGCGGCAGGTCGCGGGCTGTCGGTGTTCCTTTGCGAAAAGGATGACCTGGCCAGCCACACTTCGTCAGCCAGCAGCAAGCTGATCCATGGCGGCCTGCGTTACCTGGAACATTACGAGTTCCGCCTGGTGCGCGAAGCCCTGGCAGAGCGCGAAGTGCTATTGGCCAAGGCGCCGCATATCGTCAAACCGATGCGCTTCGTGCTACCCCACCGTCCGCACCTGCGCCCGGCATGGATGATTCGCGCCGGCCTGTTCCTGTACGACCACCTGGGCAAGCGCGAGACACTGGCCGGTTCGCGCACGCTCAAGTTCGGCGCCGACAGCGCGCTGAAAAGCGAGATCACCCGCGGTTTCGAATACTCCGACTGCTGGGTGGACGATGCCCGCCTGGTGGTATTGAACGCCATGTCTGCCCGTGAACACGGCGCCCACCTGCACACCCGCACCCGCTGCCTGAACGCCCGGCGCATCAAGGGCCTGTGGCATGTGCACCTGGAGCGCGCCGATGGCAGCCTGTTCTCCGTGCACGCCAAGGCGCTGGTCAACGCCGCCGGCCCATGGGTGGCGAAGTTCATCCGCGATGACCTCAAGCTGGAGTCGCCCTACGGCATCCGCTTGATCCAGGGCAGCCACCTGATCGTGCCCAAGCTGTATGAAGGCGAGCAGGCGCACATCCTGCAGAACGAGGACCAGCGCATCGTCTTCACCATTCCGTACCTGGAAAAGTTCACCATCATCGGCACCACCGACCGCGAATACACCGGCGACCCGGCCAAGGTATCGATCACCGAAGCCGAGACCGACTACCTGCTGAAGGTGGTCAATGCCCACTTCAAGAAGCAGGTACAGCGCGGCGATATCCTGCACACCTATTCCGGCGTGCGACCTCTGTGCAACGACGAGTCCGACAACCCGTCGGCCGTGACCCGCGACTACACCTTGTCGCTGTCCGGCGGTGCCGACGAGGCGCCATTGCTGTCGGTGTTCGGTGGCAAGCTGACCACCTACCGCAAGCTGGCGGAATCGGCCATGGCGCAGTTGGCACCGTTCTTCAAGCACATCAAGGGCAGTTGGACCGCGGCGGCGCCCCTGCCTGGCGGCGAACAGATGACCACCCCCCAGGCATTGGCTGCGGCGCTGGTGGCCAAGCATGGCTGGCTGCCGGCAGACCTGGCCAAGCGCTGGTCCATCACCTATGGCCAGCGCAGCTGGAAGCTGCTGGAAAATGCCGAAAGCCTGGCGGACCTGGGTGAACTGATGGGTGCCAACCTGTACAGCCGCGAAGTGGATTACCTGTGCCGCGAGGAATGGGCCGTGGACGCTGCCGACATCCTGTGGCGCCGCAGCAAGCTGGGGCTGTTCATGAGCGCGGCCGAGCAACAGAAGCTGGCCGACTACCTGGCCAAGGCTGTCCACACCCAGGCCGCATGACACTCTGCCCCGGCCCCTCGTTTGGGGGTTGGGGACGTTTGGGATGCTCACTGAAAATCGGAAATCCGAATCGGATAAGTGCCAGCATTCGGCCATCCGACTGCCAAACGCTGCCACACCCCTGTTACCAAAGATTAATCTCCTTGCCAATCAGAGACTTGGACCATCGTTCCGGTTCTGGCACGACTAATGCTCTACACTTCCCATCGGCATCAGCAGCACAGACTGCTGAACGAATGAGCCACACCACGGTTCCCATAAGAAAAACAAAGGTCGAGGAGACATAGATGCGCATCGTTCATACCCTGCTGGGCGCCGCCATTGCGGCGACACTGATCAGCAGCCCCGCCCTGGGCGAGGAGCTGACAGGCACCCTGAAGAAAATCAAGGATTCGGGCACCATTACCCTGGGCCACCGCGACTCCTCCATTCCTTTCTCCTACATCGCGGACGCCTCCGGCAAACCGGTCGGCTACTCCCATGACATCCAGCTGAAGATCGTCGAGGCCCTGAAGAAAGACCTCGACATGCCCAACCTGAACGTCAAATACAACCTGGTCACCTCCCAGACCCGTATTCCGCTGGTGCAGAACGGCACCGTCGACATCGAGTGTGGCTCCACCACCAACAACGCCGAACGCGCGCAACAGGTGGACTTCTCGGTGGGTATCTTCGAGATCGGCACGCGCCTGCTGTCCAAGAAAGACTCGGTCTACAAGGACTTCCCCGACCTGAAGGGCAAGAACGTGGTCACCACCGCCGGGACCACCTCCGAACGCCTGCTCAAGGCCATGAACGCCGACAAGCAGATGGGCATGAACGTGATCTCGGCCAAGGACCATGGCGAGTCGTTCCAGATGCTCGAATCCGGTCGCGCCGTGGCCTTCATGATGTTCGAAGCGGCGTATTTCTGCGAGATCGTGCGCGCTGGCGTGCAGTCCATCTCCAAAGGCCAGATGGGCGCCGCCCAGGCCCTGGGCATGAGCTACAGCCAGACCATGCGCCTGATCATTCTGCCCCAGGCGTTTCGCAAGATGACCCCGCTGCTGCTGCAGCAGAGCATCATCCTGTTTCAGGACACCTCGCTGGTGTACACCGTGGGCCTGGTGGACTTCCTCAACGCGGCACGGGCCAATGGCGACATCATCGGCCAGTCCAACGAGTTCCTGATCTTCGCGGGCCTCGTCTACTTCGTCATCAGCTTCTCCGCCTCGCTGCTGGTCAAGCGTCTGCATAAAAGGTTAGCCGTATGATTTCCATCAAGAACATCAACAAGTGGTACGGGGACTTCCAGGTGCTGACCGACTGCAGCACCGAGGTCAAGAAGGGCGAAGTGGTGGTGGTGTGCGGCCCGTCGGGCTCGGGCAAGTCCACCTTGATCAAGTGCGTGAACGCCCTGGAACCGTTCCAGAAAGGCGACATCGTGGTCGACGGCACCTCGATCGCCGACCCCAAGACGCATCTGCCCAAGCTACGCTCGCGGGTGGGCATGGTGTTTCAGCACTTCGAGCTGTTTCCGCACCTGACCATTACCGAGAACCTGACCATCGCCCAGATCAAGGTGCTGGGCCGCAGCAAGGAAGAAGCCACTGCCAAGGGCCTTAAACTTCTGGAACGGGTGGGGCTATCGGCGCACGCCCATAAGCACCCGGGCCAGTTGTCCGGTGGCCAGCAGCAACGGGTGGCCATCGCTCGCGCCCTGGCCATGGACCCCATCGTCATGCTGTTCGACGAACCGACCTCGGCGCTGGACCCGGAAATGGTCAACGAAGTGCTCGACGTGATGGTGCAACTGGCCCACGAAGGCATGACCATGATGTGCGTCACCCACGAGATGGGCTTTGCCCGCAAGGTCGCCAACCGGGTGATCTTCATGGACAAGGGCCAGATCGTCGAAGATTGCCCCAAGGAAGAGTTCTTCGGTGACGTCAGTGCCCGCTCCGAACGGGCGCAACACTTCCTCGCCAAGATCCTGCAACACTAAAGCCTGGCGGCGGGTGGCTTTCGCGCCACTCGCCGCTGGCAGGCCCCAAGGCACTGTGATGAAATGCGCCCCTGATCATTCCCGTGCGACCTCGCCTGCCTTTGCCGTGAAACCCCGTCTGATCCGCCAACTGTTTCTGCCCCCGCTGATCCTGCTGCTGACCGTGAGCCTGGGCTATGCCGGCTATCGCGCCAGCCTTTACAGCGGCATTCGCGCCCTGAGCGAAAGCGGCGAGCGCCAGCTGGAACTCAACGGCCGCGCGGTGGAGAGCGAGATCAACAAATTCACCTTCCTGCCCAGCCTGCTGGAGCTGGAAGGCAGTGTCTCGACCCTGCTGGCCGACCCCGACGCCGAAGGCCACCGCCAGGCCGTCAATGACTACCTGGAAGGCCTCAACCGTCGCAGCCACAGCAGTGCCATTTACGTGCTGGACACCACCGGCCGCGTGCAGGCGAGCAGCAACTGGCGCGACGCCAACAGCTACCTGGGCGAGGACCTGTCCTTCCGCGCCTATTTCCAGGACGCCGTGCGCGGCCAGGACGGGCGCTTCTATGGCATCGGCACCACCACCGGCGAACCGGGCTACTACCTGGCCCATGGCCTGGAGGAGCATGGCAAGATCGTCGGCGTGGCCGTGGTCAAGGTGCGCATGGAATCGTTGGAAGAGCGTTGGCAGAAAGCCCGCCTGGAGGCCTTCGTCAGCGATGAGAACGGCATCATCATCCTTTCCAGCGATCCGGCCCGGCGCCTGAAGTCGGTACGGCCACTGACCCCGGAGATAAAGGAACACCTGGCCCGCAGCCTGCAGTACTACTGGTTCTCGCTGACCGAACTACAACCGCTGGAACGCGAAACCCTGGCCGACGGCGTCGAACGCCTGAGTTTTCCCGCCGCCGGCAGCCAGCGCGAGATCAGCTACCTGGCCCAGACCCGCGAATTGAAGGACACCCCGTGGCATTTCACGCTGCTCACGCCGCTGCAGGACCTGCGGCGCGAAGCCGTGATACAAGGCGTGCTGGTGGCAGTGGCTTTCGGCCTGGTGGCCTTCTTCCTGATTGCCTGGAATGAACGCCGCAAGGTCATCGCCACCCGTCTGGCGGCGCGCGAAGCCCTGGAAGAAGCCAACAGCCTGCTGGAGCGGCGCATCGCCGAACGCACGGAGAACCTGCGGGCCAGCAACGACCGCCTGAAAAGCCAGATTCGCGAACGCCGCCAGGCCGAGGAAACCCTGCGCCGGGCTCAGGACGAACTGGTGCAGGCCGGCAAGCTGGCGGCCATCGGCCAGATGTCTACCAGCATCGCCCACGAACTCAACCAGCCGCTGGCCGCCCTGCGCACCCTGTCGGGCAACACCGTGCGCTTTCTGGAGCGCGGCGCCCTGGACACCGCCAGCACCAACCTGGTGACCATGAACCAATTGATCGACCGCATGGGCCGCATCACTGCGAGCCTGCGCTCGTTCGCCCGCCGCGGCGAAGACCGTGGCCGTGCCTCCCTGGCCCAGGCGGTGGACGCCACCCTGCAAGTGCTGGCCGCGCGCATCGAAGGCCTCGGCGTGCAGGTACACCGCGAATACAGCGAGGTGCAGTTGCCCATCGGCCAGACCCGCCTGGAGCAGATTCTCGGCAACCTGGTGGGCAACGCCCTGGACGCCATGGCCGAAGCCGGGCAACCCACCCTGTGGCTGCAAGGTGAACGCCTGGACGATGGCCGTTACCGCCTGCGGGTGCGCGACAACGGCCATGGCATCGACGCCCAGGCCCGCGCTCAGCTGTTCGAACCCTTTTTCACCACCAAACCGGGCGAGCAAGGTCTGGGCCTGGGCCTGACCCTGTCGGCCAGCCTGGCAGCCGCCGCCGGCGGCAGCCTGGGTGCCGAACACCCGGTTGAGGGCGGTACCGCCTTCGTCCTGACCTTGCCGCCGCTCAACGCGCCACCGCCCACCTCACCAGTCGAGCCATCATGAACACCTCGCTTACCGTTCTGATCGTCGAGGACGATCCTCATGTGCTACTGGGTTGCCAGCAGGCCCTGAGCCTGGAAGACATCCCCTGCCAGGGCGTGGGCAGCGCCGAAGAAGCGCTGGCGCTGATCGGCGACGACTTCGCCGGCATCGTCGTCAGCGACATCCGCCTGCCGGGCATCGATGGCCTGGAGTTGCTGAACCGCCTCAAGGCCCGTGACCCTAGCCTGCCGGTGGTGCTGATCACCGGCCATGGCGACATTTCCATGGCCGTGGGTGCCATGCGCAGTGGTGCCTATGACTTCATGGAAAAACCCTTCTCCCCCGAGCGCCTGGTGGACGTGGTGCGCCGTGCCCTGGAGCAGCGCGGGCTGGCCCGCGAGGTCTCGTCGCTGCGGCGCCAGTTGGCCAGCCGCAATACCCTGGAGGGCCGCATCATCGGCCGCTCACCGGCCATGGAGCATTTGCGCGAACTGATCGCCAACGTCGCCGACACCTCGGCCAACGTACTGATCGAAGGCGAGACCGGCACCGGCAAGGAATTGGTGGCCCGCTGCCTGCACGACTTCAGCCGCCGCCAGGCCCAGCCGTTCGTGGCGCTGAACTGCGGTGGCCTGCCGGAAAACCTGTTCGAAAGCGAGATATTCGGCCACGAAGCCAATGCCTTCACGGGCGCCGGCAAGCGCCGTATCGGCAAGATCGAGCATGCCAACGGCGGCACGCTGTTCCTCGACGAAGTGGAAAGCATGCCCATGAACCTGCAGATCAAGCTGCTGCGGGTGTTGCAGGAACGCACCCTGGAGCGTCTGGGCTCGAACCAGAGCATCGAGGTGGACTGCCGGGTGATCGCCGCCACCAAGGCTGACCTTGACGAGTTGAGCCGCAGCAATGGGTTTCGCAGCGACCTGTATTACCGGCTCAACGTGGTGACCCTGGAACTGCCACCGCTGCGCGAACGCCGCGAAGACGTCCTGCAACTCTTCGAGCACTTCCTGGAACTGTCGGCCCTGCGCTTCGACCGGGAGATCCCGGCGCTGGACAACCAGACCCTGTCCCGGCTGATGAGCCATGACTGGCCGGGGAATGTGCGTGAACTGCGCAACGTGGCGGAGCGCTATGCGCTGGGCTTGCCGGCCTTCAAGAAAGCCGGGGCCCAGCCTGCCGCGGGCGTAGGCTTCGCCGAAGCCGTGGAAGCCTTCGAGCGCAACCTGCTCAGCGACGCGCTGGCCCGCAACAACGGCAACCTCAGCCAGGCCAGCCTTGACCTGGGCATGGCCAAGACCACGCTGTTCGACAAGGTCAAGAAGTACGGACTGAATTGAGCGTCGCCCCCTTCCCTGTGGAACCGGGCGCCAGCTCGGGAACAGACACCGCGGTGATTCAGGCAGCACGCGGTGAGCCCTTCCCGAGCTTCGCCCGGCCCCACAGGGAACCACCACCGCCACCAACCATCACCACCGCAGCCAACCCTGTGGGACCGGGCGAAGCTCGGGAAGCAGACGACTCGGTTTCTAGAACTTGTAAGCCACCGCCGTCTGCACCTCGCCCTGATTCACATGCCCGCGCTGGCTGACAATGCTGCTGTCCGCCGCTGCCCCCTCAAGGTGTATCCAGTCGACGTTGGCCAGCAGCGACCAATGGCCGCCAAGGGGAAACCGCGCGCCCTGGCTCAGCGTCCAGTTCTGCAGCCCGCCGCTGGCACGGTAGGCACCGATGCCACTGGCCTGGGCCTCAGTGGCGTCTACACCGAAGAAGGTCTGGTTCATGCGCTGGTCGGCGAAATGGGCCACCAGTTCCGTTGCCCCGAATACCCCGCCGCCCAGCGGGTAGTCAAGCTCGGTACCCAGCCGCCCCAGGGCGCCACCCTGGCCGTGGCCACCGCCCTCGGCACGCCCGGCCTGGGCGTACACGCGCCAGAAGTCGACTGGGCTGTACTGCACGAAACCGCCCAGCTCAACCATGTCCGGCACATCGCGCAGGCCGCGCAGGCGGTCATTGCCGTTGCGCCCTTCCACCAGGTTGGCCAGGGGGCCGGCGCTCCAGCCATTGCCGGTTTTCAACGCCGCCCAGGTCAAACCTTCGTCCGAGTCGATACCCACGTCGCCCCAGGTCAGGTCCAGGTAGGGCATGGGTTTGGTTTCGTAGTGGCTGCCGGCAGGCTCGCTGGGCTGATACGACAAGCCCACCCCGGCGTCGCCCGTCAGTGGCGCGCAACGGGCGGCGGTGGACAGGCCTGCCAACAGCAGGGCGAGCAACAGGTGGGTACGGGACATGGGGGCTCTCTGTGTAGATCCATGCGCGCATGAACGCGCACGCGAGCCTGCCCACGCAAGCACTCATGTTGTTTGTAGCGACCTGCAAAAATTGTAGCTTCACCGACACACACATCCGCCAGGGCCCGCCAAACCTGGGCTTCACGCTGTTGGCACGGTCTCTGCTGTAGCCCTGGGCAAGCGCAAGGTGCGCTGCTGACCCATAGGTAACTGCAGATGATGCACTGGCATATCGTGTGTGATTTCGACGGGACCATCACCCCGAGCGACGTCATCGACAACATCCTGGATCGCTTTGCCGATCCGCGCTGGGAAGCCATCGAAGCGCAATGGCTGGCCGGTGAGATCGGCTCGCGGGAATGCCTGAGCCAACAATTGGCGCTGGTCAAAGCCAGCCCGGCGCAGTTGCTGGCCTATTTCGACAGTGTCGAGATCGACCCGGCGTTCCCTGCCTTCGTCGATCTGGTACGTGAGCGCGGCGCTACCCTGGAGGTGGTCAGCGACGGTCTGGAACAGGCCATCGCCCGCATCCTGGCGCGCAACGGTAGCCCACTGCTGCCCATCATCGCCAATCAGTTGCGCCAGGTCGACGCCGACAGCTGGCGCATCGTGTTTCCCCACGCCAGCGATGCCTGCCGCGCCGCCTCGGGCAACTGCAAATGCCGTTCGACCCCGGCGAGCAAACGCATTCTGGTGATTGGCGACGGCAAGTCCGACATGTGCGTGGCCGGTACGGCCGACTTCGTGTTCGCCAAGGGCAGCCTGGCCGAGCACTGCGTGCGCAACAACATTCCCCACGCCCGCTTCGATTCCTTCGCCGAGCTGCCAGCGCTGCTGGCCGCCCTGCCGCAATACACCGGCACCACCGTTCCACACCTCAATTCAGAACAGCAGGAACTCTTTCACCATGTCTAACACCCCGCGTATCACCAGCGAAGAAGACCAGATCCTTCTGGACAAAGAATCGCGCTACTGCTCGTTCGGTGACACCGTTCACTACATCGAGCCGCCGCGCATCTTCAGCCGCTGCGAAGGTTCGTACGTCTACGACACCAATGACCAGGCCTACCTCGACCTGCAAATGTGGTACTCGGCGGTCAACTTCGGCTACGCCAACCCGCGCCTGAACAACGCGCTGAAACAGCAGATCGATACCCTGCCGCAAATCGCCAGCCAGTACCTGCACAAAGGCAAGATCGAGCTGTCGGAAATGATCGCCGTGGATGCCAAGAAGAAATTCGGCATGGACGGCCGCGTCCACTTCAACGTGGGCGGTTCGCAGTCCATCGAAGACTCGCTGAAAGTGGTACGCAACGCCTCCAATGGCAAGAGCCTGATGTTCGCCTTCGAAGGTGGCTACCACGGCCGTACCCTGGGTGCCTCATCCATCACCTCCAGCTACCGCTACCGTCGCCGCTACGGCCACTTCGGCGAGCGCGCCCAGTTCATCCCGTTCCCGTACCACTTCCGCGGCCCCAAAGGCATGACCAAGGAAGAATACGGCAGCTACTGCGTGAAGCAGTTCGCCCGCCTGTTCGAAACCGAATACAACGGCGTATGGGACCCCAAAACCCAGCAGTGCGAATACGCAGCCTTCTATGTCGAGCCGATCCAGGGCACCGGCGGCTACGTGATCCCGCCCATGAACTTCTACAGCGAGCTGAAGCAAGTGCTGGACCAGCACGGCATTCTGCTGGTGGTCGACGAAATCCAGATGGGCTTCTACCGTACCGGCAAGCTATGGTCCATCGAGCACTTCGACGTCAAACCCGACGTGCTGGTGTTCGGCAAGGCACTGACCAACGGCCTGAACCCGCTGGGTGGCATCTGGGCCCGTGAAGAGCTGATCAACCCGGGCATCTTCCCGCCAGGTTCGACCCACTCCACCTTCGCCTCCAACCCCCTGGGCACCGCCGTGGGCCTGGAAATGTTCAAGATGACCAGCGAAGTGGACTACGGCGCCATGGTCATGGCCAAGGGCAAGTACTTCCTGGCCGGCCTGGAAGACCTGAAAAAGCGCTACAAGATCGTGGGCGACGTCGACGGCCTGGGCCTGGCACTGCGCATGGAAATCTGCGGCGAAGACGGCTTCACCCCCGACAAGGCCAAACTTGACGAGATGGTCGAGGAAGGCATGAAGGGCGACATCGAGATCGACGGCAAGCGCCTGGGCCTGATCCTCGACGTGGGCGGCTACTACAAGAACGTGATCACCCTGGCACCGTCGCTGGAAATCAGCTACCCGGAAATCGACCTGGCGATCGCCTTGCTCGACCGCCTGCTGCATCGAGTGACCAAAAAGTGAGTGCCGCGCAGATCGATATGGGTGTCGGTGATGCCAGCTTCGTGCTCGGCGACGGCCCGGTGGCCGTGCTGCTGATCCACGGGCTGACCGGTACCCCCACCGAACTGCGCAAGGTTGCCCAGGGGCTGGCCAAGCGTGGGTACAGGGTTTACGTGCCCACCCTGGCGGGCCATTGCGGGAACAACGACGATCTGCAAGCCACCCACTGGCGCGACTGGTACGCCAGCGCGCTGAATACCTTCGAAGGCATCCGCAAGGTGCACGAGCAGGTGTTCGTCGGTGGCCTGTCGATGGGGGCGGTCCTGTCGATGCACCTGGCCGCCCAGCGGCCGGGTGAGGTGGCTGGCTTGTTGCTGTATTCCACCACCTTGCGCTATGACGGTTGGAACATGCCTTGGGTTGCGCGCCTGACGCCCCTGTTCATGGCCTTTCCGTTCGGCGTGCACATCTGCCGTTTCAACGAGAAGCCGCCCTACGGGATCAAGAACCCGCGGTTGCGCGCCATCGTCGAACGCCAGATGAAAGCCGGTGAAAGCGCCGATGCCGGGCTGTTGACCATGTCGGGCATCAGCGTGCGCGAACTGCACCGCCTGGTGGCCGAGGTCAAGCGTGGCATGCCGTCGATCAAGGCGCCGGCACTGGTACTGCACTCCAGTGAAGACGACATCACCAGCCGCTGGAACGCCGATTACGTTGAAGCGCACATCGGCGGCCCGGTGACCAAGGTGTTGCTCGACGATTGCTATCACATGATCACCGTGGACCTGCAATACCCCAAAGTGATCAGCCTGAGCGCGGAATTCATCCAGCTTCATGCCCGTGAGCTTGCCCAGGCCTGCTGATGGCGCCATGCCGCATGCTACCCTTTGCCGGCGGGCATCACCTCGGGCCGGCATGCACATCTGGCTCCCCCCTGCAGGACCGGGGGGCGCATCCCCGGGGTCGCGAGACATTCGCCCGCGCCCACGAATAAGCGAGTATCGATGACCATCGTCCCTCCCGAACGCCCCCCATTTCGTTTGTCGCGCTGGAACCTGCAACGCAAGCTGGTGCTCGCGTTCTGGCTGGTCAGCGTGATTCCGACGATGATCGCCGCGCAACTGGCCGCCACCACCCTGGCGCAGATTTTCGACAGCAACGTGCGCGTCTGGCTGCAGGAGTCCACCAAGATCGTCGAGGACGAACTCAGTGAAATCCTGCGTGACAATACCCGTGTCGCCCAACTCTTCCTGCAATACGCCCGCGCCGACGAGCCCACCGCCACCAGCGCCCGGCACCAGGAAAAACTGATCAGCGACATCGCCGACGCGATGGGCATCGACGTGGTGGCGCTGATTCGCAACCGCGATCACAAAGTGGTGTTCTCCACCGCCGCCGACGATGTGCTGCACCAGATCAGCCTGGCCCCCAATGCCGTGCTGCAGACCATTCATACCGGCAACAGCCAGGTGGGCGCCGTGGTGTCGGTGTTTCCCACTCAGCAGGACGGTGAGGATTACCAACTGCTGGTGGTGACGTTCCTGGACGCCAGCTTCCTGACCAGCGTCGCCGACGTGCACTCCCTGGACCTGCGCCTGTACCTGTCCAACGGCCAGGACTTTTCCGAAGTGTTTTCCAGCCAGCGCTTCGAGGACCACCCCACCGTGGTGCCACCGCGCATCGAAGAAGTACTGCGTGATACCAAGCTGCCGACTGAACAGTTCACCAACCGCTACAGCGGCCTGTTTCGCCCCCTGCTCAATGACAAGGGCGAGTTGCAGGGTGTGGTCTTCAGTGGGCTGTTGCGCCATAGCAGCCTGCTGGGCCTGGTCAACCAGCGCAACCTGTTCACGCTGATTTTCCTGCTCAGCTCGGCCATCTCGCTGGGGGTCGGGGTGTTGGTGACCCGGCGCCTGACGCGGCCCATGCGCGCCCTGTCCGAAGGCGTGCGGGCAGTGACCGCCGGCGACTACAGCCAGCAGGTGGAGGTGCTGGGCAACGATGAACTGGCCGAGCTGGGCATGACCTTCAACCACATGACCGAAGGCCTGCAGGCCTTGCAACATCTGGAGGCGCAAATGCGCCGCCGCGACCGCCTGCACACCATGGGCGAAGTGGCCATGGGCCTGGCCCACGAGATCCGCAACCCGCTGGGCATCATCAAGACCGCCACGCAGTTGCTGCACCGCCGCGCGGCGCTGCCCGAAGCGGATATGCGCCACCTGGAATACGTGATCTCGGAAGTCACCCGCATCAACGACCTGATCACCGAGTTCCTCGACTTCGCCAAGCCCAGCCCACCGATCCGCACGGTAATGCCGGCACGGGCGCTGCTGGAAGATATCCTGGGCTTCTGCGCGCCAGAGCTGTCCACCCATCAGGTGGATGCCCGGATTGACGACCAGGCACCCGGCGCCACCTTGTATGCCGACAGCCGCCAGCTGAAGCAGGCTTGCCTGAACCTGGTGCTCAACGCCATCGACGCCATGCCTGACGGGGGCCACCTGGTGCTGGGCATCGCCAACCACGGCCGGTTCACCCGCCTGAGTATCGAGGATGATGGGCAGGGGATTTCCAGTGATCTGCAAGAGCGTATCTTCAACCCCTTCGTCACCACGAAGGCCTCGGGCACGGGGCTGGGGCTTGCAAAAGTATTCTCTATCATGGAAAACCATGACGGGCGCGTGGAGTGCATCAGCACCCCTGGCCAAGGTGCAACGTTCAACCTGTACATACCGTCCCACGAAGGAGAAGCGTCTTGAGTCATAACGTGCTGGTGGTCGACGACGAGCCCAAACTCTGCGATTTGCTGGTGTCAGCATTGAGCCAGGGCGAGGTGCAGGTCTTCACCGCCGGCAACGGCCTGCTCGCCCTGGCGCTGATGGAGCAGGAAAGCATCGACCTGGTCATCAGTGACTGGCGCATGCCCGGCATGGACGGCCCGCAGTTGCTGGCCGAGATCAGGCAACGCTTCCCGCAGGTGCCGGTGATCGTCATGACCGCCTACTCCACGGTGAAGAATGCCGTGCAGTCCATGCGCAACGGCGCCTTCGACTACATCGCCAAGCCGTTCGACATCGATGAGCTGGACATCACCGTGCACAAGGCCCTGCAGTTTCGCGACATTCTGCGCGACAACGCCCGAATGCGCGCCGAACTGAACGAACAGCACCCGTTCGACAGCCTGGTGGGTGAAAGCCCGACGTTTCGCCGCGTGCTGCAGGCCATCGACGCGGTGCGCGACAGCACGGCCACGGTATTGCTGACCGGCGAAAGCGGCACCGGCAAGGAAATGGTTGCCCGCGCCCTTCACCAGCATGGCAACCGTGCCCACCAGCCGTTCGTGGCGGTAAACTGCGCGGCCATCCCCGAGGGGCTGCTGGAAAGCGAGATGTTCGGCCACAAGAAAGGTGCCTTCACTGGCGCGGTCAGCGACCGCATCGGGCGCTTCCAGCAGGCGGACAAGGGCACCCTGTTCCTCGATGAAGTGGGCGACATGCCCCTGGCGCTGCAGGCCAAGATCTTGCGGGCCTTGCAGGAGCGGTTGATCGAGCCGGTGGGCGACACCCGCGAACGCAAAGTGGACGTGCGGGTCATCGCCGCCACCCACAAGAACCTGGTGGAAGCGGTGGCACGCAAGGAGTTTCGCGAAGACCTCTACTACCGTCTCAACGTATTCCCCATCCCTCTGCCGGCCCTGCGCGAGCGCAGCGAGGACATCCCTGGCCTGGCCCACCACTTCGCGGGCCTGCTGGGCGCACAAGCCGGCAAACGCATCACCGGCTTCAGCCCCCGGGCGCTGCAGGCGATGCTCGACTATGGCTGGCCGGGCAACATCCGCGAGCTGCAGAACTGTGTGGAGCGCGCCACCATCGTCGCCCAGGGCAGCTTGATCGAAGAACAGGACCTGCCTGGCTACCTGTTCCAGCCAGCCGCTGGCCAACCGGAAGACGCCCTGCCGTTGCCGGTGGTGGGTGTGCCCGACGACCTGGATGGCAAACTGGCAGAAGTGGAAAAAGCCTGGATCCTGGCGGCACTGCAGCAGACCAATGGCGTGCAGGCGGCGGCTGCGCAACTGATGGGTATTTCCGAGCGCAGCTTGTGGTACCGGCTGAAGAAGCTGGCGATCCAGGTCAGCAAGTTCGCGCGGTGAAGCCTGACGAGGGAGGTTCAGGGACTACGCGGCGTCTGGGACGCGGCCGGGTCCGCTGCTACAGGCCCGCCACTGGGGCGTCGCGCAGCTTCTGCGCGTCCAGGTACGGCAGCACCGCCGCCAGCAATGGCGCCTTGAAGGCTTCCTGGAACCGGTGGGCCAAGCCCGGGATCAACTTCAATTCACTGCCACGGATATGCGCGGCCAGGTGCACGCCGTGCATCACCGGCAACAGCGGGTCGGCCGTGCCATGCACCACCAGGGTCGGCACCCGCAGGCTGTCCAGCAACGCTACCCGGCTGGGTTCGGCGAGAATCGCCAGGATCTGGCGCTTGACGCCCTCGGGGTTGAACGCCCGGTCATAGGACACCGCCGCCTGCTGCAACAGCACCTTGCGGTCGTCCACCACGTCCGGGCTGCCCAGGGCCGCCAGCAGATCAGCCTGCTGTTCGATGGCCACCTCGCGGTTCGGTGCGCTGCGCCGGGCCAGCAACTGCAGCAAGGCGGGGCTGGGCATCGGTAGCCCAGGGGCACCGGAGCTGCTCATGATCAGCGTCAGGCTTTCCACCCGTTGGGGTGCCATGGCCGCCATGTGCTGGGCGATCATGCCGCCCATGCTCGCCCCCAGCAGGTGAAAACGGGTAATGTGCAGGCTGTCCAGCAGCCCCAGGCCGTCACCGGCCATGTCCGTCAGGCTGTAGGGCGCAGACACAGGCAAGCCCAGCTTGTAGCGCAGCACTTCAAATGTCAGGTTGGCGCTGTCTGGCGCCTGCACCCAGCGGGACAGGCCGACATCGCGGTTGTCATAGCGAATGACCCGAAAGCCCTGCTCGCACAGCGCCACCACCACCTCGTCGGGCCAGTGAATCAGTTGCCCGCCCAGGCCCATGACCAGCAGCAACGCCGGGTCGCTGTCACGGCCGACGCTCTGGTAGGCCAGGTTGACGTCCTTGAGCAGTGCATGGCGCACCGGGACGTTGACATCACAGGTTGAAGCCGCGAAAGACGTCAGGCTGCACAGCAGTGCCGCCACGAAAAGTATTGCCCGCATGAAAAACACCAAAAACGCAGATCCCCAGTAGAGCGCGAGTCTGATGAAGTTCGTGCGGGCGCGCTGCCACAGTTCAGTGACAGTTTGATGAACCTCGCCCAGCGGTCACTCACGTGGTGATAGGGCACGCATGGGCTGCCGGGCGCAGGTCCGGCAGCAGGCCGCCCAAGTCGGCCAGCCAGCGGGCGCCTACCAGCCACAGGTTGTCACCGAAGCGGTGGCGCGCCGGTTGCAGTTGGGCTTGCACTGTTTCCAGCTCGCAGCGCCACAGGTCGGTTTCGTCGATGGCCAGGCCTAGGGACAGCACCTTGTAACTGGGCACGCGGTCCAGCACCGCGGTCAGTTGCGCCGGGGCACTGGCCAGGTCCACGTGCAGGCCGTCCACCGGCAGGTGCGCGGCCAGCCCGAGGTTGTCCTGCAAGGGGCCGCCATAAACGGCCAGCAGCTTTTTCAGCGGCGAGTACTGAAGAATGTGGTAGGCCCGCTCGAAGGCGCTTTTCCAGGCCTGGGGCAGTTCATGGGTGAGGACCGGTTCATCGATCTGCACCCACTCCACGCCCAGGCGGGCCAGGCGGGTGAGGATTTCCCCGTACACCGGCAGCACGATCTCCAGGCGGGCCAGTGCACGCACATCATCGCCGTTGGCCTGGTCCAGCCACAGGTAGCTCAGCGGCCCCATCAGCACCGGCCTCGGCGTTTCACCACGAGCGCGGGCTTGCTCGACCTCGTCCAGCAGGCGTTGGGTGTAGAACGACAGGTCGTGAGGGGCGGTGGTGGCCATGGGGGTTCTCCGTATTCGATGGCGTCATTATCGACATCCACCACAACATGAGACAAACTCAATATATTCGTGTTGATCACAAGAAATATTCATAGAGGCCAGAATGCTCGAGATCCGTCACCTGAAAACCCTGCACGCCTTGCGCGAGGCCGATAGCCTGGTGGAAGCGGCCGAGCGCCTGCACCTGACCCAGTCGGCCCTGTCCCACCAGTTCAAGGAACTGGAAGAGCGCCTCGGCCTGCCCTTGTTCATGCGCAAGACCAAACCCATCCGTTTCACCAGCGCCGGCTTGCGCCTGCTGCAACTGGCCGATGCGACCCTGCCCCTGTTGCGCGGCGCCGAACGCGACATCGCGCGGCTGGCGGGTGGCACGGCCGGGCGCTTGCACATGGCCATCGAATGCCACAGTTGCTTCCAGTGGCTGATGCCCACCATCGACCAGTTCCGGGACGCCTGGCCGGAAGTGGAACTGGACCTTGCCTCGGGCTTCGCCTTCGCCCCCCTACCGGCCCTGGCTCGCGGTGACCTGGACCTGGTGGTTACCAGCGACCCCCTGGAGCTGCCCGGCATCACCTATGTGCCGCTGTTCACCTACGAAGCGATGCTGGCAGTGGCCAACCAGCATGCGTTGGCCAACAAGCCCTATATCGTGCCCGACGACCTGGCCAGCGAAACCCTGATCACCTACCCGGTGGAACGTGACAGGCTGGATATCTTCACTCGGTTCCTGGAGCCGGCCGACATCGAACCCGCCCAGGTACGCACCTCGGAGCTGACCGTGATGATGATGCAACTGGTGGCGAGCGGCCGGGGGGTGTGCGGCATGCCCCACTGGGCGCTGCATGAGTACAGCTCGCGGGGTTACGTGAGGGGCAAGCGCCTGGGCGAGAAAGGCCTGTTCGCCACCCTCTACGCCGCCGTGCGTGCCGACATGCTTGACGCGCCCTACATGCGCGACTTCCTGCTGACCGCCAAGGACACCTCGTTCTCTACCCTGGATGGCGTCAGCGCGGTGCGTTGAGCCGACTCACCAAGCACTGGCTACCCCTGCAGGGGGGCGCGGTATTACCCAGCCGTGTACAGGGGCAAGATATGGTCGCGGGTCAATGGCGCCAGCTCCAGGTGCGCGTGGCTGTGCCGATCCACCCACACGGCTTCCTCGATCTCGGCGGCGGCCTCGACAGCCCCCTCCACCTGGACCCGGAACAGCTCGCAGCGCACCTCGAAGCCAGGCTCATTGGCCGCGGGGGCGCTGAACGCGCCGAGGTAAACGGCGGCGGCCCTATCGATGCGCACCCCCAGTTCCTCGTGCAGCTCACGGGCCAAGGCATTCACCGGCTGCTCTCCCGGCTCGATCTTGCCACCGGGCTGCATGAACGCCTGGGTATTGCGCTTGCGCACCAGCAAGGTCTTGCCATCTGGCCCGATCAGCAGCGCAGCGGCGATGTGGATGATTCGGCTCATGGTGGCTCCCCCCCAAAAAGCGCCAATCATACTCCAATGACCGCGCCCTCTGCCGCCCGGTAAACGCGCCGCGCCTTGCAACTTGCGCGCGCTTCACGCATCAATAGTCCATGAACCTGCCCGCCTCCGAAGACCCGACGCTCAACGGTTTCCACCCCGCCGTGCGCGCCTGGTTCCAGCACAGTTTCCCGGCCCTGACCCCGGCCCAGGCCCGCGCCTGGCCGCTGATCAAGGCCGGTGAGTCGCTGCTGGTAGCGGCGCCCACCGGGTCGGGCAAGACCCTGACGGCATTCCTCGCGGTGCTCGACGAGCTGGTGCATTTGGGCGAAGCGCTGCCGGAACAGACGCTGGTGCTGTACATCTCGCCGTTGAAGGCGCTGTCCAACGACATTCAGATCAACCTGCGACAGCCGCTGGCCGGCATCGCCGAGCAACTGCAAGCACTGGGCATGCCGCCCGTGGCGATCCGCACGGCAGTGCGTACTGGCGATACGCCGCAGAAAGAGCGCGCCGCCATGCGCAAACGCGCGCCACATGTTCTGGTCAGTACGCCGGAATCCCTGTACGTGCTGCTGGGGTCGGCCTCCGGCCGGGCGATGCTGGGCACTGTGCGCACGGTGATCGTCGATGAGATCCACGCAGTGGCCGCCAGCAAGCGCGGCAGCCATCTGGCCTTGAGCCTGGAGCGCTTGCAAGGCCTGTGCTCGGCGCCATTGCAGCGCATCGGGCTGTCAGCCACGCAACGGCCCATCGAGCGGGTGGCGCGTTTTCTGGCAGGCCATGAACGCCCGTGCGCGATCATCGACGTCGGCCACGCGCGGCCTCGGGACCTGGCCATCGAAGTACCGCCGGTGCCGCTGGGCGCGGTGATGGCCAACGATGTGTGGGAGCGGGTGTACGACCGACTGGCACAGCTGAGCCGCGAGCACCGTACCACCCTGGTGTTCGTCAACACCCGCCGGCTGGCCGAGCGCCTGGCCCGCCACTTGAGCGAACGCCTGGGCCGCGACGCGGTAGCCGCCCACCATGGCAGCCTGGCCAAGGAGCAGCGCCTGGAGGCCGAACAACGGCTCAAGCGCGGCGACCTGCGCCTGCTGGTCGCCACGGCGTCGCTTGAGCTGGGCCTGGACATTGGCGATGTCGAACTGGTGTGCCAGATCGCCTCGCCGCGTTCCATCTCGGCGTTCCTGCAACGGGTTGGACGCTCCGGCCACCAGGTGGGCGGCACGCCCAAGGGCCGGCTGTTCGCCACCTCGCTGGATGACTTGATCGAATGCGCCGCGCTGCTGGACTGCGTGCGCCGTGGCGAGCTGGACACCTTGCATATCCCCGTGGCGCCACTGGACGTCCTGGCCCAGCAGATCATCGCCGAGGTCAGTTGCCAGGAATGGCACCAGGACGCTCTGCTGGCGCTCTTCCAGCGGGCCATGCCGTTCGCGCAACTGGACCCGGCCCATTACCACGCGGTACTGGCCATGCTCGCCGACGGCTACAGCGGCCGCCAGGGCGTGCGCAGCGCTTACCTGCATCGCGATGCGGTCAGCGGCACGCTGCGCGCGCGCCGCGGCGCGCAACTGACCGCGGTGACCAGTGGCGGCACTATCCCCGACAACGCCGATTACAGCGTGGTGCTCGAACCCCAGGGCCTCAACGTGGGCACGGTCAACGAGGACTTCGCCGTGGAAAGCATTGCCGGCGATATTTTTCAGCTGGGCAATACGTCCTACCGCATTGTGCGGGTGGATACCGGCAAGGTGCGTGTCGAGGACGCCCAGGGCCAGCCACCCAACATTCCCTTCTGGCTGGGCGAGGCACCGGGGCGCAGTGATGAGTTGTCGTTCGCCGTGGCACGCCTGCAAGGCCAGGTGGACGAGCAGTTGGGCCTGCATGCCGGGCACGTGCCGGCGGTGGTGCAATGGCTGACCGATAGCCTGGGCCTGGGCACCGACAGCGCTGAGCAATTGGTGGATTACCTGGCGCGTACCCGCAACGCGCTGGGGGCGCTGCCCTCCCGCGACACGCTGATCATGGAACGTTTTTTCGATGAGTCCGGCGGCACTCAGCTGATCATCCACACACCCTTCGGCAGCCGGGTCAACCGCGCCTGGGGCCTGGCCCTGCGCAAGCGGTTCTGCCGCACCTTCAATTTCGAGCTGCAGGCCGCCGCCAGTGAAGACGCCATCGTGCTGTCGCTGTCCACCAGCCACAGTTTTGCCCTCGAAGAGGTGTGGCGGTACCTCAACAGCAACAGCGCCGAGCACCTGCTGATCCAGGCGGTGCTCGACGCGCCGCTGTTCGGCGTACGTTGGCGCTGGACGGCTAGCATCGCCTTGGCGTTGCCGCGCTTCCTGGGTGGGCGCAAGGTAGCGCCGCAGGTGCAGCGCATGAAAAGCGAAGACCTCACCGCCACGGTGTTCCCCGACCAGATCGCCTGCCTGGAGAATATCGCGGGCGAACGCGAGATACCCGACCACCCGCTGGTGGAACAGACCCTGGACGACTGCCTGCATGAGGCCATGGACGCCGAGGCCTGGCTGGCCCTTCTGCGCCGCATGGAGCAGGGGCAGGTGCGGCTGATCTGCCGCGACCTGCCGGCGCCGTCCCCGCTGGCAGCGGCCATTCTCAACGCCCGCCCCTACGCGTTTCTCGACGATGCGCCGCTGGAGGAACGCCGCACCCAGGCGGTACTGGCCCGGCGCTGGAGCGAACCGCAGAGCGCCGATGACCTGGGCGCGCTCGACGGTGACGCCATCGATGCGGTGGCAGGTGAAGCCTGGCCAGCACCGACCCGTGCCGATGAAATGCATGAAGCGCTGATGCAGTTGGCGGCAGTGGGTAGTCATGAGGCAGGCGCGCACCCGCAGTGGCAAGGCTGGCTGCAACAGTTGGCGGCCAACGGGCGCGCCTGCCTGATGAGCGTGGGCAACGAACAACTGCTGTGGCTGGCCGTGGAGCGCTTGCCCCTGATGCAGGCGCTTTACCCGGGGGCCACCTGTGTACCCGCCCTCTCTGCCCTACCCGGCTTCGATGCCGCGTGGGAGGTCGACGCCGCGGCCCAGGAGCTGATCCGCTCGCGCCTCAGCGGCTTCGGCCCGCTGCGCCTGGGCGAAATCGCCGCGCCACTGAACCTGCCGCTGGCCACGGTGGAGCAGGCCCTGGCCCAACTGGAGGGCCAGGGCTACCTGCTGCGCGGCCAGTTCCGCCCCGGTTTGCGCGACAGCCAATGGTGCGAACGCCACCTGCTGGCCCGCATCCACCGCTACACCCTCAAACGCCTGCGGCGGGAAATCGAGCCGGTCAGCCTGCAGGATTTCATGCGCTTTCTGCTGCACTGGCAGCACCTGGATGGCGGCACACGGCTGCAAGGCCAGGCCGCCCTGGGCCAGGTGCTGGAGCAGTTGGAAGGCTACAGTGCCCCGGCCGGTGCCTGGGAAAGCGACCTGCTGCCCAGCCGCCTGCGCGACTACAACGGCCAGTGGCTGGATGATGCCTGCCGCACCGGTAAAACCGTGTGGACGCGCCTGGCAGCCAGCGGCAAACCGCTGACCGCCACCTTGCGCAGTACCCCCATTGTCTTGCTACCCCGCGCACGCGCCAACCTGTGGCGCGGCTTGTCACCGGCGGTCCAGCCCGACGCTTTGTCCCCCAAGGCGCGCAAGGCTCATGACCTGCTGGGCCAGCACGGCGCGCTGTTTTTCGATGAATTGAGCAGCGAGGCGCATCTGCTGCCCAGCGAGCTGGAAACCGCCCTGCAGGAATCGGTCTCGGCCGGGCTGGTCAGTGCCGACAGCTTCGCCGGCCTGCGCGCGTTGATCACCCCAGCCAGCAAGCGCCAGGGTCGCAGTGCCCGACGCGGACGTGGGGCGTTCATCGGCGGCATGGACGATGCCGGGCGCTGGGCGCTGCTGCGCCCGGTCAGCGCACCCGCCGCCGACCCGCTTGAAATGGTGGCCATGACCTTGCTGCGCCGGTACGGGGTGGTGTTCTGGCGCCTGCTGGAGCGCGAGGCCGACTGGCTGCCCAGCTGGCGCGAACTGCTGCGCACCTTCCATCGCCTGGAAGCCCGTGGCGAGATTCGGGGCGGGCGCTTCGTCAGCGGCCTGGCCGGTGAACAGTTCGCCCTGCCCGAAGCCATCCCGGTGCTGCGTGAGGTACGCAAGCGGCCGCTGGACGCCAGCCTGGTCATGATCAGCGCCAGCGACCCGTTGAACCTGGCCGGCACCCTGTTACCCGGCACCAAAGTGCCGGCGGTCAGCGGCAACCGCCTGGTGCTGCGCGATGGTCTCCCGGTGGCAGCGCTGCTCGCGGGCAAGCCGGTGTACTGGGAGGCCGAAACCGCTGAGTTGCGCGAGGCATTGACCCGCCATTGACCATACTCCCCTGTAGGACCGGGCGAAGCTCGGGAAACAGGACTATTTTGAGTGCACCTTCGCCAATCCGGGGATATTCATGAGCCTGTCGCTGCTGAGTCGTTACGCTTTTTTTGCTGCGTGTGTTTTGTTCACCCTCGCCTGCATGCCCTTCATGCACCATGACTGGCTGTGGCCCTTCGCGTTCACCAGCGCCGTGCTGAGCCTGATCGGCATCTTCGACTTGCTGCAAACGCCCCATGCAGTGCGTCGCAACTACCCCATCCTGGGCAACATCCGCTACCTGGTGGAAGGCATCCGCCCGGAAATACGCCAATACTTGCTGGAAGCCGACAGCGACGCCCTGCCCTTTTCTCGCGCTCAACGCTCGCTGGTGTACTCGCGCGCCAAGAACGAAAGCGCCGACAAGCCCTTCGGCACCCTGATCGATGTGTACCAACCGGGTTTCGAATTCATTGGCCATTCCATGCGCCCGGCGCCACTGACGGACCCGGCCAGTTTCCGCGTGACCATCGGCGGCCCGCAGTGCACCCAACCTTACTCGGCGTCGATCTTCAATATCTCGGCCATGAGCTTCGGGGCATTGAGTGCCAACGCCATCCGCGCCTTGAACCAGGGGGCGAAATTGGGCAACTTCGCCCATGACACCGGCGAGGGCAGCATCAGCCCTTACCACCGTGAACACGGTGGCGACCTGGTGTGGGAGCTGGGCAGCGGCTATTTCGGTTGCCGCACCAGTGGCGGGCTGTTCGATCCGGAGAAATTCGCAGCCCAGGCCCGGGAACCTCAGGTGCGCATGATCGAAATCAAGATGAGCCAGGGTGCCAAGCCCGGCCACGGCGGCATACTGCCCAAGCACAAGGTGACCCGCGAGATCGCCGATACCCGCGGGGTGATGATGGGTGAGGATTGTGTGTCGCCGTCGCGCCATTCAGCGTTTTCCACACCGCTGGAGATGATGCATTTCATCGCCCAACTGCGCGAGCTGTCCGGTGGCAAGCCGGTGGGCTTCAAGTTCTGCATGGGCCACCCCTGGGAGTTCATGGGGATCGCCAAGGCCATGCTGGAGACCGGCATACTGCCGGACTTCATCGTTGTCGATGGCAAGGAAGGTGGCACAGGGGCAGCTCCCGTGGAGTTCACCGACCACATGGGTACGCCGATGCGCGAAGGGCTGCTGTTCGTGCACAACACCCTGGTGGGCATGAACCTGCGCGACAAGATCAAGCTGGGCGCCAGCGGCAAGATCGTCAGCGCCTTCGACATCGCCAGCGTGCTGGCCATCGGTGCCGACTGGGCCAACTCGGCCCGGGGCTTCATGTTCGCCATTGGCTGTATCCAGTCCCAGAGCTGCCACACCAACAAATGCCCCACGGGTGTCGCCACCCAGGACCTGTTGCGCCAGCGCGCGCTGGTGGTGCCGGACAAGGCCAACCGCGTGCTGAACTTTCACCACAATACCCTCAAGGCCCTGGCCGAAATGCTGGCCGCCGCGGGCCTGGAACATCCTGCGCAACTGGAAGCCAAGCATCTGGTGCGGCGCATGTCGGCCACCGAGGTGAAACTGTTTTCCCAACTGCATGTGTTCCTCAAGCCCGGTGAATTGCTCAAGGGCGAGGTAAGCGGCGAATTCTACCCGCGCATGTGGGCCATGGCCCGCGCCGACAGCTTTGAGCCCAACCCTCTCTGACGTGCCGCCTGCAACCCCTGTCGTTTGTGGGCGCTCAGCGTTCGCGGCGCGGCCAGGTCCGCTGCTACGGAGCTCAGGCGCCGCGCGCAGCTGTGCTAGCATTGCTGACCCCATGCGAGAGCCACCATGCTGATCCCCCACGACCAACTGTCACCCGAGACCCTCACCCTGCTGATCGAGGACTTCGTCACCCGTGATGGCACCGACAACGGCGACGAAACCCCGCTGCAGACCCGCGTGGAACGCGTGCGTCACGCCCTGGCCAAGGCCCAGGCCTTCATCGTCTTCGACCCCGAAAGCCAGCAGTGCACGCTGATGCTCAAGCACGACATCCCCCGCGAGCTGTTCGACTGACGCCGGTCAGGATGCCGCCTCCTCGGCAGGCACTTCATTTGCCTGCCTCGCCAACTGCGCCTGTATTCTTCGATGAACCTCCGCCCGGTGAATATCCACAGTCCTGGGCGCCTGCACGCCCAGTCGAACATGACTGCCCCGCACTTCCAGGATCTTTACCCACACATCGTCACCAATGACGATCGTCTCCCCCACCATCCGCGTCAATACCAGCATTGTCCCGTCCTCAATCCATTTGAATGAGTAACCAGACTGCGCCGTGAAGGTGAGGCTATCAATGCATCTGGACTAAAACAGGCATGCCCTACAACGTGGATTGAAATGTACTACAGACGTTTCTTAGTGAATAACGTACGGATATACACAACTAAACCCAGTTGAATAAAGTTGCACGGTCATGAACTCTGCAACTTCGGCCCCCACAGAATGATGCTTGCCCCCGCCACACAGAACATCGCGCCCAACCAGTCACTGCCGGACGGGCGCACGCGTTCCACCACTGCCAGCCAGACCAGCGACGTGATGATGTAGAGGCCGCCGTAAGCGGCATAGGCGCGGCCGGCGTACGCGGCTTCGACGCGGGTGAGCAGCAGGCCGAAGCAGGTCAGGCTGATCAGCGCCGGGGCGACCCACCAGGCGCTCTTGCCCAGGCGCAGCCACAGGTAGAACGCATAGCAGCCGGCAATCTCGAAGATCGCGGCGAGGAAGAACCACAGGTAGTTGAGCATGTCGGGCTCCTTGGGGCGAAAAAAACCCGGGCGCCTGGCCCGGGCTTTCAAGGATACCCCAGGGCTATTCGCCACCGCGCCCCTGGCGAGCCTTGGCGCGCATTTTTTCCGCCATGCTGGCCATTTCGTTGTAGAGCAATTGCGGGTTCTGCTGCTTGAGCTGCCAGGCCATGCGGCCCTGTTCGTGGGGCAGGATCATGAACTCTCCCTCGGCGACACGCTGGAAAATGTAGTCGGCAATATCGGCGGCACTGATGGGTGAGCTTTCCAGCAGCTTGCCCACCTGGGCCTTCATGGCGGGCGTTGGACCGCGGAACGAGTCCAGCAGGTTGGTCTGGAAAAACGACGGGCACACCACATGCACGCGTACTTCCTGCTCCCGCAGTTCGGCCAGCAGGCTTTCGGACAGGGCCAATACGCCAGCCTTGGCAACGTTGTAGTTGCTCATGGCCGGCCCCTGCATCAGCGCCGCCATGGAAGCGATGTTGATGATGGTGCCCTTGCTCTGCTCCAGCAGCGGCAAGAACGCCTTGCAGCCCTTGACCACCCCCATGAGGTTGATCGCGATCTGCCAGTCCCAGTCTTCCAGTTGCAGCTCGCTGAAGAAGCCGCCGGAGGCCACGCCAGCGTTGTTGACGATCACGTCGATACCGCCCAGCTTTTCTTCGCAAGCCTGGGCCAGTGCGGTCAGCTGGCTGTAATCGCGCACGTCGCAGCGCTGCACAAAGCCATCCCCTCCCGCCTCGCGGACCAGGCGCAGGGTTTCCTGCAGCCCGGCCTCGTTGACGTCGGACAATGCCAGTTGCCACCCCTCGCGCGCCCAGCGCAAGGCAATTTCGCGGCCCAGCCCCGAGCCGGCGCCAGTGATCATCATGCGGTTGTGCATAGCCCATGCCCCGTTGTTCTTGAATGGTAGGGGGCAGTCTAGTGAAGGAACATCGGCGGCTCATTCACCATCAGGTTAGTGAATGGGTGATGCAAACGATCGGCAGACGGCCGTTAAAATAATTTGCACTTTTCCCAGCGACCCATAGTCCGAGGTATTAAGCGGTCAAGGTTTTCACTGACGCTAAAAACCTGCACCCTAAACGTCGAATAAGGAAAACGCCATGGGCACCATACTTATCATCATCCTCATCCTGCTGTTGATCGGTGGTCTTCCTGTATTTCCACACTCCAGAAGCTGGGGTTACGGGCCATCGGGTATTATCGGCGTGGTCTTGGTCGTGCTGCTGATATTGGTATTGCTTGGCAGAATATAAGCGTTACCCACCTGTGAAAAAGGCAGCCAGTGGCTGCCTTTTTCATGCCCGCAACACTCAGTGGGCAACGGCCCCACTGGCGCCCAGGCCGGTTTGCGAACGCACGAACTGTGGCATGAACAACGCCTGCTCGTCGGCCGCCGCCTTGGACTTGTCAGTGATCGAGAAGAACCAGATGCCCACGAACGCAATGATCATGGAGAACAGCGCCGGGTATTCGTAGGGGTAAATGGCCTTTTCATGCCCCAGGATCTGCACCCAGATGGTCGGGCCCAGAATCATCAGCCCCACGGCGCTGATCAAGCCCAGCCAACCACCGATCATGGCGCCGCGGGTGGTCAGGCGTTTCCAGTACATGGAAAGGAACAGCACCGGGAAGTTGCAACTGGCGGCGATCGAGAATGCCAGGCCCACCATGAACGCAATGTTCTGGTTCTCGAAGAGGATACCCAGGCCAATGGCCAGTATCCCCAGGGCGATGGTGGTGATCTTGGAGACGCGGATTTCTTGTCTCTCGTTGACTTTGCCCTTCTTGATCACACTGGCGTACAGGTCATGGGACACGGCCGAGGCACCGGCCAGGGTCAGGCCGGCGACCACCGCCAGGATGGTGGCGAAGGCCACGGCCGAGATGAAGCCCAGGAAGATACTGCCACCCACCGCATCGGCCAAATGCACCGCGGCCATGTTGTTGCCGCCCAGCAAGGCACCGGCCGCGTCCTTGAACGCCGGGTTGGTGCTGACCAGCAGAATGGCGCCGAAGCCGATGATGAAGGTCAAGATGTAGAAGTAGCCGATGAAACCGGTGGCATACAGCACACTTTTGCGGGCTTCCTTGGCATCGGACACCGTGAAGAAACGCATCAGAATGTGCGGCAGGCCAGCGGTACCGAACATTAGCGCCAGGCCGAGGGAGAACGCCGAGATCGGGTCTTTCACCAGCCCGCCGGGGCTCATGATGGCCTCGCCTTTAGGGTGAACCTTGATGGCTTCGGAGAACAGCGTGTTGAAGTCGAAATTGACGTGCTTCATCACCATCAGCGCCATGAAGGTGGCGCCCGACAGCAGCAATACCGCCTTGATGATCTGCACCCAGGTGGTGGCCAGCATGCCGCCGAACAGCACGTACAGGCACATCAGGATGCCCACCAGCACCACGGCCACATGGTAGTCCAGGCCGAACAGCAACTGGATCAGCTTGCCAGCACCCACCATCTGCGCGATCAGGTAGAACGCCACCACCACCAGCGAGCCACACGCCGACAGGGTGCGGATCTCGGTCTGCTTCAGGCGGTATGAGGCAACGTCGGCAAAGGTATATTTGCCCAGGTTGCGCAGGCGCTCGGCGATGAGGAAGAGAATGATCGGCCAGCCCACCAGGAAACCGATGGAGTAGATCAGCCCGTCATAGCCGGAGGTGAACACCAGTGCCGAAATACCCAGGAAGGAGGCGGCCGACATGTAGTCGCCAGCAATCGCCAGGCCGTTCTGGAAACCGGTGATGCGCCCGCCCGCGGCGTAGTAGTCGGCGGCCGATTTGTTGCGCTTGGATGCCCAGTAGGTAATGCACAGGGTTGCGCCGACGAACACCACGAACATGATGATGGCGGAAACGTTGAGCGGCTGTTTCTGCACAGCGCCGCTGATGGCATCGGCGGCGAACAGCGCCGGGGCGAATGCCAGGAGGCCAAGGCTGGCCAATAATCGCTTGATCATTGCTGTGCCTCCTTCAGGATCTCTCTGTTCAGGTCATCGAACTCGCCATTGGCCCGGCGCACGTAAATGCCCGTCAACACGAATGCGCTGAGAATCAACCCGACACCAATGGGAATACCCCAGGTGATGGAAGAGTCGGGAGACAACTTGGCCCCGAGTATGTGGGGTCCGTAGGCGATCAATAGAATGAACGCCGAATAAAGCCCGAGCATGATCGCCGAGAGTATCCAGGCGAACCGTTCACGTTTTTGCACCAGCTCCTTGAAGCGCGGGCTGTTTTGTATCGAGAGGTAAATGCTGTCGTTCATTGTTTTTGTCCTCGCAGCACAGATGGGGTGGAACTATTCCACTTTAGGCTGCTGTGGAAGAGGCTCCAGACGACCTTAGTATTAGATCGACATTACGACTTTGCCACTCGGAAAACTTGCATAGCTAACTATGACAATAAAAAGAGGTACCCATGACACTCAAAAGCCGCCGGGGCAATAAACCCCGGCGGCTCTGGAAGTTGCGGTATAGAGCAGTCTGTTGGTTATTTAGCGGTCCATTCGGCAACGCGCTCAGGGTGTTTGGCCACCCAGTCCTTGGCCGCGGCTTCGGGTTTGGCGCCGTCCTGAATGGCCAGCATGACTTCGCCGATTTCGTCTTTGGAGTTCCAGTGGAAGTTTTTCAGGAACGTGGCTACCTCAGGTGCCTTGGTGGCCAGTTCCTTGCTGCCGATGCTGTTGACCGTCTCGGCCGCACCATAAACGCCTTTCGGGTCGTCGAGGAAACGCAGCTTCCACTTGGCGAACATCCAGTGCGGCACCCAACCGGTCACCGCGATGGACTCATGCTTGTCGTAGGCGCGGCCCAGTTCGGCGGTCATGGCGGCGCCAGAACTGGCCTGCAGCTTGTAGCCCGTCAGGTCGTAGTCCTTGATGGCCTGGTCGGTCTTGAGCATCACGCCAGAACCTGCGTCGATGCCGACGATCTTGTTCTTGAAGGTGGTATCGGTCTTGAGGTCGGCCACGGACTTGGCGGTGACGTATTCCGGCACGATCAGGCCGATCTTGGCGTCCTTGAAGTTGGGGCCGTAGTCGACCACCTTGTCTTTGTTCTTCGTCCAGTACTCGCCGTGGGTCACGGGCAGCCAGGCCGAGAGCATGGCGTCCAGTTTGCCGGTGGCGACACCCTGCCACATGATCCCGGTCGCCACCGCCTGCAGTTTCACCTTGTAGCCAAGCTTCTGCTCGATCACTTGCGCGGCCACGTTCGTGGTAGCGACGCTGTCGGACCAGCCATCGACGTAGCCGATGCTCAACTCGGGTTTGCTATCGGCGCTGGCCAGGGTCGAACTTGTAGCAAGTACGAGAGCGGCGGCCGCACCCAGCATTTTTCGCATATTCATCCAGACTTCCCCAAAAGGCTGCGCTCGACGGGGGTCGAGCATCGATCGTGTGCGGCGCGGGCAAGACGCCATGGACTGCACCTTGATGATCAACCTCATGCCTGGAGCATCCTGCTCTGGCTGCGACCTCGAGACAGCGAGAAACGACATCACTGTGCCAGTAGCGACCACTGCCTCCAGTGGCCTGCCCGAACTTTGCATGGCAAATGCTCTGGATTCGCACAAATACAGGTAACATGCGCGGCTTTGTTGCCTGACGAAAATAGACGATGCCTGCCACTGCCCGCTCAACGCTGTCGCCCTACCTGCTCGCCTGTGTGCTCGGCCTGCTTGCCCTCGTCGGTTTCTGGTACGACCTGGGCAAACCGGTAGTACTGCCCGACGCCGCCACGGCCACCCACAAGCTGCAATGCGCCTCCTATACACCTTTCGACAAGGACCAGTCGCCCTTCGACCAGCCGTTCACCTTGCGTCCCGAGCGCATGGACGCCGACCTGGCGTTGCTGGCCACGCGCTTCGAGTGCATTCGTACCTACTCCATGACCGGGCTGGAAGGCATTCCCGCCATTGCCCGCAAGCACGGCCTGAAGGTGATGATAGGGGCCTGGGTCAATGGCAACCCCGTGGACACGGGCAAGGAAATCAAGGCGCTGATCAAGGCAGCGAACGAAAACCCGGATGTCGTCACCGCAGTGATCGTCGGCAACGAGACCTTGCTGCGCAAGGAAGTCACCGGCAAGCACTTGGCCCAGTTGATCCGCGAGGTCAAGAGCCAGGTCAGGCAACCGGTGACCTACGCCGACGTCTGGGACTTCTGGCTGCAGTACCCGGAAGTGGCCCCGGCGGTAGACTTCCTGACCATTCACCTGCTGCCCTACTGGGAAGACAACCCCACGGGTATCGATGCCGCTCTGGCCCATGTGGCCGACGTACACGACAAGTTCGCCAAGCTGTTCGCACCCAAGGACATCCTGATCGGCGAAACCGGCTGGCCCAGCGAAGGCCGCCAGCGTGAAACCGCGCTGCCCAGCCGGGTCAACGAGGCGCGGTTCATCCGTGGCGTGGTGGCCATGGCCGAACAGCGCGGCTGGCACTACAACCTGATCGAAGCCTTCGACCAGCCCTGGAAGCGTGCCAGTGAAGGCGCGGTGGGTGGCTACTGGGGGCTGTTCGATGCCGACCGCCAGGACAAGGGCGTGCTGCAGGGCCCGGTCACCAATGTGCCCTTCTGGCCGCAGTGGTTGGGCGCCGGCGTGGTGCTGTGGCTGGCGACCCTGGTGTTTGCCGGGCGCGTGGACAACCGCCGCAGCGCCTTGCTGCTGCCGCTGGTCGCCGCCGTGGGCGCGGGCAGCCTGGGCGCCTGGGGCGAACTGGTGCGCATCAACGCGCGCTTTGCCGAGGAGTGGGTGTGGGCGGTGCTGCTGGTGGGCCTGAACCTGGTGGTGCTGGCCCATGGCACCTTGGGCCTGGCCGCCCGCACCGGTTGGCGTGAGCGGCTGTTTGCCTGGCTGGACCGCCGGGCTGGCTGGTGGCTGGCGGGCGCGGGTTTCGCGGCTGCGGTGATGATGCTGGCACTGGTCTTCGACGCCCGCTACCGCAGTTTCCCGAGCGCCGCCCTGGTATTGCCGGCGCTGGTGTACCTCTTGCGCCCGGTAGCTGTGCGCAAGCCCGAGGCCCGCTTCCTCGCCGTCGTGGTGGCGGTGGGCATCCCGGTGCAGTTGGCTATCGAAGGGCTGCAGAACCAGCAGGCCTGGGGCTGGGCGCTCGTCAGCGTATTGATGGCGGGTGCGCTGCTGCGCAGCCTGAAGCGCGGCTCGTAGCCCTCGCCAGCAACCGCGAGGCCGCGTCCTCGGCGGCGGCCATGGCTGATCCACGGCCTGACGGCCGTCACCGGGGGCGGTAGACATTCATCGCCAGGGCGCCCCGCGGGTTGAAAAAAAATGAGGCCTTGGATACCGGACCGCAGTGGAGACCTGCGTGCCTGAGTTGTTCGGAAATATCTGACGATACCCTCAGAAAGGCCTGCTATCGATCCTCATCCAGTGTTTCTAATCTCCCCCGCTCATGCCCCTAGAGGGAACGGGTGGATGCGACCGTTGATTGAACCCAGTAAACGACAGAGCTGTAAGTACCAGGACATTGAAGAGGCGGGGCGTTACCTGATGAACAATGGCTGCGTACTGGGAATGCGCCATATCCGCGATGGAGGCCTGCGTGGCAGTTTCAACCGGGAGCTGGCTGAGCACGTGAATGACATCATTCGTGAAGTCAAAGAAGCACGATTGATGCCTGAACAGGCCTTGCGGTTGTTGGAACGAGAACAGGAAAACCTGCAGGCACAGTCCAAGGTCATTGCCCTCAAGGGTATCGGCGCACTGGCGGGAGCGTTTCAGGTAACGGCGGGAGTTGGAGTTTGCTTCGGATCTGCGGGTTGGCTGTGCCCCACGTTCGGGGTACCGCTGATGTTGCACGGCGCCAATAATGTCTATGAGAACGGACGCGACATTGCGCAAGGACGTTCGGGAACGCAGGGGCCAGTGCGCACGCTTTATCATCACGGAGCCCGATTGGTCGGGGGCGGAGAGTTTGAAGGGAATATGGCCTATGGAACGGTAGACATAGGCCTGTCTGTGGTTGGGGCCATGAGACAAGTACGTAAACCTGAGGCATGGCGGCTCTTCAGGTACGTCAAAACCGACTATTTGAGAGCTTATGAACGGTCAAGCCCTCCCACATTGGGGCTTGATGCGATGTCTGGGGTCATCACTCTCACTTCCATGCACGCTGATGCCAACAAAAATGGAAAGTAGTGTCCTGCTCGCCGCGGCCTATCTCATCGCATCCCTGATTATTCTGTGCGTCTTCCGTTTCGCTGCTGAAAAAATCTCCAAGGCCGGCCTGCGCGCGCCATGGGTTCTAGCCTACCTCCTGGTTTCGATATTCTGGGGCGCCAGCCATCTGAGCATATGGCTGGATGGCAGCCTGTTGTTTTCGAGTTCGCCCATAAAGGTCGTCAACGAAAATGAGATGTTGAAGTGGATAGCTGGCATAGGCGCGCTTTGCCAAGCAGCTTGCCTGCCACGACATGGAATGAAGCATTGGCTGCTAACCCGCTGATCAAGCGGGCCACATCCGTTTCAGTCGTATCGGCAGGGGTCGCTAAGACAGGGGATCCGGGCCTTGGCCCGGCCGCTCAGCGGCGAACCAGGCGCAAGCCGGCGATCACCACGGCGAACACCGCCAGGCTGGCGCTGTACAGCACCAGCGCCGGAATGCCGATGACCAGCGCCAGGGCCGCCAGCCACCACCCCAGGCACCGCGGAACGAAGAACCCCACCACCGAGGTGACCAACGCCGCGATGGCGATCACCCGGAAGTGAATCAGGTAACCCAGGCCCGAACGCAGCTGGCACTCCCACCGCCCTGCCTCATCACCGCACAGCCCTACCCAGCGGGCGTCCTCCATCAGCCCGTAGCGCACGCCATAACTGGCCGCCAGGCTGAGGGCAATCAAGACAAAAAGCACGATCAGCGACGTACGGCGGGACATGGCACACTCCGGAAGAGAAAATCGGCGCCAAGAATAACGGTCCGTACCCGTTATGCAAGGTGAAATCCCCGGCACGGGCTATTGTGTTTGCAGGATGTATCACCGCCGTACAATATTTTGCGTGCCAAATGCATCCATCCTTGGCAACTTGCCACCAGCGCGGTTGTCAGAGGCTGCGTACATCACTTTGCTTTCGCCTTTTTAGGGGCTCCGTCATGCTTCGAATATTGCACTTCGCTGCCCTCGTGGGCGGCCTCATTCTGAGTGCGTCCGTGCTGGCCAAGGATATCGACGCCGCCAGCTATGGCTACCCGCTGACCAATCCGTTCGAAGCCACCATCGCCTCGACCCCGCCAGACCTGCGGCCCAAGCTGCCGGTGGACGAGGACATCAAGCAGTCGGACTACACCCTGAACCTGCGCCCTGAACGCGAGTTCACCTTGCCCGACAACTTCTGGGCCGTGAAAAAGCTGCATTACCGCATGGCCACCCAGGACCACGCCGCGCCGCTGATCTTCCTCATCGCCGGTACCGGCGCACCGTACAACAGCAGCCTGAACGAATACCTGAAGAAGCTCTACTATCAGGCCGGCTACCACGTGGTGCAGTTGTCATCGCCCACCAGCTATGACTTCATGAGCGCCGCCTCGCGGTTCGCCACCCCAGGGGTCACCAAGGAAGACGCCGAAGACCTGTACCGCGTGATGCAGGCCGTGCGTGCCCAGCATCCCAAGCTGGCGGTCACCGACTATTACCTGACCGGCTACAGCCTGGGTGCGCTGGACGCGGCCTTTGTCAGCCAACTGGACGAAACACGCCGCAGTTTCAACTTCAAGAAAGTGCTGCTGCTCAACCCGCCGGTGAACCTGTATACCTCCATCAGCAACCTCGACAAGCTGGTACAGGCGCAGGTGAAGGGCATCAACAACACCACCACGTTCTACGAAGTGGTGCTGCAGAAGCTCACGCGCTATTTCCAGCAGAAGGGCTACATCGACCTCAACGATGCGTTGCTGTACGACATTCAGCAATCCAAGCAGCACCTGTCCAACGAACAGATGGCCATGCTGATCGGTACCTCGTTTCGCTTCTCGGCCGCCGACATCGCCTTCACCTCCGACCTGATCAACCGCCGCGGGCTGATCACCCCGCCCAAGTTCCCGATCAGCGAGGGTACCAGCCTGGCGCCGTTCCTCAAGCGCGCGCTGCAGTGTGATTTCGACTGCTACCTGACCGACCAGGTCATCCCCATGTGGCGCGCCCGCACCGACGGCGGCAGCCTGCTGCAACTGGTGGACCAGGTGAGCCTGTACGCCTTGAAGGACTACTTGCACGACAGCCCGAAAATCGCTGTGATGCACAACGCCGACGACATCATCCTCGGCCCGGGCGACCTGGGTTTCCTGCGCAAGACCTTCGGTGATCGCCTGACCGTTTACCCGCACGGTGGCCATTGCGGCAACCTCAACTACCGCGTCAACGCCGACGCCATGCTGGAGTTCTTCCGTGGCTAAGACTTTATTCCTGGCCGCCGCACTGCTGTGTGCCGGCATGGCCCACGCCGACGACACCACCACCCCGGTTGACGGGGACGGTTTCACCGAGCCGCTCAAGCAGCTCAAGTTCAACCCGGGGCTGGACCAGCGCGAATTCGAACGTGCCAGCCTCACCGCGCTGAACGTGTACGACCCGTTGGAAAACTGGAACCGGCGCGTGTACCACTTCAACTACCGGTTCGACGAATGGGTGTTCCTGCCCGTGGTCAATGGCTACCGCTACGTGACCCCCAGCTTCCTGCGCACCGGCGTGAGCAACTTCTTCAGCAACCTGGGCGACGTGCCGAACCTGGTCAACAGCCTGTTGCAGCTCAAAGGCAAGCGCTCGCTGGAAATCACCGGCCGCCTGCTGCTCAACACCACCGTGGGCATCGCCGGCCTGTGGGACCCGGCCACCAAGATGGGCCTGCAACACCAGACCGAAGACTTCGGCCAGACCCTGGGCTTCTACGGTGTACCGGGCGGCCCATACCTGGTGTTGCCGATCTTCGGCCCGTCGAACCTGCGTGACACCACCGGCCTGCTGTTCGACTACGGCGCCGAGTCGCAGATCAACTTCCTCAACGTGTCGCAGGAAAGCAGTCGCCACCCGGAAATCTGGGCGTTGCGCGCCGTGGACAAGCGCTACACCACCAGCTTCCGCTATGGCTCGCTGAACTCGCCGTTCGAGTATGAGAAAGTGCGCTACATCTACACCGAGTCGCGCAAGCTGCAGATCGCCGAGTAATTCCAGCCCTTGCAGCAGAGGGCTCCTGCAGGACCAGGCTTCGCCCGGTTCTGCAGGTCAAGTCCATCCCATTGGGGAAGCGTCGGTCAGCGGCGGCGCTTTTCGTACAGCTTCGGCGACCCAGGCGGCCGCGACTTGAAGCGCCGGTGTGCCCACAGGTACTGCTCCGGGCATTCACGAATCGACGCTTCCACCCACTGGTTGATGCGCAGGCAATCAGCCTCTTCGCTTTCCCCGGGGAAATCTTCCAGCGGCGGATGAATCACCAACCGGTAACCGCTGCCATCGGCCAGGCGCTGCTGGGTGAACGGGACCACCCGCGCCTTGCCCAGCCGGGCGAACTTGGTGGTGGCCGTCACCGTGGCCGCGGGAATACCGAACAAGGGCACGAAGATGCCCTGCTTGGCGCCGTAGTCCTGGTCCGGCGCGTACCAGATAGCCCGCCCCTTGCGCAGCAGCTTGAGCATGCCCCGCACGTCTTCGCGCTCCACGGCCAGGGAATCGAGGTTATGACGTTCGCGGCCCTGGCGCTGGACGAAGTCGAACAGCGGGTTCTTGTGTTCGCGGTACATGCCGTCGATGGTGTGGCGCTGACCCAGCAGGGCCGCACCGATTTCCAGGGTCGTGAAGTGCAGGGCCATCAGGATGGCACCCTCGCCGGCCTGCTGCGCCGCCTGCAAATGTTCCAGCCCCTCGATGTGCGCAAGCCGCGCCAGGCGGGCCTTTGGCCACCACCAACTCATGGCCATTTCGAAGAACGCGATGCCGGTGGAAACGAAATTTTCCTTGAGCAAACGCTGTCTTTCGACGAGCGGTAGTTCGGGGAAGCACAGCTCCAGGTTTCGCGCCGCGATACGGCGGCGTTCCCCTGCAACGCGGTACATGCCCAGGCCCAGCAGACGGCCGATGACCAGCAGTACGCGGTATGGCAGCTGCACGGTCAGCCAAAGCAGGCCCAGCCCCAGCAGCAGCGGCCAGAAACGCGGGTGTAGAAAGGTACGGTTAAAACGCGGGCGATCCATTACAGATTCCGGACAGACAACATGGCCGCGCATTCTACATGGGTTCGCCCGGCTTGCGGCTGGCGGGCGTTCTCGTTATAAGTCTCGGCACTTTTCGTTACAAGGCGCCGTTTTGCCGACCATGACCCAGACCGAACCGCTAGACCAGGAAAACGTGTTCCAGCTCAAGGGCAGCATGCTCGCCATTACCGTTCTGGAACTGGCCCGCAACAACCTTGAAGGGCTGGATCGCCAATTGGCGGCCAAGGTCGCCCAGGCCCCGAATTTCTTCAGCAACACGCCGCTGGTGCTGGCGCTGGACAAGCTGCCGGCCAGCGAAGGGGCTGTCGACCTGCCCGGCCTGATGCGCGTGTGCCGCCAGCACGGCCTGCGCACGCTGGCCATTCGCGCCAGCCGGATCGAAGACATCGCCGCCGCCATCGCCATCGACCTGCCCGTGCTGCCGCCGTCGGGTGCCCGTGAGCGCACCCTCGAACTGGAGCCGCCCAAGCCACCGGAGCCGCCCAAGCCGGTGGTCAACCCGACCAAAATCATCACCCTGCCCGTGCGCAGTGGCCAGCAGGTCTACGCCCCGGGTGGCGACCTGGTGGTCATGGCCACGGTCAGCTCGGGTGCGGAACTTCTGGCCGATGGCAACATCCATGTGTACGGCCAGATGCGCGGCCGCGCCCTGGCAGGTATCAAGGGTGACACCAAGGCCCGCATCTTCTGCCAGTACCTGGGCGCCGAGCTGCTGTCCATCGCCGGCCAGTACAAGGTGTCCGAAGACCTGCGGCGCGACCCCTTGTGGGGGGCCGGTGTACAAGTCAGCTTGTCCGGTGATGTGTTGAACATCACCCGCCTTTAACGGATACTGCCGCCATTTTCCGTACAACTTTTAAACTTGGCGGCTTATAGCCATCATCTGGCGAGCCGACTGCAGTTGTTTACAAGTCATGCTTTCATTCAGGGACTAGCAATCCTTTTTCATTAGGGGTGATACACCTTGTCCAAGATTCTCGTGGTTACATCCGGCAAAGGTGGTGTGGGCAAGACCACCACCAGCGCCGCCATCGGTACCGGTCTGGCCCTGCGTGGCCACAAGACAGTCATCGTCGACTTCGACGTGGGCCTGCGCAACCTCGACCTGATCATGGGCTGTGAACGCCGCGTGGTGTACGACTTCGTCAACGTCGTCAACGGCGAAGCCAACCTGCAGCAGGCCCTGATCAAGGACAAGCGCCTTGAGAACCTTTACGTGCTGGCTGCCAGCCAGACCCGTGACAAGGACGCGCTGACCAAGGAAGGCGTTGAAAAGGTCCTGATGGAGCTCAAGGAAACCTTCGAATACGTGGTCTGCGACTCGCCGGCCGGTATCGAGACCGGTGCCCACCTGGCGATGTACTTCGCCGACGAAGCCATCGTCGTGACCAACCCGGAAGTGTCTTCGGTACGTGACTCGGACCGCATGCTGGGCCTGCTGGCCAGCAAATCGCGCCGTGCCGAGAAAGGCGAAGACCCGATCAAGGAGCACCTGCTGCTGACCCGCTACAACCCCGAGCGCGTGAGCAAAGGCGAGATGCTGGGCGTGGAAGACGTCAAGGAAATCCTGTCGGTGACCCTGCTGGGCGTCATTCCTGAATCCCAGGCGGTGCTCAAGGCTTCCAACCAGGGCGTGCCGGTCATCCTCGATGACCAGAGCGACGCTGGCCAGGCCTACAGCGATGCCGTGGACCGACTGCTGGGCAAGAACGTGGAACACCGCTTCCTCGCCATGCAGAAGAAAGGATTCTTTGAGCGGCTCTTTGGAGGCAACTGATGAGCATTTTTGACTTCTTTCGTTCCAAAAAGGTCAATACCGCGTCGGTAGCGAAAGAGCGTCTACAGATCATCGTGGCGCACGAGCGTGGCCAGCGCAGTACCCCGGACTACCTGCCCGCCCTGCAGAAAGAGCTGGTCGAGGTGATCCGCAAGTACGTGAACATCGGCAACGAGGACGTGCAGGTGGCACTGGAAAACCAGGGTAGCTGCTCGATTCTGGAACTCAACATCACCCTGCCTGACCGTTAACCCGGCCAGGCAGCACCCGCGGCGGTGGGGATCGGCGGCAGACCTGTGTCGCCTGCTTCCCGAGCTTCACCCGGTCCCACGTGCCATGTGCGGTGGGCCCGGGGCAAGCTCGGCAGCGGGCACCACGGATCTGAGGTCGATCCTCACCGCCGTTGGCGTTTTTACCGAGACAACTTCAATGCCGCTGTCGAACATCGAAATCCTGCACCAGGACGCCGCTATCCTGGTGATCAACAAGCCCACCCTGCTGCTGTCGGTACCTGGCCGCGCCGAGGACAACAAGGACTGCCTGATCACACGCCTGCAGGAAAACGGCTTCCCCGAGGCCCGCATCGTGCACCGCCTGGATTGGGAAACGTCGGGCATCATCCTGCTGGCCCGTGATGCCGATACCCACCGCGAGCTTTCACGGCAGTTTCACGACCGGGAAACCGAGAAGGCCTACACCGCCCTGGCCTGGGGTCAGCCGGCTTTGGACAGTGGCAGCATCGACCTGCCATTGCGATACGACCCGCCCACCAAGCCGCGCCATGTGGTCGACCACGAACAGGGCAAGCACGCCCTGACCTTCTGGAAAGTGCTGGAGCGCTGCGGTGACTGGTGCCGCGTGGAGCTGACGCCCATCACCGGCCGTTCGCACCAACTGCGCGTGCACATGCTCTCCATCGGCCATCCGCTGCTGGGTGACGGCCTGTACGCCCACCCAGAGGCCCTGGCGGCCTACCCGCGGCTGTGCCTGCACGCCAGCATGCTGAGCTTCACCCACCCCGTGAGTGGCGAGCGCGTACGTTTCGAGTGCCCCGCCCCGTTCTGATCTGCCGCGCCCCTGTCGAACGAGCCGGCACTGCGCGGCGCGCCCTTCCCGAGCTTCGCCCGGTCCCACAGAAGGGTGGCAGTCAGGCCAGTTCCGGCTAGACCTGCCATGCCTCCAGGGCTAAGTCCTTTGCCTCACTGATCCAACTGCCGCGAAGGGTGTGGGACCAGGCTTGCCTGGGAAGCAGGCACCACCCTTCCCGGGCAAGCCCGGTCCCACAGAAGGGTGGCAGTCAGGCCAGTTCCGGCTAGACCTGCCATGCCTCCAGGGCTAAGTGCTTTGCCTCACTGACCCAACTGCCGCGAAGGGTGTGGGACCAGGCTCGCCTGGGAAGCAGGCACCACCCTTCCCGAGCTTCGCCCGGTCCCACAGAAGGGTGGCAGTCAGGCCAGTTCCCGGCTAGACCTGCCATGCCTCTAGATCTAAGTGCTTTGCCTCACTGACCCAACTGCCGCGAAGGGTGTGGGACCAGGCTCGCCTGGGAAGCAGGCACCACCCTTCCCGAGCTTCGCCCGGTCCCACAGAAGGGTGGCAGTCAGGCCAGTTCCGGCTAGACCTGCCATGCCTCCAGGGCTAAGTGCTTTGCCTCACTGCCCCAACTGCCGCGAAGGGTGTGGGACCAGGCTTGCCTGGGAAGCAGGCACCACCCTTCCCGGGCAAGCCCGGTCCCACATGGCCGTCGCATGGTGTTTCAAGTCAGCGCACAAAGCCGGCTTCAATACGTTAAACTCGCGCCATTGCTGTCTGGAGCCACCTATGCGCGAAGCTTTGAACCAGGGCCTGATCGATTTCCTCAAGGCCTCCCCCACGCCCTTCCATGCCACCACCAGCCTGGCCATGCGACTGGAGGCGGCCGGTTACCAACGTCTCGACGAGCGTGACACCTGGGCTACCGTCGCCGGCGGACGCTATTACCTGACCCGCAACGACTCCTCCATCATCGCCATCAAGCTGGGCCGTCATTCTCCGTTGATTGGCGGTATCCGCCTGGTCGGCGCCCACACCGACAGCCCTTGCCTGCGCGTCAAGCCGCAGCCCGAGCTGCAACGCCAGGGCTTCTGGCAACTGGGCGTGGAAGTGTATGGCGGCGCGCTGCTGGCGCCCTGGTTCGACCGCGACCTGTCGCTGGCCGGCCGTGTCACCTTCCGCCGCGACGGCAAAGTGGAAAGCCAACTGGTCGACTTCAAGATGCCGATCGCCGTCATCCCCAACCTGGCCATCCACCTCAACCGCGAGGCAAACCAGGGCTGGGCCATCAATGCCCAGAACGAGTTGCCACCGATCCTGGCCCAGGTGGCCGGCGACGAGCGCCCGGACTTCCGCGCCCTGCTCACCGAGCAACTGGCCCGCGAACACGGCCTGAACGCAGACGTGGTGCTGGACTACGAGCTGAGCTTCTATGACACCCAGAACGCCGCCGTGGTCGGCCTGCATGGCGAGTTCATCGCCGGCGCGCGCCTGGACAACCTGCTGTCGTGCTACGCCGCGCTGCAGGCCCTGCTCAACGCCGACAGCGAAGAAACCTGCGTGTTCGTGGCCAACGATCACGAGGAAATCGGTTCCTGCTCGGCCTGCGGCGCCGACGGCCCGATGCTGGAACAGACCCTGCGCCGCCTGCTGCCCGACGGCGACGACTTCGTGCGCACCATCCAGCGCTCGCTGCTGGTGTCGGCCGACAACGCCCACGGCGTGCACCCCAACTATGCCGACAAGCACGACGCCAACCACGGGCCGAAACTCAACGCCGGCCCGGTGATCAAGGTCAACAGCAACCAGCGCTACGCCACCAACAGCGAAACCGCCGGCTTCTTCCGCCATTTGTGCATGGCCGAGGAAGTACCGGTGCAGAGCTTCGTGGTACGCAGCGACATGGGTTGCGGCTCCACCATCGGCCCGATCACCGCCAGCCACCTGGGCGTGCGCACCGTGGACATCGGCCTGCCGACCTTCGCCATGCACTCGATCCGCGAACTGTGCGGCAGCCAGGACCTGGCCCACCTGGTGAAAGTGCTGGAAGCCTTCTACCGCAGCCGCGAACTGCCGTAACCCGTTCGGTCGCACGCCGCTATCGGTGCAGGAGCCGGGTCGCCCGCGAGCTTTGTAGCCTGAAAGCCTGCTGACAACCCGGCGCCTGCCCCGAACCGCGCACTTCAACATTGCATGACACAAATCAGGTAACGACGCGCATCCGGGCCTAAACTTGAATAAGGCCTTCCCCCCAAGGACGCGCATCATGGACGAATTCACCCTTCTGCTCATGCAGGTCACGGCCAGCCTCGGCCTGCTTACCCTCGGCTTCAGCCTGCGCGAGCGCGACCTCGGCGTGCTGATGATCTGGTTCGGCATGCTCTGCCTGCTGGGCATCGTGCTTTACAAGATCCTCGTCCGAATTGGCGCTTAAGCACTCGCATTGCCCCGGCACGCCTCGTACACTGCCTCGATCTGGAATTACCCTGGGTCTATTGCCGCGTGCCTGCCTTTTTCCGTCTGCCTGCCTTTTTCACCCTGTTGCTGATCTGCCTGCTGGCCACCCTGCCAACGGCCCAGGCTGCGGGCCTGCCGAGCCTGCTGGGCAGCTCGCAGAAAACCCAGCCCGAGCCCACCGAACCCCTGGCGCAATCGCTGGACGAGGTGATCAAGTCACTGGAAAACGACCAGCAACGTACCCAACTGCTGACTGACCTCAAGCGCTTGCGCGACACCACCAAGAAGGCCCAGCCGGCCGGTGAGGAGGGCGTGCTCGGGCTGATCGGCAGCACCCTTGGCCATTTCGAAAAACAATTTTCCGGCGACGACAGTCCCTTTTCGCGCTGGTCCACCGAAGCGGACCAGGCCAAGCAGGAACTGTCCGACCTGATGCTGCCACTGGCCGAGTGGCCGCCGATCATCTTCGCCTTCGTGCTGATCATTCTGGTGTGGAGCCTGCTGGCGTACGCGCTTAACTGGATCAGCCATCACATCCGCATGCGCTTCGGCCTCAGCGAAGAACTGCCGCAGCTACCGCGCACCCTCGACCTGCTGCGCTTTGCCCTGCGCAAACTGGGCCCCTGGCTGGTGGCGCTGATCATTACGGTGTGGGTGGGTTATGCCCTGCCCTCCTCACTGGGCAAGGACCTGGCCATGGTGCTGGCCTATGCCCTGGTGGTGGGCACCTGTTTCTCGGCGATCTGCGTGGTGGCCTTCTCGCTACTCGACGGCCCGCATCGCCACCGCGCCCTGTACATCCTGCGCCACCAGGCCTTCCGGCCGCTGTGGCTGATCGGCAGCTTCGCCGCCTTCGGCGAAGCCCTCAACGACCCGCGCCTGGTGGCCAGCCTCGGCTCGCACCTGGCGCACCTGGCAGCGACCCTGGCCAATGTCATGGCAGCCCTGTGCAGCGGCATGTTCATTCTGCGTTTCCGCCGCCCCATCGCGCACCTGATCCGCAACCAGCCCCTGGCCCGGCGCCTGACCCGTCGCGCTCTGAGCGACACCATCGATATCCTCGGCACGTTCTGGTACCTGCCAGCGCTGGTGCTGGTGGGCCTCTCGCTGGTGGCCACGTTCATCAACGCCGGTGACACCAGCGCCGTGTTGCGCCAGTCGCTGGTGTGCACGGTGCTGCTGGTGCTGTGCATGGTCTGCAATGGCCTGGTGCGCCGCCATTTCAACAAGCCACGCAAAGGCATCAAGCGTCAGGCCGTGTACTTCGAGCGTTTGCGCAGCTTCGGCTACACCCTGGCCCACCTGGCCATCTGGCTGTGCTTCATCGAACTGGGCCTGCGGGTGTGGGACATGTCGCTGATACGCTTCACCGAAGGTGACGGCCACGACATCAGCGTCAAGCTGTTCAGCCTGGCGGGCACCCTGATTCTGGCGTGGCTGGTGTGGATACTGGCCGATACCGCCGTGCACCACGCCCTCACCCACTCGCGCAAGGGCCTGGCCAATGCCCGCGCGCAAACCATGATGCCGCTGATCCGCAACGTCCTGTTCATCGCCATCTTCATCATCGCCGCCATCGTCGCCCTGGCGAACATGGGCATGAACGTCACGCCGCTGCTGGCCGGTGCCGGCGTGATCGGCCTGGCGATCGGTTTCGGCGCCCAGTCGCTGGTCGCCGACCTGATCACCGGCCTGTTCATCATCATCGAAGACTCCCTGGCCATCGACGACTACGTGGACGTGGGCGGCCACCTGGGCACGGTGGAAGGCCTGACCATCCGCACGGTGCGGCTGCGGGACATCGACGGCATTGTCCACACCATTCCGTTCAGCGAGATCAAGAGCATCAAGAACTACTCGCGCGAATTCGGCTACGCGATTTTCCGCGTCAACGTACCCCACACCATGGACATCGACACGGCCATCAAGCTGATGCGCGACGTCGGCCAGAAAATGCGCACCGACCCGCTGCAGCGCCGCAACATCTGGTCGCCCCTGGAGATCCAGGGCGTGGAGAGTTTCGAGGCCGGCACCGCCATCCTGCGTGCCCGTTTCAAGACCGCGCCCATCAAGCAATGGGAAGTGTCCCGAGCCTTCAACCTGGCGCTCAAGCGCCAGCTGGACGAAAGCGGCCTGGACCTGGCCACCCCGCGCCTGAGCGTGCAGGTGGTCACCAGCGCGGGTGGCGCGGTCAGCGCCCAAGCCCAGGATGCTTCGGCCTGACGTGTGTCGATTCTGACAATAGACCTGTCATCCCCCACGGGGTAGCGTGGGGTCTGGACTCAGTGAAGTGCAGTAGAGGAACGACGTGATGCTTGGCCCCGAGCTAGAGAGCCAACTGCGGCAAATCGACGATGCGTATTTCCGCCACACCGGCAGGCACCTGCCCATGGCGATACCCGGTGCCCCCGTGGACCTGCAATGGGTGCATGAAGAAGCACCCTACGGCCTGCTGGCCCACGACGGCAGTGATACACCTCGCTTCGTCTATGCCAATGAACAGGCATTGCGCTGTTTCGACTACCCGCTGGAACAGTTCATCGGCATGGTCTCGGAACTCAGCTCGCCGCCCAGCCAGCGCACGTCGCGCCAGCACTACCTTGACCGTGTCCGGCGCGCCGGCTACAGCTTCAACTATCAGGGCGAGCGTTATTCGCGCAGTGGCCAGACCTTCCAGATCTACGACGGCGAGATCTGGGAAATGTCGCCGGCCGATGCCCCCTCGCGCCTGGGACAGGCTTCGCTGTTCTGGCTGACGGAAGTGGAGATCAAGGCGGCGAGACATCGGCTCTGAGGGCGATGGCGTCATGGCGCCAGTACTCCAGGTCGCAGTCGATCAACCTTCCCTGCTGGTCATGGTTGACCCGGGTGATACGTAGCCCGGGGCTCCCCACGGAGACCTTCAGTGCACTGGCCGCTTCGGCTCGCAGGGCCGTGGGCGCCATCTCGAAACACACCCGGCCGTATTCGATGCCGTACTGGCGGGAATAGATCTCCGTGAGCGGCTGGCTCAGGTCCAGGTCCAGGATGTCCGGAAAGTACTGGGGGTTGAGGTAATGCTCCACGTACAGCACCAGGCGCTGATCAATGCGCCGGGTGCGGCACAACTGGATCACGCTGGACAGCGGCGGCAGTCGCAGGCTGGCGCAGATGGCCGCCGTAGCGGGTACCAGGCGGCCTGACAGCAGTTGCGTGGACGGCTCGCGGCCCTGCTCGCGGACCATGGCGTGAAAGTGGCTGCGTTTCATCAGGTCATAGGTCAGGCGCGGCGGCGAGATGAACCAGCCGCGGCGCTCCTCGCGGTAGATCAGCCCCCTGGCTTCCAGTTGTACCAGTGCCTCGCGCAAGGTGATGCGGGTGGTGTCGAACACTTCGCTCAACTTGCGTTCAGCCGGCAGCTTGCAGCCGGGCGCCAACAGGCCATGCTGGATCTGTTCCTGCAGGGCCTGGCAGATCGCCGTGACGGCCCGGGGTGCACTGTTACGCATCATTTCAACCTGCCTGGTCTAGTCCAGCCACAAAAAGGGGCACCGCACCGCTGGGGCTGCCCTGGCTGCAGCCTAGGCAAAATAAATGACCACGGGATGACAGCCAGCCCGGAAACGCCCTACAGAGCCGGTCCCAACCCCTTACAGATCAAGCTGTTAAAACTGAACTACGCTTACTGCCCACGGGTGCCAAGGGTGCTTGTGCAAGGGCCGCGCCAGCGCGCCCTACATCAAATTGTCATCACCGCACCCTAGATTGGCTCAGGTATTGCTGATCTAGACCACTACCGCGACACCGTCCAGACAAACACCAGCGTTCGCTGAACGCGCCCAAGGAGCTTCGGATGAAAAAGCTTTTCCTGGCATCACTGGTAGGCATGGGCATCGCCATGAGCATCAATGCCATGGCCGCCGACGTCGATTTGAAAACCCTGGAAGCGGCCGCCAAGGCCGAAGGCGCGGTCAACAGCGTCGGCATGCCCGATGACTGGGCCAACTGGAAAGGCACCTGGGCGGGGCTGCTGGCCAAATATGGCCTGACCCACATGGACACCGACATGAGCTCGGCCCAGGAAGTGGCCAAGTTCGATGCCGAGAAAGACAATGCCAGCGCCGATATCGGCGACGTGGGCGCCGCCTTCGGCCCCATCGCCACGGCCAAGGGCGTGACCCAGCCGTACAAGCCCACCACCTGGGAACAGATCCCGGACTGGGCCAAGGACAAGGACGGCCACTGGGCATTGGCCTACACCGGCACCATCGCGTTCATCATCAACAAGCAACTGGTCAAGGACGATGACGCGCCGAAAAGCTGGGCCGACCTGGAGAAAGGCAAGTACAAGGTCGCCATCGGTGACGTGAGCACCGCCGCCCAGGCCGCCAACGGCGTGCTGGCCGCCGCCATCGCCCGTGGCGGTGACGAAACCAACCTGGCCCCGGGTCTGGAACTGTTCACCAAGCTGGCCCAGCAGAAACGCCTGTCGCTGGCCAACCCCACCATCCAGACCCTGGAAAAGGGTGAGGTGGAAGTCGGCGTGGTCTGGGACTTCAACGGCCTGAGCTACCGCGACAAGATCGACCCCACCCGCTTCACGGTGCTGATTCCCTCCGACGGCACGGTGATTTCGGGCTACACCACCATCATCAACAAATACGCCAAGCACCCCAATGCCGCCAAACTGGCGCGTGAATACATCTTCAGCGACGAAGGCCAGTTCAACCTGGCGCGCGGGCATGCCCGGCCGATCCGTGCCGAGCACCTGAAACTGCCGCAAGACGTGGCCGACAAGCTGCTGCCCAACGAGCAGTACAAGAATGCCAAGCCGATCAAGAATCCTGACGCATGGGAGAAGAGCTCCAAGTTGCTGCCGCAGCAGTGGAACGAGCAGGTCATCATCGAAATGAACTGACCGGCACCACTCTTTTCCCGATCTTCTCCCAGCCCCCGCAGGGACCGGGCGGAGCTCGGGAAGGCCCCACATGATCCACAAGGCGAGCACCATGCCCCACAAAACCCTGCTGGTATTGCTCGATGGCCTCAGCTACCAGGTCGCCGAGCACGCCATGGGCCACCTGCATGCCTACGTGGCTGCCGGCAAGGCTGCGCTGTACCAACTGGAATGCGAGCTGCCAGCCCTGTCACGCCCGCTGTACGAATGCATTCTCACCGGCGTCGCGCCCATCGACAGCGGTATCGTGCACAACAACGTCAGCCGCCTGTCCAGCCAGCGCAGCGTGTTCCACTATGCCCGCGACGCCGGCAAGGTCACCGCGGCCGCGGCCTATCATTGGGTCAGCGAACTCTACAACCGCTCCCCGTTCGACGCTGCCCGTGACCGCCACACCGTGGCGCCACAGCTGCCTATCCAGTACGGGCACTTCTACTGGGCCGATCACTACCCCGACTCCCACCTGTTCGCCGACGGTGAAGACCTGCGCCTGCGCCACGCGCCGGACTTTCTACTGATACACCCCATGAACATCGACGATGCCGGGCACAAGCACGGCCTCGACAGCCCGCAATATCGCAACAGCGCCCGCGGCGCCGACGTGATCCTGGCGGACTACCTGCAAGGCTGGCTGGACGGCGGCTACCAGGTGCTGGTGACCGCCGACCACGGCATGAACAACGACCGCTCCCACAACGGCCTGCTGCCCGAAGAACGCCAGGTACCGCTGTTCGTGCTGGGCGATGCCTTCAGCCTGGACCCACAGGCACGCCCGCGGCAACTCGAACTGTGCGGCACCCTGTGCCAGTTGCTGGGCGTGCCCCACGACAAACCCTTCTGCCGGGAGCTGCTCAAGTGAGCCGACAACGAAGTGGCAAGGGCTGGGCCCTGCTGTGCCTGGTGCCATTCGCCCTGGTGTTCATCGTGTTTCAGATCGCCCCGCTCGCCTGGGTGGCGTTGCACAGCCTGCGCACCGACAGCGGCTGGGGCGTGGAAAACTTCGTCGCAGCCTTCAGTTCGCGCTTCTATCGCCAGGCCATGCAGTTCAGCCTGGAGATCAGCTTCTGGTCCAGCCTGTTCGGCATCATCATCGCTATCCTGGGCAGCTACTCCCTGCGCCGGGTGGACTCCAAGCTGCGCGACTTCGTCAGTGCCTTCGCCAACATGACCAGCAACTTCGCCGGGGTGCCGCTGGCCTTTGCCTTCATCATCCTGCTGGGGTTCAACGGCAGCCTGACCATGATTCTCAAGCAGGCCGGGCTGATCGAAGACTTCAACCTGTATTCCAAGACCGGCCTGATCATTCTCTACACCTACTTCCAGATCCCCCTGGGCGTGCTCCTTCTCTACCCCGCCTTCGACGCGTTGCGTGAAGACTGGCGCGAGTCCTCGGCGCTGCTGGGGGCCAGTGCCTGGCAATACTGGCGTCATATCGGCCTGCCGGTACTGACCCCGGCGCTGCTGGGTACCTTCGTGATCCTGTTGGCCAACGCCCTGGGCGCTTACGCCACGGTGTATGCACTGACCACCGGCAACTTCAACGTACTGCCCATCCGCATCGCCGCCATGGTGGCCGGCGACATCAGCCTCAACCCCGACCTGGCCGCCGCCCTGGCGATGATTCTGGTGGGCATGATGACCCTGGTCACCCTCGTCCATCAGTGGCTGTTGAAGAGGAGCTACCATGTCGCGCGCTGAAACCGGCCCGGCCAGCCTCTACCACAGGGTAGTCGCGTGGCTGCTGTTCCTGATCCTGCTGTTGCCCCTGGCAGGCACCTTGCTCTATTCCCTGGCCACCAGCTGGTCGGCGACCATCCTGCCCAGCGGCCTGACCGTGCACTGGTACCTGGACCTGTGGAGCGACACGCGCTTCCTGCACGCGTTCGGCCAGTCGCTGGTGGTGTGCGTGGGCGCCCTGCTGCTGTCGGTGGTGCTGATCCTGCCACTGCTGTTCGTGGTGCATTACCACTTTCCGCGCCTCGACGCGCTCATGAACATCCTGATCCTGCTGCCCTTCGCGGTGCCGCCGGTGGTGTCCTCGGTGGGGCTACTGCAACTGTATGGGTCGGGCCCGATGGCCATGGTCGGCACACCCTGGATTCTGATCGGCTGCTACTTCACCGTGGCCTTGCCGTTCATGTACCGGGCCATCACCAACAACCTGCAGGCCATCAACCTGCGCGACCTGATGGACGCCGCCCACCTGCTGGGCGCCAGCACCTTCCAGGCCGCGCTGCTGGTGGTGCTGCCCAACCTGCGCAAGGGCCTGATGGTGGCGTTGCTGCTGTCGTTCTCGTTCCTGTTTGGCGAGTTCGTGTTCGCCAACCTGCTGGTAGGCACCCGCTACGAAACCCTGCAGGTGTACCTCAACAACATGCGCAACAGCAGCGGGCACTTCAACAGCGCGCTGGTGATTTCCTATTTTCTGTTTGTGCTGGTGCTGACCTGGGCCGCCAACCGCCTGAACAAGGACAAAGACTGAGATGAGTTTCGTCAGCGTCGAACAACTGCAAAAGCACTACGGCGACACGCCCGTGTTCAGCGACATCAACTTCACCATCGCCCGGGGCGAATTCGTCACCTTGCTGGGGCCTTCTGGCTGCGGCAAATCCACTCTGCTGCGCTGCATCGCCGGCCTGACCCCGGTCAACAGCGGGCGTATCCTGCTGGAAGGCCAGGACTTAGTCCCCCTCAGCCCGCAGAAGCGCGACATCGGCATGGTGTTCCAGAGCTATGCCCTGTTTCCCAACATGACCGTGGAGCAGAACGTGGCCTTCGGGCTGCGCATGCAGAAAATCGACAAAGGCCAGATCCACCAGCGCGTCAGCGAGGTGCTGGGCCTGGTGGAGCTGCACGAACTGGCCAACCGGTACCCGCATCAACTGTCCGGCGGCCAGTGCCAACGGGTAGCACTGGCGCGCTCGCTGGTCACCCGCCCGCGCCTGCTGTTGCTGGACGAGCCCCTGTCGGCCCTGGATGCACGCATTCGCAAGCACCTGCGCGAGCAGATCCGAGCCATCCAGCAGGAACTGGGGCTGACCACCATCTTCGTGACCCACGACCAGGAAGAAGCGCTGACCATGAGCGACCGCATCTTCCTGATGAACAAGGGCAAGATCGTCCAGAGCGGCGACGCGCAGAGTCTCTACACCGCACCCACCGATGCCTTCGCCGCCGGCTTCATCGGCAACTACAACCTGCTGGACGCCGAGCAGGCGGGCAAGCTGCTGCAACGGCCCGTCCACACCCGTCTGGCCATCCGGCCCGAGGCCATCAGCTTGAGTTTGACCGGCGAGCTGGACGGCGAGATCCGCAGCCACAGCCTGCTGGGTAACGTGATTCGCTACCGCGTGCAGGCGCGGGGCGTGGAATTGGTGGTCGATGTACTCAACCGCTCGGCGAGCGACCTGTTGCCCAATGGGCAGCGAGTATCACTGAGCATCGATCCGCAGGCGCTTTGTGAGGTAGCCTGACGGCAGCCGCGGGCTTCACGTGAACGCGGCGCCTTTTCTCGCAGCTTGCAGCCTGTAGCGTGCAACTGCCTTCAGGCCTTGAGCAGGAGATAATTCTTAAATGGCATTGGCAATCTTCGACCTGGACGAAACCCTGATCCACGGTGACTGCGCCACCCTGTGGAGCGAGCAGATGGGCCGCCTGGGTTGGGTCGACCCAGAGTCGTTCATGCGCAAGAACAATGAACTGATGGACGCCTACAGCCAGGGCAAACTGGCCATGGAAGACTACATGGCCTTCAGCCTGGAGCCGATGATCGGCCGCACGCCGGAGGAAGTCGACCACCTGGTGGACCCCTGGGTCGAGGACTTCATCGAACCGATCATCTTCAGCGACGCCACCAAAACCATCGCCCAGCACCGCCAGGCGGGCGACCGCATCCTGATCATCTCGGCCTCGGGCACGCACCTGGTCGGCCCCATCGCCGAGCGCCTGGGCGTGGATGAAATACTCGCCATCGAACTGGACGTCCAGCATGGCGTCTACAGCGGCGCCACGGTCGGCACATTGACCTACCGCGAAGGCAAGATCACCCGCTTGCTGGAATGGCTGGACCAGGAAGGAGAAAACCTGGAAGGCGCGACATTCTACTCAGACTCGCGCAATGACCTGCCGTTGCTGCTCAAGGTGGATCATCCCCATGTGGTCAACCCCGACCCGGTGCTGCGCGAGCACGCCGAGCAGGCGGGCTGGCCGATTCATCACTGGGTGTGATTGCGTTGGTAGACCTCTTGCCCCATGGCTGCGATCTGCCCTTCGATCAAGGCATCGAAAGGTTTGAGCAGTGGCTGGAATGACGCGGGTGCTTCCAGTACCTCAAGTGCCTGGGTAATCGCCTCGATGGTCGACAACGCGCCGGGCCCGGGGGCCTTGCGCAACCGGTAGCGCGACGGCGGCGCGCCATCCAGGGTAACCCGAGGCAAGGCGGCCAGCGCCGGGTTGAGGTGCAGCAGTTTGCGGGCCTTGCGCCAGGTGCCGTCGGGTACTACCAGCAACCAGGGGCGATCATCGGCGGCATAGGCCTGGATCACCTGGGCCTCTTCGCCGGTGAACAGCAGGCAGGCGCGGTAGCCCGGTGGGTTCAGCAAGGTTTCGAGCCCTTCGAACGTCTCACCAACTATCAGCTGAGCGCTGGCCAGGCCAAGGGCTGCCAGGCGCGCAGTGTTGAGCGCGTGATTGACTTCGCTGGGGTGCTGCAGGATGAGCACGCGCGTCTGGCTGGGCAGGCTGGGGATCAGCGCGCACAGGCAGCGGGATTCGGGGCGTTGGCAGCGGGGGCATTGAATTCGAGGCATTGGCTATTTTGCCACAGGATCGCCTGCACCGGGCCAGGTGGCGTGGGGCGTCAGGCATCCTGCAGCGCCCCATTCCCGAGCTTCGCCCGGTCCCACAAGGAAACACGCCGCCCCGCGGCCACCCTCTGTGGGACCGGGCGCCAGCTCGGGAAGCAGGCGCCGCGGACCGTCAGGCATTTCCGCCGCCCAGATCAGCGGTTGAAGCGCTCTGCCAGGCTGTGGAGGTATTCGGCCATGCGCTCCAGTTCCTGGCTGACTTCGGCCCCCTGGCGCGCCTGGTTGGCGCTGCGGTCGCAGAGCTGGGCGATGCGGGTGATCTGCTGGTTGATGTCTTCGGCCACGTGGCTTTGTTGTTCCGAGGCGGTTGCCATCTGCTGGCTCATGCCGGTGATGCGGCTGACCGCCTGGGTGATGCCCACCAGGGCGGTCTGCACGGCTTCTACGCTCTGTACGCTGTCCTGGGAAATCTGCTGCCCACGGTCTGCCGTCTGCACCGCACGGGTGGCACCCGATTGCAAGGAGGTGATGATCTGGTGGATCTGCTCGGTAGAGGTGCGGGTACGCATGGCCAGGGAGCGCACTTCGTCGGCTACCACGGCGAAACCACGGCCCTGCTCGCCCGCCCGGGCCGCTTCGATGGCGGCATTGAGGGCCAGCAGGTTGGTCTGCTCGGCAATGGCGGTGATCACGTCGGCGACGCTGCCGATGGACTGGGTTTCCTGCGCCAAGGCATTGACCGCCTGGCCAATCTCGGTCACCGCATTGCTCATCAGGCCCATGGCCTGCAGGCTCTGTTCGGCCAATGCACTGCCTTGCTGCGCGAGCTGGTCGGCGTCGGCAGCGGCCACGGCGGTGTTCTGCACGTTGTGGGTGACTTCCTGGATAGTGGCGGCCATTTCGGCAATGGCGGTGGCCGACTGATCGGTCTCGCTGCGCTGACGGTCGAGCAGTTCAGCCTGCACGCCGGACAGGTCAGAAGACTGCGAGGCGCGCTCGCGCACGCTGACGCCAGCGTCCACCAGCCGCGTCAAAGCGGTCTGCAGCCTTGCTTCCTCGCTGTACATGGCCAGTTCCAGGCGGCCCTGAGCACCCGGGGTATCGCTGTAGGTCAGGGCCACCAACGGGCTGGTGAAGGATTTCGGGTGTTCATCGAGGGTGCGTTCGATGTCGCGTACCTGCCGGCGCTCGGTCAGGCCCCACGCCCCCACCAGGCTCAGCAGCACCACCGCCAGCGCCAGGTAGCCATCGAGCAGGAAATGGCTGAACACCGATACGGCTGCGGCGGCAAGAATGGGCCATCCACGCTGGAACATCTTGCCCAGCCGCGCTACTGGGGAGACCGGCGACTTGCCTGCCCGCAGCCGCGCATACAGGGCTTCGGCACGGCGGATCTGATCGCGGGTGGGGAGCGAACGTACCGATTCAAAGCCGCTGATGCGGCCGTTTTCATAGATGGCGGTGACGTAGGCACTCACCCAGTAGAAGTCGCCATTCTTTGAGCGGTTCTTGACCACCCCCATCCATGGCTTGCCAGTCTTGATGGTGTCCCACATCTGCGCAAACACCGCAGCCGGCATGTCCGGGTGGCGGACCAGGTTGTGGGGCTTGCCCACCAGTTCGTCGTAGGTAAAGCCGCTGATGCTGACGAAAGCATCGTTGCAGTAGGTGATATGACTGTTGAGGTCAGTGGTGGAAATCAGCCGCTGTTCGCCTGAAAACGTGCGTTCGGTAAGGGTAACGGGCATATTCATGCGCATCGGGGCGGTCCCTGCTGTCGATGAAGAAAGGTCATCAAGCCCTGAAAGGTGTAGCAGACCCTTTCAAGGTTGTAGGGCCCTTCGACGCGGGAAGTTTCAAAAAACGCACAAATAATGGCCTCTGGCCACTGCGACCAAACGCCACAGGCAACAATCACACCGGAGTCAATTGCGCTTTCAGCAAGTCGCGGAACGTCTGAATTAGCGGCTCCCGACTGCGTCCGCGGCGGGTGATCATGGAAAATGGTGCCTGATAGCCGAAGGTCGCCGGGGATAGTACGCGCAAGTCGCCCTTGTCTGCCCAAGGTTGGGCGTAGTGCTCGGGGAGGTAGCCAATGTAGGCGCCGGACAGCACCAGAATCAGCTGGGCCTCCATGGACTCCACTGTCGCGGCGCTGTGCTTGAAACCATGTCGCGCCAGCTCGGCCTGGCTCCAGTAGCCGCGGCCGACCATGCGTTGCTGGGTAATGACCTGCTCCGGAATACGCCGCTCGGCGTACAGCGGGTGGCGGTTGCTGCAGTACAGCCAGTGCTGCTCGCGGTACAACGGCTGGTAGACCAGGCCGCTCATGCGCGTGGAGAACGCCCCGATGGCCAGGTCCAGGCGGTTTTCCTGCACACCCAGTTGCAGCTCGTACGGGCTGGAGACGGAAAGATGCAAGTGCACCGCCGGATGTTCCTGGCAATAGGCGCCGATGGCTTCGGCAAACGGCAATGCGCGGTCGCTGACCGTGGAGTCGATCACCCCCAGGTTGAGGGTTCCGCGCAGCTCACCTTTGAGGGCGGCGGCGTACTGCTCGAAGCCTTCCATTTCCGCCATCAGGCGCAGGGTTTCCTGATGAAACAGCTCGCCCTTGCTGGTCAGGCTGAAGCCGCCGCGGCCGCGGTGGCACAGGACGATGCCCAGGGCAGCCTCGAGCTGGCTCATGTAGGTACTGATGGCCGAGGTGGACAGGTTCAGTTCCTGCTGGGCGTTGGCAAAGCCCTGGTGGCGGACGACGCTGACGAAGATGCGCAGCAGTTTCAGGTCGGGAAGTGCGTTGGCCATGGTCTCTGACATCGGCTGAGGTTTTGGGGGGGACAGAGCTTCGCCCGGTTCCGCATCAAACAGAGTGTACCCGCATTAGTTCAGAAAAATCTGAACTAAGTATTTCTCGGTAGCGATTCTTCAAGCGCACTACCTTTTGCAGACTCCGCCTCAACGTGCCGGCTTCAGACCGTGCTTCAAGAAAAAAGACAAACGATGAGGTAACCCGTGGACAAGATTCTTCACCAACCACTGGGCGGTAACGAAATGCCGCGTTTCGGCGGCATCGCCACCATGATGCGCCTGCCGCACCTGCAAACCGCAGCCGGCCTGGACGCGGCCTTCGTCGGTATTCCCCTGGACATCGGTACCTCGCTGCGCTCCGGCACCCGCTTCGGGCCGCGTGAAATCCGCGCCGAATCGGTGATGATCCGCCCCTACAACATGGCCACCGGTGCAGCACCTTTCGACTCCCTGTCGGTAGCCGACATCGGCGACGTCGCGATCAACACCTTCAACCTGCTGGACGCCGTGCGCATCATCGAAGAAGCCTACGACGAGATACTGGAACACAACGTCATTCCGCTGACCCTGGGCGGCGACCACACCGTGACCCTGCCGATCCTGCGCGCCATCCACAAGAAGCATGGCAAGGTCGGCCTGGTGCACATCGACGCCCACGCCGACGTCAACGACCACATGTTCGGCGAGAAGATCGCCCACGGCACCACCTTCCGCCGCGCCGTGGAGGAAGGCCTGCTGGACTGCGACCGTGTGGTGCAGATCGGCCTGCGCGCCCAAGGCTATACCGCCGAAGACTTCAACTGGAGCCGCAACCAGGGCTTCCGCGTGGTGCAGGCAGAAGAATGCTGGCACAAGTCGCTGGCGCCGCTGATGGAGGAAGTGCGCGCCAAGGTCGGCGACGGTCCGGTGTACCTGAGCTTCGACATCGACGGCATCGACCCGGCCTGGGCACCGGGCACTGGCACCCCGGAAATCGGCGGGCTGACCACCATCCAGGCCATCGAGATCGTGCGCGGCTGTCAGGGCCTGGACCTGGTTGGCTGCGATCTGGTAGAAGTCTCGCCGCCCTATGACACCACGGGCAACACCTCATTGCTGGGCGCCAACCTGCTGTATGAAATGCTCTGCGTATTACCGGGCGTGGTGCACCGCTGAGGACATGGCCATGAACGCGCGCGAACAAGTATTACAAGCCGCCGCCGAGTTGGTCACGGCCTTCGCCAGCAACGACCGCGAAGCCTATTTCGGGGCGTTCACGGCCGATGCCAGCTTCGTGTTCCACACCCTCGAACAGCCCCTGCTGTCCCGTGACGCTTACCGCGAGGTATGGGACGGCTGGCGGCGCGAGGATGGCTTCGAGGTGCTCGAATGCACCTCGAGCAATGCCGTGGTCAGCCTTCAGGGCGACATGGCGATATTCATGCATGACGTGGCGACACAACTGCGCATGCAAGGGGAGCTGTACTTTAGCCAGGAACGCGAAACCATTGTGTTTCGCCAACAACAAGAAGGCCGCTGGCTGGCCTGCCACGAACATTTGTCCGCCGCACCCACGACACTGCCCTCCCCTTGACCGCCGCGACGCCCGCACAGACGGGCGCCCGCAATGATCGGAGCAGATCATGAACAATAACAACAGCACAACAGGCATCAGCCAGATAGAAACCTTCGGGGTGGAACAGATCCCCGACCATGAAAGGAATGCCAAGCCCCTCGACCTGTTCCGCCTGATCTTTGGCGGCGCCAACACCTTTTCCACCGCGGTGCTGGGCAGCTTCCCCGTGCTCTTCGGCCTGTCGTTCCAGGCCGGCCTGGTGGCCGTGCTGCTGGGCACCCTGGTGGGCGCGGTGATCCTGGCCCCCATGGGCTTGTTCGGCGCCATCAATGGCACCAACAACGCCGTGTCGTCCGGTGCCCACTTCGGCGTGCATGGGCGTATTGTCGGTTCGTTCTTGTCACTGCTCACCGCCATCGCCTTCTTTTCCCTGTCGGTGTGGAGCTCGGGCGACGCGCTGGTAGGCGGCGCCAAGCGCCTGATCGGCCTGCCGGAAACCGACCTGAGCCTGGGCTTGACCTACGGGCTGTTCGCGCTCCTGGTATTGGCCGTGTGCATCTACGGCTTCCGCTTCATGCTGTGGGTCAACAAGATCGCCGTATGGACCGCCAGCATCCTGTTCCTGTCGGGTATCGCCGCATTCGCCGGAGCCTTCGACGTCAATTATGCAGGTACCGTCAGCCACGGCCAGGCCGGCTTCTGGGCGGCTTTCATCGGTGCATCGCTGGTGGCCATGAGCAACCCGATTTCGTTCGGCGCGTTCCTGGGTGACTGGTCGCGCTACATCCCACGCACCACCGCCAAGTCGCGGATCATGGGCGCGGTGATCTGCGCGCAGCTGGCTACCCTGCTGCCCTTGCTGTTCGGCCTGGCCACGGCAACTATCGTCGCCACCCAGGCGCCGGACTACATCGCCAACAACAACTACGTGGGCGGCCTGCTGGCCGTATCGCCAGGCTGGTTCTTCCTGCCGGTGTGCCTGTTGGCGGTGATCGGCGGCATGTCCACCGGCACCACTGCGCTGTATGGCACGGGCCTGGACATGTCCAGCGTGTTCCCGCGGCTGCTGTCGCGGGTGCAGGCCACCTTGCTGATCGGCGTGATGTCGATTGCCTTCATCTTCATCGGCCGCTTCGCCTTCAACCTGGTGCAGAGCGTGTCGACCTTCGTGGTGCTGATCATTACCTGCACTACGCCCTGGATGGTGATCATGCTGATTGGCCTGCTGACCCGGCGCGGCTGGTATTGCCCTGATGACCTGCAAGTGTTCACCCGGGGTGAACAGGGCGGGCGCTACTGGTTTCACCACGGCTGGAACTGGCGCGGCCTTGGAGCCTGGATTCCCAGCGCGCTGGTGGGCCTGTGTTTCGTCAACCTGCCGGGGCAGTTCGTCGGCCCGCTGGGCAACCTGGCCGGCGGTATCGACATCAGCCTGCCGGTTACCCTGGGGTTGGCGGCAGTGCTGTACCTGGCGCTGCTCAAGCTGGTCCCGGAACCGGCCGCGGTCTACGGCCCGAACGGTGCGCGCGGTAAAACCGCAGTGCCCAGCGGCGCCACCGCCTGACCGTTTTGCCCGCGTATACGCAGCACCCCCAATAAGAAACAAACCTGGAGAGATTTCCCATGGCTTTGGATATTTTCGTCGTCGCGATCTACGCGGCAGGCATGCTGCTGCTCGGCTGGTACGGCATGCGCAAGGCAAAAACCCATGAAGATTACCTGGTGGCGGGCCGCAACCTGGGCCCGTCGCTCTACATGGGTACCATGGCCGCCACCGTCCTGGGTGGCGCGTCGACCGTCGGCACCGTGCGCCTGGGCTACGTGCACGGCATTTCCGGCTTCTGGCTGTGCGCAGCCCTGGGCCTGGGCATCGTCGCACTCAACCTGTTCCTGGCCAAGCCGCTGCTGAAGCTGAAGATCTTCACCGTGACCCAGGTCCTGGAAAAACGCTACAACCCCATGGCCCGCCAGGCCAGCGCGGTGATCATGCTGGCCTACGCGCTGATGATTGGCGTGACGTCCATCCTGGCGATCGGTACGGTGCTGCAGGTGCTGTTCGGCCTGGCCACGGCAACTATCGTCGCCACCCAGGCGCCGGACTACATCGCCAACAACAACTACGTGGGCGGCCTGCTGGCCGTATCGCCAGGCTGGTTCTTCCTGCCGGTGTGCCTGTTGGCGGTGATCGGCGGCATGTCCACCGGCACCACTGCGCTGTATGGCACGGGCCTGGACATGTCCAGCGTGTTCCCGCGGCTGCTGTCGCGGGTGCAGGCCACCTTGCTGATCGGCGTGATGTCGATTGCCTTCATCTTCATCGGCCGCTTCGCCTTCAACCTGGTGCAGAGCGTGTCGACCTTCGTGGTGCTGATCATTACCTGCACTACGCCCTGGATGGTGATCATGCTGATTGGCCTGCTGACCCGGCGCGGCTGGTATTGCCCTGATGACCTGCAAGTGTTCACCCGGGGTGAACAGGGCGGGCGCTACTGGTTTCACCACGGCTGGAACTGGCGCGGCCTTGGAGCCTGGATTCCCAGCGCGCTGGTGGGCCTGTGTTTCGTCAACCTGCCGGGGCAGTTCGTCGGCCCGCTGGGCAACCTGGCCGGCGGTATCGACATCAGCCTGCCGGTTACCCTGGGGTTGGCGGCAGTGCTGTACCTGGCGCTGCTCAAGCTGGTCCCGGAACCGGCCGCGGTCTACGGCCCGAACGGTGCGCGCGGTAAAACCGCAGTGCCCAGCGGCGCCACCGCCTGACCGTTTTGCCCGCGTATACGCAGCACCCCCAATAAGAAACAAACCTGGAGAGATTTCCCATGGCTTTGGATATTTTCGTCGTCGCGATCTACGCGGCAGGCATGCTGCTGCTCGGCTGGTACGGCATGCGCAAGGCAAAAACCCATGAAGATTACCTGGTGGCGGGCCGCAACCTGGGCCCGTCGCTCTACATGGGTACCATGGCCGCCACCGTCCTGGGTGGCGCGTCGACCGTCGGCACCGTGCGCCTGGGCTACGTGCACGGCATTTCCGGCTTCTGGCTGTGCGCAGCCCTGGGCCTGGGCATCGTCGCACTCAACCTGTTCCTGGCCAAGCCGCTGCTGAAGCTGAAGATCTTCACCGTGACCCAGGTCCTGGAAAAACGCTACAACCCCATGGCCCGCCAGGCCAGCGCGGTGATCATGCTGGCCTACGCGCTGATGATTGGCGTGACGTCCATCCTGGCGATCGGTACGGTGCTGCAGGTGCTGTTCGGCCTGCCGTTCTGGCTGTCGGTGGTATTGGGCGGCGGCGTGGTGGTGGTGTACTCGACCATCGGTGGCATGTGGTCGCTGACCCTGACCGACATCGTCCAGTTCGTGATCAAGACAGTCGGCCTGATGTTCATCCTGTTGCCCATCTGCCTGTACCGGGTGGGGGGCTGGGATGAACTGGTGGCCAAGTTGCCGGCGTCGAGCTTCAGCTTCACCAGCATCGGCTGGGACACCATCATCACCTATTTCATGATCTACTTTTTCGGCATCCTCATTGGCCAGGACATCTGGCAACGGGTGTTTACCGCCAAGAGCGAGAAGGTGGCGGTATACGCCGGTACCACCGCTGGCATCTACTGCATTTTCTACGGCCTGGCCTGCGCACTGATCGGCATGGCTGCCCATGTCCTGCTGCCGGACCTGGACAACGTCAACAACGCCTTCGCCGCCATCGTCAAGGCCAGCCTGCCTGACGGCTTGCGCGGCCTGGTAATTGCCGCTGCCCTGGCCGCCATGATGTCTACCGCCAGTGCCGGACTGCTCGCCGCCTCCACGGTACTGACCGAAGACTTGCTGCCCAGGTTGCGGGGCGGCAAGCAGTCGAGCCTGGGCATCAACCGTCTGTTTACCCTGCTGACCGGTGTGGCAGTGCTGGGCATCGCCCTGGTGGTCAACGACGTGATCAGCGCCCTGACCCTGGCGTACAACCTGTTGGTGGGCGGCATGCTGATTCCGCTGATGGGGGCCATTTTCTGGAAACGTGCGACGACCTCGGGGGCAATTTGCAGCATGACGCTGGGGTTCATCACCGCCTTGGTGTTCATGTTCAAGGATGGTCTGGACGCCAATACGCCCATCTATTACAGCCTGGCGGTTGGGCTCGTGAGCTTTGTGGTTGTCAGCCTTTTGTCACGCCGCCCAGCAATCGTGGCAAAACTGGCATAAGCTTTTGAAAAACAGCCGCGTCCTGTGGAGGCGGCTGTTCATCAACAAGGATTGACCGCTGTTGTCGTGACAGTGCCGCAAACGAATTGCCGAACTAAGCTTTACTCGCGTTCGAGGGCTGCCATGAACAGAACAGATATCCAACTGCAGATTCACAGTACTATCCAGCGACAACTGGCCGCCCAGGCCAGCGAGGCCCCCTGCCTCGATCTGCTGGAACTGTTCGACCGCCTGGAGCGCGTGTTCCAGGTACACCTGGACCCCGCTCGCGTATTGCCCAGGGTCAGCACAATCAGTGACTTGAGCGGCATCATTCAGGAGATGACCCGCCATGACCGCGCTTCAGCCTAGGAGCACGGCCATGCCCCGGTTCGGTATTCGCAAGACCGTGCACAATTTCATCACTGATTACATCGGCGACGGTGATTTCGATGACGATGTCGCCCTCGAGTCCCTGGGGCTCGACAAGAGAGACATCATGGAACTGATTACCCGCCTGGAAGACGAGTACGGGTTGACCGCCTTCACCAGCGAGGAAGACAGGTTGCTGGAACAGGCAGTGACTGCCGATGACCTGTGGCGGTTTCTGCAGGCGATCGCCAGGCATTGACGCAGTGGTACCAGGCTACGCTCGGGAGCAAGGCCCCGAGCGGGTCGGGCGGACCGGATCAGCGGCGCGGCTGGCGGCGGTCGCGGTCTTCGGTGGGAATCGGAATCGGCTGCAGTGGCGGCGGGATCAGGCCCAAGGCAACACCGAGGTCGTGGAGCCAGTTGTACAGAGTGCGGTTCATAGAGCCCCCCTTAGGGTAAACCTGAGCGACGGGTCAATGTTTTCGCCGTCTCAAGCTGATCATAGTCCTGATTGCCATCATGCGCATCGGTCAAAGTGCGGCAAAAAGTCTCAGATGCCGTGAATTTAATCTTTCACCCGACGAATGCCCGGCCCCAGGCGCATTTACACCGAACCACCAGCGATCTGTGCCTTGCTGGCGACCTCGTCGAAGGTCTCCGGCAACAATGCGTCGGCCTGCTCATCCAGTACCTGGCGCGGGTGTTCATGGCCTGGAATGCTGCTGTCCAGCAGGCTCAGCAAACTGGAACCGCGAGGCGTGAGCACGAAGTTCTCACCATTACCGCCCTCGTCTTCCGGACGCGACGCAATGTAATCGCGCTCAAGCAGCAACTTTTCATATTCACCGGCCAAAGCCTTGAGGTGGTCCAGGTCGCCTGGTTGCTCACCTTGAGCGGCTTTCTGCGCCGCATGCTGTTCCGCGTAAGGCCGGGGGGTAAAACTGTGCCCAGCGCCGTTCTGCACTTCATGCAGCAAACGTTCGATCAAATCCCAGTTGTACGTAGTCATCCTGAGCAACCTCCAACACCAAGTGATAAAAGGCCTACACAAGGTGTGACCCACGCGCCGCGCAGCCGTTCACGCTGAACTTGTGTCTGGTCGTGTGCTCCACCGGTTATCGGCAGAGGAGGTTGAATGATGAAGACCTTGTTGAGCACCGTCGCCGTGGCGGCGCTGCTGGTCAGCGCGGCCAGCCAGGCGTGCACGCCCGAGGAAGCCACAGCCAAGCGCGAGCAACTGGCCCGCGAGGTGGCCAAGCTCACCCAGCAGAACCCGCAGAAGGCAAAGGAAATAAACGAGGAGTTGCAGCATATGCAACTGGGCACTGCCAGCAAGGACTTGCCAGACAAGTGCCAGTTGATCGACCAGCGGCTACAGGAGCTGGACCAGGCGGGCAAGAAAGCCCAGTCCTGACCTGCCCAGGGAAAGCGCTTACTCCGCGGCAGGCGCTGGCTTGCGGCGCTTGAGCGGCGCCATGCCGTCGGCGCTCACCAGTTGCTCGGCCTTGGGCTTGTTGACCGTCTTGCGCTTGGTCGGGCCCTTGGCGGCGGTTTTCTTGTCGCCTTTCTTGGCGTCGGTCTTTTTCTTCTTCACGCCGACAGCTTTGCCGGAAGCCTTGACCTTCTTCGGCCCGGCGTAGGTGCCTTTGACTTCCTTGATCACCCGGCGCTCGAACTTCTGCTTCAGGTAGCGCTCGATGCTGGACATGAGGTTCCAGTCACCGTGGCAGATCAGCGAGATGGCCAGGCCTTCGTTACCGGCGCGGCCGGTACGGCCAATTCGGTGCACGTACTCGTCGCCGCTGCGCGGCATGTCGAAGTTCACCACCAGGTCCAGGCCGTCCACGTCCAGGCCTCGGGCGGCGACGTCGGTGGCCACCAGGATCTTCACCCCACCCTGCTTCAGGCGGTCGATGGCCAGCTTGCGGTCTTTCTGGTCCTTGTCGCCGTGCAGCACGAAGGCCTTGTAGTCCTGGGCCACCAGGCGGCCGTAGATGCGGTCGGCCATGGCGCGGGTGTTGGTGAAGACAATGGCCTTCTGGTAGGTCTCGTTGGCCAGCAGCCAGTTGAGGATCTGTTCCTTGTGCACATTGTGGTCAGCGGTGACGATCTGCTGACGGGTGCCTTCGGCCAGTTGGCTGACGTTGTTGATCAGCAGGTGCTCGGGGTCTTTCAGCACTTTGCCCATCATGTCGCGCAGGCCAGCGCCGCCAGTGGTGGCGGAGAACAGCAGGGTCTGTTCGCGGTGCTTGCACTCGTCGCTCAGGCGCGTGACGTCTTCGGCGAAGCCCATGTCCAGCATGCGGTCGGCTTCGTCCAGCACCATGACCTCGACCTTGCTCAGGTCCAGGTTGCCGGCGTTCAGGTGTTCCAGCAGGCGGCCCGGGGTGCCGATCAGGATGTCCGGCACTTTGCGCAGCATGGCGGCCTGCACCTTGAAATCCTCGCCACCAGTGATCAGGCCGGACTTGATGAAGGTGAACTGGGAAAAACGCTCCACTTCCTTCAAGGTCTGCTGGGCAAGCTCGCGGGTCGGCAGCAGGATGATGGCGCGAATATCGACGCGCACCTTGGCCGGGCCGATCAGGCGGTTGAGGATCGGCAGCACGAATGCCGCGGTCTTGCCGCTGCCGGTCTGCGCTGTCACCCGCAGGTCACGCCCTTGCACTGCCAGCGGGATGGCCGCTACCTGCACCGGGGTAGGCTCGACAAAGTTCAGCTCGGCCACGGCTTTGAGCAGGCGTTCATGCAAGGCGAATTGGGAAAACACGGGTGTTACCTCGGCGAAGTACATAAATTCAACTGCATAGCGTAACGGTTTGCGCGCCAATAAGCCGAATTTCTTTACGTGCGGTTACGTACTATTTGCCATTTTCACGTGGCGATGCGCTCTAATGGCCCGTTCATCACCCACTGAACATTGGCTGTAACCCATGGATATTCAACATTTCTGGCTGCAGGTGCAGGGCCTCTGGAGCACCCTGGACAACCACCCGCTGCTGCGCGCCGGCCTGGGCCTGGCCCTGCTCCTGGCCATCGCCCTGGTGCTGGGCCGCGTGGCACGCTTCCTGATCCTGCACGGCGTCAAGCTGCTGGGGCGCCAACCCGCCCTGCACTGGCTCAATGACCTGTTGCACAACAAGGTTTTCCACCGCCTGGCCCAGACGGTGCCGTCGCTGGTGATCCAGTTCGGTCTCAACCTGGTGCCAGTGCTGAGTGACAAGGCCGCGCACTTCATCGGCAATGTCGCGCTGGCGGTCACCATCCTGTTCCTGACCCTGGCCATCGGCGCGCTGCTCAACGCCCTGCTGGACATCTACGCGCGCACCGAACACGCCCGCACGCGCTCCATCAAGGGCTACGTGCAATTGGCCAAGATGGTGCTGTACATCTTCGCCGCCATCATCGTCGTCGCTACCTTGATAGACCGCTCGCCGCTGTTGCTGCTGTCGGGCCTGGGGGCCATGTCGGCGGTCATCCTGCTGGTGTACAAGGACACCTTGCTATCGTTCGTGGCCAGCGTGCAGTTGACCAGCAACGACATGCTGCGCGTGGGCGACTGGATCGAAATGCCCCAGGTGGGCGCCGACGGCGACGTGGTGGACATTACCCTGCACACGGTCAAGGTGCAGAATTTCGACAAGACCATCGTCAGCATTCCCACCTGGCGGTTGATGTCCGAGTCGTTCAAGAACTGGCGCGGCATGCAGCAGGCCGGCGGCCGACGCATCAAGCGCAGCCTGCACATCGACGCCAGCGGCGTGCGCTTCCTGAACGCCGACGAACAGCAGCGCCTCACCCAGGTGCGCCTGCTGACCGACTACGTGGGCCGCAAGCGGGCCGAGCTGCACAGCTGGAACGAAGCCCAGGGCGAAGTCGCCGACCTGGCCGCCAACCGCCGCAACCTGACCAACCTGGGCACCTTCCGGGCGTTCGCCCTGGCCTACCTGAAAAGCCACCCCGACATCCAGCCGAACATGACCTGCATGGTGCGCCAGATGGAAACCGGCGCCCAGGGTGTGCCGCTGGAAATCTATTGCTTCACCCGCACCACGGTGTGGGCTGACTATGAGCGGATTCAGGGGGATATCTTCGATTACCTGCTGGCGGTGATGCCGGAGTTTGGCTTGAGCCTGTATCAGCAGCCTAGCGGGGCGGATTTTCGCCGGGGAATGCTCACGGCGCGATAGCCGCTGGCCCGGGCACCTGCAGCGGCCGTGAGGCCGCCGCTACGCCTTCCGTATCACGCCCGCCCCGCTTTAGTGAATTTCACTACCCAAAGCGTTTTTTTCAAACTGCCCATCATTCATCCCGGCTTATAGCATTCACGCCCATCGATCTCACGACCATAGGCGTCAGACAATGTTAGGGATAACCCGCTCCTCCACCGTAGCCATCGACACCCTGCCTGCCGAAGACTTCCAGGCCCTGCAGCGCTTCAGTGACGCGCCGGCGTTTGCCCAGCCGCGTTCGTTCTACACCGCCAGCCCCTACCAGCGCCCGTTGCGCCCCCAGGACGTCACCGAAAACCTGCTGCGCACGCAACTGACCAGCGCGGACCTGGCTACCCCGGAGCACCTGCTGGCGCAACGCCTGCTGCTGAACATCTACGAACAGGACCTGGTGTTCCTGCCCAAGCCGCCGGCCAAGCTCGACATGAAGGCCTTCAAGGGCTTTTATGAGCCCTCGCACATGGCACTGGGCAAACAGGTGCGGCCGCGCCTGGAGCAGTGCACCTACGGCTGGCTGAAGGAAGAAGTGCATATCAACGGTGCCTGGTGCGAGGAGTCGTTCATCGCCCACACCGACAAGGTGCTCGACGATGTGGCCAAGGCGCCTTCGCGCTTGCACCAGGTGCTGACCGGCAGCCATGACCCGCGCCGCGCCGCGCGTTTCTTCCTGGTCCAGTGCGCCGGCGATTTCCTCAGCGAGGCCTCGGCCATGGCGCGCAACGTGCTGGGCAACGCCGGCGCGCACACCAGCGAGCTGTTCAAGATCCTCATCGATGAATATGGCTATGGCATCGACAAGAAAAAACACAGCAGCATCTTCGAAGCGCTGCTCGACCAGGCCGGGCTCAGCAGCCACGTACACCACTACTGGCAGTTCTACACCGCCAGCTCCTTGTCGCTGACCAACTATTTCCACTACATCTCCGCCAACCATGGCGAGTTTTTCCGCTACGTCGGCGCCATGTACTACACCGAAGCCTCCCTGGCGCTGACCACCGGGCACCAGTCCCGGGCGATTCGCGACATCTTCGGCGACGAGGTTTCCACCGAGTATTTCGACGAGCACCAGCACATCGACGTGCACCACGGCCGCATGGCCTTGCAGCGCCTGATCCTCCCCATGATCCGCCAGTACGGCAAACAGGTGATCCCGGACATCATTCGCGGCTTCGAGGAATTCCGATTGCTGCAGGACCAGGCCGACGAGGAGCTCTACGCCCACATCAAGTGGCACGACGAACTGGATGCCCATCGCGCCCGCGCCGCCATGCTGCATGGCAGCAAGCCCGCCGATGCAAGCTTTACCGAGGCGCAGGGCGAGGTGTCGGTGTTGCATACCCATGCCGGCAACGAGCTGTTCTGGGTAGAAGAAGGTGAACTGGACTTCGTGGTCGCCCCGCAGCTGTCAGTCAAGCTCGGCGCCGGGGAAGGCATCATCATTCCCAAGGGAATGCTGCATGGCACCCAGGTCACCAGCCCGTCCTGCACTTACACCGTTACTGCGCTCTGAGGCTCGCCACCATGAAATCCGTGACCCTGGATGCCGACCACACCCCCTACCTGGCGGTCGGCGGTAAAACCTACTTCCTCAACCAGCATGCCCAGTCCACCTACCTGCTGCCCACGCTGTGCCCCCACCGCGGTGGCCCGTTGCACATGGGCCAGGCATCCGACAACGGCGAACGGGTGATCTGCCCCTGGCACGACAACGCCTACCCACTGTGCAACCTGGAGAAGAAAGCGCTGCCCACCGTACGCGTGGGCAAGCGCCTGAGCACGGTGATACCGACAGACCACGACTGCACGCCATTGCTGCGCATCATTCGCCACGGTGAAACTTCATGAACACCAAGACCACGCTGCCCGCGTTCTACTCCATCGTCACGCTGTTCACCGGCCTGGACATGGCCATCGTCATCGCCATGGTGTGGTTCGGGCTGGAAACCACCGGCTCGACCTTCCTGGTAGGCGTCACGCTGTGCATCGCCACGGTAGTGCCCTATGCCCTGGAGCAATACCTGAGCCGCCACCGGGTGGTGGAAATGAGCATGCGGCGCCTGCTGTACATCCGCCTGGTGGTGTTCGCCAGCATCGTGGCACTGTCGTTGACCCAGGCCGCGGCATTGCCCATCGGCTTTCTGGGCATCGCGTTTCTGGTGGGGGTGACCGACTACTTCACCATCAGCACCCTGGAATCGCAGAACACCCGGCTGGTGCTGGTGGGGCACACCACCAGCGATACGTCGGCACGCCTGATGCAGACTTCCATCCAGATAGGCGCGTTTGGCGGGGCGCTGCTGGGCGGCGTGATCGTGGACAGGTTCGCGGTCACCGAAACCCTGCAGATCATCGGCATCGCGGCCATCGTCTCGCTGGGCGCGATCGCGCTGGTGGCGGCGACGCCCAGCGAGGCCAGTGATACACCAGCAACGGCCGCGCACTCACCGGCCCCCAGCCTGGGGCCGCAGCTTTACCTGCTGATCGTGGTGCTGAGCATGATCGGTTTCCATATCGGCGCGTTCAACAGCCTGGTCCCCATCGTCTTTCAGAAACTCAACGGCTGGAACGCGACGCTGTTCGGCACCGCCAGTGGCCTGGCAGGCCTGGGCGCGTTCTGCGCGGCGGTGTTGCCGCGGGTACGCCTGGGCAGCTTCGGCGCCGTGGCGCTGATCATCGTGGCCGACATCACCATGGTCTATTTCACCCATGAGGGGGTCATGATGGCCGCCGCCGGCGTGCTCGGTTTCTGCATCAACAGCCTGCGTATCGAGCTGCGTCGACAGCTGATCGAGGCCGCCCCCGACGAGCGTACTGCCGATGTCATCGCCGCGCGCAGCTCGCTGTTCTATCTGCTGGTCAGCGGCGCCGCGCCCATGCTGCTGACCCTGTTCACCACCCACGCACTGCTGGGCCTGGAAGGGGCCCGCTTGCTGATGGTCGCCTCCGCCGTGCTGCTGGGCAGCGCTGTATTGCTGCGCACGCTCTGGCCCGCACCACGCCCTGCCATCGTGGCCAAGTAGGAAAACCGCCCCATGAACCATATCGTCATCGTCGACCCCTTCTCCACCGGCAAGCTCTATGCACCGTTGCTCCAGGCCCGGGGCCTGAACTGCATCGCCGTCATCTCGCGGCCCGACCTGCCGGCGCACTTCACCCACGATCTGGTGGCCGAGCACTTTACCCAGGTACTGGCCTGGCACCCGGAGCTGGTGGAAGCGCTGGACGCGCTGGGCGTGGTGGCGGTGATCGCCGGCTGTGAAACCGCCATTCACCTCACCGACCACCTCACCGAAGCACTGGGCCTGCCGGGCAACAGCCCGGCCACCAGCGACCAGCGTCGCAACAAGTACACCATGCAGCAGGCACTGGACCGGCGGAACCTGGCGCACATAGACAGCCGCCTGGTGACTCATCCCGAGCAGATCCCCAACGTGCTCAAGACCGTCGACCCGAACCTGCAGTACGTGGTCAAGCCGCTCAATTCGGCGGCCACCCAGGGCGTGGTGTTCGCCACGGGCCGGGCCGCCGTGGAGCAAGCCCTGATGCAGGCGGGCTGGGAACAGCGCAATGACCTGGGGGAAATCAACCTGGGGTTCGTGGTGCAGCCATTCATCAGTGGCCCTGAATACGTGGTGGACATGGTGGCCTTCAACGGCACCTACCACATCGCCACCGTGTGCAAGTACACCAAGATCCAGCGCAATGGCAGCCCGTTCGTGTACGACAGTCTCGACACCCTGGACCCGGGCGCCGCGGAACTCGCGCCGCTGCTCGATTACGCGCGCCAGGCCGCCGCCGCCCTGAACGTGCTGCATGGCCCGCTGCACATGGAAATCATCTGGTCGGCCCAAGGGCCGGTGATGATCGAAGCGGGCGCCCGCCTGCACGGCGGCATAGCCCCGCGCCTGTTCCAGCAGGTGTACCAGCCCGATCTGCTATCCGTCGCCATCGACAGCTACCTGGGCCGCCCCGCACCGGCGGGCGGTGGCTGTTCGCGCCAGACCCACCACGGTCGTATCGGCTTTTTCTGGGCCGACCAGCCTTCCACCTTCGAGGGGCCCGGCTTCGAGCCCATGGTGGAGGCTGGCAAGGTACCCGGCTATGGCGACCATCGCTATTTCGTCGCCCCGGGCGCCCATGTGCCCCGCACCATTGATTTCGCTACCTGCCCCGGCCTGTTCTGGCTGAGCCATGACGACCCCCGGCAACTCGACCACAACGCTGAGCAGATCCGCGCCCTGCTATGGAGCCAGTGAGATACCCATGACCGCCAACCTGATCATCAACCCGTGTGCCGCCGCCCTGGGCGCAGGCAATGCCTGCGCCGTGGTCCTTGAAAACATCCAGGTCAACAACGACCCCGGCTATGTGCCGCTGCTGACCCGCAACCTGAACCAGGTGGCCTCGCACCTGGACAACCTGGTCTCCAATCCGATCTACGACGGGTTCTCGCGCCAGCTGCAGGAAATGGGCTACCCGAATGCCGTCGCCGCCAATGAAAAACTGCTCAAGGCATTCATTTCCCGCGGGGTACGCTCCATCAACAACGTGGTGGACGCCTACAATGCCATCGCCATACGGCATGGGGTGAGCATCGGCGTGCACACCTACGAACAGGCCGAAGACATCCACGTGTTTCGTGCCGCGGCCCCCATGAAGTTTCGCCCGCTGTTCGCCAAGAAGGACGCCACCGTGGCGCCCGGCGACCTGGTGTACACCTGTGCCGACGCGCTGCTGGCCTGTATCGGCAAGACCGACGCCGATGCCCACGAATTTCGCCTGACCGACAGTTCGTCACGCCTGGTGGCAGTGGTGCTGGGCCATCACGACACCCCCCGCGCCTTCAATCAGCAAGTGCTGGAAGAACTGGTGGATACGTTGCGTGAAACCCTGCCCGGCCTGCAGCACCACTTCTTGCCATCGGCAGCCGCCTGAAGTCAGCGCCACGCCTTGAGCACGGGGTTGATGACCACATCGGCCACGTGCTCAAGGGCCATGAGGTTGTCCTTGAGAATCATCAGCTCTTCGAACTGGTGGTAGCTGACCTGCAGCATCATGTCGGTGTCGCCGAACAGCGAATAGGCATGGATGATTTCGGGGTATGCGTGAATCTGCGGAAACACCAGGTGGCAGACATTGCCATGCAGGGTCAGCATCAGGAAGGCAGTCTGTTCGGCCTGCTCGGGCTTGGCCACATTGATGGTGAAACCGAGGATGACGCCATTGTCGATCAGCTTCTGGACGCGCGCCTCCACCGCCGTGCGCGACTTGTGCACCTGGCGCGACAGCTGCGCCAGGCTGACCCTGGCGTCTTCTTGCAATGCGGCGATGATCTGCTTGTCGACCTTGTCCATCTTCACGCCTCTGCAGGCACACCCCTCGATCCAGCCCTTCACGGGCGCTGGCCACTGTGATTTTGCCACAACTGCAGCGGTGTACCCGCCTGACAAGAGGCAACTCGATACACCTGGTTTACCGGTTTTGCGCCATACCGCGTCGGCTGATCCACAGCGACCCCAGAATCACTGCGCCGCCCAGGGCCAGGCGCCCCAATGGCTCGCTCTGGTTCCAGATCAGCAGGTTGAGCAACAACCCCGTGGGGATGTGCAGGTTGTTCATCACCGCCAGCGTCGCGGCGCTGACCTGACTGGCGCCCTTGTTCCAGGCATACATGCCCAACGCCGTGGCCACCAGCCCGAGGAACACCAGCACGCCCCACTGCAGCGAGGTTTCCGGCAGGTGGTGCGGGTTGCCGAAGGCCAGGAAGGCTGGCAGGGCTACCAGCAACGCACCGACGAAGAAATAGCCGAAGCGGCGGTACTGCGGCTCGTCACTGGGGTAGCGCCCCACCAGACGCTTATATAGCACCTGGCCAGCAGCATAGGTGAAATTGGCCAGTTGCAGCAGCAAAAAGCCCATGAAGAAATCCGGGTTCACCCGATCGAAACGGATGATCGCCGCACCCGCCACCGCCACCACCGCAGCCAGCAATGCCCAGGCATTGAAGCGACGGTTCAGGGCGTCTTCGATCAAGGTCACATGCAGGGGTGTCAGGATGGTGAACAGCAGCACCTCCGGCACGGTGAGCACGCGAAAGCTCAGGTACAGGCACACGTAGGTGACGCCGAACTGCAGGGCACCAATCAACAGCATCGAACGCAGGAAGCCTGGTTCCACCCGACGCCAGCGGGTCAAGGGAATGAACACCAGGCCGGCGATCACCACCCGGGCGACCACGGCAAAATAACTGTCGACGTGGCCCGCGAGGTAAACGCCGATGAGGTTGAAGGAAAATGCCTGAATCAATGTAACCAGAAGTAGATAGCCCATGGGTGCCCCTTACCGTAGAGGCGGCGACCTTAACGGGTTGGGCGGGGGTGGGCAATCCCTGATTGGTATGGGCTTGGGCTGTATGACCTGGGTGGCCTGGAGCCTTTGAGATCGAGCGCCGCGCAGGCGGCGCTCGATCTCAAGCACGCAGAAAGCCCCAAGCCAACCCCCGTCCAATCCACACCAACCCGATAAAAAATCCCAAAAACGCCTAGAAACCCATCAACTAAGTTGATTTGTACAGGCATTCCTCTACTCTTTCACAAACACCTACGATGCCTCGCAGGTCACCCTCAGCCGCAGTTTGAGAATGTCCCGGTTAAAACGCTGCAATACATTGGCGCTCTTCCCAGGCTCCACCCTCATCTTGCGCACGCGCGGGGCTTCCGGGCCGTTGCGGAACTCCACCGCGCACTCCGCGGCCTGGGAGCCATCATTGCGCAAGGTGATGGAGCCCATGTCGCCGGCGGTGTCATCGGTAGTGAAGGATATGTCCGTCCCCGCCAGGTGCTTCTCCACTTCAATGGGGTAGGCAAAGGCGGTGAACGGCAACAGCGTCAGCAAGAGCGCACAGCAACTTTTCATTCGGCAGTCTCCACGATGGAACTGCCAGCTTAGGACATCAGGAGCCAATGATGAAAGCGCCCCGCGTTACCCTGGATCAGTGGCGGACCTTGCAGGCGGTGGTCGACCATGGCGGTTTCGCCCAGGCCGCCGAAGCCCTGCACCGTTCGCAGTCGTCGGTCAGTTATACCGTGGCGCGCATGCAGGACCAGCTCGGCGTACCGCTGCTGCGCATCGACGGGCGCAAGGCCGTGCTCACGGAAGCCGGTGGCGTGCTGCTGCGCCGCTCGCGGCAACTGGTCAAGAACGCCAGCCAGCTGGAAGACCTGGCCCACCATATGGAACAGGGCTGGGAAGCCGAGGTGCGCCTGGTGGTCGATGCCGCGTACCCCAGCGCCCGGCTGGTCAGCGCGCTCACCGCGTTCATGCCGCAAAGCCGCGGCTGCCGTGTGCGCCTGCGCGAAGAAGTGCTGTCCGGGGTCGACGAGGTGCTCACCGAAGGCGTCGCGGACCTGGCCATCAGCGGCTATGCGATCGCCGGCTATCTGGGCACCGAGATGAGCTCAGTGGAATTCGTCGCCGTGGCCCACCCCGACCATGCCTTGCACCGCCTCAACCGCGCCCTGAGCTTCCAGGACCTGGAAAGCCAATTGCAGGTGGTGATCCGCGACAGCGGCCGCCGCCAACCCCAGGATGTGGGCTGGCTGGGTGCAGAGCAACGCTGGACGGTGGGCAGCCTGGCCACCGCCGCCACGTTCGTCGGCTCCGGCCTGGGCTTCGCCTGGCTGCCGCGCCACCTGATCGAGCGGCAACTGCGCGAAGGCGTGCTCAAGCCATTGCCGCTGGAACAGGGCGGCAGCCGCCACCCGGTGTTCTACCTTTACTCCAACAAGGACAAACCCCTGGGCCCGGCCACGCAGATTCTGGTGGAACTGCTGCGCCAATTCGATACCGCGCCCCTGGATGTGCCCATCGCCGCCCCTCAACTCGCCTGACAGGATTGTCGCCATGGCCTTTTTCGAACATGACGGTTGCACACTGCACTACGAAGAATACGGCCAGGGCGAACCCCTGCTGCTGGTCCATGGCCTGGGCTCCAGCGCTCAGGACTGGGAATACCAGGTGCCAGCCCTGGCGCCTTTCTTCCGCTTGATCGTGGTTGACCTGCGTGGCCATGGCCGCTCGGAAAAGCCCCGCGAGCGCTACAGCATCGCCGGCTTTGCCGCCGACCTGGCCGCGCTGCTCGACCGCCTGGGCACGGGCCCGGTTCATTACGTGGGCCTGTCCATGGGCGGCATGACCGGGTTTCAGATGGCCGTGGACTACCCTGCCCTGCTGCGCAGCCTGACCATCGTCAACAGCGCCCCCGAGGTGAAGCTGCGCAAGCCCCTGGACTACTGGCAATGGTTCAAGCGCTGGAGCCTGATGCACCTGGTGAGCATGGGTGCCATCGGCCAGGGCCTGGGCAAGTCACTGTTCCCGCGCCCGGAACAGGCCGAGTTGCGGCGCAAGATCAGTGAACGCTGGGCCCGCAACGACAAGCACGCCTACATGGCCAGCTTCAACGCCATTATCGGCTGGGGCGTGCAGGAACGCATCGGCCAGATCCGCTGTCCCACCTTGATCATCAGCGCCGACCACGACTACACCCCGGTGGCGCTCAAAGAGCAGTACGTCAAACTGATCCCCCAGGCAAAACTGGCGGTCATCGCCGATTCACGGCACGCTACGCCACTGGATCAACCCGAGCACTTCAACCGGACACTCAAGGACTTCCTCGCCGCCGTGTCCTCCACCCCCAAGGATCAACGAGTCCCATGCTGAAAAAAATCGCCCTCGCCGCCTGCTCCCTGATGTTCGCCAGCCAGTTGATGGCCGCCGACGCCCAGCACCCACACGTGCTGATGGACACCAGCTTCGGCAAAGTGGAAATCGAACTGGACATGGTCAAGGCCCCGATCAGCAGCAAGAACTTCCTGGCCTATGTGGACAGCGGGTTCTACAACAACACAATCTTCCACCGCGTGATCCCCGGCTTCATGGTCCAGGGCGGCGGCTTTACCCAGCAGATGCAGGAAAAGCAAACCCGCGACCCGATCAAGAACGAAGCGGACAACGGCCTGAAGAACGTGCGCGGCACCTTGTCGATGGCGCGTACCAGCAGCGTCAACTCGGCCACCAGCCAGTTCTTCATCAACGTCAACGACAACGAGATCCTCGACCACGGCAACCGCGACTTCGGCTATGCCGTATTCGGCAAGGTCGTCAGCGGCATGGACGTCGTCGACCAGATCGTGCACTCCCCGACCACCACCAAGGGCGGCATGCAGGACGTGCCTGCCGACCCGGTGCTGATCAAGTCGGCCAAGCGCGTCGACTGATGGCCTGAAGGCCAGAACCTTTTCCACAGGAGCTTTCGCCCCATGCTGTTCCGTCGTTTTGAAAAATGGATCGATATCTTCCGTGAGGCGCCCACCGAGGCGCCGCCAACCCGGGTGCTGGCCTTCTACGTGTACTATCTGCGCCAGGTCTGGCCCAGCTTCGCCGCCCTGCTGTTCGTAGGGCTGGTAGGCGCGCTGATCGAGGTGGCGCTGTTCAACTACCTCAGCCGCATCATCGACCTGGCCCAGGGCACGCCCAACGTGCACTTCTTCAGCGACCACGGCGGTGAACTGCTGTGGATGGCCGTGGTGGCCCTGCTGCTGCGGCCCGTGTTCGTGGGCCTCCACGACCTGCTGGTGCACCAGACCATCGCCCCCGGCATGACCAGCATGATCCGCTGGCAGAACCACAACTACGTGCTCAAGCAGAGCCTGAATTTCTTCCAGAGCGATTTCGCCGGGCGTATCGCCCAGCGCATCATGCAGACCGGCAACGCCCTGCGTGACTCGGCCGTGCAGGCGGTGGATGCGCTCTGGCATGTGCTGATCTACGCCATCAGTTCGTTGATCCTGTTCGCCGAAGCCGACTGGCGCCTGATGATCCCCCTCATCAGCTGGATCCTGGCCTACATCGTCGCCCTGTACTATTTCGTTCCCAGGGTGAAAGAGCGCTCGGTGGTGTCGTCCGACGCCGGCTCCAAGCTCATGGGCCGCATCGTCGACGGCTACACCAATATCGCCACCCTCAAGCTGTTCGCCCACACCAACATGGAACAGCACTACGCCCGCGAGGCCATCAGCGAGCAGACCGAGAAGTCGCAAATGGCCAGCCGCGTCATCACCAGCATGGACGTGGCCATCACCACCCTCAACGGCCTGCTGATCGTCGGCACCACGGGCCTGGCCCTGTGGCTGTGGACCCAGTCACTGATCTCGGTGGGCGCCATCGCCCTGGCCACGGGCCTGGTGATCCGTATCGTCAACATGTCGGGCTGGATCATGTGGGTGGTCAACGGCATCTTCGAGAACATCGGCATGGTCCAGGACGGCCTGCAGACCATCGCCCAGCCGGTCAGCGTCAGCGACGTGAAAAACGCACCGAAGCTGAAAGTGGACCGCGGCGCCGTACGCTTCGAAAACGTCGACTTCCACTACGGCAAGGGCAGCAAGATCATCGAAACCCTGACCCTGGACATCCGCCCCGGCGAAAAAATAGGCCTGATCGGCCCCTCGGGGGCGGGCAAGTCGACCCTGGTCAACCTGTTGCTGCGCCTCTATGACTTGTCAGGCGGGCGCATCCTGATCGACGGCCAGGACATCACCCAGGTCAGCCAGGAAAGCCTGCGCGCGCAGATCGGCATGATCACCCAGGACACGTCGCTGCTGCACCGCTCGATCCGCGAAAACCTGCTGTACGGCCGCCCCGGCGCCAGCGAAACGCAGATGTGGGACGCCGTGGTGAAAGCCCGTGCCGACGAGTTCATCCCCCACCTGTCCGACGCTCAGGGCCACATGGGTCTGGATGCGCACGTGGGTGAACGCGGAGTGAAACTGTCCGGTGGCCAGCGCCAGCGCATCGCCATTGCCCGGGTACTGCTCAAGAATGCACCGATCCTGATCATGGACGAAGCCACCTCGGCACTGGACTCGGAAGTCGAAGCCGCGATTCAGGAAAGCCTGGAAACCCTGATGCAGGGCAAGACGGTGATCGCCATCGCCCACCGCCTGTCCACCATCGCCAAGATGGACCGGCTGGTGGTACTGCAGCACGGCCGGATAGTCGAGCTGGGTAGCCATCAGGAGCTGTTGGCGCATCAGGGGCTGTACGCGCGGCTGTGGCATCACCAGACGGGTGGGTTCGTCGGCATCGATTGACCCTGGAGCCGCATGCGCTGGGTCAGGGTCGGCGCGGTGGTCGGGACGCGGCCGGGTCCGCTGCTCCGGTCATTCAGCAGTCTGGCGATAGGGCAACGCCGCACGCGCTTCCTCGGCATAGGCCCGCACGCCCGCACGCTCTTCCTGCAGAAACTCGGCTACGGCATTCTTCAACCCCGGGTGGCTGAGGTAATGCCATGACCGGGTAATCACCGGCTCGAAGCCGCGAATCAATTTGTGTTCACCCTGGGCACCGGCGTCAAAGCGCTGGTACCCCTGGGCAATGGCGTAGTCCATACCCTGGTAGAAACAGGTTTCGAAATGCAGGCGGTCGAATTCCGCCAGGCAGCCCCAGTAGCGCCCGTAGAAACTGTCCCCACCCACCAGGCTGAAGGCCATGGCCACCGGGCGGCCTGCCTGACGGGCGAATACCACGCGGATGGCCTCGGGCATGCGTTCGGCCAGCAGGCTGAAGAACGCCCGTGTCAGGTACGGTGACTGGCGGCGTACGGCGTAGGTGTTGGCGTAGCAGGCGTAGACGAAATCCCATTCCGCCTCGGCCAGGGTATGCCCTTCGCGCCATTCGAACTCGAAGCCCTGGGCGGCCACCTGTTCGCGCTCCTTGCGCATCTGCTTGCGCTTGCGCGAACTGAGCGTGTCGAGAAAGTCCTGGAAGTCGCGGTAACCGCGGTTGTGCCAGTGGTATTGGCACCCCAGCCGCTCTAGCCAGCCCGGCTCCTGGGCCACCAGGGTATCCAGGGCCGGGTCGGTGAAGTTGATGTGCGCGCCGGATAGTGCTTCGACCTCCACATAGCCAGGCACCGCTTGCAGCAGGGCCAGCCCGTCACCCAGCAGGCGCGGGCCGCTGACCGGGCTGAACGGCACGGCGCAGAGCAGCTTGGGATAATAATCGATACCGGCGCGCCGGCAAGCGTCGGCCCAGCCGTGGTCGAAGACGTATTCGCCATAGGAATGCCATTTGCGGTAGGCCGGCATCGCTGCGATCAAGCGGCCGTCTTCGATGTGCAGCAAATGCTCTGGGCGCCAGCCCGACTGCTTGCTCAGGCTACCGCTGTCTTCCAGGGCGCTGAGGAATGCGTGGCGCAGGAAGGGCTGGTCGATGGGAAGCAGCGCGTCCCAGTCGCCGGCCGATACCTCGCTCAGGCTGTGCGTAACGTGCAGTGGCATGGCAATTCCCCCTTGGATGTTGCAAGGATGCCATATTCCGGACGGGTGTCGCCTCCTTCCCGCGCTTCGCCCGGTCTTGCAGGGGGTTCGCGGGGCCTGGTAGGACCAGGTGACGCTCGGGAAGCAGACAATGCAAAAATCCCAGGCAAAAAAAGCCCCGCGCTAAGGCGGGGCGAATGAGCTTTAACGGATGAGCAAAAACGGTGTTACCTGAAACGCATTACAACAGCGGAATCGAGTAGCTCACGATCACGCGGTTTTCGTCCTGGTCACGCTGGCCGGGAATATCGTTGCGCCACATGGCGTTTTTCCACATCAGGCCCAGGCCCTTGAAGGTGCCTTGCGGAATCACGTAGGCCAGGGTCAGGTCGCGTTCCCACTCGGAACGGCCGGAACCGGCCACGGCGCCGCTGGTGGCCACGGTGTCGATGTTGTCGCCACGCAGGTACACCAGGCCGGCGGTAGCGCCGGGGAAGCCGATGGCCGAGAAGTCATACGAGTAGCGCGCCTGCCAGGTGCGCTCGCCGGCACGGCCGAACTTCTGGATCTGCATGTCGGTGATGGTGTAGTTCGACGAGCCGTCGCCCTGGTTCAGCCACGGGAAGTCCGAGCTGCCGTTGCTGACCTGGTAGCCACCGCCGAAGGTGTGGCCGGCCACGGTATACAGGAACAGGCCGCTGTACAGGTTGTTGTCCACCGGGCCCTTGCCGCTGGCCACGCCGCTGTAGTTGCCGGTGGTGTAGTAGGCGGCATCGTTGCCGTTGGCGCCATCGTCGGTGCTGTGGAACACACGCAGGTCGGACTTCAGCACGCCCGGGCCGATGGCCCAGTTGTGTACCAGGCCCAGGAAGTGCTGCTTGTAGAACTGGTCCAGCTCACCGTAGTAGTACTGGACCAGCAGGTCCTTGGTGATCTTGTAGTCGGCACCGGCGTAGTAGAACTTGTTGCTGCGCTCACCGATGTTGCTGTTGCCACTGCCGTTGGCACCACTGATGGACAGGTTCTCGAAGTTGCTCGAGTTACGCGCCTTGGCCTGGCTGATCTGACCGGCGATCAGGGTCAGGTCCTTGATGTCGTTCGAGGTGATCTGGCCACCCTCGAACAACTGCGGCAGCAAGCGACCGTCGTTGTACTGGATGACCGGCAGCTTGGGCATCAGGGTACCCAGTTTCAGCTCGGTCTTGGAGATCTTGGCCTTGGCGGTCAGGCCAAGGGTGCTGAAGTCGTCAGCGGCGTGGTCGCCATCGCTGGGGAACACGGTGCCGCCGTCCAGGGTGCCAGTCGGGTTGCCGTGCTTGGCGGTGCTGGAGTCCAGCTTCACCCCCAGCAGGCCGATGGCATCCAGGCCGAAGCCGACGGTGCCAGCGGTGTAGCCGGATTGGAACTCCAGCTGGAAGCCCTGGCCCCATTCGGCCTGGTAGTTGGCGTTTTTGGCCGCGGCCGAGTCACGGTTATCGGTGTTGATGTAATAGTTGCGCAGCTTCAGGGTCGCCTTGCTGTCGTCAAGAAAGCCTTCGGCCATAGCCTGCTGTGCCATGACGCCCAGGGCCATGGTCAGGGCCACGGTTGACTTGTTCATTGATTTACTCCTTTGAGTACTGCTTTTTGAGTTTTTTTCAGCGACGCTGCCTGGTATGCGGGCGCAAGTCCGGCAAGCTTTATGGGAGGGCATCTTGAACAGCGGATATTTCAGCGAGGTGGCTCGAATATTAAGATTTGATGACAAGGGAACTTCTTGAAATGAAGTCTCCGTCACGTTCGGGATCATGGCCTGGACGCACCGACGAGCACCATCCACCTGAATTCATGGGATAAAAGTGAATGCTTCACGGCGTTCAAAGAATGAACACGGCAACACGTACGAATTAAACATTTGTCATCTCATTTCATTTTCACCCTGCCAGAGGGTACTGTTGCCGGCTGGACGCAAGCCCTGCACCGCCGCTTGAATGACCCGGCAGCGCCACCCATGTGGCGCATTACCAGGCAGTCTTTCAAGGAAACCGTACCTATGGTTGATAACACCCAACAACGCTTCCCCAAAGCAGGGGAACAGGATCCGCAATTCGATAGCAGCGCGGCGTTGCACGGCCTCGCGGGCTTCGAGTTGCACGGGGTGGCGCGATCACCGGACGATAGCGGCCTGTTGTTTGCCCTCAGCCGCGGCGATGACTATGCCGTGGCCAGGCTGCACGCCGATGGCAGCCCGGACACCGACTTTGCCGGCGGCAGCGTTATCGATGCCTATGGCCCGGGCGCTGGCACGGGAATCAAGCCGGGGCGACGCGTGGCGGCGCTGGGCGACAAGGTGATCGTTGGCGGCATGAGTGAGTTTGCCCCCGGCCAATACTCCCCTTCACTGGCCTGCTACAGCTCTGATGGGCAACGTTTCAAAGGCTTCAACGAAACGGGCCAACTGGTCCTGGCCCATGCCCTGCAGGCCACCCCACGCACCATGGGGCACATTTCCTTCGAGACCAGCCTGCCCCTGTGCAGTTCGTCCGGCACGGGTAGCGCCAGCGGGCACTTCCCTCATTCCAAGGCACAACAGGATTTCTCCCAGGTGAATTTCGACCTGCGCAGTGCCAACGGCAAGCTTTACCTGATTGCCACCGGACGCATCGACGATCAGCCCCGACTATCGGGCCTGGTATTTTGCATCACTGCCGACGGGCAACTGGACAGCACCTTCGGCGACAACGGCGTGACTGCCCTGGCTTCGGAGACGTACAGCATCCTGTTGCGTTCAGTCGCCCTGAGCAACCAGTGGATTTACGTCGGCGGTGGCGTGACCGGGCTGAACAACCCGGCCATGGCCGCGCGCATCGGCTACGATGGCGTTCAGGACCACAACTGGGGACAGGCCGGCAACGAGGGCTATGCGTTGACGCGACAAAGCTTTCGTATCAACGACCTGGTGGTCGCCCCCAGCGGCCATCTGTTCGGCGTGGGCGTGGGCACCACCATGCGCGCCATTGCCGTACGCCTGGAGGCCGATGGTTCGCAGGACATGGATTTCGGCCAAGGTGGTGCCTTTGTGCCGGGGCTGCTGTACTCGGCGCTCACGTATGCCGCCATCGACGCCGCCGGCAAGCTGGTCTACATCGGCGAATACGTGGATGACAAGCATGGCTACCTGCAAGCCTTCGTCGGCCGCCTGCACCCGAACGGCGGCCCCGACCACGGATTTGGCGAACTGGGCATGGCCAGGCCTAACGTGTTCGATTCGATCGGTGCCAGCCTGGTGCTGCAGACCGACGGCAACATCGTCGCCGTGGGCTACACCGACCGCCAGGCGATGCCGTTCGCCGTGCGCCTGATGGGCTGAAACCACGACGCCGCCGTACCCGGGACAGGGTGCGGCGGCGTCGCTGTTGCTGAAGCCGCGCTAGGCGGAACTGACATGCGTGCGGGTTTCGGTCTGCAAACGCTCGCCAGTTCCTTCCACCGCCTTATCTGCGGCCTTGTTCACATACAGTCGTCAAGCTGTCAGGACACCGCTGTTGCGTTCTCCGGTTCGAGCGTAAAGCGCATGAAGTACGGTCCCTCGTCTACCCGCGACGCTACCAGAATGCGCCCATTGGCCTGTACGGTGACATCGACCCCAACGCCTTTCCCGAACCTGTCGGAAATACCGTACTCGCCGAAACGCTTGTCCAGGGTGCCGTCGGCCAGTACTGACGCCAGTACCACCCCATCCAGCTGCTCGCCAGCGTCGTTGATACGAGCGCCGACCAAGGTGATGGCACCGGCCGCATCAACATGTCCGGCAAAGGCCCGGAAACGTTCCATGCGTAACTCGTGCCCACTCACGAAGTGTGGGTCGTAGACGCCCTGATCATTGAGAGCAATAAGGAAAGTCTGTTTCGACGCCGGGTTGTACAGGAATGAGACCGTACCGTTACCTGGCCTCCTCAGAAGGCCACCTATCTCGGTTTGGCCATCGAGGTTGCCGATGCTGAGTATTGAAATCATCGTGAAGGTCTCATTATTCTCCCCAACGACCAGCCGCCCCCGGGCGTCCAACCGTGCTACGGCGATGCCCGAGAGGGTGCCTTGCTCCACTGACAGCGCGTAGCCCAACACAGCGGCAGAATGGTCCGGGAACACCACGGCACTGACGCTGGTGAAAAGGGAGTCGGGCCCTGGATGGTAGTCAATGGGTGCATAACCTTCGCCATCGGCGTAAGCGGCGTCGAACCCTCCCAGCGTGTCGACTTTTTGCAACCCCCGCCGGCAAGGCCGGTAAATCCAGGTTTTTAGGGCGTCACGCTGCACCGTGGCTACTGCCAAACGGGTTGCGTTAAGCGAGTGGCCTGTTGCTGGGTGAATCAAGCGGCTATCGGAGGCACGCAATGGCAGGTCGGTTTCAAACAAAGGTTCCGCCGTGGCCGGCACGATGGCCCAATCGCTATCGGGCTCGATCGCCTTGTTCTGCTGGTTGATCCCGTTGTCCAAGTGCCCCGAAGCGGCGAACCTCTCACTTGGACCATCGTTCGTGAACACCAGGCATACCCCGTCAACCAAAATGTACTCCCGGGTTTCCGAGCCGCTTCTGGGCACGTAACGCCCGTGGACGGTCAGGGTAGCCCCTTCAGCCGACAGCTCGCCCGTCGCCGGCTCCGACACCCGCGGGACACCCTGATAATCAGTGATGTACAGATAGTATGCGTGATTGGAGGTAGGGTCCTCATCGACCGCGGACAAGCACAGGTAGGTATCCCCTGCCGATACCGACGTGGAGCGTTGGGTGCCTTGCGGCCCCGGCAGGATACCTGTCTGGTTGAATTCCGTGTCCAGCCGCAATAGACCGCCAGGCCCGGGCCCAGGACCGCCTCCTTCCACATCCGCGGCATGATAGCGGTAGAAAAACGGCTGAAAGGTGACCCCTGGGAGATTCATTGACCTGTGCAGGCTTACCATTGCCTTGCCGTCAGGCTGGAAATGCGCATAGCTTTCGACAACGTAGGCTGTGCCGAGCCGTTTGTAACCGGAAGGTGCGAAGGCGGCGTCGGGCGTGCCCTGTGCAGTGACACTGGCCATGATCAAACCATCCGGTGTCTCGCCAATCAGGAATATCGCCCCATCCTTGCCGGGCGTTGCGCCTACCCATCGGCTCAGAAGGCCGCCGGGCAAATCCCCCGTTACCGGCCACCTCAACTCCTCGCCTTCATGGAAACCCGTATCGAGACTGCCGTCGGCGTTCAGCATGCGCATTGAGCAGTAAGTCAGGGGCGACTTGTAGTAGACGAGCAGTTTGTCGTTGGGCAATACCAGCAACCCTATCTCAGACGGGTTGCCGGCGCTGGTATCCCGGTACGTCGCGAAGCTGGCATCCGGCCGGCCTTGGGCGTCCACCCTGCGGACGTAGGCATGATGGTCAGCATTGGCACTTTCGGACAACGCACCTGCCAGCAAGATCTTGCCGTCGCGCAATACCGTCACACTCGTGGCTCGGGCAGAGGACTGCGGGCCGGGATGAAAAAGAATGCGGCCCCCGGAGCCGAAATCAGTATCAAGCTCTCCACCGTTGGTTACCTTCCAGGCGAAGCGAGAACAAACGACCAGGAAGTCCACCTCGTTGCCGCCAGCACGGGGAACAAGAGCGACGTCGATCGGAACCACCAGCGCTGCCGCTACCCCTTCCAGATCCAGCAGCAAAACTCCTGCGTTGCCAAAGTTCTGGACCAGCTCCAGATTCTGGTCATACATCGCCAACGCTACCTGGGAGATCCTGCCACCAACCGGTGGGGTATGGTCATCGCGTCCATACACCAGGAAGCGCCCGTCGGGCAATTCCACAGCGCGCGCATAGCCCGGGAATCCCGCTGCGGAAAATCTCCCTTCCACTGCCTTCAGCAACTGCCCGCCCATGCTCGTAACCCACACCTCGAACACGGCATTGTCCGCCCCGATATTACGCCTGCTGGTCAAACATACCCTGTCCTGGTTGGCGGACATCCCCAGGCCTGCCCCTGAAAACGGCCGGTGCACTTCACCGGTTGAATTGAAGGTCGTATCGAGCTCACCAGGAAGAACCCGTTCCGCCACACGTTTGATACTCATGCTGTTCACCACTGCCTCGGTTGAGAAGTGCCGAGTATCGAAGGGGTGGACAAGCGCCTCAACTGTCACTTTTTACAGGTCGATGTTGATTTTCAAAGGCTATTTTTTGAAAAAAAAGCCACCCGAAGGTGGCGTTTTCAATGACGACGGCTTACCGCTTGCGCAGAATCACACTGCCGATGGAGTAACCAGCACCGAACGAGCTGAGCACCGCCAGGGCGCCCTTGCCCAGGTCATCCTGGTATTTATGGAAAGCAATCACCGACCCCGCCGAACTGGTGTTGGCGTAGGTATCGAGAATCACCGGGGCCTCCTCCACCGAGGCTTCCCGGCCCAGCAGCTTCTTCACGATCAGGTGGTTCATGCTCAGGTTGGCCTGATGCAGCCAGAAACGCTTGACGTCGGCCACCTCGATACGGTTTTCGTTGAGGTGCTCGCCGATCAATTGCGCCACCATCGGGCATACTTCGCGGAACACCTTGCGGCCTTCCTGTACGAACAGCTTGTCGGCGGCATCGGCGCCTTCTTCGGCTGCGCGGTTGAGGAAGCCGAAATTGTTGCGGATGTTGTTGGAGAACTGGGTCAGCAGTTTGGTGCTGACGATCTCGAACTGGTACGGCGAGGTCGCCAGGTCGGCGCGCTCGACGACGATCGCGGTGGCGGCGTCGCCGAAGATGAAGTGGCTGTCGCGGTCACGGAAATTCAGGTGGCCGGTGCAGATCTCCGGGTCCACCACCAGTACCGCCCGTGCCTGGCCCAGGGCCACGGAGTTGAACGCAGTCTGGATGCCGAAGGTGGCCGAGGAACAGGCCACGTTCATGTCGAAGCCAAAGCCCTGAATACCCAACGCCTGCTGCACTTCGATGGCCACGGCCGGGTACGGGCGCTGCAGGTTGGAGCAGGCGACGATCACCGCGTCGATGTCGGCAGCGGTCTTGCCGGCCCGTTGCAGGGCCTGCTCGGCAGCGGCCACGGCCATCTGGCAGAGGATCGACTGTTCGTCGTTGGAACGCTCCGGCAGGCGCGGCTTCATGCGTGCGGGATCGAGGATGCCGGCCTTGTCCATGACGAAGCGGCTCTTGATGCCGGAGGCCTTTTCGATGAAAGCAGCGTCGGACTCGGTCTGCGCCGCCAGTTCGCCGCGCTCGATGGCCGCGGCATTGTCGGCATTGAACTGATGTGCCCAGGCGTTGAAGGAGGCAACCAGCTCTTCGTTGGAAATGCTGTCAGCCGGGGTATACAGGCCGGTGCCGCTGATGACGACGTTATGCACGCTCGTTCCTCTATTATTCGGGGCCGTTGCCAGGGCAGCGGCAGAGTGAGTCGCAGTCAACTGGCACTAACGTACCAGTTAAGAAAAAGCACTGTCACGGGCGCGAAACGGGTCAGGCAACCCATGGTCGCGGGTGAAACGGTGGCCAATTGTGCCAGATTCGCGGGAAAAGTGCCCTTTACACGATAAAGGGCACCCCCGCTGTCAGGCCTCCACCTGGGTCCATTGCTTGCCCAGGCGCTTGTCGGAGATGGGTACCTTGGTGCCTAGCTGCTGGGCAAACAGCGACACCCGGTATTCCTCTATCAGCCAGCGGTACGACTCAAGCTCCGGGTCGCGTTTGCCTTCCTGGGCATGCTTGCCCTGGCGCGCCTGAAACTGCGCCCACAGGTTGCCCAGTTCGATGCTCCATACCCGGTCCTTCTGCACTTGGCTGCCCAGTTTTTCCAGGCGCAGTTCGATGGCCTTGAGGTAACGCGGCAATTCCTTGAACCAGGCCGACGGGGTCTGGCGCACGAAGCCCGGGTATACCAGGTTGCCCAGTTGCTGCTTGATATCGTTGAGGGCCACCGCCTGAGCCAGGTCGATCTTGCCCTTGAAGCGCTTCTGCAAGCCGTGCCACAGCTTGAGGACGTCCAGGGTCTGGCGCGCCAGGCGTTCGGCATGCTCCGCCCAGGCACCGCGCTTGCGGTCGGCCAGGGCCGCCAGGCCGGCGCCGTCACGGGGAAGGCTGGCTTCCCCTTCAAGAATGCAGGTGTCCAGGCTGGCCAGCAGGATGTCTTCCACCAACGCCTCGACGCGCCCCAGTTCCCGATACAGCAACCCCAGTTCGGTCAGCCCGGGCAGCTTGCCGCGCAGGAACTTGGCCGGCTCGGCCAACTGCTGCAACAACAACCGCTGCAAGGCACGGCGGTGCTGGAACTCGGCTTCGGCGGCGGTGGAGAAACGGCCTTCCTTGACGGTGCCGTTCTCTTCCACCAGCGCCGGGTAGACCGTCATCGACAGCCCGGCGATCTTCTGCTGGGTGGTCTCGGCCACCGCGGCGAAGGCCTTGGCCTCCACCGGCTGCTGGGCCTTGGCCGATTGCGGCGCGGCCAGGGCGGCCTGGCTGGCCTGCACGAAACGCGCGGTCAGCTCGGCCAGGTCGCGGCCCTCACCGAGGAATTTGCCCTGGCCGTCCAGCACTTCGATGTTCATGCGCAGGTGGCTATCCACCTGCTGTTCGGACTCGGCCCAGGCCTCGTCGCTGACCCGCGCGCCGGTCATGCGCAGCAGTTCGCGGCCCAGCGCCTGGGGCAGCGAGCCCTCGGCGAAAGTGATGCGCTGCAGGGCGGCGCGGACGAAGTCCGGCACCGGCACGAAGTTCTTGCGGATCGCCTTGGGCAGGTTGCGCACCAGCGCGATGCACTTGGCTTCCAGCAGGCCCGGTACCAGCCACGCCAGGCGTTCATTGGGCAGCGCCGGCAACAGCGGCGCCGGTACGCTGACGGTGACGCCGTCACGCGGGTGGTTGGGCTCGAAGTGGTAGCTCAGCGCCAGGGTCAGGTCGCCCAGGCGCAAGGTATCCGGGTATTGGCCGGCAGTGACCTCACTGGCCTCGCGGGCCAGCACGTCTTCCTCGCGCATGATCAACAGCTTGGGGTTCTTGTGGCTCTCGGTCTTGTACCACTGGTCGAAGGTGGCCGTCTGGTGGATCTCGGCGGGCACCCGCGCATCGTAGAAGGCGTACAGGGTTTCTTCATCGGCCAGGATGTCCCGGCGCCGAGCCTTGGCCTCCAGCGCGTCGAGCTGCTCCAACAGTTCGCGGTTGGCCACCAGGCACTTGGCCCGCGACTGGATCTCACCCCGCACCAGGCCTTCACGGATGAACAGCTCGCGCGCGACCACCGGGTCGATGGGGCCGTAGTGCACCGGGCGGCGGCCCACCACGATCAGGCCGAACAGGGTGATCTGTTCGTAGGCCACCACTTGGCCACGCTTTTTCTCCCAGTGCGGCTCGAAGTGGTTTTTCTTGATCAGGTGCCCGGCCAGAGGCTCGATCCAGTCGGCATCGATCTTGGCCACCATGCGTGCGTACAGCTTGGTGGTTTCCATCAATTCGGCGGTCATCAGCCACTGCGGGCGCTTCTTGCCGATGCCCGACGAGGGGTGAATCCAGAAACGCCGCTGGCGCGCGCCCAAGTAGTCGCCTTCCTCGGTTTTCTGGCCGACCTGGCTGAGCAGGCCAGAGAGGATAGCCTTGTGGAATTTGGGGTAGTCAGCCGGCTCCTTGTTGATGCCCAACTGCAGGTCACGGCAGATCAGGCTCAACTGCCGATGGGCATCGCGCCATTCGCGCAGGCGAAGGTAGTTGAGGAAGTTCTTGCGGCACCAGTTGCGCAGCGGGCTGGCGGTCAGGGCCTGGCGCTGCTCCTCGAAGCCGCGCCACAGGTTGACCAGCGCGGCGAAGTCCGAATCGGCATCCTTCCACTGGGCGTGGGCCTGGTCAGCGGCCTGCTGGCGCTCCGGCGGGCGCTCGCGCACGTCCTGCACTGACAGGGCACTGGCGATGATCAGCACTTCCTGCAGGCTGCCCTGCTTTGCCGCTTCCAGCAGCATGCGGCCCATGCGCGGGTCCACCGGCAGACGCGCCAACTGGCGGCCGATCGGGGTCAACTGGTTCTCGCGGTTGACGGCCGACAGCTCTTGCAGCAGGTTGAAACCATCGGTGATGGCCTTGCCATCCGGTGGTTCGATGAACGGGAACTGGTCGATCTCGCCCAGGCGCAGGTGCAGCATCTGCAGGATCACCGCCGCCAGGTTGGTGCGCAAGATCTCGGGGTCGGTGAATTCCGGCCGGCTGATGAAATCCTCTTCGCTGTACAAGCGAATGCAGATGCCGGGTTCGACCCGCCCGCACCGGCCCTTGCGCTGGTTGGCGCTGGCCTGGGACACCGCCTCGATGGGCAGGCGCTGGACCTTGGCGCGGTAACTGTAGCGGCTGATGCGCGCGGTGCCGCTGTCGATCACGTAGCGGATGCCCGGAACGGTCAGCGAGGTTTCGGCGACGTTGGTGGCCAGCACCACCCGACGGCCCGGGTGGCTCTGGAAAATCTTCTGCTGCTCGGCCGGTGACAGGCGCGCGTACAACGGCAGGATTTCGGTGTGCCTGAGCTGGGCCTTGCGCAGCATCTCGGCGGCGTCGCGGATCTCGCGCTCGCCGGGCAGGAACACCAGCACATCGCCCGGGCGCTTGCCTTCGCTGCGCTCGAACGAGGCTATCTCATCCAGGGTGGCGATGATGGCCTGGTCAACGGTCAGGTCGTCCTCGACGCTATTGCCCTCCTCGTCCTGCTCGCTGGTGAGCGGGCGGTACCAGCCACGCCAGCCGTTCATTGGGCAGCGCCGGCAACAGCGGCGCCGGTACGCTGACGGTGACGCCGTCACGCGGGTGGTTGGGCTCGAAGTGGTAGCTCAGGGCCAGGGTCAGGTCGCCCAGGCGCAAGGTATCCGGGTATTGGCCAGCGGTGACTTCACTGGCCTCGCGGGCCAGCACGTCTTCCTCGCGCATGATCAACAGCTTGGGGTTCTTGTGGCTCTCGGTCTTGTACCACTGGTCGAAGGTGGCCGTCTGGTGGATCTCGGCGGGCACCCGCGCATCGTAGAAGGCGTACAGGGTTTCTTCATCGGCCAGGATGTCCCGGCGCCGAGCCTTGGCCTCCAGCGCGTCGAGCTGCTCCAGCAGTTCGCGGTTGGCCACCAGGCACTTGGCCCGCGACTGGATCTCACCCCGCACCAGGCCTTCACGGATGAACAGCTCGCGCGCGACCACCGGGTCGATGGGGCCGTAGTGCACCGGACGGCGGCCCACCACGATCAGGCCGAACAGGGTGATCTGTTCGTAGGCCACCACTTGGCCACGCTTTTTCTCCCAGTGCGGCTCGAAGTGGTTTTTCTTGATCAGGTGCCCGGCCAGAGGCTCGATCCAGTCGGCATCGATCTTGGCCACCATGCGTGCGTACAACGGCAGGATTTCGGTGTGCCTGAGCTGGGCCTTGCGCAGCATCTCGGCGGCGTCGCGGATCTCGCGCTCGCCGGGCAGGAACACCAGCACATCGCCCGGGCGCTTGCCTTCGCTGCGCTCGAACGAGGCTATCTCATCCAGGGTGGCGATGATGGCCTGGTCAACGGTCAGGTCGTCCTCGACGCTATTGCCCTCCTCGTCCTGCTCGCTGGTGAGCGGGCGGTACCAGACGTCCACCGGGTAGGTACGCCCCGACACTTCGATGATCGGCGCGTCATTGAAGTGCTTGGAAAAGCGCTCCAGGTCGATGGTCGCCGAGGTGATGATGACCTTCAGGTCGGGGCGGCGCGGCAACAGCGTCTTGAGGTAGCCCAGCAGGAAGTCGATGTTCAGGCTGCGTTCGTGGGCTTCGTCGACGATGATGGTGTCGTAGCGTTCCAGAAAGCGGTCGTGCTGGGTTTCGGCCAGCAGGATACCGTCGGTCATCAGCTTGACCAGGGTATTGGCGTCGCTCTGGTCTTCGAAGCGCACCTGGTAGCCCACCAGCGCGCCCAGGGGCGTGGCCAGCTCCTCGGCGACGCGGGTGGCGACGCTGCGCGCGGCAATCCGGCGTGGCTGGGTATGGGCGATCAGGCCATGCTGGCCACGGCCCAGTTCCAGGCAGATCTTCGGTAACTGGGTGGTCTTGCCCGAGCCGGTCTCGCCAGCAATGATCAGTACCTGGTGTTCGGCCAGGATCTTCTTGATTTCGTCGCGCTTGGCGGCGATGGGCAGGCTGTCATCGTAGCGGATGGCCGGCACGCTCTGGCGCCGCGCCGTGACCTGGGCCATGGACGCCCGGGCCCGCTCTACCCACTGGGCCAGCTTGCCTTCATCGGGTTTCTTGCGCAGGTCGTGCAATTGCCGGCGCAGGCGATGGCGGTCGCTGATCATGGCCTGGTCGAGGTTCTTGAACAGGGTGTCGATAACGGGAGTCTGGTCAGTCATCAGGTACGCAAATGGCCACGCGGCGAAAAGAATGGGCGTGATTGTCGCAGATTTGCGGGATCTAATCACATCGACCCGTATGTTTAGGCAATGTCGACCTGAAGGTCGAACAATCCCGATTTAACCCCCTCTCGGCGCCGTGCAACCATGCGTGACCATGAACCCCGCCCCGCTCCCCGCCGCCAGCACCGAACCACGCGCCCCGCGCCGTGCGGTCTGCCTGCGCCCCGGGGAAAACCCGCTGTTCAATGTGATCCTGGCCTTCTGGGCCCTGTGGCACTGCCGCCACGCGCGCCCGCCAGACGCCTCGCTCGCCGCCTGAATCCACCTGTGCTCCCGTCCTGAAGACGGGCCGACCCCGCGTGCGCAAGCGAGAGCCCCATGAATTTCGCCCCTCTGCAACAGGCCCAGGCATTCCTGGACCAACACCCGCATATTGAAATGTTCGAGCTGTTCATTCTGGACGCCAACGGCGTCCCCCGCGGCAAGCTGCTGCACCGTGATGAACTGCTGGCCGTGTATGAGAGCGGTCGCCCCTTGCCCAGCACGATCCTGGGCCTGACCCTCAATGGCGACGACGTGGAACACTCCGGACTGGTCTGGGAAACAGGCGACATCGACTGCCGCGCCTACCCCCTGGCAGGCAGCCTGGTACCGATGCCCTGGCGCAGGATGCCCACCGCGGCCGTGCAGGTCAGCATGCACCCCACAGAAGGCCTGCCAGCCAGCGTCGCCGACCCGCGACATTTACTGGCCAGGGTCATCGAGGGCCTGAACACCGATGGCTTCTACCCGGTGATGGCCTGCGAGCTGGAGTTCTACCTGCTGGACACCCAGCGCGACACAGCCGGGCGCCCCCGACCGGCGCTGGACGCCGACGGGGGGCGCCCGCGCAATACCCAGGTTTACGGCCTGCGCGAGCTGGAGCAGATAGAGCCGTTTCTCGCCGACCTGTACGCGGCGTGCAAACAGCAGGGCATTCCGGCGCGCACGGCGATTTCCGAGTATGCCCCCGGCCAGGTGGAGATCACCCTGGAACACGGCGACGCACTGTTGGCCATGGACCAGGCGGTGCGTTACAAGCGCCTGGTCAAGGGCGTCGCCCACCAGCACGGCATGCAGGCCTGCTTCATGGCCAAGCCGTTCGCCGACCTGGCAGGCACTGGCATGCACCTGCACATCAGCCTTGCCGATGCCCGAGGGCACAACCTGTATGCCAGCGATGACAAGGCGGGCACGCCGCTGCTGCGCCAGTCGGTGGGAGGCCTGCTGGCGTGCCTGCTCGACAGCCTGCTGCTGTTCTGCCCCAACGCCAACTCCTACCGGCGTTTCCAGGCCAACAGCTACGCACCGCTGGCGGCGACGTGGGGGGTGGACAACCGCACCGTCAGCCTGCGGGTGCCAGGCGGGCCTGCCCACAGCCGACACATCGAACACCGTATCTGTGGCGCGGATGCCAACCCCTACCTCGCCGCCGCGGCCGTGCTGGCGGCGGTTCACCGGGGTATCCGCGAAGGTATCGCCCCTGGCGCGCCGGTGCAGGGCAACGGCTACGCCCAGGCAGACGAGCGGCTACCCACCGACTGGTTGACGTCACTGGATGCGCTGCAGGGCTCTGCCTGGGCACGGGAGGCGTTTGGCCAGGACTTCCTCAAGGTGTACCTGGCGGTGAAGCGTGAGGAGTACCGACAGTTCATGGCCGAGGTCGGTGAGCAGGATTGGCGCTGGTACCTGACCCAGGCCTGACCGTCGCCGGCTGTCTTGCGCTTTGCCCGGCCCAGCGCAGGACCGGGCGAAGCTCGGGAAGAAGCAACCCCCACTTTCACCCCGGAGCATCGCACCATGCCCCCACGCAGCAATAACTACTACACCGCCACCCTGAACCACGACACCGACTTTCCGGTTCTACAAGGCACCCACAGCGTCGACGTCGCCATCATCGGCGGCGGCTTCACCGGTATCGCCACTGCCGTGGAGCTGGCGGAAAAAGGCCTTGAGGTGGCCGTGCTCGACAGCCATGAAATCGGCTGGGGAGCCAGCGGCCGCAACGGCGGCCAGGTCACTGGCAGCCTGTCGGGCGATGCAGCCATGCGCAAGCAGATGCGCAACCACCTGGGCGCCGAGGTGGATGACTTCATCTGGCACCTGCGCTGGCGCGGGCACCAGATCATCGAGCAGCGCGTGGCACGCTATGGCATCGCCTGCGACCTCAGGCGCGGCCACCTGCACGCGGCCATGAAGCCTGCGCACATGAACGAACTACGCGCTTCCCTGGAAGAAGCCCAGGCGCGGGGCATGGGGGATGCCGTCACCCTGCTGGATCGCGCCGCCATGCGCCAGCACCTGGACAGCCCGTTGTACCTGGGCGCACTGAAAAACACCCGCAACCTGCACCTGCACCCGCTCAACCTGTGCGTGGGCGAAGCCCGCGCTGCCCAGGCCCTGGGCGCGCGGGTGTTCGAGAACAGCGAGGTGGTGGAGATCATCCACGGCCCACGCCCCGCCGTGGTCACTGCCCAGGGCCGAATCGAGGCCCGGCAGGTGATGCTGGCCGGTGACGTGCACCACAGGCTGGAACGCAAACAGCTCAAGGGCAAGATCTTCCCGGCCATGGGCGGCATCGTCACCACCCGACCGCTGGGCGACCTGGCGCGCCAACTCAACCCCCAGAACCTGGCCGTGTACGACTGCCGTTTCGTGCTCGACTACTACCGCATGACCGCCGACGGCCGCCTGCTGTTCGGCGGCGGTGCCAACTACTCCGGCAAGGACTCACGCGACATCGCCGCCGAATTGCGGCCGTGCATCGAGCGCACCTTTCCCCGCCTCAAAGGCGTGGACATCGAGTTTCAGTGGAGCTGCGCCATGGGCATCGTGGTCAACCGCATCCCGCAACTGGGCAAGCTGTCGGACAACGTCTGGTATTGCCAAGGCTATTCAGGGCACGGCATCGCCACCAGTCACGTGATGGGCGAGATCATGGCCAACGCCCTGACAGGCACCCTGGGCCAGTTCGATACCTTCGCCGCGTGCAGGCACATCAAGGTGCCGATGGGGGATGTGCTGGGCAACCCGTTGCTGGCGGTGGGAATGTGGTACCACGGCATGCGCGAGAAGCTGCTTTAGCCGCACGCTGCAAGGGGTATCGCCCCTTGCAGCGTGCAACTGCCCTCACGCAATCTTCTTCAGGCCCAGCTTCTTCAGTTCTTCATCGCGCAGCTCGCGGCGCAGGATCTTGCCGACGTTGGTGGTCGGCAGCGCTTCGCGGAACTCCACGGCGCGCGGCACCTTGTAGCCGGTGACATTGGCGCGCATGTGCTCCATGACCTGGTCCTTGGTGAGGGTGACGCCGGGACGGGCGACGATGAACATCTTGATGGCCTCGCCGGACTTTTCGTCCGGCACGCCGATGGCCGCGCATTGCAGCACGCCGGGCAGAGTCACCAGCACATCTTCCAGTTCATTGGGGTACACGTTGAAGCCCGAGACCAGGATCATGTCCTTCTTGCGGTCGACGATGCGCATGTACCCATCGTCCTGGATCACCGCGATGTCGCCGGTCTTCAGCCAGCCATCGGCATCGAGCATTTCGTCGGTGGCTTCCTGGCGCTGCCAGTAACCCTTCATCACCTGCGGGCCCTTGACGCACAACTCGCCGGTTTCACCCAGGCCCAGCTCGCGGCCATTTTCATCGACCACCCGGCACTGGGTGGACGGCACGGGAATGCCGATGGTGCCCACCTGAATGTTCTGGATCGGGTTCACCGATGCCACCGGGCTGGTTTCGGTCATGCCGTAGCCTTCACAGATAGCGCAGCCGGTCACGGCTTTCCAGCGGTCGGCGGCAGCCAGTTGCAGGGCCATGCCACCGGACAGGGTCACTTTCAGCGCCGAGAAGTCCAGGTTGCGGAATTCAGCGTTGTTGCACAGGGCCACGAACAGGGTGTTGAGCCCCACGAAACCGCTGAATTTCCACTTCGACAACTCCTTGACCATGGCCGGCAGGTCGCGGGGGTTGCTGATCAGCACGTTGTGGTTGCCGATGAGCATCATGGCCATGCAGTGAAAGGTAAAGGCGTAGATGTGGTACAGCGGCAACGGTGTGATGAGGATCTCGCACCCTTCATTCAGGTTCGAGGCCATCAGCGCTTTGCACTGCAGCATGTTGGCCACCAGGTTGCGGTGGGTGAGCATGGCGCCCTTGGCCACGCCGGTGGTGCCACCGGTGTATTGCAGCACGGCCACGTCGTTGGCGTCGGGGTTGGCTTCACGCACCGGCTTGCCGTGGCCCTTGCTGATCACGTCGTTGAATTTCACCGCATTGGGCAGGTGGTACGCCGGCACCATTTTCTTCACGTACTTGATGACGCTGTTCACCAGCAGGCGCTTGACCGGTGGCAGCAGGTCGCCCACCTGGGTGACGATCACATGCTTGACCGACGTCTTGGGCACCACGTGCTGCGCCAGGTGCGCCATGTTGGCCAGGCATACCAGGGCCTTGGCACCAGAGTCGTTGAACTGGTGTTCCATCTCCCGTGCGGTGTACAACGGGTTGGTGTTGACCACGATGAGGCCAGCGCGGATAGCGCCAAACACAACCACCGGGTACTGCAGAACGTTTGGCAGTTGCACGGCGATTCGATCGCCGGGTTGCAAATCGGTATGCTGTTGCAGGTACGCCGCGAAGGCGCCCGACAGTTCGTACAGTTGACCGTAGGTGAGCGTCTTGCCCAGGTTGCTGAACGCCGGCTTGTCAGCGAAGCGCTGGCAGGACTGCTTCAACACAGCCTGGATATTCGGATATTCGTCAGGATTGATGTGCGCAGCAATACCCGCTGGGTACTTATCCTTCCAGAAATTTTCGATCATGGAAGCCCACTCCTCCAGCACAGCGAATTCATCACCGCTTCATATGCGATTATTATTGATGGATGACCCGGGCGCGTGAAGCGCCGTTCGATCGAAAGCGCGCCGAGAGTAGCAGCTTTGGAAAAGGTCGCATAGAGCCCGAATCGGGCTTGATGGTCACGAAAATGACTCAATGAATTCAAGCGGTCACTTTTAGAGTAAAAAACCTATTACTCTCGAAAGGTGGCTTGCCAGCACGCGATCGAAGCCCTTGAACAACGTGCCGACAAGCCAACCCGTGCAGTGCGGTCAGGCGATATCGCGCAGCTCGCGGCGCAGAATCTTGCCCACCGCCGTCATCGGCAGCGACTCGCGCAGCACGATGTGTTTGGGCACCTTGTAGCCCGTGAAGTTTTCCTTGCAGTAGGCCTTGAGCTCTTCCAGGCTCACCCCGCTCTCGCGCGGTACGACGAACAATTTTACCGCCTCGCCGGAACGGTCGTCGGGAATGCCGATGCAGGCGCAGTTGGCAACCTTGGGGTGGGCCATGACGACGTCTTCGATTTCGTTGGGGTACACGTTGAAGCCCGAAACGATGATCATGTCTTTCTTGCGGTCGACGATGCGGGCGAAGCCGTCGGGGTCGATGACGCCGATATCACCGGTACGCAGCCACCCTTCGGCATCCAGCGCTTCGGCGGTCGCCTCGGGGCGCTGCCAGTAGCCTTTCATCACCTGCGGGCCCTTCACGCACAGTTCGCCTCGCTCGCCCAGGGGCAACTCGTTGCCCTGGTCATCGATGATTTTCAGCGCCGTGCCCACCACCGGCAGCCCCACCGTGCCCAACCTGGCCGCAGCGCCGTACGGATTGGTGCACACCACCGGCGAGGTTTCGGTCAAGCCATAGCCTTCGACGATGCGGCACCGGGTCAATGCTTCCCAGCGATCGGCCGTGGCCTTGACCAGCGCGGTGCCACCGGAATTGGTGACCTTGAGGTGAGAGAAGTCCAGGGTCTTGAAGTCGGGGTGCTCCATCAACGCCACGAACAGGGTATTGAGCCCCAGCAGGCCGGTGAACTGCCACTGCTTGAGTTCCTTGATGAACGCCGGGATGTCCCGCGGGTTGCTGATCAGCACGTTGTGGTTGCCAGTGACCATCATGCCCATGCAGTTCGCCGTGAAGGCATAGATATGGTAGAGCGGCAACGGCGCGATCATCACTTCCTGGCCTTCGCGCAGGATTTTCACGCCGTGCTCGTCGGTCTGCTCGAAGCAGCACAGCACCTGCTGCATGTTCGCAACCAGGTTGCCATGGGTCAGCATGGCGCCCTTGGACAGGCCGGTGGTGCCACCGGTGTACTGCAGCACCGCCACATGGTCCAGGGTCAGGGGCACCGGCTTGAGTGCCTGGCCACGGCCCAATGCCAGCGCCCGCTTGAAGGTGATGGCCTGGGGCAGGTCGAAGGCAGGAACCTTTTTCTTCACCTTGGCCATCAGGGTGTTGACCAGCCAGCCCTTGGCGGCCGGCATCAGGTCACCCAGGCGCGCCTCGATCAGGTAATTGATGCGGGTATCGGGCAGGACTTCCTGCACCAGCTTGCCGAACATGTTCAGGTACACCAGCGCGCGGGCGCCCGAGTCGGTGAACTGGTGGCGCATTTCCCGGGCGGTGTAGAGGGGGTTGGTGTTGACCACGATGAGGCCAGCGCGGATAGCGCCAAACACAACCACCGGGTACTGCAGAACGTTTGGCAGTTGCACGGCGATTCGATCGCCGGGTTGCAAATCGGTATGCTGTTGCAGGTACGCCGCGAAGGCGCCCGACAGTTCGTACAGTTGACCGTAGGTGAGCGTCTTGCCCAGGTTGCTGAACGCCGGCTTGTCAGCGAAGCGCTGGCAGGACTGCTTCAACACAGCCTGGATATTCGGATATTCGTCAGGATTGATGTGCGCAGCAATACCCGCTGGGTACTTATCCTTCCAGAAATTTTCGATCATGGAAGCCCACTCCTCCAGCACAGCGAATTCATCACCGCTTCATATGCGATTATTATTGATGGATGACCCGGGCGCGTGAAGCGCCGTTCGATCGAAAGCGCGCCGAGAGTAGCAGCTTTGGAAAAGGTCGCATAGAGCCCGAATCGGGCTTGATGGTCACGAAAATGACTCAATGAATTCAAGCGGTCACTTTTAGAGTAAAAAACCTATTACTCTCGAAAGGTGGCTTGCCAGCACGCGATCGAAGCCCTTGAACAACGTGCCAACAAGCCAACCCGTGCAGTGCGGTCAGGCGATATCGCGCAGCTCGCGGCGCAGGATCTTGCCCACCGCCGTCATCGGCAGCGACTCGCGCAGCACGATGTGTTTGGGCACCTTGTAGCCCGTGAAGTTTTCCTTGCAGTAGGCCTTGAGCTCTTCCAGGCTCACCCCGCTCTCGCGCGGTACGACGAACAATTTTACCGCCTCGCCGGAACGGTCGTCGGGAATGCCGATGCAGGCGCAGTTGGCAACCTTGGGGTGGGCCATGACGACGTCTTCGATTTCGTTGGGGTACACGTTGAAGCCCGAAACGATGATCATGTCTTTCTTGCGGTCGACGATGCGGGCGAAGCCGTCGGGGTCGATGACGCCGATATCACCGGTACGCAGCCACCCTTCGGCATCCAGCGCTTCGGCGGTCGCCTCGGGGCGCTGCCAGTAGCCTTTCATCACCTGCGGGCCCTTCACGCACAGTTCGCCTCGCTCGCCCAGGGGCAACTCGTTGCCCTGGTCATCGATGATTTTCAGCGCCGTGCCCACCACCGGCAGCCCCACCGTGCCCAACCTGGCCGCAGCGCCGTACGGATTGGTGCACACCACCGGCGAGGTTTCGGTCAAGCCATAGCCTTCGACGATGCGGCACCGGGTCAATGCTTCCCAGCGATCGGCCGTGGCCTTGACCAGCGCGGTGCCACCGGAATTGGTGACCTTGAGGTGAGAGAAGTCCAGGGTCTTGAAGTCGGGGTGCTCCATCAACGCCACGAACAGGGTATTGAGCCCCAGCAGGCCGGTGAACTGCCACTGCTTGAGTTCCTTGATGAACGCCGGGATGTCCCGCGGGTTGCTGATCAGCACGTTGTGGTTGCCAGTGACCATCATGCCCATGCAGTTCGCCGTGAAGGCATAGATATGGTAGAGCGGCAACGGCGCGATCATCACTTCCTGGCCTTCGCGCAGGATTTTCACGCCGTGCTCGTCGGTCTGCTCGAAGCAGCACAGTACCTGCTGCATGTTCGCAACCAGGTTGCCATGGGTCAGCATGGCGCCCTTGGACAGGCCGGTGGTGCCACCGGTGTACTGCAGCACCGCCACATGGTCCAGGGTCAGGGGCACCGGCTTGAGTGCCTGGCCACGGCCCAATGCCAGCGCCCGCTTGAAGGTGATGGCCTGGGGCAGGTCGAAGGCAGGAACCTTTTTCTTCACCTTGGCCACCAGGGTGTTGACCAGCCAGCCCTTGGCGGCCGGCATCAGGTCACCCAGGCGTGCCTCGATCAGGTAATTGATGCGGGTATCGGGCAGGACTTCCTGCACCAGCTTGCCGAACATGTTCAGGTAAACCAGCGCGCGGGCGCCCGAGTCGGTGAACTGGTGGCGCATTTCCCGGGCGGTGTAGAGGGGGTTGGTGTTGACCACGATCAGCCCTGCGCGCAGGGCGCCGAACACCACGATGGGGTATTGCAACACGTTGGGCAGTTGCACGGCGATACGGTCGCCGGGTTGCAAATCGGTATGCTGTTGCAGGTACGCCGCGAAGGCGCCCGACAGTTCGTACAGTTGACCGTAGGTGAGCGTCTTGCCCAGGTTGCTGAACGCCGGCTTGTCAGCGAAGCGCTGGCAGGACTGCTTCAACACAGCCTGGATATTCGGATATTCGTCAGGATTGATGTGCGCAGCAATACCCGCTGGGTACTTATCCTTCCAGAAATTTTCGATCATGGAAGCCCACTCCTCCAGCACAGCGAATTCATCACCGCTTCATATGCGATTATTATTGATGGATGACCCGGGCGCGTGAAGCGCCGTTCGATCGAAAGCGCGCCGAGAGTAGCAGCTTTGGAAAAGGTCGCATAGAGCCCGAATCGGGCTTGATGGTCACGAAAATGACTCAATGAATTCAAGCGGTCACTTTTAGAGTAAAAAACCTATTACTCTCGAAAGGTGGCTTGCCAGCACGCGATCGAAGCCCTTGAACAACGTGCCAACAAGCCAACCCGTGCAGTGCGGTCAGGCGATATCGCGCAGCTCGCGGCGCAGGATCTTGCCCACCGCCGTCATCGGCAGCGACTCGCGCAGCACGATGTGTTTGGGCACCTTGTAGCCCGTGAAGTTTTCCTTGCAGTAGGCCTTGAGCTCTTCCAGGCTCACCCCGCTCTCGCGCGGTACGACGAACAATTTTACCGCCTCGCCGGAACGGTCGTCGGGAATGCCGATGCAGGCGCAGTTGGCAACCTTGGGGTGGGCCATGACGACGTCTTCGATTTCGTTGGGGTACACGTTGAAGCCCGAAACGATGATCATGTCTTTCTTGCGGTCGACGATGCGGGCGAAGCCGTCGGGGTCGATGACGCCGATATCACCGGTACGCAGCCACCCTTCGGCATCCAGCGCTTCGGCGGTCGCCTCGGGGCGCTGCCAGTAGCCTTTCATCACCTGCGGGCCCTTCACGCACAGTTCGCCTCGCTCGCCCAGGGGCAACTCGTTGCCCTGGTCATCGATGATTTTCAGCGCCGTGCCCACCACCGGCAGCCCCACCGTGCCCAACCTGGCCGCAGCGCCGTACGGATTGGTGCACACCACCGGCGAGGTTTCGGTCAAGCCATAGCCTTCGACGATGCGGCACCGGGTCAATGCTTCCCAGCGATCGGCCGTGGCCTTGACCAGCGCGGTGCCACCGGAATTGGTGACCTTGAGGTGAGAGAAGTCCAGGGTCTTGAAGTCGGGGTGCTCCATCAACGCCACGAATCAGAATGCTGCGCCGCGCTGGATGCGCGCCATGGGCTATACAATGGTGCGACGTTGTTTTCTTCGCCCCAAGGAACCGCCATGGCCGCAGAGACGTTCTGGCTGACCGCCACTGACCATGCTCGCCTGTACACATACACCTGGCTACCCGCCGAGGCGCCCCGCGCCGTGGTGCTGCTGGCCCATGGCATGGCGGAACATGCCGGCCGCTATGGCCACCTGGGCGAGGCCCTGGCGACGGCGGGAATCGCCCTGTATGCCCCGGACCTGCGCGGCCATGGCCGCACTGCCGAGGCCGGGGTGGTGGGCCATTACGCCGACCGGGGCGGCTGGAGCCGGGTGCTCGACGACCTGGCCGAGCTCGCCCGGCACCTGCACCAGGTTCACCCGGGCACGCCGATGGTGCTGATGGGGCACAGCATGGGCAGCTACCTGGCCCAGGGCTACCTGCTGCGCCACGGTAGCGGTGTGCAGGGGGCGATTTTGAGCGGTTCCAACTACCAGCCACCCGGCTTCTACCACGCCGCGCGCCTGGTCGCCCGGCTGGAAAGCCTGCGCCAGGGGGCAAAGGGCCGCAGCGCGCTGATCGAATGGCTGTCCTTCGGCACCTTCAACAAGGCCTTCAGACCCACGCGCACCCGGTTCGACTGGCTGAACCGCGACCCGGCCGCCGTTGACGCCTACATCAATGACCCGCTGTGCGGGTTTCGCTGCACCAATCAATTATGGCTCGACCTGCTCCAGGGGCTTGCCCTGATCAGCGCCCCTGGCAACCTGGCGCAGGTCAATCCACGCCTGCCGATACTGATCGTGGGAGGTTCATGTGATCCGGTGAGCCACGGCAAGCGTCTCACTGATCTGGCGCACGCATGGGGTGCAACGGGTGGCCGCCCTGTCACCCTGAAACTGTACACCCAGGCGCGCCACGAAATACTCAACGAGATCAACCGCGAGGAGGTCATCGCCGACCTGCTCGCCTGGCTGCAGCAGGCCTTGGCCACCCAGTGCCCGGCCCGCAGCGAACAACCGCCGTTACCGAACCCGATAAGGAACAGTCACCCATGACCCAGGTTACCAACACGCCGTACGAAGCCCTTGAAGTCGGCCAGAAAGCGACTTTCAGCAAGACCGTGGAGGAGCGCGACATCCAGCTGTTCGCCGCCATGTCTGGCGACCACAACCCGGTGCACCTGGACCCGGAATTCGCCGCCACCACCATGTTCAAGGAGCGTATCGCCCACGGCATGTTCAGCGGCGCGCTGATCAGCGCCGCCGTGGCCTGCGAGCTGCCTGGCCCGGGCACCATCTACCTGGGGCAGAAAATGAGCTTCCAGAAACCGGTAAAGATCGGTGACACGCTGACCGTGCGCCTGGAAATCCTGGAAAAGCTGCCCAAGTTCCGCGTGCGCATCGCCACCCAGGTATACAACCAGCGTGATGAGATGGTGGTGGATGGCGAGGCCGAGATCCTGGCGCCGCGCAAGGAGCAGACCGTGAACCTGGTGAGCCCACCGGCCATTACCATCGGCTGATCCAGCCCGTGCTGCGGAGGCTGTTTCACACAGGCAAAAAAATGGGCGACCGAAGTCGCCCTAAATGCCTTGCGTGCTCTGTTGAAGCGCAAGCCTTGCTTGCGTTCGATGGAGCAAAGATAACCAGGGGAAGCCCTGCGCGAACTGACTCAGGTCAAGTTTTCAGCGCTTCTTGGGCTTCTTCTTGGGTTTTTTCTTGCCGCTGCCCAGGGGCATGACCTGCTCGAACTGCTGACGCATTTCATTCAGGCGCTTGTCATTGAGGTCGTGCACGCGCTTGGCGCGCTCCGCGGAGAAATCGATCAGTTTGTCGTCCTGGCTCATGGTCACTACGTCAGGTGGGGCGAGGGTCAGGCATTCATAATGCGGGCAGACGCCCCGCGGATCAAACTTCTATGTCCACCCACAGCCCCTGGCGCGGTTCGTCGTCGATCAACGGCGCCACCGGCACGGTGTTGTCGGCGTTCAGTTCATGGCCTGGCACCGGCAAATGGGCCTCGGGATCGTGCTCGGCCTCCTCGCGCTGACGCTGACGACGGCGTTGGCGCTCCTCTTCCTCGCGCAACAGCAACGCCGCGGTTTCCTGGTCGCGCTGGCGCAGGTCGATCTCGCTTTCATCCGACGTAGGCTTAGTGGGCGTCACGGGCGCCACGATCGGCGGTGCCGGCCGTACCGGGTCGAGCTGCGACGTCACCGGGACTACGCTGAGGGGAAGAATGGGTGGCAACATGGTCTGGGGCTCTCCTGTTGCCGGGGTAACGGCGGCAGGTGGGGCGGCTTGAGGTGTTTGTAGCTGAAGTATCGACTACGTCACACAAGCATAGTTGCACGCGAGTCCGGCGCAGGTCCTGCGCTCGCAGCTTGAAACCCGAAGCTTGCAGCTGCATTTAACCGACGAGACTCTTTGGCCCTCGGGGCCATCATCCGGTACCATAGTCGGCTTTTTCATGGCGGGAGTCAGGCAGCATGGCGCAGCAGTATCAACCGGGGCAACGCTGGATTAGCGACAGCGAAGCAGAGCTAGGTCTAGGCACCGTTCTGGCACAGGACGGGCGCTTGCTGACCGTGCTCTACCCGGCCACTGGCGACACCCGCCAATATGCCCTGCGCAACGCGCCGCTGACCCGGGTGCGGTTCTCTCCCGGTGACCAGATCACCCATTTCGAAGGTTGGAAGCTGACCGTGCAGGAAGTCGAGGACGTCGACGGCCTGCTGGTCTACCACGGTCTCGATGCCCAGAACCAACCGTGCACCCTGCCGGAAACCCAACTGTCGAACTTCATCCAGTTCCGCCTGGCCAGCGACCGCCTGTTCGCCGGCCAGATCGACCCGCTGGCCTGGTTCTCGCTGCGCTACAACACCCTGGAACATACCAGCAAGCAGTTGCAGTCGTCGCTGTGGGGCCTGGGCGGCGTGCGTGCGCAACCCATCGCCCACCAACTGCACATCGCCCGTGAAGTGGCCGACCGCATTGCCCCGCGCGTGCTGCTGGCCGACGAAGTGGGCCTGGGCAAGACCATCGAGGCCGGCCTGGTCATTCACCGTCAGTTGCTGTCGGGCCGCGCCAGCCGCGTGCTGATCCTGGTTCCGGAAAACCTGCAGCATCAGTGGCTGGTGGAGATGCGCCGCCGCTTCAACCTGCAGGTTGCCCTGTTCGACGCCGAGCGCTTCATCGAGAGCGACGCCGGCAACCCCTTCGAAGACGCGCAACTGGCGCTGGTCTCGCTGGAGTGGCTGACCGAAGACGAAAAGGCCCAGGACGCGCTGTTCGCCGCCGGCTGGGACCTGCTGGTGGTCGACGAGGCCCACCACCTGGTGTGGCACGAAACCAAGGCCAGCCCGCAGTATTCGCTGGTCGAGCAACTGGCCGAAGTCATCCCTGGCGTGCTGCTGCTCACCGCTACCCCGGAACAACTGGGCCAGGACAGCCACTTCGCGCGCCTGCGCCTGCTGGACCCGAACCGTTTCCATGACCTGGCCGCCTTCCGCGCCGAGAGCGAACACTACCGCCCTGTGGCCGAAGCCGTGCAGGAACTGCTGGACAAAGGCCGCCTGTCGCCCAAGGCGCACGCGACCATCCAGGGCTTCCTGGGCGCCGAAGGCGAAGCCCTGCTGACAGCCGTCAACGACGGCGACACCGAAGCCGCCGCCCGCCTGATCCGCGAACTGCTGGACCGCCACGGCACCGGCCGCGTGCTGTTTCGCAACACCCGCGCCGCCGTTCAGGGTTTCCCGGAGCGCAAGCTGCACCCGTACCCGCTGGCCAACCCGGACGAGTACATGGAGTTGCCGCTGGGCGAACACGCCGAGCTGTACCCGGAAGTGGCCTTCCAGGCCCAGGCCGAGACCGACGAGGAAAACCGCTGGTGGCGTTTCGACCCGCGGGTGGAATGGCTGATCGACCAGCTGAAAATGCTCAAGCGCACCAAGGTGCTGGTGATCTGCGCCCACGCCGAGACCGCCATGGACCTGGAAGACGCCCTGCGCGTGCGCTCCGGCATCCCGGCGACGGTCTTCCACGAGGGCATGAACATCCTGGAGCGTGACCGCGCCGCTGCCTACTTCGCTGACGAGGAGTTCGGCGCCCAGGTGCTGATCTGTTCGGAAATCGGCAGTGAAGGCCGCAACTTCCAGTTCGCCCACCACCTGGTGATGTTCGACCTGCCCGCCCACCCGGACCTGCTGGAGCAACGTATCGGCCGTCTGGACCGTATCGGCCAGAAGCACATCATCGAATTGCATGTGCCGTACCTGCAGGACAGCCCGCAAGAGCGCCTGTTCCAGTGGTACCACCAGGCACTGAACGCGTTCCTCAACACCTGCCCTACCGGCAACGCCCTGCAGCACCAGTTCGGCCCGCGCCTGCTGCCGTTGCTCGAAGGCGGTGACGACGACAACTGGGACGCCCTGGTGGCGCAGGCGCGCAACGAGCGCGAGCGCCTGGAAAGCGAACTGCACACCGGCCGCGACCGCCTGCTGGAGCTCAACTCCGGCGGTGGCGGTGAAGGCAAGGCCCTGGTGGCCGCCATCGAGGAGCAGGATGACCAGTTCGCCCTGCCGATCTACATGGAAACCCTGTTCGATGCCTTCGGCATCGACAGCGAAGACCATTCCGACAACGCCCTGATCCTGAAGCCGAGCGAAAAAATGCTCGACGCCAGCTTCCCCCTGGGCGACGACGAAGGCGTGACCATCACCTACGACCGCCACCAGGCGCTGTCGCGTGAAGACATGCAGTTCATCACCTGGGAACACCCCATGGTGCAGGGCGGCATGGACCTGGTGCTGTCCGGTTCCATGGGCAACACCGCCGTGGCACTGATCAAGAACAAGGCACTCAAGCCCGGCACCGTGCTGCTGGAGCTGCTGTACGTCAGTGAAGTGGTCGCCCCGCGCGCGCTGCAACTGGGCCGCTACCTGCCACCCCAGGCACTGCGCTGCCTGCTGGACGCCAACGGCAACGACCTGTCGTCGCGGGTGTCCTTCGCAACCCTCAACGACCAGTTGGAAAGCGTACCGAAGGCCAGCGCCAACAAGTTCATCCAGGCCCAGCGCGACGTCCTTGGCCCGCGCATCAACGCCGGTGAAACCAAGGTACTGCCGCGCCATGTGGAGCGAGTAGCCGAAGCCAAGCGCCGCCTGGCCGCTGAGACCGAAGAAGAGCTGGCGCGCCTGACCGCCCTGCAAGCCGTCAACCCGACCGTGCGCGACAGCGAACTGGACGCCCTGCGCAAGCAGCGTGAACAGGGCCTGGCGATGTTCGAGAAGGCCGCGCTGCGCCTGGAAGCGATCCGGGTGCTCGTCGCTGGTTGACTGCTTAGCCTGATCCGGAAAAGAAGCCCGCGCGATGCGGGCTTTTTTATGGCTTTTCGTGCGGCTACGCCCGCCCTCCCCTATCGCACATCAACTACTGGCGCCTTCGTACGAACGCAAAGCAAAGACCCAAACATTCTTGAACCAGAGTCAGGGCGGGCTAGCCAGGGTTGCGCCCATTACGGATACTCAAGGTGATGTGTGAGCACCTTGACGGGCGCTTCGCTTGATTCGGAAAAAGTGCATTGCACGCCCTTCCGGATACCACACATCGCATATGTAACAGGTAAGAACAATAAGGACCCACCGCAACATAATGAGCAAAAATTGCCTAGCCTAGTGATTAGCTACCGAGCTAGCTCGATAAAACCTGAATACTCTGTACTGTAAATCCGCACCAATCTGTTCCGCCTTTTAGAAACATCTCAAGACAACCCTCAGTTTCACAAAGAAAAATTAAACATCCTCAAAGAAATAGCGAAAAATCTAGTTACAATCAGAGGAATTGCAATAGCCACAACTGCCTCCTAGTATCGATTTACCGCGAAGGAATTTCAGCCATCGCGGGTAAAACTGCAGTTGCAATTATCATCCATCAACAACAATACAAAGGATAGAAATCATGAACGAAACCATCTCCCAAGCCCCAATCGAAACACTTTTGCCGGAACTGCAAGAGCTACTCGACAATATTAACATAGCCGACCTAAGCACGTTAGAAATCGCCGAAATAGAAATTGATTCCGGCGTAAAAATGACCACGCATCGCTCCTGAGTTAATCCCTCCGGGAGGCGCCCCCGGAGGACCCATAAAATCGTTCCATAGCGAGGCAAATGACCTTGAACCACAGGAGTCAATATGGGGCACACACAACCCTTTCAGACCGACATCATCAGCAAACGGCTTGCTCTATTTTATTTTCTTGTTACATTCTCAGTTGAACGCGGAGTCTTCGTTTTCTTTTTAAAAGAACACGGCTACACCCTAATTGAAATCGGTCTTCTCCAGACAATTTTTTCAGCTTCCTTATTTTTATTTGAGCTACCTAGCGGATATCTTGCAGATAAATTTGGTCGCACCACTGCGCTAGCGACAGGTGGCCTAACAGCAGGGATCAGCTTGTGGGGACAATTTCTCTTAGTCTCTAGCATGCCCCTGACTATCGCCTGCTTCAGTCTATATGCGTTATCATTCTCACTCATTTCAGGCTCTTTAAGCAGCGCCCTCTATAAGAACCTAAATAACCTTGACGCATTACAGCTGTATTCTCGGCACTACGCAACCATCCAATTTGCGGGTAGCTTATCACTGGGGCTCGCGATGATTTCCGCAGCCCCCATATTAGAGACCGGGGGCTGGAAAGCCATTTACACGACTTCAATAATCATGTCCGTGCTGAGTGTAATAGCGGTAGCACCACTGGCCATAACAGAGATTTCGAACACCAACACGACCCAACACACGCTACAACTGGACATTTTTCTAAAAGAACTAATAGCCATTACCCCCATTGCACTTCCATTTGCAACAATACATGCAGCAATGACACCATATTTCCTCTATGCCAGTTCCTCGTTTCATGAATCGGGAATGAGTAAAGGCGCGGCCAGCGCGGCCGTCGGCACCGTAGAGATAATCAGTGCCATGGCAGGAATGTACGCCGCCCGCTTTATTCCGAACGTTCCAGCACACGCTATCCCAGCACTAATGATAATGACCTCAGTTATCATTGCAGGGAACCCCTTTTATTCTCCAACCCTAAGCATCGTCGCTTTTTTGACAGCAAACACATTGACCCTATGGGCCGCCATATTAACCAACAACCTAATAAACTCAACAATCAAAGCAGAACACTTGAGAACTACAACCTTATCAGCGGCCTCTTTCTTAGACATGCTATTCATTTCAGCCGGATTCATTACCTATGGCATCATTGCAGAATCGCATCCCAGCACCACATCACTGATCGTCATTTCTCTTTACCCGCTGACAGGAGCGCTCTTACTGATAGCAACCTTTAAAGTAGCAACCAAAAGAGGCATCAATGTTTTATCTAAATAGCGACATCATCATCAAAAACGACAAAACCATTTTATTGACAGGAAAGAAAACCTTCACAATCGCAAAACCAACTACATTGATCTCCACATTAATTCACGCGCTGCACTCAGGAATTAAGGACACTGATTTCCAAAGACTTGAAAATGAAGGCGCTCTAGCGATTGCATTCGCAAAACTCAAGAGGCTCGACCTGATAATCCAAATACCTGACAACACTACCAATAATTTCATCAGAAAAAGTGAGCTATTCTTAGCTCGCACTTTCGAGATGCCGGAAAATACGAGGTCGAACATCTCAAAAATCCATATCACCGTCCTAGGCTGTGGAGGCATAGGGGCCAATCTGACTTACCACTTAGCCATGAGCGGATTCAAAAAATTCACCTTCATCGACTGCGACGCGATAGAGGCTTCCAATATAAATAGGCAGTACCCCTTCACCCCAAATGACGTAGGAAAACTTAAGACAGAGCAATTAGAAAATTTCGTCCGCGCCGTCCATCCCGACGCCGAAACACGTTCAATATCAGCACGCGTCAAGACAATTGACGACCTCGACAATCTATTACCTACAACAAACTTGATCATTTGCGGCGCCGACACTCCTCCTATCCTCATTAAAAAGATAGTCGCATTATTCGCACGCATCAATGAGGTTGACGTAGCGTTCTGTGGCGTCGGATACGAGGAGATCAGCATAGGCCCCTTGCTCACCTCACATGCAGCCAAAACCAATTACATTGCTAGTCTAGAGAGACTGGATAAAAGCGTAAACTATTCACTGCTGACCCCCTGCAGAGGTTCATTAGGCGCCACTAACTCAATGGCGACCTCGACATTGGCCGCCCAACTCATCTACCACTACTGCGCCTTAGCCCCTGCCACCATCAAAAACAAGGAACTACTAATAAACCCTTGGTCACTTTCTTTGATCCGGAAGATCTCCTATGACGAATATTGATCAGCTGATGGCGCAATTCAGACCCTCTTACGCAGTCAACAGCTTCGTTATAAAAATCCTCCATGAAGTACTTAAGAGGAATGAGACAACATTTCCAGAACATCTGAAACACTCATACAGAAAACTCTCAGACCAGGAGAATGGGATCAAACCGATATCGCTACGCCATTTCAGCCCTGACTCCCCGCCCTGGATTCACGAAATGATAGCCTCGACGATTCAAGACTTGAGTCAAGCCAACGAGCAGGGAATCACCATTCTTCCACCCCCCCGAACAGCCAGCAATCTACTAGCACAATCATCTATACAGACAATCAAGCAGCATTGTCCCATCACATTTGATTTAGTTAAAAAGATGGTAACCGAAGCAGTACTTGTTGGTGGTCGAGGATTAAGAGGAGCGTCATCGAAAAAACACCTTGGAACTATTCTTGTGGGGATGAGCGAAAACCAATCGATTAGCGATTACATTGACACTTTCACGCATGAGGCGTCCCACATCGACTTGTACATTCGTAGTTTCGCAACATCATTTATCAGCGATCCTCAGCACCTCCTTGTCAGCCCAATCAGGTCTACTCCCAGGCCTGCTGACGCTGTATTGCACGCAACATTCGTAACAGCAAGAGTAGCCTTAACCCTTACCAATATTGCTCTTCACACACGCGACAAGAATCTCAGACAAAAATCTGAAACACTAGCGACCAAAAACCTGACGCAAGCCGCACTGGGCGTTTCAATACTCCAGCGATCGCAGCTACTAACGCACCCAGGCGAGCACCTAATTTCAAACATAAGATCAACCATCGACAGCATGCTTTACCCGTACCATCGAGGCTAGAAAAATGGTTCAACGACTCAAATCAATTGCCATCGCCGTCGACGCACTTCCTTATCAAAACAGCGTCCAAACGGTATGCGACTATGGTGGCCAGCAAATTTTTGGCAAGTGCGCTCTCCCCCTGTATACATACCGCAATGGTCGGCTCGTAGGCCTTGCAGCGGAACATTCTCAGTTTTCCAAAGACAAAAAAATTTGACCGTCAAGCTCCGCACCGGGCTTTTCTGGTCTGACGGGAGCCCAGTAGTCGCCAACCACTATGCTAATAGTTTCAAGGAAATCATTCGTTCCCCCTCCAACAGGTTCAGCAATCTACTCTCAGATGTTGCAGGCTATGGCGAATACGCGAATTTCCAGTCAGACGACATTGGCATCGCGGTACCCGAAAAGCTCACAATAGTACTGAACCTCCGCAACGGTAACAAATGGCTACCCAGCATGCTCAGTCAACTCAACTTTTCGCCGAGTTGCGGAAATTCTGAACTGAGCGCCGGCCCCTACTGCATCAAACATCAGTCCAGCGCTTTCGTCGAACTGGTGAAAAACAAGTGGCACCTCTCACACAACCCTTCAACTGCCGATAGATTAACCTTCATCAACTACGAACCCTACCACGATCGTTCAGCATGCATCGAAGATTACTTTCGAGGAACCATAGACATCACATGCGATACGGTCATGAGACTCGAAGATTACAAAAAATACAGCCACCTACATGAATTCCATTTAAACCTGACCCGTCTCGGAGTTTTCCTTGTACCCGGAACCTCCTTCGCCTCCCTTCCATCTCAACTACGACAGTCGTTATTCCACGTATTCAACAGGCAAGAGATCAATGACGCACTTTTGGGCTTCGCCGCCCCGCTGACCAGCTATAGCGGGCTATACCTCGATGAGGTACTGCGTGCCACCAAGGACTTGCCTCCCCTCTCGCAGCACACCATTACAATACTATACGATGAGTTTTACCCTAACCTCACGATCGCTAAGATACTGCAGAAGCAACTGAAGCGGCTAGGCATCCAAGCACAGCTTAAGCCTGTGGCTTTTGGCGACTGGTCTGCACCCTCCGACCTACGGCTTACCATAAGCCCGCCTGCTATTTACGGCCCGCTTGGCTTTTTCAAAAACGACCTGTTCCGGGGCTATTTGACTTCCACCCAGCTTGCTAAAGCGAAAATTCTATATTCCTTATACTTAAGCGGACTCTCTGCAGACGTTGAGGCTGCGGCGGCTGCGGGAATGGAGGACATCATTTCGAATGAAGGGCTTTCTATTCCTTTGGTGGCACTACCTACTGCGGCATTAGTAAGAAAAAATATTCTTCCCAGCTCCTTCTATGAAGTAGGTGCACCTGTGCAGATGCTTTGATTGAAGAGCTCTGCAGCTCTATTCAATTGAATGGGGCGATTCAATTACCGTCCTCACGGTAGTGCGGACTGGCGATATCGCTTGTATTTGCCGTAGTCGCCAGCTGTCCGCTCCATTTGCTTGGGCACTGAGTTACCCACCCACCACCAACCCACCCTCCGCCCGAACCACCACCATCCCCTCCCGCATCCGCTGCGCATCACGCTTGAAGCTGCGCGCCGCCAACACCAGAAATACCAGGGTCAGCACCAGCGCCACCGGAATGGCGAACATCGCGTCATGCAACCCCACCGCCTTGAACGCCTCGCTCATTTGCTCGGCACCCGCTTCGTCCATGGCCTGGCGAGCAAAGCGGTCGCTCAGCAGACCCGCCACCACCGGCCCCATGGAACCGCCCAACAGATACAGCCCGGCGAAGAACAGCGCCATGGCCGTGGCACGCATGCGCGGGTGCACCACTTCCAGAATGGCGGTGTAGGCACAGGTATAGAAGGCGTAGCTGAAGAACCAGCCCAGCCCGAACACCGTCACGAACAGGCTAATGTCGATGCGTCCCGCCGCCAGGGCCCAGGCGGTGGCACTGGCAGCCACTACCATGCAACTGGCAGCTAGCACCAGGCGGCCGTTGGCCAAGCGCTGCTGAACCTTGTCCGCTACCCAACCACCGAGGGTCAGGCCCACCAGGCCGGTGACGCCGACGATGACGCCGGTCGAAACGGCAGCCTGGTGCAACGGCAGGTGAAAGTAGCGTTGCAACATCGGCACCATGAAGCTGTTGCAGGCATAGGTGGCGAAGTTGAATGCCAGGCCCGCCAGCACCAGCCAGCAGAAGGTAGGGATGGTCAGGAGGCGACGCAGTGGTTTGTCCAGCGGTTGCTGGGACACCGGTTGGGCCTCGGCGGCGCCGCGTGCGGGTTCGCGAATGGTGAACATGAACAGCGCCAGCACCAGGCCCGGTATCGCCGCCACGAAGAACGGCGCGCGCCAACTGCCAAAGAACTCGACCATGGCACCAATGGTAAAGAACGCCAGCAGCAGGCCCAACGGCAGCCCCAGCATGAAAATACCCATGGCACGGCCGCGGCGCTGTGGTGGAAACAGGTCGCCAATCAGCGAATTGGCCGCCGGCGCATAGCTGGCCTCGCCAATCCCGATGCCCATGCGCACCAGCAGGAAGGTCCAGAAACCGCCGACGAAGCCATTTACTGCCGTCAGCGCACTCCACACCGCCAGCCCCCAGCCCATCATGCCGCGCCGTGACCCGCGGTCGGCCATGCGCCCCAAGGGTACGCCGGCCGCTGCATAGACTATGGTAAAGGCAGTACCGACAATGCCCAGTTGAAAATCGCTCAGGTGCCACTCCATGCGTAGCGGCTCAATGATGATGGCCGGGATGGTGCGGTCGAAAAAATTGAACAGGTTGGCGAGAAACAGCAGGAACAGGATGCGCCATGCATGGGGCGCCTGGGCAGGTGAAAGCATGATGGCACTCGCTATTATTCTTGTTAAGGGCCTGATGCAATCTAGAACGTGAATGGAAGATTGTCCCCTGAATCCAGTCCCGTGATGGTGGTCTATCATGGCAGGGTCGGTAAAGGGCTCGATGGCAGGGGCCGTTTATCGCGGCTGGCTATGGTATCGATTCCGAAATGATCAGCAGCACTTTGCCACTACTCGATAGCCACCTTCTATACTGTGGCTAACTCGCCACCCTCGGGTGGCACGGGAGCGTTTGCTCAGAGGCACGCTATGGATTGGCTGGGTTTTCATTTTATAAGCGAATTGCCGGAACACGGGCAGATCCTGCTGAACTGCAGCCATAACCCCTTCCTGGTACTGCTGGCGTACCTGGTGGCCTGTTCGGGCAGTTTCGCCACCCTGGACATGGCCGAGCGCATCAGCCACGTGGAACGGCCAAGTGCCCGACACCAATGGCGCTGGATAGGCGCGCTGTGCCTGGCCGGGGGCATCTGGGCCATGCATTTCATCAGCATGCTGGCCTTCGAAACGCCGGTGGAAATGCACTTCGACCTGCCGGTGACCGTGGTATCCCTGCTGATCGCCCTGGTGGCTGGCCTGCTGGCCATGAACACCCTGAGCCGCGAGACAATCAGCCTGTTCGATTATATCAAGAGCGCCATCGGTATCGGCCTGAGCATCGCCGGCATGCATTACGTGGGCATGATCGCCATGCGCTCTCCCGCCACCCAGTATTTCCAGCCCGGGTTGTTCAGCCTGTCGATCGTGGTGGCCATCGTCGCCAGCTTCGCCGCCCTGATACTGGCCCGGCACTTTCGCACCGGCAGCGGCACCTTCCATCAATTGCTCAAATACAGCGCCAGCCTGCTGATGGGTGCCGGCATCGTCGCCACGCACTTCCTGGGCATGTGGTCGCTGGTGATGGCGGTTCCCCAGGGTGCGGCCCTGCATGCGCCCATGGTCGACAACAGCCTTGAGCTGGGCCTGACCGTGGCCTTCATCACCTTGCTGATCATCGCCAGCAGCCTCAGCGCAGCGCTGGCCGACAAGAAACTGCAAAGCAAGGAACACGACCTGCGCCGGGTCAATGCCTTGCTCAGCCAACTGGACCAGGCGCGGGTTTCACTGCAACAGGTGGCCCACTACGACGCCCTCACCAACCTGATCAACCGCCGCGGCTTCAACCAGCTGTTTGGCGAAAAGCTGATCGAGCAGAAGCTCAACGGCGGCATGCTGGCGGTGATGTTTCTGGATATCGACCATTTCAAGCGCATCAATGACAGCCTGGGCCATGATGCCGGCGACGACCTGCTCAAGGTCATCGCTGGCCATATCAAGAGCGCCACCCGCAGCCATGCCGACGTGGTGGCGCGCTTTGGCGGCGACGAATTCTGCATCCTGATCGCCATGAACAGCCGCGACGAAGCCCGCCACATGGCGCAGCGCATCATGCAGAAGATGAAGGAACCCATCGACCTGGCCGGACGGCGCATGGTGATGACCACCAGCATCGGCATCAGCGTGTTCCCGGACGATGGCGACACCTGCGAAGAGCTGCTCAAGCATGCCGACCTTGCGCTGTACCAGTCCAAAGGCGCGGGGCGCAATGCGCTGCACTTCTTCAGCGCCAACCTGCGCACCAAAGCCACCCTGGAACTGCAACTGGAAGAGGAACTGCGCTACGCCCTGCGCGCGGGGAACGAACTGGACCTGTTCTACCAACCCATCTTCGACCTGCGCAGTGGGCAGGTCGCCAAGCTCGAAGGGCTGATCCGCTGGCGGCACCCCCAGCACGGACTGCTGAGCCCGGACAGATTCATCTCCATTGCCGAAACCAACGGGCTCATCGCCGAGCTGGACAACTGGGTATTGCAGCGGGCGTGCCGAGACCTTGCCCACCTGGGCCGCAACGGCTGCGAACAGTTGAAGATCACGGTCAATTGCTCAGCCTTGAACCTGGCCCGGGAGGAACTGGTGGGCGAGATCCGCTCGGCCCTGGCCGAAGCCGGGGTCGCACCGCAGCGGCTGGAGCTGGAAGTGACCGAGAACGCGCTGATGGGCAACATCGCCACCACCATCAGCCTGCTCAACCAGATTCGCGCGCTGGGGGTGTCGCTGTCCATCGACGACTTCGGCACCGGTTATTCTTCCCTGGCGTACCTCAAGCGCCTGCCGCTGGACACCCTGAAGATCGACCGCTCGTTCATTCAGGATATTCCGCGCTCGGCCGCCGACATGGAGATTGTGCAGGCGATCATCGTCATGGCCCACACCCTGCACTTGCAAGTGGTGACCGAAGGCGTGGAGACCGTGCAACAGTATGAATTCCTGGCCAACTATGGCTGCGATTACGTGCAGGGGTACCTGTTGAGCAGGCCGGTGTCGCTGGGCGAACTACGGCCGGTGCTCGACCAGTTGAACGAACACCACAATGCCAACGGTATGGTGTTCAGCCAACCGGTACCCAGCCGTGGCAGCGACGAGCGCGTGGTACGCGACCTGTTCGCTGAGCCACCCGTGGCCCGCCCTGCCCGATAGGTCACGCGCCAGCGATGGCAGGCGTACGCAGCATCTGTGCACCATTACGGTGCCATCAGTCCGCCTGTGCCCTTTCCTGGATCAGCACCCACGGCGATACCACCACCGCCCACAACGTCGGATCACGCTCCACACAGTCCAGCGCCTGCGATTCAGACACCTTGGCGAGCAATCCAGCGTCCATCCACTGCTTCACTTCAGCCCCATTGTCCGTGGCAACGGCCTCCGCGGCGGCGACCAAATCCAGCGCAGGCTCGACCCACAACAGGGCACCGCGGGCAAAGAAGGGTTGCAGCTCCTGCCATCCGATCACGGCGGTCTCGCCGAGCAGCTTGGCATAGAGGGTGCTAGGTTGTTCAGTCATGGGTTTCACCAAAAAGAATATCGGGGGCAATGATAACGCCCCGGATTGCCATGGAAAAACCCGGTTTCAATTGCGTGATTGATGGCGAGTTCGGAAAAGCCAAGGATGACAACCTGCTGCACAGGTTTGCGCCGCCGTTATTCTGTAACTTCCTGTCGATAAAGCGACACCCTGGCCATTTGCCCCCAGGCGCCAGCTTTTCAATGGATCGAGCGGCGCTCTACACTGTACCGGTACAGTTACCGGGGGCCGATCGGGGTGTTTTTCCGTTCGCTTCGGGCAGTCGTGGGAACACGCGACGCCCGCTTCGACAAGACCCGGTCCTGCAGCATTCGCCGCAAGACTATAAAAAATACAACAGTAGAGTGGAGCACTATGACTAAGCAGATTTCCAAGCTGTTCGCCGCGATGGTCCTGGCGGGGGTTGCCAGCCATTCGTTCGCTGCCGACACCATCAAGATCGGTATCGCCGGCCCTAAAACCGGCGCCGTTGCCCAATACGGCGACATGCAGTTCGCCGGCGCGAAAATGGCCATCGAGCAAATCAACGCCAAGGGCGGCGTCGACGGCAAGAAGCTCGAAGCGGTTGAATACGATGATGCCTGCGACCCGAAACAAGCGGTCGCGGTCGCCAACAAAGTGGTCAACGACGGCGTCAAGTTCGTGGTCGGTCACCTCTGCTCCAGCTCCGCCCAGCCCGCTTCGGACATCTACGAAGACGAAGGCGTGATCATGGTCACCCCCGCCGCCACCAGCCCTGACATCACCAACCGCGGCTACAAGATGGTGTTCCGTACCATTGGCCTGGACAGCGCCCAGGGCCCGGCCGCCGGCAACTACATCGCCAAGTTCGTGAAACCCAAGCTGGTGGCCGTGATCCACGACAAACAGCAATACGGTGAAGGCATCGCCACCGCCGTCAAGGCCACGCTGGAGAAAGACGGTATCAAGGTACCGGTATTCGAAGGCATCAATGCCGGCGACAAGGATTTCTCCTCCCTCATCGCCAAGCTCAAGCAGGCCAACGTCGACTTCGTCTACTATGGTGGCTACCACCCGGAGCTGGGCCTGATCCTGCGCCAGGCCAAGGAAAAAGGCCTGAACGCCAAGTTCATGGGCCCTGAGGGCGTGGGCAACGAGTCCATCTCGCAGATCGCCCAGGGTGCCGCCGAAGGCCTGCTGGTGACCCTGCCCAAGTCCTTTGACCAGGACCCGGCCAACGTCGCCCTGGCCGATGCCTTCAAGGCCAAGAAACAGGACCCTAGCGGCCCGTTCGTATTCCCGTCCTACTCGGCCGTGGAAGTGATCGCCGACGCCATCACCGCCGCCAAGAGCGAAGACACCGCCAAGGTGGCCGCGGCCATCCACGCCGGTACCTTCAAGACCCCTACGGGCGACCTGAGCTTTGACGCCAAGGGCGACCTGAAGGACTTCAAGTTCGTGGTCTACGAATGGCACTTCGGCAAGCCGAAGACCGAAGTCAGCCCTCAGTAAACGCTCTTTGAAAACCGATGAAGCCCACTGCGCAAGCAGTGGGCTTTGTTTTACGAGGTAATGGGCCGGGTTTCCGCGATCCGGAAGGCGGCTCACCTGAAAATCTCAAAACCGTCACCAGCGGTTCGCTGGCATAAAGCTTTGCACCCGCGGCTCCGACCGCCCGTGCGAGCAGGAAAATGACTCCACCAGTGAAATGCGTATCAGGTTTTTAGGAGCGCGCGGTAATGCCTGACATCTATCACTTCTTCCAACAGCTGGTTAACGGGCTCACCGTTGGCAGCACGTATGCCCTGATCGCCATCGGCTACACGATGGTCTACGGCATCATTGGAATGATCAACTTCGCCCATGGCGAGGTCTACATGATCGGCTCGTACGTGGCGTTCATCGCCATCGCCGGCCTGGCCATGCTGGGCCTGGACAACGTACCGTTGCTGATGACCGCGGCGTTCTGCGCCAGCATCGTCGTCACCAGTGCCTATGGCTACAGCATCGAACGGATCGCCTACCGCCCCCTGCGCGGCAGCAACCGGCTGATCCCGCTGATTTCGGCCATCGGCATGTCGATCTTCCTGCAGAACACGGTTCTGCTCTCGCAAGACTCCAAGGACAAATCGATCCCCAACCTGATCCCCGGCAATTTCAGCTTCGGGCCAGGGGGGGCACAGGAAGTGCTGATCTCCTACATGCAGATCGTGGTATTCGTGGTGACCCTCATCGCCATGCTCGGCCTGACCCTGTTCATCTCCCGTTCCCGCCTGGGCCGCGCCTGCCGCGCCTGCGCCGAGGACATGAAGATGGCCAACCTGCTGGGCATCAATACCAACAACATCATCGCCCTGACCTTCGTCATCGGCGCGGCCCTGGCCGCGATCGCCGCGGTGCTGTTGAGCATGCAATACGGGGTGATCAACCCCAACGCCGGCTTCCTGGTGGGCCTCAAGGCCTTCACCGCGGCCGTGCTCGGCGGTATCGGCAGCATTCCGGGCGCCATGCTCGGCGGGCTGGTACTGGGTGTGGCCGAAGCGTTTGGCGCCGACGTGTTCGGTGACCAGTACAAGGACGTGGTGGCGTTCGGTCTTTTGGTTCTGGTGTTGCTGTTCCGGCCGACTGGCATTCTGGGCCGTCCGGAGGTTGAAAAAGTATGAACAAGACTCTCAATTCGGCGTTCTTCAGCGCGCTGCTGGTGTGGGCCGTGGCCTACCCGGTGTTGGGCCTGAAACTGTCCATCGATGGCATCCACCTGATCGTCCAGGGTGCCAGCACCACGACCCTGTTGATCATCGCCGCCTGCTCGGTGCTGATGTTCGTGCGGGTGCTGTTCAACCGGCAGATCAGCTCGGCATGGAAAAGCACCCCGCGGCTGCCCTTGGTGCCCGCCCGAGCCGGTGACTTTCTCACCCAACCCAAGACCCAGCGCTGGGTCATCCTGGGCCTGATCGTGGTCGCGTTCATCTGGCCATTCTACGGCTCGCGCGGCGCGGTCGACCTGGCCACCCTGGTACTGATCTACGTGATGCTGGGCCTGGGCCTGAACATCGTCGTGGGCCTGGCCGGGCTGCTGGACCTTGGCTACGTGGGTTTCTATGCCGTGGGCGCGTACACCTACGCGATGCTGTCGCACTACTATGGCTTCAGTTTCTGGATCTGCCTGCCGCTGGCAGGCCTGGCGGCGGCCACCTTCGGCTTCCTGCTGGGCTTCCCGGTGCTGCGCCTGCGCGGTGACTACCTGGCCATCGTGACCCTGGGCTTCGGTGAAATCATCCGCCTGTTCCTGCGCAACCTCACCGACCTCACCGGCGGCCCCAACGGCATCAGCAACATCCCCAAGCCGACCCTGTTCGGGCTGTCGTTCGACCGTTCCGCCGCCGACGGCGCGCAAACGTTCTACGAGTACTTCGGGCTGACCTACAACCCGGTGGGCAAGGTGATCTTCCTTTACCTGGTGGCCCTGCTGCTGGCCCTGGCCGCGCTGTTCATCATCAACCGCCTGCTGCGCATGCCCATCGGCCGTGCCTGGGAAGCACTGCGTGAAGACGAGATCGCCTGCCGCGCGCTGGGCCTGAACCCCACCATCATCAAGCTCTCGGCCTTCACCCTGGGCGCCAGTTTCGCCGGTTTCGCCGGCAGTTTCTTCGCCGCGCGCCAAGGTCTTGTAACCCCGGAGTCGTTCACCTTCATCGAGTCGGCCATCATCCTGGCCATCGTCGTGCTGGGTGGCATGGGCTCGCAACTGGGCGTGATACTGGCGGCGATCGTGATGATCCTGCTGCCGGAAATGATGCGTGAGTTCAGCGATTACCGCATGTTGATGTTCGGCGCCATGATGGTGCTGATGATGATCTGGCGTCCTCAAGGTCTGTTGCCCATGCAGCGCCCCCACATGGAGCTGCGAAAATGACGCAGAACATTCTTGAAGTATCCGGCCTGAGCATGCGTTTCGGCGGCCTGCTGGCCGTCAATGGCGTTGGCCTGTCGGTCAAGGAAAAACAGGTGGTGGCCCTGATCGGCCCCAACGGCGCCGGCAAGACCACGGTGTTCAACTGCCTGACCGGTTTCTACAAGCCCAGCGGCGGCACCATCCTGCTGGACGGCCAGCCCATCCAGGGCATGCCCGGCCACCAGATCGCCCGCAAGGGCGTGGTGCGCACCTTCCAGAACGTGCGGCTGTTCAAGGACATGACCGCCGTGGAAAACCTGCTGATTGCCCAGCACCGGCACCTGAACACCAACTTCCTCTCGGGCCTGTTCAAGACGCCGGCGTTCCGCCGCAGCGAGCGCGAGGCCATGGAATACGCCGAGTTCTGGCTGGAAAAGGTCAACCTCACGGAGTTCGCCAACCGCCCCGCCGGCACCCTCGCCTACGGCCAGCAACGGCGCCTGGAAATTGCCCGCTGCATGATGACGCGCCCGCGCATCCTCATGCTCGACGAACCCGCGGCCGGCCTGAACCCCCGCGAGACCGACGACCTCAAGGCGCTGATCGCCACCCTGCGCCAGGAGCACAACGCCACGGTGCTGCTGATCGAGCACGACATGAAGCTGGTCATGAGCATTTCCGACCACATCGTGGTGATCAACCAGGGAACGCCCCTGGCCGACGGCACGCCCGAGCAGATCCGCGACAATCCTGAAGTCATCAAAGCCTACCTGGGGGAAGCGTAAATGCTGCAGTTCGAAAACGTTTCCACCTTCTATGGCAAGATCCAGGCGCTGCACAGCGTCAACGTGGAGGTCAGGCAAGGCGAGATCGTCACCCTGATCGGCGCCAACGGTGCTGGCAAATCGACCTTGCTGATGACTCTGTGCGGCTCGCCCCGCGCCCACTCGGGCAGCATCCGGTACCTGGGTGAAGAGCTGGTGGGCCAGGATTCTTCCGACATCATGCGCAAGAGCATTGCCGTGGTACCGGAAGGCCGCCGCGTGTTCGCCCGCCTGACCGTGGAAGAAAACCTGGCCATGGGTGGGTTCTTCACAGACAAGGGCGACTACCAGGAGCAGATGGACAAGGTGCTGCAGCTGTTCCCGCGGCTCAAGGAACGCTTCAACCAGCGCGGCGGCACCATGTCGGGCGGTGAACAGCAGATGCTCGCCATCGGCCGCGCGCTGATGAGCAAGCCCAAGCTGTTGCTGCTCGACGAGCCGTCGCTGGGGTTGGCCCCGATCATCATCCAGCAGATCTTCGACATCATCGAACAGTTGCGCAGGGATGGCGTGACGGTGTTCCTGGTGGAGCAGAACGCCAACCAGGCTCTGAAAATCGCCGACCGTGCCTACGTGCTGGAAAACGGCCGGGTGGTGATGCAGGGTACCGGTGAAGCCCTGCTGACCGACCCGAAGGTGCGCGAGGCCTACCTGGGGGGCTGACACCTGGGCGCGTCGGCGGCACACGCGATGTGCCTGGTGCTGCGCGGCGCCTGTGACGCGGCCGGGTCCGCTGCTACGGGTCGCGGGTTGCCCAGGCCATCAGGTAATCAGCCACTACCTGCACCCGCCGGGGCATGCCGCCCCGGTACGGGTGCACCAGATACAGTGGTGTACTCGCCGTTTCATACTCGACCAGTAATGCCACCAGGCTTCCCTCTCCCAGTTCCGTGTGCAGCAGGTACGACGGCAGCCGTGCTACGCCCGCCCCCGCCAGCGCTGCCTTTTTCAGCAAGCTGTAATGATTGCTCGCAAACGGCCCCGCTACCGCCACCCGGATCAGCTCGTGGCGCTGGTGGTAGCGCCACTCCTCTCGCCCCTCGTAATGGGTATTGAGCAGGCAGGCATGTTCGACCAGGTCCTGAGGTACCCGCGGCGCCGCGTGCACGGCCAGGTACGTCGGGCTGGCGCAGGTAATCTCCTGCATGGTCAGCCATGGCCGCGCCACCAGCCGCTCGTCATTGGCCACGGTCTCGCGAATGGCCAGGTCGAAGCCTTCCCGGGCCAGGTCGCGGTAACTGTTGCTCAGGTCCAGTTCTACGGTCAGTTGCGGGTAGTCGCGCGCCAGCATCCGCAACAATCCTTCAAAGAACGCCTCTCCCAGGGATACTGGCACCGTAAGCCGCACGGGCCCGGCCAATTCATCCTTGAGCAACGCCAGCGCCTGGCGCGCCCGGGCCATCTGCGCGACCAGGGCTTGAGCTTCGGGGAGCAGGGCCGCGCCGGCGGTCGTCAGGCTCAGGCGCCGTGTGCTGCGGTGCAGCAGTTGCACACCGTGGCCGGCTTCCAGGGCGCTGATGCGCTTGGACAACTGCCCCTTGCTCCAACCCAGATGCTGCGCCGCACGGGTGAAACTGCCGGCCTTGATCAGCATGGCGAAGGCGGCGAGATCGTCGAGTTCACTCATTCGATTGTTTCCCCACGAAAACCCGAGGTTGCCTATTGGCAGGATTATCGCAAAAAACAAAAGCCCTAGACTGTCTGAACATCCCCTCTGCGAGGAAACACCCATGAAAATCCTGTTGATCGGTGCCAGCGGCACCGTCGGTTCCGCCGTTGCCACCGAACTTGCCCAGCGGCACGACGTGGTTCGCATTGGCCGCAACAGCGGCGATTTCCAGGTGGACATCGCCGACCCGGCCTCCATCCGCCAGCTGTTCGAACAGGTCGGCCGCTTCGACGCCCTGGTCAGTGCCGTGGGCAGCGTCACCTTCAAGGCCCTTGGTGAAATGGCTGACAACGATTTCATCCTGGGCCTGCAGAACAAACTGATGGGCCAGGTGAACCTGCTGCTGATCGGCCGCGAGTTCGCCAACGATGGCGCTTCGTTCACCTTGACCTCCGGCGTCCTCAACCGCGACCCGATCCGCATGGGCGCCTCGGCGGCCATGGTCAACGGCGCACTGGACGCCTTCGTCCGCGCCGCCGCCATCGAGCTGCCGCGTGGCCTGCGCATCAACGCCGTGAGCCCCACGGTGCTGGAAGAGGCCATGGGCAGCTACGCGCCTTATTTCCGCGGGTACAAGCCGGTGCCAGCCGCCGATGTGGCGCTGGCCTATGCGAAAAGCGTGGAAGGCCTGCAGACCGGCCAAGTGTTCATCGTCGGCTAGCGCCACTGCCCAGCATCCGCTGGCGGGCACAATTTTCACTTTTGCTGTGCTAGGGTTCCCGCCATTGACCTGGAGGCCCCCGATGCGCGTTGCCCGTTCCCTGTTGTGCTGTGCCCTGCTGCCGCTGTTCGCCGGCTGCCAGATGTTCGCGTCCACACCCACCCAACCGTCCACTGCCGGCATGACCCGCATGCAGGGTGTGCTGATGGGCAACAACGGCCAGTTGCTGTTCCAGCCTTGCGGCGAGCAGCGTCATTACGCCGTGACCGACATCGGCCACACCGGCGTGCTGCAGGAGGCCGACGGCATCGTCGGCCAGTCCGGGCAGGTCTACGCCGATGTGCGCGGCCGCTTCGAGGCCAGCAAGACCGGCGGCATGGATGGCACCATTGACCTGCATCAGTTCTACCGCCTGGAGCGCTCCACCGCCAGCTGCAAGGATCCGAACTTCAAGTTGCTGACCCTGCGCGCCGCCGGCCAGGACCCCAGCCAATGGGAGCTGCGGGCCAGCGGCAAGGGCCTGGAACTGAGCCGTGCCGACCAACCCAAGCTGGCCGTGCCGTACGTTGAGGAACAACTGCCCGACGGCCGCCTGAGCCTGAGCACCGAGGCCAATGGCCTGCGCGTTGAGCTGTGGGTGGCGCCCCAGCGCTGTGTGGACCCGGCTACCGGCAGCGTGCAGCAGATGAGCGCCGAATTGCGTGTCAACGACCAGCCCTACCGGGGCTGCGCCTACTTCGGTGGCGCCCGGGACGACTGAGCAATAATTGCCGTCGGGCAGTTAAAACCTGACGGCAACCCACTGCGAACGCTTATAATGGCCGGTTAGTGCAAAGCTGCCGGGTCAACCCTGTGGCCCGGATATTGGACCCTGTCATGTTACGAATCACCGAACTGAAACTGCCCCTGGACCACGCGGACGAGGCCCTGCGCCCGGCCATCGTGCAGCGCCTGGGGATCGCCGACGCCGATCTGCTGGACTTCACCCTGTTCAAGCGCAGCTACGACGCGCGCAAGAAGAACAGCGAACTGCACTTCATCTATACCATCGACCTGAACGTGCGCGACGAAGCTGCGTTGCTGGCGAAATTCGCTGACGACCGCAACGTCGGCCCGGCGCCGGACGTCAGCTACAAGGTAGTGGGCCACGCTCCCGAAGGCCTCACCGAACGCCCGGTAGTCGTGGGTTTCGGCCCTTGCGGTATCTTCGCTGGCCTGCTGCTGGCGCAGATGGGCTTTCGTCCGATCGTGCTGGAGCGCGGCAAGGAAGTTCGCCAGCGCACCAAGGACACCTGGGGCCTGTGGCGCAAGAGTGTGCTGAACCCTGAGTCCAACGTGCAGTTCGGCGAGGGCGGTGCCGGTACCTTCTCCGACGGCAAACTGTACAGCCAGATCAAGGACCCGCTGCATCACGGCCGCAAGGTGCTGCACGAGTTCGTCAAGGCCGGCGCGCCGGAAGAGATTCTCTACGTCAGCAAACCGCACATCGGCACCTTCCGCCTGACCGGCATGGTGGAAACCATGCGCCAGGAGATCGAGGCCCTGGGCGGCGAGATCCGCTTCGAGCACAAGGTCACCGACCTGCTGATCGACGGCGAACAGTTGCAAGGCGTGGTGCTGGAAAACGGCGAGCAGATCGCCTCGCGTCATGTGGTCATGGCGCTGGGCCACAGTGCCCGTGATACCTTCCGCATGCTCCACGCCCGCAACGTGTTCATGGAGGCCAAGCCGTTCTCCATCGGTTTCCGTATCGAACACCCGCAAGGGCTGATCGACCAGGCGCGCCTGGGCAAGTACGCCGGCCACCCGAAACTCGGCGCTGCCGACTACAAGCTGGTGCACCACGCCAAGAACGGCCGTTCGGTGTACAGCTTCTGCATGTGCCCGGGCGGCACCGTGGTGGCGGCGACCTCGGAGCCGGGCCGCGTGGTCACCAATGGCATGAGCCAGTACTCGCGCAACGAACGTAATGCCAACTCCGGCATCGTGGTGGGCATCACCCCGGAAGTCGACTACCCGGGCGGCCCGCTGGCGGGTATCGAACTGCAGGAACAGCTGGAATCCAAGGCCTACCTGCTGGGCGGCAGCAACTACCAGGCACCTGCGCAACTGGTGGGTGACTTCATCGCCAACACGCCGTCCACGGCGCTGGGTGAGGTTGAACCGTCATATAAGCCTGGGGTTTCCCTGGGCGATCTGGCCCTGTCGCTGCCAGACTTCGCCATCGAAGCGATCCGCGAGGCGCTGCCGGCGTTCGACAAGCAGATTCGCGGTTTCGCCCGTTCCGATGCGATCCTGACCGGCATCGAGACCCGCACCTCGTCGCCGCTGCGCATCACCCGTGGTGCTGATTACCAGAGCCTGAACCTGAAGGGGCTGTTCCCGGCGGGTGAAGGCGCAGGCTATGCCGGCGGTATTCTGTCAGCAGGCGTGGACGGTATTCGCATTGCCGAGGCAGTGGCCCGCAGCATGTTGGGGCTGGACTAGCCGTTCGGGGGCTCTGCCCCCTCCCTGTGGGACCGGGCGCAAGCTCGGTCCTGCAAGGGCCCGTAACACCGCAGTTTCTACACGGTTTCCTACAACCGAATCAGACGCGTCCTAATCCCTCTTTCCTCCCCTTCTGTTAGCTTCCTCCGCCCCGCCCACCCCACCAAGCCAGTTATAACAAAAAAGAATATAACTTTTGTTTTAACAACTGACGGTACGGGTTAGGGTGTGCCCCTTGGAACTCAGGATGGAGAGCGCCCGTGCCTCTGCGCAATACTTTGACACGTTTTTTTCAGCTGGAAGCCGCCAGCGGCCTGCTGCTGATCGCGGCCGCCGTGCTGGCGCTGTTCATCAACAATTCACCGCTGTCAGGCCTGTACAACAGTTTCCTCGACACGCCGGTGGTGGCCCAGGTAGGCAGCGTGCAAATCGCCAAGCCACTGTTGCTGTGGATCAACGACGGGCTGATGGCGCTGTTTTTCCTGATCATCGGCCTTGAGGTCAAGCGCGAGGTGCTCGAAGGCCAGCTGTCCAAGGTGTCCCAGGTGGTACTGCCAGGCACGGCGGCCATTGGCGGCATGGTGGTGCCCGCCCTGATCTTCTGGGCCATGAACCGCGACGACCCCGCAGCCGTCGCCGGCTGGGCCATTCCCATGGCCACCGACATCGCTTTTGCCTTGGGCGTTCTCGCCTTGCTGGGCAAGCGTGTGCCGGTATCGCTCAAGCTGTTCCTGATGACCCTGGCGATCATCGATGACCTGGGCGCCATCATCGTCATCGCGCTGTTCTACTCGGGCACCCTCTCGAGCCTGGCGCTGATGCTGGCGGCGGCCTGCCTGGTGGCGTTGATCGCCATGAACCGGCTGGGCGTGATCAAGCTGGCTCCCTACCTCATCATCGGCGCGATCCTGTGGGTGTGCGTGCTCAAGAGCGGCGTGCACGCGACACTGGCCGGGGTAACGCTGGCGTTCTGCATCCCCTTGCGTACCCGCCACGCGGAAACCTCGCCGTCGCGCACGCTGGAACATGCCCTGCACCCTTGGGTGGCTTATGGCATCCTGCCGCTGTTCGCCTTCGCCAATGCCGGCGTACCGCTGGCAGGTGTGACCCTGGAAAGCTTCACCCACCACGTGCCGCTGGGCATCGCTGCCGGGCTGCTGGTGGGCAAGACCCTTGGCGTGTTCGGGCTCACCTGGCTGGCCATCAAGGCCGGCCTGGCCAGCCTGCCGGGCGGCGCCAGCTGGAAGCAGTTGCTGGGGGTGTCGATCCTCTGCGGTATTGGCTTCACCATGAGCCTTTTCGTAGGCTCGCTGGCGTACGTGCCAGGCGCAAGCCCGTTCGCTGGCGAGGACCGCATGGGCATTCTGGCGGGATCGATCCTGGCGGCGTTCATTGGCTATGCCGTGACCGCCCTCGCCAGCCCCAAGCAGCGATAACCCCCGCGCTCATCGCCGGATAACCAGCCCGATAATGAAAAAACCCGGCCGAGGCCGGGTTCTTTCGATGCATCGACAATCAGTGGGTGACGCGGCTGGTGCCATCCACGGTCATGATGCGCACACGTTCGCCAACGCGGAAAATCTCGTTTTCCTGAACCTGTTGCACGTAGGCGCGCATGCTGCCGTCGTCTTCACGCACGGTGATCTCCACACCTTGGGTACGGGTCAGACCGTTCTCGGCCGCGGAGCCTACCAGGCCGCCAGCCACCGCGCCGATGACAGCAGTGATGATACTGCCGCGGCCGCCACCGATGGCGCTACCGGCGACGCCGCCGACCACCGCGCCGGCGCCAGCGCCGATCGGGGTCTTCGTGCCTTCGATTTTCACTGGGCGCAGCGATTCGATGGTACCCATTCGCACGGTCTGCACGCGACGGGCTTCATCACGCGAATAGCTATCACCCGACAGGTCAGAGACGCAGCCGCCCAGGAACAGGGACGTAGTGGTGAAGCAGGCAAGGAGCAGTGCAGATTTACGCATGAATTTTCTCCGTGGGACTAATGTACCCATTAAACGCTGGGGTTCGCAGACTGTCACGACACCAGCTGTAATAATTTGCGTCCATTCAGCCGACGTACAGCCGCTCGAGCAGCCAGGGAAGGTCGACGGTAGGCACGCTTGTCAGGCAATCATGCCATACCGTCTGGACAACAGCGGAGAGGAAAAGGTCAGACGCGCCGATCAGGGCGCCAGGCGTTCACGCTGCCAGGCCTGGTCGACCAGGCGGTAGTTCAGGCGGTCATGCAGGCGGCTGGAGCGCCCCTGCCAGAACTCGATGCGCTCCGGCACCAGGCGGTACCCACCCCAGTGCTCGGGGCAATGAGGCTGACTATCACTGAAACGCTGCTCGGTAGCCTTGAGCAGGCCCTCCAGCTCGGCACGATCGGCGATCACCCGGCTCTGCGGTGAAGCCCAGGCCCCCAGACGGCTGCCCAACGGGCGCACCTGAAAGTAGGCGTCGGACTCTTCATGACTGACCTTGCTGACCCGCCCTTCGATACGAACCTGGCGCTCCAGGGTCGGCCAGAAGAAGGTCATGGCCGCGAACGGGTTGGCCTGCAAGTGGCGGCCCTTGTCGCTTTCGTAGTTGGTGAAAAAGGTGAAGCCCTGGGCATCCAGGGCCTTGAGTAGCAGCACCCGGCAATGGGGCCGGCCTTCGCCGTCAACGGTAGCCAGGGTCATGGCATTGGCTTCGACCGGTGCCTGCTCGGTTTGCACCGCTTCTTCAAACCAGCGCGTGAACAACGCAAACGGCTCGACCGGGGCGTTAGCCTCGGTCAAGCCGTCACGGGTGTAGTCACGGCGCATATCAGCCAGGGGCTGGGTCATCGCGCGCTTCCTTAAACTGTCAGCTTAGTTCTTGGCCTGGTCAGCAGTGGCCTTCTTGGCGGGCGCCGCTGCCTTGGCAGGGGTGACCTTTTTCTTGGCGGTAGTGGCCTTGGCCGGTGCCTTGTGACTGGCCGGTGCTTTCTTGGCAGCGGCTTTCTTGCTGGCAGGGGCGGCGGCCGGAGTTGGCTTGACGTCTTGCACGGCGACCATTTCAGCCACGGGCGGGGTCGGCGAGTTGTACTTCGCGACCAGCGCAACCATGGTTTCCTGAGGGGTCAGCAGGATTTCGACACGGCGGTTCAGGGCACGACCCTGAGGGCTGTCGTTGGCCGCGCGTGGCATCACCGAACCCATGCCACGCATGGCCAGGCGCTTACGGTCCAGGCCGCTGAGGTGGAAGATGGCGGCGATGGACTGGGCGCGCTGCTGGCTGATCTGCTGCACATCGGCGGCACCCGTGGCGTCACCGTGGCCCAGCACCAGCACGGCGGTCTTGGGGTCGGTCTCGACGGCCTTGGCGACATTGGTGATCGGGCTCAGGGTGACCGGCAGCAGCAGTTCAGGACGCTTGGGGTTGAAGCTGCCGTCCACCGGCGCGATGACCACCAGCACGTCTTCACGGCGCTCGACCTGGAAGTTGCTGCCCTTGACCGCTTCACGCACTTTCGGCTCGTAGCTGTCCAGCCAGGCCTGGGTCATCTTGGTGTCGATCTTGGGCACGACGGCGACGGCAGGGGTGGCGGCGGCCGGGGTGGCAGCGGTGGAAGGGAACGGCCACCACCAGTGCTTGCCGGTATCAGCGGCAGCTACCGGAGCAGCCGCAGGGGCCGGCGCAGCGGCCTTGGCTTCATCCTTGGCGACCTTGTCGGTGATTGCGCCTGCCACATCCTTGTCTACCGCGTGATCGTTGGCGCCGAAAGGCCACCAGTTGAAACCACCGCCGTTGGCAGCCGTGTTGTTCTGTGGAGTCTGGGCACAGCCGGTCACAGCCAGGCACAGGGCAAACGCGATGGATTTATTGGAGTACATAAGCTTTCCACAAAATGAGGTTGATACAAACCGGGTTAACAAACCCGCTTAAACCATTGATTGATAGTAGTTGAATCGACCGTGACGGGACGCCCGTCGGTCGATTCGATCAATTTATAGACAAGTGGCAAGTACCCGCACCAGTTTCTGCGCGCGGGGGTCCATGAGCACATAGGGGCCCAGGGTGTTGGTGACGAAGCCAAAGGCCACGTCATGTTCAGGGTCGGCGAAACCGACGGAGCCACCGGCACCAGGATGGCCGAAGGCCTTGGCACCGAGGCCGAAGGTGGCATTGGCGAGGTCCGGCTGGTCAAGCATGCAGCCCAGGCCAAAACGGGTGGGCGTGAGCAAGGTCTTGTCTGGACCGATGCTGTGTTCGCGGGTCAATTCATTGAGCAGTTCGGCTTCCAGAAGGCTGCCATCCAGCAAGCCGGTGTAGAAGCCGGCCAGGCTGCGGGCGTTGCCGTGGCCATTGGCGGCCGGTTGCTGCATGCGCCGCCACTCCGGCTTGTTGGTGCTGGTCAGCACCGACGGCGGGTTGGTGAAGGCGCGGGTGCTCATGGCGGTGGGTTCACGCAGGGTTACCTGCAACAGGCGCTGGGCGGCTTCATCCCCCATGTTGCCCTTGCTGCGGGCGATGTGGGCGACGCGATGGAACTCTGCATCGGCCAGGCCGACATGAAAGTCCAGGCCCAGGGGGCGCGCCACCCGTGCGCCGATGGACTCGCCAGGGCCGCGGCCATCGGCACGGCGCAGCAACTCACCCACCAGCCAGCCATAGGTGATGGCAGCATAGCCGTGGCCCGTGCCGGGCTCCCACCAGGGCGCCTCGGCGGCCAGGGCGTCGACCATCATCTGCCAGTCGTACAAGGCCTCGGCGGGCAGCAGTTCGCGCAACGCAGGCAGGCCTGCCTGATGGCAGAGCAACTGGCGCAACGTGACGCTTTCCTTGCCGGCCGCGGCGAACTGCGGCCAGTAGCGAGCCACGGGGGCGTCCAGGTCCAGCTTGCCCTCGCCCACTAGCTGCAGCGCCGTGACCGCCGTGAACGTCTTGGTGCATGAGAACAGGTTGGCGATGGTATCGCTGTGCCACGCCTCCTGGCCGTCCTTGTCGGCGGTGCCGGCCCACAGGTCGATGACCGTGCGCCCACCCACCTGGATGCAGAGCGCGGCACCGCGCTCCTGGGGATCGTCGAATAGGGCGGCAAAAGCTTCGCGCACTGCCTCGAACTGAAGCTCGTAATGACCTTGAATCTGCACCCGACCGCTCCCTGAACAGCATTGAACAAAGTGGCAGGCATTGTTCCAGCCCTTGAGGCTTTTGTGAACAGGTGCTTGCCAGGTGGTAGGTAACTTTCTGCTTACCGGGAAGGATTTGCCTGGGCTCAGGCCAATGTCTTTCGTGAGGGCTGGCTTGCCGGCCCTCACGCCAGGACAGTTGCAGCAGGGTTTCGCTAAGGGTGACCGCCGCCGCGGTGGCCCTCGGCGTGACCATGCTCGGCGCCCTTGCCGCCGGCTTCAGGGGCCGGGGCGGTTTTCAACGCCTTGGCCAACTGGTCAAGGCTGTCGAGGTTGCTTTTGCGCACCGCGCCAACGAAGCCCTGGTAGGGTACGTCCGTCACACCCACCAGGCCGAAGTGGCCGTTCTCGCCATCCAGCAAACGGCCGGTCACCGGTTGGTCCAGGTATTGGAACCAGTGCACGCCAACGATCGTCGGCTCTTGCAGCGCCGCCTTCAGGAAGGTGGCGTAGGCGTTGCCGCGGTCCTCTTCCCTGGCCACTTCCATCGGCCCTGGCCAGAACGGCCCGCGGTCACGGGAGCCGAACGTGAATTCGGACACCAGCACCGGCTTGTCCAGCTCGCGCAAGCGCGCGAAGTCATAGCCATCCTGTGGCTTGGGCGTATAGAAGTTGAAGCTCAGCACGTCGCAGTACTGGGCGCAGGACGCCACGGCCTCGGGGCTGGACACGGCATAGCGGCCACCCAGCAGCAGATGGTTGGGCGCATGCCACTTCAGGGCATCGGAAATGGTCTTGAAGTAGGTGTCGGCGAAAACGCGTTGGAACTGCTTGAGGTCAGCCTCGATTTCCGGGTGCTCGGGGTTGGGCTGCGGTGCTTCAAAGCCAGGGTCTTCCATCAGTTCCCAGGCGGGCAGGTTGATGCCCCAGGCCTTGGACAGGCCTTCCTGGTTGCGGTACTTGTCACGCAACTGCTTGAGGAAGGCGCGCTTGGCCGGTACGTCGGTGGTCTGGCGCAACGTGCCGTAGGCCAACGCGTAACGGGCCTTGGGGTCGTTGCCGGGGCCTGCCCAGGCCAGTTCATTGTCGGCGAAGTAGCCGATCAGCCACGGATCGTCACGGTGGTCGCGGGCGGCAATGGCCACGGCACGCTCGGTGGCCATGGCGAAACGCGGGTCGAACGGGTCGGGCATGCGGCCCCACCAGTCCATGCCGGTACTGATGCTGGCGTAGTCACCGACGATCGATAGCGGTAATACATAAGGCACGCGCTGGTTGCCTTCCAGCGCCGGTGCACTCCAGTTGCCCACGGTATTGAAACCCCAGGCCTGGAGGCGGTCCAGGGTGTGTTTCTGCCAGCGAATGGCGTCAAACGGCCGGGGCTGGCATGGGGCCTGCGGTGTCGGCGTGCAAGGCTCGGCGTAAGTACGCTGCAGGTTGGCCCCATAGAAATCGAACCAGCGCCCGCTGCCGAAGCCACGGCCCACGGATGAACCATTGCCGTCCTGGTTGTTGCTCTGGCCGTAGTACTGGGCCTCGGCCTCACCAGCCTTGGGCAGGTGGGTGAACATCCATTCGCGCCCTTGCACGTAGGTGCGGTCGCCATCGGCGGTCACCGCGTTGACGCCCAGGGAGTAGAACGGGTGGCCTTCCGGGGTAACCAGGTACCAACGGCCGTCGCGCTTTTCAGTACGGAAGAAACCGCTGGCATTGAAAGCCGGGCCCTGGTTCAGGCCGCCGAACTTGTCCAGCGGCGCCTTCTCGCGCTCGGCCAGCCAGCCGTTGAGCTGCTGCTGTTCACGAGTGGCCGCGGTCTTGAGCTGGTCATCGCTGGTGACCTTCTCCGGCCAGCGGCCACGGCTGAACTGGCCGTATTCGTCGACGATAGCGGTATAAGCGGCTTTCTGCAGGGCATCGCCCTCCACCACGCCGAAGCGTTCCAGAAGGATGTTCTGCGCCACGGCTGGCTTGTCCATGGACAAGGTCACCGACACCACCTGGCTGGCGGTCAACTCGCCCTCACTGCTGGCCAGCAGGGTACGTTGGCCATCCTGCACCCAGGGCATGGGCGGCGCGGCGCGCATACCCTGGCTCAAGGGCGAGCTGGCGTGCAACGGGATGACCAGCGTCTGCGCCGGGCCGGCTGGCAGGTCAATGCGGCTGGTGAGGGTCTTGCCGTCGTTGCTCTGGATTTTCACGTACAGGGTCACGGCCCAGTCCATGGCACTTTGCGCGCGCAACGTCATGGCCCCATCGGCCGACCAGTCCCAGGCGCCCGTCTGCGGTTTGAGGGTCAGGCTGGGGGCGGCCACCGGGCTGAAGGTCACCCGGCGCAACACTTCGCCTTCGGCCGTCTGTTCGGCATTGTACTGCGGCAGGCTGGCATCCGCGGTCGTCACCTGCACCACGTCGGCAGGACGAACGAAGTTGAACAGCGTCTGCTGAGCACCCGGCGCTGCCATCAGCGGGGTGGTGAACAACACTGCGAATACAACGGGCAACAAACGGCGAATCATGGGGTTCCAGCTCTCCTTGATGGCCGGTGTCGGCCTCGATCAGGTCTATAGACAGCGTAACAGGGCATTGTAGCCCTGCCCGCTTCAGGAAATTTCGCGGCGAAATGGCGGCAGGGCGTTGAGGATCGCCTTGCCGTAGCGCTGGGTCACCAGGCGGCGATCCAGCAGGGTGATGGTGCCGCGATCCTGCTCGGTCCGCAGCAGACGGCCGCAGGCCTGAATCAGCTTGAGTGAAGCATCGGGCACGGCGATTTCCATGAACGGATTTCCGCCACGGGCCTCGATCCACTCCGCCAGCGCCGCTTCCACCGGGTCGTCCGGTACCGCGAAGGGAATCTTGGCGATGACCACGTGCTCGCAGTAAGCACCCGGCAAGTCGACGCCCTCGGCGAAGCTGGCCAAGCCAAACAGCACGCTGGACTCGCCACCATCGACGCGAGCCTTGTGCTTGTTCAGGGTTTCCTGCTTGGACAGGTTGCCCTGGATGAACACCTGGCGGCGCCAGTCGCGGTCCAGGCCGTCGAACACGTCCTGCATCTGCCGACGAGAGGAGAACAGCACCAGGGTGCCGCGCGAGCCCTCGACCAGGCCCGGCAGGTCACGGATGATCGCCGCGGTGTGGGCCGCCGCGTCACGGGGGTCGGCACGCAGGTCGGGCACCCTCAGCACGCCGGCGTCGGCGTGGTGGAAGGGGCTCGGTACCACGGCGGTGACCGCTGCCTTGGGCAGGCCGGCACGCATGCGGAAGCGGTCGAACTTGCCCAGCGCGGTCAGTGTCGCCGAGGTCACCAGGGCACCGTGCGCCACATTCCACAGGGTGCGGCGCAGCATCTCGGCCGCCAGAATCGGGCTGGCGTTGACTTCAATGTCGAACATCGCGCCGCTGTCGGCCAGGGTCAGCCAGCGCGCCATGGGCGGGCTGTCTTCAGGGTCTTCGGCCGTGAAGGCCGTCCACAGCTCCCAGTTGCCCTGGGCACGGGACAGCAGGCTGCCGAACAGCGGGTACCACTCCTCGGCCTGGTGGCTGGCGATGCCGATGCTTTTCTCGCCGTCCATGCCTTCCTTGAGCAATTCGGTCAAGCGGGTGAACAGGTCATTGAGCCGGGCGAAGCCCTTCTTCAGCTCGATGCCGATTTCGCGGATGTGCTCAGGCACCACGCCGCCTTCGAAGCGATGGCGTGGCCGCTCGCGACCTTCCATGTCTTCCCCCGCACGGAAGTCGGCCAGCTGTTCGCAGGCGCTGAACATGAACTGCTGGTGGGTCTTGATCTCGCGGGCCAGCTCCGGCACCTGTTCGATCAGCTTCCCCAGGTCACCCGGCAGCGGGTGCTGGGCCAGCAGCTTGGTCAGGTTCTTGGCCGTGCTTTCCAGCCAGTCGGCGGTGGAACGCAGGCGCGTGTAGTGGGCGAAATGGCCGATGGCCTTGTCCGGCAGGTGGTGGCCTTCGTCGAAGACGTAGATGGTGTCGCGCGGGTCAGGCAGCACGGCGCCGCCGCCCAGGGCCAGGTCGGCCAGCACCATGTCGTGGTTGGTGACGATCACATCCACCTTGCCCATGCCTTCGCGGGCCTTGTAGAAGGCGCACTGCTGGAAGTTGGGGCAATGGCGGTTGGTACACTGGCTGTGGTCGGTGGTCACCCGCGCCCAGTCCTTGTCTTCCAGCGCGGTGGCCCAACTGTCGCGGTCACCGTCCCATTTGTTGCCAGCCAGTTTCTCGATCATGCTGGTGAACAGCTTCTGGCTGGCCTCGTCCACCTCGATGCGAAAGCCTTCCTCCTCGAACAACTGAGCGGTGGCCGTCTGGGCGTGCCCTTCCTGCAGCAGTACGTCGAGCTTGGACAGGCACAGGTAGCGCCCACGGCCCTTGGCCAGCGAGAACGTGAAGCTCAGCCCGCTGTTCTTCATCAGGTCGGGCAGGTCCTTGTAGACGATCTGCTCCTGCAGCGCGACCGTGGCCGTGGCGATGACCAGGCGTTTGCCCGCCGCCTTGGCAGCCGGTATCGAGGCCAGGCTGTACGCCACGGTCTTGCCGGTACCGGTGCCTGCCTCGACCGCGACCACGGCACAGTCGCCCGAGCGTCGCCCTTCGTCGTCGCAGTCGATGTCGCCCAGCACCTTGGCGACTTCGGCGATCATCAAGCGCTGGCCGTAGCGGGGCTTGAGGCTCTTGGCTTCGAGGAAACGCGAATAGGCGCCCTGGATCTGGGATTTGAGTTCGTTACTGATCATGGTTCTGGGGCATGAACGCCTGGATAAATTTTCAGTGTTTCGATTTGGGCCGCTATCATACCCCGCTAAACCCTCGCGCGCTGAACGGAGATCCACATGGCAGCCTTTGCTCCCCTCTACACCCTGCATGTCTGGGCAGCGCTGATCTGGGTCGGCGGCATGTTCTTCGCCTGGCTGGTGCTGCGCCCGGCGGTGGTTACAGCGCTGGAAGGGCCAGCACGGATGAAGCTGTGGGCGGAAGTTTTCCGACGCTTTTTTCTCTGGGTCTGGCTGGCGGTGCTGATTCTTCCGATAAGTGGCATCGGCATGATCCAGATCAGCTTCAGCGGTTTCGAGACCGCGCCGCGTTATGTGCAGGTGATGATGGGCCTGTACCTGGTGATGGTGGCGCTGTTCGTGCGCATCACCACCCTGCAATTGCCTACCTTTACCCAAGCGGTGAAAGCCGAAGACTGGCAGACAGGCGCCACCAGCCTGGCGCAGATTCGCCGGCTGGTGGGTATCAACCTGATCATTGGCTTCGTGGTGGTGGCGGTGGCCGCGGCGCGACCACCGTTCTGACAACCGTCAGAGACGCTGGACCGTCAGCGCGCCCGCGCGGCCGGCCACGCCCGGTTCGCCCGGCTGGCCAGCACGGCCGGCCTTGCCGCCTGCGGTATCGTAGACAAAGCACCCTTTGGACTTCCCGCCCGGGCCAGGCTTGCCAGGCGCACCCGGCTGGCCACCGGCGCCACCGTCGACCTGCACCTTGATGGCCTCGGCCGGATAGTCACGCGGCAGTTGCAGGTGCACCTGCGCCCCCGCGGCGCCATCGTGGCCATTGCCGCCATTGAGCCCATTGGCGCCGTGGCCGGCCTCACCCCACAGGCAACCCGGCTCGGTACCGCTGCCGCCATCGAGGCCGAAATAGCCCGGCGCGCCAGCGCCGCCACGGGCGTCCACCGACAGCTGCGCGCCTTGAAGCGACTGCAATTGCAACTGCAGGTCGCGGCCCGGCAGGGCGACCTTCTCATAGGTGCCCGGCGCACCGCGTGCAAGGATCTGGCTGCCCTCCCCCAGCGTCGCATGGCGGGCTTCGATACGCAATTGCTGGGCCCCGGGCACGATGGCGATACGCGCCTCATGGCCCAGTTGCAACTCGCCCACCTTCAGTTCCACCAGGTTGTCGGGCACCAACAGGGTGGCGTAATCCTCGATCACCAGGCGGTCAAGGGTCAGTACCCCGTCCTTGCCCGGCAGTCGCATCAGGGAATGGGGTTCGACACTCAGGCTATCGGCCATCGCCAAAGGCGTGAACAGCGCCGCTACCAGACACAGCCTACGCATTGTTGCTCTCCTGCACCGACCGGGTCGGAATTGAACGGACATGAAAAATACCCACCAGCAGGATCTGCAGGCGGTCAAACCAGGGATGGCTGCGGCCACGCAGACTGGCCCGGAACAGCAACACTTCCAGCAGATGCAACAGCATCAACGCGGCACCGGCGATGTTGATCAGCAGGTTGAACGGATAAGTAGCGGGCATGAACAGGTTCAACAGTACCACCCACCAGAACAGTACCGTCAGGCCCTTGCCCAGGCCCCAGAGCAATGCCATGTCCTTTCCCCGGAATGATTGTTGTTTGCCAGCACAGTAACGGGGGGAGCTGCAAGCTGCAAGCTAAAGGCAACGCCCATCAGCTTGCAGCGTGCAGCTAACCGCTGGCAGCTTCGTCAGCGGTTGATATGCAGCTCTACCCTGCGGTTCTGCGCCCGCCCCTCATCGGTGCTGTTGTCAGCCACTGGCTTGCGCTCGCCATCACCCTCGCTGGTCACCTTGCCGGCCGGTATGCCCTGGCTGATCAGGAACCGAGCCACGCTGTCGGCGCGCCGCTCCGAAAGTTTCTGGTTATAGGCGTCGCTGCCCTTGCTGTCGGTGTTGCCCACGACCTTGATGCTGACCACATCGGCGGCCTTGAGCTTGCCCAGCAGCGCCGAGAGCTGGCTGCGGGCTTCGGCCGTCAGCGCCGACGAATCGAAGGCGAAGAGCACGTTGCCAGCATCGCTCAGGGTAATCACTTCTTCAGGTGGCGGTGGCGGCGGTTCGGGCGCCTTGGCAGTCGCCGGGTACTGCGGCAACGGGCAGCCCATGTGGTCGACCGGGGTATTGGGTGGGGTGCCGGGGCAATGGTCGCGACGGTCGAACACGCCATCGCCGTCCTCGTCGCCATCCTGGGCAAAACAGATCAGGCCGCCGGTGATCGCGCCCAGAACCCCCAGGCCACCGGCCCACGAAGAACTCTTGATGGCACCCAGGCCACCCCCTGCCACACCACCGATGACGCTGCAGATAGGCCAGTTCCTTTGATTGAGCGGGGCACTGCCATCACTGGTAGTGGCGCAACCGGAAAGAACACTGCTGACCAGAAGAACGGGGAGTGCTGCCCGCCAGATTGATCTCATATGAAATGCTCCTGTGTCACCGGCCCTTGCCGGTCACACAGGAGTAAAGACCGGCCTGTGAGAGTTCACAAGCCGCCAACCCTACCGTTTTCAGCGGTCCAGGCGGATCTCCACACGGCGGTTCTGGGCACGCCCTTCTGCTGTCTTGTTGTCAGCCACAGGCTGGGTTTCCCCGGCGCCACTGATGGAGACGAAACTGGCCCGTGGAATGCCGACGCTGACCAGGTAATCGACCACCGAGTGAGCCCGGCGCTGCGACAGTTTCTGGTTATACCCGGGCTTGCCGACGCTGTCGGTGTGGCCGGTAACGGTCAGTTGGGTGGAGGCAGCCTCGGTCTTGAGCTTGGTGGCCACCTTGTCCAGTTCCACCTTGTCAGGCCCGGTCAAGCGCGCCGAGTCGAACTCGAAGTGCACATCACGGATGACGATGACTTCCTGCTTGGGCAACGGGGCAGGCTCGGCAACAGGTGGCGGCGCTGGCGCCGGGAAGGGGCAACCGGTGGCATCGACCGGCGTGCCATGAGGGGTGTGCGGGCACTTGTCACGGCTGTCCGGCACACCATCACCGTCCTCGTCGCCATCGCCATGCACCCAGCAATAGGCCGCGGCCACGCCGCCGCCCACCAGCACACCCCACCCGGCAAAGGTCGAATTCTGGATAGAGCCCAACGCCGCACCGGTAACACCACCCACCGCCGCGCACTTGGGCCAGTCGGTTTTCTGCAACCCTGCGCAACCAGTCAACACACTGGCTAGCAGTACCAAAGGTAATGCCTTACTCACTATGCTCATCAGGTCTCTCTCCTAAGGGGAATCGGCGGATAACCGATGCAATGGGAGTAAAGACGGCAGTTTGCAGATGCGCCAGCAATAAGCCATACAGGCTAGGCCGCCAGCGCGAACAAGCCTATCCTTGGCAGTTCTGATCGAGGATGCTCAATGACTGACAGCTTTTCTGCGCGCACGCCGCAACAGGCGCTCGCGGCCCTGCTGGACCGCTACGCACCGCCCCGCCTGTTGCTGGTGGGCGCGGCCGACTTCCCGGCGCTGGCGGCCTTCAGGCAAGCCCACCCGGACACGATCGTCGCCCAGGCGGCGCCTGGCGCCCTGCCCACCGAAGTCGCCGGGCAGCGCTTCGACCTCGCGGTGGTAGTGGATTGCCTGGAACACATGACCAAGCGCACGGGCCAAGAGCTGCTGGGGGGCATCCGCAACCTCAACGCCAGCCGCATCGCGGTGCTGGTGGACCTGGCCGCCAGCGGCTGGCAGGAGACCGATTTCTACGCCCTGGCGCTGCAGGCCAGCGAGCGCTTCCAGCGCGACGACCAGGTGCTGACGCTGTTCACCTACGATCTGCGCGAATACAAGCAAGTCCCCGACTGGCTGAACGCACGGTTCTGGGCCAACCCGGAAAATTTTGGGAAGTATTGGTGGTAACCCGATGAGCACGAGTATTTGCCCTTGCGGCAGCGGCAACCTGCTGAGCGCCTGCTGCGGCCATTATCACGCCGGCCTGCCGGCCCCCGACGCCCAGGCCTTGATGCGCTCGCGGTACAGCGCCTACGTACTGGGCCTGATCGACTACCTGGTGGCCACCACCCTGCCGGTGCAACAGCCCGGCCTGGACCGCCAGGCCATCGCCGACTGGAGTGCCCAGAGCACCTGGCTGGGGCTGACGGTGGAAAGCGCCGAGGTTTTCGGCGGCCAGCCCGAGCACGCCTTTGTCACCTTTACCGCACGCTGGCACGACGCCACGGGCGAGCACAGCCACCGCGAGCGGTCCTCATTCGTGCAGAACGCCGGGCGCTGGTACTTCATCGACCCCACCGTGCCTTTCAAGGCCGGCCGCAACGATGCCTGCCCATGCGCCAGTGGGCAGAAATTCAAGAAGTGCTGCGCCAGCTACCTCACGGTATAAGCTTCAAATGGCTGGTGTCCGGTGCCGGCGGCTTCGCCGGTCCGCGGGCCTGCCCCATGTCGCTGCCTGCCGGCGCGAGGCTGAACTGCGCCAGGTTCACCTGCGGCGCCTGCACGGCTGGCTTCTGCGTCTGCAGGTCGACGCCCACCTCGGCTACGTCGTAGGCTGGCGCCTGGACGTCTGCAAACGCGGCCATATAGCAGTCCCGCGGCACCCAAGGCTGCTCCAGCTTGTTCGAGGGCCGGCGCTGGAAGCCTGGCGCATCCGGTGGCGGCGCCATTTCTATTTCCTCGACCTGCACCGGCACGGGCTCGATCGCCACCACGATGCCAGCGCGCTCCAGGGTAGCGCGATATTTTTCCGCGGCTTGGGGGTCCAGGTCGCTTTTGAGCACCAGCCGCCGGCCGCTGAACAGCGCATCGATGCGCGTGCTATCGGCCTGGAACAGTTTTGCCAGGTTGGCCTTGACCAGGGCCAGGTGCGCCCCCGCGACCAATTCGCCCCGAAAGACGATTTCGAACAGCCCCATAGTGTGCCTCCTGCCCCTCTGGGCAATGGCGCTTCGACATTAATGACTGTCAGTATGGACTATCCGCGTTTTTGCCAACAAGTCGGCCGAGGGTTGTTAGACTCAAGGCATCACGAGGGATTGGCCATGGTCTTGAGGACATTGCGCTGGGTCATCGTCTGCCTGGGCCTGGGGGCGGGCCTGAGCGGCTGCGCCAGCTGGTTCGCCGACGACGGCAAAGACCCCGAGGTGCACCTGGTGAGCGTGCAGGTGGTCAAGGCCAAGCTGATGCAACAGCGCTTCGTCCTGCATTTTCGTATCGACAACCCCAATGACGACAGCCTGACGGTCAGCGGCCTGCGCTACCGGGTGTATCTGGCCGGCCTCCTGCTGGCCGATGGCGAATACGACGAATGGCTGAGTGTGGACGGCCACTCCAGCGAACCCTTCGACGTGCCGGTGCGCACCAACCTGTGGGAACACCTGCGCGACGTGGTGAAGTTGCTGCGCCATCCGGACCGGCCCATACCCTACCGGCTGGAGGGCGAGTTGAAGACAGGGCTGGTGTTTGGTCGGGAGGTCGTACTGCGCCGCAGTGGCGAGGTGGTGGCAAAAGAGTTGATACGCCATTAAGGATCGCAGCGCTTCGCCCGGGCACACAGGGTGTGCCGCAGCAAAGTCATAACAGGCCCAACTGCTCCGCCACCGGCTCTCGCGGTATTTCCGGGAGCGCTGGCAACCCCGGCAACCGCGCCATCAGCTGCTCATGAAAGCGTCGCGCCAGCAGCGGCGCGCGGTGGTTGTCGGAGGTGTGCAGGAAAATATAAGGCGTGCGCCCCTCCTCGATCCACTCAGCGATCTTCGCCACCCACTGCAGCAGAAACCGGTCATTGGCCTCAAGGGTCGGGTGGCCGATAAAGCGCACCTGCGGGCTCTGGCTGAATGCCGTCGGGCGCGGTGGCACCTTGGGTTTCTTGGCCTGGGCGTCGAGCACTGCGGCCGTCTGGTCAGTGCAACTGAACAGTGCCCGCGGGTCCAGGCAGATGCGCTCCACCTGGCGCGCCATCAGCAAACGGTTGAGCATTCGCTCTTCATCGCCACGGGCGAAAAATGCTCGGTTGCGAACCTCCACGGCGACCGGGTGTTGCAGGTCATCGAGGAACGCCACCAGTTCGGCCAGTCGCTCGGGGCCAAAGGCAGCCGGGAGCTGCAACCAGTAGGGCGCCACCCGGGCGCCCAGCGGTTCAAGCAGGCGCATAAAGGCATGGGCCGCGGGCAGGCGCTCACGCAGGTCGCCGCCGTGGCTGATCTCGCGGGGGAATTTGGCGGTGAAGCGCAGGTGCTCGGGCATGCTCTGCGCCCAACGCGCCACGGTGCTGGCAGCCGGCTGGGCGTAGAAGGTGGTGTTGCCTTCGACGGCGTTGAATACCTGCCCATACAGCTGCAGGAACTGCGTGGGCTTGGCATCGGCCGGGTACAGGTGGTCGCGCCAGGCCAGCTCGCTCCAGGAAGGACAACCGAGGTAGTACGGTAACGCCGACACTGTCAGATGTGCACGTCCAGGCCCAGCACTTCGCCATCCCATTCCACGAAGGTGGAGGTCGTCAGGTAGCTGGTCAGGGCGGTGGCCACGCGGCGGCTCATTGAGCGCGGAAAGATCATGTCTTGCTGGCGGGCAGGTACGTTGCCGGTGGCGCCAGCGCTGCGCGAGGTACTGCGCTGGGCAGACGGCTGAACTTCGAATTCGCCTTCCAGGTCATCGGCGTCGTCCACCCGCGCCTGCGCCTTGCGGGGCTTGCGTTTGATGGGGTAGGAACTCGACGAATAACCGTCTACACGCATGACTGCTGACTCTTGTCCGATGATGGCAATTTAGCGGCACCCCGTAGGGTTGGCAAATGCCCTAGTGATAACTAGACCACAGTTCTCGGAAAAGGTTTACCCCTGGTGACGTTCAAGCGATGAACTGCTCAAAAAACGAGCAGTTAGCGGCGCCACTCGTCGCTCAACGGGCTTTTGGCGTAGCCACTTTGTCGCGCAGGTACACTGGCTGCGCCAGGTCGGCGGCAACGGCTTCGCCACGGGCCCAGGCGCCCTTGGCCAGCGTAACGAGGTCCAGTGCATGGGGCAGCAAGGTCGCGTCGAAGCCTGCGGGCTGGACCGCCAGACGCTCACCGTAGCCCCAGCCGGTACCGGCACCGTACCAGTCGCCCTGGGCGCCAGCCGGCAGGCTGACGGCTTCCGGGGCCAGCACGGCCTCATCGCCCAGCAGCTTCATTTCATCGCCGTCGGCCTGGTAGCAGCCCCAGTACACCTCGTCCATGCGTGCATCGATGGCGGCGGCTACCTGGCGCACGCCCTGCTCGCGCAAGGCGCGTTGGGCCAGCAGCGCCAGGTTGGACACCGGCAGCACCGGGCGGTCCAGGCCGAAGGCCAGGCCCTGGACCACGCCGATGGCGATACGTACCCCGGTGAACGCACCCGGGCCACGGCCGAACGCGATGGCATCCACCGCCGACAGGGCAATACCCGCCTCGCCCAGTATCGTCTGGATCATGGGCAGCAACTTCTGCGCATGCAGGCGCGGAATCACTTCGTAGTGGCTCAGCACCTTGCCGTCATGCAGCAGAGCAACGGAGCAAGCTTCGGTAGCGGTATCCAGGGCCAGCAAGGTGGTCATCGGGCAATCCATCAGAAAAAAAGTGCAACATTATAAACGTCAACGGCCCGCAAGCGGGCCGTCAATTGATCGAGGTTTCGATCAGCTCAGTGCCGCCAGCACCTTGGCAGTGATGGCATCTACCGAGCCGACACCTTCGATGTGGTTGTAGACCGGCTTGCCCTGCGCAGCGGCCAGCTTCTGGTAGAAGGCCACCAGCGGCTCGGTCTGCTCGTGGTACACCGACAGGCGATGGCGCACGGTTTCTTCGGTGTCGTCCTTGCGCTGAACCAGGTCTTCGCCGGTCTCGTCGTCCTTGCCAGCCACCTTCGGCGGGTTGTAGACGATGTGGTAGACGCGGCCCGAGCCTTCGTGGACACGACGGCCGGCGATGCGCTGAACGATTTCCTCGTCCTTGACGGCGATCTCGACCACGTGGTCCAGCGCGACGCCGGCGCTCACCAGCGCTTCAGCCTGAGGAATGGTGCGCGGGAAACCATCGAACAGGAAACCCTTGGCGCAATCGGCCTGGGCAATGCGCTCCTTGACCAGGGCAATGATCAGGTCGTCGGAGACCAGACCACCGGCGTCCATCACGCTCTTGGCCTTGATGCCCAGTTCAGTGCCGGCCTTGACCGCGGCACGCAGCATGTCGCCGGTGGAGATCTGCGGAATGCCGAACTTTTCAGTGATGAACTTGGCCTGAGTGCCTTTGCCGGCCCCGGGAGCCCCCAGCAGAATTACGCGCATCGATGTGCTCCTCAACTTTTTATATGGAAATCGTCAGACCCGCCTCAGCGCAGCTAACTGCTTGAAGCCAATCCCAAAATCGGTTGGTGGCCACAAAAACGGCCAAAAGGCTGATCAAGATACACAGCGTGCCACAGCCACACAAGCCGTCCAAAGCAGGAACAACCTGCGTCCCATGCGCACGCCCCTTGCCGGTGGCGCCGGGTGCAACCGCTGGCGGTTGCGACCCGGTGCTGTATGCCGGCACGGTCCCCTCACAGATAGTGGACGCGCCAGCGGCCCTTCGCCAGCCTCAGCCGGTATTGCGCAGACCAGCGGCGATACCGGCCACGGTCACCAGCAGCGCCTGTTCCAGAGGGCTGTCCTGAGCAGCTTCGCGCCCGCGGGAACGGGCCAGCAGCTCGGCCTGCAGCAGGTGCAGAGGGTCAAGGTAGGTATTGCGCAGGCTGATGAATTTCAACGTTTCCGGGCTATGGGCCAACAGTTGCGACTGGCCGGTAAGGCCCAGCACCACCGCGCACGCCTGCGACAATAGGTCGCGCAAGTGCGCACCCAGCGGCTTGAGGGAATCCTGCACCAAGCGCTCGTCGTAGAAGCGGGCGATGTCGGCATCGGCCTTGGCCAACACCATCTCCAGCATGTCGATGCGGGTGCGGAAGAACGGCCAGTGCTCACGCATGCTGGCCAACAGTTCGCCCTCCCCACGCTCCAAGGCCTTGCTCAACGCCGCTTCCCACCCCAGCCACGCTGGCAGCATGAGACGGGTCTGGGTCCAGCCGAAGATCCACGGGATGGCCCGCAGGCTTTCGATGCCGCCCTGGCGGCGCTTGGCCGGGCGGCTACCCAGAGGCAGGCGGCCCAATTCCTGTTCCGGGGTGGACTGGCGGAAATATTCGACGAATTGCGGGTTTTCGCGCACCACGTCGCGATACGCCTTGACGCCATCGGCTGCCAGTTCGTCCATCAGCGCGCGCCAGGCCGGCTCCGGAGGGGGTGGCGGCAGCAGTGTGGCCTCCAGCACGGCAGCCAGGTACAGGTTGAGGTTCTGCTCGGCGATGTCCGGCAGGCCGAATTTGAAACGGATCATTTCGCCCTGCTCGGTGGTGCGGAAACGCCCGGCCACCGAACCCGGCGGCTGCGACAGAATCGCCGCGTGCGCCGGGCCGCCGCCACGGCCGACCGTGCCGCCACGGCCATGGAACAGCAGCAGTTCGACGTTCTGCGCGTGACAGATGCGCACCAGGTTTTCCTGGGCACGGTACTGCGCCCAGGCGGCAGCGGTGGTGCCGGCGTCCTTGGCCGAGTCGGAGTAACCGATCATCACCTCCTGGGGGCCATGCAGGCGGCTGCGGTACCCCGGCAACAGCAGCAACCGCTCGATCACCGGGCCGGCGTTGTCCAGGTCGGCCAGGGTCTCGAACAGCGGCACCACGCGCATGGGCCGTTGCACACCGGCTTCCTTGAGCAGCAATTGCACGGCCAGCACATCCGAGGCAGCGCCCGCCATGGAGATGACATAGGACCCCAGCGAGGCCGCAGGTGCCGCGGCGATCTCGCGACAGGTGGCCAGCACCTCGGCGGTCTCGGCCGCCGGCTTGAAGTAGCCGGGCAGCAAGGGGCGGCGGTTGTTGAGCTCCTGCAACACGAACGTGATGCGGGTTTCTTCGTCCCAGTCGGCGTAGCGCCCCAGGCCCAGGTAGTCGGTGATCTCGCTTAGCGCGGCGGTGTGGCGCGACGAGTCCTGGCGCACGTCCAGGCGTACCAGGAACAGGCCGAAGGTCACGGCCCGGCGCAGACAATCGAGCAGCGGGCCGTCGGCGATCACCCCCATGCCGCACTCGTGCAGGGACTGGAAACACAGCTCCAGCGGCGCCAGCAGGTCGCGGTTGTTGCTCAATACCTCGGCGGGCGCCGGTTGCGCCTGGGTCAATGACGCCTGTGCCCAGTTACGGGTGGCTCGCAGACGTTCGCGCAGTTGCTTGAGCAATGCGCGGTACGGCTCGGCGCTGTCACCTACGGCCTCGCGCAAGGCCTGGCTAGCCTGCTGCATCGACAGTTCGGCGGCCAGGTGGTCGACGTCGCGCAGGAACAGGTCGGCGGCCATCCAGCGGGCCAGCAGCAATACTTCACGGGTGACCTGCGCGGTGACATTGGGGTTGCCGTCGCGGTCGCCGCCCATCCACGAAGCAAACCGCACGGGCGCGGCCTCCAGGGGCAGGTGCAGGCCGGTGGCGGCATGCAGCGCCTGGTCGACCTTGCGCAGGTGGTTGGGCACCGCGTGCCACAGGGAATGCTCGATCACCGCGAACCCCCACTTGGCCTCATCCACGGGGGTGGGCCGGGTGCGGCGAATTTCCTCGGTGTGCCAGGCCTCGGCGATCAGCCGTTGCAGGCGCTGGCGGATCTGCTCGCGCTCGGCGGGCACCAGGTCGCGGTGGTCCTGGGCGGCCAACTGCGCCGCAATGGCGTCGTATTTCTGGATCAGGGTGCGCCGCGCTACCTCAGTGGGGTGCGCGGTGAGCACCAGCTCGATCTCCAGGCGGCCCACCTGCCGGGCCAGGGACTCGGCGCCGTGGCCGGCCTGCTTGAGCTTTTCCAGCAACTGGGCCAGCACCACGTTTTCGAAAGGCGGCGGTTGGTCTTCGTCGCGGCGGCGTATCAGTTGGTACTGTTCGGCGATGTTGGCCAGGTTGAGAAACTGGTTGAAGGCTCGCGCCACGGGAAGCAATTGCTGCTCGTCGAGATCGTTGAGGCGCGTGCTCAACTGTTCGGTGGCGGTCTTGCCGTTGTCCGGGCCACTGTTGCGGTCGGCCTTGGCATCGGCGCGGATACGCTCGATGGTGTCCAGGAACGCCTCGCCATACTGCTCGCGAATGGTATTGCCCAGCAACTCGCCCAACAGGTGCACATCTTCGCGCAGGCGCGCATCGATCTCGGTCATCGGCACAGTCTCCTTGATTGTTGTTCGGGGTGCCGCCCATCGCAGGTTTGTCGACCTAGCCATTGAACAAGCACAGGAAAAACCGCTCTACCCCCAAGAGTGCCCAGCGCGCTCGATTCTGACAAGGGCAACGGCCACCTGTGTTCAAAAGGCCGATCGGGGCTACGCTCAAACCATGGCCCCGAACAGACTGATCAATGAGGTCGACATGAAAATCCGCGAGCTTGCGCAACACTGGGAACAGAACGCCAAGGGACGCCTGAGCCCCACCGGCTACAACATCCACCTGGACATGGAGTCGGCGGCCCGGCTGGCGGCGATCACCGAGATGTACCCCAAGCACCACCCCGAGGAGTTGCTGGGTGAACTGATTGGCGCGGCGCTGGAAGAACTGGAGGGCAGCTTCCCCTACATCAAGGGGCGGAAGGTGATCGCCACCGACGAGGAAGGCGACCCGCTGTATGAAGACGTGGGCCCTACCCCGCGGTTCCTGGCGCTGTCACGGCGCTACCTGCATGACATGGCCGCCAAGGCTGACGAGCCTCAGCACTGAGTGCATCGCCTGGTTTCCGAGCTTCGCCCGGTCCTGCCGGGATAGCAGGTCCCTCCTCTGGGGGGCCGGGCGAAGCGAGGGAAAAGAACACGCCAGATCCCCTGCCCCCGCAGTCAAGAATTTCCGACTCTTCGCAAAATTCGAGTGAACCAATTAAAAATCGGTTTGGTCGGAGCCATTAAGCCATCACAGAAAAACCCTTCGAATCGTGGCTTCGGCCCCCCTGTCGTGGGCTCGCAAGGATGATCTGTCTTGGGCGACGTTTTTCAGGAGTTAGCCAATGGAGTTGCAATCATGATGACCAGCACTGCCAAAACTTCCAAACACCTGCGTGGGCTGAAACTGGCTGCCCTGGCGCTGGGTACCAGCTTCATCCTCGCCGGCTGCGCCGGCAAGCCACCGACCGAGCAATATGCCGTCACCCAGTCGGCGGTCAACAGCGCCGTCAGCGCTGGCGGTACCGAATTCGCCGCCGTGGAGATGAAAGCGGCGCAGGACAAATTCAAAGAGGCCGAACTGGCCATGCATGACAAGCAATACGACAAGGCCCGCATGCTCGCCGAACAGGCCGAGTGGGATGCCCGCGTCGCCGAGCGCAAAGCCCAGGCCGCCAAGGCCGAGAAGGCTGTGCAGGACGCTCGCGCCGGGGTCCAGGACCTGCGTGAAGAAGGCCAGCGCAGCGTGCAGCAGCAGTAAGCCGCGCTCAGCCATCGCCACTCGTATTCGATCAAAGGATGAAGACCATGCGTAAACAATTGATGATCCCTGCCCTGTTGGCCGCCAGCGTGGCACTTGCTGCCTGCGCCACCAAGCCCAACCCTAACCTGGAGCAGGCCCGCACCAACTTCCAGGCCCTGCAGGCCAACCCGAAAGCCAGCCAGGTGGCCGCTCTGGAAACCAAGGACGCGTCCGACTACATGGACAAGGCCGACAAGGCTTTCCTGAACCATGACGACAGCCGCGACGTGGACCAACTGGCCTACCTGACCAGCCAGCGCGTGGAAGTGGCCAAGCAGACCATCGCCCTGCGTACCGCCGAAGCCAACCTGAAGAACGCTGCTGCCCAGCGCGCCCAGGCCCGCCTGGATGCCCGTGACGCGCAGATCAAGCAACTGCAGGACAGCCTGAACGCCAAGCAGACCGACCGCGGTACCGTGGTCACCTTTGGCGACGTACTGTTTGACGTGAACAAGGCCGAGCTGAAATCCAGCGGCATGATGAACGTCAACAAGCTGGCCCAGTTCCTTCAGCAGAACCCTGATCGCAAGGTGATCGTCGAGGGCTACACCGACAGCACCGGCACTGCCTCCTATAACCAGAGCCTGTCCGACCGCCGCGCCGGCTCGGTGGCCACTGCCCTGGTGAAAATGGGCGTGGACCCAAGCCGCGTGGTGTCCCAGGGTTACGGCAAGGACTACCCGGTTGCCGACAACACCAGCGTGTCTGGCCGGGCCATGAACCGTCGCGTGGAAGTGACCATTTCCAACGACAACCAGCCCGTGGCACCGCGCTCCTCTGTCAGCTCCGCTAACTGATCGCGTTGCGCCCAACGTGCCGGCCCCAGGGCCGGCACGCTTGTATCAGGGGCGCAGGCCTGTGGTCAGCGGGTAGACAGGGTGCAGCAACTGCGCCGCGACGATCACCGCGATCATGGCCCACGCAATGACCGTCTGCACCCGATCCCAGCCAAATACTGCCGACAACACGCGCCACGGCTTGAGCCAGTCCACGGTCTGGTCCGGCGTCGGGGCCTTCAACCGCTCACGGATACCGATGGCAAGCATCGTCGCCAGTCCCAGAACCCCCAGGTTCAACCACACATAGCCTGCCAGCGCCAACCACGGCAGACCGTGGCGCATCAGCAAGGCCTGGCCATCCCGATTGAAGGCCGCCGGCACCAGCCGCTCGGTGAGCCAGACGTCCGCCCCCAACCAGCGATCCGCCATCCACGCCCAGAAGTTCATGCCCCAGCGCGCCACGGCAATCAGCAGCAGGCTGATGAAGAGGCTGGCGAACACCTGCGTGCCCCAGTCACCGACACTGCTGCGCCCTGCCAGCAGATGCAGCATGGACACCACGAAGGCCCCGCTCCAGAGTTTTGCCAGATCTTTTTCATCGAACGGCCGGGGCATCAGCGGTTGCCAGAAAAATGCATCCTCGTGGGGCAGTTGGCCCAGCAAGTGCGGGTATTGGTGGACGAACTGGCTGGCCAGGTCGTGACAAGCCTGCCAGTCCGCCAAGATGAACGTGCGAGTCATCGCGATCTGCTGGCGCCGCGACAACGGCGTCAACAACAGCCGCGCCGCCAGGCGGTCGCTGCGATGCTCAGGGTTCTCGGCCTCGGCCAGCGCACGCAGGCGTTGCAACCAGGCCTGTTCCTCGCTTCGCGCGATCAAGGCGTGGAATACCCCGGCGGGCTGGGGGATCACCCCCTGGCGCACGTCCCAGCCAAACAGCTGGCACACCCGGTCGAACAAGGCCGCGCTCCACTGGCTGTGCTGGTGGAACAACTCCAGCACCATGGCCTGCAGGTCCAGGCGCCGGTCGAAAGCACTCAACCAGGGCTGCGCGACCCACCGTTGCAGCTCGGCCAGAAACGGGCGCTCATCCCCCGCCTGCAAATGCCCCTGCAGGATACCCCGGCACTGGGCGAACGCGGCCTGCACCAGGGCGCGCTGCTGGCCATCGTTGAGCTGGATACGCTGAAATGGCGTGAGCCACTGACGCTCCCCCAGCCCCCAGGCGAGCCACGTGGCAGAGGCCGGGCTCGCCATCAGGCAACGCAGTGCCAGCCCCTGCTCGAAAGCCTGGTCGCAGTGCTGCTCCAGCGCCTGGCGCCAACAGGCCGCGAGGTTATCGGTGCCCAACTGGTCCAGCAGCGTCGATGCACAGGCTTCGCTGGACGCCGCTGGCTCGACAGGCAGGGTGCTGGGTTCAGAGAGTGAAGCCAGGGCTGGCGCAACCACCGGCACCCGTTCATCCTCATCGGCCTCGGACCGCCAGCGGGCAATCCCCATCGCTTGTTCATAGGCTTCGCGCAGCCGCTGGAAGGCCTCGGCGTCTTCATCTGGCCGGTGGACCTTGAGCAGCCGCGCATACTGGCGCTTGATGCTGCGCTCATCGGCCTGTTCATCCAGTTGCAGCACGCCCCAGCAATCCAGATAGACGTCACTCATTGCCACAGGCCCTGGTCCACTTCCTTCAGGCGCTCATTCAACTGCTGGCGCATTTCTCGGATCTGCCGCTCGTCCTGGCTGTCCAGTGCCTGCTGGAACTGGCTGGCCCAGTAATTGATCTGCTGGCGCGCGTCGCCCAGGCTTTCCTGGTAAAGGCGCTCGAGGCGGGCCACCAGCACCGTGTTCACCTGCTGGTCGCGGGGGTGAACCTTGAGCTGCGACAGCGCTTGCAGGCGTTGCTGGATCTCGGCCGGGCTGAGGACGCCAGGGTTGTTTTCAATCACCAGGGCGTGTTGCTCGCCCGTCAGCGGGATGCTCACCTGGGCTTCGAGGATACCGTTGTTGTCGTAGGTGAACCGCACGTCCAGGGCCACTTCACCGGCCGCGCGCTGGGGCACCGGGATGTCCAGCTGGCCCAGGGCAACGTTGTCTTTCACCAGGCGGCTCTCGCCCTGGTAGATTTTCACCAGTACATGCTCCTGATTGTCGCTCAGGGTATGCACCGTCTTCACCCGGCTGACCGGCACGACGCTGTTGCGCTCGATGATCGGCAGGTAATGACCACCCTCCTGGCGCTGGCCGATGGTCTGCGACACCTCGATGCCCAGGGTGTAGGAACAGACATCGGTCAACACCACCTCTTCCAGGGCCGCCGAGCGTGCCTTGAGCGCCGCTTGCACCGCAGCACCATGGGCCACCACTTCATCGGGGTTCAGGGTGATGGACGGGAACCGCCCGAACAGCCCGGCTGCCAGCTTGCGCACCAGCGGCATGCGGGTGGTACCGCCCACCAGCAACACTTCGTCCAGGTCGCTGACGCGGATGCGGGCATCGCGCAGGGCCCGTTCAATGGGCGCGCGCAGGCGTTCGAGCAAGGGCGCGTACAGGTCGGCCAACTGGTCCTGAGTAACAGCGTGTACCCACTCGCGCCCCCCCAGGCGCAGCACGAAGTCACTGCTGGTCTGCTGGCCCAGACTCTTGCGCACCCGCTCGGCTTCACGGCGCAGCGCCTGGCGCACGTTTTCCAGGGGGGGCAGGTCAGCGTGCTGGCGCACGAAGTGCTCCACCAGCACGCTGTCGAAATCCTCACCGCCGAGGAAATTGTCGCCGGCGCTGGCACGCACTTCCATCACGCCGTCGAACAGCTCCAGAATCGACACGTCGAAGGTACCGCCGCCCAGGTCGAACACCAGGAACGATGTTTCCTTGTCCTTCTGGTGCAGGCCGTAGGCCAGGGCCGCTGCCGTGGGCTCGTTGATCAGTTTCTCGACCTTCAGCCCGGCCAGTTCGCCGGCAATGCGCGTGGCCTTGCGCTGGGCGTCGCTGAAATAGGCGGGCACACTGATCACCGCTTCGGTCACCGGCTCGCCAAAGGCGCGCTCGGCATCTTCCTTGAGGCTCTTGAGCACCAGCGCCGAGAGCTCTTCGGGGCGGAACAGGCGCTCGCCCAGGCGTACTTCCTGAGCGCTGCCCATGTAGCGCTTGAACAGCGCGGTAGTGCGTGCCGCGTGGGTGTGCAGGCGTTCCTTGGCGGCTTGGCCGACCAGAATCCGGCCTTCATCGTCCAGGCCCACGACGCTTGGGGTCAGCACGCTGCCCAGAGCGTTGGGCACCAGCTCGGTGGTGTCGTTGCGCCAGACGGCGATCAGGCTGTGGGTGGTGCCGAGGTCGATGCCGACGATCATGGGCAGAACTCCTTTTCCAGGGGCAGCCATGGTGAGGCCACCATGCATGCCATCATCTTGAGACAGGGGCGCGATGGTAGCGCAATGGGCCGCGGGCGTTAATGATCTTTACCCTGTGGCAGCAGACCTGCGGCGTAGGGTGCAGGTGCCGCGCGGCGTCCGGGACGCGGCCTGGCGACCGCCGCTACGGCGTGGTGCAGTGCACCGCCTGTTTCCGGCTGTCCACCAGCACGCCACTCAGGCCCTTCTGCCGGGTATCGAACAGCACCAGGATGCCGTCGATGCACTGGGCTACTTCGTTGGCCGGGGTGGCGGATACCTTGTAGTCCTCGCCCGGTATCGTCTTGAGCAGGGTGAAATCACTCAGCAGCAAGGCATCTTCGGGCTTGGCGAAGTGCAGGTAGCCGTAATACCACAGGCAGGCCACGGTGGCGAAGATGCTGCCGATCCCGGTGAGGATCAACGGGATGGCATTGCGTTCATCATTCATGGGGCGGCTCGGGCTCGGGGTAGTTGGGCACTTCGCCCAGGCGGCGCAGGCCGTTGAAGTGTGAGGGGTCTTGCAGGAAACGCAGCATCACCGTGCGCCAGGTGGGGTCGGCGAAGGTCTGCACGTGGCCACCACGGGTCAGTTGCAGCACACGCGGGGGCGGCGCCTTTTTGTACAGCTCGATGCCGTTGGCCAGCGGTACGATGGGGTCATCCATGCTCTGGAAGAACAGCATGGGCGTGCCTTTCAGCGCTTCGATGGCGTAGATCGCGCTGTCACCGTCGGGCACCAGCCACGACAACGGCACCTGCAGGGGCCAGGTCAGCCAGGACGTACTCAGGGCGAACCGGCCCACGCCGCGGTAACTGGCCGGCACACCATCGAACACCAGTGCCTGCAGGCGCTCGCGCTGGCGCGGGTGATCGGCCAGGTAATGAATGCCCATGGCGCCACCCAGGCTCTGCCCCAACAGCACCAGGGGTTTGCCCTGCACCTCGGGCTGCTGGCCCAGCCAGGCGAAGGCCGCGTCGATGTCCTGGTAAATGGCCGGCAGGCTCGGTTCACCCTCGCTCAGCCCGTAGCCGCGATAGTCCAGCAGCAGCACCTGATAGCCCTGCTCCGGCAGCCACCAACTGCCGCCCAGGTGCCAGGCCATGTTGCCACCGTTGCCGTGCAGGTGCAGTACCGTGCCCTTGACCGGCACGCCGGCCTTGGCCGGCAGCCACCAGCCATGCAGGCGGGTACCGTCGGCGGTGGTGAGGGTCACGTCGCGGAACACCAGGCCGGCCTTGGCCGGTGTGAACGGCTGGTCCTTGGCCGGGTAGAACAGCAGCGAACTGCAACCGCCCAGGCTGGCCAGCAACGCCAGCACGGCCAGGGCGCGCAGCAGCGCCTCAGAGGATGTTCGAATAATCCGCTTCAATGCGATCCAGGCTCAGGTGGTTGAGGAAGTTTGAGAAGCACATCCACGCCGACAGCGCGTTGAGGTCCCGGAACTGCTCAGGCAGGTATTTGGGCGGCGCCACCAGGCCTTCATCCACCAGTTGGCGCAGGGTGCGCATGTCCTCCAGGGTGGTCTTGCCGCAGAACAACAGCGGGATCTGCTCCAGCTTGCCCTTGCGCACCGCCAGCTGGATGTAGTTGTACACCATGATGAAGCCCTTGAGGTAGGACAGGTCCTTGGTGAACGGCAGGCCGGTGGGCACCGAGCCGCGGAACACGCGGCTGGCGTTGCCGTAGCTCTCCGGCATGCCAAAGCCTTGCTCGCGGAAGAATTCGAAAACCTGCAGGAAGTCGGCGCCCTCCTCCACCATGTGAATGGCCCGGGTACGGTTGGTCAGCTTGCGCAGCCGGCTGGGGTAGGAAGCGAAGGCGATCACTTCCATCAGAATGGCCAGGCCTTCCTGGGTCACGGTCGACGAGGGTGGGCCCTTGGACAGGAAGGTGCAGATCGGCTGGTTCTGGCCGTTGAGGGTGGTGCCCACGTGCACCAGGCCTTCATGTACTTCCAGGGCGCGTACATCACGCTCGTTGAACAGGGCGTCGCTGCGGATCTTGATGTAGTCGGCACCCGCTGCGGCGTCGGCGACGATACCGTCGGACTCGAACACCCGGATGGTCCCTTCGGCCTCGCCGAAGGTACGGTTCAGGCGGCTTTGCAGCATGGCCACGGCGTCCTTGGCGGTGAGGGTCTTGGGTTCGTCCTTGAGGTCACCCCGGCCGTCGATGTTGTTCAGGTAGTCGGAGAGCATCAGGCCCAGGTCGGCAAGCGTCGGGTCACCGGCATGGAACGCGTCGGACGCCGCGCCATAGAGCTCCTGCGAGATCAGGCCAAAGTCCTCGGTGCCGCGCGCTTCGAGCATGCGCACCACCATGCGGTACTCCTTGCACATGCGCCGCATGATCTGCCCCACGGGGTTGAACTGGCCGAGCTGGCGGGTGATGTCGCGCTCGATGTTCTGGAACTCCAGCTTCACGGCGCTGGAGTCGAACGACAGCGGCCGGTTCTGGTAATAGGCGCGGTCCACGGCCGGCATGGCCTTGCCCTTGGCCTTGAGAAACTCCTGGCGGATGCTGTCATCCCACTTCACTGCGTCCAGCACCCGGATAGGTGCCTGGGCCAACACGATGCGATCGGACAGGCCCCGTATCGTCTGCTGGTACTCGTCCACCGGCAACTCCTTGTCTGACTAGCGTTTTGACGGGGCCCGGGTATAGCGGGCCATTTCCACGAAGACGTCCGAATTGGCCGGATCGTCCAGGTAGGCGAATACCTGGGACAGGTCACTGGCGACCCGCACACCTTCACCGTCCTTCGTTTCCACGGTAGCGCCGTTCAGGGCGTGCTGCTGCAACGCCTGCTGAATGCGCTCGACATCGAGGTTATACACCACCAGCGCGCCATCATCGGTCAACTCGAACCCCACCAGGGCGTATTGCCCCCCGTATTGCGCCGGCATTCGCGCCGACGCATACCACCGGCTGCCATGGCCGGCCACGGTGAAATCGACGACGTCGCGGGCCTGGCCCGCCGGGGTGCTGATGGCGGTGTAATGGTCCGTGCCCTGGCGCTTGATGCGCAGGCTCAGGTGCTGGCCCCAGGCGTCCTTGCTCACCCAGTGGCCCACCAGTGCCGCGGGGGCCGTCTGCCCGGCAGGCAGCGGTTCGTCGAAGCTGACCAGGCAACCGCCCAGCAGCAACGACGACACGGCGATCAGCAACAGGCGCCAGGCTTTCATCAAGCACTCCTTGGGGTGATGGGGCCCAGGTCAGGCCGAGGCCAATACCAGGTGCATGTAGCGGTTGAGGATGGCCAGCATGTCGTCGTCGGCCATCGGGGCATCGCTGTCGAGCAGGCCCTGATATTCCATGCGCCCGATGATGGCCGTCAACACCTTGGCGTCCTGGTGGGGTTCGCGCGAGCCCAGCACTTCCAGCAACTGGCAGGTGCCCTGCAACAATATCTGCTGGTGCGAACGCACCAGTTCGGCCAGGCGCGGGCTCAGCAGGGCTTCCTGGCGGAATGCCTGCTCGGCCATCAGGTACTCGCGGCGGGTGACCAATTGGCGGTGCACGTAGTCGGCGGTCATGCGGGCGATATCATCGGCCAGCGCAGCGCGGGCCGCCGGGCTGCCATCGTTGCGCGCCATGGTCTTGCGCAGCAGGTCTTCGGTGGTGGCCCACAGCTTGGCCATGTACGCGGCGCTGCGCTCCACGTACTGGGCGAAGGTGTCAGTGAGCAGGTCTTCGATATCCTTGAAATAGTAGGTGGTGGCCGACAGCGGCACGCCGGCTTCCGCCGCCACGGCACGGTGCCGAACCCCACGTACGCCATCGCGTACGACAATGCGCATGGCCGCGTCGAGAATCTCCTGACGACGCTGTTCACTTCCCTGGCGGCTGGCCTTGCGGCCCTGATACTGGACACTTTCCGCCACTGCTGTCGCTACACCGGCAGCACCTTGTTGAGCCATTGCAGGAGTCACTACCCTATTCCTCTTGTTGAAACCGATCCGTCGGTGCCGATGCAGCAACTGGCCTCGCCCCGCGCCCGCGGAGGACGTCTGCAGGCAGGCAGTTGTCTGCTCGGCCATCTGTGAATTGTACCCATAAAAAAGCCGCCCCGAGGGGCGGCTTGTTCGACTGCGGTCAGGCCTGCGGGCGCATGTGCGGGAACAGGATGACGTCGCGGATCGACGGCGAGTTGGTCAGCAGCATCACCAGGCGGTCGATGCCGATGCCTTCACCGGCCGTTGGCGGCATGCCATATTCCAGCGCGCGGACGAAGTCGGCATCGAAGTGCATGGCTTCGTCGTCACCGGCGTCCTTGTCGGCCACCTGGGCCATGAAGCGCTCGGCCTGGTCTTCCGCGTCATTCAACTCGGAGTAGGCGTTGGCAATTTCACGGCCGCCGATGAACAGCTCGAAACGGTCGGTGACGTTCGGGTTGTCGTCGTTGCGACGGGCCAGCGGCGACACTTCGAACGGGTACTGGGTAATGAAGTGCGGCTGCTCCAGCTTGTGCTCGACCAGCTCTTCGAAAATCATCACCTGCAGTTTGCCCAGGCCTTCGAAGCCCAGCACCTTGGCGCCGGCTTTCTTGGCGATTTCACGGGCCTTGTCGATGTCGGTCAGGTCAGCGGCGGTCAGTTCCGGGTTGTACTTGAGGATCGAGTCGAATACCGACAGGCGCACGAACGGCTCGCCGAAATGGAACACCTTGTCGCCGTAAGGCACGTCGGTGGTCCCCAGGACCAGTTGGGCCAGCTCGCGGAAGAGCTCCTCGGTCAGGTCCATGTTGTCTTCGTAGTCGGCGTGGGCCTGGTAGAACTCGAGCATGGTGAACTCGGGGTTGTGCCGGGTCGAAACGCCTTCGTTACGGAAGTTGCGGTTGATCTCGAAGACTTTCTCGAAACCACCGACCACCAGGCGCTTGAGGTACAGCTCCGGGGCGATACGCAGGAACATCGGCATGTCCAGCGCATTATGGTGGGTTTCGAACGGCTTGGCCGCCGCGCCACCCGGAATGGTCTGCAGCATCGGCGTTTCCACTTCCAGGAAGTCACGCTTCATCAGGAAGCTGCGGATGTGGGCGATGACCTGCGAACGCACGCGGAAGGTCTGGCGCACGTCTTCGTTGACGATCAGGTCGACGTAACGCTGGCGGTAGCGCTGTTCGGTGTCGGACAGGCCGTGGTGCTTGTCCGGCAGCGGGCGCAGCGACTTGGTCAGCAGGCGCACGTTGGTCATTTCCACGTACAGGTCACCCTTGCCCGAACGGGCCAGGGTGCCTTCGGCGGCGATGATGTCGCCCATGTCCCAGGTTTTCACCGCGGCCAGGGTTTCTTCCGGCAAGGTCTTGCGGTTGACGTAGACCTGGATGCGACCGGTCATGTCCTGGATCACCATGAACGAGCCACGGTTGAGCATGATGCGACCGGCAACCTTGACCGGAATGGCCAGGCCTTCCAGCTCTTCCTTGGTCTTGTCGACGTACTGCTTTTGCAGGTCGGCTGCATAGCTGTCACGGCGGAAGTCATTGGGGAAGGCCTGGCCCTTGGCGCGCTCGGCAGCAAGCTTTTCCTTGCGCAGGGCGATCAGGGAGTTTTCTTCCTGTTGCAGGGCTTGCGGGTCGAGTTGTTGGTCGCTCATGTCTTGAAAAATTCCATCACGGGTTTGTTGCCCCCGCCTTGCGGCGGGGATCGCGGGCGAATGCGCCCCGCAGGGCGCTCGCCTTACAGGCCTTGCTTGAGGCTGGCTACCAGGTATTCGTCGATGTCGCCGTCCAGCACCTTGTCGCAGTCACTGCGTTCGATGTTGGTGCGCAGGTCCTTGATGCGCGAGGCATCCAGTACGTACGAACGAATCTGGTGGCCCCAGCCGATGTCCGACTTGCTGTCTTCCATGGCCTGGGAGGCGGCGTTGCGTTTCTGCACTTCCTGCTCGTAAAGGCGCGCCCGCAGCATTTTCATGGCGGTGTCCTTGTTCGCATGCTGGGAACGTTCGTTCTGGCAGCTGACCACGGTGTTGGTCGGCACGTGGGTGATACGAACCGCCGAGTCGGTGGTGTTCACGTGCTGGCCACCGGCACCGGAGGAGCGGTAGGTGTCGATGCGCAGGTCCGCGGGGTTGATGTCGATTTCGATGTTGTCATCGATTTCCGGCGACACGAACACGGCCGAGAACGAGGTGTGGCGGCGGTTGCCCGAGTCGAACGGGCTCTTGCGCACCAGGCGGTGCACGCCGATCTCGGTGCGCAGCCAGCCAAAGGCATACTCGCCCTTGATGTGCAGCGTGGCGCCCTTGATACCCGCCACTTCACCGGCCGACAGCTCCATGATGGTGGTGTCGAAGCCGCGCTTGTCGGCCCAGCGCAGGTACATGCGCAGCAGGATGTTGGCCCAGTCCTGGGCTTCGGTACCGCCGGAGCCGGCCTGGATGTCCAGGTAGGCGTTGTTGGCGTCCATATCGCCGCTGAACATGCGACGAAATTCCAGCTTTTCCAGCGACTCGCGCAGGCGGTCGACTTCTTCGCTGACGTCGGCGACGGCGCCTTCGTCTTCTTCCTCGGCAGCCATCAGCAGCAGGTCCTTGGCATCGGCCAGGCCCGCGGACATTTCGTCCAGGGTGTCGACGATCTGGGCCAGCAGCGAACGCTCGCGACCCAGGTTCTGCGCATACTCGGGGTTGTTCCAGACTGCCGGATCTTCAAGCTCGCGGTTGACCTCGGTCAGACGCTCATGCTTTTGATCGTAGTCAAAGATACCCCCGAATGGTTTCGGAGCGCTCGGACAGGTCCTTGATGCGCGAGGCATCCAGTACGTACGAACGAATCTGGTGGCCCCAGCCGATGTCCGACTTGCTGTCTTCCATGGCCTGGGAGGCGGCGTTGCGTTTCTGCACTTCCTGCTCGTAAAGGCGCGCCCGCAGCATTTTCATGGCGGTGTCCTTGTTCGCATGCTGGGAACGTTCGTTCTGGCAGCTGACCACGGTGTTGGTCGGCACGTGGGTGATACGAACCGCCGAGTCGGTGGTGTTCACGTGCTGGCCACCGGCACCGGAGGAGCGGTAGGTGTCGATGCGCAGGTCCGCGGGGTTGATGTCGATTTCGATGTTGTCATCGATTTCCGGCGACACGAACACGGCCGAGAACGAGGTGTGGCGGCGGTTGCCCGAGTCGAACGGGCTCTTGCGCACCAGGCGGTGCACGCCGATCTCGGTGCGCAGCCAGCCAAAGGCATACTCGCCCTTGATGTGCAGCGTGGCGCCCTTGATACCCGCCACTTCACCGGCCGACAGCTCCATGATGGTGGTGTCGAAGCCGCGCTTGTCGGCCCAGCGCAGGTACATGCGCAGCAGGATGTTGGCCCAGTCCTGGGCTTCGGTACCGCCGGAGCCGGCCTGGATGTCCAGGTAGGCGTTGTTGGCGTCCATATCGCCGCTGAACATGCGACGAAATTCCAGCTTTTCCAGCGACTCGCGCAGGCGGTCGACTTCTTCGCTGACGTCGGCGACGGCGCCTTCGTCTTCTTCCTCGGCAGCCATCAGCAGCAGGTCCTTGGCATCGGCCAGGCCCGCGGACATTTCGTCCAGGGTGTCGACGATCTGGGCCAGCAGCGAACGCTCGCGACCCAGGTTCTGCGCATACTCGGGGTTGTTCCAGACTGCCGGATCTTCAAGCTCGCGGTTGACCTCGGTCAGACGCTCATGCTTTTGATCGTAGTCAAAGATACCCCCGAATGGTTTCGGAGCGCTCGGACAGGTCCTTGATGGTGTTCAGGATCGGGTTGATTTCCATGGCGGGCAGCACTCGTACGTAACGTGTCAAAAGCCGGAGAGTATAACGCACTCGCGCCGCCTGGGCAGCCTGGATTGGGGCCATCGATCGGGGTGCGGTGCATGCCACTGTCAAATCTTACAGTTGCGAAGCGCAGTAACGCGGTCATAAATTGGATCCACTTACAATATGGAGTTCCCGCCATGCTCTCCCTTAGCTATCACCGCCTGTTGCTGTCATTGACTCTGCTGCTGAGCCTGATCGTCGCCGGCGCCGCGGCCAGTGCAGCGGAGCTCAGTGCCAGCGATGTCACCAATGGTACGCTCAACGCCAAGGCGCTCACTGGCCCGGTCACTGTCACGGTGCAGGTACCCGGGATGAAAAAGGGCGACAAGCTCTATACCGTGCTCACAGGGATCGCCACCCATTCGACCGTAGAAAAAACCCTGAAAAACAGCGACCCGGTCACGTTCAATTTCCCCAAGGCCAACTGGGTGGAAAACATCAACCGCACCGTATCGGTCAATTATTACTACAGCACCGGCACCGTGGTACGCCGTCCCGGGGCGACACCGCTGAGTATCCAGGTGCGAGGCGAGCAGGTATCGCCCGTGTTCCGGGTGGTAGAGGCCCCGAACGACCAACTGGACCCCACCACGCTCGATGGACCGATCACAGTCGAGGTCTATTACCCCGCCATGCGCGCCGGCGACACCGTGCAATTGGTGTGGCGCGGGGCAGCCGTTTTCAGCCCTGTGCTCAAAACGGTCAACCAGCCCACGCTGCTGACATTCAAGATACCCAAGGCACAAGTGACCCGCAGTGCTGATCAATATGCCCAACTGACCTACATTTACCAACCGGCGGGTAGCACTACCTCTGTCACCTCTTCCATCCTGAAACTGGCGGTTGGCAACCCGCCCCCCATCGACACCGATTACGCGGCCGTGCTCAACGCTCGCTACCGCGACACGGCGCCCAGTTGCGCTGGCAACAAACCCGCCTATTACTGCAACGGTATCGTCATCCGCTCCACCGAAAACGGCCCCTATGACCCCTGGGACCCCAGCCCTGCGGCAACCAGACTGGGCGGTGTGTCATTTTCCTACATGCGCCTGGACGCGCATGTCTCCAGCCTTTACCACAACAGCGGCTTCATCCTGAAGCCCCAGGCCGATGTCAAAGCACCCCAGGTAGCACCGCAATACCTGTGCATCTACGCCTACGACTCTGGCACCCTGGTGGGTACACGCGGTGACCGGGGGTGTGCGCTCAAAGCACGCACCCTGGGGTCATGCACCGCTTTAGGGGTCAGCACGCCCGCACAGTGGTACGCCTACACCAAGACGCTCCCCAACCGCGACTACCAATGCTCGCTGAGCACCGATGACCCGGCGCAGTTCCAGACCAGCATCACCGTGCGCGAACAACGCCCGGCGAACATGGAGGCGCTGTGGAACGAGGTCATGGTTGCCGACTGGGGCCAAGGCAAGGGCGCCACACTGCCGATGGAGGCGATCTTCTACAAAACGGGTTATGTGGCGGAGGCGAAAGTCTTTCAGCAGAAGCTCAAGGACCGCAATAACGTATGGCTTCCCATCGTCAAACTGAATCTGGCCCAGCTCGCCGGCTCGCCTTTCAGTTACAGCGCGGCCGACCAGGCGGTACAGCCGTGAAATACCAGCGCCCGACCGCGAGGGGACCAGGCGATGGCCCCCTGCCGACTCGCCGGTTCAGTCGCTGATACCCACCTGATTGCGGCCATTGTGCTTGGCCTGGTACAAGCCCTTGTCAGCCGCGGAGATCAACTGCCGGCAATGGCTGCCAGCCTGCGGCACTTGGGTGGACAGGCCGATGCTGACGGTCAGGTGCGAGCCTTCGCTGGGTGAGATATGCGGGATCTTCAGGGCGATGATGGTCTGGCGCAGCTTTTCCGCCACCAGCCGCGCACCGCCCGGCGAGGTGTTGGGCAGCACCAGCGCGAACTCTTCGCCGCCGTACCGCGCCGGCAGGTCAGTGGAGCGGCTGCAACTGTCGCGGATGGCATCGGCGACACGGCGCAGCGCCTCGTCGCCGTCCAGGTGGCCAAAACTGTCATTGAATGACTTGAAGTAGTCGACATCGATCATCAGCAGCGACAGCTGCGTCTGATCCCGCAGGCCGCGGCGCCACTCCAGCTCCAGGTATTCGTCGAAGTGGCGACGGTTGGACAGGCCGGTCAGGCCGTCGGAGTTCATCAAACGCTGCAGCACCAGATTGGTGTCCAGCAACTGCTGCTGGCTGACGCGCAAGGCTCGGTAGGCTTCGTCGCGCTGCAGCAGGGTCTGGTAGGAGCGCGAGTGGTAACGAATGCGCGCCACCAGCTCAATGGTGTCCGGCAGCTTGACCAGGTAGTCGTTGGCCCCGGCGGAGAACGCCGCGCTCTTGACCAGCGGGTCTTCCTTGGTGGATAGCACGATGATGGGGATATCTTTGGTGGCCGGATGGTTGCGGTAGTCGCGCACCAGGGTCAGGCCATCCAGGCCGGGCATCACCAGGTCTTGCAGGATCACCGTGGGCTTGAGGCGCACGGCCTGCTCGATGGCCTGGTGCGGGTCGGCGCAAAAATGGAAGTCGATGTTGGTTTCACTGGCCAGGCCACGCCGCACCGCCTCACCGATCATGGCCTGGTCGTCGACGAGCAGCACCATGGCCTTGTTCTCGTCGGTGGCCTTGAACTCTTCGATCTGCAGGTCAATCATGCGTTGTCCACCTGGTCACTGCCTTTACGTCGGCATGGCGTGCTACTTGGAGTCATGGCTGAAAAATTTCCGTCAGTCTGGGAGCAATACGCTCCAGTGGGCGGATTTCCACCGCCGCATCAATGGCCGCTGCCGCCTTGGGCATGCCATACACCGCACTGCTTTGCTGGTCCTGGGCGATGGTCAGGAAGTTCTGCTGGCGCAGCAACTTGAGGCCCTGGGCACCATCACGCCCCATGCCCGTGAGCAGCACGCCCACCGCGTCACCGCGCCAGAAACGCGCGACGCTCTCGAAGAACACGTCGATGGAAGGGCGGTAGATTTCGTTCACCGGCTCCTCCGTGTAGGCCAGCGTGCCGTCGTTGAGCAGACGGATATGGTGGTTGGTACCCGCTAGCAATACTACGCCAGGTTGCGGCGGTTCGCCCGCCCTGGCAAGCCGCACGTTCAGGCCCGAGGCTCCGGCCAGCCAGTCGGCCATGCCCGCGGCGAACACCTGGTCCACATGCTGCACCAGCACAATGGCGGCAGGAAAGTTTTTCGGCAAGCCCTTGAGCAACACTTCCAGCGCCGCCGGCCCCCCGGCCGACGAGCCAATGGCCACCAGCCCGCTGCGTTGGGTACCGCTGCGCAGTGGCGTGGGCACCGCCTTCACGGGCGTGCCGCGCTGGCCTATCAGCCAGCCGATGTTGAGGATCTTGCGCAGCAGCGGCGCGGCCGCGTCGCGAGGGTTGCCGGCGCCCAGCGCCGGGGTGTCGACAACGTCCAGGGCGCCATGGCCCATGGCCTCGAAGACGCGGTGCACGTTCTGCTGGCGGTCGACGGTAACGATGACAATCGCGCAGGGGGTGGCGGCCATGATCTGCCGCGTAGCCTCAACACCGTCCATGACCGGCATGATCAGGTCCATCAGGATCAGGTCGGGCAGTTGCTCGGCACAGCGCGCCACGGCTTCTGCGCCGTTGGCGGCGACCCAGATCACCTGGTGCGCCGGCTCGAACGCCACGGCCCGGCGCAAGGCCTCGACGGCCATGGGCATGTCGTTGACGATGGCGATCTTCATCCCTGGGCACTCCCGATCAACTCCACCACGGCGTCGAGCAGAGCGTCGTCGTGGAAACTGGCCTTGGCCAGATAGTAGTCGGCTCCAGCGTCCAGACCACGCCGTCTGTCTTCTTCACGGTCCTTGTAGGACACCACCATCACCGGCAGCGACTGCAGGCGGCTATCGCGGCGCACCAGGGTCACCAGTTCGATACCATCCATGCGCGGCATGTCGATATCGGTGATCAGCAGGTCGAAATCTTCGCCGCGCAGGGCGTTCCAGCCGTCCATGCCATCCACCGCCACGGCTACGTCGTAGCCACGATGGCTGAGCAGCTTGCGCTGCAGTTCACGCACGGTCAGCGAGTCATCCACCACGAGCACGCGTTTGCGCGCCTGCTCGACGCCGCGCTGGTTGCGCCGGTCAATGCGCTCCAGGCGCCCGGTGTTGAGCAGTTTCTCGACCGAGCGCAGCATGTCCTCGACGTCGATGATCAACACCACCGAACCATCATCCAGCAGGGCGCCGGCGGAAATATCCTGGACTTTGCCCAGGCGTGCATCCAGGGGCAGCACCACCAGGGTGCGCTCGCCGATGAAGCGCTCCACCGCCACGCCATAAATGGCGTCGCGCTCACGGATAACCACTACCCTCAGGGAATCCCCCCCGCCCTGCCCAGCCGGGCGCTGCAGCAATTGGCTGGCGGCTACCAGGCCCACGTGCCGGCCTTCGTACCAGAAATGCTGGCGCCCTTCGAGCTGGACGATGTCATCGGCCGGCAGGTCCAGCGTGTGTTCGATATGGGCCAGCGGGAAGGCATAGGCTTCCTCGCCCACCTCCACCACGAGACTGCGGACGACCGATAGGGTCAGCGGTACTTCGATGTGAAAGCAACTGCCCTGGCCCTGGACCTGGGTCAACACCACCGAGCCGCGCAACTGGCGCATCATGTGCTGCACGGCGTCCAGGCCCACGCCGCGGCCGGACACCTCGGTGACCTTGTCGCGCAGACTGAAGCCCGGCAGGAACAGGAACGTCAGCAATTCCTCTTCGCTGAGCTGGGCGGCGGTCTCGGCGGGCGACAGGTTGCGTTCGACAATGCTGCGCCGCAGGCGCTCAAGGTCGACCCCACCGCCATCGTCGCTCAACTCCAGCACCAGCAGGCCGGCCTGGTGCGCGGCGCGCAGCAGCACCCGGCCTTCGGCGGGCTTGCCGGCGAGCAGCCGCTGTTCAGGGCTTTCGATGCCGTGGTCGACCGCATTGCGCAGCAAGTGGGTCAACGGCGCTTCGAGCTTTTCCAGCACGTCGCGGTCGACCTGGGTCTTCTCGCCTTCGATATCCAGGCGCACCTGCTTGCCCAGCGAGCGGCCCAGGTCGCGCACCATGCGCCCCTGCCCACCGAGCACGTCGGCGAAAGGTCGCATGCGGCAGGCCAGGGCGGTGTCATAGAGCAGCTGGGCACGCTGGCTGGCCTGCCAGCCGAACTCGTCCAATTCACTGGTCTGGTACACCAGCATGTGCTGGGTCTCGGCGAGCAGCCCCTGCACCAGGGTCAGCGCTTCGTAGACTTCGTCGGTCTGCTCGGTGGCCTGCAGATGCTCGCGCAGGCCGTCCAGGGCCCGCTGGCTTTGCCCCTGCATGCGCTTGAGGCGCTGCATGGTGGCGAGGTAAGGCTTGAGGCGCTGGGTTTCCACCAGCGATTTGCTGGACAGGTCCAGCAGGCTGTTGAGGCGCTCGGCGGTGACACGCAGCACCCGCTCGCCACCCTCGATCGCGCCCTTGGCCTTGCGCGGCTCCGGGGTTGGCGCCGCCTCGGGCAGCGCTTCCGGTTCGGGCTCTGGCACGGCTTGAGGCGCCACAGGCGGCGCCTCGAGGGCCGGCTGGGGTGGCGCGACCGGGCGCGCAGGTGTCGCGGCCGAGGGGTCGAGCAAGCCGGTCATGCGCACCGAATAGGCGGCGATGTCTTCGGCGGTGGGCGCAGCCTCTGGGCTGGCGATGCGCATCAGCAGGTCGGTGCCATGCAACAGCGCGTCGATATGCTCCGGCGTCAGCAGCAGCCGGCCTTCCTGGGCGCTGACCAGGCAATCCTCCATCACGTGGGCAACACTGACGCCAGCGTCGACGCCGACAATGCGCGCCGCGCCCTTGAGCGAGTGCGCCGCCCGCATGCAGGCTTCCAACTGTTCGGCCTGGGTGGGGTTGCGTTCCAGTTCCAGCAACCCGGCGCTGAGCACTTGAGTCTGGGCCTCGGCTTCCAGGGCAAACAGCTCCAACAGCGAAGCATCGCGCATTTGCTCTGGGGTCATGTCAGGCTCCGGGAAACAGCTTCAAGCAGCTGGGTCTCATCCAGCACCCGTACACTGCGCCCCTTGAAGGGCAGCACCGAACGGGTAAAGCGCGTGCCGGCCTGCCCCGCCGACTGCGAAGCCTTGTCCAGTTCACCGAGTTCGATACGGTGAATGCCGTCCACTTCGTCCACCGGTACCACCACCGAACCGCCGGCCGCGGCGAGGATCAACAGGCGCGGCACGGTGCGCGCGGACGTCGCCGGGCTGACGCTGACGTCCACGCCCAGCAACTCGGCCAGCGACAGGCTGGGCACCAGCGCACCGCGCACGTTGGCAACGCCCTGCAAAGCCCGCGAGCGCTGGTGCGGCAGCGAATGCACCGGCTGTACCGGGGCAATCTCGACCAGGCAGCGGGTGGCCAGGGCCAGCCATTCTTCGGCCAGGCGGAACACCACCAGCGAGCGCGATGCCACCTGCCCCGGTGCCTGGGCGACCTCGCCGTGGAGGGTTTCGCGACTCAGGGAATAGCGGTCCAGCAGGCGCACGGCCGCGGCCGCGTATACCTGGCAGTTACGGCAATGGATATGGTCGGCCAGCAAGGGGCACGACTTGTCACCGTGGATACCGATGCGGTTCCAGCAATCGTCAATCGCTTCGCCATCCCCTTGGATGACATCCAGCGAAGCCAGGCCAATCATCGTTTACGCTCACTGTCGGCGGTACGTTCACTGCGCGCGGCGCGTTCCTGCAGGCGGCGGGCGCCCACGCTGTCGCCCTGGGCGGCCAGCAGCATGGCCAAGTGCGCCAGTGCTTCAGGGTGCTGCGGTTGCAGGTACAGCGCCTTGCGATAAAAATCCTGGGCCTTGCGCGCATCGCCACCGACATCGTTGAGCAAACCGAGCCAATAGAATGCCTGCGCATCAGGCCCATGGTGCTTGAGGTAGGCGTCGCAGGCCTGCATGGCCTCCAGGCGCTTGCCCTCGTTGGCCAGGCTGGCGATCTGTTCGAGCGTCACCTGTACTGCTTTTTCGGCCGCGGGCGGCTTCACTTGAGGCACCGGTGGCAGGGGTGGCGACGGGCGCGAACGCACCGGCGGTGCCAGCGGCCGGGGCGGCGGCGCCGCACGCGTCGGCGTGGGCACGGGCTCCACGGGCAGTACCTCGGCGCGCACGAAGGCGAACGATTGGGCCACGCCCAGCGGACGCATGCCCAGGCGAGCCAGCAGGCTACCCTCGGCAGGGCCGATGAACAGCGCGCCGTCCGGGTCATTGAAGCCCTTGAGCACCTCGAATACGCGCTGCTGGGTGTCCACGTCGAAATAGATCAGCAGGTTGCGGCAGAACACGAAATCATAAGGTGCCTCGCCCTTGAGCAGGGCCGGGTCAAGCACATTGCCCACCTGCAGGCGAACCTGTTGGCGCACCCGTTCAAGCAGACGATAGCCATCGTCCACGGCGTCGAAATAGCGATCACGGAACGTCAGGTCGGTGCCGCGAAACGAGTTGCGACCGTATACGCCGCGCTGGGCCTTGGCCACCGAGATCGGGCTGATATCCACCCCATCGATGGTGAACAACGCCGCACTGATGCCAGCATCTAACAGCGCCATGGCAATGGAATAGGGCTCCTCGCCGGTGGAACAGGGCAGGCTGAGAATACGCAGCGGCCTGGCCGCCTTGAGCTCCACCAGGCGCGCCTGGGCCACCCGCACCAGGGCGTTGAAGGTTTCCGGGTAGCGCATGAACCAGGTTTCAGGAACGATCACCGCCTCGATCAGGGCTTGTTGTTCCGCACCGCTGAGCTGCAGCAACCCCCAGTAGGCGTTCAGGTCGGCGGCCCCACTGGCCGCGCAACGCTGGCGTACCGCGCGCTCGATCATGGGCGCACCCACCGAAGCCACATCGAGCCCGATGCGGTCACGCAGGTACTTGAAAAAACGTGGGTCGTGCTCCATTAGCCTTCCCCGTCCATGAACTGCGCGGCCAACTGCGGAGCGAACAGCCGTTCGCGCACGCGCTCATCGAGCAGATCCTGAACGCCTACCCATTGCAGCAGGCCCTGCTCATCCTCGCGCACCGGCCCCAGATAAGGGGCTTCCCGGTTGGACACGCCATAGGGGCGAAAGTCTTGCGCGGGGCAGCGCAAGGTCTGCGTGGCGTGCTCGAGAATCAGCCCCAGGCGCTGGTCGCCTTGCATCGCACTGGCGGCATAATGCACCAGCACCAGGCGGGTGCTGGTGCGCTGCGATGCCGGGACACCGAACATCAACTGCCCTACGTCGATGACCGGCACCACGCGGCCGCGGTGAGAAAAGATGCCAGCCACCCACGCCGGCGCCTGGGGCACCGGCTTGAGGGGCACGCAGGGCAGCACCTCACCAATATCGGTAGCCGCCAGGGCAAAGCGCTGGTCTCCCACCCGGAACACCAGGAACAGCTTGCCCTGCGCGGCAGGCGCAGCCACGTTGGGCCGCAAGGGGGCGCTCATCAGACCTTGAAACGCGAGACGCCACCGCGCAGCCCTGCGGCCACCTGGCTCAGTTCGTCGATGGCGAAGCTGGCCTGGCGCAAGGACTCGACGGTCTGGCTGCTGGCGTCGCCCAGTTGCGACAACGCGTGGTTGATCTGTTCGGCCCCGGTGGCCTGGGCCTGCATGCCTTCATTGACCATCAGCACCCGCGGCGCCAGCGCCTGAACCTGCTGAATGATCTGCGACAGCTGGTCACCGACCTGCTGCACCTCGAACATGCCACGGCGCACTTCCTCGGAGAATTTGTCCATGCCCATCACACCGGCTGACACCGCCGACTGGATTTCGCGCACCATCTGTTCGATGTCGTAGGTGGCCACGGCGGTCTGGTCGGCCAGGCGCCGTACTTCGGTGGCGACCACCGCGAAGCCGCGGCCGTACTCCCCCGCCTTCTCGGCCTCGATGGCAGCGTTGAGGGATAGCAGGTTGGTCTGGTCGGCGACCTTGACGATGGTGACCACCACCTGGTTGATGTTGCTGGCCTTCTCGTTGAGGATCGCCAGCTTGGCATTGACCAGGTCGGCGGCGCCCATCACCTGGTGCATGGTGTCTTCCATGCGCGACAGCCCCTGCTGGCCGGAACCGGCGAGCATCGAGGCAGCGTCGGCGGCGGAGGTCACCTCGGTCATGGTACGCACCAGGTCCCGGGAGGTGGCGGCGATTTCCCGCGAGGTAGCCCCGATCTCGGTGGTGGTGGCGGCGGTTTCCGTGGCGGTGGCCTGCTGCTGCTTGGAAGTAGCGGCGATCTCGGTCACCGAGGTCGTGACCTGCACGGAGGAGCGCTGGGCCTGGGAGACCAGGGCGGTGAGCTCGGTCATCATGTCGTTGAAGCCGGTTTCGACCATGCCGAACTCGTCCCGGCGCGACAGGTCCAGGCGGGTACTGAGGTCACCATTGCGCATGGTGTCCAGGATCTTCACGATCTTCTGCATTGGCTGCATGATCGCGCGCATCAGCAACAGGCCGCAGATACCTGCGGCGATGATCGCCAGCAACAGCGCGATGCCCATGGTCAGCTTGGCGTCGCTGACCGCCTGCGAGCTGGCCTGGGACGCGTGCTCGGCCGCGTCGCGGTTGCGCTCGATGAGGGTGTTGAGCTGCTTGCGCCCAGCGATCCAGGCCGGGGTGAGTTGATCATTGAGCAGGTCTTGCGCCTGGGTGAAGTGCTTCTGGTGGTAGGCATCCAGCACTTTGGCGAGCACCTGCGCATATTCGCCGTTCAGGCGCGCGAACTCGTCAAAGTTGGCCTTGTCTTCCGGGTCGAACACGGTTTTCTGATAGTTGGCCATCTGCTCGGCAAGGCGGCTGGCGAAACCCTTGTACTGTTCTTCGTCAGCGGTAACGTACTCGCGCTGGTAGCTCAGGCCAACCAGTTGCTGGGTGTAGACATAGCTGTCCACCCAGGCACTGCGAATCATCGAACTGTAATAGACGCCCGGGACGCTGTCGTTACGCACCGTCTGCTGGGCATCATCGATAGCCTTCAGGCGCGTGTAGGAAGCGACCACCATCAACAGCATGATGGCGATGATCACGGCGAAACTCGCCAGAATCCGTTGGCGCAATGTCCAGTTCTTCACAGTCATCCCTCGAGAGTGCTACGTCTACCGGCGAAATGGGGCGAGTATAGCCCAGCGATAACCCTGCTGACTGTGTCGTTTTTACCTGTTTTTCTACATAATTCCGCGGCTCAGGCCCGTTGCCGCCCAGCCACGGACCATAGCGGAGCAGCCTCGCTGGCCGGCGCACCGCCATGGCGCAGAATGTCGAGAATACGGCGGTGCGCATGGCCATCGCCGAACGGGTTGCTCCATGCTACCTGGGCATTGCCCACGGCGTGCGCGGCCTCGATCAGGCTTTGCGCGGTCACCGACGCCACCAGCAGCGCGCCGCCCGATGCCAGGCTTTCCGGGCGTTCGGTGTTGGCGCGCAGCACCAGGCAGCGGCGGCGCAGCACGCATGCCTCTTCCTGAAGGCCACCGCTGTCGGTGAGCACCAGCGCGGCCCCCTGCAGCAGCGCCAGCATGTCCAGGTAACCCACCGGGTCGATGGCCTTGATCAACGGTTGCGCGGCCAGTATCTGGCGGTGCTGTGCGCCCAGGCGCGGGTGCACCGGCAATATCACCGGCCGGTCCTGGGCCTGCGCCAGGGCCTGCACGGCCGCCATCAAGCCGGCGAAATGGTCCAGGTCATCGGTATTGGAGGGCCGGTGGCAGGTAAGCAGCATGTAGTCGTCCGGGTCCAGGCCCAGGGCCGGGTGAATACGCGAATGCTCGACGGCCGCGCACGCGTGGCGCAAGGTCGCGTCGTTGCCCGTGTTGCCGGTCACGTGCACATTGGCGCCAATGATGCCTTCACGGGCGAGCAACTCGACCTGCAAGGGCGAGGGGCAGAACCAGTAACTGGACAAGTGGTCCAGCAGCACACGGTTGGTTTCCTCTGGCATGCCCCGGTCGAAACTGCGCAAGCCCGCCTCCACGTGGGCCACCGCGATACCGGCCTTGCTCGCGGCCAGGCCACCGGCCAAGGCACTGTTGGTATCACCCTGGACCACCACGCAGTCGGGCTGCACCTGCTGCAGAATGGGCTCGATGCCCGCGATCATCCGTGCCAGTTGGGTCGCCGCCGGCCCAGACCCTACCCCCAGGTTGAAGTGCGCCGAGGGCAGGCCCAGCTCCTCGAAAAACAGCCGATCCATGACGCCTGCATAGTGCTGGTTGGTATGAATCAGCGTATAGCGCACACCCTCTTCGATACAGGCTGAGATCAACGAGGAGAGCTTGATGATTTCCGGGCGGGTCCCCAGAACGAATGCTATGTGCATGTAGCCGTTTCCGTGTGCTCGATGCCAAGTGGACCCTGGTGGATCGGGTGGTCCTGGGTAAAGGGTTGCATTATGCCATCAACCAGCACCAGGCTGCGGTCGGTAAACTGCAAGGCGCTCAGCCGGTGGGTCACCAGCAGCACAGCCAAGCCGGGGCGGGCCGTGCGCAGGTGCTGCAGGAAGCGTTGTTCGCTCAATTGGTCCAGCGCCGCCGTGGCCTCGTCGAGGATCAGCAAATGGCCGGCATGGGCCAGCGCCCTGGCCAGGCCGATGCGCTGCCGCTCGCCACCCGACAGCTGCTGTTCGAACACCTCTACCGGCGTGTCCAGACCGCTGCCAAGGCGCGCCAGCACCTTGCCGAAACCGGCGAGGGTCAAGGCTTCGAGCAGTGCCGAATCGGCCTGCTCCCCCAGCAGGCTGACGTTGTCACGCAGTGTGCCGGGGATCAGTGTGGTGCTGGCACCCGCGTAGCCGATGGCCGGGCGGCCACTGTCAGCCAGGCCCCATCGCACGGTGCCGGCCTGGGGCACCAACTCGCCCATCAGCAGGTCGACCAGGGTCGACTTGCCCGCGCCGGATTCACCCACTACCCCCAGCCACTCACCGGCGCCGGCGGTCAGCGTCAGGTCGCGTATCACGGGCTGGTCAGCGCCAGGGTAGGCGAACGTCAACGCCGTGCACTGCAACAGGGTTGCCCCCTGCGCCGCCGGTGCTGGCGCGCCGGGGGGCGGTTGCCGATCGGCGCCCAGGCGTTCGAAGTAGCTACGGGTAAAACCCAGGGTCTGCAGGCAAAAGGCAATCCGGCGCAGGCTGGGAAGCAGGCGCAGGCCCATGGCGGCGAACAGCGTCAGCGACTGCAGGTTGGCCTGGCCGGGGGTGTCGCCGGCCACCAGCACGGCGGCGCCCAACGCCAGCAGCAACAACAGCTCCAGCACCGGCGCCTGAACCTCGGTGACGGTACGCTCGCGGGCTATCGCCCGCGCATAACCGGCCGCCACGGGCCGGTAGCGCGCCAGCACCGCCGAGGTCCGCTGGTACAGGTGCAGTTCACGCAGGCACGCCACGCTGTCTGCAACCCAGCGCTGCATCAGCAACTGGCTGCGTACCCGCCCAGCCCCAGGTGTGCGGCCCAGGCGCCGCGACAGCGCCAGGCTGGCCGGCAGCACCGCCGCCAGTGCCGCGATCAGCAACAGGCTGGGCAAGGGTTCGCGCTCCAGCAGCACGCACAGAATCAGCCCGGTGACGATGACTTCACTCAACAGGTCAAGGCTGACCAGCACCGTGCTGCCCATGACCCTGGGTACCCACTGGTTGACCGCCAGGTTGCTGCCATGGCCCTGGCTGTCAGGCCGCGCGCCACTGCCCACGGATAACTCCCGGGCAAACACCGCCATGCTCACCTGCAATGTCCAGCGGTCCGTCAGCCTGCCGCGCCATGCGCTCAACAGGGGCGTCACCACCACCTTGCAGACCGCCAGGGACAGCACCAGCGCCAGCACCGGGGACAGCCAACCGCCGCTGTGATGGTCGAGCCAGCTCAGCCATGGGTTGCCACGCGACACCGGCGCCACACCCGGTATCAACGCGGCCAGCACGCCTGCCAGCAGCAGCGCGGCCAAGGTATCGACCACCGCCCTGGCCAGCAACAGCACCAGCATCCCGACGATGCTGATGGCGGGCACGCCGCACCGGGCAACAAACGCCAGGGCCTGCTGAGGCAGGCGCCACAGGGGCGTGGGCGTACTCATGGTTTCACGGCAATCAGGGATTTGGGCATGCCCAGCACCCGTTCACGGATAATCCGCGCGCGCGGCAGCAGCGCCTGGAACCGACGCTTGCTGAGCAGTTGCGCGCTGTCCACCCACGTCTCGGCTTCATCCCGGCTGGCTGCGCGCGGCCAGTGGCCCAATGGCACGCGGCTGACCAGCCAGACCCGCAGGCGGCGCGGCAGCCAGTGGAATATCGGCGTCATGCAATGGGGCTCCAGCGGGCACCAGAAGTCCGGTGTCTGGATGAAATAGGCTTCGGCCACCCGCTCAAGCTCTCGGGCAAAGCGGGCCATGCGCGGGCTGCCCACGTGTTCGATCACCGAATTGGAGTGGGCCAGGTGGAACGCCTGGTCAGCGAAGCCTGCCAGGTCGCAACCGTCCCCCACCACCTGACGAAAGCGCGGATGAGCAGGCGGGCCACCCGGATGCTCGAGGTTGACCAGGGTGATGGTGACAGCGTGGGCGTCCAGGAACTCGGCGGGCACGATGTTCCAGTAACGCACCGTGCCGCCCACATCAATGATGTTCACACTGCCATGACGGGCATGGGCCTGGCGGATCAGCGCCAGCAAAGGCCCGATGCGCCGGGCGCGCAACCGGGCCCCCAGGGACCGCGGGTTGTCGTAATCACTCACCAGCATGGCCAGGCGCTTGCCCAGGCCGGGTCGCTGCCGAGGTTCGAGCAAGGCGCCGTAAACCTGGGCCAGGGCGGCCGCCCGGCGTGACCAGGTGAAGCCGTCCCTGACCGCGTCGCGCACAGCCTCGGGCACCGGGCGCCCGGCGTAGGCGGCCGCGCATCTCGCCAGGGCCTCTGGCTCGGCCAGCGGGAACAGCGCCGGCCAGCCCACTGCATCCGTGATGGCGCGACAGCCTTCGATGTCCGAGCACAGGATCGGCACCCCGGCCAGCAACGCTTCAAGCACCACCGTGGGCATGCCCTCGCGCTCCGAAGCCAGCACCATCGCATCACAGCCGGCCATCATGCGAGCCGTGGCCAGGTCGTCCTGCCAGCCGTGGAAATGAACCCGCGCGGCCAGCCCACGGGCTTCGGCCAGGGCCTCCAGGCGTAGGCGATCGTCGCCTCGACCGACCACATGCAGCTGCGCCCCGGCCAACACGTCAGTGCCCAGCGCGAGGATCACATCATCCAGACGCTTGACCGGGTCCAGGCGCCCCACCGACAGCAATGCCGGGCTGCCAGCCAGCCGTTCGACCGGCGCCGAAAACGCCTCACGATGCTCATCGATGCAATTGGGCACGATCAATACCCGGCCCGGGTGCAGCCCGCGCCGGGCCAGGTCGACAACCCAGCCCTGATGCAGCAGCACCACCGCGCCGGCGGCCCGAACCAGCCAGCGCTCGACGGTCAGGTCCCAGAGACGTTTGAGCCCCCTGCGCCACCAGGTCCCCGTGTCGTAATAGCAATGCGGGGTGTAGACCACCGCCACGCCACGGAGTCTGGCGAGCATGGCCGCCACCGCGGTAAAGGGTGTACGCGCGCCGTGCACATGGACCACATCGCTGTCCCCCACGGCACGCCACAGGCTGGCGTACCCGCCTTGGGTCAGTGGGCAGGGCGGGTCGCGTCGATCGACCGTCGGCGCCAGCACCGCCAGGCGCACCTCCCCCTGCCCGCGCAGCGCCAGGGCCAGCCCCTGGATGTGGCGGGCGACGCCGCTGGACAACGGCTCGAACTCCTTGCTCACCTGCAGCACCTTTACGCTCACGGCGTGACCTCCGCCGATGAACCCTGGGCAATGCGTTCGAGCCACCCGGCAAAACCGCCGGGCACTTCGCTGAAACTGGCTTGCAACCAGCGCGCCTGGGCATCGGCGGCCTGCTCGCGGAAGGCTGCGTCATGGCGCAGGCGGCCATAGAGCTGTACCACCTGCTGCGCCGAGTCGGCATGCAATGGCGCAGCCAACACCGCGCGGGCCGCCTGGTTGCCCGGCAACGGCCATTGCAACGCCACCACCCAATGCCCCGCCAGTGCGGCTTCGAGCATGGCGGTGGAGCAATAGCCCACCACCAATTGCGTTCCACTGCCACCCGCGCGCAGTACCGGGTGCGGTGGACGGGAGCAGGCCGCGGCGGCAACACCGTGGTAGGGCTCGGTTTCCAGGGGGTGCAGAAGAATCCGGGTGTGTGGCGCCAGGCGTAACAGCTCGGCCGCCAAAGCCCACAGGCGTTGCTTGATATCGCTGCCCAGCACCGGCGCGTGGGTTTGCGACAGCAGCGCCAGGCCCTGGGGTGCTTGCGGCGGCGGCACCGGCAAGCCGGCACGGCCCAGGCTATCGTCGATCAGGGCGCTGTCCGGGCAGCCGGCCGCGACGAAAGCGCGACGGCTGCTGGCTCCCCATACCAGGTACCAGTCGGCACGCACGGGGAAAAATTCGTCCGTGGGCACGCCATGCTGCAGGCAGATGGCCGGCAGGCCCTGGCCCAGGGACGCCCGGCTCATCAGGTCGAAGTCGTTGTGCAACACCAGCACGCCCTGGCAGGCACCCAGGGTTCGCTGCAGGCTACCCTGCCACAGGCAGCGGCGTGCCAGGCAGCTTGCCAGCAATAAAGGCTGCCCCTGGGCCAGGCCACGCAGCAACGTGCGCAGGCTGTTCCACAGTACGCCCGGTGAGGGCCGCGACGGGCGCAGAACCGGCAGGTCGGCGGGAAAGCCACTGCGTGGCAGGCGCGGGTGCGCCAGAACCAGCACCGGCCGCGGCTGGGCAGCCAGCGCCGGCAAGGCCCGCAGCAGGGTGCCCCAGCCACTGACGCCGGCCAGCGTGGCCAGCAGGATCATGGGGCGCTCGCCGCCCTGGAGGCGGTGCCCAGGCTGGCGCAGCAGTTGCCAGGTGTCACGCAGCCACGCCACCAGGGCCCGAAGCCCGGCACGCCACGGTTGCCTTCCAGCCCCCAGGTAGAACAGCTCATGACGTACATCGGCGGCGGCCTCACCGAAGCGCCGACGCAGGTCCGCAAAGCGCTGCTGATAAGATCCCTCTAGCCAAACCGAGGACTTCATGGGCAATATCCCTATCGTTGATGGCCTAACGCTACAGGTGCGAGAGTGACTTGCCAATCAGGCTTTGGAAAGGGCCGCGTTCATGCGTCCAGGATGGACTGCGTCGCAAGCCGCACCCAGCGAACCGGTCTGGCGAGCGGGCCATCACGTGCGCAGTGTTGAGAACGGCGTGATTCGATCAGAAAACGTGCTGCTGCGCCAGACCCTGTGGCTCATGGGATTCGGCTGCCTGGCCCACACCTCGCCTGACTCGGGCCTGGCGGCCTTCGTTCGCCACCATGGCATCGCCGGCCTGATCGACACCCCCCGCCTGCGCGCCATGGCCGCGCACACCGCAACCGCCCTGGCCCAGGAACAACGCCGCATCACCCTGCGCGCCTTGCAATTGGGGGCGGCGCTCACACGACTGAGCCGTGCCCTGGACGAACAGCAGCTGCGCCCGGTCGCTCTCAAAGGCCCCGCTCTGGCACTGCAAGCCCATGGCCGGCTCAGTGCCCGCGGTGGTGTCGACCTGGACATTCTGCTGCCCGAACAGCACTGGCCAAAAGCGCTGGAGGTACTGGCGCGGCAAGGCTATCACCCAGCGCCAGGCCAGACGTTACCGCTGCCTGCGGGCACCCATGAGCTGGTACTGCTGCATGCCCAGGGGCAACCCCGGGTCGAGCTGCACCGACGCCTGCTGCGGCGCAAGCACCTGCTGGCAGATGCCGCCACGCCGGCCAGCACCCTCGACCTGCAGGGTACGCCGGTGAACTGCCTGGCCCCCGACCAGGCCTTGCCCTACCTGATCGCCCATGCCAACCAGCACTGTTTTCGGCGGCTGATCTGGCTGGTCGATATTCATGCCTTGCTTACCCACCCTGGCCTGGACATGGAGCAAGCCGCCCGGCAATTTCGCCGCAATGGGACCTGCGCCATGCTCGACGCCTGCCTGAGCGTGCTGGCCACGCTGTTTGCCACGCCCGTCCCGGCGGCCTTGGAACAGGTGCGCCGCCCCTGCCGCTCCAGCCGAGCCATGGCGGCGCTGGCGCTGCAAGCCATCGAACAGTGCTGGTCGGACGAGCAGATCGCCGCTCACCTCGGGCCCATGCGCCGCGTGGCACTGGACGTGACCCTGCAGGACGGCCTGCGCCAGCGTTTGGGCGCCTTGTGCGACTGGCTGAGCCCTACGGGCAAGGACAACCACAGCGCCACACTCCCCGCGCCGCTGGCGTTTCTGTACCCCGTGGTGCGCCTTTACCGGGTGCTGGTACGGCCATGAGGCCGGTTTCAGCGCCCCTTCAACGCCATGCGCCCCAGGCGCAGCGCCGTGCGTGGGTAGCCATTGCGCAGGCTCAGAGGCCGAATGTGCGCATGCACATGGCTGGCCAATGCGTGCAGCTCGCCAGCGGCCGGGGCCTGGTACCCCAGCGGCGAATTGCCCGGCCGGGCGAATACCCGCAGGTTGCCGTTGTAGATACCGTGGGCTTCGCGCGCCTGGTGCAGCACGGTGAACCCGTTATTGCCCAGCAAGGCCTCAAGCGTGCGCGGGCAGAAATAGCTGCGGTGGGACACATGAATCTGGTGCAGCCCCAGCTCATGCCAGTCGGCCCGAATGTCCGGCACCTCGATCACCAGCCAGCCTTGAGGGTCCATCAGCCTTGCCACCTGGCGCAGTGCCCGGCCGGGATCTTCAAGGTGCTCGAGCACGTGAAACAGCGTCACCAGGCGCGGCGCGAACGGCAGCCGGGTGTCATCGCCCAGGCCCTCGGCTCGCACGCGGTCGTCGGAACCGAGCAGCCGCACCGCGTGCTCGCGTTGCGGGGCGCCCGGCTCCAGGCCCATGTACTGGCTGACGCCCTGCGCACGGCAGGCTTCGAGGAAGAAGCCCAGGCCTGCCCCCACGTCCAGTACCGACTCGAACGCCCCGGTCACCGCGCTGATTTCGCTGTAGCGATAGCCGGCCAGCAAGCGGTAGTGCCAGCGCTCGGGGGGTGCTGGGGGTTGGCACATCAACCGCGGGTACAACTCGCGGTAGAAGGTGTGCTGGGCCTGCCCGCTCAGGCCCCGCGCCAGGTAAACCAGGCCACAGCCACGGCAGGCCGACAATTTCACCTTGAGGAAATAGCGATCATGATCCCGAATCGGGAAAGGGGCATCGACCCCGCAACCGGGACAGGCAAGCGCCACCAGTTGGCGATCAAGGCGGCGCAGGTCGGCCAGCAGCGAAAAGGAACGGCGAGCGGGCATGGCGATCACTTCATCATCCGGGCCCTGCAATCTGCCTGCGTCCGGGCCGACGCGCAAGCCCTGCCCAAGTCGCCGGGCACGCTGCCCAAAATAAGCCGCGCACGATGAACGCCTTGAGCCCATTGCCCGAATCGGCACCGCTGAAACTGGCCATGTCCGTCGACACCTTGCGGTTCCCACTGACCGGCATCGGCCGCTACACCCTGGAACTGGCAGCCCAACTGGCCCGGCGCGACGACCTCGACTTGCTGTGCATGCGCGCCGGCACCCTGCTGCCCGGCCTGCCCCAGGTGTTGCCAGGCACGGATGACCGGCGCCGGGTGCGCGATCTGCTCTCGCGCTTCGGCCTGCCGGTGGAGGTGTACCGGCGCTGGTCCGAATTCACGCGCGCCAGGGCACTGCGAGGGCATGCCGACCGCTTGTTCCACGGCACCAATTTCTATGCGCCAACCTTCAAGGGGCGTTGTGTATTGACCCTGCACGACGCGTCGGTACGCCGTTTTGCCCACACCCACCGCCAGGACCGGGTGCGTTTCATGCTCAAGGAAGTGGAGCGGTCGTTACGCCAGACTTCGATGGTGATCACCGTGTCCGAATTTGCCCGGCGGGAAATCGCCGAGCTGTGGGACTGGCCCCATGAAGCCATTCGCGTCACACCACTGGCGGCCAGCGAGGTGTTCCGCCCCCACAGTGACGGCCTGTTGGCCTGCACCATGCAACGGCTGAACCTGCGAGCGCGGGGCTACTGCCTGTACGTGGGCACGGTGGAGCCGCGCAAGAACCTGGGTACCTTGCTGGACGCCTACGTCAGGTTGCCCCTGGCCCTGCGCCAATACTACCCGCTGGTGGTCGCCGGCTACCGGGGCTGGGAAAGCGACACCTTGCACCACCGCCTGCAGCAGGCCGCCGCTCAGGGCTGGCTACGCTACCTGGGTTTTGTCGAGGACAGCCTGTTACCGGCGCTGGTGGCCGGGGCACGACTGTTCGTGTTCCCTTCGCGTTACGAGGGTTTCGGCTTGCCGGTGCTTGAGGCCATGGCCAGCGGCGTGGCGGTGGTCTGTTCCGACGCGGCCTCCTTGCCGGAGGTGGGCGGCGCCGCGGCGCGCTATGTCCCCCCGGATGATGTGGATGGCTGGCAACAGCACATTCAACGCGCCCTGGAGGATGACCACTGGCGCCAGGCGCTGGTGACCCAGGGGCTCGCCCAGGCCGCGCAGTTCAGTTGGCGCCGCTGCGCCGACCTGACCGTGGCGGCCTACCGCGAAGTGCAGGCCCACTGAGTGCCGGCCTTCGCCACCGGCCTGCGCGGCCGCCTGGGTGAGATAGGGCGCCAGGGCGTCAGCGCGCAATGGGCCGCTTCGCTGGTCTGCGCGCTGGTGTCCATGGCCCTGTCGGTCGTGCTTGCACGCTTGATGACTCCGTCGGCCTTTGGCGGTTATGCATTCTATCTGGGTGTGGGGGCCAGCCTGGGCATCATCCTGGACGGCGGTTTTCGTACCCTGCTGCTGCGTGAGCGCGCCGCCCCTACCCCCGGGCTGGGCCTGAACGGGCCCGCGCTGGCCGGCGCCATGCTTGGCCATCTGCTCCTGGCCGCACCGCTGCTGGCCGTGGCGGCGCTGGCCTGGGCCGGTGACTGGGCCGCACCCGCCACGGCCCTGTGCTTTGCCGTCATTACCCTGACCCTGTGGTATTCAGCGTGGCTCAAAGGTGCCGGAGAACTGCGCCGCGAGGCAGCCTGGCAGGTGCGGTGCCGGTTGCTCAGCGCCGCCACCATCATGACCGGCCTGTGGTGGTTCGGCCCCACCGCCACGGTGGTATTGCTGGGCTGGGCCCTTGGCCTGTTGCTGGCGGGGTGGCTGACCTGGCCGGGGCAGCGGCCGCGTCTGCGCTGGCCCCGCGCGCCCTTGTATCGCGCTGCCCTTGGCTTCGCCGGCATCGACCTGGCCACCTTGATCTACCATCGTGTCGACATCGTCCTGCTGTATACCCTGAACCACGACCCCGCCGAGGCAGGCCGCTATGCCGCGGCGTACCGGCTATACGACGGCGTAATGCTGCTGAGCGCCCCCCTGGCCCTGCTGGTTTTTCGGCGCATGCGCCAGCCCGGCAGCGGGCGCTCACTGGAACTGGCGGCCATGGGCCTGGCCATGGCCGCGGGCATCGTTCTCGCCCTGCTCGGCAATGGCTTTGGCACCTTTGTGGCCGCTGGCCTGTTCGGCGCCGATTTCGCTCAGGCAGACCTGGTGGGGTGGTTGTTCGGTGCGCTGATCGCCGCACTGCCCAATGCCGTGCTCACTTACTGGGCCATCGCCCATCATCAGGAGCGTTTCTACGCCCTGGCGGCCGGGCTGGCGGCCCTGTTCAACCTGGCCGCAAACACCTGGCTGATACCTCGGCATGGCGCCCTGGGGGCTGCGTGGAGCACGCTGGGCACCGAGTCGCTGCTGTTCGCGCTGCTGCTGGGCCGCTGGGGCATGGCACACAGCCATACCCCCCGTGCCCGCTAGTACGGGGCACGATTGCAACGCTTGATCGGGTATGGCATTTTGCGCATCTCAACGGATGAGCGTTCGACCTTGTGGGTGGACGACAGCCTTCACGCTTCTCTACAGGTTGGTCCATGCACACGACGGCACCCCGCAACGCCTCCGGCTCTGCGCCGGACGAAATGTCCCTGGGCGAACTGCTCCTTCGCGTACTGCGTTTCTACCAGCGGTTCGGCCGATTCATCGGCCTGCTGGCGCTGGCCGCAGCGCTGGCCCTGGGCGCCCTGATCGCCAGTCGCCCGCTCTACAGCGTCACGGCATTGGTGGAAGTCCCCGACATCACCCTTGAAGAATGGCGCCAGGCACAGTCTTTCCTGTGGGACCAGCGCTGGGTCGCCCATTCCTTCACCGCCAGCCCGTTGCTGGCTCGCCTGGCCCTGACGCCCGTGTTCTGGAACACCACCGTGCAATATCGCTCGGCCCTGCGCCGCGACGACGCCCGCGACCTGCCGGCCACCGAATTCCAGAAAACCCGTGGCCTGGGCCTGGAGATGGCCCTGCGGGTCAGGAGCGAGGCCCAGGCTGGCCAGGACCTGGCCATTCTCACTGATCATATCCGCCAGGCGCTACTGGCCAACAGCGTGATCAGCCTGGTGCGTGACGATGAAAGCGCGCTGGCCCGACGCCCGCAATTGCACCTGAGCCTGCTGCAGATCGAGTTCGATATCCAGCAGACGCAGGCGCGCGTGGCCGACATGCGCCAGTTGCTGGACCACTACCCTGAACTGCGCACCATGGACGCCCATACCGTGGTGTCGGTCACCGACGGCGGCGGCAAATACCTGGGGCCGCTGCCGCAGATCGTCGCGCTGCAAGCCACCATTTCCGAATTGCAGGCCAATGCGCGCAAGGTGCGCCATGACCTGGAGCGCCTGGAGTGGACGCAGCGGCTGATCACGGACATCGACCCGACTATCCGGGCCGCTTCGTCAGGCAGTGAGATTGTCGCCAAACTGCGCGATAACCGTGACGCCCTGCTGGCGCAAAACCCCGATCTACCCGGCCCTGGCCAGGAAGCCAGCCAGGAAATGGACCTCAAGCTGGCCCAGGCCGAGGCCCGCCAGCAGGCTATCGGCATCAAGACACGCTCAGCCATTTCCAGCACACCGATCACCGCTCGCAACCCCACGTGGGTAGGCCTTGGGGTGTTCGTGCTGGTGGCGGGCGTACTGTCATTATCGCTGGGCGCCCACTCGGCCCTGCGCCGCGACGACGCCCGCGACCTGCCAGCCACCGAATTCCAGAAAACCCGTGGCCTGGGCCTGGAGATGGCCCTGCGGGTCAGGAGCGAGGCCCAGGCTGGCCAGGACCTGGCCATTCTCACTGATCATATCCGCCAGGCGCTGCTGGCCAACAGCGTGATCAGCCTGGTGCGTGACGATGAAAGCGCGCTGGCCCGACGCCCGCAATTGCACCTGAGCCTGCTGCAGATCGAGTTCGATATCCAGCAGACGCAGGCGCGCGTGGCCGACATGCGCCAGTTGCTGGACCACTACCCTGAACTGCGCACCATGGACGCCCATACCGTGGTGTCAGTCACCGACGGCGGCGGCAAATACCTGGGGCCGCTGCCGCAGATCGTCGCGCTGCAAGCCACCATTTCCGAATTGCAGGCCAATGCGCGCAAGGTGCGCCATGACCTGGAGCGCCTGGAGTGGACGCAACGGCTGATCACGGACATCGACCCGACTATCCGGGCCGCTTCGTCAGGCAGTGAGATTGTCGCCAAACTGCGCGATAACCGTGACGCCCTGCTGGCGCAAAACCCCGATCTACCCGGCCCTGGCCAGGAAGCCAGCCAGGAAATGGACCTCAAGCTGGCCCAGGCCGAGGCCCGCCAGCAGGCTATCGGCATCAAGACACGCTCAGCCATTTCCAGCACACCGATCACCGCTCGCAACCCCACGTGGGTAGGCCTTGGGGTGTTCGTGCTGGTGGCGGGCGTACTGTCATTATCGCTGGGCGCCCACTCGGCCCTGCGCCGCGGCCGCCCCGTGCTGCCCTGGCTGCGCGGCCCCCTGCGGCGCTGGCTGATCGTCGAGGTGCAGCCATGATGCGTTTGCTGGTGACCGGCGGTGCCGGCATGATCGGCCGCCGAGTGACCCGCCAGTGGCGCGCCGCCGGTGGCGAGGTGGCGGTGCTCGACGATCTGTCCAGCGGCTTGCCGATGCCTGAACAGGCCAGCCTGGCGGTACGGGGCGACCTGCGTGACGGCCAGACCCTGAACGCGCTGCTGCGCGACTTTCGTCCCGACGCCGTCCTGCACCTGGCCGCGGTACACCACATTCCCACCTGCGAGGCCCAGCGAGCCCATTGCCTGGACGTCAACATCGTCGGCACCGAACGGCTGCTGGCCGCTGCCGAACAAGCCGGTATACAGCGGGTAACCATCGCCTCCAGCGGGGCGGTATACGCCTGGCAGGAAGCGCCCTTGCAGGAGCTCGACAGCCCGTTGGCACCTTGCGACAACTACGCCCTGACCAAGCACTGCAACGAACAGCAGCTGCGTTTCTGGGCACAACGCGGCGCCGGCATCGGCCGGGTGGCACGTATCTTCAATGTCATCGGCCACGACGACCCCAACGGCCACCTGATCCCTGAAGTGCTGAAGCAACTGCGCGAGGGTGGCGAAGGCCTGGTCAGGCTTGGCAACCTCAGCCCCCGGCGCGACTACCTGCACGCCGACGATGCAGCCCGCGGGCTGATCGCCCTGCTGCAGGACACGCGCACCGACGTGGCGTTCGATGCCCTGAACCTGTGTTCGGGCCGGGAGCACTCGGTGGAACAACTGGTGGAACAGATCGCCGGCATTCTGGGACAACCGGTGCGCATCGAAGTGGACCCGGCCCGCAAGCGCCGGGTGGACCGCCCCAGCCAGCTCGGTGACCCGGCACGCACCCTGGCGTTGCTGGGCTGGCAACCGCAGTGGCCGTTCGAGGAGGCGTTGCGGCGGGTACTGTTCCCGGACGCCACGGCGTGACCACCGCACACCCCGCCGCCGCCCCGCGACGCTTGTGGCTGGCCGCTGCCTCCAGCTACGGCGTGGGCCAGCTCGCGAACTTCCTGTTCCAACTGCAACTGCTGCACCTGCTGGGCGCGGCGGACTACAGCGCGGTCGGGCTGGCGCACCTGTTGCTGGTGACCCTGATCTTCCTCGCGGACCTGGGGTACTCGTCGATATTCCTGCGTGAACCCCCACACAGGGACGGTTGGCAAACCCAGTGGCGTCAGGCCTTGGGCCACAAACTGGTCGCCACCGCGGTGCTCATGGCCGTGGCGGCGCTCGCCGGGCCGTGGCTGTGGGCGGACAACGCCGCCAGCCGCGGGTACCTGCTGGCCGCGGCGCCTGCCTGCCTGCTCGCCGTGGGCAACTTCTCCTCGCCACTGATTGCCGCAGGCCGGCGCGTGTCAGGGCTGCTGGTAGCCCAGGTGGCGTGGCCCACGGCCCTGCTGCTGTGGTGCCTGCTGCAGGGGCGCCTGGCACTGAGCACCGCGGCCTGCGCCGGCCTGGCGGTGAGCCTGGGCTACGGGGTGCAAGCCTGCGTGAGCGTGGTGTGCAGTGGCCGCTTGCGGCTGTGGCTGCCCGCTTGGGGCAGAGGGCAACTGGCGTCGGCTTTGCAGCTTTCCCTGCTGGGGGTATGCGGCATCCTGCACGATCGCCTCACACCGTTTTTACTGGCACCGTTGGCGCCGGGGTTCCTGCCGTTCTTCCTGATTCTCGGCCACGTGCTCAATGGCCTGTCGGGCGTGCTGGTGCAAGTGGCCCGCCTGTTGCTGCCAGTGGCCCGTACCGAGCGCGGCCACCAGCACTCCCTGGCCGGCGCCTCGCTGGTGCTGTGGGCGACTGCCGTTGTGCTCGCCGCAGGTTTGCTGGGCCAAGGCCTGACCGCACCCGGGCAACAGCGCCAATGGCTGGCCCTGGGCATGATTGTCGTGCTGGCGTGGGGGGTTTCCGCGTCATCGAGTTTTCTCACCACCTTGCTGATCAGCCAGCGCCGAGAGCGCAGCCTGATGCGCCTGCTGGTGGTTGGCCTGGGCGTCAGCGCGCTGCTGCAAGGCTGCGCGGCGCTGGCGGGTGAGCCGACTGCCCTGCTGTGGGCCAGAAGCGGCGCCATGCTGGCGACGCTGGCGGGCCTGGGCGCCTTGCTCGGCCTGCGGCCCACTGCGCGGGGCGTGGTGGCCACGGCGCTGGCATTGCTGGCTTGCCTTGCCGGTGGCCGCGCCTGGGGCCTGGCGGCCGGCGCGCTACTGGCGGTGCCCGCCTTGGCCGGCGTTCTGCGTCAATGGCCGTGCTGGCAGGAGCGAAACCCATGTGTGGCGTGATCGCCCTGCGCGCGCTGGCGCCCCTGGGCGACCTGCGCCCCCGTGCTCGCCTGGGCTTGAGTGCCCTGGCCCGGCGCGGCCCGGACGCCGAAGGCCTGGTGCTGGCCGAGCAAGCCCCCGATACCCTGCTGGGCCATCGACGCCTGTCGATTCTGGACACCAGCAGCGCCGCCGAACAGCCGATGCGCTGCCCCGTCACCGGCACGGTAATGGTGTTCAACGGCGCCATCTACAACTTTGTCGCCTTGCGCCAACAGCTTCAGGCCCTGGGCTGCCAGTTCGTCACCGACGGTGATACCGAGGTGTTGCTGCACGGCTGGCGGCTATGGGGCGAAGGCCTGTTTGCCCGCTGCAACGGCATGTGGGCGGTGGTGATCTGGGACGCCGCCAGCGGTGACCTGGTGTACTGCCGCGACCGCCTCGGCGTCAAACCACTGTACCTGTACCACGATGGCCGCCAGCTGTTGCTGGCCAGCGAAATCGCCGCCATCGCCGCCATGCGCGGCGGCTACCCGGCACCTGACCCGGAAAAGGTCTTTGACTTTCTGGTGACCAGTTTTTCCGAGATGGGCACCTCCACCTTCTTCGAAGGCATCCGCGCCGTGCCCCCGGGCCAACTGTGCCGCATGAGCCGCACGGGCCGCTTCAGCGCTGTGCCCTACCACCATTGGCCACAGCGGGACAGTGCCGCGCCGTTGTCCAGTGACGATACCCGCGCCCTGGTGGAAGACGCCGTGCGCCTGCGCTTGCAAGCCGATGTACCGGTGGCCAGCCTGTTGTCCGGTGGGCTGGACAGTTCGATCATCACCAGCGTCGCCCTGGGCGCCAGCCAGCAGCCCCGTCAGCGCCTGGGTGGCGCCTTCACCTACGCCTACGAGGGCGCCGCCCAGGCCGCCTACGATGAATCGGCCCGCGCCAGCACCCTCATGCAACTGCGCGGCGCCAGCGACCGCCACCACATCCTGCGGTTTGCCGCCCTGCCCTCGGCCGCTGAACTGATGGACCTGGTGAGTGTGCAGGGCGAACCCTTCAGCACGCCTTCGGCCCTGGCCAGCCTGCGCACCTACCGCGCCATCAGCGCCAGGGGCTACAAGGTGGTGCTGTCCGGCGAAGGCGCCGATGAACTGTTCGGCGGCTATATCGCCCGCTACCACTCACTGGCCGTACGCGATGCCCTGCACACCGGGCAATGGCGCCGCGCCGCGCGTCTGCTGGGGCATCGCACCTTCGCCCCCGGCCTGCTGCTCAACCGACTGGCCTGGGACCTGCCACTGGGCGTGCTGGGGCCGTTGCTGCGCCATCAACGGCCGAGCGTGGGGCTGATGAGCCGCGAACTCTGGCACACCCAGCGCCACCGGCTGGCCGCCTTGCAGGACGACATGCAGGGCGACCTCGACAGCCGCCTGCGCCAGGACCAATTGCACAGCATCGTGCCCATGGTGCTGCGCCTGGCGGACCGCAACAGCATGAACGCCGGCATCGAACTGCGTAACCCGTTCATGGACCACCGCCTGGTGGAGCGCGCGTTCGCCACGCCAGCGGCGGCGCGCGTTGGCGAGAAACGCTCCAAGGCACTGTTGCGCGACGCTTTCACCGGGCACCTGCCGGATGCTGTGGTCGCAACCCCCAAGGACACCGGCTTCGGCCATGCCGAACAGTTCCTGGTCGCGCAACTGCCATGGCGTGAATTGCTCGGGGACCTGCCAGCGGACCTGGCCCGACTGATCGACACCGAGGGGTTGCGCCGGCAACTGGCGCGCGGGCAGGTGCACAGCACGCTGTGGCTGGCCCTGTCGGTGGCCTTGTGGTACCGGAGGTTCCATGCCTGAACGGATCAAGGACTGGGGGCTGGCACCCGACCTGGGCCAGTGCCGCCTGTGCGGCAGCAGTGCCGGCCAGCGTTATTTCTGGGCGGAAGTGTACGCCGGCTCCGGCCAGGCGCTACGCCGTTGCGGCTACTGCGCCGGGGTGTACCTGGCACCCGGCTTCACCGACGCAGGCCTGACGCGCTTCTACCAGGGCCCCTACCGCCGGCTGTTTCCCGCCGAGGTACCGTGGCGTGACAAGGCCCGCTTCTTTGCCTGGCGCGGTGACCGCGACATCGCCCGCCAACGCCTGGGCCTGATCGAACCGGCCTTGGCAGCGGGCGCGCGGCTGTTCGAACTGGGCTCGGGGTTCGGCGCCTTTCTCGGCCAGGCCGGCCGCTCGCGGCCCGACCTGGCCCTGGTCGCCAGCGAGCCGGACAGCGCCCACCGTGGCGAGCTGCTGGACGGTGCGCCGGTACGCTTCGTCGACAACCTGCCCGCGGTGCAACCGGCCAGCGTCGACGCGGTGGTGGCCTTCCATGTGCTGGAACACCTGCCCGACCCGCTGGGTTTCTTCCAGCAGGCCGGCGAGGCCCTGCGCGAAGGTGGCCAACTGTGGGTGGAAGTACCGGACCTGATGGCCGCCTGGAATACCCGGCTGTTCGTGCACCCCGCGCACCTCAGTTATTTCTGCGCCGATGCCCTGCGGCGCCTGGCCGAGGCGTCGGGGCTGCAGGTGATCAGCTGTGGCCAGCACCCGCTGGCGGCGCTGGAAGGCACGCTGTGGTTGCATGCCCGGCGCCCTGAACGCCTGGCCGAGACGCCGGTGCGCGCCGCGGCCCAGGCCACCGTCGTGGCCGTGGACCACTGGATCGAACGCGTGGGCTGGGGCCTGCGCGACCGCCTGAAGAACTTCGGTAAACGCAGGGTCCTGGGCCTGCTGGGCGCTGGCCTGGTGGGCGAGCTGCAACGCTGGCGGCAATACCGCGCGCGCCTGCGCCAGGAGCGCACGCCATGAGGTGGCTGGTCTTCGTATTCCTGGTGGTGTGGATACACCTGGGTGACCTGGGCACCGCCTGGCTCTACCACGGCGGCGCCTGGCCGCAGGCGGGGCATTTGCGTAACCTGCGCGACGTGCTGGCCATCGCCATCGCCGGTCTGTGCCTGGTCAGCGTGCGCCTGCCCACCCGCCTGTTGGTGCCGGTCCTGGCCTACGGCATCCTGGCGCTGGCTTACCTGGTGCTGGACCGCAGCGCGACCACCAGCGGTATTCTCCTGGGCTCGTTCGGCACCCTGCTGATTCCGATGCTGTTTTTCCTGGTGGGTTTCTACTGCGTGCGCGACCCTGCCCGCCTGCACCGCTACGGCGGGCTGCTCGCCACCCTGGCCGTGGCCAGCACCCGCTGGCGGCGCTGGAAGGCACGCTGTGGTTGCATGCCCGGCGCCCTGAACGCCTGGCCGAGACGCCGGTGCGCGCCGCGGCCCAGGCCACCGTCGTGGCCGTGGACCACTGGATCGAACGCGTGGGCTGGGGCCTGCGCGACCGCCTGAAGAACTTCGGTAAACGCAGGGTCCTGGGCCTGCTGGGCGCTGGCCTGGTGGGCGAGCTGCAACGCTGGCGGCAATACCGCGCGCGCCTGCGCCAGGAGCGCACGCCATGAGGTGGCTGGTCTTCGTATTCCTGGTGGTGTGGATACACCTGGGTGACCTGGGCACCGCCTGGCTCTACCACGGCGGCGCCTGGCCGCAGGCGGGGCATTTGCGTAACCTGCGCGACGTGCTGGCCATCGCCATCGCCGGTCTGTGCCTGGTCAGCGTGCGCCTGCCCACCCGCCTGTTGGTGCCGGTCCTGGCCTACGGCATCCTGGCGCTGGCTTACCTGGTGCTGGACCGCAGCGCGACCACCAGCGGTATTCTCCTGGGCTCGTTCGGCACCCTGCTGATTCCGATGCTGTTTTTCCTGGTGGGTTTCTACTGCGTGCGCGACCCTGCCCGCCTGCACCGCTACGGCGGGCTGCTCGCCACCCTGGCCGTGGCCAGCACCCTGTTCGGGGCCTGGGAGCAGCGGCACACCGGGTTCTGGATCGACACCCTGGCATTCCCCCAGTACATGCGCGATGTCAAAGGCTTGCTGGTGGGCGCCAACCCTGACACTGGCCTGCCATGGAATTTCTACCCGGACACCGAAGCCCTGGGCCGCCGCGCCGCAGGCTTGCTGGCCGCGCCGCTCGCCCAGGGCATGTTCCTCGCCGTGGCCGCCATCACCAGCATCGCCTGGCTGGAGCGCCGCAGCCGCTGGCTGGGCCTGGCACTGTGCGCACTGCTGTTCAGCGGCATCTGGATGTCCGGCACCCGCGGCGCCATGCTGGCCGCAGGCCTGGCGCTGGTGGGCTACATGGCCACCAGCAAGACGCTGTTTCGTGATGGCGCCTCGCGGCTGGTATTGACCCTGGGTGCGCTGCTGGCGATTGGCTGCGCCTCCTACGGCATCGTGCTGGTCAGTATCAATTTCCTCGACGGCTCTACCATTGGCCATTGGGACGCATTGCAAAAGAACATCCATGACCTGCCGCGGGTACTGCTGTGGGGTGCAGGCCTCGGCCAGCAGGGCGCGATCGCCGCCCAGCAGAGCCGCGCCACCATCGGCGGCGGCGAAGGTGCCATCTTCAGTATCGCCTTCCAGTTGGGCCTGCCCGCCGCCCTGCTGTTTCTGTGGTTCTACCTCAACTGCACCCTCGCCCTGTGGCGCAGCTACCGGCTGCACCACGACCCCATGGCCTTGGCCACCTTCTGGCTGGCCATCGGCGTGGCCACCACGCTGATCAGTTCCGAGCATGTCCTGGCCGTGTCCGGCACCGGCGCCTTCTGGCTGCTGTGCGGCGCCACGTTGCGCAGCCAACGCCCTCTCTCACCTCCTGCCCCTGAGGCCGCCCATGAACACCCCTGACCGCCTACGAATGGATTTCCTGGGTTGCCCCCTCGACCTGGTTCCCCCACAGGAGCTGATCGCCGCCGCGCGACGCGCGGTGGAAGGCGGCACGCGCCTGCGCCTGGAGGGGTTGAACGTGGCGAAACTGGTGGATGCGCGCGGTGACTCGACCTTGATGGGCGCCCTGGAAGATGCCGAGCGGGTGCATATCGACGGCGCGGGCATTTCCCTGGGCCTGAAATGGCTGGGCGTGCAACCGCCGGTCCGGCGCGCTGGCATCGACCTGTTGGGCGACCTGTGCGCCATGGCCGTGGGCAGCGGCGCGTCGGTTTACCTGCTGGGCGCCCGCGCCACGGTGGTCGAACAGATCGCCCAGTACCTGCTGGCACGCTACCCGGGGCTGAACATCGCCGGCTGGCGTGACGGCTACTTCAGCCCAGCCCAAGAACCCACCGTGATCGAGGCCATTCGCGCCAGCGGCGCCGACCTGCTGTTCATCGGCATGAGTTCGCCCAGGAAAGAAGTGCTGCTGCAACAGCACTGGCCGCACCTGGGGGTGAAAGTAGCAATGGGCGTGGGCGGCTCGTTCGATGTGCTGTCGGGGAACCTGCCCCGGGCACCGCGCTGGATGCAGAAAGCGGGCATGGAGTGGCTGTTTCGCATGGCGCTGGAACCTCGCCGGCTGCTGTGGCGCTATGTGCGAACCAACACGGCCTTCGCATTCCTGTTGATCGTCGCGCGGCTGAAAATGAAGTGGCGCATGGGCATCCGCGACAATGCGTGATACCGCACGCCCCAACGCCGCACTGACCACCCTGTGCGTGTGTGCCTATCTGGCGTTCTCCCTGCAGCAGGTGGTGATCGGCCACGGGCTGGCCGTTGGCCTGTCGCTGGGCTCCATGCTGCTGCGCGCGTTCGCGCTGTGCACCAGCGCCTGGATGCTCTGGCACCATGGCGTGCCCAAGGTGCTGCGCGGCCCGGCCTGGGCAATAGCCCTGTGCCTGGTGGTGCTGGTGGTGTCCACCCTGACCTCGCCACGCCTGGGCATTGCCCTGCGCTTCGCCCCGCGCTATGGCCTGGAGCTGCTGTTGTTATGGAGCATGCTCAACCTCTGCGTGGCCTTTCCCGCCTTCGCCCGCGCCGCCGCGCTGGCGTCGGTGGTGATCCTGTGGCTGGGCCTGCTGCTGGGGCTGGCGGTGCACCTGGACGCTCCCGGTGCGCGGCCAGCGGCCCTGCTGTTCTACCCACAGGAAACGCTGGACCGCTACCTGCCCAGGTCCTCCGGGCTCTATGAGCACCCGGCGCTGTTCGCCGCCACGGCGGTCATGAGCCTGGCCATGGCCCTGCACCTGCGCAACCTGCACGGGTGCTCGCGCGGCACGCTGCTGCTGGCCCTGGTCGGCTGCCTGCTGGCGCTGTTGGCAAGCGGTGCGCGCAACCCGCTGCTGGGCCTGGGGGTGCTCGCCCTGGCAGTATCATGGCGTGTGCGTGGGCGCCCGTACGCACGTCGCTTCGCCATCGTCGCGGGCCTGGTGCTGGCCCTGCTCGTGGCCTGGATCACCTTCGACCGCCTGGCCGAACTGACCAGCGCTACCCACGAAAGCTCCCTGACCGCCTTTACCCTGGGCCGCACCTATATCTGGGCCGCGGCCTGGCAGGCCTGGCTGAGCCACCCTCTGTTCGGCCTGGGATCGGGAGTATTCCAGTTCCTGTTGCCGGACTTTGCCGGTGGCCGCTTCCCCCGCGGCGAACTGCACGCCCATAACCTGTTGCTTGCACTGCTGTCGGAACTGGGCCTGGCCGGTGCGTTCGGTTTCATCGCCCTGGGCCTGGCCCTGTGGCGCCCCTGGCTGGCCCCCGCGACGCCTGGGCGCGGCTGGGCGCTGGTCACCCTGCTGGTACTGCTTGCGTTTGGCCTGTTTGATTACTATGTGCCGTTTTACTGCTTCGCCTTGCATGCCACCCTGATGGTCGGGCTGCTCTACGCGCGCCTGGGCCAGCCACAGGCAGGCACACCATGGCCCTGATACGCTGGGCGCACCGTGCGCAAGGGCTGGCCACACGCGGCTTTCCGTTCATGATACGGCGCTCCACGCGTACCCCCATGGGGCGCCTGCGCGCGATGGCCAGGGCTGAGTGGTTCGCCAGGCTGCCGCTCGGCCAACGCTGGTTCTTGTGGCTGGGCATGACGGTGGCGTGGCCGCTGGGCGCCCTGCTGCAGACTGCCCGACAGCTACGAATGGACCCGCTGCGCCAGCAGCCACGGCTGGCCCGACTGCGCCACGGGGCGCGGATGCTGACGATGGCCTTGCTGCATAACGTGCCGCCGCTGGAGTTCAGTGCCTACCGCCTGTGGGAACCCGGGCGCAGGGCCCTGGCAGGCGACTTTCTGTACTGGCCTGAACTGGGCGTGCTTAATGCCCTCAACCGCCATCGCGGCGCCGTGCAGGACGATGTGCAGGACAAAGCCCGTTTCGCCGAGCTGTGTACCACCCATGGCCTGCCTTGCATTCCCACCCTCGCCGTATTTACCCAAGGTCGCCAGCCAGTACCGGCAGCCCCCTTCGTGCCAGACCAGGCCCGCCTGTGGGTCAAGGACCTGGCCGGCAGCCAGGGCAGCGGGGCCGAGCATTGGCAATTGCACGCCGGGCAGTATCAAGACCGCCAAGGGCGGCGCCTGACACCTGTGGGCCTTGCCGAACGCTGGCAGGGACAAGACTGTATCGTGCAGCCCTGGGTGCCGAACCACCCGGAACTGGCCGCCCTGTCCAACGGCCCGTTGCTGGCAGTGCGCATCATCACCGGCCTGGACCGCACGGGCCAGGTGCACATCATTGCCACGCTGCTGGCACTGCCCTGGGGCCGACCCGGTGAGCGCCAGCCGAAAATCCTGTGCGCCATTGATACAGCCACGGGGCGCCTGACCCGTGCGCTACTGGCGGGCACCACGCCCGTCGCGGTTCATCCGGATAGCAACGCGCCCCTCGTCGATACCCTTATCCCCCATTGGCCATCCTGCCTGGAACTGGTTCAACGCGCCCATGCCGGAGCATTCGACCGTTTTGTATTCCTGGGCTGGGACGTGGCCGTGACCGACGACGGCCCCCTGCTGATCGAGGCCAACACCGGCTGGGGTGCCCTGCATCACCAGAGGCTCGATGGCAGGCCGCTGGGCGACACCCCATTCGCCACCATTGCCCTGGAGCAGCTGGAGCACGCCGCATGCGATTGATCTGTGGCTTCACCCACATGAATGGCCAGGCAGCCGAGGCCGAGCGGCTGGAGCGGATGATCCAAGCCATGATCGAGCCAGGCCTGAGCCCCCACATCGCCCGCCATCTCGACGGCCCAACGGCGCTGGCCATGCTGGATTTCAGCCAGGTGGCAGGTGAATTGCCGCAAGGCGCCGACGGCCTGGTACTGGCCGCCGACGCACAGATCCACGAGCCACGCGGCGACAGCGAGGCGTTGCTGCTTGCCGCGCTGCAAACCCAGCGGCCTGAAGCCGTCGGCCAGTTGATCGGTGACTTCGGCGCGGCCGCCTGGCACCCCGGTTCCGGGAGCCTGATCTGCGTGCGCGATGCCATGGGTGTCCGGCCGTTTTTCTTCATCCACCAGCCCGGCGAGTGCTTCGCCTTTGCTTCATTGCCCAGGGGGCTGCATGCCGCCGCGTTCATCCCCCGGGCGCTGGATCACGATTATCTGCTGGCTGAACTGGCGGGCCATGGCCTGGGGCCGGAGCGTTCGCTGTTTCAAGGGATCGAACGCCTGGCGCCCGGGCAATGGTTACGGGTGTCCCCCCAAGGGGTGGAACGCCGGTGGCACTGGCGGCTGGACCGGACCGAGGGCGGACGCCACCGCGGCACCCCGCAACAGGCCGCCGCGCAACTGGCCACGCTGGTCACCGAAGCCGTGCGTTGCCGCCTGCCTGCCACCGGCGACGCCGCCGCACACCTCAGCGGTGGCCTGGACTCATCTTCGCTGGCGATCATCGCCGCACGCCTGCTGGGCGAAACACAACGCTCGTTGCGGGGGTATTCGTTCCTGCCTTCATACATCGAGGGTGTGAGGCTTGAAGGTGAAGGCCCCTACGTCGACGCCGCCCTGGGCCAGGCGCCCAACATCCTGTCACAGCCCATTCGCATCACCGATGCGGCCGCCTACATCCTGCCGCAGATGGACCCAGACCAACTGGTACCTTGCGACCCTGCGTTTCCGGAAATGCAGGTATGCGCCGATACGGCGCGCCACGGCATCACGACTATCCTGTCGGGCTGGGGCGGGGACGAAGGCCCGACCTTCAACGGCAGGGGGGCACTGGCCGAGGCATTCCTGCACGGACGCTGGAGGTACCTGGCTGGGGAGTTCAAGGCCCTGGCCCGGGTACGCGGCATGAACACGCTGGCCATCCTGCGCGCCGAACTGCTGCCCTACCTGCTGCCTGAGCGCTTTTACCGCTGGTGGGAACACTGGGGGAAAGGTACGCCTTATGCCCGTCACAGGGCCGCCAAACAGCCCCTGCTCAAGGCAGGGCGGGGAATCGGTCAGCCGTCAGGCGCGTTGACGGCCAGTGCCCTGGAAAACCGCTGGCAACTCCTGAATGCCCATCATCTGGCCAAGCGCTGCGAGCATTGGGCGCTGCTGGGGGCCAGGCATGGGGTGGCATTTGCCTATCCCCTGCGCGACCGCAGGGTGGTGGAGTTCGCGTGGTCTTTGCCCAGCACGATGTTTCTGCGCGGCGGCTGGAAACGCCGGGTGTTTCGCGATGCAATGGCCGCCGTACTGCCGGCGCAGATTCGCTGGCGCCACACCAAGCTCACGCCCTTTCCCGAAGCCCTGTGGCTGCAAACCCTGCAGCGTGAAGCGCTGCAACGTCACATGGCTGAAATCGCCGACCACGCACAGGCCGCCGCATTGTTTGACCTGGACGCGATCGCGCAGCGCATCGCCAGCCTGCCGCCAGCCGAGCAGGCCGCGCGGCTTGCCCTCGCCGAAGAGAACAGCCGCATGGCCAGTGCTGGCGCCGGTGTGCCTCTAAGCATCCTGCATGCCACGGTCTACCTCAAACAGCACCCCTGACGGCAGGCCCCTCGTTTCAGGAAGCCGGGCCGGCGCTGAACGTCGTTTCGTTGGGAAAGCCGAACTTGGCGCCCTCGGTCAGGCTTTGAATGCTCTGGTCCTGCACGGTCGGCGTGACCCATGGCTTCCTGGGGGCGAGGGTTTCGTCTACCACGGTTTCAGCGGGAGTGTCGGAATGCACGAGCTCTATCCTTGGGCAAACACGGTCGCGGCCTATCCGCGACTGAAGAAGCGCCACGCTAACTGATTGCAATTGGCTATTCAAGCAGGCCGCCGCGGCACGCTGGCCACGGCGCCCCGCACCTCAGGCCGGCGAGGGATAAACCCCCTCCAGGCACACGTAGTAACCCATGGTCAGGAACGGCTGGCGGTTTTCGTGCGCCTGCACCTGGTTGTTGACCCCGCCTGCATAAGCGATCGCCTGCGGATGCAACGTGGTGTTGAAATGCTGGCCGGTCAGGTAAGCCGGCATGACCGACCCGGCATTGCCATTGAGTACCAGCGGCCGTCCCAGCCACGACGTGCCGGCCGCAGGCGTCGCCAGGGTGGCCTCGGCGACCGTGGCCAGTTTGGCCAGTTGCAGCGTCAGCGTGTGCACGTGCGCCGGCAACTGCGCCACGCTCAGCGCTACGCCCGCGCTACCATACTGACTACCCAGCGTACGTGACGTCAGGCCCGGGCCAGTACCGGTGCCCAGTACTGCGTACGCCTGCAGGTTGGGGATCTGGAAATTCGACGTGCCGTCGCCGCCAAAGGCGATACCCAGTACCGAATACAGTACCGAATACTGCGAAATCGCCAGGGCCCTCCCGTCGCAGAGTATCCAGCCTTGCGGCTCGAAACCAAAGGCGAATGCCCTCACTTCACCAATGAATCCATCCATCTGCTGAACTCCTGTTACGGCCGGCTCGGATAAATGCCCGACAGTGAAATGATGTAATTCAACGCAACCACAGGCATGAGGTTCTCGTGCGCCTGATTCTGCCCGGCAAGGCCCAGGGTACCCGGAATGGTGACGGCGGCAGTCGCCTCACTCGCGGCCTTGCTGCCCTCCACATACAGCACGGCTGGGCTGGCGACAGCAGCGAAGGTCACGCCTGAACCCGCGGTGGCCGTGGTGCCCGTGGTACCCGCCGTGGTCAGGCTGTGGGTATGAGGTGGCAGGTTGGGCTCAAGCAAGGTCACCGTTTCGGTACCGCCCAGGCTACCCAGCACCTTGGGGCTCAGGCCAGTACCCGTGCCTTGGCCCACCGGAACGCGGCCGCGCAGGTCGGGCAAGCCGAAGGTGGTGATGCCATCGCCGCCGTAGACCGTGCCCAGCAAGGAGAACAGCACTTCGTTCTGGGCAATGTTCACCAGGCTTCCATCACACAGATGCCAGTTCACGGGCACGCGAGCACCCGCGAACAACCGAACCTCACCAACGTATGGATCAGACATTCATGTTCCCTCCTGTGGAAATGATCATGACCGTGGCGGATAAAGACCTTGCACGGCGATGCAGGGGTTGAGCACCTGGTAGGGCTGCAGATTGTTGTGCGGCGTACCGGTGCCACTGGAGGACACGCTGCCGGGGTTGAGGGGCACGGGGGACGCGCCTGGCGCGGCGAACGCCGAAGGGGCTGTGATGGAACCGCTGCCCCCCACCGATGCGATCGTGCCCGCCGCCGGGCTTGCCGCCGTGCCAACCGTGCTGGCCACGTTCAAGGAATGGCTGTGGGGCGGCATCTGCGCCGTGGTCAGCGTTACCGTTTCGACCCCGGCAACCTGGCCGAGGCTGTAGTTGGGGTCGCTCAGGCTGCGACTGACCACGGTACGGCCACGCAGGTCGGGAAGCTGGAAGGTGGTTGAGCCGTTGCCACCGTAGGAGGTGCCGAGCAAGGCGAACAGGGCCTGGTTGGTACTGATCGATAGCGTTCGGCCGTCGCAGGGCAGCCACCCTTGCGGAGCGAAGTCAAAGGGGAACCAACGAATCTCACCCAAAAAGAAATCTGACATGCTTCACTCCTTTCCCTGGAAATGGCTGGACGTGTCGAATGCAGTGAAAACAGCTAGCTGCCATTATGGTGTAGCGGATTTTTGGCCGCCGTCCAGCGCCATCGTACCGTTGGCGCCCCACCCCCTTCGCGTTGCCATGACGGCCGACACGACCCCACCCGTGCGCAGTACAGCTCGCTGACCAGCCAGCGCACGCAGAAGACAGCTGCCGCTAAGGGGGTGGAGTGAAGCCGGCCAGTTCAGTGTAGCCTGGGCGAAACGCCATGCCGATCACCCCTACGCCGCTGGCTGTGAGCCACGCATGGGCTTTCATCTGTCGGCCTTCGGCGAGGGCCATCCCCAGGTGAAGCGTGGACACGATGCCGCGCCGTTGAAGCATGGCCTTGGCGGCGAGCGCCTGGGGCAGACACGCAAGACGCAGGGGTAGACGACGCGCAGCACGCTCCACCGCTCGACCCACCTGGGGCAGCAAGGGCATCGCCTGAATGCCTGGGTCGACCGCCTGCGCGGGGCCACCTGTGGCGCCGCAACGCGCCGCGATCCAGCGAAATGGCAAAACCTTGAGCGCGACTGCTGCCAGCACCAGCCAGACGGCTGCCTCGGCCGTCAGGCGCCGCGTGGCCCACGGCCCGGCCCGGAAGCTACGCCAACGGCTCATCGGCGACACTGACCAACCCACGCTGCTGCAAGGCCAGGAGAAAAGCCTGCACTTCCTGGCTCGCCACCGCGGGAGCCACCTCGTACTCGGCGACGAGGGATTGCACCAGGCTCTGGACGCTGGTCGGCGTCGCCAGCAGTTCCCAGATGCGCGCTCCCACCTCATTGAGGTTGAAATAACGGCCCCGTTCGACACTCATCATCAACAGTTCATCGCCCGAGGCTGCCGCCAACAGGCCGTCGTTGCGCTTGTAAACACCTTGCCAAAGCCGTGCTGCGTCCATCCACTCATTCTCCGTTGGTCTATCGCTGATCCGCATCACAGGTAACCCAGGCGCGTCATGACCTGCCGATTCGCCTCGACAATGCGCGCCTGCTGTTGCGCCGACAAGGCCTCGCGCCACCCTCCCGCGCGTCCCAAGCGGAAAAACGGGGCGGTCGACCTGGGCATCCGCTCCTTGAAACCGTTTGCCTGTTCCTGACGTCGCACCTGGTCAAAACTGGCGAAGTCCACGGCACGTTGCAATTCACCGGCTGGGGCATCAAGGCCGAGAAAGTGCGCTACCGCCGCGAAAGCACCCGACGTATCGGCCAACAGATCCTCGTAACGCACGCAGTGCACAGGCATGTCTGCCTGGTCGAGCCAACCCCTGACATGCTCGCTCCAGGATGACCATGCTTCGTCAAACCGCCGGGTGTGACACCCAGGCTCCTGACGGTGGCGCATGTCGCGGTTCAAGAGCTCGATGGCTTCGTCCACAGACCCGCCCACATGGTGGGCAAGGGAAATGACCACGTCACGAGGGTCGCGTACCACGTAAACCGCCGACATACCCGGGGCAGCACCGAAAATACCTTGCCCGGCATCGTTACGGCGGTAGTGGTCATGGGTTTTGGTAAAACCACGCTCCGTCGCCTGGGCGATGATGCACTCAGCCCAGCCGGGGCGTAGCCGCTCGGTCTCGCTTCGGGTCAGCAGGCTGGTGTCGATCAGCGTCATGTCCTCGACGACACTTCGCAGCATCAGCCTGTGGGAGGGCAACTCGATTTGGTTGATCGGGACCGGACGATCCTGAGCGACGATCAAATTGGCTAGCAACAGGCGCATCCAGGTGTTGCCTGACTTCGGATACGAGGCCAGCCAGACCGCGCCTTTACCAGTCATCGCTGCCCTCCAACCGGTCAAGCACCAGGCGGACATTCTCGTGCATGGCCCCAAGTTCGTTGCGCCGGTCAAAGCGGAACACCCGTACTTGCCCCAACAGCGCGGCTACCTGAAAAAACAGAGGCACGTCACGCCCCATGCGGGCGGCGGCCGTGCGGCGGAAAATATCCTGGCGCAGCAGGGGCGCCGCGTCGGCGCTGGTCAGGCGCGACAGCCCCGGGGGCATGCCCAGCGACGCTTCGCGCAGCACGATGATGGCCTTGAGTGGCACCTTCGCGGGGACGGCGACGACACCGGGGTCGACATGGTATTTGCGCAGGGTAGCGCGCACCGCCTGGCCCCGGCGATCGTCCAGCGCAAGGTGCTCGACGGCATCGGACCACAAGCGGTGCTGGCGCCCGTCAGGGGTGATGGCGGGTGTACCATCGGCCTCGAAACGCACCACCGCCATGTCATCGCAGACAAAGCCGCCACCTGCCGAGCAGAGCGCCGCGGCAAGGGTCGACTTGCCCACCCCGCTTGGCCCGCAAATAGCCACGGCATGACCGTTGAAGGCCACGGCAGAGGCATGCAGCACCAGCAACTCGCGCTGGTGCAGCAGCGCCCCGAACCCAGTGCTCAGCAGGAAAGGCACCGCCTCGGCGGCGCAGGTATCGCCTTCCGGAGCGAACTGGATCAGCCGACCCTCGGTTACCTGGCAGCGGACGATGCCGGGCACGCGAAACAGCAGGTTGGCGCCCTCGACATGCCAGTTCAGACCGCTGCCGACATCCCCTTCGAACGGTAGCGCCACCGCTGCGCGGCGGATGAATACATCGGCCGATTCGACAGGCGCCACCGCCTTGACCACACCGGGAAGTTCTACCTCGGAACGAACGGCCAGGCCGCAGATAAGATAGTCAGGCAAGGCAAACCTTCATGGAATGGGCGCTGGAAAATATCAGGGCACGTTAAGCCCACGATCCTTGTGCAATCGAAGCGCTAGCCTACCTAATTGCCTTTTGCCATACAACAAGGACACCGTCAGGCAGGGGGTGCCCAGGCCATGTGCAGGTAGGGTGGCTGTTGGCCGCTTTCGACGAAGCCCAGGCGTCGGTACAAGCGTTGTGCCGGGTTGGTCGCCGCGACGCTCAGGGTGACGCGCTTGCCCGCTGTCAGCGCTTGCTCCTGCATTGCGATCAGCAGCGCCGTACCGAGGCCCGCGCCGCGGCATGATGGCATGAGCGACAGGTCGACCACATGAATGTCCGCGTTGCTGCAACGCAGGTACAAGCGCCCCATGGGCTCCTGCCCCAACACAATGAGCAAGCGTTCCGAGGCCGAACATAACGTGGCGTATTGCAGGCTTTGCAGTTCGAACTGGCTGCGCAGGAACTGCTCGCGCAGGGCCGGCGGCCACGCGCTCAAGTCCATTTCCTGCTGGCGTACCGAGGCAAACAGGCGCTGCAGAAACGGCTTGTCGTCGGCGCGCTCTTCTCGAAGCCGCACCCCCCGTGCTGCCCAGGCGTCAGGCAGCACGGGGACCGGCGTGGTGCTTGTCCCACTCATCCCGGGCTCGGGTACTGCCCGTCGGCGCAGATGTAATACCCCATCGCCAGGTACGGTTGGCGGTTTTCATGGGGCAGAACCGTACCAGCCGAAGCACCGGTATGGCCGACCGACTGGGCCAGCTGAGTGTTGAAACTGGCCCCCTGCGCATAAGACGGCACCACATACCCCGAATCGCTGCCTTCCAATATCACCGGGCGGGCCAGCCAGGAGTCCGTGGCGGGGGCCGCCAAGGCAAATTGCGAGGCGGTTGACAGTGTTGGCAGCTGCACGGTCAGGTCGTGCTGGTGAGGCGGCACCTGGTTCGCGGTCAGGGCCACCGAGACGCTTCCGGCCTTGCCCGCCAATGGCCTGTTGGTCAGGCCTGTGCCTGCCCCCACCCCCATCACCGCCTGGCTTCGGAGGTCAGGCAGGTTGAACTGGTCGTTACCTGTGCCGCCATAGGTCTGGCCAATCACCGCGAACAGCAACTGATATTGCTGAGCGTGCAACAACTGCCCAGCGCATAGCAGCCAGTTTTCGGGTGCGTAACCGAACGCAAAGGCTCGAACTTCACCAACGTATGCATCCATTCTTCAGCCCATCCCTTCAGGGCCTGACCGGGTATAGCCCGACCAGCGCGATAATGTGGTTCAACGCCATGGTCGGCATCATGTTGTCGTGAGGCTGCGCGGTCGTGCTGGACGCGATGGTTCCTGTCGCGGTTTTGACGGCCTTGGCCTGCGACGGCACTCCGGCGGCACTCACGTATGAGCGGACTTGCCCGGTGGTGTTGGCGAACGTGACCGCCGTTCCCGGCGTAGACGTAGTGGCCGGCCCATTGCCCGCGTACAGCGCATGGGTGTGGGGCGGCAGGTGGGGGCCCTCCAGCGTCACGGTCTCGGCGCCGCCGCTACTGCCCAATGTGCGGGGTGTCAGGCTGGCTGCAGGGTTGGTGTCGGGTACCACGCCTGTTCCCGTGCCGACCGGGACACGCCCGCGAAGGTCAGGCAACGCGAACGACACCGGCGCGGTGCCGCCGTAGACATTGCCCAACAGGGCGTACAGCGCCTGATACTGAGCAACCGGTAGCACGGTTCCATCACAGACGTGCCAGCCCTGGGGGGCCGTTTTTCCGGCGAACAGGCGAATCTCACCGATATAGGGGTCGGACATTCATGTTCCCTCATGCGAATTGAACAACAGCCTAGACAGAGTTGAGCGGGTAGATGCCCTCAACCACCATGCAAGGGGTCAATACCAGGAATGGCTGCATGTTGGCATGTGGGGTCGCGGTACCGGCCAGAGCGACACTACCGGCATTGAGCTGGACCCCCGTGCCGTTGGCAGCCCCGAAGACGGCGGGGGCCGTGGGGACCTGCGTGCTGGTGCCCAGCGAGGCGATGGCATTGCCGACAGGGCTGGGTGCCGTGCCCACGAGGCTGCTGGCATTCACCGCATGGGTGTGCGAGGGCATTTGAGGCGTGGTCAAGCTCACCGTTTCCGTACCGGCGAGGGTACCAGCCCGGTCATTGTCACCCGTATCGTTGGCCCCCACCAGCGTGCGGCCCCGCAGGTCAGGTAAATTGAAGGAAGTCGTGTTCCCCCCGTACGTGTTCTTTATCAGCGAGTACAACGCTGGGTAAGCATTGACCGCCAGCGAGCGACCATCGCAGGGCAACCACCCCTGCGGCGCAAAACCAAAAGCAAACCAGCGGATTTCTCCCAGAAACGCGTCTGACATTTATTGCTCCTTCGAGGGCGTACCTGCCATGTTCGACGTCGAGCGTGTCACCTGAACCCGTCGAGTCGAGGTACTGTTTAATCTTTCCCTCGGTGCCGCGCAATCCCCCTCCCCCGCTATTTTTCGCGAGTCGAAGGCGTCATGATCTGGGTCAATGAGTTGCCAGGAGCAACCGCTGGTCGATGGCGTCGATGACCGGCGCGAACAACACCGCAGGCAGCGGCGCCACTGCCTCACGAATGGTGCGCAGAAACGCTGGCGTGGCCGTGCGCGTTGCACGCATGACCCACTTCGCCGCCTCTTCGGGGTTGCCGCGGCGCACCAGCATGGCGGCGTAGCTGCACTGCCCGCGAAAGTCCCCGGCCAGTGCCGAACGCTGAAACCAGCTGAAGGCCAGCCCCGCGTCGGCCTCGCCGACCCAGCCTTCCTCATGGAAACGCCCCACCAGGTTCATGGCCTTGGCATGCCCGGCGTCGGCGGCGCGCTGGTACCACGCCAACGCCTGGGGCATGTCACGGGCCACGCCCCGGCCCTGGCTCAGCAGGTTGGCGTAGTTGTACTGGCCCCAGTCCAGCCCCCGCTCGCCAGCGGCGCGGTAATGGCGCGCGGCGCCAGGCAGGTCAGGGGCGCAGCCCCAGCCCAGCTCCAGGCAACGGCCGACCATGTTCAAAGCCGCCAGGTGCCCACGCGCTGCCGCGATGCGGAACCAGCGCAGGGCCAGCACCGGATCGCGCGCGATGCCGTGGCCGTCGAGCAACACCTGGCCCAGGCGCGCCTGGGCCTCCGGGTTACCCGCGGCGGCCTGGTCCAGCAGCAGGCGGGCAACGGCGCAGGTATCCTGCACCCCGAGGCGCAGGACCGGGTCGGCAAGCATCAGAAGCGATACTCGGCGGTAACGGTCGCACCGCGGCCATCACCCGGCAGGCCGTAGCCGCGGCTGTTGTACTCGGTGTAGTAACGCTTGTCGAAGAGGTTGGTGACGTTCAGGCGCACATCGATGTTCTTGTTGATGGCGTGGGTGAAGGCCAGGTCGTGAACCACGTAGTCGGGCACGGTGGTCTTGAACTGCGACGAGGTGGTGGAGTCCGCGCCGGTCCCAGTGCCGGTGTAGATGTCGACGGTATCGACGTAGCGCACGCCGTAGCTGAAGGTGTTGTCGCCAGGCAGTTTCCAGGTATTCCACAGGCTGATGGTGTGCTTGGGTGTGTTGGCGATGCCGATGCCATCCTCTGACGAGTCATTGGCCGCCTTGAGCGTCTTGCTGTTCTGGTAGGCGTAACCGGCGTACACCGACCACTTGTCAGTGATGTTGCCCACCACGCCCAGTTCCAGGCCACGCACGCGCTGCTCACCGCCTACGTTCAGGGTAGCGCCGGTGTCATCGTCGGTGTAGGTCAGGTTGCGCTTGGTCTCGTACAACGCGGCGGTCAGGCTCAGGTTTTCGTTGAGCACGTCCCACTTGGTGCCCAGTTCGATGGTCTTGCCACGCTGGGTACTGTCGCCTGTGCTGGTGCCGGTCTGGGCGACCGCCGTCAGGCTGCTGGGCTGGCGGGCGTTGGCGTAGCTGAGGTAGATACTGCCCTCTTCCACCGGCTTGTAGACCAGGGCGGTGTGCACGCTGGTGAGTTTCTCGGAGGCCGAGGAGGTGCCGTTGTCCACCCAGGCCGCAGTCTGGCTGCTGCGCGAATAGCTGCTGGTGATGCGCGAGTCGTAATGGTCCTGGCGAGCCGCGAGGTGCAGCTCCCACTGCTCGTCGAACTTCAGTGTGTCGAGGGCGTAGAAGGCCTTGTCGATCTGCTCGGCGCCGATCTCGGAACTGATGTAGCTGTCAGCGGAATACGGGTACTTCGACCAGTCATTGCTGGCGGAGGTCAGGCTGCCCATCTGCGCGGCGTCGGCGGCGGTGAGTTTGCCAGTGTCCGACTGCAGCGTCTGCTTGCTGTATTCGATACCGGTGACCAGGGTGTGGCCGATGCCAAAGGTATCGAACCGGAACGTCAGGTTGCTCTGGTCGCTCCAGGTGGCGTTGGTCTGGTTGCGCAGCGGCGTGTTGATGTTGCGCCGGTACACGCCTTTGTTGACCTGCACACCCGGCGCAGGGCTGTTGGCGCCGTAGTAGGTGCCGCCGGGGGTAGTGACGAAATAGTCATGGTCCAGGTGGAAATAGGTCAGCTGGTTGTCGAAGGTGACATTGTCATTGAAGTCGTGGGCGAACTTCAGGTTCAAGCGGTGGGACTCGTTGTTTTCCTTGTCCAGGTTGCGCCAGCCCCAGTAGCTGCTCCAGCTGCCCAGGCGTTGCGGGCTGCCACCGTACTGGCCGTCGACAGTCGGGATACCATAATCGGTGTTGCCGTTGTCATGCAGGTACTCGTAGGCGATGGTGAAACGGGTGTCGGTCCCCAGCCCCAGGGATAGCGATGGCGCGAAACCGTTGCGCTCGCGCTGAATCCAGTCGCGGCCGTTCACACCCCCCTTGTAGCCCACCACGTTGAGGCGAAAGGCCGCACCGTCTCCCAGGCCATCGATGGTGTGGTTGATGTCCAGGGTCGAGCGCTTGTAGTTGGCGGTGCCAACGCCAACGTCCAGGGTGTCGAAGTTTTTCAGCTCCGGGCTCTTGGTCACCAGGTTCACCGCGCCACCGATGGCGCCCACACCCCAGCCCGAACCGCTGGAGCCCTTGAGCACTTCCACCTGCTCGGTGTTGAACAGTTCGGAGTGGGTGTACTTGGCCGGGTCGCGCACGCCGTCACGGTAGATGTTGCCGTCGGCGCTGAAGCCGCGAATGTTGATGCTGTCCCCTACCCCGCCACCGCCTTCACCGGAGTTGAAGGTGATGCCCGGCACATTGCGCAGCACGTCCTTCAAGTCCTGGGCGTTCTGCTCTTCCAGCACGCGCTTGGGCACCACGCTGATGCTTTGCGGCGTATCGCGCAGCGCTTCGGTGAATTTGCTGCTCGACAACTTCTCGGTCTGGTACGGCGCGGCGTTGTCCTGGGTCGCGTCGATGACCGTGGAGCCCAGTTGCAAGGTGTTGGGCACCTGGTCGGCGGCGTAGGTCATGCTGCTCAGGGTGGCGACGGCCATGCCCAGGGTGATGTCCAGGCGATGTGGTTGGGCGGATTGACGGCTCATGGGGTTCTCGTGCGAGGGGCCAGCAGGTTAAAGTAAACAACAACGATTCGCTTTTGCGCATTGTGCGATAACCCTTCTCAAGATCTTGTTAAGAAGATTTCACCTTCGACACACTTATTACATGTGGCCCGCCATGCACATTCTGGTCATCGAAGACGACCTGGTTATCCTCGACAACATCACCCGTTACCTGACCCGCCGCGGCTACATCGTCGACTGCGCCGAGAACGGCGCGCAGGGCCTGGACCTGGCCCGGACCGGCGACTTCGACCTGATCGTGCTAGACCTGATGTTGCCGCGTCTGGACGGCTATAGCCTGTGCCGGCACCTGCGTGAACAGAGCGGGCGGCGCATTCCGGTGATCATGGTCACCGCCCGTGACACCCTGGAAAATCGCCTGGAAGGCTTCGAGGCCGGGGCTGACGACTACCTGGTGAAGCCGTTCGCCCTGGCGGAACTGGCGGCGCGGGTAAACGCGGTGTTGTTACGCGCCAGCCCGGCGCAGAAAGCCGTGCTGCAGGTGGGCGACCTGTGCCTGGACACCACCACCCTGGCCCTGACGCGCGCCGGCCAGGCACTGAAACTGCCGCCGGCGCCCCTGCGCCTGCTGATGGCCCTGATGCAGGCCAGCCCTGCCGTGGTAGCCCGGCGCAAACTAGAAGAACTGTTGTGGAGCGATTCGCCCCCTGACAGTGACAGCCTGCGTACTCATATCCATCAACTGCGTCACGTCGTCGACAAACCGTTTCCCCTGGCGCTGCTGCGCACCGTGCATGGCATCGGTTACCGGCTGGCCGCCGATGCGTGAAGGGCGCCGCCACAGCCTGGGCCGCCGGCTGATTCTGATCTATGGCCTGGTCAGCCTGCTGACCGGCGCGCTGGTGCTGGGCCTGTCGAATTTCAGCCTCAACCGCCTGGAGATGAGCCTGCAGGAAATCGACATGGGCATCGCCATCGAGCGGGTACGCGAGGAAGTCGCCAACGGCGGCGAGGGCCGGCCCGGGCGCTTCTTCGTCGGCGCGCCTGGCTCGCAGCGTTTCCCGGCCGACCTGCGGCCACTGGCACCCGGCTTCTACAAACTCATGCGCGGCGAGCGGCTGTGGCACGTGCGTGTGCTGGATGAGGACAACCAGCGCTTCCTGTTGATGCGCGACTACACCGACTACGAACATACCCAGACCACCCTGGTGATGGTGGGCCTCATCAGCCTCGGCGGCCTGGTGGTACTGGCCGTGCTGTTGGGGCTGGTGACCACCCGGCGCCTGGTACGGCCCATCGAGCGCCTGGCCGCGCGCATGACCATGCGCGCCAGCCTGCCGCCGTGCAGCCGCCTGGCGACGGACTTCCCCGCGAACGAAATCGGCACCGTGGCACGCGCCTTCGACGAGACCTATAACCACCTGGAGCTGGCATTGCAGCGAGAGCGACTGTTCACCGCCGACGTCGGCCATGAACTTCGCACCCCCATGATGGCCGCCCTGAGTGCCTGCGAAGTGCTGCGCGACGAAGAGCCCCTGAGCGCTCCTGCCGACGCGCAACTGCAGCGTATCGAAGCCTCGATACAGGACATGCGCCAACGCCTGGACACCTACCTGATGCTCGCCCGCGGCGAAGGCGACTGCCTGGGGTTCCCCCGTGCCAGCCTGGCACAAGCGGTGGACGAACAATGGGCGCTGTCACGCGAACGGGCGCAGCGCCTGGGGCTGACGCTGTCGGTTGAGCCAGTGGCCTGTTCGCCCATGGCGCCCGACTACCCGCTGCCACTGCTGCGCACGGTGTTGGGCAACCTGGTGCGCAACGCCTTGCAATACGCCGGCACCGGCAGTGAGATTCGGTTGAGGGTCAGTGATAGCTGGGTCGAGGTGCAGGACAACGGCCCAGGCGTGCCCGCTGACCAGCACGAGGCGATCTTCCTGCCGTTCACGCGCGGCCCGCAACCCAGCGTCGACAACCTCGGGCTGGGGCTGTCGCTGGTAAAGCGCATATGCCTGAGCCAGGGTTGGCGCATCAGCGTGCAATCGCCGGAGGTCGGCCCTACCTGCTTTCGGCTGGACTGCGCACCATCCCCGGAATAGAAACAATCATTTCACCTTCTGGATAATTGTTCCTGAAAGAGCTGGGCAGCAGAATGGCCCTGCCACCCCAGCCCTCAGAGAACGACCATGCGCGACCTGCACCCCACCGTTGCCCCGGCGTTGAGCTTCAACGGCGGTTTCGTCGACACCGTCGGCTTCCTGGCCTTGCAAGGGCTGTTCACCGCCCATGTCACCGGCAACTTCGTCACCCTGGGCGTGAGCATGGTTCATGGCACCTCGGGAGCGCTGGCCAAGCTGCTGGCGCTGCCGGTGTTCATCCTGGTGGTAGGCCTTGCCCACCTGGCCGCCGTCGCCCTCAACCGACGCAACCTGGCTTCACTGCACGTACTGATGGTGGCCCATACCCTGCTGCTGGGGGTATTCATGGGCTGCGCGGTCTGGCTGGGGCCGTTCAATGACGGCGATTCGGTGGCCGCGCTGGCCACCGGCATGGTCGGCGTGGCGGCCATGGCCATCCAGAATGCGCTGTCGCGCCAGCACCTCAAGGCCGCGCCGCCCACCACCCTCATGACCGGCAACGTGACCCAGGCGGCCATCGATATCTTTTCGCTCATGAGCCTGCGCGATACCCGGGAACGCGCTGTCGTGCGCGAGCGCCTGGGGCCGATTGGCCGCAACCTGCTGGGATTCACCCTGGGCTGCATCGGCTCGGCGCTGCTGTACCTGGCAGTGGGGTTGTGGTGCCTGGTGGTGCCGGTGGCGGTGGCCGCCTGGACGTGCGTGATGACCTATGAGGGCCGGGGTGAACTGGCGCAACAGTGAACTCAATGGGCGGCCAACGCCGACCGGAAACGCACGGTGAACCAATGTCGCGCAGCGCCGGTCATTGCTCTACACCCGGCCCATTCCCACCGGAGACCGCCACCTTGCCCACCCCTTCGTCCCGTCGTAACGGCATGGCGCTGGACGCGCTGAACTTCTTTCTGGCTGACGTGCGCGACGGCCTGGGCCCCTACCTCTCCATTTACCTGTTGGCGGTGCACCAATGGAACGCCGCGCAGATCGGCTGGGTCATGACCCTGGCCGGCCTGGCCGGGCTGGTGGCGCAAACGCCCGCGGGCGCGCTGGTGGACGGCACCCTGGCCAAGCGCGCGGTCGTGACAGTGGCGGCGCTGCTGGTGACCGGCAGTTGCCTGGTGCTGCCCTGGACGTCTTCGTTCACCGCCGTTGCCATGACCCAGGCACTCAGCGCCGTGGCAGCATCAGCCTTCGCACCGGCCATCGCTGCGATTTCCCTGGGGCTGATGGGCCCCCGGGCGTTTACCCGCCGTACGGGCCGCAACGAAAGCTTCAACCATGCGGGCAACGCCGTCGCGGCGTTGCTGGCCGGGGGCCTGGCGTTCTGGCTGGGCCCGGTGGCCGTGTTCTACCTGATGGCCTTCATGGCCCTGGCCAGTGTGCTGGCGGTGTGGCAGGTGGACCCCGCCGCCATTGACCATGCCCAGGCCCGCGGGCTGGACGACCCGGCGGACCAGCACCGTGCCCAACCCTCGGCGATCGATGTGTTGCTGGGTAACCGCCCCCTGTTGTTGCTAGCCCTGTGTTGTGCCCTGTTTCACCTGGCCAACGCCGCCATGCTACCGCTGGTGAGCCAGAAGCTTTCGCTGCAGGACCTGACACTCGCCACCCCATTGACCTCTGCCTGCATCATCGCTGCACAGCTCGTGATGGTTCCCATGGCCTGGCTGGTGGGTGCTCGCGCTGACCAGTGGGGGCGCAAGCCGTTGCTGCTGGCCGGTTTCCTGATTCTGCCGGTGCGCGGGGTGCTGTATACCCTGTCCGATGACCCGTATTGGCTGGTGGCTATCCAGATGCTCGACGGCATCGGTGCCGGCCTGTTCGGCGCGCTGTTGCCCTTGATGGTCAAGGACCTGACCCAGGGCACCGGCCACTTCAACGTCAGCCTCGGCGCGGTGACCACAGCCTTCGGGCTGGGTGCCGCGCTAAGCGGTAGTCTGGCCGGCACCGTGGTGCAGTGGGCCGGTTACAGCGCAGGTTTTCTGACCCTGGCTGGCGTGGCGGCCGTGGCGCTGCTATTGCTGTGGTTGAAGATGCCGGAGACACTGCAGCCCCCTACCCGGGTTTCCCCCGCCCCCCTTGCCCGAGCCCGCTGAATGCCCTTCACCACAAGCCAATTGATTATCTGGGGGGTGGCGATACTCGCTACCCTGGGCATTCTGCTGCGCCCGTGGCGCTCGCCTGAATACGCCTGGGCGGCCGGTGCCGCGGTGCTGCTGACGGCAACCGGGATGATTCCCTGGCCGGACTCCCTGCTCGCGGTGGCCAAGGGCGGTGATGTCTATCTGTTCCTCATCGGCATGATGGTGCTGGCTGAACTGGCGAGGCAGAAAGGCCTGTTCGACTGGTTGGCTATGTATGCGGCACGCCATGCCAAGGGCTCCAGCCAGCGTCTGTTCGACCTGGTCTTTCTGGTAGGCACCCTGGTGACCGTGCTGCTGTCCAACGACGCCACAGCGGTGGTGCTGACGCCGGCAGTGTATGCCGCCGCCCGCGCGGCCCGCGCCGAACCCCTGCCGTATCTGTTCGTGTGCGCCTTCATCGCCAACGCCGCCAGCTTCGTGCTGCCCATTTCCAACCCGGCCAACCTGGTGGTATTCGGCAGCCACATGCCGCCGCTGCTGACCTGGCTATGGCATTTCAGCCTGCCGTCCCTGGCGGCCATCGGCATGACCTATGGGGTGTTGCGGTTAACCCAGCGAAAAGCCCTGCGCCAGCCCCTGGCCACCGAGTTCGACGTGCAACCGCTGAGTACCAGCGCCCGCCTGACCGCCTGGGGCATCGGCCTGACGGCGGTGGTGCTGTTGCTGGCCTCGGCCTTGGACACTCAACTGGGCTTGCCAACGTTCTGCGCCGGTGTGGCCACCTTGCTGGGCGTGCACCTGCTGGAGCGCAGCAGCCCGGTGCCGGTGCTGCGCCACGTGGCGTGGGGGGTGTTGCCGCTGGTGGCGGGCTTGTTCGTGCTGGTGGCCGGCCTGACCCAGACCGGCGTGACCGCCTACCTCGCCCATGCCCTGGCCGACCTGGCGCAGCGGGCGCCCGTGCAGGCGAGCTGGGCCGGTGGACTGTTGGTGGGCATTGCCAGCAACCTGATCAACAACCTGCCCGCGGGGCTGATCGCCGGGTCCATGAACCACATCGCGCCGCTACCCACCCAGGCCACCGCGGCGCTGTTGATTGGCGTGGACCTGGGGCCGAACCTGTCGGTCACAGGGTCCTTGGCGACGTTGCTGTGGTTGATCGCGGTGCGGCGCGAGGGCGGCCATGTCAGTGCCCTGGGCTTCCTGCGCCTGGGCGCGCTGGTCATGCCACCCGCCCTGCTGGCGGCTTTGGCGTTGCTGACCGCCGTGCCCGCCTGAGCGATGCAGCCAGCCTTCGAAAAAAAAGATATACACTCGATTCCGGCCGCGCCGCGCTCGCCGGGTCGCAGAGGGTGCGCGGCGTGACCGTTCAATGCAGTTCGCCCTTCACTACCGAGCACGCCCGCCATGATGACCTTGCGCCAGATCCGCCACTTCATCGCCGTGGCCGAGACCGGTTCGATCTCGGCCGCCGCCCAGGCGGTATTCATTTCCCAGTCGACGCTGACCCTGGCCATCCAGCAACTGGAACAGGAAATCGGCGTGACCCTGTTCAACCGCCACGCCAAGGGCATGACCCTGACCCACCAGGGCCACCAGTTCCTGCGCCAGGCGCACCTGATCCTGGCCACCGTGGACAACGCCAAGCGCAGCCTGCAACAGAGCACCGACCAGGTGGCGGGCCAATTGGTGATCGGCGTGACCAGCCTGGTGGCCGGGTATTACCTGGCCGACCTGCTGACCCGCTTCCAGCGCGCCTACCCCAACGTCGAATCGCGGGTGATGGAAGACGAGCGCCCCTACATCGAGCACCTGCTGGTCAGCGGCGAGATCGACGTGGGGGTGCTGATCCTCTCCAACCTGGAGGACCGCCACGCGTTGCAGACCGAAGTGCTGACCCACTCGCCCCATCGGCTGTGGCTGCCGGCCCAGCACCCGTTGCTGGAACACGACAGCATCAACCTGGCCGACGTGGCCCGCGAACCGCTGATCCAGCTGAACGTCGACGAGATGGACCACAACGCCCAGCGCATCTGGACCGGCGCGGGCCTGACACCGCGCATCAGCCTGCGCACCGCCTCCACCGAGGCCGTGCGCAGCCTGGTGGCGGCCGGCCTGGGGGTGTCGATACAGCCGGACATGACCTACCGGCCCTGGTCGCTGGAGGGTGACATCATCGAGGCGCGGCCCCTGGCCGACCTCACCCAGACCCTCGACGTGGGCCTGGCCTGGCGCCGTGGCACGGCGCGGCCGGCCCTGGTGGACCCGTTCCTGACCGTGGCTCGCGAGCAACCCCACAACGGCCGCCGGGTATCGATTTAATCGAACGCCGCATTCAGTATTTAGAATTTGTCGCCCACCCGCCCGCGCACTAGTCTCTACCCACCGAGACAATCCGTGCCCGGGCCGTTTCCCAGGAACCTGCCCGTGAGCCCGAAAGAACAGAGACCTCGCAAAATGGCTGGCACTTCCCTCCCCGAGCTGTGTACCGCGCTGCTGATCGACGGTGAGCTGGTGGCCGGTAATGGCCGGGTGGAAGCCATCATCAACCCGGCCACCGCCGAAGTACTGACCCATATCGCTGAAGCCAGCACCGAGCAAGTGGAAAGCGCCATCCTTGCCGCCCACCACGCCTTTGCCGGCTGGTCGCGCACCACGCCACAACAACGCGCCAACCTGCTGCTGGAAATCGCCGACGCCGTGGCCCGCCAGGCCGACCACCTGGCCCGCCTGGAAGCGCTGAACTGCGGCAAGCCTATGCACCTGGCACGCCAGGATGACCTCAACGCCACCGTCGATGTGTTCCGTTTCTTCGCTGGCGCCGTACGCTGCCAGACCGGCCAGCTGGCCGGCGAATACGTGCCCGGCTATACCAGCATGGTGCGCCGTGACCCCATCGGCGTGGTGGCCTCCATCGCACCGTGGAATTACCCGATCATGATGGCCGCGTGGAAGATCGCCCCGGCCCTGGCCGCCGGCAATACCCTGGTGTTCAAGCCGTCCGAGCACACGCCGCTGTCGATCCTGGCACTGGCGCCGGCCTTGGCGCAAATTCTGCCGCGCGGTGTGCTGAACATTGTCTGCGGTGGCGGTGAGGGCGTGGGCAGCCACCTGGTGGGCCATGCCAAGGTGCGCATGGTGTCGCTGACCGGCGATATCGTCACCGGGCAGAAAATCCTCCAGGCGGCGTCCAAGACCCTCAAGCGCACACACCTGGAACTGGGCGGCAAGGCGCCGGTGATCGTCTGCGATGATGCTGACCTGCAGGCCGTCGTCGAAGGCGTGCGCAACTATGGCTACTACAACGCCGGCCAGGATTGCACCGCCGCCTGCCGCGTGTATGCCCAGGCTGGCATCCATGACCGGCTGGTCAGCGAACTGGGCGCCGCGGTTGGCAAGCTGCGCTTTGCCAGCAAGCGCGACGCCGACAACGAGCTGGGCCCGCTGATCAGTTCGCGCCAGCGCGACCGGGTGGCCAGCTTTGTCGAGCGTGCCCTCAGCCAGCCGCACATCGAGCGTATCAGCGGGGCCGCCGTGCACTCGGGGCCCGGTTTTTTCTACCAGCCGACGCTGCTGGCCGGCTGTCGGCAAACCGATGAGATCGTGCAGCGCGAAGTGTTCGGGCCGGTGGTCACCGTCACCCGTTTTGACGACCTGAGCCAGGCGGTGGACTGGGCCAACGATTCCGAATACGGCCTGGCCTCTTCGGTATGGACCCAGCACCTGGACAAGGCCCTGCAGGTCGCCGCGCGCCTTCAATACGGCTGCACCTGGATCAACAGCCATTTCATGCTGGCCAGCGAAATGCCCCACGGTGGCCTGAAACGCTCCGGCTACGGCAAGGACCTGTCCAGCGATTCACTGCACGACTACAGCGTGGTGCGCCACATCATGGCCCGCCACGGGGAGCACTTCTGACCACGGAACGCTGCACACCACTACGCTAATAATCAGCCTGCTGAAGGCCGCTTTACCTGTTCGCTACTGCCCCGACCATAATTTGAAGAAGAGGGTTACCATGCACCAGCACAAGACCGCATTGCTCAGCGCCTTGACCACCGCCTTGCTGGCCAGCGCCAGCCTGCAGGCCGCCGAACCGCTCAAGGCGGTGGGTGCCGGCGAGGGGCAGCTGGATATCGTTGCCTGGCCGGGCTATATCGAACGGGGCGAAAGCGACAAGAACTATGACTGGGTGACCGGGTTCGAGAAAGAAACCGGGTGCAAGGTCAACGTCAAGACCGCGGCCACCTCCGACGAGATGGTCAGCCTGATGGCCAAGGGCGGTTACGACCTGGTGACCGCCTCGGGCGATGCTTCCCTGCGGCTGGTGGCCGGCAAGCGCGTACAGCCGATCAACACGGCGCTGATCCCCAACTGGAAGAACCTCGACACGCGTCTCAAGGACGGCCCCTGGTACGTGGTCAATGGCCAGACCTACGGCACCCCTTACCAATGGGGGCCCAATGTTCTGCTGTACAACACCAACACCTTCAAGACCGCGCCCACCAGCTGGGGCGTGGTGTTCGACGCGCAGAACCTGCCCGACGGCAAGCCCAACAAGGGCCGCGTGCAAGCCTATGACGGGCCGATCTACATCGCCGACGCGGCGCTGTACCTCAAGAGCGCCAAGCCCGAGCTGGGCATCCAGAACCCCTACGAATTGACCGAAACCCAGTACAAGGCCGTGCTCGACCTGCTGCGGGCCCAGCACGCCCTGGTGCACCGCTACTGGCATGACGCGACCGTGCAGATGAGCGACGTGAAGAACGAGGGTGTGGTGGCGTCCAGCTCCTGGGGCTACATGGTCAACGGCCTGAAAGCCGACAACCAGCCCGTGGCCTCGACCATTCCCAAGGAAGGCGCCACCGGGTGGGCCGACACCACCATGCTGCACGCCGAAGCGGCGCACCCCAACTGCGCCTACAAGTGGATGGACTGGTCGCTGCAGCCCAAGGTGCAGGGGGACGTGGCCGCCTGGTTCGGCTCGTTGCCAGCGGTCCCGGCCGCCTGCCAGGGCAGCGAACTGCTGGGGGCCGAAGGCTGCAAGACCAACGGCTTCGACCAGTTCGACAAGATCGCCTTCTGGAAAACCCCGCAGGCCGAGGGCGGCAAGTTCGTGCCGTACAGCCGCTGGACCCAGGATTACATCGCGATCATGGGCGGCCGCTGAGGCGCCCATTCTGGTAGCCGCTGCGCAAGGCTGCGGCTACGACGGTGTCTGCCGTACCTTTCGGAGTAGCGCATCATGACGCTTGCAGTCCAGTTCACCCAGGTTTCCCGCATGTTCGGCGAGGTGAAGGCCGTTGACCGGGTTTCCATCGATATCCAGGACGGCGAGTTCTTTTCCATGCTCGGCCCGTCCGGCTCGGGCAAGACCACGTGCCTGCGCCTGATCGCCGGGTTCGAGCAGCCCAGCGCCGGCTCGATCCGCATTCATGGCGCCGAGGCGGCCGGGTTGCCGCCCTACCAGCGTGACGTGAACACCGTGTTCCAGGATTACGCGCTGTTCCCGCACATGAACGTACGTGACAACGTGGCCTACGGCTTGAAAGTCAAGGGTGTGGGCAAGCAGGAACGCCTTGGCCGCGCCGAGGAGGCGCTGAGCATGGTCGCCCTGGGCGGCTACGGCGAGCGCAAGCCGGTGCAATTGTCGGGCGGCCAGCGCCAGCGCGTGGCCTTGGCCCGGGCACTGGTCAACCGTCCCCGCGTGTTGCTGCTTGATGAACCCTTGGGGGCCCTGGACCTGAAACTGCGCGAGCAGATGCAGGGCGAGCTGAAGAAACTGCAGCGCCAGCTGGGCATCACCTTCATTTTCGTCACCCACGACCAGACCGAAGCCCTTTCCATGTCCGACCGGGTGGCGGTGTTCAACAAAGGCCGCATCGAGCAGGTCGACAGCCCGCGCAACCTGTACATGAAACCGGCCACCACCTTCGTCGCCGAGTTCGTCGGCACCTCCAACGTGCTGCGCGGCGAGACGGCGCGGCAGCTGACCGGCAGTGAGCTGCCTTTCTCCATCCGCCCGGAACACATCCGCTTCGGCGAAGTGGCCACGCCCCACGAGATACAGGTCAACGGCCTGCTGCATGACATTCAGTACCAGGGCAGTTCGACCCGCTACGAACTCAAGCTGGACAACGGCCAGCTCATCGCCATCAGCCAGGCCAACAACCAGTGGCAAGAACCGAGCATCGTCCTGCAACCCGGCCAGCGCCTGAATGCGCGCTGGGCCCGGGACGCCATGACCGTGCTGCGTGAAACCGAGGGCCTGTGACATGAGCCTGGTCCTGGAAAAACCTGCACCAACGGTTGACGTACCGCCCCTTCGGCGGCTGTGGACCCTGCTGTACCGCAAGCCCAACTTGTACCTGTCATTGCTGCTGGTGCCGCCGCTGCTGTGGTTCGGCGCCATTTACCTGGGCTCGTTGCTGAACCTGCTGTGGCAGGGCTTCTACACCTTCGACGACTTCAGCATGACGGTCACCCCTGACCTGACCCTGGCCAACTTCGCCGCGCTGTTCAACCCGTCGAACTTCGACATCATCCAGCGCACCCTGGGCATGGCCGTGGCGGTATCCATCGCCAGCGCCGTGGTGGCCTTCCCCATCGCCTATTACATGGCGCGCCACACCCAGGGCAAGACCAAGGCGTTCTTCTACATCGCGGTGATGATGCCCATGTGGGCCAGCTACATCGTCAAGGCCTACGCCTGGACCCTGCTCCTGGCCAAGGGCGGCGTGGCCCAGTGGTTTGTCCAGCACCTGGGGCTGGGGCCGGTTCTGCAAGCCGTGCTGGGCCTGCCGGGCATTGGCGGCAGCACGCTGTCCACGTCGACCCTGGGGCGTTTCCTGGTGTTCGTGTACATCTGGCTGCCGTTCATGATCCTGCCGATCCAGGCGTCCCTGGAACGCTTGCCGCCCTCGCTGCTGCAAGCCTCCGCGGACCTGGGCGCGACACCGCGCCAGACTTTCCTGCAAGTGGTGCTGCCGCTGTCGGTCCCCGGCATCGCCGCCGGCTCCATCTTCACGTTTTCCCTGACCCTGGGCGACTTCATCGTGCCGCAACTGATCGGCCCGCCCGGCTACTTCATCGGCAGCATGGTCTACGCCCAGCAAGGGGCCATCGGCAACATGCCCATGGCCGCGGCGTTCACCCTGGTGCCCATCGTGCTGATCGCGGTGTACCTGTCCATCGTCAAACGCCTGGGGGCCTTCTACCTGACACGCGGCGGTGAAAGCGTGGCCGGCAGCGGCGGCAAATAACACCTTCACAGGGGAACAGACCATGCAAACGCAACTGCTGATCAACGGCCACCTGGTCACCGGCGAGGGCCCGGCACAGGCCGTGTTCAACCCGGCCCTGGGCCGCGTGCTGATCGAAATCAACGAGGCCACCGAAGGCCAGGTGGACGCGGCGGTACGCGCCGCCGATGCTGCCTTCGATGGCTGGTCGCAGACCCCGCCGAAAGACCGCGCCCTGCTGCTGCTCAAATTGGCCGATGCCATCGAAACCCACGGCGAAGCGTTGGCCAAGCTGGAGTCGGACAACTGCGGCAAGCCCTACAGCGCGGCATTGAATGACGAGATTCCGGCCATCGCCGACGTCTTCCGCTTTTTCGCCGGCGCCACCCGCTGCATGAGCGGCTCGGCAGCCGGTGAATACCTGCCGGGGCACACCTCGATGATCCGCCGGGACCCCGTGGGCGTCATCGCCTCCATCGCGCCGTGGAACTACCCGTTGATGATGGTGGCCTGGAAGATCGCCCCAGCCCTGGCCGCAGGCAACACGGTGGTGCTCAAGCCGTCCGAGCAAACCCCGTTGACCGCCCTGCACCTGGCGCAACTGGCCAACGATATTTTCCCCGCCGGGGTGTTGAACCTGGTGTTCGGCCGGGGCCACACCGTGGGCCAACCGCTGGTCACGCACCCCAAGGTGCGCATGGTGTCGCTGACCGGCTCCATCGCCACCGGCTCGAACATCATTTCCAGCACCAGCGACAGCGTCAAACGCATGCACATGGAACTGGGGGGCAAGGCGCCGGTGATCATTTTCGACGATGCCGACATCGACGCAGCCGTGGAAGGCATCCGCACCTTCGGTTTCTACAACGCCGGCCAGGACTGCACCGCGGCGTGCCGTATCTATGCGCAAGCAGGCATTTACGAGCAGTTCGTGGAAAAGCTCGGCGCCGCGGTCAGCAGCATCAAGCATGGCCTGCAGGACGACCCGACGACCGAACTGGGCCCGCTGATCACCGCGCAGCACCGTGATCGGGTAGCCGCCTTCGTCGAGCGCGCCGTGGCGCAGCCGCACATCCGGCTGGTCACCGGCGGCAAGGCGGTGGACGGCAATGGCTACTTCTTCCAGCCCACGGTACTGGCCGACGCCCAGCAGCACGACGAGATCGTGCGCCGCGAGGTGTTCGGGCCGGTGGTGTCGGTGACGCGCTTCGACGACGAAGCGCAGGTGCTGGGCTGGGCCAATGATTCGGACTATGGGCTGGCTTCCTCGGTATGGACCCGTGACCTGGGCCGCGCCCACCGCTTGAGCGCGCGCCTGCAATACGGCTGCACCTGGGTAAACACGCATTTCATGCTGGTCAGCGAGATGCCCCATGGTGGGCAGAAGCTGTCGGGGTACGGCAAGGACATGTCCATGTACGGCCTTGAGGACTACACCACTGTGCGGCATGTCATGTTCAAGCACTGATCGCCTCCGGCACCTCATACAACAATGATCCGGGGTGTGCCTTTCGGGCACCACCCCCGGGCACCCTGCAACCTGAATCTGCCGATTCTTTCGGAGCACACACATGAGCGTCACCCCTGACATGGCAGCCGTCGACCACGATGCCGAGCAGCTCAGGCAACTGGGCTACACCTCCAACTTCAACCGCAGCATGAGCCTGTGGGAAAACTTCGCCCTGGGCTTCACCTACCTGTCGCCCGTGGTGGGCGTGTACACCCTGTTCGGCCTGTGCCTGGCCGCGGGCGGGCCGCCGATGTTCTGGGCCTACCTGCTGGTGGGGCTGGGCCAGATGCTGGTGTGCCTGATCTTCGGCGAAGTGGTGTCGCAATTCCCGATTTCCGGCGGCGTGTACCCTTGGGCCAGGCGCCTGGTGGGCAAGCGCTGGGCGTGGATGGTGGGCTGGATCTACTCCATCGCCCTGTGCGTGACCATCGCCGCCGTGGCCGTGGGCGCAGGGCCTTACCTGGCGGTGATGCTGGGCTTCGAACCGAGCAACACCACCAACATCGTCATCGCCCTGGTGCTGACCTTGCTGGCCACCCTGGTCAACCTCAGCGGCACCAAGATGCTGGCGCGCATCGCCATGTTCGGCTTCCTGTGCGAATTGCTGGGTGCGTTGATCGTCGGTATCTACCTGCTGATCGTCGAACGCCACCAGCCATTCAGCGTACTGTGGAATACCTTCGACATCCGCGTCGACGGCTCCTACCTCCCGGCCTTCCTGACCGCCTCGCTCGCAGGGATGTTCCTGTACTACGGCTTCGAAGCCTGCGGCGACGTGGCCGAGGAAACCCCCAACCCCAGCAAGCGCATTCCCGTGGCCATGCGCATGACCATCTACATCGGCGGCATCTCGGCGATGTTCGCCTGCCTGGCCTTGATCCTCGCCGTGCCGGACATGCAGGCGGTCATCAACGGGACCGACAAGGACCCGGTGACTACCGTATTGAACAACGCCTTTGGCAGCGTCGGTTCGCGGGTGGTGATGGCCGTGGTGATGGTGTCGTTCATTTCCTGCGTGATCAGCCTGCAAGCTGCCGCCAGCCGTCTGCTGTACTCGTACGCCCGAGACGAGATGGTCGTCGGCAGCCGGTTGCTCAAGCGCCTGTCGGCCACCACCCAGGTGCCGGTCAACGCGCTGCTGGTCGCGGGCGTGTTGCCGGCACTGATCATCATTCTTGGTTTCTTCCTGCAGGACGCCGTGGCCACCATCGTCAGCTTCGCGGCGATCGGCATCTACCTGGCCTTCCAGATGATCGTGCTGGGCGCGCTGTACGCCCGCCTGCGCGGCTGGAAGCCCAGTGGCCAGTTCAACCTGGGGCGCTGGGGGTTGCTGGTGAACGTCGGGGCACTGGTGTACGGCCTGGGCGCCATCATCAACATGGCCTGGCCGCGCACCCCGGACGCCGCCTGGTACGTGAACTACGCCATGGTCGTGACCACCGCGGTAGTGATCGCCCTGGGGCTGCTATACATGTGGCTGGCCAAACCCTACGACCACGGCACCGCGCCCGCGGGCGACGCCTGGAAAATCGGGCATCAAGGCTCCACAGAAGCAGCACGAGCAACCCTGTAGACCAGGCGCCGCGGTAGCCTGAACCACCGCGGTGGCCGCTTCCCGAGCTTCGCCCGGTCCCACAAAAGCAGCACGCGCAACATATGGGACCGGGCGGCGTGCTGCCTTAGGGCAGCTCCCGCGCGCTCAACCGAAAGCCGCTCGAGTCCTCGCTGTAGTCCGCACACTCCCCGCGCCAACCCTGGACCATGCCCTTCACCCTGTCCGTGACCTTGCCGCGGTGGGTCACCCGCAGGCAACTGCGATACTCGTAGGGCACCAGCCGCCCCAGGTGCAGCTCGCACCAGCCGCTACCGTCATAAATCCTCGCGCACACATAACCCGGTTGCCTCGGCCGCTTCGGTGCGTCACCTTCCACTGTCGGCACGCTCACCTCGCGCCAATACAGATAAATATCCCCACAACCACCGAAGTTTTGATCAAAAACGACGTGGCCGGTCACGGTGACCCGTGTCGATCTAACCCTGGGCATCAACCTTATCCTCTCTGGTTCGAGTGCCGAAGCAGGGAGTATTCAGGGTCACTCAAGCAGAGAAACGAGGAAGAATCCGACGTATTTGTAGGAATTTTCCCAAGCGAGACGTCAAGCCGCTCTCGATGCTATCTGGCCCGTTCACCGCGCAGTCCGAATAAACCCGAACCACTTTTTTCACCCCTCCTTGCGAACCGACCGCCCACTTTGTTATCTGTTAGGGGTTGGTTGTGTTTGGCCGAGGGCATGTCCAGACCTTTATCTCGATCCAGCCAGGCTGCCAGGAGGTGGCCCGGATTCTTTGCAGACAGGGTTACTTATGCACCGCAGGCACCTTCTCAAGGCCTCCATGGCGCTCGCCGCCTATACCGGCCTTTCCGGCACCGGGCTGCTGGCCGCTCAGGCGATGGCAGCCACCGCCGACGGCGATGCCGAGCCATTCAGTTTCGATTTGCTGCAAGCCCAGGCGCGGCAGTTGGCCACCCAGGGTTATACCGACCGCAAGCAGGTGTTGCCGCCTACCCTGGCTAACATGACACCGCAGCAGTTCAATGCCATTCAGTACGACCCCAAGCACTCGCTCTGGTACGACAACAAGGGCCAGCTGGACGTGCAGTTCTTCCACGTGGGCATGGGCTTCAAGCTGCCCGTGCGCATGTACAGTGTCGATGCCGGCAAGCAGCAGGCGCGCGAGGTGCACTTCCACCCGCCGCTGTTCCGCTACGACAACACCGGGGTGGACACCAGGCAGCTCAAGGGCGACCTGGGCTTCGCCGGCTTCCGCATGTTCAAGGCGCCGGAACTGGACAAGCACGACATCCTGTCTTTCCTGGGCGCCAGCTATTTCCGCGCAGTGGACTCCACCGGCCAGTACGGCCTGTCGGCCCGCGGCCTGGCCATCGATACCTATGCCAGGAAGCGCGAGGAATTTCCCGACTTCACCAAGTTCTGGTTCGAAACCCCGGACAAGGAAAGCACTCGCTTCACCGTCTATGCCTTGCTGGAGTCACCGAGCGCGACGGGCGCCTACAAGTTCGACATCGACTGCCAGGCACAACAGGTAGTGATGGCCATCGATGCCCATGTGTTTGCCCGTACCGACATCGAGCAGCTGGGTATCTCGGCGATGACCAGCATGTTCAGCTGTGGCACCCATGAGCGACGCATGTGCGACACCATCCACCCGCAAATCCACGATTCGGACCGGCTGGCCATGTGGCGTGGCAACGGCGAGTGGATCTGCCGCCCGCTGAACAACCCGGCCACGCTGCAGTTCAACGCCTTCGCTGACAACAACCCCAAGGGTTTCGGCCTGGTGCAGACCGACCACGAGTTTTCCAGCTACGAAGACACCGTGGATGGCTACAACAAGCGCCCCAGCCTATGGGTCGAGCCCACCACCAACTGGGGTGAAGGCGCGGTCAGCCTGATGGAGATCCCGACCACGGGCGAGACCCTGGACAATATCGTGGCCTTCTGGACGCCCAAGCAACCGGTCAAGGCTGGCGACGCCCTGAACTTCGGCTACAAGCTGTACTGGAGCGCCCTGCCACCGGTGGGTACGCCGCTGGCGCGGGTGCACGCGACCCGTTCGGGCATGGGCGGCTTTACCGAAGGCTGGGCACCGGGCGAACACTACCCGGACGTCTGGGCCCGACGCTTTGCCGTGGACTTCAAGGGCGGTGGCCTGGAACGCTTGCCGGAAGGTACCGGCATCGAGCCGGTGGTGACCGTGTCCAGCGGCAAGGTGCAGGACTTCAACATTCTGGTACTGCCGGACAAGGGCTACCGCGTGACGTTCGACTGGCACCCTACCAGTGACAGCGTCGAACCGGTGGAAATGCGCCTGTTCATCCGCACCCAGGACCGCACTCTGAGCGAGACCTGGTTGTACCAATACTTCCCGCCTGCGCCGGAAAAACGCAAGTACAGCTGACGGTAGCCCTCCGCGGGACCGAGCTTCGCCCGGTCCCGCGACGGTGCTGTCAATCGCGCAGGTCCGACTCGTGGATCGGCTGGTCGCGGTGGGTGGCGCGCTGGTATTGGGCGGGCCAGGTGGCCTGGCGGCCGTTAAGGTCGTCGTCGGCGTGCAGCGGCCAGTAGGGGTCGCGCAGCAGTTCGCGGGCCAGCAGGATGATGTCGGCCTGGCAGGTGCGCAATATGTGCTCGGCCTGGGCAGGTTCCGTGATCATGCCGACGGTGCCGGTGGCAATGCCCGCCTCCTTGCGCACGCGCTCGGCGAAGCGGGTCTGGTAACCCGGCCCAGTCGGAATCTCGGCATTGGCCGCGGTACCGCCCGACGACACATCCACCAGGTCCGCCCCCAGGGCCTTCAGGCGCTTGGCCAGTTCAACGGTCTCATCCGGGTTCCAGCCGTCCTCGACCCAGTCGGTGGCCGACACGCGCACGAACACCGGCAATTCTTCGGGCCAGACGGTGCGAATCGCCTCGGTGACCTGCAGCGTCAGGCGAATGCGGTTTTCAAACGACCCACCATAGCTGTCCTGACGCTGGTTGCTGATCGGCGACAGGAACTGATGCAACAGGTAGCCATGGGCCGCATGCACTTCCACCACCTTGAAGTTGGCCTTCAGTGCCCTCCTTGCCGCCTCGACGAACGCCAGGATGATTTCCTGGATCTGCCCTTCATCCAGCGCGGTGGGCGCGGTGTGACGAGGGTCGAACGCGATCTTGGACGGCCCCACCGGCACCCAGCCACCTTCATTCACTGGAATACTGCCGGACTTGCCGAGCCAGGGGCGGTAGGTGCTGGCCTTGCGCCCCGCATGGGCCAATTGAATCGCCGGCACGGCGCCCTGGGAGGTGATGAAGCGAGTAATGCGTTGCAGTGGCTCGATCTGCTCATCCTTCCACAGGCCCAGGTCTTCAGGGGTGATACGGCCGTCAGCGGTCACGGCGGTGGCTTCGGTGAATACCAGGCCAGCACCGCCCACGGCGCGGCTGCCCAGGTGCACCAGGTGCCAATCGTTGGCCAGGCCATCGACGCTGGAGTATTGGCACATGGGGGAGACAGCGATACGGTTGGGCAGCGTCAGTTGACGCAGGGTATAGGGTTCAAGCAGCACGCTCATGGGGCACCTCTCAAGGCTTGGGGTCGGGCGCAGACAATGTCTAGAGCCTAGTCGACAACCTCACCTTGAGCAGGGTTCAGCGTTTTTTCAACGCGGCTCCATGTGGGCGATCAGCAGCTGCACCGTTTCCTGGCCACGGAACTCGTTGACGTCCAGCTTGTAGGCCAGCTCCACCCAGCGCACGGTGGGGTTGGGCCACACGTCGCGGTCGATGCCAAAGGCTATGCCATCAAGCTTAACGGAGCCGCACTCGCTCTTGAGCACCACCTTCAGGTGCCGCTCGCCCACGACTCGTTGCTCGGCCAACTGGAACACGCCGTGAAATAGCGGCTCGGGGAAGTGCTGGCCCCAGGGCCCGGCGTGACGCAGGGCGCGGGCCAGTTCCAGATGAAACTCTTCCACGGCCAGGCTGCCGTCGGTCAGCAGGCGGCCGGTGAGGTCGTCCTCTTGCAACTGGCGGCGTACTTCTTCGTCGAAGGCTTGGGCAAACGCCGGGAAGTTGGCTTCGGGCAGGGACAGGCCCGCGGCCATGGCATGGCCACCGAACTTGCTGATCAGTTGCGGCTGGCGCGTCGCCACGGCGTCCAGCGCATCGCGGATATGGAAGCCGGGTACCGAGCGCGCCGAGCCCTTGAGCATGCCTTCGCCCGCATCGGCAAAGGCAATGGTGGGCCGGTGGTAGCGCTCCTTGAGCCGCGAGGCCAGGATACCAATCACACCCTGGTGCCAGTCGGCGTCGAACAGGCACAGGCCGAACGGCATATCCTCCAGGGGCAAGTCCTTGAGCTGGGCCAGGGCCTCGCGCTGCATGCCTTGCTCGATGGACTTGCGGTCCTGGTTCAGCTCGTCCAGTTGCGCGGCCATGGCCTGGGCCAGGCCAATGTCGTCACTGAGCAGGCATTCGATGCCCAGGCTCATGTCATCCAGGCGGCCGGCAGCGTTCAGGCGCGGGCCGAGGATGAACCCCAGGTCAGTGGAGGTGATGCGCCGGTGATCGCGCTTGGCCACCTCCAGAATCGCCTTCAAGCCCGGACGGGCGCGGCCGGCACGAATGCGCTCCAGGCCCTGGTGCACCAGGATGCGATTGTTGGCGTCCAGCGGCACCACGTCGGCGACGCTGCCCAAGGCCACCAGGTCGAGCAGCTCGCCGATGTTGGGCTGCGGCTTGCTGTCGTAATGGCCCAGGCTGCGCAGGCGTGCGCGCAGGGCCATCAGCACATAGAAAATAACCCCGACACCGGCCAGCGACTTGCTGGGAAACTCGCAGCCAGGCTGGTTGGGATTGACGATGGCATCAGCGGCCGGTAATTCGGGGCCTGGCAAGTGGTGGTCGGTGACCAGTACCTTGAGGCCCGCGGCCTTGGCAGCGGCGACGCCGTCGACACTGGAAATACCGTTGTCCACGGTCACCAGCAGGTCGGGCTGGCGCTGCAGGGCCACGGCGACGATTTCCGGCGTCAGGCCATAGCCGTATTCGAACCGGTTGGGCACCAGGTAGTCGACATGGGCCGCGCCCAACAGGCGCAGGCCCAGCACGCCAACACTGCTGGCGGTGGCGCCATCGGCATCGAAGTCGCCAACGATGAGGATGCGCTGGCGCTGGGCCAGGGCGTCCACCAGCAGGTCCACGGCCGCGTCGATGCCTTTGAGCTGCTGGTACGGGATCAGCCGCGCCAGGCTCTTGTCCAGCTCGGCCTCCGACTGCACCCCGCGCGCTGCGTACAAGCGGGTGAGCAAGGGCGGAAGGTCACCGAGAAACGGCAGGATGGCAGGCAGTTGACGCGGTTCGATACGCATGGGGCTTCTTATTCAGGGGCAAAAATCGGAACGGGCGGTACGGCTCAGCCGCGCTCGCCCATCAGCCATTCCAGTTGCACTTCGTGCTGGCCGCGGTCGTCGGTGACGAAAAGGGTGCCTTCGCTGATCATCACGTCCCACTTGATGGCGCGCGGCATATCCTTGGCCAATGTTTCCAGGACTTCCTGGGGCACGGCGGCGATGTTGACGTTCTTCAGGTTCTTCACGGCGTCCACCACCTTGGTCTGCCACACGCGTAGGCTGCCGTAAGCCAGCAGGCTGGTGCGCTCGGTACGGCGCGAGCACCAGGTCAAGCGGTCGGCGTCAGGCTGGCCCACTTCGATCCAGTGCACCACACGGTCATCCAGGCTTTTTTCCCACAGCGCCGCTTCGTCTACATCGGACAGGCCGCGGCCAAACGACAACTGCTCGTTGTACCAGAAAGCATACGCCAGCAGGCGCACGGCCATGCGTTCTTCGGTCTCGGACGGGTGACGGGCAATGGTCAGCTTGACGCTTTCGTAGACCCCTCGGTCGAGATCGGTCAGGTTGAGTTCGAATTTGTAGGTCGTGGAGGGCTGGGCCATGAGGGGCTTCTTGCTGCGAGGAAAAGTCGCACAGTCTAACCGATCGTGGCCTAATCAACTAAGGCCGATAGCCGACAACATTACCGAACAGGCACAGACCTGTGCTAAACACTGCATTCAGTTGTTCCGGAGCCCGCATCATGGAAGGTCGCCGCCGAGTGTTGACGCTGTTGCTGTGCCTGGCCTTGCCGCTGGTCGCCCGGGCGGGGGAACCGTTGACCTGGCTGGTGCGCGACCTGCCGCCGCTGACCATCGAAACCGGACCACGCGCCGGCGAAGGCGCGGTGGACCGAGTGCTGCCATTGCTGATGCAGGCCCTGCCGGACCATGCCCACAGCGTGGTCCGGGTCAATCGGGCGCGGGCCCTGCAGATGCTGCAGGAGCCAGCGCTCAGTTGCGACCCTGAACTGCTGTGGACAGCCGACCGCAGCCAGACGGCGGTGTACTCCATCCCCATGTTCGCCACCCTGACCAATGGCCTGATCATCCGTCATCAGGACCGCCATGGTTTCAACGGTTTCATGCACCACGGCGCCCTTGACCTGCCCGCGTTGCTGGCCAGCCCGAACATCAAAGTCGGGCGGGTGGCGGAGCGCAGCTATGGCGGCGCCATTGACCGGGTATTGGCTGACGCCCCGCCCGCGGCGATCAATGCCCACCACGGCAACGACGCCGTGGCCAGCCTGCTGCAGATGCAGCAACGGGGCAGGCTGGACGGCGTATTGGGCTACTGGCCGGAAGTGTTGTACCTGGCGCCTCAGGAACAGATCGCCGGCGAAGACCTCGAATTCCTGCCGATACTGGGTGTGCCGCGCTACCAGAACGTCTACGTGGCCTGCACCAACACCGTCCAGGGCCGAGCGGTGATCCAGCGCCTGAATCAATTGCTGGCCACGCTGCGTACCACCACTCTGCCGGGCTATTACGCCGAGTGGCTGGACCCAGCCAGCCGGGCGGACTACCTGCGTGACGCCCAGCGGTTCTTTACCGAGGCGGCTATGCGTTAGGCCAGATCGCAGGCAAAAAGAAACCCCGGGCAGTGGGGAGGCTACCCGGGGTCAAACATGGCCCAACTGCTGGGCCAGTACGACAGGTCGCAGGCACCGGAGCACAATGCCAGCCCCCCTGCCCTTACCAGATGTGAACGTGGTGCAGGCTGAAGGTTCCGCTAATTCATCACCGCGCCCGCGACAGGCGCTTGGGCACTGGCCGCCATGGCCGCCAACATGCACGGTTGCAGGCGCCCTTCGGCGACCATCAGGTCGCGGTGCAGGCCGTCGACCACGTCGATCAAGGCACGCGTATCGGCGAACTGGCGGCGGCTGAAATGCCGGTCCAGTACCAGAGCGCCGGTCGAATCGCGCAATATCACCCGGCATTCAAGCGGGCCGCCCACATCGACCACGTCCACGTGGTAGGGCGTCAGTGCTTCAGTCAGCAACTCGTTGATATTTTCCATTCGATCACCACTCAGTTGTTCGAAATCAAGGTGTCTATCAATGACCCGCCGTAAGGGCAAAAAGTTCTAAACGTGCCCGACGGGGAGTGAAGGTGCGTTTTCAGCTTGCCCGTGGAATATGACAGTTGAAATACCGAAAAAGCCAGCCCCAAGGGGCGCATGGGAGGCAAGTAATTGCCTCGGGATGTGCCAGACTGACAGCCTCGACACGGAGCCCTATCGTGAATACCCCCACGCCCTTGCGCATTCTGATCGCCGACGACCACCCTATCTTTCGGATCGGGCTACGCGCCGTGCTGCAGCAGGACCCTGACCTGGTGGTGGTGGGTGAGGCCAGCACGCCTTCGCAACTGACCCAATGGCTGGAGGAAGGCGAGTGCGACCTGTTGATCACCGATTTCATGATGCCCGCCGAGCACCAGAACGACGGCCTGCGGCTGTTGGAGACGGTTCACCGGCGCTGGCCGACGCTGCCGATCCTGGTGGTGACCATGCTCACCAATGGCGGCCTGTTCCGCTCGATGCTCGAAGCCGGCGTGCGCGGGGTGCTGGGCAAGGCCAGCCTGGTGAGCGAACTGCCCCAGGCGATCGCGCAACTGCGCCGCAACAAGGTATTCATCGCCGAGTCGGTGAGCCAGGTACTGCTGCAGGAGGGCGAAACGCGGCCCGACCGCCTGTTCGAACGTGAAGCCCTGTCACCCAGGGAGCTGGAGGTGACCCGGCTGCTGGCCGGGGGCCTGTCGGTGGGCGAAATAGCCCAGCAGCTCAACCGCAGCAAGCAGACGGTGAGCGCCCAGAAGGTCAGTGCCATGCGCAAGCTGGGGGTGGCCAATGATGCGGCGCTGTTCATCTACCTTCAGGAACATGGCCTGGCCTGACTTGACGGAAGCCAACCATCCGGAGGCCGATCGGGAGTTCATTCATTCCCCTGTGGGACCGGGCGAAGCTCGGGAAACAGCCGCCGCGGTTCAGCAGCTGCACTGTGGTGTTCTGTTTCCGAGCTTCCCACGGTTTCACCGGGGCGGGGCCATTGGCTGGCGTCGTGGGTACTCATCCAGGTACGCAATGCCGGGCCGGCCATGGGCATGGCCACGTAATGGCCTTGCAGTGCAGGCTGGCCCAGGGTTTCCAGCGCCAGGAAGTCACTGGCGGTTTCCACGCCTTCCACCACCACAGCCAGGCCCATGCGCCGAGCCATGATCAGTGCGCCGGCCACCACTGCCGCCTTGCGGCCGTCCTCGGCCACGCCACGCACGAACTGGCTGGGTATCTTCACCTCGGAAAACGGCAGGGCCAGCAGCCGTTGCAGGTTGAAATCCCCCATGCCGAAATCATCGATGGCCAGCCCGCAGCCCAGCAAACGCAGGCGCAGCAAAGCCTCAAGCGCCACGCTGCTGGTGCAGGCCTGCTGGCTTTCGACGATCTCCAGGGTCAACACCGACGCCGGCAGGCCCAAGGGCTGAAGCAAGCCCCTGAGACGCTCCACGAACCCTTCGCTTTCGATCAGCGAGGTGGGCACGTTGACGGCTACCGGCAAGGCCTCGCCCTGTTCGTCGCGCACTGACGCGCTCAAGGCCAGCGCGCAGTCGAGCATGTGCCAGCTGAGCTGCGGCAGCAAACCGGCGTAGCTCACCAACGGCAGAAAGCTGGCCGGCGACAATAGCCCCAGGGCCGGATGCTCCCAGCGCACCAACGCCTCGACACCCAGCAACCGGCCGTCCAGGGCCACCTTGGGCTGAAAGTACGGTTGCCACTGTTCAAGCAACCGTGGCAGGCGGTCAACCGTCAGTTCGTCCAGCGCCACCAGTTCGTCGACCTCAACCAGCGGCATGGCCCGCTGCTCGGCGTTTCGGTCATAGCCTTGCAGCAGTTCATGCAGCACCGCCGGGCTGGCAGGTTTCTCCAGCACGCCGAGCACCTGCAGCCCCAGGTGCCGAGCCAGTTGCCCGACGCCGTCGAGCAGGTCGCGGCCCAGGCTGGAAAGAATGATCAGCGCACGCGCTTGCCGGTGCCGCGCCAGGTGGCGGATCACCTGCAATCCGTCACCTTCCTCCAGTTGCAGGTCGCAGATGGCCACGTCCACCGGCCCGCGCCGCTCCAGCGAGCCCAGCGCACCCTCCACGGTGTCGGCGGTCAAGACGTCGAACACCCCGCTGGCATTGAGCATCTGGTGCAGTGCCATCAGCTGGAACGGGCTGTCTTCAAGAATCAGGACTTTCAGTGCGTGCATGTGCCTATCTCTCAATCACGCCACTGGGGTGGCGACGCTTGCGGCACACTCTAGGCCTTGTAACAGGCGAGACACATAGGACAAGTCCTATTCTGAGTAGGACATTTCCCAAAGTTGATGCGCAATATCCTGGGCTAACGCGTCCAGCCGCGCTTTCAGGGCAAGCCATTGCTCACCCAGTGGCGCCGGGGCTTGCGCCCGGGCACTGGCGTCCAGGGCGGCGCAAGCCTTGGCCATGGGCCCGGCGTCGATCAGGCAGGCCACGCCTTTGAGCCGGTGCAGCGACGCCCGCAACGCCGACCAGTCGGCCTTGGACACGGCGGTGGCGAGCCCTTCCTGCTCCTGGGCGATGTTGCGCAGCAGTTCTTCGAGCATCCGGCGCATTACCTGCGCATCGGCCTGGGTCATGCGCCGCAAGGTGTCCATGTCGAAGGCTGGCGGCACACCCAGGCTAGCCAGCAGCCGGCCCAGCGCTTGCAGCTCCAGGGGTTTGACCAGCAACTGGTTCATGCCCGCCTCACGGCAGCGCTCGGCCTCCTGTGCCTGGCCATTGGCGCTGCAGCCGAAGATCGGCACCGGCAACCGCCCCGATTCGGCTTCTGACCGGCGAATGGCCTGCGCCAGGGCATAGCCGCTCATACCCGGCATGCGGCAGTCGGTGATGACCACGTCCACGGGGTGGTCGCGCCACCAGGCCAAGGCCTCTTCGCCGCTGCTGGCCGTGTGCACGGCGTGGCCGAAAAAGGCGACTTGCTGGCCCACCACCAGGCGGTTGGCCGACAGGTCGTCCACCACCAGTACCCGCAACGCCCGCGTGGGTATTTCGGTCGGCGCGTGGGCTATCGCGCTTTCAGGCAAGGCTGCCATGCGTGGCAGGGGCAACAACAGCACCACCTGGGTACCCTGGCCAACCACGCTGCTCAACTCGATCTTCCCGCCCATGAGGCCGACCAGTTGCTTGCAGATGCTCAGGCCCAACCCCGTGCCCTGCCCGTCCGGTTGGCCACCTACCTGCACGAATGGCTTGAAGAGCCGGCGCTGCTGCTCGTGGTCGATACCCACGCCAGTGTCGCGCACTGTCACCTGCAACTGGCTATCGGCCAGGGCCTGTACATCGATGCCGACCCCGCCCTGCTGGGTGAACTTCAACGCATTGCTGAGCAGGTTGTGCATCACCTGGCGCAAGCGCAGTGGGTCGAAGCGATAGGTACCTTCGGCGTCGGCGGCGAGGCTGAGCTCCAGAGCAAGCCCGCGTTGGCCTGCCTGGGCAGCGAACAACTGGATGAGCGCTTCGAAGAACGGCCTCAGCTCGACGGCTTCCGGCAGCAGTTGCACGCTGCCGGACTCGATCTTGGCCAGGTCCAGGCTGTCGCCGATCAGCGCGATCAGGTCACGGGCCGACTGGTAGGCGACGTCCACGGCGCGCGACGGCTCGCCCCCACGCAAGCGGGTGGTCTCGCGTTCCAGTTCCAGCAGGCCGATGATGGCCGCCATGGGGGTACGGATCTCATGGCTCATGGTGGCCAGAAAACCGCTCTTGGCCTGGCTGGCCTGCTCGGCTACCTCACGGGCCTTCACCAGTTCGGCTTCCAGCCGTTCACGCTGCAGGATCTGCGCTTTCAGGCGGCTGCTCCACATCAGCGACACCAGGCCGAACAACAGGGCAGCGGCGAGCGCCCACCACACCCAGGGCGCGATGCGCTGCCACACCGGCGCCGGACCATCCACCGCACCCAGCCATTTGATTCTCACGGCACGCAACTCGGCCACCGGGTAGGCTTCCAGGGACTTGTTGAGGATGCTGAGCAACTGCGGTTCCGCCAGGCGTACCGCAAAACGGTCCGCCGCCCAGCCGCCCTCGATGCTGCGCCCCACCTTGAGTTCACCCTGGGGGTAGCGCGCCACCGAACGCCAGGCACTGACTTCGCTATCCAGCGTAGCGTCGGCCTCGCCCTGGCGCACCAGGTCACGGGCCTGGTCGTAGGTGTCCACCAGACGCAGCCGGATGCGCGGGTATTGCTGGCGCAGTTCGCTCTCAAGCGCATGCTCGCGGGGCAATGCCAGCACCCGCCCGGCCAGGTCGTCCAGCGAAGCGACAGCAGCGCCCTTGCCGCGCACCACGAGCACCCAGCCCTGCCCTCCGAAGGAATGGCTGAAGCCCAGGAAAGCCTTGCGCTCAGGGCTTTCCGAGAGCGTGGTGCTCATGTCGGCGGTGCCATTGCGCAGGGCCTGGAGGTTCTGGGCGATGGAGCCTGAGGGGACGAACTCGAACTGCAGGCCAGTCATGGACGACACGGTGGCCAGCACGTCGCGGTTGAGGCCCACCCAGTTGCCTTGGCGGTCACGGTACAGATAGGGCGGGTATTCACTGGCAATCACCCGCACCTTGGGGTGTTCCCGTCGCCATTGCGCTTCTTCGGTGCTCAATTGCACCCGCGGCTGGGCAATGTCGGACCCCAGCCCCGCGGTCCAGCGCCCGAGAATCTCCCGGCGCAAGGGTTCGTCGATACTGGCCAGCGCCCGGTCGAGCATCGACTGCAAAGGGCTGTCGCCACGGCGCACGGCAAAGGCGAAGCCGGCCGCGGGCAAGCGGGCGCTGTCGGCGATGCGCAGGCCCATGAACGGCCGCAGGGCACTGTAGGCGCGCACCACCACTTCATTGCCGATGAAACCCTGCACATCCCCCTGGGCCACCGCTTCCAGCCCGCTGGCCAGGCTCGGGGCGACCACGATCTGGTTGCCAGGGTACGTGTCGTGCAGCACCCCCAGGTCTGTGTAACCATCGAGCACCGCGACCTTGCCGCCCTGGGGCAGCGTAGCTGCTGCTCCGGTGTCGCGCACCACCAGCACCGCATCGTCGGGCATGTAGGCGCGGGTGAAGGCAAGCCCGGGGACCTGCCGCTCGAAACCATTGGCACTGGTGAGTATGTCTATTTCGCGGTTCTGCAAGGCGTCCACGGCTTCCTCGCGACGGGCAAAGCCATGAATCTGCAAGGGAACGCCAAGCCTGCTGGCGATCAGGTTGAGGTAGTCGGCACTGATGCCACGGTATCGGTTGCGGTCGACCGTGATGTCCACCGGCTCGTGGTCGGTGATCGATACACCGACCCTGAGCACCCCGTGGCGCTGCAACCACTGCTGGTCGCTGGGCGCCAGTGCCAGGGGGCTCAATTGCGTGAAGGCCGGCATCAGCGTGAAAGGCAAGCTCTGGGCGGCCTGCGCCAGCCCACAGGACGCCAGGCACAGCAACGCCAGCCAGGCGGCCAGCCAGCGTTTCGATGCGTGGTGTGCGTGCTTCATGCGCGTGCCCTTGATACCCCGTTTCCCAGGGTCAAGTTTGACACGTAGAAAAGATAAAGCCCGTCGGAGACGGGCTTTAAGTGTTGCAGGACTAGTCCGTCACAGCGGTTTGCCGCGGTTGCCATGCTGGCTGACGAACGCTTGCACGGCCTTCAGGTCGTTGGGCAGCACGGTGCACTTTTCTTCGCGGCTGAGCAGGTCGGTCAGGTGCGCGGGCAGCTCCAGCGCCTTGCCCACGCCGGCCTTGACCACCGCGTCAGGGAACTTGACCGGGTGCGCGGTGCCCAGTACCACCATGGGAATGTCCAGGCTGCGGCGGCATTCGCGCGCGGCCTTGACGCCGATGGCGGTGTGCGGGTCCAGCACTTCGCCGGTCTGGGCGAAGACTTCGGCGATGGTCTCGCAGGTGGCTTCGTCGCTGACCGCCAGGGAGTCGAACAGCTTGCGCGCTTCGGTCCAGCGCTCCTGCTCGACGCTGAAACCGCCCCCTTGCTTGAAGGTGTCCATCAGCTCGGCGATGGCTGCGCCGTTGCGACCGTGCAGGTCGAACAGCAGGCGTTCGAAGTTGGACGACACCATGATGTCCATGGACGGCGACAGGGTGGCGTGCAGGGTTTCCTTGACGTACTGGTTGCCGCTCATGAAGCGGTGCAGGATGTCGTTGCGGTTGGTGGCCACGATCAGCTGGTTGATCGGCAGACCCATGTTGCGCGCCAGGTAACCGGCGAAAATATCGCCGAAGTTGCCGGTAGGCACCGAGAACGACACCGAGCGCGCCGGGCCGCCCAATTGCAGGGCCGCGTGGAAGTAGTAGACGATCTGGGCCATGATGCGCGCCCAGTTGATCGAGTTCACCGCGACCAGGCGCGTGCCCTTCAGGAAGCTCTGGTCAGCGAAGCTGTTCTTGACCATTTCCTGGCAGTCGTCGAAGTTGCCTTCGATGGCGATGTTGTGAATGTTGTCGCCGAACAGCGTGGTCATCTGCCGACGCTGCACTTCCGATACGCGCTGGTGCGGGTGCAGGATGAAAATGTCGACGTTTTCGCAGTGCTTGCAGCCTTCGATGGCGGCCGACCCGGTGTCACCACTGGTGGCGCCGATGATCACCACACGCTCGCCACGCTTGGCCAGCACATAGTCCAGCAGGCGGCCGAGCAGTTGCAGGGCGAAGTCCTTGAACGCCAGGGTCGGGCCGTGGAACAGCTCCATCACCCATTCGTTGCCGTTGAGTTGGCGCAGCGGCGCCACGGCGTTGTGGGCGAACACACCGTAGGTTTCTTCGAGGATCTTCTTGAAGTCGGCGTCCGGGATGCTGCCGGTGACGAACGGGCGCATGATGCGGAACGCCAGCTCGTGGTACGGCAGGCCGGCCCACGAGGCGATTTCTTCCACGGTGAAACGTGGCAGGTTTTCCGGCACGTACAGGCCGCCGTCACTGGCCAGGCCAGCCAGCAGCACGTCTTCGAAATTCAGGGCCGGGGCTTTGCCGCGGGTGCTGATATAGCGCATTTTTTCCAACCTTTGGTTCGAGCTTCAAGCTTCAGGCTACACGCTGCAAGTGGGTACGCGCACATTCATGAACGTGCGGTGCCTCGCTTGCAGCGCGCCGCTCACCGCTTGCCGCTGCCAGTTAATTGAGGTGTTCGACGCGGATGCGGACCACTTGGCCGACCACGCCTTCCAGCGCTTCAAGCGCCTTGATGGCGTCGTTCATGCGCTGTTCCTGCACCCGGTGGGTCAGCAGGATCATGGGCACCAGGCCGTCCTGTTCCTCGACTTCCTTCTGCAGGGCCGACTCGATGTTGATACCGCGCTCGGACAGGATGCTGGCGACCTGGGCGAGCACGCCCGGGTGGTCCTTGGCCTGGATGCGCAGGTAGTAAGCGGTTTCGCACTGGTCGATCGGCAGGATCGGGTGCGCCGACAGCGAATCGGGCTGGAAGGCCAGGTGCGGCACGCGGTTTTCCGGGTCGCTGGTCATGGCCCGAACCACGTCCACCAGGTCGGCGATGACCGAGGAAGCGGTAGGCTCCATGCCGGCCCCGGCACCGTAGAACAGGGTTGAACCGGCGGCGTCGCCATTGACCATCACCGCGTTCATCACGCCATTGACGTTGGCGATCAGGCGGTCGGCCGGGATCAGCGTCGGGTGCACGCGCAGTTCGATGCCGGCGGCGGTGCTGCGGGCCACGCCCAGGTGCTTGATGCGATAGCCCAGCGCCTCGGCGTAGTTCACGTCAGCGGTGGTCAGCTGGGTGATGCCCTCGGTGTAGGCCTTGTCGAACTGCAGCGGGATACCGAAGGCGATGGACGCCAGGATGGTCAGCTTGTGCGCCGCGTCGATGCCTTCCACGTCGAAGGTCGGGTCGGCTTCGGCGTAACCCAGGGCCTGGGCTTCGGCGAGCACGTCTTCGAAGGTGCGGCCCTTCTCGCGCATTTCAGTGAGGATGAAATTGCCGGTGCCGTTGATGATGCCAGCCACCCAGTTGATGCGGTTGGCCGACAGCCCTTCACGAATGGCCTTGATCACCGGAATGCCACCGGCCACGGCGGCTTCGAACGCCACGATCACGCCCTTCTCCCGGGCCTTGGCGAAGATTTCGTTGCCGTGCACGGCGATCAGCGCCTTGTTGGCGGTGACCACGTGCTTGCCGTTCTCGATGGCCTTGAGCACCAGTTCGCGGGCCACGGTGTAGCCGCCGATCAATTCGATGACGATGTCGATCTCAGGGTTGGTGGCCACTGCGAAGACATCGTTGGTAATGGGGGTACCGGTAATCTGGCAATTCGGGTTCTGCGAACGCATGGCAATCTGAGCCACCTGGATACCACGCCCGGCACGGCGGGCAATCTCCTCGGCGTTGCGCTGAAGTACGTTGAAGGTGCCGCCACCGACGGTACCTAACCCACAGATGCCTACTTTGACCGGTTTCACTCTGAACTCCCCATAAAACGGCCGACACAGGGTCGGCCGTGACAAACCGCCGCACACCCGTGCGGCTTGGTATTTACGGCCTGGCGGGCATTCCCGTCAGGCCTTGATCTTGGATGACACGAAGGCGGCCATCAGCCTTTCGCACCCAGGGCCAGCTTGGCGACCTGCGGGGCCGGCTGGTAGCCAGGAATCATCTGGCCGTCTTCCAGGATGATGGCTGGCGTGCCGTTGACACCGATGGACTGGCCCATGGCGAACTGCTTGCTCACCGGGTTGGCGCACTTGGGCGCATCGACGCTCTTGCCGTTGATCAGCTTGGTCAGCGAGCCCTGGCGGTCCTTGGAACACCACACGGCCTGCAGCTGCTCGTCACCCGGCGAGCCGAGGCCCTGGCGCGGGAAGGCGAGGTAGCGCACCTCGATACCCATCTTGTTCAAGGCCGGCACTTCTTCGTGCAGCTTGTGGCAATACGGGCAGGTGGTGTCGGTGAACACGGTGATGTGCGACTTGGTTTCGCCGACGGCCGGGAACACCACCATTTCATTGGCCGGAATGGCGTTGATGGTCTTCGCCACGCCCTGACGTTCGGTGGCTTCGGTGAGGTTCACCGGCTTGCCGTCCTGCACCTGGAACAGGTAGCCCTGCATCACGAATTTGCCGTCTGCGCTGGCGTAGAGCACGCGGCTGCCCTGCAACTTGACTTCGTACAGGCCGCTGAGCGGGCTGGCGGAGATGCTTTCCACCGGGGTGTCCAGGTGCAGCGTGTCGAGGGTCTTGCGGATGGCCTGCTCGGCCTTGTCGTCGGCCAGGGCGACGGTGCTGAGCAGCGCGAGGGCGGCAGCAGCGAAAATTCGGGTCACGCGCATGGGAACTCCTGAGGCAGCGGACGAAGGGGCCAATCGTGCTGGGTGGGCCGTCCGGAAACGACCCGCATTCGATGCCCGCTTGGGTAACCGGCCAAGCCTACCACATTCGCCGGGCGTGTCCGACTGGCAAGGCAACAAGAGATGTGCGGTATTCGCCTCTCAGCCGCGTGGGTGGTGGCGGGCGTGCAGGTCTTGCAGGCGGGCCCGGGCCACGTGGGTGTAGATCTGGGTCGTGGACAGGTCGCTGTGGCCCAGGAGCATCTGCACCACGCGCAGGTCGGCGCCGTGGTTGAGCAAATGGGTAGCGAAGGCATGGCGCAGGGTGTGGGGTGACAGCGACTTGCCGATGCCGGCCACCGTGGCCTGGTGCTTGATGCGGTGCCAGAAGGTCTGGCGGGTCATCTGCTCGCCGCGCTGGCTGGGGAACAGCACATCGCTGGGGCGCCCGCCCAGCAGGTCATTGCGGCCGTCCCGCAGGTAGCGTTCCACCCACACCACCGCCTCTTCGCCCATGGGCACCAGCCGTTCCTTGCTGCCTTTGCCCATCACCCGCAGCACTCCCTGGCGCAGGTTGACCTGGTCGAGCGTCAGGCTGATCAGCTCGGTCACCCGCAGACCGCAGGCGTACAGCACCTCCAGCATGGCGCGGTCACGCTGGCCGATGGGCTCGCTGAGGTCTGGCGCCTTCAGCAGCGCCTCGACGTCGGCTTCCGACAGGGATTTGGGCAACGGCCTGCCCAACTGCGGCATGTCCACCTGCAGGGTCGGGTCCACGGCGATCAGCTTTTCGCGCAGCAAATAGCGATAGAAGCCTCGTACACCTGAAAGAAACCGCGCCGTGGAGCGTGGCTTGTAGGCCTGGTCGACGCGCCAGGCCAGGTGGTCGAGGATCAGCTCGCGCCCCGCCTGGGGCAACGCCACACCCTGTTCCTGCAACCAGCCATTGAACAGCGTCAGGTCACTGCGGTAGGCGTCGCGGCTGTTGTCGGACAGCCCCTTTTCCAGCCACAGGGCGTCGAGGTATTGGTCGATGAGCGGGTGGTCTGCAGCAGGCATCAGGGTGAACCGGGCGAGGAAAACCCTAAGTTTACCTTACACGCCTGGCAGCACGGGTATCGGGCGCTTGTCGTCGTCGATGGCGACGAAACTGAACACCCCTTCGATCGCCTTTTCACGGCCGTCGCTGCTCATGCTCTCGACGAACACTTCCACCCGCACCTTGAGGCTGGTGTTACCGACCTTGACCACCGTGCCTACCAATTCGACGATAGTGCCGGCAGCAATCGGGTGGTTGAAGTCGATGCGGTCAGTGGACACGGTGACCAGCGGCAAGCGGCAGAAGCGCGTGGCGGTGATGAACGACACTTCATCCATCCACGCCAGGGCGGTACCGCCGAACAGGGTGTTGTGGTGGTTGGTGGTGGGCGGGAACACCGCCTTGGTGACGCGGCTGACCGAGAGTTCGGTGCGGCGCTGGATCTCTTGATCGCGTGGGGTCATGGGTGCTGCCTGTCTGAAGTTGGCATAAATTTCAGGCACAAAAAAGCAGCCCGCAGGCTGCTTTTTTCTTGCATCGGTAAAACGGCTATTAAGCCAGTTTTTCCTTGATGCGAGCTGCTTTACCCGACAGGTCGCGCAGGTAGTACAGCTTGGCTTTACGCACGTCACCACGACGTTTCACGGCCATGCTGTCGATCTGCGGGCTGTAGGTCTGGAAAGTACGCTCTACGCCAACGCCGTTGGAGATTTTACGAACAGTGAAAGCACTGTTCACACCACGGTTACGCTTGGCGATGACAACGCCTTCGAACGCCTGCAGACGAGCGCGGTCGCCTTCCTTCACTTTCACCTGAACGACGATGGTGTCGCCCGGGGCGAAGGCCGGGATTTCTTTGGTCATCTGCTCGGCTTCGAGTTGCAGAATGATTTTGTTGGTCATGCTGTGCTCCTAAGGTAAATCGTTGTGATCTACCATCGATACGTTAACTATCGTCCCGCTCACGGAGGTACTCCGTCAGCAGCTTCTTCTCTTCTCCAGAAAGCGAGCGTCTTTCCAGAAGATCGGCACGTCGTTCGTAGGTCCGCCCAAGGGACTGCTGCAAACGCCAGCGCCGGATGTGTGCATGATTGCCGCTTAGCAATACGTCGGGAACACGCTGATCCGCATACACCTCCGGTCGGGTGTAGTGCGGGCAATCCAGCAGCCCATCCGTGAAGGAATCTTCCTCCGCGGAGTCCGCATGCCCTAAAGCTCCGGGCAGCAGTCGTGTAACCGCATCGATCAGGACCATCGCCGGCAGCTCACCGCCAGACAGAACATAGTCACCAATCGACCACTCTTCATCGACATGAGCCTGAATGAACCGCTCGTCGATGCCTTCATAGCGCCCTGCGATCAGAATCAACGACTCCGATTCAGCCAGTTCGCGTACCCCCTGCTGTGTCAGCTGGCGGCCTTGCGGCGACAGGTAAATGACCTTCGCCGACTCCCCCGCTGCGTTCCTGGCCTCGGCCAGCGCGTCTTCCAGGGGCTTGATCTTCATTACCATGCCCGGACCACCGCCAAACGGCCGATCATCCACCGTGTGGTGACGATCTGTGGTGTAGTCCCGCGGGTTCCAGCAGGTCAGTTGCAACAACCCCTGTTTCACCGCGCGGCTGGTAATGCCGTACTCGCTGATGGCCGAGAACATCTCGGGGAACAGACTGATCACTTCTACGCGCAGGCTCGCCATTGCCTAGAAGTCCGCGTCCCAATCAACCTTCATCTCACCCGCTGCCAGGTCGATGGCCAACACACACTGCTCCGTATAGGGCAGCAGGCGCTCGCGATCATCCAGGCTGCCAGCACAAGGCTTGACCACCATCACATCGTTCGAACCGGTCTCCAGCAAGTGATCGATCTTCCCGAGCAATTGCCCGAGCTGGTCGATGACATGCAGGCCTTCCAGCTGGTACCAGTAGTACTCGCCGTCAGTCAGGTCGGGAAACTGGTTACGCGGCACGCAGATTTCGTAACCGGAAAGAAGCTGGGCTTCATCACGGTCGTCGAGACCCTTGAGCTTCGTGACCAGGAACTTGCTTTGCAAGCGCCCGCTGACCAGCTCTACCTGCTTGTTCACACTGCCCTGGCGCTTGAGCGTCCAGGTCTTGTAGTCCAACAGGTTGTCTATCGGATCAGTAAAGGAGTAAACCTTCACTTCGCCACGAACGCCGTGAACCGAGAAAATCTTGCCGATAACGATCAAATCATCAGCAGTAGCTGGCGTCGTGTTCATATTGCTCAGGCCGCGGCCTTGGCAGCTTCCTTCAGCAACTGAGCAACACGCTCAGAAGGCTGTGCACCAACGCTCAACCAGTGGTTGACGCGCTCTTGGTTCACGGACAGGCGGATTTCCTGACCACGAGCCACTGGGTTGAAGAAGCCAACGTGCTCTTTGTGCGAGCCGTCACGCGGGTTGCGCGAGTCGGTCACGGTCAGTTGGTAGAATGGGCGCTTTTTGGAGCCGCCACGGGCAAGACGGATGGTTAGCATTGAACATCGTTCCTGTAGTCGGTGCTGCAAATCATAATGCACAGCGGGCACACGGGTGCCCGAAAGGCCGCATATTCTCAAGGAATATCCGGACTTTTGCAAATGCCTTTTTCCGGCACATACAGTGTGGCTGTTCGATTTGCCTTATATAGCCATCATCACGATGGCCGCGGGCCCTGCCGAAGCAGGGTTACAGCAGTGTTCGCATCACTGCGAACGGCGCAGGCCGGGGCCTGCGCCAATTCCTTACATCTTGGGCATGCCACCGCCGCCGGGCAGCATGCCGCCCATGCCGCGCATCATCTTGGCCATGCCACCCTTGGTGGAAAATTTCTTCATCATCTTCTGCATCTGCTTGTGCTGCTTGATCAAGCGGCCAATGTCCTGCACCTGGGTACCGGAACCGATGGCGATACGGCGTTTGCGCGAACCGCTGATCAGGTCAGGGTCGCGGCGCTCGGCCGGGGTCATGGAGTTGATGATGGCTTCCATTTGCTTGAACTGCTTTTCAGCGGCGCTCTGGGCGTTGCCCATCTGCGACAGGTTCATGCCGCCGATGCTCGGCAGCTTGTCCATCAGGCCACCCAGGCCGCCCATGTTCTTCATTTGCTGCAGCTGGTCACGGAAGTCTTCGAGGTCGAAGCCCTTGCCCTTCTTCAGCTTTTTGGCCAGTTTGTCGGCCTTCTCTTTATCCAGGGTCTGCTCGGCCTGCTCGATCAGGCTGAGCACGTCGCCCATGCCCAGGATCCGCGAGGCGATACGGTCCGGGTGGAAAGGCTCGAGCGCTTCACTCTTCTCGCCCATGCCGATGAACTTGATCGGCTTGCCGGTGATGGCCCGTACCGACAGCGCGGCACCGCCACGGGCGTCACCGTCGACCTTGGTCAGGATCACGCCGGTCAGGGGCAGCGCATCGCCAAAGGCCTTGGCGGTGTTGGCGGCGTCCTGGCCGGTCATGGCGTCGACCACGAACAGGGTTTCCACCGGCTTGATGGCCGCGTGCAGGTCCTGGATCTCGCCCATCATCTCGGCGTCGATGTGCAGACGGCCGGCGGTGTCGACGATGACCACGTCGATGAACTTGAGCTTGGCTTCGCGGATGGCCGCTTCGGCGATGGCCACCGGCTTCTGGCTGATATCGGACGGGAAGAAGGTCACGCCGATGTCGTTGGCCAGGGTTTCCAGCTGCTTGATGGCCGCCGGACGGTAGACGTCGGCCGACACCACCATGACGGTCTTCTTCTTGCGCTCCTTGAGGAAGCGCGCCAGCTTGCCGGCAGTGGTGGTTTTACCCGCACCCTGCAGACCCGCCATCAGCACCACGGCCGGTGGCGCGGCGTTGAGCGCCAGGTCTTCGTTGGCCGCGCCCATCAGGCCTTCGAGCTCGATCTGGACGATCTTCACGAACGCCTGACCCGGGGTCAGGCTGCGCGACACTTCAGTGCCGACCGCACGCTCCTTGACCTTGTTGACGAAGTCCTTGACCACTGGCAAGGCCACGTCGGCCTCCAGCAACGCCATGCGCACTTCACGCAGGGTGTCTTTGATGTTGTCTTCCGTCAGTTTGGCCTTGCCAGTGACATGGCGCAGCGTCTGGGAAAGACGTTCGGTAAGGTTTTCAAACATGCGCGATCCTTTCAGGCTCAATTGAACCGAGGTTAAGCAGCCTGGCCCGTGATAAAGCAGAGGCGCGGCGAGGGCAGTCGGCGATTATAGCGAAGACTCCGCGCCACGGACACCAGTGCCGCGCCAGTCTTTCTTGTGACAGCGGTTCTATGCCACACTCAGCGACTTTCGGGCTTGCTCCACAGGACTTATGCTCCCCTTGTCACCCAGTTTGCTACCCAGCCTCGCCGCCGCCTTCCTTTATGCCGCTGCGACCGTCTACCACGGCACCCGCGTGAACCAGCGGGCCACGGTGGACAAACGCCTTCTCTACCTCGTCGGCACCCTGGCCGTGGTGGCCCAGGGCATCGCGCTGAAATTCCAGCTGATGACCCCGCTTGGCCTGAGCCTGGACTTCTTCGGCGCCGCCAGTCTGATTTCCGCGGCGGTGATTGCCCTGACGCTGATCGCCTGCACGCGCATCCCGGTGGAAAACCTGTTGCTGTTGCTGTTCCCGCTGGGTGCCCTGACCACCCTGGTGGCGCAGTTCATTCCCAAGGGTACCGTGCCGCTGATCAACGAAGAGCCGGGGATGCTCGCGCATATCCTGTTGTCGATCCTGGCCTACGGCATGTTCACCATCGCGGTGTTCCAGGCGCTGTTGCTGCTGGTGCAGAACCACCAGCTCAAGCACAAGCACCCGGCCGGCCTGATCAGGAACTTCCCGCCCCTGCAGACCATGGAGAGCCTGCTGTTCGGCTTCCTGTGGGCCGGCTGGGCGCTGTTGTCGATGTCGCTGATTTCCGGCTGGCTGTTCGTCGAGAACCTGTTTGCCCAGCACCTGGTGCACAAGACCCTGCTGGCGTGCCTGGCCTGGATCGTGTTCAGCGTGCTGCTATGGGGCCGCAACCGCCTGGGCTGGCGCGGCCACAAGGCCATCCGCTGGACCTTGGCAGGCTTCTGCCTGCTGATGCTGGCGTATTTCGGCAGCAAGCTGGTCCGCGAATACATTCTGCACATCTGACAGGCGAGTAAATGGACAATCTCCCGTTGGGCTCGATGCTGGGCGTCGTGCTGCTGTCGATGCTCTGGTCGGCCCTGTTCACGGGCGTCGAGACGGCCCGCAACCACCTGGCCGCCCTGCGCACCCGCCGCAAGGTGGGCGAACGCCCCAGCCTGGCATTCCCACTGGAAAGCCTGGTGCTGTGCAACACGCTGTGCCGCGTGCTGGCCGTGGTGCTGGGAGTGTTCCTGGCGGTCTACCACTGGCACGTCAAAGGCCTGTGGCTGGGCAGCCTGATCATGGCCGCGCTGCTGGTGACCTTCTGCGAATACCTGCCGCGCCTGCTGGCCCGCCGCTACCCCGAACCCTTCATCGGTCTGGGCAACTCGCTGCTGCGCCTGCCGCTGAAACTGCTCTACCCACTGGTCTGGCCGTTCAGCGGCATCGCCCGCCTGCTGCTCAAGCCTTTCGCGCCGATCGCCACGCCCATCGCGCGCCAGCATGACGACGAAGACCACGCCGAGCCCGACGGCGACCAGGACGACGAAACCCCGGATGCCCCCCACCTGCTCGGCGGCCTGCAGGCGCTGAACCGCATCACCGTCAACGACATCCTGGTGCCGCGCAGTGAAGTGGACGGGCTGAACCTGGACGACCCGATCGAGAAAATCGCCGAACAACTGATCATCAGCCGCCACACGCGCCTGCCGGTGTACCACAACGATATCAACCAGGTGGAAAAGGTCCTCAACACCCGCCAGGTCAGCCACTTGCTGCCCAACGGCGAGTTGACCATGCAGGCCCTGCTGGCCGCCTGTTACGACGCCTACTTCGTGCCGGAAAGCACCCCGCTGCACCTGCAACTGCTGAACTTCCACAAGCAGCAACGGCGCCTGGGCATCGTGGTGGACGAATACGGCGAAGTGCAGGGCATCGTCACGCTGGAAGACATCCTCGAGGAAATCGTCGGCGAGTTCGAAGAAGAACACAGCATGGACAACCCCCACGTGCACCCTCAACCCGACGGGCGCTTTGTGGTGGAGGGCGCGGCGTCCATCCGTGAACTGAACAAGACCCTGGGCTGGCACTTGCCCAGTGATGGGCCCAAGACCCTCAATGGCCTGGTCACCGAAGCGCTGGAAAGCATTCCTGACTGCGCGGTGTGCCTGAAGATCGGCCGCTATCGGCTGGAGATTCTGCAGGCCGAGGAAAACCGCGTGACCCGGGTGCTTATCTGGCATACCAGCAGCCTGCCCAAGCTGGCCTGAAGGGGCGGCGCCTTGTGGGCGCCACCACCGTCGGTCTGGACGCCCACCACCCCCCTTTCTATAATCAAGCCGGCTTACCCAGCCAACTGCCGCCGCCCCTGCTACCCGCCTGGAGGTGTACCGGCCTTTCCCCTGCGGCCCACCCTGCCCCGCACCCATAATAAATTCGCCCCGCCCCAGCGCGGGAGCATGACTGCCAGGGATCCTGCAATGAGCACCAGCACCTACGCTGCCAGCGGCACGGACCAGCCGCTCAATTCCACCGCCCGGGTGGCGACCGCCAGTTTCATCGGCACGGCCATCGAGTTCTACGACTTCTATGTGTATGCCACGGCCGCGGCCCTGGTGATCGGCCCGGTATTTTTTCCCCAGGGCTCGGCCACCGCGCAAATGCTATCGGCCTTCCTCACGTTCGGCATCGCGTTCCTGGCCCGCCCGTTGGGCTCGGCACTGTTCGGCCACTTCGGCGACCGGGTGGGGCGCAAGTCGACCCTGGTGGCTTCGTTGCTGCTGATGGGGGTGTGCACCACCCTGATTGGCGTGCTTCCAGGCTATGACCAGATCGGCGCCTGGGCGCCGGTCCTGCTGTGCGTGCTGCGCTTCGGCCAGGGCCTGGGGCTGGGCGGCGAATGGGGTGGCGCGGCGCTGCTGGCCACCGAAAACGCCCCTAAGGGCAAGCGGGCCTGGTTCGGGATGTTCCCGCAACTGGGGCCATCCATTGGCTTTCTTGCCGCCAACGGCTTGTTCCTGAGCCTGGCCGTGCTGCTCAGCGACGAGCAATTCCGCGCCTGGGGCTGGCGGTTGCCTTTCTTGCTGAGCGCCCTGCTGGTGATGGTGGGCCTGTATGTACGCCTGAAGCTGGAGGAAACCCCGGTATTCGCCAAGGCCATGGCCCAGCACGAGCGGTTGAAACTGCCCCTGGTGGAACTGTTCGCCCAATACTGGCGGCCCATGCTGCTGGGCGCGGCCTCCATGGTGGTGTGCTACGCGCTGTTCTACATCTCCACGGTGTTTTCCCTGAGCTACGGCGTCGCCACCTTGGGTTACAGCCGTGAAAGCTTCCTGGGCATGCTGTGTTTCGCGGTACTGTTCATGGCGCTGGCGACACCGATCTCCGCGGCCTTGAGCGACCGCTTCGGGCGCAAGCCGGTGCTGGTACTGGGCGGTGTGCTGGCCATTGTTTCGGGCTTCGCCATGGAGCCGTTGCTGACCCAGGGGTCGACCACCAGCGTGGCCCTGTTCCTGAGCATCGAATTGTTTCTGATGGGCTTTACCTTCGCCCCCATGGGCGCCCTGCTGCCGGAACTGTTCCCCACGCGGGTGCGCTACACCGGGGCTTCGGCGGCCTATAACCTGGGCGGTATCGTCGGCGCGTCGGCCGCGCCGTTCGCGGCGCAGAAGCTGGTGAGCCTGGGTGGGCTGAGCTGGGTGGGCGGGTATGTATCAGCGGCAGCACTGCTCAGCGTGCTGGCGGTGCTGTGCCTGAAAGAAACGCGGGATGAGGATTTGAGCCTGGTGGACTGAGGTTGCAAGCTGCAAGCCAAGGATTCCTGGCTTGCAGCGCCACGCTTACAACTCGACGTTGACGGCTTGTGCAGCGCGGGTCGCCTTGGAGCGGGCCGCCTCGATGGACTCGTCACGCGCCAGGGCCACGCCCATGCGGCGTTGGCCGGCCACTTCCGGCTTGCCGAACAGGCGCAAGGCCGTGTCCGGCTCGCTCAGGGCCGCGCCCAGGTTGGCGAACGCGGTCTGGGTGGAGTTGCCTTCCACCAGGATCACCGCCGAAGCGGACGGGCCGAACTGGCGCACCAGCGGAATCGGCAGGCCGAGGATGGCGCGGGCGTGCAGGGCGAACTGGGACAGGTCCTGGGAAATCAGGGTCACCAGGCCAGTGTCGTGAGGGCGCGGCGAGACTTCGCTGAACCACACCTGGTCACCCTTCACGAACAGCTCGACGCCGAACAGGCCACGGCCACCCAGGGCCTCGGTCACAGCCTTGGCCACGCGCTCCGACTCGGCCAGGGCCACCGGGCTCATGGCCTGGGGCTGCCAGGACTCCTGATAATCGCCCTTCTCCTGGCGGTGGCCCACCGGGGCCAGGAAGGTGGTACCACCGACGTGGCGCACGGTCAGCAGGGTGATCTCGTAGTCGAAGTCGATGAAGCCTTCGATGATCACCCGGCCCTTGCCGGCACGGCCGCCTTCCTGGGCGTAGTCCCAGGCCTTCTGCACGTCGTCGGCGCTCTTGATCAGGCTCTGGCCCTTGCCCGACGAGCTCATCACTGGCTTGACCACGCACGGGAAACCCAGGTCCTGCACAGCGTTGCGGTACTCTTCGAAGGTGTCGGCGAAGTGGTACGGCGAGGTCGGCAGGTCCAACTCTTCGGCGGCCAGGCGGCGGATACCTTCACGGTTCATGGTCAACTGCGCGGCGCGGGCGGTCGGCACCACGGTAAAGCCTTCGGACTCCAGTTCCACCAGGGTAGCGGTGGCGATGGCTTCGATTTCCGGCACGATGTAGTGCGGCTTCTCGGCCTCGATCACCGCACGCAGCGCGGCCCCATCGAGCATGTTGATCACATGGCTGCGGTGGGCGACCTGCATGGCCGGGGCATTGGCATAACGGTCGACGGCGATCACTTCAACGCCCAGGCGTTGCAGCTCGATCACGACTTCCTTGCCCAGCTCGCCGCAGCCACACAGCAGTACGCGCGTCGCGGTAGGCGACAGTGGAGTTCCGATACGGGTCATTTCAGGTCCTTAAGGGGAACGGGTTATCGCAGGCCACCAGCTGCGGCCCACCGAAGCGGCCATTTTACATCAATCAGCCGGCCGCCGTGGTGCGACGCGACCGCCAGGCCATGGCCAGCCACACGCAGGTGACCCCGGCGAACTTGGAGCCCAGGGCAGTGAGGACCACCGCCGGTGCCAGGGCACCGATCATGCCGAAGAAGATGAAGGTATCCAGCGGAATGCTCAGCGCCGAGCTGATCCACAGGCGGTCGTGCAGTGGGCGCCTGGTGACGGTGAACACCAGCCAGTCGATCAGTTCGGACAGGCCGAACGCGGTGGCACTGGCCAGGGCGATGGCCGGGTCCGAGGTGACATAGGACAGCACCAGCGCCACCAGCATGGCGACGAAGGCGCCGTGGCCAAAGCGGGTCTGGACCATGTCGCGCAGAATGAACACCAACCCGCCCCAGGCCGACCAGATGACGTCCAGGTGCGGCGCGGCACTGAAGGCGAAGTTGATCAGCACGACGCTGGCAATGTAGGAAAGCAGGAAAAGCATGGTGCCTCGGGGCGGATGCCATCAATGAACAGGGCCGGTCGCCCAGAAGAGCAAACATCAGGCGCCGGCGACGAACATCATGCCGCCGGCCACGGCGCGCTCGTGGGATTTGACCAGCACTTCGCGGCGCTCGTCGTTGCTCATGCGCCCCCAGCGGGTGATCTCGGCCGCCGTGCGTTGGCAGCCAGTGCAGATATCGTCGTCATCCAGGGCACACACCTGCACACAGGGCGAGGCGACGGGGCGTTCTTGGGTCATCAGTCTTCCTGGGGCTCAAGCTCCCGGGCGTAGCGCCGGGCATTGTGGACATAGTGGGCGGCGCTGCCTTCGAGCATCTTCTTCTGCGCCTCGGTCAGCTCGCGTACAACCTTGCCGGGCGAGCCCATCACCAACGAACCGTCGGGGATCTCCTTGCCTTCGGCGATCAGCGCGTTGGCGCCGATGATGCAGTACTTGCCGATCTTCGCGCCGTTGAGGATCACCGCGTTGATACCGATCAGGCTGTAATCGCCCACCGTGCAGCCATGCAACATGGCGTTATGGCCGATTGTAACACCGCGCCCCAGCGTCAGGGGCGAGCCCATGTCGGTGTGCATCACGGTACCGTCCTGCACGTTGCTGTCAGGGCCGATGTCGATCAACTCGTTATCGCCACGCAACACGGCGCCGAACCACACGCTGGCGTTTTCCTGCAGGCGCACGCGGCCGATCAGGGTGGCAGTGGGGGCGGCCCAACTGTCGGGGTGCGTCTCGACACGGGCATCGCCCAGGCGGTATTTCATCGGTGAGTCCTCAGGCAGGCAAGTGGCGGCTCGCGGGTCCGCTCAGGTTGAGGTGAAACGCTCAGGGGGCCGGTGCAGGCTGATGTCAGCGTCGTAGATCAAGTTGACCAACTCCACGATCATGATCGCCGACAAGCCCCAGATCTTGTATTCACCAAAGCGATAGCTGGGCACATACCAACTGCGGCCCTGGTAATCGATACGGTGGGTATGTTCGCGCGGGTCCTGGCGGAAGAACGCCAGCGGCACGTTGAACACCGCGGCGATCTCGGCGTCATTGGCGCGGTATTCGACGAAGTCGGGAATGATGCCCACGAAAGGCGTGACCTTGAGGCCATGCTTGGACACCAGCGGGCTCAAGGGCCCCAGTACCTCGACCAGCCCTGGCGGCAAGCCAATCTCTTCCTCGGCCTCGCGCAGGGCAGTGAACACCAGGTCGGGGTCTTCGGGGTCGCGGCGCCCACCAGGGAACGCCACTTCGCCGCCGTGGGTGGAGAGGCCCTTGGCGCGCAGGGTCAGCACCAGCTCTGGCTCGTCACTGCGGGTAATGGGCATCAGCACGGCAGCCTCGGGAAAACGACGATCGGTCTCCAGGGTCCGTGGCCTGTGGCTGCTCATCCGACGCAGTAGCTCGTCCAGCATGGTCTCTCTCTTTTCGATGCCCTGGGGCAATCATGCACCAAACTCGCGCCCTGCCCAACCCCCTTGCTCGGCGAGCCCGCTGGCGCCAAGATAGGCGCAGCGAACAGGAAGCCCGAGATGAAATTCTGCAGCCAGTGCGGCAACCCGGTCAGCCAGCTCATCCCCCAGGGCGATAACCGCCTGCGGTACGTGTGCGGGCACTGTGAATTCGTTCACTACCAGAACCCCAATATAGTCGCCGGTTGCCTGCCCGTGTGGGGCGATCGCATCTTGCTGTGCCGGCGCGCCATCGAACCGCGCCGCGGCTACTGGACCCTGCCCGCCGGCTTCATGGAAAATGGCGAGACCCTGGAGCAGGCCGCCGCCCGCGAGACCGACGAAGAAGCGTGCGCACGCGTGCGCCAACTGGCGCTGTACACGCTGTTCGACTTGCCGCACATCAGCCAGGTACACGTGTTCTTCCGCGCCGAACTGGCCGACCTGGATTTCGCCGTCGGCGAGGAGAGCCTGGAGGTCCGCCTGTTTGCCCAGCACGAGGTCCCTTGGGCGCAGCTGGCTTTTCCCACGGTAAGCCGTACCTTAGAATGCTACTTTGCCGACCGCCAGGGTCACGACTACCCGGTTCGCAATGAATATCTGCCGCCGCTGCACGGGCTGGCGCAGACCTGAACCCGACCGTGTCACGCGGCACCGGCGCAAGCGGGGTGCGTTTACCTGCAGGATTGATCGTTAAATGCGCTGGTTGCTTGCCCTCTTCTGTCTGTCGTTCGCCACCGTGTCCTCGGCTGCCTTCACCGTCACCATCGAGAAAAAGCCGGTGTCGCAACTGCCCGCCAACGTCATCGACCCCGTGCACGGGGTGACGCCCAGCGTGCCGAAGAATCTCGCCAACGCCGTGGTCGACAAGGTGCTGGTGATCAAGTCGACGCACCAGTTGCAACTGCTCAGTGAGGGCCAGCCGCTCAAGACCTACCGTGTGTCCCTGGGCAAACGCCCGCGCGGGCCGAAGGAGTACGAGGGTGACATGCGTACCCCCGAAGGCTTCTACTGGCTGGACTGGCGCAAGGTCAGCGACCGCTTCAACCTGGCCATCCACGTCTCCTACCCCAACACCACCGACGCGGCACGCGCCCGCAATGCCGGCGTCCCGGCGGGTGGCATGATCATGATCCACGGCACCCCGGACAGCGAGGACTACCCCGAGTGGTATTTCAACAGCCTGGACTGGACCGACGGCTGCATCGCCATGAAAAACCAGGACATGCGCGAGCTGTGGAGCATGGTCAAGGATGGCACCATGATTGAAATCCGACCTTGAGCCTGCACCGGCCAGCAGCCCCTTGAACAAAATGGAACGATAGTTCCAGATTCTTCCTACAGATTTCCTGGACGTATCCGAATTCGAACGAGTGTGTAAATAGGTAAATTCTTCCCTATCGGATGTATTTACCCACTCAGAAGAATAACAAGATGCGTGCACTCCTCCGCCTGTTGGCCTGCTGCACCCTCCTGGCCCCGGCCGCCTACGCCGACGAGACCCTGCGCTGGCTTGACCAGCAGCGGCGCGAGCGCGACGGCCTGGAACGCGAGGAACGCCTGCGCCAACTGCAGCGCCAGGTACAGGCCGTTCCCCAAGGGCGACCGCCAGAGGCTGACGACGGCAATGACCCATGCTGGCCTTTGCCTGGCGTTCGCCTGAGCGGCAACCGGCTGATCAGCGACGCCGTCTTGCGTCAGCGGCTGGCGCCTTACGTGCGCCCCTGCCTGAGCGTCGACGCCATCCGTCACATGCTCGCCGCCATCACCCGGGCCTATGTGCAACGTGGCTACATCGCCGCCCGCGCCTACCCGGCCGCGCCGCCCACGGCGGGCGAACCATTGGAGATAACGGTGGACGAGGGGTTCGTCGAGTCCATCGAGCTGAATGACGACAGCCTGCCGGTGTCGCTCAAGGGCGCTTTTCCCGACATGGTGGGCAGGCCCTTGCACCTGCCTGCCCTGGAACAGGGGCTGGACCAGCTCAACCGCCTGCGCAGCATCGACCTTCAAGCGCAGATCGCGCCGGGTGAACTGGAAGGTGGCTCGCGGATCCTGCTGGTGCAACGCGGGCACCACTCTCGCTGGGGCCTGGGCGTGCGGTACGGCAACGGTGGGGATGTTGTCACCGGCCGCCACGGCTTGAGCCTGGTGGCCAGCCACGACAACCCGCTGCACTTGAACGATGTGCTGCACGTCAGCCTGTTCCGCAGTGTCGGCGCCGCCCCCAACCATGCCAGCGGCGTGGGCCTGTATTACAGCGTTCCCCACGGTCCCTGGACGCTGGGTGCCAGCCTGGCGCGCAGCCAGCAGGTGGCTTTCGCGCCGGTCAGCCGTACGCGTAGCGAAGCCGTCGGTACCCGCGAAAGCCTGAGCCTGAACCGCACGGTGTGGCGTGACCAGCACACCCTGGTCGGCGCCAGCCTGCGCCTGACCCGCAAAAGCCAGGCGCGCTGGATCGCAGGCCGGCGCTATGCCCGCGTCGATGACCACCTGACCAGCGCCGGCCTGGACCTGAACGTGCTGTGGCTGGGCCGCGCCACCTGGAGCGGGCAATTGGGCTACGACCACGGCCTGCCCTGGTTCAATGCCACCGCCAGCAGCCACCAACGCTGGCGCGCGGCGGTGATGCGCACCCGGCAATGGCCTGCTCCGGGGCGCCTGTGGCGCTGGGACAGCAGCCTGGAGGCGCAATACAGCCCCAACCCCCTGCCCGCCAGTGAGCAGGCGCTGCTCAGCAGCCCCAACAGTGTGCGCGGCTTTCGCGACAGCAACATCGCCGCCAGCAGCGCCCTGGTGTGGCGCAACAGCCTGGGCGTGACGCTGCCGCTGGGCCGCGGCCTGGCCCTGACGCCCCAGGTGGGCCTGGACTACGGCCGCGGCTGGGGCACCTACACCCGCGATCACCAGTACCCCGCCCTCGCCGCCCTGAGCGGCGGCGCCAGCCTTGGCTGGCCGGGCGGTGAACTGAAACTCGAATATCGCCATGCCATGGTGATCAAGGACGGCCCTTCCTCAGAGCCGGGCTTCTGGAACACGGAGCTGAAACTGGACTTCTGACTCATCGACAAAAGAGATAACAACGTGAATCAGCACACCTTTCGCTTTCCCCTCGACCCCTTGCGCTGGGCCATTGCCAGCGCGCTGCTGGGCTCCAGCCTGGCGGCCCTTGGCGACGGCGTCACGCCAGTGGCCGGGCCCGCGGGCATGCCCGTGGTCGTCGACCAACAAGGCATTCCCGCCGTGGACATCGTCATGCCCGACGCCCAGGGCACGTCCCACAACCGCTTCGGTGATTACAACGTCGATGCACAGGGCTTGATCATCAACAACGCCCTGCAGGGCGGCCAGTCGCAATTGGGCCCTGTAGTGGAGGCCAACCGGCATTTTCAGGGCCAGGCCGCCAGCGCCATCGTGTTCGAAGTGACGGGCATGAGCAGCTCGCGCATCAATGGCCCCCAGGAGATCTTCGGCCAGCGGGCCGACTACATCCTGGCCAACCCCAATGGCATCAGCGCCAACGGTGCCAGCTTCATCAACACCAACCGCGCCACCTTCCTGGTAGGCATTCCGGAACTGGAGGACGGCCGCATCGTGCGCCTGGCCGCCAGCCATGACCAGGCAGTCCTGGCGGTAGGTGAAGGCGGAATCACCAACCCCCAGGGGGCACTGGAGTTGATCACCCCGGTCATCGATGGCCGCGGCCTGCTGGCCAGCCGGGACGCACTGGACATCACCCTGGGGCACAACACCCTGGCTTATCCGGACCGGACGCTGCTGCACACCGCCGCGCCAACGGCGCCGCCTGTCGACGCCCACCTGCTGGGCGCCATGCGCGCCGGGCGTATCAGCATCGTCAGCACCACTGAAGGCGCCGGGGTAAAGATGCCCGCCAGCCACCTGGTGGGCCGCGAAGGGGTGGCCATCAAGGCACAGGGTGACGTGCACCTGGGCCAGGGCATCGTCAGCGCCGCCCAGGGCGATGTGCACCTGGACAGCAATGCCGACCTGCGCCTGACCGCCGTGCAGGTCAAAGGCGAAAACATCGAGATCAGGGCCGGCAAGGCCTTGCGCCTGGATACCCGCGCCCGCGAGCAGGTGAGCCGCGACCACCAGCAGAAAGACCGCAAGGCCTGGTTCATACCCACCGAGGAGTACTCCAGACGCACCACCACGACCACCCGCGAACACCTGGCCACCGACCTGCAAACTCCGGGCGACCTGAGCCTGGCGGCCGGCACTGCCCTGCACCTGAGCGGCGCCACCGGCAAGGCAGGCAAGACCCTGACCCTGGACAGCAAGGGCACCACCACCGTTGAAGCGGTAGTGGACCGCAAGGAGGTGTTCGAAACCGTGCGCCACCGCAAGCACCTGTGGCGCGGCGACAGCAACACCACCAATAGCAGCGAGACCCATCGCCCCAGCGTGCTGGAGGGAGCCGTGGTCAACGTCGACAGCGTCGGCGACGTAGTCATCGTTGGCAGCCGCCTGCACAGCCAGGGTGACGGCACGCTGCGCACCGCGGGCGGTGTCACGCTGGACAGCCAGGCGCTGACCGGTGGTCAGCAGAATGCCGACTACCGTGGCGACCTGGCCGGCGGGTTTTTCTTCGGCAAGACTGCCAGCGACAACACCACCAGGGTCAGCCAGAAAGGCAGTGAAATGCACTCGGCGTCCAACCTGCGCGTGGACGTGGTCGACAAGGCCGTGCTGATCGGTTCGCGCCTTGATGCCAAGGGCGACGTCGTCGTCACCGCCCCCCAGGGCATCGAATTGCGCCCGGCCCTGGACACCGAGCAACACAACGGTCAGGCAAAGCAGCAAGGCTTTGCCGTGGCGGCTGGCGAAACCAAGCAGGCGGGCGACGGCAAGGACAGCAGCAAGCAGTATTACGCCGAGGTCGGCTACAAGGTTGAAAACACCAGAAGCGACCGTGCCACCAGCACGCCGGTAGCGCCTGAAATCAAGGGTGGCACGGTGAAGCTGAAGAGCGAAGGCACCGTGAAGCTGGTCGACGCCAAGGTTCATAGTGAGACCGCCACGCACATCGACGCACCGCACCAGCAACTGCTCGCCAGCCCGGCAACCAAGCGCGAAAGCCGCACCCTCACCACCAGCGAAGGCACCTTGCGCGTCACCGGCGGCATCGACCGGGCCGGCAGCAGCTTCGACGGCGGGTACGCGAAAGACACGCAAAGCCGGGATGAAGCCACCCACGACGGCACGGTCATGACCAGCAATGGCAGCCAGGCGCTCACAGGCGACACCTTCACCAGCGAAGGCTCGTCGGTGGCCAGCAAGGGCAAGACCAGCCTGGGCTTCAGGCAAGCCACGCATCTGGCCGTCAACGACAAGGTGACCACCGAAGAACACCGACACGCCACCCGTGCTTCCCTGGGCGCCAGCGCCGAATACACCGACATCACCCGCCCTATCGAGAAAGTGGTGAAAGGCGAGGACCAGAGCCGCTTCCAGAACCAGGCGGTGGAAGACAACCTTTACGCGCCCAGCCTGGGTGCCGACCTGATGGTGACCCACCTGCAACGCGACAGCGTCAAGGCCGACGAGACCGCCAGGGTGTCGAGCCTTGGCGGCAGCGAAGTACAGGTCAATGTGCGCGATGCCCTGAAGGACGTCGGCACCCGTTACCAGGCCACCGAAGGCAAGGTGCTGATCACTGCCGGCAGCCATGACCAGGCCGCTGCCGCCAATCGTGCCCACGACAGCCTCAAGCGCCTGGACGTGGACGTTCGTGCCCGGCTGGACACCAACACGGGCTCCGACCTCAACGTCAAAGTGGTCGGCAGCGGTGGCTCCATCGACAAGCAGGGCCAACAGCACACCGCCGTGCCGAGCCTGATCGAGGGCAAGGCCGGCATTCAGGTGCAGCTGGGCACCGACGGTCGCTACGAAGGCAGCCAGTTCAAGAGTGAAGCGGGCGACATCAGCCTCAAGGCCGGCGGCGCCGTGGCGCTCGAACAAGCGCGGGACCAGCAGACAACCCAGGAGACCACCGTCAACGGCTCATCCTGGGTCAAAGTGGGCAGTGGGCCGGAGACTGGAAAAAGCGGAGGTGGCAGCGTGATCGGCAAGTACACCACCGCCAGCACCGCCGACAGCCAGGGCCGTGGCGCGCACATCAGCACGCCCGGGGCGGTCAGCATCGAGGCCGGCAAGCAGGTGCTGATGCAGGGTAGCCAGGTCGGCAGCACGGAACAGAAGGTCGCCAGCCTTGATATCAAGGCCGGTGAGCGTGCCACGGTCGCCGCCAGTACCGACACCCACGAGGCCAGTGGCAGTCTCTACGGCGGTGGCCTGCAGTTGAGCATGGCCGGCAAGGCGCCATCTGGCGCCAAAGGTGGTGGCGTGGGCGGCAGCCTTGAGCTGGGCCGCACCCGCGAGCAAAGCACCACGGCCAGGGGCGCGCACTGGCAGGTGGCGGGCGCCACGCAGATCAGTGCCGGCGCCAGCGATGATCAAGCCATCGCGCTTGAGGGGCTGAAACTGGACGCCAAGCGCCTGAGCCTGGATGCCAGCAAGGGCGGCCTGGCGATCACCGCTGCCCAGTCCCAGGAAAAACGTGACAACCGTGGGGTCGGCGTGGGCCTGAGCGTCAACGGCGCTACCGCCACTGAGTCCACCAAAGGCAACAGTGCCATTCACGGTCGCGCCACCCTGGGCCTGGACAAGCTGGCCAGCACCACGTTTGACAACAGCCAGTTGCGGGTGGAACAGCTGCAACTCGACACCCGCCGGGATGCCCGGTTAAGCGGCGTGCAGGTGCAGGCCGACACCATCAGGGGCACCGTGGCGGGCGACCTGCTGGTGGAAAGCCGCCAGGACCAGGTCAACGGCTACAAGGTTGATGTGGATGCGCGCCTCAACGCCGACCAGAACCCGCAGGGCCTGCTCAATGGTGCCAGTGCGCTGGCCGGGCCTGCCGCGGGCAAGATCTCGGGCAACGTCGCCAAGGGTATCCAGAAAGCCGACCCCGGCTTCGCCCCTACCCTGCACCTGGACGCCAGCAAGACCAGCCGCGACACCGCAGGCGCCCAGAGCGTGCTAAACGGCCGGGATGGCATCGCCCTGAACGTCGAAGGCAGCACCCAACTCAACGGCGCACAGCTGAGCAGTGCACGTGGCCAGGTCGACCTGGGCGGCAGCACGGTGAACACCAGCAGTTTGAATGGTAGCGACCATGTATTCGGCATCGAGGGCAAACTGTCGATCGTGCCGGAGGAAATGACCCAGAATCTGCTCAATGCCTTTACCGGCACACAGGACAGCAAAGACCGGACCTCAGACCTGGGGCTGATTCGCACCAAGGGGCATGACAGGGAGCAGACATTGCAAGGGGGAATAAAACACAAGGAGGGCTGACCTGGCCTCAGCTACAACTGTGGGGTCAGATGTCGACGAGGCGCCAGACTTCGTAGGCGGGCGTTTCGTAGGGGTGGCTGCGCTTGAGCGCCGCCACCACCGTTTCGATGAGCTCGTCAGCTACCACCAGCTCGACCTTCCATTCCTCTACCCGCTCCAGTTGCCCGCTCTGCCCCAGGAACGGCGTTGCGCCGTCCATGGGGCGGAACTGGCCCTGGCCCAGGACCTGCCATGCGCACCTGTCGTAGTCGCCGATGCGGCCGCCACCGGCGGCAAACACGGCGTCCTTGACAGCCTCTACATGGCTGGGCGGGACGAAGAAGGCAAGCTTGTGCAAGGCCTCAGTTCACCCAGACGCGCGCGTTGCGGAACATGCGCATCCACGCCGCGTCTTCGTTCCAGTCATCCGGACGCCACGAGTTCTGCACGGCACGGAACACACGCTCAGGGTGCGGCATCATGATGGTGACACGCCCGTCGCGGCTGGTCAGGCCCGTAATCCCGCGCGGCGAGCCGTTCGGGTTGGCCGGGTAGGCTTCGGTGACCTTGCCGTGGTTGTCGACGAAGCGCAGTGCCACGCAACCGGATACATCGGCTTCGATCAGCGCCTGCTCGTTGGCGAACTCCGCATGGCCTTCGCCGTGGGCGATGGCGATCGGCATGCGCGAACCGGCCATGCCCTGCAGGAACACCGAGTTGGACTTCTGCACCTCGACCATCGCCACGCGCGCTTCGAACTGCTCGGAGCGGTTGCGCACGAAGTGTGGCCAGAACTCGGTGCCCGGGATCAACTCGTGCAGGTTGGACATCATCTGGCAACCGTTGCACACACCCAGGGTGAAGGTGTCGTTGCGTTCGAAGTACTGCTGGAACGCATCACGGGCACGGGCGTTGAACAGCGCCGACTTGGCCCAGCCTTCACCGGCACCCAGCACGTCGCCGTAGCTGAAGCCACCACAGGCCACCAGGCCCTTGAACTCGTTCAGGTCGACGCGGCCCGCGAGGATATCGCTCATGTGCACGTCGATGGCATTGAAGCCGGCGCGGTCGAACGCGGCAGCCATTTCCACCTGGCCGTTGACGCCCTGCTCGCGCAGCACGGCGACCTGGGGGCGAACGCCTTTCTTGATGTACGGCGCGCTGATGTTGTCATTGACGTCGAAGCCCAGCTTGACGCTCAGGCCGGGGTTGTCTTCTTCCAGCAGGGCGTCGAACTCCTGGTCCGCGCACTCGGCGTTGTCGCGCAGGCGCTGGATCTGGTAGCTGGTCTCGGCCCACTGGCGCTGCAGCAGCCGACGGTCGCCCTCGAACAGCACATCGCCGTTGAAGCTGATGCTCACGTGGCCATTGTTCACTGGCTGGCCGATCACGGCCACGCAGTCACCCAGGCCGGCAGCGCTGAACTGCGCGAGGATGTCGGCGGTGGCGTCCTGGCGAACCTGGATCACGGCGCCCAGCTCTTCGTTGAAGAGGATGGCGTTGATCTCGTCCCGGCCATGGGCCAGGGTGTCCAGTTGCAGGTCCAGGCCACAGTGGCCGGCGAAGGCCATTTCCATCACGGTAGTCAGCAGGCCGCCATCGGAACGGTCGTGGTAGGCCAGCAGGTGGCCGTCGGCGTTCAGGCCCTGGATGACGGCGAAGAACGCCTTCAGGTCTTCCGGATCGTCGACGTCCGGGGCAGCCTTGGCCAGCTTGGCGTGGGCCTGGGCCAGGATCGAGGCGCCCATGCGGTTCTGGCCACGGCCCAGGTCGATCAGCACCAGGTCGGTCAGGCCCTTGTCCATGCGCAGTTGCGGGGTCAGGGTCTTGCGGATATCGACCACCGGGGCGAAGCCGGTGATGATCAGCGACATCGGCGAGGTCACGCTCTTCTCGGCGCCTTCGTCGCTCCAGCGGGTTTTCATGGACATGGAGTCCTTGCCCACTGGAATGGTCAGGCCCAGCTCAGGGCACAGTTCCATGCCCACGGCCTTGACCGCGTCGTACAGGCGCGCGTCTTCACCTGGGTGGCCGGCGGCGGACATCCAGTTGGCCGACAGCTTGATGTCGGAGATTTTCGCGATGGACGAAGCGGCGATGTTGGTCAGGGTCTCACCCACCGCCATGCGCGCCGATGCCGGGGCATCGAGCAGCGCCAGCGGCGTGCGCTCGCCCATGGCCATGGCCTCACCGGTGTACACGTCGAAGCTGGTGGCGGTGACGGCGACGTCGGCCACCGGAACCTGCCACGGGCCGACCATCTGGTCGCGGTTGACCAGGCCGGTGATGGTGCGGTCGCCGATGGTGATCAGGAAGCTCTTGCTGGCCACGGCCGGGTGGTGCAGCACGCGCTCGATGGACTCGGCCAGGTCGAGCTGGGCCGGGTCGAAGGCATCGCCCAGCTCGCTTTCGCGCACGGCCGAACGGTGCATGCGCGGGGCCTTGCCCAGCAGCACTTCCAGTGGCATGTCCACGGCGTTGTTGCCGAAGTGGCTGTCGGTCACGGTCAGTTGCGGCTCGGCCGTGGCCTCGCCCACTACCGCGAACGGGCAGCGCTCGCGTTCGCAGATGGCCTGGAAACGCTCGAAGTCGGCAGCGTCGACGGCCAGCACGTAGCGTTCCTGGGATTCGTTGCTCCAGATTTCCAGCGGCGCCATGCCCGGTTCGTCGTTGGGCACGTTGCGCAGCTCGAAGCGGCCGCCACGGCCACCGTCGTTCACCAGTTCCGGGAAGGCGTTGGACAGACCGCCCGCGCCCACGTCGTGGATGAAGCTGATCGGGTTCTTGTCACCCAGCTGCCAGCAGCGGTCGATGACCTCCTGGCAGCGGCGTTCCATTTCCGGGTTTTCGCGCTGTACCGAGGCGAAGTCCAGGTCGGCCGAGCTGGTGCCGGTGGCCATGGAGGAAGCAGCGCCGCCGCCCAGGCCGATGAGCATGGCCGGGCCGCCGAGCACGATCAGCTTGGAGCCGACGGTGATCTCGCCTTTCTGCACGTGTTCGGCGCGGATGTTGCCCATGCCGCCTGCGAGCATGATCGGCTTGTGGTAACCGCGCACTTCTTCACCGTGCGGGGTGTCGATGGCCTGCTCGAAGGTACGGAAGTAGCCGGTCAGGGCCGGGCGCCCGAATTCGTTGTTGAACGCGGCACCGCCCAGCGGGCCGTCGATCATGATGTCCAGCGGGGTGACGATGCGCTCGGGTTTGCCGTAGGCCTTTTCCCAAGGCTGTTCGAAGCCCGGGATGTTCAGGTTCGATACGGTGAAACCGGTGAGACCGGCCTTGGGCTTGGCGCCACGGCCGGTAGCCCCTTCGTCGCGGATCTCGCCGCCGGAACCGGTGGACGCACCCGGGAACGGCGCGATGGCCGTCGGGTGGTTGTGGGTTTCCACCTTCATCAGGATGTGCACCGGCTCCTGCACCGCACCGTACTGGCGGGTCTCGGGGTTCGGGAAGAAACGGCCGGCCACGCTACCGACGATGACCGAGGCGTTGTCCTTGTAAGCCGACAACACGCCTTCGCTGTGCATCTGGTAGGTGTTCTTGATCATGCCGAACAGGCTTTTTTCCTGGCTCTGGCCGTCGATGTCCCAACTGGCGTTGAAAATCTTGTGACGGCAGTGCTCGGAGTTGGCCTGAGCGAACATCATCAGTTCGATGTCATGGGGGTTGCGCCCCAGGCCATCGAAGCTCTTGACCAGGTAGTCGATCTCGTCTTCCGCCAGGGCCAGGCCCAGCTCGACGTTGGCCTTTTCCAGCGCGGCGCGGCCGCCGCCCAGCACGTCCACCGCGGTCAGCGGCTTGGGCTCGGCGTGGCTGAACAGGCCGGCGGCCTCTTCCAACTTGCTCAGCACCACCTGGGTCATGCGGTCGTGCAGCAGGCCGGCGACCACGTGGGCCTCGTCGTCGCTGAACTGGCCGCTGACATAGAAGGCAATACCACGTTCCAGGCGCTGAACAGTGGCCAGGCCACAGTTATGGGCGATATCGCTGGCCTTGCTCGACCATGGCGAAATGGTACCGAAGCGCGGCATGACCAGGAACAGGCGGCCGTTGGGCTCCTGTACCGGCACGCTCGGGCCGTACTTGAGAAGACGAGCAAGGACTTGCTGCTCGTCAGCGGACAGTTCACCGGACACTTCGGCGAAGTGGGCAAATTCAGCGTACAAGCCACTAACAGCGGGGACTTTCTGGCTCAGTTGCTCGAGTAATTTACCGTGGCGAAAGGCAGAAAGGGCAGGAGCGCCGCGCAGGATCAACATCGTCGGGACAGCCTCAGGAAGGGGTGTGCTTAGAGGCCGTGCATTCTAGCCTAAACCGCCGCCGCAGGCACCCAAAACGCTACTGACGGCGCAAGCCGGGCGTCGGAGGGCATATCCTGTCCCGGGAGTCAAATATTTCCAACCTCCAGAGCGCCTGGCAATGTGCCTGCGTGGAGACCGGGAATACGAACCCGCGCTTGCGCAAATTGCCTAGCAGACTCGCGCGATGCTGTCGAGATATGGCGCCCGACCCGCTTTGCGTATACTGCACCCATGCATTCAAAGACTGCCTCACGCCCGCGCTATGCCAAATGGCTGATCGCTACCGGTCTACTCCTGTTGCTCAGCGGCTGCGTCGACAAACCCAGCACGCTCGAGCGAGTCAAGGAGGACGGTGTATTGCGCGTGATTACCCGCAACAGCCCCGCTACCTATTTCCAGGATCGCAACGGCGAAACCGGTTTCGAGTACGAACTGGTCAAGCGTTTCGCCGATGACCTGGGGGTGCAGCTGAAGATCGAGACCGCCGACAATCTCGACGATCTGTTCAACCAGGTGGGCAAACCCAACGGCCCGGTGCTGGCCGCCGCTGGCCTGGTCAGCGATGACCAGCGCAAAACGCAGGTGCGCTTTTCCCACCCGTATCTGGAAGTGACCCCGCAGGTCATCTACCGCAACGGCCAATCCCGCCCCACCGATGCCGCCGACCTGGTCGGCAAGAAGATCATGGTGCTCAAAGGCAGCAGCCACGCGGCACAGTTGGCTGAGCTGAAAAAGCAGAATCCCGCCATTCAATACGAAGAGTCCGACGCGGTCGAAGTCGTTGACCTGCTGCGCATGGTGGACGAAGGTCAGATCGATCTGACACTGGTGGACTCCAACGAACTGGCGATGAACCAGGTCTACTTTCCCAATGTGCGCGTGGCCTTCGACCTCGGCGATGCCCAGCAACAGCGTTGGGCGGTGGCGGCCGGCGAAGACAACAGCCTGCTCAACGAGATCAACAGCTACCTGGACAAGGTGCAGAAGAACGGCACCCTGCAGCGCTTGAAGGACCGCTACTACGGCCACGTGGACGTACTCGGCTACGTGGGCGCCTACACCTTCGCTCAACACCTGCAGCAACGCCTGCCGCACTTCGAGAAAAACTTCCACGCCTCGGCGAAGAACGAACAGGTGGACTGGCGCCTCCTGGCCGCCATTGGCTACCAGGAATCCATGTGGCAGGCCGACGTGACGTCCAAGACCGGCGTGCGCGGCCTGATGATGCTGACCCAGAACACCGCCCAGGCCATGGGCGTGTCCAACCGCCTTGACCCCAAGCAGAGCATCGAAGGCGGCGCCAAGTATTTCGCCGTGGTGCGCGACCAGCTGGACGACAAGATCACCGAACCGGACCGTACCTGGTTTGCCCTGGCGGCCTACAACGTCGGCAGCGGCCACCTGGAAGACGCCCGCACCCTGGCGAAGAACGAGGGGCTGGACCCCAACAAGTGGCTGGACGTGAAGAAAATGCTGCCGCGCCTGTCGCAGAAGCAGTGGTACAGCAAGACCCGCTACGGCTACGCCCGCGGCGGTGAGCCGGTGCATTTCGTCGCCAACATCCGCCGTTACTACGACATTCTCACCTGGGTGACCCAGCCGCAACTGGAAGGCGGCCAGGTGGCCGAGAGCAACCTGCACACGCCGGGGGTGAACAAGGACAAGCCGGCGCAGGACAATCCTTCGCTCTAGCCTTGGCGCGGGAGCTGGCGGCCAGCTTCCACCCCCAACCTCTGCCCCTCCGCTAGCCCTTGGCCCTGCGCGCCTTGAAAAACTCGCTGAGCATCGCCCCGCATTCCTCGGCCAGTACCCCACCCTCGATCAGCACCCGATGGTTGAGAAACCCCTGGGTAAAGAACTGCCCCTGGCTCTGCGCCACCCCTGCCTTCGGCTCCAGGGCGCCATACACCACACGGCTGATCCGCGAATGCACGATCAGCCCCGCGCACATGCTGCACGGTTCCAGCGTCACATACAGGGTGCTACCCGGCAGGCGGTAATTGCTCACCGCCTGGGCCGCCGCGCGAATGGCAACCATCTCGGCATGGGCACTGGGGTCGCTGCCTGTGATCGGGCAGTTGAACCCGCGCCCGATGATCTCGCCGCCGTGTACCAGCACCGCGCCTACCGGCACCTCGCCCATGGCGGCGCCCTGGGCCGCCAGGGCCAGGGCCTCGCGCATGAAGTGCTGGTCGCGGCTGCGGTCGATGATCTGTGGCTGACGCATCTTCACACCACCTCGATCGCGGCCATCAGGCCGGTTTCCATGTGGTCCACCACATGGCAATGAAACATCCACACCCCAGGGTTATCCGCCACCAGCGCCACCTGGGCGCGTTCATTGCGGCCCAGCAGGTAGGTATCGGTGAAATACGGCACCACCTTGCGGGTGCTGGACGCCAGCACCTTGAAGGTCATGCCGTGCAGGTGGATCGGGTGCTGGTACTGGCTCATGTTCTTCAATTCGAAAATATAGCTCTTGCCCAGCGCCAGCCGGGCGATGGGCCGGTCAGCGCAGGTCTTGTCAGTGATGTCCCAGGCCTGGCCGTTGATCTGCCAGAAGCTGGGCGGGCGGCCATTATCCCCTGCAACCGACACCGAGCCCACCCATTCGAAGTTGAAAAGCAGTTTTTCTGCACCCGCCACGTCCGGCTCGGCCACCGGGTTGGGCGGCAGCGCCCGAGGCCAGTCCCCACCGGGCTCGCTGCTGGCCACTGAACGCAAGGTGCCCAGGCGCATCGGGCCATCACGCACGGCAATCTCTTCCCCCGCCGCTGGCATCTTCACCGCCACGCACGCCCTCATGCCCGGCCCCAGCCAGTACTCCTTGCCGAAGTCGCGCGGCTCGATAGGGTTACCGTCCAGGGCATACAGGCGCAACTGGGCATTGCCGCGGAAATTCAGGCGATACGTGGCGGTATTGTCGACATTGAGCAGGCGCACCCGCACGATCTGCCCCGCGGGCAGGTCCACGGCACCCCGGGGCACGCCGTTGATCGTCGACAGGCGCCCCAGGGTGCCATTGCGTGCGGCTTCGCGGGGCACGGTGAAAGGCAGGAACATCCCTTGCTCGTCCACGTGCCAACTCTTCAGGCACAGGGTGGCTTCATGCCTGAAACCGCTGGGCTCACGCTCTTCGACGATCAATGGGCCCACCAGCCCGCGGCCCAACTGCTCGGCGCTGGCCACATGGGGGTGGTACCAGAAGCTGCCGGCATCGGGCACACGGAAACGGTAGTCGAAGTATTCGCCCGGCAACACCGGCAACTGGGAGACGTGGGGCACGCCGTCCATTTCAAGCGGCAGGCGGATGCCATGCCAGTGAATCGTGGTCGGCACCGGCAACAGGTTGACGAAGCGCACGCGCAGCCAATCACCCTGGCGCACGCGCAACTCGGCACCCGGGGCCGAGCCACCGAAGGCCCAGGCCGGGGTCAGGGCACCGGCGACCAGTTCGACATCGAGGGGCGCGGCGATCAACTCGTATTCAGCCCCCGCCTGGTCGGCGCACTGCCCCAGCCAGTAACGTGCGCCCAGCCCCGCACTGATACCGACCACCCCCAGTCCGCTTAGGCCAGCAAGCATTTGACGACGGGTAAGGGGCATCACGAACACCTGGCCTGAAACAGAAAGGGTCCACACCATACACCTGGAACCGGTCCGATCAGCGCTGCGGAAACAGTTTGAAAAACTACGTGCCCTCTTCCGCCCTTTATAACTACCACCGCTCGCCCAAGGCGAGGTGCCAGTTTGTCGGCTTCTCTACATCAGGAGTAAGCCAATGTCCCAATCCGTCGATACATCCGCTGCCCGCGCAGCGCTAAAAGCGATTGCCCAGTCCCTCCCGTCGCTGTGCCCAGACCTGCGCGAGGAAGCGCGCCGCTTCAGCCAATCGATTCTGGAAAAGCATGGGCAGGGCCATCTCGAACCCGACCATGTCTGGTTTCACCGCTGGAACAATGCCCAGAGCAGCCCCAGGACGTTTACCGGATGGGAGCACGTAGGCTGGCCCTACGAGTCACTGACTTTCCCGCAATTGATCATGCACCGGTTTTACCCCAGTGATCAGGATAACGCCGATAACCTGCAGCAGATGGCCGGGTTCTACACCTCTGGCCCACACGGCGGGGTCTACGACGAAAAAACCGAGGTGCGGCTGATTCCCGCCGATGTCCTGAGAAGCTTCTGGAACATGGACTTCAAGTCCCATTACGCGACCCAGCTGGACGCGTTCTGGCAGGACAACGCCGCCAACTATCGTACGCTGGCAAAGGCCAATTACCTGGGCAAGGCACTCCAGGCGCTTGACGCCAAGCACCTGACCTTCAGCGAGTTCCAGGTGGTGGTGCATGCCGTCGCCGGCGACATTGCCTGGCCGGTCACCCTGGACACCCTGACCAACGAAGGCACCCCAGAGACCCGGCACGGGCTGAAAGTCTGCGCGTTCGACATCGGCGGCCACGTGGCCACGGACATCCTGCGCATCGTCGACCCCGACGGCTACCAATACCTGTATGTGCCCGGCGATGCCGTGGCCTTCCACGTGTTCGAAACCTCGCGAGACCTGTACTGGTGGGTCATGAACGAAACCAACCAGGCGCAGAACCGGGCACGCTTCCTGACCCATTTCCCCAAGGCAGCACAAGGCGAGTCCAAGGACGATAGCCGAGGCGTCAACCATCTGCTGGACCTGCTGTTCTACGGCTGGGGCAACCATGCCAAGGCCGTCAATACCAACGAAAAGCCGCTGGCACTGGACGCCTTCACCTACCTGGCCGATGCCATGCGCACGCGCATGTACGCCGACGCCGAGCACTGCCTGGTTTCCAACGCACAGATCCGCAAGCTGATGTGGATCGGTTACCTGGATACCTTTGGCAAGACCTTCGGTGGCCTGGCGGCCGTCGACTGGCCGGTGACCTTGGCACTGGTGGGTGCAAGCCTGGCCGACATGGGGCTCAACATAGACCAGGCGGTGCATGCCCATAGCACCGCCGAACGCAAGGCAGGCGTAATCGGGGCTATCCTCAATGGCATCGATGTGCTGTTCAATGGTGCCTTCCTGGCCACGGAAGCCAGGGCGATAGCCGGCGAGCTCAAACCGGTGGAAGCGGCGGTGTCGGCAGCAAAGGTCGAAGCCAGCCTGCCCACGCCATTTAAACCGGTGCCAAGGGAAACGCTTCTCAAGCCCTTTGAAACCAACGCCATCCTCAAGGGCGAAACCACCCTGGCGGTCGAAGGCAGGATGCGCGGCATACAGCTCAGTGACGAGGGCAATACCTGTGTCGAGATCGACGGGCTTGCCTACCAGGTACGCTTCGTCAAGGAAATGAATACCTGGGTCATCGTCGACCCGGCCAACCCCTTCTCGTTCTACAAGAACGTGCCTGTGCGGCTGACGCCGGAGGGCAAATGGGAGCCGCTGGACCCCGGATCCCTGAAGGGCGGTGGCAAATTCTTCGGGAAACTGCCATGGGGAACGCCGACCCGGCGCGTGGCACCGGTCGCCCTGATTCCGGAGTACCCGTACGAAGTCCCCAAGGCATACCGCGCCACCCTCGAGAACCTGGTGCCGAACTCAAAGTACATCAGGAAGCTCATGGAAGGGTACAGCATGCTGGGCGACGAAGCTGAAGCTGCTGGTATCGCGAGTCATTTGCGCGAGAAACTGGTCGCCGATGCGCAGGCGTTCTTCACTACCGTCGAGCTTCCAGCGCGCCCGCGCATACCCGCCATCGAGGCAAACGCCAGCGAAAAGGAGATCATCACCCAGCTGCTTTCACAATCCCCAGGCATCGTGATTGGCGAGGCGCACAGTTGTGTCGCGAGCAAGAAGTTCCTGATCGACAACATGGAGCTGTTGGCCAGCCAGGACGTACGCACACTTTACATGGAGCATCTGTTCACCGACTTCCATCAAGCCGACCTGGAAGCCCTGGCCCGCACGGGAGAGATGCCGGAAAACCTGAGCAAATACCTGAAGGAGCTGGACATTGGCCAGGGAACCGACCGCGCCCGCCGCTACACGTTCATGGCCGTGGTGCAGTCCGCGGCCAAGCATCACATACGAATCCAGGCCATTGACTGCTTGCCCAGCTATTACATGGATGGGCTCCAATTGAAAGATATCGCGAACCCACGCGTCAAGATGATGAACTTCTACGCCAACAAAGTCATCCGGGCCGAACAAGGGATTCGCAACGGCGGCAACTGGGTCGCCTTGATGGGTAGCGCGCACGCCAACACCTTTGAGGGTGTCGCCGGCGTCGCCGAACTGGAAGGCGCCATCGGCCTGCGCATCCAGGACCCGGAAGCCGGGGGGTTTCGAGGCATCAAGCCCGACCCCGGCGCAGGCAGCACAGCGGGGGCGGAGGAGTTCTTCGTCAAAAGTGACCTGGTCTATTACGGCGGCAACGTCGACATCCCTTCAGTCGCCCCGACCTTCGAGGAACGCCTGCCGACCCCCGGCATGTTTGCAATCGACTCCAGCACCATGGACATCGTGCACCGCAATCGCGAAGGCGTGTTGGTACGCACACGGATCCGTCGGGACGGCTCGCACTTCTACATCCAGCGGCCCCAATGGACGTTCGTGCATGACCGGCGGTTCGATAGCATCCTCGAATTGACCACGGGCCTGAAGATGGTTGGCCTGAGGTGGACCCCCTGATAACACACCGCGGGGGGCATGCCCCCCGCGGCGTCCCGCGTTGCCTGCAAGCGATGCGGCAAACAGCCATTAGCACATCCGCCCTAATTGATCCCCAAGGTCCTTCGACATTAAATCCGGGCAAACCGAGGGCCGTATCGGCGCTCCCATCTGCCCGATTCACGGCGCTGCCAACCGTACCCAGGAAGGACCTTATGAACCTACGCTGCACAACCCTCGCCTTGACCTTGCTCGCCTCATCGACATTCGGCCTGGCCGGTTGCCAGGTGGTGAAGCCATCGGAAAATGACCTCAAGAGCCGTGCCCAGACCAGCATCGGCAAGCCGATTACCCGAATCTCGAACGTGCGCAACGACAGCAGCACGACCTATTTCACCGCCAACACAGCGAGCGCCGAATACTCATGCGAGCTGCCAAGCGGCCCGATGGTCGCGCTGGGTTCGATGGGCATGGGGATGGGCGCCCAATGCACCAAGCAATAAACAACGGGCGTCGTGCCGCCATGTAGCACCTGCGCAACTGAGCGTCACACACCACCGATACCCACCCGGTGGGCCGCTGACGTACGCTGTTCCAAAACGGGCCCAGGGAGGGCACGCCATGTCATGCCGGATCATCATAGCCGACGACCACCCCATGTTTCGCCAGGCCATGGTCCATACCGTGCAGCGGCTGGTGCCCCAGGCGACCCTAGAACAGGCCGGCGACTTCGACACCGTCCGCGCACAGGTGGTGGCTGGAGCGCCGGTCGATACATTGCTGCTCGACCTGCGCTTCCCCGGCCTGACCTGCATGAGCCATCTGGCAGACCTGCGGCAACAACTGCCACGCACCACGATCATCGTGGTGTCGATGGTGGACGACCCTGAGCTGATCGAACAGGTGATGAGCTGCGGCATCGATGGTTTCATTGGCAAGAACATTCCCCCCGGCGAATTCATCGAGGCGCTGCTGGCTATTCGTGCAGGTGAAATGTTGGTCAGATATGAACCATCGGGCCTGTTGCCGCTGGCCACCCCAGCGCTGACGAACCGCCAGCAAGCGGTATTGCGCCTGATCGCGCAGGGCAAGACCAACAAGGAAATCGCAAGGGCCCTGGATATTTCGCCCTTCACCGTGCGCATTCATGTGTCATCGTTGTTGCGCAGCCTGAACGTGCCATCCCGGGCTGCGGCAGCGGTGAAATTCCTGAGCTAGCCGCCCTGCCCTGTCCTGCATCGCGCTAACGTGCGTCATGCGCACTGCAACCTTGCACGTAACGGCATTTATCAATACTTGAGCAAAGAGCACCATGAGGCCATTGGCCGCGTGCCGGCCTTATTTTTCGTATTGAGGAACTGGTGTCTTGGCAACCATCGAAATCACCCCAAGAAGCATGTACTACGGCAGCTCCGTTGCCCTGCTGGTCACGCTCAATGAAGACGGTTCGGAAAACATCGCGCCCATGTCGTCAACCTGGTCACTGCGCAACCGGATTGTGCTGGGCATGGGTGCGGCTTCCAGGACCGTCGCCAACCTGCGACGCGTCCCCGAACTGACGATCAACCTTCCCAGCGCCTCCATGTGGCAACAGGTCGAAAGACTTTCAGGGCTGACGGGGATGCCCGAGGTACCGGAACACAAGGCTGGGCAGTTTCGCTTCGAGCAGGACAAGTGGCATGCCGCGGAGCTCAACCGCACCGCGTCCATAGGCGTGCGCCCCGGCCGAATTACCGAGTGCCCGATCCAGATGGAAGCCGTGGTGGAAAACACGATGCTGATCGATGAAGCGCCTGAAGGCTTCGTGGTCGTTGCCGCACGGGTCGAGGCCATGCACGTGCACGAACCTATCGCGTTGGCAGACGGCGCCGGGGTTGATCCCGACTCATGGGAGCCCCTGATTTTCAGCTTTCGAAGTTATCGCAGTGCGGAACGGGAAGTGGGCCGGATGAGCAGAGGGGTTCGCAAATAATCCCAGCTTGGCCCGGCGTTCCACGGCCTTGTAGCAGCGGACCTGGCCGCGTCGGCAGTGAATGCGGTATGCCTGACACTACGCGGCGCTTATGACGCGGCCAGGTCCGCTGCTACAGAAACCGAACTACGAGTCACGTGGCGCCGTTAGATCACGCTGAATGCCTGAACCACGTCGTTATCGAAAAAGATATCCAGGATAAGGCCCTGCCTGGCGGGTGTGCCACCGACGACGCTACCCGCGTCATTCAAGGCGCCTTGTGCCTTGAACACCTGCCCCTGGGCATCACTCAACGTCTGACCGACTTCCGGCGCCACATAGCCATGGGCCATGTTCAGATACTTCTCGACCCCCTCCTCACGCTTTTCATAGGTCCACTTGCTCTGCGCGCTCAAATCGGACCCGCCCCTTGTTGGTTTTCCAAACAGTTCCAGCACCTGAGCCTTGGTGGTTTTACCCGCAATGAGCGTCGTGTTCAGGTAATCCATATCGTACTTTTTCGCGCCGACACCGAAGGGGTTCATATTGCCCATCAGATCGTTAGAGTTCGCACAGCCGGCCAACACGCCAACCAACAGACACAACCCAACCCGGTTCCTGAACGTCTTTCCATGAATCGCGGACATGCTCTTACCTTGCCTGTACGTTTAGCAGAAATTTTTTTGTTATGACGGCTAGAGCTTAGAGAGAAGGAGGCTGGTTTAGCCATAGTGCAGGTGTGCTATAGCCTGATGCCGTTACTGCTGGAACACGACACCCGGAAACAAGAAAGCCCGCAATTACGCGGGCTTCCGGGGTGTTTCTTGCCACTTGATGCCGGTTTATGCCGGACGCGGGATCATTCCCACTCTATCATAATCAGTGAAAGAAAAATCATTAAAAACATGAGCTTAAAAACTGAAGTAGCGCTCAGTACCACGACCAATACCATACCCAACCGAGTGCGAGCTACGATATACTGCAGCGATCTGTGAGCACCATTTCGATTCACTCAAATCGCTGCTCCCAACGATTATGCTCCTCAGACTCGCGCGCTCTGTTGTGCCGAATGGATTGCTCCATTAGAGCGAGCTTGGCTTTCGCGCAGTCTCGGACCTCCAAAGCGGAATGGTGCAGCAACTCAGAGAAGGCATGCGCCCTCACCTCAAGAATATCAGCCAAGGAACCCGACCACCCGGATGGCCTAGCTCGGGCGTAAATGATATCTACAATTTGAGTCTTATCCTCCGCGGCATCTAATATCGTTTTGATGTGAGAACTCAACTCAACACGACGAGGGTTCTCAATTAAGCCATCTTCCGGCTCTACTGCTAAATAAATACCAACCACACTACTTAGCTGCTTTAATTTATTTTGATCTGCGTTACACCAATCAATCAATTTTCCTATCGGAACCTTATTAAGCGAGGAAGTTTTCACACCGTAACCTCGGTCGCGAAAGATCATGTAGGCTAATACATCGTCATCTTCATCACCTCTAAAGACGCCAGAAAGAAAAAGTTCAGGAAAATTCTTGATCAGTACTGATGTAACATCAGTGATCTCAAAGCTGTATAGTCGATAGTTAGTAACACCATCACAAATGAGCGATACTATTTCAGCGATTTCGGCCAATGGCGCAGAGATAGAGAGACAGTACTTAGCAATTCGCTTTAGACCATGAGATGAAATTTGACCGATTTCGTCTCTGTGCATAGCGAGCATTCTTAAAAAGACCTGCCTACCGAAAGCAAGCAAACTATCTGAAGGTATATAGCTACTGTCGTGATCTATAAAAAAACGCATCTCAAGTATCTGAACTACTGATATGAGGCCGCCATCCAACTCAATTAAAATACTTAAAAGTTCAACCAACATTTCATCTGATATTTTTTCGTGCATTCTCCCTAGACTAATATGCACAAACCGCCAAGAGTCTACTATTCCAGACTTCGCTAGCTCTACCAGCTTAATTACACCCCACGCTTCAAGAGGCGATGCACATAAAAGGTATACGGCGTGAGGAGCCAACTTACGCTCATATAAAATCGCCTCAATCATAGCACGAAACATACTTACATTTTGCTCGTGCATTTCATGGAGGAAGCCTACAAGGAGTATCGGCTGAACTTCCTCCAGCTCCGACTCTTCGACCTGCCTGATAAGTTTCTCGAACATTGCGTTTTTATCAACACTACCCCTCGCCAGCCCTTTTCCAAAGTGCCACAACGAATCAATATGGGTCCTCCACAATCTATCGCCCAGACGATCTATATAGCTTTGCTCCGCACTAGCGATTTCGCCAAGCATCATTAACTTTTCATGCATTGCTGCCGAAGCCGTTGAAAAATCTTGCGCATCAACTATCACATGAGTCCATGTATTAGTTAGAGCATAGGCTTCAATTTCAGAAAAAGGGTCTGCTGGAGCAGAATTTTTTTCTAGCGTACGCAACCTCTCAAGTAATTTTGAGTCGTGTCTGTCGCTATCAAAATGAATTACGTTTTTTATAGCAACCCACATTTCCGGCCACGCTCCAGCCCTAGCATAGGTATTGACTATACGCTCCAATAGTTCAAAACAGCCAACCGAGGTCCATAGCCCGCGAAAATTTGAAGATAGTAATATCTTGACGTGATCATGTAATGAAGCGTGTTCCAAAACTAGATAACGCTCGAGCAACTGAATAATTTGCTCGTACCAATCCGTTTGTTCAGCGTGATTTCCAGGAACCCAACCAGGCCCCCGTTTTCTTGCACCGAAATCGAAAGTACCCCATGAACTCCAATGCCCGGTTTCTAAAGCTGAGTCTAGTAACCTGAAGGCAATTTGATGGAACCTGTGTTCTGATGACTGCAATAAACCTTCTATAACGGATCTACGCCTACTAGGTGATGCTTGAGTGCCAGATAAATACAGAGAAAACAACTGTTTGACCTGTGCAACTATACTATTATTGTTTTCTCTTTCACTCTCATCTTCGGCAAACTTCAAGAGCACGGCAACAGCTCTATCGAAGTATTCTTCCTCATAAGCCAAATGGCAAAGCAATCGAACAAACATTATAAAATTTGGATTTGATCTGGTTGCAAAGCCTGGTTGCATAGACGCACTTTCAAGACACGACAGTACGGTAGCGGGAAACACAGGAGCTATATAATTCAAGCAGTCAATCAAGTCTGAATTGCATATAGATATATCCCCAAGTGGCGCGCCAGGGATAATCCAGCTCTCAGCAAGATCTTGCGCAGCCTTACAATCATGGAGATAACCAATACGATGTGCGCAGGACTTTAAAAGGCGTATATTTGCAGACTTGAATAATTCAGAGTTCACTTCCGAGATTGCTATATTTTCAAGCGCACTTTTGGCTAATCGATTAGCCAGCGCGTGAGGCAATATAGCACGCCAATCACCCCGCTTCTGAGCAAGTTGGCGACGCAGAAGTTCTGCTGCGTGGCGATAAAGTGTGCGGCGCTCAATGCCGGATATTGAACTAATAACGCTAAGCTCATCATTGAGACCTCCATGTGAAATATCAAACGAATAAAATAAAGACAACGCTTCTGCGCTTTCGAATAGAATCTCGCTTTTCCCTTTTCGCTGACTAAACAGCCTTTGAAAAAGCTCTTCATCCGAAAAGTTAGTTAGCGTTTCATCGATTTTTACCCTACTAGCAAGTGCAATGGCCACCCGAGCGTTGCCACCCGAGAACTCAGCTATTTTATCAGCGTTCCCGCGCGCCAAATCAGGAAAGCGCAGCTGTATTAGTTTCGAAACCGTAGACTCGCTCGAAGGCTCTATCTTTACAACCTCCGTTTCTTCTGGCTTGTCGTCAGAGATATCGTACTCAATAGTAAGTATTCGAAGCTTTGTTCCACTCGAAGAAACTGCCTTTTGAAGTTGTCTGTGAACATCAGCAGGACAGTTATCAAGAACAATATAAGATGCAATGTCATTTGCAATGAAATACCCAACGAGTTCTAGAGCAGAGGGCAGTAAGTCATCACCAAGGTCAGCATAAATCGCACTGGATTTAGGTAAAGGTTCACCGCCAAGATTTTCCTCGAATAATGCCTGCGCGAAACGTGTCTTGCCCACACCCGATAAGCCAATGATACGGACGGCGCTTCCTGGGGTGCGTAGCTTTTCCCGCGTACGGAGTAAACCGCTAAGTAGAGGCTGAGGCTCATCCGCAGCGGTATCAGCCAAAAATACACAAGGATGCTCGTCCGTCAAAAATTCATCGGCAATATCAACGGGCGTAGCTGCCCATCGGCCGAATGGGCGCCATCCCGAAAGAGGTTTACCCAGTTTATATCTTACCCAAAGCGCGACTCCCGGGTACTGGCGCAGCCAAGTTGCTATCCGATCACGCCCATAAAAGTCCAGTATTAACTGATCTTTAGATGGTAAGGACGCTACTGCCTCTACCATTCCACTTAAACGTTCTGACAACATTTTATCAGAGCAATTATCTTTACCGCTTACGATGATATAAGCCCCTCTCTGGTGGGCAATAGCAGCAATAACGGGCTTTAGTGAACCTTTATCAAGCATTTCCTTAGTGCAAGAAGCCTTACCCATAGCATGTTTTTTAACTTGAAATCCAGTAACGCTACGAGGTACAAAATTTGGATACTTTAATTGCCTAGTTTCATTAACACTAACATCTAGTCCACCATCAGCGGCTTCCTGAGCACCGCCCCATGTGACACACGAAGTTGCCAGACCAGCTTGTACCAGCTCGGCCTCGCATAAACGTCCGACAAGCTCTCGGAGGTCATCATCACCAAGTTCTGATATATCTTTGGCTTCAATCTCGAAAAATCTCATGTATCCCACTTCCTAAATATCACACAGCATCTGTGCGAACGCAGAGTCAAAATCATTAGCAAGCCAGGAAGCGATGAGTCCCGATAATTTGAAAATCATCCGGGCGTAGCTAAAGCGCCACAACGACCACAACGACCACAACGACCACAACGACCACAACGACCACAAGCATAGTGGCCTTTCGGCTTGGCAGGGAAAAATTGAGCGCAACGTTGACGAAAAACTAGAGTGCTATCGACTATGCATTCGACCGAATGCCGACAGCCCACCCGGTCATGCCGTTTAGGGATGGGCGAACGCTGAGCAGAGCGCGGTCCGAACATAGTACTAGGACGTAGTCGACCACTCCTTTGCGTCAGCTGCTGAGCGACCTTCGGCCCCAGCACAGGAGGCAGCATCCGCAAAGTATTTTCAAATGTGTAGAAACACTATAAAAGATACCTTAAGTTCCACGTTCCTAGGGCTACCGAGGTCACTATACCCATGTTGATAACTACAGATGAAATAACTAAATTTAGCCTAGAAGCCGACACATACATCCTTAGCAATGACCACAGAAAGCTAGAAGAACTTGTCACAAAAATCACAGAACAAGAATATGAGTTTGAGCACCAATATAATGAAGCACAGTACCTATACACGGCAGCTAACTGTTATTCAGTACTTTACGGTGCCAGAACAGTCACTTGGCATTCTGATGATCTGATGAAGGCTGTAATACTTTATAGGAGAGCTCTACACTGCCTTCCAAAAACAAACTGGATGGACAAGCCTGACATTATTGAATCGAGCAACCAACTGAGATCGATGATACTTACGAATCTGGCTAACAGCCTTTCATCACAAGGAAGGGCTTTTTGCTGTTTACCATTTTATGATGAAGCCATTGCTTTAAATCAAAAGCCTGAAGCAATTATTTCTAAAGCACGAAATCAGTTATTTCTCGGAGAATCACTGTTCGACAACGGCCATAGAGAATACCATTACTTCGTAGCAAACAACCTCATCAAGACCGCACAAAAAAATATTAATGCGTTATACCCCGAGCACAAAACAGACATTGAGAAAGGCGGGGATTTATATGAGTTCAGCCAGTGGTTCGAGCAAAGTTTTGATCAATCCAGTTTTGATTATTTTTCCGAAAAAAATAGCACATTTAAAAACAGAAAAGAAAATCAGTATTTACAATGGTGCGCACAGCACAAACTATTTATAAACGACCTTAATGATGTTTGCGACTTCGAAATATGTTATCAAGACGTCATCTCTTTACCTTCTATTAGCAGGACTTTAAATACAACCCTGGCACTGCATGAAGAGTTAGCATATCATGGAAACTTCGATGAAATAAAAAACGATTACTGCTATGCGCGGTATATTTACTTTTCCGCAACAAACATTCCTGCTGACGCACCACACATGTTCAACTCCAGTTATAATCAAGTGGATGACATGTCTCACTCTATCAACAACCTAAAGACCAGTCATTACAAATCTTCATTTAGAACGCTATACTCTTTATTCGACAAAATAGCGTACATAGCCAGTCGCTTTTTTGACTTAAACGACATAAAAGATGATAGATCAATAAGCATAGACAATTTATTTAGAGACATCAAATCAAAAAACCGAAAAATAAAATGGGAACCCAACGAAAAATTAAAAAATAGTGACAACCATTTTATCCATGCACTTTTTTACATACTCAAAGATATTCGAGACGTAACAGGTACTTCCTCTGTATCTAAATGGATCGATCCAGATGCTAGCGCTTTTTCAGAAATCAGGAACGCCATGGAGCATCGGTCTCTGAAGATAGTTGATGACTTTGGATACGAGTTAACTTACTCATACTCCAGCTATCACGACGATGAACTTCAAAAATTAAAAATTCAGGCTTTCGAAATAAATAAGAAAATCGAGTCAGTTTCGGATGCTGCTGAAGCTCTCGCTTTAGAAGACAGGTTGAATCAATTCAAAAACACAATCTATGAAAAGGAGAAACTATCCACTCACTCATTGCTCATACCTATTACCCAATTTGACTCTCGACTTATGACCCTAATCAAACTAGCTAGGAATTCAATCATGTATCTATCTCTTGCCATTCACTTCGAAGAGAGAAAACGCCCAAACGACCAAATTTGGATTCCGATGGAATTACCTTTAAAAGATTAACCTCCACAATATTTATTTTTGCCGCTACGAGAGTAGTTTTAGCAACATAATTAAAGCACTTTAACCTAAACCATGCCCAATGGAACTAGCAAAATTTAACAACCATAGCATTAAATATTTTTTATTAATACAGGCTAAGCGCCTTCAATATTATCATGCATGCTCAACGCATTAACGAACTGCTGTAACAAAATAATTAGCTCTTCTGGATTGCCGTCAACCAATACTTCACGCAGTAATTCTTCCGCATATCTGGGGTCTGCCCGAAACTGCTCTGACATAGCGTCGCTGCGTGCTCGAACTCTCATTCAATCCCGACCTTGCATACGAAAGAAAATTGATGCGGACCATTTCGTAGACAAGCAAACTAAGCCCCATTAAAAAAACGACAATACTTGCGACGGGTCTATATGCATTTGACAATCCATTTAAAATCTACCTATGCGACTTAACAATTAATCCCATTTTTTCTGCTACGGCTTTTTGCAATTTGCGAAACTCTACCATCGTACTCTCGACGTTGGCGGCATTTGCCCCTTCTCCATGCTTCTCTGCAAGCCAGAGTTTCAATAGGCCGGCAACCCGCCCAAGGTCGCCATTTACCTTGGCCAAATCGGCTACTGCCTTAAGGTCAACGACAGATCGGATGGGCGTGTTCAAACCAAGGGCGCGAAGATAGCCCGACCGAGACAATCTAGCTTCTTTTGCCTTATCGCTTATCACCGTCTTTTCCTCCTCAGTAACCCAAACCTCAATGGGCTTGCCGCGTCGGCGAGCCGTTGTTTTTTCTTTGGTGCCGCCTGTCATGGGCGCTCCTGTTGCTGCTGTGTTTTTGCTCTTAGGGAAATCCTGAAAAAGACTTCCTGATTTGGCAAAATCTCCGGACACCAATCGCCGAGCTTTTCAATGAAGCAAATGACCTTCGCCGATGCCGAGTACGCCGGTAAGCGCAAGCAGACCCGCAAGGAATTGTTCCTGATCGAGATGGATCGGGTCGTACCCTGGAAGGGTTTGATTGCCCTGATCGAACCTCATTACCCGAAGGGCGAAGGGGGTCGTCCGGCCTATCCTTTGATGGCGATGCTGCGGGTTCATCTCATGCAGAACTGGTTCGGTTACAGCGATCCTGCGATGGAAGAAGCGCTGTACGAGACGACGATCTTGCGCCAGTTTTCCGGTCTGAGCCTGGAGCGGATCCCAGATGAAACTACCATCCTCAACTTCCGTCGCCTGCTGGAAAAGCGCGAGTTGGCCGCTGGTATTCTCGGCGTGATCAATGGCTATCTGGGCGACCGTGGCTTGTCGCTGCGACAAGGCACCATCGTCGATGCCACGCTGATTCATGCGCCCAGTTCGACCAAGAATAAGGACGGCAAACGCGATCCTGAGATGCATCAAACCAAGAAAGGTAACCAGTATTACTTCGGTGCCAAAGCTCACATTGGTGTCGACGATGAGTCAGGGCTGGTGCACAGCGTGGTGGTCACTGCGGCCAACGTCGCGGACATAACCCAAGTCGACAAACTGCTACACGGTGCTGAGAACGTGGTCTGCGCCGATGCAGGCTATACCGGTGTCGAGAAGCGCGAAGAGCATGCGGTACGCCACGTCATCTGGCAGATTGCAACCCGGCGCAGTACCTACAAAAAACACGGTAAACGCAGCGCGCTGTACAAAGCGATGCGCAAGATCGAGAAAGCCAAGGCCCAGGTTCGCGCCAAGGTTGAGCATCCATTTCGAGTGATCAAGCGTCAGTTTGGTTATACGAAAGTGCGTTTCCGAGGATTGGTGAAAAACACTGCTCAGATGGTGATGCTGTTCGCCCTGTCGAACCTTTGGATGGCGCGTCGATATTTGCTCTCTAGCGCAGGAGAGGTGCGTCCGTAATGAGGGAAATAGCTGCTGCGAGGAGCGTTCAGCGGAAAAAATGGATGGAATAGGCGGCAGACTTGATCGGTTTTGAACGGCTGCCGTTTTTTGAAAGCACCTATGGCTCAGCAGTCGAAAAATAGCGGCCTACTTCAGACCATCCTTAGACGCGGTAGCGGCTGTGCGCCTCGCAGAGCAAGATACGTTGAGCCGAAGGCGAATAAGTGGCAAGTGGTGGATGGGTACGGGCTTGCCCGTACCCGTACAACACACATCTTGCCGTCCAATCCTGAGCGACTCTATGCAATTTGATCAATACCGTCAGCTTAAAAAAACAAAATCGCTGACTTTCGCATTGAATCGCATACCTTCGCATTGAATCGCATACCTTCGCGTTGAGTCGCGCACCATCGCATAGATTCGCATTAACTAATTAACTTACCACCCGCAACCAACAATACTTTTGTGACCTACCCCCATACGGGCCAGCAAGCAAACCAATCTTTATTAACGGACATTTTGCGGACAACTCTCATCATCGGTAGCCGGATAGAAAACTATCCGCCTATTTAAAATTTCAGCATTAGGCGAGATAATCGACGCCACGACAGCTGACATGACAAGGTATTCGATATGAAGCAGCGATCGACACACCGCGCCTACCCAACTCCCTACAAAATTGCTCGAAGTGCCATGTTGGGTATCACTATGACAGCGACAAGCCTCGCCGGTTTGGCTTTTTACTCTTCCTCTGCCTACGCGATATATTGCTCTAACTGCTCAACCTTCTATCAGCAGATGTTCCAATATGCTGAGGAGGTCAATACCTCACTCAATACAGCCGAACAATTAAAAAACCAAATTCAGCAATATCAAAACATGGTTACACAGGGCATGAGCTTGCCCAACTCTATCTTTGGGAGTATCGCAACAGACCTGCAAAGCGTGGTTAGTATCTATAATCGATCACAGAGCCTAGGCAGAGAACTTCAGAACATCGATACGCAGTTCAACGATAAATTCCCCGGCTTTCAGTCTTATCTGAACGGCACGACGAATTATACTGCTCTCACTACACAGGAGCGTTATCAGAATTGGTCAGAGCAAGGTCGTGACAATGTGAAATCAGCGCTCGAGGCAGCAAATCTAAACACGAGCAGTTTTGAATCTGAAGATACGAAATTGGCTAGCATGGTCGCTCGCTCTCAGTCGGCAGTCGGTCGTATGCAAGCGATCCAGGCAGGCAACGAAATAGCCTCACAGAATGTTCAGCAACTTCAAAAGCTGCGTGATCTTTTAGCTACACAGATCAATATGCAGGGTAACTATTTGGCGCTAGAGGACGACCGTAAGGACATCACTGAGGCAACCGAACAGAAGTTCAAGGAACAGCCTACTATCCGCGGTGGCTCGAAGGGGTACTAAAAATGGGCATTTCAAAGTGGCTTATAGTTCTGATGTGTGCTGGTTCAGCTGTCGCCGCTTCAGTGACTACAATCATAATCGGGAGTCACCAAGAATGCAGAGCAAGCGGTGATCAAAAAAATGCAGACTCAGACTTTAAAGATCAGCGGACTACCCGTGGTGGATCAAAGGGATACTAAGTATGGATCGTCGTCTCTTGTGGCTCCTCGCGTTCATGGGGATCTTCATCGCTAGTAATGCGCTGGCTGACACCAACCTTGCACAACCAGATACGTCAGTTGATGGCCTCTTGGACCTAATAATAAATCAGTCGGGTCAGTGGTCACAACGATTGTACGGCTATGCGACTACCCTGTTCTGGCTTTTGGCAACTATTCAGCTAGTCTGGACATTTATGCCATTAGTTATGAAACAGGCTGATATAGGCGAGATTGCAGGCGAGCTGGTGCGCTTCATTTTGGTGACTGGCTTCTTTTTAGCAATATTGAAATATGCTGTGGAATGGGCTACAGCCATTGTCGACAGTTTTCGTGACGCGGGAGCTGCTGCGAGCGGGCTTGAACGGGCGTTGCAGCCCGGAGACGTCTTCGCAATGGCAGTGGAGTTTTCTCGCGCGATCTTGGCGAGCATTTCATTTTTTTCTCCCGGGCAAGCACTCGCAATTAGCTTAGCGGCTTTTTTAGTGCTGATTTGCTTTGCATTCATTGCAGCCTTCATGTTCGTGACGCTCGTTGAGTCCTACGTGGTCATTAACGCATCTGTGTTGTTCTTCGGTTTTGGTGGTTCTCAGTGGACACGGGAATATGCGATTGCTCCCATCCGTTTCGCGGTTGCGGTCGGCGCTAAGTTGTTCGTATTGACCCTGATTATCGGCCTGATTTTGCAAGCAAGCCGCGAGTGGTCAGCTGCGTACCAGAACAACGAAGCCTCCGTGATGACGATGGCGGGGCTAGCTTTGATTTGCGCCTATTTGACGAAGACAATTCCAGACCTTGTCGGCGGCATGATTAGTGGTTCGTCAATGGGTGGTGGTTCGGCCATCGGAGGAATGGCAACGGCCGGAGCGGCGGGTGCTGCTGCCGCGATCGCCACCGTCGCCACGGCGGGGGTTGCAGCACCTGCTGTAGCCAGCGCACTTGGTGCTGCTAGTAGTGGCGCAGGTACTACCGCTGGCAGTGGGTTGGCGGGCGCGATCAACTCTAGTTTCGCCAATGCCGCAAGTTCAGCAGGCAGCGGAGCGTCAACGTTAACCGGTGGCGCCGCGCCCTCTGAGGTGGGTGCCAGCACTGGCGGCAGAACTACCAAGGGTCCAATACTATCGGCGTCAAAGACCAGCGGCGGCCCGCCTGACCCAGCCTCGTCTAGAGCTGATGCTGAAGCCGCAAAATTGTCTCAGCATGCAGCCAAACAAACCGGTAAGGCCGCACAAGTAAACGAGAACAACGGCCCACAGCAAGCGGCACCAAAAGGGGAAGCAGTCATGACTGGGGATGAAGTTATCCAGGCTGCTGGTGGGGCTGCAAAGGTGCTCGGCGTTATGGCGTCACTAGCCGTGCCAGGCATGGAGAATGCCCACGCCTCATCTCTTGGTGCAGGCTCTACGTTAGCCGTTGCTGACGACAGCTCTTCAGCTCAGGCCAGAGGAACTGAATCGCCCAGTGGACCCGAAGACGCGGTATCCAACGTGATCCGCCCCGCCTCTGGCACCAGCGCGGCTCACGGAGGCATTGCTTCGCTCAATGTGCCCGGTACGACATCGAACAACGACCCTCTGGAGGAATAACCATGACAGACATTCTGATATTCGCTGGGTTCTCAGCACTGGTCTTTACGCTCGGCATTGCCTTATGGGCGCTTGGCCAATGGCTGCGCAGCAAGGGCTATGGACCGCAGCTCGATAAGCTGGATCGCCAGTACACAGCGCTCCAGCTCAGGGTGAGCCCGCTGGCCCTATCGGCTTCATACCGTATGATTGCGGGAGCACATAGCATGAATCGCCTACCTCTGCTGGGAAGCAAAAGTAACGCAGCTCTGACAAAGCAGATTCTGATGGCGATGCGAGCCGAACAGCCTCCACAAAAACAAAAAGGCTAAAACTCGCTGATCGCTAGCCCGGAGTATTACTAACCCCGCCACAGTGCGGGGTTTTGTATTTCTGTGGCAGCCCCGCTTAGTACGCCCCTGATTTTTCCCATCCATCGCTTGCCTTGCCGGGCCTTATCATCGGATCCCGAATGGACCTGCGCTATCGTCGGCCATCCCCTTATCGGGCTGTAATACGCACGGACTTTGAACACCTACCAGCCAGATGCCACATGGACGGGAAGCAACGGCAGCCGACCAAATGTAGGCCGCCACGCAATACCACTCACTTTATTGGGACGATCTCTGCCGTAATCTGCTGAACCCCGGACGGGCTGCCGCCTAAAGACAATTTCTCGGCGACTTTTTCGGCAGCGCCCCTAGTTTTATAACCCTTGGCATCCCCTGGCTGATTCGAAGCTGCTATTCGCTTGCCGGTCTTGACTACGTATAGGCGCCTCGCTCCAAGCTTAAGCTCAAACCATACGATCCAATCGCCGCCTGAGGCTTTTGAAGGATCAGGGATCGGCTCCCAAGACAATGATCCATCGTCGTGCTCGATGACTGCTATAGCAGAAGCGAGCGCACTAGCACGTCGTTTCGCTGAAGCCCATGCTAGGGCAGCAGTCTCGTAACGCACCGTACTTTCCAAGCATGTGACCCAAACGCTTGGCGACGCATTTACAAGAAACCCTCCTTCGAGTCCACTTTCCAGTGCGTAACCAATTATCTTGCTCATCAGAACACCTCTAAAAGATTTTTTACCATCGCGCGCCCAATCAAGATTCTCAGCATGGATTGATAGCTAAGATTTGGCCTCGCCGAGACGGCGAGGCCCTTCTGGCCGCAGAAAACGCTAAGTTCTACTGTTAGTATGACCCGAGCAGCTTTGAATTTAATGCAGACGCGATAGCATTAGACCGGCGCTCAATAAATGTGTCGTAGTCATCCGACGTCACACCATAGCTATCAACATCATGAATCAGATGACTTATGAGCGTCTGCTGTATAGTTCCATTCTCCAATGAGAACGTCGAGATATATTCACTCGGTGCCTTTTTACTAATGCGATGCTTATTTGAATAACCGTCAATCAATGTTATATTTGCCACCAGATTTGCATCCCTACCCGGCATGACAGTGGCCAGGTATCTGGTAGGAAAGAAATGGTGATAGTTACGGCTGCTCGCGATTTTGAGATTGCTATTATCAAGTATCACGACACCATCGGTGTCAAAAGACTTTGGCTGATTAAATGCCAATAGACACAGTATCGACTTACAATAAGAGTTACCAGATGAGAAATATGTGTTAGCTATGTCCTGACTTTGAACAAGAAGCTCTGACTGAAGATAGTCCGGCGTTTTTCCGGCTAATATCATATCCATCTTATGGAAGTCTTCAGTGATCCCAGAGTCAGAAGACGACCCGTATCGCTCCGTTAACCCAACCCAATAAAAAAACTGCTCAAGCAGCCTAGCTTGTGAAGCTGTTGGTTTATGGTTCTTGGTTGCGTGGAAGTAGTATGTTAGAGGGATCAGCAATGCCGGATAGGGTAGGAGCTGAGAAACGGGAACCCTTATTTCCGTGCGAAGAAAATCTATTGCTGTAAAGAGAGAAGCACTCATAGGTGCCCAGCTCGCGATAAAGTCTTCTCGTTTAATCCCTAAAATGTCTCGTCCACGCACGGCGCGTGTCGTGATAGCCGCTACACACTGCATGATTAGAGATGGAGGTAGTGTTTCGTACTTGGCGGTCCTGAGACATGTTTTTTCGTCCTCAGAACCATCTCTCAAGATTTCGTAACGTTCTGCCAAATCGAAAGATTTACTTTCATCATAGGTTTTCGCGACCATTATTTCGAAAACGGTCAGGGCTTTTCCTCCGGTGTTAATTCGGGAGAAAATCTCACAAGCCACTTCTATCGGATAATCACGAATGGTGATCGTAGGGAAATCATAATTTGTAAGGCTGTTTTTGTAAGACTCCATCAGTTCTAGCTGGGGCTTTGTGAACTCATCCATTAGATCAGTGAACTTGCAAGTTAATAGCCTGTGTACAGAGATGAGATTCGACTCTCCCTCAAGACGGGATGTCTTGACTATAGACTCTTCACGCTCTAAATTTTCAGATAAATCAATGTAAATATCTTGATAATTTATTTCCTTGCCATCCTTGCTGATCCGAAGCCCCTTTCGAATAGCATAAAGTGAGGTTATTCGCTGCTGCCCATCCAGTATGTATTGGACATAATCTCCTTTTGGAGTATCCGGCAAAATGTGATTCCCCACTTCCTTGTAGCTTCTAAGCTCCTCACGAGTTTTCCAAAAGATAAAAGTCCCAATAGGAAAGCCTTTAAGAATTGAGTCAATCAGTTTCGCCGACTGCTCTTTCTCCCAAACAAACTCCCTCTGAAACATTGGAAGCTTGATCTGACCCGTATCAATTTCCAAAAAAAGAGATTCATATTTTTTGTTCTGGTTTTCTGGTTGAAACAATACCGTTGCTGGAGGAGAAATCGCTGTGTTCACGTCGTAAAGCTCCCTGCTTGAAAATGCTGACAGTATCAGACCGCCATCATGAATGGTATGAGAGGTGAGCTGACCGCGATCCGCTCACCGATTGAGCTGGGAATCGAGGCCTGATCTGTCAAAGATCTTGTTGGAATCGGGCACCACGGGCGATGTCACGGTCAAGCAGAAATATCCCCCGTTGCGTCCACCGGTTGAACCCACAGCCGATTTTTCTCAGTCGCTTAGGGCAGCAAAGGATTGGCTTTTGCCAGTGGGGGCTAGCCAGGTTGCCGGTCGAATCCGACACAAGCGGCTCGTCAAGTCGAGCGCAACTTGCTGGCCAGTAGCAATGCTGATAGCTGGTCCGGTGGAGGGGAATTATCTGGCTCAGTTAGCTCGTGGAAATTTTGCATCATTACCAGACGAGCTGGGTCAACACCATGGGCCGCACTCGGTAACGCTGAGACCTCTCCATTCGTAATACGCACGGACTTTGAACAGCTAACCAGTGCTGCACCGCTGAAGCAAAAAAACTACAAATCTGTAGGGACGCCCCGCCACCAAGAGCCCGGAGGCTTCGCCATTAGTAATACGCACGGACTTGTCTCACTGTGCCTCCTTCCAGATTACAATGCTTCCGAAGGCAGTAGGCTTGAATCAGCCTCAACCGCTGGAGCGTCGGGCTTACCCGCGCGGTACCAACTTGCGCGGCTCATCCCGAGGGATTCCCAAGGCTTCCTCTGGCTCAATGACGTGCTTATATAAGTCTGGCGGTCTAGCGCGCCCGCTGCCCGTCTGCGGCTTTCCTCGCGCTTCCTGTGGCGTTCTGCGGCTTCGTCTGTGCTGATTACAGTCCTAAGCTGCCGCTGCTCGTCTGGTGTGATCCTGAACAGGTTAATCAGCGTGTCATTCTTGGGTGTGTACAGCGGGGCATAGTCCTTGCCCCCAAAGCTGACTTTCTCGCCTGCCTCGAACGCTTTGGCCTTGCTGAACAGGGTCATCAGCTCTTTGGAACGGCTGTTCCACTGTGGGTCTAACTCACGGGCCAGCGCGGATGCTTCGTGGTACATCTGTTTGCTGTTCGTTGCGCCGGACAACAACAGGAAGTTCAACCGCCAGAACAGGTGCTGCATTCGGCTGCCTTCGCTGACGCCGCCGCGCATGTCGGCCAGCTTGCGTAAGTCCTCCAGCCGATCCCACGCGAGCTGGCGGCCGGAGAATCCGCGTAGGGTGTTGGTCTTGCCGCCGGAAACCAGCTTGAAGGGCTTGCGCTGGATGCGTTCGGCCTGCTCTTGGCGTTGCTGCTCGATGGTCCATCGAGCGGTCGGCAAAAGCGCTTCGGCCATATACTCGAAGTTGTACCGCACCGGCTGACCGTCCGTGCCGGTCTGCACATGCACCACGCGGCAAATTTCGCCGCTCTTGCTGTTGACGGTTTCCACGGTGCGCAGGACGCGGCTTGCGTCCTTGGCCATCGGGTCGGCTCCCACATGCGACAAGCGATCAACAAGGTAGCGCTGGCAGGCGTTCCAGCGTGGCAATGCCTGACGCGGGATCGTACCATCTAAAAGCCACTTGGCTTGGATTCCACGGCCGCTGTAGATCAGCATGGACGGGGCGGGTATGCCTTCCTCCGCACAGAGGTACATCACAGAGCTGGCCAGGGCGTCGGGCGAGCGTCCGGCGAGTTCTGGAATGTTGTAGGTGTCGAGGTCAGCGAACAGCAGCCCCAAGCGCGAGAGGTTCACGACGCGCCGGTTAGGGCGAATGAACTCGGCCTGTGACATCCAAGTGTCGCGGGTCTTGTCTACCAGACCGAGGACGGTCGGCATGTCTGCCAGCAAATGGGACGACTGGCGCTTGTCGCCACGCACATCAACAAGGAGGGAAAAAAAGCCGCTCCGGGTGCTGTCGTGGTACGTCTGCGCCTCTTCCTGAGAACTGAACAGCGCAAGCTGTGAACTTTGGAGTTGAGCGGACGCCGGGCTTAGATGCGTCTGCGACGTGGACCCTACGGCGGGCCCCAACCGCACGACTCAAGCCCCGATTCCGGGTCTGGGAGCTGGGCCTGCCCCCTTGCATGCATCAATCCAGTCTTCGACTTCAGCCAAGTCCCAAACGACCTTGCGACTGCTGATAGCGATGCGCCGTGGGAATTTCCCCTTGCTTTCAAAGTTGTAAATTGTGCGCTCACACAGTGGGATCATCGCTAGAAGCGTTTTTTTGTCGATGAGAACTCTGTTAGTCGATACGTGCATACCTGGCCTCTATCAGTCACAACAAATGTGTGCCTGATCGTGCCCCGCTATGCCGCTTGCTTCGATGGAATGATTGGCTAAAATGGTTGACATGAAAAATACATCAACCATCGCTATCTGGGAGGGGTGCGACCCTACCGTCTCAAATGCCGTCACACGATTTATGGATTGCTGGGAGCCCTACTCCGCGTCTGCAAAGCGCTACCCTATCGTTCAACTGGTAGAGGAGCTCATCGACCCTGCTGTTGCGGCGTATACCGAAGCGCTTCCGTCGCGTTATCTAGGGCACGTACCAGGTGCCGGAACAGGTGTAGCATTTAGCGAGATCACCCAATTGGTGGGGCTCGACGCCATGGTCCGTTTACAGCGAAAATTGCTGCGAGCTTTTATCCTGACCGAAGACGGACAGTCCGAAACAGATCGGCGATTTATCGCAACACTCGAGACGCTGATCGAGCTCGTATGGGCGTGCCAGCGTAAGCAACCAGCGAAAAGAGATGTACGCGGTTTGAATGGTCAACGCTTAAGGGGCTTCTGTAGATTTTGCGGTACGCTCGCTGAGCTGGCTTCTTACGCCGACGGTGAGGGAGCGCGTGGGGCAGATGAACAACTACGGCTAAGCAACCTTTACTGCGCAGCTCACCGCCCCAAGGCGCCGAATGGCGAATGGAATCCCGCGTACAGGAAAGCGAAAAGGTCTGTAGGGCAGTTCGACCTGGAATTGACCAGACTGAGTCGACAATGCGCCGTGCGAGGCATGGCACAAGCGAACTCAGGCGACGAACTGGTGGACAGCTACATCCTTCACTACATCCTCGGCCAAACGCTCCACGCGGCAGACGAAGCAGAGTTACGCAACCTAGCCCGCCAGATGGCGGACTCGAAACTTTCGGACAGAAAAAAGCAAATGCTGATGCTTCTGCAGCTGGATTTTAATCAGTCGGAGATTGCGCGCAGGCTGGGTATCGAACGCCAAGCAGTATCCAAAGCCATCGCCTCTATCCCAGAGGTATTTCGCCTGAAACCGCCAAAACAATCCGTCCGCTAAATCGACTTTATCGTCAACCGAAATGCGCAAAATCAACAACAGCCCAACCGCACCACTAACATCACCCGGTTGCCCGTGGATTCTTCTGCGTCCACTCATCAATCATATCCGCCCAATCCTGCAACATCGCCCGGCGCTGATCTCGATACTCTGCCTTGTTGTAAACAGCCCGTACGCCCTTCTGCTCATGCGCAAGGCACTTCTCAATCCAATCTGAGTTGTACCCCGCTTCGTGCAGGAGCGTGCTTGCTGTCCGCCTCAAATCATGCGGTCCGAACTTGCTCAGCGGCTTCCCTTCTTTTTCCGCAAGCCGATACGTCAGCGTCAGCACCTGATTGATCGTGGCGGTGCTCATTGGCAAGTCAGAATCGTACCGGGAGGGAAGGACGTAATCCGAACCACCGGCGAAGGTCTTCAACGCAATGAAGAAATCCAGCGCCTGTCTGGATAAGAACACCAAATGAGAGTTGCGACGCTTCATCCGTTCCTTCGGGATGGTCCACAGGGCCTCGCTGAAATTGATCTCGTCCCAGGTGGCGTTGGTCAGTTCACTTTTGCGCACCATGGTGAGCAACAGCAGCTTCGCCGCAGCTCTCACGGATGAGGCGGTGCCGATACGGTCCATGTATTGGTACATCAGCGCGATTTCGTCGGGGCCTAAAGCACGATCACGCGGCTCGAATTTAGCAATGCTTGCGGGACGTACGAGGTCGGCGGGGTTCTCGACCTTCTGACCACGCTCAATTGCCCATCGGAAGACCTGCATCACAATTTCACGGGAGTGCACCGCCGTTGCCGGTGCACCACGTTCCACGATTGCATCGGTCAGTGCCCGCAGGTCCTCGTGGTTAATCTCAACCAGCTTTTGGTTGCCAAGCTTCGGCTTCAGCTCACGCTCGTAAACGGACCGGCGCATGTCACGGGTCGAGTCGGCCATTTGGTATCCGCGCAGCCATTTCTCTGCCCAAGCATCAAACGTCTCTGCTCCCTTGCTACGAGCCTTGTCACGGGCTTTCTCCTTGGCAGGCGACCTGCCAGCCAAAACCATCTTTTTCGCCTCACCAAGGCGCTCACGCGCTTCCGCAAGCGTGATGCCGCCTACGCCATAGCGACCAAACGTGATCGTCTCTTGTCGGCCGTTGATGGAGTAGTTGTATCGAAAGGAGATTGACCCCGCCGCCGTGACGGCTACGTAGAGCCCATCCCGGTCATTCACCTTGTAGAGTTTTTCTTTCGATTTGAGATTACGCAGCTTGGTATCGGTCAGCATGGGGTTCGCGGATTCCGTTCAAAAAATACCATGCTCAGAAACGCACCAGAAATCCGAGTAAAACCCAATGAAACCGGGCGAATGGTGAGATTCGATACCATGCCATCCTCGGCAGAGACAGCATGGTATCAAACACAGAGCATGGCATTTGGCTCAGTCAATGCCCCGTACCATGCCACATAAACAGGGTGCTTGGCGATGCACAAAGCTGCCGGAGTTTGCCAGACCCAAAAAGCCAAAAGCCCGCAATTACGCGGGCTCCAGGGCATTTCTTGCTAGTTGGTGCCGGACAATGCCGGACGTCCAATCATTCCCACTCGATCGTCGCAGGCGGCTTGCTCGACACGTCGTAAGTCACGCGCGAAATACCTTCGATCTCGTTGATGATACGGCCGCTCACAGTCTCCAGCAGCTCGTACGGCAGGTGGGCCCAACGGGCGGTCATGAAGTCGATGGTTTCCACCGCACGCAGGGCAACTACCCAGGCGTAACGACGGCCGTCACCTACCACGCCTACCGATTTCACCGGTTGGAACACCACGAACGCCTGGCTGACCTTGTGGTACCAGTCGGCCTTGCGCAGTTCTTCGATGAAGATGTGGTCGGCGCGACGCAGCAGGTCGGCGTACTCTTTCTTCACTTCACCCAGGATACGCACGCCCAGGCCCGGGCCCGGGAATGGGTGGCGGTAGACCATGTCGTACGGCAGGCCCAATTCCAGGCCAAGGCGACGAACCTCGTCCTTGAACAGTTCACGCAGCGGCTCGACCAGCTTGAGGTTCATTTCCTCAGGCAGGCCACCCACGTTGTGGTGGGACTTGATCACGTGAGCCTTGCCGCTCTTGGCGCCAGCCGACTCGATGACATCGGGGTAGATGGTGCCCTGGGCCAGGTATTTGATGTTTTCCAGCTTGCAGGATTCGGCATCGAACACGTCGATGAAGGTACGGCCGATGATCTTGCGCTTCTTCTCCGGGTCGGCTTCACCGGCCAGGTTGTTCAGGAACTGGTCTTCGGCGTTGGCGCGGATCACCTTGACGCCCATGTTCTCGGCGAACATGGCCATCACTTGCTCGCCTTCGTGCAGGCGCAGCAGGCCGTTGTCGACGAACACGCAAGTCAGCTGGTCACCGATGGCCTTGTGCAGCAGGGCCGCGACCACCGAAGAGTCGACGCCGCCGGACAGGCCCAGCAGGACGTTGTCGGTGCCGACCTGGGCGCGGATGGTGGCGATGGCGTCTTCAGCGATCTTCGACGGCGTCCATAGGGCTTCGCAGCCGCAGATGTCGAGGATGAAACGCGACAGGATGCGACCGCCCTGCTTGGTGTGGGTCACTTCCGGGTGGAACTGCACGCCGTAGTAGCCGCGGCTGTCGTCGACCATGCCGGCGATCGGGCAGCTCGGGGTGCTGGCCAGCACGTGGAAGCCTTCCGGGATCTTGGTGACCTTGTCACCGTGGCTCATCCACACGTCCAGGCCGAAGACGCCGTCGGCGTCGACGTGGTCTTCGATGCCGTCCAGGATGCGGCTCTTGCCGACCACGTCGACACGGGCGTAGCCGAACTCACGCAGCTCGGAGCCTTCGACCTTGCCGCCCAGCTGCTCGGCCATGGTCTGCATGCCGTAGCAGATGCCGAATACCGGCACGCCCAGGTCCCACACCGCTTGCGGTGCGCGCGGGCTGTTGGCTTCGTGCACGGACTCGGGGCCACCGGCCAGGATGATGCCGCGCGGGGCGAATTCGCGAATCGCTTCGTCGTCCATGTCGAAGGGGTGCAGCTCGCAGTACACACCGATTTCGCGCACGCGACGGGCGATCAGCTGGGTGTACTGGGAACCGAAGTCCAGAATCAGGATTCGGTGGGCGTGAATGTCGAGGGCCATGACTATTTCTCGTCAGTGGTAATCGGAAACAACACGGGGCTGCATTGAACAGCCCCGCCTTTAAATTCAGCAGGCGCCTGGGGCAATAGCCACGGGCGCCTGGGCGTCAGCCGACGCGATAGTTCGGCGCTTCCTTGGTGATCTGCACGTCGTGGACGTGAGATTCGGCCATGCCGGCACCGGTGATACGCACGAATTCAGGCTTGGTGCGCATCTCTTCGATGTTGGCGCTGCCGGTGTACCCCATGGAAGAACGCAGGCCACCCATCAGTTGGTGGATGATGGCGGTCAGGGAACCCTTGTACGGTACGCGGCCTTCGATGCCTTCCGGTACCAGCTTCTCGGCGCCAGCGGCCGAATCCTGGAAGTAACGGTCGGACGAGCCCTGGGCCTGGGACATGGCGCCCAGCGAACCCATGCCGCGGTAAGCCTTGTACGAACGGCCCTGGAACAGCTCGATCTCGCCCGGGGCTTCTTCGGTACCGGCGAACATCGAACCCATCATCACGCACGAGGCGCCAGCGACGATGGCCTTGGACAGGTCACCGGAGAAGCGGATACCGCCGTCGGCGATCAGCGGCACGCCCGAACCTTCCAGCGCGGCGGCGACGTTGGCGATGGCGCTGATCTGCGGCACGCCCACGCCAGCGACGATACGGGTGGTGCAGATGGAGCCTGGGCCGATACCGACCTTGACCGCATCGGCGCCGGCTTCAACCAGGGCCTTGGCCGCGGCGCCAGTGGCGATGTTGCCACCGATGACCTGGACGTGCGGGTAGTTGTCCTTGACCCAGCGAACGCGGTCGATCACGCCTTTGGAGTGACCGTGGGCGGTATCGACCACCACCACGTCGACGCCGGCGGCGACCAGGGCGGCAACGCGCTCGCCGGTGTCCTTGCCGGTACCGACGGCAGCGCCGACGCGCAGGCGGGCCTGGTCGTCCTTGCTGGCCAGTGGGTAGGCCTTGGCTTTTTCGATGTCCTTGACGGTCATCATGCCCTTGAGGTGGAATTTGTCGTCCACGATCAGGACTTTTTCCAGGCGATGCTTGTGCAGCAGCTCGCGCACTTCATTCTTGTCGGCGCCTTCGCGCACGGTGACCAGGCGCTCTTTGGGCGTCATCACTTCGCGAACGGTGGCTTCCAGACGGGTTTCGAAACGCACGTCACGGGAGGTGACGATACCGACCAGGTCACCGTCGTGCAGTACTGGCACGCCGGAGATGTTGTGCTGGCGGGTCAGCTCGAACAGGTCACGTACCGTGGCGCCAGCCTCGATGGTGATCGGGTCCTTGACCACGCCGGCCTCGAACTTCTTGACCTTGCGCACTTCGGCAGCTTGCTGCTCGATGGTCATGTTCTTGTGGATGATGCCGATGCCGCCTTCCTGGGCCATGGCAATGGCCAGACGGGCTTCGGTCACGGTATCCATGGCCGCCGAGACCAGGGGAATATTCAGCTCGATGCCACGGGTCAAACGGGTCTTCAGGCTGACTTCATTGGGCAGTACTTCGGAGTAACCGGGTACGAGGAGAATGTCGTCGAAGGTCAGTGCTTCTTGGCTGATACGCAGCATCGCGGGGGCTCCCGAGCGGGAAAAATGGAAGCGCGCCATTATACTCATACATGCCCCGATGCTCAATGTAAACATCAGGGCAATTGCGTCGCACCCTAAAGATCGACGCGCACCACACGCACCTTGCGTTCCAGGCGCTCGCCGAACTCGTAGAGGAATTCGGGCTTGAACCGTGCGTCGGCCCAGCCGTTGAAGATGAACCCCAGGTTGGAAAACGCGCAGGGCTGCAGGAACAGGAAGCCGTTGATGTCATCTTCATGGCGGCATTCGGGGCACATGAAGTTGTCGGTGTGGCCGGGCATCCAGTCTTCCAGGCTGTCGAACAGCGCCTCGCCTATTTCCTGGCGGCACTCGGGGCAGCCCGCTTCTTCCTTGAAGTCTTTGGTGGGGGTGAAGATGCAGCGCTTGGTCACCAGCTCCAGGCCGTTTACTGCCTGGCCATAAGGCAACAGGTCCGGGTGCTCCACCACGTTGCGGGCGCCCGGCCCGATGGCGTAGCCCATGCCGTTGCCGGTGCGCCCGCAGGTGGTCAGTTGTTCTTCGATGATGTTTTTCTGCCACAACCAGCGCAGCACCCGCCGGGCCTTGCCTTCGCGCCCGGGGAAACTGGAGATCAACGGGACGACAATACTTTGCGAACTCATGAAGGCAGGCCTGCGGGTAACGTAAATACGCGCAGCATAATGCCATGGGGGCGCAGGTCAAGCGCGCAGCCCCCAGTGCCGCTATCTAGACTTGCACCGCATAGCCGAAATCGATGTCGCTGGCCGCGATACCGCCGCGCATGCCCCAGTTCTCGGCATCATGCTCGTCCAGCAGGATCAGCACTGCCCCCGGCTCGATCGCCAGGGCCCGCGCCAGCCGCTCGACGATATCGGCGTACAACTTGCGCTTGGTGGCCGCTTTTCTCCCCTTGAACAGGGTAATGGTGATCTGCACATAACCGTCCCGGTCACCGGGGGTGCGCAGGCAAGTGGCTGGCAGGTAATGGTAGCGAGCCTGCAGCTCTTCATCACTGACCCCAAATTGCTGCCTGAGGCTGGCATAGACCGCCTCGACCAAGGTCCGCTGCTCGGCCAGGGAGCGCTGGGTCGCATCTTCGATTCTGACGATAGGCATGGTCTTCCCCTTATTCCCGGGCGCCGGAGGTATGGCGCAGAAGGTCTTCGAACAGTTGTCGGTGTTGCTCCAGATCGCCGCTCAAAAACCAGTCCAGAGCGGCATCTCGGTCTTTCTGCGCCTTGTTTTGCGACAGCTTGAAGCGCGCCTCGACCTCACTGGGCACCAACCGCAGCCCGACAATATGGGCAAGGTTGTTCTGCACCCGGGGGTCTGCCTCATCGACGCGGTATCGGGAACCCTGGGCCCCCATTGCCTGGGCGGTGCGGCGCAGGATATCCAGGGCGTACCGATCGTCCTCCACCATCTGGACCTGGGCTTGCATGTGCACCGCCAGGTAATTCCAGGTAGGCAGTTGCGCACTGCTGTAGCCTTCCGGGGGAATGTAGGCATTGGGCCCGACGAAAAAGATCTGTGCATTGAACGTTTCCCCGGCGAACTGGGGGTTGCGGCGGTCGGCATGGCCGAACAGAGATTGGTCGTGGTCACGCAGCAAGGGGATGTAACTGCTGTGATGCTTGCCTGCCACTGATGAAGTGATCAACGCCAGCGGAAATGCATCGATGAAGCGGCCGATCAGGTCGGCATCGCTGGACCGATGTTCCTGATAATGAAACGGGCACAGGCTCATGAAATGATCTCGCGTGAAAAACTGGAGGGCTGGGCCATCGCCGCTTTCTTCTGGCGGCGGCGGTCGCGTTGGATAACCGAGTGCGCCAACCAGCGGACCAGCAGCGCACTGTTGAATGTGGCTTGCGGCAGTGTCGGCATGGGCTCACCCATCAGGTGGTCCACCAACCGCTGCGCCATCAGGCTCGACAAGGCGATACCGCGCCCATTGCAGCCGCTCCAACGGATGATGCGAGGGCCGTGCTGGCGTACCACGGGCATACCCGTGCGAGTCACGCCCACGTAACCGGCCCATAGCTGCCCTGGTGTCCATGGGCCTGGGCCGAACAAGGCCTGCAAGCGCTCGCTCATCAGGCCTGCGGCCGCTGCTGCCCCGCCTGCGCCCGGCAGGATGAACGCCCCCGTTATCAAGCGGTTGCCCGTCAGGCGCCGGCAAAACCACATGTCCTTGCGGGCGTCGGAAAAGGGCAGGCAGGCGGTTTCGGGCGGCAGGTCCTCGCAGGTAAACGTCCCCAGGCCCAGCGCGATACGGCCGATGGGCCGCCGAGTCGCCTGGCTGGCACCCGTGCCATAGGCATTTGCAGCCAGGAGCACGCGGCCGGCGCGGATGTCCCCTTGTGGGGTATGGACGGTGACCCCCTGCCCACGCACCGTGGTGTTCAACGCGCTGCACTGCTCGACGATACAGCCACCCAGCGCCATCACGGCGTCGGCCAACTGGTGCAGCAGGGCCAAAGGATCTACACCGCCCCCACCCTTGAACAGCAAGGCCTCGGGGTAATATCGCGTGCCTGCGAGTGCGCCCAGGCGCTGGCCCTCCACGCATTCAGCGTCAATGCCCAGCGCCTGCCATTGCCTGGCCAGGTGCCGAAGGCTGCCCAGGGGCGGTTGCGCAAAGGGCTGCAGCCAGCCCTGGCGCACCACCTGCGGGCCACCCCGGCTCAGGGCCTGCCGTGCGGCCTGTTGCAAGGCCCGCGCATACGGCCCGGCGGCGTCGCCCAGCAATGCGTTGAGTGTGTCGGGGCCATGCCGGGCCGGCACGGGCACGACAAAGCCTGAATTACGGCCACTGGCCCCTGCTCCCAACTCCCCCGCCTCCAATACCGTGACGCTGCACCCGCGGCGCAATGCATGCAGGGCAGCGCTGAGCCCGCCGATGCCGCCCCCCACGACCACCATGTCGCTGTGCGCAGGCAACGGGCCGGCGCCGCGCCCCCCAGGAACGCTGCCTTGCCACGCCGAGGGCGCGTCCAGCAAAGCCTGCAATGCGGCATCAACCATGGCGCTGGCGCTCCGCTCCATGCTCGAATTGGCCCAACAGCGAGTCGACGATGGTCTGCGACCGGATCGCCAGCAAGCTGAACGACCCCGCATCGCCCATGCCATGGGAAGACTCGCACAAGCCGTTGAGGTAGGTCGGGAGGCCGCCCTGCAGTTGCACCTGATAATCTCGGCCAATGGCCAGGGCGTCCCTGTCGCCTGCCACCCCGAGCAACAGCGGCGGGCAGGGCTCCTGACGCTCGCCGTCGCCCAGGTCGAGAAAACCGGTGGCCAGTATCACCAGGTCAAACGCATCCTGCTGGACGGTGCCCTGCAGAAAGTGCCGCGCCTGTACCGTCACAGCGTCGGGCGTCGCCGCGCACTCGATGATTTCCTGGCAGGTATTGATCCGCAGGCGGTCCCCGCCCAGCAACTGCTGCTCGTAACGGCGCAGGTAAAGCTGGTTGAGCACGTCGATATCGGCCGAGGAATAGTTGGTGGCCGCCAACTCGTTGCGCAGGCGTCGCTTGTTGGCGGGGCTGGCCTGATGGAAGGTGTCGACGAAGGCCGGAAAATACACTTCGTCGGAGAACGGGCTGGTGTCCTTCTGGCGAAAACCGAAGTTGCGGGTATAGCCCGTGACCTGGCTCACCCCGGGGTGCTGTTCGGCATGCAGGAGAATTTCCACCGCGCTCTGGCTGCCACCAATGACAGCGACACGGCAACGCGAGCCAGTGGCCGCCACTGCCGCCTCCAGCGCTGGCAGGTAATGGTTCAGGTGCTGCACGCGGGCGTCCCGCACATCGGCGAACGGCGCCGGTATATGGGGCGTACGTCCTGGCGCCAGGACCAGGCTCCTGGCCCGGTACACCTGACCTTCGGCCGTGGTCACCCGATAATGGCGGGGTACCTGAGGCTGGGCTTCGACCAATTCCACCCGCTGCGCGGCGCGGCCGTAATCCACGCGGGAGGCGAAGAAACCGGCTACCCAACTGACGTACTGGGCGTATTCGAGCCGCAATGGGTAGTGCAACGGCAGGTTCAAATGCTCGTACAGGCGCCCGTTCTCGAACAGAAAGTTGGTGAACGAATAGCGGCTGCGCGGATTGCGCGGCGTCACCAGGTCCCGCAACGGGTGGTTCTGGATATCGGACCCCGCCAGCAACATGTTCGGTTGCCAGGCGGCCCGCGGCCTGCGCTCGATAAACCGCACGCTCAAGTCCGGCGCCAGCTCTTCGAACGCTACCGCCAGGGCAATGTTAGCCGGGCCGAAACCGATACCCAGCACATCATGCAACGGGTCGCGACCGCTCATGGCTGCACCTCGGCGAAACCCGGTGCCGACAACGGCCGTGCGCGGGCCGGAGCACACGCGGCCAATGCTTGCTCAAAGCGCGCCAGCAACGTCTGGATTTCCAGCGCAGTGATCACCAGCGGCGGCAGGAAGCGCAGCACCGCATTGTTGCGCCCACCGCTTTCAATGATCAGCCCCGCCTGCAGGCAGGCCTTCTTGACGCTGGCGGCCAGTTGCGTGGCGCCGCGCGGGTGGCCAAGGGCATCGGGCTGCGCATCGGCATCCACCAGTTCCACGCCCAGCATCAGGCCGCGCCCACGCACATCGCCGATACAGGGGTACCGGCTCTGGATGTCCAGCAAGCCCTCCTTGAGTTGCGCACCCACCTGGCGAACATGGGCCAGCAGGTTGGTCTGCTCGATGTACTCCAGCGTCGCCAGGCCGCTGACCAGGGCGATCTGGTTTCCGCGGAAGGTGCCTGCATGGGCGCCGGGTTTCCACTGGTCGTACTCGTCCCGGTACAACAGCAATGACAACGGATAGCCGCCACCGATGGCTTTGGATACCACGATGGCATCGGGAACGATACCGGCGTGCTCGAACGCGAACATATCACCGGTACGACCGATCCCGGACTGCACTTCATCGATGACCAGGGGTACGCCATGGCGCTCGGTGATCTCCCTGACCCCCTTGAGCCAAGGCGCACTGGCGGGAATGCAGCCCCCTTCGCCCTGAACCGCCTCCAGCAGCACCAGCGCCGGTTTGCATACCCCGCTTTCCGGATCGCTGAGTGCCGTTTCCAGCATGGCCAGGCTCAGCCGCTCGGTTTCAAGTGCATCCACCTGCGCACCGAAGGGGCTGCGGAAGGTATAGGGGTAAGGCAGAAACTGGATCTCGCCGGGCACTCCCGAAATGGCCTGGCGCGGGGCGACGTTGCCCATCATGCCGAGCGTGCCATGGGTCATGCCGTGGTAGGCGCCCTGGAACACCAGCACCGAACGGCGGCCGGTGGCGGTCTTGAACAGCTTCAGGGCGGCCTCCACCCCATCGGCGCCCGTGGGGCCGCAGAACTGCACCTTGGCCTGCGTGGCAAAAGCGCGAGGCAAGCACTGGAACAGTTTATCCACGAATGCCAGCCGCGCTGGCGTCGCCAGGTCCAGTGCCTGCTGCAACTGGCCCGACTGCAGAAATTCGATCACCCGCCGCTGGATGAAGGGATGGTTGTGGCCCAGGGCCAATGCCCCGGCGCAGCACAGGCAATCGAGGTACTGACGCCCTTCGCTGTCGGTCACCTGGGCAAGTGCCCCATGGCTCAATACCCCCGGGAAGTTGCGCGAATAGGTTCTGGCATTGGATTCACGCTCAATGAAACGCTCAAGTGGCTGCATGGTCATGGCTGGCTCCTGCTCACAGTGATACCGCGCGGATGGTCTGTTCAAGTTGCCCGGGGGCGCGCCGGGCCTCGCCCAGCTCGCGCAACCAACGCCGGTATTCAAAGCCCAGGCGGTCGCTGGTCACGTGCATCTCGGCCTTGGGGTCCAGGGGCAGGCGGGCGGGGCGTTGTGACTCGACGATATGGCGGTCCTGCTCGAACACGGTGTTCTGCCGCGCCAGGATCTGCTCAAGGGTCAACTCGGGGCCGAAGTTGATCGCCACGATCAGCCAAATGATGCAGGCCTTCTCGTCCACCGGGGTGGCATTGAAGAAGGTGCAGAAGCGCTCGACCTCACCGGTCTTCTTCTTGAAGTAGGCCGTGGTCGGGTTGAACACCGAATAGGTGTAGCGCGCAGTCACCGGGATGCCGCGGTGATCGCCGAAGGGTTGGAATACACTGATTTCCGATGAATGCAGGCCCCGCTCGTCCTGGCTGACGGTGTATTTCTTCAGCGGCTCCGGTGCGTCCGGCAAGCCGTTGAGGTGGGCGTGCACGAAAGGAAAATGCGAGGCATCGATGAAGTTTTCCAGCGCCCGCAGCGCATTGGCCTGGTAGTGATAAGGCCCGGCATAGACCTTGCGAAAACTGTCATCGTCCCACTGTGGCAGTTCGGGCAGTGGCCGTTCGGGCCGCACCAGGCTGGCCCAGACATAACCGTAACGCTCCTCGGCATAGTGCTTGAAGATCAGCCGGTCCGAAGCCGGGGCATGTCGGTCGGGGTGCGCCGGCACCAGGGTGCAGTCCCCCTGCCCGTCGTAGCGCCAGCCGTGATACGGGCATTCGATCTCGCCCTTCTTCACGCAGCCCAGCGAGAGCCGTGCGCCGCGGTGGCCGCAGTAGTCTTTCCAGGCATGAATGCCCCCGCTGCCGTCGCGCCACAACACCAGGTCTTCGCCCAGCAGCCTGACAGCCGTGGGCCGCTCGGCGCTGACATCTTCACTGCGCGCAACCACGTGCCATTGGTTTTCCAAGGCCTTGTAATCCAGCTCTTCGCGATTCCATCCACTGTCGTAAAGCATGTCCCGCTCCATTTTCAGTCTGAACCTGCCCGTGACAGCCTCTCGGGGGGCTGCCGGGACCAGCGTGGTGGCTTAACGGACTTCGTGTTGCGCGGGGTCGAAGCGCCAGCCCGAGCCCGGGGCCCAGCCCTGCTCGTTGTAATCGGCGAGGCAGCGATCGACCAGGTCGGTACACTGGGCCAGCACCCCGGCGCTTTCGCAGTGGCGCAGCATGTCCAGGCGCACCTGCTCATTGTTGCCGGCGTAGTTGTGCTCGTAGAGTTCGTGGCGACCGGCGAACTCACTGCCCAAGGCGTCCCATAGCAACTTGACCAGCTTCATTCGCTCACCGGCGCTCTGGTCGGTGCCCTGGTAATAGAGGTCTATCAAGGGACGAACCTCCGGGTTGCCCATATCCAGCCAACTGGCGGTCTGCATGATGGGCGAGCCGCCCAGAATGGTGTTGAACACCGGTTTGAGCTGGCTCATCATCTGCGTGCCGAAGTAACGCACCGTCGCCGCGGCCTCCAGGCGTGGCACTACCGAACCATCGCGCCGGGTCTCGGGGTTCAGGCACAGGTTCTCGGTCAACGACCACATCAGGTTGCGCAACGCGACGATGTCCGCCAGGCGCGTGCGAATGCCACGGAACTGCGCCGAACCATTGGACTCCAGCACCTTGTTCAACAGCCCGCAGATGAAGTCCATCTTCACCGCCAACCGCGTGCCGGACTGCAGCGGGTAACGGTTGAGGAAACCGGACGCGGCGTAAAAGCTGCGCGCCCGCTCGATATCGCGGTAGATCAGCACGTTTTCCCAAGGCACCAGTACGCCGTCGAAGATCAGCACCGAATCGTTTTCGTCGAAGCGGCTGGACAGCGGGTGGTCGAACGGGCTCAGCGACGCCGCCTCGAATGAGCGGCGGCACATGATCTTGAGGTTGGGTGCGTTCATCGGCAGGATGAAGCACAAGGCGAAATCTTCCTCGGCCCCGGCCTGATAATGGGTGGCGCTGTTCTGCGCGACAAAGGTGGCATTGGACAGCGCCGCGGTGGTGGCGACCATTTTCACGCCGCGCACGATGATGCCAGCGTCAGTCTCTTTTTCCACATGCAGATAAATGTCGCGCATGTCGGCGATCTGCCGTGCCCTGCCCACCGGTGGGTTGACCAGCACGTGGTTGAGGAACATGACCTTGCGCGCCGACTTTCTGTACCAGCTTTGCGCGTTGTCATGAAACGGCGCGTACAAGTCCGGGTCCGAGTGCAGGGTGGCGGTGAAACCTGCTTTATAATCCGGTGTGCGGCCCATGAAGCCGTAAGACAACCGTGACCAATGGGCGATGGCATCCCGAGCCTTGAGCAAGTCCTGCGCGGAACGCGAGGGCATGAAGTAGCGGTGGGTCCGGTAACCATCCGGGTCGATATCGGTCATCACCTCCTGGCTGGCAGGATCATGCAGGGCATCGTATAAGCGAGACAATGAATGCGCACTGTTACGAAACGCCCGGTGTTCGCAAACATTCTCGACACGCTCACCATAGATATACACATGGCGACCGTCATCAAGGCTGTCCAGAAACTCTGAGCCCGTCATCATTTCATTCGGGTGATTGTTGTCCAAACGCGTTCTCCTATTATCGTTATTGGCGAAGCTTGCGGTTTTCAGGCACGGCACAACCCGCCGCCCAACTCGGAAGTTGGACGAACAGGCACAGGTCATCAGGGGCGCTCAGGCCCTGTACGGGTTCAGCTGAAGTAACGGATGATCAATGCCACGCCAGAGGCGAGCACGACAATATTGATAAGTTTGAGGAATTGTTCACGAGACATCTTCAATGTCAGCCGGCGGCCTATGGCCGTGCCGAGCAACATGCCCGGGGCGAGAAACAGTGCCAGCCACAACAGGCTGCTGTCCAGGTACACCCCTGCCAGGGCAAACAGCACCACCCGGGTCAGGGTACTCAAGCCGATGAGTGTGGTTTGCGTGATGCGCATGGCATTCTTGTCTTTGATCCGGCCGCTGAGATAAATGGCGTAAATGAAACCGCCGCTGCCGAACAAGGCGCTGAACACGCCACCCACCGAGCCGAAGGGAATGGCCGATGCCGGAGAAAAGGTGCGGTCTGGCTTGAGCCCACTGAGTGAATACAGTGAGTAGCCCACCACGAAGATGCCCAGCGCCAGCAGCAGGATATCGGGCCTGGCCTTCAGCAGAATGGCCGCCCCGATCAGGCTGCCCACCACCATCAGCGGTACCAGCCGCCTGAGCTCACGCCAGTCGGCCTTGCGGCCATCACGGCTGACATTGACCAGTGCGGCGCACAGGTCCATCAACGCGAGTAACGGAACGATCTTGGCGATGGGGATATACAGCACCAGCACAGGGCTGGCGATAAGAGCGGTACCAAATCCGGCGATGCCGAAAATGATATACGCACATAACAGTGCGGCGAAAATGATCGCATAGCCGGGCAACCCGACTGCAAACGCGTCGCTCATTGCATGACTCCATTCGTGTTGTTCTTGTTATCTGGCGTTCCTGCCGATTGACCGTACGCTAACCAAAAGTTTCATGCGCACCAATCATACCTTGGTACTAATGGCCAAACGCCACTTCTGTATCGTTTTTAACATGTAACTGTTTCATTTGTGAGAGCCGACTGCGGGTTCGTACAATATCGGCGATATCACAATGATCAACCGCTTCATTCAACGGCAGCGTACTGATCATGAATACTTCGCAGCGCGTGTCATACAATACATCCACCAGGTTGAGAAAACGCTGTTGTGCCGCGGGCGACGCCGTGGAAATACGCGGAATGCCTTCGATGATCCAGCGCGGGTAGGTCTTGACCAGCACCAGGTAGTCCATGGTCGCCGTGGGGGCCTCGCAGATATCACTGAAACCAACATGAAGCACCCCTTGCGAGGCTGCCATCACCCGCAGCGGCCGGTGGTTGACCTTAAGTTCGACACGGCTGGCCGTGACCTCGGGCAGGCCCAGTTGGTGGCGTTGGGTAGCGTTGCCCGGAGAGACGAACGCGCCGAGCCCGAACGCATCGCCCTCGCCGCCCAAGCTGCGGTAGTCGACGCCCCCGGCGATTGATACCACGTCCATGTGCGCTTCGATCAAGCGGATGGTCGGCAGAAAACGCTCATGGTAGAGGGGGTTGGGCAGCAAGCCTTCGGGCGGGTAGTTGGAGGTGGTCACCAGCGCGCACTGGCGCGCGAAGATCGCGCTGAACACCCGACTGATCAGCATCGCATCACCGATGTCATGCAAGTGGAACTCGTCGAAGCACAGCAGCTTGCAGCCCTCGAGCATGTCATCCAGGGCGTCCTCCATGCTGCGCTCACTACTGGCATTGGCGAAGAGGCGCGCGTGCAACTCGCGGAAAAACTCATGAAAGTGGAAGCGCTTTTTTTCCGCGAGCGCCAGGCGGTCGAAGAAGGCATCCAGCAGAAAGCTTTTGCCCCTGCCCACGGGGCCCCATATATAAAGGCCCTTGGGTTTGCGCGAGGGCAGCAATGATGGGTGCATCACCCGCTCCGCCAGGTGGGCGAGGCGGTTGATGCACGCCCCCTGCTGTTCGTCCAACTGGTAACCGCGCGAGGCGGCCATGGCCTCGATGCTGGCGACGATAGGTTGCATATGACGTTCCTTTGCCTTGTCTGCTCCAAGGCTGCGGATGTTAGCGAGATTTTCCAGGTGTCGAAAGCAGGTGACCGAAGTGCGCGCGCCTATCGCGACATCGCCGCAATACCCTTATCATGCCCCCATGAACAGAGACCCTTTCGCCGTACTCGGCCTGGACCGCGAGGTCCTCACTGTCAGCCAGCTCAACGGCCGCGCGCGCGTGCTGCTGGAAGACGTCTTCAGCAGCATCTGGGTAGAGGGCGAGATCTCCAACCTCGCTCGCCCGGCCTCGGGCCACGTGTATTTCACCCTCAAGGACAGCGGCGCCCAAGTACGTTGCGCGCTGTTCCGCCAGAACGCCCAGCGTGTGCGCCAGGCGCTCAAGGATGGCCTGGCGGTGAAAGTGCGCGGCAAGGTCTCGCTGTTCGAAGGCCGCGGCGACTACCAGCTGATTCTCGACACCGTGGAGCCTGCCGGTGACGGCGCCCTGCGCCTGGCCTTCGACGCTCTGAAGGAAAAGCTCAGCGCCGAAGGCCTGTTCAGTGCCGAGCGCAAGGTTGCCCTGCCCGCCCACCCCCGGCGCATCGGCATCGTCAGTTCGCCCACCGGCGCCGTGATTCGCGACATCATCAGTGTGTTCCGCCGCCGCGCGCCGCACGTCGAGCTGACCCTGATTCCTACCGCCGTGCAGGGCCGCGAGGCCATCAACCAGATCGTGCGGGGCATTCGCCTGGCCGATGCCGGCGGCTTCGACGCCATCATCCTGGCCCGTGGCGGTGGCTCGCTGGAAGACCTGTGGTGCTTCAACGAAGAGGCCGTGGCCCGGGCCATCGCCGCCTGCGTGACGCCGATCGTCAGCGCCGTGGGCCATGAAACCGACGTGTCCATCAGTGACTTCGTCGCCGACGTGCGCGCACCTACCCCCTCGGCCGCCGCCGAGCTGCTGGCGCCTGACAGCAGCGACCTGCAACGGCGCCTGGAAAGCCTGCAACGCCGCCTGCTGATGCGCATGCAGAACCGCCTGGCCCACGACCGCCTGCGCCTGGACGGCCTGACCAAACGCCTGCGCCACCCCGGTGAACGGCTGCGCCAGCAGGCCCAGCGCCTGGACGACCTGGACATGCGCCTGCGCCGTGCCTTCGAGCAGCGGCTGAACCTGCGCAAGCATCGCCTGGCCCAGCTGGAAACCCGCCTGGCTGGCCAGCATCCGGGGCGCACGCTGGCCCTGCTGCGCCAGCGCATCGACAGCCTGGCCGAACGCTTGCCCCGCGCCATGCGTGAGGGCCTCAAGGCCCGTCGCCTCCAGTTGCAGAACCAGATGCAGACCCTGCACATCGTCAGCCCGCTGGCGACCCTGAGTCGTGGTTACAGCATCCTGCTGGACGAGCGCGGCAACGCCATCCGCAGTGCCGGGCAGACCCGCACCGGCCAGCGCCTGACCGCCAGGCTGGGCGAAGGCGAACTGCAGGTACGTGTCGAAGACAACCACCTGACCCCGGTCACCCTGTCGCTATTGGATTGAGCCATGCCCCGCTTGCTGCCCGCGTTGCTTTTGCTGTGCCTGGCCTTCAACGCCCAGGCTGACAGCTACATCACCCGCCTGCTGAACAAGCCCGTGCCGGGCGGCGTGGCCGTGATCGACCTGGGCACGGCGGCGCAAGCGCCCAAGGCGTTCTTCGACGGCAAGCCGGTGCTGGTGGTGCGCGAGCAACAGAACTGGCGCGCCATCGTCGGCCTGCCACTGACGCAGAAACCGGGCGCCGCCCGCATCACCACGGGCGACCAGCGCAGCCTGGGTTTCGTGGTAGGCAGCAAGCACTATCCCGAGCAGCACATCACCTTGAAGAACAACCGGCAAGTCAACCCCAACCCGGCGGACCTCAAGCGCTTCGAAGTCGAGTTGGCCGAGCAGTTGAAGGCCTACCGCAGCTTCAGCCCTGGCACGCCCAGCAACCTGTTGCTGGACAAGCCGGTGAACGGCCCGCTGTCTAGCCGTTTCGGCGTGCGCCGCTTCTTCAACGGTGAAGAACGCAACCCTCATGCCGGACTGGACTTCGCCGTGCCGGCGGGCACGCCGATCAAGACCCCGGCGGCGGGCAAGGTCATTCTCATCGGCAACTACTTCTTCAACGGCAACACGGTCTTCGTCGACCATGGCCAGGGCTTCATCAGCATGTTCTGCCATATGTCGAAGATCGACGTAAAGGTCGGTCAGGACCTGGCCCGGGGCGCCGTGGTCGGGCGCGTGGGCATGACCGGCCGGGCGACGGGGCCGCACATGCACTGGAACGTCAGCCTCAACGACGCCCGGGTGGACCCCGCCATCTTCATCGGCGCGTTCCAGCCCTGACTTGCCGGTTACGCGCTACGGCCCGGATGGCCGCCTCCACGCGATTGCGCGAGCACAATCGCGCGAACAATCTTTACTCAAAATACGTATAGCAATAAGCAGAAATAACCACATAATCGCCATAGCAGATAACTTATCTCAATTTTCTTCAAATGCTTGCCATCCCCTGCCGCAATGGTTAAGTTTGAAGCATGAAAACTCTTCACACCCTCATTCTCCTTCGTCAACACCGCTGCCTAAGCCTGGTCAGTGCACGACTGCCAAGCTGAATCGCGTCGCCTCGCCCTTTTCTCTCGTTTTCATTCGGCAGGCCCTTTTCAAGGCCGCATAACAAGGATTGCTCACCATGACCATGCTCAAAGACCCGTCGTCCAAATACCGCGCCTTCGCTCAGGTGAACCTGCCTGACCGCACCTGGCCGAACCAGACCATCACGGCAGCGCCTATCTGGTGCAGCTCGGACCTGCGTGACGGCAACCAGTCGCTGATCGAGCCGATGGACTCGGCCAAGAAGCTGCGCTTCTGGAAGACCCTGGTCAGCGTGGGCGTGAAAGAGATCGAGGCCTCGTTCCCTTCGGCGTCGCAAACCGACTTCGACTTCGTTCGTACCCTCATCGAAGACAACCACATCCCGGAAGACACCACCATTCAGGTGCTGACCCAGGCCCGTGAAGACCTGATCGCGCGCACCTTCGAGTCGCTCAAGGGCGCCAAGAAGGCCATCGTGCACCTGTACAACGCCACTTCGCCGTCCTTCCGCAAGATCGTCTTCAACCAGGACAAGCAGGGCGTGAAGGACATCGCGGTCAACGCCGCCAAGCTGTTCGTCAAGTACGCCGCCCAGCAGCCGGAAACCCAGTGGACGTTCCAGTACTCGCCGGAAACCTTCAGCGCCACTGAACTGGAGTTCGCCAAGGAAGTGTGCGACGCGGTGATCGAGGTGTGGAACCCGACGCCCGAGCACAAGATCATCCTCAACCTGCCGGCCACCGTGGAAGTCAGCACGCCGAACATCTACGCCGACCAGATCGAATGGTTCGGCCGCCATGTGTCGCGCCGTGACAGCGTGATCATCAGCCTGCACACCCACAACGACCGTGGCACCGGCGTGGCCGCCACCGAGCTGGGCCTGATGGCCGGCGCCGACCGCGTCGAAGGCTGCCTGTTCGGCAATGGCGAGCGCACCGGCAACGTCGACCTGGTGACCCTGGCCCTGAACCTCTATACCCAGGGCGTGAACCCCGAGCTGGACTTCTCGGACATCGACGGCGTGCGCAAAGTGGTCGAAGAGTGCAACCAGATCCCGGTTCACCCACGCCACCCGTACGTGGGCGACCTGGTTCACACCGCGTTCTCCGGCTCGCACCAGGACGCCATCCGCAAGGGCTTCACCCAGCAGAAAGAAGGCACCCTGTGGGAAGTGCCGTACCTGCCGATCGACCCGGCCGACATCGGCCGCAGCTACGAGGCGGTGATCCGCGTCAACAGCCAGTCGGGCAAAGGGGGCATTACCTACCTGCTGGAACAGGAATACGGCATCAGCCTGCCGCGCCGCATGCAGATCGAGTTCAGCCAGGTGGTGCAGGGTGAGACCGACCGCCTGGGCCTGGAAATGACCGCCCAGCAGATCTACAGCCTGCTGCACAAGGAATACCTGCAAGCCAACACGCCGTACGCGCTGGTCAGCCACCGCCTGCAGGAAGAGAACGGCAGCAGCAAGGTCGACGTCGAAGTGCACAGCGACGGCGAGACCGTGCACTGGCGCGGCAAGGGCAACGGCGCCCTGGAAGCCCTGGCGTCGGCGATGCCGGTGGCCGTGGAGATCATGGACTACAACGAGCACGCCATTGGCGCGGGCACCCACGCCAAGGCGGCGGCCTACATCGAGTTGCGCGTGGCCGGTGGCCGGGCGGTGCACGGTGTGGGTGTGGACGAGAACATCACCACCGCCAGCTTCAAGGCACTGTTCAGCGCGCTGAACCGCTCGTTGAGCCAGCAGGAAGCCAAGGCTGCCTGAGCCTTCGCCCTGCCCTGAGAAAACCGGCCCACGTGGCCGGTTTTTTTGTCGCTGCTCATTGGCCGCCTGCGCCCGTGCGGCGCATCAAGGATGATGCGGCGCCGGGACGCGGCCAGGTCCGCTGCTATGTGAGCGCGTCAGTGCAGGTCGAAGGTATCGGCATCCAGGTGTGCAGGGAAGCGAGTGCGGTAGGCGGCCAGTTCGCTGGCGCTGAGGGCGACGTGGAACACGCCATCGGCCTCCCCCGCGCTCAGCAGGCTCTCGCCCTGGAAGTCCAGCACCTGGCTGTCACCGGTGTAGGCGAAGCCCTTGCCGTCGGTGCCGACACGGTTCACCGCCGCCACGTAGCACAGGTTCTCGATGGCTCGCGCCGGTAGCAAGCGGTTCCAGTGCAGCCGGCGCGCCCCCGGCCAGTTGGCGGTGTACAGCAGCAAGTCGGTGTCCTGGGCATCACGGCTCCACACCGGAAAACGCAGGTCATAGCAAATCAGCGGCCGTATGCGCCAGCCCTTGACCTCGAACTGCACCTGGCGCTCGCCCGGGGTGTAGTGCTTGTGCTCGCCGGCCATGCGGAACAGGTGGCGCTTGTCATAGTGCAGCAAGGTGCCATCGGGCCGCGCCCACAGCAGGCGGTTGCGATGGCTGCCGTCGGCGGCCTGGATGATCACCGAGCCGGTGACCACCGCGTTCAGGCGCGCCGCCTGGCCCAGCAGCCATTTGCTGGCAGGGCCGTTTTCCGGTTCACACAGGCTGGCCGATTCCATGGAAAAGCCGGTGGTGAACATCTCGGGCAGTATCACCAGGTCGGCACCCCGAGCCTGCTCAAGCAGGGTATCGAAGTGCTCGAAATTGGCCGTGCGGTCATGCCAGGCCAGGGTGGTCTGCACCAGGGCGATGTTCAGGTTGTCCAGTTCACTCAGATCGCGCATAACTTTATCGCCGCTTCCCGCAGCGTCTCCTCGCGTTTGGCGAAGCACAGGCGTACCAACCGTTGTTCGGGAATCGGTGCCTGGTAGAACACCGAAACCGGAATGGTCGCCACGCCGTGTTCGCGGGTCATCCATAGCGCCATGTCGACGTCGTTCAGGTCAGGGCGAATCTGCGAGTAGTCCACCAACTGAAAGTAGGTGCCTGCCGTCCGGCTGAAGCTGAAACGCGAAGGCGCCAGCAGGTCGCAGAACAGATCGCGCTTGGCCTGGTAGAACGCCGGCAGTTCCTCCACATGCTCGGGGCAGGCGGCCATGAAATCGGCCAATGCCCATTGCAGCGGGGTGACACCACAGAAATTCACATACTGATGGACCTTGCGCAGCTCGGCACTCAGGGCCGGCGGCGCGATCACGTAACCGGTCTTCCAACCGGTGACATGGTAGGTCTTGCCAAACGAGCTGACCACGAAAGCCTTGGAATAGAGCGCTTCGTGCGCCAGCACGCTGGCGTGTATGACCCCATCGTAGACCAGGTGTTCATAGACTTCATCACTGATCAGGTAGATATCGCGACCTTCGATCAGCTGTGCCAGCTGGTCCAGGTCGGCGCGGCTGATGAGTGCGCCGCTGGGGTTGTGCGGGCTGTTGAGGATAATCATCCGCGTGCGCGGGCTGAGGGCGTCCACCAGCTTCTGCCAGTCGATGGTAAACGTCCGGGCATCGAGCTGCACATGCACGCAGCGGCCGCCAGCCAACTCCACGGAGGGCTCGTAGCTGTCGTAGCAAGGATCGAAGACGATCACTTCGTCACCCGCGCGGATCACGGCGTGCACGGCGCAGAAGATGGCCTCAGTGGCACCCGGGGTAATGGTGACTTCGGTGTCGGCGTCGACGATGGCGCCGTACTGGCGAGCGACCTTGGCGGCCACCTGTTCGCGCAGGGCCGGCAAGCCGGTCATGGGCGCATACTGGTTGTGCCCCGCCTGAATGTGGCGCACCACGGCATCACGCAGGCCTTGAGGGCCGTCGTAGTCGGGGAAGCCTTGGGACAGGTTGAGCGCGCCGGTCTGGGTGGCGAGCTGGGACATGGTGGTGAAGATGGTCGTGCCGACATTCGGCAGTTTGCTGGTGATCATCGGGCCTGACCCTGACAGCTGGGGAGCTTAGCAGGATAGCCCAGGGTGTTGCGCAGATACCAGTGTGGGACCGAGCTTGGCCCGGCCCCACAGGGTATCGCGACACCGGAGTCAGCGCTTGTCGCGGCGCTTTTTCTCGGCTTTCTTGTGGTGCGACATCAAGCGGCGCTTCTTGTTGACCTGGCGGTCTGTGAGCGTGTTCTTGTTGCCTTCGTACGGGTTGTCACTGCCCTTGAACTCGATGCGGATCGGTGTGCCGACCAGCTTGAGTACACGGCGGTAGGTGTTTTCCAGGTAGCGAACGTAGGAGTTCGGCACCTTTTCCACCTGGTTGCCGTGGATCACGATCAGCGGCGGGTTGGCACCCCCCAGGTGGGCATAGCGCAGCTTGATGCGGCGGCTGTTGACCATCGGCGGCTGGTGCTCTTGCACCGCGTCTTCGAGGATCTGGGTCAGGCGGCTGGTCGGCCAGCGAGTGATCGCCGACTTGAACGAGGCCTGCACCGAACCGTACAGGTTGCCGACGCCGGTGCCGTGCAGCGCCGAAATGAAGTGGATGTCGGCGAAGTCGACGAAGAACAACCGGCGTTCCAGCTCGGTCTTCACGTAGTCGCGCTCGCTCGGCTGCATGCCGTCCCACTTGTTCAGGGCGATGACGATGGCACGGCCCGACTCAAGGGCGAAGCCCAGCAGGTTCAGGTCATGGTCCACCACGCCTTCGCGGGCGTCCATGACGAAGATCACGACGTTGGCATCCTTGATGGCCTGCAGCGTCTTGACCACCGAAAACTTCTCGACTTCTTCATGGATCTTGCCGCGCTTGCGCACACCGGCGGTGTCGATGAAGGTGTACTTCTCGCCGTTGCGCTCGAACGGGATATAGATACTGTCGCGGGTGGTGCCAGGCTGGTCGTAGACGATGACCCGCTCTTCACCGAGCATGCGGTTGACCAGGGTCGACTTGCCCACGTTCGGGCGGCCGATGATGGCGATCTTGATGCCATCCTTCTCGCTCGGGCCAGGGATGCGCACCTGCTCTTCGCCTTCGGCGACACCTTCGGCCAGGTCTTCCTCTTCAATATCACGCGGGAATTCGCCCAGGGCGGCTTCCAGCAAGGTATTGACGCCACGACCCTGTGCACCGGCGACGCCAATGGCGTGGCCCATGCCCAGCGGGGCGAATTCGGCGCGGGCCATTTCCGGATCGATGTTGTCGATCTTGTTGGCCACCAGGATCGAGCGCTTGTTACGCTTGCGCAAGTGCTCGGCAATCATCTGGTCGGCGGCGGTGAAACCGGCGCGGGCATCGACCAGGAACAGCACGACATCGGCTTCTTCGATGGCCAGCAGCGACTGCTCGGCCATTTTTTCGTCCATGCCGTGTTCGTCACCGGAAATACCACCGGTGTCGATCAGGATGTAGGAACGCCCTTGCCAGCGCGCCTCTCCGTATTGGCGATCACGGGTAAGACCAGACAGGTCGCCAACGATGGCGTCGCGGCTTTTGGTCAGGCGGTTGAACATGGTGGACTTGCCGACGTTCGGTCGGCCCACCAGGGCGATTACGGGAACCATTAGGCTCTCCACTGCGTTATTTCAGAAAATACAAAGGCCGCTGCAGGCAGCGGCCGGAGTTCGTGACGGCATGCACGCATGCCGTTGGCCCCACTCGGGCGGGGCCGCTGGAGGCCACATGACCTCCAGCATAGTCAAAGCCTTACTTGATGGTCAGGGCTTCGAGCTTACCGCTGTTGCCGAACACGTAAATCATGTTGCCGGCGACCAGCGGACGGGCACGCAGGCCGTCACCGTCGATTTTCTCACGGCCGACGAAGCGGCCATCGACCTGGCTGAGCAGGTGCAGGTAGCCTTCGAAGTCACCCACGGCCACGTAGCTGGAGAACACTTCCGGTGCCGACAATTGGCGGCGGGCCAGTTTGTCGTTGCTCCACAACGCGGTGGTGGTGCGCTCGTCCACGCCTTCGACGGTGCCGTTGGCCTGGGCCACGTACACGCTGCCAAAGCCCTGGGCCACACCGGCGTAGCTGGACGCATCACGCTGCCACAGCACGCGGCCGCTTTCCAGGTCCAGGCCCGCCATGCGGCCCTGGTAGCTGGAGACGTACAGGGTACCACCGGACAGCAGCAGGCCGCCGTCGATGTCGACCACACGCTCAAGCTCGGAACGGCCTTGCGGCACGGCTACGCGCTGTTCCCACACCGGCACACCATTGCTGATGTCCACGGCCACGACCTTGCCGGTCGACAGGCCAGCGATGGCCAGGTGGTTGGTGACCAGCGGGGCACCGGTGCCACGCAGGGTCAGTACCGCCGGGGTGCTGTCGTAGATCCAGCGCTGGGTGCCGGTGGCGGCGTCCAGGCCAACCAGGCGGTCATCCTGGGTTTGCACGACCACGACGTCACCGTTGTTGGCCGGCGGTGCCAGCACTTCGCTGTTGACCTTGGCGCGCCACTTCACTTCACCGTTGGTGGCGTCCAGGGCGATCACGTCACCGCTGATGGTACCCAGCATGACCAGGCCGTAGCCGACACCAACCGCGCCGGACACCGACGTGTTCAGGTCTTTCTTCCAGATCACGTCGCCATTGAGGCGGTTGAGGTCCATGACCACGCCGGTGACATCAGCGGCGAAGATGCTGTCGTTCTCGATCGCTGGAACCAGCATGTTGTAAGTCTCGCCCTGGCCGTCACCGACCGAGCGACTCCATTCCTTGTGCAACGCGACTTCCGGTTTGAAGTCGGTCAACTCGGCAGGAGGCAATTCCTTTTTGCTGTTACTGCTGCAACCCGCGGCCAGAATGGCCAGCGCCAGCAATGCTGCATGTTTCCAACGGATCACGTCACGCATCTTTTTTCGCCAGGTCGTCGAGTTTGATTTGCAAGCCACCTACCGCTGCCTCGTCGGACAGGGCTGCCTTGGCTTTCTGATAGGCCGCGTAAGCGTCATCGGTACGGCCCAGCTGCACCAGCAGGTCACCCTTGAGCTCTTCGCGGCTGGCCAGGAATGCCTTGTCGGCATCGCCTTCCAGCAGTTTCAGGGCGTCATCGGCCTTGTTCTGCGCGGCCAGTACCTGCGCCAGGCGCTGACGGGCGATTTCACCCAGCATGGCGTCCTTGGGCTTGTCGACCACGGCCTTGAGCTCGGTGGCGGCGTCGTCCAGCTTGCCGTTGTCCACGGCCACCTTGGCCACGAACAGGCTGCCATACTGGGCGTATTCGCTGTTGCCGTACTCGGTCTTGAGCTTGTTGGCCAGGTCAGCGACCTGCGCGGTGTCCGGCTTGCCGGTCGGGTTCAGCGCGGTTTCCAGCAGTTGCTGGTACAGGCTGGACGCGCCTTGCGACTGGTTGGCCTGGTATTTGTGCCAGGCCTGCCAGCCGAACACCACGACCAGGGCCAGCAGGACGCCGGTGACCAGAGGCTTGCCGTTACGCTGCCAAAAGTCCTTCAACTCGGCGAGTTGTTCATCTTCGGTACTCGACACCCCAATACTCCTATTTCGCAAATTCGGCCTGAAGCCTGCCTCAACCCTGCACGACGCAAGTCGCCAGATGCTCACCCAGAGCATCCCAGGCAATGTTTTGTTGTTCGCCCTGGCCACGCAGGGGTTTGAAACCTACCACTTGTTGCGCCAGTTCGTCGTCCCCCAGGATCAAGGCGTAGAGCGCGCCGCTCTTGTCCGCCTTCTTGAACTGGCTCTTGAAGCTGCCGGCGCCGGCGTTGACCTGAATGCGCAGCTGCGGCAATGCATCGCGCAGGCGCTCGGTCAGGGCCAGGCCCGCCAGTTCCGCCTGCTCGCCAAAGGCGCACAGGTAGACATCGACGGTACGGGCGATGGACTCGGGTACCTGCTCCAGGGTTTCGAGCAGCAGGATCAGGCGTTCGATGCCCATGGCGAAACCCACGCCCGGGGTCGGCTTGCCGCCCATCTGCTCGACCAGGCCGTCGTAGCGGCCACCGGCGCACACGGTGCCCTGGGCGCCGAGCTTGTCGGTGACCCACTCGAACACGGTCTTGCTGTAGTAGTCCAGGCCACGCACCAGCTTGGGGTTGATCACGTAGGGAATGCCGGCGGCGTCCAGGCGAGCCTTGAGGCCCTCGAAGTGCACGCGCGACTCTTCATCCAGGTAATCGGCCAGCTTCGGCGCGTTCACCAGCACTGCCTGGGTCTCAGGGTGCTTGGTGTCCAGCACGCGCAGCGGGTTGGTCTTCAGGCGGCGCTGGCTGTCTTCGTCGATCTGGTCCAGGTGCTCGGTCAGGAACGCCACCAGCGCTTCGCGGTAGCGGCCGCGGGCTTCGCTGGTGCCCAGGCTGTTGAGCTCCAGTTTCACCGCATCACGAATACCCAGGGCACCCCACAGGCGCCAGGTCAGCACGATCAGTTCGGCATCGATGTCCGGGCCGTCGAGGTTGAACACCTCGCAGCCGATCTGGTGGAACTGGCGATAGCGGCCTTTCTGCGGGCGCTCGTGGCGGAACATCGGGCCCACGTACCACAGCTTCTGCACCTGGCCACCGCCGGTGATGCCATGCTCCAGCACGGCACGCACGCAGGCCGCGGTGCCTTCGGGGCGCAGGGTCAGCGAGTCGCCGTTGCGGTCCTCGAAGGTGTACATCTCTTTCTCGACGATGTCGGTGACTTCGCCGATGGAGCGCTTGAACAGGTCGGTGAACTCGACGATCGGCATGCGGATCTGCCGGTAGCCGTAGGTGTCCAGCAGCCCTGCCACGGTGCCTTCGAAATAGCGCCACAGGGGCGTCTGCTCGGGCAGGATGTCGTTCATGCCACGGATGGCTTGCAGCGTCTTACTCACGAGTAATCCTTAGTATTCTTCTGTCAGCCGCGGACGATCAGCGCCGCGTCGGCTTCGACCTTCTCGGCCGCCTTCTGGCGAATCAGCTTCTCGAGCTCTTGCACCAGGTTGTCGTTGGTCAGCTTCTGCGCCGGCTTGCCGTCGATGTAGATCAGGTTCGGCGTGCCACCGGTAAGGCCCACATGGGCTTCCTTGGCTTCGCCAGGGCCGTTGACCACGCAACCGATCACCGCCACGTCCAGCGGCACCAGCAGGTCTTCCAGGCGCCCTTCCAGTTCATTCATGGTCTTGACCACATCGAAGTTCTGCCGCGAGCAGCTCGGGCAGGCGATGAAGTTGATGCCACGCGAACGCAGGCGCAGGGACTTGAGGATGTCGTAACCGACCTTCACCTCTTCCACCGGGTCGGCCGCCAGCGAGATACGGATGGTGTCGCCGATGCCATCGGCCAGCAGCATACCTAGGCCCACGGCGGATTTCACCGTGCCGGAGCGCAAACCACCGGCTTCGGTGATGCCCAGGTGCAGCGGCTGCACGATCTGGGTGGCCAGCAGGCGGTAGGCGGCGACGGCCATGAACACGTCGGACGCCTTCACGCTGACCTTGAAGTCGGGGAAGTTCAGGCGGTCCAGGTGCTCCACGTGGCGCAGCGCAGATTCCACCAGGGCTTCGGGGGTTGGCTCGCCGTATTTCTTCTGCAGGTCCTTTTCCAGGGAGCCGGCGTTGACGCCGATACGGATCGGGATGCCACGGTCCCGGGCAGCATCCACCACGGCGCGCACACGGTCTTCACGGCCGATGTTGCCCGGGTTGATGCGCAGGCAGTCAACGCCCAGCTCGGCCACGCGCAAGGCGATGCGGTAGTCGAAATGGATGTCGGCCACCAGCGGCACGTTGGTCTGCAACTTGATCTTGCCGAAGGCTTCGGCAGCGTCCATGTCCGGCACCGAGACGCGCACGATGTCGGCGCCAGCTTCTTCCAGGCGCTTGATCTGCGCCACGGTGGCGGCCACGTCGTTGGTGTCGGTGTTGGTCATGCTCTGCACCGCGATGGGCGCATCACCACCCACGGGCACATTGCCAACCCAGATTTTACGGGATTCGCGACGCTTGATCGGGGATTCGCCGTGCATGATCTATTGTCCCACTTTCATGCGAGCAGTCTCGCCAGAGGTGAAAGGTGCAACATCAACAGGCTGGCCGTTGTAGCTGACCTGGGCGCCACGGGCGTAGCCCAGGCGCACCGCGAACGGCGGCTTGCCATTGAGTTCGAGGGTGTCGCCCTTGCGCTTGAGTGCGCTGAGCAGCACTTTGCCGTTGCCATCGGTGACCTGGGTCCAGCAATCGGCGCTGAATTGCACGTGCAACTGGCCTTCGCCAGCGGCCGGTGGCGCCATCGGGGTGGCAGCCGGCGCGGCCACAGGGGCAGCGGGCTGGTGCACGGCCGCGACCGGCGCGCTTGGCGTTGCCTGGGCCGGGGCCGGGGCGGTCACCACGGGCGCCGGTGCCACGGTAGGCGCGGCCGGCTGAACCGCGGCTGTCGCCGGAGCGGCCGGCGACGCGGCGGTGGCCTCGGTGGCCGCCGGCGCTTTCTGCGCGTCGGTCACGGCCTGGTCTTCAGGCTCGTCGATGGGGTGGATCTGGGTGGTGCCGTCGGCGCTTTCGACTTCGACATGCTCCATGGCCAGGCCCGCCTGGTCCTTGCCATGCTGGCCGTTCTGGTCCTGCCACCAGAAGAAACCACCACCGACCACGGCCACCAGCAACAGCAGGCTCACACCACGCAGAATATTGTGGGACAGGCGGACGGGCTCTTCGATGCGGCCAAGGGCATGCACTTCATGGCCCTGGGCATGGCTGCCGGTGGCCTGGTCGAAGGCTTGCACCAGGGGCGCCTGGTCCATGCCCAGCAGTTTGGCGTAGGCGCGGATATAACCACGGGCGAAGGTATGCCCGGGCAGCTTGTCGAAGGCGCCCGCTTCCAGGTTGCCCAACGACGTGGCCGTCAGGTTCAGTTTCACCGCCACGTCAGCCAGCGACCAGCCTTTGCTTTCGCGGGCCTGGCGCAGGGTTTCACCAGGGTTGACGCGAGTCGCTGCTACAACTTCGGGATGCGCCGCTTTCATCATTGCTCCGACAGGTATTGCTGATATTCCGGCGTACCGGGATAGAGTCTTCTGAGTTGCAGGCCGAAACTGGCGGCCTTGTTCTTGTCCTGGAAGATGCGCGCCAGGCGCGTGCCGAGCAGCAGGCTGCGGGCACTCTGTTCGCTCATCTTGCTGAAGCGCTCGTAATAATCGCGCGCCGGCACATATTGCCTGTTTTCGTAAGACAGTTGCGCCATTTCGAACGTGGCCTTGGGCTGGTCCGGGTTCAGGCGCAGCGACTTGTCGAACAGCTGCATGGCCTGGGGCTTGTTGCCCATGGCCAGCGCCGTGAGGCCCATGTTCTCGAAGACACGCGAGCGCTCAGGATACAGGGAATCGTCGGCCGCTTTCTCAAAGGTTTCGTAAGCGTCCTGATAACGTTTCTGCTCGTACAGGAAACCGCCGTAGTTATTGAGGATACGCGCATCGCCGGGGCGGCTGGACAGGGCCTTCCTGAAATACTGCTCGGCCAGCTTGGGCTCCATCTCGGCCTGGAACACCAGGCCCAGGGCAGCGTTGGCGTCGGCATCGGAACTGTCCAGGTCCAGCGCCTGCTTGAGCGGCACCTTGGCCCGCTCGGCCTGCCCCGTCTGCAAGTAGCCTATGCCCAGCTGCACATAGGCCTTGCGCGCCTCTTCGCGTCCCTTGCTGGTGTCCATGGGGTTGACTTTACCCGTGGTGACGCAGCCAACCAGCAGGTTGAAGAACAATAGCAACAGCGCGGCGCGCACGGTCATGGAGATCCTCTCTCAGGGCCGGTTTTCGGCGTTGAGCGGCATATCGGCATCGGCGGCCAACTGGCGCACGGCGATATAGCGTTCGCTACGGCGGGTACGGTCCATTACCTGCCCTACCAATTGGCCACAGGCGGCGTCGATGTCTTCGCCACGGGTGGTGCGCACGGTCACGTTGAAGCCCGCCTGGTGCAGGTGGTCCTGGAAGCGGCGGATGGCGTTGTTGCTCGGCCGCTCGTAACCGGAATGCGGGAACGGGTTGAACGGGATCAGGTTGACCTTGCAGGGTACGTTCTTGAGCAGCTCGACCATTTCCACCGCGTGCTCGAGCTTGTCGTTGACGTCCTTGAGCAGGGTGTACTCGATGGTCAGCACGCGCTTCTCGCCCAGTTGGGACATGTAGCGCTGGCACGACTCGAGCAGCATCTTGAGCGGATACTTCTTGTTGATCGGCACCAGCTGGTTGCGCAGCGCGTCGTTGGGCGCGTGCAGCGACAGCGCCAGGGACACGTCGATGTGATCGGCGAGCACGTCGATCATCGGCACCACGCCCGAAGTGGACAGGGTGACCCGGCGTTTGGAGATGCCATAGCCCAGGTCATCCATCATCAGCCGCATGGCGGCGATGACGTTGTCGAAGTTCAGCAATGGCTCGCCCATGCCCATCATCACCACGTTGGTGATGGCGCGGTCGATGGTAGCCGGGACACTGCCGAAGGATTTGTTGGCAATCCACACCTGGCCGATGACTTCGGCGGCGGTGAGGTTGCTGTTGAAGCCTTGCTTGCCGGTGGAGCAGAAACTGCAGTCCAGGGCACAGCCTGCCTGGGACGAAACGCACAAGGTGCCGCGTTTGCCCTGGGGAATGTAGACGGTCTCGACGCAGCTGCCGGACTCAACGCGCACCACCCACTTGCGGGTGCCGTCACTGGAGATGTCCTCGCTGACCACTTCCGGACCACGAATTTCGGCACAGGCCTTGAGCTTTTCGCGCAAGGCCTTGCCGACGTTCGTCATGGCGTCGAAATCATCGACGCCAAAATGGTGAATCCACTTCATGACCTGACCGGCACGAAAGCGCTTCTCCCCGATCGAGTCGAAGAACTGTTCCATCTCTGGTTGGGTCAAGCCCAAGAGGTTTGTCTTGCCAGTCATTGCAGTCATGGTTTCACCTTCACTCATCAGCCGTGGCTTAGCGAGTGGTTACTTCGGTAGTTGCGAAGAAGTATGCGATTTCGCGGGCAGCGGCGGCTTCGGAGTCCGAACCGTGGACAGCGTTGGCGTCGATGGATTCAGCGAAGTCAGCACGGATGGTGCCGGCAGCCGCTTCTTTAGGGTTGGTGGCACCCATCAGCTCGCGGTTCAGAGCGATGGCGTTTTCGCCTTCCAGAACCTGAACGACAACCGGGCCGGAAGTCATGAAGGCAACCAGTTCACCGAAGAAGCCACGAGCGCTGTGCTCAGCGTAGAAGCCTTCAGCTTCGGCCTTGGACAGTTGCTTCAGTTTCGAGGCAACGACGCGCAGACCGGCTTTCTCGAAACGAGTGGTGATCTCGCCGATTACGTTCTTGGCAACGGCGTCAGGCTTGATGATGGAGAAAGTACGTTGAACAGCCATGGTGAAACTCCAGAAAACAGTGATTGTTGCGAAAAATTAAACCCGCGAATTATACGCGGGTTCTGGGGTAATGCCTAACCTGCAAAGATGATCAGTCTATTTCGTCGGCCCAGAGGGTCTGGACCGCTTCCAGCACCTTCTCGCCTACGCGGCCGGAGGTACTGTCAAAACCAGGCAATTCCTTGATCCATTGCTGCAGTTCGACGAAGTTTACCGAGTATGGGTTCACACCCGGCTTGGCTTCGGCCAGCTCTTCTGCAATACGCTGTACATCATTCCAACCGTAAGTCATGACAGCTTTCCGATCAGTGCGGCGCTTCGGCGGCATGGTTGAGCGAGTATTTCGGGATCTCGACCGTCAGGTCTTCCTCACCGATGATGGTCTGGCACGACAGGCGTGACTGGCGCTCCAGGCCCCAGGCCTTGTCCAGGTAATCTTCTTCCAGCTCATCGGCTTCTTCCAGCGAATCGAACCCTTCGCGGATGATGCAGTGACAAGTGGTGCAGGCACACACGCCGCCACAGGCGCTTTCGATCTCGATGTGGTTGTCGTGGGCGACTTCCAGCAGGGTCTTGCCGGGTTCCGCCTCGACGACCATGCCGTCCGGGCAGTGTTCTGCGTGGGGCAGAAAGATGATCTGCGGCATCGTTATTCCTCAATCTCGTTCAGGTTGCGCCCGGCCAACGCGGCTTTCACCGTCGAGTCGAGGCGGCGGGCCGCGAAGGCGTCGGTGACCTGCGACAGACGCTTGGTCTGCTGCTCGATGGCCGCGCCGTCGGTACCGCTCATCAGTTCACGCAATTCGGTCAATTGCAGCTCGATCACCATGCGCTCTTCGGCATCCAGCAGGCGGTCGCCGTCGGCTTCGATGGCCGCCTGCACGGCTTCGATCAGGCGCTCGGCGTCGACCTGGTGCTCGCGCAACTGGCGCGCCACCTTGTCGTCGCCGGCATACTGGAACGAATCCTTGAGCATGCGCGCGATTTCGCCGTCGGTCAGGCCGTAGGACGGCTTGACCTGAATGCTGGCTTCCACGCCCGAACCCAGCTCGCGCGCCGAAACGCTGAGCAGGCCGTCGGCGTCCACCTGGAAGGTGACGCGGATTTTCGCCGCACCGGCGACCATGGCCGGAATGCCACGCAATTCGAAGCGCGCCAGCGAGCGGCAGTCACTGATCAATTCACGCTCGCCTTGCAGCACATGAATCATCATGGCCGACTGGCCGTCTTTATAAGTGGTGAAGTCCTGGGCACGGGCGACGGGGATGGTGGTATTGCGCGGAATCACCTTCTCCATCAGCCCACCCATGGTTTCCAGGCCCAGGGACAACGGAATCACGTCCAGCAGCAACAGCTCGCCACCGTCACGCTTGTTGCCCGCCAGGGTATCGGCCTGGATGGCAGCGCCGATGGCCACTACCTGGTCCGGGTCGATGGACGTCAACGGCTCGCGACCGAACAGTTCGCCCACGGCCTCGCGCACGCGCGGCACGCGGGTAGAACCGCCGACCATGACCACGGCACCCACTTCTTCCAGCTCCACGCCGGAATCACGCACGGCGCGGCGGCAGGCTTTCAGGCTGCGAGCCACCATGGGCTCGATCAGCGCGTTGAAAGCATCACGGCTCAGGCTGCCCTTCCAGTCGCCGTATACCAGCTCGACAGTGTCAGCATCGGTCAGGGCTTCTTTGGCGTCGCAGGCCACTTGCAGCAGTTGACGCTGGGCACCGGGGGCCAGGTCAGAGGAAATACCGGCCTGCTCCACCACCCAATTGGCGATGGCGTGGTCGAAGTCGTCGCCACCCAGGGCGCTGTCGCCACCGGTAGCCAGCACTTCAAAGACGCCGCCAGTCAGGCGCAGGATGGAAATGTCGAAGGTACCGCCACCCAGGTCATAGATGGCCACCAGGCCTTCGGCATGCTGGTCCAGCCCGTAGGCGACCGCGGCCGCGGTAGGTTCGTTGAGCAGGCGCAGCACATTCAGGCCCGCCAGCTTGGCGGCGTCCTTGGTGGCTTGGCGCTGGGCGTCATCGAAATAGGCCGGCACGGTGATCACCGCGCCCACCAGCTCGCCGCCCAGGGCCGCTTCGGCGCGCACGCGCAGCACCTTGAGGATGTCGGCGGACACTTCAACCGGGCTCTTGGCGCCTTGCACCGTCTCGATGAACGGCATGTGCGACTCGCCGCCGACGAAGCGGTAAGGCAGTTGCTCGCCCAGTTGCTTCACGTCGGCAAGGCCACGCCCCATCAGGCGCTTGACCGAAACAATGGTGTTGAACGGGTCGGTAGCGGCGGCAGCCTTGGCGGCAGCACCCACTTCGACGCGGTCGGCGTGGTAGCGAACGGCGGACGGCAGGATAACCTGACCCTGTTCGTCGGCCAGTGGCTCGGACAGACCACTGCGCAAGGCAGCGACCAGCGAATTGGTGGTGCCAAGGTCAATACCCACGGCCAGACGACGCTGGTGTGGCTGAGGACTCTGGCCGGGTTCGGCGATCTGCAGTAGGGCCATGCTTATCTGAATATCAGGCGTGCAGCCGTAGCGACACTGGGTTAATCGTCGAGGCGCTCTTCCAGCTGGCGCACTTCGTAGGAGAGCTTGTCGAGAAACTGCATGCGCCGCATCAGGCGTTCGGCCTGTTCGCGTTGCGCTGCGTCATCCCAACAGCTGGCGAAGCTTTCGTTCAGTTGTTCCTGGGCAACCTTCACCCGCCGCTTGAACTGCGCCACACCGTCAAGGTCGGCGCTGTCCTGCAGGTCTTCGAGCTCTTCGCGCAATTGCATCTGCTGCATCAGGAACTCAGGGTCGTGGACCGTGGCTTCCTGGGGCACTTCGTGGCCACTGATGGCCAGCAGGTAGCGCGCACGCTTGGGCGCGTTCTTGAGGGTCTGGTAGGCCTCGTTGAGGCCCGCGGACTGCTCAAGCGCCAGGCGCTGTTCGCGCTCGGAGCCGTCGGCAAAGCGATCGGGATGCACGGCGCGCGCCAACTCACGGTAGCGCGCGGCCAACTGCTCGAGGTCCAGGCGGAAGCTCGGCTGCAGGTCAAACAAGGCAAAATGACAAGGAGTACCCACGGATAGCCTCAAACGTTGAAGCTTTCGCCGCAGCCACATTCACCGCGCACGTTGGGGTTGTTGAACTTGAAGCCTTCGTTCAACCCTTCCTTGACAAAGTCCAGCTCGGTGCCGTCCAGGTACGCCAGGCTCTTGGGATCGATGATCACTTTCTCGCCGTGGCTCTCGAACACCTGATCGTCTTCGCCCAGCGAATCAACGAACTCCAGCACATAGGCCAGGCCCGAGCAGCCGGTGGTGCGGACACCCAGGCGGATACCTTCGCCTTTGCCACGACCGTTCAGGGAACGGCGGATATGGCTGGCGGCGGCTTCTGTCATGCTGATAGCCATCGTGACTCCTTACATCGTGCGATGCGTGCTGTTAGAGCAAACCTTTCTTCTGCTTGTAGTCGCGAACAGCGGCCTTGATGGCGTCTTCGGCGAGTACGGAGCAGTGAATTTTCACCGGCGGCAGAGCCAGCTCTTCAGCCAGCTGGGTGTTGCTGATGGTGACAGCCTCATCCAGCGACTTGCCCTTCATCCACTCGGTGGCCAGGGAGCTGGAAGCAATGGCGGAGCCACAGCCGTAGGTCTTGAACTTGGCATCTTCGATGATGCCTTGCTCGTTGACCTTGATCTGCAGGCGCATCACGTCGCCGCAGGCTGGAGCGCCAACCATGCCGGTGCCCACGTCCGGGTCTTCGGCATTCATCTTGCCGACGTTACGTGGGTTTTCGTAGTGGTCGATGACCTTTTCGCTGTAAGCCATGATTCTCAATCCTCACTCATCAGGGCCGCTCTGAAGACCCTGCAGACACGCCTGCGTTTATCGCCACGTCGCTACAGGATCCGGATGGTGGCGGCTTCTTTGTTTAGTGTGCCGCCCACTCGATCTTCGAGATGTCGACGCCGTCTTTGTACATGTCCCACAGCGGCGACAGTGCGCGCAGCTTGGTCACGGCCTCGCAGACTTTCTGCGCGGCGTAGTCGATTTCTTCTTCGGTGCTGAAACGGCCGAAGGTGAAGCGGATCGAGCTGTGTGCCAGCTCGTCGTTGCGGCCCAGGGCGCGCAACACGTAGGACGGCTCCAGGGAGGCCGAGGTGCAGGCCGAACCGGACGAAACGGCCAGGTCCTTGAGCGCCATGATCAGCGACTCGCCTTCCACGTAGTTGAAGCTCAGGTTCAGGTTGTGCGGCACGCGGGCGATCAGGCTGCCGTTCACGTACAGCTCTTCCAGGTGTTCGACCTGCTTGAAGAAACGGTCGCTCAGGGCCTTGATGCGCACGTTCTCGCTGGCCATTTCCTGCTTGGCGATGGCAAACGCTTCACCCATGCCCACGATCTGGTGGGTAGCCAGGGTGCCCGAACGCATGCCGCGCTCGTGACCACCGCCGTGCATGGTGGCTTCCAGGCGAACGCGAGGCTTGCGGCTGACGTACAGCGCGCCGATACCTTTGGGGCCATAAGTCTTGTGGGCCGAGAACGACATCAGGTCGACCTTCAGCTTGCTCAGGTCGATGTCGACCTTGCCGGTGGACTGGGCGCCATCGACGTGGAACATCACACCGCGCGAGCGGGTCAGCTCACCAATGGCGGCGATGTCGTTGACCGTGCCGATTTCGTTGTTCACGTGCATGATCGAGACCAGGATGGTGTCGTCACGCAGGGCGGCTTCGACCATGGCCGGAGTGATCAGGCCGTCGTCGCCTGGCTCGATGTACGTGACCTCGAAACCTTCACGTTCCAGTTGGCGCATGGTGTCCAGGACAGCCTTGTGCTCGATCTTGGAGGTGATCAGGTGCTTGCCCTTGGTGTGGTAGAAGTGCGCGACACCCTTGATGGCCAGGTTGTCGGACTCGGTGGCACCGCTGGTCCAGACGATTTCACGCGGGTCGGCGTTGACCAGGTCGGCCACTTGGCGACGGGCATTCTCGACCGCTTCCTCGGCTTTCCAGCCGAACACGTGGGAGCGGGAGGCCGGGTTGCCGAAGTTCCCGTCGTTGGTCAGGCATTCAATCATCTTTTGCGCTACACGCGGGTCGACCGGCGTGGTGGCGGAGTAATCGAGGTAAATCGGCAACTTCATTGAAATTCTCCTATCAGGCGGGCTAGCCATGGTCACTGCGTCACTCGACGAAGGACGTTTCGATCTTGTCCAGGCGCTGGCTCTTGGCGGTGTTGCAACGGCGCAGGTCCTGGCGCTGGGCGACCTCTTGCACTTCACGGCGAGTGACAAGGTCAGCCAGACTGATACCGCTCAAAAACTCATGGATCTGCTGGCTGAGGTCGCACCACAAGTGGTGGGTGAGACAGGTGTCGCCAGCATGGCAATCGCCCAGTCCCTGGCAACGTGTTGCGTCGACCGATTCATTGACTGCATCGATAACCTGAGCCACCTGGATGCCATCCATTTCACGGGACAGCTGATAGCCACCACCCGGCCCACGGACACTGGACACCAGGTTGCTGCGGCGCAGCTTGGCGAACAGTTGCTCCAGGTACGACAGGGAGATGCCTTGGCGCTCGGAGATATCGGCCAATGAGACCGGCCCATGCTGCGCGTGCAACGCCAGGTCGAGCATGGCGGTCACGGCGTATCGGCCTTTAGTTGTCAGTCGCATGGCGAGTACCACGAAAAAAGGGAGTAGCGGATTGCTATGAAGTATGCAATTCCCGAGTGTTTAAGTCAACTATAAGACCTACCACTTTAGTCGGGATTAGCAGCAAAATGGGCGGCGTACTGTAGCACAGGTTTAAGCCATTGGGGATTTGTGGCGCCTGGTTCCGGCGCTTCGCCCGCCCCTCGCCGGGAACCACAAAACCCTGCAGGACCGGGCGAAGCTCGGGAATGGCACAACCCAACACCTAGCGAACGTCGACGGCAGGCGCCTCGACTTCCCCCTTCACGCACTCGAAGTCTTCGTCGCGCAATTGGGGCAGCTCCTTGGCGCAGTAGTCACTGCCCATGCGGGTCATGGCCCCGCACATGTCCTCCAGGCGCCCGTCAACGGCGTGCAGGTGGTCCAGCAGCTGGCCGATGGCACGGGCCACCGGGTCGGGCATGTCCTCGGTCACGCCATAGGCATCGAAACCGATCTTCTCGGCCATGGCCTTGCGCTTGGCATCCACGGCGTCGTCGCTCTTGACGATGATGCGCCCGGGAATACCCACCGCCGTGGCGCCCGCCGGCACCGCCTTGGTGACCACGGCGTTGGAGCCGATCTTGGCCCCGGCACCGACGGTGAACGGCCCCAGCACCTTGGCGCCGGCCCCTACTACCACGCCATCTTCCAGCGTGGGGTGGCGCTTGCCCTTGTTCCAGCTGGTGCCACCCAGCGTCACGCCTTGGTAGATCGTGACGTCATTGCCGATCTCGGCGGTTTCGCCAATGACGATACCCATGCCGTGGTCGATGAAAAACCGTCGACCGATCCTGGCCCCGGGATGGATTTCGATGCCGGTCATCCAGCGCCCGAAGTTGGACACCATCCGCGCCAGCCACTTGAAGTCGGCCTTCCATAGCTTGTGGGCGCCGCGGTGCAGCCAGATGGCATGCATGCCGGGGTAGCTGGTCACTACTTCGAAAGCGTTACGGGCCGCAGGGTCCCGGTGGAACACGCTTTGGATGTCTTCGCGAAGACGTTCGAACATGGCTCAATCCTTACGCTTATGCAGCTCGCCACGGGCCGCTTTCTGGGTCTCCGTGAGGATGCCGCGCAATATGTTCATTTCCGCCCGGTTGACCGAGCTGCGACCGTACAGGCGGCGCAAACGCGCCATCAGGTGCCGAGGGCTCTGCGGGTCGAGGAAGCCGATGTCCACCAGGCTCTGCTCCAGGTGGTCATAGAAACGCTCCATCTCGTCGCTGGTCGCAAGCTCCGCGCTCTTGACCGACGCCACTTCGACCTTCTCGGTCTTCGACGCCTGACCCTCGGCCGCCAGCCAGGCCATGCGCACTTCATAGGCCAGCACCTGCACCGCCGCGCCCAGGTTCAGCGAACTGAAATCAGGGTTCGACGGGATATGCACGTGGAAATGACATCGCTGCAGCTCTTCATTGGTGAGGCCGGCGTGTTCACGGCCGAACACCAATGCGATCTCGCCGCCCTGGGCGGCTTCCTCGATGCTCTTGGCACCGCATTCACGGGGGTCCAGCAGGGGCCAGGGGATGCGCCGGTCGCGGGCACTGGTGCCCAGCACCACGGTAGTGCCCACCAGGGCTTCTTCCAGGGTGGCCACCACCTGGGCATTGGCCAGCACATCATCGGCGCCAGAGGCACGGGCATTGGCCTCGTGGGAAGGGAAATCCAGCGGATCGACCAGCACCAGCCGCGACAGGCCCATGTTCTTCATGGCGCGCGCGGCCCCACCGATATTGCCGGGGTGGCTGGTATTGACCAGGACGACACGAATATTTTCCAGCAAGGCGAGCGCTCACAGACACGGGGAAAGAAACGAAATCTTACCGAACAGATACCGCTAACGCTACGAAAGGTGATGAGCCTCTTCTTCGCGGGAAGTTTTCTGCTAGAATGTTCGGCTTTCTTTAACGACCTAGGTGAAACGTCCATGCAGCCCATGCTGAATATCGCGCTGCGCGCCGCCCGCAGCGCCAGTGAATTGATTTTCCGCTCCATCGAGCGCCTGGATACCATCAAGGTTGATGAGAAGGACGCCAAGGATTACGTCTCCGAAGTAGACCGCGCGGCCGAACAGAAAATCATCGACGCCCTGCGCAAGGCCTACCCTACCCACACCATTCGTGGTGAGGAAACCGGCCTGCACGCCGGCAGCGGCGAAGGCGCCGAATACGAGTGGATCATCGACCCACTGGACGGCACCACCAACTTCCTGCGCGGCATCCCGCACTTTGCCGTCAGCATCGCCTGCAAATACCGCGGCCGCCTGGAGCACGCCGTGGTCCTGGACCCGGTTCGCCAGGAAGAATTCACCGCCAGCCGTGGCCGTGGCGCCCAACTGAACGGCCGTCGCCTGCGCGTCAGCGGCCGCACCAGCCTGGACGGCGCCCTGCTGGGTACCGGCTTCCCGTTCCGCGACAACCAGATGGCCGACCTGGACAACTACCTGGGCATGTTCCGCAGCCTGGTAGGCCAGACCGCCGGCATCCGCCGCGCCGGTGCCGCCAGCCTGGACCTGGCCTACGTCGCCGCCGGCCGTTTCGACGCCTTCTGGGAGTCAGGCCTGAGCGAGTGGGACATGGCCGCGGGCGCGCTGCTGATTCAAGAAGCCGGCGGCCTGGTGAGCGACTTCACCGGTGGTCACGACTTCCTGGAAAAGGGCCACGTGGTAGCGGGCAACATCAAGTGCTTCAAGGCAGTACTGACGGCCATCCAGCCGCACCTGCCGGCTTCCGTAAAGCGCTAAGCTTTCGCCAGCCACAAAAAAAGCACCTTCGGGTGCTTTTTTTGTGGCTGTAGCAGCGGACCTGGCCGCGTCCGAGGCCCGCGCGCGTGCCTGGCACCACCCGGCGCTCGGGACGCGGCCATTTCCGGCCTTACTGCGCCTGCTGGTCGTTCAGCACCAACTGGCCCTGCTTGTCCACCGGGATCTTGGAGCCGGGATCACGGTCCATGCGCACTTGGGCGACCTTGCCGTTGAGCTCGTACTTCACGTTGTAGCCAACGGTCTTGTCGCTGACATCATTGACCGTGGTGCAACGGTTTTCCGTGGTGGTGTAGGTATCGCCGTTCTGCATGTGCTCCTGCACCTTGTTACCGGCGTAACCACCACCCACCGCGCCCGCCACGGTGGCCAGGGTCTTGCCCTTGCCGCCACCGACCATATGGCCCAGCAAGCCGCCACCCACCGCGCCGAGCACGGTACCGGCGACCTGGTGCTGGTCCTGCACCGCCCGGCGATGGGTTACCGCCACGTCATGGCACTCTTTGCGCGGCGTCTTGATCTGTTGATTAATGGGTTCTACCGCCAGTACATCGGCATACTCCGGGCCACTTTTCACGAGGCTGTAGGTCGCGACAGCACCACCAGCGGTCACCGCCACGGCACCCAACACTGCACCAACCAGCAACGATTTGTTCACTTGAACCTCCTGACCTTCTTATGCGGATCAACGTCCGCGCTTCTCCCAGCCTTGGAGCATAAAAAAAGGCGCGAGTTCAACACTCGCGCCTTTTCAGGGCAGTACCGGTACGCCGATCACATCATGGGCGATCGTCGACCTTGTCCTTGGTGACCGGAGCAATCAGGTCTTCGCTGTTCAGGTTCAGCCAGATCAGCACCACGTTGGCGATGTAGATCGAGGAGTAAGTACCCGCCAGCACACCGATGAACAGCGCGATGGAGAAACCGAACAGGTTGTCGCCGCCGAAGAACAGCAGCGCGGCGATGGCCAGCAACGTCGAGATGGACGTCGCCAGGGTACGCAGCAGGGTCTGGGTGGTCGAGACGTTGATGTTCTCGATCAGCGACGCCTTGCGCAGTACCCGGAAGTTCTCGCGCACCCGGTCGAACACCACGATGGTGTCGTTGAGCGAGTAGCCGATGATGGCCAGCACCGCCGCCAGCACCGTCAGGTCGAAGGTGATCTGGAAGAACGACAGGATACCCATGGTCACGACCACGTCGTGCACCAGGGAAGCGATGGCACCTACCGCGAACTTCCACTGGAAGCGGAACGCCAGGTAGATCAACACGCCGCCCAGGGCCATGAGCATGCCCAGGCCACCCTGGTCACGCAGCTCTTCACCTACCTGCGGGCCGACGAACTCGGTGCGGGTGACTTTGGCCGGGTTGTCGCCGCCCACCTTGCGCAGAGCGTCAGACACCTGAGCGCCCAGTTTCGGGTCGTCGCCCGGCATGCGCACCAGCAGGTCGGTGGTGTCACCGAAACTCTGCACGATGGCTTCGTGGTAACCGGCGGCGGCCAGTTCGCTACGCACCTGGGTCAGGTCGGCAGGCTTCTCGTAGTTCAGCTCGATCAGCGTACCGCCGGTGAAGTCCAGGCCGAAGTTCAGGCCCTTGTGGAACCAGCTGAACAACGCCAGTACCGTCAGGAACAGTGTGAAGGCGAACGCAATATTGCGAACGCCCATGAAGTTGATGGTACGTTTCATGGCAGCCCCTTAAATCCACAACTTCTTGAAGTCACGACCGCCGTAGATCAGGTTGACCATTGCGCGGGTCACCATGATGGCTGTGAACATCGAGGTAAAGATACCCAGGGACATGGTCACGGCGAAGCCTTTCACCGGGCCGGTGCCCATGGCGAAAAGAATGCCGCCTACCAGCAAGGTGGTCAGGTTGGCGTCGACGATCGCGGTGAACGCGCGGCCGAAACCTTCGTTGATCGCCCGCTGCACGCTCATCCCCGCGGCGATTTCCTCGCGAATACGCGAGAAGATCAGCACGTTGGCGTCCACCGCCATACCCATGGTCAGCACGATACCGGCAATACCCGGCAAGGTCAGGGTAGCGCCCAGCACCGACATCAGGGCCAGCAGCACCACCATGTTCAACGCCAGCGCCACGGTGGCGATGATGCCGAAGAAGCGGTAGATGGCGATGATGAACAGCGAGACGAACAGCATGCCCCACAGGGACGCATGGATACCCTTGGTGATGTTGTCGGCACCCAGGCTTGGACCAATGGTGCGCTCTTCAGCGAAGTACATCGGCGCGGCCAGACCACCGGCACGCAGCAGCAGGGCCAGTTCCGAGGATTCGCCCTGGCCGTTCAGGCCGGTGATGCGGAATTGGCTGCCCAGCGGCGACTGGATGGTCGCCAGGCTGATGATCTTCTTCTCTTCGGAGAAGTCCTGCACGGCCACGTCTTTCTCGACACCATCGACCGTCTGTTTTTCGTAGCGGGTGAACGGTTTCTGCTCGATGAACAGCACCGCCATGCTGCGGCCGACGTTGGTGCGGGTAGCACGGCTCATCAGGTCGCCACCGTGGCCATCGAGCTTGATGTTCACTTGTGGCTGGCCGTGTTCGTCGAAGCTGGCCGAGGCGTCGGTGACCTGGTCACCGGTGATGATCAGGCTACGCTCCACGGCGGCTGGCGGACGGCTGCCATCACGGAACTCGAAGGTTTCGGTGGTGGCACGCGAATCATCCGGGCCTGCGCCCAGGCGGAATTCCAGGCTGGCGGTCTTGCCCAGGATACGCTTGGCTTCAGCGGTGTCCTGCACGCCTGGCAGCTCCACCACGATGCGGTTGGCACCCTGGCGCTGTACCAGCGGCTCGGCCACGCCCAGCTCATTGACCCGGTTACGCACGGTGGTCAGGTTCTGCTTGATCGAGTATTCGCGGATCTCGGCCAGCTTGGCCGGGGTCAGCGACAGCGACAGCACCTGCAACTCCCCACGGGTAGAGGTCGTCAGGTCGAAATCGGTGTAGGTCTTGCGAATGATGGCCTGCGCCTGGCTCAGGCTGTCGGCATCGACGAAGCCCAGCTGAATGGCAGACGCCTGCTGAGGCAGGCTGCGGTAGCGGATCTTTTCCTTGCGCAGCTCGGTCTTGACGTCGGCTTCGTAGATTTTCAGGCGAGCATCGATGGCCTTGTCCATGTCCACGGCCAGCAGGAAGTGCACGCCACCGGACAAGTCCAGGCCCAGCTTCATGGGGTGCGCGCCAATGTTGCGCAGCCACTGGGGCGTGGTGGCGGCCAGGTTCAGGGCCACTACATAGTCGTCGCCCAGTGCCTTGCGGACCACGTCCTTGGCAGGCAGCTGGTCATCACGCTTGGCCAGACGCAACAAACCGCCCTTGCCATTCTCGGCCAGCGTTGCCGCCTTGACCTCGATACCGGCATCGGTCAGCGCCTTGGCGCTGCGGTCCAGTTCAGCCTGGGTGACTTGCAGCGCGGAACTCGCGCCCGAGACCTGGATGGCCGCGTCATCAGGATAGAGATTGGGTGCGGAATAAATAAAACCGACCGCCAGCACCGCCAGGATCAGTAGGTATTTCCACAGAGGGTATTTGTTCAGCATCACGCCGCCCGTTCAAGACGCGGGGCGCCTTGCGCGCCCCGTCGATTGGTAAAAGTCTGAAGCTTAGATCGCTTTGAGCGTGCCTTTCGGCAGGGTCGCGGCAATGGCGCCCTTCTGGATTTTCAGCTCTACGGTGTCCGAAACCTCGATAACCACGAAGTCGTCGGTCACTTTGTTGATCTTGCCGGCGATACCACCGGTGGTCACAACTTCATCACCTTTCTGCAGGTTGCCCAGCAGGTTCTTCTGCTCTTTGGCACGTTTGGCCTGCGGGCGCCAGATCATCAGGTAGAAGATGACCAGGAAGCCGACCAGGAAAATCCACTCGAAGCCGCCGCCCATCGGGCCTGCCGCTGCCGGCGCACCAGCGTCGGCCAAAGCATCAGAGATAAAAAAGCTCATTTAGCACTCCAGTTGCAAAATTGTTGACTCAAAAGGGTCACGAACTCAGTCCAAAGGCGGCGTTACAAGCCCGCGTTTGGCGTAGAAGGCATCGACAAAGGCGGCCAATGTACCTTGTTGAATAGCCTCGCGCAAACCAGCCATCAGCACCTGGTAATGACGCAAATTGTGGATCGTATTCAACATGCTCCCCAGCATTTCGCCGCACTTGTCCAAATGGTGCAGATAAGCACGGGAGAAGTTCTGGCAGGTGTAGCAGTCGCAGGTCGGGTCCAGCGGCGAATTATCGTGGCGATGAAACGCGTTGCGGATTTTCAGCACGCCGGTGTCGATGAACAGGTGCCCATTGCGGGCATTGCGGGTTGGCATCACGCAATCGAACATGTCCACCCCGCGGCGCACACCCTCAACCAGATCTTCCGGCTTGCCAACACCCATAAGGTAACGAGGTTTGTCAGCAGGCATCTGGCCTGGCAGGTAATCCAGCACCTTGATCATTTCATGCTTGGGCTCGCCCACCGACAGGCCACCGATGGCCAGGCCGTCGAAGCCGATCTTGTCCAGGCCTTCCAGCGAACGCATGCGCAGGTTCTGGTGCATGCCACCCTGCACTATGCCGAACAGCGCGGCGGTGTTGTCGCCGTGGGCGTTCTTGGAGCGCTGGGCCCAGCGCAGGGACAGCTCCATGGACACGCGCGCCACGTCTTCGTCGGCCGGGTACGGGGTGCATTCGTCGAAGATCATGACCACGTCAGAGCCCAGGTCGCGCTGCACCTGCATGGACTCCTCGGGGCCCATGAACACCTTCGAGCCGTCCACCGGCGAGGCGAAGGTCACGCCCTCCTCCTTGATCTTGCGCATGGCGCCCAGGCTGAACACCTGGAAGCCACCCGAGTCGGTCAGGATAGGGCCCTGCCATTTCATGAAATCGTGCAGGTCGCCGTGGGCCTTGATTACTTCCATGCCCGGGCGCAGCCACAGGTGGAAGGTGTTGCCCAGGATCATGTGCGCGCCGATGGCCTCGATATCCCGAGGCAGCATGCCCTTCACCGTGCCGTAGGTGCCCACCGGCATGAACGCCGGGGTTTCCACCACGCCACGCGGGAAGGTCAGGCGGCCGCGACGGGCCTTGCCGTCGGTGGCCAGCAGTTCGAACGACATACGACAGGTGCGACTCATGCGTGATCCCCTGGCGCCGCTTCGCTAGGACCGCGGGGCGCCGGATTGCGGGTGATGAACATGGCATCACCGTAACTGAAGAAGCGGTAACCGTTGCTCACCGCGGCCTGGTAGGCCGCCATGGTCTCGGGATAACCGGCGAAGGCCGACACCAGCATCAACAGCGTGGATTCCGGCAAATGGAAATTGGTGACCAGGCAATCGACCACGTGGAACGGCCGGCCCGGGAAAATGAAGATGTCGGTGTCGCCGCTGAACGGCTTGAGCACGCCATCGCGCGCCGCGCTTTCCAGCGAGCGCACACTCGTGGTACCCACGGCCACCACACGGCCGCCACGGGCCTTGCAGGCATTGACCGCGTCCACCACGTCCTGGCTGACCTCCAGCCACTCTTTATGCATGTGGTGGTCTTCGATGTTCTCCACCCGCACGGGCTGGAAGGTACCCGCGCCCACATGCAGGGTCACGAAGGCCGACTCCACGCCCTTGGCCTTGATCTGCGCCAACAGGCCTTCATCGAAGTGCAGGCCTGCGGTAGGCGCCGCCACCGCGCCCGCGCGCTCGGCGTACACGGTCTGATAGCGCTCGCGGTCGGCGCCCTCGTCGGGGCGGTCAATATAAGGCGGCAGCGGCATGTGGCCAACGCGGTCCAGCAGCGGCAGCACCTCTTCATTGAAGCGCAGCTCGAACAGCGCATCGTGGCGCGCCACCATCTCGGCCTCGCCGCCGCCGTCGATGAGGATCATCGACCCCGGCTTGGGCGCCTTGCTGGCACGCACGTGGGCCAGCACCGAGTGGGTGTCCAGCACGCGCTCCACCAGAATTTCCAGCTTGCCGCCGGAAGCCTTCTGGCCGAACACACGCGCAGGAATGACCCGGGTGTTATTGAACACCATCAGGTCGCCGGGGCGCAGGTGCTCCAGCAAATCGGTGAATTGACGATGGGCCAGCGCACCGCTGGGCCCGTCCAGGGTCAACAAACGACTGCCATGACGCTCGGCCAGCGGGTGGCGTGCAATCAGGGAATCGGGAAGCTCGAAGGAGAAATCGGCGACGCGCATGATGGTGTTCGGTCTGACAGGGCCGCGAAGTTTAGCTCAAAACACACAAATTGACCACGCGAGAGAGTTGACCAACGGTCGAGGGCTCTCTATACTCCGCGGCCATTGAGCCCTGATGGCGGAATTGGTAGACGCGGCGGATTCAAAATCCGTTTTCGAAAGGAGTGGGAGTTCGAGTCTCCCTCGGGGCACCAAGATTCAAATCCCTTCTACCGGGGATTGCAGCAAAGAAACCGACCTTGAGTCGGTTTTTTTGTGCCTGGGATTTGGTTGGCGGGTGCCGATTCTGTAGCCGCTGCCGCCAGGCTGCGCTGGCCCTCCCCACACACTCCCCCCGCAAATCTTGGCCTCCTGGGGAATCCCCACCTTCTCATGCCGAACACAGAAGGCTGGCAACGCAGCCCCCACAGCCATGGCACGTTGCAACGGATGTGGGACCGGGCTCTGCCCGGGAAGCGCCGCGCGGGCGGCGCTCGATATCAAGAACGATATAAAAACCAAGGCATATACCTCTAAACCGCTATGCGGTTACACGGCAGGCACTTCAACTATTCCCTTAGTTCCGGATGAAGATCGCGTCAAGGCCGCCAGGCGCTACCCGTTGTGGTTTTGCCACGATTGAATTTAAGCGCCGTGCAGGCAGCACTCGATCTAAAGGTCTACAGCAAGACCAAGGCGTGGACATTTGACCCAGGATGCGATCCCATCCCAAGAGGTGGTTCAGCTACCCCCTTCCGCAGACACGGCCTTGGTACGGTCGCAATCGAGCACTTTATGCCCAAGGTCAATTAAATCGGGAAAACAAGCTGGAAAAATTCTCGGGCTCGACCTCAAAGACCTGTGTTCCTTGCCGTTCAAAGTATCGCTTTTTGTATAGAGAGGGTTTCTCCTGCCCCTTCACCTCAAATACAAAAACCGTTTTATCAAAATAACTTACACATTTCATATGCGAGCTAATATAAGACCGCAGCGGCTCCGACAATTCAGACCCCCTAATTTTATCGGTCACCATCTGAAATAGCTGATCCAAGTTTTTATTAACGAAGCCAGCCTCATGCTCCACACCCGTAACTTGGAAGCCACCAAACAATATCGGCTCAACCCCAAACATCGCCTTAACTCTTAGCGCCGTTTCGAGCTTATCAGACACCCCGACAATCACATACCCCTTATGACCTTGCTGAATATTAGAAATTGCTGCACAAGTCTCCAAAATTTTACTAAACGATTGCTCATCAAATGTAGGGTTTTTCGACAACTCGAGAAAGCCTTGCTTGAAATCATATGCTGCCTGCTCGGTTTTCGAATTTGTAAGCAAATTCTGGAGTTTGGTGACCCAATGAACTTTAGCAGGATCAGGATTTGCATCCTGCTCGAAATATTGTTGTATCATCCCAACAACCGAATTTACGGCAGACGCACGATTCTCCGCCCCCCAGCGTCCACCCTCTTGGATCACAATATGTTTGCCTCTATTCCTCAACCCATTGATGACGCCGGCCCGATCAGCAACGACCATTCCTTTACGGACGATCAAATCATGCAGCGCCAAAAATACGGCTTGGAAATACCGAGGAACCGGGTTGCCACCGTTTATCTCAGGGAAGAGCAAGCTGTAAAATGACAAATCAGCCTGCGCCAATATAAGAACCAAAGCGTCATGCGTACGTTGATAGTCAAGATCTACCAGATCAGGGTTTCGTCTCCTAACAGCTTGATCTATCGCTTCAAAACGCTCAAGACTCGCCCCCTCTAGAGGTACAGTCGCACCGTAGTCATCAGAGATCATGTAAGAAATTATGTCAGCGATCAATTCCTCATCGCGACTCTGCCGGAGATTATCTTTAGTTAAGACTCCATTTTTGACCCAAAAAACATCGTCCGCGTTAATTCCGTACGACAACTCCTTGTTGGTGATGCTTATTTCCTTCATCGCGTTAAGATAAAGCGAGTTAGAGCTCGATGTATCACCCCGTATTCTCGACGAGACAACCCTGACGCAATCAGCGAACGCATTCGTAGCGCCGGCGACACGTAGCTCCTGCCTAGAGAGCTGCCGACCACCCGAATTAATCCGTCGAAAAACTTCGTCTACCGCACCGCCATCAGCAAATTCATAAATGGAAAGCGGAACTGGATAGGAAGATATAGAAAGACACTCAGATCGAGACATCACCGGCTCTCTCTGGGCAAGGACCCCTCTATCGAGCATATCCTTAGTGGTAGCAAACGTATTCAAATCAAAATAAGCATCATTAACCGGAAAATCATTATTTATGAATGACGTAATCGCATCCATTCGCTGCATGCCATCGATAATTTCCAGAGAGCCATCCTGACTCCCTTTTTGGTCGGCAAGTAGAATAATAGGGATGGGAAACCCATTAATAATAGAGTCGATAAAACTCTGCTTTTCCTCGATTGTCCAAATCAGCTTACGCTGATAACGTCTATTTACGAGATACTTTTTATCAACATAATTAATAAAAATTCTTTCTACCTGCTCGCCCCTCACGACCAGCTCTTGTTGTATTGCCGCCATCTCACTACCCCTTTCCCAAAGGATTACGCAGCCAAGAAATATGCCTTACGCTATATACATCAAACCACAGCCAACTGTAAAGACTCCACTTCAAGCCTAACACCCCATCAGGGCAAATCCCAGAAAAGCTAGGTAAATTCTCGAAGAAGCTTTCCGAGAGTAAATCACGACAGAAAACTGCCGCAATCTTCTACAGCGACATTAAATTACCTAATTTACGCCCTACTTCTGTGGTCGAGTCTCGAGCGCTCGGCTGGCCCCCTACGATCTCTGTTACTAGACGCCGGTCACTTGGACTCTGTAGTATTCGTCGCGGGATAACTTCCCACGCGGGCTTGGCGGCCCTAAACGATATAGGCGCAACGTGCCGAAACCTAGCTCCCTGGCCCAGCCCAGGAGCGACGCTATGGCGAATTGCGCAGGGACCCCTCACGGGGTGCCGGTTCCTATATCGCCGGTCCGCCAACCCTGTGCAATTTGCCACCCTAAACCTGCTTGGCGGCAGGCGGCGTGGCTCCACCGATATAGGGAAATAGCTATGAACGATCCAATCCCGCACCACACCCAAGGCCAAACGACCTTTGCCCCTTGCGGTTCCACTGCAGCCCCCCTGTTCACCGTCAATCCTGACATCCCGCTCGTGGATGCCCTGGCCCACAGCTCCAACCTGCAACTCGTCGCCAACCAATTGATGACAGACGCCGCCATGGGCGACGACGGCCCTCATCTGGCGTGGGCTGCGGCTTACCTGGGGGAAATGGCTCAAGCGATCTTGAGTGATTTGACGATACCGGTGGCTTGCAACAGCGCAGTCTGATCCTGCTGGGGACGCCGGGCTGGATTAGCGGCTGGTTCGGCGTTTTGGGCTGGAACAGGCCATTGGCGACTGGACGGGATCGTGGATGGCGCATCTCCTATCCGCGCATGGGCGTGAGCCTACTGGCCTAGGCGCAGCAGGAAGCCGCCAGCAAGCCGCGCAGGACCACGCGGGAGCAAATCGCGGTGGCGTTTGAGGTAACGGCAGATAATCATCCGTAGGACCAGGCGCCAGCTCCTGAAACAGGCAACGCGGGTTTGTCTGAGATTTTTCGGTGGCTGCTTCCCGAGCTTCGCCCGGTCCCACAGGGTTCAGCCTGGGTGACCGGGGTTGTCTGCGCAAGGCGGGGCTCTCCCTCACCGGGCGTTGCAGCGGGGACTCAATACAATCCCGTGGCACTGCCCGGGTCGCGTACCGGGACTTCATTGGCGGCCACCAGGTTGTAGTTGAGCATGAACCCTACGCTACCTTCCGATTCCAGCGTTTCGGCCACCCAGCCAATGGGGTTCATGAACAACGAATCATCATGGTTCAGCACGCCCACTGCGCCGTTTTCTTCATCGAAATCCCATACCACGCCGCCCCAGTGCCAATCATGCCCCAGTACGTACTGGTTGCCGAGCAAGGCACCCAGGGCGAAGGTCTGTTCTTCGGGCAATACCGTACCCGCCGCCTTGCAGTCCCGCACCTTTTGGGTGATGGCGGCAACCACGTCCTTTGGCGGGGTGGCGGCTGTCAGCCCCAGCAGTGCCAGGCCCTGGTTGGCCAGGTCGTTGATCTGCGCCGCAAGCTCGGCGGTTACTGGATTGATTTCTGCCACGCTCGATCTCCAAATCGTAAAAGTTCGGCCACAGTACCCGTGGCCGGTTGCCCTTGGGCCTCGCCCGTCTGCATCAGGGTCGCCAGGGTGGCGAGCAGCAGGTCGTGGCTCATGATGCCGCTGGCATTGGCAGCGAACACGGTCTTGCCCACTGCGCCTTTGATCACCACTTTTTCGGTCCAGGCATTCAGGTCCACACCGCGCAGGCTGGCCATGGATACCTTGTGCCCGTCCACCTCCAACTGCTCGCGCGTGAGCACGATAGGCTGGGTGGTCACGTTCAGGAAGTTGCCACTGATGCGCCTGCCCCACACCTGGCCGGTGCTGATGCAGTTGAAGGTCACGGCGCCATCGGCTTCCAGCGTTTGCATGACCGCGGGCAGGCGGTCGCGCAGGTAGAGTTCGCGCACCCATTGCACGAAGGCCAGGAAGTCCTTGAGGTGCAGGCTGACGCGCGTGAACGGTTCGCCGGCGTCGCGGCGGTAGGCCAGGTGGGTGATCAGCCCGCTGATGGCGGTTTGGCCGGAGCTGAACAGGTACAGGTCCTGGATCTCACTGAAAGGCGTGTAGTCGCGCTGACGGCCAATGATCTGGGTGATGCCGTGCTCATGGACTTCATAGCTGGCCCGGCGCAGGTTGCGTTGCCATACGGCCAGGCCCAGCATGCCAGCAGCCAGTGCCGCGAGCAGGCCGGCGGTGGCGTAAAGCATCATCGCCTGGCTGGAAAAGGTGATGCTGAGACCACGGTTGGTTTGCAGCTCGACGGGCCCGGTACTGGCAATCAGGTGGGCGGTTTGCAGGTACAGCACGAAGATGGCCAGGGCCAGCAGCACCACGCCGAAGAGCGCGGTGAACACGGGTAGCGTCTTGCCATGCCTGAAGGTCTTGATGAGCTTGCCGGCGGGTGCAGGGGTAGTGTGCATGAGCCTACTTCCTTGGCTGTTTTGGCAACGTGAATGATACAGCAAGTAACCGGCACGACATGTCAGAATAGGGAAACACCCATCCAGCGCTGCGGGCCGAGGCGTCGAGAAAGGGTGCCCTGATACAGGCGGAGATCGATGAACCCTACCCCGTCATGGCAAGGCGAGCTGTGGCTAGCCAGCGACTATGGCCTGCTCGCAGGGACCGCTGGCACCACCCAGCCCCATGCCCATTACGCCCACCAGTTCCTCATCGCGCAAAGGGGCGAGGTGCGGGCGTTGATTGGCGGCCAACTGCAATGCGCCCCGGTGCTGGTGATCGAATCTGGCGTGGAGCACGCGATCCTTGCGCCGGAGCAACCTACCCTCACCCTGTTCGCCGAACCCTTGGCCTTCGACCTGGGGGCAGTGCATCAGTGCTGCATCGAAGCGGGTGCCAGCATGGAGCGGTTGGCTACGCGGATCAACGACCTGCCGCGCCGCGCCCTGGATGCACGGGTGGCCAAAGCGCTGCACCGGGTCCGTACCCTTGAAGATGAGACACTGCCCGCCAAGGTGCTGGCCCGGGAAGCAGCCCTGTCGATCAGCCAGCTTGAGCGCCTGTTCACCGGCAGCCTTGGGGTATCGGTCAGGCGTTTGGTGCTGTGGCACCGGCTTCGGCGTGCGCTGGCACTGGCGCTGGCCGGCAGCACGTTGACGGCCGCGGCCATGGCGGCTGGGTTCTCGGACTCGGCGCACCTGTCACGCAGTGTGCGCAAGCAATTTGGGATTCGGGCTGATCTGACATTGCGCCATCTGCGCCTACGTGTGCTCGGTTGAAATATCAGCCGCCTCGATCCTGCCCCCCCATCAACCCATTCGCCTCCCGAAACCCAACCGCCTCATCCGCGAACTCGAACGTCCCGCCCTCCTTCACCTCCCGCGCCGCACGAATGAACGCCCCCAGCGCCGCCCTGGCAAACGAACTCCCCAGGCTGACCCGCCGCACACCTGCGCCTTCCAGCTCGGCAGCGGTGAGCTTCGCACCTGCCAGCCCCATCACTACGTTCACCGGTTTGCCCAGCGCAGCGCATACCTGGCGTATCGCCTCCAGGTTCGGCAATGACGGCGCAAACAGAACGTCCGCCCCGGCCCGCTCAAAGGCGACCAGGCGGCGAATGGTGTCATCCAGGTCCAGAACCCCATGGCTGAAGTTCTCGGCACGCGCCACGAAGGTGAACGGGAACGGCAGGCTGTGCGCCGCCTCGACGCCGGCGATGACCCGCTCCAGGGCGTGGTTGAAGTCATGGATGGGCGCTGAAGCATCGCCTGTGGCGTCTTCGATGGAGCCGCCCACCAGGCCGATATCGCCGGCCATGCGAAGGGTGGTGGCGACGTCTTCGGGACGCGGGCCAAAACCGTTTTCCAGGTCGGCGCTTACCGGCAGGTCTGTGGCCTGGACGATGCTCAGGGCGTTGGCCAGTGTCTCGTCACGTGATACGGCTCCCTCGCCGTCACGCCGGCCGAGGGCGAAGGCCAAGCCAGCGCTGGTAGTGGCCAGGGCTTTGTACCCCAGGGCCGCGAGGACTTTCGCGCTGCCGGCATCCCAGGCGTTGGGGAGAATGAACAACTCGCGGCGGTTGTGCAGGGCTTGGAAGGCCAGGGCTTTGTCGAGGGTTTGCATGGCGCGGGCCTTGACGAATGGGGAGAGCTATCAGTTGTAGCAGATGCGCCGCAAACGCTGCCGGAATGCTGCCGAAGCGATCCCCGGAAAAAACTGTATGGTTTTCGGCTCCGTCGCCATTCTTGCTTCGCCCCCGGCGGGCGGGGGCCAGCGTACATCACGCCCTCCACCGCCACTTCCAGAGCACCTCGTGGCGTTGCCCCCAACCTTGCTTGGACCGTACTGCGGGCTATGGTTAAAAACCGCAGGAAGCACGACCAATGGAATGTTCAACCACAGGAGATTGCCATCATGGAGAAACCATTCAACGAGCTACTGGCCAGCATTCGGGCCTGTCAGACCTACGACGCCGTCAAGGCACGCCTCGCTGTCATCACCGAACAAAGGGCTGCGACCGACGACCCTGATGTCAAACGGGCGCTGCGGGATGCCGAGGTCTACGCACGGGTATGGGGTGTGGCGGTGACCAGCCACGACGATGCCGTGGCCAGCATCGCCATCGAATCCTATGCCGAGGGCAATGATGCGGACTTTGCCAACCTCATCAACGCCCAGGAATCCCGAGGTTCGGCACTGGAAGCCGCTTCGTCCGCCGTATGGAGCGACGCCAAGGCTGCCGCGTCGGGAAGCCCCGCCGATGCCGTGGCAGACGCCAACGCTGCGGCGGAGGCCTGCCAGGACGCGGAGCCCTACATTGCTGCCGTGGCAGGAGGGCAGATCACGCCGGCCAACCTGCACCTGGTGCTGCAACTGGAGCAATTCCTGAACCCGGTCAGGTACGCCGCCAGCGCCTACCTCAACGAGCAGGTGGAGCGAGCCCGCTTGGTGGACACCCTCAAAGGCCTGCTCAACACCTACCTGCTGGTGTGGCGCAAGACCACCAGCGGTGGCGGCAACCCCTTGGCCGAACAAGGGATACTGGAAAGCATCGACGAGAAGAACGGCTCATTCGTGCTCAGAAGCACGGTGTATTCCGGCCAGCGCAGCACGGTGGCGATTTCGGATATCGGTAGCCTGGATACCTCGCGTACCGGGCCGGGGGCGCGGCAGAGCGCGGTGGCGCCGGGCTGGCGGAACGTGGGGCTTGGGGAGTGGGTTCGTTCGGATCAATATCCGGGCTGAACAGGCTTCAGGCTGAAAGACCGTAGCGGGTTGGAGGGTATGCAAGCTATCGCGAAAAACACAAATGATTCTCGTTTGTGCTATTTTCTCGCCCCTCGCTCCCCCTACCCGCTCGGTGGCCACATGTCCGGTTCAGACCTCAAGGCGCTCTACCTCGCCCACCGTGGCGAAATCCTGGATTACCTGGACCGCCGTCTGCGCTGCAAGGAAACCGCCGCAGACCTGACCCAGGACACCTTCATCCGCCTGTCCGAGCAAATGGGCCGCACGCCCATCGAAAACTTCCGCGCCTACCTGTTCTCTGCCGCCCGCAACCTGTTCATCGACCACACCCGCCGCCAGGAACACCGCAAGGGCGAGTCGCTGGACGAGCAGGGCAATGTCGGCACCGAGCACCAGACGCCGACCCTGGAACAGGCCGCCATCGCCAACCAGCAACTGGCCACGCTCAACGGGGTCATCCAGAACATGCCCGCCCCGTGCCGCGAGGTGTTCCTGCTGGTGCGGGTGGAGGGCCTGACATATGTGCAAATCGGCGAACGGCTGGGCATTTCGCCGAAGACGGCGTATAGCCGCATGGTCCGCGCACTGGATTTACTGGGTGCAGGCATCGCCCAATGATCGCCCCACGCCCGCCCGATGCGCCCATGAATACACAACCTTCCTTGCCCGAGGAGATCACTCACCAGGCCAGCCACTGGTTTGCCCTGCTGCAGGCGGGCTCGCCCACGGCTGACGAGCGTGAGGCGCTGGCCCAGTGGCTTTCCGCGGACCCGCGCCATGCCCAGGCGTTTGCGCGGTTGGAGCAGCTGTGGGCAGCCTCGTCTCTGGCGCTGCAACAGCCCGCGCCTGCGGCCGCGCCGACACTGTCGCGGCGGCGGTTCGTGGGCCTGAGCGTGGCGGCGTGCGCGGCCACGGTGGTGGTGGGTGCGAGCACCTTGTGGCTCAAGGGTGTGGGCGCGCCGTTCGCCGACGTGCGTACAGCGGTAGGCGAACGGCGGGTGGTGCCCTTGCCGGATGGCTCCACGGTGGAGCTGGCAGGCAACACGGCGCTGAACCTGGATTTCTCGGCCACCCGCCGTGCGGTGAAGCTGTTGCAGGGCGAGGCGTTTTTCACGGTGGTGGCAGACCCGGCTCGAGACTTTCAGGTCACCACGGATGCCGGGCGCATCGTCGCCCGTGACGGCGAGTTCTGCCTGTCGTGCGAAGGCGCCTCGGCGTTGTTGGCGGTAAGCCGCAAGACTGCGCGGGTGCTGACCGTCGCCCAGCAGACAGACCTGGAGGAAGGCCTGGCCGTGCGCTTCAGCGCCAGCGAGACGGGGGCTATCCAGCATGTCGATCTGGGGCAGGTGATGGCCTGGCGCGACGGGCGCCTGGTGTTCTTCGACACACCGCTGGCGGCCGTGGTCAACGAGCTGGAGCGCTGGCGCGAGGGCAAGATCTTTATCGCCGACCGGCAACTGGCCGAGCGCCGGGTGAGCCTGATCCTCAACCTGAACCGGCCCGAGCAAATGCTCGATGCGCTGGCGAAGGCGCTGGCAGTTCGCACCCGCCGCTATACCGACCTGATCACAGTCATTCATTCGGTATAAAAGTCGGGCGACGCCACTCGCACAAAAAAATTTCACGCCCCCATCAGGTAATACGCGTGGTCATGCGTCTTAACGTGACTGATAGGTATTCGCAAATACACGCGCTTTACATGGGGGAAACACCTGAATGGCCACGCACTACCGCCCTGCCCGCACCACCGACACTACCTGGCACCGCAGCGCCCTGAGCGTGGCCGTTGCCTGCACGCTGCTGATGGGGGGGCTGCCCTCCCAGGCGGCACAGGCCCCCGCAACGGGCACGGCGGTGGCCGGGGTGTCGTTGAATATCCCGGCGCAGCAGTTGCGCCAGGCGCTGCTGGCCTTCAGCCAACAGACCGGGCAGAACGTGATGCTCGACGGCAACCTGGAGGCCGGGCTGCGCAGCACGGCGGTGGTGGGCGTCTATGCGCCGGAGCCAGCCTTGCGGGCGTTGCTGCAGGGTAGCGGCTACGGCTTCGCGCGCACCGATGCCACCACGGTGTACCTCAAGCCCCTGCCGGCCAGCGGCCCTGGCTCACTGCAACTGGATGAGACCACCATCAATGCCAACCAGGGCAACGATGACGCAGCGCAAGCCATCAGCCAGGGCTACCAGGGCAAGCCAGCCTCCAGCACTACCCGCATGGGGCTGAATGCAAAGGAAGTCCCGCAGGCCATCACCACCGTCACCCGCGACCAGCTCGATGATTTCAAGCTCAACAGCGTCAAAGACGCACTGCGCAGTGCGCCTTCGGTGACCGTGGAGCAGTTTGAAACCGACCGCACGGCGTTCACCTCCCGCGGTTTCACCATCGACAATTTCGAATACGACGGCATGGGCATGCCCTTCTCTTCCGGGGTGCTGCTGGGCGACCAGGACATGGCCGAGTTCGAACAGGTGGACATCCTGCACGGCGCCAACGGGCTGATGAGCGGCGCAGGCAACCCGTCGGCCACCGTCAACTTCGTGCGCAAGCGCCCTACCCAGACTTTCCAGGCCCAGATCGACAGCAGCGTTGGCTCGTGGGACAACCGCCGCCTGGGCTTCGATGTGTCCGGCCCGCTGACCGACAGCGGCAACGTGCGCGGCCGCTTCATCTACACCCACGACAAGGGCAACTCCTATCTGGACCGCTACAGCCACGAGACCAACGTGATAGCAGGGTTGCTGGCCTTCGACCTGTCCGAGGCCGACACCCTGACGGTGGGCTTCAGCCAGCAGAACAGCGATTCCAACGGCAGCAGCTGGGGCGCCTTGCCGATGACCGACTACACGGGCAACCCGGTGCATTACAGCAGCCGCAGCTCCAGCACCGCGCAACCCTGGACCTACTGGAACATCCACACCCAGCGGGCCTTTGTCGAGCACACCCATGCCTTCGACAACGGCTGGCACAGCACGCTCACCGTCAGCGGGATGAACCAGCACCAGGACACCAGGATGTTCTACGCCATCCCCGCCAGCGCGGACACGGCGTACGCCTACATCAACCGCACCACCAGCACCGAGCACCAGGTGCTGGGCGAGCTGCAGGTGGGTGGCCCGTTCAGCCTGTTCGGCCGTGAACACGAGCTGACCCTGGGCGCCAACTACGGCCGCAGCCACCACGATGAAACCGGCCACTACAAGGACGCCAGCGGCTACGAGATCGTCAGCCTGGCCGACGCCCTGGCCGGGCGCGTGGTGCAGCCGGCCATGAACTACACCGACAGCCTCAACACCCAACTGTTCACCGACCGGCAGAAGAGCCTGTACGCCGGCGCCCGCTTCAGCCTGGCCGATGACCTGCACTGGATCGCGGGTGCGCGGATGCTCAGCGCCGACAGCGATGGCATGGGTTACGGCGTGCCTCACGATGGCCACGTGCACGGCAAGGTCACGCCCTATACCGGCCTGGTCTACGACCTGACCCCGCAGTGGAGCCTGTACGCCAGTTGGACGCAGATCTTCAAGCCGCAATACTCACGCGGCACCGACGGCGCGCTGCTGGCACCGCTGGAAGGCAAGAGCATGGAAGCCGGGGTGAAGGGCAGCCTGCTGGGCGACAAGCTCAACGTTACCGCGGCGGTGTTCAAGACCGACCAGCAGAACGTCGCCGTCGCCAGCGGCCAGATTTCGGGTGGCCAATACCTGTACGACGCTTTGGACTACAAGAGCCACGGTGTGGAGTTGGAAGCGTCCGGCGAGGCCCTGCCAGGGCTGGAAGTGGCGGGTGGCTACACTTACGTGCGCATCGATAACGACGATGGCGAGCGCGCGCGCAAGTACGTGCCCCAGCACAGCCTGCGCGGCAGCCTGACGTACCGCCTGCCGGGCATGCCCCAGGCCAGGGTCGGCACCCGCGTGCAATGGCAGAGCGGCGTGGAACTGGACACCAGCAGCACCGTGCGGCAGAACGCTTATGCACTGGTGGACCTGATGGCCAGCTATGACATCGACGAGCACTGGAGCACGTCGCTGAACCTGAACAACGTCACCGACCGCAAGTACCTGCTGTCGTTGTACCAGGCAGCGGGTTACACCAACTACGGCGCGCCGCGCAACGTCACCGCCTCGGTCACCTGGAAGTACTGACGCGCACGGTCCGGCCGGGGCTTGCGCCGGGCTCGCGGATTACCACGGCCGTCGGTACAGCTGGCATACTCCGGCGCCGACGGACTTCGGAGCCCCAGCATGGACTTACGCGACCTCTACTATTTCGAAACGGTGGCCGACCTGGGCAACCTGGGCCGTGCCGGGGAGAAGTTGCACCGTACCCAGCCCGCCCTGTCCAAATGCATCCAGCGCCTGGAAGACACCCTGGGCACCCTGCTGTTCTTTCGGGAAGGCCGGCGCATGCGCCTGACACCGGCCGGGGAACTGCTGCTGGTGCGCGCTCGGCGCTTGCGCCAAGGCATGGAAGAAACCGAACGCGAGTTGCAGACCTTCGCCAAGGGCACGGTAGGCAATGTGCGCGTCGGGTGCGGGCCCACGGCAGCGGAGTTCCTGCTGCCACGGGTCGTCGCCCTGTTGCTGGAGGCCGCGCCGCAGCTGACCCTGGAGCTGGTGACCGGGCAGAACGACATGCTCATGAATGACCTGCGCGCGGGCCATCTCGACGTGCTGATCAGCCCGCTGTCGGGCACCAGCAACCTCATGGTGTTCCTGAGCGTCAAGCCAGGCTCGCTGGACAAGGTGCGCGACACCATCACCCGCGTCACCTCCAACTTCCGCGGCGCGCCTGGCAACGTGGCCTTCGATGTGTTCCAGGACCAGGACCACCCGCGACAATTGGTACAACTGGAGCGCTGGGGCAACGAAGCGCTGCACCAGGACAACCTCAAGCGCCCCGTGATCCAGACCATTCGGACAGGGTATGAAGGCACCCTGGACAAGCCGATGCGCTCTGGCCGGGTATTGATCAAGGACATTACCGAAGGCTGCCCCCCGGCCCGTAGCAGCGGACCTGGCCGCGTCACCAACGCCGCGCCGCATCAGGTACACCGCATGTGCCGCCGACGCGGCCGGGTCCGCTTCTACGGGTCATCGCACGTTTCAAGCCGCACGCCGTGCCCGGCAGGCGGTCAAAAGCCAGGCAACAAAAAACCCGCCGAAGCGGGTTTTTCGTTTGGCCCATTCAACTCCCTGTCGAAGCGAATCCATTCAGGCCTGTCATCCGTGACGCCGGACAAATCCTTTGCCTCAGCTGATGGAGTCAGATTAAGCCTGCGGACGGGTTTCCCATAGAGGAAATCGGAACCAGTGCATGTAAGACATTGGCTATACCCCCCGTGGCATTCGCCAAACGTGGGTAATATCCGCATACCTTTCCCCCGGGCGCAGTTGCTACCGTCACGGTATCTTGGCGCCCCATTTTCATGGAGGCTCGTCATGCCCCTTCGCTTTGTGCTGCTGACCACCCTGTTCATTGCTTCCGGCGTGCTGGCCGCGGCGCCCAAGCCTGACTGCGCCAACGCCAGCACCACGCCGGAAATGACCCAGTGCGCGGCCCTGGACGCCGACGCGGCCGAGGCCAAGCTCAACACCACCTACAAGCAACTGATCAAGGACTTGAGCCAGCCGGACACCGAGACCGAGAAATACAGCGAAACCCGACAGAAGCTGCAGATCGCCCAGCGGGCCTGGATCAAGTTTCGCGATGCCGACTGCGAGGCCATTTACCAGGCCAACATCGGCGGCACCCTGCGCGGCCTCGCGGCACTGGGTTGCAAGCGCAATCGGGCCGAGCAGCGTACCCGGGAACTGCAGAACTATCTGCAACCCTGAGGCCGCGGGAAACCCGCTAATATAGGCAATCCTCATTGTTGCCGCAGGCCGCCTCGTGCCCTCGTCCAAGACCCTGCCTGCCGGCAAAAGCCACGCCATCGTTGCCTTGGGCGCTTCTGCCGGGGGGCTGGAGGCGCTGGAGCGCCTGCTGCGGCTGATGCCTGCGGATTCCGGCCTGAGCTTTCTGGTCATCCAGCACCTGGACCCGGCACGTCCCAGCCTGTTGAGCGAGATACTCGGGCGGGCCACGGCCATGCCAGTCATGCAGGCGGTACATGGCACCACGGTGCAGCCTGACGCCGTGTACGTGATCCCGCCCAACCATGACCTGACCCTGGCGGGGCGCCGGCTGGTGGTGCGGCCCTGGAAAATGCCGCGTGATCATCACCTGCCAATCGATACCTGTTTCACTTCACTGGGGGAGCAACTGAAACGTCGCGCGGTGGGCGTAGTCCTGTCAGGCACGGGCGCCGATGGCACCCTCGGCTGCCGGGCGATCCTGGACCATGGCGGCCGCACCCTGGTGCAATTGCCCAACGAAGCCGCCTATGACGGCATGCCCACCCACGTGATCCAGGCGGGCAACGCCAGCCAGGTACTGACCCTGGAACAAATGCCAGCCGCACTCATGGGCGAGCTGCCAGGGCAGGACACGGGCGATGCACTGCAGCAAATCCTGCTGCACCTGCGCCAGGCCACAGGCCACGACTTCACCCAGTACAAGAAAAGCACCATTGCCCGCCGTATCGAACGGCGCATGCAGGTGCAGCAGATCACCGATCAGGCAGACTACCTGAAGGTACTGCTGGGCAGTCCGGACGAGAGCCGGTTGCTGTTCAATGAGCTGTTGATCAACGTCACCCAGTTCTTCCGTGACCCCGAAGCCTTCGAGGTGATGAAGGTGCAGATCCTGGAGCCCATGCTGGCCAGCAAGGCCCGCGACGACGTGTTTCGGCTATGGGTGGCGGGCTGCGCCAGCGGTGAGGAAGCCTACTCGGTGGCTATCCTGTTGCACGAGTTGCTGCACGTTCATTCCCTGGCGCTGAAGGTACAGTTCTTCGCCACCGACCTGGACGCCGACGCCATCACCCTGGCCCGTGCCGGCCTATATCCGGCATCCATCGCCACGGACGTCGGCAGCGAACGACTCAAGCGCTATTTCAGCCCGGAGGAAGGCGGTTACCGGGTGAAGAAAGAGATTCGCGAGATGATCGTCTTCGCCGTGCAGAACGTGATCAAGGACCCACCCTTCACGCGGCTGGACCTGTTGTGCTGCCGCAACCTCATGATTTACCTGGGCCAGGCGCTGCAAAACCGCCTGATTCCTACCTTCCACTACGCCCTCAAGGCCAGCGGCGTGCTGTTCCTTTCGCCGTCCGAGAGCATCGGCGGCCACGCCACCCTGTTCAGCCCGCTGCACCGCAAGTGGAAGTTCTACCGCGCCATCAAGGGCGCGGCGCCAAAAACCATGCCGTTGGACAGCAGCCTGTCGTGGGTGCCCGAACGGATCAGCAAACTACCGGAACACCCTGCGAAAATGACCAAGGACACCAACCTCGCCGAATTGACCCGACGCGCCCTGCTGCAGGAGTTCGGCCCAGCCTCAGTGGTGACTGACCTGGCCGGGACCATTCAGTACATCCACGGCGACACTGGCCGCTACCTGCGGCCCGCCCCGGGCCAGGCCAGCCTCAACGTCGTGGACATGGCCCGCGAGGGCCTGCAGCTGGAGTTGCGCAACGCCGTGCACCGCGCCGCCGGCAGCACCGAGACTATCGTGACGCCGCCCCTGAGCGTGGTCAGCGACGATGCCGTGCGCCAGGTGCGCCTGAGTGTGCGGCGCATGGCCGATACCCCCGCCGGGGAGCGCCTGCTGCTGGTGACCTTCCAGGAACAGGCCCACCCGAACGCCGCCCCCCTCGCCAACCCCGGCAAACGCAGCGCCACCCCGACCAGCGAGCGCATCAGCCAATTGGAGCGCGACCTGGCATATACCCGCGAAAACCTGCAGGCCAGCATCGACGAGCTGCAGGACGCCAACGAGGAACTGGAAACGTCGCGCGAAGAACTGCAGTCGGTCAACGAGGAACTGGAAACGTCGCGCGAAGAACTGCAGTCGGTCAACGAGGAACTGGAAACGTCGCGCGAAGAACTGCAGTCGGTCAACGAGGAACTGGAAACGTCGCGCGAAGAACTGCAGTCGGTCAACGAGGAACTGGAAACGTCGCGCGAAGAACTGCAGTCGGTCAACGAGGAACTGGAAACGTCGCGCGAAGAACTGCAGTCGGTCAACGAGGAACTGGAAACGTCGCGCGAAGAACTGCAGTCGGTCAACGAGGAACTGGAAACGTCGCGCGAAGAACTGCAGTCGGTCAACGAGGAACTGGAAACGTCGCGCGAAGAACTGCAGTCGGTCAACGAGGAACTGGAAACGTCGCGCGAAGAACTGCAGTCGGTCAACGAGGAACTGGAAACGTCGCGCGAAGAACTGCAGTCGGTCAACGAGGAACTGGAAACGTCGCGCGAAGAACTGCAGTCGGTCAACGAGGAACTGGAAACGTCGCGCGGTGGGCGTAGTCCTGTCAGGCACGGGCGCCGATGGCACCCTCGGCTGCCGGGCGATCCTGGACCATGGCGGCCGCACCCTGGTGCAATTGCCCAACGAAGCCGCCTATGACGGCATGCCCACCCACGTGATCCAGGCGGGCAACGCCAGCCAGGTACTGACCCTGGAACAAATGCCAGCCGCACTCATGGGCGAGCTGCCAGGGCAGGACACGGGCGATGCACTGCAGCAAATCCTGCTGCACCTGCGCCAGGCCACAGGCCACGACTTCACCCAGTACAAGAAAAGCACCATTGCCCGCCGTATCGAACGGCGCATGCAGGTGCAGCAGATCACCGATCAGGCAGACTACCTGAACACCCTGCGAAAATGACCAAGGACACCAACCTCGCCGAATTGACCCGACGCGCCCTGCTGCAGGAGTTCGGCCCAGCCTCAGTGGTGACTGACCTGGCCGGGACCATTCAGTACATCCACGGCGACACTGGCCGCTACCTGCGGCCCGCCCCGGGCCAGGCCAGCCTCAACGTCGTGGACATGGCCCGCGAGGGCCTGCAGCTGGAGTTGCGCAACGCCGTGCACCGCGCCGCCGGCAGCACCGAGACTATCGTGACGCCGCCCCTGAGCGTGGTCAGCGACGATGCCGTGCGCCAGGTGCGCCTGAGTGTGCGGCGCATGGCCGATACCCCCGCCGGGGAGCGCCTGCTGCTGGTGACCTTCCAGGAACAGGCCCACCCGAACGCCGCCCCCCTCGCCAACCCCGGCAAACGCAGCGCCACCCCGACCAGCGAGCGCATCAGCCAATTGGAGCGCGACCTGGCATATACCCGCGAAAACCTGCAGGCCAGCATCGACGAGCTGCAGGACGCCAACGAGGAACTGAGTTCTGCCAACGAAGAAATGCAGTCCACCAACGAAGAACTGCAATCGTCCAACGAGGAACTGGAAACGTCGCGCGAAGAACTGCAGTCGGTCAACGAGGAACTGGTGACCGTCAACGCCGAACTGCAGGCCAAGATCGAGCAGTTGGGCGACATGCAGAACGACATGAAAAACCTGCTCGACAGCATCAATATCGGCACTATATTTCTGGATACTCACCTCACCATCCGGCGCTTCACCCGTGATGCCGTGAAGATTTACCGGTTGATACCCAAGGACGTCGGGCGACCACTGGCTGACATCACCTCGTACCTGGACTCACTCGATCTGCTGGTACCGGCGCAGGAAGTGCTGGACACCCTGATCCCGCGGGAAATAGAACTGCGCACCACATCCGGCAACTGGTTCCTTGCGCGGCTGTTGCCGTACCGAACCCTGGACAATGTGATAGACGGGGTAGTGATGACCTTCCATGACATCAATACTCGCATGGCCAACGACCAGGCCGTGCAGGCCGCCCGGGAGTTGGCCGAAGCCATCGTCGATACGGTGCTGGAGCCATTGCTGGTGCTGGACCAGGACCTGTGCGTGGTTTCGGCCAGCCGCTCCTACCACCGTGCCTTCCATACTTCGGCGGCCCGGACCAACGGCCACAAATTGTACGAACTGGGCGACGGCCAATGGGATATTGTGGCGTTGCGCGAGCAACTGCGCACCATTCTGACGCGCGACACCAGTTTCGACGGCTTCAAGGTGCAGCAAGACCTTCCCGGCCTTGGCCCCACGACCATTACCTTGAATGCACGACGCGTTGCCGGCCAGGGCGCGCGCCCTCACCTGATTTTGCTGGCCATGCAGTACCAACCGTCGAGAACCTAGAGGCCGGATCACGATGAAAAAGCCGACACCCGCGCACAGTACCTCCATGGCAATGCAGCGGGCCGGCGTTCAGGGCGAAAACGCCCACCTCGTGCATGAATTGCAGCTGCACCAGCTCGAACTGCAGGTGCAGAACGAAGAGCTGCGTCACGCCCACAATGCGCTGGAAGCCTCGCGCGACCTGTACCTTGACCTGTACGAACACGCCCCGGTGGGCTACCTGACCCTGAACGCGGACGGCGTGATCGAAGCGGTCAACCAGACCGGCGAGCAGCTGTTGGGCTGCAAGCGTGAACACCTCCTGCAGCGCCGGTTTGCCGGGCGTGTGGCATTGCCCGAGCGCGACCGCTGGCACCAGGTGTTCGTGCGGGTAAGCCGCGGCGGCCAGGCTGAAGAATGTGAATTGGCACTGACCCGCGCCGATGGCAGCCACTGGCCCGCGCGGCTCAATTGCCTGCGCTATGCAAGCAAACCGCCCAGCGTGCGCGTCAGCCTCACTGACCTTACCGCCCGTCGGCAGATAGAAAGCCGCCTCAGCCTGGCCGCCAGCGTGTTCACCCATGCCCGCGAAGGCATCATGATCACCGACGCCGGCGGTACCATCATCGAGGTCAACGATGCTTTCACCACCATCACTGGCTACCCGCGAGAGGAAGCCCTGGGCCAGAACCCGCGCTTTCTGGCCTCGGGGCTGACCGAGCGCTCCGTCTACCTCGACCTGTGGCGCGGCCTGCGCGATGAGCACTACTGGCAGGGTGACCTGTGGAACCGGCGACGCAACGGCGAAACCTTCGCTACCCGGCAGACCATTACCGCCATCCTCGACGTGCGCGGGCATATCCAGAATTACATATCGCTGTTCACCGATGTCACCGACCTGCATGAACATCAGCGCCAACTGGAATACATCGCCCACTACGACCCGCTTACCCATTTGCCCAACCGCGTGTTGCTGGCCTCACGGCTGCAGCAGGCCATGAGCCAGGCACTCAGCCAGGGTTGCAAGGTGGCGCTGGCCTACCTGGACCTGGACGGTTTCAAAGCCATCAACGACCTGCACGGCCACGAGACCGGTGACAAGGTGCTGACCACCGTGGCCCGGCGCATGAAACACACCCTGCGTGACGCCTGTACCCTGGCACGCCTGGGTGGCGACGAGTTCGTGGCCCTGATCGTCGACCTGGACCAGGTGTGTGACAGTGCTCCGATGCTGGACCGGTTGCTGTCGGCGGCCAGCGAAGCGATGCACATCGGCAGCCTGGACGTGCAACTGTCAGCCAGCATCGGCGTCAGCTACTACCCCCAGGAAGGTGACGTCAGCGCCGACCAGCTGTTGCGCCAGGCCGACCAGGCCATGTACCAGGCCAAGCTGGCGGGGAAGAACCGCTACCATGTGTTCGATGCCCAGCACGACCTGGACCTGCGCGGCCACAATGCGCGGCTGGACCGAATCGACCGCGCCATTCGCGAGCACGAACTGCTTTTGTACTACCAGCCAAAGGTGAACCTGCGCACAGGCGAGGTGGTGGGCGCCGAGGCACTGGTGCGGTGGCTGCACCCGGAAAAAGGCTTGCTGATGCCGGAAAGCTTCCTGCCGCTGATCGAAGGCAACGCCTTGTCGGAGATCATCGGCGACTGGGTGCTGGACAGTGCGCTTAGCCAGGTGCGCGCCTGGCAGCAAGCGGGCGTGCGGGTACCGGTCAGCATCAACGTCGGCGCCCGGCAACTGCAACACCCCGATTTCGTCGCCAACCTGGTGGAGCGCCTGGGCGCCCACGCGGACCTCGACCCGCAGATGCTGATGATCGAGATTCTGGAAACCAGCGCCCTGGAAGACATTGATGGGGTGTCCCACACCATCCGCACCTGCGCGGCCATGGGCGTGCGCTTTGCCCTGGACGATTTCGGCACCGGCTATTCGTCGCTCAGCTACCTCAAGCGCTTGCCGGTGGCCCAGCTGAAGATCGACCAGACCTTCATCCAGGGCATGCTGCACGCTCCGGAAGACATTTCCATCCTGCAAGCTATCCTGGGCCTGGCCATCGCATTCCGCCGCGAGATCATCGCCGAGGGCGTGGACAGCGCCGCCCAGGCTTCGCGCCTGCTGCAACTGGGCTGTGAGCTGGCCCAGGGCTTTGGCATCGCCGAACCCATGCCCGGCGACGCTCTGCCAGCCTGGATAGCCCGCTGGAATGCGGCCCACCTTTGGCCAATGCCCTGAGCGGCGGCCGCCAGGTCAGTAAAGCTGAGGCACGAAGAGCTCCGCCGGCACCGGCGTGCGACTGTAGTCTTCCTGGCGCTCGCGCTGGGGCAGTTCGATCACCGGGTGCGCCACCTCCTCGTAGGGCATCTGCGTGAGCAGGTGGTTGATACAGTTCAACCGGGCCTTTTTCTTGTCATCGGCCTGTACCACCCACCACGGCGCCTCGGCGATATGGGTGCGTTGCAGCATGATTTCCTTGGCCTTGGTGTAGGCCTCCCAACGCCGGCGCGATTCAAGGTCCATGGGGCTGAGCTTCCATTGCTTGAGTGGATCATGAATACGGCTGAGGAAACGCAGGTGCTGTTCCTGGTCGGAAATGGAAAACCAGTATTTGATCAACTGAATGCCCGAGCGCGCCAGCATGCGCTCGAACTCGGGCACGCTACGGAAGAACTCTTCATACTGCTCGTCGTTGCAGAAGCCCATGACCTTCTCGACCCCGGCCCGGTTGTACCAGCTGCGGTCGAACAGCACGATCTCCCCCGCTGCCGGCAGGTGCGAAATGTAGCGCTGAAAGTACCACTGGGTGCGTTCCCGGTCATTGGGCGCAGGCAAGGCCGCCACCCGGCATACCCGTGGGTTGAGCCGCTGGGTAATACGCTTGATGACACCCCCCTTGCCGGCCGCGTCACGGCCTTCGAACAGAATGACCACCTTGTGGCCGGTCTTCACCACCCAGCTCTGCAACTTCACCAACTCGCCCTGAAGCCGGAACAGCTGGGCGAAGTAGTGCCGGCGCGCCCGCTTTTCCGGGCTTTCGGGGACGTTGTGGTCAAACAGTTCGTCGAAATCGAGGCCATCGTCCATGAGCTCGAGTTCCAGCTCTTCGTCACCGTGGTCGACCAGCTCGCGGTGAATGCGGCGCATCAGGGTATCGGTACTGGCATGCATGATGGGGCTCACTAGGATGTCGGACGTTTCCGAATCTTAGGGAAGCTATGTGACGGACTAGCGACTGCTGCCGGTGTACACCCGCGCACCGGGTGCAGGACCTTAGCCATGGACCGCTTGTTCGAACGACCTTTGCAGGGGCCTCGGACAGATCAGGATGCTCAAAACGCCACCATGAATTTTGTGACCACCTCGTCACTTTTAGCACGAAGCCATCAAAAGTAGCGTTGTCGCTACATTTTTGACACTGAAAAACGTCAATATAATGTTACTAATAGTGTGGTCATTGCGAAGCCAATCCCATTCTCATCTCACAAGACACGGAGGTCTTATGCGCCTTTCCCTCCTCACGGCCAGCGCCCTGCTGCTGACTACCGCCCTCACCCCACTGGCCCAGGCCGCCGACGCCAACGAAGACCACCTGTGTGGCTGGTACGAAAACCCGGCCCCGCGGGTAGTCAACCTGGTGGACCACGCTGGTAACTGGAAAGTAGCCACCGCCGACGGCTACACCGCCCCAGGGCAGAAACCGGTGTTCCGTTCCAGCCAGTGGGTTCGAACCAATGGTGACTATGGCTACGGCTGCGCGTGCCTTTCGGGGGACGTGGACGAGCAGACCCATACCGTCAACGCCATCACCACGGCCACTGCGCGCACCCTCGCCGCCTGCCGGGCCGACACCAGCCTGCGCGAACCCTCGATGATCAAGAGCAAGAACGTGGTGGGCTCCCTCATGATGTAGGGCACCGAGACAACGTGCGCAAAGCGTGGCTGGATGGCAGGATTTGTGGGGTGATTGTCACACCCGCCAACCGCCAACCCGCCATGATGGGCTTACTCACCCAAGGAGCCCATCATGGCCGCCGCCCTGACTGACCTGATCCACCAGCGCACCCTGAACATCAACCTGCTGCTGTACCCCGATGTCGAGATTCTCGACTTCGCCGGCCCCTACGAAGTCTTCAGCGTCGCCAGCCGCATCGCCTTGCGCGATGCACTGTTGCCCCATGCGCCCTTCAAGGTGCACACGGTGGCGGCGGAACCGGGGCTGGTGCCCGCGCGCCACGGGCTGCGGGTTCAGGCCGATGCCAGCCTGCTGACCGCCCAGGCCTGTGACGTGCTGATAGTGCCTGGCGGCATCGTTGACCAACCGCTGGCTCACCGCCCCACCCTGGACTGGGTAGCCGCGACCGCCGAGCGCACGGCCCTGGTGACCTCGGTGTGCACCGGCGCCTTTATCCTGGCCAGGGCCGGGGTATTGAGCGACCAGACGGTGACCACCCACTGGGACGATATCGAGCCACTGCGCCGCGACTACCCGGCCCTGACGGTGGTCGGCGACGTGCCCTACGTAGACCTGGGGGAACTGATCACCTCGGCCGGCATTTCCGCCGGCATCGACATGAGCCTGCACATGGTTGCCCGCCTGCTGGGCGGCGAGGCCGCCCGGCGCACGGCGCGGCAGATGCAGTACGAGTGGCAGGATCGGGACTGATTCGGAGAAGTCCTAGGCCGTTACCGGAAGCATCCGGTTACCCTGGCCCAGACGTTTCCGGATAATGCCGCGCCTCACTTTCGGTAACGGTAAGAAACAATGTGCCTTCATGCACGCCACCTCGCCCTTCTGCTGCTCGCGCTCGCAAGTCCCGCCCTGACAGCCAACGAGGGGCTGATCAGTTTCAGCGGAGCGATCACGGTGCCCACCTGCCCGGTGCTGGTGGCAACTGGCGACCCGCACGCCAGCCTTCAGGCCCAGGGGGTGGGCTGTGAAGGCACCGGCAAGGTCGCGCAGCTGACGGTCGAGACCATTGGCGACCCCGAGGAAGGGCTCGCCGAGGTCGTTGTGCAGGTGTATTAGGCCTTCGGCGCCTTGGTGAAGCCATCGGCGCGGAACATCTGGCGAATGCCGCGAAGCGCCTGACGAATACGGTCCTGGTTTTCGATGAGGGCGAAGCGCACATGGTCATCGCCGTATTCGCCAAAACCGATACCCGGCGACACGCACACCTTGGCGTCTGCCAGCAGCTTCTTGGCAAACTCCAGCGAGCCGAGGTGGGCATATTGCTCGGGGATCTTGGCCCAGACATACATGGACGCCTTGGGGTTCTCCACCATCCAGCCCAGCTCGTGCAGGCCCTTGACCAGCACATTGCGGCGCTGACGGTACTGCTCGGCGATGTCCAGCACGCACTGCTGGTCACCTTCCAGGGCAGCGATGGCGGCCACCTGCAGGGGCGTGAAGGTACCGTAGTCGTGGTAGCTCTTGATGCGCGCCAGGGCGTTGACCAACTCGGGGTTGCCGACCATGAAGCCGATACGCCAGCCAGCCATGTTGTAGCTCTTGGACAGGGTGAAGAACTCCACCGCGATGTCCTTGGCGCCAGGCACCTGCATGATCGAGGGAGCTTTCCAGCCGTCGTAGACGATGTCGGCATAAGCCAGGTCGTGCACCACCAGCACATCGTACTGCTTGGCCAGGGCCACCACGCGCTCGAAGAAGTCCAGCTCCACGCACTGGGCGGTGGGGTTGGACGGGAAGCCCAGGATCATCATCTTCGGCTTGGGAATGGAGCCGCGAATGGCGCGCTCCAGTTCGTCGAAGAAGTCCACGCCCGGTACCAGCGGCACAGAGCGCACCTGGGCGCCGGCAATCACGGCACCGTAGATGTGGATCGGGTAGCTGGGGTTGGGGACCAGCACCGTATCCCCCTGGTCCAGGGTAGCCAGCATCAGGTGCGCCAGGCCTTCCTTGGAGCCGATGGTGACGATGGCTTCGTTCTCGGGGTCGATCTCGACCTGATAGCGGTCGGCGTACCAGCGCGAAATGGCCCGGCGCAGCCGCGGGATGCCACGCGAAGTCGAGTAGCCGTGAGTGTCATCACGTTGGGCGACGCTGACCAGTTTTTCGACAATGTGCGGCGGGGTGGCGCCGTCGGGGTTGCCCATGCTCAGGTCGATGATGTCCTCGCCACGGCGGCGGGCAGCCATCTTGAGCTCGGCGGTGATATTGAAGACGTAAGGGGGGAGCCGATCGATACGCGAAAAGCGGCGCGGCGAAGAACCGTGTTCAGCCATGATGAAACCTCGAAACGTAAGCGCCCGGAACCGTCCGAGCGACGCGGCCAGTGTGCTGGCCTGGGTTTCACCATCCAGCCCAGCTCATGCAGGCCCTTGACCAGCACATTGCGGCGCTGACGATACTGCTCGGCGATGTCCAGCACGCACTGCTGGTCACCTTCCAGGGCAGCGATGGCGGCCACCTGCAGGGGCGTGAAGGTACCGTAGTCGTGGTAGCTCTTGATGCGCGCCAGGGCGTTGACCAGCTCGGGGTTGCCGACCATGAAGCCGATACGCCAGCCGGCCATGTTGTAGCTCTTGGACAGGGTGAAGAACTCCACCGCGATGTCCTTGGCGCCAGGCACCTGCATGATCGAGGGAGCTTTCCAGCCGTCGTAGACGATGTCGGCATAAGCCAGGTCATGCACCACCAGCACATCGTACTGCTTGGCCAGGGCCACCACGCGCTCGAAGAAGTCCAGCTCCACGCACTGGGCGGTGGGGTTGGACGGGAAGCCCAGGATCATCATCTTCGGCTTGGGAATGGAGCCGCGAATGGCGCGCTCCAGTTCGTCGAAGAAGTCCACGCCCGGTACCAGCGGTACAGAGCGCACCTGGGCGCCGGCAATCACGGCACCGTAGATGTGGATCGGGTAGCTGGGGTTGGGGACCAGCACCGTATCGCCCTGGTCCAGGGTAGCCAGCATCAGGTGCGCCAGGCCTTCCTTGGAGCCAATGGTGACGATGGCTTCGTTCTCGGGGTCGATCTCGACCTGATAGCGGTCGGCGTACCAGCGCGAAATGGCCCGGCGCAGCCGCGGGATGCCACGCGAAGTCGAGTAGCCGTGAGTGTCATCACGTTGGGCGACGCTGACCAGTTTTTCGACAATGTGCGGCGGGGTGGCGCCGTCGGGGTTGCCCATGCTCAGGTCGATGATGTCCTCGCCACGGCGGCGGGCAGCCATCTTGAGCTCGGCGGTGATATTGAAGACGTAAGGGGGGAGCCGATCGATACGCGAAAAGCGGCGCGGCGAAGAACCGTGTTCAGCCATGATGAAACCTCGAAACGTAAGCGCCCGGAACCGTCCGAGCGACGCGGCCAGTGTGCTGGCCTGGGTTTCACGATAATGCGGAGGCCATTGTGCTGTAAAGGCCAATTCAGGGATAAGTGAATTTATTTGGTTTTTATCAGGCTAATTAACTAATAAAAATCAATAAAACAGGATTTTTCACTGAAAAACAGAAATCAGCGGTATTTGCCTCAAGGCCATGCACAAACAAAAACACCCCGGACCTTTCGGTACGGGGCGTTTCATCAGTGCAGCAGGACAGCGATCGAGTCAGCTGGCCGACACTCAGTGAGCGTAGGTCAGCAACAGCTCCGTCGGCGCCTTGAAGTCCAGGGACATCATCACACTCAGGGCCGTGATGGTGAAGATGGAGAACACGAACAGCTTGCGTGCCCACACCTTGTCATCAACTGCCTTGTAACCGGTCCAGGCCATATACAGCCAGTACATGCCCATCGCTGCCGCCACCGCCAGGTAGCTCATGCCTGCGTAACCACCAAGGGTCAGCATGAGGGTCGCCAGCAGGAACGCCAGGATGTAGAGCAGGATGTGTTTCTTGGCTACAACGATGCCACGCTTGACTGGCAGCACCGGAATCGATGCGGCCAGGTAGTCGTTGAAGCGGAAGATCGCGATGGCATAGGAATGCGGCATTTGCCAAAGGCTGAACATCACCAGCAGGGTCAATGCTGCCATATCGAAGTGGCCGCTGACGGCAACGTACCCGATGACGGGCGGCATGGCTCCGGAGAGGCTGCCGACCAGGGTACCGTGTACCGATTTGCGCTTCAGATACAGGCTGTAGAAACCCACGTAGATGATGAAGCCGATCAGGCCGCCCAAGGCCGCCAGCGGGTTGGCCATCTTGTACAGCATGGCCAGGCCCGCCACACCCAGCAGGGTGGCGTAGGCCAGGGCGACCTTCAACGAGATCAGGCCCTGGACCAGTGCGCGGTTCTTGGTGCGTTCCATCTTCACGTCGATGTCGCGGTCAATGCAGTTGTTGAATGCACAACCGGACGCCACCACCAGTGAAGTGCCAATCACCGTGGCCAGGAAAAGGGCGAAATCGACATGCCCTTGCGAGGCCAGGAAAAAGCCGCCTGCCACAGAAAGCACGTTACCGAAAATGATCCCCGGTTTGGTGATTTGGATAAAGTGCTTAACGGACATGCAGTTTTCCTCAGTGCGCCATCATGACGGTATGGATGCTGAACATGATCCACAGCGCCAGACCCACCAGGAGCGCGATCACGAGCCCGGCGAACACGAAGGCAATCACGTTGTTGCGCTGCGCTTCGCTGCGATCCAGGTGCAGGAAGTACACCAGGTGCACCAGCACCTGGATAACGGCGAACGCCAGGACCAGGACCAGGGTCGCGGACTTGGAGAACGTCGGGTACATCACCAGGCCAAACGGAATGGCGGTCAGGATGATCGACAGCACGAAACCGATCATGTACGACTTGAAGCTGCCGTGGCTGCCAGTGTCGTGGGAATGAGCGTTAGCCATTACAGAACCCCCATCAGGTAGACAACGGTGAACACGCAGATCCAGACCACGTCCAGGAAGTGCCAGAACAGGCTCAGGCAGCTCAGGCGGGTGTTGACGGTCGGGGTCAGGCCGTGTTTCGAGACCTGGTACATCATCACCGCCATCCACAGCAGACCGCTGGTAACGTGCGCGCCGTGAGTACCCACCAGGGTGAAGAAGCCCGACAGGAAGCCGCTGCGCGACGGGCCGAAGCCCTCGGCGATCAGCTTGTGGAACTCGTTCACTTCCATGCCGATGAAGCCCAGGCCGAACAGGAAGGTGATGAACAGCCAACCCAGCACGCCGCCCTTGTTACCTTTGTGCAGCGCCAGCATGGCGAAGCCGTAGGTGATGGAGCTGAGCAGCAGGCAAGCGGTTTCGCCCAGTACATAAGGCAGTTCGAAGATGTCGTGACCCGACGGACCACCGGCAACGTTACCCGACAGCACAGCGTAGGTAGCGAAGATCGATGCGAACAGAATGCAGTCCGTCATCAGGTAGATCCAGAAACCAAATACGGTCATCGGACCCGCATCGTGGTGTTCGTGGTCGTCGTGCCCATGGTCGTGACCATGGGCAGTTCCAGCGTTCAATACTATGTTCGACATTGTTTAAGCCTGTTCAAGCGCGTTGACGGGGGTCTTGGAGACACCGGCCACGTTTGCTTTCGCCAAGATTTGTTGACGTTCGCCTTCGATGCGAGCCACTTCTGCTGCAGGGACCATGTAGCCTTGATCATCACGCGCGGCGTGGATGATGAAGTAGATCACCGCACCGGCCAGGCCAACGGCGGCCAGCCAGAAGATGTGCCAGATCATGGCGAAACCGAACACGGTCAGGAAGGCGCTGATGACCAGGCCGCTGGCAGTGTTGTTAGGCATGTGGATATCGGTGTACTTGGCCGGAACCGAGTAGGCGATACCTTTGCGCTTGGCATCGGTGAATGCGTCGATGTCGCTTACAACTGGCAGGGTAGCGAAGTTGTAGAACGGAGGTGGCGACGAGGTCTGCCATTCCAGGGTGTGGCCGTTCCATGGGTCACCGGTCACGTCGCGGTTCTGCTCGCGGTCACGGATGGAAACGTACAGCTGGATGAACTGGCACAGGATACCGAACAGGATCAGTACCGCACCGCCCATGGCCACGTACAGGTACGGGGTCCAGTCCGGGTTGTCGGTGTGGTTCAGACGACGGGTCATGCCCATGAAGCCCAGCGCGTACAGTGGCATGAAGGCTACGTAGAAGCCCGACAGCCAGAACCAGAAGGCACGCTTGCCCCACTTCTCGCACAGGGTGAAACCGAAGGCTTTAGGGAACCAGAAGCCGAAACCTGCGATGTAACCGAATACAGCACCACCGATGATCACGTTGTGGAAGTGAGCCACGACGAACAGGCTGTTGTGCAGAACGAAGTCAGCACCAGGAATGGCCAGCAGTACGCCGGTCATGCCGCCGATCGAGAAGGTGATCATGAAGCCCAGGGTCCACATCACCGGCGCGGTGAAGCGCAGGCGGCCCTGGTAGATGGTGAACAGCCAGTTGAACAGCTTCACACCCGTCGGGATCGCAATGAGCATCGTTGCCAACCCGAAGAAGGAGTTGACGCTGGCGCCCGAACCCATGGTGAAGAAGTGGTGCAGCCAGACCATGAAGCCCAGTACCGCGATGCAGCCGGAAGCCAGAATCATCGACACGTGGCCGAACAGACGCTTGCCGGAGAAGGTCGATACCACTTCCGAGAACACGCCGAAGGCCGGCAGGATCAGGATGTATACCTCAGGGTGACCCCATGCCCAGAACAGGTTCACGTACATCATCGGGTTACCACCCAATTCGTTCGTGAAGATGTGGAAGTCCAGGTAACGGTCAAGGGTCAGCAGCGCCATGGTGGCGGCCAGGATCGGGAACGAAGCCACGATCAGGACGTTGGCCCAGGTGCAGGTCCAGGTGAAGATAGGCATGTCCATCAATTTCATGCCAGGGGTGCGCATTTTCAGCACGGTCACCAGGAAGTTTACACCGGTCAGGGTCGTACCGATACCCGACAGCTGCAGCGCCCAGATGTAGTAGTCGACACCCACGCCCGGGCTATAGCCCAGTTCCGACAGCGGCGGATAGGCAACCCAACCGGTACGTGCGAATTCGCCGACGCCCAGCGACAGGTTCACCAGTACCACACCGGATACCAGCAGCCAGAAGCTCAGGGAGTTCAGGAACGGGAACGCAACGTCACGGGCGCCGATCTGCAGAGGCAGAGCCAGGTTCATCAGGCCGGTGAAGAAAGGCATCGCCATGAAGATGATCATGATCACACCGTGAGCGGTGAAGATCTGGTCATAGTGCTCAGGCGGCAGGTAGCCCTCACCGCCATTGGCGGACAAGGCAAGCTGCGAACGCATCATGATGGCGTCGGCAAAACCACGGATCAGCATGACCATGGCCACGATGACGTACATCACGCCGATTTTCTTGTGGTCGACCGAGGTCAGCCATTCGGTCCACAGGTAGGACCATTTCTTGAAGTAAGTGATCGCCCCGACCAACGCCAGTCCACCCAGTGCGATGACGGCGAGCGTCACCATGACTATCGGGACATGGAAGGGGATCGCTTCCAAAGTTAATTTACCAAACATCGTTTACTCCTCTGCCCCAGCAGCTGAATGCGAACCCATGTCCATACCTTCCATACCTTCCATGCCGGCGACTTCTTTGCCTTCATGCGCGATGTGACCTGGGTTCATGCCTTCATACTTCTTGATGATGGTCTGGAACAGGTTTGGCGCGTACGAGGAATAAAGCTCGACAGGATTTTTCTCGCTTGGTTTGGCCAGGGCAGCGTACTCAGCCGAATCAAGCTGTTTAGGTGAATTCTTTGCTTCGCTGACCCATGCATCGAAATCCGCCTGGGTGGTGGCGAGTGCCTTGAACTTCATGCCGGTGAAACCTTCGCCGCTGTAGTTGGCGGAGATACCATCGAATTCATGCGGCTGGCTGGCCAGCAGGTGCAACTGGGTGGTCATGCCGGCCATCGAGTAGATCTGGCCGCCCAGGCCCGGGATGAAGAACGAGTTCATCACCGAATCCGAGGTAATGCGGAAGTTCACCGGGGTGTTGGCCGGGAAGACCACCTTGTTGACGGTGGCGATGCCCTGGTCCGGGTAGATGAACAGCCACTTCCAGTCCAGCGAGACAACCTGGATGGTGATCGGCTTGACGTCGGACTCGATCGGGCGGTACGGGTCGAGAGCGTGGGTCGACTTGTAGGTGATCACGCCCAGCACGATCAGCAGGCAGAGCGGGATACCCCACACCACGGCTTCGATCTTGGTGGAGTGGTTCCAGTCCGGCGTGTACTTGGCCGCGGTGTTGGTAGCGCGATACTTCCACGCGAACACGACGGTCATGACAATGACAGGTACCACCACCAGCAGCATCAGCAGGGTAGCGGTAATGATCAGGTTTCTCTCGTCGAGACCGATAGGCCCTTTCGGGTCAAGCAGGGTCCACTTGCAACCACCGAGAAAAAGCATGCCGAAAAAGGGCAATATGCCAAACAGTCTGGGGTAACGCTTTTTGCTCATCTCACGACCTCTAAGCAGCTTGCATCAGTGCAATTGTGTTTTGATCGCCAACACTTCGTCCTGCCAAGCGTCAGCATTTATCGAGTTGGATACGGGCATGCCTAGAGATCAGCTGCTGCTGTTTGGCAGACCTGTGTGGTGCGGTAAATTCTTATCGGCAATAGCCTGTCTGCAAACCAAATCCATTTGGCTGCGCATTCACAAGGCGGGTTCTTGAGCCCCGCGCCCGACGTGGCCTTGAGTGCCGTTCAAGAGGGCGGTTTGCCTTCTGTTCCAGCGGTTCGAGGCGCCTGGCCGAGCGATTTTGCGGGGATTGTAGATACCTCAGGAATCATTGACTATGGCTTATTTAGCAACAATAAGTTTCTGATTATGCAACAATGACCCCCACTTTCAAGGCCTTGCGACACGATGTCGCACCCCCTGCCACACCGCTAAAAGCCTATGTTTGCTAGGGATAAAGCCCATACAAAAGGTCTGTGCTTATCCGTCACGCCCCCCGAAGGGAGCAAAACAGGCACGAATAATGATTTGTAACCGAGCGCCTTTTCACCCTTGGCGACGGTTGCGCCAGATGCCAAGCGGCACCAGAACGATGGTGAGTGCGAAGGCTACCAGAGCCCACTGGGCCAGCGACAGCCCCAGCACGGGTGGGTAGGCGGTGGTGCAGAAGCCGCCGACCTGGAACACCAGGGGCCAGGCATCGGCCAGGGGCAGGCCGTCGACGAAAGGCTGCAGAACGTCGACGCCGCAGCTCACCGACGGGTTGGCGAGCACGTAGACATGATTGCCCGCGGCCACCGCGCCACCGATGGCGCTCACCACCACCAGGGCTTCGAACACCGTGAGGCTGCGCTTGCCAGGCATGGCGGCGCCGATGAAAGCGAACAAGGCAATGAACAGCAGCGCATAGCGTTGCAGGATGCACAGCGGGCAGGGCATTTCCTGAAGCACCACCTGCATGTACAGCGCACCGCCAACCAGCGCCAGGCAGATGATGCCCAGCAAGACCAGAAAACGCTTTTCGCGGCTCAGCTGCAATTTCACATCGCTCATTGCTTGTCCTTTCATAGGTGTGGATCGGCGTACCGAGTCATTTCGCCCGCCAGTCTACACGCTCCCCAAGACCCTGAATAAACAGGAAGGTTCCTAAACTGCTGCAGGATGTTGGAGTTAATAGCAGGGAAATTACCCCAACATTAACCCGCCCGCCACGGGCCCTTCCCTCTTCGTTCATTCCAGGGCAGCGGCCGGCCCGAAGAATTCATGGTGCGCCTGGTCTTGCGGCACGCCCAGCGCCTTGAGATGGCCGCTTACCGCTTTCATGAAGCCCTTGGGGCCCAGGAAATAGGCATCCAGGTCACGCTCGGCCGGCAGCCAGGCGTCCAGCCGCTCCTGGCTCAGCAGCCCGTCAACGTCATCGTAGCAATAGAAGCGCTTGAGCTGCGGGTGTTGTGCGGCCAGGCCGTCCACCCAAGCGCGAAACCCATGGGCGGCGCTGTTGCGCGCACAATGAATGAAGTGAATGGGCCGCCCACTGGGAAGTGCTGCCTCCAGCATGGCCAAGGTCGGGGTAATACCTACCCCGCCACTGATCAATACCAGCGGCTTGGTGCCGCCGTGAAGCACGAACTCGCCGGCCGGCGGGAACAGTTCAACCTGGTCACCCACTTTCAAGTGGTCATGCAGGAACCCCGAGACCTTGCCGCCTGCCTCGCGCTTGACGCTGATACGGTACTGGCCAGCGTTCAACAATGCCGACAGCGAATAGGTGCGGCGGTGTTCCTGCCCCTCGATCATGACCTTGATGCCAATGTACTGCCCGGCACTGAAGTCCAGAACCGCGCGGCCATCCACCGGCTCGAAATAGAAGGAAACGATTTCCGCGCTTTCTTCGACCCGCGCCGCCAGCTTGAACGCGCGGCCACCGCGCCACCGATGGCGCTCACCACCACCAGGGCTTCGAACACCGTGAGGCTGCGCTTGCCAGGCATGGCGGCGCCGATGAAAGCGAACAAGGCAATGAACAGCAGCGCATAGCGTTGCAGGATGCACAGCGGGCAGGGCATTTCCTGAAGCACCACCTGCATGTACAGCGCACCGCCAACCAGCGCCAGGCAGATGATGCCCAGCAAGACCAGAAAACGCTTTTCGCGGCTCAGCTGCAATTTCACATCGCTCATTGCTTGTCCTTTCATAGGTGTGGATCGGCGTACCGAGTCATTTCGCCCGCCAGTCTACACGCTCCCCAAGACCCTGAATAAACAGGAAGGTTCCTAAACTGCTGCAGGATGTTGGAGTTAATAGCAGGGAAATTACCCCAACATTAACCCGCCCGCCACGGGCCCTTCCCTCTTCGTTCATTCCAGGGCAGCGGCCGGCCCGAAGAATTCATGGTGCGCCTGGTCTTGCGGCACGCCCAGCGCCTTGAGATGGCCGCTTACCGCTTTCATGAAGCCCTTGGGGCCCAGGAAATAGGCATCCAGGTCACGCTCGGCCGGCAGCCAGGCGTCCAGCCGCTCCTGGCTCAGCAGCCCGTCAACGTCATCGTAGCAATAGAAGCGCTTGAGCTGCGGGTGTTGTGCGGCCAGGCCGTCCACCCAAGCGCGAAACCCATGGGCGGCGCTGTTGCGCGCACAATGAATGAAGTGAATGGGCCGCCCACTGGGAAGTGCTGCCTCCAGCATGGCCAAGGTCGGGGTAATACCTACCCCGCCACTGATCAATACCAGCGGCTTGGTGCCGCCGTGAAGCACGAACTCGCCGGCCGGCGGGAACAGTTCAACCTGGTCACCCACTTTCAAGTGGTCATGCAGGAACCCCGAGACCTTGCCGCCTGCCTCGCGCTTGACGCTGATACGGTACTGGCCAGCGTTCAACAATGCCGACAGCGAATAGGTGCGGCGGTGTTCCTGCCCCTCGATCATGACCTTGATGCCAATGTACTGCCCGGCACTGAAGTCCAGAACCGCGCGGCCATCCACCGGCTCGAAATAGAAGGAAACGATTTCCGCGCTTTCTTCGACCCGCGCCGCCAGCTTGAACGCGCGGCCACCACGCCAGCCACCCGGTGCCTCTGCCTTGTGCTGATACACCTCAGCCTCGGCGCCCATCAGAATGTCGGCCAACTGCTGGTAAGCATTGCCCCAGGCGGCCAGCACATCGGGGGTCGCGATATCGCTGCCCAGCACATCCTCGATCGCGCGCAGCAGGCATGCCCCGACGATAGGGTAGTGCTCGGCCTGGATCTGCAAAGCCACGTGCTTGTTGATGATGCGCGCCACCAGGCCACCCAGCTGGTCGAGTTCATCGATGTGCCGGGCGTACATCAGTACGCCGTTGGCCAGGGCGCGGGGTTGGTCACCATTGGCCTGGTGAGCCTGGTTGAACAACGGGCGCACGCCCGGGTTCTCTTCCAGCAGGGTACGGTAGAAATGGGTAGTGAGCGCTTCGCCGCCGCTTTCCAGCAGGGGGACGGTGGCTTTGACGATGGCGCGGTCCTGGGCACTGAGCATGAGGTAACTCCTTGAGCCTTGAGTAAAAAGTCACTTCAGCAATATCACTATCCGTGCCATAAATATTTCCCTTTAAAAACAACCACCTAAAGATTGTCGAGTCATATGGACCACGAAGCGCGTATAGTCAGTTTGACTACGTGAGGTCAATATGACTGCAAAACCACTGCTCACTGCCCTGCTCCCCCTGGTCTCGGACCTGTCCCGGGACTTGCCTGAACAGGAGCGTTACCGCCGCCTGTTGCAGACCCTGCGCACCCTGCTGCCTTGCGACGCCACGGCCCTGTTGCGGTTGGAAGGCGATGCATTGGTACCCCTGGCGGTGGATGGTCTCAGCACTGATACCCTGGGCCGACGCTTCAAGGTCAGCGAGCACCCGCGGTTCGAGAGGCTGCTGGCCAGCCCCGGCCCTACCCGTTTCGATGCCGACACGACGCTTCCCGACCCATACGACGGCCTGGTCGAGGGGCTGCACGAAGACCTGCACGTGCACGACTGCCTCGGTTGCCCGCTGTTCGTCGACGAGCACCCCTGGGGCTTGCTGACCCTTGATGCCCTTGACGCGCGACGTTTCGACAGCCTCGACCTGGAAGCCCTGCAAGCCTTCGCCAGCATGGCGGCCGCGACCGTCACCGTAGCGCAGCGTATCGACCACCTGGCCCTGCGTGCCGAAAACGAACACCAGCGGGCCGAGTTCTACCGCCAGGCCAGTGGCCAGCAACCTCGGGAAATGATCGGCCAGAGCCCCGCCCTGAAACGGTTGGTGGACGAGACGCGTTTGGTGGGCAGCAGCGACCTGACCGTGCTGATCACGGGCGAAACCGGCGTGGGCAAGGAATTGGTGGCCCAGGCCATTCACCAGGCCTCCAGCCGTGCCGGGCAACCGATGGTCAGCCTCAACTGCGCTGCCCTGCCCGACACCCTGGTGGAAAGCGAACTGTTCGGCCATGTGCGGGGCGCGTTCACCGGCGCTACCAGCGAACGCCGCGGCAAGTTCGAACTGGCCAATGGCGGCACACTCTTCCTGGACGAAGTGGGCGAGTTGTCATTGACCGTGCAGGCCAAGCTATTGCGGGTACTGCAGAGTGGCCAACTGCAGCGGCTGGGCTCCGACCGCGAGCACCGAGTGGATGTGCGCCTGATCGCCGCGACCAACCGCGACCTTGCCGAAGAAGTGCGCGACGGCCGTTACCGGGCCGACTTCTACCACCGCCTCAGCGTGTACCCGCTGCTGGTGCCGCCCCTGCGGGAGCGCGGTGCCGATATCCTCTTGCTCAGTGGCTTCTTTCTCGAACAGAACCGCTCGCGCCTGGGCCTCAACAGTCTGCGCCTGAGCACTGACGCCCAGGAGGCCCTAATGGCCTACCCGTGGCCTGGTAATGTGCGGGAACTGGAGCACCTGATTGGCCGTGCATCACTCAAGGCCCTGGGGCAGCAGGGCAAACGCCCGACTATCCTCACACTCAGCGCCAGCGACCTGGGCCTGCGCATGGGGGATACGCCCGATGTAGCCGAGCCACCCGCCGACCAGCCAACGGGCGCCGACGCCGACCTGCGTCAGGCCACCGATGCCTTCCAGCGGCGGCTGATCCAGGCGAGCCTTGCTCGGCACCCGGGCAATTGGGCGGCTGCGGCCAGGGACCTGGGCCTGGACCGCGCGAACTTAAGCCGCCTGGCAAAGCGGCTGGGGCTCAAGTAATGGCTCAATGGTGCTAAAGACAAGGGTTGCTGGGTCGATAAACCTGGCAATGAATAGATCCGGTCTGACAAAGAAGGTCCCCATGTCGTCCAAGAATGCCCGCGCAGATTCACTCTCGCTCCTGCTGTTTACCTTGCGCAGCGGCAAGCTGATGGCTATCAACCTGCTGAAAGTCAGCGAAATCATTCCCACGCCCTCCCTGACCCGGCTGCCGGAGTCGCACCCCCATGTAAAAGGCGTCGCCACCCTGCGCGGCAACTCGCTGTCGGTGATCGACCTCAGCCGTGCCATTGGTGAGCTGCCGCTACTGGACCCCAATGGCGGCTGCCTGATCGTCACTGACATCAGCCGCTCCAAACAGGGCCTGCACGTGCAGGCCGTGAGCAAGATCGTTCACTGCCTGACCACCGACATCCGTCCGCCACCATACGGCGCGGGCATGAAGTCGTTCATCACCGGCGTCACGCGGGTCGATGACAAGCTCGTGCAGGTGCTGGACATCGAGAAGGTCATCCACGGCATCACCCCGGCGCCCCTGGTGGCCGCGCCCGAGCAGCTGGGCGAAGATGATGCACAACTGCTGGCCACGGCCAAGATCCTGGTAGTGGACGACAGCCAGGTAGCCCTGCAGCAATCGGTACTGACCTTGCGCAACCTCGGCCTGCACTGCCACACGGCACGCAGTGCGCGGGAGGCCATCGACCTGTTGCTGGAGTTGCAGGGTACCCCTGAGCAGATCAATGTGCTGGTATCGGACATCGAGATGTCGGAAATGGACGGCTACGCGCTCACCCGCACCCTGCGCGAGACGCCGGATTACAAAGACCTGTATGTGCTGCTGCACACCTCCCTGGACAGCAAGATGAACAGTGAAAAAGCCCGGGCCGCCGGCGCCAACGCGGTGCTGACCAAGTTCTCCTCCCCCGAGCTTACCCAGTGCCTGATCCGCGCCGCCCGCGTGGTCAACGGCCTGGACGACTGAGCGAGGCGCCACGGTGGAGTGCCTGATGTTGCGCAAGGCGCTGGACCCCGAACAGGGCCCGGCCCATTGGCCCAACGGCTTGCAGTTGCGCCCCTGGGCCCCGGCCACCGGCCCCGCGGCCCATGCCCTGCTGCTGGAAACCGAGCAGCTGGAGCCCGGCCTCACGTGCGCGCAGTGGCTGGAACAGTTGCAGGCAGACCCGGAAGTCAGCCCCCATCTGTGCCTCACCGTTTTCGACGCCAACGGCCTGGCCGGCTTCGCCATGGGCTGGGCCAGCACCTTCATACGCCACCTGGCGGTGCAACCTCACGCGCGGCGCCAGGGCCTGGGCACCGCCCTGCTGGCCCAGCTGTTTTTCATGTACAGCCAGCGCGGCGAAGTGCTGGTCGACCTGACCCTGCGCGCCGACAACACGGCGGCGCGGCGCCTGTATGCCCAGGCGGGCATGTTCGAGTTTCGTCGATATACTCTGTAACAACGCCGGGCTGCAACCTATGCGATTCGCTCGGGCATACTTGCTGACTTTGCCCCGGAGACTCCCATGTACAAAAGCGCCGCGCTGGGCCTGATACTCCTCGCCCCCCTGGGCAACGCCGGGGCTTCCAGCGAAGCAGCCTGGGCCGAGCATGACCAGCAGGTACTGCAGGCCTGCGCGGCCGCCAGCCAGCTCAAGGATACCCAGGCCGTGGGCCGCCCGGCCGAGTTCGATGACAGCGTGGGTTACAGCGCCTTGTTGTTGCAGGGCCGCTACCCCCAGGCGCACATGAAGAACCGCACCGGCCGCGAGCTATGCCTGTTCGACAAGAAAACCCGCAGTGCCCACGTCAGCGAGTGGGACTCGATCATCAGCGTGCGCAAACCCTGAGCTCACAGCCGGATGAACACATTCACCAGCGGCCACCAGTCGTGCACGCGTTCGCCAGCGATGAACAGGGCCAATAGCACCAGGGGCATCGACATGCATAGTGCGGCGGGGATGAACCATTTGCCCGAATTCTGACGGAGCACGGGGTGGCCTCTTGTAAGGGAATATGTACGCAACCAAGTGTCACGGCATCAGGGGGGATGCTGCCATTGGCCGTTTCGCTTTTTCTTGTAGGAAATGCCCTATTTCAAAGCGTTAACCGTTCGCCAGTGGAACCTGACGCGGCTCAGGAATCGGCCCTGCCAGCCCGTTGAAAGGGCTGGCCAGCCCGGTTTCCTGACAAATCTGACAGCAAGGCGTCACGTTCCCGACCGGGTTGCCGCTATATAAAGGACAGCATTACCCCCTTTTCCAGCCCTGAACCCCGGCGTAGTCTCCGCATGCGCGACTCGATAACAAAAAAACTGCTGTTGGCCCTGATCGTCATCCTCCTGCTGGCCACTGCCCTGTGGTACTGGAAACGCCCCGAGCACAAGGCCGCCACCGTGGCCGCCGTGCCCATCAGGGTGGTACACGTGCAACGCCAGGACGTGGCCAAGTCATTGTCGGGGATCGGTACCGTGCAATCACTGCAGAGCGTGACCATCCGCCCCCAGATCGATGGCATTCTCAGCAAGCTCGCGGTGAAGGAAGGGCGATGGGTCAAGCAGGGCGACCTGCTGGCCAGCATCGATGACCGCGCCATCCGCGCCGAGCTCGACCAGGCCCGCGCGCAGTTAGGGCAGAGCCAGGCGCAACTGCAGGTGGCCGGGGTCAACCTCAAGCGCTACAAGGACCTGAGCGTCGACAATGGTGTGTCGCGCCAGACGCTCGACCAGCAGCAAGCCCTGTTCGACCAGCTCAAGGCCACCATTCAGGGTAACCAGGCCGCGATCGCCGCCGCCCAGGTGCAGTTGTCCTACACCCAGATTCGCTCACCGGTGACTGGCCGCGTGGGTATCCGCACCGTGGATGAAGGCAACTTCCTGCGTGTCACCGATACCCAGGGGCTGTTCACCGTGACCCAGATCGACCCCATTGCCGTGGAGTTCGCCCTGCCCCAGCAGAGCCTGCCCATCCTTCAGGCGCTGGTGCACGGCAGCCAGCAAGCGGCCGTGAAGGCGTTCGTCGACGGCGATACGGATAACGGCACCTTGCTGGGCCAGGGCCACCTGACCCTGATTGACAACCAGGTGTCGGCAAGCACCGGCACCCTGCGCGCCAAGGCTGAATTCGATAATAGCGCGCAGAAGCTCTGGCCCGGCCAACTGGTGAACATCAGCGTACAGAGCGAGGTATTGCGCGATGCCCTGGTGGTGCCGCCCCAGGTAGTGCAGCGGGGTGTCGATAACCACTACGTCTACCGGGTCAAGGCTGACACCGTGGAGTCGGTACCCGTGAAAGTGGTGTACCAGGACAGCAAACTCACGGTGGTGGACGGGGTCGCCGCCGGCGACACCCTGGTCAGCGATGGCCAGTCACGGCTCAAGCCCGGCAGCCATATAGAAGTGGTTCACCAGCCGCAGCCCGACGTCGCCGACAGCGTCGCGGAGCCGCAGCCATGACCGTGCGCGGCGGCGTCTCGGGCTGGTGCATCGACCACCCGGTGGCAACCCTGCTGTTGACCTTCGCGCTGGTGCTGCTGGGCTGCATCGCGTTTCCGCGCCTGGCGGTAGCACCCCTGCCCGAGGCCGAGTTCCCCACTATCCAGGTCAGCGCCACCCTGCCCGGCGCCAGCCCGCAGACCATGGCATCATCGGTGGCGACGCCCCTGGAGGTGCAGTTCAGTGCCATCCCCGGTGTGTCGCAGATGACCTCCACCAGTGCCCTGGGTACCACCAACCTGATCTTGCAGTTCACCCTGGACAAGAGCATCGACACCGCCGCCCAGGAAGTGCAGGCCGCCATCAACACCGCCGCTGGCCTGTTGCCCAAGGACATGCCGACCCTGCCGACCTGGAAAAAGGTCAACCCGGCGGACAGCCCGGTACTCATCTACAGCATCAGTTCTTCGCAGATGCCTGGCACCGAATTGAGCGATTACGCCGAGTCGCTGCTGGCCCGGCAGATCAGCCAGATCGAGGGCGTGGGCCTGGTCAACATCACTGGCCAGCAACGCCCGGCCATTCGCGTGCAGGCGTCGGCGGACAAGCTCGCCGCCATCGGCCTGACCTTGGCGGACGTGCGCGTGGCCTTGCAGAACACCAGCCTGAACCTGGCCAAGGGTGCGCTGTACAGTGACTCCAGCGTTTCCACGTTCTCGGCCAACGACCAGTTGTTCGAGCCGGCTGACTACTCCCAGGTGATCATTTCCTACAAGGACGGTGCCCCTGTGCACCTGACTGACGTGGCAAAGATCATCCACGGTTCGGAAAACGCCTATGTGCAGGCCTGGTCCGGTGACCAACCGGGGCTGAACCTGGTGATCACCCGCCAGCCGGGGGCGAACATCGTCGATACCGTGGAGCGAGTGCAGGCCGCCCTGCCCGGGCTGCAAGCCATGCTCCCAGCCTCGGTGAAAGTGACCACGCTGATCGACCGTACCCGCACCATCCGCGCTTCGCTGCATGAAGTGGAAACCACCCTGCTGATCGCCGTGCTGCTGGTAGTGGCGGTGATGGCGCTGTTCCTGCGGCAATGGTCCGCCACGCTTATCGTGTCGAGCGTGCTGGCCGTGTCGCTGGTCGCCAGCTTCGCGCTGATGTACGCCCTGGGCTTCAGCCTCAACAACCTGACCCTGGTGGCCATCGTCGTTGCCGTGGGCTTTGTGGTCGACGATGCCATCGTGGTGGTGGAGAACATCCACCGCCATCTGGAGGCCGGCGAGAACATGCGCGACGCCGCGGTGAAAGGCGCCGGGGAGATCGGTTTTACCGTGGTCTCGATCAGCTTCTCGCTGGTGGCGGCGTTCATTCCGCTGCTGTTCATGGGCGGCGTGGTAGGCCGACTGTTCAAGGAATTCGCCCTCACGGCCACCTCCACCATTCTGATTTCCGTGGTGGTGTCGCTGACCCTGGCGCCTACCCTGGCGGCCAAATTCATGCGCGCCCCCATGCACACACCGGACGCCAAGCCGGGCTTCAGCGAACGGTTGCTGGCAGGGTATGAGCGCTATCTGCGCAAGGCACTGGCACACCAGCGCTTGATGCTTGGCATCTTCGGTTTGTCGGTAGCCCTGGCGGTGTGTGGCTACGTGCTTATCCCCAAAGGCTTCTTCCCGGTGCAAGACACCGGCTTCGTGCTGGGCACCACCGAGGCCGCTGCCGACGTGTCCTACCCGGACATGATCAAGAAGCATCTGGAACTGGCGAAGATTGTCAGCGCCGACCCGGCGGTGATGGCCTATTCCCACTCGGTAGGCGTCACCGGCAGCAACCAGACCATCGCCAACGGCCGCTTCTGGATTGCTCTCAAAGACCGCGGTGACCGGGACGTGTCGGCTAGCGAATTCATCGACCGCCTGCGCCCGAAACTGGCCAGGGTGCCTGGCATTGTCCTGTACCTGCGCGCCGGCCAGGACATCAACCTCAGCTCCGGCCCCAGCCGCGCCCAATACCAGTACGTGCTCAAGAGCAACGACGGCCCGACGCTGAACCTGTGGGCACAGCGCCTGACTGAAAAACTGCGCTCGCTGCCGGCCTTCCGCGACCTGTCCAACGACCTGCAACTGGGGGGCAGCATCACCCATATCAGCATCGACCGCAGCGCCGCGGCGCGTTTCGGCCTGAGCGCCGCGGATGTCGACCAGGCGCTGTACGACGCCTTCGGCCAACGACAGATCAACGAATTCCAGACCGAGACCAACCAGTACAAGGTGGTGCTGGAACTGGACGCTGCCCAGCGCGGCAAGGCCGAAAGCCTCAACTACTTCTACCTGCGCTCACCGCTGACCAACGAAATGGTGCCGCTCTCGGCGCTCGCCCGGGTAGACGCCCCCACCATCGGCCCGCTGTCCATTGCCCATGACGGCATGTTCCCGGCCGCCAACCTGTCCTTCAACCTGGCCCCTGGCGTAGCCCTGGGCGATGCAGTACAGATACTCAACCACGCCCAGAGCGAAATCGGCATGCCGGCGTCCATCACCGGCACTTTCCAGGGCGCCGCCCAGGCGTTCCAGAGTTCGCTGGCCAGCCAGCCGTGGCTGATCCTGGCGGCCCTGGTGGCGGTTTACATCATTCTGGGGGTGCTGTACGAAAGCTTCGTGCACCCGCTGACCATCATCTCCACCCTCCCCTCGGCCGGCCTCGGGGCGCTGATCATGCTGTGGCTATGCGGCCAGGATTTCTCGATCATGGCGCTGATCGGCCTGGTGCTGCTGATCGGTATCGTCAAGAAAAACGGTATTCTGATGGTCGACTTCGCCCTGGAGGCCCAGCGGCACGAAGGCCTGTCACCCCACGATGCCATCTTCAAGGCCTGCCTCACACGGTTCCGGCCCATCATCATGACCACCCTGGCCGCCCTGCTCGGCGCCCTGCCCCTGATGTTCGGCTTCGGTGCCGGCGCAGAGCTGCGCCAGCCTCTGGGCATGGCGGTGGTGGGCGGGCTGCTGGTAAGCCAGGCGCTGACACTGTTCACCACGCCAGTCATATACTTGCAGCTGGAGCGGCTGTTCCACCGGCGTCAGGGGGCCCCCGCCCCGGCGCTGCCAGCCGGCCATTGAGAGCGGACCATGCGTATCCTGATTATCGAAGACGAAGAAAAGACCGCTGACTACCTGTACCGCGGCCTCACGGAACAAGGCTTTACCGTGGATGTAGCCCCGGACGGCATCGAAGGGCTGCACCTGGCCCTTGAGAGCGACTACGCCGTGATCGTCCTTGACGTGATGCTGCCCGGCCTGGATGGCTACGGCGTGCTGCGTGCCCTGCGCGCACGCAAACAGACGCCGGTGATCATGCTCACCGCCCGCGAGCGGGTGGAAGACCGTATTCGCGGGCTGCGCGAGGGCGCCGATGACTACCTGGGCAAACCCTTCTCCTTCCTGGAACTGGTGGCCCGGTTGCAGGCCCTGACCCGTCGCAGCGGCGGCCACGAGCCGGTGCAGGTCAGCGTTGCCGACCTGTGGATCGACCTGATCAGCCGCAAGGCCAGTCGCGGCGGCCAGCGCCTGGACCTCACGGCCAAGGAGTTCTCGTTGCTCAGCGTTCTGGCCCGACGCCAAGGCGAGATCCTCTCGAAAACCGCGATTGCCGAGCTGGTCTGGGACATCAACTTCGACAGCGACACCAACGTCGTCGAGGTGGCCATCAAACGCCTGCGCGCCAAGCTCGACGGCCCGTTCGAGGAAAAACTGCTGCACACCATCCGCGGCATGGGCTATGTGCTGGAGAGCCGGCGTGAGTACTAACTCCATCGCCGTGCGCCTCAGCGCGTTGTTCACCCTGGTGGCCATGGTGATCTTCCTGCTCAGCGGCTGGGCCATCTATTGTCGGGTGAACAAGAGCCTGGGGTTACTGCCCGAAGCCGAGCTGGACGCCCGCTATAGCGTGCTGGAGTCAGTGCTTACCCGCGACGGTTCCCCGGAGCGTTGGGCCAAGATTGTCGCCAAACTGAAATTGCTCGAGGAAGAGGACCGACGCCTGCACTTCTGGGTGGTCAGCAGCAACCCGGCGTTCGAATACGGTACCCCAGACCAGCAGATCCGCCACTTTGCCCAAGGCCCCACCGGCAAGCGCGACCTGAACCGCCCTGGCGACGGCTCACCGTTGCGGGTGCTGGCCGTGGCGCTGCCGGCCATTGATCAGCGCCCCCCGCTGCGCTTCCTGGCCGCCATCGACACCGACAGCTTTTCGCAGACCCGCCAAACCCTCTTCATGTCGCTGGTCAGCTTTGCCGCGCTGGGCATTGTGCTGACGTGCGGCCTGGGTTACTGGGTGGCCAGGGTGGGCCTGCGGCCATTGGGCAACCTCTCTCGCGAGGCCCAGAAACTGGCACCGCCCCGGCTTTCCGGGCGCCTGCAACTGACCTCCCTGCCGCCGGAGCTGGCACAGTTCGCGGCCGCTTTCAATTCATCGCTGGAACGGGTCGACCAGGCCTATAGCCGCCTGGAAGCGTTCAACGCCGATGTCGCCCACGAACTGCGCTCGCCGCTGACCAACCTCATCGGCCAGACCCAGGTAGCCCTGACCCGTGGCCGCTCCGCCGAACATTATTTCGAGGTGCTGCAATCCAACCTTGAAGAACTGGAACGCCTGCGCAGCATCATCAACGACATGCTGTTCCTGGCCAGCGCCGACCAGGGCAGCAAGGCCACGCAACTGACCGCCAGCTCCCTGGCCGAGGAAGTGGCAACCACCGTCGAGTACCTGGACTTCATCCTCGAAGACGCGCAGATCAGCGTACGGGTCAGCGGCGATGCGCTGGTGCACATCGAACGCGCCCACCTGCGTCGGGCACTGATCAACCTGCTCAACAATGCCGTGCAGCACACGGCTGCCGGCCAGCACATCGACGTACACATCCAGCCCCGGGGGGACCAGGTGGACATCGAAGTGAGCAATCCCGGCCCACGCATTGACGACGAACACCTGCCCATGTTGTTCGAACGCTTCTATCGCGTGGACGCCTCGCGCAGCAACAGTGGCGCCAACCACGGCTTGGGCCTGGCCATCGTCAAAGCCATCGCCCTGATGCACGGGGGCAATGTTTTCGTGCGCAGCCAGAACGGCGCCAACACCTTTGGCATCAGCCTTCCCGCCTGATCAACGGTTACTGTTACAAGTTCTGTAAAGGCTCTTATCTTTATTTTCACTTGTTCGGTGGCCCCACGCTTTATATATTGGCGCCACACAAACGAACTTGCAGACGCAAGAAGGCTTCTCCAAATGTCCAACTCAATGGGTATTGCCAGCGCATTCATTCTCTCTTCTCTGTTGTTGTCCCCACTGGCCATGGCGGAAGAATCGCCGGCATTCGTGGCGCGGAACGAGGCTATTCAAGCCAACTTCGAACAGCATCAGGAAGCGTTGGCGCAGAAGGCCCAACAGCACGAAAACAGCCAACAGGCCCAGGCCGCGAAGGCCCAGGGCGATGATGCCAAGGCGAGCTGAAGTTGCTGACGAAACTTTTTCCCTCGACGTTGCTCAGATGATCGTTGTCCGAGCGATTGATCTTAAAGCCGCTGCTTTCAGCGGCTTTTTTTTGCGTGTCGATAACACAGATCTACACCCGATTTTACCTATTACAAAAAACTGAGCTGATGAAAATAACAACTGCCAAAGTTAAATAATGTTTACCAAGGAGTTTAACAGCAGTGAAATCGACATTCCGCTTTACCCCCCTTTTCGTTGCATTGGCTGCAACGATGTCCGGTGCCGCGTTCGCTGACGACGCCCCGGCCACCAACAACCAGGACGGTTTCATCGCCGGCTCCAGCCTGACGCTGGACCTCAAGAATTACTACTTCAACCACGACCGCCACGACGGCAAGCAGGACAGCAAGGAATGGGGCCAGGGCTTCATCGGCATCTTCCAGTCGGGCTTCACCGAAGGCACCGTGGGCTTTGGTGTAGACCTCAATGCCATGCTGGGCCTGAAACTGGACGGCGGTGGCGGTAGCGGTGGTTCGAGCATCCTGCCGACCACGGCCTCGACGAAACCCGACAACCTGTACGGCGATGCGCCGGACTCGTTCTCCTCGGCCGGCGGCGCCGTGAAGATGCGCGCGTTCAACACCATCGTCCGCGCCGGTGACCTGTTCCTCAACAACCCGGTCATCGCTGGCGGCTCGACCCGCATGCTGCCCATGACCTTCCGCGGTTTCGAGGCGACCAACACCAGCATCGACCACCTGACCCTGGACGCTGGCCAGGTCAGCTTCGACAAGCTGTTCAACCAGAGTGGCAACGGCCGCATCGGCACCTACTATGGCGCCCTGCCCGACGGCAAGGAAAGCAAGCACATGGACTGGGCGGGCGGCACCTACACGGGCCTGCCAGGCGTGACCACCAGCCTGTATGCCTCGCAGCTCAAGGACATCTGGAACCAGTACTACTACGACCTGGACTACACCTGGGCGCTCAACGACCTGGTCAGCCTGAACCCCGGCTTCCATTACTACCATACCGAAGACAGCGGCCAGGCCTTGCTGGGCCCGATCGACAACAACACCTTCAGCCTGCACCTGGGCGTGACCGTGGGCCACCAGACCGTGACCGCGTCCATGCAGAAGGTCAACGGCAACACGCCGTTCGACTACATCCAGGACGGCGACAGCATCTTCCTCGACAACTCGCAGCAGTACTCGGACTTCAACGCCCCGGGCGAGAAGTCGTGGAAGCTGCAATACGCCTACGACTTCGTGGGCTGGGGCCTGCCGGGCCTGACCTCGGCGGTGTCCTACACCCGCGGTACCATGGACCTGACCAAGGCCACCCAGAATCTGGATTCGGGCTACAGCTATTACAGCGCAGACGGCAAAGATGCCAAGCACTGGGAGCGGGATGTGGATCTCAAGTACGTGGTCCAGGAAGGCCCTGCCAAAAACCTGGGCGTGCGCCTGCGCTGGGCGACCAACCGTGGCGGCGACGGCTACAAGGTGGTGGACCACAATGCTGATGAATACCGGGTCATCGTTGATTACCCGATCAATATCTTCTAAAACAAACGTTTAAATGATCCAGGAGCCGGCCGTTGATGCCGGCTTTTCATTTCCACGGTAACTTCAAGAAACTCAAAAGAATGTGAGCATAATCCTGACTGAACAATCAGCACGTTCGTCTTAAACGGTGCCATTATTTTCCAATCACGCTTGTCCTGCAATTTCAACCCTCCTAGAATACCGCCGCCTAGCGCGCCTCAGCCCCCTTGCAGTAGCGATATTCACTGCTTCAGACGCTATTCAGCGCGCCGCTGACATCCCGGTTTCACCGGGCCCCGCCCGCGCCTGTCGTGCCATGGAACGACACAAGTGCCGCGGCGATTGAAATGATCAGAGCTCGCTGACTTGCGCCCGACCAACCCAACTTCACGGCGGCAATCGCGCGCACCGCTTCGGTATTTATATATCGGCTGTGCGCTGACTATTATCGCGATTGTCAGCATCGTCACCTTCTTGCTGGTGCGTGAGCACGATAGCGCCGAGCGCTCTGCCGCGCGCTCGGCGAATAATATCGTGCAGCTGATCAACCTCGATGTGCAGCGCAACGTCGACCTGTATGACCAGTCGATCAAAGCACTGATCGAAGCCACCCAGCATCCCGACTTCCAGCGCATTCCCCAGAGCCTGCGCCACCGGGTGCTGTTCGACGCGGCCATCACCGGCCCGTTTCGCGGAGATATTCTGTGGTTGAGCCCCGCAGGCGACATCATCGCCGACTCACGCCGCTTCCCACCGCGCCAGGCCAACTTCAGTGACCGCCCCAATTTCCAGTACCTGCGGGACCACCCCGACGCGGGGCTGGAGATCAGCGCCCCCTTCCACGACCGTATCGGCAACCTGGGCTGGTGCATCAGCTTCAGCCGGCGTATTTCCTCGCCCAATGGCCAATTCCTCGGCGTGGCATCGGGAGCATTGCAACTGGCCTATTTCGCCGGGCTGTTCAAGAGCCTGACCATTGGCAAGGACAGCAACGTCAACCTGATCAGCGAGCAAGGCCTGTTCCTGGCCCGCGAGCCCCAGGTGCCTGGCCAGGACCTGATCGGCCAGGACTTCAGCCAACGGCCCAACTTCCAGCGCGTCGTGCGCGAGGGCAACGGCAGCTTCGTTTCCACCTCCAGCCTGGATAACAAGGAACGGCTGTATACCTTCGCCAAAGTCGAACAACTGCCCTTCGTGGTGATCGTCGCCTTGTCCACCGAAGAGGTGTACGCCCCCTGGCGCCGCACCGTAGCTTTCGTGGGTACCGCCACCGCGCTGCTGTGCCTGGCCTTGCTGTGGCTATGCCTGATGATGGGCCGTGAACTGCGCCGGCGCCTGAGCGCCGAGCGCGAGCTGGCCACCCTGGCGTCGACCGACAGCCTGACGGGGCTGGCCAACCGCCGTAGCCTGGACCGTACCCTGCGCACCGAATGGGCGCGGACCCAGCGCAGTGGCAAACCGCTGTCGGTGCTGATGATCGATGTCGACCACTTCAAGGCTTTCAACGAACGCCATGGCCACCCGGGCGGCGACAAGGCATTGCGGCAGGTGGCCAAAGTCATCGCCGGCTGCGTACGAAGGCCGGCAGACCTGGTGGCGCGTTACGGCGGGGAGGAATTCATGGTGGTGTTGGCCGAGACCGACCTTAACGGCGCCTTGATCATCGCCGAGACCATCCGCAATGCCGTCGAACATCAGCCACCCTATGGTGACGATGCCAGGCCGGTGACGGTCAGTGTGGGGGTGGGCACGCACAGAGCACGGTGCGGGCTGAAGCTGGAGGATTTGCTCGCATCGGCGGACCTGGCGCTGTACCAAGCGAAGGACAATGGCCGGAACCAGGTAGGTTTCAGCGAAAAAGCGGCTTTATAAAAGCAACGACAGGAGCTGACTTGCCAGCGAGCTATTTGGGCAAAAAAGCTCACTGGCAAGCCAGCTCCTGCACAAGCCGGCGTTGCTTCAGCTATCGATGATCAGCTAGCGCGGGCAATGTTGCGCAGCGCCTTGACCTGGTCGTGGTTACGCTGCACGCCGTGGAACTGGCGCTCGACAATCGCGTAAATATTGGCTGGCAAAGGCTTGGCCAACGCTTCCTTGTACGCTTTCAGGGCGTGGTCTTCACCGCGCTCGGCTTCGTTCAGCACAGCTTCTTCACCTTTGCCGGTGAACAGCGACTTCACGTCTACCCAACGGCGGTGCAGGTCACCGGCCACGCTGGTAGAGTCTTCCGGGTCGCCACCCAATGCACGAACTTCGCGTTGCAACTCAGCCGCTGCCTCACCGCATTCCTGAGCGTGCTTGACGAACAGGGCTTTCAGTTCGGCGTTCTTGATATCTTCGGCACAGGTCTGGAAACCTTTCTGGCCGTCCTTGCTGGTTTCGATCAGGTCGTTCAGTACCGAGATAACTTCTTTGTTTGGATTGGACATTTTCGATTCCCTCGTGGGTTGAAAGGTTACGAAGGTATATCGCAGGGTTTGTGCCAAGTTTTACGATCTTTAAAAACCCTTTTAATTCAACAAGTTAAAATATAAATGAACTTCTGAATTGCCGCGTTCTGCATGAAACGGGTTTGGCGGTCATGCAGAATGCATGTATCTTCGATTTCCTTTTGCACCCCAGTATTTGATGCCCATGAATCCGGAAAAACTTGAACTGCTGATTACGCGTGAAATGCCCTTCGGCAAATACAAGGGGCGTATTCTGGCCGACCTGCCAGGCCCTTATCTCAACTGGTTCGCACGGGAGGGGTTCCCCAAGGGGGAACTGGGCGGGTTGCTGGCGCTGATGCAGGAGATCGACCACAACGGGCTCTCGGACCTGCTGGAGCCGTTGCGCAAGAAGCATGACCGGCCGGCGCCCAAGCACTGAAAACGCGATGCTCGGGAAGCCAGACACAAAAACGCCGGGCAAAAAAAAAGGGGCGCCGACCAAGCGCCCCAAAAAGCCGTAAAACAACCAACAGCAAGCAAAAATCAGTCGAACAGCGACAGCGCCTCCGCCGTGCATTCCTGGATGCGTGCCCAGTCGCGGTTTTTGATCCACGCGCTGTCCAGCATCCAGGAGCCGCCCACGCACATCACGTTGGGTTGGGCCATGTAACTTTTCAGGTTGGCTGGGCCAACGCCCCCCGTCGGGCAGAAACGCACCGATGGGAAAGGGCCGCCAAATGCCTTGATCGCCGCCACGCCACCGCTCACTTCCGCCGGGAACAGCTTGAAGCGGCGGTAGCCAAGGGCGTAGCCCATCATCAATTCCGACGGGCTGCTGATGCCCGGCAGCAGCGGCAATGGGCTTTCCACGCCTGCTTCGAGCATGTCCTGGGTCACGCCCGGGGTCACGGTGAACTGCGAGCCCGCGGCCTCGGTGGCCGCCAGCATGTGGCGGTCCAGCACGGTGCCGGCACCGACGATCAACTCGGGGCGTTCCTCGCGCAGTAGCTTGATGGCCTTCAGGCCCAGCTCCGAACGCAAGGTCACTTCCAGTGCAGTCAGGCCACCGGCAGCCAAGGCATCGGCCAGCGGCAGAATGTCTTCTTCACGGGCGATGGTGATCACCGGAAGAATTTTCGCCTTGGCGGCCAGGGTGTCGATCAGGGCGATCTTGTCCGCCATGCGGTTTTGCACCAGTTGTTGTTTTTCGAGTGTCGTCATAGCGGCTGATCCTTGGCTCAGGGGCACCAGTAGATATCCAGTGGAGAGTGTAAGAAGGCGCGCACCGGCATCTGGGCAATGTCATCGCCCGCCAGCGCGTCACGCAGCGTGTTCAATTTGCCCTGCCCTTGCAGCGATAGCGCGGTGTAACCGGCCGTGGCCAGCAGGGCGCGGGTCATGGTCAGGCGCTGGTGCGGCACGGTGGGTGCCAGCATCGGCAGGCACCGACGGCTACCGGCAGGCTCCAGCGCCTGGGCCAGGTTCGGGCTGTTGGGGAACAGCGACGCGGTGTGACCGTCGTCGCCCATGCCCAGGATCAGCACGTCGATGGCGGGCAATTCAACCAGCACGGCGTCGGCTTCATCAGCGGCCAGTTCCAGGTTCTGGGCCGGGCTATACAGGCTGACGAAACGCGCCTTGGCCACCGGCCCTACCAGCAGGTAGCGCTTTAGCAGGCCAGCGTTGCTGTCGGCATGCTCAACCGGCACCCAACGCTCGTCGGCCAGGCTGACCACCACCTTGGACCAGTCCAGTACCTGGCGGGCCAGGCACTGGAAAAACATCACCGGGCTGCGGCCACCGGAGACCACCAGGGTGGCGACGCCGCGCTGCTCGATGGCAGCACGCAGTTTGTCGGCCACCGTGGCTGCCAGCCCTTCGGCCAGCAGAGGTGGGCTGGCGAAGTCGCGTGGAACCACTTCGCTTGGCAGTTTGAGTTCAGATATCGCCATACCAGGACCTCCCATCGCGGGTAATCAGTGCGATGGAGCTCATAGGCCCCCACGACCCCGCCGCGTACGGCTTAGGCGCATCACCCGACTTCTTCCAGCCGGCGATCAACTGGTCGCACCACTTCCACGCATATTCGATTTCATCTTTACGGACAAACAGGTTCTGATTGCCCTGCATCACCTCCAGCAACAACCGCTCGTAGGCATCGGGGATGCGCGCGCTGCGGTAGGTGTCGGAGAAGTTCAGTTGCAGCGGGCCGCTGCGCAGTTGCATGCCTTTGTCCAGGCCTTGGTCCTTGGTCATCACCCGCAAGGAAATACCTTCGTCCGGTTGCAGGCGGATGATCAGCTTGTTGCTGATCTGCAGGCGCTGTTCGGGGGCGAAGATGTAGTGCTGCGGTTCCTTGAAGTGGATGACGATCTGCGACAGTTTCTGCGGCATGCGCTTGCCAGTTCGCAGATAGAACGGCACGCCGGCCCAACGCCAGTTGCGGATATCGGCACGCAGGGCGACGAACGTCTCGGTGTCGCTCTGGGTGTTGGAATTCTCTTCTTCCAGGTAGCCAGGCACCGCCTTGCCGCGGCTGTAGCCGGCAATGTACTGGCCGCGCACTACCTGGGTGGCCAGGCCTTCGCCGCTGATGGGCGCCAGCGCCTTGAGCACCTTGACCTTCTCGTCACGGATACTGTCTGCCGAAAGTTCGGCGGGCGGGTCCATGGCGATCAGGCACAACAGCTGCAACAGGTGGTTCTGGATCATGTCGCGCAACTGGCCGGCCTGGTCGAAATAGCCCCAGCGCCCTTCGATGCCGACTTCCTCGGCCACGGTGATTTCCACGTGGGAAATGTAGTTCTGGTTCCACTGGGTTTCGAACAGGCTGTTGGCGAAACGCAGGGCGATCAGGTTCTGTACCGTTTCCTTGCCCAGGTAGTGGTCGATACGGTAGATGCGGTTTTCCGGGAAGTACTGCGCCACCGCGTCATTGACCCGACGCGAGGAAGCCAGGTCGTGGCCGATGGGCTTTTCCAGCACCACACGAATGCGTTCGGCCAGCCCGACCTTGGCCAGGTTCTCGCAGATGCCGCCGTAGACAGCAGCCGGGGTGGCGAAGTAAGCGATCAACTGCTCACTGGTGCCTACCCGCTCGGCCAACTGGACGTAGTCCTCAGCCCTCATGAAATCAACATGCACGTAGCTCAGCCGCGCCAGGAAGCGACGCAGCGGCTCTTCTTCGACCTGCGCCTTGGCCACATACAGCCGCAGGTGTTCCTCGATATTGGCCAGGTGCTGCTCGGGCGTGCCGGCCTCGCGAGCCAGTGCCAGAATGCGCGTGTCGTCGTGCAGCAGCTGGGCTCGATCAAGCTGGTAGAGCGCCGGGAACAGCTTGCGCAATGCCAGGTCGCCCAAGGCGCCAAACAAGGCAAAAGTGCAGGGTTCTACGGAAGTCGAAGGCATGATGTTTGTTCTTTTATCAAGTTAGACTAGAAATACCTTTTTTCAAGGCACCATTCAAGGGAAAATGTAGTAATAAACACAACATTTTCCCGGTACAGCAGATTCGAGTGGTGATCGCACCAAGCCCTCAGTACGATAGGCCACCCGTGAATACAGCCGCGCCAGACAGCTGTACTGGCTGCATCCTCGACCCAAGGACATAACATGGACCGCGTGCGTAATCTCCTGGAGCAAATCCAGGGCCGCCTCGAAGAGCTGAACAAGGCTGAACGCAAAGTCGCCGAAGTCATTTTGCTCAACCCTCAGCAAGCCACCCGCTTCAGTATTGCCGCGCTGGCCCAGGCCGCCTCGGTCAGCGAACCGACGGTCAACCGGTTCTGCCGTTCGTTCGGGGTCAGTGGTTACCCCGAGCTCAAGCTGCAACTGGCCCAGAGCCTGGCCAGCGGCGCCGCCTACGTCAGCCGCGCGGTGGAAGCCGATGATGATCCGGCCGCCTACACGCAGAAGATTTTCGGCAGTGCCATTGCATCATTGGACAGCGCCTGTCAGCAACTGGATCCTCAGCTGATCAGCCGTGCCGTGGACATGCTGATCCAGGCGCGGCAGATCCATTTCTTCGGCCTGGGCGCGTCGGCGCCGGTAGCATTGGACGCCCAGCACAAGTTCTTCCGTTTCAACCTGGCGGTGTCGGCTCACGCCGATGTGCTGATGCAGCGGATGCTGGCCTCGGTGGCACACACCGGCGAGCTGTTTGTGATCATTTCGTACACCGGCCGCACTCGCGAACTGGTGGAAGTGGCGCGAGTGGCGCGGGAAAACGGCGCGTCGGTACTGGGCCTGACCGCCAAGGACTCGCCCTTGGCCAAGGCCAGCAGCCTGAGCCTGAACATCCCGCTGCCCGAGGACACCGACATCTATATGCCGATGACCTCGCGGATCATTCAGTTAACCGTACTCGATGTGCTGGCCACGGGCATGACCCTTCGTCGCGGCGCGGACTTCCAGCCGCACCTGCGCAAGATCAAGGAAAGCCTGAACGCCAGCCGCTACCCCATCGATGAGTGATGTGGGTTGAAGATTGCCTGATACCCGGCGCCGCCCTCATCGCGAGCAAGCTTGGCTCCCACAGTGCATACCGCACCTGGGAGCCAAGCTTGCTCGCGGAGGGGCTCGCAGCTTCGACATCAATTCAACAGGCGCGCCTGCAGGCTGATGTGAGCTTTCTCGCCTGGCGCCAGGCTCAGGTTATCCTGGCTGCCACTGGTGGCCTCCACGCACAGAAACCCCTGGCTTTCGTTGCCCGCCACGCCCAGCAATGGCCGCGAGCCCGGGTGCCACACCACGGTGTCCTCGCTGTCAGCGGTGTGGATGGCCAGCTTTCGCGCCCAGGCATGGTCTTTGAGGTGCAGCTGGTTGGCCCCACTGAACACCCGTTGGCAGGCGCCCGTTACTTCCAGCTCGCCCTTGTGGGTAGTGGTCTTGCGGCTCAACTTGTCGTAACTCCGCACGCCGTCCAGGCCTTCCAGGCTCACTTCATTCACATCCCCGATGCGCCAGTAGGCCAGCAGGGCATGGCTCAGCTGGCACGGCAGGCTGTCCTGGTGCTCGGTACTCAGGCGCAGTTCCATCTGCTCACCCAGCCGCGCATGCAGGTCTACCTGCCAGTCACACAGCATCAGCCGCCAGTGCAGGGTCACGCCGTCGTTGTCTTCACTGGTGTCGTGCAGTTTCCAATCCACCAGGCGGCCCCAGCCATGGGCCGGCCACATGCCTTCGCTGGGGTGGCGCCCATACCACGGCCAGCACACCGGCACACCACCGCGGATGGCGCCGGCCTGGGGCCAATGGCCCGAGCACCACAGCCACGGCTTTTGCCCCTGGGGGCGAAAGTGCAGCAATTGCGCGCCCTGGCGGCTGAACACCGCCTGGCATTTGGGGTGGTCGATGACCAGCACGTCGCGCTGCTGAAAACGCTCCCACTCAAAGGTGGGCCGAGGCCGCTGCGACTTGAAGAAACGCTGGAGCGGGTGGTCGTGCATGACAGTAGACATGGAAGTAAAGCTCACCGAGGTCGGCTGATATTATTCGAGGTAGCGCTATCTTACCGATATAAACCAGTTTTTCGCCGAGCTTTTTGCCGCAATGGAATTGGCGGGGTTTGTCGCGAGGGGTAGGTGCTGGCGTACCAGCGAGCTTTTCACAGTATCAAAAGCTCGCTGGCATGCCAGCGCCAGCAGGGCGGGATCAGCGCCCCTTTTGCGTCAGAACTTGGTTTGCAGCTTCAGGCCAGCCACCACTGCGTTGTCCACCTGGTCAACACCACCCGGGTGCTTGATGTATTGCAGGTTGGGGCGCACGGTGAGCCAGTTGGTCACGTGGAAGCCATAGTAGATCTCGGCGTCGTACTCGGTGTCCTGCACAGGCAGGTAGCCGGGGTTGTCGTAGTCGTCGATCCCATTGAGCTGGTTGACCAGTTTGGCGCGGTCCTGGGCGTCGTCGTTGACATGGATACGGCCGATACCTACACCGATGTCATCCTTGGGGCGGGCGTCGAACGGGCCTTTGTACACCAGGCCTACCTGCTGGTAGTTGTCGATGTAGTTGGTAGCCTTGTCATGCACGGTGAAGTTGGCGAACACACTCAGGCCGCGGCTGGCATCACCGTTGTGAGCGGTCAGTTGCTGCTGTGCCACGATCCACCAGCCGTGCTTGCTGCCGTGGGTCTTGTAGGCACCCGACACCGGTTGTGGCTGGCCATCGATGCCGTCGTAGACGTCATCAGCCTTGGCGGTGCTGTAGTAGTAACCCAAGCGGTATTCGCCGGGCAGGCCATTGACCTGTGGCGACCATACGCCCTCCACCGGCAGGATGGTACCCTTGGTGCCGCTGCCGTTGAGCTTGAAGCCGTTGCCGGTTTCCAGGTTCGACGGGTTCTGGTTGTACGCACCGACCTGCATGTAGAACTCGGGGGTCAGGTTGTACTTCACGCGGCCAGCCCACTGGCTGACAGGCCAGTTGTACCAGATGCCGCCTACCCAGTTACCGACCTGCGAGCCGCAGAAGGTCAGGTTCTGGAAGTCGCAGGGGAAGCTGTTGAAGTCTTCGCCCGGGCCAAAGCGGCCGACCTTGACGTCCAGGGCGCCGTCGAAGAATTTCTGCTTGTACCACATCTGGGTCAAACGCCAGGTCTGGCCGCGGCCCCACACTTCCTGCGAGGAGCTGAGGGTGCCGGCACGTGGGTCGCCGATGCGGTCGTTGGAGATGTTGCGGCCACTACGCTCGGTGACCGTCAGCTTGAACTCGGCATCCTTCCAGCCCAGGATCTTGTTCAGGTCCATGTCCACGCCCAGGGCGAACTGGTCGCTGTAGCGCGCGGTCACGTCCTTGTCGTAGCCACCACCCAGGTTGCTGCCCGCCTCCCCGACGTATTCCAGGGTGAAGTCATAGCCCTTTTTCAACAGTTCCGTACGTTCCCCGCCCCAGTCACCGAGCATCCACGGCGATTCCGGGTCGAAAGCGTCGTACGCATGGGCGCTCGTAGCGAGACCCAGTGCGCTGAGCACCGAGACCTGCAACAAACGATTGCGTGCTGACTTGTTCATGCGCTTTTTCATCCTTTGCTTCCTCGTCTTATTGTTATTGGCTGTTGATAAACGCGGTGTACTTCGGTGATGCCGGGTAGCACGCCACCCGGCACGAATTCAGCGCCCCTTGAACTGCGCGACGTTGTCGCCTGCCAGGGATGCCTGTGCACGCCCCACCGCCCCCAAGCGTTCGCCGGTCTGGGCGTCGAACAGCAACACCTTCGCCGGGTCGAATTGCAGGTTCAGGGTCTCGCCCACCCGTGGCGCCACATCGGGCGCCAGGCGGCAGCAGACCTTGGTGTCATTGAGGGTGACGAAGACCAGGGTATCCGGGCCTGTCGGCTCGGTAATGTGAACTTCGGCGCGGATGCTCGGCAAGCCTCCGTCCTGGGCACCGGCCAGCAGGATCTGTTCGGGGCGCATGCCCAGGATCACTTCGCGGTCTTCCAGGCCCGCGTCGCTCATGGCCAGGGGCAGTTCGCACCGGGCCTGGCCGCTGTCGAGCAGCGCCACCAGACGGCCATCCTTGCGCTGCAGGCGCAGGGGGATGAAGTTCATCGGCGGCGAACCGATGAAGCTGGCCACGAACAGGTTGGCCGGGTCGTTGTAGATGTCCTTGGGCGTGCCGAACTGCTGGATGATGCCATCCTTCATCACCGCCACCTTGTCGCCCAGGGTCATGGCCTCGATCTGGTCATGGGTGACGTACACGGTGGTGGTCTTGAGGCGCTGGTGCATCAACTTGATTTCAGTGCGCATCTCGACCCGCAGCTTGGCGTCGAGGTTGGACAGCGGTTCGTCGAACAGGTAAATCTTCGGCCGCCGCGCCAGCGCCCGGCCCATGGCCACGCGCTGCTGCTGGCCACCGGACAGCTGGCCCGGCTTGCGGTTGAGCAGGTGTTCGATCTGCAACAGCTTGGAGACCCGCGCCACTTCCTCGTCGATGGCCGCGGCGGACATCTTGCGAATCTTCAGGCCAAAGGCGATGTTCTCGCGCACGGTCATAGTGGGGTACAGGGCGTAGGACTGGAACACCATGGCGATGTCACGGTCCTTGGGGCTCATGCCGCTGATGTCGGCGCCGTCCACCAGAATGGCACCGCCGGTGATGTTTTCCAGCCCCGCGATGCAGTTCATCAGGGTGGACTTGCCACAGCCAGAGGGGCCGACCAGGATCAGGAATTCACCGGAATCGATACTCAGCTGGATGTCTTTCAAGGTGTCCGGCAGGCCGCTGCCATAGGTCTTGATTACGTTGCGCAGTTCGAGCGTTGCCATGTTTCTACCCCTTGACCGCGCCGGCGGTTAGCCCACGCAGGAAATACTTGCCGGCCATGATGTACACCAGCAATGTCGGAAGGCCGGCGATCATCGCCGCGGCCATGTCTACGTTGTATTCCTTGGCGCCCGTGCTGGTATTGACCAGGTTGTTGAGCGCCACGGTGATCGGCTGCGCATCGCCACTGGCAAACACCACGCCGAACAGGAAGTCGTTCCAGATCTGGGTGAACTGCCAGATCAGGCAGACCATGATGATCGGGATCGACATGGGCAGCAGGATCTTGTTGAAAATGGTGAAGAACCCTGCCCCATCCAGCCGCGCGGCCTTGACCAGCGCATCGGGTACGCTGACGTAGTAATTGCGAAAGAACAGCGTGGTAAAGGCCAGCCCATACACGATGTGTACGATGACCAGGCCAGTGGTGGTATTGGCCAGGCCGAGCTTGCCCAACGTAAACGAAGCCGGCAGCAGCACCGTCTGGAACGGCAGGAAGCAGCCGAACAGCAGCAGCCCGAAGAATAGCTGCGAACCACGGAAGCGCCACATGGACAGCACGTATCCGTTCATGGCACCGACGAAAGTCGAGATCAGCACCGCGGGCACGGTGATCTTCACCGAGTTCCAGAAGAACCCGCCGACGATGTCCCAGGCCTTCAACCAGCCGATGCCGGTGAACACCTCGGGCAAGCTCAACAGGTTGCCGGTACGGATGTCGTCCGGGGTCTTGAAGCTGGTGAGCAGCATGACCACCAAGGGCACCAGGTAGACGGCGGCGGCCAGAATCAGGGTGGCGTAGATGGCCACGCGGCTGAAGGTCAGCGCAGGTTTGCCATAGGCACTAGTCATGGCGCTTGTTCCTCAATTCCGAATACAGATACGGCACCAGGATCGCCAGGATCGCCCCCAGCATCAGCATGGCGCTGGCAGAACCCACGCCCATCTGGCCACGGCTGAAGGTGAACGAATACATGAACATGGCGGGCAGGTCCGAGGAATAGCCCGGGCCACCGGCGGTCATCGCAGCTACCAGGTCGAAGCTCTTGATGGCGATGTGCGCCAGGATCATGAAGGCGCTGAAGAACACCGGCCGCAGGCTGGGCAACACAATTTTCAGGTAGATGGTCGGCAGGCTGGCGCCGTCCACCTGGGCGGCGCGGATGATCGACTGGTCGACCCCGCGCAGGCCGGCCAGGAACAGCGCCATGACGAAGCCCGAGGCCTGCCACACCGCGGCGATCACCAGGCAGTACACCACGCGATCCTGGTCGATCAGCCAGTCCAGGCGGAAGCCTTCCCAGCCCCAGTCACGCAGCATCTTGTCCAGGCCCAGGCCCGGGTTGAGCAGCCATTTCCAGGCGGTGCCGGTGACGATCATCGACAACGCCATGGGGTACAGGTAGATGGTGCGCAGGAAGCCTTCGCGGCGAATGCGCTGATCCAGCAGCACCGCCAGGAACACCCCCAGGACCAGGCTGATGGCGATGAACATCCCGCCGAACACGGCCAGGTTCTTGCTCGCCACCCACCAGCGGTCGTTGTTGAGCAGACGCTCATACTGCGCCAGGCCGGCGAAGGTGTACGTCGGCATGAACGTGGAGGTGGTGAACGAAAGAATGAACGTCCAGAAAATGTAACCGTAGAAACCGACCAGCACGATCAGCATGCTTGGCGCCAGCACCACTTTGGGGAGCCAGCGTTGCAACGCATCGAACGGCGAGGCCTTGCTGAACACAGCCACAGAGCTCATCGGAGAAATCCAGTGTGAAGATCAATCGGTATCGAATGCCTGCGCCGGGGGCGGAGAAACCCCGGCGTAGGCATCGGCCGTACTACGAACGCAGCGTCACTTGGCGGCGGAAATCGCGCTACCCAGTTTCTTGGCTGTATCGGCCGCGTCGGCGTTCTTGTCGCTCATGAAGTTGGTGACCACGTCGAAGATCGCACCTTGCACCGCCAGGGTGGTGGCCATGTTGTGCGCCATGCTCGGTTCCAGCTTGCCGGCCTTGTCGGCTTCGGCGAAGTCCTTGGCCGAAGCTTGGGCACAGCTGTCGAACTGGCTCAGGTCCATGTCATTGCGAACCGGAATGGAGCCCTTGGCCTTGTTGAAGATTTCCTGGAAGTCCTTGCCCATGGCGATCTTGGCCAGGTCCTGGGCGGCTGCGACACTGCCTTTGTCCTTCACCTTGAACACGGCCAGGGAGTCGATGTTATAGGTGAAGCTGCCCGCGGTACCCGGGAACGGCACGCACTCGTAGTCGGTACCGGCTTTCTTGCCCGCCTGGGTCCACTCGCTCTTGGCCCAGTCACCCATGAACTGCATGCCGGCCTTGCCCTGAATGACCTTGCCGGCCTCCAGGTTCCAGTCCTGGCCTGCGCCGTCCGGGTCCATGTAGCCCTTGATTTTCTTCAGCTGGGTGAACACCTCAGCCATCTTCGGACCCGTCAGCGTCTTCTCGTCCAGGTCCACGAAGGCTTTCTTGAAGCCATCGGCCCCCATGACGCTGAGCACCACGTCCTCGAAGACGGTAGCGTCCTGCCATGGCTGACCACCATGGGCGATCGGGATGATGCCGGCGGCCTTCAGCTTGTCGGCGGCGGCGTAGAGTTCTTCGAGGGTGGCAGGCGCTTTGGCGATACCGGCCTTCTTGAAGGCTTCGGGGTTGATCCACAGCCAGTTGACCCGGTGAATGTCCACCGGCACTGCCACGTAGTCACCCTCGTACTTCATGGTGTCGGCGACGGTCTTGCTCAGCAGCTTGTCCCAGTGCTCGCTCTCGGCAACGCTTTTCAGGGTGTCCGGGTCCAGCAGACCGGTGGTGGCCCACTCCTGAATGTCGGGGCCTTTGATCTGGGCGACACCGGGCGGGTTGCCAGCCACGGAGCGGGACTTGAGCACGGTCATGGCAGTGGCACCACCGCCACCGGCCACGGCACCGTCTTTCCAGGTGAAGCCGTCTTTTTCGACCTGCTGTTGCAATACTTTGACCGCGGCGTGTTCGCCACCGGACGTCCACCAGTGCACCACTTCCACCGTGCCTTTGGAATCGGCGGCGTGCGCGGCGAGCGGGAACAGGGAGGCGAGGGAAATGACAGCGGCGAGGCGATTGATCGCGTTCATCGGAGGTCCTTTTTTGTTGTTATGCATTGCAAGTCTGATGCTTGCGCTGCGTGGAGTGTAAACAGGGTATTTAGTGCGACAGGTAACGAAGCGACGCGCAAATGTCACCAACCGGTGACAATGTGCTGCCCGCCGAGGCGCGCCAGGTTGCTGGCCAGGCTGGGCGCCAATGGCAAGCGCGGCAACAGCACGGCTTGCAGGGCGTGGTAGAGGTCGGGCTTACCGGCCCAAACAGTGGCGCTGGGCCTGTTCTGCGGGTCGAGCTCGTGGTGCCAGCTACCGTGCTCGCGGTCCAGCAGGTGCACGGCGGCATACTCCCAGAAGTCGCGGTACCAGTGCTCGTATTGGGCATCGCCGGTGCGGCGCAGCAGCGCGGCCGAGGCGGCGATGGCTTCGGCGGTGACCCAATGCATGCGTTGGCGCACCACCGGCTTGTCGTTCCAGTCCAGGGTATAGACCAGCCCCGGCGCGCCGTCGGCGTGCCAGGCGGTACGGCAGGCCTGTTCGAACAGGCCACGGGCGCTGGCCAGCAGCCAGGTAGGCGCGGGGCGCACGGCGTCCAGCAACGCGGCTTCGAGGTGCAACAACAGCCGTGCCCATTCGAAGGCATGCCCCGGCGTGCTGCCGAAAGGCCGAAACGGGTCGGCCGGTTGCGCCTGGTTGTACGTCAGGTCGGCAGACCAGTCGGGGTGAAAGTGTTCGATTACCCGGTATTGGTTGGGTACGGCATGCTGGTGAATCACCCGCTCGGCGATACGCAGGGCGCGTTCGAGCCAGTGCGGGTCGCGGGTGACATCGGCCAGGGCGAGGAAGGCCTCGACGCTATGCATGTTGCTGTTGGCGCCGCGATAGGGCTCGGCGCGGCTCCACAGGCGGTCGAAGGACTCGCGCATGGCGCCTTCTTCCTCGCTCCAGAACCGCGCCAGGATCACCTCCACCGCCTGGTCAAGCAACGCCTGCGCCCCCGGGCGCCCCGCCGCCACTGCGCTGCTGGCGGCCAGGGCCACGAAGGCATGCAGGTAGGCAGCCTTGCCCATGTCACCGTCGGTGGCATGGGCCACGGCATACCAACCGCCCTGCTCGGCATCGCGCAGGCTGCCAGCCAGCGCCGCCAGGCCATGGTCGACCAGCGCGGCGAAACCGGGCAGGCCTTGCAGGCTGGCCAGGGCAAAGCTGTGGGTCATGCGGGCGGTGATCAGCGTTTGCGCCGGGGCATCGGGCAGCCATCCGCGTTCATCCAGGTGGCCAAAGCCCTCTTGCAGCTTCGAGGCCCGGGCGAAATCCAGCAAACGCAGCCCCTCGGCCGCCAGCCAGTGGTGATGGGAGGGGGTATTGAGCCAACTGCTGAATTCCAGTTGCAACCGTTCCATGGGTGTCCTTGGTTTTTTGTTATTTGCGTACGCAGTTTAATCAAGGGAGGGGAATTCGCAGGTAACCAAATGTCACTGTCTGGTGACAGGGTTTGTCAGGGCGGGCCAAGATCGATCTCAAGAACGCCAAAAAAGGATTGCATCAAGGCCGCAGTGAAAGCTGACTGGCACGCCAGACGTCTACAGTGACATGATGGAAGCCACTGCCCCGGCCCTGAATACGCGCCATGCTGCTGAACGATCCCATCACCCTGCTGCTCATCATCACCCCGTTCGGCCTGCTGACCGCCTTGATGCTGTGCTTGTCGGGCATCGGTTTGAGCGAGCGGCACACCGCCCTGTGGTGGTGGCTGGGCGGGGACCTGCTGCTTGCCGCCTACCGTATCGTCGATTTGCTGCAACCCGATGTGGCCACGGGGGCGTACGCCTGGCTCGGGGTGCTTGCGCCGATGCCGGCGTTCCTGCTCAACACTACCCTGCTGCTGGCAGCCATCGGCGGGCATACCCTGGCGCTGCTGCATCTGGCCGGTCGCGCGGGCAGCCGTACCGCCCAGGCTGCGCTGCTGCTGGGTACACCGATGACCTATGCCCTTGGCGCCAGCATGCTGATACACAGCAGCTACCTGCTGCCGTGGTTCTTCCTGATTTGCTTCATCACCATCGGCATCCAGTGCCGCCTCGCCCTTAGCCTTACGGCCCGTTACCGCGGCGCCTGGGGCTTGGCGGTCGGGCAACTGGCCCTGCTCGCCTTCCACGCCTGGAACGTGATCAGCCTGCTGCTTAGCCCGCCCCCGCCCCTGGCCTTCGACACCCCGGACATGTTCACGCTGCCCGAGCTGGCCATGGACTTCATGGTCTCGTTCCTGTTCACCTTGTGCTTTGGCCTGATGCTGCAGGAACAGGTGCGCCTGGAAATCCTGCGCCTGAGTGTCACCGACTTCCTCACCGGCGCCCTCAACCGCGCAGGCGCCACCACCGCCATTCTGCGCAAGGACGCCCAGCGCTACCCCCTGGCGATCGCCCTCATCGACCTGGACAACTTCAAGCGTATCAACGACCAGCACGGCCACGGCGCGGGCGACACCGGCCTGAAACTCTTCGCCAGCACCGTCACCCAGCTCAAGCGCAGGACGGACCTGTTTTCCCGCTGGGGTGGCGAAGAGTTCCTGCTGGTGATGCCCGGCACCACCACCCCGGAAGCCAGGGTGTTACTGGACCGCCTGCGCGAGGCGCTTGAAGTGGAATCGATGCAATTGCCTTTCACCCTGCGGTTCAGTGCTGGGCTGGCGCAGACTGAACGTCTCCATGGCCAGCAGGATTTCGAGCGGTTGCTGCGCAGCGTGGACCAGGCCTTGTACCGAGCGAAGTTGCAACGGGATCGGGTAGAAGAGGCCGAACTCGCAGATACCTGAAGCGAACTCGACCGCCCGCTGTGGCCGGTGGTATGCCGGCAAGGTTATCAGACCAATGTAAAACCCGGTTTATCACTCACCGAGACTAATCAGAAGACAAGCTACTCCACCCCAAACCACCATCACGTACGTCAAGAAGTTATTCAACCGAATTAACCTTCTAATATACGATGGAAAATTCTCGATCTCTGAGGCATCAAGCAAACCTGCCCGGATACCTGCTCGTGGCCAAGCAACCGCTCCCGAAATTTTGGTAGCGAGTATAAACCGACTTACCCATCCGCTCGTTTCCAGACTTCGCGCCGCTAGCGAAAACTGCCTGGAGCCCTTTAAAGCATTCACCATCTCATCAAGGTAACGCCAACTGATGTAAACACTCAGCACTATCCCAGAGATACACAAAACGACCGGCCCGGCATAAAATGCCACCGCCCACCATGATTGTCCAAGTTCCACGCCCATTAACGTGTCAGCCCGTATACAACATCACCTAGGTGTTCGCCGACCAGCCCACCACCGGTCGCCCCTGCCCAAGCCCCGACACCAACCAGCGCTGCCGTACAGGTAACACCCCCTATCCCACCCGCGATACCTAAAGCTACACAGGCAGAACCAGAAGCTTGCAGCCCAAGCGAAGCGCCACGGATGCCCGCGACAGTAGCCCCAATAAACTTGCCACCTTCCGTGAGCCGTACTCTTTCACAGGCCCGAGAGGACAAATCATCCGTGCAGACGGCTCGAATCGACAACAACGATGATACGCCGCCAAGACCTATACCCACGTACCCACCTGCCTGCATATACTTCGCCGCCCGGCTCACTGCATTCACATGCGTCGCATACCCCGGTATCTGGCCCGGCGCGCCTGCCCTGTTCCACCGGTGTACCAGACTCTGACTCGAAATACCCAACGCTGTCTTCAGCTTTTGGTTATCTCCAAAAGTCGTAAGCCCCCTGAGCCGAGTCGAACTCAACAGGTGCGCATCCAACTGCGCCAACAACTGGCGTCGCTGCAAAAGAAACTCCGAAGATCTCAGGTTGCCGTGCTGGCGGTAGCTGTGCTGATGCAAAAGCTCCATCTTTTTCAGCGTGTCGCGCAGGCTGACCAGATGCTTTTCCATCATCGCCGCACTGACGCCAAGCCAGGTAGAACCCTCACCGATGAAACTGCCAATTTCCGCACGGTGACGAACCATGAAATTCGCCTCGTCCGGCGTGAGCGGGTCAAGGGCGATCTTGACCCGCTCGGCAGCCTGCATCAGCTGCGCCTCTGCAAAGGTACAACGGCTGTTGCCAGGATCGCTCAGGACAATCAGCGAGCCTGCTTTTATGACGCTGCCAAGGCCGGGGTTCAATGCCCTGAACGTTGGCATTGACGGAGGCGACATGGCCGTGAACAAGTTGCGGTACAGCTGGGCAGGCGACATGCTGTAGGGCACGACGTAGAAGCCAGGCTCAGCCTGAAGATTCCCTGCGTCACCTTCGTAGCGGGAAGATGAAAGCGCGGTGGCGACGACGTGTGACGTCTTGTTACGGGGGTGGTCAGTCAAGTGAGGGTCCCTCTCGGCAGACGAGCAGCCTACCAACCAGGGAAATAATCGAGAAAGGGATGATTATTAGGGGAAGTGTCTGTTCGACGCCTGCCGCGCCGCCCGGCCCCCGCAGAGGAGACCGGTAAAATCAACGCGGCAGGTACAGCGTGACTCGCAACCCCCGCTCCGGCAGGTTACGCAGGCTCACCTCCCCCCCATGGCTATGGGCGATGTTGCGCGCGATGCCCAACCCCAACCCGTAGCCCTGCTGGTTACCCGACAAGCGGAAATGCGGCTCGAATACCTTTTCCAACCGCAACGCCGGTACCCCGGGCCCTTCGTCATCCACGTGGAGGATGAACGCCTTGGGGTCGTCTTCCACGTGCAGGTGCGCCCGGTCGCCGTATTTCAGCGCGTTGTCGATCAGGTTGCCCATGCAGCGCTTCAGCGCCAGGGGTTTACCCGGGTAGGGCTTCCAGGCGCCGCCATGCAGGGTCACACGGCCGTCGCCACCCGGGGAGAGAAACGGTTCGATCAGGCAGTCCAGGACATGGTTGAGGTCCACCAGCTCGATGTTTTCATGAATGTCGGTGTCCTTCACGCATTGCAACGCGCCTTTGACCAGTAGTTCCAGCTCATCCAGGTCGCGACCGAACTTGGCTTCCAGGGCCTCGTCTTCCAGCAGCTCCACCCGCAGGCGCAAGCGGGTGATGGGGGTTCGCAGGTCGTGGGAGATGGCACTGAACAGCTGACTTCGCTCGGTAAGGTAGCGGCTGATGCGTTCGCGCATGGCGGTGAAGGCGCGGCTGACCTCGATCACCTCGCTACCGCCGCCTTCCACCTCTGGTTCTTCTGGCTCGGCGCCCAGGGACAGCTCCCGCGCCGCGCGCGCCAGGCGCTTGAGCGGACGGCTCTGCCAGTGCACCAGCAGGCCGATGAACAGCAACAGAAACGAGCTGGTGAGCAGAATGAACCACCACTGCTGGGCGGGCAGCCCCTCTTCCTCCAGGCTGGTGTAGGGCTCGGGGAGCAACGAGGCGATGTACAGCCATTCGCCTTCGCCCAGGCGGATCTGGGTGACCAGTACCGGCGGGTTCACCGGTTCCAGGGTCAGCGAATAGTGCGCCCAGGAGCGTGGCAGCTCATCCAGGGCCAGGCCGCTGTTGAAAATACGTAGGTCCTGAGGGCTGACGAATTGCACCGAGAGGTCCACCGTCGACCCCAGGCTCTCGCGCAACACGCTATCCACGGCCTGGATGACCGCGGTCTTGCGCACGGTCGGGGGCAGCACCTGCATGTCCAGCGGTCGGTTGTTGAGCGACACCACGAAGCGCGTGCCACCCATGCTGCGCAGCTGTTCCAGCACCATGGGCCGGTACGCCAGGGGTAACGAGCGGAAATAGCTGACGCTGGCCGACATGGAATGCGCCAGGCTGCGGGCGGTGGTGACCAGGCCTTCGAGCTGGGTGGCACGCAGTTGCGAGACCCAGATCAGGCTCGACAGGCCCTGGGCCAACAGCACCACGAACAGGGTCAGCAGCAGCATGCGCCCCAGCAGTGAGCGCGGCACCAGGCGCTTAAGCCGTGACAACGCTGGCCGCCAGCAGGTAGCCACTGCCGCGCACGGTGCGGATCAGCCGGGGCGGTTTGTCCGTGTCGCGCAGGCGCTGACGCAGCCGGCTCACGGCCATGTCGACGATGCGATCCAGGGGCATCAGGTCACGGCCACGGGTAGCGTTGCCGATGGTGTCGCGGTCGAGGATTTGCTGGGGGTTGTCGAGGAACAGCTTGAGCAAGGCGAAATCGGCGCCAGAAAGGAATACTTCCTCGCCGTCGGTGTGAAACAACCGATGGCTGATCATGTCCAGCCGCCAGTCATCGAACGCTACCACTTCACCGGCGCGCTCCTGGCCGAACTGGGCGCGGCGCAGCAGCGCGGCCGAGGCGGCGATGGCTTCGGCGGTGACCCAATGCATGCGTTGGCGCACCACCGGCTTGTCGTTCCAGTCCAGGGTATAGACCAGCCCCGGCGCGCCGTCGGCGTGCCAGGCGGTACGGCAGGCCTGTTCGAACAGGCCACGGGCGCTGGCCAGCAGCCAGGTAGGCGCGGGGCGCACGGCGTCCAGCAACGCGGCTTCGAGGTGCAACAACAGCCGTGCCCATTCGAAGGCATGCCCCGGCGTGCTGCCGAAAGGCCGAAACGGGTCGGCCGGTTGCGCCTGGTTGTACGTCAGGTCGGCAGACCAGTCGGGGTGAAAGTGTTCGATTACCCGGTATTGGTTGGGTACGGCATGCTGGTGAATCACCCGCTCGGCGATACGCAGGGCGCGTTCGAGCCAGTGCGGGTCGTGGGTGACATCGGCCAGGGCGAGGAAGGCCTCGACGCTATGCATGTTGCTGTTGGCGCCGCGATAGGGCTCGGCGCGGCTCCACAGGCGGTCGAAGGACTCGCGCATGGCGCCTTCTTCCTCGCTCCAGAACCGCGCCAGGATCACCTCCACCGCCTGGTCAAGCAACGCCTGCGCCCCCGGGCGCCCCGCCGCCACTGCGCTGCTGGCGGCCAGGGCCACGAAGGCATGCAGGTAGGCAGCCTTGCCCATGTCACCGTCGGTGGCATGGGCCACGGCATACCAACCGCCCTGCTCGGCATCGCGCAGGCTGCCAGCCAGCGCCGCCAGGCCATGGTCGACCAGCGCGGCGAAACCGGGCAGGCCTTGCAGGCTGGCCAGGGCAAAGCTGTGGGTCATGCGGGCGGTGATCAGCGTTTGCGCCGGGGCATCGGGCAGCCATCCGCGTTCATCCAGGTGGCCAAAGCCCTCTTGCAGCTTCGAGGCCCGGGCGAAATCCAGCAAACGCAGCCCCTCGGCCGCCAGCCAGTGGTGATGGGAGGGGGTATTGAGCCAACTGCTGAATTCCAGTTGCAACCGTTCCATGGGTGTCCTTGGTTTTTTGTTATTTGCGTACGCAGTTTAATCAAGGGAGGGGAATTCGCAGGTAACCAAATGTCACTGTCTGGTGACAGGGTTTGTCAGGGCGGGCCAAGATCGATCTCAAGAACGCCAAAAAAGGATTGCATCAAGGCCGCAGTGAAAGCTGACTGGCACGCCAGACGTCTACAGTGACATGATGGAAGCCACTGCCCCGGCCCTGAATACGCGCCATGCTGCTGAACGATCCCATCACCCTGCTGCTCATCATCACCCCGTTCGGCCTGCTGACCGCCTTGATGCTGTGCTTGTCGGGCATCGGTTTGAGCGAGCGGCACACGGCCCAGGAAGCGACAGAACTGGTCGATCACTGCCCTGGCCACCGGGTCACCGGCCAGCGCGGCCGAGGTAACAGCCGCCGGGGTGTTCAGCGTCGGCGCATGGCCGTCCACGGCGCAGATGGCCTGGTACAGGCGCAACAGACCACCGCCACTGAGGATGGTCTCGGCGCTGACGTGGCCGATCTCATCCTGAATGTGCTGGCGCAGCTGAGCCTCGCGGGCGTTGCCCACTGGCAGGTCGACATGGCCACCCTCGCCCGGCAACGCCACGAACTGGCCCGCGCCGGTGTGCAGCAACGTACCCACCCCAAGCCCCGTCCCTGGCCCGATCACCACGGCGGCCCGCTCAGGGTCGGCGGTGCCCGGGCACACGGCCTTGAATTCACCGTCCTGCAGCCGAGTCATCCCCAGCGCCATGGCGGTGAAATCGTTGATCAACAACAGGTGCTCTACTTGCAAGGTATCGCAGAAGGCCTTGCGGCTCAGGCGCCAGTGGCTATTGGTGAAGCGAAATTCATCGCCGCTGACCGGCCCGGCGACCGCCAGGCACACCGCATCGATGGCGCCGCGCTCGTGGCCCAGGTCTTTCAGATAGACCCCGATGGCTTGCTCGGGGCTGGTGTAGTCCGCCGTGGGAAACACCCGCACCGAGTGCAGGTCGTTGTTTTCCCACAACGCAAAGCGGGCATTGGTGCCGCCGATATCGCCTACAAGGGCGAGCTTCATTTGAGATTCTCCAGGCCGGACGTGAAGGCGCTGGCGCCTTGCTCCGCCGAGCTGAAGGCCAGCCGCATGAAACCGAACAGTTCGCGCCCGCAGCCCACGGCGTTGGCCAGCTGGCCCACGGCGGGGGTACGCGCGGCAAATTCAGCGGCGTCCATCAGCACCTCCAGGGTGCCCTTGACGCCGTCGACCCGGATCATATCACCGTCGCGCACCTTGGCCAGCGCGCCGCCATCGAAGGCTTCAGGGCACACGTGGATAGCGGCCGGGATCTTGCCCGACGCGCCGGACATGCGCCCGTCGGTTACCAGTGCCACCTTGAAGCCGCGGTCCTGCAGCACGCCCAGGAACGGCGTCATCTTGTGCAGCTCGGGCATGCCGTTGGAGCGCGGGCCCTGGAAACGCATCACGGCGACGAAGTCATGTTCCAGCTCACCGGCCTTGAACGCGTCGGCCAGGTCCTGCTGGTCTTCGAACACCCGGGCCGGGGCCTCGACCACCTGGTGTTCGGGGGCCACGGCTGAGACCTTCATCACGCCGCGGCCGAGGTTGCCTTCCATCACCCGCAGGCCACCCTCCAGCGAGAACGCACGGGCCACCGGGCGCAGGATATTTTCGTCCAGGCTCTGCACGGGGCCTTCGCGCCATACCAGCTTGCCGTTGTCCAGGAACGGCTCCTGGGTGTAGCGGCTCAAGCCGTGGCCGGCCACGGTGTTGACGTCTTCGTGCAACAGACCCGCGGCCAGCAGTTCGCGGATCAGGAACGACATGCCGCCGGCGGCCTGGAAGTGGTTGATGTCAGCCTTGCCGTTCGGGTAGACGTGCGACAGGGTGGGTACCACCTCGGACAGGTCGGCCATGTCCTGCCAGGTCAGGATGATGCCCGCCGCCATGGCGATGGCCGGCATGTGCAGGGTGTGGTTGGTCGAGCCACCGGTCGCGTGCAGCGCGACGATGGAGTTGACAAGCGCTTTCTCATCGACGATCTCGCCGATGGGCATGAAGCCGGTGCCGCTGGCCTTGGTCATGCGCGTGACCTGGTGCGCCGCTTCCACGGTGAGGGCCTCGCGCAGCGGGGTGTTCGGGTTGACGAAGGACGCGCCGGGCAGGTGCAGGCCCATCACTTCCATCAGCAATTGGTTGGTGTTGGCGGTGCCGTAGAAGGTGCAGGTACCCGGGCTGTGGTAGGACTTCATTTCCGACTCCAGCAGCTCTTCGCGGCTGGCCTTGCCCTCGGCGTAGCGCTGCCGTACGTCGGCTTTTTCCTTGTTGGAAATACCCGAGGGCATCGGCCCGCCCGGCACGAAGATCATCGGCAGGTGGCCGAAGCGCAGCGAGCCCATCATCAGGCCCGGAACGATCTTGTCGCAGATACCCAGCATCAGCGCGGCGTCGAACATGTTGTGCGACAGCGCCACGGCAGTGGACATGGCGATCACTTCGCGGCTGGCGATGCCCAGCTCCATGCCCGGCTCGCCTTGGGTCACACCGTCGCACATGGCGGGCACGCCGCCGGCGAACTGACCGACCGAGCCAATCTCGCGCAGGGCCTGCTTCAATTGCTCGGGGTAGGTTTCGTAGGGCTGGTGCGCCGAGAGCATGTCGTTGTAGGAAGACACGATGGCCACGTTGGCGGAGTTCATCATCCGCAGCGCGTTCTTGTCTTCGGTGCCGCAGCCGGCCACGCCGTGGGCGAAGTTGGCGCATTGGAGCTTGGCACGCATAGGGCCATCACTGGCAGCCCCGCGGATCAGTTGCAGGTAACGCTCGCGCGTCGCGCGGCTGCGGTCGATCAGCCGTTGGGTAACCTCTAGAACGCGGGGATGCATGTGGAGAACTCCAGGCTATGGGGGTGACCGCTGCACCGAATTTCCCATTCGTCCATTCGCCGCCCAGGCTTCAGGCCTAGGCTTGCTTGTGATCAACAGGAACAGCCGCGCCGGTCACTCGTTGTAGATAAGACAAAATATTGCCATGAAAAAAGGCTTGTTTTCTATTTTTTTGCGAATAATCTTGTAATTCCAATAACAAAACAGATTCTGTGAACGATTTACCTCGCTCAGCGCCTCATATTGAGAGGGCAGCGCACACAATCTGAACGCAGGTACCGACAATGACGCTTCGAATTGCCATCAACGGTTTTGGCCGCATCGGCCGCAACGTGCTACGTGCACTGTATACCCAAGGCTACCGCCAGGACCTGCAGGTCGTCGCGATCAATGACCTGGGTGACAGCGCGATGAACGCCCACCTGCTCAAGTTCGACAGCGTGCATGGTGCCTTCGACGCGACCGTGGAGTCCGACCAGGAAAGCATCACGGTCAACGGTGACCGTATTGCGGTCAGCGCCATCCGCAACCCGGCCGACCTGCCGTGGAAAGCCGAGCGTATCGACGTGGTGTTCGAATGCACCGGCTTGTTCACCGACCGCGCCAAGGCAGCCGCGCACATCCAGGCCGGCGCCCGCAAAGTGATCATTTCGGCGCCGGCCAAGGGCGTTGACGCCACCGTGGTGTACGGGGTGAACCATGACATCCTGCGCGCCTCCCATCAGGTCATCTCCAACGCTTCGTGCACCACCAACTGCCTGGCTCCGGTGGCCCAGGTGCTGCACCGCGAACTGGGCATCGAACAGGGCCTGATGACCACCATACACGCCTACACCAACGACCAGGTGCTGACCGACATGTACCACAGCGACCCGTTCCGGGCGCGTTCGGCCACCCAATCGATGATCCCCAGCAAGACCGGCGCCGCCGAGGCGGTCGGCCTGGTGCTGCCGGAACTGGCCGGCAAACTGACCGGCATGGCCGTCCGGGTGCCGGTGATCAACGTTTCCCTGGTGGACCTGACCGTGAACCTGTCGCGCGAGACCTCTGCCGACGAGGTCAACGCGCTGATGAAGGAAGCCAGCCAGCACTCCAAGATTCTGGGCTACAACACCCTGCCGCTGGTGTCCTGCGACTTCAACCACAACCCGCTCTCTTCGATTTTCGATGCCAATCACACCAAGGTCTCTGGGAAGATGCTGAAGATCATGGCTTGGTACGACAACGAATGGGGTTTCTCGAACCGCATGCTGGATAACTGCCTGGCGCTGTTCAACGCACAGTGATGCCGGGAAAACAGAGCCAGGACCGGTGAAGCGCCCCACGGGTGGCGCTTCACCAGCAAGCGGTCCCCTGTCGGACCGCGTTGCCCACCGTTGAGTCTCGGCTGGGGTAACGGGCAACCAAACATTTACATTCTTGTACTTGACCTTGGGACTAGATGATAAGCATTATCATTAACACCCCATTGGTTCGGTATCGCTGTGAGTCAGTCACACTTCAACGCTGTCTTCCTCACCCAGCGGCTCAGCCTGCTGCGCACCTTGCAGCGCATGGTCGATAACCCCAGCACGGCCGAAGACCTGCTGCAGGAAACTTACTTGCGGGTGACCCGCGCCCTCAGCGAACGGGCCATCGACCACCTGGAACCTTTCGTCTTCCAGACCGCGCGCAACCTGGCGCTGGACCACCTGCGCGCCCGCAAGGTGCAGGAACGCACCCTCCTCGAAGATGTGCCCAGCGAAGTGGTGTACAGCGTCGCCGCGATCCAGAGCACGCCGGAAGAAGCCGCCCATGCCGAGCAATTGCTGATGCGCCTCAACACCAGCCTGGGCCAATTGACCGCCCGCCAGCAACGCATCTTCATCCTCAGCCGGCTGCATGGCTGCAGCTACCTGGAAATCGCTGGGCAACTGCAGGTATCGGCAAGCACGGTGCAGAAGGAACTGAAACTGATCATGGCCATTTGCGTGGGCGTGGCGCAACGTATGGAACAATGAGAAGTCTGACAGAAGCTCGTCAGGACAGTGTGCGACATGACGCTAGCTTCACCGCAAGCGCCACGAGTCTTTGATAAGCTCTCTCAATGTGCCATTCGCCGTCATGAACTCGATGCCCGAGGAACCCGCGTGACCGAACACCCCACCGCTCACGACAGCGCCATGGACCAGGCCCTGGACTGGCTGATTCGCCTGGAGTGTGCCAGCGCCGCTGAGCGCCTGGCCTTTGAGCAGTGGCTGGCCGCCGAGCCCGCCAATGCCCAGGCTTTCGCCCAGGCCAGCGCCGTGTGGAACGGCCCGGCGGTGAACCAGGCGGCGCAGCAACTGCACACCGCAGCTACGCGTTCGTGGCGTGCGCGGCTGCGGCCGTATTTCAAGCCCATGGCGGCTGCGGCGGTGATACTGGTCGGCGTGTTCAGCTTTACCAACCTGCCCCTGCGCCTGGAAGCGGACCACCTGACCGTGGTAGGCGAACGCCAGCGCCTGCAACTGGACGATGGCTCCAAGGTGCTGCTAAACACCAATACGGCGTTCTCGGCCCACATCGACAAGGCCCAGCGTGAAGCCAGGTTGTACCAGGGCGAAGCCTTCTTCCAGGTCGCCGACAGCCGACAGCAGCCGCTGGAACTGCAGGCAGGCCCCGTGCGTGCCAGCGTGCGCGACACCGACTTCGCCGTGCGCCTGCTCGATGGCGTGGCCCAGGTCGAGGTGCAGCGCGGCAATGTCGACCTGCTGGGCGGTAATGACGCGCGGGTGCGCCTGAGCGCCGGCGACAGCATCCGCATCAGCCCATCAGGCTTCGGCCAGCGCCAGCATCTGGACCCGCAAAAGGATCTGGCCTGGGTGCAGGGGCGCCTGGTATTCGAGAACTGCCCGCTGAGCCAGGTGCTGGACGAACTACGTCGGTACTACCCTGGCTGGATCGTCAACACCAATGACCGCCTGGCCCAGGTCGAGGTAACGGGCAACTATCGGTTGGAGAACCCCCTGGACGTGGTGCGCTCCCTGGCACATATCACCTCGGCGTCGATACGCGAGTACCCGGCGCTGGTTATTCTCAACTGAAAAAGGTTCGCTGGCGAGCCCGCCCGGGCGACGGCGCCCGCCGCCAGCGGCAGCCAAAATTTTTTTACGCGATTGCCTGCCCTGCCACGTCTCGTTATAGCCAATGAAAGTGATTCGTATTTTGAATCCGCTCGACACTATAACGCCGCGCGACAGGGAGCGCCCTTCGATGTCCTCAGGTTTCAAGCATTCCAGCATTGCCACCCCCGGCCCTCGCACGTTGTCCGTGCTGACCATGGCCATCCTGCTCGCCGCCACCCAGGTCACCCCGGCCGTGGCCGCCGAACCCGCTGGCAGCACCCAGGCCATGGGCAATTACACGTTTGCCATCGGCCAGCAGTCGCTGGTCTCGGCCATCAACGCTTTCACCCAGGTGACCGGTTGGCAGGTGGGGCTGTCGGCCGACCTGGCGCGTGACGTGCAGTCACCCGGTGTGCGCGGTTCCCTGAAACCTGACCAGGCCCTGGACCGCCTGTTGATCGGTACCAACCTGAGCGTGCACAAGGTGGGCCCCAACAACGTGGTGCTGGAACGCCGCAACACCGGCGCCCTGGCCCTGCAGCAAGTGACCGTCAGCGCCACGCGCAGCGCCCAAGACGTGAACAGCGTGCCCAGCACCGTCACCGTCCAGGACCGCGATGCCCTGGACCGCAACAACGTCAACACCATCAAGGAACTGGTGCGCTATGAACCGGGTGTATCGGTAGGCGGCACCGGCCAGCGCGCGGGTATCAGCGGCTATAACATCCGCGGCATCGATGGCGACCGGGTACTGACCCAGGTCGACGGCGTGGAAATTCCCGACAGTTTCTTCAACGGCCCCTACGCCCAGACCAACCGCAACTACGTGGACCCTGAAATCGTCAAGCGCGTGGAAATCCTGCGCGGCCCGGCCTCGTCCCTGTATGGCAGCAACGCCATCGGCGGTGCGGTGAGCTACTACACCCTGGATCCGGACGACATCATCAAGCCTGGCAAGGACGTGGGCGCGCGCCTGAAGGCCGGCTACAGCTCCGCAGACCGCAGCTGGCTGAAATCCGGCACCGTGGCGGGCCGTGAAGGCGACTTCGACGCCTTGCTGCATTTCAGCCAGCGCGACGGCCACGAAACCGAGTCGTATGGCAGCCACGGCGGCACCGGCCTGGGCCGCACCGCCGCCAACCCCGAAGACGCCACCACCACCAACGTATTGGCCAAGCTGGGCTGGAACTACGGCGATGACGCACGCCTGGCCCTCACCTACGAAAAATACAAGGACGACCGCGACACCAACCAGAAAAGCGCGGTTGGGGGCCCATTCGTCAACGGCGCGGGCTTCGGGATGTACAGGGCTCGCAGTGGCAACACCACCACTTCGCGCGAACGCTTCGGCATCGAGAACACGTTCGGCCTGGACAGCGTGCTGGCGGACCACGTGAAGTGGACCCTCAACTATCAGTTGGCCAAGACCGACGAAAGCACCAACGAAATCTACGCGCCGTCGCGGGTGGTGCAACGTCTGCGTGACACCCAGTACAAGGAACGCCAGTGGGTATTCGATGGCCAGTTGGACAAGTCCTTCGCCATCGCCGATACCGACCACCACCTGACCTACGGCACCACCATCAAGCAGCAGAAAGTGACCGGGCTGCGCACCGGTACCGGCACCTGCCTGAGCGTGGCCGCGTACTGCAGCGCCATCGGCGCCACCAGCACCAACACCTCCGACACCCTGACACCGGCCAGCGACTTCCCGGACCCCACGGTCAACACCTACAGCCTGTTCGCCCAGGACGAGATCAAGTGGAACCAGTGGACCTTCCTGCCGAGCGTGCGCTACGACTACACCCAGATGAAGCCGCACGTGACCCAGGAGTTCCTCAACACCGCTGCCCAGAGCGGCGACGCCATCAGCACCGAGGAGAAGCGCTGGCACAAGGCCACGCCAAAACTGGGCCTGACCTACGCCTTCAATGACAACTACACCTGGTACGGCCAATACGCCGAGGGTTTCCGTACGCCAACCGCCAAGGCCCTGTATGGCCGCTTCACCAACACCTCCCAAGGCTATACCGTAGCGCCCAACCCGGATCTCAAACCTGAAAGCAGCAAGAGTTTCGAGACCGGCCTGCGCGGCCAGTTCGAGCATGGCAACTTCGACCTGGCGGTGTTCTACAACAAATACCACGACTTCATCGACGAGAACTCGCTGACCCCAGGCTACACCGAGACGACCTTCCAGAGCGTCAACATCAAGAAGGCCACCATCAAGGGTGCCGAGGTCAAGGGCCGCCTGAACCTGGACTACTTCGGCCTGCCGGCCGGTCTGTATACCCAGGGTTCGGTGAGCTACGCCTATGGCCGCAACGATGACGACGGCCAACCCCTCAACAGCATCAACCCGCTGACCGGCGTGTTCGGCCTGGGCTACGACCAGGACAACTACGGCGGCCTGCTGAGCTGGACCGTGGTCAAGCGCAAGGACCGGGTCGACGATTCCACCTTCCACGCCCCCGATGGCACCAGCAGCCAGTTCAGGACCCCGGGCTTCGGCGTGCTGGACCTGACCGGCTACTACAAGGTCACCCAGGACGTGACCCTCAGCGCCGGCCTGTACAACCTCGCCGACAAGAAATACTGGCTGTGGGATGACGTGCGCGGCTACGACGGCGTCGGCGAAGCCGGTGTGACGCAGCCGGCCAACATGGACCGCCTGACCGCGCCTGGCCGCAACTTCTCCATCAACGTGGTCTGGGACATCTGAGGCCATTCGCGGTACCGTTGCCCCAGGTGACGGTACCGCGAAGTTTTTTTACTGAGTTTGCCGCGCTGGAACGTCTAGTAAGGCAACCTCTACTGTTTTCAAGGACCCCTGCCATGAGTGCCATCGAAACCCACGCCGCCCCTGCGGCCGAGCAGCCGGCCCTGCGTTCCGCGCGCCTGCGCCAGGCCAGCGCCGTGCTGCACGACCAACTGGAACATGCGGTCGGCGCCCACGCCCCGTTCGAAAGCCGTGAAAGCTACGGCCGTTTCCTGCAGATGCAGTACCTGTTCCAGTCCGAGCTCAAGGGCTTGTACAACGACCCCGAGCTGAACCAGCTGTTCCCGGACCTGGCCTCGCGCTGCCGCGCCGACGCCGCCCTGGCCGACCTCAACGACCTTGGCCTGGCCGTGCCTGCCGCCGTGCCCGGCGCCCTGATCGCCCCCAACCGTGCCACTGCCCTGACCTGGATTCGCGTGTCCGAGGGGTCGAAGCTGGGCGCTGCCATTCTGATCAAGCGCGCCGAGGCCATGGGCCTGAGCGAAAGCTTTGGTGCCCGCCACCTGGCAGAGCCTGAAGGCGGCCGCATGCGTGGCTGGAAAGCCTTCAACGCCATCTTCGATGCGCTACCCTTCACCCCCACCGAAGAAGCGGACGCCGATCAGGCCGCGGTTGACGCCTTTTCCCGTCTGCAAATACTCTTGCAGCACACTTATTCCGCCCATGCCTGAGTTGAATCTGGCCGGTGGTTCGCCACCGGCCGGCCGCTGCCTTCACACGTTGACCCCATGACCCGCCCACTGCCCTCCAAAACCGCGCGCATCCTCTTCGGCCTGCTCGCCTACGTCAGCCTGGGCATCGGCCTGGTGGCCATCGTCATCCCCGGCCTGCCCACCACCGAGTTCATCCTGCTGGCCGCCTGGGCCGCCACCCGTAGCTCGCCGCGCCTGAGTGCCTGGTTGGAAACCCACCGGTTATTCGGGCCCATCCTCAGCAACTGGCGCAATGGCAAGGTGATCGTGCGCCGCGCCAAGGTCAGCGCCACCCTGAGCATGCTGGTGTGTTCCGTGGTCATGGTCCTGACCCTCAAACATGCCTGGCCGCTGTATGCCGCCATTGGCTGCATGCTGGTGGTGAACCTGTGGATCTGGTCGCGCCCCGAGGCACCGCCTGTCAAAAATATTTAAAGTTGCAACATTTGCCGCCGATGTCTCGTTAACGCTGGAAGGATCCGGCGGGCAGGGCCGTGCCCCCAAGGGCTGGGCTCTCGCTGTCCCGACTGGTCAACTCGTGAGTGCGCGCCCATGTTCGACAAACTCTCCATCCGCTTGAAAATCGTGCTGTTGGCCGGTCTTTGCCTGTTGGGCGTGGCCGGGCTGATCGTCGGGATAAACCTGTACCAGACCCGCGAGAACAACGCGCTGGTGAGTGCGTCGAGTCGCAAGATGCTCACCGACAGCGTTCAGAATTTGCTACAGACCAAAGCGGCGGAAAATGCCGCGCAAATGCAGAAAACCTTCGGCGATAACCTGCTGGTGGCCAACGCCGCCGCCGACCAGATCATCGGCCTGCGCAGCCTGGCCGGGCGTCGCGGCCTGTCCCCGGCCGCCCTGCGCGAAGACATCAACCAGGCCATCAAGGCCATCTTCGACCGCAACCCTCGGGTGCTGGGCGTGTGGGCAGCCTTCGAGCCTCAGGCCCTGGACGGCCATGATGCCGACTTCGTCAACGATGACAAACGTTCATCCAACCAGAGCGGGCGCTACGCCCCCTACTGGAGCCGCGCCAACGGCACCGCGCTGAATACCGTGACCGCCGAAAGCGACATGAACAAGACTGACCTGACCCTCACCGGCGTGCCCTACAACGCCTGGTACACCTGTGCCCGGGACAGCGGCAAACCGTGCCTGCTGCAACCCTATACCGACACCGTGGGGGGCAAGCTGATGCTGATGAGCAGCATTGCCGTGCCCCTGCGCGACCAGGGCAAAGTGATCGGCGTGGTGGGTGTCGATGTAGCTCTGGACTCGCTGCAGACGTCGGCCGAAGCCTCCCAGCGGGACCTCTTCAACGGCGCCGGGCACATGATGATTGTCTCCACCGCCGGCGCCCTGGCCGCCAACAGTGGCGATGCCAGCCTGCTGGGCAAGAAAGTCGACCAGGTGCTGGGCGAAGACGGCCGGCAGATCGTGCAACTGATCAACGCCAACCAGCCCAAGGTACTCAAGCAGGGTGACCTGATTCGCGCCATTTACCCTGCCCCGGCCATCACCGATGGCACACCGTGGGGCGTGGTCATCGACCTGCCGGAAAAAGTCCTGCTGGCCGACGCCACCACACTGCAAGGGGTGCTGGTCAGCGCCCAGACCCGCGGCACCATCACCATGATCGTGGTCGGTGCCCTCGCCACCCTGGCCGGCCTGGTCCTGTTGTGGCTGACCGCGAGTGGCGTCACCCGCCCGATCAACAGCGTGGCCGCCATGCTCAAGGATATCGCCAGTGGCGACGGCGACCTGACCCAGCGCCTGAAGTACGCCAAGCAAGACGAACTGGGCGAACTGGTGAGTTGGTTCAACCGCTTCCTGGACAAGCTGCAACCCACCATCGCCAAGATCAAGCAGACCGTCAGCGATGCACGCAGCACCGCCGACCAGTCGTCGGACATCGCCCGACGCACCAGTGATGGCATGCAGGTGCAGTTCCGCGAGATCGATCAGGTGGCCACTGCTTCCAACGAAATGAGCGCCACGGCCCACGATGTCGCCAACAGCGCGTCCAACGCCGCCACCGCCGCCCGTGGCGCCGACCAGTCGGCCAAGGACGGGTTGGCGATCATCGAGCGCAGCACCCGTGATATCAACTTGCTGGCCGAAGAGGTGAGCAAGGCGGTGGGCGAAGTGGAAGCCCTGGCGGTCAACAGCGAGCAGATCGGCTCGGTGCTGGAAGTGATCCGCAGCATCGCCGAACAGACCAACCTGCTGGCCCTGAACGCCGCCATCGAAGCGGCGCGTGCCGGGGAGAGCGGCCGCGGTTTTGCCGTGGTGGCCGACGAGGTGCGCAACCTGGCCAAGCGTACCCAGGACTCGGTGGAAGAGATTCGCCACGTGATCGAGCGTATCCAGAACGGCACCCGCGGTGTGGTGCAGACCATGCACTCCAGCCAGACCAAGGCCCAGGACAACGCCGTGCAGATCAACCAGGCCGTGCAGGCGCTGGGCAAGATCAGTGAAGCAGTGACGGTGATCAGCGACATGAACCTGCAGATCGCCAGTGCTGCCGAGGAACAGAGCGCCGTGGCCGAGGAGGTCAACCGTAACGTCTCGGCCATTCGCACGGTCACCGAAACCCTCACCGGCCAGGCAACCGAATCGGCTCAGGTAAGCAGCCAGCTCAACGCCCTGGCCAGCCAGCAGATGAAACTGATGGATCAATTCCGCGTTTGACGGTCCAATCCTGAGTGGTAGGCGATCATGCGTGGAGGTAGCCGCTGGCTTGGCAGCGAGCTTCCAGGCCTCAATAGCTCGCTGGCAAACCAGCGCCTACCGGCCACCCAGGAGGACTGACGCAATGCCTGATTTACTCGCCACCCTTGCCCAGGCACTGGGCTTGCCTTCGCAGGAACGGCCCCTGGTCAGCTTTACGGGCACCGGGGCCCTGCCCTCCACCTTCGCCGTGACCGACTTTGCCAGCGCCAGTATTGCTGTCGCCGGCCTGGCGGTGGCCGAGCTGTTGCGCCAACAGGGCCAACCGGTGCATACCCTGGAAGTGGACCGCCGCCTGGCCTCGTTCTGGTTCGCCAGCAGCCTGCGCCCCATGGGCTGGGAGCCCGCACCCTCCTGGGACCCGATTGCGGGGGACTACGCCACGGTCGATGGCTGGATTCGCCTGCACACCAACGCACCGCATCACCGTGCCGCGGCCTTGAGCGTGCTGGGCGACTGCGCGGGCCGGGATGCCGTGGCCGCAGCGGTCAGCAGTTGGCAGGCGGAGGCACTTGAAAGCGCCGTGGTCGCCGCCGGTGGTTGCGCCGCGCAGATGCTGGACCTTAAGCAGTGGAGTGCACACCCCCAGGGCAAGGCCGTGGGGGCCGAACCGCTAGCCGCCAGGCAGGCAGGCCCGGAACACGCGCCCCTGACGTGGCGCGGCAGCCGTGCGCAACCGCTGGCCGGCATCAAGGTACTGGACCTGACACGCATCCTCGCAGGGCCAGTAGCTACTCGCTTTCTCGCCTCGATGGGCGCCGACGTCCTGCGAATAGACCCGCCGGGCTGGGAGGAGCCCGCGCTGGCGCCCGAAGTTACCCTCGGCAAGCGCTGTGCTCGCCTGGACTTGCATGACAGCCTGGACCGCATCAGTTTCGAACGGCTGCTGGCCCAGGCCGATGTGTTCGTGCACGGTTACCGCGCCGACGCGCTGGAACGCCTGGGGTACGACGCCGCGCGGCTGCAACAACTGGCGCCGGGGCTGGTCAATGTCAGCCTCAATGCCTACGGCTGGACCGGGCCGTGGCGCAACCGGCGCGGTTTCGACAGCCTGGTGCAAATGAACACGGGTATCGCTGCAGCTGGGCAGCGATGGCGGCAGGCCGACAAACCCGTGCCGCTGCCGGTCCAGGCGCTGGACATGGCCACCGGCTACCTGATTGCCGCAGCCGCCATCGATGGCGTGCGCGAGCGACTGGCGAGCGGCCGTGGCAGCACATCGCGCCTGTCCCTGGCGCGCACCGCCAAGGCGTTGGTTGACCATGGCCAGGTCACCACCGATCTGCCCCTTGCCGCGCAAGCCAGCGGCGACCTGGCCAGCCAGATCGAGCACACCCCATGGGGCCCGGCGCAGCGCCTTTCACCGCCGCTGCGTATACCGGGAACCCCCATGCAGTGGGCCTGCCCCGCCAGCGAACTGGGTTCCTCGCCTGCCACTTTCAACGACGCACTGCAGTTCCTGTAGACCAGGCGAAGCGCGGGAACCGGTGGCCCCGCGGTTGCTGGAGCTACGCGGTGCCTGCTTTTCCCGAGCTTCGTCCGGTCCTGGAGACACCTCAGTTGCCGAACCTGATGCCGGCTGTTGGGTCTATCCTCTACGTTTCCGCCTACAAGGAGCCCCACCATGGCCCTGTTCGAACCTGGCCGCCTGCACCTGCAGCACGCCGCTTTGCAGCCCAACGATTTCAGCTATGAAGTCAATCTGTACTACGAGGTGCTGGACGACGCCGGCCGCGGCCGTTACGTGCAATTCAAGGTCGAAGGCCATATCAACGAAAAAACCTTCCAGGATGAATTCCAGTTGGGCAAGGACGATTGGTACAACTTCGCCAGTTCCGCCGACCATATCGCTCGCAAGAATGGCCTGCCAGCCGCTAGTGTCCTGGCCGTTTCCCTGCACCATCACTATGATGCCGTCTTCGAAGATATACGCAGCAAGATCGGCGCTCAGTCGGGCGATTGCGTGTCGCCCGAGCACCTGGATTCGCGGTAGACCGCCTCACTGGCTTCCCGGACCTCCAGCACGTAGCTGAACGCTTGGGCACGGCCGTCCCACCGGTATCGAAGATGGGGCCCCTGCGTGGTCAGCGACAGCGCAGGTGGGCGCAGCGCGGCGACACATTCGTGACCCGGAGCGCGTACGCTGCGGTACAACAGTCCCCAGGCCCCCGCCTCTCGCAATTGCCGACCCAGCGCCTGGGTGATGGGGTAGTGGATGGCCTCCGGGTGGTGCAGCGATTCATCGCCACGCCGGTCTTCCATGGGCTTGACCACCTGGTTCACATAAGTGCGCATCGTGACCTCGATGGTTGCCTCGGCCGTCGCACGCCAGAACGCCTCCTGATGGTGCCGGGTTTCGGCGATGGCGGCAGCGATGGAACTGGCGCAGTAATAGACGCCAAATGTGCCATCGGTAAAACGGCTGGCCCTGCCGATATGAGTGAAAGCCGCCATGATCGGTGTCGACCCCGGGCCGCTGACCCGGTCCTGTGGCGGGACTCGCTGGATTTGACCCGCCTCATCGCACAAACGGTCGTTGGTCATGCCCTCGATCAGAAAGGCCACCTCCAGGTCCGCGGGGTCAAGGGTGTCCTCGAAGACCGCGATAGGCGGGAAAGCGCTATTGACGATGCGATAGGCCTTCTCCCAGGCAGGCAACACTGACGACGCCATCAGCCACGAACCGCGTCGAGGTAGCGCCGCACATCCGCCAGGTCCATGACCCGGCCGCCCAGCATATAGGCCAATGCCGAGCGCCCATTGAACGGCGCGGCGAGGTTGGTCTTCGATGGCCATTGATACGCACGTTCCGGCTGGTTGCTGAACAGGATGCGCAGCGCCTTGTGAATGCCCATCAGATAGGAAATGCGTTCCAGCGTGTCATGAGGCAGACGCACCGCAGGGCGTTTTTTCCAGTTGAAATAGGTGGTATTACCAATGCTGCCCAGCAGGACGCGTTGCTGCTCGGTGGTGCACTGCCAATGCTCCATGAGGTTGAAGAAAAACGTCAGGGCAACTCGCCCTGTATCGAGCGGGTCTGGGGAGGGGCTCGGCGATAGGGTCGGGGAAGGCATGGGCAGCTCCAGTGTTTTGGGGAGGATACTCCACATACGAACTATTTAAACAGGATAGTTCAGATACGAATTGCGGAACTAAACTAATTTAGCGTCATCCGATTCGCGACTTTCGCCTGCTCCTACGGAAGAGTTCGTAGGGTTACGTAGGAACGTGCGAAGCACGGGAAACCCGTCAGCGCCCGGCCAAGGCCATTCCCACCCACCCCACCCCCAAGGCATACTCCCGCTCCCTGCTGTCCAGATCCCTGCCCCACCATGCGCATTCACGTCAGTTTCATCGACCGAGTTGGTATCACCCAGGAAGTACTGGCCCTGCTGGGCGCCCGCAACCTCAACCTCGATGCCGTGGAAATGGTGCCGCCCAACGTCTATATCGATGCACCCACCCTCAGCCCGAGGGTGCTGGACGAACTGCGCGATGCGCTGCTGAGCGTGGGTGGCGTGCAGTCGGTGAGTGTGGTGGACATCCTGCCCGGCCAACGCCGCCACCTGCAGCTCGACGCGTTGCTGGCGGCCATGACTGACCCTGTGTTGGCATTGGACAGCGCCGGCAAGGTACTGCTGGCCAACCCCGCGTTGATCAGCCTCTACGGCCGCGAGCCAGCGGGCGAGTCGGTGACCGAGCTGTTCCAGGACCCGAACCTGCTCGACACCCTGCTCGACCAGGGCTTTCGCCTGCCGCTGCGCGAGGTCAGCGTCAACGGCGAGACCCTGCTGCTGGACGCCACCCCTATCACCGATGCCGGCGCGCTGCTGACGCTGTACCCGCCCAACCGCATCGGCGAACGCCTGGCCGCGCTGCACCATGACCACGCCGAAGGCTTCGACTCGCTGCTGGGCGACTCGCCGGCGATCCGTACCCTGAAGGCGCGCGCCCAGCGGGTGGCCACGCTGGACGCACCGTTGCTCATCCAGGGCGAAACCGGTACTGGCAAGGAATTGGTGGCCCGCGCCTGCCACGCCATCAGCGCGCGGCACAGTGCACCGTTCCTGGCGCTGAACTGCGCGGCACTGCCGGAGAACCTGGCCGAAAGCGAGCTGTTCGGCTATGCCCCCGGCGCCTTCACCGGCGCCCAGCGCGGCGGCAAGCCCGGGCTGATGGAGCTGGCGCACCAGGGCACGGTGTTTCTCGACGAAATCGGCGAGATGTCGCCCTACCTGCAGGCCAAATTGCTGCGCTTTCTCAATGACGGCAGCTTTCGCCGCGTGGGTGGCGACCGCGAAGTGAAGGTCAACGTGCGCATCCTCAGCGCCACCCACCGTGACCTGGAAAAGATGGTCAGCGAAGGCGCGTTCCGCGAAGACCTGTTCTACCGCCTCAACGTACTCAACCTGGAAGTGCCGCCCCTGCGCGAGCGCGGCCAGGACATCCTGCTGCTGGCACGCTCGTTCATGCAACAGGCCTGTACCCAGATCCAGCGGCCTATCTGCCGCCTGGCGCCCGCCACCTATCCGGCGCTGCTGGGCAATCGGTGGCCGGGCAACGTGCGCCAGTTGCAGAACGTGATCTTCCGCGCCGCCGCCATTTGCGAAGGGCCGCTGGTGGACATTGGCGACCTGGACATCGCCGGTACTTCCGTGGCGCGACAGGCCAGCGATGGGGAGGTGGATAGCCTGGAACAGGCGGTGGATGACTTCGAAAAGGCATTGCTGCAAAAGCTGTACGTCAGCTACCCCTCCACGCGCCAATTGGCCACCCGCTTGCAGACTTCACACACGGCGATTGCCCATCGCTTGCGCAAATACGGCATCAGCGGCAAGTAATCTGGAACGAAATCGATACTCCGTATTGATTTCGTTCCACACCCCCGCCAGGGCCCATTCCCAACGGTCTGATCCACAATGGCTTTTTTCTCCCTCGGCGCCTGTAGCGTTTTCGCTACAGGCGCAGCGCCCCAGCCCCTGTAAAAACCCGCTGAAACCCTGATTTTCCTGGGTTCAAGCAGGTTGGCAACGAACTTGCTATAGAACCTCCAGACCCCGCCCAGGCCCATGCCCGGGCACACCCATTGCGTCGCCAGCCGTCATCTGGCCCGAGGAGTTTCCATGAGCGAATTGCGTTTTACTGTCGAACACGAATGGCTGCGCGTCGAAGCGGACGGCAGCGTGACGGTCGGCATCACCCCTTTCGCCCAGAACGCACTGGGGGACGTGGTGTTCGTGCAATTGCCGGACCTGACTACCTATGCCCGGGACGCCGAAGTGTCGGTACTCGAATCGGTGAAAGCGGCAAGCAGCATCAACATGCCCCTGGACGGCGAAGTGGTGGAAGTGAACACCGAGCTCGACGCCAGCCCTGAATTGGTCAACGAAGACGCGCTGGGTGCCGGCTGGTTCTTTCGCTTCATTCCGGCTGACGCCAGCCAGGTGGCAGAGCTGCTGGACCAGCAGGCCTATGACAACCTGATCGCAGCCCAGGCCTGAGGATTCGCCGATGACCACGCCACTGACCACCGCCAACGAATTCATCGCTCGCCACATCGGCCCACGCGCCGCTGACGAGCACGCCATGCTGGCCACCCTGGGCTACGACAACCTGGATACGCTGACCGCCAGTGTCATTCCCGACACCATCAAGGGCACGAGCGTTCTGGACCTGCCTGCCGGCCAGGGCGAAGCCGAGGCACTGGCCGCCATCAAGGCCATCGCCGCGCAGAACCAGTTGTTCAAGACTTACATCGGCCAGGGCTACTACAACTGCCATACCCCGGCGCCGATCCTGCGCAACCTGCTGGAAAACCCGGCCTGGTACACCGCCTATACCCCCTACCAGCCAGAAATTTCCCAGGGCCGCCTGGAAGCGCTGCTGAATTTCCAGACCCTGATCAGCGACCTGACCGGCCTGCCGATCGCCAACGCCTCGCTGCTGGACGAAGCCACTGCCGCCGCCGAAGCCATGACCTTCTGCAAACGCCTGAGCAAGAACAAGGGCAGCCACCGCTTCTTCGCGTCCAGCCATTGCCACCCGCAAACGCTTGACGTGCTGCGCACTCGTGCCGAGCCTCTGGGTATCGACGTGGTGGTGGCCGATGAAGCCAACCTGACCGATGTGAGCGAGTTCTTCGGCGCACTGCTGCAGTACCCGGCCAGCAACGGCGACATCTTCGATTATCGCGAACTTGTGGAGCGCTTCCACGCTGCCAGCGCCCTGGTAGCCGTGGCGGCGGACCTGCTGGCCCTGACCTTGCTGACCCCGCCTGGCGAGTTCGGTGCAGACGTGGCCATCGGCAGCGCCCAGCGCTTCGGCGTACCGCTGGGCTTCGGTGGCCCGCACGCGGCTTACTTCTCCACCCGCGACGCGTTCAAGCGTGACATGCCGGGCCGCCTGGTAGGCGTGTCCATCGACCGCCATGGCAAGACCGCCCTGCGCCTGGCCATGCAAACCCGCGAACAGCATATCCGCCGCGAGAAGGCCACCAGCAACATCTGCACCGCCCAGGTGCTGCTGGCCAACATCGCCAGCATGTACGCCGTGTACCACGGCCCGGCCGGCCTGGCCCGGATTGCCCAACGCACCCACAGCCTGACGGCGATTCTGGCCCAGGGCCTGAGCGCCATGGGCGTGAAGGTCGAACAGCAGCACTTCTTCGACACCCTGACCCTGGCCACTGGCGGCGCCACCGCCGAGCTGCACGCCAAAGCCCGCGCCGCCGGCCTGAACCTGCGTGAGGTGGACGCCCAGCGCCTGGGCCTGTCCCTGGACGAAACCAGCCGCCAGGCCGATGTGGAACAACTGTGGGCCCTGTTCGGCAGCGACCTGCCGGACTTCGCCGCCCTGGCCACCCGCAGTGCCAGCAGCCTGCCGGCCGGCCTGCTGCGCCAGTCGCCTATCCTGGCCCACGAGGTATTCAACCGCTACCACTCCGAAACCGAGCTGATGCGCTACCTGCGCAAACTGGCCGACAAGGACCTGGCCCTGGACCGCACCATGATCCCGCTGGGTTCGTGCACCATGAAGCTCAACGCCGCCAGCGAGATGATCCCCATCACCTGGCCGGAATTCGGCAGCCTGCACCCCTTCGCGCCGGCCGAGCAGAGCAAAGGCTACCAACTGCTGACCGACGAACTGGAAACCATGTTGTGCAAAGCCACCGGCTATGACGCCGTGTCGCTGCAGCCCAACGCTGGCTCCCAGGGTGAATACGCAGGCCTGCTGGCGATTCGCGCCTACCACCACAGCCGTGGCGACGAGCGTCGCGACATCTGCCTGATTCCGTCGTCGGCCCACGGCACCAACCCCGCTACCGCCCACATGGCCGGCATGCGCGTGGTGGTGACCGCCTGCGACGAGCGCGGCAACGTCGATATCGAAGACCTGCGCGCCAAGGCCATCGAGCACCGCGAGCGCCTGGCCGCGATCATGATCACCTACCCCTCCACCCACGGTGTGTTCGAGGAAGGCATCCGCGAAATCTGCGCCATCGTCCATGACAACGGCGGCCAGGTGTACATCGACGGCGCCAACATGAACGCCATGGTCGGCCTGTGCGCCCCGGGCAAGTTCGGTGGCGACGTTTCCCACCTGAACCTGCACAAGACCTTCTGCATTCCCCACGGCGGTGGCGGCCCGGGCGTTGGCCCGATTGGCGTGAAATCGCACCTGGCGCCGTTCCTGCCCGGCCACGGCGCCCTGCAGCGCAAAGAAGGTGCAGTGTGCGCCGCGCCGTTTGGCAGTGCCTCGATTCTGCCCATCACCTGGATGTACATCCGCATGATGGGCGGCGAAGGCCTCAAGCGTGCCTCGCAACTGGCGATCCTCAACGCCAACTACATCTCGCGCCGCCTGGAAGAGCACTATCCTGTGTTGTACACCGGCAGCAATGGCCTGGTGGCCCACGAGTGCATCCTGGACCTGCGCCCGTTGAAGGACAGCAGCGGCATCAGCGTCGACGACGTGGCCAAGCGCCTGATCGACTTCGGCTTCCATGCCCCGACCATGTCGTTCCCGGTCGCCGGCACCTTGATGATCGAACCGACCGAAAGCGAATCCAAGGCTGAACTGGACCGTTTCTGCGACGCCATGATCCGCATTCGCGAGGAAATTCGCGCGGTGGAAAGCGGCAGCCTCGACAAGGACGACAACCCGCTGAAGAACGCGCCGCACACCGCGGCCGAACTGGTGGGCGAATGGACCCACGCCTACAGCCGCGAACAGGCGGTGTACCCGCTGGCGTCGTTGATCGAAAGCAAATACTGGCCACCGGTCGGGCGTGTGGACAACGTGTTCGGTGACCGCAACCTGGTGTGCGCCTGCCCGTCGATCGAGGCCTACCAGGACTGATCCGCGGGACCTGCTACCAGAGCTTCGCCCGGTCCTGCAGGGCTGGGCGAAGCTCTGGAACAGGCCAACACCGATCCCCAGCCTGCCTCAGGAGCTTGTATGTCCCTAAGCGTTTTCGACCTCTTCAAGATCGGCATCGGCCCCTCCAGCTCCCACACGGTGGGCCCCATGCGGGCCGCCGCACGCTTCGTCGAAGGCCTGCGTCGCGATGACCTGCTCGGCGCCACCACCAGCGTCAAGGTCGAGCTGTATGGCTCGCTGGGCGCCACCGGCAAAGGCCACGGCAGCGACAAGGCCGTGTTGCTGGGGCTGGAAGGCTCGCACCCGGATACCGTCGACACCAGTACCGTGAACGACCGCCTGCAGGCCATCCGCGACAGCGGCCGGCTCAACCTGCTGGGCGTGCATAGCATCGCCTTCCAGGAAAAGCAGCACCTGGCGATGATCCGCAAGCCACTGCCTTTCCACCCCAACGGCATGATCTTCCGCGCCTTCGATGAAAGCGGCCTGCAGGTGCGCAGCCGCGAGTACTACTCGGTGGGCGGTGGTTTCGTGGTGGACGAGGGCGCGGCCGGCGCCGACCGCATTGTCGAAGACACCACGGTGCTGCCCTACCCCTTCAAGACCGCCAAGGAACTGCTGGCCCATTGCAGCACCCAGGGCCTCTCCATCAGCCAATTGATGCTGGCCAATGAAAGCGCCTGGCGCCCGGAAGCCGAGACCCGCGCCGGCCTGCTGAACATCTGGCAGGTGATGCAGGATTGCGTGGAGGCAGGTTGCCGCAACGAAGGTATCCTGCCCGGCGGGCTCAAGGTCAAGCGCAGGGCCGCGGCCTTGCACCGGCAATTGTGCAAGAACCCCGAGGCGTCGTTGCGCGATGCCTTGTCGGTGCTCGATTGGGTCAACCTCTACGCCCTGGCCGTCAACGAGGAAAACGCCTTCGGCGGGCGCGTGGTCACCGCGCCCACCAATGGCGCGGCCGGTATCGTGCCGGCGGTGCTGCACTACTACATGCGCTTCATTCCCGGGGCCAGCGAGGATGGCGTGGTGCGCTTCCTGCTGACGGCCGCCGCAATCGGCATTCTCTACAAGGAAAATGCATCGATCTCCGGCGCCGAGGTGGGCTGCCAGGGCGAGGTCGGCGTGGCCTGCTCCATGGCCGCCGGGGCACTGTGCGAGGTACTGGGTGGCAGCGTGCAACAGGTGGAAAACGCCGCCGAAATCGGCATGGAGCACAACCTGGGGCTTACCTGCGACCCCATCGGCGGCCTGGTGCAGGTGCCCTGCATCGAGCGCAACGCCATGGGCTCGGTGAAAGCCATCAACGCGGTGCGCATGGCCTTGCGGGGCGACGGCGTGCACTTCGTCTCGCTGGACAAGGTCATCCGCACCATGCGCCAGACCGGCGCCGACATGAAAAGCAAATACAAAGAGACCGCCCGCGGCGGCCTGGCCGTCAACATCATCGAATGCTGACGCCCCCCCCTATTCGAATGCTGGAGCACACGATGTCCGAACAACTGCAACAGACCCCACTGCACGCCTTGCACCTTGAACTGGGTGCGCGCATGGTGCCGTTCGCCGGCTACGACATGCCCGTGCAATACCCGCTGGGCGTGATGAAGGAACACCTGCACAGCCGTGAACAGGCCGGCCTGTTCGACGTTTCGCACATGGGCCAGATCCGCCTGACCGGCAGCGACGCTGCCCGCGCACTGGAAACGCTGGTACCGGTAGACATCGTCGACCTGCCCGTGGGCATGCAGCGCTACGCCATGTTCACCAACGAGAGCGGCGGTATCCTCGACGACCTGATGGTCGCCAACCTGGGCAACGACACGTTGTTCCTGGTGGTCAATGCTGCCTGCAAGGACCAGGACCTCGCCCACCTGCGCGCGCACATCGGCCAGCGCTGCAGCATCGAACCCCTGTTCGAAGAGCGCGCCTTGCTGGCCCTGCAAGGCCCCGCGGCGGTCACCGTGCTGGCGCGCCTGGCGCCACAGGTCGCGCAGATGACCTTCATGCAGTTCGCACCCGTGTCGCTGCTGGGGGTGGACTGCTACGTCAGCCGCTCGGGCTACACCGGCGAAGATGGTTTTGAGATCTCCGTGCCGGCCGGCAGCGCTGAAGCATTGGCCCGTCGCCTGCTGGCCGAGCCGGAAGTGGCCGCCATCGGCCTGGGCGCCCGCGACTCCCTGCGCCTGGAAGCAGGCCTGTGCCTGTACGGCCACGACATGAACACCGCCACCACCCCGATCGAAGCCAGCCTGCTGTGGGCGATCTCCAAGACCCGCCGCGCCGACGGCGCGCGTGCCGGTGGTTTCCCCGGGGCCGAGGCAATCTTCGCCCAACAGCAGACGGGGGGAGCCCGCAAACGCGTCGGCCTGCTGCCTCAGGAACGCACGCCGGTGCGCGAGGGCGCTGAAATCGTCGACGATAGTGGTGCCATTATCGGCACCGTGTGCAGCGGCGGCTTCGGCCCGACTCTCGGCGGCCCAGTGGCCATGGGTTATGTCGACAGCGCCCACACCGCCCTCGACACCCCGGTATGGGCGATCGTGCGCGGCAAGAAGGTAGCAATGAAGGTCAGCAAGATGCCGTTCGTGGCACAGCGTTACTACCGCGGCTGATCCACCCTGGGTGACGGCCTGTCGGGCTGTCACCTGACCGACATGTTCCGGGTGTTTTATTCGATATCGGACTGGCCTTAGTCCATTCGAAAATACCCGATAGCGATAGTGGGAAAAACCCCGTAGGAAAAGGCTCGAACGGCCGTAAAAAAGGTGGAAAAGCGGCGTAGCGGAGGGCTTGTTTTTCTGTCTGAAGTTAGCGTAGAGTTTCCTCACTGTGTTTGCATGGGTCGCTATGGTTCGTGACCTGGGCAGTAGCTCTGAGCTTTGCTACAACCCGTTCGACGTCTCTTACTTTCCTGCAACCCAGCCCAGTATCTCTTTCACCTGAAAGAAGCTGTCATCAATTCAAGTTCCAAGGAAATAAGAAAATGTCCCAACGTCAGAGCGGTACCGTCAAGTGGTTTAACGACGAGAAAGGTTTTGGTTTTATCACTCCAGAAAGCGGTCCGGATCTGTTCGTACACTTCCGCGCTATTCAGGGCAACGGCTTCAAGAGCCTGAAAGAAGGCCAGAAAGTGACTTTCATCGCCGTTCAAGGCCAGAAAGGCATGCAAGCTGACGAAGTCCAAGCCGAAGCTTGATTCTTTGCTGAAAAAAAGCCCCTGCCGGGAACGCCAGGGGCTTTTTTGTGCCTGCGATAAGACCCTGTGACTGGAGAGCCAAGGATGACCAGACGATTGAGCCCCCAAGGGGACTTCCAACCGGCCGGGCTGGGGCGGCGCATGGCCGCGGTGTTCTATGATTTCCTGCTGTGCGTGGCGCTGCTGATGGTGACCACGCTGGTGTACAAACTGATCATGATGGCCTTCATTGGCGAGACGCGGCTGCGCGCCTTGTCCGAGTCTGGCGCGCTGGACGGTGACCCCTTCCTGTCCACTTTGCTGTTCTGCGCCCTGTTTGCCTTCTTTGCCAAATTCTGGATGCACGCCGGGCAGACCCTGGGCATGCAAGTATGGGGCGTGCGGGTGCAGAACCCGGATGGCACGGCCATCACCCTCTGGCAGGCACTGCTGCGGTTCGTGGTGGCCATCGGTTCCTGGCTGTGCTTTGGCGCGGGGTTCTGGTGGGCCCTGGTGGACAAGCAGAAGCGTGGCTGGCATGACCTGTATTCGGGAACACAGCTGGTGCACATCCCAAAGAAAGTGCGCTGACACAGCGCAGCCAAGCGTTAACTTCTGCCGTGGCCTTTGCTGTGGCCTTTGCTGTGGCCTTTGCTGTGGCCTTTGCTGTGGCCTTTGCTGTGGCTTTTGCTGTGGCTTTTGCTTTTGCTGTGGCTTTTGATCTTGCTGTTGATCTACCGCCCCTTTAAGCGCCTGGGCCACCTTCCGGCGTCGACCGGGGGGCTGCCCGCAGGGCCCGAGGCTTCAGCCGAGGAACGGCCCCGGCAAGCTTCTATAGCCGGGGCCGTTTGCCCCCTGGTCGGCGTCGGAAGGTGGGTACCCGGAGCGCAGCGCAGGGCCCCAGCAGGGGCGAGCCCTTTTTGGTTACTTTTTGGGGCGACTGCCAAAAAGTGACTCGCCGTAAGGGCGAAACCGCCAGCCGGGCCGCCACCCCTTTGGATATGTACTCGAATTGAAAAGCCTCGCTTCTAGATGGATCGCACGCATATCCATTGGGTTGGGTGCGACCACTGGCGGTTCCGGCCTTACGCCGGCTCACTTTTTTTCAAACGACAAAAAAAGTAAGCAAAAAAGTCTCGCCCCTGCTGGGGCCCTACGCTGCGCTCCAGGTTCCCTCCTTCCGGTGCCGACCAAAGGGCAGATCGTGTCCCAGGAAGTGGTGTAACTCATCGCGGTTCTGGCCACTGAGCTTGCCGTTTAGTTGATCACGGCCGACAGCTTGGCCTGTGGATTATCGCTGACTGCCTCAAAGGCCTCCAACTGCATATAACGCCGTTGCAGGCACCACTCGTCTTTCTGCTCCAACAGCATCGCGCCTACCAGCCGTGTGATCGCCGGATCGTTGGGAAAGATACCCACGACATCGGTGCGGCGCTTGATCTCGGCATTGAGCCGCTCCAGTGGATTGGTGCTGTGCAACTGCTGCCGGTGCGCCTTGGGAAACGCCATGTGCGCCAGCACTTCATCCTCGCAGCCGTCCATGAGCGTTGCGATCTTGGGGTACTTTTCGCGCAGTTGATCGGCGACCAGGCGCCACTGCTGATGGCATTCGGTACGGCTGTCTTGGGCGAAAACCGTACGCAGGAGCGCCGCCACCATGGTGTGTTGCCCCTTGCCGACATGGGCCATGGCGTTGCGCATGAAGTGCACGCGGCAACGCTGCCAAGTCGCGTTGAAGACCTTGGAAACAGCGGCCTTGAGCCCTTCATGGGCGTCAGAGATGACCAGCTTTACGCCACGCAGGCCACGCCGCATAAGGCTTCGCAGGAAGTCTGTCCAGAACGGCTCGGCTTCCGAAGGGCCAACCCGCATGCCCAGGACTTCGCGGCCACCATCGGTGTTCACGGCCACGGCGATTATGACGGCGACCGAGACGATGCGCCCGGCCTCCCGCACCTTGACGTAAGTAGCATCGATCCAGAGATAGGGCCAGTCGCCTTCAAGTGGGCGATCAAGGAAGGCGTGGACCCGCTCATCAATCTCGCCAGCCAGCCGTGACACCTGGCTCTTGGAGATGCCGGTCATGCCCATGGCTTTGACCAGCTCGTCCACTGAACGCGTTGAAACACCCTGGATATAGGCCTCCTGGATCACCGCCGCCGCGGCAGTACGGCGTGGCTCTAGAAAGCCGGGGAAATAGCTACCCTGACGCAGTTTCGGGATCTTTAGGTCGACATCGCCAGCGCGGGTTTGCCAGAGGCGATCACGGTAGCCGTTGCGGCTGTTCGTCCGGTCTGGGCTTTTGACATCGAAGCCGGCGCCGCACAGGCCTTCGACGTCGAACTCCATCATGCGCTGGGCAACGAACTGGATCATTTGCTTGAGCAGATCAGCATCTGCCCCTTTCTCAACCAACTCGGTCAATGCGATAGTGGGCTTGGTCATCGTGGTTTCTCTGGTGAAGGTTAAGTCCGCAAACTCAACGTTAGCCAAGAACTACGATGACCAACCTCTTTCGCCCGCAGGGCGCCTTCGGCTGGTTCAGTTACACCACTTCCGGGGACACGATCGCGCCCTGCGGGCTGCCCTCTGGTCGACACCGGAAGAAGGCCCAGGCGCTTTACGGGGCGGCACGTCAAAAGCAAAAGCAAAAGCAACATCAAAAGCGGGATCAAAAGCCAAGGCGCAGCCGCCCTCACAGCGCAGCGTCAGCTTCTGCTGTGGCTTTTGCTTTTGCTGTGGCTTTTGCTTTTGCTGTGGCTTTTGATCTTGCTGTTGATCTACCGCCCCTTTAAGCGCCTGGGCCACCTTCCGGCGTCGACCAGGGGGCTGCCCGCAGGGCCCGAGGCTTCAGCCGAGGAACGGCCCCGGCAAGCTTCTATAGCCGGGGCCGTTTGCCCCCTGGTCGGCGTCGGAAGGTGGGTACCCGGAGCGCAGCGCAGGGCCCCAGCAGGGGCGAGCCCTTTTTGGTTACTTTTTGGGGCGACTGCCAAAAAGTGACCCGGCGTAAGGCCGGAACCGTCGGTGGTCGCGCCCAACCCATTGGATATGTGTGCGATCCCTTTAGAAGCGTGGCTTTTCATTAGAAGCGTGGCTTTTCAACCTGAGTACATATCCGAAGGAGTTGGAGGCCCAACTGGCGGTTCCGGCCTTACGCCGGCTCACTTTTTTTCAGACGACAAAAAAGTAAGCAAAAAAGTCTCGCCCCTGCTGGGGCCCTACGCTGCGCTCCAGGTTCCCTCCTTCCGGTGCCGACCAAAGGGCAGATCGTGTCCCAGGAAGTGGTGTAACTCATCGCGGTTCTGGCCACTGAGCTTGCCGTTTAGTTGATCACGGCCGACAGCTTGGCCTGTGGATTATCGCTGACTGCCTCAAAGGCCTCCAACTGCATATAACGCCGTTGCAGGCACCACTCGTCTTTCTGCTCCAACAGCATCGCGCCTACCAGCCGTGTGATCGCCGGATCGTTGGGAAAGATACCCACGACATCGGTGCGGCGCTTGATCTCGGCATTGAGCCGCTCCAGTGGATTGGTGCTGTGCAACTGCTGCCGGTGCGCCTTGGGAAACGCCATGTGCGCCAGCACTTCATCCTCGCAGCCGTCCATGAGCGTTGCGATCTTGGGGTACTTTTCGCGCAGTTGATCGGCGACCAGGCGCCACTGCTGATGGCATTCGGTACGGCTGTCTTGGGCGAAAACCGTACGCAGGAGCGCCGCCACCATGGTGTGTTGCCCCTTGCCGACATGGGCCATGGCGTTGCGCATGAAGTGCACGCGGCAACGCTGCCAAGTCGCGTTGAAGACCTTGGAAACAGCGGCCTTGAGCCCTTCATGGGCGTCAGAGATGACCAGCTTTACGCCACGCAGGCCACGCCGCATAAGGCTTCGCAGGAAGTCTGTCCAGAACGGCTCGGCTTCCGAAGGGCCAACCCGCATGCCCAGGACTTCGCGGCCACCATCGGTGTTCACGGCCACGGCGATTATGACGGCGACCGAGACGATGCGCCCGGCCTCCCGCACCTTGACGTAAGTAGCATCGATCCAGAGATAGGGCCAGTCGCCTTCAAGTGGGCGATCAAGGAAGGCGTGGACCCGCTCATCAATCTCGCCAGCCAGCCGTGACACCTGGCTCTTGGAGATGCCGGTCATGCCCATGGCTTTGACCAGCTCGTCCACTGAACGCGTTGAAACACCCTGGATATAGGCCTCCTGGATCACCGCCGCCGCGGCAGTACGGCGTGGCTCTAGAAAGCCGGGGAAATAGCTACCCTGACGCAGTTTCGGGATCTTTAGGTCGACATCGCCAGCGCGGGTTTGCCAGAGGCGATCACGGTAGCCGTTGCGGCTGTTCGTCCGGTCTGGGCTTTTGACATCGAAGCCGGCGCCGCACAGGCCTTCGACGTCGAACTCCATCATGCGCTGGGCAACGAACTGGATCATTTGCTTGAGCAGATCAGCATCTGCCCCTTTCTCAACCAACTCGGTCAATGCGATAGTGGGCTTGGTCATCGTGGTTTCTCTGGTGAAGGTTAAGTCCGCAAACTCAACGTTAGCCAAGAACTACGATGACCAACCTCTTTCGCCCGCAGGGCGCCTTCGGCTGGTTCAGTTACACCACTTCCGGGGACACGATCGCGCCCTGCGGGCTGCCCTCTGGTCGACACCGGAAGAAGGCCCAGGCGCTTTACGGGGCGGCACGTCAAAAGCAAAAGCAAAAGCAACATCAAAAGCGGGATCAAAAGCCAAGGCGCAGCCGCCCTCACAGCGCAGCGTCAGCTTCTGCTGTGGCTTTTGCTTTTGCTGTGGCTTTTGATCTTGCTGTTGATCTACCGCCCCTTTAAGCGCCTGGGCCACCTGCGGGCGGCGACGGGGGGGCTGCCCGCGGGGCCCGAGGCTCCCGCCGAGACACGGCCCCGGCAAGCTTCTATAGCCGGGGTCGTTTGCCCCCTGGTCGGCGTCGGGAGGTGGGTACCCGGAGCGCAGCGCAGGGCCCCAGCAGGGGCGAGCCCTTTTTGGTTACTTTTTGGGGCGACTGCCAAAAAGTGACCCGGCGTAAGGCCGGAACCGTCGGTGGTCGCGCCCAACCCATTGGATATGTGTGCGATCCCTTTAGAAGCGTGGCTTTTCATTAGAAGCGTGGCTTTTCATTAGAAGCGTGGCTTTTCATTAGAAGCGTGGCTTTTCATTAGAAGCGTGGCTTTTCATTAGAAGCGTGGCTTTTCATTAGAAGCGTGGCTTTTCATTAGAAGCGTGGCTTTTCATTAGAAGCGTGGCTTTTCATTAGAAGCGTGGCTTTTCATTAGAAGCGTGGCTTTTCATTAGAAGCGTGGCTTTTCATTAGAAGCGTGGCTTTTCATTAGAAGCGTGGCTTTTCATTAGAAGCGTGGCTTTTCATTAGAAGCGTGGCTTTTCATTAGAAGCGTGGCTTTTCATTAGAAGCGTGGCTTTTCATTAGAAGCGTGGCTTTTCATTAGAAGCGTGGCTTTTCATTAGAAGCGTGGCTTTTCATTAGAAGCGTGGCTTTTCATTAGAAGCGTGGCTTTTCATTAGAAGCGTGGCTTTTCATTAGAAGCGTGGCTTTTCATTAGAAGCGTGGCTTTGCAACCTGAGCACATATCCGAAGGGGCTGGAGGCCCAACTGGCGGTTCCGGCCTTACGCCGGCTCACTTTTTTTCAGACGACAAAAAAGTAAGCAAAAAAGTCTCGCCCCTGCTGGGGCCCTACGCTGCGCTCCAGGTTCCCTCCTTCCGGTGCCGACCAAAGGGCAGATCGTGTCCCAGGAAGTGGTGTAACTCATCGCGGTTCTGGCCACTGAGCTTGCCGTTTAGTTGATCACGGCCGACAGCTTGGCCTGTGGATTATCGCTGACTGCCTCAAAGGCCTCCAACTGCATATAACGCCGTTGCAGGCACCACTCGTCTTTCTGCTCCAACAGCATCGCGCCTACCAGCCGTGTGATCGCCGGATCGTTGGGAAAGATACCCACGACATCGGTGCGGCGCTTGATCTCGGCATTGAGCCGCTCCAGTGGATTGGTGCTGTGCAACTGCTGCCGGTGCGCCTTGGGAAACGCCATGTGCGCCAGCACTTCATCCTCGCAGCCGTCCATGAGCGTTGCGATCTTGGGGTACTTTTCGCGCAGTTGATCGGCGACCAGGCGCCACTGCTGATGGCATTCGGTACGGCTGTCTTGGGCGAAAACCGTACGCAGGAGCGCCGCCACCATGGTGTGTTGCCCCTTGCCGACATGGGCCATGGCGTTGCGCATGAAGTGCACGCGGCAACGCTGCCAAGTCGCGTTGAAGACCTTGGAAACAGCGGCCTTGACGCAGTTTCGGGATCTTTAGGTCGACATCGCCAGCGCGGGTTTGCCAGAGGCGATCACGGTAGCCGTTGCGGCTGTTCGTCCGGTCTGGGCTTTTGACATCGAAGCCGGCGCCGCACAGGCCTTCGACGTCGAACTCCATCATGCGCTGGGCAACGAACTGGATCATTTGCTTGAGCAGATCAGCATCTGCCCCTTTCTCAACCAACTCGGTCAATGCGATAGTGGGCTTGGTCATCGTGGTTTCTCTGGTGAAGGTTAAGTCCGCAAACTCAACGTTAGCCAAGAACTACGATGACCAACCTCTTTCGCCCGCAGGGCGCCTTCGGCTGGTTCAGTTACACCACTTCCGGGGACACGATCGCGCCCTGCGGGCTGCCCTCTGGTCGACACCGGAAGAAGGCCCAGGCGCTTTAAGGGGCGGCAAGTCCAAATCAAAAGCAAAAGCAAAAGCAAGATCAAAAGAGGGATCAAAAGCCAAGGCGCAGCCGCCCTCACAGCGCAGCGTCAGCTTCTGCTGTGGCTTTTGCTTTTGCTGTGGCTTTTGATCTTGCTGTTGATCTACCGCCCCTTTAAGCGCCTGGGCCACCTTCCGGCGTCGACCGGGGGGCTGCCCGCAGGGCCCGAGGCTTCAGCCGAGGAAACGGCCCCGGCAAGCTTCTATAGCCGGGGTCGTTTGCCCCCTGGTCGGCGTCGGGAGGTGGGTACCCGGAGCGCAGCGCAGGGCCCCAGCAGGGGCGAGCCCTTTTTGGTTACTTTTTGGGGCGACTGCCAAAAAGTGACCCGGCGTAAGGCCGGAACCGTCGGTGGTCGCGCCCAACCCATTGGATATGTGTGCGATCCCTTTAGAAGCGTGGCTTTTCATTAGAAGCGTGGCTTTGCAACCTGAGCACATATCCGAAGGGGCTGGAGGCCCAACTGGCGGTTCCGGCCTTACGCCGGCTCACTTTTTTTCAGACGACAAAAAAAGTAAGCAAAAAAGTCTCGCCCCTGCTGGGGCCCTGCGCTGCGCTCCGGGTGCCCTCCTTCCGGCGCCGACCAAAGGGCAAACGGCCCCGGCTATAGAAGCTTGCCGGTGCCGTTTCCTCGGCTAAAGCCTCGGGCCCTACGGGCTGCCCTCTGGTCGACACCGGAAGAAGGCCCAGGCGCTTTACGGGGCGGCACGTCAAAAGCAAAAGCAAAAGCAAAAGCAAAAGCAAGATCAAAAGCGGAATCAAAAGCCAAGGCGCGGCCGCCCTCACAGCGCAGCGTCAGCTTCTGCTGTGGCTTTTGCTTCTGCTGTGGCTTTTGATCTTGCTGTTGATCTACCGCCCCTTTAAGCGCCTGGGCCACCTTCCGGCGTCGACCAGGGGGCTGCCCGCAGGGCCCGAGGCTTCAGCCGAGGAACGGCCCCGGCAAGCTTCTATAGCCGGGGTCGTTTGCCCCCTGGTCGGCGCCGGAAGGTGGGTACCCGGAGCGCAGCGCAGGGCCCCAGCAGGGGCGAGAATTTTTGGTTACTTTTTTTTCGACTGAAAAAAGTGACCCGGCGTAAGGCCGGAACCGCCGGTGGTCGCGCCCAACCCATTGGATATGTGTGCGATCCCTTTAGAAGCATGGCTTTTCATTAGAAGCGTGGCTTTCCAGCCTGAGTACATAACCCACAGCCCCCAGCGCAAAAAAAAACCGACCCTGAGGTCGGCTTTCTCTAGTCGCTGAACTTAACCCGCCCTGCGCAGCAACCACCACCCAAGCACCGCACACACCAACGACGGAATCACCACCGCCAGCAACGGCGGAAACCCGAACACCAGGCTCGACGGCCCGAGCAAGTCCTGCACGATACGGAAGGTGAAGCCCACCAGCACGCCAGTGAACACCCGCTGCCCGAGGGTAACCGAACGCAGCGGCCCGAAGATGAACGAGATCGCCATCAGCACCAACGCCGCGGTCACCAGCGGTTGCAGGATCTTGGTCCAGAACGCCAGCCAGTACTTGGTGTTGTTCAGGCCCTGGTCCGACAGGTAGTGAATGTAGCCCCACAGACCACTGATCGACAGTGACTCGGGCGCCATGATCACGGTGCTCAGCAACTGAGGAGTCACCGACACATCCCATTGTTCCGCAGGCGTGTTGACCACCTCGGTGCGGTCACCATGGAACACGGTGGTGGCCACGTCGGACAGGTTCCAGTGGCCATCGGTGTACTGGGCCTTCCTGGCGAAACTGGCGGTCTTGATGTGGCGCTCGTCATCGAAGGTGTAGCGGGTCACGCCATACAGCAGGCCAGCCGGCTGCACGGTGTTGATGTGAATGAACTGCTGGCCCTCGCGGTGCCACAGGCCATGGCGGCCACTTTGAGCGTCGCCGATGCCCTGGGCCAGGGAACGATCTGCCTGGGCCTTGGCTTCCGTGACGGGCGCCACGTATTCACCGATCAGCAGGCCGCACACCATCAGCACCAGCATGGGCTTCATCACCGCCCAGACGATACGTGCGATGGACACACCCGCTGCGCGGATGATGGTCAGCTCACTGTTGCTGGCGAGGCTGCCCAGGCCGATCAGGCAGCCAATCAGCGCTGCCATCGGCAACATGTCGTAAAGCCGGCGTGGGGCGGTCAGCAGCACATACCAGGAAATATCCAGCAGGCCATAGGTAGCGCTGATGTCACTCATCTCGTCGATGAACGCGAACAGCGTGGCCAGGCCGAGGATAACCCCCAGCACGGCCAGGATTGCCATCAGCACACTGCTGCCGATGTGGCGGTCCAGCTTAACCATGGGCCACCTCCGGCGCTGCGCGACGGCTGGCCAGCTTCAGGCGCAGCGGTTCCCAGTACATCAGGCCAAGGCCGATGAGCAGGAACAACCCGTGCACCCACCACAGCCCCAGGGCCGAATGCAGCTTGCCCTTCTCCATGGCGCCACGGGCGGAAATCAGGACGGTGAGGTAAGCCATATACAGAAGAATCGCCGGCAGCAGCTTGAGGAAACGACCCTGGCGCGGGTTGACCCGTGCCAACGGGACCGCCATCAGGGTCACGATGAACACCAGCAGCGGCAGCGACAGGCGCCATTGCAGTTCGGCCTTGTCGTCGGACTCGCCGCTGAACAGCTTGCTGCTGGGAATGGCGTCACGGTCGGTGACTTCTTCACTGACTTCGGGCTTGGGCAGCATCACGCCGTAGGTCTGGTACTGAATGGCGCGGTAGTCGGCCTGGCCGGGGATGCCATCGTAACGGTAGCCGTTGTCCAGGATCAGGTAGCGGCTGCCATCGGGGCGGCGCTCCTGACGGCCCTTCTCACCCAACAGCAAGGTGATCCCGCGGTCCTTGGCGTCCTGGCCCAGGCGCTTCTGCGAAATGAACACGCCCCCCAGGTTGATGCGGTCGTCACTCATGGTCTCGGTGTAGGTCACCCGGCTCTCATCGCGCAGGGCCTGGAAGCGGCCAGGCTCGAGGGTGTCGAACTCGGTCATGGCGTCCTGCTGGTTGAGCACCTGGGAAAACTGCTGGGCACCCAGGGGCGCCAGGCTCAGGCTCAGCCAGGCGACGAGGATGGCCACCACCGTGGCCGGGGCCATGGTGTAGGCCAGCAGGCGCTGCTGGCTCATGCCAGTGGCGGCCAGCACGGTCATTTCACTTTCCAGGTACAAGCGGCCATAGGCCAGCAAGATACCCAGGAACAGGCCGAGGGGCAGGATCAACTGCAGGAAACCCGGCAGGCGATAGCCCATGATCAGGAACAGCACGCCTGGGTCCAGGGCGCCCGAGGCGGCCTGGGCCAGGTATTTGACGAAGCGCCCGCTCATGATGATCACCAGCAGTACCGCGCTGACGGCACTGAGGGTGAGCATGACTTCACGGGACAGATAGCGGAAGACGATCAAACCAGACACTCCAGGGTTGTCAGGCTCAGACGGCCGAACAAGGGATACATAGCGGCCACTCCGGTGGCAGGCGCGCGCAGGGCGAACCGTGGAAAAAGTCGGCGCATTATCCTGTGATTGGGCCTGCCTGTCACTTCGCGCGCGCATACAGTTGCGCAAACCCGCGCCCAAGGGTTGTCAGGGCGCGTCGGCAAGGCTCAAACTGGGGACTTTGGCCTGGCCGCCACAGGGTCGCGCCAGGCAGTTTCACTTTGGCGCATCCCATTAGAGGCCGCGCACACCGACAGTTCATTAGGGGACCCGGAAATGGAATTGGTTGTAAAAAGCGTAAGCGCTGAAAGCCTGAAGACCGCGACCCTGGTCGTCGCCGTTGGCGAAGGTCGTGTACTGGGCAATGTCGGCAAGAAAGTCGATGAACTCAGCGGCGGCGCCCTGACCACCGTGCTCAAGCGCGGTGACCTGACCGGCAAGCCGGGCCAGACCCTGTTGCTGCACAGCCTGCCCGGCCTCAAGGCCGAACGCGTGTTGCTGGTGGGCACTGGTGCCGACGAGCTGCTGGGCGATCGCGCCTGGCGCAAACTGGGTGCCGCCGTGCTGGGTGCGCTGAAGAACCTGGGCGGCACCGACGCCGTGCTGGCGCTGGACGAGCTGGGGGTCAAAGGCCGCGATGCCTACGGCAAGGCGCGCCTGCTGGCCGAGACCCTGCAGGACGGCGAATACGTGTTCGACCGGTTCAAGAGCAAAAAGGCCGAGCCTCGCGCCCTGAAGAAAATCACCCTGCTGACCGACAAGGCCAGCCAGGCCGACGTAGAGCGCGCCGTGGCCCACGCCAGCGCCATCGCCACCGGCATGAGCTTCACTCGCGACCTGGGCAACCTGCCGCCCAACCTGTGCCACCCCACGTTCCTTGCCGAGCAGGCCAAGGAACTGGGCAAGGAGCACAAGAACCTCAAGGTCGAGATCCACGACGAGAAGAAACTCAAGGAACTGGGCATGGGCGCTTTCCTGGCCGTGGCTCAGGGCAGCGAACAGCCACCGCGCCTGATCGTGCTCAACTACCAGGGCGCGAAGAAGTCCGAGAAGCCGTACGTGCTGGTGGGCAAGGGCATCACGTTCGACACCGGTGGCATCAGCATCAAGCCTGCGGCCGGCATGGACGAGATGAAATACGACATGTGCGGCGCCGCCAGCGTGTTCGGTACCCTGCGCGCCGTGCTGGAACTCAAGCTGCCGGTCAACCTGGTGTGCCTGCTGGCCTGCGCCGAGAACATGCCCAGCGGCAGTGCCACTCGCCCGGGCGACATCGTCAGCACCATGAGCGGCCAGACCGTGGAAATCCTCAATACCGACGCCGAAGGCCGCCTGGTGCTGTGCGACACCCTGACCTACGCCGAGCGCTTCAAGCCCCAGGCGGTGATCGACATCGCCACCCTGACCGGCGCCTGCATGGTCGCCCTGGGTGCGCACACCTCGGGCCTGATGGGCAACAACGACGAACTGGTGGAACAATTGCTGGAAGCTGGCAAGGCTGCCGACGACCGCGCCTGGCAACTGCCGCTGTTCGATGAGTATCAGGAACAGCTGGATTCGCCGTTCGCCGACATCGCCAACATCGGCGGCCCCAAAGGCGGCGCCATCACCGCTGGCTGCTTCCTGTCGCGCTTCGCCAAGAGCTACCACTGGGCGCACCTGGACATCGCCGGCACCGCCTGGGTCAGCGGCGGCAAGGACAAAGGCGCCAGCGGCCGCCCGGTCCCCCTGCTGACCCAGTACCTGCTGGACCGCGCCGGCGTTTGACACACCTGGCCGGACTGCCCCGGCAAGACCGGGCAGTCCGGCCCCACGTGTGATAGGACCGAAATGACCAAAGTCGATTTCTATATTCTGCCCAGCCCGCTGCCCGCGGCGCGGCTGGATTTCGCCTGCAAGCTGGTGGAAAAGGCCTGGCGCCTGGGCCACCGGGTGTACCTGCACTGCAGCGACGCCACGCAGCGCCAACAGCTCGATGCCCGCCTGTGGGCCTTCAAGGGCGAAAGTTTCGTGCCCCACAGCCTGGCAGAGGAAGACCCCGAGGCAGTGATCGCCCTGGGCCTGGCCGACGCTCCCGCGTCCCACCAGGACCTGCTGGTGAACCTGGACCTCAAGGTGCCTGCCTTCGCCGGCCGCTTCGCCCGGGTGGCCGAAGTAGTGGTCGAAGACCCTGCTATTCGTCAGGCGGCACGGGAGAGTTTCCGTTTCTACCGCGAACAGGGCTATCCTCTGCAAGATCACCGCTTACAGCGACTCTGAGCCAACGATGGACACTGCGAAAAAAATGCCCAAGTCCGCGCACCTGCTGGACGACCTCGAATCGATCCGCAAGCTGCTCGGCGACGACACCCTGCAACCGCCGCTGCTGACCGAAACCGTGGTCAGCGACGAACAGATCCCCCTGCTCTTCGACCAGCTCGAAGCACAGACCCAGGCCGAGGCCGAGGCCGCCGCCTTGAAGCCAACCCCTGAACCACCCACCCCGGCACAGAATCGCCAGGACACCTTGCTGCACCTGGACGCCGAACTGCGCGCTGCCGCCCAGTTGATCATGCAGGACGTGATCGACGACTTCGCGCCGCACATCGAAACCGAAATCAAGCGCCGCCTCGAAGCCCGGATGGAACGGCTGCTGCAGCAGCCATAGCGGCAAGCGGCAGGTTGGAAGCTGCGAGAGAAGAATGGCCCGGACCTTCTTGCAGCTGGTAGCTTGAAGCTTGCAGCTGCCGCTATACTAATCGGCTTTCCTGAATAAATGCCTATTAGGGTCCCGCCGAGCATGGATAAGACCTACCAGCCGCACGCCATTGAAACTTCCTGGTACCAGACCTGGGAGTCCGAGAACTATTTCGCTCCGCAAGGCGCGGGCGACTCGTACACCATCATGATCCCGCCGCCGAACGTCACCGGCAGCCTGCACATGGGCCATGGTTTCAACAACGCGATCATGGACGCCCTGATCCGTTTCCGCCGCATGCAGGGCCGCGACACCCTGTGGCAGCCGGGCACCGACCACGCCGGTATCGCCACCCAGATGCTGGTAGAGCGCCAACTCGAAGCCCAGGGGCAGAACCGCCACGACCTGGGCCGCGAGAAATTCCTGGAGAAGGTCTGGGAATGGAAGGACCAGTCCGGCGGCAATATCAGCCGCCAGATCCGCCGCCTGGGCTCGTCCGTGGACTGGAGCCGCGAGCGTTTCACCATGGACGACGGCCTGTCGGAAGCGGTCAAGGAAGCCTTCGTGCGCCTGCATGAAGACGGCCTGATCTACCGCGGCAAGCGCCTGGTCAACTGGGACACCAAGCTGCACACCGCCATTTCCGACCTGGAAGTGGAAAACCACGACGAGAAAGGCTCGCTGTGGAACCTGCGCTACCCGCTGGCCGACGGCGCCAAGACCGCTGAAGGCCTGGATCACCTGATCGTCGCCACCACCCGTCCGGAAACCATGCTCGGCGACGCCGCCGTGGCCGTGAACCCGAACGATGAACGCTACAAGGCCCTGATCGGCCAGTTCGTCGAGCTGCCCCTGGTGGGCCGCCGCATCCCGATCATCGCCGACGATTACTGCGACCCTGAGTTCGGCACCGGCTGTGTGAAGATCACCCCGGCCCACGACTTCAACGACTACGAAGTCGGCAAGCGCCACAACCTGCCGCTGCTGAACATCTTCGACAAGAATGCTGCCGTGCTGCCGGCCTGCCAGGTGTTCAACCTGGACGGTACGCTGAACGAAAGCATCGACGGCAAGATCCCGGCCGAATACGCCGGCCTGGACCGCTTCGAAGCGCGCAAGCAGATCGTCGCCGCCTTCGACGCCGCCGGCCTGCTGGTCAGTGTCGACGACCACGCGCTGAAAGTGCCGAAGGGCGACCGCTCGGGTACCATCATCGAGCCGTGGCTGACCGACCAGTGGTACGTGTCCACCAAACCACTGGCCGAGCCTGCGATCGCAGCTGTCGAAGACGGCCGCATCCAGTTCGTGCCCAAGCAGTACGAAAACATGTACTTCTCGTGGATGCGTGACATCCAGGACTGGTGCATCAGCCGTCAGCTGTGGTGGGGCCACCGTATTCCAGCCTGGTACGACGAGTCCGGCAAGGTCTACGTAGGCCGCAGCGAAGAGGAAGTGCGCGCCACGCACGGCCTGGGCGCTGACGTGGTCCTGAACCAGGACAACGACGTACTGGACACCTGGTTCAGCTCGGGCCTGTGGACCTTCTCCACCCTGGGCTGGCCGGAACAGACCGAGTTCCTGAAGAAATTCCACTCCACCGACGTGCTGGTCACCGGTTTCGACATCATTTTCTTCTGGGTCGCCCGGATGATCATGCTGACCATGCACCTGGTGAAAGACGAGGACGGCACACCGCAAGTACCGTTCAAGACCGTTTACGTGCACGGCCTGGTGCGCGACGGCCAGGGCCAGAAGATGTCCAAGTCCAAGGGCAATGTGCTTGACCCGCTGGACATCATCGACGGCATCGAACTCGAAGCCCTGGTGCAGAAGCGCACCACCGGCCTGATGCAGCCCAAGCTGCAGAAAGCCATCGAGAAGCAGACCCGCGCCGAATTCGCCGACGGCATCGCCAGCTACGGCACCGACGCCCTGCGCTTCACGTTCTGCTCGCTGGCTTCAACTGGCCGCGACATCAAGTTCGACATGGGCCGCGTCGAAGGCTACCGCAACTTCTGCAACAAGATCTGGAACGCGGCGCGCTACGTGCTGGACAAGGGCGAAGACTGCGGCCAGAACGGGGAAGCCTACGAACTGTCCCTGGCAGACCGCTGGATCATCTCGCAGTTGCAGCGCACCGAAGCCGAAGTGACCCGCCAGCTGGACCAGTTCCGCTTCGACCTGGCAGCCCAAGCCCTGTACGAGTTCATCTGGAACCAGTACTGCGACTGGTACCTGGAACTGTCCAAGCCTGTGCTGTGGGACGAGAACGCGCCGGTGGAGCGTCAGCGCGGCACCCGTCGCACCCTCGTTCGCGTACTGGAAGTGGCCATGCGCCTGGCGCACCCGTTCATGCCGTTCATCACCGAGGAAATCTGGCAGCGCCTGGCGCCGCTGGTCGGTGCCGAAGGCAAGACCATCATGCTGCAACCTTGGCCAGTGGCCGTGGAAGCGCGTATCGACCAGGCGGCCGAGGACGACATCGAATGGCTCAAGGGCCTGATGCTGGGCGTGCGCAACATTCGTGGCGAAATGAACATCGGCCCGGGCAAGCCCCTGGCGCTGTTCCTGAAAAACGCCAACGCCGAAGACCAGCGCCGTCTGGTTGAGAACGAGACCCTGCTCAAGAAGCTGGCCAAGCTCGAATCCATCACCGTGCTGCAAGCCGGCGCCGAAGCACCGCTGAGTGCGACCGCACTGGTGGGCGAGCTGGAAGTGCTGGTACCGATGGCCGGCCTGATCGACAAGGACGCGGAACTGGCGCGCCTGGACAAGGAAATCCAGCGCCTGCAAGGTGAAGTGCAACGGGTAGGCGGCAAGCTGTCCAACGCCGCCTTCGTCGACAAGGCACCGCCTGCCGTGATCGACAAGGAACGCGCCAAAATGGCCGAGGCCGAGCAAGCCCTGAGCAAGCTGGCCGAGCAGCACGCGCGCATCGCCAGCCTGTAATTCTCAGCGGGCCCATGTGGGACCGGGCGGAGCTCGGGAAGGAGCGCCGCGGTATAGCAGATATACCGCGGCGCCTCAGTGCGCGCACTGGACATCGGCGTGGGTGCCAACTGCATCTACCCGCTGCTGGGCCATGCCGACTACCGTTGGCAGTTCGTGGGCTCTGACATCGACAAGGTAGCCCTGGCGTCGGCCAAGGCCATCGTCCAGGCCAACAAGCTCGACAAGGGTATCACCCTGCGCCAGCAGGGCAGCGCCAAGCACATCCTCAGCGGTCTGCTGAAGGCTGACGACCGCTTCGACCTTACCTTGTGCAACCCACCCTTCCATGCCTCGCTGGAAGAGGCCACACGCGGCAGCCAACGCAAATGGCGCGCGCTGGGCAAAGCTGACCCCAAGCGCAAGTTGCCGGTGCTCAACTTTGGTGGGCAGAACAATGAGCTGTGGTGCGAGGGTGGGGAAATTCGTTTCGTCACCCAGTTGATCAGCGAAAGCGTGGCGGTAGGCCAACAGGTGCTGTGGTTCAGTACCCTGGTGTCCAAGGCCACCAATGTGCCACCGATCCAGGTGGCGCTGAAAAAGGCCGGTGCCGTGCAGGTACGCGTGGTGGAAATGGGCCAGGGGCAAAAACAGAGCCGTTTCGTGGCCTGGACCTTTCAGACTGAAGCGCAGCAGCAAACCTGGTTCAAACCCTGACGCCATCGCGAGCAAGCTTTGCTCCCACACCGTGGGAGCAAAGCTTGCTCGCGATGAGGCCGGCAGTGTCGATGACGACTCTGCAGGCACAAAAAAAGCCGTGACCGGGTCGCCCCCGTCACGGCTTTTTAACGACTGGTTACAAAATTACTTGTTAACCGAATCGGTCAGCACTTTGGCTGGAACAAACTTGACGACTTTCTTGGCGGCGATTTCGATCGGGGCGCCAGTCGAAGGGTTGCGGCCGGTGCGAGCTGGACGCTCGGTGATTTTCAGCTTGCCAATGCCTGGCAGAGTGATTTCGCTGCCATTTTCCAGCTGGTCGGCAACGATCTGGCCCAGTTGCTCGAGAGCATTGCGCGCGGTGGTTTTTGGCGCGTCGATGGCTTCAGCGATGTCGGCGATCAGTTGGTCTTTGGTCAATGCCATGGTGGTGTTCCTTCCCTATCAAATTCAGTTGGATTGCAGAGTGCAACATCAGTCAAAAACGCCGTAACCCCCAGGGTTCGGCAATCGGTCTACAGCCACGCCAATCGCGAATGTAGATGCACAAATCGGTATTTGGTTCGACCTGACGGCAGCTATCTGCGGGCGATGCGCCCTTATGGAGCGCAAGACCGGGCAAAACTAGCACACAGAAACAGAAATATCCGCCACTACCTGGCCATTTGTTCAGGTTTATCGCCCGATTGATTGAAAAATAGACAAAAGTCTCGATTTCACGGCCGGAAATGACCGCGCCGGGCCGCCAAACCCCCAGTTGCGTTACACTTGGCGCCTTTGCACAAGGCCGACACGCTCGCCCTTGGCCTTCCCCTTTCGACGCACCGAGAAGCCCATGCCGATCCGTCACAGCATTGTCCATTTGATCGAAAAGAAACCCGACGGTACCCCTGCCGTGCTGCACGCCCGTGATTCGGAACTGGGCGAGTCCCAGGCCATCGAAAACCTGCTGGCCGACCTCAATGACAACTACAACGCCAAGCAAGGCAAGGCCTGGGGGCTGTTCCATGCAGAGTCCGGTGCCCACCCCTTCAGTGGCTGGTTGAAGCAGTACCTGGACGCCGAGCAGGACTTCACCGCGTTCAGCCGCCAGGCCGTCGAGCACCTGCAGAAGCTGATGGAGGAGTCCAACCTGTCCACCGGTGGCCACGTGCTGTTCGCGCATTACCAGCAAGGCATGACCGACTACCTGGCCATCGCCCTGCTGCACCACAGCGAAGGCGTGGCAGTGAATGCCGAACTGGACGTGACGCCCTCGCGCCACCTGGACCTGGGCCAGTTGCACCTGGCCGCGCGCATCAATATCTCCGAGTGGCAGAACAACAAGAACTCCAAGCAATACATCTCGTTCATCAAGGGCAAGAACGGCAAGAAAGTCTCGGAGTACTTCCGTGATTTCATCGGCTGCCAGGAAGGCGTCGACGGCCCGGGCGAGACCCGCACCCTGCTCAAGGCCTTCAGCGACTTCGTCGAAAGCGAAGACCTGCCCGAGGAAGCCGCACGCGAGAAGACCCAGGCACTGGTGGACTACGCCACCAGCCAGACCAAGCACGGCGAGCCCGTGGCCCTGGAAGAGCTTTCCGGGCTGATCGATGAGGACCGCCCACGGGCCTTCTACGACCACATCCGCAACAAGGACTACGGCCTGTCTCCGGAGATCCCGGCGGACAAGCGTACCCTCAACCAGTTCCGCCGTTTCACCGGCCGCGCCGAAGGCCTGTCCATCAGCTTCGAAGCGCACCTGCTGGGCTCCAAGATCGAGTACGACGAAGAAGCCGGTACCCTGATCATCAAAGGCCTGCCCACCCAGCTCACCGACCAGCTCAAGCGCCGCAAGGACTGAGCGGGTGCTGAACAAGACACTCAAGCGCGTGCTGCCGATATTGCTGGTCGTGGTGATCGCCCAGCAGTGGGGCAAGATCGAAGCGTTTTTCAGCCCAACCTCGCAACTCACCGCACAGGCCAGGGCTCACGCCCAGGTCACACTGTATTCGACGCGCTGGTGTGGGTACTGCAAGGACTTTCGCCGGTTTCTGGATCGCCAGGGGGTGGCCTACCAGGAATTCGACATCGACAAGGACACCCAGGCGCGCCAGCGCTATGAAGCGCTGGGCGGGCGGGGTATTCCCATGCTGGATGTGAATGGCGTGCTGTTGCGCCAATTCAATGAGCCCGACATTCTCCAGGCACTTTCAAAAGAACCAGGCGGCGCCCATGTGCATTAATAGCACGGACGGTATCTGAATATTTAACTACCCCATTTCGTATAATCCTCTACACCGTGATGACTATGACCTGTCAGTTCTTACAGGTGACAGCGTTCGCGGGTGCGCTCTAATATTTCGTGTGGAGAAAAAACAACTAACCACTGATAGCTCGCACTGTAGGCTCCCCCATGAAGCGTTCAGCCCGTTTATTGACCCTGATGGCGTTCATCCTGTTGAGCGCTTGCCATTCAACGCCCCCCACCCCTGACGCCCAGGCACCCGCCCCATCAACACAGGGGGCCACACCGGCATCAACTTCAAGCGCTATAACCCCCCGGGTACAGTTACAAAAGCCACAGGACGTATTGGCCAGCGTCAACAAGAATTATTCCGAGATCACCACGAGTTGCAAACAATACGGCACCTCGGCGGACCGTGGGCTTTACTACTGCAGCGGTGTCACCTTGCGCACCGTGGATGATGGTGCATTTAACCCCTGGGCCTACAGCCCGACTGCCGTTGCTATCGGCGCCACCTCTTACTCCTGGATAAGGCAAGATACAGGGATCAATAACCTGTATCACCCCGCAGGATTTATATTACGTAACAAGGTGGATGCTATCGCTGCCGGGTTACCCGGACTGGATACCGGGTTCATCTGCATGTACCCCTATGATGCCTGGACCACCACAGTGAATGGTCACCAGGGTTGCGGGCTAAAACCCAGAATCATCAAGCCGCAAGCCGGCAATGACAATGGTGCTTACGCCTGGGGTTCGTGCGACGCCATTGGCGTGACCACAACAGCACAGTGGAATGCCGACTTCAGGGCGCGTGCGCAGAACCTGGAAAAACAATGTTCCTGGAATATCGATAAACCCAGTGCCTGGGTATCCATGATTTCATCCCGTAACACGTTTGGAAGAAGAGATGTGTGGACCGAAATCCTGCTGAACAACTATAACAACGGCAACTCCATGCCGCGCTATATCGCCGCTTTCTTCTATGACCCACGCAAAGCGGGTGGACTGACCGCCGCGCAAAACTTCCAGCGCAAATTAAATGCTGCAGGATACAGTGTCCCCATCCTCCGACTGCAGTTCGACCTGCCCCTCGGCGCGTTCTCTTACGTTGCGGCCGACCAGGCAGTTCCTCAATCCCAATAATCTGACCTGACGGCTACCCGTCTGCCCATGATGATGAATGAGGCTACCATGAATACTCTAACCCGCTTCGCGTCATGTGCGCTCGTACTGATTAACCTGAGTGCGTGCACAACCGTCACTACGTCGCCCCCGGAATCCGCAAGCGCTTCAGTTATAACGCCCGCCGCCCAATTGCAGAAACCTGCCGCCATTCTTGAGGCGATGAACCGCAACTACAACGAAGCGACCACGGACTGTCGCGAGGCGGGCAGTAACGAGCGCAGAGGCACTTATTACTGCAGCGGGGTATTGCTGCGCACCGTTGATGATGGTGCGTTCACGCCGTGGTCTTATAGCCCAAGTGCCGTTACCCTGGGCGCCACCTCGTATTCGTGGATCCGCCAAGATGTACCGACCACGCAGTTATATAACCGCGCCGGTTTTATTCTGCGCAACCGCGTTGAAGCCATGGCGAATGGCCTTCCGGGCCTGGAGACAGGGTTCATTTGCATCTACCCCTTCAATGCTGGCACCGTCAGCAACTTGAACCATAACGGCTGTGGTCTGAGGACATTGCGCACCGGTTTCGAACAAAAGGCAGAGCGCAATAATAATTCAGCCTACGCCTGGGGTTCCTGTGAAGCCGCTGGCATCACCACCGAGGCACAGTGGGATCAGTACTACACGCAAAATGGTAAGCGTCAATGCTCATGGGGCATGGAAAACCAGACGGGCTGGAAGGCCGTCGTCAGCACCATGAACCGATACGGGACGCGGGCTCACAACGAAATAATGTTGAAGAACTACAACAACGGCGAGGCTATGCCCAGGTATATCGCGGCCTTTTTCTATGATATCAATCGCGCAGGTTCGCTGGCAGATGCGCAAAGCTTCCAGCGCAAGCTTAATGCCGCCGGTTACAACGTGCCGATACTGAGGTTGGACTTTACCGCTGCGAAAGCCAACCGCTTCGCCTATGCCGTAGCCGACCAAGCTGTCCCTCAGTAGCGATTGCCTTGCACTGAAAAGCGATGCCGCAGCACCGCCACCCTCTGATCGGCGAACCTTCCCTTGCCGCGGCAGCCAGCTATGCGACGGATTCAAGCGTGAACGTAATATCAGCCAGGCCGCCGCCGAGACTTTTTCAGCAGCCGCGCTGGTTGAGTACGGGAGGCCGCATCCGGGGGCAAGTAAGCTGCAGACGGATAAGTCAGCGCCGATCCACGGTGAAACCCAGCCGCGGAAAGTGCACATGCACCGTCCCCGCACGCGGATCGTCCCGGCGCACGATCAATTCCTCACGCCCCGCGAACAATAGCTCGCCCGCTACCGGGTCGACGCCATAGTCGACGGCGGCGACGGTCACCTGGTCCCCTGGCTTGATACCGTTGAGGTCGATGAAGTCATCGACCGGCAACGGCGCCGGCACACTGGTGCGTGCCACCGTCAACGCCTCCTCGGCGCTCAACTCACTGTAGGCGCCATGACCGAAGCCCAGCACCCGGCCCAGCCAGGCGTGCACCGCGGGGTATTCGTCGACCAGGGGCGAAGTCACCGGGGTGCCTTTGAGGAACCACAAGGGATGAGCCAGCGCGAAGTCGGCAACCGACGGCTCGCCGAACAGGTAATCACCCACCTCGCGTTGCAGTTGCTGTTCCAGCCGCGCCATGAACACCGGCCACTGGTGCTTGGCCTGTTCCAACGGCACGCGGGTGGCCGAGCCACCGCTGAACAACTGCGCACGGTCGGCGATGAAGGCCTTCACCGCTTCCGGGGGCAGGCGCGCGAAGCGCACAGCCACGGACTCGGGCTGGAACACCAGGCTCACCGCGTGCCTGAACAATTCCGAATCGGCCCAGGCGGCGAAGGTGGCCACGGTCATTTCCTGGCCCTCCGGAAAAAACGCCGGCAGGGCTTTCTCCTGATCCAGGCGGCGAGCGATCAGCGCGGTATCGCAATAGATGTCCGCGCCTACCTGAAGCACAGGGGTCTTGCGGTAGCCACCGGTGAGCGCTACCAGGTCAGGCTTGGGCATGACCGGTGAGATCAGCACGGAACGCCAGGACAGGCCCTTGAACCCCAGCATCAAGCGAGTCTTTTCGGCGAACGGGGACGTGGGGTAGTGGTGAAGGATCAGCTCGGTCATCTTCGGCTCCGCCGCAGGGCTAAAAACTCAAGCTTACTCGCGCTCCCAGGCAGGGCCTAGCCATTCAGGCCGATAGTGGCTCATCAACCGGATCAATTGGCACCCAGGACTCCACCAGGCGCTCCTTGGCGCGTTTGCGCAGGCGCTTGATCAAGCGTTCCTGGCGCAAGGCCTCGCCCTTGTCCGGCCAGCACTCCACGTACACCAGCGCCACGGCGGGGCTGGAACTGAAGAAACGCGCGCCCTTGCCGCTCTGGTGCTGGCTGAAACGGCGCCGGGGGTTGTCGCTGATACCGCAATACAGCGAACCATTGGCCGCGCGGACCAGGTAGACATACCAGGGTTTGCCTGGCGAAGGGACTGTAGGTTCGTTCACACCGGCAAGACCATGCTGAAGATGATGAATTCTACCCATTCTGACGGAGAAGGTTGCCCTTTCTCACGGTTCCTACGGCATCGAGGGGGCCGGCAGCGGGACACCGTCGTGCTTTCAGGCCTGCGGACAGCCATTGGGCGACATACCCCGGCGAGGCAGAAAAATAGTGTGGGTGGCTCATTCCTCACGAGGCCTTTACCATGAAAAACACCCCGACCACGCGCCACCTGCTGGCGTGCCTGGCAAGCCTGACACTGGCGCCCTTCGCCCTGGCGAATGTTGGCGATGATACCGCCCAGGCGATGACAACCTACTACAACGACACACCTGAGCACTGCAACGAAAAGCCTGCGTTCAGGTGCTCCGGCCTGTTGCTGCGCGCCACCACACCCTCAGACCATTACTTCACCTGGGACCATAGCCCCGGCACCCTGCAGAAGCAGGCGGCATCGTTTTCCTACCTGCGCGCCGACGCGGCCTTTGACCGGCTGGCCGAAAGCGGACGCAGTGGCTACACCCTGTTCCCTACCGACTACAAACCTGCCGGCAACCTGGGGTACAAGGTGATGTGCGCGTACCCCACCGACGGGGACAGCTGGAAACGCGATAAAAGCGGTTGCGGCGACAACAAGCGCACGCCCGAAATAACCGAAGCCTTGTGCGACAAGCTCGGTATCACCACCGCCGAGCAGTGGGTCAGCCATTACCGCCAATCACCGGACCCGCTGGTGGAGGATCGCTGGGCAGGCAACCCTGATTACCGTTACGCCAGCCAGTGCGCTTTCGACGTGCGCAGCAAGGACCTGCGCCGTAATGCTGAATACTTCTACCAGAGCGTGCGGGTGATGCAACTGATGAACGACCGGCCCTTCGCGTGGAACGAGGTCATGATCCAGGCCTGGGACCAAACGAAGTTCGCCGAGTTGCCGATCCAGTCGTTCTTCCACATCGAAGGCAAGGGCGGCCTGGGCGATGCGCAGAAAGTGCAGAAGCAGTGGCACGACAAGACCGGCACATTCATTCCAGTGATCGGCATCCGCTTGCCTTCCCGGGTGGAAGCGGCCAGGTTCACGTACCGGGAGCAGGATCAGCACCCTCTGGTGCCGCGCTGATCAGGCCGTTGCCGCCTGGAAGGCACGCAACCCCTTGAGCGCCTGATGCCGCACCTTGCCCTTGAGCAATGGTGTCCAGCCCAGTAGCAGGCCGGGGGTACCCAAGGCCTGGCGTGACCAGCGCCAGAAATCGAAGTGATCGTGGTGTTCGCAGATCTTGCCGTCACGGAACACGAAGCGGGCATGGATGTGGTTCACCACGGTGCGGCCGGTCTGGGTAAACAGATACGTCGCTGTCCAGTCGGCACTGCCATGGTGGTCGCCGGCGTGGACGTGGTCGAAGGTCAAGGAAAAGTCCTTGGCCCGCGCTGCGAGCATGCGCCACATGTCGCCCGCATCCTTGCCGCGCAGCGTTCCGAAAGCCGGGTCGCTGAACACCACATCGTCGGTGTAACTGGCGGCCATGGCTTCGGCGTCCAGGCGCTGGAAAGCCAGGTAGAAACGGGTGATCAGGGCTGCGTTGGCTTCGCTCATGGGCAGGACTCTGGTTGAGGTCCTGCCATCCTAGCAGTTCCGCCCGGCAATGCACCGCATCGCGCCTCATGCCCTTTCAGATGCAGAACCAGGGTATGTCGGGTTTCAGATCTTTTCGCTGGTGACGTTCACGTGGAGCGACCGCCCGGCGCCCATGCCCGCGATGATCGCCAGGGTGCCGATTACCGCGAAGATCCAGCCCACCGCGTCCCAGCCGCCACTCCAGTCATGCACCAGGCCCACGGCCAACGGCCCCATGGAGGCCAGCGTGTAACCGACACCCTGGGCCATGCTCGACAGGTTGGCCGCCACGTGGGCATCGCTGGCGCGCAGTACGATCAAGGTCAGGGCTACGGCGAACATGGCGCCCTGCCCCAGCCCCAGCACCACCGCCCAGAACCACAGCCCGCCCAGCGGCGCGTAGAGGCAGCCGAACAAGCCCGCCAGGGTCAAGCCCATCACGGTAACGATAGCGACGCGCTGGTCACGGCCGCGGGTGGCCAACCACGGTGCGATCAACGAGCTGCCCAGCTGTATAAGAATGGAGAACGACAGCACCAGCCCCGCTTCGGCAGCATCCAGGCCGCGCCCCATCAACATCGACGGCAACCAGCCAAACACGATGTAGGCCAACGACGACTGCAGCCCCATGAACAGCGTCACCTGCCACGCCAGCCGGTCACGGAACAGGCCACGCACCCGGTAGCGCGCATGGTGGGCGCCATGCCGGGCCCGCGTCTGGGGCAACCAGAACACCGCAGCCAGCAGTGCGGGCACTACCCAGAACCCCAGCCCCATGGCCCAGCGGTGGCCGAAGGCCTCGGCCAGGGGCACGCTGGCGCCAGCGGCCAGCGCCGCGCCAAGGCACAGCGCCATGGTGTAAACGCCGGTCATGGTGCCTGCCTGCTTGGCAAAGTCCCGCTTGACGATTCCCGGCAAGAGCACACCAATGATGCCAATACTGGCACCGGACAGAATACTGCCGGCGAACAGCCCGACCACCCCAAGCTGGCTACGCAGGGCGATGCCCGCCGCCAGCACCAGCAGGATGCCCAACACCACGCGTTCGGCCCCAAAACGCCGGGACAGCATGGGCGCCAATGGCGCGAACAGTCCCAGGCACAACACGGGCAGCGTGGTCAAAAGCCCCGCGGTTGAACCACTGAGGCCCAGGTCATGGGACACCTGCCCCAGCAACGGCGCCATGCTCGAAAGCGCCGGGCGCAGGTTCAGGGCCACCAGCACCAGGCCCAGCAGCAACAGCCAGGGCCGCGGCACGGCGGCAGTTTGATCGGCAGGCATCTTCAGCGCCTCGGTGGTTGGAGTGGACATAGGGCAGTTCCTCGATCAAAGGTCCGGGCAGTCGATCAGCTCGCGGCAGATCGACATGGCCCGTTCCGGGTCGCTTGCTTCAATGGCGGCCAGCAGCTCGCCGTGCAAGTCGAATACGTGAAGGTTGCGTGGGGTGTGGTTGAGCGAATGCAGAATCGCCTCGCCGACAACGCTGGAGAAAAACCGGTACAGCTGACTCAACGTGGGGTTGTGCGCGGCGTCCACCAGCAAGCGGTGAAACACCAGGTCGCAGGCAATGTAGCTGTCGAGGTCAGTGTGGTAGTGGGCGCCACTGTGCTTGAGCGCGGCATGCAGCGCTTGCAGGTCTTGCTCAGTGCGCCGCCGGGCGGCCAGACCGATGGCTTCCACCTCGATGATGCGCCGGGTTTCCCGTGCCTGTTCGATGGAGCAGCTGGACAGCACCTTCAGTGTATCGAACGGGTCGACGCTGCCGCGCAGGTAGCTACCGTCGCCCTGGCGAATATCGATCATGCCGCTGAACGCCAGCACACGCATGGCTTCACGCACGGTGTTGCGGCTGATGCCCAATTCCAGGGCAAGCTCCGGCTCGGTGGGTAGGCGCTGGCCTACGGCCCAGTGGCCGCGGGTAATGCGGTCGCGCAACTGGTCCAGGGCCTGGTCAACCAGGGAGCGCTTGATCAGGGTGGACATCGTCCAATCATCCGATGAATTTAGATAGATAGGCAGGGTAAAGAACGGGGAGTAGCTAGGCAAGACAAATTGCTAGCCATTTGTCGGCAGGAGAGTCCGGTGCTACCGGATCATGGGGATAAAAAACCCGGCGCGTGGCCGGGTTCTGGGAGGGGTAGGTCAGTGCAAGATCTGACTCAAGAACAACTTCGTCCGCTCGTTCTGCGGGTTGTCGAAGAAGTCATTGGGTGCTGCCTGCTCGACGATCTCACCCTTGTCCATGAAGATCACGCGGTTGGCCACGGTGCGAGCGAAGCCCATCTCGTGGGTCACGCACAGCATGGTCATGCCGTCTTCGGCCAGGCCGATCATGGTGTCGAGCACTTCTTTCACCATTTCCGGGTCCAGTGCCGAGGTCGGCTCGTCGAAGAGCATGATCTTGGGCTTCATGCACAGGGCCCGGGCGATGGCCACGCGCTGCTGCTGACCACCGGAGAGCTGGCCGGGGAATTTGTTGGCCTGCTCCGGGATGCGCACGCGCTCCAGGTAATGCATGGCGATTTCCTCGGCCTTGCGCTTGGGCATCTTGCGCACCCACATGGGGGCCAGGGTGCAGTTCTGCAGAATGGTCAGGTGCGGGAACAGGTTGAAGTGCTGGAACACCATGCCCACTTCCCGGCGGATCGCTTCGATCTGCTTGAGGTCGTTGGTCAGCTCCACGCCATCGACCACGATGCGGCCCTGCTGGTGCTCTTCCAGGCGGTTGAGGCAGCGGATGGTGGTGGACTTGCCCGAGCCCGACGGGCCGCACAGCACGATGCGTTCGCCCTGCTTGACGTTCAGGTTGATGTCTTTCAGTACGTGGAACTGGCCATACCACTTGTTCACGCCCTGCATCTGGATAATGCCATCGGCGCCCACAGGCTGTTTGATTGCTTCGCTCATGATGACACTCCTAACGCTTGTGGCCAGTGTCCAGCTTGCGCTCCAGGTGCACGGAGTAGCGGGACATACTGAAACAGAAAATCCAGAAAACGACGGCGGCGAACACATAGCCTTCGGTGGCCATGCCCAGCCATTTGGGGTCGGCGGCGGCTTGCTTGACGCTGTTGAGCAGGTCGAACAGGCCGATGATGATCACCAGGCTGGTGTCCTTGAACAACGCGATCAGGGTGTTGACGATACCCGGAATCACCAGCTTGAGCGCTTGCGGCAGAATCACCAGGCCCATGCTGCGCCAGTAACCCAGGCCCATGGCCGAAGCGGCTTCGTACTGACCCTTGGGAATCGCCTGCAGGCCGCCACGCACCACCTCGGCCACGTAGGCCGACTGGAACATGATGACGCCGATCAGCGCTCGCAGCAGCTTGTCGAAGCTCATGCCTTCAGGCAGGAACAACGGCAGCATCACCGACGACATGAACAGCACGGTAATCAGTGGCACACCGCGCCAGAACTCGATGAACGTGACACATACCACCTTTACCGCCGGCATCTTCGAGCGCCGCCCCAGGGCCAGCAGGATGCCCAATGGCAAGGCGCCGGCGATGCCCACGGTGGCGATGACCAGGGTCAGCATCAGGCCGCCCCATTGGCTGGTGGCCACGTTTTCCAGGCCGAAGAAGCCGCCACGCAACAGGATGAAGGCAACGATCGGGTAGACCACCAGGAAGCTCAGGCCGTACACCACCTTGCGCGGGATGCGCGGGATGAACAGCGGCGCGGCGCCCAGCACGGCCAGCCACACGGTCAGGTCCACGCGCCAGCGCAGTTCCGGCGGGTAGTAACCGTACATGAACTGGCCGAAGCGCTGCTCGATGAACACCCAGCAGGCGCCCGCCTTGGTGCAGTCTTCGCGGGTGGTGCCCACCCAGTTGGCGTCCAGGAACGCCCAGCTCAGCAGCGGTGGCACGATCAGGTAGATCAGGTACAGCGCCAGCAGGGTCAACAGGGTGTTGAACCAGCTGGAAAAGAGGTTGGTGCGCATCCAGGCGACAGGGCCGACCGCCAGGTTGGGCGGGGGCATATTGGGTTTGAATACATGCGACGTCGTCATGGGCGTTTCCTCACCGCTCGATCAGCGCAATGCGCTTGTTGTACCAGTTCATCAGCAGGGAAATGCTGATGCTGATCGCCAGGTACACGCTCATGGTAATGGCGATGACTTCGATGGCCTGGCCGGTCTGGTTGAGCACCGTGCCGGCGAAGAGCGAAACCATTTCCGGGTAACCGATACCGGCGGCCAGGGAAGAGTTCTTCGCCAGGTTCAGGTATTGGCTGGTCAATGGCGGGATGATCACCCGTAGCGCCTGGGGAATGATCACCTTGCGCAGGGTAGGCCCGGGGCGCAGGCCCAGGGAGCGGGCAGCCTCGGTCTGGCCGTGGCTCACCGACTTGATGCCCGAGCGCACGATCTCGGCGATGAACGCCGCGGTGTACACCGTCAGGGCCAGGGTCAGGGCCAGCAGCTCGGGGATCATGACCCAGCCACCCACGAAGTTGAAGCCGCGCAGCTCTGGCATTTCCCAATGCACGGGGCTGCCGAACACCAGCACGCTCACCGCCGGAATGACCACCAGCAAACCCAGGCCGGCCCAGAACTTGTGGAACGGCACGCCGGTGTCTTCGAAACGCTTGTTGGCCCACTTGACCATCACGCCAATGGCCACGAACGCCACCAGCACGGCAATCAGGAACGGCCACATGCCATCGGCCTTGAGGGCGGCCGGCATGTTCAGCCCGCGGTTGCTGACGTAGAACATGTTCCACAGGTTATGGCTGCCCCGTGGCCCTGGCATGGTCAGGAACACGGCGAAGTACCAGAACAGGATCTGCAGCAGCGGCGGAATGTTGCGGAAGGTCTCCACATACACAGTGGCCAGCTTGTTGATCATCCAGTTGGGCGACAGGCGCGCCACGCCGATGACAAAGCCCAGCAACGTCGCCAGGATGACGCCGATGAAGGTCACCAGCAGGGTGTTGAGCAAGCCGATGACGAACACCCGCGCGTAACTATCCGACTCGGTGTAGTCGATCAGGTGCTGGGCGATGCCGAAACCGGCACTGCGTTCAAGGAAGTCGAAACCGGAAGTGATGCCGCGATGTTGCAGGTTGGTCTGGGTGTTGTGAAACAGGTACCAGCCCAGGCCGACCACCACCACGATGGTGATGATCTGGAATAGCCACGCACGCACACGTGGATCGGTCAGGGAAAACCCTTTGGGTGCGCCGATTTGATTTTGCATGAAGTGCCCCGGTAGAAAGGGAATGTAACAGCGCCTGGCGGCATACGGGCCGCCAGGCGCGGGGCCGGCTTAACGTACGGGTGGTGCGTACTGGATGCCGCCGTTGTTCCACAAGGCATTCAGGCCACGGTCAATGGCCAGCGGGGTGCTCTTGCCCAGGTTTTTCTCGAACACTTCGCCGTAGTTGCCCACCTGCGAAACGATCTTCACTACCCAGTCCTTCGGCAGCTTCAGGTCCTTGCCGTACTCGCCGTCGCCGCCCAGCAGGCGTGCCACGTCAGGGTTCTTGGTGGACTTGGCTTCTTCAACGACGTTCTTGGAAGTGATGCCTGCCTCTTCAGCGTTGAGCATGGCGAACAGCGTCCACTTGACGATGCTGAACCACTCTTCATCGCCCTTGCGCACGACCGGGCCCAGGGGCTCCTTGGAGATGGTTTCCGGCAGTACCACGTAGTCGCCCGGGGCGGCCAGCTTGGAGCGCTGTGCGTACAGCTGCGACTTGTCGGAGGTGAGCACATCGCAACGGCCGCTTTCCAGGGACTTGGCGCTTTCATCGGAGGTGTCGAAGGTGATCGGGGTGTATTTCAGGCCATTGGCGCGGAAATAGTCCGACACGTTCAGCTCGGTGGTAGTACCGGCCTGGATGCAGATGGTTGCACCGTCCAGTTCCTTGGCGCTCTTGACGCCCAGTTTCTTGTTGGCCAGGAAGCCTACGCCGTCATAATAGGTGACACCGGTGAACATCAGGCCCATGCCTGCGTCACGGGAGCTGGTCCAGGTGGTGTTGCGCGACAGCACATCGATTTCACCGGACTGCAAGGCGGTGAAGCGCTCCTTGGCGTTCAGCTGGCTGAACTTGACCTTGGTAGCATCACCGAACACGGCGGCGGCCACGGCGCGGCAGACGTCGGCGTCGATGCCCTGGATCTTGCCGGTGGAGTCCGGAACCGAGAAGCCAGGCAAGCCGTCACTGACGCCGCACTGAATGAAACCTTTCTTCTGAATCGCGTCCAGAGTGGCGCCTGCCTGGGCGAAACCGCTTACCCCCAGAACGGTGGCGGCAGTCAGGACAGCCAGGGTGGATTTCAGCATTTTCATTCAAACCTCCAAATTGCTCTTGTTGTGTAGAGCGTGTGTCCTGTCGCACCCTTTTGAGGCGATTTCGACCCCGTGCCGGCTTGTTTTTGGGTCAAGCGTTGCAGGACTCATTTTTTGATTGTGTGAGCGCAGGCCGCCTCTTGGCGTTTTGCAAACTCACGGCTCCTTGATCGGTCGAACAGATGAGGCGTTATGCTTCGCCCCTGTCGTTTCGCATGACCCGTGGAAGGTGAACCACCCATTCGCGGTTGGAACCGCTTTGGCTACCCGGCTCACAGCCTGATAGTGTTACCGGATGAGTAATTCCTTCCACTTGGCGGATACATAGCAAAGCGCGTACCACGTTACAGCGCGCAAGCGTTTCAGCCCCCGTCAATGGGAAAACTTGCCACGTTGCGACATCTTTTTCCCGTATCTCCCTGATACGCCCCTTTGCAACGCACTTTATGGGAGCGTTCGCACTTTTTTGGAGCAGCCATGAGCAACCCGATGATTCTTGAACCTACCCAGCCTGCCGACGCCTGTGTGATCTGGTTGCATGGGCTGGGCGCCGACCGCTACGACTTCCTGCCGGTGGCCGAAGCACTGCAGACAAGCCTGCCAAATGCCCGTTTCATCCTGCCCCAGGCCCCCACTCGGCCCGTGACCATCAATGGCGGCTACGAGATGCCGAGCTGGTATGACATCAAGGCCATGACCCCGGCGCGGGCCATAGATGCCGACCAATTGGATGAGTCGGCCGATATGGTCAAGGGCTTGATCGAAGCGCAAGTGGCCGCGGGCGTCCCCGCCTCGCGGATTTTCATCGCGGGGTTCTCCCAGGGCGGCGCCGTGGTCTACCACACGGCGTTTTCACGCTACGCCGGTACCTTGGGTGGCGTGCTGGCTCTGTCTACCTATGCGCCAGGGTTTCACGATGGGGTGCAACCCAGTGCAGCTCAGAAGGCCACGCCGGTACTATGCCTGCACGGTACGGAGGACGAGGTGGTACTCCAGGCCATGGGGCGCGCGGCCCATGACTTCCTTGATCGCCAAGGCGTGGTGGTGGAATGGCGTGAGTACCCGATGGGGCATGAGGTAGTGATCGAGGAAATTCGCGATATCGCCACCTGGCTGGGGAAAAAACTGGCGTGATCCGTCGTAGCCGCCAGGCTGCGCCCGGCGCCCCGCGCCTCGCCTGGTAACCTGGGCGCTGGTGACGCGGCCTTGCGGCGGCTGCTACACCGCGCCCGATTCTTGCATTACACTGCCCGGCGTACATTCCTTAACCAATTAATGAGAAGACCGTGCTCAAAGCACTCAAGAACCTGTTCGGAAAAAGCGAGGCTGAGCCGCTCGCAGCCGAAATGACTGCTCCTGTGGCACCGAGCCCCGCTCGGGAAACGGCCATCCCCCAACCGCCAGAGCCTGAACTGCCGGCCCCTGTGGCACCGGTGGCAGCTAGGGAAGCAGCCGCCGCTGCCCACCAGCCACTCAGGGAAGCCGAGCGGGTCAAGCCCTCCCCTCGCGAGCGCAAGCCCAAGCCTGCGCGCGCCCTGTGGAAACTGGAAGACTTCAAGGTCGAGCCGCAGGAAGGCAAGACCCGGTTCCATGACTTCAAGCTCTCCGCCGACCTGATGCATGCGATTCATGACCTGGGGTTCCCCTACTGCACGCCGATCCAGGCGCAGGTGCTGGGCTTTACCCTCAAGGGCAAGGACGCGATCGGCCGGGCCCAGACCGGTACCGGCAAGACCGCCGCGTTCCTGATCTCGATCATCACCCAGTTGCAGCAGACCCCACCGCCCAAGGAACGCTACATGGGCGAGCCGCGGGCATTGATCATCGCCCCAACCCGCGAACTGGTGGTGCAGATCGCCAAGGACGCCGCGGCGTTGACCAAGTACACCGGCCTTAACGTGATGACCTTCGTCGGCGGCATGGACTTCGACAAGCAGCTCAAGCAACTGGAAGCCCGCCACTGCGACATCCTGGTCGCTACCCCTGGCCGCCTGCTGGACTTCAACCAGCGCGGCGAGGTGCACCTGGACATGGTCGAAGTGATGGTGCTGGACGAAGCCGACCGCATGCTGGACATGGGCTTCATTCCCCAGGTGCGCCAGATCATTCGCCAGACCCCGCCGAAAAGCGAACGCCAGACCTTGCTGTTCTCCGCCACCTTCACCGAAGACGTGATGAACCTGGCCAAGCAATGGACCACCGACCCGGCCATCGTCGAGATCGAGCCGGAGAACGTCGCCAGCGAAACCGTGGAGCAGCACGTCTACGCCGTGGCCGGCAGTGACAAGTACAAGCTGCTGTACAACCTGGTCAACGACAATGGCTGGGAGCGGGTGATGGTGTTCGCCAACCGCAAGGACGAGGTACGGCGCATCGAGGAAAAACTGGTGCGCGATGGCGTCAATGCCGCGCAGCTGTCAGGCGACGTGCCGCAGCACAAGCGCATCAAGACCCTGGAAGGTTTCCGCGAAGGCAAGATCCGCGTGCTGGTGGCCACCGACGTGGCCGGCCGTGGCATCCACATCGACGGCATCAGCCATGTGATCAACTTCACCCTGCCGGAAGATCCGGACGACTACGTGCACCGCATTGGTCGCACCGGCCGCGCGGGGGCGAACGGTGTGTCGATCAGCTTTGCCGGCGAGGACGACTCCTATCAGCTGCCGTCGATCGAGGCGCTGCTGGGCCGCAAGATCAGCTGCGAGATGCCACCGACCGAACTGTTGCGGCCGGTGCAGCGCAAGCATTCCTGACCGCCTGCTTCCCGAGCAACGCTCGGGAACGATTACCGCTGCTGCCAGCGTTCGGCCGCCTGGTCGTCGCTGGCCTTGCCGTCTACCCACCGCTCACCGTGGGTAGTCTGTTCTTTCTTCCAGAACGGCGCGCGGGTCTTCAGGTAATCCATGATGAAATTGCAGGCATCGAACGCCGCCTGCCGATGAGCACTGGCCACGCCGACGAACACGATCGGCTCCCCCGGCTCGAGGGCGCCGATGCGGTGCAACACCTCCACCTTGAGCAACGGCCAGCGCTGCTCGGCCTCGACGATGATCTTGCCCAGGGCCTTCTCGGTCATGCCCGGGTAGTGTTCCAGGAACATCCCTGACACCTCCAGCCCATCGTTGAAGTCCCGCACATACCCCACGAAACTCACCACCGCGCCCACGCCGACGTTGGCCGCGTGCATGGCATTCACCTCGGCCCCGGGGTCGAATGCGCCTGGCTGAACTCGCACGGCCATGGTCAGCCTCCGGTCACGGGTGGAAAGAACGCCACTTCGTCGCCGTCGGCCACGGGCTCATCGAGCTTGCACAGCTCCTGGTTACGGGCGCACATCACATTGCTATCGCCCAGCACGCTCCAGTTGCCGCCACGCTCCAGCAATTCCTGGCGCACGTCCGCCAGGGTAGCGAAAGTACCCACCAATTCCTCGCCATCCATGCCCATGGCTTCCCGGTAACGAGCAAAGTACACCACCTTGATGTTCATGTCGGGCCCGCCTGGTAGTGGCCGCTCTTGCCGCCGAGCTTTTCCAGCAGCCGCACGGTTTCGATGACCATGCCCTTGTCCACGGCCTTGCACATGTCATAGATCGTCAACGCGGCGATGCTGGCGGCCGTCAACGCCTCCATTTCCACCCCGGTCTGCCCGGCGAGCTTGCAGCGGGCGCGGATCAGCACGGCGTCTTCGCCATCGGCGCTCAGCTCGACCTTGACGCTGGTGAGCATCAGCGGATGGCACAGGGGAATCAGGTCACTGGTCTTCTTTGCCGCCTGGATGCCAGCGATGCGCGCCACGGCGAACACGTCGCCCTTGGGGTGCTCGCCGTCGACGATCATTTTCAGGGTTTGCGGGCGCATGCGCACCCTCGCCTCGGCCACGGCTTCACGGGACGTCACCGCCTTGTCGGTGACATCAACCATGTTGGCACGGCCCTGGGAATCGAGATGGGTCAGCAATTGCCTTGCTCCTTTGCGGGGGAAAGCAATTGTAACCCCTTTGCGGAGTTGGGAGTTTCACGCTTCAAGCTGCAAGCGGTCGGCTTGCAGCTTGCAGCGTTTGGCTACCCTTACAAATGGGATTCCGCGTACTCGGCCAGCACCGAGCGCGGCACCCCTTGCAGGGTGATGTGCACACCGTTGGGGAAGTCCTTGAAGCGCTCGGTCAGGTAGGTAAGGCCCGAGCTGGGCGCCGACAGGTACGGGGTATCGATCTGCGCCAGGTTGCCCAGGCAGATCACCTTGGAACCGGCACCGGCACGGGTGATGATGGTTTTCATCTGGTGCGGGGTCAGGTTCTGGCATTCGTCGATCAGAATCAGGCTCTGCTGGAACGAGCGGCCGCGAATGTAGTTCAGGGATTTGAACTGCAGCGGCACCTTGCTGAGGATGTAATCGACACTGCCGTGGGTGTTTTCGTCATCCATGTGCAGCGCTTCGAGGTTGTCGGTGATGGCGCCGAGCCAGGGCTCCATCTTCTCGGCCTCGGTCCCCGGCAGGAAGCCGATCTCCTGGTCCAGCCCCTGCACACTGCGGGTGGCGATGATGCGCCGGTAGCGCTTGCTGACCATGGTCTGCTCGATGGCCGCGGCCAAGGCCAGGATGGTCTTGCCGGAACCTGCCGCGCCCGTCAGGTTGACCAGGTGAATATCCGGGTCGAGCAAGGCGAACAGCGCCAGCGCCTGGTGAACGTCACGTGGTTTCAGGCCCCAGGCTTCCTGGTGCAGCAACGGCTCCTGGTGCAGGTCGAGCAGCATCAGTTCGTCGTCCTTCACGCCCTTGATCCAGCCCACGAATCCCTGCTCGTCGATGATGAATTCGTTGATGTGCACCGCCGGCAACGGCTCCTGCAGTTGTACCCGGTGCCAGGTGCGACCGTGGTCCTGACGCGTCTCGACCTTGCTGACGCGGTCCCAGAACGAGCCGGTCATCTCGTGGTAGCCACGCGACAGCAGCGAGACGTCGTCCACCAATTGGTCAGTGCTGTAGTCCTCGGCCGCGATGCCACAGGCACGGGCCTTGAGGCGCATGTTGATGTCTTTGGTGACCAGGACCACGTCCCAGTCCTTCTTGCGTTCGTGCAGGTCGACCAACTGGTTGATGATGATGTTGTCGTTGAGGTTGCCCGGCAGCACCGTGGTGGGTGGGCCGCCCTTGGTCATGAGGATGGACAGGAAGCCTTTCGGGGCCCCCTTGCCGCGCTGGATAGGTACGCCCAGTTCGACATCGGCCGGGCTGGCATCGCCCAGGGTCTGATCGATCAGGCGGATCGCCTGACGGCATTCGGCAGCCACCGATTGCTTGCCACTCTTAAGTTTGTCCAGTTCCTCCAGCACGGTCATGGGGATGGCGACGTGGTGTTCTTCGAAATTCAGCAACGCGTTTGGATCGTGGATCAGTACATTGGTATCGAGCACATAAAGGATTGGCTTGTCGGAAGAAATGGTGCGTCCTTGATCATCCATACTCGGTCACCTTTGAGAGAGCCGTTCGACGCAATACCTGAACGGTGCCGCGCCGCGAAGTGACCGCCGTTTCCGCACGACCCAGAGGGCTGTGGACGAACGGAACTGCAATGGACGGTGGGCCGGGTGACGCCACCTGTGCTGCAGGGTTCGGCGATCTGTCTTCGTAATACCGCAAAACCCATGACGTTAAAAAGCACTTTGACGCTTTTTTGAAGTTTATTTTTCTGCATGACGAATAACGCTTGGCGCAGGGGGAAAGCACCGGTAAAGTCAAAAGTCCACCCCGCCCCGATCGTGTTTCAAATCCTTTCCTGTACAGCTCGTCACTCTCTTTTTTCTGGACGTTCACCGGCGTTCACTGGAATTGCCGACAGTCCTGCCAACCGATTCCCGCTTGCGCTGTCTGCTTGAGCAGCCAGGGCAATGCCATCTGCACTTTGGCCTGGGTATCGTGGAACGCGATGACCCCATGGCGCCATAACAGCATCAATGTCAGCACCCGCTGGGCACTCTCGTCGGCCGTCAGCTGGCTGTTGCTGTCCTGCGAGTCGATGTCCCATAGCGCCACCTTCATCTGTTGCGTACCCAGGAACACACCAGCGTCTGGCCGGCGGGTGCCATACGGCGGGCGGAACAGGGGCACGTAATTGCCGGGCAATTCGTTTTCAACCACCGTGGTGGTACGGGTGATCGAACCCTCCCAATCGTTCCAGTCGGCATGGGAGCGATACTGCCAGCCCTGTACCCCCACGCATTGGTCCTTGTACAGCGCCGTCAGGCTGCCCGGCTCGCCCTTTTCGCGGCGCCCGGCGAAGTTCTGCCCCAGCACGAAGAACGTGGCGTTGATGTTCTGCTTGCGCAGGAAATCGGCGACCCACTCAGTACTGCCCACTGCGATGCTGGGGCCACTGTCGAAGGTCAGCAGAAAGACCCGATCGTTGAAAGCGCTGCCATTGAGTTCGTCCGGGCTGACCTTCAGTACTTCACTGCTGATCTGGGGGGACAGGGCCGCCTTGCGCAGCAATTCATCCACGTAGATCTGGTCGAATACCCGCGCCGGAGCGCCCCAGTTGGCATAGAAGGAATCAGGAGCCACGGTGAAGTTGTTGGCTTGAGTGCGCAGGTCGTCCAGGCTGTCCACGGCGAAACAGAACGAGGCATCCTGCTCGCAGCTTTGCTGAGCCTGGTTGTAGTTCTGCCACAAGCGCTGCCACAGCTGCTGGCGCAGCTCGTTGATCGCCACCAGGTTCACCGTGCGCAGGTCCAGACGGTCGGCGAGGGCGGTTTCATCCAGGGCTTCGGACTGCAGCAGGATATGCGCGAACATGAGGATCTCGGCCCGCGAAGCCACGTCGAACAAAGCCGGCGAGCTAAGGGTTTCCGGCCAGGTACTGCGGTCGATGGTGGCCACGGGGGGCGGCACGGCGGCCTGGGCCTGGAAGCTGGCGAGGGCGGCAAAGAACAGGCTGGCTAGGCGCAAGGGCGAACGCTCCATGGTCGGGGGTGGGGGGATCATAAACCATTCGGCCCCGCGCACATTCTGCGATCTTCAGCGAGCACTTCTGAGCCAAACAAGGATCAGGGGCCAGCCTTGTCTGCTCGGCATAATGCCCGAGGACCTCCCGCCACCCATCCCGCTATCACCCTAATAGATGGAGTTCCCTGCCCCCACCGCCTAAAATCGCGCTCACGATAAAAGGAGACGATTTCATGCTGACGGTGATTTCCCCCGCCAAGACCCTGGATTACGAAACACCCCCGGTAACCGACCGTTTCACCCTGCCCCAGTACCTGGACCACAGCCAGGAGCTTATCCAGATACTGCGAGAGCTGGCCCCGGCGCAGATCAGCGAACTGATGCACCTGTCCGACAAACTGGCCGGCCTGAACGCCGCGCGGTTCGGCAGCTGGAACCCGGCCTTCACCCCGGACAACGCCAAGCAGGCGCTGCTCGCGTTCAAGGGAGATGTGTATACCGGGCTGGACGCCACCACGCTGGCCGATGCCGATTTCAGCTACGCCCAGGACCACCTGCGCATGCTGTCCGGCCTGTATGGGCTGCTGCGCCCCCTGGACCTGATGCAGCCATACCGCCTGGAAATGGGCACCAAGCTGGCCAATGCTCGCGGCAAGGACCTGTACGCCTTCTGGGGCACGCGCATCAGCGAGTGGCTGAACGAAGCCCTGTCCGAACAAGGCGACGACCTGCTGCTGAACCTGGCCTCGAACGAGTACTTTTCGGCAGTGAAACGCACGGCCCTCAAGGCCCGCATCATCAATACCGAGTTCAGGGACCTGAAGAACGGTCAGTACAAGATCATCAGCTTCTACGCCAAGAAAGCCCGCGGCATGATGAGCCGGTTCGTCATTCAGGAACGCATCAACACCCCCGACGCCCTGAAGCAATTCGATGCCCAAGGCTATTACTACAGCGCCGACCATTCGAAACCAGACAATCTGGTGTTCCTGCGCGACCTTCCCGCCGACTGAAGCCTCTTTTCGGTGCGTGTTTTTGTCCTACAAAACGCGCACCGCGCCCTCACAAAAAAGTACAGATTGCCACTACCGGTCATTATTTTGGCGCCAACAAGTCGTCAAATTAGATGATTGCCGTCCGCTATTCAGCTTCTGTTCAGGAAACTTCGCTTTTTTTGACGACTTTTTTTTGAATGCTGGCACAAAAATATGACGCTCGCGCAACTCCCCTGATCCAAAGGGCAAAACCGCCCTGTGCTATCACTGTGCAAGCATTTGTAGAGATGAAATTGTTGAAGAATTTGTCATCAGGTGTGAACCCCCTCAGGAACTAATCGCAAATTCCACTGCTCATACCACCCGTAACGATTCTCGAGCGCTATGTGAGAGATGACCTACAGGGAAACAGGAATTGGTTTTGAGCATGGAGCTCGTGAAACTTTGATTAAACCTAGTGTGGATGACCCAAAGTTGATCTCAGGAGAGAACGCACCAAAAGTAGTCTTCGAATTGGCCAGGCCAGAGCCTCGTATACCGAGCTCCTGCAAAGCGTCTTAGTGCTTGATTTCATTGGCGTCACGCCAAGATCGCAGTCGGCACTGCAAGCTAGGAAGTCGTCTTTGTAATACAGGCTGGCTACACATCAGGGCACACGCCCACTAAACGGCCAAGCGCTGCTCTTGTTGAGTGCATTATTGTGCGCACTCAATATTTAAATATGCCTGCAAGCGGGACCATGACATCTATTTGTCACGTTTCCGAGTGCGCGAATACTGCTGGTTAATTAAAACCCGGTCCGGCTCTTACTTGTTGAGTCGGCGCGATAACACATGAGGTGAATGCGATGCGTATCAGCATCTTCGGTTTGGGTTATGTCGGTGCAGTCTGTGCCGGTTGCCTGTCTGCACGCGGTCACGACGTTGTTGGCGTGGATATTTCCAAGGCCAAGATTGACCTAATCAACAACGGTAAATCGCCTATTGTCGAACCGGGCCTGGAAGCACTTCTGGCACAAGGGATTCAGAGCGGCCGCCTGCGCGGTACCACGGACTTCTCGGAGGCGATTCGCGCCACTGACCTGTCGATGCTCTGCGTCGGTACCCCCAGCAAAAAGAATGGCGACCTGGAACTCAACTACATCGAATCGGTGTGCCGTGAAATCGGTTTCGTGCTGCGCGAAAAGACCTCGCGCCACACCATCGTGGTGCGCAGCACCGTGCTGCCAGGCACCGTCAAGAATGTGGTCATCCCGATCCTGGAAGACTGCTCGGGCAAGAAAGCCGGCGTCGACTTCGGCGTTGCGGTGAACCCTGAATTCCTGCGCGAATCCACCGCCATCAAGGACTACGACCACCCACCGATGACCGTCATCGGCGAGTTCGACCAGGCCTCTGGTGATGCCCTGCAATCGCTGTACGAAGAACTCGACGCACCGATCATCCGCAAGGACATCGAAGTGGCCGAGATGATCAAGTACACCTGCAACGTGTGGCACGCCACCAAGGTGACCTTCGCCAACGAGATCGGCAACATCGCCAAGGCCGTGGGCGTCGATGGCCGTGAAGTGATGGACGTGGTGTGCCAGGACAAGGCCCTGAACCTGTCCCAGTACTACATGCGCCCAGGCTTCGCCTTCGGCGGTTCGTGCCTGCCCAAGGACGTGCGCGCCCTGACCTACCGCGCCAGCTCCCTGGACGTGGATGCCCCGCTGCTCAACTCGCTGATGCGCAGCAACGTGTCCCAGGTGCAGAACGCCTTCGACATCATCTCCAGCCACGACAAGCGCAAGGTCGCCCTGCTGGGCCTGAGCTTCAAGGCCGGTACCGATGACCTGCGCGAAAGCCCGCTGGTCGAACTGGCCGAGATGCTGATCGGCAAGGGCTTCGAGCTGAAGATCTACGACAGCAACGTCGAATACGCCCGCGTCCACGGTGCCAACAAGGACTACATCGAATCGAAGATCCCGCACGTGTCCTCGCTGCTGGATTCGGACTTCGACGGCGTGATCAACAACTCCGACGTGATCATCCTGGGTAACCGCGACGAGAAATTCCGTTCGCTGGTCGAGGCCGTGCCGCACGGCAAGCAGGTCATCGACCTGGTGGGCTTCATGCCCAAGACAACCTGCCCGGAAGCTCGCACCGAAGGCATCTGCTGGTAAGGCCGCGGGGCCTGCCGGTCCGCCGGCAGGCCCGCTCCACCCCTTGCCCGACAATCGATACGGACGCAGATCATGCACAGGCTAAAACACGGTCTTCTCCAGGCCGCCGGATGGTTGTTCTACCTGACATTGCTGATGGCAATCGCCCTGGCGTTGCCGACGACGCTTTTCGACTCCCAGTCGAAAGACTTCATTTTCCTGGTGGGCGCCGTGGGTATCTGGCGCTACTCCATGGGCGCCACGCACTTCGTGCGGGGCATGCTGTTCCTGTACGTGGTCTACCCGCGCCTGCGCCGCAAGGTGCAGAAACTGGGCGACGCCGCCGCCCCCAGCCACGTATTCCTGATGGTCACCAGTTTTCGCATCGACGCCCTGACCACCGCCCAGGTGTACAGCTCGGTGATCCGCGAGGCCATCGAGTGTGGCTATCCCACTACCGTGGTCTGTTCGCTGGTGGAAATGTCCGATGAACTGCTGGTCAAGGCGCTGTGGGCCAAGATGGCCCCGCCTGACCGTGTCTCCCTGGACTTCGTGCGCATCGCCGGCACCGGCAAGCGCGACGGCCTGGCGTTCGGTTTCCGTGCTATCTCCCGCCACTTGCCCGACGACAACGCAGTGGTAGCGGTGATCGACGGCGACACCGTGCTGGCCGAAGGCTGCGTGCGCAAGACCGTGCCCTGGTTCAAGCTTTACGAAAACGTCGGCGGCCTGACCACCAACGAATTCTGCGAAGTGCGCGGCGGCTACATCATGAGCGAATGGCACAAGCTGCGTTTCGCCCAGCGCCACATCAACATGTGCTCCATGGCCCTGTCCAAGCGCGTGCTGACCATGACCGGGCGCATGTCGGTGTTCCGCGCCACCGTGGTCACCAACCCCGAATTCATCGCCGATGTGGAAAGCGACTCGCTTGAACACTGGCGCCTGGGCCGCTTCAAGTTCCTGACCGGCGACGACAAGTCCAGCTGGTTCAGCCTGATGCGCCTGGGTTACGACACCTTCTACGTGCCTGACGCCGCCATCAACACGGTGGAGCACCCGCCCGAGAAGAGCTTCCTCAAGGCCAGCCGCAAACTGATGTACCGCTGGTATGGCAACAACCTGCGCCAGAACTCCCGTGCCCTGGGCCTAGGCGTGCGCCGCCTGGGGGTGTTCACCAGCATCGTGCTGTTCGACCAGCGTGTGTCCATGTGGACCAGCCTGCTGGGCCTGACCGTGGCCATCATCGCCACGTTGAAATTCAACATCGCGTTCCTGCTGGGTTACCTGCTGTGGATCGGCATCACCCGATTGATCCTGACCGTCATGTTGTTGTGCTCAGGGCACTCGGTGGGGCCTGCCTATCCGGTGATCCTGTATTACAACCAGATCGTCGGCGCACTGATGAAGATCTATGTCTTCTTCCGCCTCGACAAGCAGTCCTGGACCCGCCAGCCCACCGTGCTCAAACGTGATCTCGCCAGCTTTCAACAATGGTTCAACACCTGGTCTTCCCGGACCATGACGTTCTCGGCCGCCAGCATCTTCGTCGCTGTGCTGTTCGTGATCGTGTGAGCCGGACACTAATGGATTAAGTAGGAAATACCGCCATGAATAATGCCGTGAACGTGAACGTTGTGCATGAATCCGAAGCCCAGCGCCAGCATGCCCGGGTCAAGCTGCCCGCCAAGCTGCGCTACCAGGGGCCCAACCGCGAAACCATCGAAGTTCGCATCGAAGACCTGTCGGCCGGCGGCCTGGCGTTCAACGCGCCCAAGCCACTGAAAGAAGGCGAAGTGCACCGCGGGCGCCTGATGTTCGTCATCGACACCCTGGGCCTGGGCATGGATATCGAATTCCAGGTGCGCTCCTACAACGATGCCACCGGCCGTGTGGGTTGCCAGTTCCAGAACCTGGAACAGCAGGACATCGCCACCATGCGCCACCTGATCACCTCGCACCTGAGTGGCGAGATCATCAGCGTCGGCGACGTGCTGGGCACCCTGCAACGTGACAACTTCACCAAGGCCCGCCGCGACAAGAAAGTCGGTGGCGGCCAGTCGGCCATGGCCCGCCTGCGCGCCGTGACCTTCAGCGCCGGCGTCTTCGTGGTGGGCCTGGCGGCTTTCGGTTTCGTGCTCAAGTCGGTATATGGCCTGTATTTCGTCACCCATGCCCAGGCGGGCCTGGTGTCGGCGCCCTCGATGAACATCACCATGCCGCGCGACGGCACCGTGCAAAGCCTGGTGGGTGCAGACGGCGTGGCACCCAAGGGCGCGCCACTGGCGACCTTCAGCACCAGCATGCTCGACGTGCTGAAAGGCAACCTGGACCCTGACCAACTGCAACCCGAGAAGATCACCGAGCTGTTCGGCAAGCAAATGACCGGCACCCTCACCTCCCCCTGCGACTGCACCGTGGGCCAGCAACTGGTCGCCGACGGCCAGTACGCCAGCAAGGGCGATGTGATCTTTACCCTGGTACCGCGCAACACCACCGCCAACGTCGAAGCGCGCTTTGCCTACCGCCAGTTCGGCGACATCACCCCGGGCACCGCGGTGAACTTCCAGGTGGCCGGCGACGACAGCGTACGCCACGGCAAGGTGGTCAACGCCACCAGCATCAACCCGCTGGACCTGTCCTCGGACCTGCGCGTGCAGATCCAGCCCGACGAGCCATTGAACAGCAACCTCACCGGCCGTGCCGTCGACGTCAGCAGCGACCGTGGGCCGTCGCTGAACTGGCTGATGGACAAAGCCATGGCCGCTGGCCAGTAAGCCGGAATCGAGGAGAACACCTGTGGCTAGCACTCTAAGAATATTGCCAGGATCTGCGCTGTTGGGCCTGGCCGTCGCGATCGGCCTGGCCGGTTGCGCGGGCCTGCCGGACCAGCGTCTGGCCAACGAAGCCTTGAAGCGTGGCGACACGGCGCTGGCCCAGCAGAACTATCAGCAACTGGCAGACCTGGGCTACACCGAAGCCCAGGTGGGCCTGGCCGATATCCAGGTGGGAACCCGCGACCCCGAGCAGCTTCGCCAGGCCGAGGCCACCTACCGCGCCGCGGCCGATACCTCGCCGCGAGCCCAGGCCCGCCTGGGGCGCCTGCTGGCCCTCAAGCCGCACCCCACCGAGGCCGAACAGCGTGAAGCCGAAGGCCTGCTGAAGAAAGCGTTCGCCAATGGCGAGGGCAACACCCTGACGCCGCTGGCCATGCTCTACCTGCAATACCCCAACACCTTCCCGGGCGTGAACGCCCAGGAAAAGATCAACCAGTGGCAGGCCGCCGGCTACGCCGAGGCGAACCTGGCGCAAGTCCTGGTCTACCGCATCCAGGGCACCTACGACCAGCACCTGGACGACGTCGAAAACCTGTGCCGCAAGGCCTTGAACGTGGCCGACGTGTGCTACGTGGAACTGGCCACCGTGTACCAGAAACGCCAGCAGACCGACCGCCAGCAAGCCTTGCTCGCGCAGTTGCAGGCCGCCTACGCCCGCGGCGCCGTTCCAGCGATGCGCGTGGACGCCGTGGCTCGCGTGCTGGGGGATGCCACCCTGGGCCAGACCGACGAGAAAACCGCCCAGGCGATGCTGGAAAAGATCGCCCCGGTGTACCCGGCCTCGTGGGTCAGCCTGGCGCAGTTGCTGTACGACTTCCCGGAACTGGGTGACGTCGACAAGATGATGGAATACCTGGACAAGGGCCGCAACGCCGACCAGCCGCGCGCCGAGCTGCTGCTGGGCAAGGTCTACTACGAAGGCAAGCTGGTGCTGCCGGACGCGAAGAAGGCCGAGCAGCACCTCAAGGCTGCCGCGCCCACCCAGGTCAGCGCTCATTACTACCTGGGCCAGATCTACCGCCGTGGCTACCTGGGCGAACCGGAGCCACAGAAGGCCGTGGACAACCTGCTGGTCGCGGCCCGCGGTGGCCAGGCCAGCGCCGACTTCGCCCTGGCCCAGCTGTATTCGGGCGGCCGTGGCACCCAGCCAAACCCGGTGTACGCCTACCTGTTCGTGCAACTGGCCAAGGCCCAGCCCGAACCGGCCCAGCCGGTGCTGGACCTGGCCACGCAACTGGAAACCACCCTGTCACCTGACCAGCGCGCCCAGGCCCAGCAACTGCTGCAGCAAGAACAGCGAGTGCGCGGTGCCATGAACCAGAACAGCAGCATTGCCCTGCAGACGCTGGAAGACGAAGACGGTGAGGACAAATCGCTATGAAGTTGAACCAATGGATGAAGGCCGGCATCGGCCTCGGCTTCGCCGCCCTGTGGTCCTGCCCGACATTGGCGGCACTGACCGCCGACCAGAATTTCGGTATCGAGATCAAAGGTACCCTGCAATCGGAAGATGACCGCGACCTGGGCACCCGTTCCGGCGGCGACGTCAACGGCCTGGGCCTGGACCTGCGCCCTTGGGCCTACGGCCAATGGGGTGACTGGAGCGCCTATGCGATGGGCCAGTTGGTCACCGCCACCGACACCATCCAGACCGATACCTTGCAAGAATCCAATGTCACCAGCGACAGCACCGCCAAAGGCCGCGAGCAGAAAAAGAACTACCTGGCCATGCGCGAATTCTGGGTCGGCTACAGCGGCTTCACGCCCTACCCCGGCGAGATCCTCAAGTTCGGCCGCCAACGCCTGCGCAACGACGACGGCGAATGGAAAGACACCAACATCGAAGCCCTGAACTGGGACTTCGACACCACCCTGCTGCGTGCCCATGCCGGCGTTGCCGAGCGCTTCAGCGAATACCGCACCGACCTCACCGAGCTGTCGGCCAGCGACAAGGACGTGCTGCACGCTTACGGCGATGTCTCGTACCAGTGGACCCCCGGCCAATGGGTCGGCCTGCGCGCCCACCACACCCATGACAGCGGCAGCCTGCCCCATACCGGCGAGGCCATTGACGATTCGGACAAGAGCAGCACCGGCGACCTGACCTGGCTGGGCCTTGAAGCCGACAGCGACGCCTACAACCACGACAACCTGAACAACATCAACTACTGGGGCAGCCTGACGTTCATGTCCGGCAACCGCGACAGCATCGGCAGCAACGTGGTGAACGGCCAGACCGTGGCCGGCGACAAGAGCAGCGGCCACGTCAACGGCTGGGCCACCGACCTGGGCCTGCGCGTGCACCTTGACCCGAACTGGCAGGTAGGCGGCGCCTACTCGCGTGCCAGCCGCGACTACGAACAGAACGGCCTGCAAAGCAACCGCTCGACCTGGACCGGTACCCGTGCCCGCGTCGCCCGCTTCGGCGAAGCCTACCAGGCCGAGATGGCCAATACCCAGACCGCCTCGCTGTTTGCCTCCTGGCAACTGCGCGACGAATACGACGCCAGCCTGATCTACCACAAATTCTGGCGTGTCGACGGCAACCAGGGCATCGGCACCAGCACCCTGGATGCGGTGAACACCACCTTCGACCCGGAAAACCCGACCGATATCACCTCCATCAGCTCGCTGCCGTTGTCCGACGGTGACAAAGACCTGGGTCAGGAAATGGATCTGGTGGTGTCCAAGTACTTCAAGCAAGGCCTGTTACCTGCGGCCCTCAGCCAATCCCTGGACGAGCCGTCGGCCCTGGTGCGCCTGCGCGCCGGTGTGTTCAAGCCCGGCTCGGCCTATGGCAACCAGGTGGACAACTACATGCACCGCGCCTTCATCGACGTGATCTGGCGCTTCTGATGCGACTGCGAAGGGAGTGCGATGACATGATGAACAGCGACAGATCACCGTTGCCAACAGCCTTGCTGGCCACCGCGCTGCTGCTGGCCAGCGGCGCCGCCCTGGCCAGTGCCCCGGCCGCACACCCGGCAGCGGCACCGGCGCCAGACGAAGCCAAGACCCTGCAACAGGCCAAGACCTACACCGTGACCACCGCACCGCCGGAGTCGCTGGAACTGGCCGCGCCGAAACTGCCCGACCTGACCGGCTATACCGCCCAGGCCGTGGCGGCCAAGATCGACCGCCGCAAGCCGGGCAAGGTCACGGTCAAGCGCATGCTGCAGGAAGACGTGCTGAAGGAATTCATTGGCGGCGACAACAAGATGGCAGAGTGGGTGAACCGCCAGCACGGGATTCCCCAGGCCATCTTCGTCGAGGACGGCTACGTCAACCTCACCGAGCTGACCAAAAAGCTGCCCAAGCAGTACATCCGCGAAACCGCGCCGGGTGTTTACCTGGCCCGCTTGCCTATCGTGGTCGGCCACAACGGCGTGTTCGAAGTCGACAAGCAGACCAAGGAACTGCGCCTGTCCCAGGAGGGCGGCGCATTCATCGTCAACGACGGCAAGCTGTTCCTGCGCGACACCCGGGTGCTGGGCTGGCGCGAGGCCGACAACGGCCCGTCCACCTTCCGCCAGCCCAAGGAGTTCCGCCCGTTCCTGCTGTCCTGGGGTGGCACCGAGACCTACATGGTCAACACGGTGATGGCGAGCATGGGCTACAACCAGTCCAAGTCCTATGGCGTGAGTATTTCCCAGTACACCCCGAACATGAGCGCGCAGATGGGCCGCGGCCAGCCAACCGGCTGGATCATCGGCAGCACCTTCTCGGACATGTGGTACGGCTTCTACTGCTATGAAACCCGAGACTTCGTGGTCAAGAGCAACACTTACCACGACAACATCATCTACGGCATCGACCCCCACGACCGTTCCCACGGCCTGATCATCGCCGACAACACCGTGTACGGGACGAAGAAGAAGCACGGCATCATCGTGTCGCGGGAAGTGAACGACAGCTTCATCATCAACAACCGCAGCTACGACAACCACCTCTCGGGCGTGGTGATCGACCGTAACAGCGTGGGCAACCTGGTGGCCTACAACAAGATCTACAAGAACCACACTGACGGCATCACCCTGTACGAGAGCGCCGACAACCTGCTGTGGGGCAACGAGCTGCTGGGCAACAAGCGCCACGGTATTCGCGTGCGCAACAGCACCAACATCCGCCTCTACGAGAACAAGGCGCTGGCCAACGGTTTGACCGGTGTGTACGGGCACATCAAGGACCTGAGCAACACCGACCGCAACATCAAGCTCGACCCCTTCGATGCACAGGTGTCGCTGATCCTGGTGGGCGGCGAACTGGCCGGCAACGGTACCGGGCCATTGTCCATCGACTCGCCCCTGTCGGTGGAGCTGTACCGGGTGTCGATGCTCGCGCCGACCAAATCCAGCGGCATCAGCTTCACCGGCATCCTGGGTGACCGCCAGGCGGAAATCATGGACCTGATGGTACGCCAACAAAAAGCCGTGCTGATCGACCCCGTCGAACGCCAGACCGAAATGCAGGACTGAGGATGAATTTCATGCACCCCACATTGATCAAGCTGCTCAGCCTGTCGGGCCTTGCCGCCGCGATGCTGGCCGCCAACGGCGCCAAGGCCCAGGACTTCGCCGCGCCCAAATACGAAGCCGCCCCCTGCTGCAGCCTGTGCCCGGCGGCCCATGACGCCAAGAACTACGTGACCCGCTACCAGCAGAACTTCACCACCCTGGTACAGGCCCAGGGCGACTGGCTGTTCCGTACCCAGGAAGACCTGCGTACCGAGTTCGACACCACCCCCGAAGGCTACCGCCGCCTGCAGCAACTGCACGACGCGTTCAAGAGCAAGGGCATCGAGCTGGTGCTGGTGTACCAGCCCACCCGTGGCCTGGTGGACCGCAACAAACTGTTCCCGGCCGACCGCGACAAGTTCGACTACGACAAGGCGCTGAAAAACTACCAGGCCATGCTCAAGCGCTTCGCCAGCATGGGCTACAACGTGCCGGACCTGTCGCCGCTGACCAACGAACAGCAGGCCCACGACTTCTATTTCCGCGGCGACCAGCACTGGACCCCGTATGGCGCCCAGCGCACCGCCAAGATCGTGGCCGACACCGTGAAGAAGATGCCGGCCTTCGCCGACGTGCCCAAGCGTGAATTCGAAACCCACCTGTCCGGGCGCATGGGCAAGACCGGCACCTTGCACAACATGGCAGGCCAGCTGTGCGGCACCAGCTACGCCATCCAGTACATGGACCAGTTCACCACCGAACCCAAGGGCGAGGCTTCCGACAGCGACCTGTTCAGCGACGCCGGTACCCCGCAGATCACCCTGGTGGGCACCAGCCACAGTGGCAAGAACTACAACTTCTCCGGGTTCCTGGAACAGGACATTGGCGCCGACATCCTCAACGTGGCCTTCCCCGGCGGCGGCCTGGAAGGGTCGATGCTGCAGTACCTGGGCAGCGACGACTTCCAGAAGCACCCGCCGAAGATCCTCATCTGGGAATTCTCGCCGCTGTACCGCCTGGACCAGGAGACCATCTACCGGCAAATGATGTCGATGCTGGACAACGGTTGCGAAGGCAAGCCGGCCGAACTGCAAGCCAGTGCCACGCTGAAGACCGGCAAGAACGAACTGCTGGTGAACGGGCGCAACGGCATCAAGGACCTGCACAACGGCAACCACCAGATCGACATCAAGTTCGCCGACACCTCGGTGAAAACCCTGCACGCCACCCTCTGGTACCTGAATGGCCGCCACGAGGACCTGAAAATCGAGAAACCCGAAACATCCGAAACCGACGGGCGCTTTGCCTTCGAGTTGCGCAACGACGAGGACTGGGCTTCGCAGAACCTGCTGGCCCTTGAGGTGCAAGGCCCGGACGCCGGGCAGGCACCGCAGAAAGTCGAAGCCACCGTGTGCAAGCGCAACGTCTTCCCCGGCGTTCAGCAATCACCGAAACAACAGAACGCCCAAGCCGGACTGTGAGGTCAATCATGAACCGCGCCAACGTACTCAAGCACCTGCTGGCCCCGACGCTGTTGGGCCTGGCCATGTTCGCCGCCAACGCCCAGGCTGCCGCGCCCTTGCACCCGCCACAGGGTTACCTGGCGGCCGTGGACAAGTTCAAGACCAGCCCCAACGACCAGGGCTGCCAGGCCATGCCGGCGCCCTACACCCAGAGCCTGCAGTTTCGCAGCAAGTACGAAGGTTCGGACAAGACCCGTTCGACCTTCAATGCCTCGTCCGATAAAGCCTTCCGTGATGCCACCAAGGACATCACCAACATGGAGCGCGGCATCAGCAAGCAGGTGATGGTGTACATGCGCGACGGCAACCCGCAGGAACTGGACTGCACCCTGAACTGGCTGACCGCCTGGGCCCAGGCCGACGCACTGATGTCCAAGGACTTCAACCACACCGGCAAGTCCATGCGCAAATGGGCACTGGGCAGCATGGCCTCGGCCTACGTGCGCCTGAAGTTCTCCGACTCCCACCCACTGGCCAACCACCAGCAGCAGACCCAGGTCATCGAAGCCTGGTTCGGGCGCCTGGCCGACCAGGTGGTGAGCGACTGGAACAACCTGCCGCTGGACCACACCAATAACCACTCGTACTGGGCGGCCTGGTCGGTCATGGCTACCTCCGTGGCCCTGGACCGCCGCGACCTGTTCGACTGGGCAGTGAAGGAATACAAGATCGGCGCCAACCAGGTCGATGCCGACGGTTTCCTGCCCAATGAAGTCAAGCGCCAGCAGCGCGCCCTGGCCTACCACAACTACGCCCTGCCACCGCTGTCGATGATCGCCAGCTTTGCCCAGGCCAACGGTGTGGATTTGCGCCAGGAAAACAACGGTGCCCTCAAGCGCCTGGGCGACAAGGTGCTGGCAGGGGTGAAAGACCCGAGCATCTTCGAAGCGAAGAACGGCAAGGACCAGGACATGACCGACCTGAAGGTGGACAGCAAATTCGCCTGGCTCGAACCCTGGTGCAGCCTCTATACCTGCCCGCCTGATGCCTTGCAGCGCAAGCATGAAGGCCAGCCGTTCAAGACCTTCCGCCTGGGCGGCGACCTGACCAAGGTCTACGACCCCGAGCATGAGAAAGGCAACAAGGGCTCGTAGCACTTGTAGCCGCTGCCGTCAGGCAGCGGCTACAGGCGGTAACCGGACGTAATCACCCCCTGGAATAAATGGGGGGTTTGGGGGGGCTTCGGCCCTTGTGTATGGATCAAACAAGGAGAGATCGGGATGGTTTTCTCATCTAACGTGTTCCTGTTCCTGTTCTTGCCGGTCTTTCTCGGCTTGTACTACCTGTGCGGCAATCGTTACCGCAACCTGCTGTTATTGGTCGCCAGCTATGTGTTCTACGCCTGGTGGCGGGTGGATTTCCTGGCGCTGTTCGCCGCGGTCACCCTATGGAACTACTGGATCGGCCTGCGCGTAGGCGCCGCCGGCATCCGCACCAAACCCGCGCAACGCTGGCTGTTGCTGGGCGTGGCCGTGGACCTGTGCGTGCTGGGCTACTTCAAGTACGCCAACTTCGGCGTGGAAAGCATCAACGCCATCATTACCTCGTTCGGCATGCAGCCGTTCATTCTTACCCACGTGCTGCTGCCCATCGGCATCTCGTTCTACATTTTCGAATCGATCAGCTACATCATCGACGTGTACCGTGGCGACACCCCGGCCACGCGCAACCTGATCGACTTCGCCGCGTTCGTGGCCATCTTCCCGCACCTGATCGCCGGGCCGGTGCTGCGCTTCGCCGACCTGGTGGACCAGTTCAACAACCGCACCCACACCCTGGACAAGTTCAGCGAAGGCGCCACCCGCTTCATGCAGGGTTTCATCAAGAAGGTGTTCATCGCCGACACCCTGGCCACTGTCTCGGACCACTGCTTCGCGCTGACCAACCCCACCACCGGCGACGCCTGGCTGGGTGCGCTGTCCTATACCGCGCAACTGTACTTCGACTTCTCCGGCTACAGCGACATGGCCATCGGCCTGGGCCTGATGATGGGTTTCCGCTTCATGGAAAACTTCAAGCAACCCTACATCAGCCAGTCGATCACCGAGTTCTGGCGCCGCTGGCACATCAGCCTGTCGACCTGGCTGCGCGACTACCTGTACATCACCCTGGGCGGCAACCGCAAAGGCACCCTGGCCACCTACCGCAACCTGTTCCTGACCATGCTGCTGGGCGGCCTGTGGCACGGCGCCAACTTCACCTACATCATCTGGGGTGCCTGGCACGGCGCCTGGCTGGCCATCGAACGGCTGCTGGGCATCAACACCACGCCACGCTCGCTGAACCCCATCCGCTGGGTGCTGACCTTCCTGCTGGTGATCATGGGCTGGGTGATCTTCCGCGCCGAGAACCTGCACGTGGCCTACCGCATGTACGGCGCCATGTTCAGCTTCGGCGACTGGCACCTGTCGGAACTCAACGCCGCCAGCCTCACCGGCCTGCAAGTCGCCACCCTGGTGGTCGCCTACCTCACCCTGGCGTTCTTCGGCCTGCGTGACCTGTACAGCAACCCGCCCAAGCCCAAGGCCAAGGCGCCGGTGGCCGAAGCCAACGGCCCGGCCACCGCGCAACCTGGCCTGTACCGCGCCACCCCGGGCGACAACCCGGCTGCCCTGGCGGCCCATGCCCATGGCCATCAGGTGCAAGCCTCGTACTGGACCGTGGACTGGAGCCGGTACCTGATGCGCGCCCTGGTGCTGCTGCTGTTCGTGGCATCGATCCTGAAGCTGTCGGCGCAGAGCTTCTCGCCATTCCTTTACTTCCAGTTTTGAGCGAGCCGACCATGACCCGATCATTACGCATTCTCTACATCCTGCTGTTCCTGGCCGTGCTGCTGGGCCTGGGCATCTGGTCGCTATGGAGCTTCGCCAGCTTCAACCGCACCGCGCAGATGACCGTGCTCAACGGCAAGTTCACCAAGGCGGTGGAAACCCACTACGACGACCAGTTCCCGATCAAGCGCCTGGGCACCAACCTGTGGGCCGCGGTGGACTTCAAGCTGTTCAACGAAGGCCGTCCCGGCGTGGTGCTGGGCCGCGACCAATGGCTGTACAGCGACGAGGAGTTCGACCCGGTGGCCGGCGGCCAGCAGATCGAAGCCGACAACTTGGCCCTGATCAAAGGTGTGCGTGACCAGCTCAAGCAACACGGTGTGCAACTGGTACTGGCCATCGTTCCGGCCAAGGCCCGCCTGTACCCCGAGCACATCGGTGCCACCGCGCCGGCCGAACTGCACAAGGACCTGTACCAGCAGTTCCACGCCCAGGCCGCGGCCGCCGGCATCCTCGCCCCCGACCTGCTGGCCCCGCTGCAACAAGCCAAGGCCCAGGGCCAGGTGTTCCTGCGCACCGACACCCACTGGACGCCCATGGGCGCCGAAGTGGTGGCGCACAACCTGAGCACCGCCATTGCCCAGAAAGCGCCGCTGAGCGGCGACCCGCAAACCTTCGTCACCGCCAGCGAACCGGCCAAGCCGTACAAGGGCGACCTGACCAACTTCCTGCCCCTGGACCCGCTGTTCAGCAACCTGCTGCCCAAGCCCGATGAACTGGCCCAGCGCACCACCACCCAGGCCGGTGACAAGGCCGCCAGCGGTGACGCTCTGTTCGGTGGCAGCGAAATTCCAGTGGCACTGGTGGGCACCAGCTACAGCGCCAACCCGCACTGGAACTTCCTGGGCGCCCTGCAGCAGTCGCTGCATAGCGACGTGGTCAATTACGCCGAAGACGGCCACGGCCCGATTCTGCCGATGCTCAAGTACCTGCAAACCGACGCATTCAAGAACAGCCCGCCACAAGTGCTGATCTGGGAATTCCCGGAACGATATCTGCCGATGAAAAACGACCTCAGCGACTTTGATCCGAACTGGATCGCCGAGCTGAAAAAAGACCCGAACACCAACCAGAACCTGGCTGTGGGCCAATCCAACTGAGCCTTCGTCAAGAGCGCTCGACCTTACAAGCAAAGAGGAATCGCACATGACCGCACGTACCGTTAAAACCCGTCTCGCCGCCGCTGTCATCGCCGCTGCCGGCCTGCTCTCCACCCAGGCTTTCGCCGGTGGCGACGCCGCGCTCTACGGCCCTACCGCGCCAAAAGGCTCCGCGTTCGTTCGCGTCTACAACGCCAGCAACCAGGAAGTCAGCGCCAGCGTCGGCAACACCAACCTCAACGAAGTCGCGCCGCTGGCCAGCAGCGATTTCAGCTTCCTTCCCCAGGGCGACTACAGCGCCAAGGTAGGCGCCAAGACCCTGCCGGTGAAACTGGCTTCGGACCACTACTACACCGTGGTCAACAACACCAACGGCAACCCGCAGCTGGTTGAGGAACCGCCGTTCAAGAACAAGCAGAAGTCGCTGGTACGCGTGCAGAACCTCAGCGACAAGCCCCTGACCCTGAAGACCGCCGACGGCAAGACCGACGTGGTCAAGGACGTGGCCGCCAAGGGTACCGGTGAGCGCGAGATCAACCCGGTGAAAGTCAGCCTGGCGCTGTACGAAGGCGACAAGAAAGTCAGCGACCTCAAGCCTGTGGCCCTGGAGCGTGGCGAAGCCGCCGTGCTGTACGTGACCGGCGAAGGCACCAGCCTGTCGCCAGTGTGGGTACAGCGCCCGGTCTCCACTCGCTGAGAAGAATCGAGTTGGCCGCCCGCCCGAAACGGGCGGCTGACAGGGAACAAAAACAAGACAGAAACGGCAACGCAAACGTCTAACAACCATTCGTTTATTGGAGAAACAACATGATTCCGGTGATCTTGTCAGGTGGTAGTGGCTCTCGTCTGTGGCCGCTTTCGCGCAAGCAGTTCCCCAAGCAATTCCTGGCCCTGACCGGCGAGCACACCCTGTTCCAGCAAACCCTGGAGCGCCTGGTGTTCGAAGGCATGGACACCCCTATCGTGGTCTGCAACAAAGACCACCGTTTCATCGTCAATGAACAGCTGAGCAACCTGAAGCTGGAAACCCAGGGCATCCTCATGGAACCCTTCGGCCGCAACACCGCGCCAGCGGTGGCCCTGACCGCCATGAAGCTGGTCAACGAAGGCCGCGACGAACTGATGCTGGTGCTACCGGCCGACCACGTCATCGACGACCAGAAAGCCCTGCAACGCGCCCTGGCCCTGGCCACCGTGGCCGCCGAGCGTGGCGAGATGGTGCTGTTCGGCGTGCCGGCCACCAAGCCGGAAACCGGCTATGGCTACATCAAGTCCAGCAACGATGCCCTGCTGCCTGAAGGCGTTAGCCGCGTGTCGCACTTCGTCGAGAAACCGGACGAAAAACGCGCCACCGAATTCGTCCAGGCAGGGGGCTACTTCTGGAACAGCGGCATGTTCCTGTTCCGCGCCAGCCGCTTCCTGGAAGAGCTGAAAAAGCATGACCCGGACATCTACGACACCTGCATGCTGACCCTGGAACGCAGCGTGAAGGATGGCGACAACATCGAGATCGATGAAGCCACCTTCGCCTGCTGCCCGGACAACTCCATCGACTACGCGGTGATGGAAAAAACCCAGCGCGCCTGCGTGGTGCCGCTGACTGCCGGCTGGAGCGACGTGGGCTGCTGGTCGTCACTGTGGGACGTGCACGAGAAAGACAGCAACGGCAACGTTACCAAGGGCGATGTGGTGGTACAGGACAGCCGCAACTGCATGATCCATGGCAACGGCAAGCTGGTGTCGGTGATCGGCCTGGAAAACATCGTGGTGGTGGAAACCAAGGACGCCATGATGATCGCCCACAAGGACAAGGTCCAGGGCGTGAAGCAGATGGTCGCCACCCTCAACGAACAGGGTCGCAGCGAAACCCAGAACCACTGTGAAGTGTACCGCCCGTGGGGCTCGTACGACTCGGTGGACATGGGTGGCCGCTTCCAGGTCAAGCACATCTCGGTCAAGCCCGGCGCCTGCCTGAGCCTGCAGATGCACCACCACCGCGCCGAACACTGGATCGTGGTTTCGGGCACCGCCGAAGTCACCTGTGACGAGAACGTGTTCCTGCTCACCGAGAACCAGTCCACCTACATCCCGATTGCCTCCGTGCACCGCCTGCGCAACCCGGGCAAGATCCCGCTGGAAATCATCGAAGTGCAGTCGGGTAGCTACCTGGGCGAGGATGACATCGAGCGCTTCGAAGACATCTACGGCCGCTCTACCCCGATCGAGCGTGGCGTGTCGGTGAAAACCATCGCTCAATAAGGCATCACCGCGGGTATGAAAGCCCCTGCCTCATTCGCTGCGTCCCCTATCCGCAGCCAGTGAGGCAGGGGCTTTTTCATGGGCGCCGGCTCAGGGTTCGCCTACACAAGCCCTGCTGTCACAGGGTAGGATGACAGGCCTGTCTATTCACCTGTGGTCACCCCATGCTCATCGGCACCCTCCTCATCATCGCCTGGCTGTTCCTGCTGGTGCGCTACCCGAAAAAAGCCTTGCCCATTTCCCTGGTCGCCCTGGCAGGCCTGGCCATGGTCGGCCTCAGCGTGCTGTGGCAAGACAACCGCGAACTGGCGCAGCTGGCGCGCATGGGCTTGCACTTCAAGTACGACACCGAACAATGCCCGGCCGACCGGCCGGTGCGGGTGAGCATGAAGAACGGCAACAGCGTGCCACTGGTGGAGCTGCAATGGCGCCTGGCGGCTTTCGCCCCTGGCGACAGCGTGAACCTGGTGCAGGACGACTACGACGCCCCGCGCTATCGGGGGCCAGGGCAGTTGCAGCCCGGCGCCGAATGGGCCGACTGCCTGCCGCTACCGCCGTTGCGGCCAGGGTACCGGGCGCAGACGCTGGAGTTCAGGGCGGAGCGGTTGCAGGGTAGTTTCGCCAACTGAGTGGCGTAACCGGAACGCTATTCCACCTGACTGAAAGGGAACCAACATGCCTGTCACCCTCATCACCGGTTGCTCAAGCGGCATCGGCCTGGCCGTTGCCCGCACGTTCAAGCAGGCAGGCCACAGCGTATGGGCAACCGCCAGGCGGCCCCAGGACGTAGACCGCCTGGCGGCCGAGGGCTTTCAGGCGCGTCAGCTCGACGTCAACGATGAAACCGCCGTGGCCGCGCTGGCGACCGAGTTGCCGAACCTGGATATCCTGATCAACAACGCCGGCTACGGCGCCATGGGCCCGCTGCTGGACGGCGGCGTGGCCAGCATTCGCCAGCAGTTTGAAACCAATGTGTTCTCCATCGTCGGCGTCACCCGCGCGCTGTTCCCGCTGCTGCGCGCCAGCCGCGGGCTGGTGGTGAACATCGGCAGCGTCTCCGGCGTGCTGGTGACCCCGTTCGCCGGCGCCTACTGCGCTTCCAAGGCCGCCGTGCATGGCGTGAGCGATGCCCTGCGCATGGAACTGGCACCGTTCGGCATTCGCGTGATGGAAGTACAACCGGGCGCCATCGACACCCAGTTCGCCAACAACGCCAGCCGCGAAGCCGAGCAGGTGCTTGCCGAGGGTTCGCCGTGGTGGCCGTTGCAGGCGCAGATCCGCGCGCGGGCGCGGGCGTCGCAGGACCGGCCTACGCCGGCCGACGAGTTCGCCAACCGCCTGCTGGCCGCCGTGCAGAAGCCCGCGCCGCCGCGCCTGGTGCGCATCGGCAACGGCAGCCGGGCGTTGCCGTGGCTGGAGAGGTGGATGCCGAAGGGCATCGTCGAAGGGGTTTTAAAGCGCAAGTTCGGGTTGAACCGAGATTTGTAGCCGCTGCCGCCGGGCTGCGCGGGGCCTACAGCCCATCGCTAGAGTTGCGTCAAGGATGTGGTCGGATTTCATGGCGAGTCGGTATCCGACCTACACGCCGCCTTCGCCTTCACGCAACCGTTGCGGTGAAAGCCGAGCTGGCGCACAAAAGCATCAACCAGTGGGTAACCGAAGTCCTGGCGAAAGAGGCACGGTTTTCATTGGGCTAGATGCGTTGAAACGGCGTCGTCTGCATCGCGACTAAAGTCGGCTCCTACGCCGTGCGTGGTAGGAGCCGTCCTAGGCCGCGCGCCGAGGTACACGGGGCCCCGTAGCAGCGGCGGGGCGGCCATCCGCCGTAGGCCGCGTCCGCAGGCGCCGCGCATTGGCGGGCAGACCGCGCAGAGGCCGGACGCAGCCTGGCGGCAGCTGCTACGCGGGTTCGGTTTAGCCGCTGCCGCCAGGCTGTGCTGGGCCGGCCGATGGACCGCGTCGGCGGCTACATCTTCACGCGAAGGCGCCGCGCGCCTCGATCACGTCCAGCACCGCACAGCCTTCCTCCAGCAAGAGATTTGCCGTGTTGACCACCGCCTTCAGATCCTGATCATCACTATTGCTCAGCGTCAGGCTGCTCAGTGATTGCATCAACTCACGGGCGGTACCAATGCGGTGCATGGCCAGGGCGTAGAGAATTGCTACGGGAGCCTGGGTGTCGAGGAAGATTGCGGGGGAATGGGGAAGCGGGATTAACGACATAGGTCACTCCATTGAGAAAACAGAGCTGCCTGCATCGTCGCCAAACGATGGGTGGCAGCTGTACGCAGGTTGGCGAACCGGTGTTTTCTCAATCCCGGCAGACCCGGAGGTCTCCCGCGCACAGCTGCCATAACGCAACATCGCGGGTACGAGAATACCCACGATGATCGTGCTGCGCTGGTGCGCTGAAAAAACAAGCGGGTCGCCAAACCCGGTCGCAGGCTGCTGCGACGGGGGGCAGGTTAGCGTTGCGGTTAGGATGGTGCAAGACGATCCGAGAATTTCGGAAAGGTCTTACAGGTGCTATTCCCCAGCAAAAATCATTCAGCCCCCGCCGAACCTTCCTTCACAACCACCGTACACGTAGTACCCGCCGCCAACAGGAAACCATCCGGCACTTCATCAATATGAATACGCACCGGCACCCGCTGCGCCAGTCTCACCCAATTGAACGTCGGGTTCACGTCCGCCACCAGCTCACGGCTTTCAGGGTTGTCCCGGTCGTAGATACCGCGAGAAATACTCTCGACGTGCCCCTTCAAGACCTCACCACTCATCATCTGCAAATCAGCCTTGTCGCCCAGGTGCACATTCGGCAGCTTGGTCTCTTCGAAGTATCCATAAACCCAGAACGAGTTCTTGTCCACCACGGCCATCTTCGCCTCACCCGTGCGGGCGTAATCGCCTACGTGAACGTTGAGGTTGGTGACGTAGCCGTCGACCGTGGCCAGTACCTTGGTGCGCGACAGGTTCAACTGCGCGGCATCCAGGGCAGCCAGGGCCTGCTGGTAGTCGGCCTCGGCGCTGCTGGCGATGTTGCCGGCGTCTTCGCGGCTTTCCTTGGACACCACCAGGTTGTCCATGTCGGCCCGGCGGCTGGCGTTGACCTTGCGCATCTCCCACGTGGCTTTGCGCGAAGCAACCAGGGCCTGGGCCTGTTTGACGGCGATCTGGTAGTGCTCGGGGTCGATCTGCAACAGCACGTCGCCCTTTTTCACCAACTGGTTGTCACGCACCGGCACAGCCACCACGTAACCGGTCACGTCGGGGGCGACGTTGATGATGTCGGCACGCACCCGGCCGTCGCGGGTCCAGGGTGTTTCCATGTAGTGCACCCACAGCTCGCGGCCGATGAACACGGCCAGGGCCAGGATCAGCAAGGTGGCGATCAGGCTGAAAAACTTTTTCATCAAGTCAGTCTCAACGGTAAACGGTCAGCGCCATGGCGCCGAACAGGCAAACGAACAGGCTCAGGCGCAGCAGCGCCGGGTGCCAGAAGAAGCGGTACAGGTCCAGGCCACTGATAAAGCGGTCCAGGGCCCAGCCCACCCCAAGGGCGACAAGAAACATCAGGGTCATGGTCGGCATGTACACGCCATGAAAGGCTATTTCGCGAGGCATGGGTCAGTCCTTGGGCGGGCGCGGCGGCGCCAGCTCGGCGAGCGGTGATTGCGGGTCCAGCAGGCTGCTGCGGATGAAGTGCAGGTAGCTCTGCACCCGGCGCAGCGCCGAGGTATCGAAGTGGCGGGCGAACGGCTCGTCGGTGTCGCGCACGCAATAAATGGCCTGATCTACCGCTGCCAGGCTGCGCTCGAGGTTGGCGCGGCTGGGCTGGATGAACAGGCGGATCAACGAACGGCCCATCACCCGGATGGCCTGGCGCCATGGCTGCGATTCGGCATAGGCCGGGTGCACGGGCAGGATGGCCTGTTCGCGGCGCAGCTCGATGATGGCGTGGCCCACTTCCAGCACCACGAACATCCAGCGCAGCAAATTGCGCTGCACTTCGGGCTTGCCCGCGGCCAGGCCATAGGCCTGGTTGAGCACGTCGCGGGTGCGGCTTTCGAATGCCGAGCCCAGGCCGCGCAACTTGCCGCTGATGGCGAACACGACCTGCTCACGCAGGTTGTGCTCCAGGCGGCTCCACAGCCAACGGCTGTTGGGCGGCAGGATGATGGCGCCCGCCGCGGCGCAGGCGAGCATGCCGATGACCATGCCGATGTAGTCGTTGATAAAGGCGTAGGCGTTGTACACCGTGACGTTGTCAGGCACCGAACCGATGCTGAAGAAAATCAGCAGGCCCAGGCCGTAACCCGCCCACTGGGGCCGGGAGGCCAGGAAAGCACCGAAGACGATCACCGGCGCCAGCACCATGCACAGCAGCGGGAAGCCGTCGATCCACGGGAACACGAAAAAGGTTTCGGCAAACCCCACCACCGCGCCCAGCATTGTCCCGCAGGCCATCTGGAACGACATGCGCTTGGGGTTTGGCGCTGCCGCCGACAGGCCCACCGTGGCTGCGGCCACCAGGGTCATGGTGGCGCCACTGGGCCAGGCGGTGGCGACCCAATAGCTGCCCAGCAGGCCCAACACCGACATGGCCCGCAACGCCGCGGCCGCCGACACCCACCAACTGGTCTGGGGCATGAATGGCTCGTCCCACTTTTCCCTGACGTGGCTATGGTCGGCCAACGAGGCGTGGGTCTGGGCATAGCTGAGCAACTCGTCGACGAAGCGGTACAACAGCTCGTACGCGGTGTGAAAGTCCAGCAGGTCGTCTTCACTGGGGTTGCTCTCCACGAAGATCGCCCGCAACCGGCGCACATGAGAGGGCAGCTCCTCCTTGTACAGCGCCATCTGCTCGGCCAGTTGCTTGGCGTCGGCATCGGTGAGCGCACGGCCGGCATAGCGGTCCAGCAACGTGGCCAGGGCCTGCAGGCCGGGCTCGATGGCAGTGACCACCTCGGCGTGGCCGCGGGCGCGGATGCGTTCGAGCAACTGGTGCAGGGCGTTGAAGCGCGTGGTGATGGCCATGAACTCGCTGTTCAGGCGGCTGACACGGCCACTGCGCCGACGCATGTGCGGGTCTTCGAAGGCCACCACGCCGCGCAGGCTTTCCAGGCCCACGGCCTCGGAGATGAAGCGCACGTTCGTGCTCTCGAACGCCTCGCGCTGGCTATCGCCGCGCAGGCCACTGGCGACGAAACCGGCGAACACGCCAAAGCGCTGGTACAGCGCATTGCGCATCGACGCACTGGCTGACTGCGGCAGGACCGCCGCGCTGACGGCGGTGGAAACGATCAAGCCCAGGGAAATTTCCAGCACCCGCCACATGGCGGCCATGAACGCCCCTTCCGGGTGCGCCAGGGCCGGCAAGCCGATGAAGGCCGCGGTGTAGCCGGCCAGCACGAAACCGTAGCCCTTGAAGTTGCGATGGCGTACCGCACCGGCCGAGCAGATACCGAACCAGATCATCAGGCTGGGCAGGAACAGCACGGTGTTCTGGGCGAACAGCGCAATCAGCGCCACGGTCACCACCGACCCGGCGATAGTGCCCAGGAACCGGTAGAAACTCTTGGCGAACACGTGGCCGCTTTGCAGTTGCATGACGATGAACACGGTGATCATCGCAGTGCGCGGCTGCGGCAATTCCAGGCGCATGGCCAGCCACAGGGTCACGAACGCGGCCAACAGGGTCTTGAAGATGTAGACCCAGGTGACGCCGTCGCTGCGCGCCCATTCGAAGAAGCCACGGCGCCACTGCAGTTCACCGAGGCGGCGCAGCGGTGCGGACAGAGAAGTCATGATCGTTCCGTCAGTGGTTGAGGATGGCCAGGGCCGCCGGGGTTTTCGGCGCCACGGTCTGCTGCTCGGTCGGCACGTCGTTACCGGCCCCCAGGCCGCCGCCCAGGGCGGTCACCAGCTCAGCTTGAGCAGCCAGGCGCGCAGCCTGCACCTGCTGCTGGATTTCCTGCTGGTGGAACAGCTGAGTCTGGGCGTTGAGCACATTGAGGAAGTCGGTCAGGCCACGCTGGAATGCCACCTGGGCAATGTCATAGGTTTTCTGCGCCGAGGCCACGGACTGGGCAGCGAACACCTGTTGCTTGTCCATGGACTCGCGGCGGATCAACTGGTCGGAAATGCTTTTCAGCGCGTCGACCAGGGTCTGGTTGTAATGTGCCACGGCGATGTCGTAGCCGGCCGAAGCCTCACCCAGCTGACTGCGCAGGCGGCCACCGTCGAAAATCGGCAGGCTGACGGCCGGGCCTACGGTGTAGCTGAGCTTGGAGGCGTTGAGGAAGCCGAGCATGGTCCCCCCGGTAGCCATGTAGCCAAGGCTGGCGGTAAGGTCGACATTGGGGTAGAAGCCGGCATGCGCCACATCGATGCCACGGGCCTGAGCAGCCACTTGCCAACGGCTGGCGACCACGTCCGGGCGCTGCCCCAGCAGTTCGGCTGGCAGGGCCGACGGCAGCTTCAACGCCGCCCCCAGGGCCAGCGTCGGCCGTTTCAGGTGCGCGCCCTCACCGGGGCCTTTGCCAGCCAGGGCGGCCAGTTGGTTGCGGCTCAGGGCTATCTCTTCATCCAGCGAGTCGATCTGCCGGTGGGTTTCGGGCAGCGGTGTCTGCGCCTGGCTGACCTCGAACTGGGTACCGATGCCATGGGCCAGGCGTTTCTCGGCCAGTTGCAGGATCTGCTCCTGTTGGGCAAGGGTGGCCTCGGCGATGTCGCGCTGGGCGAAATGCAGGGATAACTGGATGTACACCTTGACGATGTTGTTGGTCAGTTCCAGTTGGGCCTGCCGCGCCTGGGCCACACTCATGTGGGCCATGTCCACGGCCTGTTCGGTGGCGTTGCTTTCGCGGCCCCACAAGTCCAGGGAATAGCTCAGGCCCAGCCCGGCGGTGTTGTCCCAGTCGGTCACGCCGCTGAGCTCGCCCGGGCCATAGAAATTATCCGTCGGCCACTTGTGCCGGGTCATCGAGCCCTTGCCATTGACCTGCAGCGATTCAGCCGATTCGGCTACGCCCGCGGCTGCCTTGGCCTGACGCACGCGCGCGGCGGCCATGGCCAGGGTCGGGCTGCCTTGCAGCGCCAGGTCCACCCACTGGTTCAATTGCGCGTCACCATAGGCGCGCCACCATTGGCTGGCAGGCCAGTGGGCGTCCTTGGCGGCGGCCTGGATAGCTTCGTCGGTGGCCAGGGTGTTGGCAGACAGGGTCTTGCCCTGTGGGGCAATGCCTCCGGTGCCGATGCAGCCGCTGATGGTCAAAGTTAAGGCCAAAACGCTGAAAGCATTCAGCTTTGCAAATAGGCGACGCGGCACAGCTGCTAATTCCTGACTGAAAGAGAGGGGATTACCTTGAGGCGCCGATTCTAGGGGGTGAAACGGGTGCCGATAAGCGGGTATTCGTGCGATTCTTTGTTACGTAAAAAGCGATAATCGGTGTAAAGCTGCGAGACGACAATTGTTACTTCATGCGACAATTTGCCGTCTATTTAGAGAGTGACCCATGGACACCCTGCAAAACATGCGTGCTTTCAGTTGCGTGGCCGAAGCGGGCAGTTTCACTGCCGCCGCCGTGCAGCTCGATACCACCACCGCGAACGTCTCGCGGGCGGTTTCCAACCTTGAAGCGCACCTGCAAACCCGCCTGCTCAACCGCACCACCCGACGCATTGCCCTGACCGAAGCGGGCAAGCGCTACCTGATGCGCTGCGAGCAGATCCTGGCCTACGTCGAAGAAGCCGAGGCCGAGGCCAGCGACGCCCACGCCCGCCCGGCCGGGCAGTTGAAAGTGCACACCATGACCGGCATCGGCATGCACTTCGTCATCGACGCCATCGCCCGCTACCGCAAGACGCACCCGGACGTGACGTTCGACCTCACACTGGCAAACCGCGTGCCCGACCTGCTGGATGAAGGCTATGACGTGTCCATCGTGCTGGCCAGCGAGCTGCCGGACTCGGGTTTCGTGTCGCAGCGGCTGGGCATCACCTACAGCATCGTCTGCGCCTCACCCGAGTACGTGAAGGCCCACGGCGCCGCGCGCAAGCCCAGCGACCTGATGGCCCATGCCTGCCTGCGCTTGATCAGCCCCGTGGTGCAGCTGGAAAAATGGCTGTTCGACGGGCCCGAAGGCCAGGAGATGGTCAACATCAGCAATGCACCCTTCCAGGTCAATTCCGCCGACGCGATGAAAAGCGCGATCATCAGCGGCATGGGCGTGGGCGTATTGCCGATCTACGCGGCCATCGATGGCCTGCGTAACGGCACCCTGGTGCGCATGCTGCCCGACTATCGGTTGCAGGAACTGAACCTGTACGCCATCTACCCGTCGCGCCAGTACCTGGATGCCAAGATCAAGACGTGGGTGGAATACCTGCGTGGGTCGTTGCCGGACATTCTGGCGGCCCATGAGGCGGACCTGAAAACCCATGAGCTGAAGATGGCCCTGTGAGGCAACTATAAAGCGCCAGGTTCCGAGCTTCACGCCGATTGCATTGCAGGTGGGGTCTTGCGACTCGCCACTTGAAGCTTGTAGCTTGCAGCCTGTCGCTTAAAAGCTGCCCTCAGGAGAACAAGTCCAATGAAAAAGACCGTACTGGCCTTCAGCCGCATCACCCCGCCCATGATCGAGCGCCTGGAACAGGACTTCGAAGTGATCGTGCCCGATCCGAAAAAGGGCGACATCGCTGTCCAGTTCGACGAAGCCCTGCCCCGGGCCCATGGCCTGATCGGCGCCGGTCGCCCGCTGGGCGCCAAGCAGTTGGCCAGCGCGGCCAACCTGGAAGTGGTGTCCAGTGTCTCGGTGGGTTACGACAACTATGACGTGGCCTACTTCACCGAGCGCGGCATCATGCTCACCAACACCCCCGATGTACTCACCGAGAGCACCGCCGACCTGGGATTCTCGTTGATCATGAGCAGCGCCCGTCGGGTGGCCGAACTGGATGCCTGGACCAAGGCCGGGGAATGGAAAGCCAGTGTCGGCCCGAACCTTTTCGGCACCGACGTGCATGGTAAAACCCTGGGTATCGTCGGCATGGGCAATATTGGCGCGGCTATCGCCCGCCGTGGTCGCCTGGGCTTCAACATGCCGATCCTGTACAGCGGCAACAGCCGCAAGCCGGCCCTGGAACAGGAACTGGGCGCGCAGTTCCGCAGCCTGGACGAGTTGCTGGCCGAGGCTGACTTCGTCTGCCTGGTGGTGCCATTGAGCGAGAAGACCAAGCACCTGATCAGCCGCCGCGAGCTGGCGCTGATGAAGCCGTCGGCCATCCTGGTGAACATCGCCCGCGGGCCGATCGTGGACGAACCGGCGCTGATCGAAGCGCTTCAGAACGGCACCCTCCGCGGTGCCGGCCTGGACGTCTACGAGAAGGAACCCCTGGCCGAATCGCCGCTGTTCCAGCTGAAAAACGCGGTGACCCTGCCGCATATCGGCTCAGCCACCTCTGAAACCCGCGAAGCCATGGCCAACCGCGCCATCAGCAACCTGACCGCGGCCTTGAAAGGCCAGCGCCCTCAGGACCTGGTGAACCCGCAGTCGTTCAAAGGCTGACTGGCTGACTGGCTGGCTGGGCGCCGCCCTGGTGCCCAGCCTTCTACAGGACGAGCCCGAGCACCGGGCCAAGCACGCCGGCGGCGCCTGCCAGGCCAACCGCCCACCGCGGGCGATACGGCATCAGGAACACCAGCAACATCGCACTGCCCATCAACGCCGCGAACCAGTGCACGAGCCCCATGCTCCAGCCCCCGTCGACCACCACCGCCAGCCACAGGCCCGCCGCCAGCAACAGGCTACCGGCCAGGCGCAACCCCAGGCTGACTCGCGCCTGTGGCGGCCGGCCGACCAGGTCGCGGTAATGCCGCTCCATGCCCAGGCACAAACCGGCGAAGCCGGCATAGCACAACAACCCGACCACCAGCATCATGTGGGTTCGCCCTCCGCGCTCATGGCTACCTTACGGGCCTTGACCACAGGCACGTTGCGCCACAGCTTGCGCACCGCCCAGGCCAGCAGCAGGCCCCAGGCCAGCGCGGTGAGGTCGACCCCCGCCATGGCCCAGTCACCCTGGGCCAGAGAGCGGTTCAGACCCTGGCCTGTGGTCACCGCGTTGAGCAGTGGCAGCCCGGCGTACAACAGCGCCGCCAGCCCCAGTTGTTCGAGCCAGGCCTGGCGCGCGGGGCGCAGGGCCGCATGCAGCGCCGACAACGCCCACACCCAGAAAAACACCCGTACCTCCAGGCCGCTGCGCCCGGCCAGCTCAAACGGCAACAAGCGGTTGGCGTAGAAGAAACCAATGACCGCCAGCATCAGGCCGCCCATGCTCATCACATTGAGCACTGCCACCAGGCGCAAGTGGAACGGCTGGCGGGCGCTCTTGGCATGTTTGAGCTGGCGCTTGCCCAGCCACATCACCAGGCCGGTACCGATCATGGCGGTACCACCGATACCCGCCAGGAAATACAGCCAGCGCAGCCCCGGCCCGGCGAAGTGGCCCATGTGCATACCGTACAAACCACCGGCGATCATCATGGGTACCGAGCTGACCTGACGATCGAAACGCAATGCCCCCGAAACGCCGTCGTACACGCGCCCATAGCCGATCTGGTGAACGATGCGGTCGCCGCCGTGACGGCCGAACACGACCGAGGCATTGGCATCGCCGGGGTGGTCCACTTCGATCAGCCCCAGACGACTACCGGGGGCCTGTTGCTCGAAGTCCCGGTACAGCTCCGACAGGGGTACCAGCGGTGCCGGCTGGTTGGCGGCGGCCGGCACGCCCCTGCTCGGCATCAGGTCATCGTAGATGGCGCTCGTCTGCTTGCCGTACTGGGCCAGAATATTGCCCGGCAGCAGCATGGTCATGAAAATCACCAGGCTGCTGTAGGTGATCATCAGATGAAACGGCAAGACCAGTACCCCCACGGCATTATGGCCGTCGAGCCACGAACGCTGCCCCTTGCGCGGGCGGAAGGTGAAGAACTCCTTGAAGATCTTCTTGTGGGTGATGATGCCGCTGACCAGGGTCACCAGCATCACCAGTGCGCACAGGCTGGCCAGCCAGCGGCCCCAGGGGTACGGAAGCTGCAACTGGTAGTGGAACTGGTAGAAGAACTCGCCCCCCATGGACGACCGCGCCGCCGCAACCTGGCCACTTGCAGCGTCCAGGAGCTGGTTGGCGAAGCGCCCGGACGGCTCTTGGTACATGACCTGGATATACGGCTGGCGCTCATCCGGCAGGTTCATGTACCAGGTCTTCGCCCCCGCCGCGTGCTGTTCCAGGTAGCGCTGGGCGTTGTCCAGGGCAGCCGCGTCGTCGAGCGGGTGGCTGGCGATCTCCGGGTGGGTCCAGTGGTTGACCTCATCCTTGAAGTAACTCAGCGTGCCCGTGAGAAAAATGGCGAACAGCAACCAGCCAAACACCAGCCCGGCCCAGGTGTGCAACCAGGCCATGGCCTGGCGAAAACCCTCTTTCATGGGTGCCCCCACAGCAGCACGCCGTTGACCGCCGCCAGCACCAGGCTCGGCACCAGCAGCCCCAACCAGGCGCGCCACGCCGAATGGCAGGCAAAGCACCACAGCACCGCGACCACATACACCAGGAACGATAGCATCATGCCGCTGATCATGGCCTCGCCGCGTGCCAGGGGCACCAGCGCAGCCAGGCTGATCCCCGTCAGCGAGGCAAGCACATAGCCCCCCAGGGCGGCTGCGACGATACGCGAGCAGACCCCGAGGCGGTAGACGACCGGCAGACCGACGGTGGCGCTTTTCATGAAGATGGCAGGCTCGACAGTGAGGAAGACAGGATCCGACTTTTAATGATAAATATTCTCATGCGCAAAGCAAGCACTGATCGTGTCGGCAATGTTTGCCCATTATGTGTCATCAGCCATACAATGCGAACAATTCTTATTCTGTAGCGCACCCTGTAGCGCCGGAGAGCCCACGGTGTCGCGCGCCAATCCCCCTTCACTGCCCCTGATCGAGGGCCTGTACCTGAGCCACCAGGGCTGGCTGACCCAGTGGTTGCGCCGTCGCCTGGGCTGCCCGGACAGCGCCGCCGACCTGGCCCAGGACACCTTCCTGCGCCTGCTCGCCGCGCGTGAAACACCGGCCATCAAGGAACCGCGGGCGTTTCTGACCACCGTTGCCAAGCGCGTGCTGTTCAACCATTACCGCCGCCAGGACGTTGAACGGGCGTACCTGCAAGCAATCGCACAATTGCCCGAGGCCGTGGCGCCGTGCGAAGAACACAAGGCAATCATCCTTGAGACCCTGTTGGAACTGGACCGCCTGCTCGATGGCCTGCCCTCCCCCGTGCGCCGCGCATTCCTGTTGGCACAGGTCGACGGCCTGAGCTACGCCGAGATCGGCGAACAGCTAGGCCTCTCGATCGCCACGGTCAAACGCCACTTGAACAGAGCAGCCATGCGCTGCTACTTCGCCCTGTGAGCCAGTTCAACCCTCAAGTCGCCGAACAGGCGGTGCAATGGCTGCTGGCGATGCACGAGGCGCCTCTGGCAGCCGAGGGCCAGCAGCGCTTCGAACGGTGGCTGGCGAGCGATGGCGAGCATCGACGGGCATGGGAACATATCCAGGGCGTCAACCGCCGCCTGCGCGGTGTCGATGCGCCCCTGGCCCATGCGGCCCTGAACGCGCCGCACTTGGCAGGCCGGCGGCAGGCGTTGAAATACCTGTTGGTGGTGGCCATGGGCGGCACGGTCGCGCTGGCACTCGACCGCCAGGACGTGCTGCCACCGTTGGTGGCCGACCTGCGCAGCCCGGTGGGCGAGCGGCGGCACCTGTCCCTGAGCGACGGCAGCCAGTTGCAACTCAACACAGCCAGCGCCGTCAACCTGAGTTTCGACGAGCGGCAACGCCGGGTGCGCCTGCTCGAAGGCGAGCTGCAACTCGATAGCCCTCCAGGCCACCGCCCCCTGCTGGTGCAAACAGCGCAGGGCCTGATCACCGCACACGGCGGGCGGGTGAACGTGCGCCAGCTCAAGCACCGTACCCGGGTAGCAGTACTCAGCGGTAACGCGCAAGTTGCCCCCAGCCGGTCGGTGGGTTACCCACTGAGCCTTGAGCAAGGCCAGCAGGTGGAATTCGACGACCACCATTGGCGCCCCCCCATGGCCATGGATGCCAACAGCAGTGCCTGGGCCGACGGCATGCTGGTGGCATCGCACATGCGCCTGGCAGATTTCCTCGGCGAGTTGTCCCGGTACCGACGGGGCGAGCTGAGCTGCGCAGACGAGGTCGCCGACCTGCTGATTTCCGGCAGCTACCCACTGGCCGACAGCGAACGGATCCTCGACTTGCTGGAAGTGGCCCTGCCAGTGCGGGTAAGGCGCTTCACACGCTTCTGGGTGACGGTGCAGGCACGGGCCTGATGGCGATTTGCGCCCCGTTGAAAAATACATGAGCCGTTTTCCGATCTCGCGTGACAGAGAGGGTAAATCCCCCTTGCCGACTCTCTGAAGGATCCCGCATGCCCTCGCACCTCACGCCCATGGCTCGTACCTTGCGCCAATTGCTGCTGGGCGCCAGCCTGACCCTGGCCACCTTGCCCGAGGCGATGGCCGCGCAAGCCGCGCGCACCTACCACATCGCTCCAGAGTCGCTGGAAAGCGCCCTGAACCAGTTTGGCCGTGAAGCCGGAATCCTCGTTTCGTTCGGCTCACAGGTGACCCAGGGCCTGACCAGCCGCGGCCTTGAAGGCAGCTACAGCGTTGAACAAGGCCTGGCGGCACTGCTGCAAGGCACTGGCCTGCGCGCCAAGGCGCAAGGCAACAATGCCTACAGCCTGGAGGCCGCCACGCCGGTAGGCACCGTGGAGCTTGGCACCTCGGCCGTGGTCGGCGACTGGTTGGGCACCGCTGACGCCAGCAATGTTTTCGAACACCCGGGCGGCCGGGACGTGGTACGCCGCGAGGAATTCGAGCGTGCCGGCGCCACCAGCGCCCGTGAGGTGCTCAACCGCATTCCCGGCGTGAACGCCCCCGACAACAACGGCACCGGCAGCCATGACATGGCCATGAACTTCGGTATCCGTGGCCTCAACCCGCGGCTGGCCACCCGCTCCACAGTGCTGATGGACGGCATTCCCGTGCCCTTCGCCCCCTATGGCCAGCCGCAACTGTCATTCGCCCCGATCAGCATGGGCAACATGGACGCAGTGGACGTGGTGCGTGGCGGCGGTGCCGTGCGGTACGGCCCGCAAAACGTGGGCGGCATCGTCAACTTCGTGACCCGCGCCATTCCCCAGGAAGCCAGCGTCAAGGGCGGCTTCCAGACCGAGACCAGCCCGCGCTCCAGCCATGACGGCTTCAAGACCAGCGCCAACCTGCTGGCCGGTGGCACCAATGACAACGGCCTGGGCGGCGCCCTGCTCTACTCCGGTACCCGTGGCGGTGACTGGCGCGAGCACAGCGACACCCGGATCGACGACCTGATCCTCAAGGGCAACTACCAGATCGACGAGGCCAACAGCCTGAACGCCGAAGCCCAGTACTACGACGGCGAAGCGGACATGCCCGGCGGCCTGAGCAGTGCCGCCTACGACGCCAACCCCTACCAGTCCACACGCCCCAGCGACAAATTCTGGGGCCGGCGTAGCATGTTCAACGTTGGCTACCGTTACCAGCAGGATGCCCGCGAGTTCACCGCCAATACCTTCTTCACCAAGACCCTGCGCAGTGGTTACCTGGACCAGGGCAGCTTCCTGTCACTGTCGCCACGCGAGTATTGGGTTCGCGGGCTGGAAACGCACCTTTCCCAAGGCTTCGCGCTGGGCGACAGCTGGCACGAGGTGGGCCTGGGGTACCGGTACATCAACGAGGCCAGCCACGAACTGCGCTACCGCGCGCCCGTCAGCGCCGGCCAATTGCCCACCACCGACAGCACCAATGACCGCGACACCCGGGGCGGCACCACGGCCAATGCGTTCTCGCTGGACGACCGTATCGACATAGGCAAGTGGACCTTCACCCCGGGCATCCGCTACGAAATGATTGATTCGCAGCAGAACAACAACCTCAGCCACGTCAAATACCAGGGCGACTACAACACGGCACTGCCTGCGTTGAACGTGCTGTACCACGCCACCGAGAACTGGAACCTGTACGCCAACACCGAAGGCTCGTTTGGCGCCGTGCAGTACAGCCAGATGCCCAACCGCGTGGCCGGTGGCGAAGTGAAACCGGAAAAGGCCCGCACCTGGGAAGTGGGTACACGCTATGACAACGGCAACCTGCGCGCGGAGCTGGGTCTGTTCCTGATCAATTTCAACAACCAGTACGACAGCAACCAGACCAACGACACCGTGATCGCCCGTGGCAAGACCCGCCACCAGGGCGTCGAGACCAGCGTGCACTATGCCCTGGACGGCTTGACTCCCGCCCTGGCCGGTTTTGACGTGTACGCCACCTACGCCTATTTGGACGCGACCATCCGCGAAGACGGCCCCAACAAGGGCAACCAGGTGCCGTTCTCGTCCAGGCACAAGGGCACGCTGGGTATGGGTTATACCGAGGGACCCTGGAAGCTGAACCTGGACAGCAGCTACCAGAGCAGCCAGTTCGCCGACAACGAAAACACCCGTGCCGAAAGCGCCGACGGCAGCACCGGACGCATCCCGGGATACGTGCTGTTCAATTCTCGCGCCGCGTATGATTTCGGCCCACAGCTGTCGAACCTGAACGTGGCGGTAGGGGTGAAAAATATCTTCAACCACGAGTATTTCACCCGCTCCTACGATGACAACAACAAGGGCAAATACGTGGGCGAGCCGCGTACGGTTTACCTGCAGACATCTGTCGCATTCTGACGGCCCACCGCCCGGTCCTGCAGGCCCAGATGCGCGATGTAAACGGCCTTGCAGGCAGCGCGGGAAGTAGTTGCAAAATATTTATCTTCGCCGAGGGGTTGAATTGTTCGCCCAACTGCCCGACCTTGTAATCAAGAGGCGCTGATTTCCACCCTCGGCGCATCTCTTGCGAGCTAGCTGAATAAGGGATGAACTATGCAAATCCAAGTCAATAGCGACAACCATATTCAAAGCAGCATCCGACTGGAGGAGTGGGTACGCAGTACCGTAGAAAGCACGCTCGACCGCTATGAAGAAGACCTCACCCGCATCGAGGTTCACCTGGCCGATGAAAACGGCGACAAGCCCGGCCCCCATGACAAACGCTGCCAGATGGAAGCGCGGCCAAAAGGCCACCAACCGATTTCCGTGACCCACAAGGCCGCCACGCTGGATCAGGCAGTGGATGGCGCCGCCACCAAGTTGCACAACGCCCTTGAGCACTTGTTCGGCAAGCTGCGCAGCAAGCGCGCAGTCAATAGCCAGAATGGTGCGACGGGCGAGGCCGATGCCCTGTTACAGGAAGAATTCCTGGAAAACGAGCAGGTCTTGAACAGCTGAACATACGCTGTAACAAAAGAAGGCGAGCCACGGGCTCGCCTTTTTCATGCCCAAACCTCCCGTAGCCGCGGACCTGGCCGCGTCCCAGACACCGCGCGCCCTCCCAGCTCGCCCCCACCCCCGTCCGCAAACACCCCCGCGCACGCCAAGCCTCGCAGACTACGGCATGGCGCTTGCACTGATCCATGTGGCCCGGGTTGTCGAACTAACACGTTCCAACCCAGTCAATTGATGCAGGTCTTATATTTTCAGGTGACGCACCATGGAAAACCCCTTTCAAGTGATCAGTGATGCCTTCCAGCCCGAGTACCGGGTCAACCTCAGCATCGAGCGTCTGGACGGCAGCATCATGCTGACCCTGTCCAATGAAACCGGGGTCGTGGCCAAACGCATGATCAGCGCAGCCCAGCGCAATGACCCCAAGCGGGTCAAGCGCCTGATCGACAGCATCAAGTTCGGCATCGCCATCGAGCAGGGCCACAGTGCCATGGAGATTCTCGCTGCCATGACCGACGGCGATTTGCCTACCCCGCCTACCAAGGGTTGGCTCACCGACAAACCGGGGCTGCAAGTGGGTATCTGAACCCATTTTTTTGTTGGCAGGCGTTGCAACGTACAACAGTTCATGATGAGGTTCGGCCTGCGAACTCATCATGGACAGCACGACGGCAATGGATTTACCCACCCACATCCCCGGCTGGGCGGAGATCGAGCGCAACCTGAACCACAAGTTCAGCGATTTCCACCACACCCTCGACCACGGCCTGAGCAGCGCCCGCAGCGGGCTGCAGGCTAGCTGGAACGGCGTCAGCCAGCGCCTGGAACAGGGCGCTGGCCATATCTACGCCGAACTGGGCGGCCAGCGCATCGACGCAGTGCGCCAGGCATTGCAGCAATCCTACCCCTTGATTTGCCACGACCTCAGCCAGCGCTGGGCCAGCATTCATATCGAGGACATCCTCGATGTGCTGCTCGACCTAGTGAAAAATGTTGCCCTTATTCTGGGTGGCAGCGTGACCTTGGGCAGCATCGCCGGCGGGGTGGCCGGCGGTGTCCTGGGTGCCGGCGTCGGCGCGGCACCGGGCGCGGTGGCCGGGGCGGGGATTGGTCTGGAAATCGGCAATCTGATTCTGGTGGGACTCGGGTTGTCGGCCATTGCCGAATACTTCTACAAAGGCCTGCCCGCCTGCCTGGAAACGCTGCAGAACGGTATCGTCACTGCATGGCGGGTGGACAACAAGGCCAGCGGTAGCCGGCTGGAACCCGGCGGTGGCCACGCCAGCACGCGCCAGGCGCGCATCGATCAGGCTGCCCGTGAGTTGGCCCACGGCCAGGAGCAATTGGTGATGCTGCTGCTGACCGCGATCGTCACCTACCTGACCCGCGGGCAGGTCAAAGGCGCCCTGACCAGCAGCGCCGAAGGCATCGCTGCCCGTTCGGCGCTGCTGCAACAGCAGATCAGCGAGCGCCGCCTGGCCGATTGGCTGGCACGCAATGAACAGCAACTGCTGGCAGAGCGTTCGCTGCAACCGCGCACCAGTGCCCCGGTGAAGCAGGCCGAAGAGCCGATCCGGCTGCAACCCAAACCCGAGCCGGCCAAGGCCGTGGAACCGACGCGACCGCCAGCCGAGCCGGCGAAACCGACGTTGTCACGCCGTGAATACCTGAACCAGCGCTACAAGCGCACCGGGGATGTAAACCGCGACATCAACATTCGCGCCAACCGCGAGGTGGCGGCCAACTTCTTCAAGGAGCAGGGCTATGACGCGAAGGATGCCGCCGCGTACATGAACGGCCTGGACTTCAACTACCCCGTGCAGGTGCAGACAATCAACAGCAGCAAGAACCTGTGGCAATATCAGTCACCGGGCGCCCCGCAAGGCAACTGGTACACCCTGAGCCCCACGGTGCAACCCACGCAACTGGGCATCAACCCCATGGGTACCAACCGCGCCCTGAACATCATCGAGCCCAAGGTGCTCAACAGCTACCAGACCGCCGACAAGATACAGGTGCTGCGCAGTACCTCGGCCAAAGTGATCGACACCTGGTCCGTGAAGGGGCAGCCCTTCCCAGCCGAGGGTGGCGCCCAGCAACTGTTCTCCAATCAGAAAACCCTGTTCAACCCAGGAGCCCCATGACCGCCCTAGACTTCATCGACAAAGCCATCGCCATCGCCCAGGACCGGTACCGTCGAATCCCGGCTTTCGAGGTATACACATCGGTCCTCAACCAACTCTATTTCATCAAGGCCATCCTGGAAAAGCGTGAAACGGACAAGGCACGTTTGCATGACCTGACCCTGGGCGCCATTGCCGTCAAGGAGTTCGAGGAGACCGACCCCGAACTGTGCGAAGCGCTCAAGGATGCGTTCTATATCGCCGATCAGATAGCGCGGGGCCTCAAGGTCCAGTTGCCTTAGGTCTCACCCTTCTCTTCGGTCAGGGCGCCCTTCACCGTGGCGTCCGGGTCCGGAACCTTGGCCGAGGGGAAGCGTGAAGAGGCAAAGCGCACCACCAGAATGGCGAACGCCAGCAGCAGGATCGCGCCGGACAGGTACACCACGCCCAGGTCGGCGGGCCCGTGGTGGGACACGTCGGAGATCAGCAAGCGCGTCAGGGCGGTAATCGCCACGTAGATCAGGAAGCGCACGGGCATGTGGTTGGTCTTGAAATAGATGCCCACCATGGCACCCAGCTCCAGGTAGATGAACAGCAGCAGGATGTCATCGACCGTGATGTTGCCCTTCTCCATCATGCCCAGAAACGCCATCACCGCCGCCCACGCCGTGATGGCACCAATGGCGAACAACGCCAGGTAGTGAAAGCTCTCGACCAGCAGGTTGCCCAGCGACCCGGCCAGGTGGTGGACATTCTTGCGCATGGCATCAGCCCAATTGTTTTTCACGGTGCAGGTTCCTTGACTCGTGGGTAACGGATGCTTTCATCTACAGGCCAGAGCATGCAGGTAAAAGGCCAGGTCATTGTGCATCAGCCACCTGACCTTGCAGTGACGGCAATTTGTCTCACCCTGTCACAAAGCTCCAGGTAAATTGCCACTATCCAGCGGCAAGGAAATCCCTTATCCTTTCACTGTATAAACACACAGTAGTCGTAACCGACAACTATCGTAAAGGCATGTGAGGTGGTGAATGGCCGTCGAAGTGGTATACCGCAGCAGCCGAGATCTGGAGCGTTTGTTCATGGATAAAGCCGAAGCTGACCGTCATGACAAAATGCTCGAGCTGGCTGAACTGCTCGCAGAAGTCCTGAAAAAGGCCGTCCCTTCCCTGAGTGAGCAGCAGGTTGAAGACGCGGGCATCTACATGGCCAAGAACCGCGATGTGTTCGCCAAGGCGTTCAAGAGCCAGCCGGATGCGCTGAACGAGCTGATCAGCGGCGAAGGCGCCGAATAACGGCCAGAGCCTGTAACAGCAACCCTGGCCGCGTCGGCGGTGCATGCGGTGTGCCTGATGCCGTGCGGCGTTTGTGACGCGGCCAGGTCCGCCGCTACACATCACTCGGGCTCTTGCAATGCCTCCACCAGCGCCCGCATGAACCGTGCCGCTTCCCCGCCTGTCACCGCCCGGTGGTCGAAGGTCAGCGACAGCGGCAGTATCGGGTGCACCACCACCTTCCCTTCCACCGCCACCGGTTCTTCACGGATGCCCCCTGCGCCAATGATCGCCACCTGTGGCGGTACGACCACGGGGTTGGCGTAGCGCCCGAACAAGGTACCGAAGTTGGACAAGGTAATCGTGGCGCCCATCATTTCCCGTGGCGGTATGGAGCGCGCCTTGACGTCGGCGCGCAACCGGCTCATGCCCTCCCTGAGGTCGTCGGCGCTGCGGTTCCCGACGTCGCGCAATACCGGGACGAACAAGCCATCCGGGGTATCGACGGCGATGCCCAGGTCCAGGGTTTCATGGGTACGGATCGACAGGCTGCGGCCATCGAACCAACTGTTCAGCACCGGCTCTACCTTGCAGGCCGCCGCCATGGCTTTGCCTAACCGGATCAAGGGGTCGCGGGCTTGGCCCCAGCGATGCAGGTCAGCGTCGCCGAAAAGGGTGACCGGTACCACTTCGGCATGGGACTTGGCCATGTTCAGCGCCATGCTGCGGCGCACGCCGCGCAGCTTCTCGCCGCCGAAACGGTCCTGGGCGCCCTGGGCGGCGGCCTGGACGTCAGCGCGGGTGATCAGGCCGTCGCTGCCTGAACCGGACAACGCCGTGAGGTCCACACCCAGCTGCCGAGCCAATTGGCGTACCGCCGGGGTGGCACGGGTGGCCAGGTGTTCGCGGGTAGAAGGGGCCGCACCGACGAAGAATTGGTCGGCGCTGGCAGTGCCCCCACCTTCCAGGCGGCCTACCACGGTGCCCGCATCGGCCTCGCCTTCATACCCCAGCAAAGGTTCGCCCACGTGCAGCAGGTCCCCTTCGCCGCCAAAGGTCTTGGCGACCACGCCGTCGTAAGGCGCCGGAATGTCCACCAGGGCCTTGGCGGTTTCCACCGACACCAGCAGTTGGTCGGCCTTGACCGTGTCGCCGGCCTTGACGTGCCATTGCACGATTTCAGCTTCTTGCAAACCTTCGCCCAGGTCGGGCAGTTTGAAATATTTCATCGCAGCCTCCTCAGGCGAATGTCAGCACGGTGTCGCAGGCGTGGAGAATGTCGGTCACAGCCGGAATATAGAGCTGTTCAAGCTTGTACAGCGGTGGCGGGATGTCCGGGGCGGTGACGCGCTGAATAGGCGCCTGCAAATCCAGCAGTGCCCGCTCGTACAGGCTGGCGGCGATTTCGGCACCGACACCGCAGGAGCGCGGCGCTTCATGGACGATGACACAGCGGCCGGTCTTGCGCACCGACGCTTCCAGGGTGTCCAGGTCCAGCGGTTTCACGCAGGCGACATCGATGACTTCCGCCGACACCCCGCGGTCGGCGAGGGCATCGGCCGCTTGCAGGGTTTCATGGACACTGGCCCCCCAACTGATCAAGGTCAGGTCACTGCCTTCACGCAGAGTGAAGCAGGTGTCCAGGGGCAGGCGCTTGCCATCATCCACCAGCGGCTGCGGGTTCATCCGGTACAGGCGCGTCGGCTCCAGGAACAGCACCGGGTCCGGGTCGTCGATGGCCGCGAGCAACAAGCCATAGGCGCGCGCCGGGGAAGAAGGAATGACGACCCGCAGGCCAGGAATGTGAGCGAACAACGCCTCTGTGCTTTCGCTGTGGTGCTCGGGGGCACGGATGCCGGCGCCCATGGGCGTGCGCAGGACCATGGGGCAGCTGAGCCGGCCACGAGTACGGTTGCGCAGGCGGCTGGCGTGGGACACCAGATGCTCCATGGTGGCGTAGATGAAGCCCATGAACTGGATTTCGACGACAGGCTTGAGGCCTTGGGCAGCCATCCCGACCACCAGCCCACCCAGCATGGTTTCGGCCAGGGGCGAGTCGATCACGCGCTTGAAACCGAAGCTGTCGCGCAAGCCCTGGGTGGCGCGAAACACACCACCGTTGACGCCCACGTCCTCGCCCAGCACCACCACGTTGTCGTCTTCGGCCATGGCCCGGTGCATGGCCAGGTTCACCGCCTCCAGCAGGCTGACTTTTTCATTATTCATGGCCCTGCCCTCCCTCGCGGCGCGCCACCCGTTCGAGGAAGTCTTCACGCTGATCGGCCAGCACCGCCGGCCATTTGGCGTAGACATGATCCATCACCGACGCCGGCGCCTGGGTACCCGCGGCCTCGAAGTTGTCCACCGACTGCTGCACCAGCACCTGGCATTCACCGATCAGTGCCTGCTCGCGCCCCTCGTCCCATACGCCCTGCCCGGCCATGAACGACTGCAGGCGCTTGATCGGCTCTTCCTGCCAGGCCTGCTTGACCTCTTCGGCACTGCGGTAACGCGTGGCGTCGTCGGCGGTGGTGTGGTCGCCCAGGCGATAGCTCAGGCATTCCAGCAGCACGGGGCCCTTGCCCTGGCGGGCACGTTCGATGGCCACGCCCATGCGGTCGTAGACGGCGAGGATATCGTTGCCGTCCACTTGTTCACCGTGGAAGCCGGCCCCGATGGCCTTCTGCGCCAGGGTGGGCGCGCCGCACTGGATACGCCGCGGCACCGAGATGGCCCATTGGTTGTTGTTGATCACGAACACCACCGGCAGCTGCCAGGCACCGGCGACATTCAAGGCTTCGAGGAAATCGCCCTTGCTGGTGGCGCCATCACCGCAGGTGGTGACTGCCACCCGGTGTTCGCCGCGAATCTTGAAGGCGCTGGCCACACCGCAGGCATGCAGGGCCTGGGTGGCGATGGGCACGCACAAGGGAAAGTCCTGGGCCACGGCAGGCTCGGCGTAATCGCTGCCACGCTCGTCGCCGCCCCAATACAGCAAAATTTCTTCCATGCGCACCCCACGCATCAGTTGCACGGCAGTGTCACGGTAATAGGGGATCAGCACGTCCTGTGGCTGCATCAGGCTGCCAATGGCCACGCCGATGGCCTCCTGGCCCAGCGTAGGCGCGTAGGTACCGATGCGGCCGGTGCGTTGCAGGGCCACGGCCTTCTGGTCGAACAGCCGGGTCAGCACCATTTGCCGGTAAAGGCGGGTCAGCAGGTTGAAGTCGTCGGCCCAGTCGGGCAAGGGGCCGAGGAGGCGGCCATCGGGGGACAAATAACGCGTGTAGGCAAGCTCGATCTTGTTTGAGGTCATTGCACAACTCCTGAACACACCGGGTGGGTGTGGCTTCATTGACCTGCCGCTTGTGGCCGCAGGCTTTTTTCGGAGCTGGCGCCGGTCAGGCGCCGGCTCGCTGTCAGGCGTAAATCAGTTTCTCCGCGAGGGCTTCGGCCACGCGCGCGGGTGAGCGCTTCTCGGCCTGGGCATGGGCATACACTTCGGTGAGCCGGGTGCCGATGCGCGCCAGGTGCGAGGTGATGGTGCCCACCGCTTCGCCCTGATGCTTGAGCGCCACATAAATCAGGCCGCCAGAGTTGATGACGTAATCCGGCGCGTAGAGAATGCCGCGCTTTTCCAACTGGTCGGCCACTTGCAGGCTGGTGAGCTGGTTGTTGGCGGAGCCGGCCACGGCCGCGCAGCGCAGTTGCGATACGCTCTGGCCATTGAGAATCGAGCCCAGGCCACAGGGCGCGAAGATATCGCACGGGGTACTGGGCAGGGCGTTGGGTTCTATCGGGTGAGCGCCCAACTGTTCCATGGCCAGTTGCACCTTGCCCTGGTCCAGGTCACTGACCAGCAGTTCGGCCCCGGCGGCATGCAGTTGCTCAGCCACCCCATAACCGACGTTGCCCAGGCCCTGCACGGCGATGCGCAGGCCCTCCAGGTTGTCGGTGCCCAGGCGCGCCATGGCGGTGGCGCGAATGCCGGCGAACACGCCCATGGCCGCATGGGGAGCGGGGTCGCCGGCGGCAGTGGTGCTGGTGACATGGCGCGTCTGCTGGGCCACGCAGTCCATGTCGGTAGTAGAGGTGCCGCTGTCCACCGCCGTGATGTAGCGGCCGTCCAGGCTTTCGATGAAACGACCAAAAGCTTCGAACAGGCCGGCGCGGTTCTCCACGTGGGGGCTTCGGATGATCACGGCCTTGCCCCCACCGAACGGCAACCCGGCCAACGCGGCCTTGAAACTCATGCCCTGGGCCAGGCGAATGGCGTCGACCATGGCGCTTTCGTCGTCTGGGTAGGCCAGGTAACGGCACCCGCCCAGCGCCGGCCCGGCGCGGCAGTCGTGAATGGCCACTACCGCGCGCAGGCCGGTCGCCGGGTCGACGGCCAGGTGCAGGGCGTGGGTGCGAGTACTTTGCATGAGAGCGAACATCGGCAGGCTCCCGATCTTGTTATTTCAACCAGTGTAGTCGATGGCCGTGCAGGCAGATGGCTGTGGCCGCTCGGCTTTACTGGACGGATCGGCGCGTCAGGGCTACAAGAGAAGCTATGAAGCCCACCTTCGATGCGGCGCGCCAGGCCTGCCTGGGGTGCCTTGAGCAAAGCCCGCCCGCGACGTTCGAAGCCGCGCTGTGGATCGCTGCCGAACACGAAAGCAGTTTCCACCCCCAGCAGTGCGATGAGGCCCTGCGCGAGCTGCAACTGCAGATCAGCGTCGGCCTGCCGATGCTGCCGGTCAACGAACTGGCGCAACCGCTGCTGCGGCGTATCAATTCACTGGGCTACCAAGCTGATGACTTTCACCCACTGCGCCCTCAGGCCGCGCTGATGAACAAGGTGCTGGAGCGCAAGCGCGGGCAACCTCTGGCCCTGGCGCTGCTGGCGTTGGAGATGGCCCTGCGCCTGGATATTCCACTGGTGGGGGTGAACTTCCCCGGCCACTTCCTGTTGCGCGTGCCAGGTGCAGACCACCAACTGGACCCTTGCGGCGGCAGGCGCCTGTACACCGCCGACTGCCGTGAACTGCTGGGCCGCCAGTTCGGCCCTCAGGTGCCTTTGCTGGCCGAGCACCTGGCACAGGCCAGCCCGAGGGACATGCTGCAACGCCTTTCGCGCAACCTGCGCCAACTGCACAGCAGCCATGAGGATGACATCGCAGCCCTCAAGGACGCCGAGCGGGTGTTGCAACTGGCGCCCCCCAGCGCCGCCGACCATGTGGCCCGCGCTGGTATCTACCAACGCCTTGAATGCCCCCGCGGTGAGCGCTTCGACCTGGAGCATGCCTTGCTGCTCAGTGAAGACCCCGTCCAGCGCCTGCGCCTGACCACCCGCCTGCAGGAACTGCCGCTGCCGCCGTCATCGCTGCATTGAACTCAGGGGGTATCGACCTGGCAGGAGGGGTGAGCCTGGGCAAACGCCGGGTGCGCCGCCGCCAGGGCAACAACCCGCTGGATGCGCGGCCAGGCCTCCAACGACACCTTGAAACGATCGGCTGCGTAGACCTGCGCAATCAGGTAGACATCGGCCAACCCCGGCTCAGGACCAAAACAGAAGCCTTCGTCACCGATCAAGGCTTCCACGGCCGCCAGCCCCTGCTCGATCCAGGTGGCTATCCAGGCTTGTATGTCACCCTCGTCATGCCCCAGGGCACGCAGGTAGTTCAGCACGCTGACATTGTGCAAGGGGTGAATATCACAGCCTATCAGTGCCGCAACCCCACGCACGCGTGCCCGTGCCAGGGGTTCGGCAGGCAGCAAGGGCGCCTGCGGGTAGCGTTCTTCCAGGTACTCGAGAATGGCGCCGGACTGGGTCAGCACTGGCCCGCTATCGACACCCAGCGCAGGTACCCGGCCCTGCGGGGCGAACGCCAGGTAATCAGTCTGCCGCTGCTCGCCCGCCAGCAGGTTGATCGGTACCGCGTCATACGCCAACCCCTTCAGCGCCAGCGCAATGCGTACCCGGTAGGACGATGTGGAGCGGTAATAGGTGTACAACTGCATGGCATGGCCCTCACGACGCGGCGACGACTCGGCCACGGCACTCGCCGAAGCCAATGGAAACCTGGCCGGGTGCCACGCACCGGGCGCGCAGTACCACCTCGTCGCCATCTTCAAGGAAACGCCGGCTTTCGCCCGAGGCCAGCACGAGTGGCTGCTTGCCACCCTCGGTGATCTCCAGCAGGCTGCCAAACTGCCCAGGCACCGCCCCCGAGAGCGTGCCGGAACCAAACAGGTCACCTGGCTGCAACTGGCACCCATTGACGCTGTGGTGGGCAACCAGTTGGGCCACGGTCCAGTACATGCTGCGCGTATTGCTCAGGGTAATGCGCTCGGCTTCCAGGCCTTGCTCACGCATCCACGGCGTCTGCAGCAGCACTTCCAACTGTATATCCAGCGCGCCTTCGGCCTGGTCGGCCGCGCTCCACAGGTAGGGCAGCGGCTGCGGGTCACCCTCGGGGCGCGGCGCCTGGGCGCAGCGGAACGGCTCCAGCGCTTCGGCCGTGACCACCCAGGGGGACAGGCTGGTGATGAAGCTTTTGGATAGAAACGGCCCCAGCGGCTGGTATTCCCAGGCCTGCATGTCGCGCGCCGACCAGTCATTGAGCAGGCAATAGCCGGCCACGTGTTCGTCGGCGTGGTCGATGGGGATGGATTCACCCAGGGCATTGCCGCGGCCGATCCAGATACCCAGTTCCAGTTCGAAGTCCAAACGTGCGCAGGGCCCGAAATCCGGTCCTGCCCCCTGCGCCTTCGGTGCGGTCTGGCCCTTGGGGCGCCGCACCGGGGTGCCGGAGGGGCGCAGGGTCGACGCACGGCCGTGGTAGCCGATGGGCACGTACTTGTAGTTGGGCAGCAAGGGGTTGTCAGGCCGGAACAACTTGCCGACGTTTTTCGCGTGCTCGATGCCCACGTAGAAGTCGGTGTAATCCCCCACTTTCGCTGGCAACGCCATCTCGCAGTCACTGGCCAGGTGCAGGCAGTCACGCACCACGGCATGGGCATCGCTACCGTCTTTCAACAACACCGTCAGCCGCTCGCGCAGGGCCAGGCGGGGCTGGCGGCCAAGGGCGAAAAAACCATTGAGCTGGCCGCCCTCGCAGGCCAGCGCCGCGGTAGCAGCGTCGCCTTGCAACAGGCCGGTGGCCAGCAGCGCCTCCAGGTCGAGGATTGCGTCACCAATGGCCACCCCGGCACGCGCCCGGCCACCGGGAGGGCTGAAGATACCCAGTGGCAGGTTCTGCAAGGGGAAATCGGCATGCCCGTTGGCGCTGGCAACCCAGCAGTGCTGCTCGTTCATGGTGTTCTCCGGTTCGGGTCGAAGGTGCTGGGCAGCGACGCCCAGCAGGCGTCATAGCGGGGTTGCAATTGCGCGCACTCAAGGGCGTGGCGGCTGGGGCGAAGCACCTGGCTGGTCTCGAACATGAAGGCCATGGTCTGTTCGATACGGCTGGGGGCCAGGTTCGCCGCCACCGCCTTGGCACAGGTCTCGGCGTCGGGGCCATGGGCACTCATGCAACTGTGCAATGACGCGCCGCCAGGCACAAAGCCTTCGGCCTTGGCATCGTAGGCACCCTGGATCAGCCCCATGTATTCGTTCATCAGGTTGCGGTGGAACCAGGGCGGGCGGAACGTGTTGTCCGCCACCATCCAGCGCGGCGGGAAGATGACGAAATCCATGTTGGCCATGCCAGGCACGGCGCCAGGCGAGGTCAGCACGGTGAAGATCGAGGGGTCCGGGTGGTCGTAGCTGACAGTACCCAGGGTATTGAACAGGCGCAGGTCGTATTTGTACGGTACGTTGTTGCCATGCCAGGCCACCACGTCCAGGGGCGAATGCCCAAGCTCGCAGCCCCACAGGCGGCCCAGGAATTTCTGCACAAGAACCGTGCTCACGCTGCTGTCCTGGTACTGCGCCACGGGCGTCAGGAAGTCCCGGGGGTTGGCCAGGCCATTGCTGCCGATGGGCCCGAGGTCAGGCAGGCGCAGCGTCACGCCGTGGTTTTCCGCCAGGTAGCCGCGAGCCTGCCCGTCGGGCAGGTGCACACTGAATTTCAGCCCGCGAGGGATCACCGCGATTTCCAGCGGTTCGACCTCCAGTACCCCCAGCTCGGTCACCAGGCGCAAACGTCCCAGCTCCGGCACCAGCAGCAGTTCGCCGTCGGCGTCGTAGAACACCCGGGCCATGTCGCGGTTGGCGGCGTAATGGTAAAGGCTGCAGCCAGCCGGCTGGTCGGCAGCGGCATTCGCCGCCATGGCCACCCAGCCGTCGATGAAGTCGGTGGGGGTCGCAGGCAAGGGCAGCGGGTCCCAGCGCAGGCGATTGGGCGTTGGCTCACCCAGCGGCCCGCCCTGCAGCTGACGCCCCAACGGTTCGAAGCGCGGATGCAAGGCCGATGGGCGGATTCGGTACAACCAGGTACGCCGCGCCTCATGGCGCGGAACGGTGAACGCAGTGCCGGAAAATTGCTCGGCATATAGCCCGTAAGGGGCCTTCTGCGGGGAGTTCTGCCCCGCCGGCAGCGCGCCAGGCAACGCCTCGCTGCTGAACTGGTTGCCAAAGCCGCTCTGGTAGCGGGGCGCGACGGTGCCAGGATCAACGTCCATGAAACCTCCGGGTTGCGCAGCCCTTGTCAAAGCACAGGCTGCTATTATTTTTATCGTAATCCAATTACGAATAACGTAATTTGATTGCTCCAGGCCGTCAAGCTATAAAGGCGCCCACCTGTTTCCGAGATCCCCCGACCATGCGAGCCCCCACCCCGCCCGCCGAAGGCACCAACAAGCAGAAAGTCCGCTCGGCCGAGGTCGGCACCGACATTCTCAAGGCGCTGGCCGAGCTCTCGCCCTCCACGTCGCTGTCGCGCCTGGCCGACCATGTGCAAATGCCCGCCAGCAAGGTGCACCGCTACCTGCAAGCACTGATCGCCAGTGGCTTCGCTGAGCAGAACCCGGCCACCAACCATTACGGGTTGGGGCGCGAAGCGTTGCGGGTGGGCCTGGCCGCGCTCGGCAGCATGGACGTACTGAAACTGGCAGCCATGCCGCTGTCGGAGTTGCGCGACGCACTCAACGAGACGTGCTTCCTGGCGGTATGGGGCAACCGTGGGGCCACGGTCGTGCAGATCGAAACAGCCGTGCGCGCGGTCACGGTGGTCACGCAGGTGGGTTCGGTATTGCCTGTGCTCAGTTCATCCACTGGCCTGGTATTCGGCGCTTACCTGCCCGAGCGCGAATGCCTTGATCTGATAGAAGAGGAAATTGCCGAGAAAGGCCATCCCCGCATCGATGAGGTACAGGCCACCTTCGCGCAGATTCGCGAAAATGGCCTGCATCATGTCCACGGCCTGCTACTGCCCGGCGTCGACGCGTTGTCTGCCCCCATCTTTGACGCATTGGGCCGCATCGTGGCGGTGTTGACCGTGGTCGGCCCTACCTCGATGTTTCACGCCGACGCGCATGGGCCAGCGGCCAGGCAGCTGTTGGCTACCAGCAAGGCAATAAGCTGGCGCATGGGCTACGAGGACTAAGCACGAGACGTCATTCATCCCCCTCGCTGATCTGCGTTTTCAGGAAGTTCGTCAATTCCGTGGTTACCAGGATGTCCATCTCGTCGATCAGTCGCACCAACGGTGCAGGCGAGAACCCTTTGAACAGTGCCTTGGCCACCGTTTCCTTCAACAGGTCCCTGCCCATGGTGATCGACGTGACGCCATGCACTACATCGATGAAATGCCAGAAAGCGGCGGCGCGATCGCCGTCCTGATAAGCCTGAACGCCCCTGATCAGGCTGCGAGCGGTCAGTGCGATGGTCAACGCCATCGCGGCCGGGGGGAATGGCGCCACCACGATAGTGAGAATGTTCAGCACCAGGCTTTCGAGGAGCTCACTGACACGCTCCGCGGCAGTGACGGTGGAATCATCGACATCCTTGATCACACCTTGTATGCGTTCGACGAATTCGTTGCGCCATACCGACACATGGCTGTGAGGCTCGCAGGCCGGAACGATCAGATGGACGGGGTATTGCGAGTCCTTCCATCGTTGCAGCAATGAGCCGATGGTTCGCTGATCCGTGTAACGAACCCGATTGTAGAGGTAATCCCCGAGTTTGCCGTTTGCAAGTCCATCGCGCAATTCATCCAGCGGCCGGAACCAGAGCCCGTCGGGCGCTTGGGGGGTATAGAGCAGATCTTGCTGACTGCCATCGTCCGTTACATGGCGAAAGACATACACACCCCACACGCAGCGCCGCTCGATACCCAGGCGATAGATACCCGACTTGGTGAAGTCAGGTTTCCTGGGCAGGTTGGGTGCGTCCGGCTCGTCCAGGTCGCCTACCTCCCCCAGGCCATCGATGATCGGAACAAGCCATGCCTTGTGTTCCTCCGTCAACTCCCCGGCAGCGGTCTGGCTCAGACAGGCGCGCTTCATCTCAGCCTGAGTGATATCGAAAAACAGATCCAGGCGCTCTGCATAGTCGGTCGTAGACGGGTCAAGGAACCGGGCCCGCATGTCGCCTATGTAACGGTTGGCCAGGTGGGCCTCTTCAGCGATGCGCAAGACCGATGCATACGGCAGGCGGCTAACCGAATGTCCGACGGAGGATGAAATGCGACCCAGTACAAAAGGCGTGTCAAACCGCAGGTCATCCATGGCCGCGCGCAGAAGCGATACATCGCCATGGGGCTCATAATGAATGATGATCTTGTCGCAGTCGTGCCGTCTATCTACCCCATGGCGCTCGACTAGGGCGTCCAGCTTGGCCTGCACGTCCTGCCGGGCGAAATCGTTGAATGCCTTGTATTGGCTAGACTTCGCAAAAGCCGGGCGCAACCATGACAAGCGCCTGTCGATAACGGCCATGTCCACGCGGGTTTGCACATCGGCTTTTCGGTACCAGGCGGGGGTCAGATCGCTGTATTCGTCAAGGTGGACCCCGGCCTTGTTTTTGGCGAAGCGAAGCATCGCGTCGTTGAAGCTCGATTCATCAAACCATTGCACCGCCAGCGTTGTCAGCAGCGCCCCACCCGACCTGCGCGCCAGCGATTCCAACCCCCGCCGTGTGCGCGCCCGGTAAGCCACAGGTACCTGGGCGGTGAGGTATCTACGGCCTGCTTCGGTGCGAACCCAGGCGTTGATCTCAAGATTCAACTGGCGCAAGCCCGCGAACACAAAAATGTCATGACCGGCGGGTGACCCTGGTGCGTAGAGCATCAGGCGTGGGTCTTCGCCGTCTCCAACGCCAAAGACGAGCAGGTCACGCAGTGGAATGGCGCGTTTGTTCACCTCAACGATGCCGACCTTGAGGTCGGCCGGCAGGGCATCATCAGGCGCGGCTCGGGCAAGCTCGATCGGGCCAAGCATGGAGTCGTCTGCGCGGTGCTGGTACCTGGCGGCCAGGGATGTCAGCGCCAGGCGCAACCCAAGTACGTGGGCCAACCGTTCCAAAAGGGCAGGTTCGCTGTAATGCTGTTTCAACGCACCATGGTAACCAAGCCGCAGCTCCAGTTGCGTGTGCATTTTCCACAGCACTTCAGGTGTAATGCCCTGGGCGGCGACCCCAGGTTCTACATCGATTTGCAGGTGCTCCTGCGTGAGCTCTTGCAACCCGAACTCCACGAGGGTCATCCGCTTGGAAGCGGTGACCTCGGAGCCGGCTCTCGCTATCTGAAACCGGGTATCGACCGTGATGGTTTCCGGGTCCGCATCGATCGAGAGCTCTGCGGTCATGAAGGCGGTGATTTCATGACAGGCATAAGCCTGATAACAACCGAATTTTTTGAAGTCCGTGTCATAGGCCTGTTGTGCGGCACTCAAAGCGGCTTCGGCCGCCTGATAGGCGTCGCGCTCATCGGCGCTTGCCAGGCGCAGCCAGTCCGGCAGCGTGCGGGTATGATAGAACCGCATCAGTTCACGCAGATGCGCCTCGAAGCCGTCATTGAGCGCCTTCAACTGACCGGCTGCCTTAAGAGCAGGAGCCCCACCGTCAGCCAGTGCATCGCTGGACAAACTGCGTTGGTACCGAACCATTTCCCCGGCCACGTGTTCAGCCCAAGGGCTCTGGACTGCATCGAACGCCAGCGTCGCCGAACCATGGTCGGCTCCCTCGCTGGTCAACGGGTAGGGCAGCAACGCAGCCCCTTGACTGCTTTCACCCAGACGCGCCAAGAGTTTGCGGGTCATCGCGCCAAGTGTCGGGAACTGTTCGATCCCTTTGGCGGGGGTCCAGAGCCACACCAGGTTCTCGGGCTGGTAAGGCGGTGACTCGCTGGGGGCTGGCTCAGGCGTACCGAATACATACACGCCATGCAACGTGGACTCATGCCCATCGCTGTCGGTGACGGTGACGCTGTGCACCTGGGTGCTGGAGGATTCTGATGCCCACGCCGTCAGGCTGTTCGCGGCATCGGCGTCAATGACGTGCATATCCCTGGCACACTGCACTTGCGCATTGATCAGCTTGCGATAGTGGCCAATACATTGATCGAACGGCGCGTCATCCCCACGCGCTTGCCAAAACGCAGCAAGCTGCTCGGCTGCATCGCTGTCCTGCGCGTGCAAGACAGCGGATGATTGCGAGTAGACCAACCTTAGCCCGAGCGTCATGGCGATGATGTTAATGACGGCTGGATTGGGCGGCGAGTCAGACGAAATTGTTCCCTTGAATCCTTTCATGGTGGGTCTCCGTGTTTGAGACCCAAGACTGCCCCATGGAAACCGGGGCAGTAATGAGGAAAAAAATCCTGTACAGCCTTAGATCAGCCCTTCAACCACGCATGGCTGGGCATGTCACCCTTCTCGGGAATCGTCACCGAACGCAGGTAGCTGTCCAGTTCACCCGTCAGGCGGTCGGAAAACTTGTCGATCATTTTTTCCGCCAGCTTCGGCGGTGGGCCCTTGAAAATGCTGGCGAGCAACCCGCTCTGAGGTTTGCTGGCGACACCCGTCACTGAAGCAACCTTGAGCGCGGCATCCAGGAAATGCCAAGCGGCCTGGGCGCTGTCACCGGCGCGATAGGATACGGCGGCCTCATAAAGGGATTTGAATACCTGAAGTGCGCCCACCACAGGTCGCGCCGGTGGGAACAGCAGCGTCAATACGCTCAGGCCCTGCAGGCCACGTTCGATCATCAGGGCAGACAAACGCTCGGCCTTGCTCACCGTGCTGGCGTCTACATCTTCCAGGATGGCGCGCACGAGTGCGTCATGTTCCCTGGAAAAATATTTGACCAGTGAGTGAGCCCCCACGCGGCTCGACGTGAACTGCGCAGAATACCCGGCGGCCTCGAGCTTCTCGATAAACCGGTCGAAACGGGGCAGGTGACTGTGGGGGCTGCGGTCGCGCAGGTAGGGGCCGAGACCGCCGTCACGTATGGCCGCGCCAATCTTCTCGATAGGCCGGTACCAGATGCCGTCAGGCGCCTGAGGGGTGTAGAGCATGTCGTTAGGCTTGCCCGTGTCGATATTGCGGCACACGTACAGCCCTCGCAACTTCTCTCCCTTGATTTGCAGGTGGTAGAGGCCTTTCTGGTCGAAGCCCTCATAGGTGCGGTTGCCGCCGTAGGGCAGGCTCAGGTTGTCGGCGATAAGCTCCAGTACGGCTAGCATCTCAGCATCGGCGGCCTTCCTGGCCACCGGGTCGAGCTTCAGTTGCAGGCAGGCGCGCCGCATCTCCAACTGGGTGATACGCAAATGCAGGGTTTCGCGCCATGCTTTCTGATCGCTCGACGGCGCCAGGAACGATGCCTGCAACGCCTGGGTGAACTCGGTCGGGATATCGTGGGCTTCGAGAAAACGGGCCGTGAGGTCGGAAACGATCTCGCCCTCCTCCTGGGACAGCGCCCGGCCAGCCCAGACAGGAAGCGTACTGACGTCGGTGCCGCGTTCCACCCCCTGCATCGCCAGCCACACAAGACTACGCGACTGGCCGTCCAGCGTGATCATGTAATCGTCCACGTTGCGCCGGGAACGGTCGTGCGGCCGGGCACTGTCGAACCAGGCTTGCAAACGATTGCGAGCATAGGCTGCAAACCCCGGAATGTCGGTGATTTTCCGGTACTCCCGTGTCATGGCGGCGATTTCGATATCCAGGCGAGCCAACTGCCAGCGGTCGGCGTCACTGGCGGCCGCGTACCAGTTGGGGGTGAGCATATAGCTGGCTTCCACCCGCCGCTCCACCTGTCGAAGCGCCACGGCGTTGACTATTTCACGCCAGGTTGTGCTGGGCTGCTCCTCGATGGCGAGCATTTGCTCGGTGATAAGGTGAGCCTTGTTGCGCAGGTGTTCCAGTAGCAGCCTCAGAGGTTCACGTTGAGACGGCGAGACCTGATCCATTAAATAATGACGGCCTTGCTCGCTGGCGATCCAGCCGCCGATTTCATGGCGAACCTGGCGGCTGCCTGCGCACTTCAGCCAGTCGCTGCCCGTGGGGGATTGGGGTGCGTACAGCAGAAGACTTTCACTGCCGTCATCCGGGTAACCCAACACCAGGACATCGGTCAGCACGAACCGGCCATTGTCCAACGTCACACTGTAAGCCTTCACCCCAGCGGTATTGGGCCGGTCCATGGCGTTTCGCAAGCCGTCCAGGTCAGCCAGCAAGGAAGCAGTGAGCACACCCTGATGGCTGGCGGCGAACAGGCTGGTGCCGAGTCGCGCACTCTCCAGATCGACAACGGCCTGCAAAACCGGAGCGCTGAAATACCGGTCACGCAACTGCCGGGTGTAGCTGACCCGCAGATCAGCGCTGCCGAGCAGTTGCGCAACCAACTGGGGCGTCAGCCCTGCGGCGCTAGTCGTTTCATCCACGCTGAGCTCCACGCCAAGCCCATCCCGGCCCTCGAACAGCCCAGTAAACGCAAGCTGGATCAACGGCAGGCGCTCAAGGTGCGAAAACGATTTGTCCTGTAACCTGAAGCTGCAATCACGCGTCACTTCGATCTCGGCCGGGTCAAGCTCGATACCGCGTGAGCGCAATGCCTCACTGAGATGGGCCTGGGCAAATGCCTGGTAAGTGCCCAAGGGACTGAGCAGGTTATCCAGCGAACCGATGCACTGCGCCAGGGAGGTACCGCGCGCGGCGAAATCCTGCCGGGTCTGCTCATCCGCCTCCTTCAACCAGTCCGGCGTACGTGAACGGCGCAAGCGCCCCAGCCATTGCTCCAGCTTCATGGAGCGCGCGACCGTGAACCCCCCAAGCGTGGCGATGCTCGCCTCGCCGCTGCCCTGCGCCAGGTTGGCCGCTTCGCGTTCCTGCGCTTCCAGCAAGCGGTTTACCTGACGGGTAAAGAGGTTTCCAGGGGTGGCCCTCAGTTCGAATTCAGGTGCAGCGCCGCCCTGCAACCAGGTATTTATCAGCGCTTGTTGGGGGTGAGGAAGCAGGTCGATGATAGCCTGCCGCTTATCAGGGTCCGCAAAAGCCAGATGCATGGATTGAACCACATCCCGGTCCGTGCCGAACCGTTGCATGATACGGTCCGCGGACAACAACCAGTACCCATGCGCCGGGTCGCTCGACCGCTCTGCCGCCGTGACCAGCACATCAAATGGCCAATAAACATATTGTTGGCCAACCTGTGAGGCAATGCCGTAAGCAGGGCTATCGGGGCGATCTTCCAACAAACTCTCCAGCGCGCTGGCTTGCTCCCATGATAGGTCACGATTGCTTCGCAATACTTGCACTTCAGCCAATACGCTATCGCGCAGCAACTTCGCAAATACCTCGCGCGCCGTACCGGTGTGCAATGACCCAATGGCCGGGCAGTCCTCTGCCCAGAACGATTTCAAGGCAGCGTCGTATTCACCCGGTGGGTGCTCCGACGTGGCGGGCATTGATAACATCAACGCAGTAAGAGAAGTGAAACTTTGGATCAGATCCAGCTCTGCACCTGCTGGAGAAACATGATGTACGCGCATAATGGCATCCTTGTCTAATTCAACGAAAACAACTCTCTGCAGCGGCAGCAGAGAGGAACGCCATCAGACAAGTTACAGGCCGTTGGAACACGATAATTACTTATAAGGAAATGTCAGGATACGCTATTCACGCATACAGGCGCTCACGCCGCCGGCTGTCAAAACCGCACACCCAACGCCAGGCTCAGGTAGTCCCGATCTGTCATGACGTTATAGCGCCCCCCAAAAAAATCGGTGTAGGCCAACGTCACTTTGTACAAACCCTGCATGTCCGCCCCAAGTCCCACGGTCACGGCTTTTGCCCCTTGGTTGAACTCGCCATTGGGCCCGTAGCCGCTGACGTCCTGCGCCCAGGCCACACTGGGTTTGAGCGTCACACCGGCATAGACATCGGGGTAATTCAACTCAGCCTTCGCGCGGTAGCCCCAAGCGTTCGAGGTCACATAACCGTGGTTGCCAGTGGTGCCATACACCGCGTCGCGCCCCAGGCGCTCATTGGCTGAAACGCTGTCTACATGCACCCACGCCGCCTCACCGGCCAGGGTCAGGCGTTCAGCGCCCAGCACCTGGTCGAAGTTCCATGCCAGGCTGCTTTGCAACTGGCTGATGGCCTTGCGCTCGTAGCCGTTTTCAACCTGACCGGCCGCAGGTGCCAGCAACGCCTGGGTCAACTCTGCCAGGTTGCGTTGCACCGGGGCATTGGGCCGGTAGCTGAACTCCCCCCGCCACTGGGCGCCGCCCGCCAGCGTGGTAGAGAAGCTGGCGCCGTACAGTTGGATGTCCTGCGGGTACTGCAGGTTGTAACTGCTCCCGCCCAGCAGGGTGGCATCCGCCACGGCACGGTCGGTGATGACAGCCAGGCTGCCCACGGTCGCGGCACTGGCCGCGTGGGTTTGCAGGAAGGCCTGGCGGCTATGGTAATTCATGAAGTACAGCCCGTAATCCACATCCCCGGCCAGCCAGTGCAATGCCGTGCCCCATTGCCCGCCGTCCCGGGCACGCTGATCATGGCCACGGGGAACCACTACCCCCTCGGAAGTGACCTGATAGCCTTGCCCTGCCTGCGGCGACAGCGGCGACGCTACCGTGAAACCGGCAGTGCAGCCTCGGGCGGTAACGTCATCGGCGAAGTACGTACCGCAGTTTTCCGCCTGAGAGGCATCCCACTGCAACTGGTAGAAAGCGTCCAGGGTCAGGGTGTCGCCAAGCGCCTGCGACATATACACCAGGTTGGTCGGCAGCAGGCTGTCACTGACCTTTTGCGCGGGTTGATTCAGCGTGGAAAGGTCCACCGGGTTGACGCTGTTGATGGAGTTGCCGATGAACAGGCTTTCACCCCAGTTCACCACCTGCCGTCCGACCCGCACGGTACCGGGCTGCCCGCCGACGTCGTAATGGTGATAAACGTAGGCGTCCAGCCACTCACCGCCAGCGGCGCGGGCGCCCTCGTCGCGGCCCTCGTCGCTGATCGATTTGAAATGCTGGCTGCCGTCCTGCTCGGCGAAGTCATACCAGTAGCGGCCACGCACATAAGCGCCGCTGTCACCATAGGTGAGGGTCAGGGCATGCTCACCCTGCAGCCGCTTGGTGAATGCCTGGCCCCGGTTGACATTCAGCCGCCCATCATCCCCCAGGCTTGACTGGCCGCTGCCGCCGTTGGCGGCGGCCACCAGGTGCGAATCACGCTGGGCGGTACCCCACTGGGTGGTGAAGGTCAGCGAGGTATCGATCTGCCCTTCCACGTCACCCACGTTGAAGGGCAGCGCGTACGCCGCCCCGGGCAGGGCAACGATAGCGGCCACGATGAGTGCGAGAGCGCGGGGACTGAACGGCGGTCGATTCGGCAACATGTCAGGACTATTACAGTGACGGTAATAGTCATTGTCGCAAACTGCTATTTTTCAATCCACACCTGGCGCTTATTATTTATTCAGTCGCCCAGGGAACTAACCTGAACCCCAGAGGTTAATGTTGAGTTAATCTTCACTGTGTACTGTCCGTTGCATATCCCCGGCCTGCCTGGCCTGGCGACACCCTGTTCACCGACGTTGATTTGAAGCTCCTTGATCTAACGTCTTATTTGGCCGCTGTGTTACAGCGGCCTTTTTTATGCCTGCTCAACGGGCCGGCCGCGTGGGGCTCAAGCCTTCCGCGGCGGTCGGGACGGCTACAGGTAATGCGGGCAACTCGGCGCCCCCGGCGTCCATGGAAGACAGTTGCCTGGACTGTTGAAGCGATTATCTTAATATTTCTTCAGGTTAATCATCATTTGCTCCAGGGCTTCCACGTTATCGCGCGGGTGCACTGCACCATCAAAGTTGCCGATATTCGCCCACTCTTTGGCAATTGCTTCGACGCTCATGCCCTGGTGCGGGTCGAACCCCACGCCCAGGCTGCGCTCCCAACGCACTTTGCCCACCCAGCCACCGCCCACTTCGTAGAGGCCGCCAGTGTCCTGGCACTGTTCACTGCCCAGGTACACCACCAAGGGGCTAACCAGTTCCGGTTTGAGCAGCGCGAAGACTTCGGGCGGCATCAGGCCTTCGGTCATGCGTGTGCCCCCCGTGGGTGCGATGGCGTTGACCAGGATGTCATGGCGGCGCCCTTCCAGCGCCAGGGTGCGGGTCAGCCCGTAAAGGCCCAATTTGGCCATCGCATAGTTGGACTGGCCGAAGTTGCCATAGATGCCAGAGGTGGACGACGTGAAGATCACCCTGCCGAAGTTCTGTTCACGCAAATGCGGCCAAGCCGCATGGGTGAGTTTGTAAGCGCCCTGCACGTGCACTTGATAGACCTGCTCCCAGTCATGGTCATCCATCTTGTGGAAGGTCTTGTCGCGCAGGATACCGGCGTTGTTGACCAGCACGTCGACACGGCCGAAGGTGTCGAGGGCCTGCTGGACGATCTTGTCGCCGGCAGTCACCGAGTCATGGCTGGCCACGGCCGTACCGCCGGCCTCGCGAATCTGCGCCACCACCTGATCGGCTGCCGAGGCACTGGCACCTTGGCCATTGGCCGCGCCGCCCAGGTCATTGACCACCACCCGGGCGCCGTGGCGGGCGAACAACAGCGCGTGGGCACGCCCCAGACCGCCGCCGGCGCCAGTGACAATCACCACTTTATCTTCGAAACGGATGGCATCGCTCATGCTGCAACTCCCGGCCAGGTTAGGTCATGGGGGCAGTTTCCGGTACGCCGTTGCCGGGAACAATCATGGGCTGGATGATGAATAAGGGGTGATAAGGCCCTGGGATGATGACCCGGCGGTACGTCAACCTGCGTGCCAGATGGCCGCAGGCCGCAGCCCCGCACGAAAGTCCAGATAATGGCGCAGCACCTGTCCCGGCGCCTCGGTGTGCGGGTAATGGCCTATGTCCGCCAGCAATACCGTGTCGGCGCGGTAGATGAGTTCGCGGTAGCGGACCAACATGGGCTTCCCGCAAACGGGATCGAGCCCGCCATTGATAAACCGCATGGGCACGCCGGCATGCTGCATGGCGGTCACCCAACGGTCGCGGCGCAGGCGACGCTCGATCAGGTACGTAGCCAGCCGGTGCAGTACCCGTGTGCCCTGGTTGCTCTGGATCAGGCTCCAGCAGTCGTCCAGCGCACTTTCACTGGGGCGGGTGGCTGGCCCGTAGATGAGGGACACGCTGTTGACCAGGGTCTCGCGAGTGAACGTGCGGGCGGCCAGCCAGCCCAAGGGGCTGATCAACAGCTTCTGGATCAGCACTGCATGGTGCGCCTCCGGAAAGAGGCCGCCGTTGAGGAATACACAACTGGCGATACGTGCCTGGCCGTCGCGATGCCGCGCCAGCAGCTCCTGGGCCACGCTGTCACCATAATCATGCGCCAGCACATGCACGGGGGTCTCGACCCGCAGGTGCGCCAGTAATGCCTGTTGCAGGTCTGCCTGCTCCAGCAGACTGTAGGTATGGTGCACCGGTTTGCTGGAGTCGCCGAAGCCGAGCATGTCACAGGCGATCAGCCGGTAGTGGCGCGCCAGGGGCTGCCACAGGTAATGCCAGTCCCAACTGGCAGTGGGGAAACCATGCACCAGCAACAAGGGTTCGCCCTGCCCGGCCACCCAGTAGCGAATGGCATGGCCCTTGAATTCGAAGGTCTGGCCACGACTGCGCCACACACTCAGGGGTATTTCACTTAGCGAGGTGGCTGGGCGAGGTGCCAGCGCCGGGTCCGCGACCTGCGCCACGCAGGCGGTACGCTGGACCCGGTCACGGCCAACGGCGGTGGACGGAACAGGGGCTATGGTCACGGTGATTCCCTCGGCACTGTCTCGTGCTCTCTGGGAAGCAGTCTACCCAGCCCCTCGCGCTGGAGTAATTGCATTGGCAGCCAGCTTATTGGCCTTGCGAGTCAGACGCATGAACAATCAGACCGGCATGCGCAAGCCCGCCGCAATCAAGGCTTCCGCAAGCGGCGGCTGAATTCGACCAGCCACGGTTCGGCGTCCGTTTCAGGCGTGACCGATTCGCTGGCATCCAGGCGCAGCATGTCCTGCACCTCGTTGACGCCCAACTCCGCGAACAACTCGCGTACCTGCTCGCCGCCACCGCAGAACGTATCCCCATAGCTGGCGTCGCCCAGGCCGATGACGGCGCCTGGCAGGCCGCGCAGCGCCGCCGGCAGCAGGTCCCGCAACTGCGAATACAGCGGCATGAGGTTATCGGGCAACTCGCCCATGCCGGTGGTCGAGGTCACCGCCAGCAACGCCTGCGGCGCTGCCGTCAACAGCTCATCAAGGCTGGCGCGCGGTTTGTAGAAGGTCTCGAAACCTTCGTTCTCAAGCAGTTGACCGGCATGGCGAGCAACTTCTTCGGCGGTGCCGTATACGGAGCCTGATAACAAGGCAACTTTCATCGAGAGAATCCTGAGCATGGCTTGAAAGGCCGATGATATCAGGCACGCGCCGAGCACGCAGTCGCGCTCGCCAATGGCAAACTGCCACTGATAGGGATGTGCCAACGGTTGGCGATGCTCTAGAATGGCAGTTGGACTGCCGTGGAATACCTTGTAATGATCAACGCCAAGCTGCTGCAACGGATGGTGGACGCTTCGGACGACGGAATCGTCGTGGCCGAACAGGAAGGCGATGACACCATCCTCATCTACGTCAACAGTGCGTTTGAACGCCTGACGGGCTACAGCTCCAATGAAATTCTCTACCAGGACTGCCGTTTTCTGCAAAATGGCGAGCGTGACGAGCCGGCGCTGCGACTGATCCGCCAGGCCATCGCCAGTGGTCAGCCGTGCCGCCAACGCCTGCGCAATTACCGCAAGGACGGCACGCCGTTCTGGAACGAACTGTCGATCACCCCGGTGTACAACGATACGGACAAGCTTACCTATTTCATCGGCATCCAGAAGGATGTCACCGAGCAGGTTGAAGCCCAGCAACGCGTAGCCGAGCTGCAACGACAGCTGGGTGAAGCACGGGCGCGCATTCTTGCCCTGGAAAACGACCAACGGCGGTAACTAAAGCGGCTTTGCGTGGTCTACCTTCCGAACAACCGTTTTTCTTGAACCTCGAGCCCGATCATGCCAGTTGATGCCCTCCTGACCCAGGATGAGCTGGACTTCATTCGAACGATGCAGCACAACCCGCAGCTCAATGTTCGCGACACTACCGCGAGCCTGCTGGTCAATGGCGGCACCCAGGTTCGCGACCTGCTGACTCGCCTGGCGGCCAATGAACAGGTCACCCTCCAGGCGCAGTTCGAGAACCAGCAAATGAGCTTCCCTCTGCAATTGGTGGAAGACGAATTTCACGCCCTGCACCTGCAACTTGGTGCGCCGAGCATCTATGAAGACGGCCCCATGGTTCGCCCTTGGCGCTTGACGCTCAATGAGCCGGTGGTGCTGGAAAACGACAAAGGCCAGATCAGCAACTATTGGGTGCGGGAAATCTCGTTCGAAGGCGTGCTGCTGGAAATGCGCAACGGGCAGCGGCCGCCAAGGCGCTTTTCACTGTGGTTCAGCCCAGCCGGCCATGAGCCCATGCCGCTGCGTGGCACTCTGCGCCGCAAGACCGAGCAAGGCCACTACGCCTACCGGTTGAGCCAGGACAACCTGCAGGAAACCGAACGGCTGCGCCAGTACATCCTCGCCCAGCACCGCCGCACGCACCCGCAAATGCACGCCTGACCCTGCTCAGGTGTCCAGGTGCCCGGCCAGGTATTGTTGCAACCGGCGCTGCATGAGGCGCCCCTCGCTACCCAGGCAGGCTATTTCACTACCGGCCACGGCGTCCTGGATCAGGTCGCTGGCGTCACCCGCCACCATCAAGGGGCAATCCAGGCTCAAGCCCAGTTTGCGCAGGCGCTTGGGCATGTCCACCGCCGGCGGGTGGTTGGAATAGAGCACCACGGCTTGCGGCGCACGCTTCTCGACCACCAGGCTCAACTCATCCAGCGGCTGCCCCAGGGCCAGTACCTGAACGGCAATGTCGTCGCTGGCCATCAGCAACCCCGCCACCAGCAACTCCAGCTCACGGCACTGCCCCGGCACCGCCGCCAGCAACACCGTGCAATCCTGCGCCTGACCTTGCACCCATTGCAGGCGTTGCAGCGTGCGGGCACGCAGGAAGTTGTCCAGCAGCAGCCATTCGCTGGTCTGGCCGAACGCCTCCTGGCGCACCAGCAGTTCGTGCCATACCGGCATCAATATGTCCTGAAACACCACCACCATCGGGTAACTGGAGAACACCTGGCCGTAGATCTGTTCCAGCCGGCGCTCATCGAACGCATTCACGGCTCGCCGTACCTGTTGTTGCCACTCTCCCCATTCACTGCTGACCGGCTGGCGTCGCACCGGCGCGTCCTGCACCTTCAGCGCCTGGCTGCGGGCCAGGATCTTGCCGACCTTGCTGACGGCCACGCCGCGCTCGATCCACCCAAGGATGCTGCGCACCTCATCGATGTCAGCCTGGGAATAGAGCCGGTGCCCACTTTCAGTGCGCGTAGGCTGGACCAGCCCATAACGGCGCTCCCAGGCACGCAACGTTACCGGGTTGATGCCAGTCAATCGCGCCACTTCACGAATGGGAAACAGCTCCTGGCGCGAAAACTCGCTGGCAGCGGTGGAAGCTGGAACGGTATCTGACATCGTTGGTTGCCGGGGCTAGGGGAATATCCCGATAGTGTACCGCGCATGATGGCGAGCACCCAAGGCGTTGAAAAAATGGCGCCACGAAAACAACACTGGCGTAATTTCACCGAACAGGAATAATCCTTGCTTGTTTTTCCATGCAGGCCACCACCCCGGCCTGCATTTCAGAGGCACGCCCTACCCGGGAAGCCGTTTTCGCACGGAGATATACAATGTCTGCTCCCGTCACCCTGATGGTTGCGCGCCGCGTCGCCCATGGCCGCTACCATGACCTGATCGCCTGGCTGCGCGAAGGTGAGCAATTGGCCACCGACTTTCCCGGTTACCTGGGCTCGGGCGTGCTGGCCCCGCCCCCCGATGATGATGAGTTTCAGATCATCTTCCGCTTCGCCGACGAAACCACTCTGCACACCTGGGAACACTCGGCCTCGCGCAGCGCCTGGCTTGCCCGTGGCAGCGGCCTGTTCGCCCAACCCCACGAGCATCGGGTCAGCGGCATCGACGGCTGGTTCGGCGACACCGGCCACGCTCGCCCGCCACGCTGGAAGCAGGCAGTGGCGATCTGGGTCGCATTTTTCCCGGTTTCATTGCTGTTCAACTTCCTGCTGGGGCCACTTCTGAACGAGTTGAGCCTGTTACCGCGCATCTTTGTCAGCACCCTGGCCCTGACGCCGATCATGGTGTATTTCTTCATTCCGTTGTCCACGCGCCTGTTGCAACCGTGGCTGCATCCGACACCTCAGCGCCCGTTCGCCGCGCAGCCACGCTGAACGCTGCGCTTGGCGGTCCGCGACAGCTCCGGGCAAGCCAGCTCCCACACCGGTGATGCGTTGTGCTTGAGGGCCCACTGGTATAAGTTCCCGGTAGCCCCCTGCCGCGAGCTTCCGCATGCCTACAGCCCCCATTCTGATCACCGGCGCCAGCCAGCGCGTTGGCCTGCATTGCGCCGAACGCCTGCTGGACGACGGCCACCCGGTGATCATCAGCTACCGCAGCGAACGCGAAGGCCTTGAGCGCCTGCGGGAACGGGGGGCGCTTACCCTGTTCGCCGACTTCAGCGACGAGGCCGGCATTCTGGCGTTCATCGCCGTGCTGAAGAAACACACCGACGCCTTGCGCGCCATCGTTCATAATGCTTCCAGTTGGCAGGCGGACACGCCCGGGCAAGAGGCCCAGGCGTTCGCACAGATGGTCAGCGTGCACATGCTGGCGCCGTACCTGATCAACCTCCATTGCGCCGACCTGCTGCACGCAAGCCCGCAGGCCGACATCGTGCATATCAGCGACGACGTGGCCCGCAAGGGCAGCAGCAAGCACATCGCCTATTGCGCGACCAAGGCAGGGCTGGACAGCCTCACGCTGTCGTTCGCAGCCAAATACGCGCCGCGCATCAAGGTCAACGGCATTGCCCCGGCGCTGCTGATGTTCAATGAAGACGACGACGCGGCGTACCGCGCCAAGACCCTGGCCAAGTCGGCCATGGGCATCGAGCCAGGACCGCAGGTGGTCTACCAGAGCCTGCGCTACCTCATGGACAACCCCTATGTCACCGGCACTACCTTGACCGTCAACGGCGGCCGGCACGTAAAATAAGCGCTTGGCGCGAGGAAGTAGCCTTCATGAATTCAAGCCTGCCGCAGCATTACCGCGAAATTCTCAAGGACCTGGGTGAAGACCCGGACCGCGAAGGCCTGGTGGACACGCCCAAGCGCGCCGCCAAGGCCATGCAGTACCTATGTCATGGTTATGACCAGACACTGGAGCAAATCGTCAACGGCGCCCTGTTCGCCTCGGACAACGACGAAATGGTGATCGTCAAGGACATCGAACTGTACTCCCTGTGCGAGCACCATCTGCTGCCCTTCATCGGCAAGGCCCAGGTGGCCTATATCCCCACCGGCAAAGTGCTGGGGCTGTCGAAGATCGCGCGCATCGTCGACATGTTCGCCCGTCGCCTGCAGATTCAGGAGAACCTGACACGCCAGATCGCCGAGGCGGTGCGTGACGTGACCCAGGCCGCCGGTGTGGCCGTGGTGATCGAGGCTCAGCACATGTGCATGATGATGCGCGGCGTGGAAAAACAGAACTCGGTGATGAACACCTCGGTCATGCTCGGCGCCTTCCGCGATTCGAGCACTACCCGCCAGGAATTCCTGCAATTGATTGGACGGAGCAAGTAGCAATGCCACAACTGGAGCCAGGAACCGCGCGCATCCGGGTCAAGGACCTGCGCCTGCGCACGTTTATCGGAATCAACGAAGAAGAGATCCTCAACAAGCAGGATGTGCTGATCAACCTCACCATCCTCTATGCGGCCCAGGAAGCGGTGCGTGACAACGACATCGACCACGCGCTGAACTATCGCACCATCACCAAGGCGGTGATCCAGCATGTCGAGGGCAACCGCTTCGCGCTGCTCGAACGCCTGACCCAGGAGTTGCTGGACCTGGTCATGGCCAACGAAGCCGTGCGCTACGCCGAGGTCGAAGTCGACAAACCCCATGCCCTGCGCTTTGCCGAGTCGGTGTCGATCACCCTCGCCGGGCGCCGCTGACAGGAATGAACATGAACGAGCAACAACGCCTGGAACTCGAAGCCGCGGCCTTCCGCCGCCTGGTGGAGCACCTGGGCAAGCGCACCGACGTGCAGAACATCGACCTGATGAACCTGGCTGGCTTCTGCCGCAACTGCCTGTCCAAGTGGTACAAGGCCGAGGCCGATGAGCGCCAGATCGAGGTCAGCCTCGATGACGCCCGCGAAGTGGTGTACGGCATGCCGTACAGCGAGTGGAAAAATCTCTACCAGAAAGAAGCCAGCGCCGACCAGCAAGCGGCGTTCGCCAAAGGAAAACAGCATGACTGACTTGAACACCCTGCGCGCCAGCCTCGACAGCGGCGAACACGCGTTCGCCGATACCCTGGCGTTCGTGGCGGCGCACTATGACTACCAGCCCCAGGCTTTCACCAACGGTGACGTGGAAAACGCCGCCGGCCAGAACGAAGGCTCCTGCAAGACCATCGGCCTGGCCGTGCTGGAAGGCCTGAGCGACCAGCACGTGCTGCTGGCGTTCGGCGAGCACTACCGCTCGGTGGTGGCCACCCCCGAGGGCACTGACCACGGCAACATCCGCAACCTGATCGCCCACGGCCTGGCCGGAGTAAAGTTTGCCGGGCAACCACTGACCCGCAAGGCCTGAAACCCAGGCACAAAAAAACCGGCCTGAGTAGCCGGTTTTTTTGTGCCTGGCGCGGCCCTTCGCAGGGTCGGGCCCATGCAAGGCCTGTCAGAACGAAGCGTTCTGCAGGCCGTCCAGGTAGCGTTCCACGTCAAGCGCCGCCATGCAGCCAGCGCCCGCCGAGGTAATGGCCTGGCGGTAAACATGGTCGGCCACGTCGCCGGCGGCGAACACACCTTCCACGCTGGTAGCGGTGGCGTTGCCTTCACGGCCGCCGCTGACCACCATGTAGCCGTCCTTCAGTGCCAGTTGGCCTTCGAACAAAGCGGTGTTCGGCGTGTGGCCGATGGCGATGAACACGCCGTCGACTTTCAGTTCCTCGAAGCTGCCATCGTTGTTCTTCAGGCGGGCACCGGTGACGCCCATGTTGTCACCCAGCACTTCGTCCAGGGTGGCGTTGAGCTTGAGTTCGATCTTGCCTTCGGCGACACGGGCGTGCAGCTTGTCGATCAGGATCTTCTCGGCGCGGAACGTCTCGCGGCGGTGCACCAGGGTCACCTTGCTGGCGATGTTGGCCAGGTACAGTGCTTCTTCCACGGCGGTGTTGCCACCGCCCACCACGGCCACTGGCTTGTTGCGGTAGAAGAAACCGTCGCAGGTCGCGCAGGCCGAAACGCCTTTGCCCATGAAGGTTTCTTCCGACGACAAGCCCAGGTAGCGGGCGCTGGCGCCTGTGGCGATGATCAGCGCGTCGCACGTGTAGGTGCCGCTGTCGCCAGTCAGCGAGAACGGTTTGCCGGCCAGATCAACCGAGTTGATGTGGTCGAAGACAATCTCGGTCTCGAAACGCTCGGCGTGCTCGCGCATGCGCTCCATCAGCACCGGGCCGGTCAGGCCATGGACGTCGCCTGGCCAGTTGTCGACTTCAGTAGTGGTGGTCAGCTGACCGCCGGCCTGCATGCCGGTGATCAGCAGTGGCTTGAGGTTGGCGCGGGCCGCGTAGACGGCGGCGCTGTAACCGGCAGGGCCGGAACCGAGGATGATCACTCGGGAATGACGTGCTTCAGACATGGCTGACTCCTTTGGACCGGCCATTGTAGCGCCAGGGTCGCAGTGCCGGCGAACCGGCTGGAATTAAAAAAGGACGGCTGAAACCTTGGGGAAGGCTATTGCTCACCCGTCCTGGAAACCGTTACAGGCTGGTGGCGTTCTCGGCCAGGTAGTCAGCCACGCCTTTGGCGTCGGCCTTCATGCCTTTCTGGCCTGGACGCCAGCCCGCCGGGCAGACTTCGCCATACTGCTCGGTGAATTGTAGCGCCTCGACCAGGCGTACCATCTCGTCGACTTCACGGCCCAGCGGCAGGTTGTTGACCACCTGGTGCTGCACGACGCCTTTCTGGTCGATCAGGAACGAGGCACGCAGGGCCACGCCGTCTTCGTGCTCGATGCCGTAGGCACGGGTGATCTCGTGCTTGACGTCGGCCACCATGGTGAATTCGACCTCGCCGATTCCGCCCTTCTCCACCGGCGTGCTGCGCCAGGCGTAGTGAGTGAACTGCGAGTCGACGGAAACGCCGACGACTTCAACGCCCAGCTCGCGGAATTTGGCGATGCGGTTGTTGTGGGCGATGATCTCGGACGGGCACACGAAGGTGAAGTCCAGTGGCCAGAAGAACAGCACCACGTACTTGCCATGCAGCGAGGACAGCTTGAAGCTGTCGACGATCGAACCATCACCCAGCACGGCCGGAGCGTCGAAGTCGGGGGCCTGCTTGTTGACCAGAATGCTCATGGGGGAACTCCTTGAAGCTGAAGACTTGGGAAGGGTTTGAAATTTGATGTGCGCACTGTAGCGAGGTGGCCAAGGGTAAGGAAATATCGTTTCACAATCCACCTCATAGGCCACCTCTATCCATCCGCACGGTATCGATCAGTGGCTTTGTTACAGTGCATTGCGGCGTGCAGGGTTCACTTTCCCGCAGGCGGCAAAGGCGCTAATGTCGCTGGGTTTTCTTTACGGAGCACACCATGCAAGCCCCTGTCCTGTCCGGCCCGCAATACCTGCGCGAAGGCCTCAAACTGGTCCTGAGCCCTGGCCTGCGGCTATTTGTCCTGCTGCCGCTGGCGATCAACCTGGTGTTGTTCACCGCGCTGATCTACTTCGCCGGCCACGCGTTCAGCCAATGGGTGAACCACCTGATGCCCACGCTGCCGTCGTGGCTGAGCTTCCTCAGCTACATCCTCTGGCCGCTGTTCGTAGCGCTGGTGGTGCTGATGGTGTTTTTCTGCTTCACCCTGGTGGCCAATATTGTCTCGGCGCCGTTCAACAGCTTTTTGGCCGAGAAAGTGGAAGTGGTGGTGCGCGGCAAGGACGACTTCCCACCATTCAAGTGGAGCGAGCTGGGCCGCGAAGTGCCGCGCACCTTGAACCGCGAGATGCGCAAGCTGGGGTATTTCCTGCCGCGCACGCTGGCGCTGTTCGTGCTGTCGTTGATCCCCGTGGTCAACGTCATCGCCGCGCCGTTATGGCTGCTGTTCGGCGTCTGGATGATGGCCATCCAGTACATCGACTACCCGGCCGACAACCACAAGATGAGTTGGCCCGACATGCTGGCCTGGCTGCGGCAGAAGCGCTGGCAGAGCCTGGGCTTTGGCGGCATCGTTTACCTGGTACTGCTGATTCCGGTGGTCAACCTGCTGATGATGCCCGCCGCCGTGGCCGGCGCCACGCTGTTCTGGGTGCGCGAGCGGGGTTGAGCGCGGGGCCGGTGACAGCGGCCGTCAGGCCGCGTCGGCCCAGTACACCAGCAGGATGAACAGCCACACCAGCAACCCTGGTACCAGGCACAGGCAGTCCACCCAGCCCAACCGGGCATTGCTTTCCCCCAGCGGGTCGTCGGCGGCGAAGTTGAGCAACTGCTGGCCCTTGCACGCCGCCAGCCCCTGCACCACCAGCATCGCCAGGCAACCCAGGTCGGTCAGTGGGTAGCCAATGTCGTTGCGGGCCATGGCATTGCACACCAGCCCCAATACCGTGGACAGCACGAACCGGTTCGCCCAGCGCTGGGGCGGCTCACTGTAATGCAGGCCGCGCTGGTGCAGCAGGTCCTGGGCACAGAACAACAGGGCATGGGTGAAGAACACCGGCAACAAACCCCGCGCCAGGGGCGACACATCCGCCCCGGTGAACTGTCGGTAACGGCGCCAGTGCTTCCACGACCAATACACCAGGTACAGGCCCAGGCTGGCGAAAAACAGGGTGAAGAACTTTCCTTCTGAAACGGTGTAGAACGCGGGCTCCCTGACCGCTGGCATACGCAGGTCCGCCTGAGGCGGTGCGTAAAGGTTATCGGACATGGCGATTACCCAGATGCGCGCAGGTGGTCCTTTTACGGTAGGCGATTTCCAGCCGCTCGGAGCGCGTCATTAATTCGTCATTGCTATGACACATAGTCGCAATCGGTTGATCCGACACTGGTTCCATGACAGAGCCCTCGCTACGCATCACCCTGGTTACCGAAACCTTCCCATCCGAAATCAACGGCGTGGCCAATACCCTCGGCCGCCTGAGCGAAGGCCTGCGCGCCCGAGGCCATCAGGTAGAAATTGTGCGCCCACGGCAAAGCGCCGACGAGCGCGGCGCGGCAGACGACCAACTGCTGCTGTGCCGCGGCTGGCCACTGCCGGGCTACCCGGGGCTGCAATGGGGCCAAGCGTCGATGCACAAGCTGTTGCGGCGCTGGCGCCGGGCCCGGCCCGACGTGCTGTACATAGCGACCGAAGGCCCGCTGGGGCTCAATGCCCTGCGCGCGGCAAGGCGTTTGAAAATCGCCGTGGTCAGCGGTTTCCACACCAACTTCCAGCAATACACCCGCGACTACGGCCTGGGCCTGTTGACGCGCGTGCTGACCGGTTACCTGCGCTGGTTCCACAACCGCACGCAACTGACCCTGGTGCCCAGCGCTACCCAGCGGCACAGTCTGGAGCGGCGTGGCTTTGAACGCTTGGCACTGCTGTCCCGGGGCGTGGACAGCCAGCTGTTCCACCCCACCCGCCGCAGCCAGGCGCTGCGCGACAGCTGGGGCCTGGACCGCGACGATATCGCCCTGATCCATGTGGGCCGGCTGGCCCCGGAAAAAAACCTCGGTTTGCTCAAGCAAACATTGGCCACCCTGCAACTGCACTATCCGTTGCAACGCCTGAAGTTGATTGTCGTCGGTGACGGGCCCCAGCGCCTGCAACTGGAGCAATCGATGCCGGAGGCGATTTTCTGCGGGGCCAGGCGCGGCGAGGAACTGGCGACGCACTACGCCAGTGGCGATATCTTCCTGTTTCCCAGCCTGAGCGAGACCTTCGGCAACGTGGTACTCGAAGCCCTGGCTTCGGGGCTTGGGGTTGTGGCCTATGACGAGGCTGCCGCCGGCCAGCACATTCGCCACGGCCACAACGGCGCACTGGCCATGCCTGGCGACGAAGAAGCGTTCATCGACGCCGCCGGCTGGCTGCTGGAAGACAGCGAAACGTTGCGCCGCATCCGCCTCAATGCACGCCAGCACGCCAGCCGCCAGGGTTGGGGCGCGATCATCGAGCAGTTCGAGACCCAGTTGCGCGGCGCCTGCCAGGCCGCCGCACAGCGCATGGGGGGTTTTGGTCTCAAACCAGGGTCGTCAACGCTTCCCGGCTGAAAGGCAGAATATCCTGCTCATGGCCGTCACGCACCTTGGCGGCCCAGTCCGGGTCCACCAGGAGCGCACGGCCCACGGCCACCAGGTCGAACTCGTCGTTCTCCAGGCGCGTGAGCAGGTTTTCCAGGCTGGCCGGCTGCGCCACTTTGTCGGTATCGACCATGAACTGCAGGAATTCGCCATCCAGGCCGACGCTGCCCACGGTAATGGTCGGCTTGCCGGTCAGCTCGCGGGTCCAACCGGCCAGGTTAAGGTGGGAGCCTTCGAACTCCGGCTCCCAGAAGCGCCGGGTGGAGCAGTGGAAAATGTCCACGCCGGCATCGGCCAGCGGTTGCAGGAACTCCCCGAGCGCTTCGGGGGTTTGCACCAGGCGGGCGCTGTAGTCCTGCTGTTTCCATTGGGAGAAGCGGAAAATGATCGGAAAACCCTCGCCCACTGCCGCTCGCACCGCCTGGATCAGCTCGATGGCAAAACGCGAGCGCTTGGCCAGGCTGCCACCGTATTCGTCGTCACGCTGGTTGGTGCCTTCCCAGAAAAACTGGTCGACCAGGTAGCCGTGGGCGCCATGAATTTCCACGCCGTCCATGCCAATGGCCTTGGCGTCGGCAGCCGCCTGGGCAAACGCCTGGATCACTTCGGCGATGTCCTCATGGCTCATGCCATGGACCAGTTCCTTGCCGTCCTTGACCTTGGGCATCGGGCCATAGCCGGGGACGTCGCCATCGGGCTCGGTGCCCAGGCGGCGTACGTTGCCTACGTGCCACAACTGCGGGACGATCCTGCCGCCCTCGGCATGCACGGCGTCCACTACCTTCTTCCAGCCGGCCAGGGCATCGACGCCGTAGAAACGCGGTACATGGGGGTAACCATTGGCGGCCTTGTGGCCCACGGTGGTGCCCTCAGTGATGATCAGGCCGACACCCGCGGCCGCACGGCGGCGGTAGTACTCGATGACCTTGGCGGCAGGAATGCCGCCGGGAGAAAAAGAGCGGGTCATGGGCGCCATGACCACGCGGCTCGGCAGCCGCAGGGCACCCAACTGAAATGGCTTGAACAGAGCGTTGACCGACATGTGCAGATCCTCTGAAGGGTTGGCTCAAAGATCCGCAGCATAAAACGCTGGCAGGGCGCGGCCCAGCACTATTGATTTGCGTGATGCCGGGCGCAGGGCCCGGCGAAGCCCGGATCAGGCCAGGGCTTTTTCGATGGCGTGCACCACGGTGGGGTCGTCAGGGGCGGTACGCGGCGAGAAACGTGCCAGTACGCGGCCGTCCTTGCCCACCAGGAACTTTTCGAAGTTCCAGGTGATATCCCCGGGGAACTCGGCGCCCTCGCCCGCCAGCAATTGGTACAGGCGGTGACGGCCGTGACCGTTGACCTCGAGCTTGCTGCTCAAGGGGAAGGTCACCCCGTAGTTCAGGCTGCAGAACTGCTGGATGTCCTGTTCGCTGCCAGGCTCCTGCCCGGCGAACTGGTTGCAAGGCAGGCCCAGCACGCTGAAGCCCTTGTCCTTGTAGGTGTCGTACAGGTTCTGCAGCGCGGCATATTGCGGCGTCAGGCCGCACTTGGACGCCACGTTGACCACCAGCACCACCTTGCCCTTGAAGGGCGCCAGGGGCAATTCCTGGCCATCGAGCGCCTGCAGTTTAAGGTCGTGGAAAATACTCATGACGGACTCCCCTATCCATATCCCTGTGGCGCGAAAGCGCTCTGCGAGTGGAACACTAGCAGACAAAAAAGGCGCCCGTCCAAGCCAGATGATCCCCGTGTGGAGATTTCATCCTGCTTGAACGGGCGCCCCTTGGCTAACCGGGCTCAAGAGCTCCGATCAGTGGTGGTGACCACCTTCGCCGTGCACGTGGCCGTGGGCGATTTCTTCCTGGCTGGCATCACGGATGGCGACGATCTTGACCTGGAAGTTCAGGCGCTGGCCGGCCAGCGGGTGGTTGCCGTCGACAGTGACGTCGTCGCCGTCCAGGTCTCGGATGGTGACGATTTGCATCTGGCCGTCCGGTGCGGAAGCGTGGAACTGCATGCCCACTTCCAGCTCGTCGACGCCTTCGAACATGCTGCGGCTGAGGGTGCTGACCAGCTCAGCCGAGTACTCGCCATAGGCTTCTTCAGGTTCGATGGCAACGGTCAGTTCTTCACCGACGTCCTTGCCTTCCAGGGCTTTTTCCAGGCCAGGAATGATGTTACCTGCGCCTTGCAGGTACACCAGCGGCGCGCCGCCGGCGGAGCTGTCGATGACCTCACCAGCGTCGTTGGTCAGGGTATAGTCGATGGAGACAGCCTTGTTGGCAGCGATCGGCATGGGGCGACACCTTTTTGCATAAGTATGTAGAACGAACAAGTGTAACCAACGCGCCGCCCGAAAGCGAACGCAACCCGGACAAACGGACCCGATGGCAAACACCTTCATCCAGGATTTCATCCGCGACGAGCACGGCCACTGGGTGGCGGTGCTGGCGTGCGGGCATACCCAGCACCTGCGCCATCAGCCGCCCTGGCAGTCACGCCCCTGGGTGCTGGACCCGGCCAGGCGTGCTGCCATGGTGGGCAAAACCTTTCACTGTGGCTGGTGCGCACAAGGGGCGGTTAACGATACCCTTGGCGCTTGATTTCGTCATCGGCCAGCCATAGGCCGAGGCCCTTGCAGTGCTCACTTCGGGAAGCTCGCATGCAGACATTTTTTATCGCGCCCACTGATTTCGGCGTCGGCCTTACCTCCATCAGCCTGGGCCTGGTGCGCACCCTGGAGCGTGCCGGCCTGACCGTGGGTTTCTTCAAGCCCATTGCCCAGCCGCACCCCGGCGACACTGGCCCGGAACGCTCCACCGAACTGATGGCCCGTACCCACGGCCTCACCCCCCCCAAGCCCCTGGGGTTGGCCCATGTAGAGCGCATGCTCGGCGATGGCCAGCTCGACGAGCTGCTCGAAGAGATCATCACGCTGTACCAGCAGGCAGCCGTGGGCAAGGACGTGCTGATCGTCGAAGGCATGGTGCCCACCCGCCACGCCAGCTACGCCGCGCGGGTCAACCAGCACCTGGCCAAGAGCATGGACGCCGATGTGATCCTGGTGTCGGCGGCCAGCGAGACCGAAGTACTGGCCGAGCTGTCCGGCCGCGTGGAGTTGCAGGCACAGTTGTTCGGCGGCCCGCGCGACCCCAAGGTGCTGGGCGTGATCCTCAACAAGGTGCGCACCGACGAGAGCCTGGAAACCTTCGCCGCGCGCTTGAAGGAACACTCCCCGCTGCTGCGTGGCGGCGACTTCCGCCTGCTGGGCTGCATTCCCTACCAGGCCGACCTCAACGCGCCGCGCACCCGTGACGTGGCCGAGTTGCTGGGCGCGCAGGTCATCAACGCCGGGGACTACGAAACCCGGCGCATGTCGAAGATCATCATCTGCGCGCGCACCGTGCTCAACACCCTGCAACTGCTCAAGCCGGGCGTGCTGGTGGTGACCCCGGGCGACCGCGACGACATCATTCTGGCGGTGAGCCTGGCGGCCCTGAACGGCGTGCCCCTGGCCGGCCTGCTGCTGACCAGCGACACAGTGCCCGACCCACGCCTGATGGAGCTGTGCCGTGGCGCCCTGCAGGCCGGGCTGCCAGTGCTGTCGGTGAGCACCGGTTCCTATGACACCGCCACGCGCTTGAACCAGCTGAACAATGAAATTCCCATTGATGACCGCGAGCGCGCGGAAATCATCACTGACTTCGTCGCCAGCCACCTGGACGCGCACTGGCTGCACCAGCGCTGTGGCTCACCGCGCGAATTACGCCTGTCGCCAGCGGTGTTCCGCTACCAGCTGATCCAGCGCGCCCAGCAAGCCAACAAGCGTATCGTGCTGCCCGAAGGTGCCGAGCCCATGACCGTGCAGGCCGCAGCCATCTGCCAGGCGCGGGGTATCGCCCGCTGCGTGTTGCTGGCCAAGCCCGAGGACGTCCATGCGGTAGCCAGCGCCCAGGGCATCGTGTTGCCCGACGGCCTGGAAATCCTGGACCCGGAGGTCATCCGCGAGCGCTACGTGGAACCCATGGTGGCCTTGCGCAAGAGCAAGAGCCTGAACGCCCCCATGGCCGAGCAGCAACTGGAAGACCCGGTAGTGATCGGTACCGTGATGCTGGCCCTGGACGAGGTCGACGGCCTGGTCTCGGGGCTGGTGCACTCCACCGCCAATACCATTCGCCCGGCCCTGCAACTGATCAAGACCGCGCCAGGCTGCAGCCTGGTGTCGTCGGTGTTCTTCATGCTGTTTCCCGACCAGGTGCTGGTATACGGCGACTGCGTGATGAACCCGCACCCCAGCGCCGAGGAACTGGCGGAAATCGCCCGCCAGAGCGCTGACTCCGCCGAGGCGTTCGGCATACCGGCGCGGGTGGCGATGATCAGCTATTCCAGCGGTAATTCGGCCAGCGGCGAAGACGTGGAGAAGGTGCGCGAGGCAACCCAACTGGCCCGCGAAAGCCAACGGGGCCTGCTGATCGACGGGCCGCTGCAGTATGATGCCGCCGCCAACGAAACCATCGCCCGGCAACTGGCGCCCGACAGTGAAGTGGCCGGCCGTGCCACGGTGTTCGTGTTCCCCGACCTCAACACCGGCAACACTACCCACAAGGCCGTGCAGCGCAGCGCCGACTGCGTCAGCCTGGGCCCGATGCTGCAGGGTCTGCGCAAACCGGTCAATGACCTGCCCCGTGGCGCCCAGGTCGACGATATCGTCTACACCATCGCCCTCACCGCCATTCAGGCTCACCGAAGCGTGGCCAACCAGGAAACCCCATGAAGGACTTTTTACCGCCACTGCGAGGCGTGACCGCTTCGCTGCTGTTGGCGTGCAATACCGTGCTGTGTTGCACCCCGCTGTTCATCGTCAGCCTGTTCAAGCTGTGCCTGCCCTTCCCCGCCGCGCAGAAGGTCTGTGACGAGCTGCTGCGGCATATTCACGAACTCTGGATCACCCTGAACAAAGGCTGGATGAAGCTGCTCACGGGTACCCGTTGGCAGGTATCGGGGCTCGGGGGCCTGGATTACCAGCACTCGTACCTGGTGACCAGCAACCATCAGAGCTGGGTCGATATCCTGGCCTTGCAGTACGTGCTCAACCGCCGCATCCGCCCGCTGAAATTCTTTCTCAAGCAGGAGCTGATCTGGGTACCGGTGATCGGCCTGGCGTGGTGGGCCCTGGGGTTCCCCTTCATGAAGCGCTACTCCAAGGCCTACCTGGCCAAGCACCCGGAAAAACAGGGCAAGGACCTGGAAACCACCCGCCGCACCTGCGCGAAATTCGCTGGCAAACCCACGGCCATCTTCAACTTCGCCGAAGGCACGCGCTTCACCCCGGCCAAGCACGCGCAGCAGCAGTCGCCTTTCCGCCACCTGCTCAAGCCCAAGGCCGGCGGCATTGCCTTTGTGCTGGATGCCATGGGCGAGCAACTGGAGTCGATCGTCAACGTGACGCTCAACTATCCCGACGGCCGCCCAGGGTTCTGGGACCTGCTGTGCGGGCGCGTGCGCGAGGTGGTGGTGCAGTTCGAAGAGGTTGCCATACCGGCGGCGTTCATTGGCCGCAGCTATGACCAGGACGTGCAGTATCGGGCGCAGTTTCAGCAGTGGGTCAACGAGCTGTGGGTGGCCAAGGATAGCCTGCTCGACCACATGAAAGGCTGACCTGCAGCGGCCGGGGCCGCTGCAGAGCCGGGGTGCTTACTGCTGTTGCTGGTAGGTGGCACCCGGCAACGGCTTGAGGTTTACCTCCACGCGGCGGTTCTGGGCCCGGCCATTGGCGTCGGCGTTCGAGGCGATCGGCTGGTCAGGACCGGCACCGCGTACCGATACATGGGACGGGTCCACGCCCTGGGAGGTCAGGTAGGTGGCCACGCTCTGCGCACGGGCCTGGGACAGGTCCATGTTGTGCTGGCGGCTGCCGGTGCTGTCGGTGTAGCCGACGATCTCGATCAGGTTCTGGTTGTACTGCTTGAACGAGCCGGCCAGGTTGTTCAGCGGGCTGTAGAAGCTGGGTGCGATGGCTGACGAGTCGGTAGCGAAGGTGATGTTGCCCGGCATGATCAGCTTGATCTGGTCACCCTCGCGCTGCACCTGCACACCGGTGTTGGCCATCGACGCACGCAGGGCCTTTTCCTGCTTGTCGGCGTAGTAGCCATAACCGGCACCGCCGGCACCGCCCAGCGCCGCGCCGATCAGCGCGCCCTTGCCACGGTTGTTGTGGTCGATGGCGGCACCGGCCACGGCACCTGCCAGGGCGCCCAAGCCACCGTAGGTGGCGGTCTTGTTCACACCAGAGCCCTGGCCCTGGTTGTCATAGGGGTTTTGTGACGCACAGCCGGCCAGCAGGGCAACGGCAGTGGCGGCGATAATGAGACGACGCGACATTCAGGAAACTCCTGTACTTACAGTTGTGAAGCAGCGGCTGTTGGCGAACGGACTGCTGCGACGATTAGACCTCGTCGCGGCCAGAAATTCAGTGAAGATACATTCAGTTACGAACGAATGGATTTTCACGCATCTCATCACCCAGGCGAGTGTCCGGACCATGGCCGGTCACCACCGTGGCGTCTTCATCCAGGCGGTACAACCGTTCCTTGATAGAACGAACGATAGTCCGCTGATCGCCACCCCACAAATCCGTGCGGCCAATGCCCCGCCGAAACAGCGTGTCGCCTGCCACCAGCAACTTGGCCTCGGCGAACCAGAAACTCATCGACCCTGGGGTGTGCCCTGGCGTGTGCAGCGCCACGCCACAGCCACAGGCCAGCTCTTCATCGTCGGCCAGCCAGCGGTCCGGCGGCGGCACCGGCGTGTAAGGCACGCCGAACATCTGGCACTGCATTTCCAGGTTGTCCCACAGGAACTGGTCTTCCTTGTGCAAGTGCAGGGTCGCACCGGTCAGTTCCTTGAGCTTGCCAGAGGCCAGGAAGTGGTCGAGGTGGGCATGGGTATGGATGATGCTCACCACCTTGAGACCATGGGCCTCCAGGCGCGCCAGAATCTGCTCGGGGTTGCCGCCAGGGTCGACCACGATGGCCTTCTTGCTGACCGGGTCGCCGATGATGGTGCAGTTGCACTGCAGCGGGCCGACGGGGAAGGTTTCACGGATGAGGGTGGGGGTGGCCGTCATCGAATCAGCTCCTGAACAATCATGAATGGCACCATTGTCGTGCGAATGGCACGCCAATGCGACCCACGCAAACGCAGGGGCGCCCTCTGCGGGACCGGGCGAAGCTCGGGAAAAGAATACCGCGCACACTCAGTGGCTGTGCGATGCCGGCTCTCGAGCTTCGGCCGGTGCGATGGCAAGCGCTTCAGCAACGATAGCGTTCCCGCACGCCATCGGCAGCTGGCGCGTTGATGTACAGCACCCGGCTGCCAAGCCGTGGCTGATTGCCCTGCAGCCCTTCAGGCGGTGTCCAGTGGGCCGACACATGGATGTACCCCAGCCGCAAACGGCTGTCCTCCTCGGGACTGACGCGGTAATCGCCTTGCAGGAACCGCTGGCACAGTGGCTCAAGCTCGGCCGGCAGGGCGCAATCCCCGGTGGCGGGTATCGGCAGCATCGGTACCCCTCGGGCCAGCGCCAATCCGTGCATGACCTGCAGGTAGACCCGCGACAGCTCGCCGCGAACGTCCCGTTCCAGTTGCAGGGCGGCGTACACCTGCTGCTGTGGAACCGGCGTGCGCTCCACCACCAGGGTCGGGGCCGGGGTCACGATCTTCAGCCACGCCCCAGGCCAGCCTCTGGCCAACCACAGTTGCCGTTCCTGTTCGGCGTGCCGGTAGATGGAGGTGGTCTCCACCTTGGCGCCCTTGGCCACCGTCAGCGCCTGCATCGGCCAGACCAGCACCTGCTCGCGCATCTCGCCCAGGTAGCCGCCGCCAATGTCCGAATGCGCCCCAGGCAACTCGATTTCTGTGTGGGAGGGGTGAACCTGGGCCAAGGCAAAATTGCGCCGTCGCTCGTCCCGGGCTACCAGGTGCACCACCTGCGGGAAGTGCACGGGGTCCAGGGCCAGATTCAGCCTGACCGCGCCCGCCACGGCGGCCACGGTGTCGAACAGACCGATGAAGCCCACCTGCACGCCCGGCAGGCGCAGCAGTTGGTTGGCGCAATGCCGCGCCGCCGCCGCGCCGCGGCTGAAGCCGAACAGGTCGACCGTTACCGGGGCTTGCGCGCCGTTGGCCAGGGCTTCGCGTACCCGCGCAAGCGCGTAGTCGACCCGCGCGAGCACCCCGGTGCGCCCGCGGCCCAGGGCACTGCCCACCAGGCTATCGGTTGCACCCGCCTCGGTACCGATGCCTGGGACATAAATGGCCAGCGTGCCGTTACCCGGCCCCTCCCCATAGAGCTGATACAACTTGTAGACGTTGGTGAGCGCCGATGCATGGCTGCCACTTTTGTCCATCGGCGCGACGTCGTCGAAGGGGGCGTTGGCGGCATTGTTGCCGGTACCGTCGAAGAACAGTCCGATGCGCAGTGCCTGAGCGGGATGAGAGGTTTGAACAGTCATGTGCATTCCTTTGCCTGGCAAAGAAATGCACTGTAGGGTTGGCCGCCCAGGGCCGTATGTCAGCCTCACGCCCCTGAGCTGTAGGCCTCAGGGGCGCAGGCTGTAGCCGAGCGTCACAAGCTGGACAGCACGCTGCTGTTCTCGGCCTGCCATTGGGCGATGTCGAGGCGGATTTTCTTTTTGTCGAGCTTGCCGACGCTGGTCTTGGGAATCTCGCTCACGACGGCGATCTGGCTCGGGATGGCCCACTTGTTGATATGGCCCAGCTCGACAAATGGCTGCAGGTGCGCCTTGATGCCCCGTGCGTCGACGCTCTGCCCTTCGCGTGCCACCAGCAGGGCAAAAGGCCGCTCGCCCCACTGGGCATCGGGGATACCCACCACTGCCACTTCGCGCACGGCCGCATGGCGGCTGACCAGGTCTTCCAGCTCCAGTGAAGACACCCACTCGCCCCCGGTCTTGATCACGTCCTTGATGCGGTCGCGGATATCGATCGCGCCATTGCCGTCCAGCGTCGCCACGTCGCCGGTGTGCAACCAACCGCCCTTCCACAGTTCCGCGCCCTTCTCCGGTTCGCGGTAATAACCCATGGTCAACCACGGGGCGCGCAGTACCAGTTCGCCTTGGGTTTCACCGTCGGCGGGCAGGAAGTTGCCCTCCGCGTCGATGATCGCCGGTTCCACCAGCGGCACAGGCACGCCGGCCTTGATGCGGTAGGTGGTGCGGTCATCCTCCAGGCCCGCCAGCAGCTCTTCGTTGATGTGGGCGGCGGAAATCAGCGGGCAGGTCTCGGACATGCCATAGGCGGCTGTCAGCTGGATGCCGTGATGCTTGGCCGCCTCATACAGGGCACGGTTCAGTGAACTGCCGCCGATGATGATCTTCCAGCCCTCGAAGTCCACCCCTTGGGAGTTCTTGCAGTTGAGCAGCATCTGCAGGATGGTCGGCACGCAGTGAGAGAACGAAACCTTCTCGGTTTTCCACAGGTGCACCAGCATGTCCGGCTCGTAGCGCCCTGGGTAGACCTGCTTGATGCCCAGCATGGTGGCGACATAGGGCACACCCCAGGCATGCACATGAAACATGGGGGTGATGGGCATGTAGACGTCATTGGTGCCCATGAAGCGGGTGCTGTCGACACTGCCGGTGACAGTGGCCAGGCTCAGGGTGTGCAGCACCAGTTGGCGGTGGGTGAAATACACCCCCTTGGGGTTGCCGGTGGTGCCCGTGGTGTAGAAGGTGGTGGCCACCGAGTTTTCATCGAAATCGGGGAAGTCGTAGGTGGGGCTGGCCGCCGCCAGTAGTTGCTCGTATTCGCCGACCAGGTTGGGCAGCTCCGCGGTCTTCTGCGGCCCGTCGGTGAGCAGCAGGGTCTTCTCGACGGTGGTCAGGTGCGGCGCGATGGCCTGGTACAGGCCGACGAAGTCGCTGTTGACCAGCACCAGCTTGTCGTCGGCGTGGTTCATGGTGAACAGGATCTGTTCCGGGGAAAGCCTGACGTTGACCGTGTGCACCACCGCGCCAATCATTGGAATGGCAAACATCGCTTCCAGGTAACGATGGCTGTCCCAGTCCATCACTGCCACGGTATCTCCCGCCTTGACCCCGGCCTCGGTCAGCACATTGGCCAGGCGCGCGATACGCTCGGACAGGGTGGGATAGGTGTAGCGCAGCTGATCCCGGTAGACGATCTCGCGGGTTTTCTCGTAACGGCTGCCCGACAGCAGCAGCCGCTTGATCAACAGAGGGTATTGATACGCACCTTCGGCCGGCGGAATAACGCGAGTCTGCATCATGAGGATCCCTTTGATGAGTGCAAAAGCATGGCAAATACTTTCACACTTTAGACCCTCTGGCGCAGAGCATTCATCGGACAAATGATTTGCGATGTTGCCAGCCCCGTTACCCTTTGATCCTCAATGCATTTCCGTGAAAGCGATCTTTACGCCCAACGCGATCAGCACGGCGCCCATGGTGCGATCGAACCAGTGCCCCATGCGCGCAAAGCCCGCGCGCACGCGGTGTTGGCTGAACAGCATGGCCACCAGGCAGAACCAGGCGGCGGTGGCGAACGCCAGATATAGGCCATAACTGGCCTGTACCCACAGCGGCGTGTGAGGGTTGATGACCACGGTGAACAGCGACAGGAAGAACAGCGTGGCCTTGGGGTTGAGGCCATTGGTCATGAAACCGGCCACATAGGCACCTTTGGCTGTGCGCTCAACCGGTTCAGCCTTCAAGGTTTCAGCGCCGGCCGCCGCTGGCCTGGCGCGAATGGCCTTGAAGCCGATGTACAGCAGGTAAGCCGCGGCCAGCCATTTCAGGGCGTTGAACAGCACGATGGACTGGGAAACGATCAGGCCGATGCCCAGCAGCGAATACCCGACATGCAGGAAAATGGCCGTGCCCACGCCCAAGGCGGTCCATGTGCCGGCGCGACGGCCATGGGCCACGCTTTCGCGCACGACCACGGCAAAGTCGGGGCCGGGGCTGGCCACGGCGAGCAGGTGAATCAGGGCAACGGTCAAGAACTCCGTCCAGTACATGGGCGCCTCCCAGGGCATTGTCATTGGCAGTTACAAAACACTTACCTTACCAAAGCTGCGCGGGGTGTGTGGGGTGCTTCTGCTTGCCCAGCCCGGCAGGCTCAGGCTCAGAGGAACCAGCGATACTCCCGGGCGCTGATTTCATCGAGGAACGCCAGGTGGTCATGGCGCTTGTTCTCGCAATAGACCATCACGAACTCGCTACCCAACCCCTGGCGCACCGCGGGGTGGCCCTGCATGTGCCGCACGGCGTCGAACATGTCCTTGGGGAAGTCGATGCCACTGTGGCGGTTTTCATTGAGCGGAGCGATGGGCTCAAGGCCAGTGTCCAGGCCGTGCTCCATACCGCTCAGGATAGCCGCCAGCACCAGGTAAGGATTGGCATCGGCTCCGGCCAGGCGGTGTTCGATGCGCAAATTGCGCGGGTCGGACTCGGGGATTCGGATGCAGGCGTCACGGTCCTCGAACCCCCAGCTGGCACGGCTGGCCGCGTTGACCATCGCCCCGTAGCGGCGAAACGCGTTGTGGTTGGGGGCAAAGATCGGCATGCAGTGGGGCAGCAACGCCAGGCAGCCCGCGACGGCGTGGCGCAGCGGCCGCTGATCGTCGGCGGCCAGAACGTTGTGGCCGGCTTCGTCGTACAGGCTGACATGCACATGCATGCCACTGCCCGGGGCATTCAGGTAGGGCTTGCTCATGAAACTGGCGCGGTGGCCATGCTTGAGCGCCACGCCGCGCGTGCTGCGGCAGAACAGCGCCGCCCAATCGGCAGCGCGCAGGCCGTCGTCGCAATGGGCAAAATTGATCTCGAACTGGCCAGGGCCCAATTCCGCGGTGATCACGTTGGCGTCCACACCCTGCTCATTGGCGGCCTCGACCATTTCGTGCAGCACCGGGGAAAAACGTGACAAGCGCTCGATGTGCATGTTGGGTTGGTCATCCTCATCGCCGCTCAGACCATCCCGGGGAAACTGCGGCAGGCCTTTGTCCAGCGCGCGGTCGAACAGGTAAAACTCCAGTTCGAAGGCCACCACCGGCCGGATGCCGCGCCGCGCCAGCCGCTCCAGCACCCGCGCCAGCACTTCACGCGGCTCGAATTCGATGGGCGCGGCGGTCCCGTCCGAACTGATCAGCATTTGCCCCAGCGGCTGGCCTTCCCAGCGCACGGGTTTGAGCGTGCCAGGTATCAAGCGCCGTGGCGCGTCCGGGTCGCCATCGTTGAAGCAGTAGTCGCCAATGGGATGCAGCCCACCCTGGGCGCCGAGCAAGACGCAGTTCTGCGGCAGTTTGAGGGGGCTGCCAGCGGCCACTTTCTCCAGCATTTCCACCGGGTACCGCTTGCCGTAGAAGTGCCCGGGGATGTCCAGGGCGATCAGGTCAACGTAACGCACCTGCGGGTGGGCGGCGCGAAACGCGCGGACCTCACTCAACAGGTCGGGGTAGGCCGGGGAGTTCGAAGACTGCTTGTTCATGGTGTAATCCTGAAAGACGACAAAGCGCGCACGCCAACTGACGGACCACGGCCCGGTGCACCCAATGTAGCACCGGCAGTGAAACCGGGGACCCCGCGCACCTGGTGCAGGGCATGGAGGCGGGCCAGGAAACCCGGAAGCACGCCCACACGCCCAAATTTCATGTAGGCTTTTTCGCCAATCACAAGGAGTCTGCCCCGATGACCGATCCGCGCCGCGCCGTGTTTCTCGATTACAGCTCACTGGACCTGGGTGACCTCGACCTGGGCCCGCTGCACCAGGCCTTCAGCCCCCTGGACCTGCACGCCTCCACCACCGCGCAGCAAGTGATCGAGCGCTGCCGCGATACCCAGGTCATCATCACCAACAAGGTGGTGGTCGACGCCGACACCATCGCCGCCTGCCCGCAGCTGCAACTGATTCTGATCACCGCGACCGGCACCAATAACGTCGACCTGGCCGCCGCCCGCGCCCGCGGTATCGCCGTGTGCAATTGCCAGGGTTACGGCACACCGTCGGTGGCCCAGCACACCTTGATGCTGTTGCTGGCCCTGGCCACGCGCCTGGCGGATTACCAGAAAGCCATCGCCGCCGGCCAATGGCAGCGCTCCAGCCAGTTCTGCCTGCTGGATTTTCCCATCGTCGAGCTGGAAGGCAAGACCCTGGGCCTGCTGGGCCATGGCGAGCTGGGCGGCGCGGTGGCGCGCCTGGCCGAAGCCTTTGGCATGCGCGTGCTGCTGGGCCAGGTCCCCGGCAGGCCGCCGCGAGAAGATCGTATCCCGCTGGCGCAGTTGCTACCCCAGGTCGATGCCCTGACCCTGCACTGCCCGCTCAATGACAGCACCCGCAACATGATCGGCGCCGCTGAACTGGCGTTGCTCAAACCAGGTGCCTTCCTGATCAACACCGCCCGCGGCGGCATGGTGGATGAGCAGGCATTGGCCGACGCGCTGCGGGCCGGGCACCTGGGCGGCGCGGCCACCGATGTGCTCAGCGTCGAGCCACCCGTGAACGGTAACCCGCTGCTGGCCGGTGACATTCCGCGCCTGATCGTCACGCCCCACAGTGCCTGGGGCAGCCGCGAGGCGCGTCAGCGCATCGTCGCCCAGGTGGCCGAGAATGCTCAGGGGCATTTCAACGGCACGCCGGTACGCCAGGTCAACTGAGGGCCGGAGGCTCTGGTAGAATGGGCGCTTTTTTGACCAGGAGCCCCCACCATGGACCCGCGCAGTGAAGTGCTGCTTCGCCAGGCCGACTTGTTCCAGGGCCGCCTGTTGCTGGCAGGCCTGCCCGCCGACGACCTGCTGGGCACATTGCCCGAAGCCCAGGGTTGGTGCTGGCATGCGGGGGACCAGCAGGCACTGGCGGCTCGTTTTGGCGAACGCAGCCACTTCGGCACCGAAGCGCCACAGGCGGATTTCGACGCCGCGGTAATCTTCCTGCCGAAGTCCCGAGAGCTGGCCAACTACCTGCTCAATGCCCTGGCCTCGCGTTTGGCGGGCAAGAACCTGTACCTGGTAGGCGAAAAACGCGGCGGCATCGAGGGCGCGGCCAAGCAACTGCACACCCTGGGCAAGCCGCGCAAACTCGACAGCGCCCGCCATTGCCAGCTGTGGCAGGTCACGGTCGATTCCGCCCCAGCCGCCGTGCCCCTGGCGAACCTGGCCCAGCGCTACGAACTGGCCCTGGCCGACGGCCCGTTGACCGTCATCAGCCTGCCGGGCGTGTTCAGCCATGGCCGCCTGGACCGTGGCACCGCGTTGCTGCTGGAACACCTGGACGGCCTGCCCGGCGGCCAGGTCCTGGACTTCGGTTGCGGTGCTGGGGTAGTGGGTGCCAGCCTCAAGCGCCGCTACCCTCAAAGCCAGCTGACATTGCTTGACGTGGACGCTTTTGCCGCGGCAAGCAGTCGCATGACCCTTGAGGCGAATGGTCTGGAAGCCGACGTCATCACCGGCGACGGGATTGACGCCGCGCCCCTTCATCTGGATGCGATCGTCAGCAACCCACCCTTCCATACGGGGGTGCACACCAACTATCAGGCTTCGGAAAACCTGCTGCGAAAAGCGGCGAAGCACCTGAAAAAAGGTGGCGAACTACGAATCGTCGCCAACAGCTTCCTGCGCTACCAGCCATTGATCGAAGAGCATCTGGGCGTGTGCGCGGTACGCGCCGAGGGGCAGGGTTTCAGAATCTACCGGGCCAAACGTGGCTGAAAAAACTTCGCTTGCCCAAACGAAAAACCCTAGGCAGAATCCGCTCCGTCCTAGGGGAGTAGTCTCCCGCCGAGCCACTTGCTCGCATGGCATGCGTCAACATACTTGGTCCACAGACCATGGCGCATGCGACCCACAGTCCGCATCAGACGGGCTCAGGGTTTGACAAGACCTATGACACGCACACCTTACCCGGGGCGGGGAGGCTGTACGTGTCATAGCCGTGTCGACCCGCCCCCATAGGAAACCCTGATGCTGGAATCACTTCTTGTCCCTACCGCGATCGTTGCCCTGGCGGAAATCGGCGACAAGACCCAACTGCTCGCGCTGATCCTCGCCGCTCGCTTCCGCAAGCCCTGGCCGATCATCGCCGGTATCATCGCCGCCACGCTCGCCAACCACGCTGCCGCTGGTGCGGTGGGGGCCTGGTTTGGCAGTTTCTTTTCCGATGCGACGTTGCACTGGATCCTGGCCGCAAGCTTCACGGCGACGGCATTGTGGACCCTGGTGCCCGACAAGATGGATGACGACGAAGCCAGCACCAAGCGCAAATTCGGCCCGTTCCTGACCACCCTGATCGCCTTTTTCCTGGCGGAAATCGGTGACAAGACCCAAGTGGCGACGGTGATGCTGGCGGCGCAATACCCGCACCTGCTGCTGGTGATCCTGGGTACCACCCTGGGCATGCTGCTGGCCAACGTGCCGGTGGTACTGGCGGGCAACTTCGCCGCCGAGAAACTGCCGTTGACCCTGATTCGTCGCCTGGCGGCCACGGCGTTCTTCGTACTGGCGGTGGTGGCCGTTTACAAGGCCATGCAGGTCAGCGGCTGGGTAGGCTGACCGCGTCGGGACACCTGCGACTACGCGGCGTCCCGGACGCGGCCGTGTCCGCTGCTACGGACATCGGGTCATGCCGGGGTCAGGCATTCCGGAGCATTGAGCTTCGGGTCATTGACCAGGTTGGCCAGCGGCCTTTCGCGCAACGCGACAGGGTTGCTGGCCAGCAAGGACTGCAACACCGGCAACGGTGTCTCAGGGTCCAGCCAGGCTTGCTGGCCGGCCGCATCGAGGATCAGCGGGCGACGCTGATTCATGGCCGGCTGGGTGACCACCGCGGTGCTCAGCCACACCTGCTCCTGCACGGGGTAGGCTTCCCATACCGCCGCGAAGAACAGCGAACTACCCTCCCCCGGCGTCAGCCAGAACGGCCGCTTGCGCACATTGCCCCGCCATTCATAGAAACCATTCGCCGGCAGCAGGCAACGCCGCAACCGCAGGGCCTCGCGAAACATCGGCTGTTCGGCCACCGTCTCGGCACGGGCATGGGCAGGGGTGCGCGACAGGTCGGTCAGCCACGGTGGGGTCAGCCCCCAGCGCGCGCGATCGAGCTGCAAGCGGCCCTCCAGGTGACGCTGGATCAGCACCGAGTCACCGGGGGAAATATTCCATTGCGCCTGCTGGCCGGCAGGAAAGCCTGGCAGCGCGGCAAAAGACGGCGACCAGCGAAACAGCGCATAACGTCCACACATGGGGCAAAAGCTCTTCAGATGACGGGCGCGCGGCTTAACACACCAGCACGCCCTGGAAACTCTCCGGTTCTTCGCCCGGCAGCGGCAAGGCGGCATTGTACGCGGCGATGAGCTGGCGTGCGTAATCGGCCTGGTCATTGGCCACGGTCAGGCCCAGCAGGCCGATGGCCGGCAGGTCACCGATGCCGCCCACCAGATCGCGCCCCACCAGGTGAGCCGCCACGCCTTCGCTGTCCAGCATGCCGATGAGCATTTCGGCTTCCAGCAGGCTCTCCGGGTCGTAGATTCTCTGCATCAATCGTTCTCGCCTTTCACATCCAGCATCCATTCATCGTCGTGCACCTGCAAGACGAAACGGATCGGCTTGCAGCATACCGAACAATCTTCAATGTACTCCTGATCGCCGCCGGACAGGTCCAATAACACCGGAATCGTTTCACCACAGTATGGGCATTCGATGTCTTCACTTTCCTGAAACAGCATGGCCGTCTCCCCGTGGTGACTTGTGCGTATAATCGCCGGTCTATTTGAAGGGCTATCGCTAGACCCTTACCTTATTACCCTAGCCGTTTCCAACAAGAGAGCATGATGGGCGAATTCGATGCCATCCGACCGTACGACGACGCCGAGGTCCCTGCCGTTCTGGCACGCCTGCTGAGCGACCCGGCGTTCCTCGATATCCTCACCCACTTCCGCTTTCCGCGCATGGCCGGTGCATTCGGCTGGCTGCTCAAACCACTTATAGCTCATCGGCTGCGCAAAGAGTTCGCTGGCATCCAGAGCGTGGCCACGCTGCAGGACAAGGTCGAAGTCTACGTCGACCACACCATCGACCGTGCCACCGACGGTGTGACCTACACGGGCGTCGAGCAGTTCAAGTCCGGCAGCGCCTACCTGTTCCTGGCCAACCACCGCGACATCGTGATGGACCCGGCCTTCGTCAACTACGCCGTGTACCACGCCGGGTTGCCCACGCCGCGCATCGCCATTGGCGACAACCTGCTGCAAAAGCCCTTCGTCAGCGACCTGATGCGCCTGAACAAAAGCTTCATCGTGCACCGTTCGCTCAGTGGTCGGCGCGAGAAGCTGGCCGCCTATCAATTGCTGTCGGCCTACATCAACCACTCGATCCGCAACGACTGCCAGTCGATCTGGATCGCCCAGGCCGAAGGCCGCGCCAAGGACGGTGATGACCGCACCGACTCGGCCATCCTCAAGATGTTCCACATGAGCCGCAAGGACGAGGCGTTCGGCGAGGTGATCCAGTCACTGAACCTGACCCCGGTGTCGATCAGCTACGAGTACGACCCCTGCGACCTGGCCAAGGCTCGCGAGCTGTACACCCGCGCCACCACGGGCAGCTACACCAAGGCCCCCGGCGAGGACGACATCAGCATCGCCCAGGGCATCACTGGCTATAAAGGCCGGGTGCACATCAACTTCGCCCCGCCGGTGAGCCAGGCGTTCGAGGACACCAAGCAACTGGCGGCCGAGATCGACCGGCAGATCCTGGCCGGCTACCGCCTGTTCCCGGCGCATTACCTGGCCTACGCGCAGTGGGCTGACGCCGATGCGAGCCTGGCGGTGCCTGCCGCCAGCGAAGTGTTCGGCGCCGAGGAGCTGGAAAAGGCCCGCGCCGAATGGGCGCGCCGCCTGGAAGCTTGCCCGGTGGAGCAGCGGCCCTACCTGGTGCTCCAGTACGCCACGCCTGTGCGCAACCAATACCGCGTGAAGGCCGGTCTCCCGCTCTGACAAGCAGCGGTCCTGGCCGTGTCATGAATGCCGCGGCCACGGCCCCTTGCTACAGCTGTGGGCGTCATACGGCCGTCATCAGAACCGGTCACTCTGTGCACCCTCGCCCACGACATGGAGCTTGTCATGTTGCATGCACAGAACCAGGACCGCCTTTACCTGATCCCCCCGAGTGACGAGCAGGAAGCGCTGATCAATGGCTTGTCTTTCAACGTTCACGACCGCCATTGGCTGGTGTACTGCGCCCTGGCCGGCTGCGCCCACGATGATGGGCCCGAACTGGATGCCGACACCGGCATCAGTTTCCTGGAGTTCTATGTGGAAGCCGCCTGAACCGCGGCCATGAAAAAGCCCGCGCCCCTGAGAAAGGAACGCGGGCTTTTCTACAGGCGATCAGTTGCTCAGGGTACGACCGATGCTTGGGTCCTTGAACACACGGGTCAAGGCGTCGCTCAGCACGTCGCTGACCAGCTTGGTGTTGGTGTCGACGTTCGGCGCCATGCCGAAACGCTGGTTCAGCGAAGCGCCGTAGGCACCCGTGTAATGGCGGCCGTTATTGTTCACGTCAGCCTTGAAGTTGGCGCCAATGGTGGCCTCGGTCACGTACATGCCTTCCTTGGGCGACTGGTAGCTCAGGCTGGCCAGGGTCACGGTCAGCACCGGCGCACCGCCCGCGTTGGCCGAAGGCGTATAGCCCAGCAGGCGCACGGCGGCTTCAGCCTGGGCTTGCAGCTTGGGAATGATGTCGTTGGCCTGGACAGTCACCGAGCTGGTTTCAGGGTACAGGCCGCCACGGGTGCCCAGCACCGGCGACGGACGGCCGTCCACCACACGCACGACCACTTGCTGGCCCTGCCCGACAGGAGCCAATTGCGAAGTCAGCACGGGTTGCGGGCTGAGTTGCTGCGGACTGTTGGCACAACCGGCCAACGTCAGGGTGGTCACAGCGATCAAACCGAACAACAGGCGTTGCAACATGCTCATCTCTCCAGAATAGGCATTGATAGTGCGGCAGTATAACGGGCGGCGCATGCCGGGAACCAGCGTTCAAGCGCAGCCTGAAACGGCAGGAAGGGTGCGATAATCGGTCACGGCGGTGCCGCTTGACGCCCATGGCGAGAAAACTCCAGGAATAAGGATCTTTTCTGCGCGTTTCATCGTTATAATCTCCCCCCGATTATAAGGACGTCTCCTGATCGGGCCCCGCAACGCCGCTGATGCCCTGCATCCAGCCCACCCAATGCCCACAGAGAGCCGCCCACACAGGCCATTCGAAGCCGGTGTGCCTGCGTTTTCGGCACTTCGCCCTTCGCTGGACCTGCCGCTGCCCGCGTCTTCATGGCAGCCTTTTTGAGGTTCACGACTCCAAAAGAGCGTGAAAAAAAACGGTTTTCACAACTTCACAAGAGTGTGGCGAGCAAATGAACAGTTTTGCATCTGTACATGCATCAACAACGTCCGGTTCAGCACCGTACGGTCGGCACTGCCGCGCCTGCCAGTCAGGAGCCTGAGGTCGATTGAACTGCAACGCGGGCGCCTTGACCTAAGTCGAATTGCCTGCCGGCCCTTGAAATGAGTTCATAGGGACTTGTTGGACCGGTTGGTAGCGTCCGCGCGAGCTTGCGAATTTTGCGAAAAGTCGGACATGGCATTCCTGGCCTGCTGATGGTGTACCGGGAGCCGTGCTGTCAATTTGGTGCTGAAGATTTTGGAGACGCGTTAATGGCGCATAACGAAGCAGTCGACGTGGTATTGGTAGGGGCCGGCATCATGAGTGCCACCCTGGCAGTACTGCTCAAAGAGCTGGACCCCACGATCAAGCTGGAAGTCGTCGAGCTGATGGACTCCGGTGCCGCGGAAAGCTCCAACCCGTGGAACAACGCCGGTACCGGCCACGCCGGCCTCTGCGAGCTGAACTACACGCCGCAGGCCAAGGACGGTTCGGTCGACATCAAGAAAGCCGTGCACATCAACGCCCAGTTCGAGGTGTCCAAGCAGTTCTGGGCCTACCTGGCGAAGAAAGGCACTTTCGGCTCGGCTCGTGCCTTCATCAACCCGGTGCCGCACCTGAGCTACGTCGAAGGTGACAAGGGTATCGACTTCCTGAAGAAGCGCTATGAGATGCTCAAGCAGCACCATGCCTTCGAAACCATGGAGTACACCGAAGACAAGGTGAAGATGAACGAGTGGATGCCGTTGATGATGCCCGGCCGGCCAGCCGACCAGCACATCGCCGCCACCCGCGTCATGCACGGTACCGACGTCAATTTCGGTGCCCTGACCAACAAGCTGCTCAAGCACCTGGCCAGTGGCGCCGACGCCCAGGTCAAGTACTGCAAGCGCGTCACCGACCTGACCCGCAATGGCAGTGGCTGGACCGTGACCATCAAGGACGTCAACAGCGGCAACAGCCGTAAAGTCGACGCCAGGTTCGTCTTCCTGGGCGCCGGTGGCGCCGCCTTGCCGCTGCTGCAGCAGTCGGGCATCGAGGAAGGCAAGGGTTTCGGCGGCTTCCCGGTCAGCGGCCAGTGGCTGCGCTGCGACAACCCGGAAGTGGTCAAGCACCACCAGGCCAAGGTCTACAGCCAGGCCGCCGTGGGTTCGCCGCCCATGTCCGTGCCGCACCTGGACACCCGCGTGGTAGACGGCAAGACTTCCCTGCTGTTCGGCCCCTACGCCGGCTTCACCACCAAGTTCCTCAAGCACGGTTCGTTCCTGGACCTGCCCAAGTCCGTGCGTGCCGGCAACATCGGCCCGATGCTGGCCGTGGCGCGGGACAACATGGACCTCACCAAGTACCTGATGAGCGAAGTGATGCAGTCCATGGAGCAGCGCCTGGAATCCCTGCGCCGCTTCTACCCCGAAGCCAAGGCCGAAGACTGGCGCCTGGAAGTGGCCGGCCAACGGGTGCAAATCATCAAGAAAGACCCGAAAAAAGGCGGCGTGCTGCAGTTCGGCACCGAGCTGGTATCGGCGGCCGATGGTTCGCTGGCGGCCCTGCTGGGCGCATCCCCTGGTGCCTCGGTGACCGTGTCCATCATGCTGGACCTGATCGAGCGCTGCTTCCCCGAGCAGTATCGCTCCGAAGCCTGGACCACCAAGCTCAAGGAAATCTTCCCGGCCCGTGAAAAGGCCCTGGAAACCGACGCGGCACTGTACCGCCGGGTGAGCGCGCAGAGTGACGCAGCGCTGGAATTGGCGCCCGCCAACACCGCCGCCGAACACTACGCTTGATCGTGTAGGCGCCGGCCATGAAACAACGCCCCTCGGGGCGTTTTTTCATGGCCGGGGGCAAATCAGCCGCGGGCTTTCTCGATGATCTCGATGTATTCCGGCGCGTTGCGCTGGTCACGGATCAGGGCGATGAAGTCATTGCCGTGCTCGTCCTTGCCGTTCAGGTCATAGCCGGCCTCGACGAAGAAGCCCACGAAACGCTCGAAGTCATCGACGCGCAGCCCACGGTAGGCCTTGATCAGCTTGTGCAGCGACGGCGAAGTAGCGTCGACCGGTTCGAACTCCAGGAACAACTTGACCTGCTCGTCGCCGATTTCATCACCAATCAGCTGCTTCTTGTCTTTACGCATTGCCCACTCCAACTTCGCTGCTATGGGGGTGGGAGCGCCCGCCGGCCAGCTCCCACAAAGAGCGCGAGTTTACCCCCGCCGGCCTGACGGCTCAACGCGCGCGTTCGGCGCCGGTGTGCAGGTCGGCCCAGATGTGGCCGTTGGGGTAGCTGAGGAATTGCACATACACCGTGTCATTGCGCAACAGGTCGACAATGGTGCGGTACTGGCCCAGCGGGTAGTTGAGGGTCAGGGTCTTGCTGGCCTCGTCGAACGCGGGCTTCTTCAGGCTTTTGCTCTCGGCATCGAAGGTCAGCAACACCTGGGCGATGGTCGCGCCCTTGTTCAGCGGTTTGCCCTTGAGGCGCACCAGCAGCGAGGACGTCACCGGAATGGGTTGCTGATTGGACTGGCGCTGGTTGCCCACCACCACCGAATAGTCGGTTACCTGCAGCAGTTGCTGTTGCTCGGGCTGCTCCTTGCGCAGGCCCAGGTCATCGGGCGGCAGGAACTGGGAATGCAGCGGCGCGGCGGCCAGGGGAAGGCTGGAAAGCAGGACAAGTGCGGCGATCATCAAACGCATGGGCGAGCTCCTGAAGGGCAGCCCAGCACTCTAGCAGATACATCCGGGGGCCACCTCTCTGTGTAGCAGTGGCCGCCAAGCCGCGTCCCAGCCGCCGGAGGGCGTCGGACTCGGCGTGGCAACCGCCGCTAGAAGAAACCGGCCGATGCGGTATTACATGCCTTTCACGGCATAGATCCCGGCCGCATTGCGCCAGTAACCTTTGTAATCCATGCCATAACCGAAGATGTAGCGGTCGATGCACGGCAGGCCCGAATAGGTGGCCTTCAGGCCCGGGCTGGCCTTGCGGTCGTGTTCCTTGTCGATCAGCACGGCGGTATGCACGGCACGGGCGCCGGCATGCTTGCAGAAGTCGATGATGGCGCTCAGGGTGTGGCCTTCGTCGAGGATGTCATCGATGATCAGCACGTCGCGGTCTATGAACGACACTTCCGGCTTGGCTTTCCAGAACAGGTCGCCGCCGCTGGTTTCATTGCGGTAACGGGTGGCGTGCAGGTAGCTGGCTTCCAGCGGGAAACGCAACTGGGTGAGCAGTTTGCCAGCGAAGATCAGGCCACCGTTCATCACGCAGAAGACCACCGGGTTGCTGTCGGCCATCTCGGCCGTGATCTGGGCGCCCACACGGACGATGGCCGCTTCGACTTCAGCTTCGGTGTACAGGCAGTCGGCTTCGTCCATGACTTGACGGATATGCTCGAGATCAGCGGACATGATGCTCTCCAAAGGGGGGGTGGTCTGAGAAAAGCGGGCAAAGGTACGCATCCGCTCGGTACAGATCAAGCTTTTCTGGACTAACGTCCAGTATGTCTGCACGACAGTGCCACCTGAATAGATTAATCTAGCGCGATTTTTTGCCCGCCCGGAGTCTTTCCCCATGCCAATCCTCGAGATTCGCCACCCGCTGATCCGCCACAAGCTCGGCCTGATGCGCCGCGCCGACATCAGCACCAAGAACTTTCGCGAGCTCGCCCAGGAAGTCGGCGCGTTGTTGACCTATGAAGCCACCAAGGACCTGCCGCTGGAGACCTACGACATCGAAGGCTGGTGCGGTACCGTCCAGGTCGAGAAAATCGCCGGTAAAAAGATTACCGTGGTGCCGATCCTGCGCGCCGGTATCGGCATGCTCGACGGCGTGCTCAGCCTGATCCCGGGCGCCAAGGTCAGCGCCGTGGGCGTGGCCCGCAACGAAGAAACCCTGGAAGCTCACACCTACCTGGAAAAACTGGTGCCCGAGATCGACGAGCGCCTGGCCATGATCATTGACCCGATGCTGGCCACCGGCGGTTCCATGGTCGCCACCATCGACCTGCTGAAGAAAGCCGGCTGCAAGGACATTCGCGCGATGGTCCTGGTTGCTGCCCCCGAAGGCATCGCCGTGGTCGAGAAGGCCCACCCGGATGTACAGATCTACACCGCCTCGGTCGATGAGCGCCTGAACGAACACGGCTACATCATCCCTGGCCTGGGCGATGCCGGCGACAAGATTTTCGGCACCAAGCAGAAGGACGCCTGAGCATGGTCGACGAGTTCAACGACCCGCTCTGGCGCCAGGTGCTGTCCGGCGCGCAAATGCTCTTCGTCGCTTTCGGCGCCCTGGTGCTGATGCCGCTGATCACCGGCCTGGACCCGAACGTCGCCCTGTTTACCGCAGGCCTCGGCACGTTGCTGTTCCAGATCGTCACCGGCCGCAAGGTACCGGTGTTCCTGGCATCGAGCTTTGCCTTCATCACCCCCATCATCCTCGCCAAGGGCCAGTTCGGCCTGGCCGAGACCATGGGCGGGGTGATGGCCGCCGGCTTCGTCTATACGTTCCTGGGCCTGGCCGTGAAGATCAAGGGCACCGGTTTCATCGACAAGCTGCTGCCTCCCGTGGTGATCGGCCCGGTGGTGATCTCCATCGGCCTGGCCATGGCGCCGATCGCGGCCAACATGGCCATGGGCAAGGCCGGTGACGGCACCGAACTGCTGCCGTACAGCACCGCCATGTTCATTTCCATGCCGGCGCTGCTTACCACCTTGATCGTCGCGGTCTTCGGCAAGGGCATCTTCCGCCTAGTGCCGATCATCGCTGGCGTGCTGGTGGGCTTCGCCCTGTCGTTCGCCTTCGGCGTGGTCGACACCGTCAAGATCGCCGCCGCCCCGTGGCTGGCACTGCCACACTTCACTGCGCCGGCGTTCAACTGGCAAGCCATCCTGTTCATCGTGCCCGTGGCGTTGGCCCCGGCCATCGAGCACATCGGCGGTGTCATCGCCGTGGGCACCGTGACCGGCCGCGACTACCTGAAAACCCCAGGGCTGCACCGCACCCTGCTGGGTGATGGCATCGCCACCACCGCCGCCGGCCTGTTCGGCGGCCCGCCCAACACCACCTACGCCGAGGTCACTGGCGCGGTGATGCTGACCAAAGCCTACAACCCGAAAATCATGACCTGGGCGGCGATCTTCGCTATCAGCCTGGCGTTCATCGGCAAGTTCGGCGCCCTGCTGCAAAGCATCCCGGTGCCGGTGATGGGCGGCATCCTGTGCCTGCTGTTCGGCTCCATCGCCGCCGTGGGCATGAACACCCTGATCCGCCACAAGATCGACCTCAGCGAAGCCCGTAACCTGGTGATCATCTCGGTGACACTGGTGTTTGGTATCGGTGGGGTGCTGATCGGCACCGGCACCGGCCCGCACGACTTCGGGCTGAAAGGGATCGCGCTGTGCGCGGTGGTGGCGATTGCGTTGAACCTGCTGCTGCCAGGGAATGGAGAGTGGAAGGAGAAGGTGGGGGAGTGATCTTCTGACCTGATGCTTTGCTGCATTCGACGCCGCTATCCGCACGTGACGGGATAGCGGCGTTTTCATTGGGTGGCAGACGCACCTAAAGTGGCGCGGGCACTCGGCAATCTTGGGGCCTCTGAAGCACGCCTCTACGACGAAAGCGTCATTTTCGTCAGCAAGTAGGGAAGCCTGGACCCAAACCGCGCCCTGCTATCGTTCTTTCGGTGTCACCCTTGACCAACGAGGTACAGGTCGCATACGGTACAAGTCAGAAGACTGAGCCCGTTTATCCGTGCGAGTTTGTCATGGACCCAAGCGACGCAGGCTTCCCCGCAAGCGGGTTAAGTTCCCGAACAAATTTCGATCTGGGCAACCACCATAAAATCCCGTTTGATTCGGACTGGTTCAAACAGACTCCCGGGATTTACGCAGCCACACCACTCCCCAAAATGGGCGTACTGCATCCCAGCTACTTCAAGGCTGTAAAAAAAGCTAACAATGCGTGTGGAGTAGTGATTGCATCCGTTTTTGCAGAAACCTTCAGCTATCAAGGTTGGCCACTCCCATTAGCCATTTCACCTTGACCTCATCAAGGCTCAGAGATGTCACTCAGAGGTTTTGATTTTTTTGCCCTTGAGGTATCCACTGGCGTCCACTTTGCGCCTTTGACATAACGCCCAAGGGTTCCAGAATAAACTATGACCTCCGCGTCGACCATATCATCCAATAACTTCATGACCTCGACCACTCCCAACTTTGGCAAGCGAACTTGCGTTAATAGTCGGTCAAGATGTGGATAATCAATACCATTCTCAGCACCCGCGAGCACCTGGACTATTTCCTGTGGGGTAAAAAGGTCTAAATAAGCCAACCTACTCATACCTGGACTCCTTATTGACTTGAAGGCGCTGAGCCGGCCACGCTATCGTCATTTTCGATGAACCGAGAGATATCCACGGGGCTCCAATTCACACCTTTAACATATCGAGCACCAGTCGAATCGTGCTGTATCACACCTCGGTCTACTAACCCCTTCACTAATCTCAAGACTTCGACATTACCTAACTTTGGAGTACGATCCCACGTTAGCATCCGATCAATGTGCGGGTAGTCCATTCCAGTTTTCAAACCTGCCAAAAATCTAACGACTTCCTCAGGCGACAAGCCATCCACAATTGCCTTGAAATTCATAATTCGTACCCGTTTTGTTTGGTTTTTCACGGATTGCCGGGGAAGTTAGTGGTGCTTACAAAGATCTGTAGTGAGCAAACAAGGCGGGCGACGTGATCTCACAGCCATAACTGGCCCGAAACAGATGTAGGAATGGCAGGGCGCCAAGCCCTTGCTCGGGAAGCGCCGTGCGGACGGCGCTCGATCTTAACAGCGAGACAACAACATCGCCTGGCGCTTGGTAGCCCTGCTGCAATCTCCAGCCAGAAGCTCCGCTGAACATTCTGTTGGCACGGCTTGAAATCGCAACAGGGCCACTAGGTGCATGTCTTGGTTTCTCCTGCGCCCTTTAAACCGAGCGCCGCCCGCGCGGCGCTTCCCGGCCAAGGCCGGTCCCACATCTATTTCGGGCCAGTTATGCCTGAGGCATCACTTGGTCCGCTATGTTTGTTCACTGCATATCTGTGGCGGCATCACCAACTTCCCCAGGCTTCCGTGAAGAGCTTTTTGTTTTCTATTCGGCAAGTGTTGGGCGCTTGAAAGGTAAAAGCGAGGCTCGCAATTAGCGTTAGCCATTTTACTTGGACCTCGTTAACGCTCAGGCAAGTCGTTCGGAGGGGTTGCGGTTGTTCGCCCTTGAGTATCCGCTGACTTCCACTTTGCGCCTTTAATATATCGACAACGGGTTGCCGAGTAAGTTATGACCTCAGCGCCGCCCACTATCGCCACCTTCGCTGACCGAGCCATATTTTCGAAACTTCATTTCACACCTTAAAGCCCCGGGCACTCACAGTAGTTAATGCTGTAGGGCACGCGCTTTCTCAAAGGTGATTGATTCAACACTATCACTCAAGGTGTATCGCACCATCAGAAATAACACTTCACCGTCTTTCATTGCGTAATGAAACCCATCCCATCCACCCACCATACCTACGGGCTCTGGAAGTTTCACCGGCCCTACCTCCTTCACAGCTTTTCCCAACTTAGCTCTGACCTCGGCTTTATTATGAAGACCTTCCAGATCACGTGGAAGCGCCCCTTGATAGGGAAGCCCCCTTACTTCAGACGCCTGCAGAATCACATGAACCCGTTGAAGAATCTCGTTATCGAGGTCGAATTCCAACGCTACTCCGGTAATAGGGGAGAGACAAAGTACCTGTGCACCCGGATAAAGCCCAACGGGACGCTGACTAGCTAATGTGCCATTCTCTGCAAGCACGCCCCACCGTTTCCCCAGCCCATTGATATACTCAATCATAGAAACCGTCATTCTAGCAGCCCTCTTTCCTTCGCTAACACCTTGAGTTCTTGACGCGCCTGCTCAGTTTGTTCAGTAGTCATACCATACTCCAAAAGGCCTGGCAGAATCGAATCAAAATTATTGTCTATCGCAACATTCAAGTCCTTCGAATCCAACTCAATTTTCGCCTTAGTATTTCGCCCACCGTACGTTTCACTGTATTTACGATGTACCTCCGAAGGAACAGCTATTACTAGTGACGCTCTCACAATAGCCTGAATTTCGTCTTCAGTGAGTGGCTCCAGCCTCGTCCTGAGCGCCTCACCAATCGCCGCTCCCGCAGGAATATGATCCAGGTCCATCTGATCTTTGGCGCTACGTCGCACCAAATCATTATAAAACCCGGTCTCACCCAAACGGACCGGTGTTTTGGAAAATACTATCAGCAGCGGCGGCAAACCCGAATCGGCGGGAAAACCAATCACAATGGGCGAAATATCTGTGACATCAAGAGTAGGAGTTCCCTCGCCGCCTACAACAATCGGCTGGAGTTCGACCCCATCATATTTTGGCAGATCAACCGGATCGGTTGGTGAGACGGTAGGGGCTGGCTGCTCGGTACCCGGAGCTGCTATCGGAGTGAACGTAAAACTTCGGGCAGGGCTATCGACCATTACCGAATAGCTACGTGTTTCTGTTCCAGAGGTAGCGAGAAACACCTTGGCTTCAAAACCAATAACAATTCCGTCAGGTTTTACTACCATCACTCGCGCCTGATCGCCGTCTATATCGGTCGCCAGCGTGTAAGGCACCCCGACGCCGCCGCCAATTGCGCCGATTGCTTGAAGATCTAAATCCTCGACTGGTATCAAATCAGCTAACGGGGTGCTGAAGGCAAACTGCATCTCCCCATTGCCAAGCCTGGAGGATAGGGTGAGCGCTACGACCCCTACCACAAGCCCAGTTAACACCAAGGGAGAACCTAACAAGGCCACACTGCCGGCAGCGCCCGCAGCAAGCGCCGCTACGCCCGCACGAATTGAAGCCTGCAGCAATGTGGAGGACGCCACAGGAAAGAAAAGCTGACGCCCGCCAGCTAGGGCGAACGCGGGTAGCCCTCCTGCAACACCGTATGAATAGGTGTTTCTTGGAAGAACCTATCCTACCGGCACCCCCGCCGCTTCTTTCGCGTGTTGCTCCGCCGCCGCTCGCGCCGCCTCCTGCGCCTGTTGCTCCGCCGCATGACGGGCCGCCTTAACCGCATTCGCCTGCTCCAGAAGTGCCACGTCCCGTTGAGCACGAGCCTGGAGCCCGGAGATGGCAACTGCACACTCGGACAAATAGCGGGAGCACTCGCTATTGAACGTTGAGGAGTGGTAGTCGGCCCAACGCTCTCCGACCAACTTCGCTGCCTGCCAATCGACGAGGTTTTTTAAGGCTGCCAGTTCCAGCTTCGCCAAAGGGGGGGTCAGGTTGGGGTTTTTTACGCCCGGCGGCCGCACCCCTGCCGCATACTTCGACGCTAACTGCGCGAGGGCTACATGGTCAGCTGATAATGCCGCCACCAGTGGCGAGTCGGGCGTCGACTGTGTGTGCCCGATCAGCTCTGCCTGTAAAAACGCGGGCAAAATTTCGAAGTTGAAGCGGTGTTCCAGTCTGATGGTGGCGATACGTTGCTCAAGGGCGCTGATCCACAGAGTTTCATCGCCTTTATTGGCTTCATCAGCCTGGTACTGACGTTGTGCAATCGCAGGCAATCTGGAAACAAGCAAGCGATGCTGTTCCGACGTCAGGTTAAGTTCTTGAGCGGTACGATAGGAGGTCTCCCATTCCTGAAACCCGGCGTCGAGCGCTTCCCGCGAGGCTAACCCACCTTTATCGGAAAGTTTGAAAAAGAACTGGGGGCTCAGTTGGTAAAGCGGGTTACTACCAAAGAAGGCATGTGCTCTCGGCAGACCTTCCAAGTAGCCATTCTGCCTTTCTACCACAAGTGCGGATAAAACCTCAAACTCGCGACGAATGCCTTCTTGAAGAGGAAGAGAGGCTATATTGCCAGCTGCAGTTGCCGTGGTAACTGCACTTTCTACTTTTGCCGGTATTTCTGCCCGGGCTGCTGAATGCTCCCCATCCAATGCATTCATCGATGCACTTTGTTCGCCTCCCATTAATTCGACCAGTGTGGCTTCCTGTGCCATCGATGGTTTTGTAGGTCCCCTACTCCTTCCTCGGTCCGGACCGTCATACGGCCCCCATGCAACTGAAGATAGACCCGCACCACCACGGCCCGGTCCTCCCCCGCCGTTGATATCCTGCGCGTACAGTGAACGACTCGGAGCAGGGGCCGTTATATAAACCCCTTCCTTCAGGTGCATCGTAGTTCCTTTCCTCCACTCTTGCATATACCACTCCAGTACTGATGACTCCCTGAAGCAATAATCCTCGTGGTTGAATTATTTGTATGCGCGACAACTCCGATACGGAAGAGGGTCTAATCCGAGTAGGACGTAGGAACCACTAAACTATATCTGTTGAAGTTTCCTACAATGTCAGCTACTTCCCACGCCGATAGAAACTCAACCGCCATGACGTGAGCGCTTGCCGGGCCGAGAACAATGTGGAGGGACGACGAACTGATCATGGAGACCAAGGAGCTTGGTTCCATAACGAGGGGATAGGATGCCGATGCTTGTACTTGTGGCGCTGGGCGGCAGGTCGAGAACGAGGTGGGGGGAGGGGTCAGGCAGACCGCGCTACCTGACTCTCAACCTTCGCCCGCGCCTGCCTGAATCCCAAGGCGTTCGGCCTCAGGCCATGGCGGGTGCGCGTTCGCACAGTAGGTTCAGGGCTTCACCCCATTGCCGGTTATCGTTCAGGCATGGCACCAGGACCAGTTCCTGGCCCCCTGCTTCGACAAATTGCTCCCTGCCGCGATCGCCAATCTCTTCCAGCGTCTCGATGCAGTCCGCCACGAACGCCGGGCACATGACCAGCAAGCGCTTGACCCCCTGCTTGGCCAACTCGTCCAGGAGCGCCTCTGTGTAGGGTTCGATCCATTTGGCACGCCCCAGCCGCGATTGGAACGACACCGACCACTTGCCCTCCGGCAGCCCCATTTTCTCGGCGAAGGCTGCAGCGGTGCGCATGCATTGCGCCCGGTAGCAAGTGGCAAGCACCGCCGGCGAGGCGTTGCGACAGCAGTCGGCGTCCTTGAAACAGTGGCTGCCGGTAGGATCGAGCTTGGTGAGGTGGCGTTCGGGCAGGCCATGGAAGCTGAGCAGCAGGTGGTCGAACGATTGCTCCAGGTAAGCGGACGTACTGGCCACCAGCGCATCAATGTACTCGGGCTGGTCATAGAACGGCGGCAACAGCTTGAATTGCACCGGCAGTTTTTTCGCCTGCACCACATTCTTCGCTTCTTCGATCACCGTGGTCACGGTGCTGTCGGCGAATTGCGGGTACAGCGGCGCAAGCGTGATGTTGCGCACGCCTTGAGACGACAAACGCGTGAGTACCGTGTCCAGCGAGGGCTCGCCGTAACGCATGGCGATTTCCACCGGGCCGTGGGTCCATTGTTCGCGCATCACCGCTTGCAGGCGGCGGGTGAGCACCACCAGCGGCGAGCCTTCATCCCACCAGATGCTGGCGTAGGCGTGGGCCGACTGTTCCGGGCGCTTGATGAGGATCAGCGACACCAGCAGCCGGCGCACCGGCCACGGCAGGTCGATGACATAGGGGTCCATGAGAAACTGGTTCAGGTAGCTGCGTACATCGGCCACCGAGGTGGAAGCCGGGGAGCCCAGGTTGACCAGCAGCAAAGCGTGATCGGTCATGCAACATCCTAATTTCAGAGGCGCCGGGCGAGGTCGTCCAGCGCCGTTTGCAGGTCATTGAAACGGAAGCCGAAGCCTTCCGCCAGTAAACGCACCGGGCGTGCACGTTGGCCGCCCAGCAATAAATCGGACATTTCGCCCAAGGTGGCGCGCAACACCAGGCCAGGTAGCGGCATGAAGGCCGGGCGATGCAGTGCACGGCCCAGGCGCCGGGCAAACTCGCGATTACGCACCGGCTCTGGTGCACAGGCATTATAAGGACCGCTGGCGTCGGCCTTGTGCACAAGAAAATCAATCAGGGCGATTTGATCGTCGATGTGTACCCACGGCATGAACTGCCGGCCATTGCCGATGGGCCCGCCAAGGCCCAGCTTGAACGGGAGCTTGAGACGCTTGAGCATGCCGCCTTCGACAGCCAGCACCAGCCCCGTGCGCACCAGCACCACGCGAATGCCCAGGGCCTCGGCGCGCTGGGCGGTTTCTTCCCAGGCGATGCACAGGTCGCTGGCGAAATCCTTGCGCACCGGTTGTGACTGCTCGGTGAGTTCACGCTCACCCCCATCGCCGTAGTAACCCACGGCCGACCCGGAGACCAGCACGCCGGGGCGTTGCTGGCGCTGCTCCAGCCAGGCCAGCAGTTGCTCGGTCAGGCCGATGCGGCTCTTCCAGAGCAACTGGCGGCGCTTGTCGCTCCAGGGACGGTCGGCGATCGGTGCACCGGCCAGGTTGATGACGGCATCCAGAGGCTCGTCGCCCAGGTCTTCCAGCCGGCCGATGCCGCGCACCGCTCGCCCGCACAGGCGCGCGACGCTTGCCGGCTGTCGGCTCCATACCGTGAGCTGGTGCCCCTGCGCCAGCCAGTGCTGGCACAGCTTGCGGCCGATCAGGCCCGTACCGCCGGTCAGCAAAATGTGCATGACAGGTTCCTCGTGTGGCGTTGACAGCAAATCGCTAGTCTATTTTTATGAGAGAGGCACTTTTGCCAACGGACAGCTCTCAGATCAGATACAGAGCGAACGAAAAAGGACAGCAACAACTTATACCAATAATGATTATTGTACAGGTTTGTCCTTCAGCGTAGTCTGTGCAAAGAAGTAACGAGGCCACCATGACCGTACCTATTGCCATCATCGGTGCCGGCATCGCCGGACTCTCTGCCGCCCAGGCGCTCCTCAAGGCCGGGCACACCCCCCATGTCTTCGATAAAAGCCGCGGCCCGGGTGGCCGTGCGTCGAGCAAACGCAGCGACGCCGGCTCACTGGATCTTGGCGCGCAATACTTCACCGCCCGTGACCGGCGCTTCGTCGACCAGGTTCAGCGCTGGCAAGCCAGCGGCTGCGTCGAGGAGTGGAAGCCACAACTGTTCAACTCACACGGTGGGCAACTCAGCCCTTCCCCCGACGAGCAGACGCGCTGGGTGGGTACACCGCGCATGGGTGCCATCGCCAAGGCCATGCTCGGTGACATGAACGCGGTGTTCGGCTGCCGCATCACTGAAGTGTTCCGTGGCAAGCACCACTGGCATCTGCTGGATGCCGAGGGCTGCAGCCACGGACCTTTCAGCCACGTGATCATTGCCCTGCCCGCCCCGCAGGCAACGGCGCTGCTGGCCGCCGCACCGAAGCTGGCGGGTGTCGCTGCCAGCGTGCAGATGGAGCCTACCTGGGCCATTGCCCTGGCCTTCGACAAGCCGCTGGAGACCGCCATGCAAGGCTGCTTCGTTCAAGACAGCCCGCTGGACTGGCTGGCTTGCAACCGTAGCAAACCGGGACGAGATACGGCATTGGACACCTGGGTGCTGCACGCCACCAGCAGTTGGAGCAAGCAGCATATCGACTTGCCCAAGGAAGACGTGATCGAACAGTTGCATGGTGCCTTCGCCGAGTTGGCCAACTGCGCCATGCCCGCGCCGGTGTTCAGCATCGCGCACCGCTGGCTTTATGCGCGACCCGCCTCCTCGCACCAATGGGGGGCCCTGGCCGATGCCGACCTGGGCTTGTACGCCTGCGGCGACTGGTGCCTGTCGGGCCGTGTGGAGGGTGCCTGGCTGAGCGGCCTGGAAGCCTCGCGCCGGCTGGTTGAACACCTGGAATGACCACCGCGCCCCATCGCCTCAATCCGCGCAAACTGCTGCTGTCCAAATGGACGGCAGCCCACCCTGTGAACCGCGAGAAGCACTTTCTGGTCACGGCTTTGTTTCGTGATGAAGAAGGCACCGTCATTGACATCGAATTGCAGGCGGTGCTCACCCAGCGCAGTGAACGGCTGGCTTGGCAGCGCCTGCAAGATGCCGAGACCTGGTTGCTAGGCTGGCGTTGACCGACGGCAACAATTGTACAAATAGTTTGACTTGTACAACTTAACTCCTACCATGGAGTAAAGCTGTACAAATATTTCTACACGTACAAGGGCCCGTCCAATGTCCAACCTGCCCAAACCCCGCATCGGTATCAGCGCCTGTCTGCTGGGCGCTGAAGTGCGCTACAACGGCGGCCACAAGGAGTCGCGGCTGTGCACCCACAGCCTGGCCGAGCACTTCGAGTTCGTGCCGGTGTGCCCGGAAGTCGCCATTGGCCTGGGCATCCCGCGCCAACCCATCCGCCTGGTGGGCGAAGCCACCCAGCCGCAAGCACTGGGCACTGTGGACCCGACCCTGAATGTCACCGCCCCCCTGGCTGCCTATGGCCAGCAGATGGCTGAAGAACTCAAGGACCTGAGCGGTTACATCTTCATGCACAAATCGCCGTCCTGTGGCCTGGAGCGCGTGAAGGTATACCGTGATAACGGCGCCCCCCAGCATGAGGGCGGCCGCGGCATCTACGCCCAGGCATTCTGCGCAGCCCACCCCGACCTGCCCGTGGAAGAAGACGGCCGCCTGTGTGATGCAGTGCTGCGGGAAAACTTCATGGTGCGGGTGTACGCCTACGCCGACTGGCAGGCGCTGCTGGCCGAAGGCCTGAGCCGCGGTGGCCTGATGCGCTTCCACTCACGCTACAAATACCAACTGATGGCCAACAACCCGCTGCAGTACAAGGTGATCGGCCACCTGTTGGGCACCATGGGCCGTGGCGATGCCACTGAAATAGGCCCGCGCTACTTCAGCCAGTTGATGGCCGCGCTGAAGCGCTGCGCCACCCGCGGCACCCACAGCAACGTGCTGCAACACCTGAGCGGCTACCTGAAACAGTCCTTGAGCAGTGCCGACAAGCAGGAGATGCAGCACCTGATCGAACAGTACCGCGAGGGCATCGTGCCCCTGGTGGTACCGCTGACATTGCTCAAACACCACTTTCGCCTGCACCCCGACCCGTATGTGAGCCAGCAGGTGTACCTGCAACCACACCCGGAAAACCTCAGCCTTCGAAATGCGATCTGACACCATGCACATCCCTTCTGCCCACGACGACGCCATCGAAGCCATGAACGATGGCTGGCTGCCCATTCGCGAAGTGGCGCGCCAGACGGGCGTCAACCCCGTGACCCTGCGCGCCTGGGAGCGCCGGTATGGGCTGATCGTGCCGCACCGCACCGCCAAGGGTCACCGCCTGTATGGTGCCGCGCATGTGCAGCGTATCCAGCACATCCTGACCTGGCTGGGCCGTGGCGTGGCGGTGAGCCAGGTCAAGGCCTTGCTCGACGATGCGCAGGCACCCCTGGCCGCCAACCCCGACGGCGGTGACTGGCAGCCGCTGCGTGCCAGCCTGATGCTGGCCATCGGCGAACTGGCGGAAAGGCGGGTGGACGATACGTTCAACCAGGCCATGGCCCTGTACCCACCCACCACCCTGTGCGAACACCTGTTACTGCCGTTGCTGGCCGACCTTGAGCAACGCTGGCAAGGCCAGTTCGGCGCGCAGATGGAGCGGGTGTTTTTCCTGTCCTGGCTGCGCAGCAAACTGGGCGCGCGCATCTACCACAACAACCGCCAACTCAACGGCGCGCCGCTGTTGCTGGTCAACCAGAGTGACCTGGTGCTGGAACCCTACCTGTGGCTGTGTGCCTGGCTGGCCAGCAGCGCCGACTGCCCCGTGGAAGTCTTCGACTGGCCCCTGCCAGCGGGCGAGCTGGCCCTGGCCGCCGAGCGCCTCAAAGCCCGCGCGGTGCTGCTGTATTCGCGCAAGCCGCTGAACCTGCCGCACTTGCCACGCCTGTTGGCGGGCATCACTGAGCCCACATTGATCGTCGGACCAACGGTATGCATCCACCGCGCCGACTGGGCCGTACATCAACATGAGACCGAGCACCTGCACCTGCTCGACACCCCCCTGGCAGCGCACCAGCGTCTGCAGCAACTGGGGGTTCTGTGACATGAACCACACGGGAAGCCCCATGCAACTGATCTGGCTGCGCAGCGACCTGCGCTTGCATGACAACACAGCCCTGGCCGCTGCCTGCGCCAAGGGGCCGACCCTTGCCGTATGGCTGGTGAGCCCCACGCAATGGCAGCGCCACGATGATGCCGCGTGCAAGGTCGATTTCTGGCTGCGCAACCTGGCCGAGCTCAGCCAAGCGTTGGCCAGCAAGCACATTCCCCTGCTGATCCGCGAGGCCGACACCTGGGACCAGGCGGCCGACGTCTTGCTGAAGTTATGCCAGGAGCACAGCATCGAGGCCGTGCACTGCAACCAGGAATACGGCGTCAACGAAACCCGGCGCGACCAGGCGGTGGCTTCAGCCCTGGACAAGGCTGGCATCGGTTTGCACAGTTATCTGGACCAACTGCTGTTCCAGCCCGGCAGCATCCTGACCAAGAGCGGCAACTACTTTCAGGTGTTCAGCCAATTCCGCAAGGTGTGCCATGAGCGCCTGCACCAGGGCGTTCCCGGCATTGTCCGCGCCCCCCAGGCCCAGGCGCCGGTGCACGTTGGCGCCGACAAGGTACCGGAGCACATCAATGGTTTTCCTACGCCCAGCGCGGCGCTGCAAGCGTTGTGGCCGGCCGGCGAGGAAGAGGCGCGGCGCCGGCTGACGCACTTCGTCGACCAGCCCATCGAGGACTACCACGTCGAGCGCGACCTGCCCGCGCGGCCGGGTACCAGCCAACTATCCGCCTACCTCGCGGCCGGGGTCATCTCCCCGCGCCAATGCCTGCACGCCGCGCTGAGCCACAACCACGGCGAATTCGACAGCGGTAATGTCGGCGTCACCACCTGGGTCAACGAACTGCTGTGGCGCGAGTTCTACAAGCACATTCTGGTGGGCTACCCCCAGGTTTCCATGCACCGCGCGTTTCGCAGCGAGACCGAGGCCCTGGCGTGGCGCCATGCCCCGCGGGAGCTGGAAGCGTGGCAACGGGGCCGCACAGGCATTCCGATCATCGATGCGGCCATGCGCCAACTGCTTGAAACCGGCTGGATGCACAACCGGCTGCGCATGGTGGTGGCGATGTTTCTGACCAAGAACCTGCTGATCGACTGGCGTGAAGGCGAGCGGTTCTTCATGCGGCATTTGATCGATGGCGACCTGGCAGCGAACAACGGCGGCTGGCAGTGGAGCTCGTCCACCGGCACCGATTCAGTGCCGTACTTCCGCATCTTCAACCCCCACAGCCAGTCCGAACGCTTCGATACCCACGGCGTGTTCCTCAAGCAATGGCTCCCCGAGCTCAATGACCTGGGCAGCAAGGACATCCATAACCCGGCCAAGGCAGGCGGGTTGTTCGGCCCCGCGGGTTACCCGCAGCCCATCGTCGACCTGGGCGAAAGCCGCGCACGGGCACTGAGCGCCTTCAAGAACCTGCCTCATCGGCAGGTCAGCGGTGGCCATCATGGCTGAGACCCCGCGGCGCATCTGGCTGACGGGCGCCAGCAGTGGCCTGGGCGAAGCCCTGGCCGAGGCGCTGCTGCACAACGGTGCCCACCTGGCCGTGAGCGCGCGCAGCGAAGGGCCGCTGGCACAACTGGCCCTGCGTTTTCCCGGCCAGGTACTGGTGGTGGCCGGCGACCTGACCGAACAGCAACAGGTCCAGGCCATGGGCGCCGCCATCGAGCAACACTGGGGTGCCCTGGACACGGTGATACTCAACGCTGGCACCTGCGAGTACGTGGACACCCGGCACTTCGACGCCGAACTGTTTGAGCGGGTGATCCGCACGAACCTGTTCGCCACCAGTTACTGTATCGAAACCGCCCTGCCCCTGCTGCGTAAAGGCGAGCGCCCGCACCTGGTCGGGGTATCCAGCAGCGTTACCTACCTGCCATTGCCGCGGTCGGAGGCCTACGGCGCTTCAAAGGCCGGCCTGCGGTATCTGTTCGAATCATTGCGCCTGGACCTGGCTCACGAACACATCGACGTCACGGTAGTGAGCCCTGGCTTCATCGACACGCCACTGACGCGCAAGAACGACTTTCCCATGCCCATGCGGGTCAGTGCCCGTCAGGCGGCGGCCTATATCGCCGCCCGGCTGGAGCAGCGCCCATTGGAAATCGCCTTCCCCACGCTGTTCATCGGCGTGCTGCGCCTGTTGGCCTGGCTGCCCGCCTGGCTACGCGTATGGATCGGCAAGCGCATGGTCCGCCAGGCCACCACGGAAGGAGACGCCTCATGAAAATCGCAATCGTGGGCAGCGGCATCGCCGGCCTGACCTGCGCGTACCTGCTGAACCGCCAGCACGAGGTTCAGGTATTCGAAGCCGGCGCCTGGATCGGCGGCCATACCCACACCCTGGACATCGAGCACAAGGGCGAGCGCCACGCCATCGACACGGGCTTCATCGTGTTCAATGAGTGGACCTACCCGAATTTCATCGCCCTGCTCAACCAATTGGGCGTGGCGTTCAAACCCACCGAAATGAGCTTTTCGGTATGCGACCCGGCCAGTGGCCTGGAGTACAACGGCAACAACCTCAACAGCCTGTTCGCCCAGCGCCGAAACCTGTTGTCCGCGGGGTTCTGGGGCATGCTCAAGGACATATTGCGCTTCAACCGCGAAGCCGTCAGCGACCTGGCCAGCCACCACATCACCGCCCAGACCACACTCGGCCAGTACTTGCGGGTAAAAGGCTACGGCCAACGCTTCGTGGACCACTACATCGTGCCCATGGGCGCGGCCATCTGGTCGATGTCGCTGCAGGACATGCTCGGTTTCCCGCTGCAGTTCTTCGTGCGTTTCTTCAAGAATCATGGCCTGCTCTCGGTCACCCATCGCCCCCAATGGTACGTGGTCGAAGGTGGGTCCAGCCGTTACATCGCCCCCCTGACCGAGGGCTTCGCCGAGCACATCCACCTGCAATGCCCGGTCGGCCGGGTTGAACGTGACGCCGATGGCGTGACCTTGCACAGCCCCCGCGGGGCGGAGCGCTTCGATAAGGTAGTGTTTGCCTGCCATAGCGACCAGGCCCTGAAGTTGCTGGCCGAACCCAGCGCCGCCGAAACCGGGATTCTCGGCGCCCTGCCCTATGCCGACAACGACGTGGTGCTGCACACCGACATTGGCCGCCTGCCGCAACGCCCACTGGCCTGGGCCAGTTGGAACTACCGGTTGGCTGAGGGCCAGGCGGCCGCGGTCACCTACGACATGAACATCCTGCAGGGCCTGCGCAGTGACACCACTTTCTGCGTCAGCCTCAACCAGACCGCGCACATCGACCCGGCCAGTATCCTGGCGCGCTACACCTACGCGCACCCGCAATACAGCCTGGCAGGCATCGCCGCCCAGGCACGCTGGCAGGAATTGCTGGGGGCGCAGCACAGCTACTATTGCGGCGCCTACTGGGCCAATGGCTTTCACGAAGACGGCGTCACCAGCGCCCTGCGCGTGGCCCACGCTTTCGGGGAAACCCTGTGAACAGCGCCCTGTACAGCGGCTGGGTCAGCCACCGGCGCTTTCTGCCCCGTGGCCACCAGTTCCGCTACCGCATAGGGCTGCTGTACCTGGACCTGGCGGAACAACAGCAGGTGCTGGGCCTGTCGCCGCTGGCAGGCAAAGGCCGCTGGGCGCCCTTCGCCTTCCGGGAAACGGACTATCTGCGCGAGCACACCCGCCAGGGAATGCCCCTGACCGATGCGGTGCGCCAGTGCGTGGCCAGCGTCTTGGGCTTTGAACCCCAAGGCGCCATCCGCCTGCTGACCCAGGCGCGCAGCTTTGGCCTGGCGTTCAACCCGGTGAGTTTTTTCTACTGTTTCGATGCCAGCGAGCGCCTGGTGGCGATTCTCTGCGAAGTCACCAACACGCCATGGCGCGAGCGCTACCACTATGTGCTGCCCGCCCAGGGCGACGGCTTTGAGCATTTCGCCGTGGCCAAGGCCTTTCACGTTTCGCCCTTCCTGCCCCGCGACCTGGAATACCGCATGAGCTTCAGCCCACCCGCCGAACGCCTGGGCGTGCACATGGCCGACTGGCAGGACGAAACCAAAGTGTTCGACGCCACCCTGAACCTGCAACGCCAGGCCATGAGCCGCGCCAGCCTGCACCGGCAACTGGCGAACTTTCCCTGGATGACCGCCAAGACCTGCCTGGCCATCTACTGGCAGGCGTTGCGCCTGGCCCTGAAACGAATACCCCTTTTCGACCATCGCGCGGCGGACGGTTCAATTCGCGCAGCCACAGCTCAAGCAAAGGAACGACGCCATGAATAGTCTCCCGGCCAAGGCCCTCCCGTTCAGCACCCACGGGCTGACCAGCTCGCTACTGCGCCGCGGGGTGCTGAACCAATTGAACTCCCTGCGCCATGGGCAGTTGCTGGTGATTGAAGGCGATGACCGCCTGGTGTTTGGCAACAGCATGTCCCCGCTGGTGGGCGAGATCCATGTGCATGACTCGGCAGCCTGGGGCCTGGTGGCCAGCGGCGGCTCGATCGGCGCGGGCGAAGCCTTCATTCACGGTTACTGGACCAGCCCGGACCTCACGGTGGTGATCCGCGTGTTCGTCAGCAACCTTGATGTGCTCGATGGCATGGAGCGCGGCCTGGCGCGCCTTAACCGACCGTTGGTGCGCGCCCTGCATTGGTTGAACCGCAATACGCGCGAAGGCTCGCAGAAAAACATCGCCGCGCACTACGACCTGGGCAACGAGCTGTTCGAGCAGTTCCTCGACCCTACCATGATGTACTCGGCCGCTCAGTTCGCCGGCCCCGAGGACAGCCTGGAGCAGGCGCAACTGAACAAGCTGGAGCGTATCTGCCAGAAACTCGCCCTGGTGCCCGGCGACCACCTGCTGGAAATCGGCACCGGCTGGGGCAGCATGGCGTTGTATGCGGCCAGCCACTACGGTTGCCGAGTAACCACCACAACGTTGTCACGCGAGCAGTACGAGTACACCCGCCAGCGCATCGAAGCCCAGGGCCTGCAAGACCGTGTAACGCTGTTGCTGTCCGACTACCGAGACCTGACCGGCAGCTATGACAAGCTGGTGTCCATTGAAATGATCGAGGCGGTGGGCCACCGCTTTTTGCCCACCTACTTCCAGAAGTGCGCGGACCTGCTCAAGCCCGACGGTGTGATGCTGCTGCAAGCCATCACCATTCGGGAGCAGCGCTACGAGCAGGCGCGCCGCAGCGTCGACTTCATCCAGCGGTATATCTTCCCCGGCGGCGCCTTGCCCTCGGTACAGGCGATGCTGCAGATCGTGGGGCGCGACACCGACATGAACCTGCTGCACATGGAGGACTTCGGCCTGCACTACGCCCGCACCCTGCGGCTATGGCATGACAACTTCCGCCGCGCCCACAACCGTCTGCGGGAACTGGGTTACGATGATTACTTCCTGCGCCTGTGGGAGTTTTACCTGTGCTACTGCGAGGGCGGTTTCCTGGAGCGCACCATCGGCACCGCGCAACTGCTGCTGGCCAAACCCGCGGCGCAGCCCCAACCCTTGCTCGGGCGCTTTGATGCGTGAAAAGGCCACCAACGCGGTGCTGTTCCAGATAGGCTGGTTTGCCTGTGTACTGGGGGGCAACACGGCTTGGCTGCTGGTGCCGCTGGTCATCCTGGCGGTGCACTGGGTGTGGCAGGGGGACGGGCGCCTGATGGCAGAAGCCTTTGCGTTAGGCCTGTTGCTGGACAGCGCGCTGATGTGGCTGAACCTGTTCGACTTCAACCCCGACGGCTGGCTGGTCCCCCTGTGGCTGGCATTGCTGTGGCCGTTGCTGGCCACCACCTTGCGCCATTGCCTGGCCTGGACGGCACGGCCGTGGTGGCTGGCGGCCGGGCTTGGGGCCGTGGCGGGGCCGATGTCGTATTACGCCGGCGGGCGGTTGGCGGGAGTGGGGTTTCCCCATGGCACGGCGGTCACAGTGGGGGTATTGGCGCTGATCTGGGCGGTGGTGTTCGTGTGCTTGCATCGGCGAGCAATGGCCCTGGCGAGCCATACTGAACAACCCCAGTAGCAGCGGACCTGGCCGCGTCGAGGGCACTTATGGTGTGCCTGATACCGCGCGGCGCCTGGGACGCGGCCAGGTCCGCGGCTGCTGGCCATTGGTTTACCCCGTGGGGTCAGCCCAACAGGGTATACCTGGGGGTCAGAAGTTCAGCGGCATCCGGTAGTTCAGCGAGTAGGCCTCGATACCGTCGTTCGGCTCCCTGATGCCACCGTTGGAGTAGTGGATCGCACGAATCGACACTTCCTGATTGCCGGCAAAACGCAGGCCGAAGCCAACACGGTCTTCGAAGTTGAAGGAAGTACCGAGTTTGTTGTCACCCACTTCCAGCCTGGAGAAGAACGCCACACCGATACCGGCCTCGACGAATGGCTTCACCGTGCCGCCATCGAACTCATAACGAAATACAGGCGCGAACGACAAGGTGTTGTTCGACGGCCCGTGGCTGGACGACCCCCAATAGGTGTAACCACCGTCCCAGTAGCCGGTCAGGCGGCCCGTGCTGGACTGCAGCCAGCTTTTGTCCCAGTCCGACTGCAAGCCCAGCCGGTACACCATCCCCCCATCACCCGTGGTCCCCACCGACACCGACCCATCCAACGCATGCGCGGCCATGCTCTGCCCAAACGTAAAGGCTGCAAGCGCAGCCAAGCCGACCAGTTTCTTCATCAGGGAACATCCTATGTCTGTAATACCGTTTTTGGTTTTATACGTCTGGAAAAGACACGCTATAGAAATCCGGACATCGATGATGGTTCATTGCCATCTACGGTTTTTTTACGATTATTTATCGTACAAAGCTACTGACAATGTCAGAATTTTTCCAAAGCATAGGTAGGATTTCACGAAAGTGTTGTGGATCGGCACTTGTCCAGAACTGCGCTGGCCGCGCCGGCCCGCTGGCGAGCAGGTCGCGTTGGGCCAGCAGTCGCTGAAGTTGCCGGGCCACCGCGGCGCCCGTATCGATCAGGATAACGTTGGCCGGGATCATGCCCCTGAGCAGGGGTTTGAGGAAGGGATAGTGGGTGCAACCCAGAATCAGGGTATCGCAGCCGGCGGCCAGTAACGGCTCCACGTACCGGCGCAGCAGCGCACGCAATGCTTCGCTGTGCAGTTGCCCGGTCTCGATCAGCTCGACCAGGCCTGGGCAGGGCTGGGTCACTACTTTCACGTCATTGGCGAAGCGGTCCAGCAAGGCGGCGAACTTGGCGCTCTGCAGGGTGCCGGTGGTGGCCAGCACGCCCACCACGCCGCTGCGGGTAGCGGCCGCCGCCGGCTTTACCGCCGGCTCCATGCCCACGATTGGCCAATCAGGGTAACGCTCGCGCAAGTCGGCCACGGCGGCCACGGTCGCGGTGTTGCAGGCCAGCACCAGAGCCTTGGCGCCTTGCTCGCGAAAAAACTCGGCGACTGCCACACACCGGTCACGAATGAATGCCGGGGATTTCTCGCCGTAGGGAATATGCCCGCAGTCGGCCACATACAGCAGGGACTCTTGAGGCAGCAGGGCATGAATCTCGCCCAGCACCGACAGTCCACCGACGCCGGAGTCGAAGACGCCGACCGGTGCCTCAGCCATGGGCCGGCCCACACACGCTGCAGCCTGGGTCACGCTTCACGCGCAGTTCGCGAAAGCGCGTGCCCAAGGCATCCACCAGCAGCAGGCGGCCCACCAGCGGTTCGCCAAAACCGGCCAGCAGTTTCAGCCCTTCCAGGGCTTGCAGGCTACCGACCAGCCCTACCAGCGGGCCGACAACGCCGGCCTCGCTGCAGGTCAGCTCGGCTTCGCTGCCATGGCCATACAGGCAGTGGTAGCAGGGGCTTTCCGGACGTCGCGGGTCGAACACCGACAACTGGCCTTCCAGGCGAATGGCCGCGCCACTGACCAGCGGCTTGCCGGCCGCCACGCAAGCGGCATTGACCGCCTCGCGGGTGCCGAAGTTGTCGGAACAGTCGAGCACCAGGTCTACCGCGGCTACCGCGGCTGCCAGGCAATCTTCATCCAGCGCCTGGCGGTGCGCCACCAGCTTGACCTGGGGATTGATCGCCGCCAGCCGCTGCAACGCCGAGTCGACCTTGCTCATGCCAACGCTGGCGGTGTCATGCAACACCTGGCGCTGAAGGTTGGTGAGGTCCACGGAGTCGAAATCGGCCAAGTGCAGTTCGCCCACCCCGGCTGCCGCCAAGTACAACGCCACCGGCGAACCCAGGCCGCCGAGGCCGACGATCAACGCGCGGCTGGCCTTGAGTTTCAGTTGGCCGTCGATATCGACCTGCGACAGGAGCACCTGCCGGCTATAGCGCAGCAGCTCCTCGTCGCTCAGCATACCAGGCGCCCCAGGGTGATGCGCTCGTGGCCGCCCAGGTCTTCGCGGCTTTCGATCTGTTCGAAATCATGCTTGGCCAGCAACTCGCGCACCGCGGCGGCCTGGTCGTAACCATGCTCCAGCAGCAACCAGCCGCCAGCCGCCAGGTGCGCGGGGGCCTGAGCGATGATGGTACGCAGGTCGTCAAGGCCGTCGGCACCGGCCACCAGGGCACTGGTGGGCTCGAAGCGCACGTCACCGGCCACCAGGTGCGGGTCGGCGGCGCGGATGTAGGGCGGGTTGCTGATGATCATCTGGAAGCGCTCGCCCGCCAGGGCACCGTACCAATGGCTTTCCAGCACCCGCACGTTGCCCAGGCGCAAGCGCTCGCGGTTGCGCTCGGCCAGGGCTACCGCTTCGGCCACCCGGTCAACGGCCGTCACCTGCCAGCCACCGCGCTCGCTGGCCAATGCCAGAGCGATGGCGCCAGTGCCGGTGCCCAGGTCCAGCACCTTGGCGGGCGTGGCCGGCAACAGCTCCAGCGCGGTTTCCACCAGCAGCTCGGTTTCCGGGCGCGGGATAAGGGTATGCGGTGCCACTTCCAGGTCGAGTTTCCAGAAACCCTGCTGTCCCAGGATATAGGCCACCGGCTCGCCCTGGCGGCGCCGTTGCAGGTAGTCGTCGAAGGTCGCGGCCGCCTCGGTGGTGACAATGCGCTCCGGCCAGGTGTGCAGGTAGCTGCGGTTCTTGCCCAAGGCCGCGGCCAACAGCAATTCGATGTCCAGACGCGCCGTCGGCGACTCCGGCAGTTCGGCGCTTCTGAGCAGGCTGGCAATGATCGTCATTTACTCACCCAATGCCGCAAGTTGGTCTGCCTGGTACTCGGCAAGAAGCGGTTCGATCACCGCGTCCACGCCACCGGCGAGAATGTCGTCCAGGGAATACAGGGTCAGGTTGACGCGGTGGTCCGTCACTCGGCCCTGAGGGAAGTTGTAGGTGCGGATGCGCTCGGAACGGTCGCCCGAGCCTACCAGCAACTTGCGCTCACTGGCGATGGCATTCGCCGCGGCGCTGGTCTGCATGTCGTTGAGCTTGGCCGACAGCCAGGACATGGCCCGCGCGCGGTTCTTGTGCTGCGAACGCTCTTCCTGGCATTCCACCACCGTGCCGGTGGGCAAGTGGGTGATACGGATGGCCGAGTCAGTGGTGTTGACGTGCTGGCCGCCCGCCCCAGACGAGCGGAAGGTATCAATGCGCAAGTCGGCCGGGTTGATCTCGATCGCCACGCGCTCGTCGGGTTCAGGCAGCACGGCCACGGTGCACGCGGAGGTGTGGATACGGCCCTGGGATTCGGTTTCCGGCACGCGTTGCACACGGTGGGCGCCGGATTCGAATTTCAGCTTGCCATAGACGTTTTCACCCTCGACCCGGGCGATTACTTCTTTGTAGCCACCGTGTTCACCTTCGTTTTCCGACAGGATCTCGACCCGCCAGCCACGGCGTTCGGCATAGCGCGAGTACATGCGGAACAGGTCGCCGGAGAAAATCGCCGCTTCATCGCCGCCAGTGCCGGCGCGAATTTCCAGGAACACGTTGCGTCCATCGTTGGGGTCCTTGGGCAGCAGCATGCGCTGCAGGTTGCCCTCCAGCACCACCAACTGCTCCTTGGCCTCGCGCACTTCCTCGACAGCCATTTCACGCATGTCCGGGTCGCTGTCCTTGAGCAGCGCCTGGGCACCTTCCAGGTCGGCTTGCACCTTCAACCACTCTTTATAACCAGCCACGACCGGCTCGAGTTCGGCGTATTCACGGGAAAAGGCGCGGAAACGGGCCTGATCGGAAATGATCTCGGCATCGCCCAACAGGGCGGTCAGTTCCTCGAATCGGTCCTGGATGGTATCCAGTTTATTGAGCAGTGACGCTTTCATTGCGGGGGTTTATCCGTGGAGCCCTCATTGAGGGCAAAGAGTTCCTGGGCCATGGCCAGCGCATCGACGCGGCCTTCGGCGGACAGCTTCTTGAGCTGCACGCTGGGGGCGTGCAGCAATTTGTTGGTCAGGCCGCGGGCCAATTGCACCAGCACGTCTTCGGCGCTGCTGCCGTTGGCCAGCATACGCTGGGCTTTCTGCAATTCCTCGTCGCGCAGGCGTTCGCTCTGCTGCCGGTACGCCTTGAGCACGTCCACCGCCGCCAGCTCACGCAGGCGGGCCATGAAGTCGTCGACGCCACCGCTGACCAGTTGTTCGGCGGCCTGGGCGGCACCCTGGCGGCTCTTGAGGTTCTCGGCCACCACGTCGTGCAAGTCATCGACGCTGTACAGGTAGACATCATCCAGCTCGCCCACTTCCGGCTCGATATCGCGGGGAACGGCGATGTCGACCATGAAGATCGGCTTGTGCTTGCGCAGCTTCAGCGCACTTTCCACCGCGCCTTTACCCAGGATAGGCAACTGGCTGGCGGTGGAGCTGATGACGATGTCGCTGTTGACGAGTTCCTGGGGAATGTCGGCCAGCAGCACGGCATGGGCACCGAACTGCTCGGCCAGGATACTGGCCCGTTCCAGGGTGCGGTTGGCCACCACGATACGCTTCACGCCCTGCTCATGCAGGTGGCGGGCGACCAGGGTGATGGTCTCGCCGGCGCCGATCAGCAGGGCCTGGCTGCGCTGCAGGTCGCTGAAGATCTGCTTGGCCAGGCTCACGGCGGCGAACGCCACCGACACCGGGTTCTCACCGATGGCCGTGTCGGTACGCACCTGCTTGGCGGCGCTGAAGGTGGCCTGGAACAGGCGCCCCAGCAACGGGCCGATGGTACCGGCCTCGCGGGCCACCGCGTAGGCCGACTTCATCTGGCCCAGAATCTGCGGCTCGCCCAGCACCAGCGAGTCGAGGCCCGAGGCCACGCGCATCATGTGGCGCACGGCCGCGTCGTCCTCGTGCACGTAGGCACTGGCACGCAATTCGTCGTAACTGAGCTGGTGATAGTCGGCCAGCCAACGCAGCACGGTCTCCGCGGCGAGGTGGTCCTGTTCTATGTACAGCTCGCTACGGTTGCAGGTAGAGAGGATCGCAGCTTCGCGACTGTCGGTCAGGCGGCAGAGCTGCTGCAAGGCTTCAACCAGCTGTTCTGGGGTGAAAGCCACGCGTTCGCGCACGTCCACCGAGGCAGTCTTATGGTTGATACCGAGGGCAAGGAAGGCCATTCAAGGTCGCTGATGATGTAGATAAGCCGACAATTGTCCTACTTAGTCCGCCCCAGAACAACTACCGCAGTCTATTGTCCTAATAGTCTGCCCCCGCAGATGCCATCGCTTATGGGTTTGCCCACAGGCTTGTGTCATGATGATCCGACCGCAGGTAAGTCGCCAAAAGTCCTTATGAATAGATCCTCCGCGTTGCTCCTAGCTTTTGTCTTGCTCAACGGCTGTCAGGCCTGGCCACCCGGCAAGCACCAAGACACCGTTGCCGTGCAGGACAGCACGCCCAAACCCGCGGAAAAACCGCAGGTGTACGGTTCGTTCACCGAAGACACGGTGTTCAGCCTGTTGACGGCGGAGCTGGCCGGCCAGCGCAATCGCTTCGACATTGCGCTGGGCAATTACGTTGATCAGGCCAACAAGACCCAGGATCCTGGCGTCTCCGAGCGCGCCTTCCGCATCGCCGAGTACGTGGGCGCCGACCAGGCGTCCCTCGACACGTCGCTGGTATGGGCGAAAAACGCGCCCAAGGACCTCGACGCCCAGCGCGCCGCGGCTATTCAACTGGCGCGCAATGGCCGTTACGACGAGTCCATGGTGTACATGGAAAAAGTCCTGCAGGGCCAGGGCGACACCCATTTCGACTTCCTGGCCCTGTCGGCGGCCGACACCGACCAGGACACCCGAAACGGCTTGTTGCAAAGTTTTGACCGCCTGCTGGCCAAATACCCGGACAACAACCAGTTGATCTTCGGCAAGGCCCTGCTGCTGCAACAGGACGGCGACAACCAGGGTTCGCTGAAACTGCTGGAAGACCACCCGCCACAAAATGGCGAGATCGCTCCTATCCTGCTGCACGCGCGCCTGCTGCAATTGCTCGATCGTGGCAAGGAAGCGCTGCCCCTGCTGGAAAAAAGCATCCGCCAGAACCCCGACGACAAACGCCTGCGCCTGACATACGCGCGCATGCTGGTGGAACAGAACCGCATGGCCGATGCCAAGGTGCAGTTCGCCAGCCTGGTTCAGCAGTACCCCGAGGATGACGAACTGCGCTACTCCCTGGCCCTCGTGTGCCTGGAAGCCAAGGCCTGGGACGAAGCCGCCAGCTACCTGCAGGAACTGGTGGACCGTGGCGCCCACGTCGACTCGGCGCACCTGAACCTGGGCCGCATCGCCGAGGAAAAAGGCGACCCGCAGGGCGCGCTGGCCGAATACGAACAAGTGGGCGGCGGCAACGACTACCTGCCCGCGCAACTGCGCCAGGCCGACATTCTCATGGCCAGCGGCCGTGTGGCCGAGGCCCGCAAGCGCCTGGCGGCCGCCCGTGAAGCCCAGCCTGACTACACCATCCAGCTTTATCTGGTGGAAGCCGAAACCCTGGCCAACAACGATCAACAGGAAGCCGCGTGGCAATTGCTGGCCAAGGCCCTGACGCTCTACCCGGACGACCTGAACCTGCTGTACACCCGCGCCATGCTGGCCGAAAAGCGCAATGACCTGACGCAGATGGAAGCCGACCTGCGTGCCATCATCAAGCGCGAACCCGACAACGCCATGGCCCTCAACGCCTTGGGCTACACCCTGTCGGACCGTACCACGCGCTACAGCGAAGCGAAGGACCTGATCGAGCGGGCCCACAAGATCAACCCCGATGACCCCGCCGTGCTCGACAGCCTGGGCTGGGTCAACTACCGCCTGGGGCACCTGAACGAAGCCGAGACCTACCTGCGCAAAGCGCTGGACAGCTTCCCCGACCAGGAAGTGGCTGCCCACCTGGGCGAAGTGCTGTGGGCCAACGGCAAGCAGCGCGAAGCCCGTCAGGTGTGGGCCAAGTACCTGAAAGAACAACCCGAGAGCCCTACCCTGCGCAACACCGTGCTGCGCCTGACCGGATCCGAGACTCTATAAGCTTATGTTTTCGCGCCACATAGTTACGTTCACCCTGATCGCCCTGCTCGCCGGCTGTACCGGCTTTGGTTCCCGCGAGGCCCTGCAGGGCCAGGGCAACCCCCAGCAATGGAGTACCCACAAGGCGCAACTTACCCAACTGGATGGCTGGCAGATCGACGGCAAGGTCGGTATTCGTGCGCCGAAGGACTCCGGCAGCGGCACCCTGTTCTGGCTGCAGCGCCAGGATTATTACGACATTCGCCTCTCGGGCCCCTTGGGCCGTGGCGCCGCGCGCCTCACCGGGCGTCCGGGCCAGGTGGTACTCGAAGTGGCCAACCAGGGCCGTTACGAAGCTACCAGCCCCGAGCAACTGCTGGGCGAACAACTGGGCTGGGACCTGCCCGTGTCGCACCTGGTCTGGTGGGTGCGCGGCCTGCCCGCTCCCGACACCAGGAGCAAGCTCACCCTGGACGGCGATAGCCGCCTGGCCAGCCTGGAACAGGACGGCTGGAGCGTGGAATACCTGAGCTATACCGAGCAGAACGGCTACACCCTGCCCGACCGCATCAAGCTGCACGGTCGCGACCTGGACGTGACCCTGGTGGTCAAGAGCTGGCAACCACGGCAACTGGGGCACTGACATGACCCAGCCACGCCTGACCCTGCCCGCCCCGGCCAAGCTCAACCTGATGCTGCATATTCTTGGCCGCCGCGCCGATGGCTACCATGAACTGCAGACCCTGTTTCAGTTCCTGGACCACGGTGACGAGCTGGATTTCGCCCTGCGCCAGGACGGCGAAATCCGCCTGCACACTGAGATGGAGGGCGTGCCCCACGACAGCAACCTGATCGTGAAAGCGGCGCGCAAACTGCAGGACTTGTCGGGCACCGCCCTGGGGGCCGACATCTGGTTGCGCAAAGTGCTGCCCATGGGCGGCGGCATTGGCGGCGGCAGCTCGGATGCCGCCACCACCCTGCTGGGGCTCAACCACCTGTGGGACGCGGGCATCGACGTCGATCGCCTGGCCGCACTGGGCCTGAGCCTGGGCGCCGACGTGCCGGTTTTCGTCCGCGGCCACGCCGCCTTCGCCGAGGGCGTGGGGGAAATCCTTACCCCGGTGGAGCCCGAAGAACCCTGGTACCTGGTGCTGGTTCCGCAAGTCTCTGTAAGTACAGCAGAAATTTTTTCAGATCCGTTGTTGACACGCGATTCACTTCCCATTAAAGTGCGCCCCGTTCCCAAGGGAAACAGCAGAAATGACTGCGAAGCGGTAGTCTCAAGGCGTTATCCAGAAGTACTTAACGCGTTGAATTCATTGAAGAAATTCACTGAAGCAAGACTCACCGGAACTGGAAGTTGTGTGTTTGGGGCCTTCCCAAGCAAAGCGGAAGCTGATAAAGTTTCGCACCTTCTTGCAGATACCCTTACAGGGTTTGTAGCCAAAGGCAGCAACATCTCCATGTTGCACCGAAAGTTGCAGAGTCTGTCACAGGAAACGGGTGCTGGGCACTCGTAGCAACAGATACAGGGGCGTCGCCAAGCGGTAAGGCAGCAGGTTTTGATCCTGCCATGCGTTGGTTCGAATCCAGCCGCCCCTGCCATTTTCCTTATACTCATCCAGGTATACCCTCAGCCGGCAGGTACTGCGCGTGTCCAAGATGATGGTCTTTACGGGGAACGCTAACCCCGATCTGGCTCGGCGTGTAGTACGTCAGCTGCATATCCCACTGGGTGATGTCTCTGTCGGCAAGTTCTCCGACGGCGAAATCAGCACTGAGATTAATGAAAACGTCCGCGGTAAAGACGTCTTTATCATTCAGCCGACTTGCGCTCCGACGAACGATAACCTGATGGAACTGGTTGTGATGGCCGATGCCTTCCGCCGCTCCTCAGCGTCCCGAATCACTGCGGTGATTCCTTACTTTGGTTATGCCCGCCAGGATCGCCGTCCGCGTTCCGCGCGTGTGGCTATCAGCGCGAAAGTCGTCGCTGACATGCTCACCGTGGTGGGGATCGACCGTGTTCTCACGGTGGATCTGCATGCTGACCAAATCCAGGGTTTCTTCGATATTCCAGTAGATAACATCTACGGCTCCCCCGTTCTGGTGGATGACATCGAAGATCAACGCTTCGAGAACCTGATGATCGTGTCCCCGGACATCGGCGGCGTCGTGCGTGCACGTGCTGTTGCCAAGTCCCTGGGCGTTGATCTGGGTATCATCGACAAGCGCCGTGAGAAAGCCAATCACTCTGAAGTGATGCATATCATCGGCGACGTCGAAGGGCGTACCTGTATTCTGGTCGATGACATGGTCGACACCGCCGGCACCCTGTGCCACGCGGCGAAAGCCCTGAAAGAGCATGGCGCTGCCAAGGTCTTTGCCTACTGCACACACCCTGTGCTGTCTGGCCGGGCGATCGAGAACATTGAAAACTCCGTGCTGGACGAGCTGGTGGTCACCAACACCATCCCGCTGTCCGCTGCAGCACAAGCCTGTGTACGTATCCGTCAACTGGATATCGCACCGGTCGTCGCCGAAGCGGTCCGCCGCATCAGCAACGAAGAATCGATCAGCGCGATGTTCCGCTAAGGGCCCTGCCCTGCGAACACCCCGTTGACGAAAAGCGCCCCGCCCCAACAATACCGTTGGGGCGGGGCTTTTTTGCCCACCCCGCTTTGACGCTGGTCGCAAACGTCACTCGGGGATGGCTATTTTGGAGATGTAAAATGACTGATTTCATTCTGAACGCCCAAGCGCGTACCGACCTGGGGAAAGGTGCGAGCCGCCGCCTGCGTCGTCTCGCCTCCCAAGTTCCTGCCGTTATCTACGGTGGCGACAAGGAAGCTGAATCCGTAAGCATCCTGGCCAAGGAAATCGCCAAGCTGTTCGAAAACGAGGCTGCCTACAGCCACATCATCGAACTGAACGTCGACGGCAAGAAGCAGAACGTCGTGGTCAAGGCCATGCAGCGTCACCCAGCCAAGCAGTTCATCCTGCACGCTGACTTCGTACGCGTTGTTGCCGGCCAGAAACTGACCGCTATCGTTCCTGTGCACTTCATCAACGAAGAAGCACCCGTGAAGAAAGGCGGCGAGATCTCCCACGTTGTCAACGAGATCGAAGTTTCCTGCGAAGCCAAGGACCTGCCTGAGTTCATCGAAGTCGACCTGGCTGCTGCCGAGATCGGTTCGATCATTCACCTGTCCGACCTCAAAGCCCCTAAAGGCGTTGAGTTCGTAGCCCTGGCTCACGGCAACGACCTGGCTGTCGCCAACGTCCACGCTCCACGTGTAGCTCCAGAAGCTGAAGAAGGCGCTGCCGAGTAATTCACTCGGTACGCCGGAGTTGTAATGACATCGCGGTAGCATGAGCGGACGAGATCGCGAAGTTTACACAACCGACTCGTCCAACCCGTGCCACCGGCCCTGCCGGTGGCGATGTTCAATTCGATTCCAAGGAAGAGCCCCTGTCGTGACCGCCATTCAACTGATCGTTGGCCTGGGTAACCCCGGCCAGGAATACGAACAGACCCGGCATAACGCAGGGGCTCTTTTCGTTGAGCGCATTGCTGCCAAACACGGCGTCAGCCTGGTAGCCGATCGCAAGTATTTCGGCCTGACGGCGCGTTTCAGCCATCAGGGCCATGATGTTCGTTTGCTGATCCCCACCACCTACATGAACCGCAGCGGCCAGGCTGTCGCGGCCTTGGCGAATTTCTACCGCATTCCGGTAGACGCCATTCTGGTGGCCCACGACGAACTCGACCTGCCCCCCGGCGTTGCCAAGCTCAAGCTCGGCGGCGGCCATGGCGGGCATAACGGCTTGCGCGACATTATCGCGCAGCTGGGCAACAACAACGGCTTTCACCGTCTGCGGCTTGGCATCGGCCACCCGGGTGTGGCCAGTCAGGTATCCAACTTCGTTCTGGGCCGGGCGCCGCGCGCCGAACAGGACAAGCTGGACGCCAGTATCGATTTTGCCCTCGGCGTGTTGCCGGATATCTTCGCCGGCGAGTGGAATCGCGCGATGAAAAACCTGCACAGCCAAAAGGCCTGACTCCACGAAGAGGGAATCACCATGGGTTTCAATTGCGGTATCGTCGGCCTGCCCAACGTCGGCAAGTCCACACTGTTCAACGCCCTGACCAAATCGGGTATCGCGGCCGAGAACTTCCCCTTCTGCACCATAGAGCCCAACAGCGGTATCGTGCCGATGCCTGACGCCCGCCTGGACGCCCTGGCGGCCATCGTCAACCCCAAGCGCATCCTGCCGACTACCATGGAATTCGTCGACATCGCTGGCCTGGTGGCTGGTGCCTCGAAAGGTGAAGGCCTGGGCAACAAGTTCCTGGCCAACATCCGCGAGACCGACGCGATCGCCCACGTGGTGCGCTGCTTCGAAGACGAGAACGTGATTCACGTCTCCAACAGCGTCGACCCCAAGCGCGACATCGAGATCATCGACCTGGAACTGATCTTCGCCGACCTGGACAGCTGCGAGAAGCAACTGCAGAAGGTCGCACGCAACGCCAAGGGTGGTGACAAGGACGCCGTGGCCCAGAAAGGCCTGCTGGAAAAGCTGATCGCCCACTTCACCGACGGCAAGCCCGCTCGCAGCCTGATGAAGAACATGGGGGCCGACGAGAAGGCCATCATCCGTGGCTTCCACCTGCTGACCACCAAGCCCGTCATGTACATCGCCAACGTCGCTGAAGACGGCTTCGACAACAACCCGCACCTGGACGTCGTCCGCGCCATCGCCGAAGAAGAAGGCGCTATCGTGGTGCCGGTGTGCAACAAGATCGAAGCCGAAATCGCCGAGCTGGACGATGGCGAAGAGAAGGACATGTTTCTGGAGGCCCTGGGCCTGGAAGAGCCTGGCCTGAACCGCGTGATCCGCGCGGGCTACGAGCTGCTGAACCTGCAGACCTACTTCACCGCCGGCGTCGAGGAAGTACGCGCCTGGACCGTGAAGGTCGGCGCCACCGCGCCACAGGCCGCGGGTGTGATCCACACCGACTTCGAGAAAGGCTTCATCCGTGCCGAAGTCATCGCTTACAACGACTTCATCCAGTACAAGGGTGAAGCGGGCACCAAGGAAGCCGGCAAATGGCGTCTGGAAGGCAAGGAATACATCGTTAAAGACGGCGATGTGATGCACTTCCGGTTTAACGTGTAAGCGCGTTACGGCAATGCCAAAAAGCCCCGGTCTCGCATGAGCCGGGGCTTTTTCGTGATGCGGCTCACTTGGCCTTGTTCGGTGCTCTGGACGCGGCCAGGTCCGCTGCTACGCGAGTCAGGGCCGGCGACCACGGGGCACGCCTTGGAATCGCAGATCCATCCATAACCTACCAGACCACGGACATGGCCAAGAAAACCTCCACCTTCGACGATCTCATCTTCATCGCCAGCAAGCTGCCCTGGTGGTCCAGCCTGATTCTGGCGGTGGCCTTCGGTGTCTACCTGCATGGCGTGGCCGCGGCCCCTATTGCGGTGGTCAATGACATGCAACACCTGCAGTCCATGATGATGCACAGCGTGTTCAAGACGCTGGCTGCCATCGGCCAATACCTGGTCCCCCTGGTGTTTGTCATCGGGGCCATTACCTCCGTGCTGGGCCGCCGCAAGCGCCAGGAGCTGCTGAACACGGGCCACGCGGTCAACGATTTCACCTGGCAGGAGTTCGAACTGCTGGTAGGCGAAGCATTGCGCCGTCAGGGCTTCAGCATTCAGGAAACCGGCGGTAGCGGCGCCGATGGCGGGGTTGACCTGATCGCCCGCAAGGACGGCGAGAAGTACCTGGTGCAGTGCAAGCACTGGCGCGCGCTGCAGGTGGGCGTGCCGGTGGTGCGTGAGCTGTACGGTGCCATGGCCGCCGAAGGCGCGGTGGGTGGTTTCGTGGTGACCAGTGGACGCTTCACGGAACCTGCGCGGGAATTCGCTAGTGGGCGCAACCTGAAACTGGTCGATGGTGCCCGCCTGCGCCGCTGGATCGCGGCGGCGAAGAAGCCGGCATCCGACACCAGCCCCCAGGCGCCGGTCGCCAAACCGCAGGCGGAGGCACCCGCGCCCTCACAAGCGCCCAGCGCCCCGAGCTGCCCGCACTGTCGCAAGACCATGGTGGTGCGTGTCGCCCGCAGCGGCCGCAATGCCGGTGGCGACTTCTGGGGCTGTGCCGACTACCCCAAGTGCCGTGGCATTCGCCCTATCTTCAGCGCCGCTGCGCGCTCGAAATAAGCCAGCGCCTACAACGGCCCGCGCCCGGCGACAGCGAATGCCTGCGGGAACTCGGCGCGCAGTGCGCCACTCAACCACTGCGAAAACCATTGCACATCCGCCGACATCTGCCCGTCGGGTGTCAGCAACTGGTAGCTCTCCAGCGCCACCTCCACCTGCACGGCGCGCACCAGCGTGCCGGCCTTCAATTCGTCCCTGACCAGTACTTCGTTGGCCAGGGCGATACCCTGCCCGCTCTCGGCCACCGCCAGCGCATGATCATTGCTGACGTAAAGCACGTCACAGGACAACTTCGAATCAATGCCCAGGGCGTTGAACCACATGTTCCACCACTCACCGTCATCGAAATGGATCAGGTCCAGTTTCATCAGGTCTTCCAGCCGGTGAATGGGCTTGATGCTCGCCAGATACCTGGGCGTGCACACCGGGAATACCCTGGGGCACATCAGCATGGCGCGGCTGTGGGAGAACTGCCCCGGCATGCCATAGGCAATACCCAGGTCAGCGGTGCGAGCATCGACTTCGGTAAAGGTGGAGTTGGGCTCGATGGCCACCTTCAGCCCGCGGCGCGACTGACGCAGCGCTTCGATATGCGGGGTCAACCAGCGCTTGGCCAACCCGGGCACCACCATGATGCGCAGCCAGCGTTCGCTGGCGTGGGGCTGCAACGCATCACTGGCGTCGGCGATCTGCTGCAATGCGCGGGAAATCTTGTGGTGGTATTTGCGCCCGGCGGGGGTCAACACAACACCACGTGGGGTGCGCTCGAACAACTGCACGCCTAGCCAGTCCTCCAGCAACTTCACATGTCGGCCCACCGCCGGCTGAGTCACGTGCAAAGCCTTGGCGGCCTCCACGTAGCTGCCCAGGCGCGCGGCTGCGTCGAAAGCACGTACGGCATTCAGAGGGGGCAAACGCAGGTTGGACATACGTTCCGGGCCTCGCTGGCTATTAAATTTCCTGACAGCTGCCATGTTAAAATTGAAGTTTCGCGCCGGCAATCCCCGGCTGATAATCCCGGCAGTGCACAACAACAATAGCCCATCGCCCGATGGGTTTTTCCAGCCGAAAAGGGTCAGCCATGAAGACTCAATCCCTCGACGAAGTAGTGCTGCTACCCGCCCACGAACTGGCGAGCAAGATCCACGGGCGGGAGCTGTCGTGCCGTGAAGTGATGCAGGCCTACCTGGCCCATATCGAGCATTTCAACCCGCAGGTGAATGCCCTGATCAGCCTGCAACCGGCCGACGAACTGCTGGCCCAGGCCGACGAGCGCGACAGCCAACTGGCACGGGGGCACTACCTGGGCTGGATGCACGGCCTGCCTCATGCCATCAAGGACCTGTCGCTCACCCGCGGCATACGCACGACCCTGGGCTCGCCCCTCTACCGCGACTTCGTGCCCGAGCATGACGGCATCATGCCGGAGCGCATCAAGGCGGCCGGTGCGATCATCATCGGCAAAACCAACACGCCGGAGTTCGGCCTGGGCTCACAGAGCTACAACCCGCTCTTCGGGGCTACCGGCTGTGCCTTCGACCCGACCCGCACCGCGGGTGGCAGCAGCGGCGGTGCGGCCGCAGCGCTGGCCATGCACCTGGTCCCAGTGGCCGACGGCAGCGACATGATGGGCTCGCTGCGCAACCCTGCCGCGTTCAACAACATCATCGGCTTTCGTCCGTCCCAAGGCCGGGTGCCCTTCGATGATGCCGCCGACCTGTTCTTCGACCAGTTGGGCTACGAAGGGCCCATGGGTCGCACTGTTCAGGACACCGCCCTGCTCCTTTCGGTACAGGCAGGCCACGATCCACGCGCGCCCTTGTCGCTGGCGGGCGACGGCAGCGAATTCACCGCCCCCCTGGGCCGCGACTTCAAGGGCGCACGAATAGGCTGGCTGGGTGACCTGAATGGTTACCTGCCCATGGAAAATGGCGTGCTGGCGTTGTGCGAAAAAGCCTTGGGCGATTTTCAGGCACTGGGCTGCGACGTGGAGCACGCCACCCTGGGGTTTGACCCGGCACGCTTATGGGACTGCTGGCGCACCCTGCGCAACTGGCTGGTGGCCGCGTCATTGGGCAAGCACTACCACACACCCGGCAAACGCGAGCTGCTCAAACCCGAGGCGTGCTGGGAGGTGGAAAATGGCCTGCGCCTCAGCGCCAGCGATATCGCCCAGGCGTCCGCCACCCGCACCGACTGGTACCGCGCCATCCGCAGGCTGTTCGAGCGCTACGACTACCTTCTGCTACCCAGCGCCCAGGTATTCCCGTTCGACAAAAGCGTGCATTGGCCCACTGAAATCGCCGGCCATGCCATGGACACGTATCACCGCTGGATGGAAGTCGTGATACCTGGTTCGCTCAGCGGTTGCCCGGTGGCCAACGTACAGGCGGGGTTCAATCAACAGGGCCTGCCCATGGGGCTCCAGATAATCGGCGGGCCCCAGGCGGACATGGCGGTGCTGCAGGTGGCGCATGCCTACGAACAGGTGAGCCAGTGGTTTGCGCGAGTGCGGTCGCCGTTGTTGGTGGCGTGATAGGGGTGGAGCGTGGCGCGATTATGGCGCGATAGGTCCTTGGAGTGGCGCGATTCCAATAATCGCGCCACAATTGCGCCATCTCCTCACTGAAATCGCGCCACTGCCATGAGTACACTGACCGACCTGCTCGATGAAATCCACGCTTCACCCGCGGGCCTGATGCTGAGCGACTGGCTGGCAAAACACCCGAGTGTGCCGAGGCGCACTGCGCAGCGATGGGCTAGCGAACTAGTCAGGAATGGCCAGGTGATCCCTACCGGCAATGGCCCCTCGCGCCGTTATCACGCCAGTGCCAAAGCCGCCTGGCCTGCGCCGCAGGAAATTAGCTTTCCCACCTTCATCCCCTTGTCGGTCGACAGCCGTGACATCCTGGCTTACGTAGATCAGCCTCTCCAGGCGCGTAAACCAGTGGGCTACCAGCGGGAATTTCTGCACGCTTACCAGCCTAACGCTACTTTCTATCTGTCGGCCAGCCAACGGCGCCAGTTGCACAGCATTGGCAAAACCCCTGATGCCCATGCCCCGGCCGGCACCTATAGCCGCGCCATTCTCAACCGTCTGTTGATCGACTTGTCCTGGGCATCCAGTCACCTGGAGGGCAACACCTACACCCGGTTGGATACGGTGGAGTTGATTGACTTCGGCAGAGTGGCGCAAGGCAAGGCGACACTCGAGACGCAGATGATCCTGAATCACAAATCGGCTATCGAGTTGCTGGTGGAGAATATCGATAGTGTTGGATTCAATCGCTACACATTGCTGAACTTGCACAGCGCGCTTTCGGAAAACCTGCTGCCCAACAGCGCCGACGAAGGCCGCGTGCGCCAACACGGGGTGGAAATCGGCCAGAGCGTGTACCGCCCACTGGCCGCCCCACAGCAGATCGATGAAGCATTGGATGAAGTGCTGGCCAAGGCTGCCGCTATTGAAGACCCCTTCGAGCAATCGTTTTTCATCATGGTCCACATTCCCTACCTGCAACCCTTTGCAGACATCAACAAACGCACCTCGCGGCTGGCGGCCAACCTGCCTCTGTTTCGCGCCAATCTGTGTCCGCTGACCTTTCTCGACGTACCTGAACAGGCCTATAGCAGGGCGACCCTGGGACTGTACGAACTGACGCGGGTGGAGCTTCTCAGGGATCTCTATGTATGGGCGTACGAACGATCCACGCAGGAGTATCTGGCCATTCGCCAGGAACTGGCAGCACCGGATCCGTTGCGGTTGGCGTGGCGCAACTTGATCAAGCAAACCATCCGAGAGGTGGTAGTCGCCCCTGGCGAAGATGCTGTGGCAATCATTGAGCGGCATGTCATGGCCAGCGTGCCGACGCCAGAGCAGCCGAATGTGCAAGCCTTGATCATCGAAGAGCTTCGCCGGTTGCATGAAGGCGTATTGGCACGCTATGGGTTGCGTCTGTCAGAATTCACTGCCTGGAAAGCTGCGCAAGCTGTCTGACAGCAAGCCCGCTTCATGCGGGCTTGCTGTTGGCTTACACCTTGCGAGTATTGGGCAATAGAATCGTCAATATGCCGAACAACGGCAGGAACGAACACAGCCCGTAAACGTATTCGATACCGCGAATGTCGGCCAGATGCCCGAGCAGCGCCGCGCCGATACCGCCGAAGCCGAACATCAGCCCGAAGAACACGCCGGCGATCATGCCGACGTTGCCGGGCACCAGTTCCTGGGCATACACGACGATGGCCGAGAACGCCGACGCCAGGATGAACCCGATAACGATGCTCAGCACCGTGGTCCAGAACAGGTCCACGTAAGGCAGCGCCAGGGTGAACGGCGCCACGCCCAGGATCGAGAACCAGATCACTGCCTTGCGGCCGATCTTGTCGCCGATGGGGCCCCCGAAGAAGGTGCCGGCGGCGACCGCGCCCAGGAACAGGAACAGGTGCAACTGGGAGCTGGCGACCGACAGCTGGAATTTCTCGATCAGGTAAAAGGTGAAGTAGCTGGTAAAGCTGGCCATGTAGAAATACTTGGAAAACACCAGCAGGCCCAGCACCACCAGCGCGCCGGTGACCCGGCGCCGCGACAGCCCGTGAGTGGCCTGGCCGCCCTTCTTGGCCTTGAACAGGTTCAGGTGCTCCTTGTACCAGCGGCTCAGCACCCACGTCACGCCCAAGGCGAACAGCGCGAAGATACCGAACAGCGCGACGTTGCCCTGGCCGAAGGGAATGATCAACGCCGCCGCCAGCAGCGGGCCGAAAGCCGAGCCGGCGTTGCCGCCTACCTGGAAAGTGGATTGCGCCAGGCCATAGCGCCCCCCCGAGGCCAGGCGGGCAATACGCGAGGTTTCCGGGTGGAAGGTCGAGGAGCCGATGCCTACCAGCGCCGACGCCAGCAGGATCATCGGGAAGCTGCCAACGAACGCCAGCATGACGATGCCTACCAGGGTGCAGATAGTGCCAAGGGGCAGCAGGTTGGGCTTGGGATTGCGGTCAGTGTAAAAACCGACCCACGGCTGCAGCAGCGAGGCGGTGATCTGGAACGTCAGGGTTATCAGGCCGATCTGGGTGAAGCTCAGGCCATAGTTGGCCTTGAGCATCGGGTAGATCGACGGCAGCACCGACTGGATCAGGTCATTGATCAGATGCGCCAGTGCGCAGGCGCCGATGATGCGCATCACCAGCGGGCTGGTCTGGGGCGGCGCTGCGGTAGCCGCGGTAGCGCTGGGTTGAATGTTGGTGAGGGCCATGGAGCAGTCTTCCGGACAACAGGGAGGAACGCTGTTCAGCGTGCCACATACGGGTGCACGGCCAGCGCAAGGAATCGCTAATGTGCCATTTTTCTATGCGCGATTGCTAACAATGAAACAAATTATGTCTGACCCCGGGGCTGAAGCCACCCTGTCGCACGCGCTCCGGCGGTGGCCATTTGTGCGTTTTGGGCTAAGCTTTTGATCAGGCGTAAAAAAATTTCAAAAAGATGCTTGACGCATCTTCGTTCTGAGGGAATAATGCGCGCCATCTTGGCTACATAGCTCAGTTGGTTAGAGCATAGCATTCATAATGCTGGGGTCCGGGGTTCAAGTCCCTGTGTAGCCACCAAGTGCCGATCCATAGATGTCTACAGCAGTCTATGAATCACCTCAAGAAGCCCGCCTCGTGCGGGCTTTCTTGTGTCTGGACATCCAAACTGATCCACCCACATCCTTTCACATCCTGTATGCCCCCATGCTTCAATAAAAATTGAACGGGAGGCATACACGGATGAAACGCAGCGATATTCAACGCCGTCCTCTCTCCGATACCGCACTAGGCTCTGTACGAAAACAGCTGTCGCAAACACCGCATGGAACAAGCCAGCGAAACCATAGCGGAATAGCTTTTTGCAAGCTTGTCGAAGCGCGTTACGATCCGGCGGTTCTCTTTCCGCCATTCCGACATGCGCTCGATGATGTTGCGCTGTCGGTACTTGGGCCGATCAAACAGTCTTGGTAAGCCAGGCTTGGCTTTGCGCTTCATCGAGCGCAACGGGATGACGGGTTGCATTCGATATTGGTCGCAGTAGCGGCGTAGCGCTTCGGCGTCGTAACCGTTTTTCTGATGGTGCTAAGGCGCCTTGGTTACTATGGACGACAGACTGGACATGGCTTCCGTCATATTGCAAGCACCGTACTCAACGAGCACGGTTTTCCAGCGGACCACATTGAGGCGCAACTCAGTCATAAGGCTCCAGGCGTTAGAGGCATCTACAAGGCTCAGTACCTGGAGCAACGTACAACGATGATGCAGTGGTACGCCGATCATCTCGACAATTTGGAAACAACAAAGTAACCGCCCCCCATCAAATTGGCGAATCGTCATGACTGCGGATAGAGTCGCTTCTTACCTCTAGGAAGGCACTGCCTTAGTAATCATAAGAGTGGTATGACGAATGGAGATCGACCGTAAGCGTTCGGCGAACTCACTTGGCAACTGAGTGCGCGCTAAGGTTATGCATAACAAGTCTTATACCTATCCAAGCCGTTCTCATATGCTTGCGACTCGGGAAGTATGCCAACTGAAAGCATTGGGATCTGTTCGCAATGCGGAGTACGGGATGCCAGACGGAGGCTACGTTGATTCAAGCTTTTATGGTTGATGTGGATGGTGTCGTCGTTGATGGTCGCCCCTCCGACGGTGAGGGCTGGGCTTCATCTCTTGAGGAAGATCTCGGGCTAGCAAGCTCAGATCTCCACAAGGCGCTCTTCGAGCCTTACTGGGATGCTATAGTTACAGGCAAGTTATGCCTGGAGGAGAGGCTTGAGTCAGTGCTGGCAGACATTGCTCCGAAACTTTCTCGGCATAGATTATTGAGTTATTGGTTTGAAAACGATGCTCGGCTCAACCTTGGGTTGCTGTCGGATCTGGCCCGTCATCGTCGTCGTGGTGTGAAAGTATTTCTCGCGTCCAATCAAGAACACCTACGCGCAAATTTTTTAATGAAATCGCTTGGTCTGGAGCACTACTGCGATGGCATCTTTTACTCGGCGGCGCTGTCTTGCCGAAAGCCAAGCCTTGATTTTTATAAAAAAATTACCGAACTGTCCGGATTTCTACCGGAAGAGTTACTCTTGATAGATGATACTAAAGCTAATGTTCAAGCCGCACGTGAGTTAGGGTGGAACGCTATTCATTGGACGAAGTCTAGCGACCTTGAAACGCAGATTAGTGATCTACAAGTAATAGGCAAAGACACACAATGCCCCTCCACGGTATAGCGTGTTGAATAGAGACTGCTCTTAGCAACCTGGACTGCCCCCTACAAAACCGGACACCGCCACCCCGTTAACTTGATGCCGTCTTCATACGCCTGAACTCTCTGGGAGAGCGGTATTTCAGCGCGCTGTGTGGATGCTGCTCGTTGTAATGCTCGAAAGCGATTGCCAGGTTGCGTAACGCCGTTTCGCGGTTCGGGCGAGGCATGGGGGCCACGTAGTCGCGCTTGATGGTCTTCACGGAGCTCTCGGCCATCCCGTTACTCTGCGGGCTGCGAACCGGCGTCGTTACAGACTGCAAGCCGATTTGCTGTGCAAAGAGCCGAGTCTGCTCTGCGACATAGGCCGAGCCATTATCGCTCATCCACTGCACAGGCGTGCTGGGGAGCTGATCACCAAACCGCTTCTCTACGCTTTCCAGCATGAGGTCACGAACATCGTCGCCACTGTAGCCGGTTGGACTGGCCACCCAGCCAATCGCCTCTCGGTCGCAGCAGTCCAAGGCGAAGCTCACACTCAACTTGACGCCGTCGTCGCAGCGAAATTCAAACCCATCGGAACACCATCGAGTGTTGCTAGTAGCAACAGCGACGCGACCTTCATGCTTGCGAGCAACACCAGGCTGTATTACACGCCGTGCCAGACTGTGTAACCACCAAGTACGAAAAAGAGCTTACCGAAAGGTAGGCTCTTTTTTTTGTGGGTCGAAAACGGAAGCCATCAGGCGCTTTCGGAAATCTCCTACCCTTCTTTCAGGCGTGCCCCATGGCGCAGCCTCCTTCAGTGAGGCATGGTGCTCGCGCCCAGCCCCCATTGACGCCAGCTCATTGAGCTTCAGGGCCACCGACATCAACCCGCCGCAAAACCGTCACAATCCACTGCTAGCCTCGCCGCCAGAATTATTTTGTTGCACCTGACCAGGGATGCCGTAATGAGCGACAAGACCGACGAGACGAAAGACGCCACCACCCCCCGACTTCCCGACACCAGCCGCCGCCGCTTCCTGGGTGGCGTGGCGGTGCTGGGCGTCGGTGCCGCAGCGCTGAGCGGCTGCGGCAAGGCCAGTGACCCGCCGCGCAAGCCGGACGAACACCCGCTGTCGCCCACCGACCTGGACAAGGCGCTGGCCGACAATGTGAAGACCGTGGTGGTGATCTACGCCGAGAACCGCAGCTTCAACAACCTGTTCGGCAATTTCCCTGGGGTAGAAAAGCCTCTGTCGTCGCTCAAACCCGAGGACTACCAGCAGCGCGACCGCGACGGCAGCCTGCTCAAGACCTTGCCACCGGCCTGGGGCGGCACCCTGCAGATCGGCCCCCAGGCCGTGGATGGAGTGACCTACACCGCCGGCGTGCAGTACCAGGAAAACCTGCCCAATGCACCGTTCGCGCTGAAAGGCCCGAACAAGGAAGACCTGCCGCTGGGTATCATCACCCGCGACCTGTGGCATGTGTTCTACCAGAACCAGATGCAGATCAATGGCGGCAAAAACGATCAGTTCGTTGCCTGGGCCGACTCTGGCGGCCTGACCATGGGCTACTACGACCAGACGCAATATGCTCTGCGCCTGTGGGACGTGGCGCGGGAATTCGTGCTGTGCGACAACTTCTTCCAAGGCGCGTTTGGCGGTTCGTTCCTGAACCATCAGTACCTGATCAGTGCGACGGCGCCGTTCTACCCCAACGCCAGCACCTCGGCGGCCAAGGAGCAGATCGCCACGCTGCAGAGCGATGACCCGCTAGACACGCGCCTCAAGCCTCTGGACAAGACGCCGGCCAGCGCCATGACCGGCGCCCCGGCGTTCGGCCCCAGCGCCCTGACCCCGGACGGTTTCGCCGTGAACACCATGGCCCCGCCCTACTGGCCCACCTGGATACGCGACCCCGAGCGCCCGGACTATTCCAAACCGGACCTGCCCAGCGTGCTGGTGCCCCAGAGCCACGAACACATCGGCGACAAGCTGAGCAAGAAGAACATCGACTGGGCCTGGTATGCCGGCGCCTGGCAGGCCACCCTGGACGAATTCAAGGACTCGGGCGGCATTCCCAAGATCCCGAACTTCCAGTACCACCACCAACCCTTCAACTACTTCAAGCAGCAAGGCCCGGAAAACCCGGCCGAGCGCCAGAAGCGCCTGCGCGACGGCGGCCTGGGTGATGAACCCGGCACCAACAGATTCTTCGCCGATGCCGCGGCGGGCAAGTTGCCGGCGGTGACCTTCTACAAGCCCCAGGGCAACCTGAACATGCACGCCGGGTATGCCGACGTGGCCGCCGGCGACCGCCATATCGCCACAGCCCTCAAGGTGCTGCGCAACAGCCCGCAGTGGAAGAACATGGTGGTGGTGGTGACCGTGGACGAGAACGGCGGCTGGTGGGACCATGTGGCGCCGCCCAAGGGCGACCGCTGGGGACCCGGCACACGGATCCCCGCCCTGGTGGTGTCGCCGTTCGCCCGCAAGGGCACGGTAGACCACACGGTGTACGACACCGCATCGATCCTGCGGCTGATTACCCGGGTATTCAAGCTGGAGACCCTGGACGGCCTCAAGCAGCGTGACGACGCCATGGTGGCGCGTGGGCAGAAACCCATGGGTGACCTGACCAATGCCCTGACATTCTGAACCGCGCGACAACTACCGCAACGCCGCGTCTGCCCTCATGCGTTGTGCGTGACTGAGACGCGGCCTCCCCTGAACACCTGACATTAAACCAAAGCCGTAGGCTGCGTTCGCGCTTTTTCGGGGATACTGACTGGCCTACGCCTTCCTTTGCTTTCACAGCCTTGGGGCGTCACTCGCGCGCCAGGATTCACCCGGCGCTTTATCACCCATGACATCCCACACGGAGGGCACTCATGAGCGCCACGGTCCTGGTACTGGTCGAAGCCGTCAACGACTACCTGCACATCCTTGAAGACAGCGGTTTCACCCTGATCCGCGCGCCAAGCCGCGAACTGCGCGCCGCTGCCATCCAGGAACATGGTGATAGCATCACTGCCGTGCTGACCCGGGGCCCGCTGGGCTTTTTCGCCGATGAGATGGCGGCCTTGCCGCACTTGAAGATCATCTGCGTGATCGGTGCCGGTTACGAGCAGGTTGACCTGGCGGCCGCTCACGCCGCCGGGATCACCGTGACCAACGGCGCAGGTGCCAACGCCTCGTCGGTGGCCGACCACGCCATGGCCCTGCTGCTGTCATTGGTGCGCGATATTCCCCAGGCCGATGCTTCAGTGCGCCGTGGCGAATGGCGCAAGCTCAGCCGGCCGACGCTGGAGGGCACGCGCCTGGGCATTCTCGGCCTTGGCGCTGTAGGCATGGCCATTGCCAAGCGTGGGGCGGGAGGCTTCGACATGTCCATCAGCTACCACAACCGTCGCCCGCGCACGGACGTGGACTACCACTACTGCGCCACGCCGGTGGAGCTGGCTGCCAGCTGCGATTACCTGATCATCGCCACGCCAGGCGGCGCCGGCACACGCCATGTGATCGACAAGACAGCCTTGCGAGCCTTGGGGCCCCACGGTTTTGTGATCAACATTGCCCGCGCCACCGTGATCGCCACCGCTGATCTGATCGATGCCTTGCAGCAGGGCACCATCGCCGGTGCCGCCCTTGACGTATTCGATGACGAACCACAGGTGCCGGACGCCCTCAAGGCCCTGCATAACGTGGTCTTGACCCCGCACGTGGCCGGGCTTTCGCCCCAGGCATCGGAAGCGACCGTGAGCCTGGTGAATCAGAACCTGCTGGCCTTTTTCGCCGGCCAGCCGGTACTCACGCCCGTCCCCTATCCCTGAGCCTCAGGCCTGAGGGTGCTGGTAACGGTACTCCTGGGTCACCCCGGCGTAACTGTAGGTTCCGGCCCGGCAATCGATCAGGTGCACGTTGGAGTGCGAGTGCAGGTTGCCGATGCGTTCGGCCAGCAGTGCATAGGCCTCGCGCTGGAACCGCGCCTTCTGGTCCTTGGTGGTGGTCTCGTCGGTGACCGTCACTTGCAGGCGGAAGGCGTCCTTGCCTAGCTCGGCCAGGCTGCGGTTGTGGATAAACCACTGGGCCCGGGGCAAAAAATCGACGAGCACGGTAGTGCTCTGCTGCTGCTTGTCGAGTACTGCACAGGTCAGTTCGGTCAGCTCCCGCGCTAGCACGGGGACCAGGTCAGGTTTCGGTTCACCGGAAATCAACAGGGACAGGCCAGGCATGATGTCGCTCCTTCGTGGGTAGTGTGCAAGGCGATATTCAACCTTGTACAGCCATCGGAAAAGCGGGATATTCAGAAGGCATCCATCGGCAAAAGGCTGGGTAACCATGCATCGCTTCGATCTTGACCTACTGCATACCCTCACCGTAGTGGCCGAAGTCGGCACCCTGTCGGCTGCCGCCGAACGCCTGCACCGTTCCCAATCAGCCGTCAGCGAACAGTTGCAGAAACTGGAGGCGTTCTGCGGGCAGCAGTTGTTCAGCCGCAGCAAGCGTGGCACCCGCTTGACACCGATGGGCGAACGCTTGCTGACCCATGCCCGGCAGTTGCTGGACCTTAATGAACAGGCGTTCCACGACATGCGCGGCACACGCCTGAGCGGTGACCTGCGCTTGCTGATTACCGACTATTTCCGGCCCAACGCCATAGCGCCGCTGCTCAAGCGCTTGGCCGACCGTTACCCCGGCCTGCGCCTGCACGTGACCATTCGCAAGAGTGCGCTGATCGAGGCCCAGCCTGATGACTTCGACATCGGCCTGTACATGCAGATAGTACTGGAGGACACACCCGCGCCAGCCGAGGGTGTTGAACCTGTACGCAACGAGAAACTGCAGTGGGTGGTGGCCGAGCACTTGCTGCAAGACCGCCCCGCGACCCTGCCGCTGGTGATTCTGCCAGCCAGTTGCTCGCTGCAAGGGTTGGCCTTGAATATCCTCGAGCGCGCCCGCCAGCCTTACCTGGTGGCACATTCGGCATCGGGCGTCGCAGGACTGCAATCGGCCCTCAGCGCCGGGCTGGGCGTGGCCTGCCTGAATGAGTCGTCGATCCCGCCCGGCGTGGTCCCGGTTCCGGCTCACTGGGAACTGCCGGCGCTGCCTGGCGTTCAATTTCGTGCGCGGGTGAATGAACGCAGCGGCTCACTGGCCCGGGACGTCCTGGGTATGCTCAGGCCTCATCTGGTCTGAGGCCGGCGCCAGGCAATACGACGTCGCCGCGCGGTAGTCATCGCCCCAGGTGCGGTAGCCCGTGGTGTCCAGGTGTACGCGCCCGGACGGGTAACGGCTCAGGCCGAGGTTCCACTCACCGCCATGCTGTTTCCAGAAGTCGCACAGGCGCTGCGGCTGGGAGCTGGCATCGGGAAACGCCAGATCCACGGCGAATGCCTGGGTGTGGGCGCTATGGGCAGCGCCACCCGCGCAAGCGTTCAAACGCGTATTGCGGTAAGCGGAGACCACCTCGAACCGTGTCAGTACGCCCTGTTGGCGCAACGCATCCAGCAGCCGCAATGTCGACGCCACTGCCGGCCAGTGGCTGGGCGGAGGCACCGCAAAGGGCTGGGCGTGGCAAGATTGCCAGTCGCTGGCGCTGCGCAACAGTTGATAAAGCGGCACCACTGCGTCGACCTTGTGCTGCACCAGAAACCGCTCGAAGGCGGCGGTGTCGTGATCGCGAAACCATCGCACGAACTGCGCTTCATCGCGCTCATCAGCGGCGCCAACCATTGGCCGGGCGAGTGCCAGCGCCACCCACAGGGTTTTCACGATTGCATGCAAAATTTTTCCCCTCCAGCCATTCCCCGGCCATCCGCACTCGCGCACTATGCACCGGCCAACCCCGCACACAGGGGGCCAACACTGACACGGAGTTATGCATGCAAAAAGCCTCAGCGCTCGCCACCGCCCTTGCCGCCCTGACCCTGGCGGGCACCGCCCACGCCGATATCCAGATCGACCTGGGCAGTACCCAGCGTGTAAGCCAGCTGTTCGCCTACCCCAACAACTGCAACGTTATCTGCTACCGCAACTGGACGCTGGAGCAGACCGTGGAGCACTACCTGACCCAAAGCCTGCAGCGCGACGGTTATGCCCAGGCCAAGGTGACCGTGACCCGCGACAACCAGCAGGTATTCGCGACCCTGAGCGGCGTGCCGGATAACTACGACCAGCCCCTGACGCAACTGCTCAACGCCGGCGACCTGGCCTACAAGGGTGCCAGCCAACTCAATACCGACAACAAGTGGGCCTACAACTGGTCGCTGTTCCTGCCGCTGGGCATGGCCCTGGAGAACCGCCGCAGCGTCGAGTTGCTGCACTTCCCGCCAGACTATTCGCTGACCCAGTTCCAGGACTACCTGAACTCCAAGACCACCGACCGTTGGGCCACCTTGCTGACCGAGAACGGCGTGCCCGCCGAACAGACGCCCGGCTACCAGACCATCATAGACATTGCCCCGATCGCCGCGCCCGCCACCGCGGGCAGCGACCTGGCCGGTGTCTACGATTACTTCAAGGACTATCAGGTCACGATGGTCAAGGAAGTCAGCCAGAACCTGGCCGGGCAGACGTTGCCGATGGTGGCGTTCGGCGCACCGGTGCGCAATTGGATCAAGGCCCAGTATGGCCAGAATGTGGCCGTGCTCGGACTTGCGTCCATCAGCCCCAACGCCGGCAAGAATGTCCCGGTACTGGGCGCTAACCACCCGAGCTATATCTGGTACGCGGCTGACCCTGCCAACCACGATGGCAATCAGCAGCAGGCCGACGAAGCCGGTTTGAAAGTGATGGGGCAGGACTTGAGCGCGGCCTGTTGGCAGGCGGGAATGGGTAGCAATCCGAAAGCGGACGCCCAGGCTACCTTGAATAGCTGCACGCAGAAATGGCAGGTAGCGCAGAAGCAGCAGACCTGTGAGCTGTTCTACACCAGCGTGCGCGGCGATACCCCGGACAAGGCCAGGCAAGCGTGCGCAACGGCACCGGCCAACCGAGCGTTGAAAAGCCTGGCAGCACCGATGGCGCTGCCGGACTCAAGCCTGTAGCTGTCTGCGGGAGGTTACAGATTAAAGCGGGCGCAAACGGTATTGCGGCGGCAGTTGCTCGAAGCCGCTGATGTTGGCGCCCAGGCTCTTCCAGCGGCCGTCCTTGATGCCATAGATGCAACCATGCACCGACAGGCTCTGACCGCGGTGCCAGGCGTTCTGGACGATGCTGGTGTGGGCAACGTTGGCCACTTGCTGGATGACGTTCAGTTCGCACAGCCGGTCGACCTGCTCTTCCTCGGTCGGCAGCTCGGCCAGGGCCAAACGGTGCTCGTAGTACAGGTCGCGGATCGAACGCAGCCAGCCGTCGATCAGGCCGAACTGGCGGTCCTGCATGGACGCTCGCACTCCGCCGCAGCCATAGTGGCCAGTAACCAGGATGTGTTTGACCTTGAGCACGTCCACGGCGTACTGGATGACCGACAGGCAGTTGAGGTCGGTGTGCAGCACCACGTTGGCAACGTTGCGGTGTACAAACAGATCGCCCGGCAGCATGCCGACGATTTCATTGGCTGGTACCCGTGCATCGGAGCAGCCGATCCAGAGATACTCGGGGGTCTGCTGGCGGGCCAGCTTGGCGAAGAAGTCGGGATCCTTCTGCTTGATGCCTTCAGCCCAGCGGGCGTTGTTATCAATCAGTTCCTGTAGATCGTTCATGTTCTAGCCTCGATATTGGTGCGCAAGCTATGACTGGCGCCGCGCCTGGCGGGTCACGCGCTGTGGCGATGGCCGATGCAAAACAGGCGGAATCTTCATGAAGGCCACGGGTCCACCCTATTAAGGCCCCAAACATGAGGAATTACCATGACCGAGTCACACCGCCCGATGCACGCCCCGCAACCGGCGCCCATCGATGACAACGAAGACCGCATGGGCTCCATGGAGGAGCTGCATCTGGACGAGGACGAGCCCACGGCAAAGATTGGTGACGAGATCACCCAGGCCGAGATCGATCAGGAGCAGCCGCCCAGCCGGGTGCGAGAAGCCGGCATGACCGGCGCATCGATGGACGACCACAACCCCACCGATGACGACATGAGCCCTGAAACCCTGATCGATGAAGATGGCGCGCGCTCGCCCCACGAGGCCGGCAGGGGCCGGCCGGCAGACTCGGCGCTGAGCGTTGTCGACGAGGACGACATAGGCGGCGGCGATGGCCTGGACGAGGCTGAACTGGCGCAATTGGACCCGTTGGACGGTAAACCCGAACGCCGCTGAAAATGCTGCTCCCTGCGGGACCGAGCGAAGCTCGGGAAGGCCTCACCGCGTTGCGTTTGATACACCGCGGCGCCAGCTTCCCGAGCTGGCGCCCGGTCCCACAGAGGATGGCCGCGGTCGTAGGGATTACCCTGTGGGACCCGGCACCCAGGCTATTCGAACAAGGTGCAGGCCATGACCAGGGCATCTTCGCGCCCACCCGCTATCGGGTAGTAATCACGGCGCCGGCCGATTTCGTTGAAGCCGAAGCGTTCATACAACCGGTATGCCGAGCGATTGCTGTCGCGCACTTCCAGAAAACATTCACGACCATTCATTTCGTAGGCACGGCTCATCAGCCGCTCCAATAGCAGCAGCCCCAGCCCGCGCCCCTGGCTTTCCGGCTTGACGGTGATGTTGAGCAGGTGCGCTTCATCGATGATCACGTTGATCACCCCGTGCCCCACCTGTTGCTGCCCTTCGAACATCAGCCAGATCTCGTATGACTTCAACCCGTCGAGGAAGATACCCCGCGTCCACGGATGGCTGTAGGCGGCGTATTCGATCTTCAACACGGCTTCAAGGTCCGCCTCGGTCATCCGGCGGAAGGTCACGGCATCAGTCATTCTTCGGTTTCCAGCGCGCCATCAGTCGGCGCATGGCTTTCCAGACGTCCGCCTTGCGTTGCGGCTCGTCCATCAACAATTCCAGGCCCGGCAGGCACCAGGCGTCGCCCAGGCCCTCGACCTGCAAATCACGGTTGTAGTCTTCGGCATTGGCTTCACCGGCAAACCGCACGGCGGGCAACCCCACCAGCCAAAGACAGGCGCATGGGGCTTCTTCCAGGCGCGCCAGGACAAAGCCCTGGACGAAATCGCGCGCAGCTTCCGGGCCCTGGTCCAGGTTGCCGCGCACCAGCAGCGGCCAGCGCACCGGCTCGCCGATGATCTGCGGGGCGTCAGGCAGGCCGGCGGCACGCAGCATGTCCTTGAGCAGCAGGTAGGCGGGGTCACGGCTCTGGAACGGCTCGCCGGTGGGCAGCTCGACCAGAATCAGGCAGCTACCGGCGCGCAGCAGTTGCAGGGCAAAGCGCGGCGGCGGTGGCTGTACCACTTTCGGCGCCACGGGGGCCGCCTCGGGTTCGGGTACCGGCTTGACGGCTGCCTTGGGCGTGGGCCGTGGGACGTCGATTTTCGGCCGTTCTGGCGCGCGCGCCGCGGGCACGGCGACATTGGCCCCGGCTGCTGGCTGGAGGGCGGCCTGTGGCGGCGGCTCCACCGGGGTCGGCGGGGCCAGCAGTTCAGGGCGCGAGGGCGCGGCGAACGGCAATTCGGTACGCGGCAGCCATTGCACCACTTGCATGGCTGCCAGGTAAGCGCGGCGACTGGACTCGATTAACAAAGCGCGGCCATCTGTGGATAAGTTAAACGCCAATTCTACCGCCGTTCTGTGCGCCGTGCCGCAGTTGATCGCGACAAACCGCTGCCAAGTCGATCAGGGGCTCAATGATCGGATGGCTGATGCAGTACAATCGCCCCTTTTATCTGGCAACGAGTCGGCCATCCAATGATCGAACCCAAGCGCGTCTTGCGCGCACTCGCCGAACACTGGGCATTGCTCGAACCGCTGTGTGCCCATTTCGACCAGGGCACCCTGAGCCTGAGCGAACTTCGCCAGCAGGTCGCTGCCCAGCAACTGGACAGCACGCCGCAGGACATCACTGCCGTGCTCGACGTATGGATCCGCCTGGACATCCTGGTGCCGGTGGCCAAGAGCCCGAACCGCTTCGAGCTCAATGCCCAGATCCACGATTTCCTCGCTTACCTGCGTCGCGAGCACCGCCTGGGCCTGTGCCTTGAGATCGAAGCCTACCTGCGCCACCTGGAACGTCTGGCCGGGCATATTCAAGATGCCTTCGACATTCGCGACGGCAACGACCTGGCCCGCCAACTGCGCTTGCTGGATATGCGTATCCGCGACGTGCTGAAGAAACTCGACAACGACGAGCAGGCCCTGGTGGCCGTGGCGGAACGCGCCAAGACCAGCGACCGGCAGATCCCCCTGCGCCAGCGCTACGCCGAAGTGCTGGCCACCTGGGACGAGTACGTCGAGCCGATGATCCAGCTGGTGAACGCCGACGGTGCGTTCGAGCAAGGCGTGCGCAAGGTCGAGAACGTGCTGCTGCGCATGCTCACCGAGCAGCAGCGCCTGGGCCACATCGTGGATGACGACATGTTGCTGCGCACCCACGCGCGCATCCTCGAAATGCAGACTCGCGCCCAGCTGACCTTGCGCCATGCCCGCGAATTGCTACTGCCGTTGCGCGAAGAAGCGCGCCGGCACAACGCCGTGACCCGTGGCGCCGCGCTGGCTCTGTCGGCGATTCGCCGCAAGGGCCTGGACGCGGTGCCGCAAGCAGCCATGCCGATGTTCACCCGCCCCCAGAGCACTTTCCTGGGCAGTGCCAGCCAGGTGGAAGCCTACGTCTACGCGCTGGCCCGTTTCGAAGCCAAGCCGGCGCAGTTCCCCAAGGCGCACAAGACCCGCCAGGGCGATGCGCCCAAGGCGCCGCGCACGGTCAAGGAAATGCTCGACCGCTGCGAAGACGCCCTGCCCCTGCCCGACCTGATGACCTGGTTGCTGGAACAGGAACCCGATGGCGCTACCGATGAACTGCTGTACTGGTTCTCGCGCCTGTCCCGGGACAAACGCTTTGCCCGCGAGCGCCTGGAGCGCCGCGAGTACCACACCCTGGAGCACCGCGTGAGCCTGCGCTCCTTCGCCCTGCTTTCCAGCGCCGCCGCGGCCCAGGCCACGCCGCTGGAACCCTCTGCGAGCACTGCACATGAATCTTGATCTGTCCGAAATGTCCCAGCTGGCGCCGATCTTCCGCGAGCTGTTCAAGGGCTTCCACATCAGCCGTCGCGACCCGGAGCTGTACGCGCAATTGTCCAACCTGCAGGACCAGTACCGCGGCCTGTTCCGCGCCCTGGGCTTCGACCTGGTATGCGACACCCGTGGCTTCTTCTACTTCGTGCCCGAGCAGGCGGCCGCCCAGGTCAACAAGACCGCCCAGCGCCTCTCGCTGTTCACCTTCATTCTGGTGGAACACCTGGCAGACCAGGGCCGCGACCCCATGGCCGTGCTGGACGGCGGCAGCATCGGCCGCGACGAACTGCCTTCGCTGCTGGAGAAATACCGCGACCTGTTCCTGCAGGCCGAAGTCCAGACGCCCGAAGAGCTGGAAGAGAAAATCATGCGTCGCATGACCCAGTTGGGATTCGCCGGCGAAGAGAACGGCGTGTACCGCTTCCTGCCGCCCATGCACCGCTTCCTCGATGTGTGCCTGTCGGTGCAGCAAGACCGCAACCTGGCGGCCAGCCTGCACAGCGACCTGCCGTTGCCGACCCCGGTGCTGGTGGACGATGACGACATCGTGGTGATCGAAGACAACGACGAGTCGGAAGAAGAGGCCCTGGCACGCGCCATTGCCGAAGAACAGGAGATCGATGCATGAGCCAGGAACGCTATGGCATCCGCCGCTTCGCCCTGCTGAACACCGCGGGTTACAGCCTGGGGCTGTTCCCACTGGAAAATCCGCTATCGGTGTACGGCGCCAACAACCTGGGCAAGTCTGCCTCGATCAACGCCCTGCAATTCCCGATTCTGGCCCGCATGTCGGACATGAGCTTCGGCAAGTACAGCCTGGAACAATCGCGGCGGTTCTACTTCGCCAGCGACACCAGCTACATCCTCTGCGAAGTCTCCCTGCCCCATGGCCCCCACGTCATCGGCGTGGTCGGCCGCGGTCCGGGCGGCGGTTTCGGCCACCAGTTCTTCGCCTACAAAGGCGAACTGGACCTGGCTCACTACCAGAAGAACGATACCTGCCTGCGGCAGAAAGAGCTGTTCACCAACCTTGAGCGCAATGGCCTGAAAGCCTACGAGCTCAAGCCTGACGAATTGCGACGCCTGCTGGTTGGCGGCCACACGTCGGTACCGCTGGACCTGACGCTGATTCCACTGCGCTCCACCAGTGAGCAGAGCCTGAAGACCTTCCGCGCCCTGTTCATCAACCTGCTGCACATGCGCGAGATCACCGCCGCCAAGCTCAAGCAACTGTTCCTCGATGCCTTCGAGCACAGCCTGCGCTCGGGCAGCGTCGACTACATCGCCGCCTGCGAAGAAGCCTTCCGCGACGTGCGCCGCATGGAACAGGACTACAACTCGCTGGTGTCCGCCGGGCCCCTGGTGGAAGCCTTGGCAAACGGTGTTCGCCAGCGCGATATCCTGCGCGGCAAGCTGCACCGCATTTCGCCGGTCCTCGACTCGTTGCTCGGCACCTGGCAGGACTATTCCGGCGCCCGCAAGGAAGAGCTGGTGATCCAGGCCGAGCATTACCGCAAGGAACAGGACGCCCTGCAGAACAACCAGCGCGGCGGTACCCAGGAGCTGATGCGCCTAGAGCGCGAGATCACCGGTGTGCAACGCTGGCTGGGCGAGCTGTCGGTGCTCAAGCATCGCTTTGCTCTGGTCAACGACGTGAAAACCCTGGAACAGCAATTGCTGGCCGCCAAGGACGCTCATGATGAGTTGGCCGGCGCCCTGGCCCAATCGCGCCAGTTCAGCGCCGAAGACCTGGAAGAGCGCTTGCGCGACCTGGAAAAGCGCCTCAAGTCGGTAAAGCAGCAACTCGACCACGCCGACAACAACAGCTACGCCCGCCTGCGCGAAGAATTCTCGCAGCAGGATGTCGAGCGCCTTATGCGTCTCTTCAACAGCGCACTGTTCAGCCTGCCGCTGGGTGAGCAAGGTATCTCCCTGGACGACAGCGACGCGTGGGTCAAATCCCTGGAAGCCATTCTGGACGGCTTCAAGGGCGAGCGCTTCGAAGTACCGGGCATTTCCATCGACTTGTCGCACATCGACCCGCCAGCCTTGCAGGCCCTGGCCGACCGCGCCGCCTTGCGCGAGCAGAAGGAGCGCCTGGAGAAAGAGCTCAAGCAGCTCAAGACCCAACAGGCCGTGGCCTCCGACCGCGCAGCCAGCAAAGAGCAGGCCGAAACCCTGTACCAACAGGTGCTCGATGCTCAGAAAGCCCTGGAAGACTTCCGCCGCACCCAGACCCTGAGCGCCGAGGAAGGCGACAAGCTGGACCAGCTTGCGCAAATGGAAGCCGCCCAGGACGAACTCAAGCGTTCCAGCGATGCCTTTACCGAACGCGTCCAGCAACTGTCCGCCAAGCTGCAACTGGTAGGCCGACAGATCGCCGACATGGAAGCCAAGCAACGCACCCTGGATGACGCCCTGCGCCGTCGCCAACTGCTACCCGCCGACCTGCCCTTCGGCACGCCGTTCATGGAGGCGGTGGACGACTCCATGGACAATCTGCTGCCGCTGCTCAACGACTACCAGGACAGCTGGCAAGGCCTGCAGCGCGTCGACGGCCAGATCGATGCGCTGTATGCCCAGGTACGCCTCAAGGGCGTGGCCAAGTTCGACAGCGAAGATGACATGGAGCGCCGTCTGCAACTGCTGATCAACGCTTATGACCACCGCACCGACGAAGCCCTTACCCTGGCCAAGGCACGCCGTGCCGCGGTCACCGACATCGCCCGTACCCTGCGCAATATCCGCAGCGACTACGACAGCCTGGAACACCAGCTGGCGCTGTTCAACCGCGAGATCAACAAGCGTCAGGTCTCCAACCTGCAGAGCTTCCGTATCGTGCTGGCACCGAACAAGGAAGCGCTCAAGCACATCGACCAGATCATCCACAGCGCCGGCCAGTACGAAGAAGGCGAAACCCTGTCCGTGTTCGACCTCAGCCAGAGTGCCGAGCAGGACAACAAGAACGAAGAGGCCAAGGAATACCTGGCCCGCCTGGTGGCTGCCAACCATAACCAGTTGGGTCTCAAGGACCTGTTCGAGCTGGCGTTCGAGATCACCAAGGTCAATGGCCAGCCGGTCATCCACACCGACATCGACGGCGCGGCCTCCAACGGCACCACCATGACCATCAAGGCGCTGACCAACATGTACTTGTTGCTGCACTTGATGGACCGTGACCTGGCCGGGCGTATTCGCCTGCCGTACTACCTGGACGAAGCGGCGGACATCGACGAGCGCAACCAGTCAGCGCTGCTGGAAACCAGCCAGCAATTGGGTTTCGTACCGATTCTGGCGAGCGTGAAGCCGCAGGTGTCGGCGCATGTGGCCATCGACCTAGAAGGGGGTAGTGGGCCTGCCGGTATCTACATTGATGAGTCGGACTGGAAGTACATCCGTCGTCATGAGGTGGTGAAGGCAGTGGTGGCAGATGATGAGGCTGAAGAAGTAACTGCGTGAAAGGGCGCCCCTTGAAATAGCCTTTCGGTTACTTCAGGGGGCGCTTTTGACACTAGTAGCTGTCAGGGAGCAAGCTTGATGTTATCAAAGAACGACCCGCCTTTATGATCCATATCGAGCAGTAACGACAGCTTTACTGGCTCGCCACGGTTCAGGTTCAAGTGAACCTTGTCGCCCTCTTTTACGCCTTTCACAGTCCGTCCGCGACCGTCCTTCAATACGATATCAACCTGCGATCCTTTCTTGAACGCTTTCGGGTCTACCCCGAGGCTCCATATCGTCTGGCACAGCACCGCGCTTTCCAAGTCAACAAATCGTACCCAACCGTCGACGTCGGCTACCAGTGCTGTGTCTTGCAACCTTTGAACCCGTTGGTCCCCGGTGATCTCATAGTAGTAATCCCCGCCGACAGATCCGCAGGTGAGCCGGACCACTGCGCTATTGGTCCCATTGCTGCTACCTGATCCAACAAGATGGCCCGGCGCAATCGATGATGCATCCATCACGGCCATCGTGGTGTTACTGCTGCTGTCCGGGTGCCACTGAATCAATGCGTTGAAGCTGAATTCGGGATGCTCGGTGAATACCATTTCAATTTCTCCTGATGTGGTTTAAAGCATCCACACGATAGCGCCCGCGCTGATCCATGTTCAGCGGGAATTACATCATGCATTGGAGGTTTTACCGGTAAAACTCGGTGCCTGGGCTTCAAACGGTTTGCCTGACGGCGCATGGCGTCTGAGACGCGGCCAGAGCGCGTCAGCCGCATCGGCGAACCCCAGAAAGACAAAACCCCCAGCTGCTTTCGCAACTGGGGGTTTCGGAATTTAATCTTGACGATGACCTACTCTCACATGGGGAAACCCCACACTACCATCGGCGATGCATCGTTTCACTGCTGAGTTCGGGATGGGATCAGGTGGTTCCAATGCTCTATGGTCGTCAAGAAATTCTGTAGCCAGGACGCCCTTTGACAGGCATTCCAGCGAATCGGGTATGTGATGGTCTTTGTGAATACGCAAACTTTCGGTTCGTATCATCTTCACAACACCGCAATCTGGTCGTTCGACGCAAATTGCTTGGGTGTTATATGGTCAAGCCTCACGGGCAATTAGTATTGGTTAGCTCAACGCCTCACAGCGCTTACACACCCAACCTATCAACGTCGTAGTCTTCGACGGCCCTTTAGGGAACTCAAGGTTCCAGTGAGATCTCATCTTGAGGCAAGTTTCCCGCTTAGATGCTTTCAGCGGTTATCTTTTCCGAACATAGCTACCCGGCAATGCCACTGGCGTGACAACCGGAACACCAGAGGTTCGTCCACTCCGGTCCTCTCGTACTAGGAGCAGCCCCTCTCAAATCTCAAACGTCCACGGCAGATAGGGACCGAACTGTCTCACGACGTTCTAAACCCAGCTCGCGTACCACTTTAAATGGCGAACAGCCATACCCTTGGGACCGGCTTCAGCCCCAGGATGTGATGAGCCGACATCGAGGTGCCAAACACCGCCGTCGATATGAACTCTTGGGCGGTATCAGCCTGTTATCCCCGGAGTACCTTTTATCCGTTGAGCGATGGCCCTTCCATACAGAACCACCGGATCACTAAGACCTACTTTCGTACCTGCTCGACGTGTCTGTCTCGCAGTCAAGCGCGCTTTTGCCTTTATACTCTACGACCGATTTCCGACCGGTCTGAGCGCACCTTCGTACTCCTCCGTTACTCTTTAGGAGGAGACCGCCCCAGTCAAACTACCCACCATACACTGTCCTCGATCCGGATAACGGACCTGAGTTAGAACCTCAAAGTTGCCAGGGTGGTATTTCAAGGATGGCTCCACGCGAACTGGCGTCCACGCTTCAAAGCCTCCCACCTATCCTACACAAGCAAATTCAAAGTCCAGTGCAAAGCTATAGTAAAGGTTCACGGGGTCTTTCCGTCTAGCCGCGGATACACTGCATCTTCACAGCGATTTCAATTTCACTGAGTCTCGGGTGGAGACAGCGCCGCCATCGTTACGCCATTCGTGCAGGTCGGAACTTACCCGACAAGGAATTTCGCTACCTTAGGACCGTTATAGTTACGGCCGCCGTTTACCGGGGCTTCGATCAAGAGCTTCGCGTTAGCTAACCCCATCAATTAACCTTCCGGCACCGGGCAGGCGTCACACCCTATACGTCCACTTTCGTGTTTGCAGAGTGCTGTGTTTTTAATAAACAGTCGCAGCGGCCTGGTATCTTCGACCGGCATGAGCTTACGGAGCAAGTCCTTCACCCTCACCGGCGCACCTTCTCCCGAAGTTACGGTGCCATTTTGCCTAGTTCCTTCACCCGAGTTCTCTCAAGCGCCTTGGTATTCTCTACCCAACCACCTGTGTCGGTTTGGGGTACGGTTCCTGGTTACCTGAAGCTTAGAAGCTTTTCTTGGAAGCATGGCATCAACCACTTCGTCGCCTAAAGGCAACTCGTCATCAGCTCTCGGCCTTAGAATCCCGGATTTACCTAAGATTCCAGCCTACCACCTTAAACTTGGACAACCAACGCCAAGCTGGCCTAGCCTTCTCCGTCCCTCCATCGCAATAACCAGAAGTACAGGAATATTAACCTGTTTTCCATCGACTACGCTTTTCAGCCTCGCCTTAGGGACCGACTAACCCTGCGTCGATTAACGTTGCGCAGGAAACCTTGGTCTTTCGGCGTGGGTGTTTTTCACACCCATTGTCGTTACTCATGTCAGCATTCGCACTTCTGATACCTCCAGCAAGCTTCTCAACTCACCTTCACAGGCTTACAGAACGCTCCTCTACCGCATCATCAAAAGATGATACCCGTAGCTTCGGTGCATGGTTTGAGCCCCGTTACATCTTCCGCGCAGGCCGACTCGACTAGTGAGCTATTACGCTTTCTTTAAAGGGTGGCTGCTTCTAAGCCAACCTCCTAGCTGTCTAAGCCTTCCCACATCGTTTCCCACTTAACCATGACTTTGGGACCTTAGCTGACGGTCTGGGTTGTTTCCCTTTTCACGACGGACGTTAGCACCCGCCGTGTGTCTCCCATGCTCGGCACTTGTAGGTATTCGGAGTTTGCATCGGTTTGGTAAGTCGGGATGACCCCCTAGCCGAAACAGTGCTCTACCCCCTACAGTGATACATGAGGCGCTACCTAAATAGCTTTCGAGGAGAACCAGCTATCTCCGAGCTTGATTAGCCTTTCACTCCGATCCACAGGTCATCCGCTAACTTTTCAACGGTAGTCGGTTCGGTCCTCCAGTTAGTGTTACCCAACCTTCAACCTGCCCATGGATAGATCGCCCGGTTTCGGGTCTATACCCAGCGACTAAACGCGCTATTAACACTCGCTTTCGCTACGCCTCCCCTATTCGGTTAAGCTCGCCACTGAATATAAGTCGCTGACCCATTATACAAAAGGTACGCAGTCACAGAACAAAGTCTGCTCCCACTGCTTGTACGCATACGGTTTCAGGATCTATTTCACTCCCCTCTCCGGGGTTCTTTTCGCCTTTCCCTCACGGTACTAGTTCACTATCGGTCAGTCAGTAGTATTTAGCCTTGGAGGATGGTCCCCCCATATTCAGACAAAGTTTCTCGTGCTCCGTCCTACTCGATTTCATTGACAAGAGATTTTCGCGTACAGGGCTATCACCCACTATGGCCGCACTTTCCAGAGCGTTCCGCTAATCTCAAATCAACTTAAGGGCTGGTCCCCGTTCGCTCGCCACTACTAAGGGAATCTCGGTTGATTTCTTTTCCTCAGGGTACTTAGATGTTTCAGTTCCCCTGGTTCGCCTCTCAAGCCTATGTATTCAGCTTGAGATAACCATCTTATGATGGCTGGGTTCCCCCATTCAGACATCTCCGGATCACAGTCTGTTTGCCGACTCCCCGAAGCTTTTCGCAGGCTACCACGTCTTTCATCGCCTCTGACTGCCAAGGCATCCACCGTATGCGCTTCTTCACTTGACCATATAACCCCAAGCAATCTGGTTATACTGTGAAGACGACATTCGCCGAAAATTTGCATTTCTTAATTAAAAGAGAACTCACAAATTTTACCTTAGCCTGAATAAACACCAGTGAAAGTGCTATCCAGTCTATCTTTCTATCACATACCCAAATTTTTAAAGAACGATTCTGATAAAGTTCAGAAATCAATATTCGATCCGAATATTCATTTCTAAGCTTTGGAAGCAGTTTATGGTGGAGCCAAGCGGGATCGAACCGCTGACCTCCTGCGTGCAAGGCAGGCGCTCTCCCAGCTGAGCTATGGCCCCATATACAGGCATTTCCCACACAAAAATTGGTGGGTCTGGGCAGATTCGAACTGCCGACCTCACCCTTATCAGGGGTGCGCTCTAACCAACTGAGCTACAGACCCAATTTCGGTCTGCTTCTATCGTCTTCTTCAATGAATCAAGCAATTCGTGTGGGAGCTCATGATACAGCTGATGTCGTCGATTAAGGAGGTGATCCAGCCGCAGGTTCCCCTACGGCTACCTTGTTACGACTTCACCCCAGTCATGAATCACACCGTGGTAACCGTCCTCCCGAAGGTTAGACTAGCTACTTCTGGTGCAACCCACTCCCATGGTGTGACGGGCGGTGTGTACAAGGCCCGGGAACGTATTCACCGCGACATTCTGATTCGCGATTACTAGCGATTCCGACTTCACGCAGTCGAGTTGCAGACTGCGATCCGGACTACGATCGGTTTTGTGAGATTAGCTCCACCTCGCGGCTTGGCAACCCTCTGTACCGACCATTGTAGCACGTGTGTAGCCCAGGCCGTAAGGGCCATGATGACTTGACGTCATCCTCACCTTCCTCCGGTTTGTCACCGGCAGTCTCCTTAGAGTGCCCACCATGACGTGCTGGTAACTAAGGACAAGGGTTGCGCTCGTTACGGGACTTAACCCAACATCTCACGACACGAGCTGACGACAGCCATGCAGCACCTGTCTCAATGCTCCCGAAGGCACCAATCCATCTCTGGAAAGTTCATTGGATGTCAAGGCCTGGTAAGGTTCTTCGCGTTGCTTCGAATTAAACCACATGCTCCACCGCTTGTGCGGGCCCCCGTCAATTCATTTGAGTTTTAACCTTGCGGCCGTACTCCCCAGGCGGTCAACTTAATGCGTTAGCTGCGCCACTAAAGTCTCAAGGACCCCAACGGCTAGTTGACATCGTTTACGGCGTGGACTACCAGGGTATCTAATCCTGTTTGCTCCCCACGCTTTCGCACCTCAGTGTCAGTATCAGTCCAGGTAGTCGCCTTCGCCACTGGTGTTCCTTCCTATATCTACGCATTTCACCGCTACACAGGAAATTCCACTACCCTCTACCATACTCTAGCTTGCCAGTTTCGGATGCAGTTCCCAGGTTGAGCCCGGGGATTTCACATCCGACTTAACAAACCACCTACGCGCGCTTTACGCCCAGTAATTCCGATTAACGCTTGCACCCTCTGTATTACCGCGGCTGCTGGCACAGAGTTAGCCGGTGCTTATTCTGGCGGTAACGTCAAAATTGCAGAGTATTAATCTACAACCCTTCCTCCCACCTTAAAGTGCTTTACAATCCGAAGACCTTCTTCACACACGCGGCATGGCTGGATCAGGCTTTCGCCCATTGTCCAATATTCCCCACTGCTGCCTCCCGTAGGAGTCTGGACCGTGTCTCAGTTCCAGTGTGACTGATCATCCTCTCAGACCAGTTACGGATCGTCGCCTTGGTGAGCCATTACCTCACCAACTAGCTAATCCGACCTAGGCTCATCTGATAGCGCAAGGCCCGAAGGTCCCCTGCTTTCTCCCGTAGGACGTATGCGGTATTAGCGTTCCTTTCGAAACGTTGTCCCCCACTACCAGGCAGATTCCTAGGCATTACTCACCCGTCCGCCGCTGAATCAGAGAGCAAGCTCTCTTCATCCGCTCGACTTGCATGTGTTAGGCCTGCCGCCAGCGTTCAATCTGAGCCATGATCAAACTCTTCAGTTCAATACTGCAATCGGGTTTTGAGAAAACCCTATAAACTTGGCTCAGCAATCGTTGGTTACATCTTTGATTTCTCGCGGAGTAACTTGTGATGCTGATAATCTTTCTGACTATCAGTCTGAGCCACAAGCACCCACACGAATTGCTTGATTCAGTTGTTAAAGAGCGGTGGTTGATTCTTTCGCCTCAACCGAGGCGCGCATTCTACGCTTTCCTCAGGGCCTGTCAAGCGTTTATTTGAAGTTTTTCAGAGAATCTCTAACAACTTCAACCACTTGACTCGCTTCGATCTCTCGTTAGCGGGAGGCGAATTCTACAGCGATTTGAGTCGCTGTCAACTGCCTTTTTTCACCGCTTTCGACATTAAAATCGAAACACTTCGGAGCGGGTTACTTTGGTTAACTGCTTGATTATCAAGGAGTTTTCCGTTTGGTCTGCGCCGGAAGTGGGGCGAATTATAGAGGGATCTGTGGGGGCGTCAAGGGTTAATTTTGGGAAATTGTCTTTTAAGTCAAAAGGTTCCCCGCTTGGCGCCGTATCAAGGCCGCCAGGTGCCTGCCTTGATGCTTCTGGCGTTCTTGAGATCGAGCGCCGCCCGCGCGGCGCTTCGCGAGCAAGCTCTGCTCCAACGTTTGTTTCGGGCCAGTTATGTCTGTGGGATTACCTAGGCCGCCTTGTTTGTTCGCTGCAGGTCTGTGGCGGTGCAACAAGGCGGGCGGCGCTCGGTCTTGAGAACGCCGGAAAAGCCAGAGCCCTGCACCTGGCGGCCTTTATGCTATCCCCATCCAATTCCCGGACCCGCCCCACCCCACACCTCTATATAGAAAAGAAACCCCACCGCGCCTGCACCCTCCTCCCACCCACGCAATATCGCATCCCCACCCCGAACGCCCCATACCCCTTCCAGGTCTCATGAAGGTAGGCATCCACTCCCTCAGGAGCCACCACCATGAACACCCTCCACACCCTCACCCTGACAGCCGCCCTCCTGGCAGGGCTTTGCTCTGCTCTCGCCCACGCCGCCTGCACCGACCCCGTGGATCCTGCTGGCGTCCAGCTTCAAGCTCAACAACAGAACGGCGTCACTTACCTGTCCGGAGGCATCGGGCTGGATGAGGCGTGCGCACTCCAGCGCATGCCGGGTTATGACCTGCACATGACCTTTTCAGAAGGAACGGGGAACAAGTACGTACCGGTGAGCCACATTGCCATCCAGAATGCCCAGGGCCACGAAGTGCTCGACGTGAATGACGTGGGGCCCCTGCTGCTGGCACAGCTGCCCGCTGGCCGGTACGTGGTGGTCGCGCAACATGACGGGCGTGAAGCCCGGGGGACGGTTGAGGTGGCCACCGGCAAAGCGAACACCCTGAATCTGCACTGGAAGGATGCCAACTGAAGCCTTGAGACAACATGGCTGCCCGGCACCAGAGCCAGGCAGCCATGCCAAGGCTTGCCAACTTACTCTTCTTCCTCTTCCTCCATGTCATACCCAGCCTCATGCTTCAGATAACCGCCGGCCTCGCCCCGCGCCGTACCCCATGGCTGCTCGATGAGCTCTCCGCTGTCCCACTCCTGGTACAGGGTTTCCCTGATTGCTGCGCTGTCCATACGATTGCCTGTGCGGTTCATAACCACCTCCTTTGGTTGAAAGGAGAAGACTAGTGCAGCTTTTGGAAGATGGATCCCAATTGCTGCCTGCCTGTCGAATTGTCCGACAGACGTAAGGTGGCCTAGTGCAATCTTCATCCAAGGTCGGCTTGTTGGGCCATCTGGCACTCTGACATAATCCGCGCCCCTGATTTGCGGCGATGCGCCTGAAAACGCCCCCCTTCCTGCTGCCGCAGACAGCGTAACGGACTACGTTGATGAGCTACTTCTCGATCGAATTCGGCCTGTGCTTCATTCTGTTCTTCCTGCTGTACTGGTGCCTCAACTTCAGCTTGCGCGTGCAGAACGTGCTACTGCTGGTGGCCAGCTACGCGATCCTGGCCAGTTTCAACCTCACGTTCCTGTACGTACTCCTGGGCTATAGCGCCGCGGTATTCGCGCTGGGCCACCTGAGTGCGCGCTACCCGGGGCGAAGGTTCACCTACGGGGCCATCCTGGCACTGGTGCTGGGCTGTTTCTATTTCTTCAAATACCAGGACTTCTTCGCCACCGGCTTCCAGCAAGGCTTGCAGGCGCTGGGCATTGATGGTTCGTTGCCTATCTGGGAAGTACTGCTGCCTGTAGGCATGTCGTTCTATATCTTCCACTCGGTCAGCTACCTGATGTCCATCAACCGCGGCACGCTCAAGCCCGCCGCGCCGTTGGACCTGGCCCTGTACCTGGCGTTCTTCCCCAGCCTGATCGCCGGCCCCGTGAACCGCGCCGAGCACCTGCTGCCGCAGATCAACCCCAGCGCCCCGCGCCAAGTGCTGGAGCCACAGCGCGCCCTCGGGCTGGTGGCCCTGGCCGTGGTGAAATTGTTCCTGTTCAGCACCTGGCTGGCCAACAATTGGGTGGACCCGGTATTCGACACACCCAGCGGCTTCTCCCCCGAACAGATACTGCTGAGCATCTATGGCTACTCGCTGCAGATCTACTTCAACTTCAGCGGCTACACCAACCTGGTTACTGGCATCGCGTTGCTGCTGGGCTTTCGCCTGCCACGCAATTTCGACTACCCGTACCTGGCGCGCAACCTCAAGGAGTTCTGGGACCGCTGGCACATCAGCCTGTCGACGTTCATCCGCGACTACCTGTACATTCCCCTGGGCGGCAACCGCAAAGGCTACTGGCGCGGTAACCTGAACCTGTTCCTGGCCATGGTGATCTCGGGCCTGTGGCACGGCGCAAGTGTCAACTTCCTGATATGGGGCGCCCTGCATGGCGCTGGGCTGATCGTCTACCGGCTGTATGCGCGGACGTTCCCCGGCCCACGCACCTGGCCGGGCGCTGACCTGCTGGCCCGTTTGCTGACCTTTCATTACGTGGCCTTTGCCTGGATCTTCTTTCGCAGCGCCACCCTGGAAGACACCCAGGACATGCTTGTGGGCCTCACCCGCCTGTCTTTCGACGGCCTGGCCCAAGGCCCCTGGGCAGGTGTGCTGGCGTGCCTGACATTGATCGCCGTTTACCCCTGGCTCGTACAAAGCCTGCGCCAGGCCTTCGCCGCCAGCCGACGGATTCCCTGGCTGGTGTACCCGATACCGTTGGGCCTGTTCATTTCCTTGGTCATTTTCGCGTCGCCCTCAGGCGTGCCGGGGTTCATCTATGCCAGCTTCTGATAACGTGGGCAGCCAATTCATCAAGGCCTTGCAGGTAACCCTGGGCCTGCTGGTAACGGCGTTGATCCTGGTGTGGCTGAACCAGACGTCGATTCGCCTGTACTGCCAGCAGAAGTACCACGCCGACTGCAGCGTGCCGGGGCTGGGTGACAACGCGTCATGGGGCTTCGGCGCCCGCCTGACCGACGCCATGGACGACGCGCGGAACGCCTTCTTCGCACGCCTGGAAGAAACACCGGCCAACGACCGGCCCGCTTCGCCAGTCGCCGGTGCGGAACCGGAGCCGGAGCCGGAAACCATCGTGCAAGCCGCGCCGGTGCAGGCGCCGGTAGCCGCACCGGAGCCCCCGGCACCGGTAAAGATCACCCCGCTGACCATCGCCAACCTCAACCCCAGCGACGAGGTGTTCTTCGTCGGCGACTCATTGATGCAAGGCGTGGCACCGCACCTGGCCAACACACTGCTCAAGCGCTACAAGATCAACAGCATCAACCTCAGCAAGCAGAGCACCGGGCTTGCCTATCCGGGTTTTTTCAACTGGCCGCTGACGGTGGAGCAAACCCTGCTGGCCAACCACAACATTCGCCTGATCGTGGTGTTCCTCGGTCCCAACGACCCCTGGGACATGCCGGTGGCCAAGGGCAAGCCTTTCCTGCACTTCCACAGCGCGGACTGGGAAGCCTCGTACCGCCAGCGGGTGGAGCGTATCTATGACCTGGCCCGGGCACACAATGTGCAGGTCATCTGGGTGGGTCCGCCGAACATGCGCAAGGACAAGCTGTCCACTGCCATGGCTTACCTGCGCGAACTCTATAAAAGCGAAGCCGAGCACTACGGCCAGTTGTACCTGTCGGCCAACGACGTGCTGGGCTACCACGACGAGACCAGCTTCTCGCCGTACCTGGAAAGTGCGGACGGCAAGAAGGTCAAGACGCGCGTGGACGACGGTATCCACTTCACCACCACCGGCCAGAAGCTGATCGCCGAACGGGTGATGTCCCTGATCAATATCCAGAACCACGACCTAACGGAGCGCTGAATGAAACGACTGCCTGGCCCCATGACGCTGCTGAGTGCCGTGCTGTTGAGCGGCTGCAGCCCGGTCTCGGCCGTCGCCACGCAAACTGCGCCAAGCCCCGCCAAAGTGGTGCGGGTAGCCAAGCCGCCCGCCGCCGAACCCAACCTGCGGCTGCTGCAGAATAAACTGAAGAACGTCCAGCGCTCGGCGGTGACCATTGTTCAGTTGGGTGACTCGCACACTGCCGCCGACCTGTTGACCGGTGAACTGCGCACCCGCTTCCAGCAGGACTACGGCAACGGCGGTATTGGCTTCATCGCTGCTACCCCGGTACCCGGCACGCGCTACGACCAGGTGCGCATCACCGCGGCTCGCAGCCAATGGAACCTGGTCTCGGCGCGCAACCAGCACAGCGACCAGTTCCCGCTGGGGGGTTACTTGTCGCTGCCACAGACTGCTGGCGCCCATGTACACCTGGACCCCACGCCGCCCACCGACATGCGCTACCGGGTTTCGGCCCTGTACCAGGCCGGCAGCAATAACCGCCTGCAAGCCCGCGATGATTACACCCAGACGGCCCGCCCCTTGCCGCTGACCAATGGCCAGTGGCGCCTGAGCCCGGCCATCGGCAACCTGGCCCTGCCCATGGACCTGACCTTCGCCAGCAGCCAGAACCTGGCTGTCGGCGGCTGGAATATCCTGGGGCAGAACAACAGTGGCGTGGTGTTCTCTACATTGGGCATCAACGGCGCCCAGTTCAGCGTGGTGGACAAATGGCAACCAGGGTGGCTGGACACCCTCAAGGCGCTAAAGCCTGACTTGCTGATTCTGGCCTACGGTACCAACGAAGCCTTCGACGACGACCTGGACGTAGGCCTGTACGAAAGCCAGCAAACCCAGCGCATTCAGCTACTGCGCCAGGCATTGCCCGGCACCGTGCTGTTGATCGTCGGCGCGCCGGACTCGATCAAGAACAAAGGCGCCGGCAGTTGCCAGGCGCGCCAGCCTCGCAGCCTGCACCCCGTGATCGACGTGCAGCAACGCGTCGCCCAGCAGAACCGTACCCTCTACTGGAGCTGGCAGGCATTCATGGGGGGAGACTGCGCCATCGTCAATTGGCAAGCCCAGGACCTGGCCCGCCCCGACCTGGTGCACTTCACCAAGGAAGGCTACATCAAGGTGGCGGATGCCCTGTATGACTACCTCAATGGCCTGATCGCTCCCGCCAAACGCTGACGCCAAGCAGCGGCCGGCCCTGACGCCGCCAGGCGGCCGCTGCTGCACCCCGCCCATCTGCTCCTTATCGCCCAAGCCCCTTCTACGCTATGATCCATGGAATGCCATCTTTTGGCATACCACATACCTTTTATCGCCTCCCCGCCCCACCATCGCGCACAAGGGGCTTGCATCACAAATATTATGGTATACCATCAGACAACAACATCCATCCCATCTCTAGAATGGAGCAGGCCATGAGTTTCGAAATTCGCAAGATCGTGAGCTACACCGAGGAAACCCTGATCGAAGGCGGCAAGGCCACTGACAAGCCAGTGACCATGGTCGGCCTGGCGGTGGTGATCAAGAACCCTTGGGTTGGCCAGGGTTTCGTCGAAGACCTCAAGCCGGTGATCAAGGCCAACTGCTCTGCCCTGGGCGCACTGATGGTCGAACGCCTGACCGCCGCCATCGGTGGTGCCGACAAGATCGAAGCCTATGGCAAGGCCGCGGTAGTGGGTGCCGACGGCGAGATCGAACACGCCTCGGCGGTTATCCACACCCTGCGCTTCGGCAACCACTACCGCGAAGCGGTGCAGGCCAAGAGCTACCTGAGCTTTACCAACAAGCGCGGCGGCCCAGGCACCTCGATCCAGATCCCGATGATGCACAAGGACGACGAAGGGCTGCGTTCGCACTACATCACCCTTGAAATGCAGATCGAAGACGCCCCGCGCGCCGACGAGATCGTGGTGGTGCTGGGCGCTGCCAACGGTGGCCGCCTGCACCCGCGCATCGGCAACCGCTACATCGACCTCGAAGAACTGGCCGCAGAAAAAAACAACTAAGGCTTGCAGGAGCGTTCCATGATTCGGCCTACCGCTGAAACTACCCCGGCCGGTACCAGTTACCTGGCGACCGGCCAAGGCCACCCGGTGATCCTGATCCACGGCGTGGGCCTGAACAAAGAAATGTGGGGCGGCCAGATCGTCGGCCTGGCCCCGTATTACAGCGTCATCGCCTACGACATGCTGGGCCACGGCGCCAGCCCGCGCCCGGCTGCCGGTACCTCGCTGGGTGGGTATGCCGACCAATTGCTGGAACTGCTCGACCACCTGCGCATCCCCCAGGCCATCGTCATCGGCTTCTCGATGGGCGGCCTGGTGGCACGTGCCTTCGCGCTGCACTACCCCGAGCGGTTGTCGGGGCTGGTGGTGCTCAACAGTGTGTTCAACCGCAGTGCCGAACAACGGGCCGGTGTCATCGCCCGCACTGCCCAGGCTGCGGAGCACGGCCCGGACGCCAATGCCGAGGCAGCCCTGTCGCGCTGGTTCAGCCGCGAATACCAGGCCGCCAACCCGGCGCAAATCGCGGCGATCCGCCAGACGCTGGCCAGCAATGACCCCCAGGGTTACCTGACCACCTATGAGCTTTTCGCCACCCAGGACATGTACCGCGCCGACGACCTGGGCCACATTCAGGTGCCGACGCTGATCGCCACCGGTGAACTGGACCCAGGCTCCACGCCGCTGATGGCACGGCAACTGGCCGAGCGCATTCCCGGCGCGCAAGTTGCAGTGCTCGATGAACAGCGGCATATGATGCCCGTGGAGTCGCCGCGCCTGGTCAACCAGGTGCTGCTGGACTTCCTCGCCCATGCGCTCACTACCCAGAATCACGCCAAGGGGATCGTTGCATGACTCTCGCCCGCTTCCAGATGTGCATCGACGGCCAATGGGTCGATGCCCTGTCCGGCAAGACCTTCGAAAGCCTCAACCCGGCCACGGCGCAAGCCTGGGCCGTGTTGCCCGACGCCGACGAAGCCGATGTGGAACGCGCCGTGCAATCGGCGCAAAAAGCCTTTGAAAGCCCCGCCTGGCGAGGCCTGACAGCCACCGCGCGGGGCAAGCTGCTGCGCCGCCTGGGCGACCTGATCGCCGAGAACAAAGAGCAACTGGCGCAACTGGAAAGCCGCGACAACGGCAAGCTGATCCGCGAGACCCGGGGCCAGGTGGGCTACCTGCCAGAGTTCTTCCACTACACCGCGGGCCTGGCCGACAAGCTGGAAGGCGGCACCCTGCCGCTGGACAAACCCGACCTGTTTGCCTACACCGTGCACGAACCCATGGGCGTCGTGGCCGGAATCATTCCCTGGAACAGCCCGCTGTACCTCACCGCCATCAAGCTGGCCCCAGCCCTGGCGGCGGGCAACACCATTGTCCTCAAACCCTCGGAACATGCGTCGGCGACGATTCTGGAGCTGGCCCGCCTGGCCCTGGAGGCCGGCATTCCGCCAGGCGTGGTCAACGTGGTCACCGGTTACGGCCCCTGCACCGGCGCGGCGCTGACCCGCCACCCACTGGTGCGCAAGGTCGCCTTCACCGGCGGCGCCGCCACGGCTCGCCATGTGGTGCGCAGCAGTGCCGAGAACTTCGCCAAGCTATCGCTGGAACTGGGTGGCAAGTCGCCCAACATCATCTTCGCCGACGCCGACCTGGACAGCGCCATCAATGGCGCCGTGGCCGGCATTTACGCGGCTTCCGGACAGAGCTGCGTTTCCGGTTCACGCCTGCTGGTACAGGACGAGATCTACGACGAATTCGTCGCCCGCCTGGTAGAACGCGCCCAGCGCATCCGCATCGGCAACCCCCAGGATGAAACCAGCGAAATGGGCCCCATGGCCACCGCGCAGCAATTGGCCGTGGTCGAAGGTCTGGTCGCGGCGGCAGTGGCCGAGGGCGCTATCCTGCGCACCGGCGGCAAGCGTGCACAGACCGGCAGTGACGGCTGGTACTACGAGCCCACCCTGTTCGAATGCGACAGCAACTCCATGAAGATCATGCAGGAAGAAGTGTTCGGCCCCGTGGCTTCGGTGATTCGCTTCAAGGACGAGGCGCAGGCGCTGGCGATCGCCAACGACTCGCAGTTCGGCCTGGCCGCCGGCATCTGGACCCGTGACCTGGGACGCGCGCACCGTTTGGCGCGCGATGTGCGTTCGGGCATCATCTGGGTCAACACCTACCGCGCGGTCTCGGCCATGGCCCCGATCGGCGGTTTCAAGAACAGCGGCTACGGCCGCGAGAGCGGCATCGATTCGGTGCTGGCCTACACCGAACTGAAAACGGTATGGATCAACCTCTCGCAGGCGCCCATGCCCGATCCCTTTGTGATGCGTTAGGAGTGTTGCTGCCATGATCGAACCCGGCATCTATAAAGAAGTGATGGCGTCGTTCCCCTCCGGCGTCACGGTGGTCACCACCCTGGACCCGGACGGCGGCATCGTCGGCATCACCGCCAGCGCTTTCAGCGCCCTGTCCATCGACCCGGCGCTGGTACTGTTCTGCCCCAACTACGCCTCGGACACCTACCCGGTGCTGCGCGACAGCAAGCGCTTCGCCATTCACTTGCTGTCCGCCGATCAGAAAGCCGAAGCCTATGCGTTTGCCGGCAAGGGCAAGGACAAGGCCTTGGGCATCGAATGGCACTTGAGCGAGCTGGGCAACCCGCTGCTGACCAAGGCCACGGCGATCATCGAGTGCGAGTTGTGGCGCGAATACGACGGCGGCGACCATGCCATCATCGTGGGCGCGGTGAAGAACCTGATATTGCCGGCCGAACCGGTGACGCCGATGGTTTATCACAAAGGCAAGTTGGGGGCTTTGCCGGATATTGTGTGAAACCTTTCCCGAGCTTCGCACGGTCCCGCATCGGATAGGCAAGCCCTTGTGGGGCCGGGCGAAGCCCAGGAAGAGGCCGGCCCATTCAATACAGCTGTTTGCATGATAAACTCGCCCATGATTTTCGGCCCTTGTCCGGCCCTCATTCCGGCCCTGAGGTACTTCCCCAACATATCAGAGCGGACCCAATGAAACGCCTGCCACTCGACGACAGCTTCAAGGTCAATCGCAACCCGGTCACCCTGCGCGAAATCGTGCTCGATAAACTGCGCAGCGCCATCATGAATTTCCAGCTGCTGCCCGGCGACCGCCTGGTGGAGCGCGACCTGTGCGATCGCCTGGGCGTCAGCCGCACCTCGGTGCGCGAGGCCCTGCGCCACCTGGAATCCGAAGGCCTGGTGGAATTCGCCGACGCCAAGGGCCCCCGCGTGGCCATCATCACCCTAGAAGACGCCCGCGACATCTACGAGCTGCGCTGCGTGCTCGAAGGCCTGATCGTGCAACTGTTCACGCTCAACGCCAAGGCCAAGGACATCCGCGCCCTGGAAAAAGCCCTGGACGAGAACCGCAAGGCCCTGGCCGAGGGTGAACTGACCCAGGTGCTGGATTCGGTGCAGGGTTTCTACGACGTACTGCTCGAGGGGTCGGGCAACCGCGTGGCCGCCGCTCAACTGCGCCAGTTGCAGGCCCGCATCAGCTACCTGCGCGCCACCTCGGTGTCCCAGGAAAACCGCCGCGGCTCCAGCAATCAGGAAATGGAGCGCATCGTGGCCGCCATCAAGAGCGGTGACCCGCAGGCCGCGCACCAGGCGTCCGTGGACCACGTGCGCGCCGCCGCCAAGGTGGCACTGGAATACCTGCGCCTGAAGCAGAACGACAGCAGCAAACTGCGTGAGATCGCCACGCCCGTCGTCCAGAAAGAACCCCGCATAGTGAGTTGACCATGCCCAGCCCGCGCTTCTGCCCCCAATGCGGTTCCGCCCACCTGGTTCACCAGGTGCCCGACGGCGATACCCATGAGCGGCTGATGTGCACGGGCTGCGGCTACATTCACTACATCAACCCGAAGATCATCGCCGGCTGCATCATCGAGCAGGACGGCAAATACCTGCTGTGCCAGCGCGCCATCCCCCCGCGCCCGGGCACCTGGACGTTGCCGGCCGGCTTCATGGAGGCCGGCGAGACCACCGAGCAGGCCGCCGTGCGCGAAGTCTGGGAAGAGACTGGCGTGCGCGCCGAGATCATCTCGCCCTACTCTATCTTCAGCGTGCCGCGCATCAGCGAGGTCTACATCGTCTTCCGCGCCCTGGCCGTGGAAATCACCGGTGCCTTCGGCCCGGAAACCCTCGACTACCGCTTCTTCGCCCCCGAAGACATTCCTTGGGACGCCATCTACTACCCGGCCATACGCCAAATCCTCGAACGCTATATCGAGGAGCGCCGGGCCGGGGTCTACGGCATCTACATGGGCAACGACGACAGCGGCAAGATCCACTTCATCCGCTGATCACACCGCGTCGTCGTCACCCAGCGGGTACCCTTCGACTATGATGATTTCTGCCGTGGCGACGCCTTCGCGCTGGGCCTTGGCCTGCTGGTATTCGGGCGAGTTGTAGCAGTCGATGGCCTGTTGATACGAGGGAAACTCGATCACCACGCTGCGTTGCGGTGTCTCACGCCCTTCCATGGCAATGCTGCGCCCGCCCCTGGCAAGAAACTTGGCGCCATACAGCGCGAACGCGGTCGGCGCGCGCTGGGTGTACTCGGTGTACTGCTCGGGGTCCGTGACATCGACCTGGGCGATCCAATAAGCCTTCATTACTACCTCGACGGTTCGGTTCAAGTTGTATTATGGTATACCAGAACTGTAATAACGCCTGCCAGCAATAAGTGAGACAACACATGGCCTTCAATAGCACCGAAGAAATCATCGAAGACTTCCGCCAGGGCAAGATGGTATTGCTGGTCGACGATGAGGATAGAGAAAACGAAGGCGACCTGCTGCTGGCAGCCGACCGCTGCACCGCCACCGAGATCAGTTTCATGGCCCGCGAGGCCCGTGGCCTGATCTGCCTGACACTGACCGACGAACACTGCCAACGCCTCGGACTAGAGCAGATGGTGCCCGCCAATGGCAGCGTGTTCGCAACTGCTTTCACCGTGTCCATCGAGGCCGCCACCGGGGTGACGACCGGTATCTCCGCCGCCGACCGTGCTCGCACCGTGCAGGCCGCGGTTGCCCCTGGCGCCACCGCGCACGATATCGTCCAGCCCGGGCATATTTTCCCCTTGCGGGCGCGCGAAGGCGGAGTGCTCACCCGCGCCGGCCATACCGAAGCCGGATGCGACCTGGCGCGGCTGGCCGGCTTCACCCCGGCGGCCGTCATTGTCGAAGTCATGAACGACGACGGCACCATGGCCCGGCGCCCGGACCTGGAAGTATTTGCCCGCAAGCACGGCATCAAGATCGGCACCATCGCCGACCTCATCCACTACCGCCTGAGCACCGAGCACACCGTGGTGCGCAATGGCGAGCGCGACCTGCCCACGGTGCACGGTACCTTTCGCCTGATCACCTACGAAGACCGCATCGAAGGTGGCGTGCACATGGCCATGGTCATGGGCGACATCCGTCGCGACGACCCGACCCTGGTGCGGGTGCACGTGATCGACCCGTTGCGTGACCTGGTGGGCGCCGAATACAGCGGGCCCAGCAACTGGACCCTGTGGGCTGCGCTGCAACGTGTAGCTGAGGAAGGCCGGGGCGTGGTGGTGGTGCTGGCCAACCATGAATCGTCCCAGGCATTGCTGGAACGGGTACCGCAGTTGACCCAGCCACCGCGCCAGTACAGCCGCTCGCAGTCGCGCATCTATTCGGAGGTGGGCACCGGGGCGCAGATATTGCAGGACATCGGCGTGGGCAAGCTGCGCCATCTCGGCCCGCCGCTCAAGTACGCAGGCCTGACAGGCTACGACCTGGAGGTCGTTGAGAGCATCCCCTTCCAAGCCTGATAAAGCTTCCCTCCGCAGGGGTGAATCACTCCCCCTGCAGATAGCCGGTACAGGGAAACTCTTGTACAAATCTTGGAATACCATAATATGATATTCCAGTAGACCGAATGAATGTGTCAGGTGCGCCCGCCAGGGACAGCACAAACAACAAGCCCTGACGCGGTCGACCATTACCAGGTCCCCTGGACCCACTGCTCCCGAAAGGCGGGCGATGTAAAGCCCGCTCAAAACACAACAAATGAGGGCGTACAAATGGTGTTCAACAAAGGTGCTACCGCGGTCCTTGCCGCCAGCATTCTGGCCGTCTCCACGAGCGTTGCATTTGCCGCCGACAGCATGAGCTTCGTGAGCTGGGGCGGCTCTACCCAGGACGCACAGAAGGCCGCATGGGCCGAGCCGTTCAGCAAGGCCAGCGACATCAAGGTCGTGCAGGACGGCCCCACCGACTACGGCAAGCTCAAGGCCATGGTCGACAGTGGCAACGTGCAGTGGGACGTGGTCGATGTGGAAGCCGACTTCGCCTTGCGCGCCGCCGCCGAGGGCCTGCTGGAACCGCTGGACTTCAAGGTCATCGACCGCGACAAGATCGACCCGCGCTTCGTCGGCGACCATGGTGTGGGCTCGTTCTACTTCTCGTTCGTGCTGGGTTACAACGAAGGCAAGCTGGGCGCGGGAAAACCGCAGGACTGGAGCGCCCTGTTCGACACCAAGACCTACCCCGGCAAGCGCGCCCTGTACAAATGGCCGAGCCCGGGCGTGCTGGAACTGGCCCTGCTGGCAGACGGCGTCGCCGCCGACAAGCTCTACCCGCTGGACCTGGACCGCGCCTTCAAGAAACTCGACACCATCAAGAAAGACATCGTCTGGTGGGGCGGCGGCGCTCAATCGCAGCAACTGCTGGCGTCGGGTGAAGCCAGCATCGGCCAGTTCTGGAATGGCCGTATCTACGCCCTGCAACAAGACGGCGCCCCCGTGGGCGTGAGCTGGAAACAGAACCTGGTCATGGCCGACTTCCTGGTTATCCCCAAGGGCTCGAAAAACAAGGATGCGGCGATGAAGTTCCTGGCCAACTCCAGCTCGGCCAAAGGCCAGGCGGACTTCGCCAACCTCACCGCCTATGCCCCGGTGAACAAGGACAGCGTGAGCCTGCTCAAGCCTGAACTCGCGCCGAACCTGCCCACTGCCTACGCTAAGGATCAGATCACCCTCGACTTCGCCTACTGGGCCAAAAACGGCCCGGCTATCGCGACACGGTGGAACGAATGGCTGGTCAAATGAAGATGTCGGCGGTCACACACCGCCAGGGCACCGGCAGCGCTCCCAGCGCTGCCGGCGCCACCCACGCCAACGCCAAGGCGGCCGTCATGAACAACACGCCTACCCTGGCCCAGCGCTGGCGCGGCAGCCGCAACTTGCTGCCGGCGCTGCTGTTCCTGGGCCTGTTCTTCTTCGCCCCGCTGATTGGCCTGCTGCTGCGCGGCGTGCTGGAGCCGGTGCCAGGCCTGGGCAATTACCAGGAACTGTTCGCCAATTCGGCTTACGCCCGGGTGCTGTTCAACACCTTCTCGGTGGCGGGCCTGGTGACCCTGTTCAGCGTGCTGCTGGGCTTTCCCCTGGCCTGGGTCATCACCCTCGTGCCTCGGGGCTGGGGCCGCTGGCTGCTGAACATCGTACTGCTGTCCATGTGGACCAGCCTGCTGGCGCGTACCTATTCATGGTTGGTGCTGTTGCAGGCCAGTGGCGTGATCAACAAGGCGCTGATGGCCATGGGCATCATCGATCAGCCGCTGGAAATGGTGCATAACCTCACCGGCGTGGTGATCGGCATGAGCTACATCATGATCCCGTTCATCGTGCTGCCATTGCAGGCGACCATGCAGGCCATCGACCCGATGGTGCTGCAGGCCGGCTCCATCTGTGGGGCCAGCCCGTGGACCAACTTCTTCCGGGTGTTCCTGCCGCTGTGCCGGCCGGGGCTGTTTTCCGGGGCGCTGATGGTGTTCGTGATGTCGCTGGGTTACTACGTGACGCCGGCGCTGCTGGGTGGTGCGCAGAACATGATGCTTCCCGAGTTCATCATCCAGCAGGTGCAGTCGTTCCTCAACTGGGGCCTGGCCAGCGCGGCGGCCGCATTGCTGATCGTCATTACCCTGGTGTTGTTCTACTTCTACCTGAAGCTGCAACCGGAAAGCCCGGTCGGCTCCAGCAACGCGAGGTAAGCCGACATGCTGCTGACCCCCAATGCCATGAGCGCACGCATGCGTTTCGGGCTCTACACCACCACGGGCTTGATCGCGCTGTTCCTGTTGCTGCCGATCGTGTTCATCGTGCTGCTGTCGTTCGGTTCGTCCCAGTGGCTGGTGTTCCCGCCACCGGGCTGGACCACCAAATGGTACGTGCAGTTCTTCTCCAACGCCGACTGGATGGACGCTGCCCTGTCGAGCCTCAAGGTAGCGATTCTGACCACGATCTTCTCGGTGGCCCTGGGCCTGCCCACGGCGTTCGCCCTGGTACGCGGTCGCTTCCCCGGCCGCGAGTTGCTCTATGGGCTGTTCACCCTGCCCATGATAGTGCCGCTGGTGATCATCGCCGTGGCGGTGTACGCGCTGTTCCTGAAGCTGGGCTACACCGGCACGCTGTTCGCCTTCGTGGTCAGCCACGTGATCGTCGCGCTGCCGTTCACCATCATTTCCATCATCAACTCGCTGAAGCTGTTCGACCAGTCCATCGAAGACGCTGCGGTGATCTGCGGTGCGTCGCGGCTGCAGGCCGTGTTCAAGGTGACCTTCCCCGGCATCCGCCCGGGCATGATGGCCGGCGCCCTCTTCGCTTTCCTGGTCTCGTGGGACGAAGTGGTGCTGAGCGTGATGATGGCCAGCCCTACCCTGCAAACCTTGCCCGTGAAAATGTGGACCACCCTGCGCCAGGACCTGACACCGGTGATCGCCGTCGCTTCGACGCTGTTGATTGCCCTGTCGGTGCTGGTGATGGTCATCGCCGCCGCCCTGCGTCGGCGCAATGAAATGCGTCTGGGAGTTGCCAAATGAGTGCCGTGATCAACGAAACCGCGCAACCAGGCAAGACCCTGGTGAGCCTGCGCAACCTGAACAAGCATTACGGCGACTTCGCCGCTGTGGATAACATTTCCCTGGACATCAAGGACGGCGAGTTTCTGACCTTCCTGGGCTCCAGCGGCTCGGGCAAAAGCACCACGCTGTCGATGCTCGCGGGCTTCGAGACCCCCAGCAGTGGCGAGATCCTGGTACAAGGCCAGTCGCTGGTGAACGTGCCGCCGCACAAACGCGACATCGGCATGGTGTTCCAGCGCTATTCATTGTTCCCGCACTTGTCGGTGCGCGACAACATCGGCTTCCCGCTGAGCATCCGCAAGCACTCGGCCGACGAAGTGAAAAAGCGCGTGGATGCCATGCTCAAGCTGGTGCAACTTGAAGCCTTTGCCCACCGTCGCCCTTCGCAGATGTCCGGCGGCCAGCAACAGCGTGTGGCCATCGCCCGGGCGCTGGTATACGAGCCGCGTATTCTGCTGATGGATGAACCCCTGGGCGCACTGGACAAGAAACTGCGCGAAGACCTGCAGGACGAACTGCGCCAGTTGCATCGACGCCTGGGCATCACCATCGTCTATGTCACCCATGACCAGGAAGAAGCCATGCGCCTGTCCCAGCGCATCGCCATCTTTAGCCACGGCAAGATCGTCGGCTTGGGTACCGGCTTCGACCTCTACCAGAACCCGCCCAATGCCTTCGTGGCGTCGTTCCTGGGTAACTCCAACTTCCTCAAGCTCAAGGCCCAGGGCAACGCCACGGCGCACTTCGGCAACCAGCCGTTGGCCATCCGGCTCACCGCCGGGCTGCACACGGACCAAGACATTCTGCTGATGATCCGCCCGGAAAAGGCCCAGGCATTGAGCCTGGACCAGGCGGCTGCGTCGCCGCTGCAAGCAGGGTGGAATGAAGTGGCAGCCAAGGTGACCGAGGTGCTGTTCCTGGGCGAGAGCCAGACGTGCAGCGTGGTTACCACCGGCGGCACGCCGATGACCGTCAAGGCCCTCAGCGCCGCCGGCATGCCGCTCCAGGCGGGTGATGCCGTGCGGGTACGGTGGGCGGCGGCGGATGCCTGTGTTTATACCGAATGGGCGGAGAGTGATTTGAGCAAGGGCGCTGGGGTGCATTGATACCCTTGCTGCATGCTGTTGTCGTTCCAGTCCCCTTGAGATCGAGCGCCGCCCGTGCGGTGCTCGATCTCAGTCCTCAAAGATGCCACGCTAAAATCAGGTTCTTCGCAGATTGCCGGCAAAGTGGGTGGTGCCTACAAAGATCTGTAGTGAACAAACAAGGCGGACCAGATGATCTCACAGGCATAACTGGCCCGAAACAGATGTGGGACCGGGCTTGCCCGGGAAGCGCCGCGCGGGCGGCGCTCGATTTCAAAGGCGCAGGAAAAACCAAGACATGTACCTGCTTGCCTTGACGCGATTGCAAGCAGTGGCGACAGAATGTTCATTGAAGCTCCTGGCTGGAGATTGCATCAAGGCTACCAGGCGCCAGGCGATGTTGTTGTGTCGCTATCCAGGTCGAGCGCCGCCCGCGCGGCGCTTCCCGGGCAAGGGCTAGGCGCCCCCCCCCCCGCTCCCACATCTATTTCGGACCAGTTATGTCTGTGAAATGGCCTTGTCCGCCTTGTTTGTTCACTACAGATCTTTGTCAGCACCACCGATTTCCCGGCAATCCGTGAAGGACCTAAAATCGGGTATTGCGCGTAACGGCCGCACACTCCCTCACGCCAGCGCATACCGGGGCGTTTCGCGTCGCCAGGCACCAGTACAGCGGGCAAGTCACCGCCAGGCCCATCAGCCACGACAGGTCCACGCCATCGATCAGGTTGGCCCATGGCCCCACGTACAGCGACGTGTTGGCGAACGGCAGTTGCACAAGAATGCCGATGAAATAGGCCACGATCGCATGGGGGTTGAAGCGCCCGTAGATGCCGCCATCCGCCGCGAAAATCGAAGCAATGTCATAGCTGCCACGCTTGATCAGGTAGAAGTCGATCAGGTTGATCGACGCCCACGGCACCAGCACCAGCAACAACGCCAAAATCAGGCCGATGAAGTGCGAGATGAAGTTCGACGACGCACCCAGGGCCATGAAGCAGCAGCCGGTCAACACGATGGCCGACAACACTACGCGCACCTTGATGCTCGGCGTCCAGCTACCGGCAAACGTCTGGATCGAGGTGACGATGGAAAGCGTGGCGCCGTACAGGTTCAGGGCGTTGTGGCTGATGATGTTGAGCAGGAACAGCACCATCAGCACCGGCCCCAGGCCACCGGTGGCCTGCTTCACCGCCGCCATGGCTTCGGTGCCTTCCGGGGTGGCGAGTACCGCCACGGCGCCGAAACTGAATGACAGGATGGTCCCCAGGCACGCCCCCGCGTAGGTGGCCAGGAATGGCCGGGCAATACCGATATCTGCCGGCAGGTAACGTGAGTAATCCGACACGTAAGGCGAAAAGCTGATCTGCCAGATGATCCCCAGCGACACCGTGGCCAGAAACCCCGAGAGGTTGAAGGCGCCACGGCTGAAGAAGTCCAGCGGCAGGTCGTGGCTGAAGATCATGAAGAAGCCTGCCAGCAGCGCGCTCCCCATCACCCAGGTGCCGATGCGATTGAGTGTGTGGATAAACCGATAACCAATCACCCCGATGGCGGTGGCGCTCAGGGCGCCGATGATGATGCCCGCGGGCAGCGGCACGGCGTTGACCATGCCGTGAATCGATTCACCTGCCAGGACGATATTGGAGATGAAGAAGCCGACGTAGATAATCGCCGCGAAGAACACGATCAGCAGGGCACCATAGCGGCCGAACTGGCCACGGCTCTGCACCATTTGCGGGATGCCCATGCGCGGCCCCTGGGCCGAGGCCAGGGCAATGACCACCCCGCCGATCAGGTGGCCCAGGACGATGGCCACCAACCCCCACAGCAGATTGAGGTGAAACACCTGGACCACCATGGCCCCGGTGACGATAGGCAGTGGCGCAATGTTGGTACTGAACCACAAGGTAAAGAGATCGCGCGCCTTCCCATGGCGCTCAGCTAACGGTACGTAATCCACCGTATGGTTTTCGATCAGCTGCGTTTGTTCGGTCTTTTCGGACATGGGTGCACTCGATTCTCTGTTCTTGTCTTTGTATGGAAATGCAATTCGGGGGCCGTTCATCGACGCCCCCTCGAACGAACACCATATTATGGTATTCCAAACTTTTCACAAGCCGAAAGTCGGTATACCATCAGACAAACAAAGCCGCATAAAACCAATTCAGCTGCTCACCGAGGAACACGCAATGATCGACGCCACCGTCTACAAGAACGTCATGGGCTCCTTCCCCTCGGGCGTGACCGTGATCACCACGCTGGACGACGACGGTCAGGTCGTGGGCCTCACGGCCAGCGCCTTCAGTTCGCTGTCCATCGACCCCGCCCTGGTGCTGTTCTGCCCCAACTACAGCTCGGACTCCTACCCCGTGCTGATCAAGAACAAGCGCTTCGCCATCCACCTGCTGTCCGGCCAGCAACAGGCCGAAGCGTATGCCTTCGCGCGCAAGGGCAAGGACAAGGCCGCCGGTATCGAGTGGACCCTCAGCGAACGGGGCAACCCGCTGCTGGCCAACGCCGTGGCGATCATCGAATGCGAGTTGTGGCGCGAGTATGAAGGTGGCGACCACGCGATCATGGTCGGTGCGGTGAAGAACCTGATCGTGCCGCAGCAAGGCAACAGCCCCCTGGTGTACTGCCGCGGCAAGATGGGCGCACTGCCGGCCCTGGCATAAATCCATTGCAGATTATTGGTATTATGGTATACCAATAATCACGACCGCAGCGCCTAGCGCTCCTACCGCATCAGGCCCGCTTTCGGCGGGCCAAAAACAAAAGATCCGAGGTACGCGTCATGAAGTTTTCCCTGTTCGTGCATATGGAACGCTGGGATGAGCAAGTCAGCCACCGGCAACTGTTCGAGGACCTGACCGAGCTCACCCTGATGGCTGAAAAAGGCGGCTTCAGCACCGTCTGGATCGGCGAACACCACGCCATGGAATACACCATTTCGCCGAGCCCGATGCCGTTGCTGGCGTACCTGGCCGGTAAGACCACCACCATCCACCTGGGTGCCGGCACCATCATCGCGCCGTTCTGGCACCCACTGCGGGTAGCGGGTGAATGTGCCCTGCTGGATGTGATCAGCAATGGCCGCATGGAAGTGGGCCTGGCCCGTGGTGCCTACCAGGTCGAATTCGACCGCATGGCCGGCGGCATGCCGGCCAGCAGCGGCGGCAACGCCTTGCGTGAAATGGTGCCGGTGGTGCGCAAGCTGTGGGAAGGCGACTACGCCCACGACGGCGAGATCTGGAAATTCCCCACCTCCACCAGCGTACCGAAACCGGTGCGTACCCCGCCCATCTGGATCGCCGCCCGCGACCCTGACTCGCACAACTTCGCCGTCGCCAATGGCTGCAACGTGATGGTCACGCCGTTGATGAAGGGCGACGAGGAAGTGGTGGACCTGAAGAACAAGTTCGAAGCGGCGCTGGCCAACAACCCCAGTATCCCGCGCCCGCAACTGATGGTGCTGCGCCACACCCACGTGCACGCCAAGGACGACCCGGACGGCTGGCAAGTGGGCGCCAAGGCCATCTCGCGCTTCTACCGCACGTTCGATGCCTGGTTCGGTAACAAGACCGTGCCGGTGAACGGTTTCCTCGACCCAAGCCCGGAAGAGAAATTCGCCGACCGGCCGGAGTTCCAGCTGGAAAACATCCGCAAGAACACCATGATCGGCACCCCCGAAGAGATCGTGGCGCGGATCAAGCATTACCAGGAATTGGGGGTGGACGAGTTCAGCTTCTGGTGTGACAACAGCCTGCCCCACGAGGAGAAGAAGAAGTCCCTGGCGCTGTTCATCGAACAGGTGGTTCCGGCGTTTCGCTGACCGCAGCCGGGATGCCGCGTATTGTTTGATGCACCGCGTCAAGCAGACGCGGCCAGGTCCGCTGGTACGCGGTTGTGGCCAGCCCAGGAGGAGCCGCCCACAGCGGCCGGCTCCTCGTTACCCTTCATGCCCTACCTCAAGAACCCGCGACAATGCCGGTACCCACAGGGGTGCCTGCATCCTCTACCGGCTTGATCCGCACCACTTCCCGCGCCACCGTCCAGACAATGATCGCCGCGACGATGTCGAAAATAGCCAGTACCACGAAGAGCGGGCTGTAACCCACCTGCGTCACCAGCACACCAAACACGGCGGTAAACGCTGCGGCGCCGAGGAAGCCGAACATGCCGCCTGCGCCGGTAGCCGTGGCCACTTCATTCTTGCCGAAGGAGTCCGAGGTGATGGCGTACAGCGCACCCGACAACGTCTGGTGAGCGAAGCCGCCCACGCACAGCAGGGCGATGGCCATGTACGGGCTGTCGACCAGGCCGATGCAGGCCGGGCCGATCATGCAGGAACAACCGAACAGCATGACCATTTTACGCGAGGTGAACAGCGACACCTTGCAGTAGCGATGGAACAGCGGGCTCAGGTAGCCGCCCAGCACGCAGCCCAGGTCAGCGGCCAGGAACGGCAGCCAGGCGAACATGGCGATTTCCTTGATGTTCATGTGCCGTTCGGTCATCAGGTACAGCGGGATCCAGGCGTTGAAGGTCTGCCAGGCCGGCTCCGAGAGGATCCGCGCCGAGGCGATGGCGTAGAAGTTGCGGCTGGCGACGATCTTTTTCCAGCTACCACGTTGCTTGGGCTCTTCCTTGAAGTGCGCTTCCTGGCCGCTGAGGATGTACTCGCGCTCTTCTTCGCTCAGGCGCTTCTGGTCACGCGGGTGCTTGTAGAGAAACAGCCAGCCCACGCTCCAGACGATGCCGGCGGCGCCGACGATCAGGAATGCCAACTGCCAGCCACTGTGCAGGATGGCCCAGACCACCAGCGGTGGTGCCAGCAACGCGCCGACCGAGGAGCCAATGTTGAACCAGCCAATGGCGACCGAACGCTCCTTGGCCGGAAACCACTCGGTGGTCGCCTTGACGCCTGCCGGCAGGCCTGCGGCCTCGGTCAGGCCCAGCAGGCCGCGCAGGAACGCAAGGCTCTGCCAGCCGGTGGCCAGCGCCGCGCCGGCGCAGGCCAGCGACCAGGCCACGGCGAATACCGCGAACCCCATCTTGGTGCCAATGGCATCGAGAATATAACCGGCAACGGGCTGCATCAGCGCGTAGCAGATCTGCCAGGCGACGACGATGTGGGAGTACTGCTCGGTAGAGATGGTCAGCTCGCTCATCATCGTGGGCGCTGCGACCGACAGGGTGTTACGGGCCAGGTAGTTGACGATCAGGCCGCCCATGACCAGGGCCACCATCCACCAACGGATGCCTTTAATCTTCATCACTTCACCTTGATTGTATTTTTGTTAGGTGAGCGTTACCCACGGAAGGGAGTCGCGCTTTGAAACAATTGGTCATACGTTGTCGTATAACCACCTTATAACGATACTGGCGTTTAGGTGTCAATGGCCGTTTGGTGCTTTGCTGATTGACAGCAGACCGCCATGATCTTGATAATTTGTTTCAAGTTGTACGATGACACCGAGCGAACAATAATCCAAAAACGAGGCCCGTGCCCATGACTTCCCCCGCCAAACCCTTCAATCGTCTGCTGCTGACCGGTGCCGCCGGCGGCCTGGGCAAGGAACTGCGCCAGCGCCTGAAACCCTTCTGCAACACCTTGCGCCTGTCTGACATCGCCAACATCACCCCGGCGGACGACGATCAGGAAGAAATCCAATTGTGCGACCTTTCCGACAAACAGGCGGTGCACCACTTGGTGGAGGGCGTGGACGCGATCGTGCATTTTGGTGGGGTATCGGTAGAGCGGCCGTTCGAGGAAATCCTCGGTGCCAATATCTGCGGGGTGTTCCACATCTATGAAGCGGCGCGTCGCCACGGCGTGAAGCGGGTGATCTTCGCCAGCTCCAACCACGTGATCGGCTTCCACAAACAGACCGAAGTACTCGACGCCCTCAGCCCGCGCCGCCCCGATAGCTACTACGGCCTGAGCAAGTGCTACGGCGAAGACACCGCCAGCTTCTACTTCGACCGCTACGGCATCGAAACCCTGACCATCCGCATCGGCTCCTCCTTCGCCGAGCCACAGAACCGCCGCATGCTCAGCACCTGGCTGAGCTTCGACGACCTCACCCAATTGATTGCCCGCGGCCTCTACACCGATGCCATCGGCCACACCGTGGTGTACGGCGCGTCGAACAACACGCCGAACTGGTGGGACAACCGCTACGCCGCACACCTGGGCTATCAGCCGCAGGACAGCGCCGAGCAGTTCCGCGAGAAGGTCGAGGCGCAACCCATGCCGCCTGCCGATGACCCGACCATGGTTTACCAAGGCGGGGCTTTTGTGGCGGCGGGGCCGTTTGGGGATAACTGATAGCGAGCTTCGCCCGGTCTATAAGATGCCCACTTGTGGGACCGGGCGAAGCTCGGGAAGCAGTCACTGCGATTGTCGATCAGTGATTGTAAGCACTCTCATTATGCTCACCCAGATCCAACCCCAACTCCTCCGTCGCTTCATCCGCCCGCAAGCCGATCACCACCTTGATCACCTTCAGGATGACCCAGCTCACCGCAAAGCAATACACGAAGGTGAACGCCACGCCCTTGAATTGCGCCAGCAGTTGCTCGGCGATGGTGACGTTTGGCACATACCCACCCAATGACGGTACGCAAAACACCCCCGTCAGCAGCGCCCCGACGATACCGCCGATGCCATGCAGGCCAAACACGTCCAGGCTGTCGTCATAACCGAAGCGGCGCTTGAGGCTGGTGGCCCCCAGGTAGCAGATCACCCCGCACAGCAGGCCGATGGCCAACGCGCCACCCGTGCCGACGTAGGCGCACGCAGGCGTGATACCGACCAGGCCCGCCAAGGCGCCACTGGCCAAACCCAGTGCGCTGGGGCGGCCGGCCTTGAACCATTCAGTGAACATCCAGCCGATGATGCCGGCGCAGGCGCCCAACTGGGTGTTGACCATGACGATGCCCGACAGGCCGCTGAGGCCGCCGCCCGACCCGATATTGAAACCGAACCAGCCCACCCACAGCATGGCCGCGCCGACCATGGTCAGGCTCAGGTTATGGGCGGGCATGGGCGTGTGCGGGTAGCCCTTGCGCTTGCCCAGCAGGATGCACGCCGCCAGTGCGGCAACCCCGGCATTGATGTGCACGGCGGTGCCACCGGCGTAGTCCAGGGTGCCCCAGTTGTGCATCAAGGCACCGCCCCCGCCCCACACCATGTGGGCGATAGGTGCATAGACCAGGGTGAACCACACGGCCATGAAGATCAGCGCCGCGGAGAATTTCATGCGCTCGGCGAACGCGCCGGCGATCAGCGCCGGGGTGATGATGGCGAAGGTCATCTGGAAGGTCACGAACACCCCTTCCGGGATATCGCCCACGAGGCTGTCGGCGTTCATGCCCGCCAGAAAGACGCGGTTCAGGCCGCCGACGAAGCTGTTGAAGGTGACCTGCCCATCGACCATGTTGGTGGTGTCGACCACCATACTGTAGCCGTAGATCACCCACAGCACGCCCACCACCCCGGCGATGCCGAAGCATTGCGTGAATAGCGAGAGCATGTTCTTGGCCCGCACCAGGCCGCCGTAGAACAGGGCCAGGCCGGGCAGGCACATGAACAGCACCAGCACGGCGGCCGTGATCATCCACGCGGTGCTGCCCAGGTTCAGCGTGGGCGTGTCGGCGGCGTTGGCCAAGGGAGATAACAGGGTCAATGCAAGGAGGGAAATGCCGGGGAGACGGTTGACCATTTTCAAAGCTCCTGCGAGGAATGGAAGGTTGTCTGGCAGCAAGCGAAATGGGGTGAAGCACTGGGCCATGCATGGCCTCTTGGAATGGAACCGACAACCGTCGGATGACGCAAAACCTGTGGGAACGGGCGAAGCTCGGGAACGGCGCACCGGTAGTATTCAGATACTGCGCGGTACCTGCTTCCCGAGCTTCGCCCGGTCCCACAGGGTTGGTTCAGTGCCTTTAATAGCCTGAACCAGGAACCCAGCTGGTGCCCGCCAACGGCACACGGGCCATGGCCGCCGCTTCAACGGTCAACGCCACCAGGTCCTCGGGGTCCAGGTTGTGCAGGTGCGACTTGCCACAGGCGCGGGCCATGGTCTGGGCTTCCAGCACCAGCACACGCAAGTAGTTGGCCAACCGCCGGCCGCCTTCCACCGGGTCCAGGCGCCTGGACAGCTCCGGGTCCTGGGTGGTGATGCCAGCCGGGTCGCGGCCGTTCTGCCAGTCATCATAGAAACCGGCAGCCGAACCGAGCTTCTTCAGCTCTTCGTCCAGCCGCGGGTGGTTGTCGCCCAACGCGATCAACGCGGCGGTACCGATGGCCACCGCATCAGCTCCCAGCGCCATGGCCTTGGCCACGTCGGCGCCGTTGCGAATGCCACCGGACACGATCAACTGAACCTTGCGGTGCATGCCCATTTCCTGCAAAGCCTGTACCGCCTGCGGAATGGCCGGCAGAATCGGGATGCCCACGTGCTCGATGAACACTTCCTGGGTGGCGGCGGTGCCGCCCTGCATGCCGTCGAGGACAATCACGTCAGCACCGGCCTTCACGGCCAGTTTCACATCGTAGTAAGGGCGGCTGGCGCCGATCTTCACGTAGATGGGCTTTTCCCAGTCAGTGATCTCGCGGATTTCGGCGATCTTGATGGCCAGGTCATCCGGCCCGGTCCAGTCCGGGTGACGGCAGGCCGAGCGCTGGTCGACGCCGATGGGCAGGGTGCGCATGCCCGCCACGCGTTCGGTGACTTTCATGCCCAGCAACATGCCACCGCCCCCTGGTTTCGCCCCTTGCCCGAGCACAATCTCGATGGCGTCGGCCTTGCGCAGGTCGTCCGGGTTCATGCCATAGCGCGAAGGCAGATACTGGTACACCAGGTGCTGGGACTGGCCGCGCTCTTCCGGGGTCATGCCGCCGTCGCCAGTGGTGGTGCTGGTACCGGCGATGGTGGCGCCACGGCCCAGGGCTTCCTTGGCGTTGGCTGACAGCGCGCCGAAGCTCATGCCGGCGATGGTCACCGGGATCTTCAGGTGGATGGGTTTTTTGGCGAAACGGTTGCCCAGAATCACGTCGGTGCCACATTTCTCCCGGTAGCCTTCCAGCGGGTAACGCGACACGCTGGCGCCCAGCAGCAACAGGTCATCGAAGTGCGGCACCTTGCGCTTGGTGCCACCGCCGCGAATGTCATAGATGCCGGTCTCGGCGGCACGCTGGATTTCCTGGATGGTCAGGCGGTCGAAGGTGGCGGACTCGCGCAGCACCGGAGGGTTCTTCTCGCTCATATCAATGCTCCTCAGTACGCGGACGCGTTATCGACTTTGAAGTTGTACAACTGACGGGCCGAGCCGTAGCGCTTGAAATCGCTGGCCTGGTGGGCAAACCCTGCGCGGTTGAGCAGTTCCTGCAGCTCTTCCAGGTGCTCGGCGCGCATCTCTTTCTCGATGCAGTCCGAGCCCAGGGACTCGACCTTGCCCTTCACGTAGATGTGGGTTTCGTACAACGAGTCGCCCAGGGCATCCCCGGCATCGCCGCACACCACCAGGCGCCCGGCCTGGCCCATGAAGCAGCTCATGTGGCCGATGCTGCCACCGACGACAATGTCGATGCCCTTCATGGAGATGCCGCAACGCGCGCCGGCATCGCCTTCGATCACCAGCAGGCCGCCATGGGCCGTGGCACCGGCCGCCTGCGAAGCGCTGCCCTTGACCCGCACATAGCCGCTCATCATGTTCTCGGCGCAGCCGACACCGACGTTGCCATGCACGGTAATCGAGGCCTTCTGGTTCATGCCCGCGCAGTAGTAGCCGGCATGGCCCTGAATATCGATGGACACCGCTTCGTTCACACCTACCGCGAGGTTGTGCTTGCCGTTGGAATGGGTGACGACCCACTCGCGGTCTTCAACGTTGTTGACCTGGTCGTGCAGCGCCTGGTTGAGGTCGCGCACGCTGGCAGTGGAAAGATCGATGGTTTTCATGTGCGTGCTCCTTAGGCCGACTCGCGTTCCCAGACGTAAAGGGTGGCCGGTGCCGGCTCCCAGATTTTCGCGTTTTCGATGCCCGGCAGGCTCGACAGCGCCTGATACTCCGAGGCCATGGCCACGTAGTCATCGGTCTCGGCGAGGATGGCCGGTTTGCAGGCGATCGGGTCGCGGATCACCGCGAAGCCGTTGCGGGTGCCGATAGCGAAGGTGTAGAAGCCGTCGAGGTTTTCCAGCGAGTTATCCAGCGCTTCCTTCAGCGAGTCACCTTGCTGCAGGCGCCAGGTGAGGTAACCGGCCGCCACTTCGGTATCGTTGTCGGTCTCGAACGTGATGCCTTCGCGCTTGAGTTCCTGGCGCAGGCGGAAGTGGTTGGACAACGAGCCGTTATGCACCAGGCACAGGTCGGCACCGGTGGAAAACGGGTGGCTGCCTTCCATGGTCACGGCGCTTTCGGTGGCCATGCGGGTGTGGCCGATGATGTGGCTGCCCTTCATGCCGGCCAAGCCGAAGCGTTGGGAAATTTCCCGTGGCAGGCCCATGCCCTTGAGGATTTCGATGCTCTGCCCGGCGCTCATGATGCGCAGTTCAGGCGCCAGCTCGGCCAGGGCGGCGCGGGCGCTGGCCTCGTCGGTGTTGACCTTGAGCACGGCGGCGGTAGCGTTCTGGAACCAATCCAGCGAGCAACCCAACTGCCCTTCAAGGGCGCTCATCAGCGCGTGAAAATCGAAACCGTCGGTGGTGCTCTGCAACGTCAGCTTGACCCAGCCGTCGGCCACTTCGTCGCCGTAGATGGCAAAGCCGGCGCTGTCCGGGCCACGGTCGGTCATGGCCTCCAGCATGGGTTCAAACAGCTTGCCCAGCTGGGCTTCGAGCTGCGGGTTCTTCAGGTACAGCCCCACGATTCCACACATAACAGGTCTCCTTCACTGTGCGGCACAGGCGCCGCCAGCGCTTTATTGAAGGGAAAGAATCAGAAGAATTCGGTGTAGCGCTGGATCTCCCAGTCGGAGACGTGGCGGCTGTATTCCACCCACTCCATGCGCTTGAGCTTGATGAACTCGCCGACGATTTCCTGGCCCAGCACCTCGCTGAACAACGGGTCGGCTTCCAGCGCGTCGCAGGCTTCCTTCAGCGACTGCGGCAAGGTCTTGATGCCGCGCGCGGCGATTTCTTCCAGGCTCAGCTTGTAGAGGTTTTCGTTGCACACCTGGTCGGGCATCAACTGGCGATCGATGCCGTCCAGGCCAGCGGCAATGATGGCGGCGGTGACCAGGTACGGGTTGCACCCGGCATCCGGCAGGCGAAATTCCAGGCGGCCGTAAGGCACGCGGACCATGGCCGAACGGTTGTTGGAACCGAAGGCGATGAAGGCCGGCGCCCAGGTTGCGCCAGACAACGAGTTGCCCACCACCAGGCGCTTGTAGGAGTTGACCGTGGGCGCAGCAAAGGCACACAGCGCCGGACCGTGGGCCAGCAGGCCCGCGGCGAAGTGGTAGGCCAGCTTCGACAGGCCCATGCCACTGGGGTCACTGGCGTCGTGGAAGAGGTTCTTGTTGTCGGCGCTGGCGATGGACAGGTGAAAGTGCATGCCATTGCCGGCGCGCTTGGGGTCCGGCTTGGGCATGAACGAGCAGATCATGCCCAGGTCGTTGGCGATCTCGCCGGCGGCCATGCGGAAGAAGGTGAAGCGGTCGGCCGAGGTCATGGCGTCGCTGTAGGTGTAGTTGATCTCGAACTGGCCGTTGGCGTCCTCATGGTCGATCTGGTAGATCTCGAAATCGACCTTCTGCAACGCTTCGGTCAGGCGCTCCAGGAATTCACGCGAGCGGGACAGGCCTTTATAGTCGTAGCAAGGCTTGTCGAGGTTGTCGCTGGCGTCCACCAGTTGCAACTTGCCGCTGGCGTCGCGGCGCATCAGGTTGAATTCCGGCTCCAGGCCGGTGTTCAGGGTCCAGCCCTTGTCAGCCAGGCGCTGCACTTGCTGTTGCAGTACATAGCGGCTGTCATAGGGGTGAGGCTTGCCTTCCACGTGGCCGATGCACACCACCCGGCCGTAGCCAGGCTGCCATGGCACCGGGGTCAGGGTGGACAGGTCGCCACGGGCCATGAAGTCCGGGCCGTGGGGTTCCATGCCCATGCCGCAGATGGCGAAGCCGGCGAAACCCGCACCTTCCTCGGCCACGGTCTTGAGGCCACACACCGGTACCGACTTGGTCTTGGCGGCACCGTGGATATCGACGAACTGCGCCAGCACGTACTTGATCCCGTGCTGCTCGATAATGCGCTGGGTTTCTTCTGGCAACATGTGCTCTTCACTCCTCGCAACTGGCTGGCTGATCGTTTATTCCGCTAAAGAAACTTACTTTCCCAATGGGAATGCAAGTGGCTTGCCAGTTTTCCAGGGCGAGGAGCAGGCCGGTAAAAAGAAGCTTTTTGCGCTGTCTATATGGGAATATAGTTTTCCCGTGGGGAATACCAGCAAACGCCGAACGGCGGCGCTCCCCTTTTTGCACATTCCTGGTGCGAAACTATTATTAACGAACAGAAACCGTGCAGGCCTTTATGAATATGCCTATCGAGCCCCAACCCCGCCTCAAGCTCGAGCAATACCTGGGGATGCAGATCAAGCGCCAACGCCAGGCGCAGGAACTCAAACTGGCCGATGTAGCGCGTATCGCTGGCATCAGCCAGGGCATGCTGAGCAAGATCGAGAACGCCCAGGTGTCCACCAGCCTCGACACCCTCAGCCGCCTGTGCGATGTGCTGGGCATGCCCATGTCCAAGCTCTTCAGCCAGTACGACCAGCAAGGCAGCAGTGCGCTGCTGGTCAAGGCCGATGAAGGCCTGGAGGTGGTACGCCGGGGCACCGAGAAGGGCCACACCTACCACTTGCTTAACCATACTCGCGGGCCGAAGAAGAGCTTCGAGGCGTACATGGTCAGCATGGACGACGCCAGCGAAGAGTTTCCGACCTTCTCGCACCCGGGTACCGAGTTTCTGCACCTGTTGGAAGGCGAACTGATTTACCGGCACGGCAACCAGCTGTACCGCATGGAGGCGGGTGACAGCCTGACCTTCGATGGCGAGATACCCCATGGCCCCGAGCAATTGGTGCAGGTGCCGATCAAGCTGTTGTCGATCATGAATTACGGCACCGACACCCCCTAGTCAGCACACCGCCGCCCCCCCTTTGTGGGACCGGGCGAAGCTCGGGAAAACAACACCGCTGATCTCCAGCCAGACCGTGGAGTTTTATTTCCGAGCTTCGCCCGATCCACAAGCGCCGAAAAAGCAAAAAAATTCCTGCCAGTTAAAAAAGTTTCCGGAACCTCTGGACGCCCTCCTCGCTTTCCCCTATAAATCCCATTCAAGAATATTTTATTCCCCGCAGGCAATTTCCTGCGGAATGCTTCTTTTCGCCCTGCGATGCGCTGCCGCCACCTTCTCCGAGGACAAGCCATGCAACACGAAAAACACCAATTCATTCTCAAGATCAGCTGCCCAGCCACGTCGGGCATCGTGGCCGCCGTGACGTCGTACCTGGCGGGCAACGCGTGCTACATCGGCGAGATGGCGCAGTTCGACGACGAACTGAGCGGGCGGTTTTTCATGCGGGCGGTGTTTCGCTTCAACGATGGCCACGCAGGGGATATCGCCCAGCTCAAGGCCGGCTTTGTCGACGTGGCGGGCAAGTTCGACATGGACTGGGAGCTGCACGACAACAGCCAGCCCATGCGCGTGCTGCTGATGGTGAGCAAGTTCGACCACTGCCTCACCGACCTGCTGTACCGCTACCACAAAGGCGAGATGGACATGACCATCACCGCCATCGTCTCCAACCACCTGGACCTGCGGCCCATGGCCGAGCGCGAGGGCATTCGCTTCATCTACCTGCCTGTGACCAAAGACACCAAGGCGCAGCAGGAAGCCGAACTGATGAAAGTGGTGGACGACACCCGCACCGACCTGGTGGTGCTGGCGCGGTACATGCAGATTCTGTCCGACGACCTGTGCCGACAACTGTCCGGACGGGCCATCAACATCCACCACTCGTTCCTGCCCGGCTTCAAGGGTGCCAAGCCCTACCACCAGGCCTACCAGCGCGGCGTGAAACTGATTGGCGCCACGGCCCACTACGTCACCAGCGACCTGGACGAAGGCCCGATCATCGAGCAGGAAGTGCAGCGCGTGGACCACGCCTACCTGCCCGACGACCTGGTGGCCATCGGCCGCGACACTGAAACCGTGGCCCTGTCCAAGGCGGTGAAATACCACCTGCAGCACCGGGTGTTCCTCAACCAGGACCGCACGGTGATCTTCCGGTGAACAGCCTCAAAGTGATCGACGGCAAGGCCGCCGCGGCCCGCGTGCTATTGCAGGTCAAGCACGATATCGCCGCACTGGGCATCCAGCCGGGGCTTGCGGTGATCCTGGTGGGCGATGACCCCGCCAGCCAGGTGTATGTCCGAAACAAGGTGCTGCGCGCCGAAGAGACCGGCATTCGCTCGCTGGAATACCGCCTGCCGGCCGACACCGGCCAGGCCTCGTTGCTGGCCTTGATCGCACGCTTGAATGCCGATGCCCAGGTCAATGGCATCCTGCTGCAACTGCCGCTGCCGGCCCATATAGATG
>NZ_CP093281.1 GCF_026651855.1 Pseudomonas silvicola
CGCTGTATCATTGCCGAAGAAACGCTCAGCGCCATCTGGCTATCACACCCTCAGCAAGCATAACGTCTATCTGATGAAGAAAGACGAGGGCGTATGACGTTGACCATCCGCGCAATCGTGATGTGATCAGCACTAAAGGCTGTATTACTGACGACGTGATTGCCGCCGAATCACCGCTGCGCCAGCTGTATAACGACGAACTTTTAAAAATTTCCTGTGCGACGTACTGACGAGAAACCGCGCGCTCTATCCTTACGCCGATCCGCTCTCTTCCATCAATCTGCATTACGCACCCGATGGTCAGAACTCGGCTGGCACTTCGATAACTCCTCCTTCGCCATCACCTGCTGGTACAGAAACCCTGCGCCGGCGGCACTATTCCAGTATGTGAAGGATTTGCGCGATGCCATTCGCGGGAGAGATGTAATTTCGAAGGCGTTGCCGCGGTGCTGGATCAGCGCCAGCCGGTGGACGCACTGGCGATTGAAGCGGGTGACTTAGTGCTGTTCCGTGGTCGCAACTCAATGCATCGTTAGTGACGCCAACCGAGGCGACATCACACGCATGCTGGCAGTGCTGGCGTACAACACACAGCTGGCATCGCTCTGTCGGAAACGGCGCGCATGACTTTTTATGGTCGGTTGTGATCGGCGTTCAACAAACGCGCCAGCCGCGTACAAATATCCGCTGGGTCCGAAAAGCCACCAGATCGCGCCAGTCGCGGTCTGCTGGCCAGAAACCTTCCACCAGCTCATGCTTTAAGGCGCGCCCTGACTCACTGGTCGGTTCACCTTGCAGATGCAACCAATGATCGTCACGCACGCGACGATGCATCTCTTCGCCGGGATAGGTTCGCACTCCACCACTAAGTGGCAAAATTTGCGTCTGCGGCAGCGATTCCAGCAGGAGCGACAGATAACCCGTTGCGGTCGCGGTCACTCCGGTGACACTGTCACGACCTGCACCGGTAAACAGTAACGTTAACCACTCGCCATACAGTGACTTTCCCCACTGATGCGCAGCGACCTGCTGCTCAGCAATCGAGCAACATTGGATGCCCCCAGGCTCCGGCTCCCGTATGGATCGAAGCTCAGGATGGTTTTTGCCTGCGATAAATGGTCGGTGATAATGGTTTGCATGGTGCGATAAGACCAGCTCGGTTGCTGTCCACAGAAGAAGCCGTCAGCGAATTGGTATTGCCCGGCTTCCACCACCCGTTTACCGCCAGCCAGCCTGCGCCGTTAAGGGTTTCAGTTAATAGCGCATCAGCTTGTGTCCGATCGCCTTGGTAAATCCCGTGCCATGACGGGTATTCCGATTGGCGGGGGCTGGCTGAGTAAAATCGATAAAATTGCGATTAAGATCGATGTTGTCTTCGTTGACGCGCCGCAAATGGGCTGCTCCCCAGGGTTCAACAGGTGCAGCAGCACAATCGCGGTGTCATCGGGCTTAAAGCAGTCAGACTGAAGCGATTGAGCCACTCAATCTGGCTGTCCGATCCGTAGTAGCCCTCCACCCCATGCGTGCCCGAGATGATCATCATCAATTTGCTTGCACCGGGATCGCCAATGACGGCGACATCGGTATAAAGCGTTTCACTGTGGGCCCGGCAGCGGATGCGGATATGAAGTCAAAGCGCCGTTGGCGCGCTCGACTGCCGCAAGAAAGCGGGCACGTTGGGACGAATAATGCGGCAAATCTGACATGCTGTTTCCTGTAAATAAAGGCGCTTACGGATAGACCTTGAACTTGAAATATTTTTTCGCCAGCTGATCATAAGTGCCATTGTTGTGCAGTTCGGCCAGCGCATCATTGATCAGTTTCAGATGCACGGTATCGCCCTTACGCAGGCCAATTCCCACACCGTTGCCCAGCAGCTCTTTATCCACCAGCGTGGCTTTGATGACGTAATCTTTGCCTTCCGGCGTATTCAGGAAACCCTGATCCGCAGACACCGCATTCGCCAGAGTGCCATCCAGTCGCCCGGCGACCAGATCGGGATAGATCTCCATCTGGTTCGGATAGGACACAATATTCACGCCCTGCGTCGCCCATTTTGCTTTGGCGTAGGTTTCCTGAATGGTGCCCTGCGCCACGCCGATGTTTTTACCGCGCAGCGTGCTGATATCTTCGGTCAGGGTGCTGCTTCTTGGCGTCAGCAACGCACTCGGCGTGATATACAGCATGTTGCTGAAATCCACCTGCTCACGGCGTTTCTCCGTCATCACGACATCGCCGACAGAATCGCATCAAACTTTTTAGCCTGCAGTGCCGGAATACTGCCATCAAAGCCGATCTGCACCCACTGGCATTTGACTTTTGCCTGCGCACAAATGGCGTTGCCCAAATCGATATCAAATCCTTTAAGTGAGCCATCACTGGCCTTAGATTCAAACGGTGGAAAAGTGGGATCAACGCCAAAACGCAACGTCTGCTCAGCAAATGAGAGGTGGCTGAATGCGCCAAGTGAAAGCAGTAACGCGAAGGACAAACTCTTTTTCATTGTTATCTCCAGCAGGCAGGTAAATTCATATTGGCATCAGAGTTAATAACATGAGGGAAACATTACCACCATTAAAATAATGGATTTATGTAGAGTGAATTCTTATATTGATTAATAGGTTAGAGGAATTTCACCCCATTAAAAATTAAATGCACCCCCTGTCATTCTTTGTCATAACTCGCTCACCCTGCTGTCAGCGCCGCTTTCATATCCTGTGCCCGAACCTTCCTTATCTGGAGCACAAAAATGAAACTGAAAAAACTGACGTTAGCAGCGGGCATTTTTTGGCGATGGCAGGCGGCGCAGCGCAAGCCAAAGCGCAGCCGGTGAAGAATATTGTGTTAGTACACGGTGCATTTGTGGGTGGTGCAGGATGGCGTCCGGTGTATGACCGCCTGACGCACGATGGCTATAAAGTGACGCTGGTGCAGGAGCCGCTGACCGGTTTCCCGGAAGATGTCACGGCGACACCGCATCATCGATCAGCAGAATGGACCGGTGATTCTGGTCGGCCACAGTTATGGTGGCGCGATCATCACCAAGCCGGAAATGACAATAAAGTGGTGGGTCTGGTGTATATCGCCGCTCATGCACTCAATAACGGCGAAACCGAAGCGATTAACGGCAAAAAATTCCCCAACAGCGCGCATCCGTTTGCTAAATCCAGTGATGGCTATCTGACCATCGCGCCAGAAAATTACCACAGCGATTTCGCCGCCACGACTTCGGCTGCACAGACGGATTTTGAAGCCCACGCGCAGATGCCAACCAACGCCGCTGTGTTCACCGCCAACATTCCTGACCCGGCATGGAAGACCGCCTAGCTGGTACATGGTGGCGAAAGCTGACAAAATCATTAACCCTGATCTGGAGCGGATGTACGCCAAACGCGCGCACAGCCACACGGTTGAAGTCGCGGGCGCCAGCCATTCGGTGTATGAATCTCATCCTGATGATGTCGCGAAACTGATTGAACAGGCTGCTCAGCAGGCGCAGCCCTAATCCACTTGTCCCGCCCGGAGATGCGCATGAAAATTTTGGTGATTGAAGATGAAGCCAAAGCGCGCGATTACATGCGCAAAGGATTAACCGAAGCGGGATTCATCGTGGATGTAGCGGAAAATGGGCAAGATGGTTTGTTCTATGCGCAGGAGCATCATTACGACCTGATTTTACCGATGTGATGATGCCCGGCATGAGCGGCTGAGGTGATGGCCGCGCTGGATAAACAGACCCAGACGCCGGTTATTTTCCCTCACGGCTAAAGGCACTGGAAGATCGCATCAAGGGGCTGGTACTGGGCGCGATGATTACCTGGTGAAGCCCTTCTCGTTTGCGGAACTACTGGCACGCGTCCGCACGCAACTGCGGCGCGGCGGCCAGCAAAACTTCCCGATGTGCTGACCCTGGCCGATCTGCAACTCGATATCTAAACGTCGGGTGGAGCGCGCGGGGCAACGCATCGACTCACCAACAAAGAGTTCAACCTGCTGCATCTGTTTATGCTGCATCCCGGTGAAGTGTTGACGCGCACGGTGATCGCCTCCCGCGTATGGGACATGAATTTTGATAGCGACACCAACGTGGTGGACGTGGCAGTAAAACGCCTGCGCCAGAAAATCGATGGCCCGTTTGCTCAACCGCTGATTCACACCGTGCACGGCGTTGGGTATCGCTGCGAAGCTGAAGCATGAAAAATCTCGCTTGCCACCGCTTATCACTACTGCTCAGCACTCAGGCGGTGATCGTGATTTTTGCCCTGAGCGGCTTTGCGCTGTATCAGCTCCCTGGCGAAGCAAATTGGCGTAGCGTGATGACGCGGCTTTCACTGACGCGCATTGATCAGGATTCGTACGCTGCTACGCGATGAAGACGCCATTACGCTTGATTCAGCAAAAACCGCGCCTGCTTTTGCCAATATGCGGCAATACAGAACCTTGTTAGTGCTGCGCTTTCCAGGTCAACCGCCGCTGATTGTGGTCAATCCCGGCGCACGACCAATGCCCGACATCACGCCGGTGCCCACCGATCAGCCACTCAATCTGGCCTCTGTGCATCACCAGCAGGCAGAGGACGGCACGCCCTTTATTTCTGCCGCCGCCTTAGCGCCGACGCGCGATGGCAATGGGCGGATTGAGATCATTACCGGCCGCCTGATGAGCGATCGTACCCAAACGCTAACAGCTATCGCGATCAGATCATTGTCTCGACCGCACTGCTGCGCGCTGGTCGCGGCACTCAGTATCTGGCTGGTGCGACGCGGCTTATCGCCATTGCGTCGGCTGGCAGCGGAAACCGATGCCATAGACGTACGGCGTTTATCGCACCGTATCCAGTTCAGTGATGCCCGACAGAGCTACAACCGCTGGTCGCCGCCTTCAATCAGATGCTCAGTCGTCTGGAAATGGGCTATCAACAGCTCAGCCAGGTTTCCGCCGATATGGCGCACGACCTGCGCACGCGCCGATTGGCACCTTGATCGGTCAGACCGAGGTGGCGCTGAGCCAGCCGCGTAGCGTCGGTGATTATCAGGCACTGCTGGGCTCCAACTACGAGGAGCTGGAGCGACTGGCGAAGATGATCGATAACATGCTATTCCTCGCCAAAGCGGAAGACGCCAGTCAGGCAATGGATTGGCAGATAATCGATTTGGCACAGCTTGGCGAGAAGTTGCAGGACTATTTTGATGGCATGGCCGAAGAACACGCCATGCAGTTGGAGATGCGCATGCAAGGAGAATTACGCGCCGATCCACAGCTGCTGCAGCGTGCACTGGCGAATCTGATGGCGAATGCTTTGCGCTATGCGAGCGGGATACCACCATTCGCGTGTTAAGTGCGGTGCGCGATCAGGGGATCGAATTGGTGGTGGAGAATGACGGTGCGCCACTCAGTGTCGAGCAGCAGGCAAGAATGTTTGATCGCTTCTGGCGCGCCGATGCATCACGCCATCAAAGCAGCAGCGGGCTGGGGTTGTCGATTGTACGCAGCATCATGCGTTTGCATCACGGTAGCTGTGCGGTGAGCAGTGAGAACGGGGTGAACCGGTTTAGTTTGCTGTTTCCGCGATGAAACGTGTCGCGGCGCGATTCATCGCGCGGGGTTAAAACCACGCAAAAAATTGCGCCGCAACCGCTTAAATAAAGGTGAAAATCTCTTCGCGCGGCAAACGTGATTTTGGCAATGCCGCATTGAAATCTTCTTCGCTGCGATAGCCCAACGAGACCAGTACCACGCTGGTAAAGCCTTTCTCACGCAGGCCTAACGCCTGATCCAGCGCTCGCTGATCAAAACCTTCCATCGGCGTCGCATCAATCCCTAACATCGCGGCACCTAGCAGCAGACCACCGAGCGCCAGGTAAACCTGTTTCTCCATCCACTGCGGGATATCACGCTGCTCGTAACGGTGCATATCGACATAGCCACGACGGCTCTTATCCTGACCGGCTTTGCCTTCTGGTTTGGCAAAACGCCCATCCTGCTCTTCCTGCGCCAGCACGTTTTGCAGATGCGCGTCATCAGATCGGTGCGCATGCACAGCGCGATCACATGAGAAGCATTCAGTACTTTTGGGCCGTTATAAACAAGGCGCCGGTAGTGGATTGCGCGATCTGCTCACGACCTTCTGGCGTGGAAGCCACCACAAAATGCCACGGCTGAGAGTTGACGGAAGAAGGGCTGTTACGCAGCACGTTCAGCAGCGTTTCGATCTCTTTCTGCGGCAAACTTTTACCACTGGCGAAGGCTTTCACAGTGTGGCGACCAGCCACTGCGTCATTAAGTGTCATGGCAATCTCCTGAATCGATTATTTTAAAAGTGCCGTTACCTTAACCGCCGCTTACACGGCGGTTAACGATTGTGTTTCAAAGGGTTAAAAGCTGCTCAGCACGATCTTGCCGCGTGCACGACCGCTCTCGATCAGCGCATGGGCTTTGCGCAGATTGGCCGCGTTGATGGTGCCGTGATGTTCGCCTGCCGTGGTTTGCGTCTGGTCATCAACCAGCTGGCTTACGCGCTCTAAAATATCGTGCTGACGCTGCATGTCGCGGGTCTGGAACAGTGAACGGGTGAACATCAGCTCCCAGTGCAGCGAGATGGCTTTGCGCTTCAGCGGCACCACGTCCAGCGTTTCCGGATCATCGATCAGCGCCAGCTTGCCCTGTGGAGCCAGCACATCCACCAGCTGGGGGTAACTAGCTGTCGGTGTGCGTCAATGAAGCCACATAGCGTATGCGGATGGCAATGGCCGCCAGCTGTTCACCCAGCGGCTGCTGATGATTGACCACATGATGAGCGCCCAGAGAACGCACCCAATCTTCAGTTTCGGGACGCGATGCGGTAGCAATCACCGTGAGGTTAGTCAGCTTGCGCGCCAGCTGCGTTAGAATTGACCCGACTTTGCCTGTAGTAATCAGCGTGCGTTGTCATCGCTGCACTTCCAGACGATCAAACAGCAATTCCCATGCGGTGAGTGATGTCAGCGGCAACGCGGCGGCATCGGCATCATTCATTCAGCGTCCGGGGTTTATGTCCGGCAATGCGTTCATCCACCAGACCATACTCGGCATAACTGCCCGCTCGCGTAATATCGCCCGCAAAACACTTCATCGCCCGGCTGGAACAGCGTGACTTCCTCGCCCACCGCCTCCACCACGCCGACCGCATCCCAACCGAGAATGCGCGGTTTATCGGTTGGCGCGCCGTTACGCACTTTGGTATCTACCGGGTTCACGGCAATCGCGTGGATCTTTACCAGCAGGTCACGCGCGCCCGGCTGCGGTTGGGCGACATCCAGTTCGTACAGCGCATTTTCATCGGAAATTGGTAAACCGTTTTGGCTATAAACTATCGCTTTCATCAAAAGCTGTTCCTCATTCATCAGGGATTGACTTAGGTAAGTTGAGCTCAGCATAGCGGCCTGCACGCTGAGGAAAAATGCGATTGCACAGCAACGCACTCTTAGGTGAAAAATCACCACCTGTTTGACGATGAGTAAAGAAAATGATCGACTCGAAGATGTCACGCTGTTTGTGCGTTCGGCGGCACTGGGCAGCTTTTCCCGCGCGGCCCGTGAAGTGAATTTGCTGCCGGGGCAAGTGAGTGCCGCCATTCAGCGACTGGAGCGAGAACTGGATCGTCGCCTGTTTGCACGATCCACGCGTAGCCTGCGGTTGACCGCCGAGGGTGAAAAATATCTGCCCTACGCGCAGGAGATGCTGGCTCTGATGCAAGCGGGCGCTGATAGCCTGCAAAGTCACGAAGACGCACTGAGCGGTGAGCTTAAAATCGCGATGCCCTCGGATATAGGTCGCAATATCCTCTTGCCGCTGATCACCGAATTTTGCTGTGAGCACCCTGCCTTGTCGGTTCGATTATCGTTATCCGATCAAATCAGTGATGTGTTCCGCGATCCGGTCGATATCGCCATTCGCTACGGCAAACCTGGAAGACAGCAGTTACGTGGCATTACCGCTGGCCGAGACAACGCCGCATTATGCATCGCCAGCCTATCTCGATCCAATGGCGGACGCCCGCATCAACTGGAAGATTTGGCCCAGCATCACTGCCTGTTGCCCTGATGGGCGGCATGTCTATGACAAGTGGACGTTCCAGAGTATGCGCCGCCAAATCACGGTGAAAAGTCGCCTGCTGTGTGATGACGCCGAAGTGGCGCGTCGTTGGGCTATCAATGGCATGGGCATCGCGTATAAATCCTGGATTGACGTCTGTGAAGACATTAGGCAAGCGCCGCCTGGAACGGGTGCTGCCTGAGATCCCCGGCGAGCACGCCGCTGCATTTCAATCTGCCCGCATCGTAACAGCCTTCCCCCGCAATTCGGGCGCTGCATGGCGTATTGCGGGCGCATTTGAAGGATGACTGCGCAACTGTGATAGCTGTAAATGTGCAGAGCTTATGCGAACTTGCGGTTTTGATTGCCGTGAGCGGCTTTATCATTTTAAAAATTGATAACACCTTCAGGGACTCACATGCACAACATTACAAAGACAATACTCGCTTCACTGCTTTTCTCCTCACTCCAGCGCCAATGCCGAAGAGACACTTCGCATCGGCTATCAAAAATCTTCCACCTTGCTGACGTTGATAAAGCAGCGTGGCGATCTGGATAAGGCGCTCGCCGAGCGCGGCATTAAAGTGACATGGCACGAGTTCACCAGCGGTTTGCCGCTGCTGGAGGCGCTGAATCTCAACAACGTTGACCTCTCTGCTGACGTGGCCGATACCGTGCCGGTGTTCGCGCAAGCGGCAGGCGCCGACCTCACGTATTACGCACGCGAGACGCCTTCTCCAGAAGCTCAGGCCATTTTGGTGCCCGCTAATTCCAACATCAAATCACTGCAGGATTTAAAAGGTAAAAAGATTGCCGTTACCAAAGCGGCTGGCAGCCATTATCTGCTGATCGCCGCGTTGCAAAAGCTGCGGGACTGAAATTCAGTGATGTCACACCTGCATGGCTGACACCTGCCGATGGGCGTGCCGCGCTGGAACATGGCAGCGTTGATGCGTGGGTGACCTGGGAACCCTTTGTCACCAGTTCGGAAGTCGAGCAGCACACACGCGTGTTGGTGAGCGCGTGCGTCTCGCCAGTTATCAGCGCACTATCTGTGTCGACGCCTTATGCGCAGAAGCATCCTGAGGTGCTGGGCATTGTGTATAAGACGCTGGTTCAGGAAGCTCAATGGCTGAAAGCACATCCAACGGATGCAGCCAAGATTCTCTCTCCATTGTGGGGTAATTTGCCGTTGGCGACGGTTGAACAAGCGAACCAGCAACGCAGCTATCAGATCGATTGCCAGTGAATAAGAGCTGATTTGGCTGAGCAGCAGAAGATTGCAGATGCGTTTTGTATCAGGGCTGCTGCCGAAAGCGATTGATGCGCAGGATGGGCACCTGGCAGCCGCAGGCGAAATAGACCGCCCTGCCAGAGAATAACTGATAAAGCCGGTTGGCAAGTCGGGGATTCCGAAGATAGCAGTGAAGCTTTGCCGCTGGATGCCGATAGACGTATCAGGCTTTCTCAAAGCCGTTTCCGCCCCCCATTAGTCGTTTTAAAGGAGAGCAAGATGGATGTATCACAGATTACTTCACTGGCTATCGGTCTGGAAAATATGGACTCAGCAGTAAAGTGAGCACCGGTACTGAAAAAGACCCGGATAATCAGCAGTCAATGGCAGCAGGAATTTTAATTCGATTCCGCAACTGGCCGGCCAGTTGGCCGTACATCAATACCAATCCGCATAAACTCGCGTTGCATCGTTGCACTCACTGAACGACCTCTGATAGCGTGTATTTTTAACCACTCCCTACTCCAGGTGGTCGACTACGCTAAACACTTTAATGCACCGCTTATTACGCAAGATCAGGCAAGCGCTGTGTCTCTTCTGCCTGCTTCCCCTGCAGCCAATATTATCGTGCTAGAGACGCATTACCTGGGCACCGGAAATTCCAGCGCGGGCGATTTCATGTGGGACTTGTATCAGTATCGTGGCGATAGCGCTTTATTCGGTTACTGTTTTGGGTGGCAGAGCGTTGGGATCATATGGGGTTGAAGAGATGTTTAAGCGAGGTTAACGTGATGCTCTTAAGACACTCATTTATCTTTTGTCGCGGCATGAGATAACAGGTTGCGCGGCATTAACTGCGTCGATGCTATTTAAAGGACATAAGCAATGACAGTTCAGCATAGAGCCTACTGGAACCGGATGGTGCCAGGCAGCCGTAACGGACTTCACTGCCTCACTGCATTTTTACACTGATGTGGGATTCCAGATTATGATCAGACGAAGCGATCCCGAATTTGCTTATCAACCTCGGCGAAGCACAATTGATGCTTGAGACGGTATCACGCCGAAGGCTGGAATACTGCTGAACTCGTCAAACCGCTGGGGCCGGCATGAATTTCCAGATTGAGGTGGATGATATTGCCTGTGTGCTCTGGCGCGGGTGAGAAATATGGCGTGCCGCTGTATCGGATTTGCGTGAAAACACTATCAGATTGGAGAAACCACACGGCCTGTCAGAGAGTTTCTCGTCCAGGATCCGGATGGCTATCTTTTGCGTTTTTGTCAGTTTGTTGAGTGAGGGTGATTGTGGAGGTTGGGAGAGGGTTTTCGAGTGATGATTTCTTGGGGCTGGGGGGGAGCGATCAACAGACATTGCTAACTGCATTCTGTGTGGATCAACTGGGAGCAGGTCAAGCATTCTTGGCGCTGTATCACGCCACTTGTGTAAGTTTTAGATCGAGCAGGTACTCGCTACAGTAGATTTCATGTTTTCAGTGGTGCCGTTGTTATTTATAAGGAAGGTGATGAGTGGAAGATATACTTTTTGTGATGAGCTGGATTAAAGATCACCATGTTGTGTCATTAACTTTTGGAGTCTTATCTGCAATGTTATGGATTAAATCCGCCACTGCAAAAGTTGAGCTGGGCAAAAAAATTGTCATGGTCACATATGAAGACCCTGAACTTAATGTAAATCTCCATGATTTCTTCGCCACTGCGCGGCTTCAATCTAAGTACAACTCATTCGCGGCATTGTCTGCGGCTGCAACAGCGCTATTCCAGATTCTTGGTCTGTAATATTGATTGCACCTCATTGATTTATACCCAGTGTATTGGCCGTATCCGCTCCTAGCCTAAAACTGTATCAGATAAGATCAAAGACAGCTGTGAGCGATCTGCGGATATAGCGAACAGCGTTCTGTATGAATCAACGGGAAGCTGGTCCAGAGAATATCGCTACCTGCATTAAACAGCAATTGCCCAAAGCGCCATATGTACGCGTTCAACCTTAATCCATGCCTCGCACAATGAACAGGAGGGTCTGAAGTCAGTCAATGCTACATAATAAACTTATGCACAGCGGGCAAAGAAGTCTGTTCTGTTCCTCGTTGCTCCCCACAAACTAATTGGCTACTACCGCTTTGGCATCAGTTGCCATTCCCTCTGAAAACTTCTTTGGACCCCTTCGGCTCTCCGGCCAGCGGGACGTCAGCCATACTGCCATAGCTGGTAGCTTCGCCACTGTGGGATGCATCTCGGGCCTAGCGGCTCAGGTCTGATCGCAACACAAGGTAACAGCCCCTTAAACAGCAGCGTCAGCCAGTCTTATTCCCCAAATCAATTCTTTTCTACTTTCATAAAATGAAGAGGTGTGAACTATTTTAAATAGGGTACATATATCCCAAGCACGTTATAATTACCTATTTTTATAAGTTAAATCATCTAAACAGAGAAGTAATGATAGTGTCATTCCTCATTGACTGAATCTGCCGTTTGTTTTGCTTTTTTGCATTTTGGACAGTACTGAATTAACATTTCCGAAAATTGATAATAGTAAGGGATGAGAACATTCATCCCGCCACTTTTTATTGAGTCATACGCAATGACTTTAGTAAGTATTTCATGGCCGTTAACGATCATTTTTTTATCTGCAATTAGGATGTCGCTAAGAGGTAAGTCTTCTGGGTTATAAATTATTACGCTGACAGGTTGTCGCTTGTATGCTTCATCGTTATCACCCGCATTTCCGTAAGCTATATCTGTGGCTTTTACCCAGTTAATCGGTTCCGCCTTTTCGCACCATCTGATTAATTTTTCAAGTTTCTCTGGAGTGAAAGTCCTTGCATAATCTCCATGGACTTCGCAGTGACCAAATCCCACAAAATGACCGAATGAATATTCATAAGAATAATCACCAGCAGTTAGTGGAAGCCTGTAATATTGGCTAGGAAGTGCCTTTTGTGATTTCGTACTGTCGAGCAAGCTAAAAACAATATCATAAAGCTGATATAAGCAACATCCTTGACGATCTGGATTTCCGTACACAATGATATTCTCAAAATCCTTTATGTCAGAATTATATGCGCTTGCAAAACGTTCATTCCCGTATAAGAAGAAACCTTTTGAAAGGATGAAGATTGCATTAGGAAGTAAGTTTTTATCATAACTCGCAGCATGTTTCTTCAGCTCTAATACTATATCGGCCCAGTCCATGTCAGTGTCATAGGAAAATATAATTCCAAATCCATCATTTTGAATGTTGCTCCCTGAATCAATAATATAATTTTCTCAACCCCTTCTTTTTAATCTTTTGAATGAGGCTATATTTTTAAATGCGTTTTCCAGTTCTTTTGTAGTGAGTTTTGATTTAACCTGAATGGCCCCGTAGCAATACTCCACAGGTAAAACTTCATAGATATCCTGTCGTTGCATGAGCGTAAAAGAATTGAGAGCATCATAAAAAAGAATATCAATTTCATTACTGAGATGTCCAGATGTTGATGCAGCGCGAACACTTGATTTAGAAATGCCATAGCTAAGAGGTAAAAGTTTATTATCTGTAAACAATGCCCTTAACAATTCTTCTCTGACTGTGCCAACATCTCTGGGATGTTTGATATCTCTGGAGATTTCGAAATCTTGCTGCATTTTGTTTTATAGGTACATAAACTCACGTTCCAGACCATGGAACTCCTTATCCTTGGACCGTAGTTTACTCGCACGTGTAGCTTGGTCTGAAATCCATTCCTTGGTTCTTGCCTCTTTCTCGGCAAAATCTGCCCTCTCTTTTTTTTGTGCAACTGTTTTGCGTTTTCTTCTATCTTGGTTTTCCGGCATAATACAAAGTTCTGAGGTTTGTTGAGGGTTGGTGCCTATTTTTTCGGGTTTTGCACGGAAGATAAATTGGTAGGCATTTGTTTCGATCTGTTCTTCTCTCAGCTAGTCTATAATCTGACCTAGCCAGAATAATCAACCAAACCAGACCAACTGCTTCCAGCTCATTTGTTCTCCCATTCTACTTTACTATGCTGTTTCACAGCGGCCCATGTCCCGCGGGCTAGCACTGCGGACGTAGATGATATCTTTATTAATGCTGACAATGCTGACAATGCTGACAATGCTGACAATGCTGACAATGCTGACAGCATTCAGTGTGAATCTGTTAAACAGGTCAGCACTGTATCTTTATACCCTCGGTTATCAGTCAATATTTAGTCAGCGAGGTGGTCCGCAGATGAAGTTCAGCCCATATTCGGTCCGAAATATACCTCGTCGTTGCAGCTCGGCACTAAAAGTTGGGTTAATGCCTCTACCCTGTTGGGAAATGAGTAGGCACAGCAAGGAATCCATCACAGGCATGGCATCAAGCCAGGCTTATCTGATCGGCAACCGTGGCCGGGGAACCGATGGCTTTCAGATAGCTGCCTTCCGCGAAGTAGCGGGCAGTCTCGAGACGGAGAGATTTTTATCACGGGAAATAGCCATAATTGCGTCCCGGTGCGATTTTCCCGCGTTTGATTCAGGCAGTTCTAAGGTACCAGTTCATTAGTCAAACTGGCGAAAATCGACCCCACCCGCTAGGGGTTTCAGATTACTTAGGGCAATGTCATCTGGAATCAGGGCTAACATTTGGTCGGCCAGTTCTCTGGCCTTCTGGTCTGTTTCGGCAATGATGGGAGTAAGCCCCACCATGATTTTGATTGAATCAGGTGAGCGTCCGAATGCCTGAGCACGCCGTCGAATGTCATCACGAAATGCGCGCCCGCCTTCGATGGTGGATTGCAGTGTAAATACCACATCAGCTGTTCGTGCCGCCAGCGCCCGGCCGGGCTCTGATGCACCGGCCTGAAAAATAACAGGTCGTCCTTGTGGGCTGCGCCCCATCGGAAGTGGACCTCGAACCTTAAAATGCGTCCCCTGGTGCTGAAGAAAATGCATCTTATCAACATCGAAGTAGACACCGCTCTGCTTATCCCGCGTGATTGCATCCTTATCCCATGACTCCCAAAGGCCGTTTGTATCATAACGTCACCTTTTATTTTACTGTCCCAAAGCGTGATCTCATCGCCTGGATGATTAGCCACCAATGTGTGCCATAGCAGTATGGGTAATTTAAGTGTACTCATCCACCAGCAAAAATGCGCGACACTGTTGCATAAAACTGTACAGGATCGCCATGGTCCGTTTCCCGCTTTGCAGCCTACTTTATGGAGATGCGCGCCATGGAAGTCTTCGAAAAGCAGCGGAAAGGCTGCACGTTTCCGCGTCAGCCATTAATCGGCAGATCCTCCAGGCGGAAGAAGATCTGGGTATAACTTTGTTTTAGCGACTGTTGGGGCATGCGTATGACTACGGCAAGTGAACTTCTCTACCCTGACTACTGCGCGGGCACGTGATTTCAACCTGACAAAATAACGATTTGATGAGATTAAGGGGCTGAGGCGTGGAACAGTCAATATCGGGCGGGTTCAGGCTTTGACGGCGGGGCAACTCTGTGACGAGATTTCTGCCATTGCTCAAGAGCATAGCTGGTTGGATCTCCAGCTAAATGTTGAAAGCAGCGCCGTAATCACACAGCAGGTGCGGGATTCCGAAATTGATTTTGGACTTATACTCGCCCCTGAAAGCGTTCTCGGACTTGAAGTTTTAGCCCTTGCTGAACATCATTTAGCTAGCCTGATAACAAACGAGCCATCTTCTTTTTTGATTTTGGCTCCTCGCTCTGCCCAGCGATCCGCAAGCTCAAAAAACTCATCGGCACTGATATTGAAATCCAGCACAACCTCCCTGAACTCACCACTTTTCAACAACTCGTTCGCTTTTTTTAAGGACTTTGCGGTTGCGCTTTTCATCGATTTTCTTCTCCGAAATTTGAGTGGGCGATTCTTGTTCAATGCAGGATATCCCTGGTTGGTTCTTTAGTCGCAAAAAAATGCGCCACCGGGCGCATTTTCATCCTTAGGATGACCCGCGATTAAGCCCGCTTCCCACTCGTGTGAGCATTCCATTCTTTAATGATGCTAACAAAGGCGAGACATACCGGGATAAGTGATCCCCACAAGACAGCATTCCAGCCATAAAGGTTTAGCAGAGCGCCGGAAGAAAATGACCCGACCAACATCACACCGAATACCACAAAGTCGTTCAGGACTGAAACCCTGCGTTTTTTCTTCTGCAACGATGGTACTCAACAATTTTTGCTGATGCGCCAGTGAAGCCAAAATTCCAGCCGATGCCCAGCAGAATTAATGAAAGCCAGTAATGAAAAATGTCTGTTCCAGGAACCTGCAGCAACCGATGCAACGGTAATCACTAATCCAGCGGCCGTCACTCGCATGGAGCCGAAACGGTTAATCAGCCTGCCCGTAAAGAATCCTGGCCCGTACATGGCAATAACATGCCACTGAATACCCAGATTCGAAGCCTGCTGAGAGATAGCATGCATGTGCATGGAGAGCGGTGCGGCAGTCATCAGAAAATTCATAACCATATAGGTTACCGCACCGCAGAACACCGTCAGAGTAAAACCAGGCTGACGCACAATGACGCGCAAAGGGCGCCCTTTTGACTGTATTGCCACAGGAGGCTCAGCAGGTGTAACGCCTTTCAGGATAACGGCAGCAATAGCGGCTACACATGCCTGGGCTATAAAGGTCACGGCGAAGGGATGAGGTGGCCAGAGATTCATCGTCGTGGTCACCAGCATCGGACCGATGACACCTGCTAAAACACCGCCTCCCATGACCAGAGACAAAGCACGCGCGCGGCGTTCGGTTGACGCCTCTGTTGCTGCAAAACGAAAACTTAGCGCAACCGCGGCGTAGGCCCCGCCGAGAAATCCAGCGAGACAAAATAGCAGGAAGGAGCTGATCACAACGGCCAGAGCTGCCATGAGACCGGTTAACACCCCTGCACCTCCCACCATAAAGACGGTTTTACGGCCCTTTTAGCCAATGCGCCGAGAGGCAGGATGCATCCAGCCATCCCCAGGACAAACATGGTGACCGGCAATGGCGAGCGTTGGGCTGGGCGCAATATCATTACCCACGATGGCGCCAGTGGCATAGAACACCACGGCATTCGCGCCGGCAAGCGCCTGGCACGCGGACAAACGGAAAATGTTATTTTTTTGCTCTGCGACGGAAAGTGTGTGTTCTGCGATCATCTGATCGAGCATCCTTAGTGATTGTAAGCACGAACCCATAACGTGCTTTTCCTTACGCCTCGTTTGCCTTCGTTCAAACGGCATCGCCTCGATGATGGCAGGAACCACAAAGAGGCGACTGAAACATAATGTTGTTCTGTCTGCGCCGGAGTGCTTACAAACCCGAACGGATGAACGGCATCGCCATCATGCGTTACGTCCTGCCATCACGCCACCATCAATGTCCCAAATTGCGCCGGTCACCCAGCCAGTCTTGTCTGAAAGCAGAAAAGCCACGGTCTCAGCTATGTCTGCCTGCGTGCCCACGCGGCCAATCGGATGGAAGCTGTCAAAGCTGTTCATCACGTCTTTCACGTCGTCTTTTGGGATAAAACCTTCGTAAATCGGTGTATGCACAACCGCCGGTGAGACAGCATTCACGCGGATGCCTCAGCCGCTTTCCGATAGCCAGGTTTTTGGTCATCGCGTGCAGCCCCGCTTTTGCCATTGAATAGGCAGAGGACGGCGTGGCGCCGATTGCCTGCTGTGCCCACATAGAACCAATGTTGACGATTAAGCCTTTAATATCGGCCGCAACCATATTGCGCACCACATCGCGGGTTATAAAGAAGGTGGCGCGGTTGATGCCCGTATTATGTCAGCAGTCAGACGCTTCCATGTTCGATGTCGGTTTTGGGAAGAATGATGATTCACCAGCAGACTGATGTCTTTATGTTCCGCATTGATGGTTTTAACCACTTTCTGCAGTCCTTCCTCTTTTGTCAGGGTCGGCCAATCACAGATACCTTGCTGTCCGCAGCCAATGCCTGACGAGCCTGTTCAGCTTTATCCTGACGGCTACCCACCAGCACAACACGGCCTCCGTTTTCTAAAATCAGTTTCGCCGTTTCGAAACCCATGCCGCTGGTACCGCCGACCACTAACAGTTTTTTTTCCCGGCAAAAGATGTGTTCATCACTAACCTCATAAATCGTTGATTATCATGAATGAAGAGTAGAGCTCTTAATTGTGTGAACGCAGAGTGCCATCACGGCTTCAGGTTGACGAATGAGAAGAAGTTGTGTCACAAGAAAGAAAATCTTTCGTTAACTCTGGTTAGCGTTGATCAGAATATTTCTATGCGATCGCTAAACCGACTGAAATGGCTCATGCTTTTGAGGCAACCGCGCGGCACGGAAGCTTACCGGCGCAGCGCAAGAGCTGTGTCACGTCAGCAGCGTTGGTCAACTCGTCCGATCGCTCGAAGATTGGGTTGGGCACCCGCTGCTTCACCGCACACGCAGCGGCAAAGCGCGTCTGACACTGGTCGATGAAGCTCAGGGCCCTTGAGGACATCACTCAGGGCTTGGACAAGCTCGAAACCGGCCTGACTAAACTGCGTGGCCGCCGTGCGCGCTCAGCCATTGTTGTCACTGCGTCACAGGTTTTGATGATGAACTGGCTGATGGAGCGCCTGAACCGGTTCTCTGAAGTGCATGAAAATACAGATTTGCGCCTCAACGTGACGGACAAGCTGATGGATGTGTCACACGGTGAAGCGGATATCGGCATTCGTTGTGGGCTGGGAGACTGGCCTCGCGTGAACAAAACATGGCTGATGGATGAGGAGGCGGTATTAAGTATGCAGTCCGGCTTTCCCGCCAAAGGCCTGTGGTAAATGGCTCGCCACGCAAGGGTGATTCATGATGACACGCCATCCCGGTGCAGACTCCTTCATGGGAGGATGTTCTTAAGGCGGTAAATGCTCCTGAACGCGAAGTGGGCTGCATATCAACTCCTCTGCAGCAGTGATTTTATCAGCGCTGAGCGGCCGGGGTGTTGCCATTGTTCGCCATGCGCTGGTTAAACAACTTATTGAAACCGGTCAACTCGTTGCAGCTCCACCTGAACAGCGCTGGCCGCTGAAATGGGCTTATTATCTGGTGACACCGCAACATCAGACTATGCGAAGTGAAGTCAGAATGTTCCATGACTGGCTTATTGGGGACGTGAAGAGTGATGATGAGTCAATCGCCTGTGAAGACAATCAATAAGTGGTGTATTTCGCAGGCAACCTGACTATGTTAGTGAACATATGCCGAATGCATTAACACCCCAAACGAGGTTAGGATGATTTCACTGGTTTTGTGTCAAAGAAAATGCTGACTAATTGGAGTGACGTTCGCCCTACCTGCCTGATTTCCAGTTCCACGAAAAACACAGCGCGGTAATCCAAACCATCAGCCCGGAAAAGATCATGCCGCTTATCAAGACCTTCGATATTGAGCAGGATGCGGTGATCCGGGCATTGATGTCGATACGACAGTTGCCGCGTAAACTGCAAAGAAAGGCCCCTGTATCCCAGGATGATCAATTCGGTCTGCAAACCTTCACGCTTCTTCACGCCTCTGCTTTAGAACTTTGCTATGGGTTAAGAGGCGAGTTTTGGCGCGCGACTTTGCCTGGAAAAGATTTCAGATCGCGAAGAGTATTCAGCAGCCCGCGCGGCCGTGGCGCTGCAGCTGCTGCTGCGCTATCAAGTTAATATTACATGACAGCCAGTCCGAACTTATTACGGAAACGTTCATTCACTGCCCGGACAAAACCTCTCATTTTAAGATGGCAGCTTATTGGCTGGCGATCAGAGCGGGAAGTGGGTTGATTCGACGCAGAACGTTGAGCGCCGTTAAGCGTGAGCTTGGAAAAATTTAGATAAGGAAACGAGATGATTTCGCAAGAGAATGCTGAGCATTATGTCTGGGGTGATAACTGCAACGGTTGGTATTTAGTCAATCGTCGACATGTTGATTATTCAGTGAGAAAATGCCTCCTGCACCTGTGAAACACGTCACTTTCAGACCCGTATCCAGACAATTCTTTTTCGTTCTGCAGGGCGCCCTGACGATGGAACTGGAAGGTGAGAAACACGACATCAAGGCCCAGCAGGACTGGAAATCGCCCCGGTGCAAAGCATCAGGCCAGGAACGACAGTGAATCTCCAGTGGAATTTTTGTTATCTCCCATCCAACGCCACGAGGGGATCGTATTGATCTTCAGCATGCTGGAGTTTCAACGATAATGAACCTCAACCCAATGAAGGCAGGCCATGAATCACGAAAAGAAGCTGACCATATTATTGACCTGTATCGAAGGTGCCGAAGTCTGGGATAACCATCGCATTAAGCACTTTATCGAGCAGCACTGGTTGGCGTTTTCTGGATCTGATTCGCTGGCGGTGAGATCCGATGTGGGCTAAAAGGGTATTCATTGCGCAGCACTTTGCAGCAGCACCAAGGTCTACGGGGTGGATGTTTCCGAGCCGATGATTGCCCGCTGTCGGGAAAGGTTCCCACAGGCGCAATGGCATATTGCCGACAATGCGCACGCGCTGGCACTCGCGAAGGCTTTCAACGGCATCATCGCATGGGACAGCTTCTTCCACCTGACGCGCGATCATCAACGCGCGATGTTTCCATCGCGTTTTGCTCAGCATGCCCAGAACGGCGCGGCATTGATGTTCACCAGCGGCACAGCGACGGCGAAGCAATGGGCACTTTCCTTGGAACGCCCACTCTAATGCCAGTCTGATCACGATGAATTCCGCCAACTGCTGTCGGATAACAGTTTCCAGCGTGGTTAATCAGATCACCGAAGATGCCACCTGCGGTGGCAGAACGGTGTGGCTGGCTCAGAAAAACAAAACTGCTTAGAGCGCAAAATCGACGTGCTGGCCGCCAGGCATATTTACGCCAATCGTTAATTGCCCGCCCAGCGCCTCAACATAACGCTTTAAAGTGGCAATTTTCAGATCTTCGCCGCGCGCTTCAATTGCTGCAACCGACGGTTGAGCGATTCTCATCACCGCCCCTCAATCATCCCCCACATCCCTGCAAACACCCCGCTCAGACTTTTGTTTCCCACTCTCCGAAAGGTGGTTATCGTCGCGATACAGCGGCACATTCTCCTGGCTCCGTAGCAGTAACGGCTGTCACACACCCTGCGTGGCATCCAGCAAGGTGATGTTAGGTGAGAGCGCCACGATCTTGTTGAGCATTGCCAGCGCGTCCTGATGACGTAATTGATACTCAACGCGAGATTGCTGAATGGTCAGCACTTTGCCGCGCATCGCATCGCGTGACATGCGATAAATCACGTCATAACCGAATTCCGGCACCGGCGTCATGATAAAGACGCGATGATGGCTGGCGAGTTGTTTCACCGCCGCGCCAAAATGCTGCTGATAGGCGGCGAGGGAACTGCCGCCCTGCCTGAAGCTATAGGTGTGCGCTGCTGCCGCTTCCATACTCTTCCGCCGTGCAGATAAAACGACACGCGATGATGATCAAAGGAATACCGATGCATTGGGGTATTTGGCGTTCGATATCGGCCAATGCCGCCTTCACAAAACCCCACCGCAATCAGGGCTGGCGCTGCGTTGAATATCCGGCACTGAAGGACAGCCAGACTGTGCGATGAACACCACGCCATCCTGCGTCCCGCGCTGCCCACAATCGAGGACAACATGGCGGCGGCGTGGCTATCACCCAGCACCACCAGATTCACCCTTCTGGCATCGCCAAATACGCACTGTGGTGATGTGATGCCCCTAAGTACAAAGCAATTTTTAGCCAGCGCAAAGCGTTGCTGTGAATAGTGATCGATTGAGGCCACCACGGCGGGCGCGCGCGAAGGGATTCCCGCCCTCGCGACGATCGTCACCCCGAACAACATCAGCTACAGCAGCCTGTCCCAGCGATGGTATTTTCCGGCTAAACCAGCTTGCCTCCGTTTTCAACCCAGGCGTAAGAAGCCCAACCGGCAGCCAGTGACAGCAGGATCAGCAGCACCTGACTGACAAACGTGACCGGCCAGTCCGCCAGATGCCAGAACACCCATAAGGGCCAATGCCATAAATAGATCGAATAAGACGTTTTACCGATGTGCTGCATCACGCGATGATTTAACCACCGACTGTTCTGTACCCCGCATGAAGGATCAGCGCGCGGTGAACAGCACCGGTATCAGCGTCATAATGCCCGGCCACGCGATATTCTCATCAAACATTAGCGCACACAAAATCAGCGCCAGAATACTCAGTGGTGGAACCCAGCCCCCCGCTCAGTCGGTTTTAGGTGCCAGATACACTAATCCGCCAACCAGCATTTCCCACGCGCGGGTGGGCAACAAATAATACGTGGCGGTGAGATGATAATCAGTGGCAACCATCGCCAGCACCAGGCCAAACGACAACAGCGCCGCTATGCTCATCACCCAGGCAAATTGCTGGCGCAGGAAACGCGCGGTGAACATTAACGCCAGAGGCAATAATAAATAAAAACGTTATCGAACGCTAACGACCAGGTATGCAGCAACCATTTATACACAGACCCGGTATCAAAATAGCCGCCTTGTTTGAAATAAACCACATTGGAGATAAAGCTGAGGCTGGAGACCGCATGCTCCGCCATGCGTTGATACTCGTCTGGCGGCATCAGGAAATAACCCATCAACATTAATATCGCGCACAGCACCATTAAGGGCGGAATGATACGTCTGCAGCGTGCAGCATAAAATGCCATCAGTGAAAATTTATGATTATTGAGCCGCGACAGAATAATTCCGGTCATTAAATAGCCGGAAATAACAAAGAACACATCAACACCGAGGAATCCCCCACTCATCTGGGAAACCAAAGTGATAAAGGATAACTAACATAACCGCATAGGCACGCAGCCCGTTAATGTCAGAGCGGAAAGTCATGGGGATGATCCCTGAAAGAGGTTTTCAGGATAATGTAAAGATTGTGATAAGGCGCGGCAATCGATGAAAAGCCTGTGATTTCATCGCCATCATACAAGAAATGGAACTGTGCACCCGATGATTTATCTCAAGATGATTGAATGACACCTCGAATTATCATCAGGTTGTCAGAGGTAAAAAGAGGAACACCTTAACGAACTGATTATTGACTTAAATGAAATGAGATCAGGATATTCAGAATAGTGGCACACCTCATCAGCCGATATTAACGTTCCATAACAGTAAGCAGTTAAGGTTTATTTGGTGCTAATACCGCGATTGCCCCCCCAATTAAACGATAATGTGCAGGCGTGCGGCCAATAATTTCCCCATCAGCATTAATGTCATGCGGACGCCGGGTATGCAGGCTAAATTGGTGCCGCTCATGCGCACACTTCCCAGCGACCATGCGCCACGGCGCAGTGAAGAAACAGCGCCAGAATTTGCCACCAGTGACGTACTTCCAGGCTATACCATCCAGACGACCATCATCGGTGCCGCATCCTTCTCTCAATCGTCATCCCACCGCCGTAAAAACGGCCGTTACCCACCGAAAACTGCACCGTTTTAACTTTAAGCCTGCTGGCCATCATAATGCAGCATGGCGCTGAACGGGCGGCTTTGCCGCAGCAGACGTAATGCGGCCAGCGCATAACCTGCTGTGCCCCACTTTTTCTTGGCTGCTGCGGTGAGATTGCGTGCCAGACTGGCGGAGAAGCCTACGCTGGACACGTTCAAAAACAGATGGCCGTTGACTTCACCCAGATCGATACGCCGCGTGTGACCTGTGACGATGATGTTGATTGCTGCATCCACATTAAAAGGAATGCCTAATGTACGGGCAAAGTCATTGGCCGTGCCGAGCGGTAAAATGCCCAGCGGCAAGCGGGATTGCATTAGCCCTGGTGCCGCTGCATTCAGCGTGCCATCGCCGCCGCCGACAATCACCACATCCACCTGATGCTGATGCGTCAGAATCAATTCACTGTAACTGCGTTCATCATCTTCGTGCGGGTAATCAGAATAGCCTGCTGCCGATAATTGCTGATGCGCCAAATCCGCCCACTGCGCACCGCGACGTGCCCGACGATTGACCAGCAGTAGCGCGCCGCTGCTCAGGTTGAGCACCAGAAATGGTCATTGTGATATTTCTCTGAAATTAAAGACATCAGGCGAAAGTAAACAGAGATAACGCAACTGGCAATCTTCCTTAGATATCTTTACACCCATAATAGGATTTTTCTATATCTGAAAGTTATTATGATCCTCTTAAGATTATTGTGCTTCACTTATTCACTGGCGAACACCAGATTTGACGCATTGCGTTATCACAATACTCTCCATGAGCAAGGGTGAATTATGCTGATAAAACTGAAGCGAACCAGAACACACGTTGAAGATCGTAATCTCGCCCTATGCCTTGCTACATCAGCAGGATTATTGAACGCCATGGCGTTAGCCGCCTTTGGTTTTTCCCTCACACATGTCCGGCAATATCGCGCAAATTTCCAGCGATCTGAATGAGATGGATATTCGCAACCTCAAAGGTATTCATCGCCATGATTGGCGCCTTTGTCACCGGCACGCGGTGGTGGATTGGTGGTCTTGGGGTGATTAATGGACTGCGCACCATTTTAGCTGCATTCTTGCTGGTGGGAAGGGCTGTTAATTATGACGTCATTGTTCAGGAAATTTATTATTTCTCGTCGAATAATAACGCAGAAATATTACTACTACTGGCATTTTTAATGGGTGTGCACAGATTCCTCGACGCGCTCGAACGGCCGCGTACGATCATTATATTACCGGCACTAACCGGTGCGATTATCTCTATCGGGTTCGGTATTTGTTGCATTATTACGCCGCGATCCCCAAAAACATCCGTGCCTTTAAACAGCAACTGAATACCCATCTGGTGACCATCTTCTCCTTCCTCACCGGTGGCATTGTCGGCCTGCTAATCTTCAATGCGTTAGGCTTCGGATCGCTGATTGGCCCCGGATTGATTCTGGTGGTGATTGCCTCGCTTTCGATTATTTTCACGCTTTATAAAGTGAAAAGTCGCAGCTACACCAGGGCGATCCCTTCTTAAGACGGAATCAGCAGTAGTCATTCTGCGATGCAGGCGATATAACAAAAGCAGGACAATCTCATCGCAGAGGACGACATGGCGCTTTCACACGAATTGATTCTGATCTACACAACCTATTTTGTTGCCACCGCCAGCCCGGGCCCGAGCAATATGGCGATTATGGGCACGGCAATGAAAGGACGCGGTGCCGCACTGGCGCTGGCAAGTGGGGTGATCAGGTTCAGATGATAGTGGGCGCTGCTGGCGGCCTGTGGCGTGTTAACCGTGCTGGCAACCTTTGCTCAGCTGTTGATAGTGCTGAAAATCGGCGGTGGTTTATATCTGCTGTGGCTGGCTTTTAAGGCGGGAAAATCCGCGTTACGCCGTCCTGATGCGAATGAATTCAGCGCCAGCGGCTGACAAAGTCGCCTTTATCAGGCTGTTTCGTCCAGGGTATTTTGATGCACGTTGGCAATCCAAGGCGATTTTGACCTGGGTGGCGATCATGTCGGTGGCTTTGAAACCAGATGCAGCGGCCTCAACTTTGCCGATGATTATCGCCGGATGTGCCACGATCTGCGTGCTGGTGTTTTGCGGCTATGCGCTGTTGTTCTCCACTGCGGTGATGGCGGCATTTTATCGCCGTATCCGCCGTGGGCTGGATGCGCTGCTGGCGTGCTGCTTCGCCGTTGCGGGATTAAAACTGGTGTTGTGGATTAACGAGAGGCGATGCTGGCGAGGCGGCGCGCTTGCAGATCAGGGATTGTTTGGCGCGGCAACCGTTTCGCTAAACGTCGGCTTCTGACGCGTCACCGAATAGACCACGTTTTCGGTCCTTTGGTGTCGGTGGTCACATCCACCGACGCGATGACCTCCAAAACCAAACAGCGTCTGAACGTAACCACCGATCTGGTGTTTACCTTCAGCAACGCGAATCTCTTTATTCTCGCCTTTCTGCAACAGCCCGGCATCCTGACCATCTACCGTCACATAAACGGATGAGCCGTCATCAGTGCGGGTGACCAAATGCGATACGTTAATCACCGTAGGGCCACTTTCAAACTGCGAAGGAATGTTGTCATTCTCGATGGGGGCAGCGGCTGGAGCGTCGCGCGCCATGCTTGTTGCTTCTGGCCTTAGCATTACGTGGTAGCGCAGTCGTCGGCAGCCAGAGTGAAACGCGAAAACATCGTGACGAAAAACCTTTTGCTAAATGAGAAGCGATTATTTTAGCGTGCCTCGCGGAGTGATGACAGTCACACAAATCCAGTATTTTCCGAAAACCTGTCTCGAGGTGTTTCATCTGCAGGAAAGCAGCACGGAATGCAAATGGGTAAAATCAGGGCGCCCATAAGGGACGCCCTGCCTTATCGCGATTACCAGCTGTAGCTGACGGACGCCACAATTGAACGACCGCTGCCGTAGAAGCACGCGCTGGTGTTGCTGCAGGAGGCAACATAGTGCTTGTCGGCCACGTTGTTGACGTTCAACTGCAGCGTGGTGCCACCGCAGTGGTTAGCCGCTTCGCCCAGCTCATTTTCGCCATCGTCATACAGCGTGTAGTGCGGAACTTTGTCCTGATGATCAGAATCCGCAGGCGGTGCCGGTGTAACGTACACCACTGCCGAGCGTCAGATCGTTTAGCGCACCATCGAGGAAGCTGTAGCTGCCCCAGGCAGATGCGGCATGACGGAATACTCGAAGGCGTTTTGCCGACCTGCGCCGCGGTGTTGCTCTCTTTGGTTTCCGCATCGGTAAAGGTATAAGCCGCCATCACCTTAATTTCAGGCGTAATTTGCGCGTGCGCTTCCGTCTCGATGCCTTTGGACTTCACCTTACCGATCTGCTCGTTGTAACCCAGTTCACTGTTGTAAGAGGTGATGTTTTTCTGCGTGATATCGAACGCGGAAACTGTAAACACCGCATCCCAACCCACAGGCTGATTTTGATACCAATTTCCGTCTGCTCGCCGGTGGTCGGTGCGAATGGATCGCTGCCTGGCGCGCCGGTGCTCAGGTTCGGTTCGAACGAGGTGCTGTAGCTGACATACGGCGACAGGCCATTATCAAACGCATACAACAGACCGGCACGGCCGGTGAACTTGCTGTCATTTTGCTGAGTGGTGGTGTTCTCAATGCGGTCCTGCGTGCGCACTTCTGACCAATCCTGGCGACCGGACAGCAGCAGATTCCATTGATTCCATTCCAGCTGATCCTGCAAATACACGCCAACCTGATCGAGCTTTTTGCGCGTGCTGGTGTTCAACGCCAGATCGCTCTCATTAATCGTCACGCTGGTCGGATTCGCCCAGTCGAGAATGTACTGATAACCGCTGTCGCGCCAAAGTTTGTTATCGACATCGCTCCATTTGTAATCCAACCCGCCCAGCACGGTATGCGCAACGTTAGCCGTATCGAAGGTCGCTTTCACCTGGTTATCAATACCCAGTTCTTTGGACTTAATTTTGTCATGCTGTGGGCGACGGTTGATCTGATGGTCACTGCCATCAACATCGAAGGTGTAATACCACCAGGTATTTGCTACGACTCATCCATGTTGCTGTAACGCATATTCTGCGTGAAGCTGATGTTGCTCGTTGTTGTGCTCGAAGATGTAGCCAACCGAAGTCTGCTCGCGTTTCGCTTCGTTAAAGCTCGGGTCGCTGACGTTGAAATCGTAAGGAATGTAGCCCGCGCTGGTATTAAACAGTGTGCCGTTGGCAGGCAGGAAGTTACGATATCCGGCCTTTGGCTCGTTCTGGTACATGGTCAGCAGGGTGAAACTGGTGTCCGCGTTGGGCAGCCAGGTCAGCGCGGGCGCAATCGCCATGCGCTGCTGTTTGTTATCTTTCACGAACTCATGTTTGGTGCTGGCGATACCGTTGAGACGGTAAAACAGCGTGTTGTCGTCGTTTAGTTTCCCGCCGAAATCAAACGCCGCTTCGCCCAGATGCTGATTACCGGTGCTGAGCTGAACTTTATGAATGCTCTGCGCGGTTGGGCGCTTGCTGGTCATCGCGATGATACCGCCGGGGTTCACCTGGCCGTACAACACCGATGCCGGGCCATGAATCATCTCCACACGCTCCAGCAACCATGGATCAATCTGCCCTGCCGCGCCCGCCTGACCGGACAAGCCATAGCTCAAGCCATCGAGGAATTTCGGTGCATAGCGGAAACCACGCGCGATGATTTCACTGCAGTTACGGTTCGAGTTACCACGGTAGTTGGTCAGCACGCCGCTGGTGTAGCTCAGTGCATCCGCCACCGACGGCGCCGCCTGATCGTCCATCTGCTGACGCGTAATCACCGAAATCGATTGCGGGGTTTTACGCAGTGGCGTTGAGGTTTTGGTACCTGCAGCGCTCTCTTTCGCCACATAGCCTTGCAGGGGAGACGTCACGCTTTCACGCGCATCTGCATTCACGGTGATGGTCTCTTCTGCCGCGACGCTGAAAGTGGCAGGTGCCATCAGCAGAATTGAGGCCAGTGACAGGTGAAGACGGGAGAATCTGAACGGAAGTGCCACAGCAGGTATTGCTAAATTTTGCTTTAACGGACATAGTTGCCATCTCTATTTCAAACTGCCTTGTCGATGAAATAATCCGTCCATTCCTCTCCACCCAACGGCGAAAGATGTAACGGATTGAAATATAACTTCCTCTCGCAAAACGCGGCCCTGAATCCCCTTAAAAGTCTATTTCAGAATAATCATCTGAAAAATAGGGGATTTATTCGGCGCAAAAATAATATTGCAAATGTAAATCGTTATCAATAGCATTTGCATTACGTTTGTTAATGTAAAGTCTTTGAAGAAAATGTGGAGAGAGATTGCAGGATGTTTCTCAGTGATGCAGAAAAAATGACGCAAATCTGGTTGCCAACCGGAACAGTTACCCAGTGGTTACAGCAGGACGATCTCGGCAGCCATCGCTGGTGGGAACAGCTTCATAAAGCGGGTACGCCGGTGATTGAGCATGAGGCTGATGGCGAAACGTACATGCATTTCTTCTGGCGCGATCCCGAGGGCCGTTCCGAGTCATCGTCTACAAAATCTATGTCGATATAAACGGCGTTACTGACCATCACAGCCAGGCCCCCGAATCCCTGGTTCGCGTCGGCAACAGTGATGTCTGGCATTGGTCGACGCAGATCGAATCTGACTGGCGCGGCAGTTACAGCCTGATTCCGGTAACGGATGAGCACCTGCCCCCACTGTTCTGCGGCAGTGACGAGACCTGCCGGGTGCTGCAACGCAAGTGGTGGATATCGCTGATGCCGCTGGCGATCCCCGACATGCTGAATCCCTCGCCCCGTTTCTGAGTAGCCGCCGCTTTGCGCTGAGTAATGCGCATATGCCCGACGCGCCGGATCAATCCGCCTGGCAACAGCTGGATGCCGGTTTAGCCGACACCTGGCCGGATGGCCTGCAAGCTTTGCAGTGGCACAGCGATCTGCTCAACGTCACGCGTCACGTCTGGCTTTACACCACCGGACAGACTGCGCAACCGGATCAGCGCGCTGGCGATTCTGCTGGATGGCAGAATTGGGTATACAGGCAGCCGATTTTCAGCGCCCTCGATCAGAGCACCGCAGCAGGTGAACTGCCGCCTGCCTGCTGGTTATTTATCGACGTGATCGATAGTCAGCATCGCGAGGTGGAGCTGCCCTGCAACGAAACCTTCTGGCAGGCGGTGCAACAGGAACTGTTGCCGCTGGCGCGCCAGCATGCCGCGTTCAGCAGCGATGCCAGCCGCACATTGGTGGCGGGGCAAAGCTACGGTGGCCTCGCTGCGCTGTACGCCGGTCTGCATTGGCCGCAGCGTTTTGGCCGCATCCTCACGCAATCCGGTTCGTTCTGGTGGCCGCACATGCAATACATCCGTGATTACGCTAACCGTGAACAGCACGCGCCGGGTCTGCTGCTACAGCGTTTGCAGGACAACGCCCTGCCCGCTGGCAAGCGAAAATTTTCCAGGAAGTCGGCGATCGCGAACAAGACATGCTGTTCGTGAATCAACAAATACGTCCGCGCTGGAAGCCGCCGGCCACGAACTGTTTTTCCGCTGCTACGCCGGAGGGCACGACGCGCTGTGCTGGCGCGGCGGCTTGATCGACGGCTGCCGCTGGCTGCTGGCCGATCTTCTCTCTGACCCAACCTCAAAAGGTAACCACCATGTCTGAACAACAAAATCCGTTTGATAACGACGCGCTCGATTTTCTGGTGCTGATCAACGCGCGCCAGCAATACAGCCTGTGGCCCGCATTTGCTCAGGTGCCTGCGGGCTGGCAAAACGTGGCGGAGTCCGCTGCCGCGTGCCGCAGCGATTGAGTACATCGAAACACACTGGCAGGACATGCGACCAGCGACGCAACAGACGTCGTCCAGCGCACATTAATTTTTCGCTTTTTAACTTTTCCTTTTTCGATTTTAGACGGGAACATTCCTTTGGCATCGTTAATCACGCATTCACCGGCGTATCCTTTGGTGGCAGCTCAGCCCGGCATCTGGATCGCTGACGCTATTGCGCAGCAGCGCAATCAATTTACCGTGGCGCACTGGCGTGCTGCACGGCGACATCAACCGCGCCGCCCTGGACAGCGCCATCCGCCAGACGATGGCGGAAGCCGATACGGTGCAGGCACGCTTTGGCCTCGATGAAAACGGGAATCCCGCGCAATGGTTTGGCGCGCAGACACCGGTGCTGCCGGAGTGGCATGACTTCAGCCAGCGCGCGGACGCCACCGGTCAGGCGCATAAACTGATGCAGGCCGATCTGCGCGCCGAACTGGCGGCCGACGGTGATAAGCCGCTGTATCGCCACGTGATAATGCGCGTGGGTGATGGCAGCTGGTGGTGGTATCAGCGATATCACCATCTGCTGGTTGATGGCTTCAGTTTCGAAGCGCTGACGCAGCGCGTGGCGGCCATCTATGCCGAACTGTGCCGTGGCGAGGAACCCTCACTTTCACCCTTCACGCCGTTTAGCGAGGTGATTGATGAGTATCAGCATTGGGAAGTATCCCCGGCGTTTGCCCGTTCCGCCAGCCACTGGCAGACCTATGCGGCTGAACTACCCGAAACTTTAACGCTCTCCAGTGAAAGCGTAACGGATGCTGGCGATCGTCCGATCAGCTGCCACGTCGCGCTGCCGGAGTTGACAACGTTGCGCCAGCGTGGCGTTCCACGATTGCAGCGAAGGCGATATTGTCAGTGCCCTGCTGGTGGCTTATCTGGCGCGCATTAGCGACAACTCGCGCTTAGCGATTGGCTTTCCGTTTATGCGCCGCATGGGCTCGGCGGCACTGACGGCGTTGGGGCCGGTGGTCAACGTGCTGCCGCTGATCTTCGACATCCCTCATCACTGATTTAGCCGCGCTGGTGCAGCAGGTACAGGCGGAAATCCGCAAAGCACGCCGTCATCAGCGCTATGAAGCAGAGCAACTGCGTCGCGATCTGGGTTTGGTCGGCAGCAGCCAACAGCTTTACGGGCCGGTGATCAACGTCAAGGTCTACCATGATGATCTGCAATTCGATGGCATTCCGGCGGCGACCCACACCTTAGCCATGGGCCCGGTCGACGATATCGAGTTTGAAGTGGGCTTCCGTGATGGCGCATTGCAGTTAACGCTGGTGGCTAACCCAACGCGCTACGACGCACAAATGTTACAGCGTCACGCTGATCGCATTCATCATCTGCTCACGCAGTTCGCAGCACAACCCGAAACCACTCTGGATACGCTGTCTATCATTGCTCCAGATGAACTGGATGATTTGCAACGCTGGTCTACTGGCCCGGAATTTACCCCGCCAGCGGGGGCGACCACCATCGTGGATATGCTGCTGCAACGCACGGCACAAAGCGCTGAGCTGACGGCAGCCGTCTGCGGCACACAGTCACTAACGTATCGCCGCTGACCGACCGCGCCATGCAACTGGCACACGTACTTATTGCGCGTGGTTTGAGCCGACGACGTGGTAGCGATTGGTATTCCGCGCTCGGTGGATTCGCTGGTCGCCATCTTTGGTGTGCTGGCGAGCGGCGCGGCCTATGCCGCTGGATCTTGACTACCCACGCGAACGTCTGGCACTGATGTGTGACGATGCGCAACCCGCATTATTGCTGACTCACTCCACGACACTGGCGCAGATGCCGGCCCTTTCCGCACTGTGCATCGATCAGCTGGCGAGCGAACTGGCGGCACAGCCGACCAGCGTACCGAGCACCCTGCTGTGCGGTGACGATCTCGCCTATATGATCTACACCTCCGGATCCACCGGCAGGCCAAAAGGGGTAATGAGCACGCACCAGGGGCTGTTGAATCTGTTCCTGTCACACCGCGAGCATCTGTTTGGACCGGCGATTGACCGTTTCCACGCCAGCACCCCGCGCCGCATGCGCGCCGGTCATACGGCGTCATTTTCGTTCGACTCCTCATGGGAACCGCTGTTCTGCATGCTGATGGGCTGCGAGCTGAATATCTTCGACGAAGAACTGCGCCGCGATGCCTGGGGTTTGATTCAGCAGATGAACGCGGTGCCGGTCGATCTGCTGGACATCACGCCGTCATTCTTCTCTCAGATGATCGACAGCGGGTTGCTGGAGGCGGAAAACCACCGCCCTGCGTTTGTCATGATTGGCGGTGAAGCGGCCACGCCGACGTTGTGGAAACTGATGCAGCAACAGCAGCAGATGGAAATCCACAATTACTACGGGCCGTCTGAGTACACCATTGATACCCTCGGTGCCAGCGTGCTGGCTTCCCCGCAGCCGGTGATTGGTCGCCCGGTGGGCAACAGCCAGGTTTATCTGCTCGACAGCCAGTTGCGTCCAGTGCCGATTGGCTGCACCGGCGAACTCTATATTTCTGGAACCGGCATCGCGCGCGGCTATCTGCGCCGCCCGGATCTGACAGCCGCCCGCTTTGTGGCTAACCCCTTCCGCGAAGGCGAGGTGATGTATCGCAGCGGCGATGTGATGCGCTGGCGTCAGGATGGTCAACTGGCGTTTATCGGACGCGTGGATCACCAGATCAAAGTGCGCGGGTTCCGCGTCGAACTGGGTGAAATTGAAAACGCGCTGGTGGCGCTGCCCGAAGTGAGTACCGCTGTGGTGATTGCCGAAGTGATTGGCGCCACGCACCGTTTGATTGGCTACTGCTCAGTGCAGGATGATGTCCTGCGCGCCGATCCGCAACTTAGCAACCGCTTGCTGGCGCAGTTGGGTAGCCAGTTGCCGGACTATATGCTGCCAGCCGTGCTGATGGTGCTGGATGACCTACCACTGAATGTGAATGGCAAAATAGACCGCCAGGCTCTGCCGAAACCACAGCAGGCTCAGCAACAGCAAAGCCGCGCGGCTCGCACCCCACAAGAAACGTTGATTTGTCAGGCGATGGCCAGCCTGCTCGGATTGGAAAGCGTCGGCGCAGAAGATGATTTCTTCTCGCTGGGCGGTGATAGTATTTCGGCAATGGGCCTCAGCACCGCCGCCCGCCGTGCCGGATACCTGCTGCGCCCACGTGACATTTTTGCCCAGCGCACCGCCGCACGTATGGCGCAGATCTCGCCCCGCTAACGCAACACACTCAACATGCTCGCGTGTCGCAACAGGGCGCGATTGGTGGTCTGCCGATTCTGCACTGGTTCCATGCGCAGGCAGGAATTAACGCGCGCTTCGCTCACGGCGTGCTGCTATCGGTGCCACCTGAGCTGCAACTTTCGCAGCTGGAACAATTGATTGAGCAACTCGCCAGCGCGCATCGGCACTCAACGCTTTTACGCGTAATACACTTTGGTGGTGGGCGAACCGCTGCCTGCGCGTCCTGCACGTTGTCGTGTTATCGAAGTGCAAGCGCGTGACCAGGCCGCAGACCAGGCCTTCCGTGAGGATGCAGCACGCCTTGATCCGGCAGCAGGATCGTTGCTACAGGCAACCCTGCTACAGACACAAGGTGCAAGCTGCGGATTGGTGTTAACGCTGCACCATCTGGTGGTGGATGGCGTGTCATGGCGAGTATTACTGGATGAACTGCAACAGGCCGGTGATGCACTGCTAAGCGGTACACCGATCACCTTGCCAGCCGAAGAGACCTCGCTGCATGACTGGTCCGCTACGCTGCTGGCCAACCTGGCGTCACGCGCCAGCGAGATGCCGTTCTGGCAACGCATGCTGGAACAGCCGCTGCCGGCGCTGGGTGAGCGTGCCTTAATCGGTAACGAACGTGCCTTGTATCAACGCACCCTGCTGGATGCAGCCACCAGCTCTGCCTTGCTGAATACCCTGCCACAGCAGTTCCGCGCCACCAGCGAAGAATTACTGCTCACCCTGCTCTCGCTGGCGCTGCGCAGCATGAACGGCAGTGCATTACAACGCGTAACGCTGGAATCCCATGGCCGTGCCGAGTTACACGATCATCAGGATCTGGCGCGAACCGTAGGCTGGCTGACAGCAGAATTCCCTCTGCTGGTCGCCCTGCCCGATGCGGCCGCCCTGAATGACAGCGTGCGCGCGGTGAAATCCGCGCTACGTGCCGTGCCGGATCGCGGTATCGGTTACGCCAGCTAGCGCTGGCTGGATGCCACCGTGGCATTACGTTGGCGAAACTGGCCGCCGACCATGCGCCACAGGTGCTGTTCAATTATCTCGGCCGCTTCACGCAATCCGCCGGTCACTGGCAGCCTCAGCGTACCGCGCAGCAGTTCCGCGACACTTTGCGGTGATTCAGGACGATGCCATGCCGTTACAGCACGCACTGGAACTCAACGTGTTTGTTGATGACCAGCAGCTGGCGCTGAACTGGAGCTGGGCGGAGGGCGTCTTACATGCCGATCCAGATTCAGCAACTGCATCAGGCCATCGCTCTGGGTGCGCAACAGCTTTACCACTTCGCAGAGCAACAGCCACAACAGGCCGCCAACACGCGCTGGTCGCTGCGGAAATCAATCTTGAAGGCGTTGATGATGCGCTGCTGCAACGATTGCGCGCGTCACGGGGCCTTTAGCCACGTCTTGCCGCTGCTGCCCTTGCAGAAGGGATTACTGTTCCACGCGCAGACCAGTGGCGCGCAAGGCAGCTATAACTCACTGACGCGATTAACCCTCAGCGGTGATGTGTCGGTAGCATCGGTGCAGCAGGCGCTTAACCAGGTGTTGCAGCGCCATCCGCAGCTCGCTGCCCAATTTGACAGCGAACTCAGTCTGCAACCCTTGCAGTTGCTGCCGGAAGGCGATCTGCATTGGCCGCTACAGATTCTGGAAGTCGAGGATATTGAAGCCGCTGAACATCAGGCGCTGTCACAGGATCTGTTCCGGCAGCCGGTGATGTTGCAGGCGACGCTGATCCGCATCGCCATGAAGCACGCTGGACGCTGCTGCTTAATGCGCATCATCTGGTGGTGGATGGCTGGTCAACGCCGGTGATTTTAAACGATTTACTTAGCGCATTGCGTCAACAGCCGCTGGCCGCCAACGCACCCATTATGCCGACATCGTGCGCCAGCAGCCAGCGTGATGAGCATCAGGCTCGCCAGCAGTGGCAAGAATGTCTGCGCGACGTGCGGCCCACATTGCTGTATCCCAATGCCGCCGAGTGCTGTTCAGGAAAAACGCATTACGCTGGACGCCACGCTGGAGCGCGAACTCTATGCGCTGTGCCGCACTCGCGGATTGACCCTCAACACCGTGATGCAGGGCCTGTGGGGCATGATGTTGTCGATTGCCAGTGGTCAGCAGGATGTGGTGTTTGGCGCGCCGGTTTCAGGTCGTTTCGGCCAGATTGAAGGATCGATCAACATGTTGGTCTGTTCCAGTAACACGCTGCCGGTGCGCGTGCGGTTTGATACTCAACGCCCGTTGCTGGAGCAGTTAGCTGCGCACCAAAATCGTCAGATCAGCAGTCGTGATTGCCTTGGACTGGCTGAAATCCAACAGCTGGCGGGTGCGGGTACGCTATTTGATACCCTGCTGGTGGTGGAGAACTATCCTGATAATCAGACATTACTCGACGCCAACGCGAAGGTGCGCTGCGACGCGATCCACAACCGCGGCTATACCCACTACCCGTTAACGCTGCTGGTGCTGCCGGGTGAACAGTTGACGCTATTAATGGAATACCGCGCTTGCGTCACCGATGCCGACCGTCTGGCTGAACGCCTGTTGCTGCTGTTACAGCAGCTGGTGACCACACCGGATCTGCCGTTAACGCAGTGGCGTTTGCAAACCCTCGCCGAGCAATCGCTGCTCGAGTGGGTCAATAACACCGGCGTGCAGCTGGAAAATGAAACCCTACAACAAGCCATCGCCCAGCAAGCCGCACGCACACCGGACGCGCTGGCGCTGTGTGATGTTGAGCATCAGCTCAGCTACCGCGAGATGCAGCGTCAGGCCACATTGCTGGCCGATCGACTGATCGAAGCGGGCGTGATGCCAGGCGATATCGTTGCCGTTGCCTTGCCGCGTTCGGTTCGTCTGAGTATTGCTCTCACTGCCATCTTGCAGGCGGGCGCAGCCTGGTTACCGCTGGATATTGGCTATCCCGATGAACGTCTGGCGTACATGGTGGACGTGCACGACCGTGGGTGGTGATCACCGAGTCGGCGCTGGAAAATCGTTTTGCTGGCTTTGGCACTCTGATGATGTTCGATCGCCTTGCCAGCGCACAGACTGTGGCACGTCATCCATTGCCTACACCCGACGCGCAGCGACCGGCTTATGTGCTTTACACCTCAGGTTCGACCGGCAAGCCAAAAGGTGTGGTGGTCAATCAGCGCGCCATCGTTAACCGCTTGCGCTGGATGCAAGCCAGCTATCCATTGCGTAGCGACGACGTGGTGTTGCAGAAAACACCGTGCAGCTTTGATGTTTCGGTATGGGAGTTTTTCTGGCCGTTAATGACCGGCGCACAGCTGATGATGGCGCCGCAGGATGCCCATCGCGATCCACAGGCGTTGTGGCAGTTGATTGACGATTACCAGGTCACCACCCTGCACTTCGTTCCGTCGATGCTGGCCGCCTTTGTCGGGCATGTCAGTACGCACACCGATCGTGCCTGCGCTTCACTGCGCCGCGTATTTTGCAGCGGAGAAGCGCTGGCCTGCGATCTGGCGCGCAGCTATCAGCAGGTGATCGCCGCTCCGCTGCATAATCTGTACGGCCCGACCGAAGCCGCCGTGGATGTCACATGGCAACCCGCCAGCGGTAGCGCGCTCGAAGGCCTGAATGGCCCCGGCGTGCCGATTGGTCGTCCGGTGTGGAACACCCAACTGCATATCCTCGATAACCTGCTGCGCCCGGTGCCAGTCGGCGTGCCGGGCGATCTCTATCTCAGCGGCATCCAGCTGGCAGATGGCTATTTGCATCGCGCTGATCTTACCGCGCAGCGCTTTATTGCCGCTCCGTTTGCTGATGGCGAACGTATGTACCGCACCGGTGATATCGCCTGCTGGCGTGAGGATGGCGCCGTAGAGTATCTGGGGCGCAGCGACGATCAGTTAAAGATGCGCGGACAACGTATCGAACCGGGTGAAATTGAGCAGGCGCTGGTGGCATTGCCGGGCGTGGCGCAGGCAGTCGTGGCTGCGCGCAATTTGACACAACAGGCGGCGGCGGGCGTCGATAATCGCCAGCTGCTCGGCTGGCTGGTGGCTCAGCCTGGCGTGGCACTGGACATCGAACAGGTAAAACAGCAGTTGAGCACTCGCCTGCCCGCCCACATGCAGCCGGTGAGCTATTTGCTGCTGGACGTTGCCCCTCAGCGCTAACGGCAAACTGGATCGTAAAGCGTTGCCGTTGCCGCAACGCAGCACGCAGGCTGGCCGTCTGCCGGAAACGCCTCACGAGCAGATGCTGGCAGAACTGTTCCAGCAGCTACTGGGATGTGAGCAGGTGTATGCCGACGATGATTTCTTTGCGTTGGGCGGTCATTCCCTGCTGGCGATGCGACTGGCAGCAGAAATGCGCCGCCGTGTAGCGCAGCCGGTGAGTGTCGGACAGATCATCGCCGCACGCAGCGTGGAGAAACTGGCAGCGCTGTTGTCAGGCGATGCCAGCGACAGCAGCGGCAACGGGGAACTGCTGCCACTGCGTGCCGGTCAGGGGCCGACGCTGTTCTGCATCCATCCGGCATCAGGGTTCGCCTGGCAGTACAGCGCGCTGCTGCACTATCTCGACGGCGATTTCCCGATTGTGGGGCTGCAATCACCGCGCCCGGCGGGTGTTATCGCAGCCTGTACAAGTCTAGAAGCCATGTGCGATCGCCATCTGGCTGTGATTCGCGAGCAGCAGCCGCATGGGCCTTATTTCCTGCTGGGCTACTCACTGGGCGGCACGCTGGCACAAGGCATTGCGGCGCGTCTGCAGGCCAATGGCGAAAGCGTGGCCTTCCTTGGTCTGCTGGATACTTACCCGGCCGAAGGACAGGACTGGCGCACGCCCGATGCTGAAGAGGCGGAGCAGGAAGTGGCGCGGGAACAGGCCGAGTTTATAGCTGCTACTGAGGAATGCGGGCGTCCTGTTACGTGCCGAGAAAGCCGCGATGTTTAGCACCATCGTCGCCAACTACAAGGACGCAGTCGCCCGGCTGGCGGAAGCGCGTACGCCGCGTTATGCCGGTAAAGCCACGCTGTTTATGGCAGAGAAAACTTTGCCTGCCGACATGGATGTGCCTGCAACCTGGAAACCGTTTGTTTCAGACCTGGAAATCTGGCCGCTGGATTGCGAGCACGCTGACATTTTGTCTGCCACCTCGCTGAAAGTGCTGGGTCCGCTGATCAATCGTTTGTTATCTGAGAGTCGCTCATAACACCCGGCCTTTGGCCACTTAATGTGGGCGCACTGATGTGCGCCCCTGCTCGTTTTAACAATGGATATTTATGGCTAAGCCTTCAATTTTCTTGATTTCAGCCTGCTGAAAAACAACTTGCCGCGTTTCGCGCTATCTTCTGCGCCCGCATGCTATCCGTATTTGCGCTGGGCATGCTGGCAGTGGGCGTACCGATCCAGATTCAGGCCATGACCGGCTCGACCTTACAGGTTGGCGTGGCCGTGATGTGATGGTATCGGCATGTTTATTGGCCTGCTGCTCGGGGGCGTGCTGGCAGATCGTTATGATCGCCGCAAGCTGATTCTGTTCGCGCGCGGCACCTGTGGTATCGGTTTTGTGCTGCTAAGCCTGAACGCGTTTAGTCCTGCCCCTTCATTGTGGGCGCTCTATTTCCTCGCCTTCTGGGATGGTTTTGGTGCGCTGGGCATGACGGCGCTGATGGCGGTGATTCCGCTGATTGTAGGACGCGAGCATCTGGCGGAGGCCGGTGCGTTGAGCATGTTAACCGTGCGACTGGGGGCGATCTTGTCTCCGGCGCTGGGTGGCATGATCATCGTGGCGGCGGGCGTCGGCTGGGCCTTTGCCGTGGCCGCCATCGGCACGCTGGCGACGCTGATCCCGCTGGTGCGGTTGCCCGCGATGAAACCGGAGCAGCAGGAGCCTGAACACCCTTTGCGCGCGCTCGCCAGCGGCATTCAGTTTGTCTGCCGGCATAATGTGGTGGGTGCGGCCGTACTGGTCGGCTTGCTGCTCAGTATGGTGGGCGCGGTGCGCATCCTGTTCCCGGCACTGGCGCAAACGTGGCAGGTTGATGCTTCGGCGCTCGGGCTGATGTATTCCGCCGTGCCGCTGGGTGCGATGATCGGCGCATTCACCAGCGGCTGGGTGCGACAGTTGTCACGACCTGGTCTGGTGTTGCTTGTGAGTGCACTGGCTGCCTTTGGTTGCATCGCTTCTTTGGGGCTGTATAGCCAACTGATTCCGGCGTTGCTGGCATTGGTGGCTTATGGCTACAGCAATGCTATCCTTCCCTGCAGTTTATTTTGATTCAGCACCATACGCCGGACGCTTTGCTGGGCCGAGTCAACAGTTTGGGCACCGCGCAGGATGTGAGCGGGGATTCGTTGGGTGCTTTAGGACTCGGCGCATTGGCGCGTGCATTGAGCGCGCTCAACAGCGTGCTGTGGTTCGGCGGCGTGGCGGCGAGTTTATTGCTGCTGATCGCGCTGGCCGCACGCGGTTTGCGCTCGGCACAGCTGCAGCAAGAACCACCGGCCACTGAGCAAGCCGCGGCTTAGTGTACGAACTGCCGCTCAATACTGCTGAGCATATTGCTGGCACTGTAGTAATCGAGGCGGAAGGTATCGTTACCCATGGCAAAAATGTCGTGATGCTGCACAGCGGGTAAATGCGCGAGGAACGGATTCTTCGCCACCTGCGGTACCGTTTTTCATCGGCGGCGAACAGCAGCAGCGTATTGCCGGTGACGCCATCCGCCATGGTCTCGCCGTTGAGTTGGATGATGTCGTTGCGTTTGCCCATGCTGGTACTGCCCTGCAAGTTGGCAGGCGGCATCGCCAGCGTGAAGCCCAACGCTTTCAGCAACTCTCCCTGTGCCGAAGCCGGCGTCCACACATTCATGCCCCGCCCATCTTCGTAATAGACAATCGCCGAGGTGGGCTGTGGCGGCAGGGTAATTTTGCTGCGCAGTGTCTCGACGCGTTGGTCAAACTGCGCGATTGCCTGTTTCGCCTCTGCTTCGTGACCGGTGATATTGCCAAGCTGCAACGCCAGCGCCTGCCAGCTCTTATCGCCGTAATCAACCACCAGCACGGGCGCGATGGTTTTCAGCTGATCGTAGAGTTTCAGCGCAGAGTCCCCACCGGTCGCCGCGATAACGATCAGGTCTGGTGCCTCCGCGGCTATCGCTTCCGCGTTGGGCTGGGAAACATAGAGCGGCTTGACGTGACGTGCTTTGGCGACCTCCCCCCACTGGGTAAAGAAGCCCTGGCATCGGACACACTGCTGTTGCGACTGGTGGCGCCAGACCCAATCAGCGGCGCGTTAATCGCCAGTAGGTGCCGCTCAACGTCACGCTGGTGAAACAATGCGCTGCGGTGGCTGCTGTAAGGTGAACGGGCCTTGCAGAGTGGGTATGGTGCGAGGCCAGCTGGCTGAATCTTCAGCGGCGGTAGCCTGGTTAAACACGGAAATGAGGCAGAAGAGTAAAGCCAGAACGGGCCAGACGCATCAGGTTATCCATCACTTGATAATTGAGAATGGATATCATTATCAAAATAAGGATGGGGTGCAAGAGGATTTGGTGACCAGGGCTGAGGAAGGTTGCCGAGGAGTGGTTGAGGGTTGGTGATTGGTGAAATTTGATGCTGAAGTGCGGATGAAGATTTGGTCGTGCCGAATGGGCTAGTGGTTGCGTTCTGCGTCTCTGCAGGTTAGAGCATAAAAGGTGAAAGGTGAAAGGTGAAAGGTGAAAGGTGAAAGGTGAAAGGTGAAAGGTGAAGTGTATTGCGGGCCAGCGAATTCAGCCAGCCCGCAAACGGTTACTGCTCCAGCGAGTAGCGCTTCATCGGCGCCACATCTTTGATCAGCCCGTTGGCTTATATATTCACCAAACGCCTGGATACCTCTTTATCAAAGGTGGCGCTGTGCCCATCAAATAGCGGCAATGTCGCTTCCCAGGCCTGATTATTGAGTTTGGTGTTCAGCTCAGATACTGCTTAATAAACGCCTTCCAGGCTTCTTCCGGATGCGCACGCAACCACACCACACCCGCGTCCAGACCGCGTAAGAATGCCGGAATACGCTTGTCCTGGGCGGCGCTCTTGTTGTTCGCCAGAATGATCAGCTCATCATAAGCGGGCACACCATAATCTTCGGGTTTAAACACGACGGGCTTCGCGCCCTTATCCTGCAAATCGATCAGCTCGTAATTGCGGAAAATGGTCATCGCGCCATCGATTTTGTGCGTCAGCAGCGCCGAAGTGGAATCCATATTCAGGCTGATTAATTTCACCGAATTGACATCCACGCCCTGCGATTTCAGCATATTGCGGATCGCCACATCTTCCGATCCTGGCACCGCGTAACCCAGCGTTTTACCCGCTAAATCTTTAAGCGAATGGATATCGCTGGACACGGTGGTCAGCGTATTCAGCGGCTGACCAATCAGCGTGCCGACGCGGATCACCGGAACGTCTTTTTCCACCAGCGTGTAAAGCTGTGGCTGATAGCTGATCGCCAGATCGGCCTTGCCTGCCGCCAGCAGCAGCGGCACCGACGCCGAATCAGCCGGGGCGATCATCTCGACATCCAGCCCTTCCTTCTTGAAAGCGCCGCTGTAATGCGCGGCAAAAATGGCTGCATGGTTAGGGTTCACAAACCAGTCGAGCAGCAGGCGAACCTTCTGTTCGGCGTGTGCGCTGGTGGTTGCCAGCAGCAGCAAAGCGGTAATCGCGGTACGTAGGGTGTTCAAGGGACGTCCTTATGTTGAGTGCCAGAGGAATTTTTTACGCAGCAACGCGACGCCGCCAGAGAGCAGCAGCGCCAGCATCAATAAGAGCAATAAAGCAGCAAAGCTGGTGGCGGTTTCCAGGCGGGCGTTGGATTGCATCATCAGGTAGCCCAGCCCTTCGCTGGCACCCACCCATTCGCCAATCACCACCCCAATCGGGGCCAGCACCACCGCCATCTGCAAACCGGAAAAGAATTGCGGTAGCGCAGCAGGCCAGCGCACGTGCCAGAAAACCCGTGCGCGCGAAGGATTCAGTGTGCCCGCCAGTTCCAACCAGCCGGAGGGTGTGCGGCACAGGCCATCGAACAAGGACAGGCACAGTGGGAAGAAAACGATTAACGCGGCGACCACCACTTTGGAGGCGATGCCAAATCCCAGCCACAACACCAGCAGTGGCGCCAGCAAACACCGGAATCGCCTGACTGGCGGTCACCAGCGGAAACAGCACGCGGCGTAGAGTCTGGCTGCCCGCCATCAGCACCGCCAGCATCACGCCCGTCCCAACGCCCAGCAGCAGCGCCAGCACAATCTCTGCCAGGGTAAACAGCGCGTGATGCGCCAGCAGCTGGCGATGCAGCCATAATGCTCTCCAATACCGCCAGTGGCGAAGGCAGCAAAAGTCAGGCACGCCATGGTGCCGCGCCAGCAGCCAGTCATTATTGCGCAGCACCGCGATCAGATAGATCGCGCATAAACAGTTTTCATCTTGATTCAGTCGGGAAAAGAGCGCCCTGCGCCTGTAGCGCATAGCGAGTGATCATCAAGGATCGGGGAGCATCACCCGCAGGCACCGGCCGGGTCAACCAAGAACAACGGCTATTACGCGTAACAGCACGATGTCATTGGCCATACGGCAGGCTTCGAGCGGATCGTGCGTAACCAGCAGCACCGTTTTGCCCTTGAGCAGCGTGGCAGTCAGGGTTTGCAGACTGAGTTTGGTCATCACATCCAGCGTGGCGAAGGGCTCATCCATCAGCACCACTTCGCGTTGGGCATACAGTGTACGTGCCAGTGCCACACGCTGCCGCATCCCGCCTGAAAGCTTATCCGGTGAGGCTTGCGCCACCTCACTCAGCTTCACCTGCTCAAGCAGCGCCAACGCACGCGCGGTCCGTTTTTCACCGTTGGAGCCGAGCCGAAAGCATCATTGCTTTTCCAGCACCGTCAGCCACGGATACAACAAATCCTGTTGCCCCATCCACGCCACTTTGCCCGGTAAGCCACTGATTTCGCCCTGTTGTGGCTGCAACAAACCTGCCACCAGCCGCAATAAGGTGCTTTTCCCAATGCCGCTGCGCCCCAACAGCACGGTGGTTTTACCGCCGCGCAGTTGCAGATTGAGTTGCTGGCACAGCGCCTGTTCGCCCCAGCTAAAGGTGATGTCATTAAATCCGATCGGATTCATAGTCGCTTTGCCGCCAACATTGCCAGACGGGTAAACCCTCGCGCTTCCAACACCGAGGCCGCCTGCGCCGCGCGAATGCCGCTGGCACACACCAGCACGATGCGCCTATCCTGCGGCGGCTGCCAATCGACTATGGCGTGCGGCAGAATGCGTTCGACGATGTTCGCTACGCTGACGGGGGCTTCTTCCACCGCGCGCAACTCGACAATGCAATCATCTTTCGTCAGCAGTTGCTCATCGATAAAGGGCACGCTGTTTTCTGGCTCTTCCGCGCCGTCAAAACGAAATGCGCGCATATGCCAGTTGATGAAGTCGCAGTTGATCACACTGCCGAGGGGTGAAGGTTGCAGATCCAACAGCACGCTGAGTGCCATCTGCGCCTGCATTGCACCCAAAGTCGCCACTGCCGGTCCCATCACGCCTGCGATGTTGCAGTTGGCTGCGGAGGCGGGTAAGCGTGGAAACAGTGCCCGATAGCTCGGCGCGCTGCCGCAGAAGCCACCGACGTAGCCCTGACGACCTAATACTGATGCACTGATCGCGAATCTGCGTTATACAGTTGGTAGCGTCGGAGAGTTGATAGGTCACCGCGAAGTTATCAGCGGCATCAATCACCAGATCGATATCCGTGAGGAGGTGCGGCAGATCGCTGGCGCCGATAGCCCGTGGCACCACCCTATCTGCACCTCGGATTACGTTGCACCAGCGCCTGTTGCGCACGTGCTGCCCTTTTGCTGTGACCGGGATGCCTGCATCGTAAAACAACAGCGTCTGGCGATGAAGATTGTGTAAGGCCACTTCATCGTCGTCACACAGGCGGATAAAACCGACGCCTGCGCCAACCAGCTGCGGCAGTAATGTAGCGCCCAACCCGCCTGCCCCCACCACCAGGACGCACGCATCCGCCAGCTTTTGCTGACCTTCGACACCGATTTCCGGCAGCATCATCTGCCGTTGATAGCGATCCATGATGGCTCCTTAACTCAAACTCGCCAGACCGAAGATCGGTGTTGAAGCTGCCGCCATATCCCGTTTCTCCATCAAACCAGCACTGCGTGCGGCCTGTCCCGCTTCAATCGCCAGCCGGAAACCGTTCGCCATGCCAACCGGATCGCCGGCTTTCGCCACCGCGGTATTGAGCAGGATGCCATCGAAGCCCATCTCCATCGCCTGTGCGGCCTGTGATGGCGCACCGATGCCTGCATCAATTATCAACGGGATGTCGCTGAACCATGCCCGCATCGCGCGTAATCCTTCAATGTTGCGCAGGCCCTGCCCGGAACCGATCGGCGCGCCCCACGGCATCAGGCAGTTCACAACCGGCTTCAGCAGCTTTTCACCGACGATCAAATCTTCGGTGGTGTACGGGAAGACCTGAAAACCGTCCGCACACAGAATGCGTGCCGCTTCAACCAGCGCAAAAGGATCGGGCTGGAGCGTGTCGGCATGCCCGATCACTTCCAGTTTGATCCACGAGGTGTTGAACAGTTCGCGCGCCATTTGTGCGGTGGTCACCGCCTCTTTCACCGTGTGACAGCCTGCGGTATTGGGTAGCACGCGAACGTGTCCAGCTCGGTCAGCAGCTCGCGAAAAGCCGCGCCCGCCGCGCCTTCACGACGCAAACTCACGGTGATGATTTCCGTGCCAGAGGCGGCAATGGCCTGTTGCAGAATCGCCGGTGATGGATAGCCGCGGTGCCAAGCAGAAACGTGACTGGGGATCGAAATCGTAAAACATGTTTCAACCTCCCTGCATCGGGGACAAGACTTCCAACTGACAGCCCCTCTCTCCAGCTGCTGGCTGCTGTACTGACTTTTAGGCACAAAGTTGCCGTTGAAAGCGCTGGCAACGCAGGCGGCATCATTTGCTGCCGATCTAGCAATTGCTGAGCGTGCTGGCCTCACAGTGCGGATCGCCCGGCCGTTAAGCTGAATATTCATAGGATTGTTCCCCGAAAAGGCGCTGCATCAGCTGTTCTGCCATCATTGGCGCCAGCAGAAAACCGTGGCGATACATGCCGTTAAGATAATAAGTGTCGTTTTGATAATGGATTTCTGGCAGGTTGGCCGGATAAGCAGGACGTAAACCGCTGCCGCTTTCGACTACGCGCTATGGCTTCCGCCAGAGCAGGATGAATAGCGGCCGCGCTGAGCAGTTCCATCATGGCGCAAAGCATCGGGCTGGCATCGTCGCTTCACCATGGTGGCGCGAGCATGAAATGACCATACGGCGCGGCAAACCAGATAGCACGGAAAGCGCGGATGCAAGAGGCGAATCGGACGCGAGAACGCACCGTCGCTGTGCAGAATCACCATCTCGCCACGCACCGCACGGCGCGTAAGGTCGGCTTTATGCGCATGCCACGACAATCAATCACCCGGCCCTGAAGGATGTAGTGCATCAAAACGCACGCCGCGCTGTAAACGCCGCGCAGCCGGTGAGCGCCAGGCGCGGGTCGATGGGCTTCTTCGGCAAAAACAGTCCGCGTGCAAAACGGCCGCCAGCAGCGGCTCAATATCTCCGGATCGACCCATTGGTGCTGTTCAGTCATGCGCGCAAAACGGTTAAGTTCCTGGCTATCGCGCGGTGGCGCCACCACCAGCGTTCCCTGATGTGCCACGCTGCTGATACGCTGTTGCCACCAGCCAGCGGCGTGTTGCCCGAGAGAGATCACTTCCTGCGGGGCACTTTCAGATTCGCACCAGGGTGCAAGCATGCCGCCAGCAAACCAGGAAGCAGGCTGGCGGGAGTCGTCGCCAATGACGTCGACCTCTTCGCCGCGTTCAGCCAGCAGCGTCGCCACGCAGAGACCAGCCACGCCGCAGCCTAATACCGTCCAGCGGCTCACAGCAGGTTATCCGGGATATAAAGGGAATTCACATCGGCCTCTCAGTGTTGACTGAGACCCGCAGATACAGGAGGAGGGAAAGGGCGCGAGCGATCCTCTGCGCCAGACAACACCGGAGCGGTGCTGTCAGTCTTCCTACGCCAGTATCAACTGGGTCAGGTTCAAAGGGTCGCTAAGCCGCGCATTGCGCTTTAGCCTCTCAGTCTTTGGCGAGACTCCCCCGACGCGTCTATTTGTATTGCAGGCGCAGGTCGCCGTCAAGCACGGATTACCGCAGATAGCCATCACGTCATCGCATGGCATTTATCGCTACGTGCACGTTCTGGATCGAAAACGTAACATATGGTATACAAAGGCATTATTGCTACTTTTCAAGCGCAAAGAAATTACAGGTGATGTTGGACTCATTATGAAAAATATTAGAATTGCCTTTATTAAAGCCGGTTGGCACAAAGAGATTGTGCACAATGCTTTGGTGGGTTTTGAGCAAGAATTAAAAGCACAGAACGTTGAAGCGGAATTAAAAGTGCTGGAAGTGCCGGGCGCATTTGAAATGCCGCTGCTGGGCAAAACGCTTAGCGGAAACCGGTAAATACGACGCGATTGTAGCGGCTGCGCTGGTGGTGGATGGCGGTATCTATCGTCACGATTTCGTTGCTGCAGCCGTGGTTGATGGCCTGATGAACGTTCAGCTGACCACCAATGTGCCAGTGTTCTCTGTCTCACTGACGCCGCACAATTTCCAGCCGGTCGATGCTGGAAAAACTTCTATACCGAACACTTTATTAAGAAAGGCAAAGAGGCCGCGCGTGCTGCGCTGGCGATTCATAATTTGTCGATCGATTACCTCTCAGGAACACTTCATTATTCGCGGTGAAGTGTTCTTGCTCTCAATAATACCTCCCTGCCCTTAAGAACAATATGTTCTACGTTATTTCGAAAAATCGCATAAGCCACTTTCATTACTCTCCTCTGCTACTTCAACTTACGTAAATTTTTGTCGTAAACAGCAAAAGGTGTACAAAAACACTTCACATTCATAGCATTCACTATAATGTATAGCACAGGCTATACTTCTCAGGGGATGACTATGATGATCAGGCACGTTGTATCGGTTGTGATGCTTACGCTCGCGATGAGCACTTCGGCGTTTGCTGCCGACAAACTCAAAGTGGTCACTACTTTCACGGTGATCGCAGACATGGCAAAGAACGTCTCAGGTGATGCCGCCGAAGTGACATCCATCACCAAGCCCGGTGCGGAGATCCATGAATACCAACCAACCCCCGGCGATATTCGTCGCGCGCAGGGTGCCGATTTAATCCTGGTAAACGGTTTTAATCTGGAACTGTGGTTTAGCCGCTTCTATCAGCGCCTGAAAGGCGTGCCGCAAGTCACAGTGACCGAGGGCATTGAACCCTTAGGTATTACCGAGGGACCCTACAACGGCAAACCCAACCCACATGCCTGGATGTCACCAGACAATGCGCTGATTTACGTCGATAACATCCGTAAAGCACTGCAAAAATACGATCCTGCCAATGCCGCCGTTTATCAGGCCAATGCGGATCGCTATAAACGCAAATCCAGCAAACCCTGGCGCCGATGCGCGCGGAGATTGAAAACTGCCGGAAAACCAGCGCGCTGGCTGGTGACCAGTGAGGGCGCTTTTTCCTATCTGGCACGTGATTTGGGTCTGAAAGAACTTTATCTCTGGCCGATCAATGCCGATCAGCAAGGCACACCGCAACAGGTGCGCGCAAAGTGATTGATGCGGTGAGAGAGCCAACCACATCCCGACTATCTTCAGCGAAAGCACCATCTCCGCCAAACCGGCCCAACAGGTCGCGCGTGAAGCGGGTATTCACTACGGCGGCGTGCTGTATGTTGACTCTCTCAGCAACAGTGACGGGCCGGTTCCGACCTACCTTGATCTGCTGCGCGTGACCACCGATACCGGTAGCCAGCGCACCTTCACTCGCCGAAGTCAAGAATGACCCAAACGTGCAGGATGTTAGCGTCACTCTACCGCAACGGTCGCTACACTGCGCTGCGTCAGGCATCTTTCAGCAAGGGCAGCATCGCCGCGCTGGTGGGCGTCAACGGCTCCGGGAAATCCACACTGTTTAAGGCGATTATGGGCTTCGTGCCGCTTTCGACGGGTCAGGTCACGCTGGCAGAGATGCCCGCGAAGCGTGCGCTGAAACACAATATCGTCTCCTATGTGCCACAGTCGGAAGAAGTGGACTGGAGCTTCCCGGTGCTGGTGGAAGATGTGGTGATGATGGGCCGCTACGGCTATATGAACATGCTGCGTATCCCGCGTGCGGAGGACAAACGCCGCGTGGATGAGGCGCTGGCACGCGTTGGGATGAGTGATTACCGCCATCGTCAGATTGGTGAACTCTCCGGCGGGCAGAAAAAACGTGTCTTCCTGGCACGTGCGCTGGCGCAGAGTGGGCAAATCATCCTGCTGGATGAGCCTTTCACCGGCGTCGATGTCAAAACTGAAGCGGCGATCATCGCCCTGTTGCAGGAGCTGCGCGATGAGGGCCGCACCATGCTGGTCTCCACGCACGACCTCAACACCATTCCTGATTACTGCGACCGCTGCGTGCTGGTGAAAAACACCGTGCTGGCCAGCGGCGAGCTGCGCGGCACCTTACCGCCGCCAATCTGGCAACGCACCTTTGACGGTGAGGTACAGCAGCGCAATGCCGCACTGTTGCAGAAGATAGCCGCGCAACCAGGGGCGGATCATGTCGTGGATTATTGAGCCGTTTGGCTATCAATACATGCTGAATGCGATGTGGATCGCCGCGCTGGTCGTGGGGCGATTTGCGCGTTTCTTTCCTGCTTTCTGATGCTGAAAGGCTGGTCGCTGATTGTGATGCGCTGTCACATTCGATAGTGCGGGCGTAGCTGGCGCGTACATGCTGGGGTTGCCCTTCTCACTCGGTGCCTTTCTCTCCGGCGGACTGGCGGCAGGCATGCTATCTCTAACCACGCACGCGCCTGAAAGAGGATGCGATCATCGGACTGATCTTCTCCTCCTTCTTCGGCATCGGGCTCTTTCTGGTGTCGCTCAATCCGACGTCGGTCAATATTCAAACCATCGTACTGGGCAACATCCTCGCGGTGGCGCCCGCCGATATCTGGCAGCTCGGCACCATCGGCGTGGTGACGCTGACGTTATTGCTGCTTAAGTGGAAAGATTTGATGGTGACGTTCTTTGATGAAAGCCACGCGCGCTCACTTGGGCTGAATACCACCGGCTTAAAGATCCTGTTCTTTACCCTGCTCGCTGCCTCCACCGTCGCCGCATTGCAAACCGTTGGCGCCTTTATGGTGATTTGTCTGGTGAGTGACACCCGGCGCCACCGCTTATCTGCTCACCGATCGCTTCCGCGTTTGTTGGATGATTGCCGTGGCTATCGGCAGCATCACTAGCTTCCTTGGCGGAGCAGCTATTTTTGATGGTGCCACTGGCGGCGTGATCGTGGTGGCACAGACTCTGGTGTTCTGTTGGCGTTCGTCTTTGCACCTAAACATGGCGTGCTGGCGGCCCGGCGACGCGCTCGTCTGGCGCAGGAGATCAACCTCAATGATTGAAATACTGCTGAGTCCTTTCGAATTCGAATTTATGAATATGGCGCTGATCATCACGCTGATTTTGTCGCTGCCGTGCGCCATGCTGTCCGCATTTTTAGTGTTAAAAGGCTGGTCACTGCTCGGCGATGCCATGAGTCACGCGGTATTTCCCGGCGTGGTGCTGGCGTGGTGGATCGGCTTTCCTTTTGCGATTGGCGCTTTTATCGCGGGCATGCTGTGCGCGCTCGCCACCGGTTTTATCAGCCAGAACAGCCGCATCAAGCCTGATACCGTGATGGGCATTGTGTTTTCGGGGATGTTTGGTGCCGGACTGGTGCTCTACCTAAAACTGAAACCGGAAGTCCATCTCGACCACATTCTGTTCGGCGATATGCTGGGTATTGGCTGGCGGATATCGCACAAACCGCCGCCATTGCGCTGCTGGTGGTGCTGGTGCTATGAAATGGCGCGATCTGTTGCTGCATGCCTTGACCCACAACAGGCGCGCGCCTGTGGCATCAACGCTAATGTGATGCATTATGGCTGTGTTTAATTGCGCTCACCATCGTCGCCGCGCTGAAATGGTGGGAGGATTTTGTCGATCGCCATGCTGATCGCGCCAGGAGCGATCGCACTACTACTTCGGCGCGACGATTCTTACAGGTCGCGTCGGCGCGCTGATTGCCATCCTGACAGGATTTTGCGGAGGTACGCGTCGTTCTTCCTCGATAGCGCCGGGCCCCACCATCGTAGTGCTGTATAGCCTGTTATTTGTGGTGACGTTGTGAGTGCTGAGCTGGCGTGAAATGCGAATCGTCACGGCTCTGCGGCTATCAAAAAATGATTTCAGCCGCAAATCTTAGGATTGGGCCATAAATTTAATTTATTGGGCCGATAATGAGTGAAATGGGCTCTAAAATATTTATAATGGGCAAATGTTCGGGGTGGGCCGGCACCATAAATTATGATGCCGTGGGCCATTAACGTTCAATATGGGCCACAAATCTACCTGGTCTTAAGCTTTCAGCGAGTGCAAAGCACGGGCCAGGTAGATTTCTGATTTATGGATTTTAAGCTAATCCCAGAGGCATGATTTGATCCAGCCAACCTCCCCAGATGATCTTCAAACCTTCAACACCAAATTCTCTCAATCTATCGCAAGTGCCGAGTCTCGCTTAGTTCCGCACTTTCGCGGGCCGTCTTGGTGTGGGTCGTTCAACGATCAAACGGCATATCGAGGTTTTGCTTGGTCAAAGCAAAATTAATACCCGGCATGTAGGACGAGGACTCGTATACCGCGCAGGCGCCCATTAACAAGCTGCCCCAATCCGGTTCATCGGTGACATGAGAAGACCCTGAATATCATTCTTCTTCCCTCACTACAGCTCAATCATTGCATCAATATCTAAACTTACCTCTGTCAGTCAGGGATATTTCCGGGTATGACCGAAGCTTCGTGGACAATTATATTCCAAACGAAACGTTCCTACTGCCTCAAACGCTAGCCCTGGCCTTAATGAATGAAGGCAAAATGGCAGGGCAACAGCCCGCTGGTACCTACGCGCGAAAAGTTCTGGAGCAATTGCTCATTGATTTGTCCTGGTCATCCTCTCAACTTGAAGGAAACCGATATTCATTGCTGGCCACAGAAGAACTGTTCAAAAGTGGCGCGGCTTCGAATGATTTGGATGCCGTCATGCTGCTTAACCATAAACAGGCAATTGAGTTTTTGGTCGATGCAGTCCCTGAATCTGGATTAACTGGACCGGTAATCAGTAACCTGCATGCCTTATTGATGCATGATTTACTGTCAAATCCTGACGAGCGGGGGAGCGATCAGACGCAAAATCGTGAATATTTCGGGAACCACCTACACTCCACTACAGCGCACCTTTCTTATTACAGGAAATGTTCGACATTATTATCAAAAAAGCACGGCTGATTAATAATCCTGTGGAGTCAGCCTTTTTCCTATGGGTCAATATCGCTTATCTGCAACCCTTCGAAGATGGAAACAAAAGAACCAGCAGGCTGGCCGCGAATATTCCGCTATGATTTACAACAGTGCTCCACCTCCTTTCTTGATGCTGATGTCTACAAGCTATGCCTACGCGATGATGGGGATTTATGAAAAACGTGACGTGACTTTAGCCGTTGAGTTGTTCGAACATTTATATCGTCGTTCAATCAAACGCTATGCCGTCACACTGAAGCTGGGCCGGATCTTCGTTTAGACTGTCACAGAGAAGATTTAAACACCACTATTCGCTTAATCATTGCAGAGGGTCAGAATATTGAGTCTGCGATGCAGGTGATTGATATTGTTCCTGAAGACAGAGCGATTTATGCAGCTTTTACAGAACGAGCTACGCATATTAAGTACGTTAAATTGTGCCCGGTATCGTCTATCAATATCGCTAACGGAGCAGTGGATCCGTCAGGGGCGGCCATGTTAGTAGTGAGGCCGACATACATCTTACATACCCGTTTTTGGCTAACCCGCATCGCGGCTTAACGTTATAGTGCCCTCTCTGATGACGATATGAAACCGGCATGAAACTTACCCTCGACAATGATCTCACCATTCGCAAGCTGCTGATTTTCAGCTGCTACATGGAAACGGAAAACCTCGCAAGAGCGGCAGAAACGCTGGGGATCAGCACCGTGAGCGTGCATCGTGCGCTACACACGCTGGAAGAGAGTTTGCACTGTCCGCTGTTTGAACATAAAGGCCGCAACCTGGTGGCACTGCCCGGCCGCTACGACGCTGCTGGAATACAGCCGGGAAGCGCTGGCCACGCTGAGTCAGGGCATTGATGAAACACGACGCACTGCAGGTATCGGTCTGGGGCATCTGCGTGTGGGCACCTTATATTCTCTGTCGCTGGAAACCGTGCCGCGTCTGATCATGAAAATGAAACTGCGCCGCCCCGAGTTAGAACTCAACCTCACCATGGCTCCAATGATTTGCTGCTGCGCGCGCTGAAAGATAATCAGTTGGATGCGATTATCATTTCTGTCAGCGAAGCCGAGATCGATGAAAAGATTTTTGAGCGGTGGCGCTGTTTGCAGGATGACATCTTCCGCCGTACCAGCGGGCCACGGCGATAAAAGCGAGGAAGATATCGACCTGCGTCGCTACAGCGATAAACCTTTGTCTCGCTTTCGGCAGAAGGCTTTGCTACCTTTGCCGGATTTCAGGAAGCCTGCCACGTAGCCGGTTTTGAGCCCAACATCGTCACACGCGTGAATGACATCTTCTCGATGCCTCAGTCTGGTGCAGGCCGCATGGTTAACGCTGGTGCCGGGCAGGGATGCAAGGTATGAAAACGATCTGCGTTTTCTCCGCTTAGCCGAGCCGTATCAAATGCGACAGCAGATCGCTATCGTGTTTCCGCGCAACCGCGAACATGATCCAAATCTGCTGGCACTGGTGGCTGAAGGGCGTATGTTCGCCCTGAGTTTGCAGGAAAAGGTTCAGCGTGCCAGCCGCTGAAACAGACGCAGCGCCACTTCAGCGCCGCTGCGCTCAAGGGCGATACACTCGCCCTGGCACTGCACACTGTACGCGTTAAGCCCGTCAGCACTTCGCCGGGCGCATCTCAATCACCAGACGCACGTCGCGTTCTTTCGCCGCCACCATCGCTTCATGCCAGCGCATCGCTGCGCGCCATGTTCATCGCCAGATCGTCGGCAATACGTTCCGGCTGCCAGAGAACGCGGGCGCTGCTGCCGCTGAGAAAAGCGAATTGCGAGCGTTGCAACCTGACTTTATCGATAGCGGCTTTGAGTTGCTGCGCGGACTATCCAGTAACGCACAGTGTGAAGGCACGCTGATCGCCAGCCGCTGCGCTCGTTGTGCCCCTTGCGCCAGCGCCCGCTGCGCCACTGCGGCCATGGCACTATCGCTTCCCGCAATCACAATCTGTGTTTCGGCATTAATGTTGGCAATGAAACTGTTTTGTCCATCTACCAGCGCTTCAACTTGCGCCAGCGTCATCCCACTGATAGCCGTCAAACCATAGCCCTGCGGATACGCCTGCTCCATCAGTTCACCGCGTAACGCCACAAGGTGCAGAGCATCGGTAAAATCCAAAGCACCGGCTATCACCGCCGCAGGATACGCACCAATCGACAGACCACACACCATATCGGGCTGCACGCCGCTGGCGATCAGCTGGCGCGCTGCTGACACGCCCGCAATCAGTAGCGCCAGCTGCACTGCGCGCGTATGTTGCAGTGCGACAGCCGAATCGAGCTGCATCAGTTCATCACCCAGCACCTGATGCGCTACCTGCCAGGTCTTATCGCGTGGCAGCGACTGCAACATGCCAGGCCGTTGCGTGCCCTGCCCCGGAAAAGTGAACAGCGTTTTCATTCGATTTCCGTCCAGGGAAGATGTCAGGCGTGGACCGCGTGCGGTTTTCAGCAACACGCGCCCTCGCGCAGCCACTCATTAAGCGCGAAGGCACCCACCGGCGTTTCCACGGGTATCAGCCCGACAGGGCAAACGACACTTGTTGCTGCCAGGCCGTCACCCCTCCGCCTGCAACGGCTGCGGCGGTGCAACAATGAGGGGTCGAGATCGCTCGAGGCATGCAGCACCGGCAACCGGTCGTTAAGGCAACCCGTGCTGCCGGTCACGCCCCACGACCATGACCAGCGCTGCTGATGAAGTTGCATCACTGCTCAACCGTGGGTAATGCGCGAACACAGAATCGCTTGCATGCGCCAGTAGCCCTCCGGTGTATCAATCCGCAGCACATCCTGCTCCCGCACCCATCCCGCCGCCTGATGGCGCAGCACTGCCACGCACGCCAATCGGAATGCGATCCTGCTGCATCACATCACGCCGCACCACGACCGGCTGCTGAGCGTTCACTGTTGCGCCACCCAGCTTTCCTAATGTCGAGCAGCGGTATCAGCGCAGCCAGAGCAGATCGTGGGCGGATATTCATCATTACATTCCTGAAGTTAAAGACTGAAATGAGTGGCGAGCGGATTTACAATCGACAGCAGCGAACTCAGTAACAGTACCGCTTCGGCATCCGGTGACTGCACACCAAAGCGATTACCAAATACCACACCAAAGAAACCGGCTGACAGCGCAATCATCAGAATCGCGGTGATCGCGACGGTGCCGTGCAAACCAAACAACATCACAATGCCCCACGCCAGTAACGGTTGGATCAGCAGTTTGGTCACTGTCGAGCTGATCACCATGCTGTTGATTTTCAGCTGACGTGCCGAGAGGATCACCCCGGTCAGGAACAGTGCGGCGGCGGTGGCAGCCAGACCGAGCGGTTTAATCGCGGCCAGCACCAAATCCGGCATTTTGATGCCAATGGCTGACAGCACCACGCCTAATAGCGGTCCCAGTACAATCGGTTTTTTCACCGAACGCCACATCAACACCGGCAGCATCGCCAGTGTTGAACGCTGTGTTTCCCCGGCGGTGCGCGCTTTTTCACGCTCCAGAATCAGAAGGCAGAAAGGCGTCATCAGCACCGAACCGCAGGCAATGGAGACGGCAACAGAGAGCGATGTCGCCGAACCTTCTCCTACCACGCTGCCAAGGATGGGTAAACCTAGCGCTGCGTAATAGGCAACGCCACAGTCAGCGTCAATACAGCCGCATCCTGTGGCGACTTTTTGAAGATTTTAGTGGCAACAAAATAGAGCACCGCATAGGCCACCCACATCGCCAGCGTCAGCACCACAATCAGCGGCATCTGCGCCACAATCCCGCTCCACGGCGTTTGTACCGTGGCGCTAAACAACGCGGCGGGCAGTGCAAAATCCATCACAAAAATATTCAGTAAAGAGACGTTCTTGTTATCAACCATTTTGGCTTTGCCGGCCCAGAATCCGAGCAACATGATAATGAAGATCGGAGCCAGAGCATGCAGAATCACGTAAGTCATAAATCACCTGTTTGTTATTAAAAGAGTGAGTACTGACGCGATGGTGTTGAATTTATCAGTTGCCGCAGAGGCCGGACGCCGCGTGCGTCCGGCATACTGACAGCCGGCAGGTTGATTTAATGCTTTTTATTATTAGGGTATTACCAACTAGCGCGCAGACGTTCGCGCACCAGTGCCGAGCTTTGACGATTCGGTGCCGCCAGGCGCGAACCTCGACCCGGCACACGGCGCGTATCGTCAATCGCTTCCGCCAGCGTGGCTCTAACACGCGTGACCTCTTCGGCCGTCGGCGCATCCGGATGGGTGATGTCCAGCAGAGATGACAACAGGCCGAGCGTGGCGTAATTACCAATGTCATAGGCCATCGGCGGTACGCTGGCTGCAAGTTTCTCCAGCGCTTCCACGGTGCGCAGGGTGATACGCGCCGCCGAGGCTTTACCCATGGCGTGCACCTGCACGGCCGGGTCGTTAAACGCGATCAGTCGATTGGCCTGATAACCGTGCGCCAGAAACGCGCCGGACATTGCCTCACCCACGATCAGCCCAATCACCGGATGCCCGGCCAGACGCGCTTGTGCATAAGCACCCGCAGCGCCCGCCAGTGCCTGATGAATACCAAAGCCCTCTTCACGGCGGCCATAAGCCTGACTTGGCACATCAATCACCGCAATGATGGGTCGCTTCACTGCGTTTGCGGCGTCTTCCGCAATGGTCTCTTGCACCACTTTGCCAGCGTCCAGCCTTCCAGCAAACCGACTTCGCCTTGCGCAGCGCGTGGATAGCGATTGTGCGCATCCGAACGACAGCAATGAAACGAGCGGTTTCGCCATTGAGTTCGGCATCCGCGACCTGCACGGACGGGCAAAGCCCAGTGTGGCGGGCAGCGCCGCCGGTTAACTGGCTGAGCCACAGCTCACCCCGACTGTTGTGTGCGCTCATGATTTCACCTCCGGATGGAAGACCTGATGAATGGTGGCTGTGCTGGCCTGTTGAGCGGTATCGAAATGGCTTAAACGCTCAAGATAAAATGCATAGTTTTCACTGCGATGCTGTGCTGGAACCTTTGCGCCAACGCTGCATCCACTGCCGTTTTCATCGCCTGGACACCGTCTGACACCAGCGCATCGACCAGCCCGCTTTGATAGCGAATCTCGCCACCGGTCATGCTCCAGATAAATGGGCGGTCACGCGAGTCATACTCATCAATGCCCGCTTCCTGCTCAATCACCTGCGGGCCATTCAATCCCAGACGTGCTTCACGCGTCACAATCAAATGGCTGCACAGCGCGGCGGCGATCGACATCCCGCCAAAGCAGCCAACGGTCCCGGCAACAATGCCAATCACCGGTGTGTATTGACGCAGATCGACGATGGCGGCGTGAATATCCGCAATCGCCGCCAGCCCCAAATTGGCTTCCTGCAAGCGCACGCCGCCGGTTTCCAGACACAAAATGGCCTGGGTTGGAATGCCGTTGCGGTTGTCTTCAGCCGCCAACTCCAGCGCACCGGCCATTTTTGCGCCGGAGACTTCCCCATGCTGCCGCCCTGGAAGGTGCCTTCATGGCAATTACCACGGTGGGATTGCCGTTAAGCGTGCCTTTCATCACCACCATGCCGTCATCGGCCTGCGGCACAATGCCCTGTTTCTCCAACCAGGGAGACATCACACCTTCGAACGGATCGAGCAGTTCGCGCGCACTGCCGCTGTCCAGCAATGCCAGCGCACGCTGACGGGCGCGTAATTCGATAAAGCTGCTGTCATCACGCATGGTTTACCTCCTCAAACACCTGTTCGATACGGATACGCGCGACACCCGGCGTAGCACCGAAATCGTGGATCACCAGTTGGCCCGCTGGTAGTTCAGTCAGTTCCGACAGGCGGCTGAACAGCGCATCCCAACGCGCTTTGCTGTTATCCACCGAGGTGGTGATCGTCACGCTAAGCAAGGCGCTGTTATCCGCGCGATAAATGACTTCCATATCTCCTGAGCCCACCACGCCAGCCAGCGCTTGTCCGCTGAGCGTGCGACGCCGGGTAAGACAACGTTATCTTTCCATAGCAACCTCTTAATCAATGAGTGGCGATGCTGACGCGATCGATAAACAGCGTGGCGGCGAGTAAATCAGCCGCGCCGCCTGGCGATGCATTCAGCGCCAGCATCGCGCTATCCAGTTGTTGTAAAGCCTGACGACCCGCTATGTGCGCAGTGCCACCCGCCTGTAACACCGCGTGCGCACCTCGTTGTAGGGTCAGCAAACCGTTCATACCTGAGCGGTTGAGCACGCAGGTGTCACTGAGCTGAGGTCAGAATCGCCATCAGCGCATCGAGCCGCGCCTCGGTTTCATTGGGCTGGCCCCGGCTGACGCTGCAACTGCGGCAATGCCAGCTGCGCGTGATATGCGGAAAGCCCTGTTGCGCTTCTTCACGTGCGCCCGGCACCTGAAAGCGATGCACGGCACAACCCTTTACTGAAGGTTTTGGGTGCGTGGCGATCCGGTAAACAAGCCAGTTCAGCGGCACGGTGCAGAGTTGATCGCTGCTTCGCCTCACCGCCGCGCATCGCCGCCGCGCTGACCAGCAAACCCAATGCCCAGATGGCGCCACGATGGGTATTCACCCCGTCGGTGGCAGCCATCATCTGACGCTCCCTTCGCGACCAAGGCCCACGGTTCGCGTGCAGTGCGATATCCGCTGGACGCTGCCAGCACTGTTGCGCCAGCGCATAAAAGGTCGGGGTCAGCTGCGGGCAGAACGCTCCACAGCGCCAGCGAGAGATCCTGATGCGCCGCTGCCGCGACGATCCACCAGCCCCGGCTTGGGCGTCAGGTTCACTTTCGATCAGGCAATCGGTGGCGTGCTGTGCCAGTTGATGCAGGTGGCTTTCAACCGATTGCGACGCAAGTCGTTTCATTACCAGCTCCGGAATTTTGCCGGTGGGTTGTAAAGGCCATCAGACCATTCGACGAGGTCGGCCACGCTACCGGCCGCCAGCAGCGAACGCGTGGCATCAGATCGGCGAATCCCAAGATCTTCCGGGAACACCACTTTGCCGCTGCGACGCAGTTTAGCGACGCGTTTGGCATCGACCCCCAGACCGATATCGGTAATACCGGCCACCGCCGCCACCATCGCACGACGCTCTTCGAGATCCTGCGCGCGATACAGATAGGCAATGCCCTCTTCCGTCAATACGTGCGTCACGTCATCGCCGTAGATCATCACGGGTGCCAGCGGCATCCCGGCGTTTTTCGCCACTTCAATGGCATCGAGTTTCTCTACGAAAGTCGGCTTCACGCCGGCCTGGAAGGTTTCCACCATCTGCACCACCAGCTTGCGGCCGCGTTCCATGGCATCTTCGCCATTTTTCATTGCCAGCCAGGCGGCAGTGGCATGGCGACGACCATGCGGATCGTGGCCCATATTTGGCGCACCACCGAAGCCAGAAAGGCGACCGCGCGTAACCGTTGAGGAATTTGCCAGGCCATCGATTTGCAGCGTTGAGCCAATAAACATATCGACGGCATACTGACCTGCCAGCTGGCACATGGCGCGGTTAGAGCGCATCGAACCATCGGCCCCGGTGAAAAAGATATCCGGGCGCGCGCGGATGTACTCTTCCATCCCCAGTTCACCACCGAAGCAGTGCACACTCTCGACCCAGCCGCTTTCGATGGCGGGAATTAAGGTGGGGTGCGGGTTCAGCGTCCAGTGTTTACAAATTTTGCCTTCAAACCGAGCTGTTCACCGTAGGTCGGCAGCAGCAATTCGATGGCGGCGGTATTGAAACCAATGCCGTGATTGAGCGATTGCACCTGATGTTCGGCGTAGATGCCTTTTATCGCCATCATCGCCATCAGGATGTGTTCCTGTTTGATTAGCCGCGGATCGCGGGTAAACAGCGGTTCAATAAAGAAGGGTTTGTCAGCCACCACCACATAATCGATCCACGAACCGGGAATATCCACGCGCGGCAGATCACACTCGTCGTCCACCAGTTCGTTAACCTGGGCGATCACAATCCCGTCGTGGAAAGCAGCCGCTTCGACCAGTGCTGGCGTGTCTTCGGTACTTGGCCCGGTGTAGAGATTGCCTTTACGGTCAGCTTTGTATCCGGCGATCAGCGCGACATTCGGTGCGAGGTCTACGTAGAGGCGAGAGTAAAGTTCGATGTAGGTATGAATCGCGCCGATTTCCAGCTGATCGTCTTCCAGTAGCTGCGAAATACGCAGACTTTGCGTGCCGGAAAAGGAGAAATCGAGCTTGCGGGCGATGCCTTTTTCAAAGATGTCGAGGTGTTCACTGCGGCCCACACTCGGCATGATCATATGCAGGTTGTGCACTTTTTGCGGATTGACCTCGGCCAGCATACGCGAGAGGAAATCGGCCTGTTTTTGGTTATTGCCTTCCAGTACGATGCGGTCGCCAGGCGAGATTAATTTTTCCAGCATCTCAACCATTTGATCGGTGGGTAATACTTTGCCCTGCACCGGCAACGACGCCTGTCGCCGTTGTTTCTCGGTACGGCGCGTATTCCACACCCGCGCCGTTTGTTGTCCTGATGACATGACTAACCTCCTGAATGAGCGAATCGCTTGATTACGTCAACGCAGGAAAGTGTGGTCTTAAGCGGTGATGCCATCAATCAACCTGAAGGTGGGATCGTTAGCCTGAGAGTAATGATTGAGATGACAGAAATTTGCGGTTGGTCAACGATTAGGGGGGAGAATTGTGTCCCGCTGATTTGGGAGGAGTAAGGGGTTGAGATGTGAATAGTGTCAGGTAGCTGTGGGCGGCCCTAAGGCCACCCACACTCAATGACTGCCGCAATCCACATAGTTACAACGGCTTATGCGCCGTCTCTTTTGCCTTCCACACGGCAAACAGCGTAATCAACAATGCCAGCATGACATACAGCGACACCCACAGCGTACTGCCCATTTCTTTATAGATCGTGGTGATGATCAACGGCGCAAATCCGCCGCCAACAATACCTGCCAGCGTGTAGGCCAGTGATGACCCGGCATAGCGAACGTGGCTGGGAAACTGCTCAGTGACGAACGCGGCCTGTGGGCCATACATGATCGCATGGATCAGCAGCCCCCCTATCACCGCCAGCACAATCAGCACCGGCTGCGTGCTGTCTAACAACACGAAGAACACGAAAGACCAGACGATAGCTAATACAGCACCCGTGATGTAAACCGGTCGGCGTCCCCATTTATCAGATAGCGCGCCAAACATCGGGACGGTGATCGCATTCCCTATTGCGCCTAACATCGTAGCCATCAAAGCCAAAGGGCGTGGCAATTGCAGCACGGTGGTGACATAGGTCAGGGTAAACACCACCACCAGCGCGTAGAGCACATCGGAACCGATACGCGATCCCCCCGCAACCAGCAGCTGTTTCCGGATAGTTGACAAACACTTCTTTCAGTGGCGTATGCGTCGTTTTTCCGCAGCCTGCATCGCGACAAAGGTCGGTGTCTCTTCCACCCCACGGCGCAGCCACAATCCAAATAGCACCAGCAACAGACTCAGCAGGAATGGAATGCGCCAGCCCCATGCCTGAAACTGATCGCCGCTCATCATCACCGTCACCAGGGTGATAAACCCGGTGCCAATCAAGGTTCCGCAGGAAGGCCCCACCTGTGCAAAAGATGCATTACGCCCACGTTTATCAGCATCACCGTGCTCCATCGACAGTAAAACGGCACCGCCCATTCACCGCCCAGTGCAATACCCTGCACAAACGCAGCGCGACCAACAGCACGGACCCAGATGCCCCACACCGCATAGCCTGGCAGCAAGCCCATTAAGGCGGTGGTGACGCCCATGATCACCAGCGTGATGATCAACACGGCTTTGCGCCCTGCGACATCCCCCCAGATGACCAAACACAAAACCGCCCAGCGGACGTGAAATGTAACCTACCGCATAGGTCGAAAACGCCAGAATGGTGCCAACCAGCGGATCAAAACTGGGGAAGAACACATGATTAAACACCAAGGCTGCCATGATGTTGTAAACGGTGAAGTCGTACCATTCCAGCGCTGTGCCGATGGAACTGGCCGCGGCCAGGCGCCCGGTTTTCGACGCCGTCCGCTTATCACGCACCGTCTGCTGCAATGAAGAGTCTGTATTAGCCATGTGCCAACTCCTGTTTGGTTAACTGCCAGCTAAAGGCATAGCGTTGAACATCGCCGGTCATCAATTCCGCCGCGTGTGCGGCCAGTTGGTCACAGCTTGATGCGTCACTGCAGTGAATCAGCAGCATCGGTAGCATCTGCCGCTGTCCTTTACTCTCCATCGGCAACGGAGAACTGAGCACCACATCCGGGGTCAGTAGACTGGATGCGATATAGCCCGGCGTGTGGCTAATTTGCTGCTGCCACGCGGTCAACACGCTGGCATCCAGCGCTTTCAGCGTCACCACCGCCAGATGGCTGCCGGTCCCTTTGCCATGCTTGTGAGTGACCGCGCTGACGCGACGCATGGGATTAACCATCCTTTGCAGGTTCTTCACTGACCATTCGGTCTGGCGCGTGAAGGCCGCGTGATAATCCGCACTGGTAAAGGCTTCCAGCGCCTCGGTTTCATACAGGCCAAGATATTTGCGCTCGGCATTGATTGCCTGATAGCGCGTTCCGGTCAGGAAGCCAGCGATCGCGACGCGCTCTTCTACATGTTCATGGTCATACCATTGGTTAAAGTCTGCTTCGTCTTCATCGCCAATGTTGGTAGCAACAAACAGCATGCCGTGGGGTTGAGTCATCATCAGGATCTCCAGTTGAGGGCAGTTTCACGGCGAGCGACCAGCTGATTAAGCGGGCGTCATCACCATGAACAGAAGCAAGGCTTAGCCAACCGGTGCACAACCGGTTTGATGGCAGGGTAAAGAGAGCGCACAGCCGTCCAGCATGTTGATTACGCTGGTGTTACGCAGCATCAGCGCGTTGACCTCCATGTACTGCTGCGCATCCTCCAGAGAAGCGAGGGTCGGTGCGATACGCGGAACGGTGGGCATGAGTAAGGCGTCAAAGTCTGCCAGCGCGCTATTGATGCGGTGCTGCCACGCTTTGCGCTGTTGATGAAGTTCACTGGCATCTTGCTCCGTCAGCAAACTGCCGCGCTGCACACGCACTAACACTTGAGGATCGTAAGCTTCGGGTTGCGCCAGTGCGGATTGTTGATGCCACTGCCATGCCTCGTAAGCAGTAATGCCGCCACGCGCATTCATAATGTTCAACTCATCCAGCTCTTCAAGCGGCAGTGCAATGAGAGTGGCCCCCGCCTGTTCCAGCACCGCGATAGCGTGCTTCCAGGCCAGCGCAACGTCTTCGTCGAGCCCATCCAACACGCGGGTCTGCGGGATGGCGAAACGCGCATTGCACAACTCAAGCTGCTGGAGTTCCAGCGGCTGTTCTGCGATAACGCTGTCCAGCAGCCAGCAGCTGCGTACGTCATGGGCAATTACGCCGATACTGTCGAGTGAAGTAGAGAGCGGTAACGTACCCACCTGATTGATGCGATTCGCGGTGGGTTTAAAGCCGGTCAAGCCGCATAGCGCAGCAGGAATGCGCACCGAGCCACCCGTGTCAGTGCCGATAGCGCCCAGGCACATGCCGTCTGCCACGGCGACAGCCGCACCAGAAGAAGACCCCCCCGGAATGCGTTTGTCTTCGCGACGCCACGGATTGGCCGGCGTGCCGTAATGCGGATTGATGCCCAACCCGGAAAAGGCAAATTCGGTCATGTTGGTTTTACCGACAATCGCCGCCCCTGCGTGATGTAAGCGATTGACTACATGGGCATTCGCTGCCGCCGGTTCTGCATTCAGGAGCAAATGTGAACCCGCCGTGGTTGGCTCGCTTTGCACATCAAACAGATCTTTGATGCTGACAGGCAGCCCATCAATAGCACTGAGGGCTTGCTGGGTTTGCCAGCGTGCACTCGCTGCTGTTGACTGTTGAGCGGCCTGGGTGGCATAGCGGGTGGTGAAAACAAGATCCCCCTCTTTTAACGGATCCTGCGCTGCGCGCAATGCCGATTCAGTGAAAACCTCAGGAGACGCGTTGCCGGCCTGAAGCTGCTGACTTGCTTGCCAGAGTGTGGTCATTAGCATGCTCCTTAAGCGACCACTGGCAGCGCGCCAGTGCAGTAAGCGTGTTCCAGCGTGCGGTTCAATTGGGGATCGTGCAGCGCCATGCGGAATTCACTGGAGGGACGAATACCGCCAATCGCACCCAGCGTGCCGCAGGACATCGCCAATCCTTCTTTAGCCGGGCTGTCGTTCAGATAGCGGGACAGCAGATCTTGTGGTGTCAGTAATGAGGACAGCGTACCTTGCTGATAAACCACCCATTCGCCCTGCTCTTATCCACGAGGTCAGCTCCAGCGTATCCCAGTGCTCAACCACCTGCTCATGCGCCAGGCTTTGCTGGCAACCGGTTTAATACAGGCCTGTTTGGAGAGGGCAACGCTGAAGGTTTCCAGATAACGATCGGTGTGATCTGAAGTGAGGGAGACCCACCATTCGCCCCGATGGAAAAACACAAAGGGCTCAGCTTCCCGGAGGTTTCATCGCCGACCACTTCCAGCAGTGGCTGTTGGCTCAGTTGATTGGTCGCAACGCGGTAAAACAACGGTACTGCACCGGGAGCGGGCACCCAGTGCCTCAAGCTCCCTGATATGGTGCAACACCGCATCACTATCGCGTCCGGCCCAACCCGCAATAATGAAATGGGAAACCCGACATCGAGCGTGCTAGCGGCTTTATCGCCGGTTGTGAACTGAAGGTGCATGTGATGATCTCCATTTGAAAAATCACTGTGAAATTTCACTGTGTTTTCAAACTAGCGATTTTCATGCCAGATTTTTGTGTAATATGTCTCATTGGCAAAAAAAGGAACGTCGTGATGAGTGAGTCAGTTACTGAAAATGTGAACCCAGCCAGCCGGGAAAAGAGCCTCTCTTTAAATGAACAGGCTTATCTGGCGTTCAGGCACAAGCTCATCACGCTTCGCTACAAACCAGGGGAGTATTTAAATACCGCTCAGGTGATGGATGATTTGGCAATGGGTCGGACGCCGATCAATCAAGCGATTCATCGGCTGGCCACCGAGGGCTGTTGCAGATCATCCCGCGCAAAGGCGTGATGGTGGCACCTTTGTCGATAGATGATGCACTGGAGTTAATTGAGGTGAGATTGGTCAATGAAACCCTGTGTGTTGAACTAGCCAGTCAGAAAGTCATTGATTCACACATTCAACAGTTGCGCGAACTAAACCAGCAAATCGCCAGAGCGAGCGAATCACGTAGTCGCGAAGAAATGATGTTGCTGGATCGCGAATTTCATCAGGTGCTGGCCGATATCGCCGGAAACAGTCGGCTGTCAGATATTCTGAGTGTGATTCATGCGCAGGCACAGCGCTTTTGGGCGACAACGTTGTCCAATGTTGTCCATATGGATGAAGTCATTGCGAGCATAATGAGATTATTGACGCACTGGAATCCGGTGACACGCAACGAGCGGCCGATGCCGCACGGGCTCATATTTTCTCGTTTAAGCGAGCCCTGCTCTCGACCTGACTTCTCCGGAAATTTTCCACATGGCGAGGTGTTAAGCGCCTTTGCTAACAAGGCACCCAGCAACCGACTCGTGGTGACTGGGCGATTCAATTTTGCTGCCGAATTTAGCGGCGACTTGAAATTTTCCTGCTGTAAAAGCGCTTTTTCTTTTTACCATGAACGATGGCATAAATTGAAAATGCCAGCACTAAACATAATACAAAACCAAAACCAGCTGTGACATGACCCGCCTTATTATTGTTTACAGACAATACCTTTCGCATATAGATCAGTGCTCGCTCAGAAAATGAACTCCTGATATGCAAACGCCTTTGCAGTATGAAAAGTTGTTTTTTATCGTTGAATAACTTCTGTTCATCAGCGATGCAATATCCGCAATCTCAACACCCAATGATTTCATGTAGATGATTTGCATACTTTGTAGCGATAACCTGACGGCTCTACTTTCATGCAGTATCACCGCACTCATGATGTAACACAGTAGTGCATTGGCTGAAGATCTCAGCGAAACAAAATGAATACGAGAATAGATCTCGTAATTGTCGTTATCCTGCGTCAGCACAAAAATAAATGCGCGTTCGCCGTATCTTTTTCTTAATACGAAAACATCATTCATTCTTGCCTCCAGAGACATCGAGCAGGCATTGACGATAATGATTGTACTGCCGGTTGGTTGCTGTGGAAATCTCTCACGCATCATGGCTGAAATGCCGGCTACGGTATATTGGCAATCTGAATACAGCACGAGCGAAGTCGTTCCCAGATTAAGTACCCTGGCGTTAGTAAGTGGCATACGAATACTCACGCAATGTTGCAATGAATTAGGTTTTTTCTGATTTACATTGGACTTAAGTCTCAAAAAAATCATACACCTTTCATATCTTGCCGCGCAGGGTTATTTCATTTTGCTTGCGTGTTCTTAGCGGAATGCTTACGCACCAGCAATAAGACATGCCGCGTAAGGGTGATTTATTCAAATAATTGGGGTTTGGAAAGGAAAAATCTTCGATAAATTTGAATATGAAGAATTTGGCACGCCGTTACTAATGAACTTTACGTGCCACTCTAAAATGGTGTCTGCGTGGAAGCGTTGCGCTGCTAACGGCAGCGCACCCATTTACTTCACGCTCATCAGCCGCTCATCCGCCCCGATTTTACGTGGAGCTGACGGATTGATATCGCAATTACGCGGCAGCAGTGCCGAATAATGCCGGCCACCACCAGCGATCCCGCCAGCCAGCACACCGCCACACTCTGCCCATAGCATCGTCATTATGCCGACCAGATACGGCCCGCAGAATCCGCCCAGATTACCCAGCCCGTTGATTACGCCACGCGCACCTCCCGCCACCTCTGGCGAGGCAATACGTCCGGGAATTGACCAAAATGGGCTGGTCGCCGCTTTCAGGAAGAAACCGCACACCACCAGCGCGATATAAGACGCGACGATATTACTGTGCAGCACCACCGATGCCAGCAGCGCAGCGGCGAAGCAGAACAGGGAAACCATCACCCACAAACGGCGTTTTCCTGTACGGTCGCTGAGCCACGAAATCGCATATATCCCCAGAATAGTGGCAAATCAAACGGAATCGCCGCTAACAACCCCACCCCCGCCATATTTGTGCCGGTGAGATTTTTCAGAATGCTCGGCAGCCACAGCGTGTAGCCGTAATCGCCGGTCTGATAGAAGAAGTTCAGTGCCACCAGTTTCATCAAGCCAGAATTACGGAAAACCGCTTAATGGCGCTTTGTTCACTGGCGCAGCACTGCGATGCGCGGCGCGCTCGCGGGCCAGTTCCCGTAACAGATACGCTTTCTCGCGGGCAGGGAGCCAGCGCGCCTCTTCCGACGATCGGCGATCACCAGCCACCACACCAGCAACACCGCTGCAGAGCAAGCCTTCAATAATAAACAGCCAGCGCCAGTCGAGTACGTTGATGATGTAGCCAGAAATCGGCGCAGTAAACATGCCACCCAGCGGCGCGAACATCATCACGAAGGCGTTGGCGCGTCCGAGTTCTTTTTCCGGGAACCAGTTGCTGACCATGGTGAGCACCACTGGCAGCATACCGCCTTCGGAGATACCCAGCACAAAGCGCAGCGCCAGCAGTTGGTAGTGGTTGGTGACAAAGCCGGTAGCAATTGACACCACCATCCACGCGATCAGTGACCAGGCGATAAAGCGTTTACCGCTGCCGTTCACCGCGATACGTCCGCCCGGCACCTGTAAGAACAGGTAACCAATAAAGAAGATGCCGCTGACCATACCGGCCATTTGGCTGGTGATCGCCAGGTCCTGATCCATGCCGCCCGGCAGCGCAAAGCTGATGTTTACGCGGTCCATAAACGAGATGATGCAGGTAATTAAAATCGGGGCAATAACGCGATACCAACGTGTTCCGGGGATTTTCTCGTGCATAACGCCCTCTCTTTGCGCAACCATGCGTAAGCTCATGGCTTCTTATTAAAGAGAGTTTGGTAATAATTATTGCGATCCTAATCACTGGGATGAATGTTAAGAAACTGTGTTACTTACGGCGTGATCGAATGGGCACATTTTAAGGGTTATGGAGCCACTAAGCGGAGCCACAGGAATTTTAAGCGGGATGATTGATTAGGATTGGTGGCTGAAATAGCAGGTGTAACCTGATGCCGTAACATGACATGCAACAAGGCCGCCATAATAGGCGACCTTGCGAAGGTTAATGCAGTTTGTAGTGTGCGCATTCTTGCGCACCTGGAATCAATCTACACGCCTGCGACGCATCAAGCGCCACGCGACAATCACCACCAGCAACACAATGATCGCGCCGATCATACCCGGCAACATCATCGGTTGCAGACGCGCCAGCAGCGGTGGATGACCGCCCTTTCTCACCCACGCCACATCACCCGCCGTCACGGTAACCTCGGCATTGCCGTAATGCGCTAACACGAAGTTACTGATATCGGCGACCTGCTGGTCATTCAGTTTGTCGACATAGGACGGCGAACTGAAGCCCGGCATCAGCACCTGATGATCGGCGGTGTCACGTTGCACACCAAACAAAATGGCAGAGATCAGGTTGTTCGGATTACGCAGCCCGGTTGCCGTGTTGTGGAACAGCGATGGATAAGCCTGATTAGCACTGCCCGCGCCATCCGGCTGGTGACAGCTGGCGCAGTTGCCGCTGAACAGCGCCGCGCCATTGTCCAGCGAGTGATTGGCGTTGTTCGGATTGCGCCCACGCACGCTATTTTCCACATCATAAGGCGCGCCGTAGCTGAAGGCTGGAATAGTGTCGCCTTCATCACGAATCGGTGCGGTGCCTTTCAGGTAAGTGGCGATAGCATGTAAATCGCCCTCCGGCAGATACTGCAGGCTGTGCTCAACCGCTTCCGCCATACCGCCCGCCGCCTGGTTTTTGCCCGGTGCGCGTCCGGTTTTCAGATACTGCACCAGCTCGTCATCACCCAGCCGCCAATACCGCTCACCTCATCCGACGTGATGTTTGGCGCATACCAGCTGCCCAGCGGTCCGCCAGCCAGTGGACGATCCTGCTGCTCCTGCATCATAAATCCGCGCGGTGTGTGGCAAGTATTGCAGTGTGCCAGGCCGTTGACCAGATAGTTACCGCGATTCCACTCCGCGCTTTTGCTGCCATCGTTCTGCCACATCTTGTTGTTGGCGAACATCATGTTCCAGAAGCGCATGCTGAAGCGCAGATTAAACGGGAACGGCAGATCGGTCTGCGGGTTGTGCTGCGCCTGCGCTTTGACGCCATGCATCATGTAGTAGTAAAGCGCGTGCAGATCTTCATCGGTCATCATGCTGTAAGAGGTATATGGCATCGCCGGATAGAGTTGCGCGCCGTCCGCGCGTACACCGTGCCGTACCGCCTCGGAGAACTGGGCCTCGCTATAATTGCCGATGCCGCTGCTATCCGGCGTAATGTTGGTGGCGTAAATGGTGCCCATCGGTGACGCAATACCGTATCCACCGCTGTATGCGGTTTACTGCCCGGCGCAGTGTGGCACGCCTGGCAATCAGACGCGGTGGCAACCTGTTCACCCTGACGCAGCAAATTCACGTCCAGTGTTTCCGCTTGTGCGCCAAACGCCATCAGCGCGAACAGGCTACCTGCAAGCAGCGTTTTCATGCGAACTCCTTCATACGCAGGCTGATGTCATGTGCGCTTTCAGCCCCAGTGCCGCCATGGTCAGCGTACTGTTAACCACGCTGGCGGAAGGATCGCACCACCGCCCGGCAACCACAGGTTCTCATGATCAAAGGCACGGCAGTTGCCATCCACGACTGCATCTTTGCCGCTTTTGCCCATGATCACGCCGCCCATGATGTGGTTGTTGGCATTAAGACCTTTGCTGATGGCGAACTCTTTGCCGTTGAACAACTTGCCGATTTTCTCCAGCTGTTCGTGCGACACTTCCGCGCCCTTGCGCACGTAATCGCCGACGTCGTAATAGATATCGGGGCACGCCAGACCGTGCGGATCTTTACGGGTTTTACTTAGGGTTAAGCGGTTTCCGGATCGGTAGCGGTTCAAGACTGATCGAGATATCGACGCTGTGCACTGAGCGATAGCGAATCTCCTCATCCAGCGCTTTGCCGACCAGTCCCTTTTTCAGCGCCTGCTGGGTGGCGGCCACTACGCGTGAGATGTTGTTCAAAATCATTTTGTTGGCCGAGTAATCACGACGGAACTCGCCATCACGATAGCCGACCATGCAACTGCTCTGCGCCGGTCCACGTCCCAGCCACACCGGTTCTTCGGTGAGGAACGAACAGTGGAAGCCGGAGTGATCCATCATATTGCGGCCGACCATATCAGAACCGTTGGCAATACCGTTCGGGTTACCACCGTTAGCGGACAGCAGCAGCAGGCGCGGCGTTTCGATACCGTTACAGGCCAAGGCAAACGCTTTACCCGAAGCTTTGTGCGAGGCGCCAGACGCATCTTTCCAGTGCACGGCGGTAATGCGGTTATTGCCATCAGTATCGATTTTGTAAACTACCGCTTCGGCCAGCACCACTGCGCCATTCCGCTCGGCGCGTTCAATGTGGTGGATGCCGTTGTACATCGCGCCGATCGGGCAGATCGGTTGGCAATTATTGTTGCCGCAGCAGGTTGGACGCCCTTCCCACGGACGCGTACTGCGCCCTTGTGGAATCGGCACCAGGTTGTAACCGTGCGGATTCACCACGCTAGCGAAATAGTTATCACCGTGGGCAAACGGCACCATATCCATCGGGTACGGCTGGCTGCGTTCAACCGGCGACTGCATATGCGGATCGTTTGGCCCCGCCACACCAATTTCATTTTCCGCGCGGCAATACCACGGCTCCAGTTCGTCATAGCTAATTGGCCAGTCACGCCCCACACCGTATTTTGACTGCATCACAAAATCGCTCGGGTGATGACGCCAGCACGATGCCGCCCAGTGCCAGGTGGTGCCGCCTACGGTGCGCAAATAGCCCTGCTGAAAACTGGACGCGTTAGGGCCGGTCACGTTGACATAGTTGTTCGGCGGGAAGTAAAGCGGTGCGGGCGCGAATTTGGACTGCGGATACAGCCCCTGGAAATCTGACCCAGCGCGATTCGCAAACGGCATGTTGCGCCAGTTTTCTACCGCTTGCGCGCGGTCAATGCGTAAACCTGCTTCCAGTACCAGCACCGAGTAGCCCTGACTGACGAGTTCGTTCGCCATCAATCCACCGACCACACCTGAGCCCACAATCACAATGTCCGCGGAGGCATCACCTTGCGCAGTAAAAGTTGGTTTTTTCATGATTTTTCGTCGTTTTAGTTTTGAGGAAATTACAACTGTTCGATATGACCGTCGTGCTCATCCGGCACCGGTGCGGTCCACCAGATGGGTCCATTGCCGCAGTAAGTCGGCACCGCAACCAAATCGCTGACCGTCTGGTACATCAGCGCCTGTTTGTAAGCCACCAGCGTGCCGTGATAGTCATCCCTACCGTGCCGGTGTACCAGGCCGTGACGATTTGATAGAGGAAATCGTGCAGTCCTGCGCTGCTGGCTTTAGCCAGGAAATCCTGGGCGGTGATTTCTGAAGTTATCAGCGCATCGAGCTGCGCAACACGCGGCACAAATTGCGTGTCACGCTGCGCCAAAACTTCATAAAAGCGCGCGGCAAGAGCCACATCCAGATGCTTGTGTTCGGTAATCGCCTGCGAGATGCGAACGAACTGTTTCACCGCGTCACTGGCATGAATCACGCTAGCCGCAAACGCCCGCCCCGGAAGGGCTGCGACCGCGCCAGTCACGGTTAATCCGAGTGTGGCAAGCAGGAATTCCCTGCGAGTGGAACCGGTTCCATTTTTAACTACAGAAACGGTTTCGGGTGCAAAATGTCGTTTCATGGGGTTACCTGATGCTAAGACAAAGGAGGAGAAAGCCAAACGGCGCTATCCTAACGATTTCGTTGCAAAACTGTTATCAGGATTCGAACGAAATCCCATTAAAGGTGTGGATTTAGCTCTAAATGATAATTTAGGTCATAAATTGTTGGTTTGGGATAGTTGCGAGGAGGGATTTAATGTGGGTAAAATTAATCACACAGACAGTTGAGCGCTATTTAGGTTATGATAATATTCAATAATCAACATAACCAAATCAGGAGTTCCTCCATGAGTCTCATCGAACAACATGCAGGGGTTTCCACATTGATTGGCACCCCTAAAGAAGTCAAAGCACGGTTAGGAAAATCTCAATCTAATCAGGTATTAGTGGTGTCCTTCGATAACATCAGCAACCTGCGCGTGCTCAGTACGCTGACAGAAAATATTTCTACTGTAGCTTCAACCATGTTTGAAATTTTAAGGAACGGCAGGAGAAGCAGTCACTCGAGATATTGGTTGGATCGATGCTGCCCAAGGCCCCCGCCTCACCACACCTGATGAAAGAAGCGGCAATGCTGTTGCAAGCACGTAAAGCCGTGTTGGAAAGCGGAAACTGGTTAACAGCCGCTGATGTCTCGCAGTTAGCCGGTTTGAGTACCACCAATCCCAGCGCTCAACCAAATAAATGGAAAAAGCGGCCAGATATTTGCGATTCACCACAATGGCATTGATTACTTCCCGGATTACGGTCTGGATCGCAATACGCAATTCCGACCATTGAAAGCGCTCTCTGAGGTGTTGAAGATATTCGCAGATCATATAGATGGTTGGGGAATCGCGTTCTGGTTCTTGTCAGTGAACAGCTTTCTTGGTGGTCAACGCCCACAGGATATGTTGGCAAAACACTCAGAGCGGGTGATTGAAGCCGCAAGGGACGAAATCGAAGGGGTTGGACATGGATAAACTACCAGAGCAAATGAAGGCTCAGCCCCTCTGCATTAATAATTCATTGACGTTGGTAAATGACATTTAGTTCGATAATACAGTTATTGACCTGGATATAAGAAATACGAGGCTGATAGATACCGGTCAATAACAGCGCCGGATTTCGTTCAATTAAATAACCCTGTAATTAAAATAGCCACATATCGCTTATTAGTCTTATTAGTCTTATTAGTCTTATTAGTCTTATTAGTCTTATTAGTCTTATTAGTCTTATTAGTCTTATTAGTCTTATTAGTTTTATTCCGGTTCTTAAATGTGTTCTGATGATGTTATTGCCACTCCCATGGATTGAGCAACATAACGCCTAGTCCTTCAAAGTCCCTGGTATTTCGCGTAACTACAGTCATATCATGACGAAGGCAGTGGCCGCGATCATTGCATCATTCGCGGAACGTTGGTCGGGTACATGGAGTCTCGCACAATAAATGGCAGTTTCGGCATCAAAAGGCAGTACACGGCCTGAAAACTCACGTAATACCACTGATGCAAACCATTCGCGTAGCATTTCTCCCTGACGCACATCCTTTCGCAACACCTGAAGGATGCCTTTTTCGATCTCCATAATCGTAGTCGCTGATATGAACATATCACCCGCATCTACCGTATCCGTCAGTTGGATACTTGTGGATCAATTTTGGGCGTCCTTGCCTTACGCATTTCCGAAATGACATTGGTATCAAGCAAATATCTCATGAAAATCCACATCCCTGAAGCCTATGTCCACTCGTTGAGGATCAAAATCGATATCAGCGACACCGGGCATAGCAAGTGCATCCTGGATATTGCGTCGTGTACCCGTTAGCTTTTATATTCCTCAAACGTCATCAATACGTGGGCTGGTTCTCCGCGATCAGTGATGTATAGGGCCTTCCTCCGCCAGTTTTTTCGCAGCTGATACCTGCTGATTGAACGAACGGCTCGAAATTGTTGAGATGCCCATAACAGCCTCCTGAGAATGTAGAAACATAACTACATGATACGTCAGCTGCACAATATTTCAACACCATGCTGAAAATAAGCATGTTTCAAGGGTACTGGAAATCTAGCTGATTGAAGTTCAAGAAAATAAGAATAGCGGTGATAAATCAGCAGCGGCGTTTTCACATCCTCCGGCAGGCGCTCACTCAACGGCTGCTCAAATATCGCCAGGCACTGCTCGATCTCGCGCCGCATATCATGTCCCAGCACCATATCCATCGTGCCTTTCTCCAGCAGTAAGCGACTCGATTCACTCAACTCATGTCCGGCGAAGATCACCTGATCTTGCACACCAAATGCCTCCAGCGCTTTGGCTACGCCTTCGTTACCGCCCGCCGTGTTGTAAATCCCGGCTAGCGGTTTGCCCTCTTCCAGCCACTTTTTCACGCTGTGCCAGGCGGTTTCGGCTTCGTCGTTAATGTTGACGCGGTCACGAATCGTCAGCCACGGGAAAGCCTCTCGCAGCACGCGACGAAAGCCGATCTCGCGCTCCTCCTGGGTGCGATAGGTCGAACTGCAAATCAGCAGAATATTGCCTGGTTGCTGCGGCGGCAGCATGCGGCCCATAAACCAACCGGCAGTCGCGCCTGAAGCGGTCTGATCGATACCCACATAAGCAGTACGCCGCGAATTGGGCAGATCGCTGGTGAGGCAAATCACCTGCACACCATCATCAATGGCGGCTTTCACCGCACGGTTGATCTTCACGTCATCGCGACACACCAGAATAATGCCGCTGGCTTCAGTAGCGCGGTGTTCAATCAGCTTGCTAAAGCGGTCAGCGTGGAATTGCGCACTCGGCAACGTATCCAGTGTGATGTGAAGTTGCGGACGCTCGCGCATTACCGCACGTGCATGAAACTCAAGCTGAGCCACGAAGCTGGTGCCGGATTCACACACAATCGCGATACGTTTTGCCGCTCCGCGAGGGTCTTCTGTGTCACTCAGCCCCAACCGCACCATGGCATTTTCAACTTTCTTGCGCGTCACCTCGCGCACGCCTTGCCGTCCATTGATCACGCGGTCTACGGTGGCGGGACTGACGCCCGCTTCCTGCGCGATGGCTTTAATGGATGGCGATTTCCAGTTTTGCAGCGTCATGATATTTCCTGATGTCCTTCACCTCATGGATGAAACAGTAGCTTGATAAGGCACTGATAATCAAATTGTTATAACTCCATGAATCAGAGAACAATCTTATATTTGAAGTCATTAACCTCAAATTTTCATGTGATCGGCCTCATCCTTTCAGCACCGTTTCAGGCTTTGCTTTGACTTAAAACTTCACCAATACGCTTAATAGCGCCATCACCTGTCGCCCTCATAGGAATTAAAAAATGCTCAATGTTGCTCTCTTAGGTGCTGGCCGTATTGGACAGATTCACGCCGGAAATATCGCTGCGCATCCGCAATGTCGTCTGGCGTATGTGATGGATGTCTACGCACCTGCTGCTAATGTGCTGGCAGAGAAATACGGTGCCAAAGTGGCAGATCTCGACACCATTCTGGCGGACAGTTCGGTTGATCTGGTGGCGATTTGCAGCGCCACTAACACCCATGCAGATTTGATTGAAGCCGCCGCGCGCCAAAAAAGCCATCTTCTGTGAGAAGCCGGTGGATTTAAGTTTGCAGCGCGTGCAGAGCTGTTTAGCCACTGTGCGTGCAGCAGGCGTGCCATTGATGGTTGGCTTTAACCGACGTTTTGACCCGAGCATGGCGCATTTGCAGGCGTGTCTGCGTGATGGTGAGATTGGTGAAACCGAACTGGTGACCATCAGCTCACGCGATCCGGGTGCACCACCTGCCGAGTACGTTAAAGTCTCTGGCGGCCTGTTCCGTGATATGACGATTCATGATTTCGACATGGCGCGCTGGTTATTAAATGAAGAGCCGGTATCGGTATATGCCAGTGCAGCGGCGCTGGTTGATCCCGAGATTAAAGCGCTGGGCGATGTCGATACCGCCGTTGTCACCCTCACTTGCGCCAGCGGCAAGATGGCGGTGATCACCAACAGCCGTCGTGCTAGTTACGGCTACGATCAGCGTATTGAAGTACACGGCAGCGAAGGAATGTTGCAGGTAACGAATCAGCTGGAGTCTCGCTGGTGAAATCCGTGGCAAACGGGGTGGTGGCGCAGAAGCCGCAGCACTTCTTCCTGCAGCGTTATGCCGATGCTTACCGCAATGAACTGGCGACCCTCATTGAGGCGCTGGCAAAAGGCGAAGGCCAGTACCCCGGCGGGAATGATGGGTTGCAGGCGTTATTACTGGCGGATGCAGCGCTGGAGTCATTGAAAACCGGCAAACCGGTCGCACCGCAGTCGCTGTTGTAAGGCGGTGCTGATAAGGGGCGAACCCTGGTCCGTCCCTTCGACAACTCCCCATCAAGATGGAAGCTTGATTGAAAGCTCACTTAAGCTAAAGCAAACTGGCCAGAACGAGCCACATGCAGCAGTATGTTGCTCATTGATGGCAGCGTTAAGAACTAAAACGCATATGCTTAAGGGCGTCCGTTAAGACGCCCTGGCTTGTTTTAACGCTGTGGATGATTCACTTCCAGTGGACGCAGGTCGAATAGCAGCACCTCTGCGTTATCGCCATGGGCGAAGTGCAATGCGCTCTCATTACGCACTCGCACCGTCACCTTCTTTGAATTTCACACCGTTCACTTCGATGCTGCCGCGCGCCACATGAATATAGGCGTAACGATCGGCATCCAGTGCGAAGGTCTGCTGCTCAGCACCATCAAAGAAACCGGCATAGATGCGGATATCCTGACGTACGCTCAGGCTGCCCTCTTCCCCCTCCGGCGAGATAATCAAACGCAGTTGCGCGTTTCTCGCTCTCTGGCACCGGGAGATCTGCTGATAGCCCGGCTGGGTATTGCGCTCGCCCGGTACAATCCAGATTTGCAGGAAGTGCACGTTATCGCTCTTCGAGTGGTTGAACTCGCTGTGCGTCACACCGCTACCCGCGCTCATCAACTGCACATCACCGGGGACGATCACCGAGCCGGTGCCCATTGAATCTTTATGCTCCAGCGCGCCGTCCAGCACATAGAGATGATCTCCATATTGTTGTGTGGATGCGCACCAAAGCCACGCCCCGGCGCGCGACATGGTCATCGTTGGATCACCAGCAGATCGGAAAAACCGGTCTGTTTTGGATCCCAGTAACTGGCGAAAGAGAAGGTGGTGTGAGTTCAGCCAACCGTGGTCACCCACTCCGCGTTGTTCTGACAGACGTTGTTCAATCATGGTTTGCTCCTCAAATGTGCGGTGGAGAGACGTTTGCCCTTCCGAATGAGGATAAGTATACGTAAACTAATTTGCCCAACAATCCGCCAACCTGACAATGACTGTCACCGAAAAGTGGACAATATGCAGATAGAAGATCTTCGTATTTATGTCGCCGTAATTAAAGCCGGTAACTTCACCGCCGCCGCCGAACAGTTGATGCTGTCGAAGCAATACGTCAGCCGCCGTATTGCTGCACTTGAGGAGTCACTCGGCGCACGCCTGCTGAATCGCAACACGCGCAAACTGTCGGTGACGGATAACGGCCAGCTCTTTGCCCAACATGCGCAACGTATTCTCGATGATGTGCAGGAAGCCCAGCAGGCGGTATCTGGCCGGCAACAGGTGTTGCAGGGCAGCTTTCGTCTTAGTGTTCCGATGTCGTTTGGCATCAGCCACTTGTCACCGTATATCGCCGAGTTCCTCAGTCAGCACCCCGGATTGCAGTTCCAGGTGGAGTTGGCGGACCGCTACGTCGATATGGTCGGTGAAGGCTTTGATATGGCGATCCGCATTGGCACCCTGCCCGACTCAAGCGATCGCCAAACGTCTGGGCGTGTTTCGCCGCGTGATCTGTGGCAGCCCGTCATACATTCAGGGCGCGGGCGCACCACGTGAACCAGAGGATCTGCTCAATCACGCTTGTTTGCGTTACGGGCGAGAAAGCCAGACCGGCTGGGAACTGTTTAACGGTGAACAACGCAAGGTGATGGCGGTGCAAGGCCCGATGGTGAGCAATAACGGTGAGATGTTACGTGATGCGGCGGTGGCTGGATTGGGGCTGATTCTGCTGCCGGGTTTATCGTGGCACCGGCCTTAGCCAGCGGTGATTTGATGACCGTGCTGGATATCTACTCCCCTCAGCCTGAACGCTCTATCCACAGCATCGTCAGCGCAGCGAAGTGAATCGGGTGTTTATGGCGTTTTGCAGGAAAAGTTGGCAGGATAATGAAACGGGCGACCTGATGGCCGCCCGATAAGAATCAACTAGGCGCTTTCATGCGCAAACGTAATCGACTTTCTCCGTGCATCGCGCACCGCGATACCATGAATCAACAAGCCCAACATCGCCAGAATCGCACCGACCCAACCGGTTGACTGCCAGCCAAGGCCCGCAGAGATGGTCACGCCACCCAGCCATGCGCCGAGCGCATTCGCCAGGTTAAATGCCGAGTGATTCAACGCCGCCGCCATGGTCTGCGCATCGCCCGCCACATCCATCAAACGGATTTGCAGCACGCTCGCCAGCGCCACCATGGTACCGACCAGCATCACATTGAGTGAACCGGCAAACGCATAATGCGCGGTGAACACAAAGGCACTCAGCACCAGCACCGACCAGATCAGCACCATGCGAATGGTTTTCTCCAGTCCACGATCCGCCAGACGACCACCCACCACGTTGCCGATAATCATGCCGAGTCCAAACAGCGCCAGCACCACCGGAATCCAGCTCACCGGCATTTGTGCCAGTTCGGTCAGCGTAGGTTTCACGTAGCTGAACACCGAGAACAAGCCGCCGCTGCCGATCGCACCAATCGCCAGCGTCAGCAACACCTGCTTGCGCGTCAGCGCCGAGAGTTCACGCAACGGACTGGCGGTTTTGTCACCCGCCACGTTCGGCACCCACATGCCCACCAGCACCATGGTCAACAGCGCTAATACGCCAACAATGGCGAACGCTTCCACATAATGAACACCTGTCCAATCGCGGTAACCGCAGGCACGCCAAGCAGGTTGGCGATCGTCAGGCCAAATAGCACCATCGAAACGGCCTGAGCACGTTTTCTGCGCTCTACCAATCCAGCAGCGACCAATGCGGCGACACCAAAGAACGTGCCGTGCGGAAAACCGGCGAGGAAACGCGCCAGCAGCATAGAGTAGTAATCCGGTGCCACCGAGCTAAACAGGTTACCCGCGGCAAACAGGCCCATCAGCGTCATCAGGAAGTTACGACGTGAAGCGCGAGCACCGAGCACAGCCAACAGCGGTGCGCCGATCACCACGCCCAGCGCGTATATACTGATCAGGTGGCCCGCCGTAGGGATAGAAACATTGAGGCCGGTGGCGGCATCGGGCAGCAGGCCCATGATGACGAATTCGCCGGTATTTTTCCAATCGCAAAGCCACCGGTGCCGAGCGCAAACAGCGCTTTGAGCACACTGGCGCGTGGCAGCGATGCCTGCTCCGGCAGCTGATTAAGTTGAGGTTGTGCAGATGACATGGTTTTCCAGTAACGCAGGTGAAGAATCCAATCACAATCGTGGCGGCATTGAAGGCCACCATCGTTGAGACTGAAAGGATTTAGCGGAACATGATAACTGATTTAAATGAAAATTCGATGGCAGAGAATTATGTGGCGGCTAATTAATCGTTGATTAGCCGCCTTGCGCCCAACACGGCGCAAAGCAAGGGTATGTTGACTGGCACCGCTGCAGTGTGTGCATTTTCGTTAAGCAACCTGACGTGCCAGCAGCGCCGCGCCGATCATTCCACCGTTATGGGCAAATGTGCCCGGAACCACTAAGCGATGCCTGGTGCTGCGCAACACATAACGCTGCACTTCCTCATTCAATGCTCCCATCAACGCTGCCACCGAAGCCAATCCTCCGCCCACCGCCACCAACGATGCACCGGTGATGTTGATGGTGTAAGCCAGCGGCTGACTTACCAGTTGTAACCACACCTGAATCGTGCGATTAGCCTGCACTTCCTGCTGTTGCCAGCCGGCGATAATGTCGAGGCTGCTCGCATTAACGTCATGTAAAGTGCGATGGAGATTCTCTAGCCCGCGCGCGCCGCCGTAACTATCGAGACAGCCTTTTTGACCGCAGGGACAAGGCTGGCGCGGCAAGCGTATTGTCTCGCCTTCTATGTCCACTTCGGTCAGCGTAATCGGACCATGGCCCCATTCACCCGTCAGGCCATTCTGTCCGGTGATGATGCGCCCATCTGCCACCAAACCGCCGCCGACGCCGGAACCGAGAATGGCGCCAAACACCACTTTATGCCTTTACCCGCCTGCCTGCGCTTCCGCGAAAGTGAAGCAGTCGGCATCGTTATGCACGATCACTTTACGTTGCAGTAACTCGCCCAGCGCACAGCTGGTGCGTTGATGAAGGCTGGGATATTACTGGCAAACATCTCACCGCTATCGGGTGCCACGATGCCCGCAGTGGAGATTGCCAACGGTGAATCCGTGCTGAAGTGCAGCTGATGTTGTTGAATCATACGGCTCACCAGCGCGGTAAAATTCTGCCAGCTGTCTGCCGGGATGGTTTGCTGATCGAGCATAGTGAGCTGCTGCTGCGCATCCATCACACCCAGCTTAACGAACGAACCGCCCAGATCGAGGCAGATCACTGCCGGTGTTGTACTCATAAACGTTTATCCATCACATCACGCAGGCCGTCGCCCAGCACATTAAAGCCAAGCACAGTAATCAAAATCGCCAGTCCGGGGAACAGCGACACATAAATATTCAGCCCAAGGAAGTTGCGCCCATCACTCATCATGGTGCCCCACTCCGGCATCGGCGGTTGCACGCCTAAACCGAGAAACGACAAGCTGGCCGCCGACAGCACCACTGCGCCCGCTGTTAGCGTCGATTGCACAATCAGCGGTCCGATTGAATTGCGCAGTATGTAATGGGTGATGATGCGCGGATAGCGCACGCCCAGCATATGCGCGGCTTCGATGTACTCCATGTTTTTCAGGCCGAGCGTCAGGTTACGACTGAGGCGCGCATAGACCGGAATCGAGAATAGCGATATGGCAATCAGCATATTGGCCAGTCCCTCGCCCAGCACGCTGACGATCAAAATCGCCAGTACGATGCCAGGAAAGGCGAAAATAATATCCATCACCCACATAATCAGCGCATCGATTTTGCGTCCTGCCAGACCGGAGATGATGCCAAGGGAATGCCAATCACCATCGAAATCGCGACGCTCAGACAAACCTCGAACAGCGTGATGCGCGCGCCATAAATCACGCGAGCGAAGATGTCGCGGCCATAGTCGTCCGTGCCAAACCAGTGCGCAGCAGAGGGAGCCTGCAAGGTGTTCAGCAGATCCTGTTCGATCGGATCCCAATGGGTTAACAGCGGCGCTAACACCGCGGCCAGCACCACCAGCAGTACCAATCCGCCGCCAATCGCTATCGACGGATTGTTCTGTAGCATGCGCAGGAACTGGCGACGGCGCGATCGTGTCGGCAGCAAAGAGGTATCGAGGCTGTTCATCAGTCGAACCTTATTTTGGGATTGAGCAGGCCAATCAATATTTCACCCACCAGGTTCATCAGCACCACGCCGGTAACCGCCACCAGCGTCACGCCCTGAATCACCGGGTAGTCGCGGTATTTGACCGAATCCACCAGCAGGCGACCAATCCCGGGCCAGTTAAACACCGATTCCGTGACCACTGCGCCACCAATCAGGCTGCCGAAGTTAAGTGCGACGATGGTGACAATCGGGATCAAGGCGTTGCGCAGCGCATGTTTCCAGTGAATATTCGCCGACGATAAGCCTTTGGCTTTGGCGGTACGAATATAGTCCTGACTCAGCACATCCAGCATGCTGGATCGCGTCATACGGGCAATCATCGCCATCGGCAGAATCGCCAGCGTGACGGTCGGCATCACGTAGTTTTTCCATGTGTCCGCGCCCAACAGCGGCAGCCAGCCGAGTTCCACCGCAAAGTAGTTCATCGCCAGCAGCGCGAGCCAGAAGTTGGCTATCGATGCGCCCGCAATGGTCAGCACCATCACGATTTGATCGGGAATACGCTGGCGATAAATCGCCCCGGTCATGCCCGCAGGCACGCCGATGGCAATCGCCAACAGATAGGCCAGTGCCGCCAGCGATAAGGTGTAAGGCAAACGCTCGCTGATTTCGGTGATCACCGGGCGCTGTGACTGCAACGATTCCCCCAGATTGCCGTGCAGTGCTTCAGTAGCAAATTTGATGTACTGCAGCGGCAGCGGCTGATCCAAACCCAGCCGGATGCGCATGTTATCCACCGCTTCCTGCGGCGCTTCCGGGCCCGCCATCAGGCGTGCCGGATCGCCCGGCAACGCGCGGATGGCGATAAATACGATGATCGACACGCCAAAATAATCAGCGGCAGCGAGAGCACCTTTTTCGCAACGTACGCTTTCATCAATCAGTTCTTCACTGCGTCACGAACCACAATCTGTCCGCCAGGCTGCATGGTAACGCCGCTGATGTTTTTACGTGAGGCGTAGAGATCATCCTGATAGAACAGCAGCACCTGCGGGGCCAGCCCGCTGATCTGTTTCTGTGCCTGGAAATAGAGATCTTTGCGTTTCGCATCGTCAAGCGTGGAAGCGGCGGTATCGATCAGGTCATCAGTTTGCTTATCGCTGAAGAAGCCGAGATTCGCGCCACCCGGTGCAAAGCTGGCGCTGTGATACAGCGGGCGCAGTTGCAAGTCAGAACCGTACAAACCGGATGACCACGACGCCAATACCGCATCAGTGCCCTGCTGTTTCTCTTTGGCATCGGCGAAGGCGGCTTTGGTCAGACGCCGCTTTCCATCTGGCGCACATTCAACTTCACGCCGATTTTCGCCCATAGCCCTGCAACACCTGCGCGGTGCGCGCATCCGGTGCCTGAACCGCATCGACATGCTGAAGCCATCCGGGTAACCTGCCGCTTTCAGCAGTTCTTTGGCTTTCTGCGTCGTAAGGGTAATCCTTCAGGCTCTTGTCGTAGTTAGCATCAACCGGAGCCAGTGAAGAGTTAGCCGGCTGTGCATAACCAAACATGAGGGCTTTCACCAGCGCCTGCTGATCGGTAGCAAAGTTCAGCGCCTGACGCACGCGCACGTCGCTCAACGGCTTCACTTTGCGTATTAAGATCCACCAGAACACGGCCGCGCCAGGCGACTGTTTCAAATTCACGTTAGCATTGTTTTTCAACATTCCGGCGAATTGCGGCGGTACCGGATTAATAATATCGACCTGGCCGGATTGCAGCGCCATATTCATCACGGAAGGCTCACTGCTCCACGTCCATTTAATTTCATCAGGGCCGTTTGATTTACCCCAATAATCACTGTTCTTTTCTCCAGCACATATTCGCCAGATTTATATTGTTCCAGCTTATACGGCCCGGTGCCGTCCGCCTTATTACTGATGCTGCCCGCTTTATCTGCGGTAGGGCTGACCATTAATCCGGTCCCGATGCCAGCACGGTTAAAAAGGCCGGATTGATTTTTTTCAGCTCAAACTCAACCGTTAAATCATCGGTTTTCTTCACATCCTGAATAAAGGTGCGAACTTTACCGCTGCCCGCCAGACCGCGTTTGGTATCCAAATGGCGCTGGAAGTTTTCCACTACCGCATCGGCATTAAACGGCGAGCCGTCGTGGAATTTCACATTTGGGCGAAGCTTGAATGTCCAGTGTAATCCGCTGCTATCCGCACTCCAGGAGAGCGCCAGCGCAGGGATAATCTTGCCGTCATCACCCAGACGCGTCAGGCCTTCATACATGGGATCGAGCACCGTGCCGGTAAAGGTAGCGGTCTGGTTGCCCGGATCCATGCTGCGTGGCGGTTCGTTTGCATAATCACCAGCTGGCTGGCCATTGCCGCCGAGCTTGCCAGTGACGCCATGATACAACCGGCCAGCGTCAGTACCTTTAAATGCTTGAATGTGCTTTGCATGAAGGCCCTCAATGAATCATTGAAATGTTAGGTGAATTAACAACGCTATATAAGGCACATTCTCTGAACAAAAACCAATACGTAAGTTCATATATTTTACTTATAGTTAGATCTGCGTTCAGAAAATTAACTAAATATCGTTGAATTTGTTTTCCAGCCTCATTATTGTCAGGTCATATCGCTAATGCAGTGAGAACCAACATGCTCAATGCCCACCAGCAGCAAATTTTGCGTCTGCTTATTGCCTCGCACGGCATGAGCCGCACTGCTATTGCGGAAAATGAAGTTGAGCAAAGCCGCGATTAGCCCACTGGTCAAAGAGATGCTGAATGCCGGACTGCTGGAAGAGAGCCTGGCGGAATCCAGCGGTCAGGGTCGGCCATCGGTATTATTAAAAATGCGTGCTGACAGCGCCTATTTTCTCGGCGCTTCGCTGCTCGGCGAGTACGTCGTTTTAGTGCTGATTGATATGCATGGACTGGTGCTGGCGAGCACGCACATGCCACTCGATCCTGATCCCCAACAGCTGAGTGCGACGCTAGCGGCAGCGATTCCCGATTTGATTGCGCAGAAATGCATTTCAGCCGATCAATTAATTGGCCTGGGCGTTACGCTCTCCGGATTTGTCGATGAAAATCAGGCAATTTGCGTACAATCAGCGCTGCTGGGCTGGAAGAATGTCCCGCTGGCCGACATGCTCAAACAGCAAACCGGCCTTGATGTCTCGCTGGAGAACGATGCCAAAGCGCTGGCCGTCAGCGAGAAGATCTTCGGCGTGGCGAAAAAGCGCGCAACTTCACCCTGATTTCCCATGGTGACGGCATCGGTTCCGCACACTTCTTCCAGGGTCAACTGCATCGCGGCTCACACGGCGGGGCCGGTGAAATCGCCCACTGCACCATCGAACCGGCGGACGCCCTTGCCGCTGCGGCAAACGCGGCTGCCTGGATACTCTCGCCTCGCTGACCGCGATTCGCGAGAGCATGCGCGATAAAGCACTCGAGGCCAAACCATCGCCGAACTGGAAGCTGGCGGTGAAGGCAACAGTGCCGCCATCGCCATTCTGCATCAGGCTGGTCACGCGCTGGGCCTCTCGATCGCCAACATTATTCAGATGAACGATCCGAATTGATCGTCATCGCATCAACCCGATGCTTTGACGGCTTACTGAAAACCGTGGTGATGCAATCCATTGATAGCCACGTGTTGCCGTCGATCATGGGCAAAACCCCGATTTCCAGCATCGTGATCAGCGAACAGAGCTGGGCGCGCGCCGCGGCAAGCGTGGCGGCATATCGATTCATCATTCAATTACCTGACTAGCGGAGGCTGTATGCGCATTGCTTTTGGTGGCATTCATACGGGTGCAGTACGATATAACCCGGTGCTGAACTATGCCGACGACTTCCGCATCGTGCGCGGTAACGATCTGCTGACCAACCCCTACTTTGCTTTCCTGCAGGATTACGATGCCGAATTTCTGCCGACCTTCCATGCGCGCGCCATCGCCGGTGGTCCGGTGGCGCGGGTCACTTATGATGACTTCAGGCAGGATTTTCTCACTCGTCTGCAAGCACAGCTGCCGGTGGACGGCGTCTACCTCGCCATGCACGGCGCGGTGTATGTGGAAGGGATGGAAGATGCCGAAGGTGACTGGATTACTGCCACGCGCGAACTGGTCGGCCCGGATTGTCCGATCACCGTCAGTTACGATCTGCACGGCAACGTGACGCAGCGCATCATCGATGCCATTGATATGTTCTCCACCTATCGCACGGCGCCGCACATCGATGTGGAAGAAACCATGCGTCGATCCGTGTCGATGCTGGTGAAAAGCCTGCAAACCGGCGTGAAACCCGGTGTGATTTGGGCACCGATTCCGGTGGTGCTGCCCGGTGAGCGCACCAGTACCGAAGATGAACCGGCAAAAAGTTTGTGCGCGTTTGCCGGGTATCAATGAAATCGACCACATTTGGGATGCGTCGCTGATGGTCGGCTATGTCTGGGCCGATGAACCGCGCGCCACTGCGGCAGCGATCATGACCGGTACCGACGCCGATGTGCTTTCCGAACAGGCAGCAAAACTGGCGCTGGCATACTGGCAGGCGCGCGACGACTTGTCTTCGGCTGCGTCACAGGCAGCACCGAAGAGTGCGTGAAAATGGCCATCGCCAGTGAAACTGCACCGGTGATTTTGGCCGACTCGGGCGATAACCCGACCGGTGGTGGCGTGGGCGATCGTGCCAATCTGCTGGCAGAGTTGATTCGCCAGGGCGCGCAGGATGTGATCGTCGCCGGAATCACCGATAAACCGGCCACTGATGCTGCTTTTGCGGCAGGCGTTGGGGCGAAACTCACTCTGACGATCGGTGCCACGCTCGATCCCGCAGGGGGGAAAGTTACCGCAGAATTTGAAGTCCTGCGGGTGAGTGATGATGCGCGTTCGCTGGCTAAACAGGCGCTGCTGAAAACCGGCGGCATTACGGTGGTGGTCGCCGATCGTCGTCGCCCTTATCACAATATCGCTGATTTTGAATTGCTGGGGCTTCATCCTGCGCAGGCAAAAATTGTGGTGGTGAAATCGGGCTATCTGTCACCGGAACTGGCACCGCTTGCCAACCCTAACCTGATGGCGCTGTCTGAAGGCGTGGTGGATCAGTACGTCGAACGTCTGGCGCGCAAACGTAAACTGCAGCCTGCCTATCCTTTCGACACTGACTTTGAATTTCTGCCGGTCAGCACCCGTTCGGCTCGCTTTGTGGCGGCCAAATGAGTCGCGAGCCGGTTTTGCAGGTGGAAAACCTCACCGTTGCGTTTCGTCATGACGATCAGTGGCGTGAGGTAGTGAAGAACGTATCGATGACCATCAACGTCGGTGACGCTGGCGATTGTCGGGAGTCAGGATCGGGGAAAAGCGTGACGTCGATGGCAATTATGCGCTTGCTGAATATGCGCCACGCGCGCGTGACCGGCAAAGTGCTGCTGAACGGCGTGGACCTGCTGAATCTGAGCGAAAAAGCGATGCGCGATATTCGTGGCAACGCCGTGGCGATGATTTTTCAGGAGCCGATGACCAGCCTCAACCCCTCTTTCACCATTGGTCACCAGATCGCTGAAGTCCTGATCAACCATCGCAACATCAGTAAGCGGGCGGCGCGGAAAGAGACGGTGAAGCTGCTGGAGAAAGTGCGCATTCCTAATGCCGCTAAACGCTTCGATGATTATCCGCATCACTTTTCCGGCGGCATGCGCCAGCGTGTGATGATTGCCATGGCGCTGGCGTTGCGGCCAAAACTGCTGATTGCCGATGAGCCGACGACCGCACTGGATGTCACCATCCAGGGTCAAATTCTCGACCTGATTAAGACATTACAGGAAGAGGAAGGCACCGCGGTACTGTTTATCACCCACGATATGGGCGTGGTGGCGGAAGTTTCGGATCGCACGTTAGTGATGTATCAGGGTGATGTGATGGAAACTGGCACCACGGCGGACATTTTCTCGGCGCCAGCCGCGGATTATACCCGCACGCTGATCGCTACCGTGCCGCAGCTCGGCGCGATGCGTGGCATTTCGGGGCCGCAGAAGTTTGCGCTGAAAGGTGATGCGGTGGCACTGCTACCTGAGCGTCCCGCTTCGCAACAGCCGCTGCTGTCGGTGAAAAACCTCAGCACCCGGTTCAGCATCCACGAAGGGCTGTTAAGCCGCAAAACCGGCGCGGTACATGCGGTGGAAAATATCTCATTCGATTTGATGCCCGGCGAAACCTTGTCGCTGGTCGGTGAATCCGGCTGTGGAAAATCAACCACCGGTCGCTCCCTCACCCGGTTGGTGAAAGCCGATGCCGGCGAGATCGCTTTCGACGGTTATGACGTGCTAAATCTCTCCTCCAGCGAACTGCGCCAGTTACGTCGGGCGATGCAGATGATATTTCAGGATCCGTTCGCCAGCCTTAATCCGCGCATGTCGATTCTTGAAGCCCTGACCGAGCCTTATCTGCAACATCAGCTCGGCAGTAAACAGGCTGCTCGGGAAAAGGCGGCGGAGTTGATGGAACGTGTGGGTTTGTCTTCGGCGATGATGAAACGTTATCCACATGAGTTTTCCGGCGGTCAGCGCCAGCGCATCTGTATTGCCCGTGCTTTGATGCTCGACCCCAAAATGATTATTGCCGATGAATCCGTCTCTGCGCTGGATGTGACTGTCAAAGCGCAGATTATTAATCTGCTGTTGGATCTGCAGAGCAGCCTTGGCTTGTCGTATTTGTTTATATCGCACGATATGGCGGTGGTAGAGCGCATCAGCCATCGCGTGGCGGTGATGCTGTTGGGCGAGATTGTTGAAATCGGTCCACGCGCGGCTATCTTTGAGAATCCGCAACATGACTATACGCGCAAGTTATTGTCATCGGTGCCGGTGCCTGATCCAGCTCGACGTCATCTCAAGCGCCATATGGACGTTAGCGAGCTGAAAAGCCCGGTGCGCGCATTGGGGTTTGTGCCGGACACGCGACGTTATCGCGAGGTGAGTGCCGGGCATTGGGTGATGGAGAGTTAAAGCAGCCGCAACAGATAGATCAATAATACTGCCCGCATTATGCGGGCTAAATCATGAAGCTATAAGCTTCCAAAGCCCTTACCGTCATTGGCAATCCAAGCTTTAACAAGGAGGTAAGATACTCCTCTGAACCGATTGCTGGATTTTTAAGGCTTGTACCGCTGCTCTCGCACTGCCTTTAAAACCAGCGCTGGATTCAGATCGATTAAATCTAGAATAAATTCATCCGGATGCATCGCCTCAATCTCCAGCGCATCAAATTCTCGCCGGGAAATCTTTAGGGTAAATTGAACGTGACGATGACTTCTGCATTACATTTTATTGCCGCAGCGACTACATGCCTGTCATCTTCATCAGGAAGTGATAACCCAGAAATCAGCGGCTCAAAGCCAGTCACAAGAGCATCAGGAAGCGCTTTGTCCATCAGCACTTCTATACGTTTAACCTTGTCCGGCGTGACTTCAGGCATATTTTTAACCAAGTTTCGTTGCCATTCATCATGGATAGTCGCGGTCCATTTAGGCATGTATAAACCACTTAGTCCAAGTCGCATAAGCAGGTCACGAAGCATGTTTGGGTAAATAACACAGGCATCAAGTACAACCGGATAAGGCGAGCGAGTCATTAGTAAAGACCAAGTCCTTGGCTTAAGTCAGCCAACTCCTGCATAGCATTATTACTTTCACTTTCGCGCTGAGCTTTATAGCGCATCAGATCTGCAAAAAGCACACGGCGATGGCGACCAGTTTTATGATAGGGCCTTCCCTTCTTCCAATAGTTTCACCATGTGAGGCCGTGAGACATTGAGGATATTGGCTGCTTCCTGTGTGGTTAATTCAGCATGAACCGGAACGACCTGCACCGCATTTCCTACGGCCAGTTCTCCCAACGCCTTCATTAGCAAAGTTAAAGCTGAGGTTGGCAACTCGATTTGGTGAGTTTCGTCGTTTGCATCCTGAATGGATATGACTTGTGTCTCCAGCTTTGTGGAGAGAAAAGTCGCCAGTTCTCTTTGTCCACGTAGAGCGGCCTCAATTTCCTTCTGAGCCGGAAGGCTGACGTTGTCCAGAATTGAGTTTGTCATGAGTTTTCCAGTTTCTTAGTTCGTGAATTACAGCGCTCTAATACTAATCGAAACAAACGAAACAAACAATATACGAAATAAACGAAACAACAAGTCTATTCCTTGTACTATAGCAATCGCAACAAACGCGCCGGGTTTCCGGCGTAAACGCCCTTCTGCGTGATGTCTTTCGTTACTACGCTGCCCGCGCCGATGACCGTGCCATCGCAGATGCTGACAGCCAAAATGCTCGCGCCACTGCCGATTGAGACGTTGTTACCGAGCGTGATGCGCGCCCAGCTTTCTCGATCGGCATTGGGTTCGCCATCCCGGAACATGTCGTTGGCGAACATCACGCCGTGACCAATAAAGCAGTTTTCGCCCACGCTAACGTATTCACAGATAAAGGTGTGCGACTGCACGCATTGCCTCTTCAATCACTGTATACGTGCTGGATTTCGACAAACGGACCGATGAAGACATCGTCTTGTAGGGTGCAGCCATAAACATTCGCAGGCTGGTAAATCGTAACGTTATTACCGATTTCGACGTTTTTGACTGCGACTTCGCGTAGGTTTGGCTGCATTTTAGCTCCATTTGTTTTGTGCCGAAGATTCTCGTCCGAGATATATTTTTAATATATGTGACTGAATCTACTTACACGTCCTAACAACAAACATGCTCGGTTTTGGAAACTGTAAAGCTAACAAGTTGAAAATTAAAAATCGAGACATATATGGCCCTAAAACAGTATTAATTCTCGTTACCGGATCCATTAACAATATGATTTATATAGAAATTATTCTAACACTTCGACCATTTAAATATTGCACATTGCTCAGCGGATGATAAAATCATCGCGAATTGTTTATCGGCTTGTCGCTAAAACTGCATAAAAGGTATAATTTCTGTCATCTATAATCGAAGAGAATTTTTTGATTGGGAGTCTGTATGTTCAAATTTGACATGCAAATAGAGCAGAATTACGCCTCATTCTTTGATGCTGAGAGCGGCAACGCTGTCTTTGTCGATTCATTTGATAATGAAGAGTTTGATGTCCGGATGGGAACGCTGCTACAGCGCCCATGTTGCGACCGTTCATGCACTCTCAAATGAAGAGCTCAATCGCAAACTGAGCGAGGTTGCTGCGCAGCATTATGACCATACCGGAGCAACAACTCTGGATTTGGAAGCTGATATTAATGACATCCTCGCTGAAGACTGCGCCAGAATTCATTTTGATTTCCATGCCGCATTTGAACGATTAAACGATCCTCGTAATAAACCACCTATTTCATTACATGAGTTGGATAACGTATTTCAGACATTCATTCAAACACACCTTTCTACGATAATTGATTATGATGAAGGTACGCGGTTTGTTTTAAAGTGCAATGAAACACATTTACATTTCCCGTGTGCAATCACCCATGACAGACAAGTCGGTAAGTAATGGGTGGTACAAAATGTCATTACGGTAATGCGTGTGCTGATTTTAAATCGCCCGATAATTTTCTTTGTTATAAACTGAGTGTATAGTGGCAACACAGTGCCTTTGCACATAATTTGCAACTCAGCCAGGGAAAGACGATGACGTCACTAAATCAATATGGTCAGCCAGTGGGTTTTGCTCTGCCAGATTGGCAGCCGCTGGCCTCGCCTCATGCTATTCCGCTTTACGGTCGCTTCTGTACACTTGAACCCCTAAATATTACGCATAGCCATGCTTTGTTTGCCGCCTTCGCACTGGCGCCTGATGATCGTGACTGGACCTGGCTGGGTGCGACGAAGCCTGCCGCTCTCGCTGGCAGAGATGGAAAGTTGGGTCAGTGGAAAATGCCAGGATGGCGGGTTAGTGAGTTATGCGGTGATCGATCATCGCACTCGACAAGCGGTCGGTGCGGTATGTTTCGCCAATATTGATGGCCAGAACGGTGCGATAGAGATCGGTCATGTTACCTGGTCACCGCTGATGCAACGCAACGTGCTGGGCAGTGAAGCGATCTACTTGTTACTGAAACAGGCATTTGAGCTGGGCTACCGCCGGGTCGCCTGGCGCTGTGATTCCACTAACCTTGCTTCACGTCGGGCAGCGGAACGCCTTGGCTTCACCTATGAAGGGCGTTTTCGCCAGGCGATGACGCGCAAGCAGCGCAATCGCGATACCGACTGGCTGTCGATAATTGATGGTGAATGGCCGCAGGTGAAGCATGCGATATCGGCCTGGCTGACGGCGGATAATATGGATGATCACGGCCGGGAGCAGCAAAAGTTGAGCGTATTTTTCGCAGGTTAAATCCTATCAAGTCACCTGCCGCAGCGCAGGCGTCAGGCACAGTACTCTGGCAGATGGCAAGTCAGGATTTCCGTTGTTTCAACGTCATTTAAGGGCAGGAATGGGTCTTGCCTGCGCATTGTTGTCCTTATTTCATCAACACCTGAAACTGCGGATTAAACTCGTCAAAAATCGGTAACGCCGCGGCACCTAGCGCCGCGGTATCACTGCCGGTCATGCCGGTTTTCAGACGTGAGCCGGTGAGATAACGCCCGCGCACCGACTGATAGAGCGGCGGTAGGCGCTGAATGATTTTATCCAGCAGTGCGGCGGGCATCATGCCGCCGATGATCACGCTCTCCGCATCGAAAATGCATTCCAGCATATTGATGCCCTGACGCAATGGCGTCAGCACGGTATCAATCCAGCGATCAAATACGGCGGGATCGACTTCCAGCAGGTCGTCCGGCAACGCGGTCATCGGGTCCAGCCCACAGAATTCATAGGCCGCCTGCAGTGATACATAACGTTCGAGGCAACCGTGATTGCCGCAATAGCATTCACGTCCGCCCGGCTCCACCACCACATGCCCGATTTCTCCGGCGTTGTGCGCATGACCGCTGTAAACATGGCCATCCATGATGATGCCAGCGCCCAATCCGGTGCCGATGTAGAGATAGATAAACGAGTTAAGATGCCGCGCTACACCGTGGAACCGCTCCCCAATTGCCGCGACCGTGGCATCGTTCTCCAGCGTGATCGGCATCGCCGCTCATTTCGGCCAGCCTTGCTTCGATATCGACCGACTCCCAGCCATGTGCAAGGTAGTGGGACCCACCGAGAAATCCCTCAACGCCAAACGGACCCGGCATCCTACGCCGATCCCCAGCACTCCAGCGGTGACCGGTTTTGATCTCTGCCAGAACCTCTGCAATGCGCGCTAAAGTGGCATCAGTTCGTTTTTGCACCAGGATAAGGCGACGAGTGAATCTCACCGGTGAATCCACTAGCACGATGAATAGTAGTTTGGTGGTCGAGATGAGTGCCGATAGAGAACGCACTGGCTGGATTGAGAATCACCGGAATCGCCGGTTGCCCACGCCCCTGCTTGCGCGGTTGGCGGCTGGTAAGCAGTTCTGCACCTTCCAGTTCAGCCACGATATTAGAGACAGTTTGCGGGGTTAAGGCGGTGAGTCGCGCCAGCTCAGCCCGCGTCAATTCACCGTGCAGGCGGATCGCTTCGATGATCACACGGCGATTATGCGCGCGCGCATGCTCCAGATTGGTTCTGATGTTTTCATCTCCCTCTTCTCACGCCCGCGACTGCCAGCGCATCAATATCTATGATCGGCGACACAATTTACAACCTGTTTACCTGACAGCCGCAAAAATCTGGCAGGAAGTAGTGAGCAGCGGCAAACGAGATTTATGCCCTGGCACGTCACTTGCTTTAGCTCATTGATGTCAGCTGCAGCAACCTGACAACCTGTGCGCGTTATTAAATCAATCAAATTGATTTAATTAAACACCCTCTTCTTGCATCAAGGCGGAAAATGTTGAAAATCCGGTTTGACCATTGAAAGGCTGTGCCATCGCGGTCATGTTAGCCAGCGCCGACGCGCGGCAGCCGCAACCACCCTCAATGCGCTGTTTATGACTCAGGCGGCTTACAGCGAAAATGATATTCGCGCCATGACGCAGGAGTTCAAAGCGCATCCGGATGTGCAGGTGATCTGGGTTTGTGCCGTACGAAGCGCTGCACGACAAAATTGTCGCGGCGCGTGGCGCAGGCGGTAACAGTTATGACGTGGTGCTGTTCGATGCCATCTGGCCTTGAAATTCACCAAATTTGATCTGCTGCAACGTCAGCAGCCAGGTATCGCCGTGCAGACGAAAAGAGAAGATCTTCCCGGCGCAATGAACACCGTGGTCTATAACGGCAAAACCCTTGGCATGCCATGGATCCTGGATACTAAATACCTCTATTACAACAAAGCGATGCTGGAGAAAGCCGATCACCACCCGCCGCAAACCTGGGCAACAGTTGATTGATGACTCACGCATCATCAAACAAAAGAACATCGAAAATATCCACTGGTGTGGACTGGTCGCAGGCGGAAGCGGTGTGATTACACCACGTTAGTATCTGGCTTGGCGGCAAATTCTTGGTATAACAACGGCAAGCTCGATTTTTCTAGCCCGGCCTCATTGCAGGCGGTCAAGCTGATGAAGAGTTCGCTGGATGAAGGGCTGAGTAACCCAGCCTCACGCGAATATCTGGAAGAGGATGTGCGCAAAGCCTTCTCCAACGGCGACGCCGCGTTCGCGCTGAACTGGACCTATATGTACAACATCGCTAACGATCCGAAGCAGAGCAAAGTGGCCGGTCAGGTGGGTATCGTTCCGGCACCAGGCGATGCGCCGGGTAAATTTGGTGCGGTGAACGGTTCGATGGGGCTCGGCATCGCCAAAGGCAGCACCCACGGTGACCAGGCGTGGCAATACATCAGCTATATGACCTCGCAACCGGTACAGAACAAGTACGCCACCCTGAGCCTGCCGATCTGGAAAAGCTCTTATCAGGATCCAGCAGTACTGAAGAACCAAGAGAACCTGGATCGCGGCGGCTGACAAGTCACTGAATGTGATGCTGTCGCGTCCGGAGACCGCCGACTATTCCCGTCTCTCTAACACCTTGCAGCAGCAACTGCAGCAAGTGCTGGTGGGCAGCGCCACGCCAGACGCGGCCATGCAGACGGTTGATAAAAGTGCTGCGCGTTTACGTTAAGGGGTCAGCATGCTGAGTTTGCGTCAACGCGAACAACGGCAGGCATGGGTGCTGTTAGCACCCATGTTGCTGGTGATGTTGTTGCTCACCGCCTGGCCGCTGCTACGCACCATCTGGCTGAGTTTCACCGATGCCGCCTTAATTGGCAGCGGTGAAGCGCCAGCCTGGGTTGGCGTGGAGAACTATCTGTTCGCCATCACCGATCCCGATTTTCAATCTTCACTGTGGCGCACACTCTACTTCACCGTGGTCTCGGTAGCGTTTGAAGGGGTTATTGGCGTGCTGGTGGCGCTACTGCTTAATCAGAAATTTGCTGGTCGCAATATTCTTGCGCGTGCTGGTGATTCGCCGTGGGCACTGCCAACCATCGTCAACGCCATGATGTGGCGCCTCAATTTCAACCCGGATTACGGCAGCATTAACGCCTTGCTCACACAACTCGGTATTATCGATGGCTATCGCAGTTGGTTGGGTTCGCCTGATTCGGCGCTCAATGCGGTGATGTTCGCCGACGTCTGGAAGAACTATCCGCTGGTGACGCTGTTGGTATTGGCTGCGCTGCAATCCATTCCTGACGATCTGTTTGAAGCGGCGCGTCTGGATGGCGCATCTGCCTGGCGACGCTTCCGTGCGATTACCTTCCCGGCGATTGTTGGCCCGCTGAGCGTGGCGCTGGTGTTGCGTACCATCGATGCCTTCAAGATTTTCGACATCATCTATGTGATGACACGCGGTGGCCCGGTTGATAGCACCAAAACGTTAAGTTTCTACGTCTATCAGGAGTCGTTCAGCTACCTGCGAGCGGGCAGCGGCGCGGCTTACGCCATGCTGATGACCCTGCTGTGCGCCGTGCTGATCACACTTTACATGTTGTTATTGTGGCGTCAGCGCCGTAAAGGGAGCGCGTATGAAGGCTAAATTACGCAGCACGGCCAAATATGCCGCCGCGTTATTGGTGGCAATTTCCGTACTTGCGCCGATGGGCTGGCTATTTCTGATGAGCGTCAGCGCCACCAGCGATCTCACGCGTGTTCCGCTGGAATGGTTACCGCGCCAGTGGGATTTCAGCCGCTACAGCCGTTTGATTTCACTGGAACCCGGCCAGCCCGGCACGCTGTTCCTGCATGCGCTAGGAAACAGCCTGTTGGTGGCTACTGGGGCGACCATTATCTGCCTGCTGCTGGCGATTCCGGCGGCGTTCAGCTTCTCGCGCTATCGTGGTCGCGATGGCTGGCTGTTTGCCTCACTCGCCATCTATATGGTGCCGCCGGTGGCGTTTGTGCTGCCGCTCTACTTCCTGCTGCAACAGTTTGATCTGTTGAACACGCGCCCCGGTTTGATCATCGTTTACTGCTCGCTGATCCTGCCGTTCCTGACGTGGATGCTGAAGAACCAGTTCGATGCTTTACCACAGGATATTGAGCAAGCGGCGCGGCTGGATGGCTTGCGCGTCTGGCAGGTGCTGCTGCGCATTACCCTGCCACTGGCAAAACCAGTGCTGGGTGCAGCGGCGCTGTTTGGCTGGTTGCTGGCGTGGGATGAGTTTTTCTATGCGCTATTGTTCACCAGCAACATCGCGGCACAAACCTTGCCAGTGACGATTGCGGGCTTTACCGCCGGGCGCGCCACCGATGATGGTTTGATCGCAGCGGTCGGCATTCTGGCATCCGTGCCACCGCTGTTTATTGCTATCTGGCTGCAGAAAACGCTGGTGAGCGGCCTGGCCAGTGGCGGGAGCAAAGGATGAAGATGAACATGGACACTACCGCCACGCTGTATGTGGTCGGCAATATTAACGTCGATTTGATTATGGGCACCTCGACCACTGGCCGCAGCGTGGCACCGAAGTGATGATGAATCACAGCGAATTGCGTCCCGGCGGATCGGCGGGCGGAACTGTGCATTAGCACTGGAAGCAATGCAGGTGCGCCATCGTGCAGTGGCAAATCAGGGCGATGACGGCTTAAGCGCCTGGCTGGGCAGTTACTTTCCACACAGCGTCGCCTACTGGACGCTATCACTGTGAAACCTCACTCACCGTGGGTGTGACGCACTCCGATCACGAGCGATCCTTCCTCAGTAATCTTGGCCATATCGTGCGGCTCACCGCCGAAGATGTGCTGAATCAACTGCCGCTGCGTGCCAATGAAGGCGATATCGTGCTGCTGTGTGGCACCTTCCTGTGCCTGCATCTTTACAACGAATACCCGCTGTTACTGAGTGAGTTGCAGCAACGCGGATTTACCACCGCCGTGGATACCGGTTGGCCGCCGCAGGGTTGGACCGAAGAGGTTCGCCAGCAGATGGCGCCATGGTTGCCGCTGTGTGACTGGCTACTGCTCAATGAAGTCGAAACGCTGGGTCTGATGGACGCGGAGGATCTCAACGTGGCCGCCACCCAACTCGCACAACGACTCAGCGGACGTGGCGGTTGCGTGGTGAAATGCGGAGCGCAGGGCGGGTTGCTGGCAATCACATCAGCACATCACTCAGCCCGCGAAGCCCGTCACCGTGGTGGACACCATTGGTGCAGGCGACAGCTTTAATGCCGGTTTTCTCGCTGCTGCTGCATCAGCAGAATATCACCACCGCGCTGCAATGGGGCATCGCGGTGGCGTCACTGGCAATCAGTACCCAGCCACGTCGCTATCCCGACTGGCATCAACTGCAACTTTCCGCACAGGAGCGCTAAATCATGGCCAGTGTTGAACTCGTAAGTGGCCAAGCGCTACGGCAAACAATCGGTTCTGCATCCGCTCGACCTTACCATTCCCGACGGCAGTTTTACCGTACTGGTCGGTCCGTCCGGCTGTGGTAAATCCACCTTATTGCGTCTGCTGGCGGGGCTGGAGAGCCTGTCGGATGGCGCAATCATGATGGATAAGTAGCAATCAACGATCGCGATCCCGCCGATCGTGATATCGCTATGGTGTTTCAAAGCTATGCGCTTTATCCGCATCTGACGGTGGCAGAGAACCTCGCGTTTCATATGCAGGTGAAGAAAGTGAAGCGCGAAGAGCAGCAGAGCAAAATCGAACGCATCGCCGGGATTCTCGGCATTGATAAACTGCTCGGGCGCTATCCGCGTGCGTTATCCGGTGGGCAGCGCCAGCGTGTGGCGATGGGACGCGCGATGGTGCGCAATCCGCAGTTCTTGTTTGATGAGCCGTTGTCCAACCTCGATGCACAGCTGAGGATGGAGTTGCGTGCGGAGATCAAATCCCTGCATCAACGCTTCAAAACCACCATGGTGTATGTCACGCACGACCAGGTGGAAGCCATGACCCTGGCCGATCAGATTGTGGTAATGAAAGAAGGTCGCATTGTGCAGCAGGGTGCACCGCTGGCGATTTATGACCGACCAGCGGACACGTTTGTGGCGCGTTTTCATCGGTTCGCCGCCGATGAACCTGTTACCCGCAAAGTTAATCACGCGCGAGGGCATTCCGGGTGTGCAGTGCCAGGATTTATGGCAACCGCTACCTCTGCGCTGGCAAGCGGCGGCACGTGAATGTGATGGAGCAAATAGACGGTGGGCGTGCGTCCTCATGATTTGCTGAAGCCGAAACTCGCGCACGCTAAGGTGAAAGTGGTCGAAATCACCGGTGAATCCATCGTTATTGATCTCGAATGGCACGGCCATGCGGATGCACATGCAGATCGCCGGGCGCCATGCTGCAGTGAGTGGTGATCAGATTCGTATTGGATTCAACGCCGAGAAGATTCATCTGTTTGATGCAGAAAGCGGATTACGCCTGAGCGAAGGTTAAATAATATAAAAAAGCCACCCAAATGGGTGGCGAAATATATTGATAGAAAATGCATAACAACGATGGTGGCAGGCACTCATTCCATAAGCACCGTACCCTGACTATTTTACGCAAACGGCTATTTTATTCTGTTCTCTCTGTTTAAAGATAACGTAAATCTTACTTCTTTCTTTAACAGAGAAATAACCGCTACCAGGTTTTACCGATATTAAACTGGAACTGCTCAGACTTATCGCCTTCATATTTTTTGATTGGCAACGCATAGGAGAACAACCAGCGGACCAAGCGGCGATTGCCATTGTAATGCCAGACCGCTGGAAACACGGATTTGACTCGGATCACCATAATCCGGAATGCCTGCCGCGCGCGTTGCCGCGGTATTTTCCCATTTGGTATCCCACACGGTACCGGCATCGACAAAGAACGAAGTACGCAGTGAATCCGCATAACGATCGCTGACAAACGGTGTTGGAACAATTAATTCCGCGCTCGCTACTGCCATGGCGTTGCCGCCCACTGCGTCATCTGATTTAGATACTGCGCAATTACCGTAGCTGCTTTCACTGCCAGCACAGCTGTAATAGGCCGCTTTCGGACCGATGGTATTGGATGAGAATCCGCGCACGGAGCTGGAGCCGCCGGCATAGAAGTTGTCATAGAACGGCACTTCTTTACCACCAAATCCATCCGCATAGCCGGCTTTAGTCCGGCCCATCAGCACCCAACGATGGTCATTACTCAGCGGTAAGTAAGCGTTGGCACTCAGCGTACTTTTGTAATAGCTGTTGGTCGATCCCGGGATCGTCACTTTGGTGTTGAAACCCGCTGAAACGAGGTCGAGGGAAGAAACCACGATCTAATGAATTGTAGTTCCAGCCGATGTTCCAGAAGAAGTCATTAGCGACAAACTTCTCATCGCTGGTGGCGTAATCGTCATCATCATCTTCATTAGTGGTGATGACTTTCGGATGGATGCCCTGCGATCCCAGATAGCGCCACATGGAGACCTGCGGTGCCATATTACTGACGCGATTGTAGGTGTAATCCAGCCCAGAACTCAGATTACTGTTTTCGCTGATCGGGAAGCTTAATGTACTGCTGGCACCAAAACTCTTCAGCGTGTATTCGAGACAGGTCATTATCTTCGGCGCTGTAATCGTTGTAGAACAGTTTACCGCCAAGATCACGCCATCACGGTGAAGTACGGATTGGTGGCGCAATCTCAACATAAAGTCATGATAACTGTTTTTGGTACCGCTAAAACTCGGTATTACCGGTACCCATCAGTTATCGGCTGACGCCGAAGCTGGTAACTGATGCCGCTGTCGGTGCCGTACACCCAAGACCCACGTTGAAAGTGCCGGTGTTACGCTCTTTCACCTTATACACCACATCGACCTGATCAGGGCTGCCGGGCACACGCTGGGTATCAACATCGACGCTTTCGAAATAGCCGGTACGATTGAGACGGGCCTTACCTTGATCAACCGCATCGCTGGCCCTAACCACGACCATCTGGCGCATTTCGCGACGTAACACCGAATCCTTCGAGGTGTCATTGCCGCTGAACTTCACCTGACGCACGTAGAAACGATGCCCTGCTTCAACATTCACATGCAGTTTAACGGTTTTGTCTGCATCGTTAATTTCAGGCTGAGAACTAACTTGCGGGAAAGACATAGCCGTAGCGACCGAGCAGCGCTTTGATCGCGCCTTCGTTCTCAGTAATTTTGGCACCGCTGTATAAAGCCCCTGGCGGTATATGGGCCAGTTTCTCAATTTCGGCGGAATGTCCCGCCATATCGCCGTTCAGGATAACATCGGAAATATGGTAAACATCGCCTTCATGAATATTGACTGTCAGATAAATACTTTTCTTATCGGGTGTTAAACTCACTTGCGTTGAATCAATATTAAAACGTGCAAAACCGCGATCGAGATAATAGCTACGCAGTGTTTCTAAATCGCCGGACAGTTTTTGTTTCTGATATTTCTGATCGGCAATAAAATTCCACCACGGCACATCATCACGCAATTGGAAGTGCGAGATGAGTTCATCAGACGAGAAGGCGTGATTGCCGACAATATTGATCTGCTGAATCTTCGCGGATACACCTTCGGTAAACACGAACTTCAGATCGACACGATTGCGTGGCAACGGCGCATTCCACAGCTTTGACGCTGGCAGTGTATTTACCCGCGCCTGTAGTAGAAATCTTCCGTCCTTTTTCGATGTCTGATAGCGTGGTGCGATCCAGCGCTTCACCGACTCGCACACCGGTAGCATCGAGATTTTGCTTCAGCTGATCTTCTTTGATCGCCTTGTTGCCGGAGAAGGAAATGCTGGCAATGGCCGGACGTTCTTTCACACGAATGAGCAGCGCGTCACCATCGCGCAGCACTGCACATCTTCGCTGAAGTTGCCAGTGGCAAATAGCGCACGAATGGTGTTGCGAATATCGTCATCCGAGACGCGATCGCCACGCGTACCGGCATGCTCAGCATTGCCGCACCCGTGCGACACGCTGCAAGCCGTCAAAGTGAATATCCTGGGGTGAAATCGTCTGCACTAAAGGCTGTGGTGGTTACTATGAAAAGTAACCTGGTTAACATCTTTTCATCTGGGTTATGAGCTCGTTTGGTTTTTTCCAGACCAATGATTTTGCCGCACCACAAAACGGGCTGAACACGCGGTTCGTTCCCCGTTAGTTGCGGCGATATGTTCCGGAAAAGACCACTGCGCCAAAGTTAAATTCAGCGCATCAACGATTTTCGCTTACCTTACAGTAAGCTGGAAAAGCCGCAGAAATCACAGCATAGGATTACCTTCCGCCGTCACCGGCTGGAAAGTGCGACGGTTCAGACTGGTCAAAATCACCAGCGTCACCATCATTAACAGCTCCACGCCCAGGGTGCCGGAGATGGCCGCCAGGTGATTACCATGCACGTTAATCTGAGTGAAAACGCCTCCGAGCAGCATCGGACCCAAACCGAGTGCCGATTGCTGTACGGTGGATAACACCGCACTGCCCGCGCCCGCCTGATGATGCGGTACACCGCTCATGCCAATGCGATAGAAAGTGCTGACGATAAACGACTGGCCAAAGCCAATCAGGATGGTGGCGGCATCAGGGTAAAGACGCCAACATCAGGCCAGGCAAACTGGAAGGTGGGCAATCAGGGCGATCAGGCCGACCATCTGGATGCCGCAACCGGTCAGTAACGTGGTGCGTTTACCAAAGCGTTCCACCATGCGTGTTGAACGCATCGCGCCGATAAAGTAGGCAGCGCCCAGTGCGATAAACGCGTTTCCGACTGAAATGCAGTTAAGCCAATGCCTGACTGCAGCGCTCAGCGCTACCGCGAACATAAAGCCGCTCCAGCAGGAGAAGAACAGCACCGCCAGGGTCAACCCAAAGCGAACGCTTGGCAGACGCAGCAGCGAGGGTGGCAGCAACGGTGAACCGCCTTCTGCTTCCAGACGCAGCGAACTTTGACGCAGACGGTGCAATAACACCGGGAACAGCACCAGCAGCAGAATGCACGGCCATGACCAGTGCAGCAGCGGACCGAGCGCCAGCGCCAGCATTAAACAGCCAATCGCGCCCGCTAACAGCAAGGTTCCGCTGACATCGACCGGCACGCGCTGATTGTTGTGCGTTTCAGGCACAAAGCGTTGCGCGGTGATCAGCACGAACAGGCAAATCGGCAAATTGATCAGGAACACACTGCGCCAGCCATATCCACCGATATCCGCTTTAATCAGGAATCCACCTAATACCTGACCAATGATAAACGCAGTCCGCCAATGCCACCGTAAAGACCGATGGCGCGCGCATGCTCCCTGCCCTTCATGGTGACATGCATGGTGGCGAGGATTTGCGGCACGATGAAAGCTGCGCCGACACTCCTGCAGTGCGCGGGCAAACATCAACAGACCGACGCTGTTGGCGATGCCGCATAATAAAGATGCAATACCGAAGATCCATCACTCCCGCCAGGAATATCCGACGACGTCCGTAGTTATCCCCAGGCGTCCGCCCATCGCCAGGCAGATGGCGAAAGCAATGCCGTACACGGCGACAATCAGCGCCAGCTCAATCGATGTGGCGCGCAACGTATGCGCCATGGCATCCAGCGCCACATTGACAATGGAAAAATCGATCATGGGCAGCAGTTGCCCTGCCAGCAGGACCACCAGTCCCGCGCGTTGAAGGCGATGTTTGCATCGGTTTTAACCTGTTTTTAAGTGCAGTACGGCATAGCATCACCTAACTATTAAACGGGTACCAGTTCTTGTTTATCATGGTATAAATACTACCCGTCTCGTTTGGAGATCTGCTCATGAGCACGGCTACTGCCCCCGTCACGGCTGAATACAACAATCGAAAACTGCTGGGCACTTTTTTACGCACCCGCCGTGAAAGTCTCGATCCTAACCGTCTGGGCTTGCCGCATATGCGTCAGCGTCGCACCCCAGGTTTAAGACGTGAGGAAGTGGCGCAGTTAGCGGATGTGGCGTGACTGCATAATACGTGGCTGGAACAGGGTCGCGCATATCAAAGCCTCGCCGAAAACCCTGACGGCCATTGCCACGGCATTGCAGTGCAACGATGTCGAGACGCAGCATCTGTTTTCCCTTGCCGGACACTCGTTGCCATCGGTGCGGGTGGCCGCTGCCTGCTGCAAAATCGCAGCACATAATCAGCAGATGCTGGACGATCCAGTTACCGGCGATTACTCGAAACACCGCGTTTCGATATTCTTGGCTATAACGCCGCCTGGTGTGCATTGATGGGCGTGGATCTTGCGGAGATCGCCGTGGAGGACCGCAACTGCATCTGGCTGGCGTTTAATCATCCCGGCTGGCGCAAAGCGATTAATGATCTGGGAAGACGTGATGCCGCAGATGGTGGCGATGTTTCTTCGTGGACAGATGGGCGAACACCTGGCGATCCACACACTGGGAGAGTTTTCGCTCGTTTGCTGAATAGCTCGGATGAATTTGCCCAAACCTGGCAACGCTACGAACTGGGCAAGGTGGAAAATCGGCTGAAGCGTTTTTACCGCGAGGAAGTCGGTGAAATGACGCTGCGCCAGAATAACTGGTGGTCTGCTTCACGCAACGGCGACCGCCTGCTGGTGTATGTACCGGATGATGAGCAGAGTGCGGCGTCACTGGGCAGCGATTGATGAAGTCGTAAAATTGACCACCTGCGCCGCAATGCTCGAGGTCTGGTGATGCAAACGGCTTGAGCGGGCTTCAGGCCGCTGCAGCCGCTTAACCTCATCACTACGCCTTGGATTCGACTTTACCAGCGCTTTTCCGCAAACCAGGCCACCAGCCATTCGGTCAGGGCACTGATCTTCGCCGACTGAAGTTGGCTGGAAGGTTTCATCAGCCAGACGCCATCTTCCCCAACCGCCTGCCAGTCAGATAGCACCGGCACCAGCGATCCTTCGGCCAGCTCCTTTTGCACCAGCCAGTTGGCCGCCAGCAATACGCCCATGCCTGCCTGCGCGGCCAGGCGCACCAGAGCATCCATTTCATCGCTTTCAAAACGCGTTTGCACCGGTACCGCGATTTGATGACCGTCTTTCTCCAGTCGCCATTCCGGCCAGCTGTGCATCGGGGTAAAGCCCAGACAATCATGTTGGCGGAGATCCTGAGGTTGGTTTAGCGCAGGATGACGTTCCAGATAATCTGGCGCCACGCACAGCATTCGGCTGGTATCCGCCAGCTTACGCGCTATCAGGCGGTTATCCGTGAGCACGCCGATGCGGATCGCCATATCAAAATTATCCCCCAGCAAATCGACGTAGCGGTCGCTGCAATTCAGTACGATACGAATATCAGGATAAGCCTGCAAAAAGCCCGGCAACGCCTGCGCCACCCAACTGCGACCAAAAGAAGCTGGCACGGTTAAGCGAATAGTGCCCGCTGGACGCGCCGCCAGGGCCCGCGCTTCTTCTTCCGCTTCCCGCAATAGCTCATCGGCAAGTTCGATCTTCTGCCGATAGCGCTGCCCTTCTTCCGTGGGACGGATACGACGCGTGGTGCGCTCGATCAGGCGAATGCCCAGCCGTTTTTCTAACGCAGCGATGCGGCGCGAGACCACTGAAACATCGCGTCCAGCGCACGCGCGCCGGCACTGAAACTGCCTGCGCGCACCACCGCTAAAATGCTTCGCGTTGGCGAAATCGTCATCCTGCATTATTGCTCCCGGTGCAACAGTCATTTGGTTTTGACATCGATTATAGCGCCTGTTTCGCGCCACACTGACTGTACTTTGAAAACAGGAGAATTTTATGCGAGCTATCCAATTAACTGCGCCCAACATTGATGCCCTGAATATCACTGAACTGCCGCGCCCACAGCCGGGCCATGGCGAGGTATTGATTCCCGCCAGTATGCGGTAAGCCTCAACTATCTCGATTTGGCGCTGGCAAGCCGGTCAGTTTGGTGCCATCGCGCAGCCGATCATTCCGGGGGCTGACAGTGCGGGTGAGATTGTTGAATTAGGGTCGGGGGTAAGCGGCTGGCAAATCGGCGAGCGCGTCGTGCCGGGTATGATGCAAAACTGGCATGCAGGTTTGATTCGCGCTGAACATCATCATGCCTTGCGTGGCGTGACTGGCAATGGCGGGCTAGCGGAGTTTGCCGTTGTTCCGGCGACTTCTTTAGTGCGCATCCCTGATTATCTCAGTTGGCAGCAGGCCGCCACGCTGCCGATCGCTGCGACGACGGCCTGGAACGCCATCGTGCGCGGTAAGGTTCAGCACTGGTAGCACCGTGCTGTTGCTTGGGACCGGTGGCGTAAGTCTGTTTGCGTTGCAATATGCTAAAGCGGCGGGCGCGCGGGTGATTATGCTCTCCTCTTCCGATGAAAAACTGGCGAAGGTGAAAGCACTGGGTGCCGATGAAGGGATTAACTATCGCAATCAACCGGACTGGGATAAACAGGTTGCTGGAACTGACGCACGGTCGAGGGTGCGGACCTGGTGCTGGAATCCGTGGGTGCGGCGACTTTTGCTAAATCGATCAATGCGGCGGCCTATAACGGGACGATCTTTGTGATTGGGTTTGTAGGCGGTGCGGAGTTGACTGTGCCAGTACTGCCAATAATGCAGAAGATGTTGAATATTGTCGGGAATAATACGGGCTCAACGGCGGATCTGCGCTCGGCAGTGAGAGCGATGGAGACTGCAGGGATTGTGCCGGAGGTTGACCGGGTGTTCGGTTTTGCGGACACGCAGCAGGCTTATCGATACCTGCAATCTGCTGGGCATGTGGGGAAAGTGGTGATTGATTTAATCGTTTGAATGCTGGGTCGTTTAAGGGTGATAACAGGATCAATTTCCTTGTCGATGCTGACTTCGGCTTTTAGACGACCTTCCCCTTTTACACCTCAATCGTCACTATCACATGACCCGTCCTGGTCAAAGTTTCTGTAGTCTTCGACATGCGCTGTTTCACACTTCTTTCGATTCGGAGAATATGCCTAAAAGCTGAGGTTGAAACATCGATGGTATTGTTGCGGGATGAAACAGATGACGAGAGATATCTACTCTCTTAGAGTAAGTTAAGAACTTAACGAAAGAAGCATTAACCACTCATACAATGTTCTGGCTCATTTAGAAAAAATTTAAGGGAGTAATTTAATGAACAATGGAAAGTATGTATTAGGTATTTCTGGCAGTCTTCGTTCTGCATCGTTGAACACTGTTTTTTTACAGGCCATGTCTCTGCTTAGTCCAGTGGGAGTCACGTTTGAGATATATGACTCTCTGGATAAAATCCCTCTTTTTAATGTTGATGATGAAAATACACAGGAATTCAGCAGTTGAGCACTGGAGAGATGCATTATCCAGGGCGGACATGGTGTAATTGGTCAGCCCGGAATATGCACACGGTGTCACCGGAGTCATAAAAAACGCCCTTGACTGGATTGTTAGCAGTGGCGAATTTCTTGATAAGCCTGTCTCAATGCCTAACCTGTCTGTCAGGGCTCATCTGGCATCCACAACTCACAGAGACATTGAAGGTTATGGGCGCGTTACTGCCAAGCATGTTGTTGCCCGAGGGCAACACTTGAAGCACTTTATGTGTTTTCCGATGCTACCGAGTTTTCATTGATTGAAAATGCTGGAATTTGCTTAAGATTAAATGAGTTATGGGAAAATATCGAAATGGTAATGGCACAATAAATAAAATGACTTAAATCTGCCTTTAACATCCTGTTCTAAGACCATACCATCATCAACCCTCAATATTCCGCCCTTTCACATAGCGCCAGAAGCGTTCCGCCGTGAGATTTAAGCGTGCACCTGAGCGATAAACATAAGCCGAAATCTTCAGCGAAAGGCTGTGATCCATAATCGCCAGCCTTCTCTCCTCCAATTCACGCTGAATCGAGTAATCCGGCAACCAGCCAACGGCATCGCCTTTCAGGATCATTCTCTTCAGCAACTCGCTCATCGATGAAACGAAGGTCAGAATGAAGGTGGTATTGGGTATGCGATCAATAACCTGATTGACCCTGACGCCCCATATAACTGTCATTGGCATACTTGACCAGCGGCAGTGTGTCGCCATTGATGGAGAAAATCGGCTTACCGTGCTGGTCACAGGGTGAAACCAGGTGCAGCGCGGAATCGAAAATTTTGTGATTGATAAACGGATAATTCATCAGCTCTTCATTATAAAGGACAGGATGAAATCACTTTTCCCCTCTTTCAGGTTAAATACGGCATCGTTGACGTTAATCGATTCAACAAAGAAAACTTTATCAGGGCTGTCACGGTAATCTGCCAGTATATCGGGCAGCAGCAGGACGGAAAGCGAAGGCGCCGCATCGATACGGATACTTTGCTTTAGCTTATCTTCACCCTTAATTCGGCTGATCTGGAAGTCCATATCGTCGAGCATGTTCCTGGCATAGCCGACAAATATCCTGCCCTGCGGCGTCAACTGTGGCGGGTTCACTTCACGATTAAATACGCTGAAACCCAGGTTCGATTCGAGTGCCTGAATCCTTCTGCTGAACGAGGATTGCGAAATTTTCGCCTCTCTGCCGCAAGCGTAAACTGCGGCATTCTAATGCAATTACATCATAGAACCACTTCACTTCGAGTTACTTAGCGTCTTTGCTCCAATTGCAGCCCCCAATTCTATGCATTTTACATGACAAATGATTTATATGCAATTTCTGCATCAAAAAGCCAGTGCTACTATCCATCCCTTATTCAGATTATTCTTCCACCTCATATCCATCAGCCGAATCAGGTATTTATGAGCGCAACTAAATCTATCATGCAACATCTCAAGCCTTGGCATCAAGCGATGTCAGCGAGATCATCTACAACCCGAATTACGAATTGCTATTCGAGGCATGAAACGTCAGCCGAGCTTAAAGGCCCGGCGCGCGGAATTGTGACGACGTCTGGTGCGGTGACGGTTGATACCGGCGAGTTCACGGGCCGCTCTCCACGCGATAAGTACATCGTTCGCGACGATGTGACGCGAGATACCCTTTGGTGGTCGGATGCTGGCCTGGGGCGCAACGATAACAAACGATGTCGACGACTGACGTGTGGGCGCATCTGAAAACGCTGGTCGCCGATCACCTGTCTGCCAAAGCGCTGTATATCGTGGATGCCTGGTGTGGCGCGAGTGCCGATACCCGTCTGGCCGTGCGTTTTGTCACCTGAGGTGGCACAGCAGGCGCACTGTCAAAAATATGTTTATCGCCCCGACCGACGAAGAGCTGGCAAGCTTTAACCCGGACTTCACGGTGATTAATGGCGCCGGTTGCGTCAATCCCCGCAGTGGCAGGAGCAAGAGGTTAAACTCGGAGAACTTTGTTGCCTTCAACCTGACAGAGAATATCCAGCTGATTGGCGGGACCTGGTACGGCGGCGAAATGAAAAAAAGGAATGTTCTCAGTGATGAACTACCTGCTGCCGCTGAAGAGGTATCGCGTCCATGCACTGCTCAGCAAACCGGGGTGAAAAAGACGATGTGGCGCTGTTCTTTGGCCTCTCCGGTACCGGAAAAACCACACTGTCGACCGATCCGCGTCGACAGCTCATTGGTGATGATGAGCACGGCTGGGATGCTGACGGCGTATTCAATTTTGAAGGCGGCTGCTATGCCAAGACCATCAATCTGAAAGCGGAATCTGAACCGGAAATTTATGGTGCTATCCGCCGTAACGCGCTGCTGGAAAACGTGGTCGTTCGTGAAGATGGCAGCGTGGATTATGCCGATGGTAGCAAAACCGAGAACACACGCGCCTCTTATCCACTGTCGCACATCGAGAATATCGTGCAGCCGGTGTCTCGCGCGGGTCACCCTTCACGCATTATCTTCCTTGCTGCGGACGGATTCGGCGTGCTCCCGCCCGTTCCCGTCTGACCCCAGAGCAGATGCGAGTATCACTTCTTGTCTGGCTTCCTTCCATAAACTCGCGGGCACCGGAAGCGCGGGATTACTGCTCCAACGCCGACATTTTCTGCCTGCTATGGTGCGGCTTTCCTGATGCTGCATCCAACACAGTATGCTGATGTGCTGCAGGAGAAAGTTGCGCAGAGCGGTGCTGAAGTGTGGCTGGTGAATACCGGTTGGAACGGTGCGGGTGAGCGTTTGTCGCTGAAAGATACGCGCCAGATCGTCAACGCCATCCTCGAAGGGGAAACTGGCGCAATGCGTGAAGAAACACTTCCGATCTTTGGTCTCGCCATTCCGCAGGAGATTGCTGGTGTCGATGTAAACACTCTCGATCCGCGCAACGGCTGGGCATCACCGGCAGAATGGCAGGAAGCGGCCGAGAAACTGGCACAGCTGTTTATCAATAACTTCAAACAGTACAGCAACAACGAGGCCGGTGCGCGTATTGCGCAGGCAGGTCCGCAGTTGTAATTTCGCTGACGTTTAGCAGAGTGCCATTCCGTGGCACTCCTTCGCCGCTAATGAAGTGCTGATATCTGACTGAAATAACGCTGCCCCGCGTAAAATCGCCGGGCAGCGTTATTAATTAATAGAGCAGAAAGAATGCCAGGCACAATTAGCCTGACGTACTCAGTGCTTATGCTGCGTTATAGCGAGTTTCCAACATCTAAAACCAAATAGCACCTGATTCATCTCGCTGTAATCGTGTGCACGCAGTTCTTCTGGCGTATTAACGAAGCGGTATTCTGCGGCGCGACTCAGATCTTTCTCTGAATGCGCGATCAGCATTTCCACAACCTCCAGCGTTAGTTCCATATGGCACTGGAAACCATATACGCGGTCTGAATACGCCACGATCTGGCGCGGGCAACCTTCGCTGTAAGCGATGATTTTTGCATCTGCCGTCAGACCCGGCATGTCGTTATGCAGTGCCCCACTTCAGCGTGCTGGCAAAGTGAGAGAACAGTTCGTCCTTACCCTCTTCTGTCCAGCGTGATCGGGAATTTACCAATCTCTTTTCAGGGCTGTGGGCGAAAGATGCGCCTAGCGCTTCACCAATCAGTTGTGAACCGAGACAGATACCGATAACGGCTTTACCGGTTTGAACCGCCGAAGCAATCAGCGCTGTTCACCTTTCGCATCAAAGTGCGGGCATTCTTCTAGTGTGGTGGACGGATCCTGAGGCCCTCCCATCACAATAAGAAAATCAATGCCTTCCGCGTTTGCTGGCAGCCTGTGCGCCAAACCCGCGAAGTAAGTCACATCATGACCGTGATTGTTGGCCCATGTTTCGGCGCCGGGTGCTTCAAAATCTTCATGTACGATGAAATGTACGCGCATTGCAGAGAACTCCATGAGTAATGTACTGGCCTGTTCAGCCCTTATTGGTAGCCTGAATCTGACGCTGCTGTGACAGAATCCCGGCCAGGGATTTAGCGATTAACTCTGTTTCCGGTGCATCAATCTCAGAGACGGTGATCCGCAGCCCTGAACTCGTGCTGTCCAGCATGAACCCTTCTCCGCCGCGAACCAGCCAGCCGCGTTGTGCCATTTGCATCACCGTTGCCGCACTGTTGTGCGCTAAAGCCAAACGTTCAGAAGCCATCGTGATGTTTTGAAACCGTGACGCCGTGTTTTTAACGCGCTAACCAGCAATTCTCTTTGGGCTGAATAGCGCCTGCGTTAGCGGCCAAAATGGCTGGGCTGAAGCCTGGTGAACGCAGATAACCTGCAGCCATATCTTGCAGTATATGGCTGACTAGTCAATCCGGCATTCAGGCGCTGACGCAGACGCTGTGAGGTTTCTTCATCACTTGCAACAACAGCCATCCGTAAGTCGGGCCCAAGAAACTTGGACATCGAGCGAATCAGCACCCAGTTACGGGCATTTGCCGGAACAATGTGGTGATAATCCTGTGTTGAGAGTAGGGAGAAGTGATCATCCACAATCACCAGAACCTGCGGGTAGCTCGCCAGTAGAGTGCGTATGCCTTCGGCGCGTCCCGCACTGAGTCCAAAGCCGGTTGATTGTGCGCGGAGTGATGATCACCGCCTGCACGCCAGTAAGCTGATGTGACAGCGCCTCCAATCTGCATGCCTTCCGTATCGATTGCTACAGGCGCAGCCTACCTGGTGGATTGTGCCGCAAGGTGCTGATGCTACTCAGGAAGCAGGGGTCTTCAACCGCCACGCGATCGCCTGCAATCAGGTAACTGGCAAGCACCCTCTCAACCGCATCAACCGCACCGTTGGTAAATTTAATTCAAAGGGAACATCGATATCGGGTTGTAGCCATTCGAGACCCGCCGCCTCAAGTTCAGGCCGTATTTCCGGTTCGCCATACAAAGCTGTGTACTTTGGATATGCGCAGACAAGCTGATTAACCGAGGAAGAGCCGAAGCGCAGGGTTGCCGCTGGCAAGATCGCGTATCGCCAGGCGGGGCGCTACCTTCAATATCAATCTCAGCAATGGGCTCACGCACCACGGTGCCGTTTCTTCCTCTAGAGAGGACAAAACCTGCATCTGTCAGCCGCTTATAAGCCAGTGCAACCGTATTGCGATTAATGCCCAACTCACCCGCTAAATCACGTAGTGTAGGAAGAGCATCGTGCCGGGCGCGAGTTCACCCGCCTGAATCATTGCGCGGAGTTTGGTCGAAAATATCACCCGCTGTTTTGCCATTTATCTTCATTGATCTGGTACAAACAATATTTTAGCAGGTCAATATTAATTGACTGCTGAGGCGCCTGTATATACGCGATGAAAACATCGGTACAACACGCTGAAAATTGAGGGATTACAACGGAATCGCGATACCACAGACAATATCTTCTAAGAGTTAACGTTACGAGAAGAGCAAAAATGAATACCCGGCCTTCAGCACGATTACTCATCATTGACCACAGCAGCGTGTTCTGTTGTTTTGTTTCACACATAAAGCCGATGCTCTGGATGGACAACGTTATTGGGCCACACCCGGCGGTGCATTGGAAAATCACGAAAGCTGGAAACAGGCAGCGATTCGCGAACTCTTTGAAGAGACAGGCATTATACGTACTCAGCTGGATGATGCCATCGGCTACCGAGCGTTTGAAATGCAACTACCCAGCGGCGAGGTAGTGTTAGCACAAGAGCACTATTATACGGTGCATGTTGTTCAACAGGAGATTTCAACAGCGGGATGGAGTAAGCACGAGCGCGAAGTGATGTCAGACTATCACTGGTGGGAACTGAAAGAACTGATATGCAGTGGGGAACGCTATTATCCGGAAAATTTAACGGCTTTGCTGGAAATCGCCCATCAGTCTGCTGCACGCTGACGGTTACAGGCGGCAATCAAAACCGCCTTCGATAAGCCCTCTCGGCGCATCAATTCTCGTCGTTATCGCTAAGGTAAGTAAATTTCTGGGCGCGTGATCGTCCACGCATAATCCAGGACGATTGACCGGCTCGTAGCCAAATTTCTCATAGAGCTTCATGACGCTGTAGTGGTGAACAACATGATTCTGCGCAGCTTGTTAAAGAGAGGATGATCATGGATGCATGTCATTAGCCACCTTCCCAGGCCCTCTCCTGATGTTCTTCCAGTACATATACATCACACAGATAGGCGAAGGTCGCATGATCTGTTATGAGCCGGGCAAATCCAACCTGAGATTGATGATGATAAATGCCAAAGTTCAGGCTGTTTTGAACTGAAGCGGTGACGGTTTCCACGTCTATGCCTTTCGCCCATGTTGAGCGCGTCAGATACTGGTGTATCGCCTCCACATCCAACTTTGCGCTGTCTGTACTAATGAGATAATCATTTTGATGCCATTCATGGATTGATGGAAGCGTCACTCTTCACTCCAAATAACTTTTTCAGTGGTGCTGGAATCCTATCATAGCGGAATGACCATGGGTTCTGATGTATATTGCTTTGCAAGATCCGATGTTATTGATATCGATCGTGTGAATTAACAGAGCGTTGGTTTTCGCTGCGCTGTAATTAATCTGGGTATAAAAAAAATCCTGCAGAATTAAACGGGTGTTCTTTGAGGACTTAGACATGACCCCCTTTCATCAACTTACCGCCACCAGCCTGAGCGGCCAACTTATCTCAATGGCGGATTACGCTGGCAAACTGTTTGGTGGTGCCACCGCCAGCCATTGCGGCTTCACGCCACAGTACGCAGGCCTTGAAGCGCTTTATAAGAAGTATGCCGCCCAGGGGCTGATGGTGCTGGGGTTCCCCTGCAATCAGTTCGGTAAGCAGGAGCCCGGTGATGCCGACGCGATCTCGCAAACCTGCCACATTAACTACGGTGTAAGCTTCCCGATGTTCGGAGAAGGTGGAGGTCAACGGAGAGGCTACGCATCCGGTGTTTAGTTATCTGAAAAACGAATTACCCGGTGTGCTGGGCGGTAGGATCAAGTGGAACTTCACTAAATTCCTCATCGGACGCGACGGCAAACCCATTAAGCGGTTTGCACCCTTTACTACGCCAGAGAAAATGGAATCTGCGATTATAGCTGCACTTAGAATCTAATTATTCCTGAGCGTCATTCGCGCTGAAAGCGTTTAATCTAAAAAATATTTCCTTACTTCTTTCAGCGCGGACAATTCCAGTGTTGCTGCCGGTGAGTCAGATTTTGTCGTTTGACGCACGGCTATAAATCACTTTAACATCCACAGTACTGTATAAAAAAACAGGCTCAGCATCATGACCCTAACTTTAGTTGGCGAGAAAATTGGCAAGAATCGGTTTACCGGTGAGAAAATTGAAAACAGTACCTTCTTGAACTGTGACTTTTCTGCTTGTGACCTTAGTGGTACTGAGTTTACTGGTTGCACTTTTTACGATCGTGAAAACCAGAAAGGATGTAATTTCAGCCGCGCCACGCTGAAAGATGCCATCTTTAATAGTTGCGATCTTTCCATGGCGGACTTTAGAAACGTTAGTGCGCTGGGTATTGAGATTCGTAGCTGTATGGCACAAGGTGCCGATTTCGCGGTGCCAGTTTCATGAACATGATTACAACCCGTTACCTGGTTCTGCAGTGCTACATCACCAAAACAAACCTCAGCTACGCCAATTTATCCAAGGTGGTATTAGAGAAGTGCGAGCTATGGGATAACTGCTGGATTGGCACTCATATTCTGGGCGCAACATTCAGTGGATCAGACCTCTCAGGCGGTGAGTTTTCTTCATTTGACTGGCCTTCTGCCAATTTCACTTATTGCGATCTGACTAACTCGGAGCTAGGTGAAATAGATGTGCGCGAAGTGGATTTGCAGGGCGTGAAGCTGGACAACTATCAAGCCTCATTAATATTGCAGCATCTTGGTATCTCGGTTGTTAATTAATAAGCTGCATGTTAACCCTCATTCAAATTTATCCGCAGTGCTTGAGTGAATGAATACGGACTGCCAGTAAACAACATATTATGGCAATACCGCTAGTCAACAGCACAAGGTCGATTATCTGGCATGGTCGACCAAATAGTGTTTAGCCCATCGTGTTGCCTCACTCCTGCCACGGAATGAAGGCGTAGTGACGATGCCAATGAGCCTGTGGAGCTTAACAAGCATCCCAGTGAGTCCGTATTGACCACTGAGGAACGCCGGTCTAACGTCTCAAATCTTCGCGAAAACTCCCAAACGCCCAGCCTAAAAACACCGCTAAATCGGGGTTTCTCCCGGCAATTGTAAATTTATGTCTATGCTGTATCAGCATCATCAGCTTTGCTGGGTTCACTATGACGTTTTACTGTTTGTTTATAACTAGATATCAATCAAAAATAATTGATTTTTAAGGGAATGGTAATGCTTAGTTTAAGACGTAAAAAGGTTAAACCGATGCGGTTGAAGGACGTGACAATCATTGATGATGCTCGTCTCAAGAAGGCGATTACCGCCGCCGCTCTGGGTAATGCCATGGGTGGTTCGATTTTGGGGTATACGGCTATGTCGCAGCCGTTTTAGGCAAAGTTTTTTTCCCGGGTGCCTCGCCTGGCATTCAGATCATCGCCGCTTTGGGCACATTCTCGGTTCCGTTCATCATTCGTCCGCTAGGGGGAATGTTCTTTGGTGTATTGGGTGTGATAAATACGGCCGTCAGAAGATTCTCGCCATCACCATCATATTGATGACCTTCCAGCACCTTCAGTATCGGACTTATTCCTTCTATTACACCATCGGCTTCTGGGCACCGGTCTTGCTGCTGATTGCAAAAATGGTTCAGGGATTCTCGGTGGGAGGAATATACCGGCGCTTCCATCTTTGTTGCGGAGTATCACCCGACCGTAAACGTGGTTTTTTAGGCAGCTGGCTTGATTTCGGTTCGCTGGTTGGCTTCGTCTGTGGCGCCGGTGTGGTTGTGCTGCTCACTACGATCCTGGGCCAGGAAACCTTCAATGACTGGGGCTGGCGCATTCCCTTCTTTATGGCGTTGCCATTAGGTTTAGTCGGCCTTTACCTGCGTCATGCGCTCGAAGAGACCCCGACATTCCAGAAACATGTAGATTCACTAGAAGAAGGTTCGAAACAAGGTTTAAGTGAAGGCCCTTCCAGTTTCCTTTTAAAGAGATTGCACGCAAGCACTGGCGGAATCTGATCTCCTGCATCGGCATCGTTATCACCCACCAACGTGGCTTACTACATGTTGCTGACTTATGTGCCGAGTTACCTGACTACAATCTGCACTATTCAGAAGACCGTGGCGTTTTAATATTGTCGTTATCATGCTGGCGATGCTGTTTGTGCAACCAGATGGGATTACTCAGTGATAAATTTGGACGTCGTCCGTTTATCATTATTGGTAGCGTAGCAATGGTGCTGTTATCATTCCCTCTTCATGCTGATTACCCATCACAGCCTGGTCGCACTCTTTTTGGATTGTTGATTCAGGCGGTCATACTCAACTGTCTGATTGGCGTGATGGCCTCGACCCTGCCGCGTTATTCCCGACTGAAGTGCGATACAGCGCGTTGGCCAGCACACCTATAACATCTCCATTTTGGTTGCGGGTATTACCCCTACCCTTACCGCCTGGTTAGTGGAAGTGACAGGCAACCTTTATAATGCCGGCATGGTATCTGATGGTGAGTGGGTGCGATCGGTGTGGTGACCGGTTTTACCGTGAGGGAAACCGCTAACAAACCGCTCTATGGTGACACCCCAGCTGCCTCCTCTCACTTGAAGAAGCCAAAGAGTTGCTGCAGGAGCATCATGATGGCATTGGCGCGCATCGAGGATATTGATGAACAAATTGAGGCGTTGAAGAATAAGCGCCGCAATTTAGTTGCTCAGCATCCTGAAATAACGCAATAAATAATAACCGCTGCTTTAGGGCAGCGGTTTTCCCCTCAAACACTCTGCCTGACACAGAACACTCATTATCGTCTATACTTTCAGTGAGTTGGTTTATTACTTTAAATTAAACTTCGCTAATGAAGATGAAGTTGTTTTATCAGAATCAATGAGCTGTATTAAGTCAATTCATTATTAGCGATTAGATAATTAGCAGAGAACCGGACAGACAACGGTTACTGAATATTTAATTTATCTGAGCAACGTCAATTGTCAGCTGGTGAGGAAAATAATGCCATCGATATTTGATGAGTTATCTGACGCCCCTTCATGGGTGCCTGCTGTGTTACTTGTCACCCTTTCGCTTGTCGCGGGTTTTTGGCTCGCTTCCTATTGCTTAGATTTATACGTTACTGGCAGAATCGCGACGAAGAAAATTGTTCAAGTCACTTGAGGAAGCATCTTCGTGGATCGATGTTCCTGTTTATTCCTCTGATGTTAATTAACGTTGGAGCCGAGTATGTAAATATTCACCCGATTCGCTTTCGTTCATTACCCCCACGCTGAATGTTTTCATAATATTGTCATTGTGCTCGATTTTAATAAGATTGACCAACGTCGCGCAGGACATGCTATTTATTCGCTATGATATTAATCTGTCAAACAACCTGCGCGCCAGGAAGATTCGCACCCAGATCATTTATGTCAAAAAGGTCGCGATTGTCCTCCTTGTATCATTCTGCCTTTCACTGATTCTTATCAGCATTCCCGGCGTAAGAAAATTCGGCACCACCATCCTCGCAGGCGCTGGGGTGGCAGGTATCATCATTGGTTTTGCGCTGCAGAAGTCACTGGTTAATCTGTTCGCTGGCATTCAAATCGCCTTCACGCAACCGATCAAAATTGATGATGCGGTTGTGGTTGAAAAAATGAATGGGGTTGGATTGAGGAGATCAACCTGACCTATGTTGTGGTGCGTATCTGGGACCTGCGCCGTCTGGTGCTGCCAATTACCTACTTTACCGAGAACGCCTTCCAGAACTGGACGCGCAATAATGCCCAAATATTGGGTTCAGTATTTCTATATCTTGATTACTCGATGCCACTCGAACCGCTGCGTCAGCATTTGAAAAAGTCCTGAGTGAAACCAAACTCTGGGATCAGCAAACCCAGGTGCTTCAGGTGACCGATACCACTGATAAAACCATGACGATTCGTTTATTAATGACCGCACAAAACTCCCCAACCGCCTGGGATTTACGCTGCTATGTGCGTGAGAAGATGATTGAATTTATTCAACAGAATTACCCGCAGAGTCTTCCTCATGTGCGGGCGACGTTGACCGAGACTGGAGTATCTAATAGCACGAAAACGTTGTCTTAGATGATACGCTTTCCTGCGTTTAAAGGTGGCAGCTCAAGCGGTAATGGCGTATCTACGTTGTATCAACCTTAACGATGATATACAGTGTATCGACATTTCGCAGGAGGTTGGTTATGACCACGGTGACGTTAAAAAAATGGGGCAATAGTCCTTCAATCCGCATCCCTGCCAGCGTAATGCAATCTGCTGCGCTCAGTGTTGACGACAAACTGGAACTCAGCGTGGAAGATGGCAAATTGATACTTGCCGGTGAGGAAAGTATTCTTGATGCTCTGCTGGACGGCATCACTGAAGATAACGTCCATGAAAAAATTGATTTTGGACCTTCAGTTGGCAAGGAATTGCTCTAATGGTTTCACGTTTTGTACCCGATGCCGGAGACCTGATCTGGCTGGATTTTGACCCTACACTGGGGCACGAGCAGGGTGGACATCGCCCTGCTGTCGTCCTCAGTCCTTTTGCCTATAACAACAAAGTGGGCATGCTGCTTTGCGTACCCTGCACCACTCAGGCCAAGGGTTATCCTTTGAAGTCATCCTGTCAGGCGCACGGAGAGTGTTGCGCTGGCTGATCAGGTGACCAGCATTGACTGGCGCGCCCGAAAAGCGGTGAAAAAAAGCCATGTCACATCGAATGAACTGGCTGAGATTCGCGCCAAGGCGAAAGCGCTGATTGGATAAGCACGAATACTGGCAGCCTGAAGCTTCCAGTTGTTCTTCAGTGCCCACGCCGCGCCCGCATCATCGCCAGCCTGAACTGGCGGACATCTTCTGGCGTCCAGCAGCGGCAGGACAACGGCGCGGTATCGTCAACCGCGGCGGGTAGCGGGACTTTCTCTAGCGTGCCACGATTGCAAATCGCACAGGCTAAAGTGGCGGAGGGCACGCCAAGATAGCGCGCCACCTCCGGCAAGGTCATCAGTGTAGTACGCATCATAACCTCCTCGTTGCATGTGATTTAACTGACATGGTTGAGCAGTTTTCAGCGTAATTTTATGATCGCGATCAGGTGATGAATTATTTTTGGTTAAAAATAATCACAGCGTCATCAGCATCTCGTGCCACGCCATGCCGCCGTGATCGGACGCCGAAGGTTTGATGTACTGATAGCCGAACTTCTTATACAGATCAACGTGATGGGTTTGCACATCAAATGGATGGTATGTTTATCCATCTGCTTCATAAGCTTGATGAACTGTTGCATCATCAGTGTGCTGTATCCTTTGCCCTGATAGGCCGGATCGAGCACCACTGACATAATTACCACGTTAGGTGCTGCAGGATCGTGCCCGATTAACTCCTTAAATTCCTCATCTGACATCACCACATCCCAGGCGCAACCTGCATTGATAAAGCCAATGACTTGACCCTCGTTTTCAAGGCACATAAACCCTTGAGGATACTGTGCGATACGGGTTGCGATTTTTTCGCGCGTGGCAGCCTCATCGCCTTCGTAGGCATTAATTTCAATGGCATAGCAGCGATCAACATCGGCTAAGGTGGCATTTCTAAACGTTAAATTCGACACAACTACCCTCTGGATTAACATCACAATGCACGCTATTTTACCGACAAATCACCATGAACCTACTGCATTGTCTTCAGGATAATCATGAACAACGTGCATCTCATGCTGCGCCAACTCGACCTCAATTTACTGCTGGTGTTTGCCGCGCTCTATCGCCAGCGCAGTGTCACCGCCGCCGCAAATGAATTGGCCTTCAGTCCCTCGGCATTAAGTCACGCTTTGGCACGCCTGCGTGTCTCACTGGACGATCCGCTTTTTATCCGTCAGGAAATGCAATGTTACCCAGCGCGAAAGCGGAACTGCTCGCGCCCGGCATTATCAATGCCCTGGCCGCGCTGGTGGAGAGCCTTAACCGCCGAAACGATTTTGACCCGCTCACCAGCCATCAGGTTTTCCGCTTTGCCGTGACGGATTACACCGCTACCGCCCTTCTGCCCACGTTGATTGCCCATCTGCAACGGAGGCACACCAATGTAGTGATCAAGGTGGTGTATTCACGCGGCTACGATGCGTTTGAGTTGATGGCGGGCAAGGTGGATTTTGCCATCGGTTTTGAGGATGAAGTCACCCCCCCAAGACGTGGCATCAACACTATCGAATGTTTCGAGGATAACTACGTGGTTGCAGTTCGCCAGGGGCATCCGTTTATCCGCGATGCGCTCACCTATGAGGATTACCTGCGCGTGGGGCATGTGGTAGTTAATCCGTGGAATGAGCAACGCGGCGTGATTGACCGAATACTCGACGCGCAAGGAATTCAGCGCAAAGTGGTGGTGGAACTGCCGAGTCTGATGACTGCACCATTGATCATCGCCAGCACGGATCTGGCTATCGCGTTACCGCAACGTGCCGTGACATCCTTGTTTGGCGCGGCGGATTTGAAAATTTTCCCGACGCCCTTTCCTACCCCGCATTATGCGCTGCGCGTTTACTACAATCCGGCGCTGGCGAACAGCGCCGGACATCAATGGCTACGCGAACAAATTGTGCAGGTCGTGTAAATCACGCTAGTTCCACGACCCGATTTTCACGTGCGCTAACAAAAGCAGCATCAGGCGCATAGGGACTTCAATCGCCTGCTCTGGCGTCACCGGAGGCTTACTGCCATCGCGTACCGCTTGAGCAAAAGCTTCGTAATAGGCGTGATAGGCACCTTGTTCAGAAGGCACCCGTTCTGAGCCTTGCGGCGTATTAAGTGTGCCCCAGCACTCCAGGCTGCTCATAGCCCCATGCATCCCAGGATCGTCCGCCGGACGCTGGCCTAAGAAAATGGCCTGCGCCTGCTGTCCGTCCCTTGTGAAACAAAGCTACCGGCATCGCCATACAGACCCGAAACTCACGGCAAACAAAGCGATTCAGTTTGGTGGCGGAAAGATAGGATTTAGTCCCGTTTTGATGAGTGAGCGTCAGCACAAAACTGGCGTCGGTCGGCCCTTCCGGCTTGGAGTCGATAATATCCAGCTGAGCATAAACTGATTTTACCGGACCCAACAGGAACAGCGCCTGATCAACAATATGACTGCTAAATCACGCAGCAGGCCGCCAGTTTCGCCGCCTTCGAGGTATTGGCATCGTCAAAATCCATACGATTAATACGACGCCACACTTTTCCCACGCGATTTTGCTCAATCAGTTTTTTCAGCGTGCGCACATCATGGTCAAAACGGCGGTTGTGATACACGCTCAGTACGACGCCTTTCGCTCGCGGCATTGGCCAACTCACGCCCCGTTTTCGCGTCGGGTGCAAGGGTTTGTCGGCAATCACCGCCACACCCGCAGCAATCGCTTCCAGCACCAGTTCGCGGCGCGTTTGCGGTGGTGTCGTGATCGTGACGGCATCGACACCTGCCCCAGCATGTCGGTCAGGCTGGCATAGATCGGAATGTCGGGAAAATCCGCTCTCACGCGTGCAATAGTGGCTGGCGCACGCGCCACGATGCCCGCTAACTCCACGCCCTCAGCCGCATTAATGAATGGCGCGTGAAAGTGTTTGCCGCCCGTTCCATAGCCCACGATACCGATTTTCATGCTGCCTCCTTGTGATAGAGGAGAGTGGTAAGGCAATCAGTAATAACATAATCGCAACAACTAAAACTGCTCGCTCACGCAAAAATGGCACAAAAATATCATTTTTAGGAAAAATGGCTTTACTGTGCCGCAGGGAAGTTGCGCTTAATCGGCGCAAAGTCACTGGCGTTTTTGCCTAACAATCGCTGAGGGCGGAAATCTGCCAGTAACTCACTGGCCTGATCCTGCACCAGTTCCTGCGCCACCAGCTTGCCAATCAACGGTGACAATGTGATTCCACTGTGTGTCACTGCCACATATACACGCTGATGAGGCGTGACGTAGCCAATGGCAGGTAATCCATCCGCCGGTCTGGCGCGTTGACCAATCACAATGTTCTCAATCTGCAATTCGCCTGCATCTGCAAACAACGCGTGGTAGCGATCGCGGAACTGCTGGGCAATATCGCCATGGAGCGAAGGTGGCGAGCAGGATCGGCAAGATCGTCCAGTTCCAGTGCTTGTAATAACAACCGCCCGCCGCCATCCGGGCGCACGTTGAGCTGAGGAGAGATTAAATTGGTTGCCAGCGAGAGCGGCTGTGGCGCCGTGCGTGCCAGGAAACTACAGGCCACCGCGTTGGGTTTGCTGGTATCGAGCAGCGCCAAATCAAGATTAGGGTGTTAAGCAGTTGATTATTTGGCCCCCCGGTGGCAATCACCACGTGATCACCTGCCACTGTTCCGTTTACCAGATGCAGCGTGACGCCATCAGCTTGTTCGCTAAGACGTTCAATCGCGTGTTGTTGATGTAATACCGCTCCATTGGCACGCGCTAGACCAGAGTCGCGACAGATACAGCGCCGGATGCAATACCGATTCCGTTGGGAAATGCCAGACGCTGCCACTTACCGCCTGTGAACGCAGATCCGGCACTTCACGCTGCAACGCATCCGGTGTCACCTCATGCGCGGTATAACCCAGCGATTGCAGGGAGGTAGCACGCTGAAGTAGCCTCTGCTGCGCCTCGCCTTCTGCCGCCCACTCCCAGGTGCCACAAGTTTCCAGCCAGCGCAGACCATTGGTTTGCGAGAGTTGCAAACGCGTGTGTTCTTCCATAGCGAGGGCATTGAGCTGGTGATAACTGAGCGGTTGTTTACCGTTGGAGTTGACCCAGGCGAAGGTGGTGCTGCTGGTACCTGCACCAATATGCTGCTGTTCAAAAATCGTAACCTGTACGCCCTGCAAGCTAATGCGCGCGCCACCGCTAAACCGATGACGCCGCCGCCCACTACCGCAATCTTTTGGGTTGTCATGAATGGCTCCTGAATGAATAGCCCTATCATAACAACGTTCATCGGCAGAGATTGCAATCGCTATAGAACACTTACTGCGCAGGATATAAGAAAATCCTCTGATGCCAGAGAATAAATTTATACCGCCGTCAGCATTTTTCCGTTTGAGAAATAGGCTAGTAAATTCTCCAGCACATTATTCGCCATGCCTTCACGGGTTTCATGGGTGGCACTGGCAATATGCGGCGTTAATAACACATTATCTAATTCACGCAGCGCAGGATGAATAACCGGCTCTTGCGGGAAAACATCCAGCGCGGCGCCTTTTTATCACACCCTGCTGCAATGCCTGGATAAGATCGTTTCATTCACCACCGTGCCGCGTGCAATGTTGATCAGCACCCCCGATTTCCCCAACGCCGCCAGCACTTTTGCGTCCACCAGCTGGATATTTTCCGGGCTACCCGGCAGCGCCAGCACCAGGAAATCACTGAACGCCGCCAGCTGTTCAATGCTCTCGCAGCGTTGGTAAGGCACATTTTTCTGGCTGCGCGCGGTGTAAGCGATCTCCATACCGAATGCTTCAGCCCGGCGAGCGATGGCCAGTCCAATCGCACCCAAGCCCGCAATGCCCATGCGTTTTCCGCTGGCTTTACTGGAAAGCGAAGTACCGGTATTTTCCCACGCACCAGAACGGGCGAACTGATGATTGGCCACCAGGTTGCGTGAAAAAGCTAAGGTCAACGTCATGGCTAAATCGGCGACATCATCGGTAAGAATATCGCTGGTGATGCTCACCTGAATATCATGTGCAGCGGTGTAATTCAGGTCGATACGATCGGTTCCCACCCCAAACACCGCAATCGCTTTACAGGCCGGCACCTGTTCCAGAATCGACGTTTCTACACCCACGTCACCGCGCGTCACTATGCCTTGAATCTCTTTGCCTGGCGCTGAAGAAATAGCGCAGGGTCCTGCTCATTATATAAACGATGACAATGAAAATGTTGCGAGAGTTTTTCGTCCAGCTGCGGCATCAGTGGCTGAATAATCAGAATATGAGGTTGCGAAGACATCATTATTTTCCTGGATGGATAAGCGTGTCGTTTCAGACTACCGGATGAATTTATGTTACGGCACCCTTGTTACTTTTTTCGCTAATACGATCACGGGGAAAGTGCAATGAATCCTGGTGGAGAATCAGGTTTTATTTCGGATCTGTCTTTACCGTAATGCGTTGAGCGCGCTGGCGAACTCACCTTACGCAGTCTACGGTTAATAAAAAAACCATAACAATTCAACTTACCATGGAAAGCCGCTATGACCGCCCATGTCGACATCACAGCAAGCCAGGAACACGAACTTCACTCTTTGCAGCAATTATTGCAGACGCATCTTGAGCAACTGCTGCCTGCGGGTCAGCCGAGCGATCAGGTTCGTGCCGCCATGCGCGCCGGAGCACTGGCACCGGGTAAACGCATTCGTCCACTGTTGCTGCTGTTGGCTGCGCGAGATATGGGCAGCAAAGCATCGCAACAGGGCATTCTTGATCTCGCCTGCGCGGTTGAAATGGTGCATGCCGCGTCGCTGATCCTCGATGATATTCCTTGCATGGACAATGCTCAGATGCGACGCGGGCGCCCAACGGTGCATCGCGAATTTGGCGAAAGCGTGGCAATTCTGGCGGCGATTGCCCTACTGAGCCGCGCCTTTGAAGTGATTGCCGTTGCGCCAGGTTTAGCCGCCCTGCAGAAATCAGAGGCGATTGCCGAACTCTCTTCTGCCGTAGGTTTACAAGGTTTGGTGCAGGGTCAATTCCAGGATCTGCATCAGGGCGCGCAATCGCGTAGCCCGGAAGCCGTCGCATTAACCAATGAACTTAAAACCAGCGTGCTGTTCCGAGCCACTTTGCAAATGGCGGCGATTGCCGCGGAAGCAACACCCGCTATGCGCCAGAAACTCAGTTATTTCGCGCAGGATTTGGGTCAGGCTTTCCAATTGCTCGATGATCTCGCCGACGGCAGTAAACACACCGGCAAGGACATTAATCAGGATCAGGGTAAATCGACGCTGGTACAGATGTTGGGGGCCGAAGGTGCTGAGCGCCGCTTGCGTGAACATCTGCGCAGTGCCGATGCGCACCTCGCCTGCGCCTGCCATCGTGGTATAGCGACCCGCCAATACATGCACGCCCTGTTTAATCAACAGCTGGCGATGTTTCACTGACCGCGGTACTGCCAATGGGGCACTTTGCCGTAATTGCGCCACCACTGTATAGCCACTTCCACGCGCTGCAGGCGTTGTCACAGACGCTGATTGCAAGGCGGTCATCGCATCACCTTTGTCCAACAAGATGATGCACGTCTCCTGCTAAAAGATGGATGTATCGGATTCAGCAGCGTGGGTGAGCGCAGCCATCCCGCCGGTTCGCTGGCGCAGATGTTACAGCATCTGGCCTCGCCCCTTTCGTTATGGCGGGTGATTGGCGATATCGCCGCCAGCACCGACATGCTGTGTCGGGAACTGCCTGCACGTTTAACCTCGTTGCAAGTCGATGGTGTGATTGCCGATCAAATGGAAGCGGCGGGTGGCCTGGTAGCAGAAGCGTTGCAACTTCCCTTTGTTTCAGTGGCCTGCGCGCTGCCGGTGAATCGCGAGCCTGGCATACCGCTGGCGGTGATGCCGTTTCGCTTTGGTCAGGATGAAAAATCACTGCAACGTTTTCAGGCCAGTCAGAATATTTATGATCGCCTGATGCAGCGCCATGGCGCGGTGATCAGTCATCATGCACAAAAATGGGGATTGCCCGATCGGCACAGCCTGCACCAGTGTTTGTCACCGCTGGCGCAGATTAGCCAGCTCGTTCCGGCGTTTGATTTTCCACGCCAGCAACTGCCCAGCTGTTTTCATTCCGTTGGACTGCTGCGCGCATCAAAACAGCCACGCGCAGCCACGGCCCTGGCCTCAGTTGCGACAGCCGGTGGTTTATGCCTCTTTTGGCACCTTGCAAGGTCATCGTTTTCGCTTGTTCCTGCATCTGGCGCAAGCTTGCCGCAATCAGCAACTCTCGTTAGTGATTGCCCATTGTGGCGGTTTGGACGCTGATCAGGTGCATCAGTTGGAGCGCGCCGGTGCAGCATGGGTGACCGATTTTCTCGATCAGCAGGCCGCGCTGCAACATGCGCACTTATTCATCACTCATGCCGGACTCAACAGCACATTAGAATCACTGGAATGGGGCACCCCAATGCTGGCGCTGCCACTGGCCTTTGACCAACCCGGCGTGGCGTCACGTATTGCCTGGCACGGCGTCGGGCATCGCGCGTCTCGCTTTAGCCGCGTGCATCAGCTGGAACAGCACCTGCAGCAACTGTTGGCGGATGACGGCTACCGGCTGCGGATCTCGCCCATTCAGGCGCAACTACAGCGTGCCGGTGGTTGTGAGCGCGCTGCTGATATCGTTGAGCAGGCATTGGGACAACAACGTGTTGTGCTGGCGGAGGCAACATGATGCCCGAACATTATGATGTGATTTTAGTGGGGCCGGCCTGGCTAACGGGCTGATCGGGCTGCAGTTACGCCAGCGTCATCCCCAGCTGCGTGTTCTGATGCTGGAAAGTCACGCGCATCCGGCCGGTAATCATACCTGGTCCTTCCATCAGGACGATCTCAGCCCCGATCAGCTTCAGTGGCTACAACCGTTGATTGCCACCGCTGGCCCGGATATCAGGTGCGTTTCCTAAACTGCGCCGCAATCTCAGCGGAGAATATTGCTCAATCACCTCTGCAGATTTTGCCCAACGGCTTTATGAGGTCATGGCGGATGATCTCTGGATCAATACCCCGGTGAATGAGGTGCGACCCACCCAGGTCACCCTGGCCGACCATCGCGTACTGCATGCTGCGGTGGTGATTGACGGTCGTGGTCTGCAACATACGCCGCATCTGCAACTCGGCTATCAGGCCTTTGTCGGTCAGGAGTGGCATCTGGCTAAGCCTCACGGTTTAACGCAGCCAATCTTGATGGATGCCACAGTCGATCAGCAGCAAGGCTACCGTTTTGTTTACACCTTACCGCTGAGTGCGGATCGTCTTTTAATTGAAGATACGCACTACATCAATCAGCCCACGCTGGCAGAGCACACCGCGCGGCAAAATATCGCCGACTACGCCAAAGCGCACCACTGGCCATTGAGTCTTCTGCTGCGTGAGGAGCAGGGTTCGCTGCCGATTACGTTGGTGGCGATATCGATGCTTTCTGGCAACAACAGCGTGGTCAGCCGTGCAGTGGATTGCGCGCAGGCTTGTTTCACGCCACCACCGGCTACTCGTTGCCCACGGCCATATCGCTGGCGGAGTTGATCGCTGGGTTACTGCCCTGTGATGCGGCAACGCTCAGTCGCGCCATCGAACAGTTTGCGCGCGAGCAATGGCGAACGCAGCGCTTTTTCCGTCTGCTCAATCGGATGCTGTTTTTGGCCGGACGCCCAGAGCAACGCTGGCGTGTGATGCAGCGCTTTTATCGGCTGGATGCCGGATTAATCCATGCTTTTACGCCGGCGGGCAGCACTCCGCCTCAGCGACAAAGCGCGCATTTTATGTAGGCAAACCGCCGGTGCCGATCGGCGAAGCGGTACGCGCACTGATGATGACCTCTTCTAAACCAGGGAAGAAATAATGACACGCACCTATGTGATTGGCGCCGGTTTCGGCGGCCTGGCGCTGGCTATCCGGCTACAGGCGGCAGGTATTCCCACCACGCTACTTGAGCAGCGCGATAAACCCGGCGGACGCGCCTATGCCTGGCAGGAACAGGGCTTTACTTTTGATGCCGGGCCCGGTGATCACCGATCCTACGGCGATTGAAGAGTTGTTTACGCTGGCCGGAAAATCACTCAGCGATTATGTTGAATTGATGCCGGTTACGCCTTTCTATCGCTTATGCTGGGAAGACGGCAAACAACTCGACTATGACAATAATCAACCGTTGCTGGAGCAGCAAATTGCCCGCTTCAACCCGGCCGATGTCGCAGGCTATCGGCAGTTTCTCGCCTATTCACGCGAGGTGTTTAAAGAGGGCTACCTGAAACTAGGCACTGTGCCTTTTGCATTTCCGTGACATGCTGCGCGCCGGGCCTCAGCTCGGCCGATTGCAGGCGTGGCGCAGCGTTTACAGTATGGTGGCGAAATTTATACAGGACGATCACCTGCGCCAGGCATTCTCTTTTCACTCGCTGCTGGTTGGCGGTAATCCTTTGCAACGTCTTCGATTTATACCTTGATTCATGCACTGGAACGCGAATGGGGCGTATGGTTTCCGCGTGGCAGGTACCGGCGCACTGGTGCAGGGTATGGCAAAGCTGTTTACCGACCTCGGTGGCGAACTGTTACTTAACGCCGAAGTGAGTCAGCTGGAAACCCAGGGCAATCGCATAAGTGGCGTGCAGTTGAAAGATGGTCGCCGGTTTGCAGCTAATGCGGTGGCGTCGAATGCCGATGTGGTACATACCTATGATCGATTGCTGCATGGGCATCCGCAGCCAGCAAACGTGCAGCCTCGCTGAAACGTAAACGCATGAGTAATTCGCTGTTTGTACTCTATTTCGGTCTGAATCATCCACATTCACAACTGGCGCATCATACCGTGTGTTTTGGCCCGCGCTATCGCGAACTGATTGACGATTTCAATAGCGACCGCTTTCAGACGATTTTTCGCTTTATCTGCACGCGCCCTGCTCCAGCGATCCCTCACTGGCTCCGGCAGGCTGTGGCAGTTTTTACGTATTGGCACCGGTGCCGCATCTCGGCACGGCGGCGATTGACTGGCAACAGGAAGGACCGCGTTTACGCGATCGCATCTTTGCTTATCTGGAGGAGCACTATATGCCGGGACTACGTCAGCAACTGGTGACGCACCGCATGTTTACGCCGTTGATTTTCGCGACACGCTGCACGCCCATCAGGGATCCGCGTTTTCGCTGGAACCGATTTTGACGCAGAGCGCATGGTTCCGCCCGCACAACCGCGATGCGGATATCGCCATCTCTATCTGGTTGGTGCTGGCACACATCCTGGCGCCGGGGTACCCGGTGTGATTGGCTCGGCGAAAGCCACTGCGCAACTGATGCAGGAGGATCTCGCTGGATGAATCGCCAACCCCTGCTGGAGCAAGTGACTCAGACCATGGCGGTGGGCTCAAAGAGTTTTGCCACCGCCGCGAAACTGTTCGATGCGCCCACGCGGCGCAGCACGCTGATGCTGTACGCGTGGTGTCGCCACTGCGATGACGTGATTGATGGACAAACGCGGGCGAAGGCGGCACACAGCATGTGGTGGAAGATGCCGAGGCGCGCATGCTGCATCTGCAAATTGAAACCCGCCGCGCTTACAGCGGTGCGCACATGGATGAACCCGCGTTTAAGGCATTCCAGGAAGCGTGGCGTTGATCCATCAGTTGCCGCCTCAGCTAGCGTTCGATCATCTGGAGGGTTTTGCGATGGATGCGCGTGAGGAGCGCTACGTAACATTCGATGATACCCTGCGTTATTGCTATCACGTTGCGGGAGTCGTCGGCCGATGATGGCCCGGCGTAATGGGAGTTCGCGATGAAGCGGTGCTGGATCGCGCCTGCGATTTGGGCTGGTCAGCTCACCAACATTGCACGTGTGACATCGTTGAGGATGCGCAGAATGGCGCTGTTACTCTGCCGCAAAGCTGGCTGGATCAAGCGGGCTTAACCGGCCAGGAATCTTGCCGATCCGCAACACCGCGCCGCCCTGGCGCCACTGGCGGCACGACTGGTGAGCGAGGCGGAACCCTATTATCACTCGGCACGTTCCGGTTTACCTGGCTTGCCGCTGCGTTCCGCGTGGGCTATCGCCACCGCACGCGGAGTCTATCGTGAGATTGGGGTGAAAGTGCAACATGCGGGTGAGCACGCCTGGGACGCGCGACAACGTACCAGCAGCGGCGAAAAACTGGCGCTGCTGGTAAAGGTGCTGGCCTGGCACTTACTCACGTTTGACTCGTCCGGAAGTCGCGTCCTGAGGGGGGGTTATTGTGGCAGCGTCCGCGTTAACGGATTTATGCCGCTGTCGCAGCGCCGCCTGCAATTTATGCAATGGCGGCGCATAGAGAAAGCCGAAAGAAACACATCCTTCCCGTCCTCGCACCGCATGATGCATGCGGTGCGCCATATACAGACGCTTGAGATAGCCTTTGCGCGGGATATAGCGGAACGGCCAGCGTTGATGCACCAGCCCGTCATGTACCATGAAATAGAGTACGCCGTACAAGGTTACGCCCGCACCAATCCATTGCAGCGGCCAGTAGCCGTTTACGCCGATGTAGATCAGCGCAATCGCCATGAACATAAACACCACGGCATAGAGATCGTTGAGTTCAAATTTGCCGTCGTGCGGTTCATGGTGTGATAAATGCCAGCCCCAGCCCCATCCGTGCATAATGTACTTATGCGACAGTGCCGCCACCCCTTCCATCACCACCACTGACGCCAGCAAGATCAGCGTATTCCATAACCAAAGCATCGTGCATCCATTTGTGTTGAACAGAGGCTTTAAAGTGGACGCGGATAGGTCGAGAGGCAAGTCATAACGTTTATTTTGTTGGATTGATGGCAGTTGAGTTTTCATCCATACTCATCGACATTACTACACGTGTAGTCCACACGGGGGGATTTATGCCTAATACCAGTGTAAACCAGAAGAAAACCGTCAGCGTCACCGTCGAACCCATGCTATTGCAACAAGCCAGAGAGGCCGGTTTAAACTTATCTGCGATTCTTGCTGAGGCTTTGCGACAAAATACGGGTAGCCGCTGAAAATGGAAACAAGAAAATAGTGCCGGTTTACAGGAACTGAACCGCATAACTGAAGAGCATGGCTTATTGTCGGATGAACACAGGACGTTCTAAATATGCAGTACATAATATATAACAACACCAGTAAAAACAGTGCTTACCCTTATCTGGTCGATGTTCAAAGCGATATCATTGATCAGCTCACAACGCGTATTGTCATTCCTTTGTACCCTATGAATCGACTTAAGGCTGATCAGGTAAAACGGCTTAACCCCGTTATCGAAATTGAGGGAGAGGGCTATCTCGTCATGACCCATGAAATGGCAAGTGTGCCCGCATCTCTGTTAGGAAAACAAGTGATGGATGCGCGCCCTTATCGCCAGCAAATCAAAGATTCTATTGATTTTATCTTTGATGGATTTTGAAACTTTACATGTCAAACGTCCCTCGTTAGTATTCCCCTCCTCAGCGGAAATGAACTGCTGCGTAAGCGTTAACGTCAATCAACGCACCATATGCAGAATCGTTCTGCCTCAACTCTATGGTGCGCAAATATGTCCCATACCACTATTGCCCAAAATCCAGCCCTGCGACGCGCGGGTTTTTTCTTGTTTCTGTTGCTGCTTACTGCTGCCAACCTGCGCACGCCGATCACCGCCACCGGCCCCATACTGGAGAATATCCGCGCCAGTTTTGGACTGAGCGCCAGTGCCGCAGGCGTGATCAACTTTTTACCGCTGCTGATGTTTGCCACGCTGGCACCGCCTGCCGCCTGGTTTGGTAATCGCTTTGGCCTGGAACGCAGTTTGTGGGGCTCGCTGCTGCTGATCACGCTGGGGTCGTTGCTGCGCATTACCGGCAGTGAAAATGCCATGTGGGCAGGAACCCTTATTCTGAGTTCCGGGATTGCCGCCGCCAATGTCCTGTTGCCACCGCTGATCAAACGTGACTTTACTGAGCACACGGCACGCTATATCGGGTTGTATGCCGTGATGGGGTTCAGCCAGTATTGCATCGGGGATTGCGGTGCCGCTGGCTGAAATCAGCTCCGCAGGTTGGCGTCTTTCGCTCGCGGTGTGGCTGGTGCCCGCGTTTATCGCGCTGCTCGCCTGGCTACCTTATCTGAAAAGTCGGGGCCGCAGGTGCACGCCGCAGCAACTCACAGCGTGGCCGCGCGATCATACGGCGCTCAGCATTGGGCTGGCAAGTTTCGGCTGTTTGGCCAGCCAGTCACTGCTGTTCTATACCCTGATTGGCTGGTTCACCCCGTTTGCGCAGGATAACGGTATCAGTCCAGATCGAAGCGGGTGGCATGCTATTCGTCTATCAAATTGTGGCCATCGTCTCCAATCTCGCCTGCATGAGCGCCCTCAAACGCCTGAGAGATCAGCGCGCTATTGGCTTTGTCGCTTCATTCCTGATTTTTGTTGCGGTGGGCGGCTTACTGCTGCTGCCTTCATGGTCACTTTTGTGGCTGATTCTGGCTGGATTGGGCGCGGGCGCATCGCTGGTGATCAGCCTTTCACTGTTATCTGCGCACCCAGGATCATCGCCAGGCATCAAAACTCTCCGGCATGGCGCAGTGCGTCGGTTACGGACTGGCGGCACTTGGCCCGCTGTGTTTCGGTATGCTGCACGATGCCAGCGGTAACTGGCTGGTGCCGCTGATCATGTTACTGGCAGTCACCGTGGTTCAGATGACGATGGCGCTACTGGCGGGCCGCGCCCGCCATATTTGATATCAGGCGGAGACCCGACTTTCCTGACGTTCGAGTTCACGCACCCGCGGAATCACTTCGCATGGCCGAAGAACTCAACGTCCTCATGGAAGATGCAGAAACGCCAGCAGCAACAAATCGACGCCTGCTCGCTTCAACGCCATAATGCGCTCGGCGATCTGTTGCGGGGTGCCGATTAAATTGGTCTTAAGCCGTCGTTATACTGCACCAGATCTTCCAGAGCGACGATTTTGCCCAGTTGCCCTCACCTTCGGGTGAGGCACTGCGTTTTTCACCTCATGCTGGAAGCCTTTAACAGCATCCGGATTGGCTTTTGCGATGATTTCATGCAATACGTCCCGGAAGCTCCTGCTCTGTATCGCGGGCGATCACGAAGCCGTTTAAACCAATTTTAACCTGATGTCCGTGCGTGATGGCTTTCGCCTGAATGTCTTCAATTTGCTGCTGAACGCCTCCGGCGTATTGCCGTTAGGTGAAGTACCAATCCAGGACACGCGTGCCGCCATATCACGCTGCAGGAACTGCCGCCTGGAGAAGATTTCAGGTAAAGGTAAAAGAGGTTTGGGTTTTAATGCGTAATCGCGGAAGCGATAGAAGTCTCCGGCAAAGGTGAAGCTGTCTTCACGCCAGATACCTTTAAGGCAGCGGATAAATTCTTCAGACCGTAGGTAACGCTCTTCATGATCGAGCCAGGGTTCGCCAATCGCTTTAAATTCGCCCCGGAACCAGCCGCTGACAATGTTAACGGCAATGCGTGGACCGTAAAGATGGCTGATGGTAGCGATCTGCGGCGGCCAGCACGGATTCCATGGGCCGGGCAGCAGCGCGGCAATCACTTTGAGCGTTGGTATGGCTCAGCAAGTCCTGTGAGAAGGTCACCGATTCATGCTGGTTATCTGCACCGTATCCGGCAGTAAATCGAATCTGCGTCAGGGCATAGTCGAATCCTGCCTTTCAGCGATTTTGCCAGTTCGCGATTAATACTCCGCGTCCCAACGGGTGCGCTGTTCAATCTGACTGATCACCAATCCGCCGGACACATTGGGCACCCAGTAGGCAAATTGCAGGGGTTTCTGTTCTGACATCGGCTTCTCCTGTCGATATATAGCTTAAAAATAATTTCTATAAAGTTCAATCTTTTTCGATATATAAAGAGGCAATGCAGCAGCTTCAGTGCCAGATTTTCATAATTTAAGTATTTGACTTTATTGAGATGGGAGCGTTACTTAACGGGTGAGGTTGCAAATACAACGGCGTTGCGTAACCTTAATCTGTTCACAACAGTGAGAGGAGAAGAAATTGAATCTGCGCGTTGAAACCATCACCCCGTATGTCCCCGGATTTTCGTCACTCAAAGCGGAGAGCATCGACCTGGGTTTCAATATGCTTCGCAGGCTCGATGATAATTGGCGCAACGGCACCAATTGTTCGATCTCCGCCTGGCGAAAGCTTTGGGGCTGTTTTCATGCCATCAACTGATTGGCCAGTGTTGGCCGGGCTGAATCAGGACCCATTCATGACAAATTGTCGGGCTGGCAGGGTTCGTCATCTCTATTTAGGTCAATGTTATCGCGGCATGGGGCTGGGAACGTTGTTACTGCAGCAGATCATTCAGGATGCGGTCATCCATTTTGCTCTGATTAATACCCGTGCACCGCACGCAGCGTATTCCTTCTATGAACGGTTGGGTTTTCAGTGCTTAGCGGATCAGGATATCAGCACGCATCGGCTACAGCTCATTGCCGCGACTAAGTGAGCGCATCCCTCCTCGGTAGCGCGTCAATAAACTCCCGAATCTGCGGCCTGTTATCGTCCTTCCGCCACACAGCATATAAGGTTATTTCCAGCGGTAACCACGGCAACATCACCAGTGAAACGGTATCTGCGACCCGACTCGCCAGGCTTTGTTGAATGAAGGTAAACCCCAGGCCCGCTTCCACGCAGGCCAGGGCAGCCAGCGGCCCGTTCACCTCAAAGGTAATATCCGGCTGGAAACCCGCTTGCTCACATGCAGCCAGTAAGCGGGCGCGCGCAGCTGGATTGAGGTGCGCATGATCGGCGATCCAGCGCTGTTTTGTAAATCTGCCGGTAGTGGGTGGCGATGGTTTGTGCTTTTGGCATGGCTAACAGAATCCGGTTCCGTCAACGCTTTTTTCTGCAAAAACCAGTCGCCCTTTTCGGGAGGGTATGCAGTAGCGCTTCACATCCAGCGCCCGCTTTCCTCAAGTAATTCGCGTTGTTGCTGGGATCGCATCGCGTGCAGATGGATAGCGGTGCCGCTTTGCTGATCAATCCGAACGTGGCATATGGCGAGTATGCGCGAATGTATCGCCGCCTCAACATAACCAATATCCAGACGCCCCTGGCCGTCTGCGTCAGGCTGCGGCCATAATCGGTGAGACGCGCATGATGTTGCAGAAAAGGCGTGACCTCATCCAGAAATTTTCGCCCTGCTTCCGTCAATCGCAGACGCTTTTTCTCACGATGAAACAGCGTGACGCCGAGTTCCTCTCAAGTTGTTGAATTGCCTGCTCAGCGGGGATGCCGAGATATGCAGCTTTTCCGCCGCCTGACCGACATGTTCCAGCAGCGCCACGAGTCGCAAAGATCGCAATAATTTAAGGTCCACAGCTTTTTCGGTCTCAACTCAGTCGAAAAGGATGATAGTCACCCCGCCGGTTCCCTGCAATATTTCATTGCTGATGCAGCTTAATGATTAAACAGCGTTTTCTCTTTCGGTGAACAAAGGCGGTAATGATGGTCAAACATTTCGCCTCACAACGCGTGGGTAACTATCTGGTCACGGCTATCAGTGATGGCACATGAAAGCCAGCCTTACGCTGCTCTCCGGCATTGATATCCCCAGCGCAGAGTCAATTCAAGCGCAATCGGGTATCGATGTGCCGGGTGATATTCATATTTACTGTTATCTGATTCGCGGTGAAGGACGCGATCTTGATTGATAGCGGCATGGGCGCCGTCAATCATATTGGCGGGGAATTGCAGCCTAATCTGTTAGCGCTGGGTGTTAACCCCGACGCCATTGATACTCTGTTGCTCACGCATTGCCATCCCGATCATATTGGCGGATTACTAAAAGCCAACGGTCAACCGCGCTGTTAATGCGCAACTTTATCTCTCTACAGCTGAAGCGGCATTTTGGCGGGATGATGACAAGCTTGAAACAGCCAACGAACGCACTCAGAGAAATGCCTTGCTGGTGCGTCGTACGCTCGAGGCCTATCGGCCCAGCCTGCACCTGATTGAGCAGAATAATATCACTGCGGATATCCAGGCTATCAGTCTGCCAGGCCATACGCCGGGGCATACCGGATATCTGATTGATTCCGACAATGAACGTCTACTGATCTGGGGCGATATTGTGCATTACCCGCATATCCAGTTAGCTCGACCAGACGTTTCCATTTCCTTTGATAACGATCCGGCACTGGCTGAAACCACGCGCAAAGCGATTATCGAACAGGTTTCAAGGGACAAAACCGCGGGTAGCAGGCATGCACTTTGGCGCATCCGCATTTGGCTATATTGAGGGTGATGTGCGCTCCGGCTATCTGTTGCGGCCAAAAACGGATTAAGACGCTGAGCTGTGAAAGTCGTTGACGGTGCCACGCGTCAGACCATCCTGCGTGGTCGCCGTAAGAAATGCGTCCAGCAGCCCGGGGAAAGCGTGCGTCCAGGTCGTCACGACGCAGTGACCAAGAGAGTTTTCACGGCCTGAAGGTTTCTGCCAGATGACGCCACTTTGTCGCGCAGCACGCGCCAGTGATGCGTTAGAGTGGATTTGGACACGCCCTTCAGAAGCGATCCACACGTGTGCTCACCCCCCTCCGCCAGGATAGCGACCACACTCATACGCAGGGGATTGCCGAGCGCGGCCAATACATTTTCCAGACGGATTTCATCGCGCTGCGGGTGATTTTCCAGCATAGGCTGCCTTATGATGGTTATTATAAACCCAAGAAGTATCGGGCGCGAGATGCAGAATGTACAACGCCGGCGCTTTGCTCAACGCCTGACTGATGGTCTGTTTCAACGCGGCAATCGATGAGGTGACGCCCGCTTCTACCGACATGGTGAGATCTTCCATTTCCAGTGAGACCCAGTCGTTGTAGCCCATCATACGGACCACCGAGAAGAACTCCTTCCACCACTGCAAATCCTGGCCGCAGCCCACAGCAACGTAGTTCGGCGCGGTTTGCCCGTATCCTCCACCGGTTTGGTTTCCAGCAGACCGTTGATATTGACCAGACCCCGTTCCATCCGCACATCTTTACCGTGGCAGTGATGAATCGCCGGCCCCAGCGCCCGAGCTGCGGCAATCGGATCGGCGCCCATCCACAGTAAATGGCTGGGATCAAGGTTCAGCCCTACCATGTCGCCCACCGCATTGCGCAGCCGGAACAGGGTCTCTGGATTCCACACCAGCATGGAGCTGAAGTTCTCCAGCGCAAACTTCTCTACCCCACTTTGCTTCGCACGCACCACCAGCCCTTGCCAGTAAGGGATCGCCACTTCATTCCATTGATAGTCGAGGCAGTTTTTCAATGTTGGCGGCCAGCTCACGGTATAGGTGATCCAGTTGGGAATGGTGTCATGCGGGCTGGCAGGCCAGGTAACCCACTCATCATGACTATTTTCTTCACCCCAACTCACCCGCCAACGCCAGGAGCATTTTCGGTATCGCGTTGATGCTTTTGACCAAGTTCACCGGGATCCAGCGGATTACCCGATACATTCAGAGCGGCAATTGACATCCCGCGGCTTTCCAGTGCTTTCAACAGGTTCTGACGCTGTGTGGCACTGCCCAGTAACGCTTCTGTCGGCAAATGTGGCGCAGAGGACCAGCCACCCGTCGTCATTTCAACGCCGTAAACACCCAGTTCCAGCAGTTTGTCCAGCATTTGCTCAAACGGCAGATGCCCCAGGCTGTCGGTACAAAAAGAGAGTTTCATGGCAGTCCTTATTGGTAGTTGACCCAGGTCGCGCCGTTGTCGGCGGAACGAACACAGTTTTCAATCCAGCGCACGCCTTCCAGCCCGGCATTAATGTCGGGATAGATCAGGTTATCAAGCGTGTGCTGATCGCCACGCTGGGTGGCACTGATAGCGATGGCGAGTTTCAGGTAGATATTGGCCCAGGACTCGGCCAGGCCTTCAGTATGCAATGCACCCAGACGCTCATCCGCCAGCGCACTTTCATGCAAATACGGCATACCGTGATGCATCAGTTGATTTGGCTGGCCCTGCACTTCGTATTTCAATTCGCCCGGGTTGTAATCACTCCACTCCAAACTGGCGCGTGAACCGATAATGCGGATACTTTGGCTGTCCATTGAACCGGCGTTGATCGATGACGCCCACATGCGCCCTACCGCCCCGTTGTCGTAATGCATCAGCACCATCGCGTTGTCTTCCAGCGGTGCGCGTGAGGGAATAAAGCTTTGGCGATCGCACAGCAGCGATTTGACTTTCAGCTGCGGCAGCACCAGCTGCGAAATGTAGAAGGTGTGAGTGGAGATATCGCCCAGTACAAACGAGGGACCGGCGATTTTTGGATCGACACGCCATTTCTGTGCTTCGCTAAATTTATCGGCACTGTCATTGGCGCTGAAGCCGTGGGTATATTGCAGCTCCACCATACGCACTTCGCCGATCTCGCCGTTGGCGATCATGGCTCGCATCTGCATCAACAATGGATGGCCGGAGAAGCCGTATGTCACGCCGACGATGAGCTTTTTCGCCTCTGCCAGCGCTTTAATCTCCTGCGCTTCCGCGCTGGTGAAGAACAGCGGTTTTTCACAAATCACATGAATACCGGCATTCAGCGCCGCTTTCGTGATCTCATAATGGGTGCCATTGGGGTGGCGATTGATACCACTTCCACCCCATCGTCACGCTTTGCCTCTTCCTCAAGCAATTGCTGATAGTGGTCATAAACAACGTTCCGGCGCAAGTCCGGGAAGATTGACGCCAAATTCGCCCACGTGTAGCATCATATCAAAGGCGCTGGCTACCATCTGGTAGGCGGTATTGTCACGCAAAGCACGGACCGATGTTTATAACCCACCTGACTCAGGCGGCCGCCCCCGATCATTGCCCAGCGGAGCGGGCGTGGAATGCGTTTTTCACCATTTAACATAGTCACTCCTGTTTTTGCACCCGGGTGCAAATTAGGTTGAGGGTAGATGTTCTTATCTGTTACTGCTGATTCTTGTTATTTATTCACGCACTGGAATCCATTGCACTGCACGTACTGCCGTACTTCACGAGATGCTACCGAGTGCAAATCGCATCAGAATCGGGCATAAAAAGGGATTATTCTTGTGCTTACAAGCGCTGAATGTCAGCGATGCCGACTTTTTAGTCAATCTGGCAACATGCAATTCAGCGAAGAAGATCACAAAAACCGTTAAATTTGCACCCGAATGCAAAACTCATTGCAATCGGGTGCAAAGATCAAACATAATCGTAACATCATAAAAACAGGGTTATTCGATGTCATTTGCCCCATTTGCCTGCGCTTAGGTGTTTATTTTCAGTTGGCTTTCACGTTCAATGCAGGGGACTCCGCCTTTTTATCCCTACGCAGGTGCTATGAATAAACCAACAAAGAAGCCCCACAAAGCCACAGCAAGTGATGTCGCACGACTCTGCCGGCGTCTCAAAATGGACCGTATCCCGCGCTTCACGCCCGGTGCATCCATCTCTGACAAGGCGCGTGAACAGATATTGAAAATCGCGGTGGAGCTGGGGGCTATCGCCCTAAACCTGCTGGCGCGCAGCCTGTCGCAGAAGAAAACGCACATTATCGGCGTGGTGATCGATGAGATGAAGAATCCTCACTCGATGCTGATGCTCGACATGGTCACGCGTCAGTTGCAACAGCGCGGCTATATGGCGTTGTTGCTGAATATTGGTAGCGGAAAAAATTACAGCGCCGTGCTGACGCTCGCCGATCAGTTGCAAGTGGATGGGCTGCTGTTTCTCGGCACCGTGTTAACCGACGAACTGATTAGCGTGGCGCGCGAGATGCATCAGATTCCGCTGGTGCAGGTGTGTCGAAACAATGACGAGCCCGATATCGATGTGGTGAACGTTGACGGTTTACGCGCGGGTAAACAGCTGGGCGAACTGTTGCTGGCACAGGGCTACACCCGTATCGGATATATGATGGGACCGGAAACCAGCAGCCATCATACCCAACGCCTGGAAGGCCTGCAAAGCTGGCACTTCTCCAAGGAGGCTTTGAATTGACGCTGGAATTACTGCTCACTGCAGGCGAGTACTCTCGTGAGCGGAGTTATGAAGTGCTGAGTGATTATCTCAACGCGCACGCCCCTCAGCAGCGGGTTGACGCCCTGTTTTGTGAGAACGACATTTTGGCACTCGGCGCATTGACGGCGCTTAAAGAGCATGCAGGCAACCGTTTTATGGCGGTGGTGGGTTTTGATGATATCGATGAAGCCAGTTTGTCCAGCTGGCAACTGACCACGTTTAGCCAGCGATTGGATTTAATTGTCAATGAAGCCCTCAACCGCTTGATTGACGGAAAAGCCACTCCAGGTGGTGTTTGGTCTCAGGGAGAATTGCGCTTACGACGCTCTCACCTGAAACCCTGAGGTAACAAGGAGGAGAGAGATGAAGTTGTCACTGCATGGCAGGTGTTTCTGTCTGGTACAGCAATGCCGTCACTTCAGTTACGCATCGCCCACGAAACAGGGCTACAGCGGACTGGAGATTCTTGCCTGAACATCTGTATCGCTATCTGGATAACGGCGGTAGTTACGCAAAATATCGTGATCTGCTGGCGAAGTATCAGATTGAGATCACCTGCATTAATGCTTTGAAGCGGATGGGTCGTTTCCAGCCAGAAGAACGTGCCGCCCTGCTGCGTGAAGCGGAGAAAGTGGTGCAGGCGGCCGTGGAACTGCGCTGCCCGGTGGTGCAAATTATGGCGTTAACCGAATTAGATCATCTGCCAGACGCCGCACGTGACGCCATCTTGCTGGAAAACCTCTGCGCCATCGCCGATATCGGCAAGCCACATGGCATTAAATTCCAGATAGAAGTGGTGGCCTTCACTGCCTTCAATTCACTGCAACACGCGCTGGATCTGATTAAACAGAGTGGCAAAGATAACCTTGGCGTGGTGGTCGATTTTGGCACCTTGCACGCCGGCGGTGGCACCACACCGGATGAAGTGGTGCGCATGGACAAGGTTTGATCTACGGTGTGCATTTCTGTGATGGTCGCGCCGCCTATCGGGCGAAGCCTGGAACCGGAATGGGTCCAGCGCAATTACGCGCCCGGTGAGAGATGTTGATATTCCAGCCTGGGTGGCGGCAGTGAAAGCCACGGGATACAGCGGCGTATGGTCACCAGGTATTGAGCCCGCGCAACTGGAAGATGATCTGGGATATTGCCGTCACAGCATCGACGACATGAAAAATATATTTATTAAAAATAAAGGAGGCGAATAACGGGTTTCCGTGAACATTTGGCAATGGCGGGAAAAATCCAGCCTACGGAATCGCGTGTTGATTAACAACACGCGCATAACGATCTTTCAATACTTTCTGAAATCATAATAACGAACATGGATTCGTCGTGGACGTGCGCGCTAATTAACGTGTGGCCGGTCTATGTCTGAATGTCGGAACGTCGTGCTCTGTCAATATTAATCTGCCGTGTCCATCCAGACGATGGAATGATTAAGAGGAAAGAAGTATGAACCGAAGAAGAAGCGCTCTTTTCGCTGAGCGGTATTGTCGCTTACTCACTTGCCGTGGCACCGCAACTCCGCGCCAAGCGCACAATGTGCCGCTGAAGCCCAACTCAGTGCCGACCATTTGCCACAGCCAGCGTGTGGCAAGACCTTACCAGTGCTCACCAACCCACTGGATCGCCAGAATCTACAAGCCATTTTTGATCGTTTAATCCCGGCCGATAAGCTAGGGCCTTCAGCTACTGAAGCGGGCTGTATTGAGTTCCTCGATAATCAGTTAGCGGGGGATTACGGTTCAGGAGCCGCGCTTTATTTGCAAGCTCCACTGCATCCCGAAAACGAAGAAAAAATTATGGGCAGCCCTCAATTTCTCTCCGCACCAAAGGAACGTTATTTAACAGGTTTAAAAGCGCTGGAAAACTGGGCACAAAAAAATATCAATCCTCCTTCCATGCGTTAAATGCTGAGCAGGTTGATGATTTCCTCACAAAAATGGAAGACGGAAAAATCGATTTGGGGGCACAGGTGAATAGCCAGGCCTTCTTTGAATTAATGCTACAGAACGCCCGGGAAGGTTATTTAGCCGATCCGATTTACGGCGGTAATAAAAACATGGCGGGCTGGAAGATGATTGGTTTTCCTGGTGCCCGCTATGACTACCGCCCTTATATCGAACGCCGCAATGAAAACCTGGCGCTTATTCCTGTCAGTCTGATCCCAAACGATTAATACCCCGGAGCTGAGTCAATGTCATTAGAGAGAAATAAGGCTGACGTGGTGATCGTTGGTATGGGTTGGGCCGGTTCGGTGATGGCGGAAGAGTTAACCCGCGCCGGGCTAAATGTGGTCGGTATCGAACGTGGCGCGTGGCGAGACACTTCTACCGATTTCCCAGTGGCGATTGATGCCGATGAACTGCGTTTCCACACGCGCCGCAAAATTTTACAGCCGATGAGTGTCGAAACCACCACGTTCACGCAACCGCAGCGACCAACTTGCCGCACCGGTGCGCAACTGGTCCGCGTATCAGTTTGGCTGGAACGTGGAGAAGCGAGCAGGCACGCACTGGGCGAGGCATGTCCTGGCGCTTCACACCGTGGGATTTTGAAGTCGCGACACAGACGCGTGAGCGTTACGGCGCGAAAAAGATGGCTGGCTTACAGTTGCAGGACTGGGGCGTGACCTATGACGAAATGGAACCTTTCTACGATCGCTTCGAGCGCATCGCTGGCACCTCGGGCTACGCCGGAAATCTGAACGGTGAAAAACGCACGGGCGGCAACGTCTTTGAGGGCGCCCGCAAACGGGATTACCCAACGCCACCGCTCAAAGATACCCATTGGATGAGCAAATATCGCAAGACCACCGAGAACATGGGTTATCACCCCTTCACGGTACCCGCTGGCAACCTGTCTCAAGCTTATGTTAACCCATTAGGCGTTAGCATGGGGCCATGCACCTATTGCGGTTTCTGCGATTTCCACGGCTGCGGTAACTTCTCCAAATCGTCGCCACAGGCCTGTATTTTACCGGTGTTGATGCGCCGTCCAAACTTCACCTTGCTGACGGAGACAGAAGTCCTGCATGCCGTGAAGCATGAAGATGGCAAAACCGTGAAAGGCGTGAAATTTGTCACTCAGGATGGCGTGGAAGGTTTCCAGCCTGCCGATGTCGTCTGCTTCACCGCTTACCAGATGGATAACGTGCGCCTGATGCTGCTCTCCGGCGTCGGTGAGAAATACGATCCGCTCATCGGCCGTGGCACCATTGGTCGCAACTACAACTATCAGACGTGTTCAAGCGTGACCGGTTTCTTTGATAACGAATACATGAACCCGTTTATCGGCGGCGGTGCTTTAGCCGTGCAGATCGATGATTTTAACGGTGACAACTTCGATCATAGCGACCTCGATTTTATTGGTGGCGCGGGGATTATGGGCTTCTCCCCAATGGCCGTCCGATTCAACATGAACGGCCTGCGTCCGGCACCAAACGCTGGGGAAGCGATGGAAGGCCGGTTATGCGCGTGATTACCAAACGGCGGGCACCATCTTCTGTCAGGGCACGTCGATGCCAATGCGTGAAGCTTACCTCGATCTCGATCCCAACTATAAAGACCGCCACGGCCAACCCCTCCTCCGCCTGACATTCGACTGGAACCAAAATGATCAGCGTATGGCGAAATTTGTTACCGATCGCGCGATCAACATCATGAAAGAAGTCGGCGGTCAGCACATTGTGGTCGATAACCAAGCCGAGAAAAGCTGGAACCCTTACATGCAGCACAGCTCGCACACCATTGGCGGCGCAGTCATGGGTGCCGATCCGAGTACTTCCGCGCTCAACACTTACTTGCAAAGCTGGGATGCGCATAATTTGTTTGTGGTCGGTGCCTCGGCCTTCCCCAACAATGGCGGCTACAACCCAACAGTCACCGTGGGTGCGTTGGCGGTGCGTGCGGCGCAAGCTATCCACCAGAAGTACATCAATAATCCGGCACCGCTGGTGGGAGCATAATAACATGGCGAAGGCAAAATTACCTATACCCTCGCGGCGTTGGCCGTGGTCGCCGTCTTGGCGTGACCGGCAGAATGTGGGTGGTGATGGACAGCTCACGTTCAAATGTGGCTAATGATAAGGTCAGGTTAGCCGATTTCCACGAGCAGTGATGCAGATGCCATTAAACGTGGCGAATATGTGATGCGCCTGGCGGATTGCGCGGCGTGCCACAAGGCGGACTTTTCCGGCGGCTACAAGATCGACACCCCATTTGGTGCACTGCAAACCTCAACATTTCACCGATCGTGAAACCGGCATCGGCACATGACAGACACGATTTCTTTAATGCGGTCCGTCAGGGACGCGGCGAACAGCTTCCTTTATCCTGCGATGCCTTACACCGCTTATACGCAGATGAGCGATCCGACATGCACGATCTCTGGGCCTATTTCTCTGTGCAGAAGCCAGTGAAAAATGCCATCGACGAAAACGCAGGCATGAACTTCCCGTATAACATTCGTCTGGCGATGGCCGGGTTGGAACCTGTTGTTCTTCGATAACGAGTGCGTTCAAGCCTCAGAGTCGCGCAGAATGATGCTGGAACCAAGTGGTAAGAAATACATCGTTGACGGCCCCGCGCACTGTAGTGTGTGCCACACCGCACGTAATGCGTTAGGAGGAGAGATCAGCAGCCAGTATCTGCAAGGTGGCAACTTAGGGACATGGTATGCACCTGATATCTCGCCGAATCCTCATGCTGGCATCGGAAAATGGAGCGATGAGCAGATCGCGGAATACCTGAAACCGGCTCCAACGGGGAGAGTGTTGCGGCCGGTCCGATGGCAGAAGCGGTTGAGCACTCAACGCAATATTTCAATGATCAGGACCTGAAAGCCATTGCCACCTATTTGCGCAGCCTGCCCGCTTCTGCAAAGGCTAAGCCAACTGCATTTGTGGGGATGGATAAGACGAAACACGATCAGGCGGCACTGCGCTATGAGGACTGCTCAGCCTGCCATGGCTTGTCGGGAGAAGGTATCACGGGTATGGTGCCGGCTTGCGGGTAAACACCGCGATGCAGAATGATCCCACCAATATGATCCATGCGCTGTTGGAGGGCGCGAGCGCCGACACCGAAGGACGCCCAACGTTGCCGGCATGCCTGCCTTCTCATGGAAATTGAACGATCGAAGAGATGGCAGATGTGCTCAACTACGTGCAATTCATGGGGCAACGAGGCTGCCGAGGTGAAAGCCAGCGATGTTGCCACGCTGCGCAAAGCCACGGATGCGGGAGATGCTTTGAAAGTACCGGCAGCGAAATAACGGCTTCGTCAGTCATCAACGCGCCGCTAATCCTTTCTGTGCAAAGAATAGCGGCGCAATCTCTGAAGTAAATTCCGAAAATTGGACACCATGCCAACAGTAGGGGGTTCAAACAATGAGCAGTCGTAAGCATTCACCGGAATTTAAAACAGGCCGCTCTGTATCACTCCCCCATCCAACAACCATTAACATTTTCTAAAACCGGCTCCAGTTTGTGCTCGATGACGCGTCTCATTGCGCCGGAATTAGCGCAGCAGTTGGTTGATTCCCCACAGCCGCTAAAGCAATCGTCTTTTCCAGAAAGGTAAGCCACTGATGCTGACTGCACCAATGATCGCGCCCTGCGGGCTGAGCAGCGGGAAGGAGCCACGCGTGATCGGTGTAATCTTCCTGACGAATGTTGCGCTGCTGCGCCATACGTTCGCCCTTCTGCTCATTAGCGAACCCTACATACATCGAAGAGTGGCCGGTCAACAGCACCGTGTTGCGTTACGACGCATCCCTCCAGATTTTCAGGCGCGGAACCGGGTAACGCCGCCAGAAACAGCACCTGCCCAAAAGCATAAACTTCGATAGCAATTGGCGCATTCATTTCGCGGCCACGCTGTTGAATGCCTTGACCAATTTGCCAGGCCAAATCGAAATCAAACTGCGGTAAACGGTGCTCAGCTTCCTGCTGTAGCAGGGTTTCTAATGAAGGCAGTGCTGACATTGATAGGATCCTCTCAAAATGAAATTTATTTTCCACTTTTTATAACATGGAAGATATTTTTCGCATGTGATGAAGATCGCAGTTCAGTTGGGGTCAACCTGAATCACGCGACACCATGGTAAATCCCATATCAATTATCGGATTATCCACCGTCTGATGTTGCAGGCGCTTTAACAATTGCTCTGCAGCAAGCTCGCCCATGCGGTGTCGGTCAATGCGGACCGTCGAAATCGCTGGATAATTTGCCGCTGCGAAATCCAGGTCGCCAAAACCAATCACCGCCAGCTGCTGCGGAATGCTTAAACCACGCGCCTGCGCCGCCATCAATGCGCCCTGCGCCAGCGTGTCTGAACTGCACACCAGCACATCGACATCTGGATGTTGCTCCAGCAATTGTGAACTGGCTTCGCGACCGCGTGCCATTAGCGCCGGGAGTTGAACGGGCACATCAGCCAGTGGTTCTATATCCAATGACGTTAACGCATCAGCAAAGCCCTGTTTGCTGCAATGCGCGGCGGTCATCTGTCCATATCAGACCCGGCTTTTGATAACCGCGCTCGGCAAGGTAAGCGGCAACGCGCGCGCCACGATCTTCTCATGAGAAAAACCCACCAGCATATCGATGGGGGTGGGCGTCATATCCCAGATTTCGACCACCGGGACTTGGCTTGTAACAACACTTTTTTCAGCTGCACGCTGTGATGAATACCGGTGAGCACGATGCCATCCGGGCGGCGAGACAACAGCGTGGCTACGGTTTCCTTCGGTTTCCGCTTCATAACCGGTGACGCACAGCAACATGTGATAGCCCTGCGCACTCAGGCTGTCATTCAGGCTCTGAATGGTGTCCACGAACATGTTGTTATTGATTTGCGGCACCACAACGGCAATCAGACGACTGCGATTGCTCGCCAGACTGCCCGCTTGCGCGTTGGGAATGTAGCCGGTGGCGCTGATTGCCGCTTTGACTTTGGCGACAGTCGCCGCTCGAACCAGATGCGGGGAATTGAGCGCACGACTCACCGTCATCGGCGATATTCCCGCGACGCGGGCGACATCTTCCAGCGTGGGTGCAGCGTTGCGCTCGGGGTTGCGTAGTTTCATGACGGCTCAGAGTAGAAGCAGATAGCGCTAGCATAGCAGGCCGCAACATCAAATCCAGCGCAAAACGTCATAAATGTTAGCGCTATCATTTAAGTTCACTGATTGTCCAATTTGTGATCTCTCATTCATTATTGATCTGTGATGTTGGCGCATAGTCAGCTCCGAGCCAAAAATGTTAGCGCAATCATTTTAGGAAACATCATGTCAGTGTGAATTCCAGTGCCGTAAGCTATGCCAAAACAACCGGAGCCGGGAACGCTGCTGAGCGGTGATCGCATCGCTTGGGTGAATTTATCGTTGGCGTTTTGCCGTTGGCGACGCCGGTGAGCGATGCCAAAGTGCTGACCGGACGCTTCGAAACCGCTGACAGAAGTGGCGATATCGTGGCGGGATCGAAACGCGTGACGGTTTCCAGGCATTGGTTTTACTATTCAAACGCGCGGGCGGCGGGCATTACGCCCATGCTTGTGAAAATTGCCGATGCGCTGATTGGTGAAGATCAATGACATGACAAGATTTACACCAAACTGCTGTGGGCAGGCGCGTCGGTGGGCCGCAGCGGCATGGCGGTGCAGGCGATTTCACCGTTTGATATTGCGCTGTGGGATAAAGCGCGGCGCGCCCAATTACCTGGCCAGCACTCCCGGCGCGCATCGCGATTCCGTGCAGTGCTACCACAACACTTTCGGGCGATTCACACATACGCCGCTTGATCAGGCGATCAAGAATGTGGCGATCTCGCGTGAAAATGGCATTGGCGGCATCAAACTCAAAGTCGGCCAACCTAACACTGCTGAAGACTTGCGTCGCCTCACCGCGGTGCGTCAGACGCTGGGCGATGATTTCCCGTTAATGGTGGACGCGAACCAGCAGTGGGATCGCGAAACAGCGATTCGCATGGGACGTAAGATGGAGCAGTTCAATCTGGTGTGGATTGAAGAACCGCTGGATGCCTACGACGTAGAAGGTCACGCCGCACTGACTGCCGCGCTGGACACGCCGATTGCCACCGGTGAGATGCTCACCAGTTTCCGTGAACATGAGCAGCTCATTCTGGCAACGCCAGCGACTTTGTGCAGCCGGATGCGCCGCGCGTCGGCGGTATTACGCCATTCCTGCAGATAATGGATTTAGCGGCGCGCCACGGACGTAAACTGGCACCACATTCGCGATGGAGATTCACATTCATCTCGCCGCCGCCTATCCCATCGAACCCTGGCTGGAGCATTTTGAATGGCTCAACCCGTTGTTCAATGAGCAGTTAGAACTGCGTGACGGCCGCATGTTGATCTCCTCGATCGTCACGGCCTCGGCTTCAGTCTTAGCGAACAGGCGCGCCGCTGGACCACGCTGACACAGCGTGGGTAAACGTCCTTAGTGTGTCTTTGCACTGGCGTGACCGCTGAGCTGAGCCTTAGCCAGCGTGCGCGCCAGAATCGAAGAGTACAGCGGTTTGCCGCCAAAGAACTGTGCAGCAAGGGTTGCACCCAGGCAGGTGATGATCATCGGCAGAATCAACTGGTAGTTGTTGGTCATTTCCAACACCAGCACGATGCCGGTTAAAGGCGCGCGCACCGAAGCGGCAAACAGTGCGCCCATGCCAGCCACGGCAAAGGTCGCGGCCTCCAGTTGATAACCGGGGAACCAGTGAATACACAGTTGACCGAAACAGGTACCCAGCAAGGTGCCCAGGGTGAGCATCGGCGCAAAGATCCCGCCCGGCGCGCCTGAAGAGAAGCAGCAAATTGTCACTAACGTCCGCAGGGCGAACAGGCCGAACAAGGCCAGCGCGCTGTAACTTCCCGCAGAGAAATCGGGAATCAGTGTAATTCCGCCGCTCACCGCAGCAGGCAGAAACAGGCCAAGCACACCACACAATCCCGCCAGCAAGCTGCCCCACATTACCCAGGCGGCAATGCGGCCTTGATGTAATCGTTGAAACTGATCCTGCGCGCGAGAAATATCAGGCGGTTAAACGCCACACCGCAGCCGCCAAACAGGATGCCGAGCAACAAATAGTAGAGCCAAAGCGTGTTGGTAGGCGCATCGCGCAACTGGCCGATGTTGATGATGGCTTCATTCCCGTTACACAAACGAAATACGATGCTGGAAACGATCACGCCGACAAACACCGCTTTGATTGAAATCAGGCTGTAGCGAAACTGCGGACGCATCTCTTCGATAATAAACAGGATGCCTGCCAGCGGCGCATTGAAAGCCGCCGATAACCCCGCCGCTGCGCCAGTGGCGATCAAGGTATGCCGGGATTCAGACGACTTAACGCGGAACAGATCCAGACACATGCCGCCAATATTGCCGCCGATCTGCACGGTTGGGCCTTCGCGCCCCAACACCATACCTGAGCCCAGCGCTCCCATACCGCCAAGAAACTTCACCGGCAGCACGCGCCACCAGCGCACCGGACGCGTTCTTCCAGTGCCCCTTCGATTTCGGGAATGCCTGAACCACCCGCTTCTGGCGCGAATCGCCGCACCAGATAATAACCAATGGCCCCAATACAGCGGAAACCAGAAAAGCACACAGGACCTTAGCGTGAAAAGGGGATGAGTGGCAGCGTTTTCCAGCCAGTTCAGGCGCGAATGCAGGATGAAATTCACCGCGCGGTCAAAGGCAACACCGACCAAACCGGTAAGCACACCGACCAGTGCTGCGAGCAGCAATAAAGCCACGGATCGCGCAGCAGCTTTTGCAGCAGCATAAAACGTCCGGCGCGCATGGCGTTCTCAGGCTGACTGGCATTTTGCGAAACAGACATGCAGATCCTCAATAACATCAGCGCCGCCATTCCAGCGACGAAAAGGCGTCAGCATAGCTAACTCAGGCGATCGCGTAACGCAATCATTGGTCAACAGAATTTTACGGTTGCTGGGCAGTTCACCATAATGTACCGCCAGCCACACCGTAGGGCCCCTGGCTATCGGTCCAGCAAACGCGATGGCGGCAGCCTGCAGGAATATCGATAAAATCGCCAGGTAACAGTGTGCGCGCTTCGCTTTCGCCTTCCAACTGCAATCCAGCCGAGCCCTGTAAAATCATCACCCATTCACCTTGCGTCTGGCTGTACCAAAATCGGGACTGGCTTGCCCGGTTGAAACGATACGTTCAATCAGGAGATTGGGTTGTGATAGCAGTGCTTCGAAGGTTTCAGCGCTGCCGGTTTGAGCCGCTGACGGAAAATCACGCAACAGATTGGTCAACATAATGTGAGCCCGATGTTTTTGCTGGATTTATGCACTGTAACGCAGGCTTCACCCGGAAGGCTCACAGAATTTTACGTCGCCCGTTGACGAATTAGGGGCAAATCACCATGATCCTGGCCGTGAAGATCATGCGGTCTCTACTACCGCACTTCGATTGCCATTCTCTTGATTGCGCAGCTGATAGCGGCTTCATGACTGCAGATACGCGCTATGAAACAATCCGCAAACGTATTTGAAACGGAAAAACAAGAAAATTGGAGCCATCTGGTGTCAGAACTCACGAATGGATTGCTGGAAGAAATTGTCGCTGAAGTCCGTCCTTTAACGCGTCAGGGCAAGGTGGCGGACTACATTCCCGCATTGGCCGGTGTCGATGCCGATCAGCTCGGCATCGCCTTGTCTACCGACACCCCAGCGCTTTCAGGCTGGCGTGCTTCCACGCGTTTTCCATTCAGTCGATCTCAAAAGTGCTATCACTCACTGTCGCGTTGACGCTGTATGACGATGCCGAGATCTGGCAGCGTGTGGGTAAGGAACCTTCCGGTCAGGCGTTTAACTCGCTGGTGCAGCTGGAGCTGGAACAGGGCAAACCCCGCAATCCTTTTATCAACGCCGGTGCCCTGGTGATGTGTGACTTGCTGGAGAGTCGTTTAACTGCCCCGCGCCAGCGTATGCTGGAGATTGTGCGCCGCCTGGCGCAGCAAAGCGACATCAACTATGACCGTGTGGTTGCTCGCTCTGAATACGAGCATTCGGCTCGCAATGCCGCGATTGCCTGGCTGATGAAATCATTTGGCAATTTCCACAATGATGTCAGCAAAGTGATGGAAACCTATTTCCACTACTGCTCACTCTCCATGAGCTGTGAAGAGCTGGCGCGCACCTTTCTCTATCTCGCTAACCAGGGACGCAGTCAACACGATGAGTGGGCCGTGATCTCACCGCGTCAGGCACGCCAGGTCAATGCGCTGATGATGACCAGCGGCATGTATGACGGTGCTGGCGAGTTCGCCTGGCGTGTGGGAATGCCCGCGAAGTCGGGCGTAGGTGGCGGCATTGTCGCGGTCATCCCCGGTGAGATGTGTATCGCGGTATGGTCGCCGGCGCTGGATCACTCCGGTAACTCTCTGGCGGGCACCGCGCTGCTGGAGAAACTCACCGAGCGACTGGGCCGCTCGATTTTTAAGCGCTTAGCTCACCACATGCGTTGGATTGCCCTGAGCAAATCCCTCGAGATTAGCTTCAATACCGCAACAGATTGTTCCTCCTGCTGGCTGGCCCAGGCGATGTGGGTGTCAGCAGCAGGTTAGGAATTTCCGGTTACGCAACGCAGCGGATGATCGGCTGCCGGTGGTTCACTGCTGAGCACATCCAGCGCTGCACCGGCAATCACACCCTGACGCAGCGCGTAGGGCCAGTTCCGTTTCATTGATCAGTCCACCGCGTGCAGTGTTGATTAGCCAGGCTGACGGCTTCATCTGCGCCAGCGCCTGCAAATCCGATTAACTGCTGAGTTTGCGGCGTCAGCGGGCGAATGCAAGCTCAATACATCACTACGCGCCAGCACCTCTTCAAACGGAGACATAACCAGCGCGCGGCGCTGAACTGCCTTTGCGGTCCCGTAGAGTACCGTCATGCCGAGCCTTCTGCCATCGCACCCACCGCGCTGCCGATGTCGCCTTGCCGACAATCCTAAGGTCGCACCAAAAATGTCTGAATCGGCTGGCGATGCACACAAAAATGCGACGATGCAGGCCAGGCGCTGCGCGCGTGCTGGCGTAATCCACCAGATGAGCGCAGGGCAAATAAGGCGGCAATCACGCCTTCGGAGACGCTTCGCGTGGAGTAGCCGGGCACATTACTGACCACAATGCCGCGTTCACGACATGCATCCAAATCGATGCAGTCGTAACCCGTTGCCGCGACACAGATGTAGCGCAGATCCGGCAACTGTTTCAGTGTTTGTTTCCGCGCAGCTGCACTTTGTTGGCGATGGCAATCTGCGCGCCCTTTAAGGCAGAAATAATGTCGTGCTGTGCCGTTGTTCCACGAAAATCCCATTCCGTACCACTCCGGGCGTGTCGGCGGTGTAGGCAGCGTATCACCATCCAGCATCACTATTTTCATCGCTTCTCCGTTTACATTGTTTCCGCACTGTTCTCATCAGGTTGCATTTAGGTTAACAAATACGGCGCGTAAAGTGACTTTTTTCAAAAGGTGCGAATTTTTTCTAAATTAGCCTGAGTTTCTGTAACCCTTCTGCGGCAATGGCGTTACACTTCGGCCTCATTTGTTGAATCATTTCGTCGCCGCCATGACCTTCTCACATCAACTTCGCCAGCGCCTGACTGCCTATATCGCCATCCTGGCGGTGCTGCTGCTGTTTGTCGCGCCGATCGTATCGAAGTCGTTGATGGAACGGCAAAGCCGCATGATGGATATGCCATCCCACGGCATGACGTCTGAAATGTCGATACATCATCACGAAATGATGATGTATATGGCGATGCCGGGCATGGACCATCACATGATGGAAGACGGTGAATTCGCCTGCGGCTACTGTGACTTGCTGGTGCATGTGCCGTTGATGATGTGGGTGTTCATCCCGTTCATCTGGCTGATGATGGTGATTTCTCGCGCCCCACCGCTGCCGCCTCTGCAGGCTCCGGTGATCCGACGCTTTAGCCCAACACACCGTCCGCGTGCGCCGCCTGCTGTTCTCTCCTGCTGATAACATCATTAACGACGCTCCTTTTTGCGTCACGGCATTCTCTAACCGGAAGGAAGACGGCTTTGTCTGCTGCTCACTCTGCAGCACCGCGTGGTGCGGTGCTTAATCTACTTCGTCGCTTACATTTTTATATTGGCCTGTTTGTCGCGCCCTTTATTTTTGTCGCGGCACTCAGCGGCACGCTCTATGTGCTGACGCCACAACTGGAAAACGTCATCTACTCCGATGCGTTAACGGCACAACCCAATGGCCCTGCCCAGCCACTGTCTGCGCAAATCAGCGCGGCACGCGCCTACGCAGGTGAGAAACAGCACATTTACGCTGTGCGGCCTGCGCCAGGCGCAACGGATACCACTCGCGTACAGTTCAGCGATGCCTCACTGGGTGCTTCGCAGTCTCGCGCAGTGTTTATCGATCCGCTTATAGCCTGAAAGTTAAAGGCGATATGACGGTGTACGGCACCAGCGGCGTGCTTCCGCTGCGTACCACGCTCGATTTACTTCACAGCAGCTTGTTGCTAGGTGATTTCGGCCGCAACTACAGCCGAGCTGGCGGCGTCCTGGTTGTGGGTCGCCGCGCTGGGCGGCGTGGTGCTGTGGCTGGGCACGCGCCCGAAACGTAAGCTGAAAGCCGCGCGCCAGGGATTCGCCTTTAGCCGTCACTGGCATATCACGCTGGGTCTGACGCTGGTGCTGGGATTGGTATTCTTCTCCGCCACCGGTTTAACCTGGTCGCAGTGGGCGGGTAATAATATTGACCGCTGGCGTACGGAGTTGAACTGGCTGACACCGCAGGTCAACACCTCACTCAATGGCGATACGGCGCCCGCCGATCCTCATGCTGACCATCACAGCATGTCAGGCATGCCTGATATGAATATGTCGAATATGGACATGTCCAGTATGTCGATGTCATCAATGGCAAAACCGGTTGCGCAATGCGAGCAGTACTGGCAACCAGCCGGACAGTGACTGGGATCGCGTACTCAGCGCCGCCCGTCAGGATGGATTGAGCGCCAGTAAGCTGGAGTTACGTCAGCCGAAAAGCGCGGACAAAGCATGGGCAGTAACCGAAATCGATCGAAGCTGGCCGACACGGGTTGATGCGGTTTCCGTGAATCCGCAAGACTTCACGATTGTTGATCACGTCTATTTCGCCCAGTTCCCACTGGTGGCAAAACGACGCGCTGGGGCGTGGATGCGCATATGGGCGTGCTGTTTGGCTTGCCTAACCAACTGTTGCTGGCGTTCTTTGGGCTAGGCTTTATGCACGATGATGCTGGGTTATCGCATGTGGTGGGCTCGCCGTCCGCAACAGGCGGAAGCCAGCCCGGCGAAAACGTTGACGGAGACCTGGCTTGCTATACCGCACTACAGTAAAGGCACCTGCCTGATGGTGGCGTTGGCGCTGGGTTATGCGCTGCCGGTGATGGGGGTGAGTTTGCTGGCATTTCTGCTGATTGACGTTTTGCGCTGGCGTAAACAGCAACGTGTTCCGATGACCGAAGCGGAGATTCTGGCGTCGCAGCAGTCTCCGCTTGGCATTATTCGCGCTCGCTTTACGGTGAAGCGCAAGGAGATGCGTAACTTCCTGCGCGGCGTTTGCATTCTGGCGGTGATTGTCGTTTCGGTGATGAGCAATGCGATTATTGGCGGAGTGATCGATCAATACGGTATCCCGTTTAGCCACTGGTCATTGACGATGTACATCACGCAGGGGTTGATGATTGCCTTATACAGCGCAGTGTTCACCGCACTGATGTCGATTCCGTTGTGGTATTTCTTCCTGGGCGAAAGCGATCCACACGGTAAATAAGGGTTGGTGCGCAAGGATGCGCACCTCATCTCGTCAGCGAGACTTAAAAATCCGCTTTGAGTACCACGCGATAATGGGCTTTTCCCGCTCTCACATGTTCTAACGCGGCATTGACCTGCGACATCGGAAATTCCTCCACCTGTGGAGCGATATCCACACGGGCGGCTAACTTGAGCAAGCTACGTAACTGAGCGGGAGAACCGGTTGAAGATCCGGTTAGCGCACGATCGCCAACAATCAAACTGAACGCCGGAACCTCAAACGGCTTCATCACCGCGCCCACCGTGTGGAACTTGCCTTGTCGCGCCAGTGCCTGGTAGTAGGGCTTCCAGTCTAAATCCACGGCAACGGTGCTGATGATCAGATCAAACTGACCAGTTAATGCATTCAGGGCTTCCGCATCGCGGCTGTTTACCACCCGATTGGCACCCATCGCCAGAATCGAATCGGTTTTGCTGGCGTGGGAACTGAAAGCAGTGACTTCCGCGCCCATCGCACGCAGCAGCTTAATCGCCATGTGCCCTAGTCCACCAATTCCAATCACGCCCACACGACTGGTGGCGTTGATGCTATGCATCAATAACGGTTTGAATACAGTGATGCCACCACACAGCAACGGACCTGCAGATGCCAGATCCAGCGTCTCAGGCAACGGGATCACCCATTGCCAGTTGGCGCGCAGATGGCTGGCAAAACCGCCGTGGTTATTGATGGTGGAGACTTTGCCATTTTCGCAGTTCACCTGATCGCCTGCGATGCAGGCATCACAGTGATGGCAGCTTTTTGCCGTCCAGCCGATACCGACGCGTTGCCCGATGCTGAGCCCTTTGTTTTGCGCCGCCTCTCCCAGCGCCGCCACGCGACCAATCACTTCATGTCCGGCAATCAACGGATAACGTGAACCGCCCCACTCGTTATCGATCATCGACAAGTCGGAATGGCACACGCCGCAGTAATCGACTTCAACCTGTACGTCTTCCGCTGCCAGCGGGCCGGCATCATATTCATAAGGCACTAACGCCTCACCCGCTTGCAGAGCGGCATAGCTGGAAATCTTCATCGCTGTCCTCGGAGTTTTGCTCGATAGAGCATCAGAGTAGCAAAGTGATGAGCAATATAATGCTGAATCAGGTTGATTAGTAAGGGGAATGCTGTTTGGAAGGACGATGCAGCTTAAGAATGGAGGGCGATGAACGGTGCGCACGATGCGCACTCGCAAGACTCAATGTCGGCATGGCTGCACTGCAACGTAAAGTCGGACCTCATCTGACATTGAAGTTGCAAGGGCATGGCTGCCGACCCTATCACCATGTTAGAAATCCGCTTTCAGCACTACGCGGTAATTCATGTTTACCGGCGCGGACATTACGATCCCAGCGCGTCGTTGATTTTCGACATCGGGAACGCTTCTACCGTTGGCGCAACGTCAACGCGATGCCAGTTTCATTAACGAACGCAATCTGGCCCGGAGAACCGGTGGATGATCCTGGCATCACGGCATCGGTCACTCCATGATCAGGCTGGAAAGCCGGAACTTCAAAGGGCTTCATCACGGCACCCACGGTGTGGAATTTACCGTGCGGTGCCAGCGCCTGGAAGTACGGTTGCCAGTCCAAATCAACCGCAACGGTGCTGATGATCAGATCAAACTGGCCTGCCAGCGCGTTCAATGCTTGTGGATCACGGCTGTTCACCACGCGATCCGCACCCATCGCCAGGATAGATTCCGTTTTACTGGCGTTGGAGCTGAACGCAGTCACTTCCGCACCCATCGCACGCAACAGTTTGATAGCCATGTGGCCAAGGCCACCGATGCCGATCACGCCCACACGACTGGTGGCATTGATGTTGTGCATCAGCAGCGGTTTGAACACGGTGATACCGCCGCACAGCAGTGGGCCGGCAGTGGTAATATCCATTGACTCTGGCAGCGGGATTACCCATTGCCAGTCAGCACGCAGATGGCTGGCGAAGCCGCCTTTGTTCATGATGGTGGGCACTGAACCGTTTTCGCAGTTAACCTGCTCGCCGTTGATGCAGGCATTACAGTGCTGGCAACTTTCTTTTCGTCCAGCCGATGCCCACGCGCTGACCAACTTTCAGCCTCTTTATTCTGTGCGGTTCACCTAACGCACTGATGCGGCCAATCACTTCATGGCCCGCGATCACCGGGAAGCTGAGATGCCCCATCTCATCAATCATCGACAGGTCAGAGTGGCAAACGCCACAGTAATCGACCTCAACCTGTACCTCTTCAGCTGCCAGCGGACCGGCCTCATACTCAAAAGGCACCAGCGCTTCGCCTGCGTTCATCGCGGCATAACTTTTGATTTTCATTACTGTCCTCTGTTTCAGCGTTTTGACGCTCTAGTTTAGCAGAGCGTACGCCAGGATTATGACGATAAATCAAACGATTATCCGCGATTTGTCAGAAAAGCATTTAGGGTTAAAGCGGATCGTGATTCAGTGGGCTGCGAAAAGCATGCCTCGCTGCTTCAATCAGTTGGCTGGCGGTGATTGTCGGCGGTAAACGCATCAGCACCTTGCTCGCTTGCCAATAGCACAGCACCATCTCTTCATCAGTTTCGCTTTCGGCCATCTCACGTAGCCGTCTGCGCAGGCTGACCACATCCAACGTTTGCTGCTCATCCACCATCTCCGCAATGGTCTGATTGATCACCTGATGGATGATTTTCCAGGATATTTCGGCAAACACATTGAACCTCGTTGCGTATCTATCGGCTCCAGGCAAATGAATAAACCGTGCGGCGCTGACCGCACAAAAAGAGAACAAAGCTGGCATAACTATAGCCGTTTATTTTCTGAGCAAAGGCGGAAACAGCGGACATTCTTGTAGTTAACGGATCTATAAATGATTTTTATTTTGCGTCATGCTGTCGACCGCCATTGTCCTTGTAACAAAAAGCATAAACCTAAGCTGGCTGTCGTCGTCGGGCTTTGCCAAAGTAGTACAACGTTTAACCTCGCAACAGGGAATGAATATGTCAAACCACCGTGTTACACGCCGATCCATTGATTCTGGGGCCACGGCCCCAAAGGTAAGTGTTTCTTGAACCCACCTGTCCGTTCTCAGTCCGTGCCTTTAATAAACTGGATGCGCTGCTGGCATTGGTGGGGGAAGATAAGATGACGCTAAAGATTCGGCTGCAATCCCAGCCGTGGCATATGTATTCCGGGCTGATCGTTCGTTACATCCTTGCCGCTTCCACTTTGCCAGAGGGCAAAAGCCGCTGCAAAACGCGTGCTGCAGGCGGTCGCCGATCATCGTGAAGAGTTTGAGTTCACCGATCACAGTCATGGGCCGAACATGGACGCCACACCGCACCAAATTCTTGATCGTTTGCAACAATATAGCGGTATTGATGCCCATGCGCCGTTCCTGCGCGCCGAGCTGCAAAATGAAATCAAGTGGCACTGCAAGTATTCGCGCCAGAACGGTATTCACGTCTCACCCACCTTTATCACCAACGGTCTGGTGCAGTTGGATATGGGTAGCGGTGATGATATTGAATCCTGGGCTCAGCGCATTCTCGCCTGATGTCGTCAGCCCGCTCCGGCGGGCTATCCCCATATTTCGCAACAGATTTCAGCTTGCACTGATTGCACAATTTCCGATAATCGTTATCTACCTAATTATATAGCGAGAAAGGGAATGCAAGTCAGATACCTCACAGCATTGATGTTAACCGCCGCCGCGGGCCTCAGCCTGCAAGCACAAGCCAGTACCGATATTCGCGTAACTTATGCTGGTTCGATGGGAAAAGTGATGGACCAGTCTTTAGGTCCAGCCTTTGCCAAACAGAACGACGGAAAATATGAAGGGCAAGGCCAGGGCGCATACGGCATGGCTCGACTGCTCGCGAGTAAGAAAATCACCGCTGACGTGTTCGTTTCCATCACGCCGGGCCCGATGCAGATTTTGAAAGATGCAGGATTGATTGATGATGCCGTACCGGTTGCCAGCACCAGCATGGTGGTGGCGTACAGCCCGAAAGGCAAATTTGCCCAGCAGTTCGCACAGGCCAAAGGCGCAGATGCCAGTTGGCTGAAAGTGCTGGCCACGCCGGGCATTAAGTTCGGGCGCACCGATCCGATTAACGATCCAAAAGGCCAGAACATTATCTTTACCCTGCTGCTGGCTGAGAAGTATTACATAAGCAGCCGGGCATCGCCGATAAAATTCTTGGTGGCTACCAAAACCCTGCTCAGACCCATCTTGAAGGTGGCCTGCTGGCTCGTCTGGAGAGTGGTCAGGTCGATGCCGCGGCAGGTTATGAGAGTGAAGTGATATCCGCGCATCTGCCTTATGTGGCGCTGCCGGATGAGATCAACCTGAGCAACCCAGACATGGCAAAACAGTGGTATGACACTGTCAGCTTCAGCGTCAAAGACAGCGCTGGCAAAGATAAAGTGCTGCACACTCAACCGCTGGTTTACTACGCAGCCGTGCTGAAAAACGCTCCGCACGGTGCGGCGTGGCGGGTAAAGCCTTTGTCGATTTCATGCTGAGTAAGCCAGGTCAGGCGCTGTTTAAACATAATGGCTACGCCCGCCGAAAGGCGGGAGCTGTTTATCAGTAATGAAGACCAAAGTCACGCCACCGCGCTTTAGGTTGTCACTGCCAGCACTGATGTTGCTGGAGTGCCATTCGTCACCCCGATTGGTGTCACTCAATGGCAGCACATGCACCTTTGGTTGGCGATGGGAGTGCCATCTCCACCTTCTTTGGGATTGGGCGCGATTGCGCTGCTGTTGATCTTATCAGCGGATTGCCGGTGGCGGGTGGTTGTCGCAGGCATCGTGCGCGCGCCATTGTGGAACTGTTGGTGATGATTCCATTACTGACGCCTCCGCTGGCAATGGATTTTACTGGTGAGCGCTTACGGACCTTATAGTGTTCCGGGGAATTACTGGGGAAATTTGGCTGGACGCTGGAACAATCCTGCCGCGTTTATTCTGGCGCAATGGTACGGCGCACTGCCCTTACTTCATTACCACTGCACGTTCCGCTTTTGCGGGCGTTCCGCAGGATATTCTGGATGCCGGTCGTACCTTAGGTGCCTCACCGTGGCAGGGGTTTTGGCGTTTGTCGGTTCCGCTGGCCGCGCCGGGTTTGGCCTCTGCAACAGCTTTGGCGTGGGTGCGCGCCATGGGTGAGTTCGGCATTGTCATGATTTTCGCCTATTTCCCTCAGGGCATGCCGGTTCAGCTTTATAACAATCTGCAAAATGACGGCGTCGATGCGGTGTACGTATTGCTGTGGTTGCTGCTGTTGTTTACCTTACCGGTGCCGCTGCTGTGTTTTGTGGCGTCAAGACGCGTACGTTATGGCAGTTCATCAGTGGAGTCATAGCGCGGCAGGGAAACCGATATTCCGTAGCGGGTGGCCTGCATGACGTGCCCTGGCTATGTTGGACAGGCTAATTGAAGTGACACGACAGACAATGTGCTTGATGGGCGCAATATATTGCGCCCATCATGACTTAATCAATCGCTTTCAATGCATCCAGCGCGCAAGCCTCATCAAGATTACCGCCCGGCGCACCACCGACACCAATCGCACCAATCACCTGATTACCACTTTTTACCGGCACGCCACCGGCTAACAACAGAAAGCCTGGTACGTCACGCATATTCTGCGCGCCTGGATTATTCTGTGCCGTTTCCATCACTTTGCCACTCAGATTCCTGGTACTCAACGCAGTGTAGGCCTTCATACGGCTCGCTTCTACGGTGTGCGGCCCGGCATTGTCCATACGCTGTACCGCAGTCACTAAACCTGCGCGATCCACTACCGTCACGGTGACATTGTAATTTTTTGCTGCGCAGGACTGAATAGCTGCGCTGGCCAGTTTTTGCGCCTCAGCCAATGACAGATTGGATTCAGTCACGGCGGCCTGGCTGCCAAAAGAAACAAATGCCGCCGCAGCAGCAATCAAAGAAAGGCGAATAGTCATGTGTCACTCCTGAGTTATGTTAGGTGACACTGTAAAATGAGAGCAGGTTAATAAATATTCGGGTGATCACGCGTTCTGCCAGGTAGTTATACCTGGTTAAGTTGCTGCCAGGCGTGAATCAGTTGCGCAAGATTGTCCATTTCCAGTTTAGTCAGAACTGCGGCGTGATGGGCTTCAACCGTTCGTGGTGACAGCGATAAAACACGCGCTATCTCTTTGCTGGTCTGCCCGGCAATCATCAGTTGCATCACTTCGTTTTCACGCACCGACAACAATGCAAAACGCGACTGCAAAATCTGTTGCGCCTGCCAGCGCTGCGCGCGCTGTTCACTTTCGCATTGCCGGTGCACGCTTTCCAGCAACGGTTCAATCTCTGAACGGTTTGGTGTAAAACCGAAAGCCCCTGACGGAACGCACGGCGACAGGCTTAATCGTGCCGATGACCGGTCAGTGATGATCACCGGCAGCAGCGGATGCCTCGCCCTTCTCTGTCAACCAGCTAAGGCCACTGGATGCCCGGCATGCGGACGTCCAGCAAGAAACAGCCGCGCAGCGGTGGCGCTGACGTAGCCGCCTCAAATGAGGCCAAATCAGCAAAGTCGGCAACGTCATATTCCAGCGTTCTCAAGAGAAAACCCAATGATTCAACGCACCGACAAATCATCATCCACTAACCAAACTTTTGCGCTCATTCCGTTACTCCGCCAGTGGAAAATTAGGGTGATTTCCGCGCCGCCTTCGGCGTTGCCAGCCGCAGCTGGCCATTCATGCGTAACATCAAGCTCTCAACCAGCGTCATGCCAAGCCCCATGCTTTCTGGTCGCGAGCTGTAAAACGGCATACAGGCCTGCGCTAATCCTTCGACAGAAAAGCCTGGTCCGTTATCACTGATGATGATTTTAATCTCGTGCGCCAGGCGTTCTGAATTGATAGCCACCCACGCATCCGCCTGCCCTTGCTGCATGTGGATCGCATTTTGTAGCAGATTGTGAAAGACCTGTTCGAGCCATTGTTCGTCGCCGATAACACGCGCGTGGTCATGCTGAAACTGCTGATGAAGCACCACAGCGCCCGCATCCAGTTCTTGTTGTAATAGCACCGTGACTCGCCGCCATGTTGATTCAACACCGATCGCAGTCATCGCCACCGGGCGTTCGCTGACAATGTCGCGAAAACGTTGCAGCAATCCGGCCAATCGTTCAGTTTGTAAACTGACGGCACCGAGTGTCTGCGGCAGGCTATCGTGTTTGCCTTGCTTAAGCAGCAGCTGGCTGGTGTGTAACCACGTGTTAATCGCGGTGAGCGGCTGGTTAATTTCATGGATGATACCCGCCGTGAATTCACCCAAAGATTCACGCCGCGTGCGCTGGAAATAGTCAGCCCGCAGACGCATTTCGACGTTTTGTCGCCAGTGACGCAATAATTCCCAACCGAGAAAACCGATGATGAGCCACAACATCAACAGCAGGGGCGGAGCGACATGCAGCGCACGCCAATCAGATTCGCGCTGCCTTTTAATCAGAAAAGGTTGGTAGAGGTTGATAAACGGACGCTGCCATTGCCAACGCGCCGTTTCAGAATAGGCCGAAGTTGATATTGCGGGCTGAGCATGAATATGAAATGCAAGTGCCAACCCGACCTCTGGGGCTTGCACGGCAAAATGCAAATCCACCAGCATGCGGAATTGTCGAAAGGGGTTATACAGCCAGTACCGTCCTTCGCTGGCATCTTCAAACCGCGGGCCGGTTAGCGGCCTGTTCTGTGTGTGCTCGCTGCACGATTTGCGGAAATTTCTTCTGCAATTCAGTGGTTTTCTATCACCCGTCAATAATGGCAACAGAGTTTCATTCTGCGTTAAATAGGCCGCAATACGACTGAACTGCTGATGGAATTCCGCTTCACGCGTGCGCCGTTGATCCAGGATTTGTTCGGCAAGTAATGCGAATCAAAGTCAGCAGCGTGAGAAGTAGCCAGACCAGCCAATACCTTTTTTCATCCATGGGCGGTAAGTGTGGAGGCGTTTTCCGTTGTTAAAGCGATAAAAAAGCCCTCCGGTCAGGAGGGTTGTCGATACTGTACCAGCATCCATTCATGGTTTTGCAACGTTGTAACCTGCCCACCTATTGGATTCAATCTGTTTTACTGGTTTAGCGCTGATTTCAGAAGTTTACCTGGTACGACTTTGATTTAGATTGGCTTTTTCCCGATCGGTGAGTTGAATTTCTGTTATCCTAGTTAAAAGTGAGCTGATAACGAAACATCAGCTGTTAACAGTAATCTCCGTCTGCGTTTGTTCACTCAGCTGATCACCATTACCCTCGGCATAACGTCGAAGTTGCTCTTCAACCGGAATCTGCTGGTTAAAGGCCTGCATCGCGGAAAAAATCCCCGTTTTAAGCTCACTCACCGTAAGATATTTTCCTTTAGTTTTATCTAGTCCATTGAGTTGTTCAGCCATATTTTCCAACTGCGCCATACCACGATGCCAGCTCTGTAATTTTTCCAACGATATCGCTTGTTTCTCTCTGCGCTGTTGTTCGTGCAGGGCTTGAGAGGCCATCAAGTGCTGATGCTGTTCGTATCGATACCAACTGCCACAGACAAAGACTAAAACGCCAGCCAGTAAGGCACAGCAGGCCCCACTCACAAATGATTTTAATGATGATGCCGTTGTGGCGCGTCTTGCTGCTCATCCGCATCAGAATAGAATTGCATAAACGCGAGCCGGATCGCTGTGGTATTCACTGTTGAGTGCTGCCGGAATAAGCTGCACCGGAGAGGGCAGTCTTTCTTGAAGCTGCGTTATGGAGTGTTTGACCTGATGCAATAACGTATTAGCCTGCGCAAGTTGAATTCCGATACCAAAACGTAACAACGCTTCACGCAGGGATATCAGCAACCGCTCCGTTTCTAATAGCTGCGCCGCCATCTCGCTGCCCACCACCTGCCAGCCACGGTAGAGACTTTGCAGACGTCGAAACATCACGCTGAGGATATCGGCGCGCGCATCAATCGCCAGCGGCCAGAAAATCGACCACTGATGTACCACCAGCGCGTCAATCAGATTCAAGCCTTCATTGAGCCCTCAAACCCGCGTTGTTGGCACGCGCCAAAGTGAACCAGGCCGCACTCTGCAACTCCAGTCCATTTTGTTCAAACAACCCCAGCGTGAGTCTCTCCACTTTGCCCCAATCAACATCGGGCCGGGCGGGATGCGTCAGCTTACTCATCTCTTCCCGCAACTGGGAATAGCCTGGTAAGGTGCGCGGATCTGCACCGGTTTTAATCACCTGATTCATATTCAACAACCTTCCTTGTTTATCCCGTCAAACCACTGCCCATTAACTGCTGTTGCTTTAAGTGACGCAGCAACACTCTGCCCTCTGGTTTGAATTCCGTGCCGTAGCGCACCAGGCCAATACCGGTGAGTTCGGCTTCAATGGCGTAGCGCAATTCGCCTGGCACCGTTTGTTCCAGCAATGCACCTCAATACGCTTAAGGCGCGGTTCGTACTTCAGCAACACGCTTGAAAAGGTGTGAAGCAGCGGTGCGCAGTGCCCGGCATCCTTGCGGATCTCGTCATATCCGGCAGTCCATAATCGGGGATCAGTGTGCAATTGAGCCTGCAGGTGTTGAGGATGCGCTGCAGGTTATCCAGCACCGAAGAATATTTGGTCCCCTCGCTCACGGCATGAGCGCCAGCCCGCCACTAAAATTGCCGTAAAGGATCTCATAAAGTGAAGGCATCATCAGGGTCTTTTAGCCTTTTCCGCGACCAAAGTCAGTGTACCGTCCCAGTTCAATCACGCGCGCCTTATCCGGGTCGAGATCATCGCGGGTCAGCAGTCGCCACCTGATCATCCTGAGTGTCCGGCGAGAGGAAGAGGCCGGCCCACGACCTCCGCTTTATCGTCATCGGCATATCAATACTGACTGACTCACCCGGGCGGATGCGTATGTCCATTTGTGCCAGCAGGTCCGCCTTCAGAACCTGACTGTCAGCAGTGAATAGCGAGGGGTAGTCTGAGGCGTCAAAAGCGCTACTGTCCTTCAGTTGCCAGATGCGCACCACGGTTGAGAGCGCAGCACCCTGTGCGTTGCGGTTTGCCCCTTCACGAGCGCGAAAATCGAGATGCAGTGTGCGTATTTGTTTGTAAAAAATGGATTTTGTTACGGAGACGGTGCCCTCTGATACTTTCTGCGTCAGACCGCAGCTGCTGACGCTCAGTGCCAGCATAAGAGGGATAAGCGTTTTACCAGCGATAGTCGCCCTGTTCATCGGTTTCGATCGAAGAGTTGCACCCGGACGCTGATAGCGACCGAGCTGTATGGATATCTGGTTAGACTCGCGGGGCCAGGGTTGTGTCAGAGGAAGCACCGCCGTGCGTCCAGTTGTTGCGCCCATCCGTGCGGCAGCTCAGTTGCGCATCAGGCATCAAGCGTGCGATCCACGCACAGCTCAGTCGTGCATCCAGCGCTTTAGATAAATGCAACAGCGCCATCAAGTCGCCGTGCGTTGCCCGCCAGGAGCCAGCGGACTTCCGCAGGGTTTTCGGTGATCAGCCTCAGCAATACCTGACCGTTGACGTCTGTATGCGTCCCCACCACCGGTCGATGCGTCAGACTGACAGGGTGGCGCGTGCTCATATTCAGTATTGAGGATTGGGGAATACGACGTGAATCCCAGGGCACGACCTGCGCGCGCGTGTCCGGTGCCAGCAGGTTCACCAGTGAGGAGACCCCTTCAGCGGTTCGACCGGGCAGCAGCATCACCGGCAGCAACGCCGAGGAATCGCGAGACCGGCGTTGCGATATTTACACAGCCGCTTATCCCCAGGCCCGCCAGCCCCAGCAGGTACTGAGAGGTGTCATCGGTGCCACCAGGCGAAAGTCATAGCCGGGTAGGTGTATTTTCGCCAGATGCGGTAAAACTGGGTGGTTAGGCGGTGGCTGAAGATGTCCAGAAAATCCTGGGTGGCCTCGTGCCCTTCGCGTTGCCGCGTCACATCATCAATGTAATGCGACGGCAGCGGAGACGCCGTGCCATAGAGCCCCATGAAATTAATGCGTACCGTGGGCGGCAGATGCGGATAAGCGGGTTCCTCCGCGCCACGCATTTCCCCTGCCGGAAAGCCCATGCCGATGAGGCCGAAGCGCACCGGCTCGTGCCGCACCTGCCGTTGCCGGCCCGGCAATGGTGCATCGATCAGCCTGCAGCTGACAGAAGCGGTAAAAATTCATGTAAGGCAGCCGGTCACCCAGCCGCGCGATTAGCCGGGCAGGCGCTGACTGTGATTCTCTTTCCACCGGATACATTTTCCTTCAGGCCGGATAATCAGGGAGAGCTGAATGAACTGGTTCATATCTGCATAAAGCGACAGGAAGCGGTTGAGCATCTCGCCGAACAGGTGTATATCGCCGTCACCAAACCCTGCTGTCGAGCGTCACCTCAATGTCGAGACCGCGCAGCAGGTAACCAGACTCAAACCGCTGCAGACGGTGATGCTGTACGTCAAGGATCGCATCCAGTTTGCGGTTGCAGAGTTCGTCATCCGCCAGTTGTACAGCGACAGCGTGCCGCGCAAAATCTGCGCTGGGGTCAGTCATAATACACAGAAGCCGAACCGAGGTGGCTCAGCACCCGCCAGTGAGCAATCCCCGCGGTGATAAGTTGCGAAGGCCGGACGAGTCAGATTGCGCCACCGATATCTGCAGCACCTGTTCGCAGCGGTCCAGCAGGGTGCTCTGCAGCGCACGACGCGGAAGCTGCCCGTTGGTGCCGGTGATACGCAGCGAGAGCGTATCGCGGAAGCTCCCTCCTCCCACTGCTGACCGCCGAGTATCGCCAGGTGTCGTGCATCCCGGTCACGCCTTTTCGAACGCGCGAAAATAGCGCTCAGGCGAGGCGTCGCATCATGCCGCCCCGGTGCCGGAAACTGGTGAACGGAACGTATTCAGCCGCACCGGTCAGCCCTGGAACCGCTGACCGCATCCGACCGAGTAAATTCGGTATGTCCGTCCTGCAGCGCCGCGCGCAGCAGGTACTCGCTCTCCAGTCCGTTAACCGTCAGCGGGTCTGCTTCCAGCGTGAACAGGTTAATCACCGGTACGCAGTGCAGTTTCAGCGAAGCATCGGTCACCGGCAAATCACTCTGCCACGCCTCACTGAATACCACCTCAATATCAAACCCCGTGAGCCCGGGTGGAAGAGGGATAGCTTCCAGTCCGTTCAGGGTCACAAAGCGAAACTTCTCCGGGAAGGTGAAGTACTCCAGCAGCAACTGATAGCCGCTGAAGGCGCTGTCACCTTTTGGCCATAGTCTGTCGTCCTCACCAAATCCACCCGGGCTGAACCAGGCGTTGAGGGCGATCCGCTCCTGCTGCCCGGCCAGGCGGACGTATATCGCGGCCTGACGGCGGGTCAGCCTCTGATGCAGCGCGGTCGCCACGGGCACGTCTTCTCCCAGCCACAAGCTAAGATGGCGCAGGTCACACTGGCTCCAGTCCGCCTGCCCGCTGCTGGCTATGCGCAGACGCAACACGGAACGTCCGTCCGGCTCGGTGCCCATGACCACGCCTGAGATTGACAGCGGATTAAGCGTAACCGGCTTTGTGGTGCGGTAGTGGCAGACAGTATTTTTGGGGCCTACCGGGCGGGAATACACCTCCAGCCCGGCGGGAGCAGTCCCCGCCATTTTCATTTTTGGCAGGTCAGGCGAGAGCGACACTATGCTCAGTGACGGGATAGTGCGCAGGTAATGCGGCCAGAGCATGCTGACCAGACCTTCGGTCAGCTCCGGCAGGTCATCATCAATCTTCTGACGCAGTCGACCGACGGAAAAAGCAAATCCTTCAAGCAGGCGCTCCACAAAAGGATCTGGCGTGCCTGCGCGGTCCAGGTTGAGCATGGCGGCGCGGTCAGGATGAGTTTCGGCAAATTCTCTGGCGGCGTCGCGCAGATAGCGCATTTCGTTATCGTAATAACGCAGGGTTAAGTCTTTCATAAACGGGTTTCGTCTTCCTTTACGAAGTGGTCAGTATGGCAGCACGAGCGGCATCAATCCGGATAAGCGATGAAAGTAGTCTTTCCATCTCTGTGTGCGTCCTGGTTTTATCCGCTTCGCTTCGGCCTGCACGGCTGCGCAACAGCTTCAGCCTGCGGGACTGCACCTCAAACAACAGAGATGGCTCCCACTCGCCCAGCGTCATACTCTCTGCTTGCGTATCGAGCGCACATAGCAGATGAAGCGCCATTTCTGACCAAAATGCCGGCAAGTCTGGCCATCAGCAAACGTATAACCACTGCGCGAGGTGACGTGATGCCGGGCCGCTGCAGCCAGGCCAGCAGCCTCAATGCCTTCCCTGTCTGCCAGGTCAGTGGCCTCGCTCTCAAGCTGCAGCACATCATCTTCAGCGCCAGCAGTCACAGAGCCAGTCTCTGTTCCAAACACTCCAGCAGGCATCAGCACATGCTGCTGGATCCAGCCCATGGTGACCTCATCCGCAAACGGCATTCCATCACTGAAAGCCAGCGTTTCCAGCCCGTTGAGGCGCGACAGCAGGCCCTTAAGGTCGTCCTGAACAATCGCCGCCAGCGCCGCATTGCCCGAGCGCAGCTGCGCTTGGTGCTGATACCACTGCAGGTCAAGCCAGAAGTGATTGCCGCCCCGGCTGAATAGGCTGTCGGCCTGCTCGGCCAGTTCGGCCCAGCTCTGCTGCAGCCACAGGCGTTTAAGCTGTGCGCGCTGGTCCAGCTTGGGTGGCTCGATACGGCTTTTGCCGTCGCCGGACAACGGTGGCAGTTGGCTGAGCGTGTCATGACGGATGGTTTTCATCAGCCTATGCGCGGCCAGCCATCCGCCTGGCTGATCGCGAAGATAAGCGGCCAGCGTTCGTGCCTGGTCCAGCAGATCACGCCCGGAACTGATAGCCGCCAGAGCGGGGGCGGCGGAAGCTGAAGACGACTGGGATGCGGGACCGTCTGCCGCCGTCTGGGGCACCACCGCATCCGGGCCGCCTGCCCTCAGCAACCTTGCCTCCAGCGCGCTGTAAAGGCCACCAAGGCCGGCCCCGCCCTGCGCTCTGCATACGTCATCAATCGTCAGCAACGCCGCCACGGTACGCTGCGCCGTTGCGGTCGTCACTTCAGGATATAGTGTCAGCGTATCCAGCATGCGCGCGCTGGCGGGAAAGCCCAGCGCCGCCTCACGACTGCGCGCCCGTTGCGGATGCAGAGCATCACCGAAGCGCTGCAGCAGGCCGGCAAGCAGGGCCAGACCGTCTGCAAACCCGTCTTCACCGTTCTGTTGCAGGCGCGCCCAGCAGTACCAGACTGCCACGCGGATATCTTTGGCTTCCGTCGTCAGTACCTGCTCCGCCAGCGCACAGATAAGCGCCGTATCCGCGCCAGACAAACGGTTCATCTCCTGCTGCATCTGCTGGAATGCATCGTTGTAGGTCGGGTCTTCGCCTGCTGCTTGGGTGCCCGCCAGGTTTCAGCCACGGCTCCCACAGAGAAACAGACTCAGTAGCCAGCACGTGAAGATGGTCAGCATTCGCACCGCAGGCATTAATCAGGGATTGCAGGGTCATGAGTCTTCCTCGCTGACAAAGTTTCATCCGGCACGTCCGAGCGTCACTGATAATGAATATTTCCGCCGGGAGCGTGAAGTTGCGCAGCTTCAGCAGCGCCAGCGGCCCTTCCCCCGCTTCTGTTCGCAGAATGTAGTTCAGCGGGCGGCCGTCGGGAGCCTGCCAGGAGTGAGCCGCCAGCTGCTGCGGATGCCCGGATTGGCGCTGACCTGAGCCTTATCCAGCAGGCGAATCAGGCCCCAGCTCCCTGGCATATCACCATACTGGCGGGTGCCGGCCTTCGTGCTTATCCAGCTCAGTGATGCGCCGGGCGCTTCAGTGTCAGCCGGCCAGGTGAAGCGTTTCCACACCGGCTGCTGATTCATGTAGGTGAGCTTCTGACTGTCAATAATCAGGTCAGTCTGCATCACGTCTGCTGCCGTACCGGGGCGCAGTTCAAAATGCAGCCCGGCCTCTCCATTGGTGAACACCACGTCGGAAATCCGGCTGAGCTGATTAAGCGCCTGCAGAAAGGCCGGGTTAAACGTCAGCCCCTGGGCGTTGATACTGTCCGGTACCCAGCGGGTGCCTTCGCGGTGCAGCACGCCGCTCAGACGCGACTGCAGGAAGCGGGTGATGCGTCCGTTGTCCGCGTTCAGGTATTTCGCCAGCAGCGGCAGTGACACCTCACTGCTGACATTTTTAAACGGATAACGGCCGCCAAATGCGCTGTTCCACTCGTTCACCACCGACTGCTGCCACTGGGCGTTCAGGCTGCCCGCAGCCGGCATCAGCACCTGCTGCCAGGCCTGCTCCATCGGGCGCACAAACACCGTCTGCCCGAAACCGCTCCACTCCTGCCCCAGCCCGGCGGCGACCAGGCTGCCGTAATCACGCGTGTCAGTCAGGTCCACGGTTTTCCCCTGAAATACCGTCTGCGCCAGCGTCTGCGTCATGGCCTGCGGGTCTGCCGCGTTGGTGACCTGCTGCAGGCGCAGACGCACCTGAGTCACGCGCGTCAGGAAGGTGCGCAGGCTCATACTGCTGCTGCCCTGACTGTCAGTCAGCGCCAGCAGCGGGCCGAAAGTCGCATCGAGTGGGCCGCTCGGGCCGCTGTTCTGGTCAATGGCAGGGCGCTTTTCCCGACTGACTGCGTTCTGCAGACTTCCCAGCGAGTAGCAATGGCATCCCCACTCTGCCCGGTCCGCCCCTGCATGAGGGTGTTCATCAGCGCCACTCAGCGGTGACGGCGCACATCTGCCATCAGTGTGGCTGGTCAATAGCGTCGACAATGTCGGAGTGGTTGCAGGCGCAGGCTGTTGAAATTCAGCCAGGCGGCGCTGTAGTCAGAGAAGTAACGGCTGGTCAGCCTGGCTTGCAGTGCGTCCGGTGATGCTGCCTGGTTGGCCTGCGAATTGTCACCCAGCACCCAGTCCATCTCTTCCTTGCGCTCGCGAGCCACTTTTTCAATGGCAGGTTTCACGCCGTCTTCCCAAGCCTGCCGGGTAAACATCCCCGGGACTACTTCATCGGTCGTGAACAAACGCGCCGTGTCGGTATCGCCGGTCATGTCTGACAGGCGCATGTCAATATGCCAATCGGGCTACCTGTGAGCATCCGCTGGTACTGGCGGGTTTCGCTTTGTTGGTTACCCCATCTGCCGCACCAGCAGGGCGCGTACCTGACTGACAAGTTCATCATCGATCTTTAGCGCCCACTGCGGATGTGTACGCAAACTCTTGCTGTAGAAGGCCAGCAGCGGTGCACCTTCTCCCTGCCAATAACTGTCAGTCACGCCTTCACGCTGCGCCCAATCCCGTATCAGTGCATGACTAAACCACTCCTCATTCATTCGTTCCGGTCGCGCCAGCATCAGTAATAGTTTGAGCTGGGTGTAAGCGGGTCTTGCAAGCTGCTCGCGAAGTGGACTATCTGGCGGCAATGCGGCTATGGTTTTCAGCTTGGCCTTAAGGTGAATTGCCGCCGCATCACGCAGCAACGGCAGTGCGACATTACTGTATCGCTCCCAAAGTGCGTGGAGTAGCGCATCATTTTGATTTAGCCCGGTGAAGTCATACCACGGCACACCGTGAGCAGACCGATTTTGCAGGCGTTCGATTCCCGCTTGCAATTCAGCGAGTGCACTCAGCCGCTGCTCAATCCCAACACTTTGAGACGCGCGAGTAATCTGATCCTGTGTCGTAGCAATAATATTACGGTTGTAAATAAACGAGATAATTATCCCAGCAGCCCAGAGCACCATAAATGCTGAACTAATAATGCATAATACCTGAGGCCATCCCAGACGATGTTTTACCGGGCGTAATCCCACAGGTAATGTTGAAAGTGAAGCAAGTAACGAATCCCAACACGTGTCTTTTCCCCAATGATGTTTAACCTCTCGGGCAGACTCCATTGCTGAAGGGCTAAACATAATCCCTGCAACGGGTAACGGACGATGCGGATTCAGCAACTCAGTCAGAGACTGGCTAATACGCCTCGCTGACAGGGAGAGCTCAGATTTCAAAGCAAGCAAGAATGTGTACTGAGGATCAATACAGATTTGCTGAATTCCTTGCTCTGTCAATTTAGAGGCCAATGTAAGTAGTTGCGCTTCAATAGCCTTCGATGTTGCTCGGAATGGCAATAAGCAACCGACAGACTGTGTAATTCTTCCTGAGCAGTCACCAGCCGGATGTAACGACCACACAATAAGCAGCAGTCTCCATCCTAATAATTCATAACGAGAGGTAATTCTTCGGGAGAGTATCTATTTCCTGTGGTGATAACATGTCGTCGGATGACGCTGTAATCCAAAGCAGGAGCGACTCAGAGATGATGTGCTTGACCCAAATCAAAGCATCAATCGGTTGATGGCATAATGCCTTAATCTTGCTGAACCAGTCATTATCCAAAGGCTGATCTGTATCTCCTCCCCACAACAGCACCGTACCTTGATGCTCTAGCCAGAATTGACTGCTAATGCCGGGGGCGAGTTGTTCCACATCCAGCTTACGCCCGGTGAGCATAATAATGGTCACTTTCCTTCGCCAAAACGACCAAACTGATCGCCTAGTGCCAACGAGTTCAGATATGGCGACACTAGAGCGGAGTTTCTATTCACTTGCTGTGTTTATTATTTTTAACAGAGACATGATTATCATTACGCCCTTGCAGATGCTTCTAATTAAAATCATCATATCTTGAAAAAAATAAAACATAATCCAATGAGCGTAAAACTTGCTGAAACGTTAACAGGCCAATTCTTTCACCAAAACGATAAATACCAGGCAATCGCAGTGAGGCACAAGAAAATAACGCTATAACGATCTATCCAGTGCCTATCACTTCCTTTATTCGATGTGTTCATCATTTATTCCCTGTTGCACAATCATTAGTTTTCATCATTCCATTTTCTTTACTAATTCGTGTATCACGACTGAGTTGATAGCCCCTCAGGCGAAACTATTGTGGCCCACAACGGTGCGTTGGTACGATTACCACTCAAGATCAATTGCGCTTTTCCATTTCTGCAGGAATTGTGCGGCGCAGGCGATGGCAACCCATGGAGCAGAACAACCAGGATATCCCAATATTGCATCAAGATTATTTAAGTCCTGCCCAATATTGATTGGACTATTTACAGCTTTTAATGCCGAGGCAACAGCAATATTATGTTCCGAATGGATACCAACCAGCCAGCCAGACTCTATACTTTCACCCGTTATGGGAACCCATTTCAGGAGTGCGCAATAGCATATTCCAAATCTTTCGTCTGTATGATATGACTATTTCCGGATGATAACCATATGATCGGTAGATTATGGATGAGGAGTGAATGACCGAGCAATCAGCCGACAGTACTTCTGAAGTTCCCTCAGGATGTTCGGGTTCAATCTGTGCGGCTAAGACTAAGAGCATTGTTTTCATTACTGCTTTGATCTATCCATTGGTCAATGACGGCAAGCCCGGCACCTGAAATGAGCGTAACGGGTTGAGCTATGCTAATGTCATCCCAGCACTGCCTAAAAGTACTCTCTATCTGATGACTATTCAGGTGACTCTCGCATTCAAGTAATACAGCAATAGATGTTTCTTCTGACATCATGGCAAGGATTGGGCTGAGTTCTTCCAGCACTTTAGCGTACCCCCGCTTCAATAATTGCTCTACGGCTTCTTCATTATTTCTGATTAAACGACTGTGTCGGACACCCCGGTATCCCAACCATGATGGCTGTGTTTTCAATGCCGCTTTTTTTTGGCTCAAAGCTTCCCACTGTAAGTTACCTTGAGTATCAGCGTCAGTGCGGAACGCAGTAAGAAGACTTAATCCATAGACATTTAAATAACGCTGCCGCGCTTTAGTTCTCGATTGAGTTGTTTTTCACGTAACCGATCACTGTTTATAGCTGCATTGAATTGTCCTTTAAACCAGGCCAGACGGAAAAACAATAGGAAAGCCCAACCTAAAAAAGGCAATTCCAGCGCGTTCTCCCAAAATATTATGTTGCTCATGTCCGGTTTAGAGATCTTCATCATTGATGGCGTAATTTATGCCAACGATTATCATGATGAGCAATATTAAAAGCCACACCCACCATTTGGCGCCACCGGCAATTGCAGGTGATGGTATTTTGAGATTGACTGGCATATTTACATCGCCGTTGCTGATGGTAGGCTTGATATCAAGCTGCACCCACATGCACAACGATGCCCATGAAATGCCACCGGTCGCCCGTAGTCTTTGTAGGTTGCATGGCCCTCTGCGATAACATTTTTACCGTGCTTAGGGCAGTCAACAGGATCTCCCACTCGCGCAGCACCTACACCGATGAAACATCATCTTCATTGAAGCACTTAATACCAGAGCCGCCGCCGGTATGTTTTATCACCCAGCCGAATAATATTTTCATTATTAAATATACCTTTAATAAATTAGTTAAATAAGAAACTTGTCACTAAATAAAACAATTTGAGGATTATCTGAAATAAAAATTACCGACTGAATGACGTTGTATTACCGCTATAGCACAACATGAATGACATATTCTTTCTGATGAAACCATTTAATGCGTCAGCGGTCTGCCCGTCACCTGATCCGGTGCTTCTTCTTCGCTAGCCGTGCAATCAGCGCCTCACCCGGTTTTTCCGGCGGAATATTGGCTTCGCGGGCCTCCACCCATCCCGTCCCATTCCAGGCAAGGTGCGGGCGGTAGCGGAACGATGTCGTTGATTTCAGGTACGGTGGGATGGGCGTAAGAGTAACCTGACAGTATCTTCCAGATAGCCTTATAGCGCCGTGCGCGTTCGGGGTCTTTTTGCTGGCCTAGATAATAGAGCCTGTCTGTAGGCTCGGGACCGTAAAATCCTTCTTCTAAAAAGCTTGCTGAGCTTGAATTACCTGCCGCCACCCCGAGCTGGAATGCATGCAAAGCCTCTGAATACTTTTTATCAATTGTAAGGCTAGCCCCCAGCTTTTACTGCTGCTTCGCCATTCACCTTGCTCAGCTGCGCATAGCAACATCTGTTTTTGCAACCTCGGGGGCAATGTCGATGGGATCAGGTTCTCAACCCACGCAGAGCGTGCCCAGAGCCTCCCTTCATCAACCATGCCCGAGTATTAACGCAGCGCCATGGCTATACCGCTGCCACCAACGCCGCGCTGCAGATAGATGGCGATAAAATAGTAGCCGCTGGCGACTCCGGCATCGATAAGCTGCTGGCTGAAACGGCGTCTTTCTGATGCGAAGTCGCCCAAAACGCCCGCGCAGCACCCGTTTCTGCAGGTTGATGGTGGCTTTGGCGTAGCCGTTTCAGCCGCATACGTGAAGGCGAAACCGCGTTCCGGTCTATGGCCTTGTCCTGCTTAAGCTGGTTGTTCACCTGCAACCAGCGGGCGTATCTGAACAGCACATCAGCCTCCGCTTCCGGCCCCGAGAATAATCTCATTGTGTCTGCAGGTGAAGGCCAGCCCGGTGCTGGCCCCGCCGAAAGGCGGCGGGATGTCACTCATGTTTGTCTGAGCAGAGGCTTTGTTATCGCACCCTACCAGCTGACAGAACATCAGTAGCAGCGTGTCGCTGGCTATTACCTTTTTCTGGTGCTCTCCTGCTGTTGAAGAAACGACTTACGCTGTCCCTGGGCCTCGCCCGGATAACGCCACGTCACGGACTGTTCATTCTTCGTGCCTGTCAATGGCCCAGGGGCGGGGCTGAACGCGTGTTATGCGGTCGGCCGGCATCGTATCCCCTTCCCTGAAGTAACGCACATCTTCCGGGCCTGTTCCGCTGTCCGGTATCCAGGCCGTCTGCCAGTAGCCGCTTCTCGGGCAGGCTTCTCCGCTGTGGCACAGCAGAAGCGACGCGCTCTGTTTATCAAAGTCCGGGGATTCAGGCAGCGGCCTGCCGGTCGTCGGGTTCAGGTGCTTCTTCTTCGCCAGCCGCGCAATCAGCGCCTCACCCGGTTTTTCCGGCGGGATGTTGGCTTCGCGGGCCTCCAGCCACTTCAGTTTGCCGTCCCATTCCGGCAAAGGCGCGGGCGGTAGCGGAACGATGTCGTTGATTTCGGGTACGGTGGGATGGGCGTAGGAATAATCCGCCAGTATATTCCAGATAGCCTCGTAACGCCGGGAACGCTCGGAGTCTTTTTGCTGGCCAAGATAGGAGAGCCTGTTAGTCGGCTCTGGGCCGTTAAATCCGTCCTTTAAATAACTTGCCGAAGAAGAGTCCCCCGCGGCTACCCCTAACTGATATAAACGCACCGCTTCTGGTGCATTTACGATGCTTGTAAATAACTACCCATTATCATCGCGGCCTCTCCCTCTCCCTGCTCAGCAGCACAGAGATACATCTGTCTGGCAACCTCCGGGGCGATATCAATCGGCTCAAGTTTTTTGCCCAGATACACCTGTGCAAGAGCACTCCCTTCATCAGCCGCCTTACGATAGTAACGCAGCGCCATTTCCTCATCTACTGCTTTAGCCACTGCAGCCCCCGTGCTGCGAATGAATAACGATAAAGTGAGCCGCTGGCAACTCCGGCATCAATAAGCTGCTGGCTGAAGCGGCGTCTTTCCGAGGCTGTCAGCCCGAAGTGCCCGCGCAGCGACCCGTTCTGCAGATTGATGGTGGCTTTAGCCTTAATTCCGTTCTCGGCTGCAAATCCGGTAGAGACGGCCGACCTCAGTATCGACCTCTTTGTCCTGCTTCAGCTGGTTGTTCACCTGCAGCCAGCGGGCGTATCTGAACAGCACATCAGCCTCAGCTTGCGGCCCCGGAATGAACTCTTTTTTACAGGTAAAGTCCAGTTGCTTATTAATATTGGCATCCATAGAAATGTCCTTATTACCGACAATTGCGGTATTCCTTTGGTCACAGGATGTGATTAAGAAGCAGAAAATAAGAAACAATGCGCGCATTAATCCATATCCTTGAGCTTTGACTTGCTGTATAAGAAACCAATTAATGGCGCGACAGGTTTATTTTTTTCACTCATCATCCGATCATTATCTGAAATGATACGTTTCCAAATATCAAATGCACTTTTTGAGTCGTCCACGGAGCCCATTCCATTTGTGTGCAAATTCCAAAGCCTTCGCCGCAAACTCCTGAGTCACACTGGCCCATTCGTGAGCAATATTCATTTCACTGTCCACCTGCATGCTGCGGGTATTAATATTGGCGGACCCATGCGTAGTAAATACGTCATTCACAATCATTAACTTGGGTGAATATAAACTGGCATCCAGTTGTCAGGAGGTGAGTCCACCACAAAGAGCAGACATGGATTTTAAACCAGGCCGGGGCTCAGGGGACAATCGTACTTTTCAATTTCAAGTATCTTTGCGTCCAGCTCTTGCTGCTTCTTTACAAATTCTTCAACATCTTTAGGTGTATACATCTCTGAAACAGGTGTTGTTCCTGCTTCTCTCCGGAGTTTATCAATCTGCATTTGTTTTGTGATACCCGGAATTGTGTCCGCCCGTCCCAGCACCTTAAGCATGCGCTGGGTATTGACGGTACCCGACCCGATACCCTCATCTGTGGCGTTGGTCACTACAAACAAATACAAAGCACCATGCTTATTCTGGTCTCGCCCTTTGCTAGTCTGTTCTTCTGCAATTTTATTGATCAACTCAGCCAGCGGCGGCCAGCAGAAATACTGGTTCTCTATATAGATAAACTGAGTGGCATTGTTGACTGCCTGCAAATAAAGCGTCTCGATATCCCGTTTTTGTTCCTGTGCCTGAGTACGAAGCAGTTGAGCCATAATCGGCGTGCCGTATTCAGGGCGGGGCTTCAGTTCTTTTGCCACTCTCTTAGCATTACGCAAAGCCAGCAGATCCTGATGCGTTTCCTTACACCACGCCTTAGCAAAATTCTCGTGCAGGTGTTCCAGTATCGGGCCCGTTACCTGACTTGAAATATCCTGACGCGGAAATCCTGGCTCCCATATTGGGTGCACAGGCATTCACGCTGCCTGCCCGACCCCTGGATGAGTGCTCATCTGTATCCCAGTACTCATCGAGCATGTTGTGGCCCATCACAAAACCCACTGCATGCTCCGGTAATTCGTAATCCACCAGGACTGTTTTCTGGTGATGAGTGGCTGTCGCCGCCAGAAGTGCCACGGTCATTTTACTGATGTCTTTATCAAGGGCATGCAGTGATGCCTGATATCGTATCTCCGCACGTTCATCAACATTGAAGCCCCTGCTTACAAACTGCGGGAATTGCTTTAATCTTTTTGGCGTTGTTCCGAGACCGACTGATATCTCTTTAATCGTGTTAAACAGTGCATACTCTGCAAACCATTTCATGTCACTCGCATATTGCTCCTCCGTCGCGCTTTGTCCTGCCCGATCTTTTACACGCACAATACCTTTGCCGGGCAGATTGGCTTCACCTGCTCCCCCTGCTGAATTGAGTGGCATTTCCCAACCCAGTACTCGCACTTCCACGTTGTTTTTTCTCGCAACGTCAACGAGTAACTCAATCAGGGGCCTGCCCATCGCGGATAAAATACATTGAAGGCTGGAAACCCCAGCAGATGATATCCACTGATTTCTTCGCATTCGCAATGGCGTGATGAACCGCAGCAAAAGCCTCTTCACCATTGACCAGCGGCTTGTAGGTCGCCAGGGCTGGCGGGTATTCCGTATTCTGAACAAACCAGGGAGAGGTAATCACCCCGTGATCCGCTTCCTGAGGGGCAATAGGGACAACAAAAGGGTCCTTTTTCATTAAACTTCATCTTGTCGTTTACATTACCCAAGAGGCGGGCATAGGTCATACGGTGGGCAGTATGGGTGTCGGGCGTATTAATGTCAGAACTGGCCATCGATGGATGATGACGGCGTGCCGCTGGCTGTACTTGTTTGACATGGCCTGCTCTTCCTTGTGTTAACGGCTTGCGCTGTCCTAGGCCTCGCCCAGATAACGCCACGTCACGGGCGCTGCTCTTCCTCCGTGCCTGTCACGCAGGGGCCAGGGGCGAATGAATGCGCGTTATGCGGTCAACCAGCATCGTATCCCCCTCCCTGAAGTAACGCACCTCTTCCGGGCCTGTTCCGCTGTCCGGTATCCAGGCCGTCTGCCAGTATCCGCTTCTCGGGCAGGGTTCTCCGCTGTGGCACAGCAGCAGCGACGCGCTCTGTTTATCAAAGTCCGGTGATTCCGGCAGCGGCCTGCCGGTCGTCGGGTTCAGGTGCTTCTTCTTCGCCAGCCGGGCAATCAGCGCCTCACCCGGTTTTTCCGGCGGGATGTTGGCTTCGCGGGCCTCCAGCCACTTCAGCTTCCCGTCCCATTCCGGCAAAGGCGCGGGCGGTAACGGAATGATGTCGTTGATTTCGGGTACGGTGGGATGGGCGTAGGAGTAATCCGCCAGTATATTCCAGATAGCCTCGTAACGCCGGGAACGCTCGGGGTCTTTTTTCAAGCCAAGATAGCTTATAGGGTCATCAGAAGAAGGTTCATTAAATCCGTACCTCAAAAAACTTGCCGAAGTAGAGTTCCCCCGACCCCTAACTGATATACCCGCACCGCTTCCTGGTAATTTTATCATTCTTGTAAATAATACCCATTATTTTCGCGGCCTCCCCATCACCCTGCTCAGCAGCACAAAGATACATCTGCCTGGCAACATCCGGTGCGATATCAACCGGCTCAAGTTTTTTGCCCAGATACACCTGTGCAAGAGCACTCCCCTCATCAGCCGCCTTACGATAGTAACGCAGCGCCATGTCCTCATCCTGCTTCAGCCCCGCAGCACCGTGCTGCAGATAGATGGCGATAAAGTAGTAGCCGCTGGCGACCCCTTCATCGATAAGCTGCTGGCTGAAGCGGCGTCTTTCCGATGCAGTCAGCCCAAAATGCCCGCGCAGCGATCCGTTCTGCAGATTGATGGTAGCTTTGGCCCGTTCTCCGCTACGCAATCCGGTAGGGCGGGCGAATTTCCAGAGTCTATGACTTTGTCCTGCCTGAGCTGGTTGTTCACCTGCAGCCAGCGGGCGTATCTGAACAGCACATCAGCCTCAGCGTCCGGCCCCGGAATAATCTCGTGTTTACAGGTGAAGACCTGCCCGGTGCTGGCCCCGCCGGGCGACGGGAGGCCACGCATGTTTGTCTGAAACGGGGAAGCGCTGTTATCGCATCCTGCCAGCAGCAGGCAGAGCATCCCGATAGCGGCGTGTCGCTGGCTGTACCTTTTTTCATGACTGCTCTCCCTGCTGTTAAACGACTTACTCTGTCCTAGGCCTCGCCCAGATAACGCCACGTCACGGGCTGCTCTTCCTCCGTGTGCCTGTCACGCAATGGCCAGGGGCGGGAATGAATGCGCGTTATGCGGTCGGCCGGCATCGTATCCCCCTCCCTGAAGTAACGCACCTCTTCCGGGCCTGTTGCGCTGTCCGGTATCCAGGCCGTCTGCCAGTAGCCGCTTCTCGGGCAGGGTTCTCCGCTGTGGCACAGCAGCAGCGACGCGCTCTGTTTATCAAAGTCCGGTGATTCCGGCAGCGGCCTGCCGGTTGCCGGGTTCAGGTGCTTCTTCTTCGCCAGCCGGGCAATCAGCGCCTCACCCGGTTTTTCCGGCGGGATGTTGGCTTCGCGGGCCTCCAGCCACTTCAGCTTCCCGTCCCATTCCGGCAAAGGCGCGGGCGGTAACGGCACGATGTCATTGATTTCGGGTACGGTGGGATGGGCGTAGGAGTAATCCGCCAGTATATTCCAGATAGCCTTATAGCGCCGTGCGCGTTCGGGGTCTTTTTGCTGGCCAAGATAATAGAGCCTGTCTGTAGGCTCGGGACCGTAAAATCCTTCTTCTAAAAAGCTTGCAGAATTTTCGTCACCGGCAGCCACCCCCAATTGAAATGCTTCGGCTGCCTCTTTATATTTCTTTTTGCCTTCAGGTTAATTCCCAGCGAATGCGGCTTCCCGTCCCCTGTTCTGCTGCGCAACGCCGCATCAGCCGGACTATGTCCCCGGTATTCTCAAGCCAGGATAACTTTTCGCCCACGTAAGCCTGTGCCTGGGCGTTGCCTTCATCAGCCGCTTTACGGTAGTAACGCAGCGCCATATCCTCATCCTGCTTCAGCCCCGCAGCACCATGCTGAAGATAGATAGCGATAAAGTAGTAGCCGCTGGCGACCCCGGCATCAATGAGTTGCTGGCTGAAGCGCTGCCGCTCAGTCGCCGTTAATCGAACTGACCGCGCAGTGAACCGTTCTGCAGATTAATATTCGCCTTGGCATGCCCGTTTTCTGCCGCAATCCGATAGAGGCGCGCAACGTCCAAATCCACCGACTTGTCCTGCTTAAGGTTATTATTTTTCTGTAACCAACGAGCATACTTAAACAAAATATCCGCAGCAGCATCAGGATTAGGTAAAATTTCATGCTGGCAGGAAAATGCCAGGCGGGCATTGATGTTGCTGAGGGAGCCCATAGAATTATCCTTTTTAAAAACTAGCGGAGCATTGCCCCCATCACAGCCCGTCAGGAGCAGGCTGCACAATATTAATAGTTTGCGCATTAGTCCAGATCACTCCAGTTAGGTTTATCATAGTTAAATTTAATTAATGGCACATCTGGAGACTTTCCATTCTCTGGCTTCTGATTCTCTTGATTATCTTTAAGAAGAGTTCCCCAGATTTTAAATGCATCCTTAGGATTATCTTGCCCCCCCTTACCTTTAGTGTGCAAATTCCATAATCTTCTTCTTAAATCCCGCGTCACATTGCCCCATTCATAAGCAATATTCATCTCACTATCCACCTGCATACTGCGGGTGTATTGGCAGAACCATGCGTGGTAAACCGTCATTGATAATCATCAACGAGTGAATATAAACAGGCATCCATTTATCTGGCGGAGAATCCATTGCGACCAGCGAGCACACATGCACTTTAGACCAGGTATATCTACAAGGGGAATAACGCTCTCATCTATTTCTTTCTCTTTTTCTTTTATTGCAGTATCCCGTTCATAAATGTATTTCAGCTTCTCTCCATAGGGAGCGTTGATTGAGGGGTCGCTGGGCAGGCTGTTTCGAAATTCTTCTTTCAGTTTAAGCTTGGTGATACCCGGCATGGTATCGGCCCGTCCAAGTAAATCCAGCATGCGCTGGGTATTAACGGTACCCGACCCTATCCCCTCATCTGTAACATTTGTCACTACAAACAAATGCAGAACACCATCTTTTTCGGGGTCGCGACCATTTTTTATTTGTTTTGCTACAGTTTCAGTAATTAATTTGGCCATCGGCGGCCAGCGGAAATACTGATTTTCTATATAGATAAACTGAGTGGCATTGTTGACTGCCTGTAAATAAAGCGTCTCAATATCCCTCTTTTGTTCCTGTGCCTGAGTTAGCGGACAGTTGAGCCATAATCGGCGTGCCGTATTCAGGGCGGGGCTTCAGTTCTTTGGCCACTCTCTTTGCATTACGCGAAGCCAGCAGATCCTGATGCGTTTCCTTACACCACGCCTTAGCAAAATTCTCGTGCAGGTGTTCCAGTATCGGGCCCGTTACGGCAGAATATCTGGCGCGGGAGAAACCCGCTGGCTCCCATATTGGATGCATACGCATCCACGCTGCCTGCCCGACGCCTGGATGAGTGCTCATCTGTATCCCAGTACTCATCGAGCATGTTGTGGCCCATCACAAAACCCACTGCATGCTCCGGTAATTCGTATTACGGAGACTGTTTCTGGTGATGATGGCTGTCGCCGCCAGAAGTGCCACGGTCATTTTACTGATGTCTTTATCAAGTGCATGCAGTGCTGCCTGATATCGTATCTCCGCTCGTTCATCAACATTGAAGCCCCTGCTTACAAACTGCGGGAATTGCTTTAATCTTTTTGGCGTTGTTCCGATACCGATTGAAATCTCTTTAACCGTATTAAACAGTGCATACTCTGCAAACCATTTCCTGTCTTTTGCATGTATTGCTCATCCGTCGCGCTTTGTCCTGCCCGATCTTTTATACGAACAATACCTTTGCCGGGCAGATTGGCTTCACCTGCTCCCCCTGCTGAATTGAGTGGCATTTCCCAACCCAGTACTCGCACTTCCACGTTGTTTTTTCTCGCAACGTCAACGAGTAACTCTCCAATCGAGGGCCTGCCCATCGCGGATAAAATACATTGAAGGCTGGAAACCCCAGCAGATGATATCCACTGATTTCTTCGCATTCGCAATGGCGTGATGAACCGCAGCAAAAGCCTCTTCACCATTGACCAGCGGCTTGTAGGTCGCCAGGGCTGGCGGGTATTCCGTATTCTGAACAAACCAGGGAGAGGTAATCACCCCGTGATCCGCTTCCTGAGGGGCAATAGGGACAACAAAAGGGTCCTTTTTCATTAAACTTCATCCTTGTCGTTTAAGAGCCACCCAAGAGGCGGGCATAGGTCATACGGTGGGCAGTATGGGTGTCGGGCGTATTAATGTCAGAACTGGCCATCGCTGGATGATGATGGAACCCAAGATTAGCCAGTTTGCCCTGCTCCGGGTTAGTGTATGCATCAACGACAGGGATCTGATAACGCACACCATTAGCCATTTCCAGTGTGTACTCTCTGGTCACCACTTGATGGTCAATTGGGAGTTGGCCGCTCTTGTCCAGTACACCTGATTTAACCAACGATCCATCTGCAAAAAGGGAATATGGCATGCCAGCCCAGCTTATTTCAGGAGCGTTAGGTGCCTGTGGAATATGTAAACGCAGCGATTGTTTTACATTTTCTTGCAGCGCCGGATATTCTGGATGACTGGCATCCATATTGGCTGGTTCACTGTAAGCAAAGTCGGCTGCTCTAATATTGCAATCACCGTTGGTACCTAATTCAATCTTGTACGGGTCGAAGGGTAATGTAGGTTCCCTGCATTCAGAAATACCTTTCTTCTAGCAACAATATGAATTTCATCTTCTGTGCTGGTTATTTCCAGCCCCTGCCGTGCCAGCAATTGAGTGATTTCATTTTGCGCCTGAATAGTTACGGGGCCTTGGTTGAGCGATGCTTAATACCTATTTTCGGACAAACAGACTCACCTCCATAATACCCCCACGAACAATCGTTTCACAATGCCAATATCAGTATCAGCACCAGCGCTGAACGTGAGATTTGCCGCGCTGCCATGCAAATGCTGTACCGCTTTGTTAAAGCAATCCCCTCTGGTGCACTCAACACCGCAACGGCCTCTTTCAATTCTTTAATTTGTTCGCGCATGAAAGAAAGCTGCGCCTCTATTTGTGCTGGTTCTGCTTTCGCAGACTGTGCATCTTTAGAGAGGAATCCACTGGGTTCAGCAGACTGTTTAAGCCTCTCCATTGCCGCCTGCATTTCCAGTATTGGCCCTAGTGCCTTAGGTTGTTTATCTGCAGAGATAAACAATCCGGCCCCACCCCGCACCGCTATGTGCTTGTCCGTGCGAAGTTCAGCGCCCTCTCCTCTTAGTGTTCCTAACGCATCTACGTTATGACCAAGATTAAGCTGCGTCTTATCCCTCCATACTCCGTGCTGAGCTTAATATGTTCCTCACCACGCTTATCCTCCATGCGCAGCTTGTTCAGTCCGGCGGTACGAATAACGTTGCGGGTGCTATTTTTCTCAGTAACGTGATCCACATGTCGTGAATCATGCAGCGCATGAGCGATATAAGGCTGGTCCGGGTCACCCTCACGAAACGCTATTGCCACCTCCGTCCCCTGTATCAGCGGGAAGTGGAAGCCGTACATATCCCCGCCGTAAGGTTTCGCGAGGCGAACGGGCATGCTTTCCAGGCCGCGATCCTTGCCATCCTCGTCCGCATCAAACACCACACGATATAACCCGGATGCATCCTGCCAGGCATAGATGTCGTTGTCTTTCGCACTGGTCACACGCGCCGTCATGGTGCCGCTGACTTTAGGACGGGCAAGCAGTGCGGGACGCCAGCATAGCGTTTCGCTGTAAGGCACAGCATTCAGCGTGGCCTGGAAGGCTGAACGTCGGCTCGCACTGGCATTGATTTGGGTGATTAAAACGGGACTCTGCAGCTGTGCAGGCAGCGTGGGTATGCCTGTTTCGGTAACAGATAAAACATGTCCGGGGCTGATAAAAGCATCGTTGCAAATACCTGATATCAGCGTCTGCCGGGCAAGAAAACGTTCATGATCGAGACGGGCATAAAAGTTTGCGGTCTCGGTCTCCGGAGCAAACTTATCGCCGCTGTAGGGATGGCGGGGACGATAGTGATAAACCTGCCCGTAAGAGATGTTGTCACCATCACCCCGTGTCATATCGGCCTTCACCGACCGCAGCACGCTTTGTGCCTCACGGTGGTTGTAATCCTTCGCTGTCACACCCGCTTCAACCACGTTATGGGTCAGATTCAGGTTCCAGACAGATTCCTGAGCATTGTCTTCAAGACCCGAGGGACTGTTCAGCGGCAGCGACTTCTGATCGGAATAAGCGCTCTGCGCGTCACCAAAACGGATGACCTCAGTCTGAGTGTCTGGCTGAAGTGTGAAGTAATAGAAAATGCCAATTTCGGACAACAGACGCTGTACAAACTTCAGGTCACTTTCCTGATACTGGTTAATCTGCTCCCTTTTGGGGTAGCCATGCTTCAGGCTGAATTCATATTCCCACCCCTGAAAACCATGCTCATCCAGGATCTGACTGACGACTTCCGGAACGGATTTATTCACAAAGAAACGGTGTGAGCGGAATTGTTTATCCAGAAGCGAGAAGCGAGGTTCAATAATAACAAGATAGCTGACCTGGTCTGCGGAACCCGTCAGACGGCGGAAGTCAGTGATATAACCGTGAACAATTTTCTGCGAATCGGGTTCCAGCAGAGAGCCGGTTCTCATGGTCAGCGTTACCGCTTTGCGCAGCATCTTCTCTGGCGAGATGTCTTTATCGGGGCTGGTGAAAAGCACGTCATATTGGTAATTCGCGCTCAGCGTTTCCGTACCGTTCAGACTCTCAACATCAATAACAGCATTGCAGGCGGGAATGTGAAGAGAGTAGCGATTCTGGGTAGACGATAAAACCGATGCTGCGCTAAGTAACATTTCACTTGGGGTCATTGTCATTCGCTCCGTGATGACGGATGGTTCAATCCCTTTCAGGAATGCGGGTTAGATAAGAATTCAGTGTATTGAGTTGAAACGGTCAGGCATTTAATAAAATTAAACGCTAATATCCGCGGCCTATGTAATAGGTGATTTCGTTTCGCTGAAGGGGAACGCTGATAACGCCCGTGTTGTAAACTTTAAAAGCCACGGAAAAGTTCCTGATCGGTTTACGCTTGGTCTGAGTTGTCAGACCAAACTGAGCAACATAAACAATTTCTGAACTGTTGATAATGTCCTCAGTCAGGCAGAGAAGCAGACTGTTATCAGTCTCCCTCTGTATTCTGCTATTTCTGGCTGCTGAGCAGACTCCCCCAACTTCCTTTCAAAGAGGTCAAAGTATGAAAGTGAATAATTATCAGGTTTTAATACAGTGAAGCATATGCAGCCATCAACTTTGCTGACCAATGTTTTCTGAGAAAGTGTGAATTTATCACCAATACAGTCTGACAATACAAACATCATGAGTAAAGGGGCGTTTTTAATATCAATGACACACCTGAAAATAAATGCCTTTCTCTTAATGCATTATAGAAACTTGATGGGGTTAAGTATTTACAATAAATCAAATCCTTCTACCAAGATAATGTACAACCTCATCCTGTTGCAATGGAATATTCACAAAAGCTCAATCTTTAAATTCCATCGCAGTGGAGAAAATCCTTAGATTCTGACGATTTTTACTCTGTTTTAGAACAAACCTTACAATATATTTCCCCTTAATTAAATTCATAGAAGTAAAATCACTTAAGCATATACACTCATTATTGACCACCTCCACAGCATCCCTCCCCACAAACTCTCTATTTTCGCTTTGCCCCCGTTTAAAAATGGTTACATTTCCACTGTGAAAAATCATCGACGCGCCTGACTTTAAAACACACTTTATTTCCTTTACTTTCAACTTCAGCCACTTCAGAAAACGTAACCTTTTCTCCAATACAACCAGTTATGATAAACACAACAATCACAGGCAACCAATTTACTCTTGGGATTGAATTATCCTTCAACATGGAAAACCTCAGAGAACACATCTATACCTTTCATCGAAAACAAGCTGGGTAAGTTGGTTTGCTAACGATATTTAAAAATCCGTTTTCCCGTCAACATAACCCACTCAGAGATGAAGCTTGGGAAATAATCTTCTTTTTAATGGAAAATTATAGACCCGACTATTTCTTCAACCTTATGGCCGCTACTTTCTAAAGGATGGAAGTGTTTCCAGCCTGGACAGTAGACCATAATGAATAATATATTCTTTTTTTCTGATGCAGGCAACCAGGGTAATGGCATGCAACGTTTATTATTTACTGCTATTAACTCGCTGCCATCGATTGTTTTCCTAGGCCCTGAGCCATCTTTATTTTTTATTGAAATCACACTGAAATAATACGCTTTGTTCTGGGGTATATTTATACAGAGCATATCATCAATAAACGCTCATATCGGCATCGCGTTCAAACTCGACAGGATCTTCTCCCAAAGTACACCCGCCTAAAGCGAAGCATGTGAATATGCCGATGAAATATAATTTCATAAATTTCACCATGGAAAACCTCTCAATGCTTTCATGTAAGCTAAACAGGCTTCAGGCTCACTCAATGCTCTAACAGATTTGACATGGTCATATAACCTTAACTCATTCCATCGACCAAATCCCCACTCAAGAATATAGTTATCAGCAATTATTTGAGCCTGTTGCTTTATTGAGTATTCACTCAATAGTCGGCCGTCAAGATCATAAGCAAAAGTAGCCATAAAACTGAGCATACCGCGATAGAAAACGCACATAGCCTGATTACTCATAAGACGAAGAAACGTCCTCTGTATGAAATTAGTGCGGGTCAGTCCGTTGATAAACTGAACCGCTAATATCCCCGTCCCATGTGTAATAATCTGATTTCGTTTTGCGTTAAGCGGAACACTGATAAATCCCGTTTTTTTCAGCTTTAAAGCCACAGAAATTGAATCGGTTTACGTTTGGTCTGTGTCGTCAGACCAAACTGCGCAACATAAACAATTTCTAATCGCTTACTGTGTCCTCAGCCAAGCAAAGAAGCAGGCTGTTATCGGTTTTATTCTGCTATTTCTGGTGCTTAACAGAGTTCCGATTTCCTCTTTCAAAGAGGTCAAAATATGAAAGTGAATAATCATCAGGTTTTAATACAGTGAAGCAGATGCGGTCAGCATCTATGCTGAGAGGAGCATTATCTGAAAGCGTGAACCTGTCTCCTAGACATCCTGCCAGGAGAAATACGATTACTGACAAAGCCAACCTGCAACTTATTATCCTCTGAGATACATTCACCAAGGGAATCCTCTCAACGCATGTTTATATTTGCGAAATAATAGACTCATCCAGGTTGCCGTCCAGCGTGACATAACTACGACGCCGGTACTCCATAAATGTATTATACCCCTCACTCGCCAGTAGAAAATTATCTGCAATAATTTGTGCCTGTTGCTCCATCGGATACTCACTCAGTAGCCGTCCATCCAGTTCATAGCGATAGCTCGCCAGCCAGCTTATGAGCCCCCTGCATATCACGCACATTCCCTTTTGGCGCTGCCATACATGGCTGAGCTCGTGTATAAAAGTATGTCTGTCGGCAAGGTCACTCTGAGCCAGGTCAGCAAAATCGTTCCGGTAAAGTGGCGGACGGTAAAATATTTCTCCCTTAGGCGTCATAGCAACAGCTTCATTTTGCAAACCAAACGGGAGATAGCTGTCTTTATGGATCCATACCTTGTGATAATCATTTTGTCCCGGAAAACCGTACTGGCAAGCACGATTTCTCCTTTACTCATCAGCCGCAGGCTACCTTCTTTGGCTGCCGCATCTCTTTCAGTTTTGTTCATGAATGAGATTCTCAAATGTCATCAGCACACCGTCCTCTTCGTTCCAGTCCAGGCTGAGAGTGCCAGGCAACTGCCCGCCGGCCTGATATTGCAAAAGCTGCTGACTAAGCACCGGTAGAATCTGCTGGTTGAGCAGGCTATCGACGTTGCGCGCGCCAGTGTCTGGAAGCAGGCAGGCGGCGGTCAGGGCGTCGCTACAGCGCCGCTGAAATTTCTGTTGCCAGGCCGTAGTGACGCTGTAGTCGTTGGCTGACCGGCCGAGCTTCATTTCGACGATGGTGCGCATCGCCTCAGCAGCCAGTGCGTGGGTGGTAATCACCGTTCAGCGCGCCAGGAGTGCGGGGCTGGAAATGGTCGCGATAACCGGGCGCAGCAGTTCCTGCAGGTCAGCAAAGTCACTGGCGTCCGCTGTTCGGTCCAGTTTCTGCATCAAGCGTCGCTGCCGAGGTTAGAGGTCATCAGGATAACGGTGTTGCGGAAGTCAATCTCCTGCCCTCGCCGTCGCGCATAAAGCCCCGATCGAACACCCGATAGAACAGGTTAATCACGTCGCGGTGCGCCTTCTCCACCTCGTCAAGCAGTACCACGCTGTACGGGCGTTTACGTACAGCTTCGGTCAGCACACCGCCTTGCCCGTAGCCGACGTAGCCCGGCGGCGAGCCTTCAGCTGGCTTACCGTGTGCGCTTTCCTGATACTCAGAGAGGTTGATTGTAATCAGCGATTTATCGCCGCCGTACAGAGTATCGGCCAGCGCCAGCGCGGTTTCCGTTTTACCCGTACCGCTGGTGCCCACCAGCAGGAACAGACCTTGTGGCCCGTTCTCGGCAGTCAGGCCGGTTTTCGACGCGCGCAGGCGCTTTGCAATGGCGTTCAACGCCATCGGCTGGCCGACCACGCGCGCTTCCAGCGCCTTTTCCAGCGTCAGCATCCGTCTGCTCGTCCTTCATTAAGGAAGAGAGCGGCACGCCGGTCCAGTCGGCAATCACCCCCGCCACCGAGCGCGCGTCCACATCCAGCGTCATCAGCGGCTCCCGCTGCAGCGCATGAAGAGCGGACTGAAGTTCAAAGCGGCGCACCTGCTGAGAAGCATCCTGCCGGCTGAGAAGCAGCATCTCCGTCAGCTCGCGCTCGGCCACCCAGCTCAGCTCCAGCTGTTCGAGACGTTCGTCAGCGCTGGCCAGTTCTTTCAGAATGTCATGCATGCGCGCTTCCTGAACGCTGCCGCCTAGTGCTTGATCATCCAGGATAGCGCGCTTCTCAATATTCAGGGCATCCGTGCGGGCACGCAGTTGCGTGATAGCTTCCGGCACCGTGTCCTGGCTCATGCGCACGCGCGCGCTAGCGGTGTCGAGCAGGTCCACCGCCTTGTCCGGCAGCTGGCGTCCGGTCAGGTAGCGACGGGACAGCGTGACGGCGGCGCGCACGGCTTCGTCGGTGATGTGCACACCGTGGTGCTGCGCGTAACGAGACTTCAGGCCACGCAGCATCAGGCAGGCGGTCTCGTCGTCCGGCTCATCAACTTTAACCATCTGGAAGCGGCGCTCCAGTGCAGCATCTTTCTCGAAGTACTGCTTGTACTCGCTCCAGGTCGTGGCGGCGATGGTGCGCAGTTCGCCGCGCGCCAGTGCGGGCTTCAGCAGGTTAGCCGCATCCGCGCCGCCTGCCTGATTGCCCGCGCCGATGATGGTGTGCGCCTCGTCGATGAACAGCAGCACCGGCTGCTCAGCCTGCTGCACCTCAGTAATGATGTTCTTCGAGGCGCTGCTCAAACTCACCCTTCACGCCCGCGCCCGCCTGCAACATGCCAAGATCGGGTGCGCTGACCGTGCTCAGGCTGGCCGGCACGTTACCTTCCGCAATGCGCAGCGCCAGCCCCTCGACCAGCGCGGTTTTGCCCACACCTGGTTCGCCCACCAGAATCGGGTTGTTCTTGCGGCGGCGCGAGGATATCCACTATCTGCCGGATTTCATTATCACGCTCCGTACAATCTTCCCGTCCCGCGCGTCAGCAGTAACGTCGCGGGTGAAGCGGGACAGCGCCTCAGCGGTGGTAGCAGGCGCAGCGCCCGCCAGCGCAGGTGGCTCGCCCTCCTCTGCGTTCAGGCTCCGCAAAGGTTCGTTCGGCTGCAGCGCGTCCGGGCGTTCGATCCGACTGCGCGTCAGCAGCGGGCGCAGCGCCGTCTCTGGCGCGGGCTCAGCGTGAGGATTGGCCAGAGTGCGTCACAGCGAGTCAGTGGTTGCCAATGATGGCTGTCAGCAGGTGTACGCTTCGGATGCGCTCCTCACCGTCCACCGAGGCCGCCAGCCAGGCCTCCTTCAGCAGGTGGTGCAGGCGAGCCGAAAGATCCGGGCGGCTGCGCACCAGGCGAGGCTGACCATCCAGAAAGCTCAGCAGCCCCCTGCCAGACGCTGTCCATATCCTCATAGCGGCACGCGCCATGACTGGTGATATCGCCCTCACCCTGCTCCAGCAGCAGCAGCCAGTGCTCGGGGAATATTTCCGCGTGCGCGCGGGTCTGGCACAGTGAGGCGGCGGCCTCAGCGCGCGGGCGCAGAAGGGGTTAAGGCGGCGCAGCAGCCGCTGAGACTGGTGTTCCATTGGTATTCTCTCCGTTGCTGGCACGCTACCGCCCTGGCCGTAAACCGAGGCCCATAAGGTCTGTAGTATCTGCACATCAGTGTGTTTTTCAGGGCTGCACCCGCACGCAGGCGCACGCCTGAAAAAGCGGACGGCGAACCGTCCGCACGGGCTTGCGGTGGCGCGTTCGTTCCAGGAATCGGAATGAATGATGTTGCCGTCCTTGTAAGGTCCAGGTGATTTTTTCGTAGCGCATCAATCATCTCCAGATGGTTTGTGCTTCTCTTTGGAAGGATCTTTGATGTCGTGCATGACAGGATTCACCTTCACCACCTTCACGTTCTCAACCTGGTGTTGAAGTACTCGACTTCCTGTCCTGCGTCGCTGATGCGATACCACTTGAACTCCGCCGACTAGGGTCTGACCGGTAGTTACGGCCTTGTAGAGTACGGGCTCGACGAGTCGATTTCCTTGGTGAACAGGAACGGCGTGTGAATGCGGGTGCCGGTCCAGCTTGCCGGTGTTGTTGTCGGTCGGGATGTACAGGTTATGCTCCTGTGCCACCACCTCAATGCTGCCCTCACGGTCCTGCACGTCTACTGAACCCTTGATGTCCGCGCCGCCGTCGTCCTTCAGCCACAGATAAACTGGAATTGCCATGTTGTTACTCCTTTTCAGACTGAGAATGGCCATCATCCTGTGATGACCGGGTGTGTGCGTCCGGCACGCGGCAGGCGTCCGCCTGTGGCACCAGACTGATTTCGACCCGGCGGTTGAGCGCACGCCCCTCCGCCGACTCGTTTGTTGCAACCGGACGATCCTGACCGTAGCCCTGTACCGCGAAGCAGCTCTCCGGTACATCGCCGGTGTCGCGCATCCAGTCGCGCACCGCTCCGGCGCGCTTTAGCGAGAGCAGCTGATTGTTCTGCTGATTGCCGGTGCTGTCGGTATGGCCAGCGACGACAATCAGCCAGCCGGGTCGGGCCTTGATGCCCAACAGTGCATTGATGAGCACTTTGTCGGACCCCGCCCTCAGCGCCGCTTTGCCCGATTCAAACAGCGACAAGCTGTCAAGCCGCACCGTCTGTGGGCCCTGCACTACCTGCTGAACCACGGGAGCAGGCGCAGGCGGGGGTGACCAGCGGTGGATGGCTGTGTTTACCGGCGCACTAAGCCGCATGCCCTGATAAAGCCCCATGCCGAACCGCAGTGGCTCACCGCTGCGCTGCCAGGCATCCAGCAGCGAGCGGTCATGGATAAGCGCATCGCGTGCAAGCATTTTTGCCGCGATAGCGTCCTCCGGCAGGCTGCGCCACAGGGCAAGGTGATCGGCCACGCTGCGCACAAGGCGCTGGTTATGAATAAAGGAAGCAAGCATGGCCAGCGCCAGAAACAGGCCCAGCATCATCCCGACCCCACGCGCCGTGAGCAGCCAGCGGCTGATACCCTGTCGCTGCGGCATAACGGACAGCAGCACATCAGGCAATGGCAGTGAAAGCGGAGACGCATAGTTTTCAGGCGACAGCGTAGTCAGCCCGACGGCATGCTGCTGCCACAGGTTGCCCGGTAGCGACGGCACTGGCGTCAGGCAAACGCCGATCTGGCAGGGCTGCGGTGTGCGAAGCCGCAATTGCCCGCATACCATTGCATCAGGCTTTGCAGTCTGAGCGCGTGATGAAAATGCAGGGGATCCCGGGTGACCCACTCCGCCAGCGAAAGGCGGGCGTCATTTTCCGGATGAAACTGAAACTGCGAATGGTCTGGCGTAAAAAGCTGAACCAGTGCAGTGCGCTCATCCACTGACAGCCCCATATCACGGCACACAATGGCGACAACCTTTTCAGCACAACCCGGCACTGTGAAAGCCCGCAACCACCCACTCTGCTGATGAACCAATACGTCAGCGGAGGTGTGCTGCCGGGGATGATTGCCAGCATCTGAAAGCGAGGTAGCAGCGCCGAATACTGCTGTGCCAGCCGTTCCGCCAGCGCGGGCAGTTCACCAGGCTGGCGCACGTTCAGATACCACCCCAGCCGGGTCTCGCGGTGTGTCAGATCACCAAACAACGGTGCCGTATCCCCGATAACCAGAATTACCGGCCCGCAATAGGTTTCCGGCGGCAGGCTGGCATCAATGTCCGGTTGGTGATCAGTGGCATTACGCTGCAAATGCCACAGAAGAAAACCGGCCACTAGCAGCACCAGCACACAGAGCGCCACCGTGTTCAGCGGGCTCAGTCCCCAGAAGCCCACCACCAGCAGGATTGCGAGCGCGGCTGCCAGCAGCGTCAGGCCCTGACGTGAATCGGGTCGGATCATTACTGTGCACCTGCCATGCGCGACACCATCTCTGCCAGCCTTGACTCCAGCACGAACCAGAGCCCGCCAAGCAGCACCACTGCTGCCACCCAGCTCAGCCAGTAAAAGCGGCGTCCGCTGCGCAGACCTGCAGGGCGTACCACCAGCGGCGCATCTTCCGGCAGCGCAAAAGGCGGCACGCGGGCAGCCAGCGCACTCACCACGTCTTCACGACGTTCGTCATCCTGCGCGCGGTAATGCCCGACGAACCCCAGCTGCAGGGTGCGGTAAAAGCAGGTCAGCACCGTAATGTCTGCTGCAGGTTCGCTCCAGCACGGTGCGGATGCGATCCCAGAGTGCTTCACCGCCGTTCAGTGAACCAAAGAAGCGCACCTGCAACGGGTCACGGGTCCAGCGCAGCCAGCCATCAAGTCCTGACTCCTCTGTTCAGCACTGCCTCATCCAGCAGCACGCAGAAGGCATACAGCATGTGGTCACGGCTAGCCCGCTGAACCCGGCCTCTGTCAACGCCTCGCGGGCTGTCTTCACCCAGCCCGCCGCATCGGTATAGCGCGTCGCCGTTTTCAATTTAGCTGTCCGCAACGCAGCTGGCTGACCATCAGCCAGCCCTGAAAAACAGACGCTCTGTCAGTGTGTTGGGATTATTCATGAGCGCAGCACCGCGTAGAGTTCCAGTTTCAGCTCACCGAGCGATTCCGGCGTGTAGAAGGTACAGCCGCCGGAGGCCAGCATTGCCCGGGCCGCATCCGTTGAGAGATCCAGCGCGAAATACTGATTTTCCAGGCGTAACGGGATGGCCGCCGGGACGTGAGGCAGTGGGCGGATGACCATACCGCTCAGCGCAATATTCACCACCTCAGAAACATCGTCCTGGCTGCCGGCTTTACACAACAGCGGGAAGCGTGCCTGAAGCTCGTGATTCGGCAGGGAAGAGCGAACGGACAGATAAAAGTCCGCACCTTCGCGCAGACGCGCATCGTGCAGCCTGCCCTTCCACAGCACGCCCTGTTTTTCCAGGTCGATGGCGATAACGCGAGAAGGCAGGCTTGCCTCCAGCAGCGTATCCAGCAACGTGAAAAGCGGCGGGAAAACCTGCTCTGGCGCGTTGTGCCGATAGGCCGGGATATCGTCCGGCGCGTTCTCGAGGGAAAATGTCAGCAGACTGCCCGCAAGGCGCACCAGCTCACGATAAAGCAGTTCAGGATGCCGCGACGGTGACTGATACAACTCTGTCAGCACCGGCTCCGCGCTGTTCAGCGCATTGAGCAGCCAGAACAGAGAAACGTCGGACACGGCAAAATCCGCCATGCGTTCGTTACTCTCGCGGCGCAGTTGCATCAGACGTTGACGGCGTGCCTGCAGGCGATGTAGCAGGTCACCCAGCGCCGCGACCAGCGCCGGGCTCGCAGCCAGTGACAGCAGGGGGGGAATAAACGCGGCGTCGCGCATCCACTGCCCCTGTGCGTTGCGCACCAGGCGGGCAACCGGACAGGTCAGGTATGCCGCGTTTTCTGATGCGCCAGGCCGCAGGCGCAGCGCATAACGCTGTGGCCGCAATCCGGTAATACGCCGTGACCGGCCAGTTTCGCACGCGCCCCGGGTGGCGACCAGCGGCGCGGACGTTCGCTGTCCGCACCGTTTTCCAGATTACCGCCGTTGGCGTTGGATCAGCGGCAGCGCCAGTACCACCTCTACGCTGTCCCGATCCGTCACATCAGTCAGCTCACAGACCGGTGGCAGTGTGTCAGCCAGATGGGTATCGACCAGTGAGCCATCCGCAAAGCGGACGGCAATGTGCGTTGCATTCAGTTTTGACAGCGCCAGCGCTATCATCTAACTCCGCACATAGCACGCCCCAGGGGTGTGCCAGCGTCATGCCAGCGACAGTACCTGCCACATGCGTCCCACATAGCTCACTGCTGCTGGAACTGTTGCGGCGTCAGAAACGCGCCGTCTTCCCATAACGGACGGTAAATTTTCATTCCGGATAGCCGCCTTACGCTTTCGCTTTTGGCATCTGAGATACCAGCGACAGATTGACGTCCATGCCTTCCACCTGGAAATGCGGCACTGCGAAGAGTTTCACGCGGAAGAAGCCCGGGTTATCTTCGATATCTTCCACAATCACTTTGGCATCGCGCAGCGGATGTGAAGCCTGCAACTCATCACCCGGATCGGTCATTTCAGTCACCAATCCACGCACCCAGGTATTCAGCTCCAGTTCCAGCAAGCGGCGATCTTTGGTGGTGCCGATGTTTTCGCGCTGAATCAGCTTCAGATAATGCGCGATGCGTGATAGCAGGAAGATGTAAGGCAGGCGCGCATTGATGCGACTGTTGGCGGTAGCATCTGCGGTGTCATACAGCGCCGGTTTTTGCGCGGAGTTTGCGGAGAAGAAGCAGGCGTAATCACGGTTCTTATAGTACGAAAGCGGATAAAACCGAGGTTCGCAAATTCAAACTCGCGGGTTTCAGGGATCATCATCAGAAGGGATTTTCACTTGATTGCCGGTGCCGAGGTCATAGAGGTGAATCGGCAGATCCTGCACCGCACCACCCGCCTGTGGTCCACGAATCTGCACGCACCAGCCGTTGTTGATAAAGCTTTTCACCATGTTGGCGGCGAAAGCGAAAGATGAATTGGTCCAGAGATACTTATCGTGGTCCGGCCCTTTCACCTCTTCAACATAGTTAAAACTGCGCACCGGCACGGTATCTGGTCCGTACGGCAAACGGCCCAGCACACGCGGCATGGTCAGGCCGATATAGCGAGAATCATCGGTGTCGCGGAAGGATTTCCACTTGATGTATTCCGCACGATCGAAGTAGTTGCCGATGTCCTTGATGGCAGCCACTTCTTCCATGGTTTCTTTGAGGAAGAATGCCGGCCCTGCAGAACCGATAAACGGCATATGGGCCGATGCAGCAACTGAGATATTACGCAGCAGCGCCATATCCTGCGCAGAGGCATCGAATTCATAGGCAGAGATCACCGCGCCAATCGGTTCGCCGCCCGGCGTGTCGTACTCGGCAACGTAAGTCTGCAGGTACAGGCCGCTCTGGATAATTTCCGGTGCGTCTTCGAAGTCCTGACGCAGATCCTCTTTCGACACATCAAGCACTTCCAACTTCACGTTCTGACGGAAATCGGTCTTATCCACCAGCGATTTCAATCCACGCCACACCGATTCCACCTTCTGGAATTCGTCATGGTGCATCACCGCATCCAACTGGCGGCTGATCTGATAATCCAGCTCGGCAATGTGGTGATCCAGCAGCTTTTTATCCAGTTTTTCGACTTTCTCACCGCTGATTTTTAAGCGATGAAGAAACACCTGCATCGCCGCCGTGACGCGCTCGTCAGCGGTGGCATCTGACATCGCCTGATTGTCTTGCCAGACATTCAGGTCACTCAGTGAGCTAACCGGATGGAGATTAATTTTGTCGAACAGCGAGGCGTACACACCTTCCGCTGCAGAGTTTTCAAGCACGGTGGTGCCACCGGAAGACAGGGTTTCATTCTGAACTGACATCAGCATCGTCTCTCATTTAGTCCGTTAAAAGGTTCAGCCGTTATCGCTGGCAAGCGCAGAAAGTTCCGCACGCAGTTCGTCACTCAGTGCCGGGTCTTTCAGGATGATCTCCAGCTCTTTGCGGAAAGTGACGTTATCAAGCAGATTGGATTTGAGATCGCGCAGCAGATTACGCATCGCGAGCATCGCTTTGAGTTGCGGGATCTGACGAGCGACCTGTTCAGGTTCGAAGTCTTTGATGTTGCTGAAGGTCAGATTGATGGCCTGTTCACTGCCATCCGCTGACAAGGTATCCGGTACGGTGAGCCGGACTGATGGCGAGAAGTCAGCGAGCACGCTGTCGAAGTTGTTTTTATTGACGTTGACCTTTTCGCGTTCGCTCAGCACGCGATCTTCCTGACCATTACTGGGAAATCACCGGTCACTCACAGCAGTTTGAGCGGCAGCTCCATTTTGCGTGCAGCGCCGCCTGTATGAACGTCGAGTTTGATGTTAACGCGCGCTTTGGGTATTTCATTTTGATAAGAATTACTCATATTTACTCCTGTAAGTGAAGCGCGGAAAGCACGCTTTAAGCACACTTTCCTTGTGTGATTCTGCGCGAATATATCTTAGGCTCAATGCGGATAGCAACAGGGTAAGATGATCTTTGTGATCTGATTTATATAGGAAATTTCTTGATTTTTATTGTAAGTCGTTGAAGTTGAGCGTGGTTAAGGCCCAGGAAGGGTCTGAAAATTTATGGTGTATACACTGTTTTATTAACTGAAATCGTTAAGATAAATCGCAAGAAATATCCTAAAAATTAATGTATTTCAGAGTGTGATTGTTAACCAAAAAAATTACTTATTAGCGGGTTTGGCTATGAAAAAACCCGCCGAAGCGGGTGTGAAAGGAGGTTAACTATTACGCTGCAAGTGACTACTCACAAATGCGCGACAACGGTCTGAGAGCGGATCAGTAAACACCTGCTGTGGCGGCCCCGACTCTTCGATTTTGCCCTGATGCAGAAACACCGCTTTGTTGGAGACATCACGCGCGAAGCCCATTTCGTGGGTGACGATGATCATCGTGCGTCCCTCTTCAGCCAGACTGCGGATCACTCGTAGCACTTCGCCCACCAGTTCAGGGTCGAGTGCGGAGGTGGGCTCATCGAAAGAAGCGCTTTGGGCTGCTGTGCCAACGCACGCGCTATCGCCACACGCTGCTGCTGCCCACCTGACAGCTGGCGATGGCCGCGTTGCGCTTTCATACAGCCCGACTTTATGCAACAGAGCTTCGGCTTCTTCAATCACCCTTTTTGACTGCGTTTCGCACATGTACCGGCGCTTCAATAATGTTCTGCAGCACCGTTTTGTGCGGCCACAGATTGAAACTCGAAGACAAAACCCAATTGCATGCGCATCAGTTTGATACGACGCTGCTGCTCACGGCTGAGTTTCTCGTGGGATTGTCAATGTGACCACCTCATCCCCGACCGCATTTCGCCTTGCGGCACTTCAAGAAACGGAATACAGCGCAATAGCGTACTTTTTCCGGAACCACTGGCGCCAATCAGTGATATCACGTCGCCATCCTGCGCCGTCAAGCTGATGTCATGAAGCACCTCATGCCCGCTATAACTTTTTCTGAGATGACTCAGGGCGATAGTGGGCTTTACTCATTGACGTGCTCCAACATGATAAGGTGACAAACGGCGCTCCAGCAGCGCCACCGCTTTACTGGACCAGCACAGTCAGCAGCAGATAAATGATCGCCGCACTGATAAACACCTCCAGCGCACGGAACGTCTCCGACACAATCGAGTCCGCGATACCGGTCATTTCCATCAGGCTGATGGTGCTGACCAGGGATGTGGATTTGATCATCGAGATAATCTCATTGCTGTAAGCAGGCAACGCCTGACGCACGGCGAGCGGCAAGGTGATGCGGCGCAGCGTCGTAGCGCGACATACCGCTGACTTTGGCTGCCTCAAGCGACTGCACGCTAACGGCATTAAGACCACCACGAAGAATCTCCGAGGTGTAAGCCGCATCGTTAAGCACCAGCGCAATCAACCCACACCAGTAGGGATCGCGCAACAGCGGCCACAGCACGCTCTCGCGCACTGCCGGTAAACTCCCCAATCCGTAATAGATCATAAAAATCTGATTAACAAGGGTGTGCCGCGAACAGCCAAATGTAAAAGGGCAAAGACGCTACCATAGCGACTGGCGCAACAGGTTGAGCAATAACGCCAAACTCCCCCAGCAGTGATAAAACGGCCAGATTAAGGGTCAGTGGTAAACCGCGTAGCAACGCGGCAAGCGTATGCTGTAAGAACGTGAAATCCATCGTGGCTCCTTACAACCGCGCGCGTTGTTGCCCGCGCATGGCCACTTTTTCCACATAGCGGAAAACAAAATCGGAACAGGTGGTGATGATCAGGTAGATCACCGCGCCGACGCTGTAAAAGAAAAATGGCATTTGCGTGGAGTTGGATGCGGTGGAAATCTGGTTCATGGTTTCCACCAAGCCCGTCACGGAAACCAAAGCCGATCTTTAATCACCGACTGCCACTGGGATTGCCCATTCCCGGAAGAGCCGTGGCGCAACGCCTGCGGCACACAATCATGCGGCGAAACAACATCAGTCGTCCCATACCTGTCACCGTAGCTGCTTCCAGCGTGCCTTTCGATGGCGTAAAATGCGCCACGAAACACACCACTCTGGTAAGCACCAGAGATCAATCCGATGGCGATAGCCCCGGCGACAAAACCGTTAACATCAAACGGCCCCTGCATGCCTAATGTTTTCCCGACGAAGGAGACCACCTGACGTCCGCCGAAGTAAAACAAATAGATCACCAGCAGCTCAGGGACGCCAAGCGAAACAGCGTGCGGATATAGCCATTAGCGAGGCGCTGTTGCCAGCGCGCACCACCAATTTGCATCCAACAGAGTAGGCTGCCGAGCACTGCGCCCAGCAGCCATGCACACAGAAGAAACGGTGACGGTCACCGTGGCGGCGCTCAAGCAACACGCCGCCCCAGCCTTCGTCACCAAAACCTAACAAATTGCCAGCGTCAATAGTCATAAGCGCTTAGCATTACCCGCAGGCGCGACGTTCTCGCCGAACCATTTCTGATAGCTGTTTCAGCGTGCCATCTTTGATCATTGAAACTAAAGCCGTATCCAGCGCCGCTTTGAGCTCCGGGTTGTTCTTCTGAATGGCAACGCTGAACTCCTGCCCTAACACGCCGCCGGAGAAGCCGTAACCGGTGCTGTTCACGGTATCGGTGTGTTTTTTCACATAGGCATCAGGCTTGGTGCGTGACGCCATTACCGCATCAACGCGACCGTTACAGGTCAGCAAAGTTTCCGCCAGCCTGATAGGTGCGGATGGTGGCAACGTCAGCCAGATATTTGTTGAGGAAATCAGCCTGAATAGTCGCGACCTGCACCGCGATGGTTTTACCTTGAATTTCGCTTTCAGCGCATCGATGGCTTTCGTCCCGCCTCATCACCCGCCTGGAACGACTTCACCGTTACCCGGCAAAGTATCTACAGCGCTACCTTTCAGGGTCACAAAACCAGACACGCTCACGGTGTACTGATGGGTGAAATCCACCACTTCTTCACGTTTAGGTGTCACGGTAACCGCATCAATGACAGCATCATATTTGCCATCGACCAGGCCCGGGATCATGCCGGACCATTTCTGCGCCACGATTTCATATTTAAAACCGGCACGTTTCGCCAGTTCCGCCACCATATCGGGCTCATAGCCAACAATCTTGCCGCTCGGCGTAGACTGGTTGAACGGAGGATAAGCCGCTTCCGGGTTGCGAATTTCAGTGTGCCAAATCTTTTGCCTGCACCAGTGCAGAAGTTGCCAGCAGCAACAGGCCAGCGGAAGCGGAACAGCCCTTTACGCATCATCATAAAACCTCTGAGTTCATTATTTTAGGAGAGTAAATCGATGGCTAAACGGGCTAATGCCTGAGTGCCTGCATGAATGCTGCGTTCGTCGGGTTGATAATCCGAATTATGCAGATGATCGTCGCGTCCCGGCGCACCGGATCCAATATGAATCTGGCAACCCGCGCCCGCTCGGTAAACAGGAGAAGTCCTCCGCGCCAAAACTGGCACTTGGTTTCGCCACAATCGGCTTACCAAACTGGTGCGACAAAATGGGTTCGAGCACATCGATCAGCGCATCATCATTCATTAACGGGGCACGCCGCGCTGATAGTTGACATCAATGCGTGTATTCAGCGAAAGCGCCACACCGGCACAGATACGCTTAAAAGCGTGCTCAATGTGCGCGCGTGACTCAGGTGATTTCGCCCGCACAGTGCCCTGAATCAGGCAGCTATCGGAAATGATGTTGTGCGTCGAGCCACCATGAATATGGCCAATGGTTAACACCGCAGAATGCGCCGGATCGAGTTCACGTGAAATGATGGTTTGCAGTTGGCTGATGAGGTTCGCCGCCGCAATAATCGGGTCGGTTCCCATATGTGGGCGCGCAGCATGAGTGGATTTGCCGTGGACGACGACATCAAATTCGTCGCTGGAAGCCGTACTGGCACCGCGCGTCAGCGCAATTTCACCTGCCGCCAGCTCGGGCTTATTATGCAGAGTGATCGCCAGATCCACACCCTCAGCCACGCCATCAGCAATCATCGCCTCGGCGCCACTCTCAGGCGTCTCTTCGGCTGGCTGGAAAATCAGCCGCGCCGTGCCTTTTAACTGGCTGCGGTATTGCGCAACAATCGCCGCCACACCCAGCAGCGTCGCCGTGTGGATATCGTGGCCGCAGGCATGCATTTTACCGGGGTAGGTGCTGCTAAACGGTAAACCGGTCTGTTCCTGAATCGGCAGCGCGTCCATATCGGCGCGGATGAGGATGGTTTTGCCGGGCTGTTCGCCCACAATATCCACCACCACGCCGGTTTTTCCGACGCCTGTTTGTGGCGAAAGCCCCAGGCGCAGCAGTTCATGCTCGACGATATGCGCAGTACGAATCGTGTCGAACCCCAGTTCGGGATGCGCGTGAATATCACGGCGGATGGCAATCAGGTGCGCTTCCATGCGCTTTTGGCGCTGATGTTCCTGGCTAAAACATCTTTAAGGTCGGTCATAATTGCATTGATCTTTTCAGGCTGATGCCTGGCCTTTATGGCATTTTTATGATGATTGACCTCGTATTTATTCACAGCCATAGCAGGATTGCAACGCGCATTGCTAATGGTTACTTGCTGAAATATCGTGATATTTTGCTAATCCACTGCGTTTGCAGGATAAAAACCCGGGTTTGCATCTTCAGTCAGTTATAACATTCATAATCCACATGAGATCATCAGAATTACTGATTTTGTGATTGAACAAAAACGGAGCAATTTTCCGGCCACATACAGCTATTTTATTTGCTCAAGCAACCACGCACGCACGGCCTGTACGCTCGTGTATTCACGTGGACGATGGGGAGAGACCAGATACCAGCCCGCGTCAACGTTCATTTGCTGAGGAAACGCGGGCACCAGACGACCGCGAGCAAGATCGTTTTCGACAAAGTGCGGACTGGTAAGGGCAATGCCCTGCCCGCTGACCGCCGCCTCTAAGGCCAGTGCAGTCTGGTTAAAACGCAAATGATGCTGATGGTGTAGCCTGTTGTGCGGGAAAAGATAAGAGAAACACTGGCCAAAGATGGTGCCCGTCATGCAGCAAAGCATAGCGCTCAAAGCTATCCCGATCCTGCGGATCGCCCAACCCAGCCAATAAATCCGGACTCACCACTGCCAATACGCTTTGACTGAACAGCAGCGTGGCATCCAGCCCTGCCCCAAACGGAGGACGTCCATAACGCACCGCCAGATCAACCCCTTCGTGATGAAACTGCACCAATCTTTCTGAGGCCAGTACACGAAGGTCAATATCCGGCCACGCGGTGGTAAAGGCCGGTAAGCGAGGCAGCATCCAGCGGCTGGCAAAAGTCGGCGTGACACTCAAGGTCAGATGATCCGGTTCGGGTCGCAAAGCACGTGTGGCCTCATCGATCAACTCAAACGCCTGACGGACACTCACCGCATAACCTGCACCCGCTGCGGTTAACGCCAAAGTCCGCGGCAGCCGTTCGAACAGTTTCAGCCCCAGGCTGCTCTCCAGCCCACGAATTTGCTGTGCCACCGCGCCCTGAGTGACGCCAAGCTCTTCAGCAGCGAGGCGAAAATTGAGATGACGCGTCACCGCTTCGAATACTTTCAACGCATTAAGCGGCGGTAGCGTGGAACCCCTGACCCATCCTGTAGCGTTTTCCTATCGTCAATTGCGAATCAGACTGACTCTCTGCAACCGAATTTAGCCCCTATACTGCAATAAATCGACTTCTAATCTTAAAAAGGATCCGAATCATGACAGTAGAAAAAGTGGCAGTGATTGTGGCAGGCGGTAGCGGCATGGGTGCCGCAGCAGCAGAAAAACTGGCAGCGGATGGCTATAAGGTTGCGATCCTTTCCTCCTCTGGCAAAGGGGAAGCGCTGGCTGACCGATTAGGCGGATTAGGTATCACCGGGTCCAACCAGTCAGTGGATGACTTACAAAAACTGGTTGAGGCGACGATGGCGCGGTGGGGTCGCATTGATGTGCTGGTCAACAGTGCTGGTCATGGGCCACGCGCGCCGATTCTGGAACTGAGTGATAATGACTGGCAAGTTGGGATGGAAACCTATTTCCTGAACGGGTGCGCGCAGCGCGTCTGGTGACGCCTATCATGCAGAAACTGGGCGGCGGCAGCATTATCAACATCTCATCCGCCTGGACGTTCGAACCCACAGACATGTTCCCAACTTCAGCGGTTTTCCGCGCCGGACTCGCCTCATTCACTAAAATTTTCGCTGACGCTTACGCAGCGGATAACATTCGCATCAACAACGTGTTACCGGGCTGGATCGACAGTCTGCCGAAAAGTGATGAGCGTCGTGATAGTGTGCCACTTAAACGCTATGGCACGGCAGAAGAAGTCGCCGCCACCATCGCGTTCCTCGCCTCACCCGGCGCGGCCTACATCACCGCTCAGAACATTCGTGTTGATGGAGGCGTCACCCACAGCGTAAACCGTTGTCTCCAGCCGCGTGAACCCAATCTTCTCGCGGCTGGAGGCCCCTCTCCCACTTTCGTCCCTCGCACAAACAAGACTGGTCTCGTCGATCGTTGTGTAAGAAATAGTCAGAATGTTCCTATCCGCTGCCAGACATTTCTGAACGCAGCCACTCCATATCCGATTAAACATTCTGACCCGAGGTTTCTATGCAAACGATTTTTCGTGCACGCATCCATGCGCTTTTCAATCCTGAACGCCATCAGATCTGGCAATGGAAGCTGACAGGCTGTGCCCTGTTTTGGATTGTGGCGGTGATTGCCGTGATGGGCATTCGTTAAGTTAATGTGCCTGTAGCCTCCCTGTTAATTGCTCAGGGGGCAGCAGTTCAAATGCCCTTTTCATCACCCTCGCTTCTTCTGCCGGACTGCGACCAAACAGACGTTTGAACTCGCGATTAAACTGGGAATCACTTTCATTCTAATTCACATACTGCACCGGCAGCGGTCAGATTATCGCGAATCATCATCAAACGAGCCTGATGCAAACGCAGCGATTTAAGATATTGAATCGGGGACGTTTGCGTCACCGTTTTAAAATGCAGATGGAAACGCGGCACGCTCATCCCCGCTTCGTTCGCCAGGTGAGGTACATCCAATGGCTGCTGCCAGTCAGCATGGATACGCTGCAGTGCACGGGCTATACGGCCAAAATGGCCCTGATAGGTCAGCGCCGCGCGCACCGCCACGCCTTGTTCGCCCATTAATATACGAAAGCATATCTCCTCTACGCGCGCGGGTCCCAGCACTTTAGCCTCCAGAGGATCACTGAGCGCCTCCAGTAATCGCAACGTGCTTTCTGCCAGCACATCATTAATCGGCGTAGAGATAATCCCTGCTGGTGGTACCGTGACCGCCGTCTCAGCTTCGGCAAGTTGTGCCACTAACCGCGCGACCATCGTAGCATCCAGACGGATTGCTATACCTAGCAGTGGCTCTTCAGAAGTTGCTTCAGTTTCGGCGGAAAAGGGCAACGGCACTGACAGCACCAGATAATGCTGTGCGTCATAGCGATACATTTTATCGGCGAGAAAGGCGCGTTTCGATCCCTGGCAAATAATGATGATGCTGGGCTCATACAGCACCGGCGTGCGCGCCCACTGTTGGTCCGCACGCATAAAGCGCACGCTCTCCAGTAAGGATTCGGTATAGCCTTCCTGACGTGCCAGCTGACGTAACAGGTGGCAGGTTTGCTGTTTTACCGTGTTCGACATAGATAGCGTTCCAGAGAGAGGTTCAGGCAAAGCATAGCCATTTCATTCAGTGATGCACAATGGCGGCGAGAGAATCAGGCAAATATTCGCCACAATCCGGTCTGTTGCGCCCGGCTGACTTTTTCAACAATAGCCTCGTCAATTACACGAGGAACTCACCATGAACTTCAACCAAAAAGTTATTTTGTTAACCGGTGCCAGCAGCGGGATCGGTGAAGGCATTGCCCGTCATCTGGCCGAGCAAGGGCATAAACTGGTGCTGGGTGCGCGCCGTACCGATCGCCTGGCAAGCTTGTGCGATGAATTACACTGAAGGTGCCAGCGTGGATATCTCGCAACAGATGTCACACAGCGCAGTGATACGCAAAAGCTGGCGGATTTCGCACTGGAGAAATACGGACGCATTGATGTGATGATCAACAACGCTGGCGTTATGCCACTCTCGCCGATGAGTTCAATGAAAGTTGAGGAGTGGGATTTGATGCTGGACGTCAACGTTCGCGGCGTGTTGTACGGGATCGCTGCGGTGCTGCCCATCATGCAGGCACAGCGCATGGGGCATATTATTAATATCGCTTCTGTAGGTTAACGGTTTCCCACCGCCGCCGTTTACTGCGCCACCAAATATGCGGTTCGCGCCATTTCCGATGGTTTGCGCCAGGAATCGCGTGAGCTGCGCGTCACGGTAATCAATCCCGGCGTGGTGGAATCTGAACTGGCAGACAGCATCAGCGATAGCATGGCGCGCGAGGCGATGAAAAGCTATCGACAGATTGCACTCAAGCCCGAGGCTATCGCCAGGGCGGTAAGCTGGGCCATCGATCAGCCTGGCGAAGTCGACGTTAACGAAATCACCGTGCGCCCTACTGCCAGTGGGCATTGAGGTAAAATATCCCTGGCGATTTCAGGCTGAAATTCGCAGAAATCGCTGTGGTGTTTCACCCATCAAACGGCGGAACATCGAGATAAAGGCGCTGGGGCTTTGTAGCCGTTGGTTGGCGTGCGCAAAACCGTCTGCCCTTGCGCCAATTGCACCAGTGCCTCTGAGAGTCGTAATTGCTGGCGCCATTGGGTAAAGGTGATACCGGTTTGCCGCGGAACAGGCGGGCCAGCGTGCGCGAACTGGCACCCACGCGCTGGCCCCACTCCTCCAGCGTATCGCCGCTGGCCGGGGTCGCCAGTAGCTGCTGGCAAATGTTGAGTAAACGGCGGTCGCTGGGCAACGGCAGATTGCACACCGGACCGTCCGACGGCGAGATCTCATCCAGTAACAGCGGTGAAATCAGATCTACACGCGCGAGGTCGGGCTGCGGTTGCAACTCGATCTCCACCAGCGTTTGCATCAACACCTGTAATAGCGGCGAGATCAACATGCTACGCGCCTGCGGCCAAAACGCCCGCGCTAGTTTGGGATCGAGATACAAACTGGCACTGCGGATATCGCTCAGCGCGGTCAACGCATGCGGTACACTGCCCGGCAGCCAAAGCGCACGACCGGGTGTCAGTAATGTCCAGGAAGCGGTTTGCGTCTGCACGCGCATCACACTCCTGCAAACAGAGCACCAGTTGCGCCACTTCATGCGCGTGCCAGCGCTCTTCACGACCAGCCTGATAATGCATTTCGCGCGTGGCGAGTAATGGCAGTGCTGGCGTCATTTCCGCCGCAAGTGGTTTCTGCAACACCCTTTCACCCAATCCCGTTAAATTGCCGATTGATGTCTGCTCTGCGTTATTTGCAATTGAGAAGGTGCAAACCCGCCAGCAGTGACGCTATCAAATAAGATAGTAATGATTATCATTTGTATCACTATTTGGGGCCTTTGGAACATATCGGGAAAATAAATGCCGGGTCATTGCACCTTAAGCGCAAGCCACTGAGCGTATTGCTGCTGGATGCTAATCAGCAGCACATCAGGTTGGGCTGCTGATAATAATAACAATTGAACGCCACACTCACCGTGACAGCGAACAGTGTCGAGCAGCGATAGCGCAGATGCCGACAGCTGGAACCAGGTGGCGAAGAAAGCAGATTCTGTCACAAAAAGCACGCGGCCGATTATCGAAACGCCACAAAGCATCTCGGTGATCACCCAGGCGCAAATGGCTTCGCAGGCGGCATTGAATGTCAGCAAGCACTGCGTTACAACGCAGGAATTGGTGCCGAAGGCGGCGGTGCAGATTATCGGTTTGACGACATCTATATCCGTGGTTTTGCCGCCGATGAATACCTGGATGGCTTACGCCTGCCAACGGTGACTTACTGGTCGCGTCCGAATTACGACACTTTCCTGCTGGATCGCGTTGAGGTGGTCAAAGGCCCGAGTTCAGTGACATTCGGCCAGGCGAGTCCCGGCGGCGTGATTAATCTGATGAGTAAGCGCCCGACCGCGGAGCCCATTCACCAGATTTTTGTCAGCACCGGCAGTCATAATCTGTTCGAAACGGGACTCGATCTCTCTGGCGCACTGGATAACGATGAACACTGGCTGGGCCGCATCACCGGGACCTGGTCGCGTAATGACACGCAAGTCGATTACACCAAATACAAGCATTACGATATCGCGCCCGCGTTGACCTGGCAGCCGAATGACGACACGCGCCTGACGTTACTTGGCCAATTCCGCAAAGATCCTTACACCGGTTTTTACAATCAGTTGCCACTGGAAGGCAGCCTTGTAAAACTTGCGCAGGGCAATTTCTCTGACAAATTCTACGGCGGTCAGCCCGGCTTCGACTATTACCGTCGTGAGCAGGCCAGCATCGGCTACGACTTTATGCACAAGTTTGATGACGTCTGGAGCGTGCATCAAAACCTGCGCTATCTGCATACCAGCAGCGATTATCAGATGGTCTATCCCACCGCGACCATCACCGATGGATCAGCCACGGTGAGTCGCGACAGCATGCGGGTGATCGAGTCATTTAACGCCTTTGATGTGGACACCAACCTGCAAGGCAATCTCGATACCGGCGCCATCAATCACGCGCTGACGTTGGGTGTCGATTTTGTGCATGACGATTTGCGGCAGAACAGCGGTTATGGCAGCGCTTCGGATATCAGCTATCTCAATCCGGATTACAGCACGCCAGTAGAATCGCCATCGATCGATTATCACAGCCGCTCTTTCATGACCCAGCAAGGTATCTATCTGCAGGACAGCATGAAGTGGAACAACTGGGTGCTGAACCTGGGTGGCCGCTATGACAAAGCGCAAACGCGCAGCCAGAATTGGGTTAGCGGCACGCGCACTGAGCTGAATGATTACGCCACCACCGGCCGCGCAGGTTTGCTGTATCACTTTGATAACGGTATTGCGCCTTATATCAGCTACGGCACCTCATTCCAGCCACAGGCAGGCACCTCGTTGGCGGCGATCCGTTTAAACCGACCAAAGGCAAACAGTCGGAAGTCGGGATTAAGTATCAGCCAAACGGCTTTAATGCGCTGTTCAGTGCGGCCCTGTATGACCTGCATAGGCAACGTGTTGACGCCGATCCGGATCACGCCAACTACTCAGTACAGACCGGCGAAATCCGTTCACAGGGATTAGAACTGGAAGCGAAAGCCAATATCACATCTCGCTGGCTGGTAAATGCCTCTTATGCGACTGACTAACCCGAAAGTGTTGTCAGCCAATGATGATACGCAAGGTAAGCAACCAGTATCGATTGCCCGCCAGACTGCTGCGCTCTGGACCGAATATGCGCTACCGGGTGTATTGGATGGCCTGACGATTGGCGGCGGCGGTCGATACGTGGGCACCAGCTATGCCACCAGCGACAACAGCCTGAAAGTAGCCGGCTGCGATGATCTACGACGCGATGATGCGCTATCGCTGGCAGGATTGGCAGCTTGGTCTGAATCTGCGAAAACCTGACCGATGAAAGCAGTACCTCAGCAACTGTAACGATCTTGGTTGTCACTTTGGCTTACGCCGTCAATTGATCGCCACGGTGAGTTATCAGTGGTAATCCGACGTCGAACACTGATTGCGCGCTGGCAGGCGCGGCCCTTTTTTCGTTTCCGCTGCAGGCAAAAACGACGCCGCGCTGGGTGATCCTCGATTGGGGGATCACCGAAATGGCTCTGCTGTTGGGCATCACGCCGGTTGGCGTTGCCGCCCCCGACTGGTATCGCCGCCTGTTTAGCCAGCCTCCGCTTCCCGAGCAGGTCGCCGACGTGGGTTTGCTGTTCCAACCCAATTACGAAACCCTGTTTGAACTGCGGCCTGACGCGTTACTGGTCACGCCAGCACACCGTATGGCTGAAGCACAACTATCCCGCATTGCTCCGTTATCTTACTTTTCGACAAGTGGCCCCCATCCGTGGCAACAGGCGCAGCAGAATCTGCATGCGCTGGCACACTGGCCGATCTCCGCACGCGCTGACCAAGTCATGGCAGGTTTGCTGCAACGCCTGGAAAAAGCGCGACAGCAAGCCGTTCACTTCAAAGACAAACCCATCTATTTACTGCATCCACTGGATACCCTGCATGTGCTGGCTTTGGGCGCAGGAAGTCTGTTTTCTGACGTGCTGGGTTTACTTGACCTGCCGCACCACACGCCGTTTGCGGTGGGCGCTCAGGGCTTTGCCACGCTGGAACTGGAGCAACTCACGCAGTTGCCGCCCGGCTGGCTGGCGCTGCTTCCTTCCTGGCCGGAAATTGATCTCAACCCCGTATTGCAATCTCCGTTGTGGCATACCCTCACGCGATCGGATGGGCATCGACTGCTGGTGTTACCGGATGGACTTTCAACGGAAGGAGGCGTGCTCACCGCCGTGCGTTTCGCCGAAGCGCTGGTCAAGGCGTTAAACGAGGCAAATCCATGACTCGCCATCCCGCCTCACTGACGCTTTTACTGTTTGCAGTTGCGCTGATGCTATGTCTTGATCAGCTGGAACACCAATTGCCGTGGCACGATGCTTGGCAAGCGCTGCACCACACCGCAATGCCCACGCTGGCACAACAGGTCTTCACGCTGATGTGGTTACCTCGTCAAGGTATGGCGATTTTATGCGGCCTGGCGTTGGGCTTTACCGGCGTGGTGATGCAGCAGGCGCTGCGCAATCCGTTAGCCGAACCGATGACGTTAGGCATTGCCTCCGGCGCAACCTTAGCGCTTTCCCTCGTCACCTTGATGGCACCGGCATGGCTACTGGTGGGCCGTGAATGGATTAGCGCTTAGCGGCGCCATCATCGCCTTTGCGCTGGTCTTTCTGCTCAGTGTACGTCGGGGTTTACCCGCGCTGGCGCTGACGCTGGCGGGCATGCTGGTGAACCTGTATTGCGGCGCGGCCAATCTGCTGCTGTCGATCATTTACGACCGTTCGCTGTCCGCCGTGTTTATCTGGGGTGGCGGCTCGCTGGCGCAGGAGAATGCGCATGCATTATGGTGGTTATTACCGCGGTTGCTACTCGCTGCAGTTCCCGTGCTGCTGATTTTGCGCCCTTTACGCCTGCTGGCGCTGGATGAGCGGGTTACCCACTCAATCGGTTTGCCTGCAGGATGGGTGCGTGGGATTGCGATTATGTCTGCGTTGCTGATGAGCAGCCTGGTGATCAGTGTGGTGGGCGTCATCGGTTTTATCGCGCTTGCTGCGCCACACCTGGCGGTACTGGCAGGCGCAAAAAGCCTGCGCCAGAAGCTTCTCTGGTCACCGCTGCTGGCCGCCGGTTTACTGTGGCTCACCGATCAGTGGGTCAGTCGCCTCAATGGTATTGATGGCGCTGCTCCCAACCGGCATGATGACCGCGCTGGCAGGTGCGCCGCTGTTACTGTGGTTTTTGCCGCGCCTGCGCCATCTTTTCCAGCCCGATGTGAACGGGCCTCAACCTGCTCCCTTCCCGGCGCGGAGCTTTACACGCTTGCCGGTGCTGGCCCTGTTTATCGTGATGCTGATTGTCGCGCTTGCCTTTGCTCATGGGGTAAATGGCTGGCGCTGGAATTCCCTCGCTGAGATCCAGGTGATGTTGCCGTTTCGCCTGCCGCGCTTGCTGGCCGCCATCGCCGCCGGCGTGCTGCTGGCAGCTGCAGGGGTGATTTTGCAACGTATCAGCCGTAATCCGATGGCCAGCCCGGAACTGCTCGGCATCGGTGCCGGCGCTTCTCTGGGTATTACTGTGCAACTGTTACTTTGGCCGATGGCAGCGATGCCGGTGATGATTGCCAGTAGTGCGGCAGGTGCGCTGATCACACTGGGGATAACGTTGTGGCAGGCGCGCCACTATGCCCTCAATCCACAACGCATGTTGCTGAGCGGGCTGGCCATTACTGCGCTGTTCCAGTCCGTTGCCGCCATTGTTATCAGCAACAACGGTATGGCCGCTGCGATGCTGCGCCAGCTGATGACCGGATCCACCTATTACGTCAGCACACCCATCGCCGTGATAGCTTTCACCCTGGCCCTGTTGCTGCTGGCACTCACTCCCCTGCTGCGGCGAGCGATGCTGCTTTTGTCACTGCATCCCTCCTCGCTTGGGCTGAACGTTACTCAATCCCGGCTTTTGCTGATGCTGCTGGCTGCGGCGATGACCGGCGTTGCCACCTTAATTGTTGGGCCATTGTCGTTTATTGGCTTACTTGGCCCGCAACTGGCCCGCCAGCTGGGCGCGCGTAAACCCATGGAACAGATGCTGTTTGCCGCGGTGATCGCCGCCATTTTAATGATGCTGGCTGATTGGGCCGGCAGCAACCTGCTGTATCCACGGCAAATTCCTGCTGGCCTGATGGCAACCCTGATGGGTGGGCCATGGCTGGCATTGCTGCTGTGGCGGCCGTTGGGTAGCACAAACTCATAGGAGATGAGGTGTCGATTTATTTGATGTTACTGCGCACCACCGGTGTGCTGTTTTTTGTCGCGCTGGCCTGCAGCGTGATCGGTGGGTTGAGCAACGCGGCGCTCCTGGCACTCATCAATCAGGGATTGAGCGCCACGGAGGCGCAGCGCTGGCAACTGGCGTGGCAGTTCGCCCTGCTGGCGCTGCTGATGCTGGGCACGCGCACTTTGAGTCAGTCCCTGTTTATGGCAATGGGTCAGCGCTGCAAAGCCGAGTTGCGCCGCAAGCTGGTCCAGCAGGTAGCGGATGCCGGTTATGCCGATTTGAACAGCACGGCATGCCGCGTGCCCTCAGCGTTTTGACGCAGGACCTCGACCAGGTGGTGGTGTTCTTTATTGCCTTGCCCGGTTTTGTCATGTCGCTGGCGGTGATCATCGGCTGCATGGGCTATCTCGGTTATCTGTCGCTGACCGTGATGATGATTGCGCTTATCACAGTGTTGATAGGCTCACTCGGCTACAGTGGAGTGCATCGGCGCGCCTTAAAACTGATGCGCCAGTCACGTCAGCGTGAAGAGATCGCTGACTGGTGAAGTGAGCGCGCTGTTCAGCGGTGCGAAAGAACTGCGCTTACACGCCCCGCGCAAACAGGCGTTTCTGCATAACAAACTTTTCAATACCATCGAGCAGGTGCGTGTGGAACGTACGCGCGGTTACGTGCTGTATGCTCTGGCCAACATTTGGGCCAGCGTCTTCTTTTTCGCCTTTATTGGCGTGGTGATGTTTTTACTCGCCAACATGCTGGATCTGCACGGCGCGGTGATGTCTGGTTTCGCGATGGTGTTTCTTTATATGATCGTGCCGATTGAGACAGCGCTCGCCGCCCTGCCCGGCCTGACACTCACGCAGGTTGCGCTCAAACGCATTCAAGCCATGCAGCAGCAGCTGCCACCTGAGCAAACAACCTTTGATGCACCGCAGCTCAGTTTCCATCAGCTGGAACTGCGCGACATCACCTATCAGCATGAGGCATTTCAGCTCGGCCCCTCTCATTGCAGTTTCGTCCCGGTGAGTTGGTGTATCTGACGGGCGGCAACGGCAGCGGTAAAACCACGCTGGCACGACTGCTTACCGGCTTATATCAGGCGGATAGCGGCCAACTGCTGCTGGACGGTGAAGTGATCAATGAGAGCAACCGCGCCGGTTATCGTCAGCTGTTTTCGCCGTGTTTAATGATTTTCATCTGTTTGAGGATTTGCAAGGCATCGACAGCACACGCTGGAATGACGAAGCGCAAGCCCTGCTGGATGCCCTGCAATTAACCCGAAAAGTGACGCTGGTGGAGGGCACTTTCTCGACGCTGGCGCTCTCCACCGACAGCGTAAGCGCCTGGCGCTGCTGGTGGCCTGGCTGGAAGACCGCCCGTTCTATCTGTTTGATGAATGGGCAGCCGATCAGGATCCGGCGTTTCGCGAGGTGTTTTACCACCAACTGCTCCCCGCGCTGAAAGCACGGGGAAAAAACGTTCTGGTGATCACCCATGACGAACGCTATTTCCACCTCGCCGATCGCTGTTTGAAGCTGGAGCTGGGCCAGTTAGTTAGCGCTTAAGCCTGGCGGCGGCAGCTTCTGTGGCCTCGCGGCGGCGAGCAATAAAGTCATGCATCTGGTTTTGCGCCTGCGCCAGTCGTTCCGGCGAGGCGCTGCGTGGTGAACCTGCATGAAACGGTGGCGCGGGATCGTACTCCATCTGCAGTTGAATGTTTTCCGCCACGTCGCGGCCAAACAGTTCTTCTGCCACAGTGAGTGCAAAGTCGATACCTGACGTGACACCCGCGCCGGTCATCCGATTACCATCGCGTACCACACGTTCGGCTACCGGCGTGGCGCCCAGCAGGCTGAGCTGATCCAATGACCCCCAATGCGAAGTGGCACGATATCCCTGCAACAAACCGGCGGCCCCCAGCACCAGTGAACCGGTACATACCGATGTCACCCATTGGGCTTGTTCGGCCTTTTGCCGCACAAAATCCAGCGTCTCTTCATCCTCCATCAGCGCAATTTGTCCCGGACCGCCAGGAATGCAGATTAGGTCGAGGGGCGGACACTCAGAAAACGTTGTCGTCGGCACGATGGCTAAACCACGATCGGACATCACCGGTTGCCGATCCTTCCAGATGAGATAATTGTTCACGCCGGGCATGCGAGCAAAGACTTCCCACGGGCCAGTGAGATCGAGTTGAGTGAGATGAGGGAACAGTAGCAGACCAATATTGAACGGCGAAGAGGCGGCCATGATAGGCTCCGATAAGGGGTCAGAGCGTTATCATGGCCTTGATACGAAAAGGATTGCAACGGGTTAATTCATCAGCGGTTTTGCCACCGGTGCTTTCACGCCATCAGCCAGCGCGAACAAAGCTTCGACACGGGCTTTCTCTTTGTCGTCAACCGGGATCAGCAAACCACACACCACAAACACCGCCACGTTACCCGCCAGGCCAACGATGCCGCTGGTCAGCGAGCCAAGCGCCGGGATGTCATCCGGGAAGAACACGGTGAGCACGATAGCGATAATAATCCCGGTCATCATGCCCAGTAGCGCACCCTGTTTGTTACCAAAGCGGCTAAAGATACCAAAGAACAACGGCACCGCCAGCTGAATAATCCCCTGATAGGAGATCTGCGCCAGCAGCTGCAAACGGGAATAGTTGAAGGTGAAGTACGCCAACAGCGCGGCAGCAACAATAAATACCACCATGCCCGACTTCGCCAGCACCGTCAGTTGACGATCGCTACGCGGTTTATTCCAGGTCGCCAGATCGTTGGCAAACTGCGTACCACATACCTGCACGCATCCATCAACGTGACCAATACTGGCAGCAAGAACAATCACCAGCGCCAGTGCCAGTAACCACGGACCGCCCTGATCAAACAGCGCCGTGAAGAAGCCATTTTGTGGATTTCTGGCCTGCACGTTAGAATAATCCTGACTGACCGCCGTGGCGAACAGCATCAGGATGGCAAACCGCCCACCAGCAGAATCGTCAGCAAAGTGCCTTTCTTGACGGCACGGATGCCGCTGGCGGTATAAATGCGCTGGAAGCTCATCGGCCAGCACATTGACCCAATCACACCGGTGAAAATCAGGCTGAACATATACCAGGACCATAGTGCGAACCTTCCGCGCCCGGAATCTGCAGCATTGCAGGTGGTAACGTCGCCAGTTGGCTAAAGCCATGATCGCCACCAAACAACAGCGCACCACGCACACCAGCGCACCCAACCCATAGGCGATGATGCCTTGATACATATCCGTCATGATCAACCCGCGCATGCCCATGCTGACGGTCCAGTACTGACGCACCAGAATCAACAACACGCCAGCGATCAGGCAGGTGGTGACGCCCCAGCGACCAAAACTGGCAAATTCCACCAACAACGCCAGTGCCTGTATCCCCATCACCACCCACGGGAAGACGCAGATGATGCCGATAATCGACGCAACTCGCTTCACCGCTGGGCTGTTGAAACGCATGCCGAGCAGATCGGGTTGTGTCGTCAGATTGAAGTGCTGGCCCCATTTCCACGCGCGGCGCGCCATCAGATACATGGCTGTCACGCCGAGCGTTGAGTAGACCGCGCCATAGAAGCCGATCACTCCGCTCACCGACAGTGAGAAGAAAGCGGTGAAAGTCGCTCCGGCCACCACGAGTTGGTATAGCTCATGGCGATATACCACGGCCCATACGATCGGCCGCCGACGGCGTAATCAGAAAAGGAGGTGCTTTATTATTGGTGGCATACAGCACGGCAATCATGATCGCCAGAAACAGGCCAATCATGCCAAAGGTAATTAAATAATGGGGTTCTGCTGCAGTGATTTTCATGCGACTTCCTCATCATCCGGAATTTCGCCAAACGCGCATTCCGCCAGATACATAACCCATAATCCCACACCCAGGAATACCGCAATCGCGAGCCAATAAACGATCGGCAGAGGTATCCCCAGTAATAACGCACTACTTCCGCTGACGCTTAAATAAAGCGGTGGGCAAAGTGCCAGCAGTAATAATGCCAACAGGTATAGGGCGAAGATTTTATTTTAATACTTATGCGGGCGCGTAATTGCTGCGCCATGACCATCGAACTCATAATAACCTCCTCAATATTAATTGACGGTGTGCGCACTCCTTTACCTGCTGAATATCAGCATTTCCCCTTTGGTGTAACCTCAACATCAGACAGTCAAAGAGCGCTGTCCGAAAATACGACGGACGGATAATGTTACAGACGATCTTACAAGGACTTAATCCTGGCGCGTTCCGCTACACCGCGCGTAGCCAGTTTTCCAGTCGGGATGATTTAACACGCTGCGCGCCCGTAAATGCTTCCAGGCACCATATTTTGAAAAATCAAAATCAATATCGGCCACATGATGTTGAATAATGGCCCAGGTTGACCACTTCATATCCGCCAGATACTTATGAATTTGCACGCGAGCGAATAATGCTGCATCCACTTTACCGAAATAGTCCTCCAGCAATTCCTGTTCTATTTTCGGTGTGAAAAACATTTCGCCAAACCACAGCGCCAGTTCATAACAGCGATCGTTATTTGATGCATATTCAAAATCGACCAGGCGAATATCGTTCTTTGCGCATTGAGCATGAAGTTACCCGCCAGCGTGTCATTCATGCACGGCACCAAATCTAATCCCGCCGCTTCTAACGCCTGCTGCGCGCGCTGTGCCTGTTTGTGCAACCAGGCAGCATCAGCAGAGAGCGCGACATTGAGTGCACTGACCTGCTCAATATGCTCATTAAGCATGTCGAATACGGTTTTGTTCTGCCTGAGCAACGGCTGATCGTTGAAACTTTTCAAGCCCTGCAACGCACGATGACGAATCGCGGATTGCTGGAAATCGAGTTTGACGAAGGCGCGCCAGCCATCGATGAACTCAAACACTTCCACGCCAAGATCGCGCAGATAGCCACCACCGGCACGCCATAGCGCCGGTTTGCGCGGCTTTTCAGGCTCGCTTCATGTGCGGTGCTCACGATTAATAAAGCGCTCGGTGCCTTCGCCGGGAATTTTGACGAATAGCTACTGGGCGCGCCTCGACTGCCACGTGCCAGTTGGCGTTGAAATACCGCCGCTACCGGACGATACTGCACCGCCCTGCCCTGCCATTCCGACATCGCCGTAATAGCTTGTTCCACCCGCTGTTCCTGCCAGCTTTGCGCTTCACCCAGAGATTTGCTCATTTTGCCTGCTCCGCAGTCAGGTTTAACCAACGTTCAAAACGGGGATCGCTCAGCTCTGACGGCAGCGCAACAGCATCCACTGGCCGAGCTTGGCAAATTCCAGGCCGCGCATGCTGGTGACACCGTTCAGCATGCCCCATAGCGTCCAGTGATAATCATCCACCAGCGCATATAAGCGACAACGCGCCACATCAGCCTCGCTGCAGTCACCGCGCCACGCACGAATCGCATCACGCCAGCGATCGTCAGTAGGCAGTTGTTCGTGGATGAGCGTCGCGATATCGTGCCAGGCATCCCCGCGCGCGGCATAGTCAAAGTCCAGCAAGCGCCATTCACCCTGAGGGTTGACCATCCAGTTGCTGGCGATGTTATCGCCGTGGATCAAAACGGGTGTATAGGACACGGCGTTGAGTGCTTCCCACGCCAAATCGACACATTCCCCCATCCATTGCAGCTCTTCTGGCTGTTGCACACCCTGTGTTTCCAGCTGAAAACGTAGCCGCAACATATCCTGCTGGCGGCTGTGTAAGGGCAACGGCAATCCTGAGTGATGTAATTTATCCAGCGTGCGCGTCAGGCTGGCAAAGTGATGCGGATCGCGTAACGCATCCAGTCGCGCCCAGCGGAAGCTGTCATCCAGCGCCGCAAAGATCAGGAACGCCATTGCGCGGATCGGCGTGGCATAGCGACGGGGCGATGCCCAACTCGCCCGCCTGGCGGCTAATTTCGGCGCTGCGCTGGAAATCAATCAACGCTTTCTGATCATCGAACAGCACCTTGGCATAATAGCCTTGCCCCGCCGACTGCAGGCGAAATCCGGCCCATTCCGTCGCCAAACGATGCGGTGACGCCACACCTGCCGTGCCTGGCTGAATATCAAAGGATTGCGCGGGTTGCCAATTCGCCAGCGCTTGCTGTAAACGCATCAACATAGGGCGTCCTTCCCTTTAAGGCAGAGCTCAGTGAGCATCGCCATCAACATGTCGAGACCGCGATGCAAGTCGGCGGTGGCGGTGTATTCACGTTCATTGTGCGAAAGGCCGTCTACGCTGGGCACAAACAACAATGCACTCGGGCAGTGATAGCTCATGCTTATCGCATCGTGACCTGCTACTGAACGCATCGGCATCGCTTTCAGCCCCAATTTTTCCGCCTGCGCTAAAGCCATATCACTCAATGCCGAATGTAACTGCTGTCGTGGACGATACTGTGCACGGTCGAGACTGACATCGGTGGCCGTGTTCTGCGCAATCGATTGCATCTGCTGGCTAAAGCTGTCGCGCAACTGGCGCAAAAGCGCTTCATCAGCAGAACGAAACTCTATAAATAACGTGGCTTCAGAAGTCACTACGTTCGGCGAATTAGGCACGGTTTCCAGACGGCCCACCGAGGTATGCAGCGCTTCGCCATAGCGTTCAGCCTCTGCACGCACCGCCACAATGGTGTGCGCGGCTGCCAGCAGCGCATCCCGCCGGCGATCCATCAATGCCGGGCCGGTATGGTTTTGCTCTCCGCGAAACGTCACCTGCCATTTCAGTGCCGCCCAGGTTTCCGTCACTACACCTATCTGTTTCTGCTGCAATTCAAGATGTGGACCTTGCTCAACGTGCAGTTCGCAGTAGGCCGCCACCGTCAGATCGGGTAACGCCGTTCCGCGATAACCAATATTTTGCAAAGCTGTTTGCAACGAGATACCTTCGCCATCACAACACGCCAGAGCCTGCTCCAGCGAGAGTGCGCCTGTGAACACTGAACTGCCGGTCAGGCTGGGTTGAAAGCGCGCACCCTCTTCATTGGTCCAGTTCACTACCGCCAGATTACGTTGCGCGGTTTGCGAATGGTCGCGCAGCTGGCGAGCCAATGTTGCCATGGTCACTGCAGCGCCGGTGACACCGTAGGCACCGTCGAAACGCCCACCCAGCGGTTGGCTGTCCAGATGCGAACCGCACAGCACCCACGGCGCGCCTTCGCAAAGCGTCATCAAGCCAAAGATGTTGCCAATTTCATCCACGTGAACGTGAAAACCCTGTTGCGTCAGCCAGGTACAAAAGGCATCGCGCATTTGCTTATCCGCAGCGGATGCCGTCAGGCGATGTAAGCCGCCTGCGGGTGTCGCACCAATGCTGCTGCTGAGGGCGAACAGCGCATCAAACGCCTGATAATCTTGCGGTGTCATCCGCGGCATTGCCGGGATGGAGGATGTTGACATGGGCACTCTCCAGACTCGCTACAAAAGCTGCCGCGGGTCGCGCATTGGTCACTAAGGTGTCAACCGCGCTAAACGGCAGCGTGTTCACAAAGGTTCGCAGTCCAAATTTGCCTTCATCTGCCAGAATCACACTCTGGCGACAGTGCGTGCTCAGCACGCGCCTTAATAACGCCTCAGGCTCTTCGTAATCCATAAAACCGTTGTCCCGATCCACTGCACCAATGCCCATAAAGGCAATGTCGTAGTGGAATTGACGCGCGAACTCCAGCGTATGGGGGCCAATGAGTGCGTTATCATTTCGCCGAACGCGCCCTGGTGTTAGCGTGACAGCGTTGTCGCTTTGCTGCGTGAGCAGCGCGGCGATATCCATTGAGTTCGTGATAACCTTCAAACGCGAGAAGCGGGTCAACTGCTGCGCCAGTGCCAGCGTTGAATGCCGGTATCCAGAAACAGCGCCATCCCCTTCCACTAATTCGCTTGCCAGCTGACCAATACGCGCTTTAGCACGCGGCTTGATACGGCTGCGTATCTGTAACGGCTGCTCTTCGCTGGGCACCGGTAAAATGGCACCGCCGTGCACGCGTCGTAATACGCTCTGCTCTTCCAGATATTTAAGATCGCGGCGAATCGTCTCTTCTGGACACCACGAATTTCTGCGCCAGTTCCGTGGACGCGCACCCGTTTGTCGTGGTGTAAAATCCGTTTTATCTCATCCAGACGTGCTGATTAATCATGCTTACCTTCTGTTTTTAGAGGCCAAAACCGCAGTATACCTTTCGGGCGGTCTCAAGGCCGCGCCTTACAGAGAAGGTTGATGTTGATCCTCACGGCATCAGGGCTTCGAGCGCCGCGCAGAACTGCAATACGTCGCCTTCCGCATAACGTCGGCCGATCACCTGCAAACCCACCGGTAAACCTTGCGCGGTAAAACCACAGGGAATCGTCGCCGCCGGATTACCACTCAAATTGAATGGCCAGGTGAAAGGTGTCCAGCGCGCCCACTCTACTCCGCTGTCGCCCGGCGACTGATTTTCCGGCACATGGCGATCGGCCGAGAACGGCAGCACTGGCAGCGTAGGCGTGATCAGTAAATCCACGCTGTCAAACAAGGCGTGCACTTGTCCGGCAAACGCTGCGCGTTGTTTTTGCGCCGCCAGGTAGTCGGCCAGATTCAGGCGCTGCGCGCGTTCAATCAGCGCGGCAAAGCCCGGATCGAGCTGGTCGAGCTGCTGCTGCAGTGCGGCACCATACGCCACACCGCGCCCGCTGCTCCATAAAGTGTCAAATGTCTCAAACGGTGATGACCAATCCAGCGGGCGTGCCGTGAGCGTCACCGGTAACGTATGGGCAATCTGCTCCACCGCCTGTTCGACGCAACGCGCAATCTGCTCGTCGACCGGTGTGTTAAACAGCGTGGGACTGTAATGCACACGCAGCGCGGGCAATGGCTGGTCGCAGCGTGCCAGCCAGGATTCATTTTTCGCTGGTAGCGCCTGATGGTCGCGCGCATCCGGTCCAGAAAGCAGATCAAACAGCAGTGCGCTATCACGAACCGTGCGCGTCATCGGCCCGGCATGACTGAGCATTTCAGTGGCAGACCACGGCCAGGTCGGGATGCGTCCCAGCGAGGCTTTAAGGGCGAAAATGCCACAAAAAGCACCGGGGATACGCACCGATCCGCCACCGTCGGAGCCCAGCGCGGCGGGCACCATGCGCGCCGCCACGCTGATTGCCGATCCCGAACTGGAACCGCCGCTGGTTAACGCCGGATCCCACGGATTGCGCCCATGACCAAATACCCGTGAATAGCTTGATCCGGTCCAGCCAAACTCGGTGGTCGTGGTTTTACCGACAATGATCGCTCCCGCCGCCTTCAGCCGTTCAATAATCGGCGCGTCACTTTCTGGTACGTTATCCAATGAGGTGAGCGAACCTTTGGTGGTGCGCAACCCAGCCGTAGAGAACAGATCTTTGACGCCGAACGGCACACCGTGCAATGGACCCCGACTCTTGCCCGACTGACGTTCGCGATCGCAGCTTTTAGCGTCTTCCATTGCCTGCTCATCGTAAACATCACCAAAGGCATTCAATGTGGGATTGTGGGATTTTATTTGCTGAAGGCAATTCCCCACCAGCTTTTCACTGCTGATATCACCGCGACGAATCTGCTGCGCCGCGCCAATAACATCAGGCATCGAGTTAAATAAATTCTGGTCCACCGCCATGGTTACACCCTGCATTTCTGGCATCATTATGCAGCGATAGTGGCAACAGTTGGCGAATGAAGCAAGACCGGGTTATGTGGTTAATGTGGGATATGTTGTATTTAATCTGGCGTTGTTATAGGAAAAGATGATGATGAAAAAAAACAGCGAAATGACAAAACCGTGGCAATTGGATGAAGGTTTTGCGCGACAAGCCGCTCAATCACTCACTTGCAGTTAAATCGTTCAGGGAAATGTGTGGATGAAGATCTCAGTTCACTGCGCCGCTATCACCAGCGCAGTGATAATAAAGTCATCTGATAAAAGATTACAGCCAGCCTGCTTTTTTCAGACGTGACCACATCACACCACAAATCGCCAGCGTCACCACCAGTACCGCGGGATAGCCAAAGTGGGTTTTGAGTTCAGGCATATCTGAGAAGTTCATGCCGTACATACTGAAGACAATGGTCGGGACGATCAGCACCGCACCCCAGCCCGCCAACTTTTTATTCACTTCGCTCTGCTGAACCGACACCAGTGCCAGATTGACCTGCATTGCGCTGGTGAGCATTTCACGCATATCCTCGGCATCTATCATCACGTGATGAGCATGATCCTGAACGTCACGCAGGTAGGCACGCAGGTTCTTCGGAATAATGTCTTCGTGAAAACGCGCCAGTTGGGCACAAATCTCAGTCACCGGCATCGCGGCATTGCGCAGCGCCAGCAGTTCGCGCCGGAGATGATAGACATCCTCCAGCGTTTTACTGTCAAAGCGGGTGGTAAACATGCCCCCTTCCAGCGTACCGATACGCTCGCTGAGTGATTCGGTGATTTTGCTGTAGTGGTCAACGATAAAGTCGAGAATGCAGTAAAACGCGTAGCCCGGTCCCTGACACAACATGGTGTGGTTTTTTTCTGCCCTGGCGCGTATCGCCGCATAGCCTTCCGATGAACCATGGCGGACGGTGATCAGGAAGTTTTACCGAGGAAAAGTGGGTTTCACCGAAGCTGATGCGCTGCTGATCGTCGAGATGTGCCGTTTTCACCACGATAAATACCGACTCACCATATTGCTCAATCTTCGGGCGCTGATGGGCCACCAGCGCATCCTCAATTGCTAACTCATGCAGGCCAAATTCTTCCTGCAACGTCTGCATAAAAGCCGGTTCAGGCTGATCTCAAACCCAGCCAGATAAACGCACTTTCGTCTTTGAGTACTTTCGCTGATGTCGGCGACATCGACATGCTCTTCACGTTTGCCGTGTGCGATAAGCCACAGTTAATCACCATTTTGGCGCTGTCCATGTTGTTTTCACTTACTCAATCATAGTGTCAGTATCATTTCGACGCAGGGGAGATCGGCTTTGGCCAGAGCGGAAGGATACAAGGCTTCACGCACGGTGCTAAAGCCATGGCGCAGATAGAAACCGCTGGCATTGGGTGTTGCGGCCAGGGTCAACTGCCGAAAACCGCGCTGGCGGGCTTCCGCGATAATCGCGTTCATAATGGCGCTGGCATAGCCTTTGCCATTACACGCTGGCAGGGTAAATATCGCTTCCACACTGCCGCTTTTGAGATCGAGAAAGCTCCGTAGCGGCGCCCAACTCAGGATCGTCGAGCACGTAGAAAGGATTGCCCTTAATCGCCTCAAAGTAACCTGACGGCAACGCGTCAGGCGTCCATGCGGCAATCACTTCAGGCGGATAAACTGACTGGCAGCCATCGCGAATCGCGAGATTGCGAATACGCCACAAGTCGGCGGCTTCATGTGGAAGCGCTAAGCGCGGTGTCATGGATTCTTCTCTGTGCGATGAATACGGAAGTCCCACAGTAGCAAAACCCTTGCCGCAAGTTTGTTCTTTTTGGCTTAAGGCACCCCAAAATAACGCAGCAATGCCGTCATCACGGCCGCGCCAACAATCACTAAAATCAACGGCGTACGGCGCCAGGCGAGAAACACAGCAAACAACACGCCTGCTATCCGCGCGACACCTGCGAAGTGGCTGCCTTCAAATAGTGCAGTGGTGACGGCAACCGCCAGTAACAGCACCGTAGCAGCATCCGAGAGCATATTGCGCACCGATTCCGACATCGGCATACGGCTTCCCAGTCGGTAACCCGCGAAGCGCATCACATAAGTGCCGACGGCCAGCAGCGCGATCCCGGCAATCACGAAGTTATTGTGCATTTTTGCGCTCCCGCCAGCTTAATAAGCCCAACAATGAAAACAATACCGGCATTCCCGCCGGAACAAACGGCGTGGCGAGTACTGACAATGCCGTACCGAGTGTGGCCGGAATCCGCGTGCGACGTTGACGCAAAGCGGGAAAGATCAGCGCGATCAGGATGGCAGGAAACCGCATCGAGACCAATCGCCGAAACATCAGGAATGAAGCGCCCGATAAATGCGCCGCACACCACGCTGAGTGGCCAGATAGCAAAAATCCCTAAACCACACACCCAGTATGCGGCGCGTCGCTGGGAAAGCGTCTTTTGCGAAATGCCAAATACCACGCTTCTGCTCGTCATGATATGGCAACCTGCAGCAAACTGCGTCCGCCCTGCCCGACCAGATCTTCAATGCAACAATTAAAGGCAAGTGGCGCGCGTTGACCAGTAAACCCGCCGCCGCAGCTGTTAATGGGCTGCCACCACCGGCCACAATGCCGATGAACAGAAACTCGGATGCGCCTGCCAGCACCATCGTCGAGAGCGCGATGGGCACCCACAGCGGAAAACCATCCGCCGCCGCCAGCGAACCGTAAGAGAGCCCGACAATACCGTCGGCCAGACAAACCAGGAAAATCGCTTTTAATACGCCGCGATCAAGCGGAACTGCACCCAGACGCATCACAATTTGATCTCATATCGAACAGGAAAGCCGTTATAATGAACGCGCCCGAATTGTTTTACAAGATGAACAAATCGTTCGATATAAAGAACAGGAGTAATTGTGACACCACCGATCGATCTTATCTCTGCTGGATTAGTGCGCGAACGCCAGCGTGCCGGGCTCTCGTTAACCGAAGTCGCCCGCCGTGCCGGCATTGCGAAATCCACGCTTTCCCAACTGGAAGCGGGCAACGGCAATCCCAGCATTGAGACGTTATGGTCACTGTGCGTGGCGCTCAATATTCCGTTTGCCCGCCTGATGGAACCGGAAGTGAAGCGTTTGCAGGTGATCCGTCGTGGTGAGGGCATGATGGTGTCAGCCTGAACTCGCGGATTATCAGGCCGCGCTACTGGCCAGCTGTCCGCCGGGCGGTCGTCGTGATTTATATCTAATCACCAGCCAGCCGGGCGCACCGCGCGCCTCCTCATCCGCATCCGCCCGGTTCCGTAGAACACATCATTATTGCGCAGGGTCGCGCACTTGTTGGGCCTACCGATGCCCCGGTCGAACTTCATCCAGGTGACTACATCTGCTACCCCGCCGACGAACCGCACATCTTCGAAGGCTGAAGGAATACCATGGCGGTGCAGCTGTCGGAGCAAAATTAGTCATAATAATTTCCTATGTTCAAACCCGATGATTGGCGCATGACACAGTGGCATCCTGTGTTTTTCGCTAGCCGATTATCATCAGGAACATATGGATATTATTCCCGCCCGACCTCATCACGCCGCTGCCATTCAGAAAATCTATGCGTGGCATCGTTCTCCACGGCACCGCCACCTTCGAAACCGAACCACCCAGCGAAAGCGAAATGCTCAACCGCGTCAAAGATGTGCAGCAGCGCGGTGGCTTCTGGCTGGTGGCGCAAGAGGATGAACAGGTATTGGTTATTGTTATCTGGCAACCTTATCGACCGCGCTATGCCTATCGCTTCACGCTGGAAGATTCGATTTATCTCGACCGTGAACAAACCGGACGTGGCGTCGGGCGGGCGTTATTGCAAAAAGCGATTGCGCTGGCAGAAGCAGCAGGCTTTCGCCAGATCATCGCCATCGTGGGAGATAGCGCCAATCAGGGATCGCTGGGATTACACCGGGCGCTCGGCTTCGAGCACACCGGTGTGATGAAACGGTGGATTCAAACATGGCCGCTGGCTCGACACCGTCGTGATGCAGCGCTCACTGTGTCGGTGATAGCCAGCCGCCAGAACGTTAAGCCGCCTGCATCGCAATCACGCGATCTGTCCCCTTCTCCAGAAGTTCGCGATCGTGGCTCACCAGCAGCACGCCGCACTGCAGCTGACGCACCATCTGCGTTATCAGCTGCAGAGTTTGCTGCTGTACCAGAGGGTCGAGCCGCGATGTCGGCTCATCGGCGAACAGGAAAACCGGCTCAAGCAGCAGACGCGCGTAACAGAGAGAAGCGCTGTAACTCGCCGCCCGAGAGGGAATCCGGGCAGCGCGTGAGTATGAAGACTCTAACGCCAATTGCTCCATTAACGTGTCGCGTTTAGACCGTTCTATGCGATGACGGCGCAGCACCTCCTCCAGGCTTTGTGACAGTGTGCGCGTGGGGGGAAACAATGCCGAGGGATCCTGATAGATCTTCTGATACCTCAGCGCGCTCGCCGCGACATGACGTGTGATGCTGCCCGCTGTGGCGTGAGTAATCCCAGCAATACATCGCCAAAGCTGCTTTTTCCACTGCCGCTGGCACCATGTAAGCCGACAATTTCCCCAGCATGCAGAGTGAAATTTTCTGGCACGCCCAACGCATTTCCGCCGCGCTGCAGCTTTATCCCCTGCGCTCACTACGGGTTTGCTGCGGATTACCGTGCTTTGCCGTTGCGGCCAGGCAGCGGGATCGGCAGCCAGCAACTCGCGGGTATAGCGCTGCTGCGGGGTGTGTAACACCTGCTGTGCTGAGCCTTGTTCGATCACTTTGCCTTTATGCATGACGATAACGTCTCCGCCCAACTGACGTGCCAGCGCGATATCGTGCGTGATGGTCAACAACGTCCCACCTTCCGCCACTTCACTACGCAGCAATGCAGCAACGTCATCGCGTCGGGACACATCCAGACCTTTAGTCGGTTCATCTGCTATCAGGATCTCCGCCCCTCCCGCGCGCGCCGCTGCAAATGCCGCACGTTGTGCCATGCCACCGGACAACTGCCACGGGAATTTTGTGCCGCAACCTGTAATCCCAACTGCGGAGGTCATCCTGCGCAGCCGCCATGCTTCGCGGCGGAGTGCCCTCGGATATATTGATAGCCTCCGCAACCTGCTGCTGAATCGCCATGGTGGGATCGAGCAAGCAGCCAGTGGTTCTCGTGTGGCAGCGAGGCCATAGTCCTTCCCCACAAGCTGCGTAACGCATCACGATCCTGCGGTAACTGATAGCGTTGACCGTTGATGATCAGGGTTCCGCTGGCCTGAAGTGTCTCCGGCAAAATTCCCATTACTGCCTGCGCCAACAGGCTTTCCTTTCCGGAACCAGTCCACCCAATAAGGTGAGCGGTTGGCCAGGTTGCAGGTGGAAATCAACCGGCTCCACCAGCGTGGCTTCTGCTGTTGCGATGGTTATGCCGATGGCCTGTAATCCTTTCATACACGCTCCTTTTTCATCATCAGGTTAAGGCTAATCAGCAATAAAAACAGTGCGACCACAGGCTGCAGCAGCAACCAGGGGGCTTCCCAGGCAAAGGGCAGCAGTTCGGTCATCATCAAGCCCAATTCCGGTGTCGGTGGACGGACACCGACGCTGATAAATCCCAGTGCCGACACGGCCATGATGGCGCTGCTAAACGAGAACAGTGCAACGGTAAGCAAAACAGGTGCGAGTGCCGGCCAAAGGTGACGGTGAAAGCGGTAAATCGCGTTAAAACCCAGCAGTTCGACGCCTGCATGCCCGGCGAATGCACATCGGACGTAAGGTGGCGCGTGTCACACGGAAGAATTCCACCCACAGCACCAACGAAATGCCTAACCACAGCATCTCCGGCGAGTCCGGGGCAATCGCCGCCAGTAACAGCACCAGCAGCAAGCCGGGCAGCGCGAGGCACATATCCCCCAGCATGCTGACCACACGGTCGAGCACACGCCATAAAGCGCGCTGAGAACACCAGCCAGCACACCGACCAGCATGGCAACTGATCACGCACAGCAGCCAGACCCAGTGACAGGCGCAGCGCCGCACCAGCGCGCGCGGCAGCATGTCACGTCCCAGGTGATCAAAACCTAACAGATTGGCCTGGCTGGGCGGCTGCAACATGTTGAGCAGTTCTTGTTGCAGAGGATCACGCGATGAAACAGAGGCAGTAAAAAGGCGTAACTCAGTAGCAGCGCCAGCAGCAGTAAACCGACATGACGTGAAGTTAATTCTTCATGGGCGCGTCCTCGCGGATCCAGCAGATGACAACCTGCATCTACCAGCATATTAAGCAGGACAAACAGCAGGCCGAGCGCCATGGCACTGGCCTGAATCACCGTTACATCGCGGGCGAAGATAGCGTGAACCAACGCATGACCAATGCCGGGCCAGGCAAACAAGGTTTCTACCACCACCACGCCTTCCACCAGCTCAGACAAACTGCATGCCGAACCAGGTGAGCACCGGCGTTCCCAGCAGATTGCGTAAACCATGACGATGCAGCAAAGTGGCGGGCGCCAGACCTTTTTGTGCCCCCCATTGGTAATAACCCGCGTTCACCACCTGCCAGGTGGCTTCGCGCACCACGCGCACGCCCACCGCGCTTAGCGACAAGGCCAGCGTCAATGCGGGTAACAGGAAATGACGCAGCTCACCGTGTCCCGCACTCGGCAGCCAGTCGAGTTGCAGCGCGAACAGCACGATCAGCAGCATACCCAGTGCAGCGCGTGCACAGATTTAAGCATCGACGTCAGCCAAAACAGCAGCCGATCCAGTTTGCCATTGGCGTGACAGCCGGCCCAGATACCCAACGGCAGCGTGATAATGATCGCCAGTAGCAATGAAACACCGCCACCAGCGGTTCCTGACCACTCCAGCGTCAACGCAGTTCATCACCGGCTCGCCGGAAACCAGCGCGAGCGACCAAAGAATTGCAGCAGATCGAACAGCCAGTGCAGTAAGGCCTGCCTGATCGGCTGCGCCACTTAACTCCTGCTGCACGCGCGCGACGGCATCCGCATCAACCCGATCATAGCCGTAACGACCGCTGGCAATGCGCCACGCCATATCGCCCGGCAGCGACCGAACCAGAAACCAGGTGAGTAAACCCACTGAGAGCACCACAAAAAAAGCCTGCATCAGCCGCCAGCTTAGTTGTCTGATCATCACGGCTCCCAACGCAGTTGGCGCAGGCCAAAGTGACGCTCAAACGGATCGAGCGCGACGTTTTGCAACTGACTGTTGATCGCTGCTGATTGTTGATACCCGATTGGAATCACCGGGAGATCCTGTTGCAGTGCCGAAGTGATGAGTGTTCGAGCTTTGGCACGCGCGGAGGCATCGGTGGATTGCGTCAGGGTATGCAGTGCGCCACTGAATCCTGTCGGATGCCAGTTCATCGCTCCCCCAGTCGCCACCTTCTCGGCATAATCCCAATAAGGTGCCGGTTGGATCGGGCGTGAGTGCAAGTTGCGTGAGAACAGCGCCAGTTGCAGTTTCCCGCGTGATGCTGGGCAGGAATTTCGCTGGCATTGGTTGAGTTAATCTTCATTTCAATACCGACTTTGCGCAGTTGCTGCTGGATAACCATCGCCATCAACGGCAGTTCAGGGCGATCCGGGAAGGTCAGCAGCGTCAGGCTGAATCGCTGGCCGTTGCGGGTCAGCACACCATCTGATCCCGGTTGCCAGCCGGCTTTCTGCAACAGCGTGACCGCCGAATCGGGCTGGATAGGAGTGGAGGCAGCGCCGCGTTGTGCCACTCGCCCATGTTCGGCGGGAACAACTGCCGCTGGCAGCACCCGGATAGCGCAACACCGCCATCGCTAACGCATTACGATCAATGGCCATGCTGGATCGCTTCGCGCACCGGCTGTTCCGCTAACAGCGGATCGCCCAGATTGAGCTTCAGCATAAGCGTGCGCGGCACGGGAATGGCGGGAGTTGCAGCGCAGGTTTGCGTGCCAGACGCTGACGGCTGGCGGCATCAAGATTGAACACATAACCGCATCACCACCTTTCCGCGAGCACGCGGGTCCTGCCCGGCCAGAAGAGAGATAGCTGGCTGCGGCGATGTGGTTTTTCTCCCCAGTACCTTCAGAAAGCGTTTTACCGCTAACGACTGGGCGGCAAAGGCGGTCAGCATAACGGCCCGGAGCCGATGATGCGCGTGAAGTTGCCCTGTGCACTCCCAGCTGGATAACGCCAGAATTTGCGAGCGACTTTCCGCCAGGACGGAAAGCAGAGGTGTGAAAGGCTCGCGCAGCGTGATGGTCACCACCTGCCCTTCTCCGCTGATCTCAGTGATCGGTGTTTTATCCAGTAATCCCGCTTTACTTTACTCCGCGCAGTATTGAGTGATTTCACTACCGCTGCCGCATCCAGTGGCGAACCATCATGGAAATGCACGTTATCGCGCAGCTGTAATTGCCAGCGTAAACCGTCTTCCGAGACCTGCCAACTCTTCGCCAAAGCCGGTATCGGTTCACCGCGTTGATTCACTTCCACAGCGTTTCCACCACATCCATGCGCAGAAGGATGTCAACCGGAAAGCGCCGGATCGGCACCTTTAATTTCAAACGGAGCGGCAATGCGCACCGTGTTTTCCTGATGCTGCGCCGCGAATGAGGCGCACGAAGCCAGGCCGAGCGCCGTGGCGATCAGCAATTTTTTCATTGATTTCATTATGGTTTCGAAAAATACCGCTACAAAAATCCCAGAGATATTACGTTATAACATAACAATACACATTTAAACACAGATCGTCTGCGGGGATAAACGGTTTGCGCGGGTGTTTATGACAAATTGACACTGCATCCTCGGGCATGACTGGGTTATGCTGAAACCGAATCTGAACCCTCAAGGAGAAACGGGAATGCCAGAGATCGTTGTCTATGCTGCGGAAGGCCGCACAGTTGAGCAGAAGAAGAAGTTGCTGAAAGCGGTGACTGCCGCAGTCGCGGACTCGTTTGAGATTGATGCCAATTCGGTGACGGTTTCAATCATTGAAACGCCTAAGCATCATAAATCTAAAGGCGGCGTGCCGTTTGATGAGCGGTGATAGGTTATTTGATGCATAAAAGCCCAACAGGGCTTTATGTTTTATAGAATGAAACCGCTGGCCTTTATCTTCAATGGTGTTGAGTGATACGCAGCCGCTTTATTGGGTTTACTCGTTACGTTCCCACTTTGAAACACTCTCAACTGACATGCCTGTAGTCATGCCAGCGCCGCCTGCGACATCTTCCATCTTAAGCGTACCGCTTTAATCTCAATCCCAGACATAGCGCGTACTGGAGGGATATTACGAGCTTCGATCGCCGCACTGATTTCCGCAACCGTCTCGCCCTGAACAACGCCCAATTTGTAGCGCTGCGCCATATCGTGATTTTCTTTAAGCGTTCAGTCATCACAAGTTACCTCGATTAGTTCTTTTAACTTAATCAACTCCCGGACCTTCTCTCATCTGACACTCGCAATAAAATCCCGAGCGATACGGCAATAAGCATCAATTTCATCATCTTCAAGTTCTTTGCCTTTCTTCTTTGATAGCTGACTTTTCAAGTACATATCAAAGAAATAAATGTTGTTGCCATAATTGAAGAAAACAATGCTACGCGCGCCGTCAGATGCCCCCACACCAGGCAACCCGAGTCGTGTTTGAACGTGTAACGTCCTAATGGGTTCCATGTAATCCCCTGCAAAAATCGACTTTGCAGCTTTACAAAATTTTATCATTGCGTGCATTACATCTCTCTTCCTGAAATTCTGGCGTCAGGTAAATGCCCATTTACCCCTCCTTGCCTTAAAATATCCGTAAGCGTGACTATAGTCTTCGTTACGGGTTAGGTCAAATTACGCGTTATCGTTGAACGGCGCTACACAACCGGGAATACATGTGGGTTGGGTACGCATGAACGGAAAATTCAGTATTATATCTCACCCCTGGCTAACCCAATTGAGTGCTCAGCCCGCTATGACTGAACAGAATCCGCTGTTTTCGCGGCTTACCACCACACTGGCTAAAGAGAGCCGTACGCCGTTGTACAAGTCGCTTTGCCGCCGCCATCAAAGAGGCGGTGAGTGATGGCATCCTGGTGCATGAAGAGATCCTGCCCGGTGAGCGAGACAGCCAGTCGCTCAGCATCTCGCGTACGGTGCGTAAAGCGATGGATGAGCTGGAAAAGGGGTGGTGTTTCGTTCACGCGGTTACGGCACACAGATTGCAGCCAGTTTGAGTATTCGCTGAAAGAGCCCAAAGGTTTGTCGGCAGGCGGTTTTACGCGGTAAAAACCCGATACGGTGTGGATCAATAAGAGCAAAATTCAGCAGTGCGGAAATCGGTGAAAACTGGGATTAAGCCAAGGTAGCGAAGTCTACTTGCTGAAGCGTATTCGCTATGTCGATCAGCAAGCGGTGTCAGTTGAAGAATCCTGGGTGCCGGCACGCTTTATTGCAGATGCCGATGACATTGGAATTTCTTTGTATGATTACTTTAACAAGCAAAGATTTTGCCGGTTAAGTCCCAAAGCAGAGTGAGTGCCCGCTGATGAAGCGCTCCAGCAGCAGATTGTCCCTGCCCGCCAATGTCCCTGTGTTAGTGATTAAACAGCTGGCACTGACGCGCAAGGCAGTCCTCTGGAGTACAGCATCAGCTACTGCCGCAGCGACATGTACGTGTTTATTGCTGAGTAAGTCTTTGCTGCCAATAGCTCTGCAGCGTGGCGCGATCGGGTGCACAATCACCACCGCGTTGTGACACCACATAAGACGCCACGGCATTACCCAATGCCACACTTTCCGCCAGCGACCAACCTGACGCGAGCCCGGCTAACACTCCCCCCGCATGGCTGTCACCGGCGCCAATCGTATCGACTACTTGCGTTGCCAGAGCAGGGATCCAACCCTGCGATTCCGCATCGATATAACCTGCGCCATCACTGTCTAGACGCACCACCAACCCTGCGCCAAAGTGTTGTTGCCATTGAGCCATTAACTGACGGGCATCAAAGGCTTGATGCTGGTTCAAACGCTCCAGCCACAGTAACTCCGCTTCCGTCTGTTCACTGTAATCAGTGGTTTAAGCGCCATAATACGGGCAAATTGACACTCACCGATGTCAGCCAAACGCGGACCGAACCACCAGCAATTGATAGTTATGCGCCTGGTGTTCGAGCCGTCGATCAGCACATCGCCGCTTTTGCTGGTCAGTTGATAGCCGTATCGCGATCCAACGCTGCGCGGGTTGTGGCAATGTGCCCAGCAGTTCGGCATCCCAAAGATTTTCGACACCGCTAACCGACAGAAACGTGCGCTCGCCGTCTGGCTCCACCAGTGCCAGACACCAGCCATTGTCTCCTTTGCTGGTTTCCAGCACGCTGTGAATGCCATATTCCATCAGCTTCTGCCGCACAATACTGGCCCAAATGCCGTTACCCAGCGGCAGCGCGTTGATGGATGGAATGCCCAACCGATGCAACGCGATCGTTACATTCAATGCACAACCGCCCACGTTGACGACCTGCTGGTGGAGCTCGATATCACTCCCCCGATGCGGTAACGAATAGGCATCAGCAATCACGTCCACCACAGCGGCACCAATCACGCACACCGGCAGACGTCCTTCCAGCCGGTTCAGGTCATCAGGCGTCAGCATAAACGGCCTCACGCTGCTGACGGAAACGCATGAATGCGTTGCTATAGCGAGGAACCAGGCGTTGGCAGCATCCAGTTCGGCTTTTAACTGTGAATCAATCCCATCAATGCCATGCAGCGCTCCGCAAATGGCCACCGCCATCGCGCCGATGGTATCGGTATCGCCACCCAGATTGGCACAAAGAATAGCGCAGCGATTCGGATCGGTATTGGCCAGCTCAACCATTGCAATAGCAGCTGGAACCGATTCGATGGTGGCCGTCCCGGTGCCTACCAAATCATAAATCTGCTGCATCGTTGACTCCACGCCTCTGCCCTGCGCCACAACGCTCAGCGCCAGCTCAACACGCGCGGCCATGGACGCGCTAAAGGTCGTGACGCGTTTTTCCTGAGCAGCGCGCGCAATCGCAGGCAGCTCATCGCGGATGGATGTCCAGCTTGCGCCGTCAATGGCTCGTGAAACCGCCCAGGCAATCACCACTGCACCCGCGATGGCGATATCAGATTTATGCGTAGGACTGATGCCAGTGCGACGGCGTCAATAAAGGCGTCCAGATCTTTGGCTGGCAACAGGCAACCTAGTGGCGAAACGCGCATCGCGGCGCCATTGGTCATGCCGTTGTTCTCCAGTTGCGTCACTGGCGTTCCCATTTTCAGTGCATTCAGGGCTATTTTGGATGTGGGTCCCAATACGTTTTTGTTGAAGGCATCAAACCCTCTGCCCAGCGCAGGATATTGGCACCAATGGTCTCCGCGTTGATATCGCCATCATGCGTGACTATCGCATCTGCCAAAGCCAGCGCCATCGACGATCGTCGTAAATGCCGCACGGCCAAAATAACAGGCATTGTTTTCGGCAGGCCCCGGCAGAAAACCATCAATCCAGCCAAAATGCTGCTTAACGCGACTGCGCCCACAATTCCGATGGCATGCCCATCGCATCGCCCAGTGCCTGACCATAGAAAGCGCCTAAAATCCGTTTTTCCCGGAGTGTCATTGTCATCATTACATCTCTTATTTATGGCTATCAGCGGTGGCTGATTGCTCGAAAGCGGTTAATTCTTCACTGCGTTTTTTGCCATCGCGGAACAGCACGATGAAGGCAATGGTGATAATGATGATCATCACGCTGCCAAACATCCACATGCCCGCCCAGTTGAACGTTTGGCCATTGCGTGGCTGGTCGTACGCGAACATCTCCTGCATCAAATATCCGCCGAGACGATAGCCCAGCAAGCTGCCAATCCCCTGGCATGCGAGCGTGATCAGGCCCTGTGCTGCGTTGCGCATCGCGACCGGTGCTTTTTTATCAACGTAGATGTAAGCCGTGATGAAGTAGAAGTCATAGCTGACGCCGTGCAGCAGGATGCCCATAAACAACAGGCCAATCGTCAGGGCATTTTGATCGCCGCCGAACACAAAGAATATGTAGCGTAGCGCTGCGGTGGTTAAGCCAAGCAGCAACACTTTGCCGATGCCAAAGCGCTTGATAAAGAATGGCAGTGCCAGCAGGAAGAAGATCTCCGATACCTGACCCAGCGTCATCCAACCGGTGGCGTGTGGCAGGCCCACCTCCGTCAGGTAGCCTTCAGCAAAGATGTAGTAAAACGCCAGCGGCATGCTGAACAGGAATGAGCAGACGAAGAACACCAGGAAACTGCGATCTTTCAGGAGATGCAGCGCATCCAGCCCCAATGCCACACGCAGGCTGAATTTGCCGATGCTTTTCGGCTCAGTTGCCGGCAGCATTAGAGAAAAGATCCCCAATACCAGTGAACTGGCAGCTGTGATCAGCAGCGGCACATTGCTGGCTGAAATGTCGCCATAGCCCATCAGCGGCGGCAGGAAACCACAGGCAATGCCTGACGCAATCCACCCTAAAGTGCCCATGACCCGCACGCGTGGATAATCGCGTTCGACATCTTTGACATGCGAAAGCAATACTGTTAACAGTCAGCGCAATGGTCGGCATGTAAGTGAGCGCATACAACAGCAGCAGTGGGAAGAAACCACTGAAGTGCGTCTGCTGGGCCGCGAAATACATCAGAATGGAACCGACGATCATCAGCAGCGATAACACTTTCTGCGCCTGGAAGAAGCGGTCTGCCAACGATCCAACGAGGATCGGCGACAGGATGGCGGCAATCGAAGTACAGGCATAGCACCAGGCAATCTCAACCGGCGAAAAGCCGTTTTGCTGAGAAAGCGAAGCGGCACAAACCATGCCCCCAGATAAACCACTCGAGAAACATCATGAAGGATAATTTTGGGATTGTTGTTTTCATTAAAATAGGACTCCCCGGTGTAGGTGAGGCCAATCTAACACCACTAACAATACCTTTGTAATACCATTAGCGGATTCTTTGAGCTACTCCACAACAATTTTAACCGAGGATTAACAGTAAGGCAGGAGATAGAGCGTGGAATAAGGGCGTGCAGTGCACGCCCTAAAAGTCTTAACGACGGTTTTTCCAGACGGTCTGGATATTACAGAATTCGTGAACGCCAAAACTGGAAAGTTCACGACCATAGCCGCTCTTCTTCACACCACCAATCGCCACGCGGGGATCGGAAGCACCGTTGCCATTGATGAACACGGCGCCGGTTTCCAGTTTCTCTGCCAGCTCATTGGCAACCGCTACGTTACTGCTCCACACGGTGGCGCTCAAACCAAATTCGCTGTCGTTTGCCAGTTCTAATGCATGCTGCGCATCACGTGCTACGGTAATCGCCGCCACAGGGCCAAAGATCTCCTGCTGGAAGGCGATCATGTCGGGTGTCACATCAGCAAGGATCGTTGGTGCGTAGTAGTTGCCAACGCCATCGATCTTATGACCACCGATAACCAGGCGCGCACCCTGTTTCAGGGTCTGCTGTACCTGCTGGTCTAACTCATCACGCAGATCATAACGCGCCATTGGCCCGATATAAGTTTCTTCATTCAACGGATCGCCAATTTTTAGTGCCTGCACAGCCGCGCTAAAACGCGCCTCAAACGCTTCTGCGACACTTTCCTCAATGATGAACCGTTTGGCTGCCATGCACACCTGTCCGGTGTTCTGGTAGCGTCCTGTGACCGCTGAAGATACTGCGGCATCCAGATCGGCATCTGCCAGAACAATAAAAGGATCTGCGCCGCCGAGTTCCAGCACGGTTTTTTTCAATACCGCACCGGCTTGTGCTGCAATAGCACCGCCCGCCCGCACACTTCCTGTCACCGCAACTGCCGCAATACGCGGATCTTTAATTGCAGCCGAAACGCCATCGTTATCCACGTTAATCACGGTGAAGCCACCTTTTGGCAGATCGGTCGCATCAAACAATTCGGTCATCAGATGTGCTGCACCCATCACGCTTGGCGCATGTTTCAGTACATAAGTGTTTCCTGCCAGCAGCATACTAACGGCACCGCGCAGCACCTGCCAGTAGGGAAGTTCCAGGGCATCACTGCGAGGATCACACCTAACGGGCGAAACGACTGCCAGGCTTGCTGATTTTCCACCAGCGTGGGTTTATCAGCCAGCATGGCCGGACCTTGTTCCGCGTACCAATCACAGAGATTGGCGCATTTCAAAACTTCAGCACGTGCTTGGGCGATCGGTTTGCCCATTTCCAGCGTGGCCATTTCTGCAAGTTGATCCTGACGCTGGCGGATCTGTTCAGCTAACTGCCGCAATACGATGACACGCTGTGCCATGCTGGTGGCTCGCCATTGTGCAAAAGCATCCGCGCTGGTCTGCAACGCAGCTTCGAGTTCAGCGGCATTCTGCAACGGATAGGTTGCGATGATTTCGCCAGTGGTAGGGTTACGTGAAATAACGTTGTCAGTCATAAGATGCCTTCGTCATGAGTTGTAGGGTGTGAATATGGGTTTCACCTTACGCTTAGGAGAGATTGATGAAAAATGAATAATAATGAGGAAGTTGTTCTCTTCTGATGAAAGAAGCGGATCTTCTTCGCAGAGAATTAATGTTTTTTCGCCATTGGTGGGATCAATCTTACTGACCTGCATATTCTTACAGTTTTTAATGTTAGAAGCTGATTCTTCATAGGGTTATGCAGTTATACAGTGAATAGATCTTAAAGAAAGATCATAGAGAGATCTTAAAGAGATCCTAAGAGATCCCCGATCGCTGTAAGCCGCACCCCACAAGGCCTGAGAAGGTGATCGCGTTCACTATAATCAGAAAACGTTCACTACAATCAGCATAATATTCACTATAGACTGTAGAATGTTCACTATAAACAGTGTTAATGTTCACTGTAATCAGAAATCGATCCTTTTCATCCACAGAATGAAGATCTCAGGCTATAGATAAAGAGAGTGAAAACAAGGCGTTACTAGAACCTTTTCTGTCGGTGACAAAAAACAGCGGTGAGGTTATCCAGCTTCATCTAATAAAAATAACACCGTACAACCGGTCGCGTTGATGCGCCTGGGTCTGTTCGTTCCGACACTAAAGTCTACTGCGCGTGGGAAATCGGGCGCGATGGCTTCAACGGACGCCACCAAAGAGCTCAAGAACCTTTCGTTAGTTAAAGCGGAAGGCTATGAAAAGATTACCATTACTGGCGCAAGGCTGGATATGGATAATGATTTCAAAACCTGGGCTGGCATTATTCAGTCTTTCTCGCGTTATCCCTCAAAGGGCGACACGGTGACGCTGCCGTTTATTGATTTCGTGAAAATGTGCGGGATCCCATCGGCAAACTCGTCAGCGGCCTTACGTAAGCGTTTAGATGCCTCTTTACGACGCATCGCAACCAATACGTTGTCCTTTGAAGGTAATGGCAAAGCGTACCATACCCATCTTGTGCAATCTGCCTACTACGATCGCGGGATCTGGTGCGCATTCAGGCCGATCCCAAACTGTTTGAGCTGTATAACTTTGACCATAAAGTCTTGCTGCAGCTGCGTGCTATTTCACGGCTCAAACGTAAGGAATCGGCTCAGGCGTTATATACCTACCTGGAAAGCTTGCCAACCAATCCTGCACCGATATCACTGGCGCGTCTGCGCATGCGTTTAAACTTAGGCTCTAAGACGACCACGCAAAACCACGTGGTTCGACGCGCGATGGAACAGCTTAAGGAGATTGGTTACCTCGACTATTCAGAGGTGAAGCGTGGACGTTCTGTGTTCTTTATTATCCATAGCAGAACGCCGAAGCTGGACGGTATCAGCAATCTTGAGAGCATTGATTCCCTCGATGATATTGAGTTTGAAGACTGATTTTTCACGTTCACTGTAATCAGCACCCTTCCCTTGAGTGTGTCACTTAATCGCCAAAAGTGACACACTTCTTCTAAGCACTGTTCACTGTAATCAGCATCCCTTCATTCGTTCACTGTAATCAGTAACGTTCACTGTAAACAGTATTCAGCGACACGTTAGTCTTACATCCTCCTGCAGAGTTATCAAAATCGACGAATCATTGGGTTTAATTGTGATAGTGAGTACTTACTAGGTGGGTTTTCAACACTCGATCGCCCTCTTTTGCATCGGGTTTGCTGATTACAGTGAACATCAGCCATAGCGTATTTGGTTGCTGATTACAGTGAATGGTGGTGATGTAGTGAACACAGATTATAGTGAATGAATAAATTTAAGTGTCTGAATATTATAGTTAATATTTAATTGTTGGCATTCATTCACTGTAATCAGCTTATTGTCTGTACAAATAAACAGTAAAAGTGACAGGGTTGGTCACCTTCACTGATTACAGTGAATTTTTCCCTTTATTGCAGATTGCAGTGAACCTTATGCCAGTGCGGTCGGGAATGGATTTAAGGCCTCAATCGTGCGCGTCACGCTGTCACTGATTACAGTGAATGCTCTGCAGCCCTTCCCTCTTCCGAAACATTTTTATACCTGATCGTTGTGCCACAGAAGATCGCTTTACTGATTACAGTGAACGTAAATAACTTTGCCAGCGAGGAGCAATTACTGATTACAGTGAATGTTACAACCAGGGATTTGGGAGGTAGGAAAAAACGGTCTTCACCTGTTTTGCTGATTACAGTGAACGTTGGAGTTCAAAGACAAGCATTCCGTTTCTGGTTGATCCGGCAATGGGTGCATTTAATAGCCACCGGTTAAAACGGACACTTCACCAGTAAGAGCAGCTAAAATGCTCTTCTCTCTTCTCTCTTCTCTCTTCTCTCTTCTCTCTTCTCTTTAATAGGTCATTTGCCATCGGTCATACCCCACCAGGCATGCCTCTTCAGTCGTTCATTCTCTGGACATTGCTTATCTTTAATATCGCCAGTAGAGCATGGTGTACCGGTCAGGACCCGCCAGTTTTAGCTTACCCGCTATCGCGTACTTGCAATGCTCAACGCTGAGCATATACCCGTTTTCACTCACGTACAGGCAGCCATTAGCCACCGATGATTTAGCTTCACTCACTCACTCACTCACTCACTCACTCACTCACAACAAACCCGCATTCGCGAACCACGAATCACAACTGAAAACGCAAATTGGGTTACTGATTACAGTGAATGTTGACAGTCATTTTAGCCCGTATTTACATCCCTGACTCCTGACTCCTGACTCCTGACTCCTGACTCCTGACTCCTGACTCCTGACTCCTGACTCCTGACTCCTGACTCCTGACTCCTGACTCACATACTCATTACAGTGAACGTTCTCACGTACGCCCTTCCCTTTCCGCCGATTATGGCGAATCCATTTAAGACGAAACTGCTGATTATAGTGAACGCTACGCTGAGAGAACGTTTGGGTTACTGATTACAGTGAACGTCTGAATGTGGCTTAGACAAATTGCTGATTACAGTGAATGCCAGCTAGCCATACGAGCTGTTGATTACTGATTACAGTGAACACTCGGATTAAATCAATGCTCCCCATATGCAGTCTACTGATTATAGTGAATGCTTATATTGGGACTAAGGTGTCTCTATCAACCGAAAACGCCTGCAGCCGATTTCGTCATGGAGAGCCCTGGCTTTCAACTGCTCAGCGTGAAAATCAATATCACTGATTACAGTGAACGTAGCGCAGTTGTTTACTGATTACAGTGAACCTATTGCCACTTACAGTGAACGTTTGCTGATTACAGTGAATCTTATGCCGAATATAGTGAATGCAGGCTGTGATTTCAGCCATATCACCCTGCCCGCAACTCTCGTGCAACAGACGATCAAATTACTGATTACAGTGAATGCTGGAGCAAATACGCGAATGAGGCGTTGCTCACACTTTCATCCATTATTCCGCTCTGATTAAAACATCTCCGCTGATTACAGTGAATGTTTGCACTAACACGCTCTTACTCAAGGTATTTTCACAGCGCTAAATGTTTCGCATTAGATGAGATAGATTTGCCTCATGTGCAGGATTTCGGTATAAAGTCATAAATCCTACATGTGTGGAGCAAGTATGGCTAACGATGAGAAGCAAGTTCTGAAAGTCGCACAACGTTCAGAAAAAATGCTAATGAGCCTGACGGAACAGATTCAGGCGCAGAAAGAAGAGTTGCAGGAAAACACTTTTTATCAGGTTTACGCCAAAGCGGCGTTAGCCAAACTCCCTAAATTAACGCGTGCGAGCGTTGATTACGCCGTAAATGAAATGGAAGAGAACGGCTATCCATTCGATAAACGCGCGGCGGGCAGCTCTACCAAGTACGCAATGTCCATCCAAAACATCATTGATATCTACCATCATCGCGGCGTGCCAAAGTATCGCGATCGTCACGCAGAGGCATTCACGCTGTTTGTTGGTAATCTCAAAGGTGGCGTATCGAAAACCGTCTCAACGGTCTCACTGGCCCATGCGCTGCGTGCGCACCCACATCTGTTGTATGAAGATCTGCGCATTCTGGTTATCGACCTCGATCCGCAATCCTCTGCCACCATGTTCCTCAATCATGAGCGTTCGGTCGGACTGGTAGAAGCCACAGCTGCGCAAGCGATGCTGCAAAACGTGGGCCGCGAAGAGTTGCTTAATGAATTCATCGTGCCATCGATTATTCCTGGTGTCGACGTACTGCCGGCCTCCATTGACGACGCGTTCATTGCATACGTTGGGAAGAACTGTGTGCTGAGCATCTGCCTACGCAGAATGTGCATGCGGTTCTGTATGACAACGTCGTAGCAAAACTGAAGAAAGACTATGACTTCATTTTTTCATCGACAGTGGCCCACATCTGGATGCCTTCCTGAAGAACGCCATTGCCGCATCTGATTTACTGATGACGCGTTCCACCAACAAGTTGATTTCCCACTCGACGTTGAAGTATCTGACGCGCCTGCCGGAACTGATTGGCATCATTGAGGAATCAGGCGCATCCTGCCGCTTGCAAGGCAACATCGGCTTTATGTCCAAGCTGTCGAATAAAGCGGACCACAAGCTTTGTCACAGCCTGGCAAAAGAGATCTTTGGCGGCGACATGCTGGATGCTGCTTTACCGCGTCTGGACGGCTTTGAGCGCTGTGGAGAGTCGTTTGATACGGTGATCTCCGCGAACCCATCGACCTATGTGGGCAGCACCGAAGCCTTAAAGAATGCGCGTTCGGCAGCGGAAGATTTCGCTAAAGCCGTATTTGATCGCATTGAATTTATTCGCCTGAACTGAGGTTACTATGAGCGCAAAACGAATCACGATTGGCCGTACCTTCAGCCAGACACCTTTGCAGACTGAGGATGCCTCAGACGGACATTCTCAAACCTTTATCCTTTCGACCGGTAAACGTGCCCTGTTCACGCTTGAACACATTACGGCGAAGGGAAGAAAAAACCTATGTGGTAATGGAAACGAATGGCCGCGACCAGTCAGGCTTGACGCCTGAATCGCTGCGCGACATTATCCGCACCATTAAATTGCAGCAGTTCTTCCCTGCTATTGGTGTGAAGCGCACCGTATCGCTCAAAAAAATTTTGGATGGTTCCCGCCGCCGTGCCGCCGCTCTGCACTGCAAAACTGGGCTGGATTAGTGCTGGTCACTGATGTTGCCATCACGGCAGATGAAGCACGTCGCCTGGCGCAGGACATTCAAACCGCACGCGAACATAATCTGCGTGAAGTGGGGATGCGCCTGCTGTCATTAAAAGAGAGTGGCCTGTCACAGAAAGAGATTGCTCAGAGTGAAGGCCTCTCGCAGGCAAAAGTGACGCGTGCGTTGCAAGCCGCGAGCGTACCACTGGAGTTAGGTTACTCTGTTCCCAAACCACTCCCGAGTTAACTTACCCGGATTACAAAACGCTGCTGCAGGCGTATAGAAGCTTCAGGAGATTGGTCAGTCGGTTGAAGCCTTAATTGTATAATTGGCATGGATGTCGATACGGTCTGCGCACGTGATGGTCTGGCTGAAGATGAAGTAAATGGGATTTTGCGTCTGGTGCGTAATGGTAGCCAAACACGATCCAGTCGCCAGCAAAGGACAAAGCGGTCGCCACGCCTCTCTGGACGTTTGCTGATAAAGATCGCTATGCCCGCAAGAAGACACGCGGCCGCATGTTCAGCTACGGAATTCAATCGCCAGTCGAAAGAATTGCAAGATGAGTTGGATCGGGTGATAAACGAGACACTCAATAAATATCTCAATCAGTAGCGAGAGAAATGCCGCCTTCGGGCGGTTTTTTTTTGCCTGAATTTCAGCTTTTCGCCAGCGCTATTTCATCGCTAACTGTATGAAAAATATCTAACCTGTGTAGAAATTTCAGGCTGAAATCGCCAACTTTTTCACCCTCTAAATGCATAACATTCTTGTACCGTAAAGTTTAGTGAATCTGTGGTGAAGGCAAAATAACCAGCTGGATAGGAAAGCAACAAAGGCTATCCAGGAGAGGAAATCAGATTGCGAATGCCCTGAAATTTTCTTCATTCGCCATCAGGATTTCACAGCTAATTAATTGAACTAAAAGTGTTTTCTAAATTAATTTCAGGCTGAAATCGCCAGCATTACAGCAAATTTTAGCGCTGCATCGAGGGTACTAACCCGGTTTCCAGATGATATTCAATGATTTATCCACAGAAAGGTGGATAACTTTATTCCGGGGTCGTTAAGCTGTCAGTGACAAAACGCTGGGCGATTGCCAAACCGCTTCCCGAACACGGACAGGCTTGTTTATCAAACCCAATGCATAAAAACGATCGGCGATGATTTGTTGCTCTTTAATCACTTCAAATACCATTGAACGGGTTTTATGACTGCGGTCGTGTTAAAGCTCTTTCAACGGCCAAAAGGTCAAGACCCAATTCCTGCGCAAGCAGACCAGCAGCTTCCTGTCGATGATTATCAATAAAAATGCCGGTCTGCTGTAAACTCTCCACTAGCTGATGGGCCACGTCGTGATGTTTTTCCACATAATCGCGACGTGCCAGATAAAATTGGTGGTTGCGCACACGCCCCTCACCGTTGGCCAGCACGCGCAACTCAGGATTGCTCTCCGCCGCACTGAGTAAAGGGTCCCACATCATCCATGCATCGACCGCCAGATAATCACTGGCCGTCAGAGGATATTTTGGCGGCGCATACACCACTTTGAGTTCATCAAGGGCGATACCTGCTTCTTCCAGCAGCTGCAGCAATAACCAATGAACGTTAGAACCTTTATTGACCGAAATACGTTTACCACGTAAATCAGCAATGCTACGGATATCGCTATCGATTGGGACAACTATCCCTACGCTGCTGGGCGCAGGGGGTTCCCAGGCAATGTAGGTCACGGCATTGCCATTCGCCTGGGCGAAAATAGGCGGCACCTCGCCGGTGGTACCGAAATCGATGTCGTTATTTTGTAAGGCATAAAGTAGTTGAGGCCCGGCAGGAAATTCGCTCCACAACACGCTGACACCCTGCTGTGCAAAGCACTGCTCAAGACTTTGCCGTGCTTTTAATACCCCAAGATTCCCGAATTTTTTTGATAACCGATACGTAACTCGCGTTCCTGATGAGGCTCATCAGCAGAGGCAGTTGCAATGTAACTCGCCGCCTTACGCCGTCCTTTTATCATTCCCTGATGAGCAAGATGAGTACGCAGCGTGTGGCGGCTGATGCCAAGCAACGCCGCGGCCTGTGTCTGATTGTGTTCAGTGAAATCCAGTGCGTGAGTAATCAGGCTGGTGATGACGCGATCAAACAGTTGATTGGGCTTAGTGGAGAGTTGTTGACGCAGGAAGTTATCAAGCGTTGATGCTTCCGCGTTGTTAAATCCCTGTTCACTGTATCTTGTCAGTCGCAAATGAGCTGGCGTTAGCGTCTCATCCCGACTCAGAAGTACTGCGTTGTGAAGCGTATTTTCCAGCTCGCGAATATTGCCCGGCAGCTGTACTCCAGCAGCACTTCCAAAGCATCCGGTGACAAACGACGTACCGGTCGACCTAAACGACGTGCATACAGCGAAAGGAAATGCTGCGCCAGCAGCGGGATATCATCACGACGCTGTCGCAACGGAGGCAGCGGCACCACCGCAATGTTGAGGCGATAGTAAAGGTCTTCCCTGAATCGCCGTTCTCGGATCGCCTGTGCCAAATCAACATGGGTGGCCGCAATAACACGCACATCGACTTTAATCGGCTTGCGCGAACCCACGCGCGTAATCTCGCGCTCCTGTAATACGCGTAGTAACTTGACCTGTAGCGACAAACTCAGCTCTCCAATCTCATCCAGCAGCAGAGTGCCGCCCTGCGCAGATTCAAACCAACCGGGATGCGCCTGGGTCGCGCCGGTAAATGCCCCTTTCTCATGACCAAAGAGTTCGGCTTCGGCAAGACTTTCAGTTAAAGCACCGCAGTTAACGGCGAGAAAGGGGCCATGGCGGCGTTGGCTATGATGATGGAGATAGCGTGCGACAACTTCCTTACCCGTGCCGGTCTCGCCGACAATCAATACCGTGGCGTCAGTGGGGGCGAATTTGTCGAGCAATGATTGAAAAGCGAGAGAAGCCGGGTCGACTAAACGCGGTGAATCAGCGTAATTGCTATAGTTGGTCAGCATCTTTTGATGTCCATTAAGGAGTATCAGCACACGCTAATCGTTGCTATTCACTGTGAACAGCAGGAAAAAAGCATAAGCAGTTGCATATGCAGCAATAGCTGTGGGTAGCAAGTTGCCGATGCGACAAGCAGAAGTGTGGCTAAGTGTCTAACCTGCTGAAAAACCGTGATTATCAAAAGCGGCGAAGCTGGCACGTTTTTCGCTAACAGCTATATAACTAAAAAGCATCCCAAAATGATCATTTTTAATAAAGTTATATAGGAAAAGCATAATGGCCGAATCCACAAACAAGAATATTAATGTCTTCTGGTTTCTCCCGACGCACGGTGATGGACGCTATCTCGGTACCACGGAAGCTGGGCGCCCGGTTGATTTGGCTTACTTACAGCAGGTGGCATTAGCTGCCGACAATCTCGGTTACTACGGTGTGCTGATTCCCACCGGCAAAGTTGCGAAGATTCATGGCTGGTTGCATCTGCACTGGCACCCATCACCAAAAGACTGCGTTACCTTGTTGCCGTGCGTCCAGGGTTACAGCCGCCGACATTAGCCGCGCGCATGGCTACCACTTTAGATCGCCTTTCTGAAGGACGCTTGCTGATTAACGTGGTGACCGGCGGTGACCCGGTAGAAAATAAAGGCGACGGCATCTTTCTCAATCACAGTGAACGCTATGAAGTCACCAAAGAGTTTCTCGACGTGTATAGCCGCTTAATGCGTGGAGAGAAGGTTGACTATGAAGGGCAGCACATTCACGTTGAAGGCGCTGAGGTGTTATTCCCGCCCGTTCAGGAAAATGGACCACCGCTCTATTTTGGCGGTTCGTCGGAGGCCGCGATTGATGTCGCCGCTGAGCAAATCGATACCTATCTGACCTGGGGTGAGCCCCCTGAGCAGGTTGCAGAAAAGCTGGCAGTCGTCCGTGAACGTGCTAAAGCGCGCGGGCGCAAACTGGAATACGGCATCCGCCTGCATGTCATCGTGCGTGAAACGGAACAGGAAGCGAAAGCGGCGGCAGAGAAATTAATCGGCCATTTGGATGAAGACACCATCGCTCAGGCGCAGAAGATCTTTGCGCGAATGGACTCGGCAGGTCAGGCGCGTATGAGCGCGCTGCACAAAGGCTCGCGCGATAATCTCTACATCTCACCAAACTTATGGGCAGGCATTGGTCTGGTGCGCGGCGGAGCCGGAACGGCTTTAGTCGGCAGTCCTGAGCAGGTGGCTGAACGCATACGGGAATATCAGGCATTAGGTGTGACCAACTTCATCCTGTCGGGATATCCGCATCTGGAAGAGGCGCATCGTGTGGCAGAATTGCTGCTGCCGCTATTACCGCTGGCAAATGGTCAGCAGCAGCGCGCGCGCACCATTAACACCGGCCCGTTTGGCGAAACCATTGGTGGCGATAAACGTCCTTCAAAACAGGCGAGCGCCAGCTAATGCAGGAGAAGACGATGGCACGACCTCACATCATCATCACAGGTGGCGGGTTCAGCGGAACGGCGCTGGCGATTCATCTCGCGCGGCAATCGTCCTCTCCATTGCTAATTACAGTGGTCGAACCGCGTGAGCATCTGGGCGGTGGGGTGGCCTACTCCACGCAGGAACCGGCGCATCGCATCAATGTACCTGCCTCGCGCATGCAACTCAGCGGCGATGAGCAGGGCGCCTTTGACCGCTGGTATCGTCAGCAGCCTGAGTGTTCACTGGATTCAGTAGCCCATTGTGATGACGGATCAGTCTATCCGCAGCGCGCGATGTTTGGTCGCTACCTGGCAGAGCAGTTTGCCCTCGCGGCGGAACGGCATCCGCAGATTGAGTTACGGCACGCTCAGGCCAGTGCCATTGCATGGGAAGGGCAGCAGCTGTTACTCAGCAATGGCGAGACACTACAGGGCGATGTGCTGGCGTTAGCGATCAGTCACCCACCGCCATCCTTGCCTCGCTCGCTGCAGCCCTTTGCCCATCACCCAGCGCTCATTGCCAATCCATGGCAAGCCGGCGTGCTGGATGCGATAAATCCTGACGCCACCGTGGCCATTATCGGAACCGGCCTGAGTATGGCGGATGTGGTTGCTTCATTAGGCACTCGGCATCATCGAGGCCCGTTAACCGCTTTCTCACGCCGTGGACAACTCTCACGCGCCAATCTGCAGGGTGAGTGGCCTGAATGGACGATAGCACCTCAGAACGTCCCCAGCGCGCGTCTGTGGCTGCATCACATCAGGGATGAGGTTGCCCGAGCTGCACGGCAGCAATTACCCTGGCAACGCGTGCTAGACGATGTACGCGCACAGGGCCAAACCATCTGGCAAACCTTGCCGCTGCGCGAGCAGCAGCGCTTTGTGCGCCATCTGCGTTCGTGGTGGGATGTGCATCGCTATCGCATCGCGCCGCAGGTGACTGCAGAAATCACCAGACGACAGCAGCAGGGCAGCTTGCAGGTGCTGGCCGCCAGACTGGACACCATCACTGCTCAGGGCCTTCAGCTGGCAATCACGCTGCGCACACGCCAGGGTGAAACGGAAACGCGCCTGCTCGATCATCTGATCGTCACCACCGGACCGGGGCATGATGCGCTGACACAAAGCCAGCCGCTGCTACGTTCGCTGAGTGAACAAGGCCTGATTCGTGGTGACCAGCTTGGCTTTGGCCTCGACGTTGATACGCAGTCACACGCACTTGACCAGCGAGGACAGCCCAACGCCCGCCTGCTCGTGGTCGGACCCGCCGCCCGCGCGCGTTTCGGTGAGTTGATGGGCCTGCCACAGGTTGCCGATCACGCTGCTGCCGTTGCTCAGCAAATTCTCAGAGAACTTAACATCGCTCAAGACGAGCGATGTCCCCTTACGCTTCTTAATCTCTCAAACATCCTAAAAACACATTAACGAACGCCGGGTCGTCTTACGATCACGGCCTCGCTATGGAGATTGCTATGCCATCGCAACGTGAAATTCGCCTGAATGCTTTTGATATGAACTGTGTCGGACATCAATCACCGGGCCTGTGGGCGCATCCTCGCGACCGTTCCTGGCAATACAAAGATCTGGAGTACTGGGTCGATTTGGCGCGCCTGCTGGAGCGAGGCAAATTCGACGGTTTGTTTATCGCCGATGTGTTGGGTATTTACGATGTGCTGAACGGGAATGGCGATGCCGCGATTCGTCAGGCGACGCAGGTACCGGTCAACGATCCGCTGGCGTTGATTACCCCAATGGCGCTGGTGACCGAGCATCTCGGCTTTGGTCTCACCGCATCGCTATCGTTTGAGCATCCTTATCCCTTTGCACGTCGTTTATCGACGCTCGATCACCTGACCAAAGGGCGCATCGGCTGGAATATTGTGACCTCGTATCTGGAGAGCGGGGCGCAATATTGGTCATCAGGCGCAGAGCGATCACGACAGCCGCTACGACTATGCCGATGAATATTTGCAGGTGGTGTACAAGTTGCTGGAGGGTAGTTGGGAACAGGATGCCGTTTTGCGCGATCGTGAACGGCGTATCTTCAGCGATCCCCGCAAAATTCATCCGATCAATCATCAGGGCACCTTCTTCAATGTGCCGGGCATTCACCTGTGTGAGCCGTCGCCGCAGCGCACGCCCGTGTTGTACCAGGCGGGGGCATCGAGCCGTGGCAAACAGTTTGCCGCTGAGCATGCGGAGTGCGTGTTTGTTGCAGCGCCGTCGAAAGTGTTGCTGAAGAAAACCGTTGCGGATATTCGTCGCCGAGCAGAAGAAGCAGGCCGCAATCCGCGCAGCATCCTGATTTTTAATCTGCAAACAGTGATCGTCGGGGAGACCGATGCTGCCGCGCAGGCGAAGTGGAAGGAATATCAAAACTATGTCAGCTATGAAGGTGCGCTGGCACTGGTATCCGGCTGGACCGGTATCGACTTCGGTCAATATCAACCGGACCAGGTGCTGAAGTACCTTCACACCAATGCCATCCAATCGGCAGTCGAAACGTTCTCCACTGCCGACCCTGATCGCCAATGGACGGTAAAAGCGCTGGCGGATTGGGTTGGCATTGGCGGTTTTGGCCCGTTGATAGTCGGCAGTGCAGAAACCGTCGCCGACGAATTGCAAAGTTGGGTTGAAGACACCGACGTTGATGGCTTTAACCTCGCCTACGCGTTGACGCATGAAACCTTTGAAGATGTGGTTGAACTGCTGATTCCTGAGCTGCAAAAGCGCGGTGTTTACAAGAAGACGTATGCGGAAGGTACGCTGCGCGAGAAACTGTTTAACGCCGGACCCCAGTTAACCGCACCGCATCCCGGCGTGGGCTATCGAGTGAAGCATTCGGTACTGCCGGAGGTCATATGATTGAAATTGACCAGTTGAGTAAGCATTACCGCACCGCGGATGGGCGCGTCACCGAGGTGCTGAAAGCCATCAACTTGCAGGTACCACAGGCCAACATCACCGCTGTCGTTGGGCCCAGCGGCGCGGGAAAATCCACGCTGGCGAAGTGCATCAGTTTACTGGAGCAGCCCAGCGCGGGCAGCATACGCGTCAATGGCAGCGATCTCTCGCGGCTGAATGGCGAAGCACTGCGACGCGCGCGCCGTTCGATTGGCACCGTTTTTCAATCTTCTGCCTTACTGCAGCGCAAAAGCGCCTGGGAAAATATCGCGCTGCCATTGCGTTATCTCGGCGTGGTCGAGCGGGATATTTCCGCACGCGTGGGTGAGTTGCTGGAGAGTGTTGGTCTGAGCCATAAAGCCAAAGCGTTTCCCGAGCAGCTATCGGGGGGCCAGCGTCAGCGTATTGGTATCGCTCGTGCGCTGGCGCTTCGCCCTTGCGTGCTGCTGGCCGACGAGGCGACGTCAGGACTGGATCCTGAAGCCACGGTTGCGGTGCTGGATTTGCTAAAGAAACTGCGTGACGACTATAAGCTGGCAATCGTGCTGATCACTCACGAGATGGATGCAGTGCGTCAGGCGGCGGATGCGGTTGCCGAAATTCGCGATGGGCAGATTGTGCAGTATGGCGTGCTGAAACAGTTACTGGCGCAGCCCGATTCCTCCTGGGGCAACGTCTGTTCCCACTGGTGGCGCAACCTGGCGTGGCGGAATTGATTCTGCAGCTGAGTTATCGCACAGATGTACCGGTCATCAGCGACTGGATCTCGCGTCTGAGTGTGCAGTTCAATCTGCGCATCGATCTGCTCGGCGCGCATGTTGAGCAGGTCAATGGTATTCAGGCCGGACGCTTGCAGGTAGGAATTCATTTCAGCAGGAGCGTGTGCCACTGGCGCGATTGCTGGCGCAGCTTGAACAGTTTGGATTGGTTGCCAGCGTCTATGGCAGTGTCCATCAGTTGCGGGAGGCGGTATGAGCATTTCCGTGATAAGTCAGGATACGCCGTGGCTGGAAATTCCGGCATTGATGTTACCTGCGATAGGTGAGACCGCGCTGATGGTCGGCATCGTGATGCTGTTCGTGGTGAGCTTCGGCGGTATCGTTGGCGTGGTGTTGTTTAACACCTCAGCACGTGGACTGTTTCCCACCGCGGCGTACATCGGGTGCTGAGCTGGATAGTGAATATGGGACGCTCGTTGCCGTTTCTGGTGTTAATGGCGGCGATCATCCCGTTTACCTTCTGGCTGACCGGCACCACCATCGGCATCCCTGCGGCGGTGGTGCCGATGATTGCGGCGGGCATTCCGTTCTTTGGTCGTCTGGTGGATAACGCGCTGCGAGAACTGCCCGATGAAGTGACTGCGGTGGGGTTGGTGTGCGGTGGTTCGCGCTGGCAGATCATCCGTTCGGCGCAGCTGGTGAGGAGCATTACCTGCTGTTGTTGCCGCCATCACCCTCAACCTGATTTCCATGATCGAATACTCCGCCATCGCTGGCACCATCGGCGCGGGCGGTATCGGTTATTTAGCCGTGGTGTACGGCTATCAGCGCTTCGACAACCACATCATGATCGCCACCATCGTGGTGCTGATCGCTTTGATACAAACCATTCAATTTATCGGTGACCGTTTAGTCGCAATTCTACGCCATCTTCAGGGATATCACGATGACAACACAAGAATTTGAGTTACGTAAGACGCGCCGCTGGCCGTGGCTGCTACTGATTATAGTGGTCATTATTGGCTCGCCGCCGCAGGGTTCTGGCGCAGTCAGCAACCGCAAGCGGTGGTCTTTGGCACCACGCTACAAATCCACTTTGAACCGGCAATGGCGGGAGAACAGAAGTTGATTGAATATGTTGGCGAGCACATCGCGCCGGATTATGGTCTGAAGCTGGAAGCGGTGGGCGTGCAGGATCCGGTGCAGGCGGATCGCGCCGTGGCGCAAGGACAATATGCGGCAACCGTCTATCAGCACCAGTGGTGGTTAAAGCAGGTGGTGGATGCCAACGGTTTCCAGCTCACCTCTGCCTTACCGCTGTTCCAGTGGGCATTCGGCGTCTACTCCGATCGCTATAAATCCATAGCCGACCTGCCGCAGAGGGCCACCATTGTGGTGCCGGATGATGGCGCCAACCAGGGCCAGGCATTGTGGCTGCTGGCACGTCAGGGTTTGATCTACACTCGATCCCAAGGTTGAACCGCGTACCGCCAAATTAAAAACATTGTCGGTAATCCGCATGGCTTCGTCTTCAAAGAACTCGATTTGCTAACCATGCCACGCGCGTTGAATTCGGTGGACGCGGCGATTGGCTATGTTTCTCAGTTTGATGCCGGAAAAGTGCCGCGTGATAAAGGCATTCTGTTCCTCCGGCACCGCGTACTTTTGCCTCGCAGTTGGTGATTGGTACGCCCTATCTGGAGCAGGAGAATATCGTAAAGTTAAAACAGGCGTTCTCCGATCCTCGCGTTCAGCAGTGGCTGAAAACGACGGATGATCCGTTAGTTAAAGGCGTATTAGTGCCGGTCTCTGCAGACTAATTTCCTGGTAAGTTACCTCTTCACTCCGCTCGCGATGCGCGTCCGGGATTTTGTGTTTGAAAGTTTTTATATTATTGATTTTAAACAATTTAATATCAATATTTGTTGCTTTGGACCTGATGGGTAAGCGCTTATAACAACCTCACCTGCACAACTAAAAAACATCTTGAGGCATTATGAGTACCGTTTCTTTCGAAAACACCTTACCGGCGTCTGAGCCGGTTCGTTCGGTCAGTGATGTGGCAAGGCTGATCAACACCCGCAGTGACAAAAATAATTATGCGCGCATGATTGTGTTCCTCGCGCTCGGCGGCGTCTTCCTCGATGCCTACGATCTCACCACGCTCTCTTATGGAATTGACGATGTGGTACGTGAATTCCAGCTTTCTCCTCTTCTCACCGGATTGGTGACGTCCTCAATCATGGTCGGCACCATCGTCGGTAATCTCATTGGTGGCTGGCTGACCGACAAATATGGCCGTTACTCGGTGTTTATGGCCGATATGCTGTTCTTCGTGGTCTCCGCCATCGCAGCGGGATTAGCGCCCAATGTCTGGGTACTGATTGGCGCACGTTTCCTGATGGGGATTGGCGTGGGGATCGATTTGCCGGTGGCGATGTCCTATCTGGCAGAGTTCTCGAAATTTGCTGGCAAAGGCAACAAAGCCGCGCGACTCGCCGCCTGGTGCCCGATGTGGTACGCCGCGTCAACGGTGTGTTTCCTGCTGATCTTCGCGCTCTACTTCCTGTTACCGAAAGAGCATCTTGACTGGTTGTGGCGCGCATCACTGCTGTTCGGGGCCGTTCCTGCGTTGTTGATCATCGCGGTACGCAGCAAATTTATGAACGAATCACCGCTGTGGGCAGCCAATCAGGGGGATCTTAAATCTGCGGTGCGTATTTTGCGTGACTCTTACGGTATTCATGCGCATGAAGCGGAACCCGAAGCACCACCAGCAGAAGCGGCACCCAAGGTAAGTTTCCGCGTGCTGTTCCAGAAACCCTGGCGTGAACGCACCATCGTGGCAGGCGTGATGAACATCTGCATCTCGTTTGAATACACCGCGATCGCCTTCTTCCTGCCTTCGATCCTCGCGCAGTTCCTCGGCGCGGGCGTGTTTGAAACGATCTCCGCATCGCTCGGCCTGAACGCGCTGTTTGCTTTCACCGGCGGTCTGCTGGGCATGCGTCTGGCCTGGAAATATCCGTCTCGCCATGTGGCAATGGCCGGATTTGCACTGCAGTTCTTCGCACTGATTGCATTGGCATTGATTGGGCACCCTGAAGCGATTGCGGGGATTGTGTTTGCGGTGCTGATGCTTGGCTTGTGGTTGTTTGCTGAAGGCTTTGGCCCGGGTGCGCAGCTGATGGTCTATCCGGCGCTCTCTTATCCAACTTCCATTCGCGCTACTGGCGTGGGCTTCAGTCGTGCGCTGTCAGGGATTGGCAGCGCGCTGGCGCTGTTTATTCTGCCGATTCTGCAGGCGGCGCTGGGCACCAATATGTTCTGGGTGGTGTCGCTTGCCGCCATCATCCCGATCTTTTTCCCTCGCGGTGCGCCACGAACCGACGCGCCACGACATCGACGATCTTTCTCATCAGAGTGATTATGAACCAACTTTCTACAGGCACCGATTACGCTGCGCTGGCGGCGCATTTCCGCCCACTGTTTGATCGTATTGCTGAAGGCGCAGTGGAGCGCGAACGCAGCCGCACCTGCCCCATGAAGCAATCACCTGGTTAAAAGAGGCGGGCTTCGCACGGTACGCATCCCGGAAAGAGCAGGGCGGGTGGGGCGCACGCTACCGCAGCTGTTCCAATTGCTTACCGAACTGGCGGAAGCGGATTCCAATCTGCCGCAGGCATTACGTGCGCACTTTGCATTTGTCGAGGACCGCCTCAACCAGCCCGCGAGTGCAGAGCGCGATCGCTGGTTCCGCCGTTTTATCGATGGCGAGCTGGTGGGCAGCGGCTGGACAGAAATTGGCACAGTCAAACTCGGGGATGTGATTACCCGCGTCACGCCCGCCTCAAATGGCTGGACGCTCAACGGCGAGAAGTTTTACAGCACGGGCACGTTGTTTGCGGACTGGATTGATGTGTATACGACGCAACGATAACCAGGGTGATGTCATCGCTCTAAGCACCACCAACCTGTATAACGCGTGAAGACGATTGATGGTTTCGGCCAGCGCTTGACCGGCAGCGGCACCACACACGCTTTGACAACGCTCACGTCGAGCAGGAACACGTCTTCGATTTCGCCACGCGCTTCCGCTATCAAACCGCGTTCTATCAACATGTGCTATTAACACTAGCCGATCGGAGGGCAGTCGCACGCGATGGTGCAAAAGCGGTGGCCGCCCGCAATCGTATTTACAGCCACAGCAACGGCGATTCATCACGTCAGGATGTGCAGGTGCTACAGGTCATCGGTGAGATCACCAGCCTGGCGTTTGCCGTCGAAGCGACGGTGATCCGCGCCGCACATTCACTGCAATCAGCGTATGAAGCGCACTTAAGCAGCGACGAAGCGCAACTTCTGGCAGTGAATGCGCTGGCAGAAGCTGAAGCGGGTCAGGCACAGGTGATCGCCAGTGAGCTGGTACCACGCGCAGCAACTGAGTTGTTTAACGCGATCGGCGCGTCGGATACGCGTATCAGCAAAGCGCTAGACCGCCACTGGCGTAATGCGCGTACCGTCTCGTCACACAATCCGGTGATCTATAAAGCACGTGACATCGGTGGCTGGAAGGTTAACGGGACGCCGCCGACAGGGATCTGGCAAATTGGGCGCGGGGAAGGGTAAAACATTTCATGCCGGGCGGCTTGAGCCGCCCACTTCTAATACAACGTTTTTAAACTGTCCTGAATCACATTCAGCGCCGTGGTGACATTGGAATTTGGCCGCCGCGTGACAAACAAACCATATGTCACTTTTACACGGCCTGCGCGACATTCACCAGACGCATACTGTCATGACGAATGAGTTCCGCTGGCAGCATGGCCACACCCAATCCGCCTTCAACAGCGGGGATGATCGCACCCAGGTTGGAGCTGGTTACCGCGATCCTAAACTCCTTGCCTGCTTCAATCAGCGCATCAAACATCGCGTCGCCATGAACAAGGTTCACCGCAAACAATAGCATCGACCGTCAGCGCCTATCCCAGGGATAGTCAATTCCGCACACCCAATGCAGGTCGATCTCCCAACTGGTTAACGGGTCTTCGCTGAAACCGGCGGTCAGACCCAAGACCATATCAAACGCGCTCTCCTGCCAACGTCTGGCGAGGATGTGATCGCTCTCAATGGAAAGCTCGATGTGCAGACCCGGACACAATCTTCTCAGCCTGCCAAGTGCAAAGGGGAGCAAACTCGATGCCACATCTTCGGACATACCGATGCGAAGCGTTCCGGCGGGCGTACTTTCACTCAGTTGCGCGACCGCCATTTCCCCCAACGCGAGAATTCGCACCGCAAAACTGAGCAGCACTTCTCCCTCTTTGGTGGGGACGACGCCGCGTCCTGTACGACGCAGCAAACGCTGGCCTGTATGTTCCTCTAGTCGACGAATCTGTGCACTGAGTGCGGATTGGGCGCAACGTCCGGCCTGGCGCGTGTCAGGCTGCGGTGATGACAAACGGCAACGAAAGTACGAAGCAGCGCGGGTTCAAAATTGTCCGATATCATGATGGGGTTATGTCTGATACATGTGAATGCAGCCTACCAACATATCATCAGCTTCGCTACGCTTTATCTACCGATCATTATTCGTATTCAGCAGTGTGGAGAGCAGAGATGAAAGCAGTCACTTACCCCCAACCAGGAGGTCCAGAGGTTTTACAACTGGTGGATGTCGTTGAACCTTCGATTACTCAGGATGAGCTGCTGGTGGCGGTGGAAGCCATTAGTGTTGAGGGTGGCGATATCATTTCGCGCAATAGTCAGCACTTACAAGCGGGCGAGTCACTTGGCTATGCGGCGGCAGGAACCATTCTTGCCATCGGTTCAAACGTGACGGGATTTAAGATCGGTCAGAAAGTGGCAACGTTTAACTGGCGAGGTGCCTATGCAGAACGTCGCGCTGTCGCTGCCTATAACTGTTTCCTGTTCCAGATGGCCTGGATGCGCGCATTGCTGCCGCCATTCCGGTGGGGCCAGGCACCGCTGCATGGGCGTTTCATTTAGGTCAGCTGCAGCCAGGCCAAACCGTACTCATTCTCGGCGCGGCGGGCGGGGTGGGCATGGCTGCCGTCCAACTGGCATCCCGCATGGGTGCCCGGGTGATCGGAATCGGTACGCGTCCCGAATCACTGGAAAAATTACGTGAATTTGGCCTCAATGACGCCATTGTGGTGGGTGACAAGCAGGCTGGCGAGCAGGTGCGGGAATTGCTGGGCGGCAATAAAGTGGATTTGCTGATCGATACCATCGGCGGCGCAGCATTGTCAGATGGCATTGAAGTATTAAAAGACGGCGGGTCGGCGGTTCTGATCGGCATTCTCGCTGACGTAATCAGATGGTCGATGCGGAATATCTGCTGTTGCACCGTATTACGTTGATCGGATGCTTGCTGGGACCAGAATGGGGTGAAAAACAGATTGCCCGCGATTTGGTGAATGAACTGATGGTGATGGCGGCGAAAGGCGAACTGATCGTGCCTATCGATAGTACTTTCCCGCTGGAAAAGGTGGTTGAAGCGCATCAACGAGCAGAAACGCGTGGGCGTTTAGGCAGAGTGTTTATCACTGTTTAACGGTGCGGCCGCAAAGGTCAAAGGCCGACACTACCTGGTCACTGCTTATCCAGTGACCAGGTCGCACTGCGCACATCCACTTTCACCGGCAACAATCCAACACGGGTGAAGGTATCCGCTAGCGCCTGCTGTTCATCGAACACCTGCGGCGTCATACGCGTAGCGCCATACGGCAGGCGTTTCAACGTGGTCTGCCAGATTGCTTTATCTAACCCGGTCGATTTGGACAGAGTCGCGGCAGCCTCATCCTGATTGGCGTTCGCCCAGTCACTCAATTTGCTCAATTCATCCACCACCTGTTTCGCGGTGTCAGGATGGCCTTCGGCAAAGGGGCGGCTGGCGAGATAGAAGGTGTAATGCGGCACCAAACCTGCTGCATTACGGATTTCACGTGCATCGGCATTCGCTTCCACTTCTGCGAGGAACGGATCCCAAATCACCCACGCATCAATCGCGCCTTTCTGGAAGGCGGCGCGCGCATCAGCTGGTGGCAGGTAAACGGGTTTCACGTCCTTATAATTCAGTCCGGCATCTTCCAGCGCTTTCACCAGCAAATAATTCACGTCAGAACCCTTGTTCAATCCAACGCGCTTACCATTCAAATCCGCCACGCTTTTGATCGGCGAATCTTTAGGTACCACGATGGCTTCGGTTTTGGGGTTAGCAGGGGAGTGACCGAGGTAAATCAAATCCGCTTTGGCAGCCTGCGCGAAAGCGGGTGGAGCATCGCCGGTGGCGGCTAAATCGATGCTGCCCACGTTTAGCCCTTCCAGCATCTGCGGCCCGGCCGGAAATTCTACCCAGCGGACATTGATGCCTTTCTTCTTGAAGGTTTCATCCAGCGTGCCGCGATACTTCAGCAGCGCAAAAATATTGGCTTTCTGATAGCCGATGGTCACGCTTTCTGGTTTAGCGGCAAAGGCGTGCGCAGAGAGCAGGCCAAAACTAAGCGCCAACGCGCTCAGAGCAGGAATTTTTGTTTGCATGATGAGTCTCTCGTGGATTTTTTCACCATAGCAAAGCGCTTATATAACCAATAAATAACGAATTTCGATCGCTTATAACCTAATTTTTTGTGATCAAGATCATTCACTGTAATCAGCATGTCATCTTGATTTGCATAGATGCCCAGATAATTAGCACGGTAATAATTTGTATAACAAATCAAAATGTCATCTCGATATGCTTCTGTCAGGATAGGCGCTTACGTTGCCTGCTATGGGTTTCTTTCGCTCTATGAAGTGGTTTTCACAAAGCGCAGTGCTGTTTTCTGCCAAAACTTGTCTTGCCGCCTTTCTGGCTTTTTACATTGCTCTGGAACTCAATCTCGATAAACCGGCCTGGTCACTGACTACAGTGTACGTTGCCTCACAACTCTATTCGGGTTCGACCGTATCGAAATCGGTGTTTCGCTTTTTCGGCACCTTGCTAGGTGGGCTGTTTACGCTGCTAATCTATCCCACTACGGTAGAGTCACCGATGCTGTTCAGCCTGTGTATCTCGCTATGGGTTGCCGTGTGCCTTTACCTTTCATTGCATGACCGCACGCCAAAAAGCTATGTGTTTATGCTCGCCGGTTACAGTGCGGCGATCATGGGCTTTCCCGACGTCACGTCACCCTCGGCCATCACCTACACGGTGATTTCGCGTATTGAAGAGATCACGGTGGCGATCATCTGCAGCAGCCTGGTGCACCGCTTAATCATGCCGGTGTCGATGCGCAGTCTGTTGGAGCAAAGCGTCAGCCTGTGGTACCAGAATGCGCGCGCAAGTTGTGCAGCGAGTTAGTCACGGTGATGCCAGCTGATAAATCGGTGGAACGAGAAGATATTCTGGTGCAGATGGCGAACTATCCTCTCAACGTCGAAACCCTGATTACACACTGTAAGGGCGGAAGGCGATGCCGCGCGACGTCTGGTGCGGTTGGTCAGCGTGCAGTATCAGCACCTCTCCTATTTGATTCCAACGCTGACAGCGATTGAGTCGCGGCTTAATTTGCTGGCGCAGCAGGAAATCCGTTTTCCGGACTATGTTGCAGAGGCATTCCAGCAGTTTTGTTATGGCTGAACGGCGATGACCAGGTTCAGATTCACGATGTTTTGACCGTTACACAGGCGCAGTTGAAGCAGGCCTGGCAGGAGGGGCGGCTCAACAGTGAAGAGAGTATTTTGTTGATTGATTGCTGGAGCGCCTGCTCAACTTCGTGCGTATCGCTAATGCCTATCACAGCGTCAGCGAGCGCGTGAGTGAGTGGACACCGACCGTCAAGCCGGGAAAAACCGTGCGTGCGCATAAGCATGTCGATAAAGGTTTGCTGTTGCTTTCCTGCTTTACTGCGTTTCTGGCCACCTTCGCCACCTGCTTGTTCTGGATCGGCAGCGGCTGGAAAGATGGCTCGACTGCGCCGATGATGGCGGCGGTACTCTGCTCATTCTTTGCCGGGCTGGACAGTCCTATCGCGCCGATGAAGCTTATTCCTGAAAGGCGTATTGATCTCAATGGCGATCAGTCTGCTTTACGTTACCGTGTTGATACCACAAGCGGTAACGTTTGAAGCGATGATCATCTGCCTCGCGCCCGGATTATTTGCGCTGGGATTGGTGATTGCCAACCCGGCAACCAATTTGATTGGCCTGATCGTCGCCACACAGATTCCGGGGCTGATTGGCATGAGCCACCATTTCAAGCCCGATCTTCTGCTTATAGTGAACGCCATGATTTCGACGCTGGTGGGCATTGTCATCGCCCTGGTGCTGACATTGCTTATTCGTAACAAGCGTCCATCGTGGACGGCGAAACGCGCGGTGCGTAAAGGATCCGCGATCTGCTGCAGTTTATCGCTGCGCTGCGCCTCAACACGGTAACGATGACGGCGCGGCAGCAATTTGTGGCGCGTACGCTGGATAAGGTGAACATTATCTTGCCACGTAAGCGCGTCGATCCATCGCCCGATCTGGTTTCCGGCGGCAATCTGATTGCCGAGGCCTGGCTTGGTGCCAACTGTTACGACTATTACACGCGGCACAAAGCGCTGCTGACCGAGAATGGCATTGAGAGTGCGGCGATGTTCCATGAGCTGAGTGTGTTCCTCAAACGCAGGCTGAAATCACTGCAGACACAGCCCCATTCGGCGTTGTTGCATGAACTTAATCGCCTGCTGCTGGGTTTAGAAGCGCGAACATTACAGGAACAGGCGTTGTTTACGCCGATGTTCCATCTGTTCAATATCCGCTTATCGCTGTTTCCCTCAGCACGCTGGCCGGAAAACGCGCCACTTGAGGTTGATCGCGCATAAGTGTGCCGCAAACCCTGTATTTGAGCTGGGGCATGCACCAGACTGACAAATCCCGTACAGTGCTGAACAGGCTTGATAAAGGAAAATCGCAGATGAAGATGATCGGTTTGATCGGTGGAATGAGTTGGGAATCGACGGCGCTCTACTACCGCATCATCAATGAACAGGTGAAGCAGCAACTTGGCGGATTGCACTCGGCGCGCAGCCTGATGTACAGCGTCGACTTTCAGGAAATTGAGAAGTTGCAAGTGGCGGGGGAATGGCAGCGAGCCGGCGAGATTCTGGCAGAAGCCGCGCGCAGTCTGGAAAAGGGCGGGGCGGACTTCATTGTGCTCTGTACTAACACCATGCACAAAGTCGCTGACCAGATTACCGGTGCCGTGGCTATCCCGCTGCTCCATATCGCTGATGCGACTGCTCAGCGTATTCAATCCGCTGGCGTGAAGCGTGTGGGCTTACTGGCGACGGCATTCACCATGGAACAGGAATTCTACAAAGGCCGTCTGGCGCAGTCCGGCATTGATGTGCTGGTACCGGATGCCTTTCGGAAGCCGGAAGACGGTGCATGACATCATCTATCAGGAGTTGTGTCTTGGCATTATTCGTGAGTCGTCGCGAGCGCGTTATCGTGAGGTGATTGCTGAAGCTGGTGGCGCAGGGCGCCGAAGCGATCATTTTGGGTTGCACCGAAATTACCCTGCTGGTGAAGCCGAAGATGCCAGCGTGCCGCTGTTTGATACCACGTTGATTCATGCCGAGGATGCGGTGAAACTGGTCTGGCAACAAAACAATTATCCTGCTAATTGTTTTGTGTGTTATTATATGCTCATTGAAGGCACAACGTCTGACCCCACATGGTCGTACAGGATGTGTTAGAACTGGCTGCCAATACGTTGGCAGCCTTTTTGTGGTCAGAATGCTGTTTCCAGTGAATCTGTGACGCAATAATCGTCGTCCACCAGTGGCAGATAGCGCCATTTATCAAAAGCGGTGCAGGGATGAGAGATACCGCATCCTACCCAATCACCCGGCTGCAACGTTTCATCATCGGGCAGCAGCAGATACGCATGTTGATCGTTGACGTCACTGATACGCAGATGGGTTGCCGCGCGCGGTTCACTGCCATCTGCGTTGCGGATCCACAATGGATTGGGCAGATCCTGGTCGAACGGCACATCACGCCGACCAAAATCGACAAAGGCCAATCCCGGTTCAGGGCGAGACAATACCCGCCCCCAAATCTCCAGCGCTGCATCGAAGTGATGGCTCGAACCCGGTTGCGCGAAGGGTGCAATGCGCGCATACAAGCCGCTATCATGCGCCATATAGGCACCGGACCGAATCAAGGGTGTCATCGGCAGCGGTAATGTCGCGGCAGTAAAACATTCGGTCACCACGTCAAACCAGGCGCCACCGCCAGCGCTGAGGATGATGTGATCGCTGCTGAAGAGTTGATGATCTGCCAGCAGTGCAGCGGTGCTGATCATCATCTGACAATACGCTTTCACGCGCTGAATACCGGCTTCATCGCGACCCGCCCCCAGCGCACCTTCATAACCGGCCACGCCCACCAGCTGCAGTGAAGGGCTGTCTTTAATCGCTTCGGCAATCTTGATTGCTACCTGTTGGGAACGGCAGCCGGTGCGACCACCGCTCACCGACATCTCCATCAGCACAGAAATCTGTGCATCGCCGAGATGCTGCTCCAGCAATTTTACGCCCTGCAGTGAATCCACATAGCAGAGGAAACCGTGGTCGGGATGCTGCTGCTGCCATTGACCAATCCAGCGAATGCCCGCCGGATCGACCAGCTCATTGGCGAGAAACACATTGCGGATGCCAAACTGACGCAGCGCACGCACCTGTGCTGGCGTGGCAGCACCCAATCCCCACGCGCCACCTTCGCTAATGGCGCGGCGCAAGATCGCGGGCGACATTGAGGTTTTCCCGTGTGCTGCCAGCATGATGCCGTTCTCCTGGCAAAACGTGGCAAGCTGGTGGAGGTTGTTCTGCAGCGCTGATTGCTTCATCACCATCAACGGCGAGAACACTTCATCACTGGTAAAAACGTTACTGCCCGGCGTTAACGGTTGATCGCCAGCTCCCGCTACCGATTTAAACCGTGGCGCAGGTTGTTGGGCATCCAGCAAACCGTCTGCCTGCAGTGGAAAACGAATCGACATAGTGGCTCCTGTTAGTGCCTCGCACACGCGATAAGAATTGCTGAGTGCGCGGGTTCTGCGGATTAACAAAGATTTGCTCCGGCGAACCCTGCTCAGCGATAACGCCCTGATCCATAAACACCACGCGATCGGCCGTTTTACGGGCAAAACCCATTTCGTGCGTCACCACCACCATGGTCATGCCTTCACGTGCCAGGCTGCGCATCACTTCCATCACCTCGCCAACCAGCTCCGGGTCAAGTGCGGAGGTGGCTTCATCAAAGAACATAATTTTCGGTTCCACCGCCAGCGCGCGCGCAATGGCGACGCGCTGCTGCTGACCACCGGAAAGCTGGCCGGATAGTGATGCGCGCGCTCCGCCAGCCCAACACGAGTCAGTGCCGCCATGCCGCGTTTGTTGGCTTCCGCTTCCGACAGTTTTGCGCTTTAATCAGCGCCAGGGTGACGTTACCCAGCGCGGTTTTGTGCGGGAACAGGTTGAACTGCTGGAACACCATGCCGACATGGCCGCAAATTTCGCTGCTGCGCTTACGGTCATGCAATGGCACTTTGTTGACCCATATTTCGCCGCCATCAGCGGTTTCTAAGCCGCTCATGATGCGCAGCACAGTGCTTTTTCCTGAGCCGGATGCACCAATTAACACCAGCACTTCGCCGGGTGAAACATCCAGACTGATCTCTTCAGCACCCTGAGTGGAGCCAAAGGATTTAGTAATGCGGCTCAGCGTAATCGCAGATTGGCTCATGATATCTGGCTCCTGGTTTGATGATGTTGAACCCAACGTGAAAGCGGGAAGCAAATGGCGAAGTAGAGCAGGGCAACCAGGCCGTAAATCACCACCGGTTGGCCGATGCGATCGACAATCGCCTGGCCCTGATGCATCAGTTCGGACATGCCGATCATGCTGACGATTGAGGTGTCTTTAATTAGCGAAAGATACTGACCGGCCAGCGGCGGCAACACGATGCCACGGGTTTGGGGCAATACCACGCTCATGAAGGTTTGACGTTTGAAAGCCCGAGAATCCAGGACACCTCCCACTGTCCTTTCGGTACGCTTCGAATCCCGGCGCGGAACACTTCGGCGATATAGGCACCTTGATAGATGCTCAAACCGAGGATCCCGGCGGCAAACAGATTGATCTCATAACCGAAGTAGGCCACGCCGAAGTAGATGAACATCAGCGTGATCAGCACCGGCGTACCGCGAAACAGCTCGGTATAGAGTACGGCGATCTGTTTGGCGACCGGCAATCGGCTGGTGCGCAACACTGCCGCCAGTAAGCCCAGTAACGTGCTGCCGATAATGGCGGCGATGGACAGCAACAGCGTGATACCCAGTCCTTTCAGCAGGATGGGGAAAGAGCTGATGATAAGCTCGCTCATAGCGCATTCTCCTGTTTCACTGGATTAGTCAGCCATTTTTTGCCCACCACCAGGCGGACTTTTTTACCGGGGTCACCAGCGGCGGGTGGAACATGCGCCGTCCTGCCACCGTGCCCAGCCAGGAGAACAGATTGCTTAGCACCAGATAGACCAGCGCGACCACGCTAAAGGTCTGGATATACAGCAGAGTGCGGGCGTTGATCACCGTGGCGGTGCCGGTCAGTTCTGGCAGGGCAATCGCAGAAAGCAGCGAAGTACCGAGCAGCAGCTGAATCAGGTTGTTGATGATCGCCGGCCATACGGCGCGTGCCGCCTGCGGCAGCACCACGCTGAGAAAGATTTGCCGACGCGGGATGCCGAGAATATAAGCGGCTTCGAGCTGACCTTTTGGCACCGATTGAATCCCGGCACGAAAGGTTTCAGACAAGTAAGCGCCAACGTTGATGCCCAGCGCCAGCACACCGGCGGTAAAGGCACTCATGGTGATGCCCAGCGAGGGCAGCCCAAAGAAGATGATGAAAATTTGCAGCAGCACCGGCGTGTTGCGAATAAACTCGACGTAGCAGTGACTGATCCAGCGCAGGGGAGCAACAGGCGATGATTTCGCTAATGCCGACAATAAACCCAATGCTACCGCCAGCACGAAGGCCAGCAATGTCACCTGCAGTGTCAGCCATGCGGCCTCAAGAAAGGTGTCGGCATAGCGCCAGAGGGTTAGCCATTGATAACTCATGGTTTGACTCCTTCGAACGGCGCGGCATCAACTGCCGCGCCGCACATCAATCAATAATGCGGATTCAGCGGGTAACGTGGCTTGCTACCGAACCATTTCTGATACAGCTGGGCGTTTTCACCCGATGCATTAATCTCAAACAGGAATTCATTCAGATAGTTGGTCCACACCTGATCCCCCTGTTTCACACCGAAGGCGTTATATTCCAGTGGTACCAGCGCTTCGTTGGTCACGGTTAGCGTCGGATCGAGCTTGGCCTGATAGGCGAGGAAGTTGTTGTCTTCGATCATCGCATCGGCCTGACCTTGCTTCACGGCGAGGATCGCGGCTTGCGATGAGTCGTATTCCTGAATTTTCACATCAATACCGAGGTTACGGACTTCATCCCCATTGGTTGAACCCTTCACTGTGGCGATGGTTTTGCCTGCCATATCATGCGCAGATTGAATGCCACTGTTTTTGCGCACCAGCATTGCCTCACTGGCCACCACATACGGGTTGGTGAAGCCGATCTCTTTGGCGCGTTCAAGATTGCGTGTGAAGTTACAGAACACCACATCGACTTTATTGGTTTGCAGATTAGGAATACGGTTGGCGCTGGTGGTATTCACCATCTCCAGTTTCACGCCCATCTCCTTGGCCAGTGCTTTAGCCAAATCAACGTCATAACCATCCGGGTTGCCGTCTTTGTCATAAAAACCAAAGGGGGCAAAGCTCAGGCAGTCACCGACACGCAGCGTGCCGCGTTGCAGTACGTTCTGCAGGGCCGATTGCGGTGCGGCGCCAGCCTCTTTTTTTTCTTCGGTGGGTGTGCAGCCAGCTAAAACCAGTAACGCCAGCGCAGCGGCGCCGAATTTAAGCGATGTTGTGTTCATTTTATGCTCTCTATAAAATGAGTTATGAGTCGGCGTAACACCGATATTTCACAGCAAAATGAAAAGCATCAATTAATAACAGGCTGTCCTGGTGTGGGCGAAAATAAAAATCGTCAGCCTGTTTTAACCGTAATAATTATTTACGATCGGCGCGGAAGCATTTCATATCCACTTCCACTTTGCAGTCGACCACTAAATCCTGCACGCTACAAATACGCGCCGGTGGATTTCCACTGAATATCTCACTGAATACTTTATTAAAGGAACTGAAGTAGCGTGCGTCGGTCAACACCGCCGTGACGTGTACCACATCTTCCACGCGATAACCTGCCTCGCGCATGATGGTCAGGCAATTATCAAATGCTAACTGGGTCTGTTCAATGATACCGCCTTCCACCACTTCACCGTCGCGCATCGGCGTCTGGCCTGAGATATACAGCCAGCCATCGGCCTCTACCGCACGGGCGAAGGGCAACATTTGCCCGCCAGTGCCGGTCCCGCCTTCAATGCCATAACGTTTTATCGTCATGCAAATTGCCTCATTTCTGGAGTAGTTAGTCTGTCCGATATATCAGACTCAAATCTGCAATACCGGATAGGGCAAGATTTGCACAGTGGATTCTTTTGCAATATGTGATCGGCTATTTAATTTTTTTGTGATGTAGTCGGGATCGCAAAATAAATTTATTGCGGAGCACTCGTTTAATAAGAATGTGACCTTCGTCGAACATTTTTAATGTGAGCGAAAAATCGTTGCGCCAAAATGAGGCCCCAAAATAGATCGCCATAATATAACGTCAGTGACTAATTTTTATTTTTACGGGGATGGGTAATTGTTGCGTTGGGGTGTATGATGCTTTTCTTTTTCATGTATTCCAATCGCACCAATGCAACAGGGGAGTGAGCATATGCCGGATGAAAAACCGTCACGGGCGCGCGGTGTTGCCCGGGTTATTGATATTTTTCGTCAGTTGCATATTGCCCGCCAGCCGATGGCGATGCGCGATTTGATCGATGCCACTGGCGCACCCCGATCCAGCGTTTATGAGTTGGTCAGCCTGCTCAGTGAAGCCGGGCTGGTGGAATTAGATGCAGATGGTGCGGTGTTTTTCGGTCGCGAGATGCACTATTACGGTGCGGATTACATGGCGCATAACGATCTGATCCGGCGCGCATCAGCGATGGTCGAGATTGTGGCGCGCCATGGCGAAACTGTGCAGCTTTGCATGCTGGAAGGCAACAAGTACACGGTGGTGCTGTCCGAGAGCAGCAACGCGCACCCCTTCAAGATCACCTCAGATATCGGTGTACGCGTGCCCATCACCTGGACTGCGACTGGCCGCTTGCTACTCAGCAACTGGTCTGATAGCGCGATCCTCGATTTGATTCCAGAAGAAGATTACCGTCTTGCCAGCGGGCAGATTCTCGATAAGCAGGCGTTTCTCGATGAAATCCACCATGCCGGTAAGCTGGGTTATTGCATGACGGAAGGGCTCTCCGAAAGCTTTACCTGCTGTATGGCCGCGCCGATTCGCTCACGCAGCGGCCAGGCGGTGGCGGCGATCTGCTTTATGGTCAGCCGTGATACGTCGCAAGAGCGTCGGCAGATGCTGTTGCAGGAGTTGATACCTCCGGGCAGAAGCTGTCCGATTTCACCTGACGCGCATTTCCCTGCTGCGGCGGCTTGCGGGCTGCCGGCAGGGAATGGATAATCCATCTGCCATCTGCCATCTGCCATCTGCCATCTGCCATCTGCCATCTGCCATCCGCCATCCGCCATCCGCCATCCGCCATCCGCCATCAACCTTTATCACTCAGCATTAATACTCGGTTACAACCCATTGTCCTGGCGTTTATTTTCGGCCCTTAAGGTTGTGTTAAGGTAATTGATAATAATAACTATTCTTTTTACCACGGAGTTTTAGGATGAAAACGCGCCTGCTACTGGCAATGGGATTACTGGCTTCCACGGCGGCTTCGGCTACCACTTACCCGTTAACCGTCACCGATATGGACGGCAACACGCAAACCATCACTAAAGAACCGCAACACATCATCCTGCAGGATGGCCGCGATATTCTGACGCTGGCGCTGCTGGATCGTGATGACCCGTTCAAGCGTGTGGTGGCGTGGAATAACCTGCCGAAGAAACAAGACACCCAAACCTGGGATCTGCTGAAAGGCAAATGGCCGGAAGCGACCAAAATTGTCGATATGGGCTTCAGCGACCAGGGCCAGGTCAATTTAGAAAGCGTGCTGGCGCAAAAGCCCGACATGATGATTGCCCAACTGCGCGCGAAACCGGCGCTGCAACAGTCAGGTGTATTGAGTACGCTGAATAATCTGCATATTCCCGTGGTGTTTGTGGATTATGAACTGCACCCCGCGCAAAACACGGCACCCAGCGTCACGCTGTTGGGCAAAGTGTTGAACCGTGAGAGCCAGGCTAAGGCCTATACCGATTTCTATCAGCAGAGATTTGATCGCATCACCAAAGGCGTCGCTGAGGTGAAGAACAAACCGACTGTGTTTATCGAGCCGATTGCCGGTAACAGCGATAACTGCTGCTTCACTCATAGTCACAATGGCTGGGGCGGATTAGTCGAAGCCGTAGGCGGTAAGAATATTGGTTCCGAGCTGTTGCCGGGCAACGTGGGCTTTATCGCGCTGGAAAAAATTATTGCGATGAAACCGGATGTATACATCATGACCGGTTCAAAGCGTCCTAACACCAACGTGCTGCCATTCGGCTACGGCGTGCAGCCGAAAGAGGTGAATGCCACTTTCCAGACACTGTTGAAACGTACCGGTCTGGCACAGATCGAGCCGGTGAAAAATGGCCGTGTTTATGGCGTGTACCATCATTTCTATAACCATCCTTACAACATCGTGGGGATGGAAATTTTGGCTAAAGACCTTTATCCGCAACAGTTTGCCGATTTGACGCCTAACGCCGACTTCCGCACTATCGTGAAAAAATTCACTAAGTTACCGGATGAAGCGATCGATCTAAGCTATCCCGATAACAAGTAATGCTTTATAGCGGGTCGAAACGGCCCGCTTTTTTTGCCTTAAACAACAAACTTTCTTCGACGCAATGACAACCGCAATTGTTATGTTATAACATATCAATTATAACGTTGGAGTGTAGCATGTTACCGCACCTGCACTTGTCATGTTGAAGGAGTTGCAATGTCATCATTATCCCCGAATTTTAAAAGTTGCCGGTTACTGTCCTCTCCGGCTTTCTCGGCGCGGGCAAAACCACGCTGCTTAACCATATTCTAAATAATCGCGAAGGTCGCCGCGTGGCAGTGATCGTCAATGATATGTCAGAAGTGAATATCGATGCCGCCCTGGTGCGTGAGGGCGGGGCGGAAAGCTTGTCGCGCACCGATGAGAAGTTAGTCGAGATGAGTAACGGCTGCATCTGCTGCACGCTGCGTGAAGATCTGCTGCTGGAGGTAGATCGCCTCGCAGATGGCCGTTTCGATAACCTGGTGATCGAATCTACCGGTATTTCCGAGCCGCTGCCGGTGGCGGAAACCTTTACCTTTGCCGATGAAGATGGTCAGAGCCTGTCAGAAGTCGCTGCGCTGGACACCATGGTGACCGTCGTGGACGGCTTTAATTTCCTGCGCGATTACGAATCCAACGAGAGCATCAAATCCCGCGGTGAATCGCTGGGTGAAGAAGATGAACGCACGGTGGTGGATCTGCTGGTGGATCAGATTGAGTTCTGCGACGTGCTGATTCTGAACAAAACCGATCTGATTGATGAAGCGGAAAAAGCTCGCTTGCTGGCGATATTGCATTCTCTCAACCCGCGCGCACGCGTGGTGACCTCTGAGTTTGGCAAGGTTGCACTGAAGGAAGTGCTGAATACCGGTTTATTTGATTTTGATGCGGCCTCACAAGCCCCGGCTGGTTGCAAGAACTGCGCGGTTCACATACGCCAGAAACCGAAGAGTATGGCATCCGCAACTTTGTGTTCCGCGCGCGTCGTCCTTTCCATCCCACCCGCTTCGCCAGCGTCATTGAAGGCGATCTCAAAGGCGTGGTGCGGTCTAAGGGCTTCTTCTGGCTCGCCAGTCGTCCTCATTATGCCGGTTCCTGGTCACAGGCCGGTGGCGTGACGCGTCAGGGCTTAGCAGGCATGTGGTGGGCCAGCGCGCCGAAAGAGCGCTGGCCGGAAGATCCCGAGACGCTGGAATACATCATGCAGAACTGGGTCGAGGCACTGGCGATGCGCGTCAGGAAATCGTGTTTATTGGTATTGAGATGGATGAAGCTCGTCTGCGCAACCAGCTGGAAAATGCGCTGCTGACTGACGAAGAAATGGCGCAGGGCCCGGAAAACTGGGCCGAATATCCAGATCCGTTTGAACCCTGGTTTCACTGAGGAAGATAAACGCGAGGAACCGGGTAGATCGTTGACGGTGCAATGAACTGAGCGCCCGGCAACACATTTCTGCCTGAGCGAAGCGCGTTTACCCAGCGGGTACTTTGGCAGAACCTGGTTTAACGGAACGGCATGACGCCATGGATGGCAAACCCAGCCGCAACGTGCGGCAGCAAGAGGTCACGATGCAAAAAATCCCCTCACCATTCTCAACGGTTTTCTGGGTGCAGGCAAAACAACGCTATAAAAAAGTCTGTTGGTTCCAGGCGCATAAACAGCAACTTGCAGTCTGCGTCATCGTCAATGATATGAGCGAACTGGACGTCGATGGCGTGCTGATTGCCAACACTGAAATCGTCAACGCCAGTAAACATAATTTCATTACGCTCTCGGCCGACAGTATTAGCAGCCGAACGGGTATCGAAAAACTCGATGCCGCACTTGAGTCGATGCTCAACGCACATCGCCCGGATCTGATCCTGCTGGAAACCTCGGGCAGTAGCCATCCGTTGCCACTGGTGCGTTATTTCCGCGATCATGCTGAAGTGCAACTCAATGGATTCTTATCGCTGGTCGACAGCGTGATGCTAAATGATGATTACCAGCAGGGCGAAGCGCTGATTCCTCGTTTGCAGGCCAATCTGACTCGTCACGAGCGGCGCATCGAGAATCTGCTGGCAGAACAAATCATGTTTTGCAGCCATCTGCTGCTCACCAAAAATGATCGGCTGCCGTCTTCCAGCATTACCCGCATTGCCCAGGCCATTCATCCGCTCAATCCCTATGTGGCAGTGATGGCGGTATCGCGGGGAAACCTCTCTCTGAGTGAACTCATGGCGATGCAGCCCTACGATTTCGGGCGGGTCGCGCAGTTAATTGAAGAATTAGCGGATGAGGTGGATGCCATTGATCGGTGCGTGGCAAATGACTTCCGAAGTGATTCGACGATCGTCCATTCCATCCACAGCGATTGTGGGATACCTGCCACCACTTTATGGGCGCGGGCATCTATCGCAGCAAAGGCTTTTTCTGGTTGCCGACGCGGGATGACCTGGCACTGTTATGGAATCAGGCCACGGGCAGCATCAGTCTGGAATTTATCAGTTACTGGAAAGCGGGAATTCTGAATCATCGTGATAGTCCGCTTACTGCTGAGGAGCGCGCGGCGGTCGAACAGGCAGTGGCAAAATGCCGGGGCGATTTGGCGATCGGCGCTGCAGTTTAACGGTTATTGGTGAACCGGATGAGGTGAAAGCCTTCACCGTCGCCCTGAAACGCTGCTTTCTCAACGAAGAGGAGCTTGCATGGTGGCAAAGTGGCGGCGAATTTGCCGATCCCTGGCCGCAGCGCGTGGCGCGCGTATCCGCCTGAGTTAGCCCGCCAGCGCACGCATTTGCGTACAGAACGGACACTGGCAGCCGGATACGGGCTTTAACAGCGCCGCATGCACTTCCGCCGTCGCCAGAGGCTGTGTCAAATCGACGTTGGCCACTGCGGTATCCGGTTTTTGCGCCAGTTTTAACGTATCAATCTTTGCCTGAAAGGCACCTGCTTTTGCCGATGCTATGGCGATAAGTAACAGAGGAACAGTGCTCTTCATCGCAGCAACCTCAATGAATGATTTGAAATGTGACGATATAACATTAACACGAAGCTGTTAAGGAATTTCAATATGACCAAACCCACAGCAGCCGAGCAGCAAAACCTTCTCAGTATGCCGCCAGAAGAGTATATGAATCCTCACCAGAGTGACTATTTTTTGCGCTTATTACGTTTTGAGCGGCAGGAACTGCTCGAACATATCGACTACCTGAAAACGCAGCTGCAACGCAGTGAACAGCAAGGGGATGAAGCGGATAAAGCGATCCGCGAAGAGGAGTTACGCTTATTGTTTCGTCAGATTGATCGCGAAAGCCGCCTGCTGCCGAAAATTGATGCCGCCATGCAGCGTATTCATCATGGTGAATATGGCTATTGCCGTGAGACGGGCGATCCGATAGGCCTGGCGCGTTTGCTGCTGCGACCCACGGCGGAACTTTCAATTGATGCGAAGATTAAGCAGGAGCGGGTTGAAGCGCAGTACCGAAAATGACAGTCACCCAGAGCACAGGCTCTGGGTGCTGATACTGAACGTCAGCCACATTGACACTTCAACGCCATCGTAAAACGGCAGCGACAGAGAGCCACGCCCGCTGTGCACATTTTCCGAGATATTCGGGGCTGAAATCGGCATCATCGGCGACGATCAGCACCAGGGGCGCAAATGTGATTCAACCAGCGCCAGTATCTCAGGGTAAATTGCCTTGGCGCCATCCAGCACCAGCATATCGATGGCAGCAGGCAGGTCGCGGCTCAACGTATGCAGCGCGTCACCCACGCGCACTTCAATCAAATCACTCACGCCCGCATCCGCAAAATGATTACGTGCTAAGGCAACCTTGCCCGGCTCAAATTCACTGGTGATGATCTTTCCGCCGCCGTTATCGCGTAACGCTGCCGCGAGATGCAGCGTTGAAATACCAAAGGAGGTGCCAAACTCCACTATCGACTGCCACGCCTTGCTGCTGCGTGCCAGCATGTACAGCAACTTGCCGGTTTCACGCGACACCGCCAGTGGCACATTTTTCAGATGACCATAGAGTTCGAGATAATCTGTTTTGCTCTGCAACAGGCGATTTTGCTCTTCATCGGACATCACGCGGAAGGCTTCATTGGTCGGATGCGCCATATTGTCGGCCAGTTCGAACAGGTAGTTAAGCAGCGGCGCCAATGGCGCGGAAGTTAAGGTATTCATGGTGATTCTCCGTGGATTAATCTGTGCGAACAGAATACGATGAATCATTCGCATTTCACTATTCGTGTTCAGGAGCATCAGATGGCTGACGCCGTAACGCTAAGATTTCAGAGAGAAAAAAGCCGCAACAAGCGCGATCCAGCGAGCTGGTTTCGGCGATTTTGCAACCGCTACTCAGGTTTTGGAACAGGAAGGCGCCACGCGGTTTACCACCGCACGTGTGGCGGAGCGTGCTGGTGTGAGTATTGGATCGTTGTATCAATACTTTCCCAATAAAGCGGCTATCCTCTTTCGATTACAGAGCGAGGAGTGGCAACGCACCGGCGATCTTTAGGATCAATCCTGCGCAATCGAGATGTGCCTGCGGGTGAACGTCTGCACCGACTCGCTCGCTTTCTTACTCAGGAAGAAGCGGCAATGCGTACCGCACTTAACGATGCAGCGCCGTTATACCGTGATGCACCGGAAGTGGCAGCCGCGCGCGCGGCGGGTGAAAACGTGATGAGTGACTTCCTGTATGAGTTATTGCCCCAGTTGGAAGAGAAACAACGTCTGCGCGCTGCGGACCTGATCAACAGCACACTGGGTAACGTGGGCAAGCATTTTTCCGAAACACCGCGCACTGAGGCGGAGATTCTCGACTACGCAAAGGACATGGCAGAGATGTTCTGTGTCTGGATCAGGGAAAAGGCGGATTTGCAGTAAAAGATGGCACTGGAAATCTCTGAAAGCGGTTAACAATCTCATTATTACCATTCTCATTAATCCACACCGCGAGTAAGCTCTATGAAAACCTTTTCACAGCTGGATGGAATGCTGGTCAAACGATACGGGAGAGTAAGATGGCAGTAAAAATGATTGCGGTGGATATGGATGGGACTTTTCTCGATGACAACAAACAGTACAACGCCCAGCGTTTTGCGCGCCAGTACGCTTTGTTGAAAGAGAAGGGCGTTCGTTTTGTGGTCGCCAGTGGCAATCAGTATTACCAGTTACAACGCTATTTCCCGGATATCAAAGATGAAATCGCCTTTGTCGCCGAGAACGGTGCCTGGGTGTCAGACAGCAATGAAGAGATCTTCTGCGGCAATTAGCGCCAGAACGCGTCCATCAAATTCTCGATATTCTGGCAGGAAAGAGCCGGATATCAGCACCGTGGTGTGCGGTCGCAATGGCGCTTATGTGCACACTTCAATGCCGGAGGAAGTGATTGCGATACTGGCGAATCACTATCATCGGCTGGAAAAGCGCGACAACCTCTACGATATCGATGACACCATCTTTAAGTTTTCGTTGAATCTGGCCCACGAAGGGGTGGATGCCCTGATGGATCGTCTGCACAAAGAACTGGGCGCGATTGAAAACATTATGCATCCGGTCTCCAGCGGCTTTGGTTTTGTCGATCTGATCATTCCTGGCTGCCACAAAGCACATGGCATCGCGCTGCTGCAGGAAAAATGGGGCATCGACGATTGCGAAGTGCTGGCCATTGGCGACAGCGCCAATGACCTCGAAATGCTGCGTCAGGCGTGCTACAGCTTTCGATGGCCAATGCAGCCGCACCCGTGGCCGCTGTTGCGCGTTATAAAACCGACAGCAATAACGACGAAGGTGCGCTTAACGTGATAGCACGCTTGCTGGCACGCGAAGAGCCGTTTGGCTAATCCCTCGCGGCAGAGTTTATCGAACCAGAGCTAAACTTTTAGCTGGGCGATCGATTCTGCCGCTACCTTTATCACCTCAGGCCTCACGTCTCGCTAACCTTTTTTCCATCCTCTTAATCAGCGGTGGCAGAGTAATGCGCTGCCGGCAACCAGCACCCAGAATATGATCGGAAGTGGCGCTGCTATCTCAAAAGTCATGGCCGAAACAAAGGCGAGGGTGGTACTCAGACATCGTCAAGCGCCGTTTGCAGGGACGAAACCAGCCCGACTAGCCTCATTTGGAAACCTCGTCGTCACACACGACACCTACCACCTCGTCCGTAAGCCCCGCTCGAAACAGCCCCATGAATAATGCGCTGGCATGCAAACCTGTCACGGGAAGCATGCTGACCAGTAATATCAGCGTTGAGACAACGGCTAAGGTGTAGCTGGACAGTGAGCCAATAGCTTTCCGGTAGCTTTGTCGCCATCAACCCAGCGATGCCACCGATGAAGAACAGCATTGGCAGCGAGGCGTTCACAGCCTGCATGTGTTGGGTCAATAAAGGCACTAAAGCAGGAATGATGATAGGGAGTGAATTGCGCGATGGCGTTCCCTGCTGGCGAAAAACAACCATTCTGGCGTCATTGTTATCGATGATTTAGGGAGATTTTGCGCGGGGCATCAGGAATAAACCCGGCAATAAGAAGCAAAGCTATCAGGCACAGCAAACCAATGAGTCTCGTTGCGCTATACCAGCCGAAATGTGTGCTCAAAAACAGCATGGTCGGCATCCCTGCAATGCTGACCACAGAGAAAGCGGCAATGACGGTGGCAATCATCCGTGCTCGTAAGGCCGCTGGCGCGAGGCTGATTAATAAACTCATCCCCACACCCATGGTTGTTCCTCCCACTAAGCCCGCCATAAATCGTAGAACCAGCAGCAGGGTATAATCGCCGTGAAGGTGATCAGCACCGTCAGAGCGCCTAAAAGCGCCATATTCCACAGTAAAAACCGTTTGGCGTTAACGCGGTCAATCCATTTCCAAATACATAACCCGGATAGCACTGAACCCAGGGTGTAAGTCCCCGTGACATAACCTGCATAAGTGACAGGCACTGAAAATTGAGACGCCATGAAGGCAAACAGCGGATTAAACATCATGTATTCGAGGGCATTCGTGAATTGAACAAAAGCGATAATCACAGCGATGCGGATCACAGCGAATGAACCTGATTGCGGGGTGAGGACAGGCATAGTTTGCTCCATTAAGTTACAGGAGGCCTAGTCTATTGCCCGTGCATCGGATTAGTGATTAGAGCGATAAAGTGAGAGGATTAATTATCAAAAATGGGATAATCGATGCGCAGTAGAATCGATTTAAATGTTTTGCGGGTATTCGTCACCGTTGCAGAGAAGGGCAGTTTTATCGGCGGCGCGCGTGCCTTGAATATACCTGCATCGAATGTGAGTCGCCAGATTTCGCAGCTGGAAGAACGATTAGGGATGCGACTCATACAGCGAAGCACGCGCCAAATGAAGCTTACTGAAGCAGGACAGATGTTTTGACAGCATGCGACCACTGCTGGACTCGGTGAATGAGACGGAAGCCAGATTAAGCCACGCACAAACTGAGCCGGAAGGGCTGCTACGCGTATTTACCAAATGGAGTCGGGCCGGTGATTTTCGGCAATCTCTTGGCTGACTTTGCACTGCGATATCCCAGAATTGAACTCCATTGTACTACCAGCCTGCAGGGAGCAGGCACTGTGGGATGACTGCGATGTTGTCATTGATATCAGTCGCGGCACGCGCGCCAGCAGTGATGTCATAGCTCGACCGCTGGCTTCACATTCTGCCACATTGTTGCGGCGCCGACTTTACTGCAAAAATACGCCAGACCAACGCAACAGAATTGCTGGCTCTGCCCTGCATCACCACCGTAAGTGCACTTCAGGGGCAAGCGTGGCAATTTATAACCACTGGCAAAGGATTTCGACACATCAATGTGCTGAGTCCTTTCCGTGTCGACAGTGGTGAGATGGCGATGCAAGCTGCACTGAAAGGCATCGGGTTTGCCATCCTTTCAGCGCAGGCTTGTGAGCCTTATATTCGAAGTGGGCAGTTAGAAGTGATTGAGCTTGAACTCGCTCCCGCACCCCTTGAGATTGCGCTGCTCTACCAGGAACGGAGTTTTCTTCCCGCAAGAAGCCGCGCGTTTATTGATTTCCTGCAAGAGGCGGTGCGGAATCAACGCGAAAAATAACCCGACGTCATAGAGCTGGTCCTGCAGCAGTCCCGGTCCGGTGGGCTGCCAGTTAAAGGTCTGGCGCGTCCATTCACTGGAAGCCGGATTATCAATGGAAGCAAAGAACGCCATCCAGCCCAGCCATTCTTTCGCTTCTTCCATGCTCAGGCTTTCACCGGCAGAGACAAACCTGCACCAATGGTTTCGGCGATCTGACGAAATGGGATGCCTCCTTCCTGAATCGCATGCAAAATCGTGCCGGCTTCGGCGTGCTCGGTGGCGAGGCAGAACAACTCCGCCGCATCATCACGATGCACCGCAGGCCAGCGATTCGCACCATCCCCGATATACACCGCCGCGCCTTTCTCTTTCGCCATATTAATGATCATCGGCACAAAGCCGTGGTCGCCTGCGCCGTGTACCGTGGGCGGAAGACGCACTAGCGAGACGCGCACCCCTTTATCCGCCAGCGCGAGTGCGGCGATGTTGGAGTCGGAACGAGGATGGCCGCCGGAAACCGGTTGAGTCTGTTCAACCGCGAGACGTCCTGGCGAGACCAATGCAGTACCGGTGGTCCACTAGCGGACGGTTTGACCCGGCAAGTACTTCACCCATCGCCAGAATCGCCTGCTGATCGATAGCCGCTGCGTGATCCATGCGGCTGAAATCATGGATATAGCCGACATGGATTACACCGTCACTCTGTTCAACGGCGCTACGCAGGCTGGCAATATCTTCTAAATCGCCGCGCATCACCTGGACTCCCTGCTGGTGCAGTTTCTCTGCTGACGCGTCACTGCGTGCCAGTCCAAGCACGTCCACGCCGCGTGCCTGCAGTTTTTCACAATGGCCGAACCGATAAAGCCGCTTGCGCCGGTCACAAAAAGTCGCATATTCGTACTCCTATTTCTGGCTGTTGAAGCACTATGATAAAAGTCTGCGGCGCGGCGAAAAGTCGTGAGCTTATACAGGTATAGGCACTAACAGGATAACGCCATGACCCAACAAGACGACAATCTGCTCGGCAACTACCTGCGTGAACGCCGTCAGCGACTGGATGCCGGCAAACTCGGCTATCCGTTGCTGCGGCGTCGTACGCCCGGATTGCGTCGGGAAGAGGTGGCGGTGCGCGCCTGCGTCAGCACCACCTGGTACACCTGGCTGGAGCAGGGCAGAGGCGGTGCGCCCTCCGAAGAGGTATTGGAACGGTTATCCAAAGCGTTGGAGCTGAGTGCCGCCGAGCGCGACCACCTGTTTCTGCTGGCGCAAAATCGTTTACCGGGCGTCACCTGGCAGGCGGGCGTGGATGTTTCACCCTCGTTGCAACGCGTCCTGGATAGCATGACGCACACGCCCGCACTAGTGAAAACTGCTGAATGGCAGGTGGTGGCGTGGAACCATGCGGCGACCAAAGTGTTTGTAGAGCGCAGCACCTTTGCCGCCGGAACAGCGCAATATCCTGTTGATGTTCAGCAACGAAGAGATGAAAAAACGCCTGCCGGATTGGCATCAGGTCACGCGTAACATGGTGAATTCCGTGCCGACGTAGCGCACCGGTGCCAGCGAACATGTGCGCGCGCTGGTGGAAGAACTTAGCGCGATGAGCAAACCTTCCGTCAACTGTGGCAATCGCAGGAGAGTGAGCCAGCATGGCGAAGGGATAAAGCAACTGTGGCTCCCGGACGAAGGCGTGCTGGAACTTGAATACAGCACCTTCGCGGTTGAGGGTAAGCCCGGCCTGAGCCTGGTGGTGTTTAATCCTCGCTTGCCGAGAGATCGTGAGACGGTGGAACGTCTGATGGCACGTCCGTAGCCGCTTTTAAGTTGGCGTCCATCGCATCCAGCGCAGCCTGGTTTTCCAGCCCCCACAGATACATCTGCTCAATCGGCGCTGCGAAGGTCAATCCTAACGGCGTTAAGCGATAATCCACTTTCGGTGGAACCACGTCGTACACATGCCGGGCGATCAGTCCGCGCTGCTCCAGCTCTTTCAGTGTCTGAAAAAGCATTTTCTTCGAAATTCCCTGCAGGCTGCGTTGCAGTTCCCCGGTTCGGGCACGTTGTCCCGGCCAGTGATAAAGCGCGTGCAGCACCATGCTGCTCCACTTCAGCGAGAACAGGTCCATCCAAGCGACGCGGCGGGAATCCGCATAAAAAACCAGTTTACCGTCAGCACCCAGGCTGGCATCGGTGTCTCTCCTTATGGTCACCAAATGGTGACTACTATCATTTTTGCACCACGTTGACTATAGTCTGCCGCCTTCAACTCAATAACGCCAGCACCTTGCGGAGGCACCATGAAAATCAACGCATTAGTCGCACGACGCGGCAAAACCTTAGTATCAGCCAGATCAGCGCTGCGTCCACTGCAGCCGCAGGACGTGAAAATCGATATCCTGTACTGCGGCGTGTGTCACTCCGATCTGCATATGGCACGTAACGAATGGGCGGTCAGTCGTTATCCGCTGGTGCCGGGCCACGAAATCGTCGGTCGCGTGCGGGAAACCGGTGCAGCGGTCACAAACTTCAAGGTCGGTGATGTGGTGGGTGTCGGCGTGATGGTTGATTCTTGTCGTGAATGCCATTTCTGCCAGCAGCAGGAAGAGCAGTACTGCAAAGCCGGATTTACCGCGACCTATAATGGTATCGACAAACACACTGGCGACAGCACCTGGGGCGGCTATGCACAGAATGTGGTGGTCGATCAGCATTTTGTGGTGTCAGTGCCGCAGAACCTGTCGCTGGCAGGCGTTGCGCCGTTGCTGTGTGCGGGCGTCACCGTTTGGTCACCGTTGCGTCACTTCAAGGTGCAGGCTGGTGACAAAGTCGGCGTCGTGGGTTTAGGCGGGCTTGGGCATATGGCGGTAAAACTGGCGAGTGCGATGGGTGCGGAAGTGACGCTATTCACTACCTCTCCGGAAAAAGGTGCCGGATGCGCGACGTCTGGGGGCCAGCCGCGTGGTGGTCTCACGCGATGCGGAACAGATGGCAGCGGCGCGAACCTCTCTCGATTTCATTATCGACTGCGTGTCCGCGCCTCACGATCTCGATCCCTACCTCGCCACGCTCAAAACCAATGGTCGTTTGGTGCTGGTAGGCATTCCGAACAACCGCATCAGGCCCTGACGTCACGCCGATGGTCTTCCGTCGCCTGAGCATCAGCGGCTCATCCACGGCAGCATCAAAGAGAGACACAGGAGATGCTGGATTTCTGCGGCAAGCACGGTATCACTTCAGATATCGAATTGATTCGGGTGAAGCAGTCGATGCATTCGTGCGCATGCTGAAAGGTGATGTGAAATATCGCTTTGTGATTGATATGGCAGCGACCCGCTGGTGATAAAGGTTGGCGATTTCAGCCTGAAATCGCCAGCTCAACATGACTTCAGTTGCATCCCCACGCACAGTGAGAAGTGCTGCACGAGCTGCGCCGCACTAAGATTGTCGTGATGCGATAACCCCGTCGCGACAATTTCAGCGACATTTTCGCCACAGGCGATATAAAGGGATCGATGAAATAATGCTGCCCGCTGCGTGCTGGATGCGACTGGGTAATCACGCGGCTTTTCCAACGATAAAACGCTGTTCTCCCATCAGGCTATACGCACCAGGCCACGGATAAGCAACGCCGCGAATCAGAGCATGAATCTCATCGGCAGACTGATGCCAGTGAATCTGCCCATCCTCAGGCTTTCGTTGTCCCGGTTCGCTGGCGAGACTTTCATCCTGCACGCTTTCAATCAAACTACCCGCCCGCAGAGCGCGCAGCCAGTTTGGCAACTGTTCACGTGTGGTGCGTACCAGTTTGGCGATGTAATGAAAGCGCCTCATCTTCATCAGTGATAGCGACGGCTTTGCGCCAGAATTGGCCCGCCATCTGGCACGTCATTAATGCGATGAAGCGTCACCCCGGTTTCACGCTCATTGCGGATAATCACCCAGTTGAGATGCGCACGTCCGCGATAGGCGGGCAGCAGCGAAGCATGCATCATTGAATGCGCCTTTTTTGGCGTGGCAATCATGGCAGGAGAGAGCGCTTGTCGATAAGACAGGGTCAAAATCGCATCGGGTTGCAGCGACGCTACTTTGGCAATCCATTCTGGCGTATTGATATCGTCCGGACAAAACACCGGATCTGTTGCTGCAGCGCCATGGCTTCAACAGAATGAAAGAAGCTATTTTCCTGATGGGCGCCCGCGTGGGTGAACACGCACACCACTTCAAATCCCACTTCCTGCAAACTCTCCAGCGCCGCGCATCCCATCTCATGATACGCACATAACACGACTTTCATTCTTCCGCCTGTGAACACTGATTAACGTCTGGTGCTTAGCATAGCAGGGGAAGATTATGCCTGGCTTAAACCATGCAGTTCATCACGCTTAATCATTTGAAATTTGTCATCGCATGGATACCTGGAGCATGATGTGAGTTCGTTCTATTTCACAATGGCAGGAGGCCAGATGCATTCTCTCGATCTTCACTTCATCAATGCCCGACAAACACTCTCCGCTCAACGTCCTGGATCGATGAGGCACTGCAACGCACCTGGCGGCAGGCTACTAACAGCCATCTCGGATTAATGCCTTAGATGTGGTGATCAAAGCAGGGGCAGTTTGTTCTCGAAGGCAAGGTTCGCTACTCCCCGGAACCTGGCATCATCTATTTGACCATTGATCCGCACAGTCACGATCTCACCCAAGAGAGCCTGACGCGCATGTTTGCCCACGAACTGCATCATGCTGCCCGCTGGGATGGCCCCGGCTATGGCAGGATGTTGGGTGAAGCGCTGGTGTCTGAAGGTTTAGCCGGTCACTTCTCGCAGGAAGTGTGCGGTGGCGAGCCCGAGCCGTGGGAAACGCTGGCTCCTTCACTGTTTGCCCCTTATGTTGATCGGGCCATAGAACAGTGGTCGCAAACCCTTTTACGACCATAATGCCTGGTTTTTCGGTAGCGCCGATATGCCGCGTTGGCTGGGCTACTCGCTCGGATATGCACTGGTGCGGCGGTATTTGCTGGCTCATCCGCAACAGAGTGCCGCGCAGTTAGCTTTAAATCCGGCAGCGGATTTCCATGAATATTTGATCGCGATGTAACGCGTTATCTATTGCGCTGGGAATTGCCCAATCTGCTGGAACAGCGCCATCCAGTCCTCCATATGCCGTGGTCGTCACGCGCTCGCCGTTCAGTAAATGGAACCATGCAGGCGAACGTGAATACGGTACCAGTTGGCGCGATACCCAAACTCGCCCTGATGTGTCCCGGTAATCTCAGCACGTACCGCCGCTTTACCCGGTTCCTGCAGCATGTCATGAACAATAATGTTGATGTCCGGGAACGCGGCGATAAATCGCCAGCACCGGTTTGAAACCCTCTGGTCCAGGCCCTTGCCCCGGCGCTAAAGGAATATCACTCCAGTCTTGCGTCACCGCCAGATCCAACAAATCAGGATTCTTATCACTAAACGCACGGTACAGATTTTCTACCGCAGCGCGTTCACTTGCAGACGTTGATTCAGTTGTTGAGTCGCAGACATAACGGAAACCTTTTAAATGAGTTAGCGGTGCATCTCACCGGCTTGTGCAGTATTCCCGAACCTGAGACTATCAATCCAACAAATGATTGATATAGAGCAATATACAAAATATGAATTTTGATGGTTTCGATCTCAATCTGCTGGTGGCCTTTAACGCCCTAATGCTGGAACGCAACGTGACGAAAGCAGCGGCGCTGGCGGGCGTGAGCCAACCGGCGATGAGTGCTGCGCTGGCGCGCTTACGCCGTGTTTTCGATGATCCGTTATTTATCCGCAGTGCGGAGGGATTGCTGCCAACGGCAAAGGCGCAGGAAATGGCGATCTCGGTGGCTGATGCGTTAGGGCAGGTGTGTCATTTAATGAAGCCGGCGGAGGACTTTGATCCCAATGACAAGCAGCGCAGTTTTACCCTGGGTCTCACTGAATACCCGCTGCATGTATTGCTGCCTGCATTAACCAAAAAGCTGGCGACGCTGGCACCCAACTGCACCATCCATGTGCGTTACTTTATTGATCGTGATGAGGTGGTTGCGCTACTGGATGCGGGGAAAATTGATATTGCGGTAGGCGTACCGCCGACCAAAGCTGAGAACCGGATTCTTTCGCAACCGCTGCTGCGCGATGACTTTGTCACGCTGGTGGGAAGCGATCATCCCATCGCGCAAAAGGAAATGAACCTGCAGGCATTTCTGTCACTGCCACATATCCTCGTTTCCCCGGAAGGCAACCGATATGGACTGGTGGATCAAAAACTGCGAGAGCAGGGATTGGCGCGCAACATCAGCCTGACGTTACCCACCATGTTTACCGTCCCTGATTTGCTCCCCGACACGGATTATGTGGCTACAGTGCTGAGCCGCGTGGCGACCACATCCGCTCATCAAGATCGGTTCGTGATGTTCGAACCGCCGCTAGCGTTGTCCTCCATCCCTTTTGATTTGCTCTGGCATCGCCGAACGCAGGACAGTTCGGCACACCGTTGGCTACGCGGAGTGATCAGCGATGTGGGGAGCTCACTATAGTGTGAATACGCATTAGTGACGGCAGGCAACAGTTGTCTCCACCGTTTAAACCTGCCAATTTACTGCACATAAATAAAACAACATCAGCTGTGCAACAGGCAGATTTGCAATCACCTTCAACTTCACACCAGGAGTTACACCGCATGTTAGGCATCATTCGCGTACTCACTCACCCAGATCAGCACTTTGTCGAAGAGCATGGCCGACTGATTCATCAGGAATATGGCATTAACGCCATTAGCCGGGCGATCCCCGATCAGCACAAAGGCATTTTGATGATGCCAGTGAAGCGCTGGCGGTGCCTAAATCGTTACGCTCGGGCGGCAATTAGAGTCCGACGGCTGCAATGCGCTGTTTCTCAGCTGCGCCGCCGATCCTGGCCTTGCGGCATTGCGCGATGCCGTATCGATTCCCGTCATCAGCGCCGGTTCGGCATCGGCAAGCATTGCGCGTATGCTCAAGCGTCCTGTCGCGGTGATGGGGATTGGCGCGACGGCCCCGGCGCCTTTCCGTCAGTTGCTGGGTGAATCCGTGCGTTACGCGCGTCCGGAAGGGTGCTGAACACCACGGACTTGCTGAGCGCAGAAGGTCGCGCCAGCGCCCGCAGCCTGTGCGGATAGTCTTTATCGCGATGGCATTGAAGTCATCGCCTTCTCATGCACCGGTTTTTCCACCATCGCGCTGGGCGACAGCATTCGCCAGCAGTTAGGGAAAGTGGCGGTGGATGCGGTGAGTGCGGCAGGCCTGTTTATCAGCCAGTTAGCCCCGCAATCCGCGCGATAACCTGCTCGCGCCGCTGCCCGGCGGCGCATAACATCCTGTAATCGTTTTTTTGTGATCTCCGCGATAAACAAATCCCGCCTCGCTCCGATAACTTCCTTACCAGAATTTACAAAAACAACATTCGCAGGAGAGGGAACATGGGGCTGGTATCCCGTTTACGTAATGTACGCATCACCCGAAAATTGTCAGCAGGATTTGGCATCGTGTTGCTGTTAGTGGCATTAGCCACCGGCATCAGCGTGCAGCGTTTCAATGCGATTCATGACATCTATCAGAAAACCAATCTGATCTACGACATCAACATTGAGGTGTTCCAGGCCAAATTAACCGCCTCAAATACCTTTATGGTGATGATAAATCCGGCAAGGTGATGGCCGACTACGTCGCTCATGCACAGCAGCTGAATCGCAGGCTAAACAACTCTCCTGGACAGACAATGCCCACGCGCTGGTGGATGAACTGGATACTCATCGCCAGCTTCCAAAACAGTATTGGCGCGATGACGCAACCACGCAGCAGCTAAATAGCCGCGGCACAGCTCGATTCCCTGAGCCAGCAAGACATGACCTCGCGCTATATGCAAAGTTGATCCGCACGCCAGTGACCAATCCAGAACTGACCAATCAGATCTATGACAGCTCTTTACGCCATTAGCAACGTGCGTGAAGAAGCCTGGGCGCTGCGCTTCAATGTCTCCGATACCCTGCGCAATACCTTGCAAACCCATTTCAGCAGGCCGATCAGGTATGAAAGCTTGTTGGCTCAGCTGCCACCGGAACAGCAGGGCGGATTTACCGCGCTGTGGCAGGATACCGAACGCTTTAAAGATCTCAGCCTGCAAGCGGCGGACAGCTATGGTCAGCTGCGTGCTTCAGAAGACACGGTAAAAGTCGCGGGTGATAAGAGCAGTGCGGCGATCAAAAAGATCATTGCCATCGTCAAGGAGCGCAATGATGAACTGGCGAACGGTTCAGCAACGCTATCCCTGTTGATTGGGGGGCTGGCGATTCTGTTTGGCGTACTGGTAGCGTGGTACATCATCCGTCAGATTACGCGTCCGGTATTCCACAATCTTGAGCTGGCGGAGCGCATTGCAGCGGTGATTTAATCGCAGTTTACCACCGATCGTCATGATGAACTCGGCAAGCTGACCTCGGCGATGGGGCGGATGAACGACCGTCTGCGCAGTATGATTGGCGATGTGTTGCATAGCGTCAGCAGCGTGTCGCAAGCCGCTAGCGAGATCAATCAGGGCAACCTCGATTTGTCATCACGTACCGAGCAGCAGGCGGCGGCGGTGGTGGAAACGGCTGCCAGCATGGAGCAGTTAACGGCTACCGTTAAAAATAACGCCGAGAACGCGCGGTAGATGGTGCACCGCAGGCTTCACACAATGCGAATCAGGGCGGTAAAGCGGTGCGCGATGTGGTCAGCACCATGGGGGAAATCTCCGACAGCTCGAAGAAAATCGCCGACATTACTGCCGTCATTAACAGCATCGCTTTCCAGACAAATATTCTGGCATTGAACGCGGCAGTTGAAGCGGCACGAGCCGGTGAGCAGGGGCGTGGTTTCGCCGTGGTCGCCAGTGAAGTGCGCAACCTGGCACAGCGTAGCGCCGGTGCAGCGAAAGACATCGAACAGTTGATCAGTGAGTCGGTGAGCCGCATCAGCAACGGGCATCAGCAGGTAGCGCGTGCTGGCGAAACCATGGATCAAATTCTCGGTAGCATTGCGCGCGTGAATGAGATCATGGAGGAAATTTCTGCTGCTTCCGAAGAGCAGAGCCGTGGCATTGAGCAAATTGCTCGCGCGGTAGGTGAACTTGATACCACTACCCAGCAAAACGCCACGCTGGTGAGCGCATCCTCGCATTCGGCAAACTCGCTGGAAGAACAAGCGCGATGATGTTAGAGCGGTTGGTCGCGCAGTTCCGCTTGCAGGGGCGGGCCGTTAAGTTTGTTCAAGGATGGGGCGGCCTGATGGCGCGCACCTGCGCTGCGGTGATCGTCTTTATTAACGTCCACAGCGCGACAAAGCTCCCAGCGCTGTGCCCATCACATACCAGGCCGGAATATCCGCATTGCCGGTCTGTTTCATCAATCCGGTAATAATCAGCCCCGCACAGCCAGAAAACAGCGCATTCGACAGCGAGTAGGCTAACCCAAGCCCGGTGTAGCGCACGCGCGTCGGAACATCTCCGCCAGCATCGCGGGCCGGCCCTGCAAGCATGCGACCAATGCCCCGGCCACTGAAACACCACGCCGCTTTGATCAGCAAGCCGTTTAGTGGGTCCTGCAGTACTCATACGGGAATGCCCTTTTTCCAGCAAGAAGGTCGCCAGTAGCATCACTGTGCGTCGTCTATGCGATCGCTCAGGATACCGGCAGGGAGGATGGTGGCCGCGAAACCGAGATTCGAGATCACGGCAATCAGCAGCGCCTGATTGAAGCCGGTATGCAGCGCGGCCTGCAAATACGTCGGCATGATCACCAGATAGGTATAGCCCGCGGCGGACCACCATCAGTCGTCCACCCAGCACAATGGCACGCGCAGTGGCGCCGATCGACGCGCTTTCTGCATTTGTTGCTTGCTCAAACTGTGGAGACTCTTCAGCCCGACCGTAGCCAAAGTGCGATAGCGCCTAGTGGCAGTGCAAGCAGAAACGGGATGCGCCACCCCCAGTCAATCATGGCTGCGTCTCCGATGAGCAACGGCAAAACCGCCACCACGGCCACGCCCGCCAGTAATCCAAACGCTACGGTCAGAGACTGCCATGCTCCGTAAAAGCCGCGTTTGCCCGGAGGCGCAAATTCCGTCATCGTGACACTGCGCCCGCCGTACTCTCCCCGGCAAACAACCCTTGCAGGATGCGTAACGCGGTAATCAGCAGCGGTGCAGCAACGCAATGGGCATAAACCGGCACCAGACCGATCGCAGCGGTGGCGAGCGTCATCAATATCAACACAGTGATCAATACCGGCTTGCGTCCATAACGATCGCCCAACCTGCCGAACACTACCGCGCCTAAAGGACGAAAAAAGAAGGCCACGGCAAATGCCGCATAGGTCAGGATGAGACTGGTGAGGGCACTTTCGCCCTCAAGCTGGAAGAAGTTTTTAGCCATCAGCGTGGCCATAAAACCGTAAACGGCGATTCATACCACTCAATAATTGCCGACCGGATCCGGCAATGAAGAGCACGCGCTTGTGTGCCGCAGAAAGAGACATGACGTTTTCCTATCAACAGGGGGCAGTGAACATCCTGCGTTCAAGCTGCTGATGTGACAAGCGCTGGCACTCATCAGCTGCTGAAAATCGCTGTGGGTTCAAAGTTTTCACTGATTGAGTGGCTGACAAACAGGCTTCGTCTTACAAACCTTTTTCGTAATCAATCGCTTCCTTTATTTTTATCAAAGCCGATTTTACCGTCATGCAGGCTTACGAACCCAGCGCCAGCCGGTAGCCTGCGGCACGAGTCGCCGAGGTACTAAAAGGTTCTGCGGTTGATACGGAAATTCGACTCTGCAGCAGGTGTTTTACCACGCGCTCCGCCCGAGCCTCTTCAGGTAACACAATCCAGATAAAATAGGCATTCGGATGTCCATAGCAGGTAAAATCGCAAGATTTGTTCGCGCCAGGGTTTGACGTTGCCCGGCATCTCGCTTCTCTTCCTAAGTTGGCGACGTATCCCTCTCGCAACCAGTCGCAGACGAGGGAGGTCATTAATGCGGGCGTGTTCAGCTAGTAGCGCGAATCGCGCGTTCCAGTGCATCACGATGTTCCGCAGGAGACACTACGGCACCGACTCTCAACCCCGTCGCCACGTTCTTAGAAAAACCAGTGACATATATCGTCCTTTCAGGGGCGTAATAGGCCAGGGGTGCTGGAGGTCGCGGCTCAAGATAGGCGTAAGCCGCATCCTCAATGATCAGTAAATTATATTTTCGGGCAATTGAACCGATAGTTTCTCTCTGTTCGCTACTGAGCACCCAGCCCAGCGGATTATGCAATGTAGGCATGGTGTAAATGGCGCGAACCCGCCTGCTTTGGCAAACGGTTTCCAAAGCCACAAGATCAGGGCCAGAAGGATTGACGGGGATAGGGACGAGTTCCAGATGATACAGGCTGGCCAACACTTTAAAGCCCGGATAAGTCAGAGCATCAACCGCGACAACATCACGGTCTCATTAAACCCATTACGGTTATCGCCAAACCTGTTGCGCGCCATTGACCATCAAAACGTTTTTGGCTTGCGTAACAACTCCCATATTGCTCAGGTAAGAGGCAACCGCTTCACGGTCGTTCAAACGCCCGGCATAAGGCTGATAGCGCAATAACGATTCGATGTCACCGCGTGTCGCAAGTTGTCGCAGTGCACTGCGTAGACGGTCAGCTTGCTCTGGCAGGGAAGGGGTGTTGAAATTCAGATCTAATACATCTGGTGCAACTCGCTGTTGATCATCACCTGATCCTAGCGGGCGCAAAATTTCCCTGACAAAGGTTCCCCGACCAGTTTCACCCCTCACCAGTCCCATGGTTTCCAGCTCACTGTAAATACGCGTTGCGGTGGCTAATGAGATAGCACGCTCGCTGGCGAGTGCTCTGTGCGTGGTCAATCGTGTCCCTGCGGGCAAATGGCCGAGTTGAATGGCGCTGGCGAATTCATCAACGATAACTTTATAGCGAGCCTTCATCCAATGTATCCATGACAATTTTTTGATTGTCATTAATGCTGTCATTTACGCTCTAAAGCGTCAACGGTGGGTAAGTCAATGAATCAAGGTGGCGTTTATGGCGACTAGCAGCAACACAAGCGTATCTCACGCTAGCCATTCTGGATTACAAGGATGGATGAGTGGATTTATCGGGATGGTTATTTTTAGTGGATCTTTACCGGCTACGCGTGTGTACAAAGTTTCGATCCTTCCTGACTTTCGCCGCTTCAATTGCAGGGTGCTGGCGGTCCTGATCATTTTAGCCCTTCGACAACACCGACCTGCGCCCGGACAGCTTTTTTCATTGCTGATTGTCGCGCTGGGTGTCGTGATAGGTTTTCCTTTGTTCACTGCGCTGGCGTTACAGCATGTCAGCTCCGCACATTCGATCGTTTTTATTGGATTGCTTCCAATGTCTACCGCGCTTTATGCCTTGATTCGTGGAGGCGAACGACCACGAAGAGCATTTTGGTTATTTTCCACTCTCGGTTGTCTGTTGGTGATGGGGTTTGCGCTGGTGCAGAGCGCAGCGGCATCACTGACCGGTGATCTCTTGATGTAGCGGCGACGTTAGTGTGCGGCTTGGGTTATGCAGAAGGCGCATTGCTTTCTCGGCACCTGGGTGGCTGGCAGGTCATATGCTGGTCACTGATCCTTTCACTGCCGATCATGTTGCTGGCAACAGTGATGACGGCTCCTCTCAGTTTTGAACCTGTTCAGGCGTCTGCATGGTGGGCTTTGGGATATGTCGCTGTTTAGCATGCTGATTGGTTTCATCTTTTTGGTACAGGGGCTGGCACCGGCGGTATCGCCAGCGTAGGACAACTGCAGTTGTTACAGCCTTTCTTTGGCCTGATTTTCTCAGCCTGGTTGCTTCATGAATCCATTCATCCATCCATGCTGGTTGTGACGGCAGCCGTTGTATATTGTTTAGCCGCTGCACGTAAATTTGGGCGGTAGCTTTACAAAATCCTTACGAACCTTGCGCAGTTGTTAAGCGCAAGGTAAATATTCTTAAAATAAACCGCTCCGCTCGCGGTTTTTCCCGTTAAACTGCTTTTCTTGTCGATCAGACTTTTCCAGTGAATGAATTATTACTCACCTGATGATAGCCATCTGAAGCGGCGTTCACAGCGCTTCGTTCGTCGTATGTTTATCATGCGCCAGCTTGGCACAATTTTATGTTTCTTCCCGATTCTCTCGGTATTAATGGAGATGGATCGCGGTCTGGCGTTCAGCGCCCTGTTATTTATCAATGCATTTATCTGGCCGTGGGTTGCTTATCGCCGGGCATTGCGTGCCGAAGACTCCACCGGCACCGAACGACATAACTTAACGCTGGACGCGGCATTTGGCGGTATTTGGGTAGCGCTGATGGCGCTTAGCCCATTGCCGTCATTTATCATTATGGCGGTGCTGGCCTCGGATCGTTATGCGGCAGGAGGCGCAGCGCAGTTAATCGCTTTGCCATGCAGGCTTTCCTCTGCCTTTCGTTATGGTCTGGCTGAGGTGGATGGCGCGGGTGTCAATCCACATTCAGTCCGCAAACCGTCTGGCTGACATTGCCGCTGGCAACCTGCTATATGCTGGTATTGAGCGTGACGTCCTACAATTTGACCTGGCAATTGCGTAAACGAAACCGTGAACTGGAGCGTATTGCGTTAATGGACCCTGGTCTGGAGATCCCTAACCGCCGTCTGTTTGAACGTCGTCTGGAAGCGAATTCCTGGTACGCGTCGGCGACAGTGCCGGGGTATCTGCTGCTGATGGATCTTGACTTCACTTCAAGTCGGTGAATGATACCTGGGCCACGAAGCCGGGGATTTTTACTGGCCGAATATCAGCGCTGTTACGCAATCACGTGGGATTACAGGATATTCCCGCGCGTTTCGGTGGCGATGAGCTGGGCGTGATCGTGCACCATGCAACCGATGAGTCGGTGGTCGCGTTGGCAAATCGCCTAAAGGAAAAAATCGCTCAGGTGCGCCTGCCAGCGTCGGCGGAGTTTCGCTGCTCGGTGAGTATTGGCATTGCCTCGGCATCCAATGCGGAGTCATTACGTCACTGGCTGCGCCACGCAGATGAAGCGTTATACGAGGTGAAACGCGCCGGACGTAACGGCGTGCGGCTATGGGAACCGCCGCAACCGCCGTTGGCCGGCGCCGCCTGATCAGGCAAACGTCGGTTCGCAATTCACCGGGAAGTTGAGTGAATTGGCCACATAACAGGCCTCATGTGCCTGATGATGTAACTCACGCGCGCGATCCGCATCTGCCGGATCGCGCAGCGTAATGCGCGGTTTCAGCGTGATTTGCGTAAAACGACCCCGAGCGCCTTCCACCATGCCTTCCGCGGCATCCTCATAAGCTTCCACCACAATTCCCGCGTCCGCGCACAGGTGCAAATACCACAGTTTGTGACAGGCGGAGGCCGAAGCCAGCAATAACTCTTCAGGATTCCAGCGCGTGGCATCGCCACGAAATGCCGGATCGGCGCTCAAAGGCATCATGGGTTTGCCGTCTGCCCAGCATCTCACTGTTACGATCGTAAGCGGTGTAAGAGGAGGTGCCGGTGCCGCGATTGCCGGTCAGCGGACCGTGACCTGATAGTGGTGTTCCGTGCCATAGCTGAAGTTCCTTTGTGGGGTAATCGGCGGTCAGTTTACTGTGTTTGCTGGCGTGGCGGGAAGGCTCTGATCAGCCACCGCGCGTCAAATCTTCAATATCCAGCGTTTCAGTCTGACAAATGGAAATCAAGCTCGCAGCTGCTTCACTCAGCCGTACAAAGGTATGGCGCATCGTACTGTCGATGTAGGCGCTATCACCTTGCGCCAGCCGCAGCGGCGCGTAGAGCTGCGTATGCAACATCACTTCGCCTGACAAGACATAAATGAATTCTTCGCCAGCATGTTGAGACCAGGCTTCCGGCGGCGGCAATTCGCGGGTCTCAATCCCCATTACCACCGGAATCATCCCCTTAACCAACAGTTCAGCGGCATGCACTTCATAGCGAAAATAGGGATTGGTAAACGCCAGCCCTTTGCCAGCCAGCGTGTAGGTGCGGCGCTTAATGGCAGTGCTCGCCACCGAGGGGCGCCGGCAACTCATCGGCAAACAGTTCTGCCAGAGAGTAATCAACGCTGGCAATCTTGCAATAGTATCGAATAAGCGCCTGGCCTTTCTCAATCTTCGAAAGTGTCGAAATCGACACGCCACTTAACTCGGCAACCTGCTCCAGCGTCAACTCTCACGTGCCTGACGTATCGTTTGATTCGCAGTCAAAATCGCCTTGTTGTTCGCCGGTTAAGGCGGCGCCCAGCCCGGAGGCTTCATGCTGTCGGGTGGTTTTCTTGGCAATGATTCTTCGCTAAGTGAACTGGATAGTTAATTTCTCACATATGATAAAAATTATCATAAGAAAATTGTATTGGTCTAAATGTGAAGAGTAGCAGTTTAAAAGAAAACTTCTGGGAGCTGCTATGAACATAACCACCATCGCCAGCATTACGCTGCCCGCGTTTTACGATAAAGCCCGCAACCTCAACAACCTGCTGGAGTTGGATGGAACAGGCAGCACAGGAAGGTGCCGACCTGGTGGTGTTTCGGAGCAGGTTTACAAGGCTATCGCCGGATACGCTCAACTGGAACGGTGAAGCGGTGGCGTGGCAAATGGCGCAAGCCGAAGTGGTGACCGAAGGTGAAAGCGTGCAGGCCATGCAAAAGCTCGCTGCGCAACTGGGCTTGCATGTGGTTTTTGGCATGACCGAGCGCCATCCTGAACGTGCCGAAGTACTGTTTAACAGTGCGGTGCTATTGGGGCCAGACGGTTTGCTCGGCGTGTATCGCAAAGTGCATCAGCCGGGCGATGAGAAGCACGTCTACTATCCCGGCAGCGATTTTCCGGTGTTCAGCACGCCCAATTGGTCGTATTGGTATGTTGATCTGCTACGACAAAGTGTTCGGAAAGCACTCGCGAGCTGGCTGGCGCTGAAAGGCGCGGACATCATGATCATGCCCACCGCATGGGGCTATGCCGGAGACGGCAGTGCAGGCGATGCCGATCCGATGGTGGATAGCTACACGCTGTTTGGCCGTGTGCGCGCACTGGAAAATCAATGCTGGATGATCGAATCCAATCTGTGCGGCCAGCACGGCAATCTTCACTATCACGGCCACAGCCGCATTATCGATCCGCTGGGAAATATCGTGGCCGACAGTGGCACCACGGAAGGCATGGCGATTGCCCGCGTCGAGGTGCAGTCCGCCATCCTGCGCGCCCGCAGCAGCGACTATCTCGGCTATCACTTCCTGAAAGATTACGTTCCGGTGCAGGCCCCGCCTTCGCCGTTGACGGTTCACAATCGCCACGCGCGACCTTTGGGGGAAAACCATGAGTAAAGTTCTGGAAGCCGCTGGCATCCACAAAAGCTATCCCACGCCGGAGGGAGAGGTGACGGTGCTGCGCAACCTCAACTTCCATGCCAATCGCAATGAATTCGTCTCTTTTGTCGGGCCCAGCGGCTGCGGCAAATCGACGCTGTTCAACATCATCACCGGGCTGCTAATGCCCGACAGCGGCAGCATATTGCTGAAGAATCGCGAAACCACCGGCACGCCGTCACCGGAACTCGGTTATGTGCTGCAAAAAGACCTGCTGTTCCCGTGGCGTACGGTGATCGACAACGTGATCCTCGGTCTGGAAGTGCGCGGCATGCCCAAAGCACAGGCGCGAGCCAAAGCGCGTGAACTGTTCGAACTCTACAAAATGACCGGTTACGAGCAGAAGTATCCGTCGCAGCTTTCCGGCGGCATGAAACAGCGTGTGGCATTGATGCGCACCATGGTCACCAACCCGGAAATCATCCTGATGGATGAGGCTTATAAGGCGCTGGACTACCCGCTCAAAATCTCGCTGGAAAGTGAATTACTGAGCGTGGTGAAAGAGCAGCACAAGACGGCGATCTTCATTACGCATGACATCGAAGAGGCGGTCACGCTATCTGATCGCGTTTACGTGATGAAAGCGCGACCAGGTGAAATTGTGCAGGAGATTGAGGTCGATCTCGGCACGGATAGCCTGTCGATTCCCGAACGCCGCTTGTCACCGCGTTTCAATGAGTATTACGAACATATCTGGCGCAGCATCGGCATTCAGCCTGAGCCGGTTAACTAACGAGAGGACGACATGACAATGAACTCAGTGTCTACACGCCCTACGGTTGCGGCGACGGCAAATCGCAGTTCGCGAGAAACCTTTTTCCGCTCAGCTAACGCACGCCGCTACACGCTGCTGTTCTTACAGGTGGCGATTGTGGTGCTGCTGTTGGGAGGGTGGGAACTCGGTGTGCGCAGTGGCAACATCAACGCCTTCCTGTTCTCCAGCCCCTCCGCAGGTATGGAGGTGCTGGTCCAGCGCTTTCAGTCGGTGAAATGATGACTGATGTGCGCGTCACCGCCGTTGAAACCCTGGTGGGGTTTGCCGTGCGGCGCGAGGCGGCTCTGTCCTGGGGTTGCTGCTGGTACTCGCTTTATCTCTGACCTTGCCGCGCCGTTATCGCCGCGATTGGCTCAATTCCGGTGCTGGCGATTGCAGCCGATGACCATCATCTGGTTCGGCACGAGATGCTTTCCAAAGTGGTGATTGTGGCGTTTTCTGCGTGGTGGTGTCACTGACCACCTCATATAAAGGCGCGATGCGCACCGATCCCGATCTCATCAACCTCCTGCGATCCTTCAATGCCGGACGCGGCACCATTTTCTTCAAGCTGGTGGTGCCATCCGCGATGTTGTGGGTGCTGTCAGGCTTAAGGCTTAACGTTGGCTTCGCGCTGGTCGGTGCCATCGTCGGTGAATACATCTCTTCGGATAGCGGCGTGGGTCACATGATCCTGCTGGGGAGTTCCAATTTCGGTATGAACATTGTGCTGGCTGGCATTGTGCTGGTCATGCTGATGATGCTGTGTTTTCCAACGCGCTGGTGGCATTTATTGAACGCCTCATTCTCCTGGGACAGGAAATAATCATGAAAAAATTCCGTTTAGCTACGATCTCTGCCGCAGTTTGTCTGGCTTCTCTGGTGAGTGCGCACACGCGGCTGACGCCAGTGCGCATCAACCAGGCTTTCAATCGCTGCTCTATCTGCCGTTGTATGTGGCACAAGAGCAGGGCTTTTAAACAGCAGGGCGTTGATGTGAAAATCAGCACCGGTGGCGGCGGGGCTGCAATCTGGGCGGCGGTGATTGGCGGCTCGGCAGATTTCTCGATTCAGGATCGGTGTTTGTGCCGAAAACCCGTGAAAACGGCGGCAAAGGGGTGGTGGTGGCCGGGGTACAGAACGCGCCAACCATCTTCATCTTCGGCAAGAAGCGGCTTCTTTGCAGAGACAGGTGATTGTCACTGCTCGCGGGCAAACGTGTGGTGACCAGCCCGCAACCTGATACCACCTGGGCGTTTATGAGTTATCTGATCAAACAAAGAACAACCTCAAAGACGTGAAGCTGGTGCATGTGGCGATTGGCAATGAGATCCCGGCGGTGGCGGCAGGTCGTGCAGATTACGCGTTAGCGGCGGAGCCACAGGTCACCATGGCCGAAAAGCAGAACGGCTTGCATGTGGCTTACTCGTTCTCAGCCGCGCAATCCTGGTATCCGTTTGCCTTCTCTAGCCTGACGACCACACAACAATATATTGATAAGAATCCACAGGCCGCGCAGGCCGTCGTGACCGCCTTTGAACAGGCCTCACGCTTTATCTACAAGCATCCGGCTGAGTCGGTGACCATTGCACGTAAATACTTCCCGGCGTTGCCCGAGGAGGTGGTGAAAACCGCAGTGCAGCGTGAAATCGATGCCAAAGGCTATCCGGAGAACGTGCTGGTGTCGCAGAAGGCCTGGGATAACAACATGAACATCGCGCTGTATGCCAAAAACATCAAAGCCTATCCCTCCTGAAGCCACGTCATATCAGAACAACGTGAACACGACGCTGGCGACTAAGGCAAGAAGCGGTGCGATGCGATGGGTGATAAGTAAGTCCTCACCTACCTTCGAAGGTGATGGGCGCACCGCTGTGCGCCCGCAATAAAGAGGAATGATTATGGATGCACTGACACTTCGACTGGCATTGATACAGCGCCATTGCGCGGCTGATGCGGTTGAGCTGGAACACCTGCTTACCGATTGTGAAGCGCGTGCGGCGGGCGTTAGCGCCTTTGCTGCGCAACATTTCGCCAACGCTGCTGCCGGCAAACGCCTGGGTTTCCGCTTTACAGCCGCCGCTGGAGTGCCCCATGAGTGAGTTGATCGATGTCTCGATGCTGACGTTGGCACAACAGTTGCGCATGCGGCAGACCAGCGTGCCAGAACTGGTTGAAGAAGCCCTGTCTGGCGCGTGAAATCACACGCGATAATGCGTTCAATGAAGTTTATGTGTCTCAGGTACGCCAGACGGCTAAAGCCAGCCAACTTACTGGAACAGGGTTACGATCTGGGCCCACTGCATGGCATGCCGATTGCCATCAAAGCCAATATCATTTGGCCGGTGAGGAGATGCACGCGGGCAGTCAGATACTCAGCGGCAATATCGCCCAGCGTGATGCCAGGTGGTGGTGCAACGTCTGAAGCAGGCGGGCGCGTTACTCATCGGCAGCACCAATATGCATGAGTTCGCCTGGGGCGGCACCACCAATAATCCGCACTACGGTGCCAGCAGCAATCCCTGGGATGATGCCCGCATTCTGCCGGTTTCCAGCGGCGGTTCGGGTGTCGCCTCGGTGCGCAGTGCGCTGGCAACGTTGGGCACCGATACCGGGGGATCGATCCGTTTACCGGCGTCGATGAACGGGATCACCGGTCTGCGCCCGGGCGTGGGGCGACTCTCCACGGAGGGCATTTTTCCCCTCGCCACCAGTCTTGATACTGTCGGGCCGCTGGCTCCTATGCCGAAGAGTGTGAAGTGCTGTTTTAATGTGCTCGACGGCAAAACTACAGCCGCTGACAGCATTACCGGAACTGGCCGGATTGCGTATTGGCTTACTGCCGGATGTGCATCAGCGGAATACAGCCTGATGTCGCGACTGCCTATGATCCAAATGGTGCAGTGGTTTAGCGCAGCAGGTGCATGCTGCCAGACGCTGAGTTTGACCGGGCTTGAGCAGGCGGTGAATGCGCTGGTGCTGATCAACCTTGGAACCGGCTTCACTCACGCCGCCTGGCTTGCTGACCGTCCAGCAAGAATACGGTGCGGATGTGCGTAATCTGCTGCAAGCGGGACTCGCCATTACCGCAGTGGAGTATCTGCAGGCACAACGTTTCCGCACCGGTTTACGCCAGCAGTTGTTGCAGCATTTGAATCAGGTGGATGTGATTCTGGTGCCGACGCTGCCATTTACCGCACCGCATAAAGGACTGGAAGCGATTCAAATGGGAGACCGCGAAGAGAGCGTGTTGACCGGCAACATGCGTTACAACGCGCTGGCAAGCCTGTCAGCACTGCCCGCTATCAGTCTGCCTGCCGGGTTTGATCATGCAGGGATGCCCATTGGCATGCAGCTCATCGGACGTGATGGCCGCTGAGCGCAAACTGCTCGCTTTCGCGCGTCGATTCCAACAGGAGCACGATTATCATTTGCGAAACGCCAACCCGGCTACGTGCGTGAAACCCATTCCGCTGCGCGACCATGTTCCAATCCTGCTGCTGGTGGTCAACGGCTGGGCTTTTAACGTTATCGCCATGAAGTTTGGCCTGATGGAACTGCCGCCGCTTTTCATGCTGACGCTGCGTTTTGTGCTGGTGGCGGCCCTGCTGCTGCCGTTTCGTCGCCTGACGTGGCGTCAGCTACCTGGCATGATGCTGCTGGGATTCACCTTTGGCTTTGTGCATTTCGGGTTAATGGTGATTGGCATGCAAACCACCGATGCGGGCACCACCGCCGTGTTTATCCAGATGGGCACGCCGATCGCCATGCTGCTGGCAGCATTCTGGCTCAAAGAGCGGCTGCGCTATCAGCAAATCGGCGGCGTAGTGGTGGCGTTTTTGGGCGTGATGATTCTGCGGGCAGTCGGCGCTGTCGCTGGCAAAGCATTATGTGGTTATTGATGAGCGCCTGTGGTTGGGCATGCAGCACGGTGCTGATCAAGCGTTTGCCGCCGATTGCACCGCTGGCGATGACGGTGGCTGTCACTGTTTGCCATTCCATTGGTGGGGGTGAGTTCGCTGCTCACCGAGCAGCAGCAGTTCACTTTGCTACTCGCAGCGGGTTGGCGCGGTTGGCTCGGGGTCATCAGCGCGCTGGGTTCGTCCATCTCGCTTATTCATTGTGGTACGGCCTGCTGACGCTATCCCGCCAGCCAGATTCTGCCCTGGTCACTGCTCCAGCCCGGCGCTGGCATTACTGATGGGCGTAGCAATTCTGCATGAATCGCTGGATCACAGCAAAGTGATCGGCACGCTGCTGATTGTAGGAGGGATATTGCTGGCAGTGGTACGAGGCACAGTCATGAAGAAGAGGGTGTTCGTGTATTGGGATTATTCAGCCGGAATGCTCAGAACTCTTTATGTAAGAGGGTTATATCGGCATATCACTCAAACCTGCTATGCGGCATGTAAGGCGCGCACGTCGGCTCAAAACCGTGAGTTAATTCCTATCTTCCTGATTATTACTCTCCTATTTAATTAATTCCCCTCAATACAGCGCTTTATTAATGTCTGGCACTAATATTTATAAATGACTGCTATTAATCTGATTCGAACAGAAAACCCTTCACTATTTTGTGTAAACAGTCACAGTATCGACCAATTAAAATGAAAGCGTAAAGTAAAGAGAATATGAAGGTTATTTGACTATATAACCTTTTGACAAATAAATATACCAGTAATGCATATAAACCCGTTGCTTTGAGCGTAGAACATCAATCGAAAGCATAAACAACTGCAACTCAACATAGAAAGTGTATGAGACGTGACATGTATTCCTAACGATATGGATCATGCTGGAAGTCAGTCAATATCATCGGGCTGATATATATCAATTCATTAATGGCTAAATACATTGGCCCGGATAACTTTGGCAAGATAAACATCGCCACCTCGCTGTTTATCTTTGTACAGACGTTGTCATGGTTTGGTGGCCAGAATATTATTTTTAAACGCATGAGTGAGAGAGCCCGTTCAGGTATCTCTTTGGCGATGCATACGCAGAATCAGAGACGTTTTTTCTTTCTCATCTCCTCAAGTGCAGTACTCACGTATCTCTACTTCTTTACGGATCTCACGGTCTTTATCTTTGGCGTTGCCAACTGCATCGCGACGTATTACATCGTGATGGACTTCTTTTCGATCTATAACAACACTCAATTAAAATCAAAGATCAATACGATTACCAATGTCATCGGATTGTCTTTGGCACTGATGGCCAGATTTTACATATCTCACTTTGAACTGCCGATTTACTATTTCACGATACCTATCATCATTATCCCTCTGGTCCCTTACGTCATGCGCCTTGTGTACTTTAGGCAGACCACAGCAGTCAATGAAAGTAGTAAAGGTGCTGTGATGTATAACCGTCATATGTTGTATACCGGCGGGGCCTTAATTCTGTCGAGCATATCAGCGGATATCTACACGCAGATTTCGAGTATTTTCTGGCTAAAATGATCTCTTACTCAAATCTGGGAATCTATAGCGTTGCATTAACCATAGGAGGCGCCTGGTCATTTATCGTATTGGCATTAATAACGAGTTTCTTCTCAAAGATTTACAATGAAAAGAATCAACCTGCTGTAGATGAATTACTAAGTAAAATCAACAGGATTGTAATCCTGCTGTCTCTTGTTGTGCTAGGTGGGTTCTATCTGTTTGGTGATGACTTTATCCATTTGCTTTATGGCAATAAGTATATGGAATCTGCCGAAGAATTATACCCATATCATTATTGGCACGATGTTCTCGTCACGGGAACGATCTGCTACCGGTATATGATTAAAGCCGGATACAACTACCTGGCTAAGAAGATGTTTTTTGTGTATTAACCGTGCCCATTCTCTGGCTAATGATTCGCACCTTCGGGATTAATGGCGCTGCATACTGTTTTTGATTGTCGAAATTTTGTGTATGCGTTGCTAGTGCTTTTTTCAAGAATAAAACAATCATCAAAATGCCTCAACATTTTCAAAATGAGATAATTTCAATGAGAATGATTAAACACACACAGTTAAGTCAGCTCTGAAAATTAAGCGCCTTATTTCACAGAATTCTGTGCTAAAGCTCACTACTATATAAAATTCAGAGAAAAAACTTAACTTATCAAACCCCACGAATTTCAATGAAAAAATTCAGTGGCTTAAGTTTAATGAGTTCAATAATGAGATTTACACGCAGTGTGCAGATAAATTCAAGGTCAGAGAATATATTATATCCAAAGGCTGCGGTGAAATTCTCAATGAGCTTTATGGCGTCTACGATAATCCGCAGGACATTGACTATGCTGCATTACCGGAAAGATTTGCCCTGAAGTGCAACCACGGCGCAGGCTACAACATCATTTGTAGTGATAAATCCTCATTGGATGTTGAAAAAACCAACAGGCAGCTGAGTAAGTGGTTGAGTGAGGATTTCTCATCACATTTTATTGAGCCTCAATACCGCAAGATCGAGAGAAAGATTCTCTGTGAAAAATTCATCGAGAATGAACGCGGTGGTTTTCCAGACGACTATAAGTTTTACTGCTTTAACGGTAAACCCTACGCGGTCATGGTTTGTGTCGGCCGTGAAAAAGGCACACCTAAATTCTATTACTTTGACATGAACTGGAATCCGCTACCCTTTGAGGATACGGTGAAGTTGATTAATAAGTATGACCTGCCAGAGATGCCTGATGGCTTTGTGAAAATGAAGCAATATGCAATGAAACTGGCGACGGATTTTAAATTTGTGCGCGCTGATTTCTATCTTCTCAATGGTGAGGTCATTTTTGGCGAGCTGACATTTACACCTTCAGCGGGACTGGATGTGTCACTTCAGGAAGCGGATGCCATTTTGGGTGGGCAACTAAGGTTGTGATCTGTGTACATGGAGCGCCCCAGACAGAGTAGAGTTAACTCTCGCAGTTGATGAATAGCGTTTTGGGGATTGAGGGCGGCATAATGAAGCATAGCCAATCCTTTTCATTTATTGATTCAGCTCCGCGACTGCGGCTGGCAGTGATACAGGCCTTTAACACCTTCGAGTCTCAATCGTTTCCTGGTCAGGCGGCAGCAAGGCAAGGCGTTGTAAGGGATTTCAGGATTCCAGACCATATGTTTAAAAAATACGGTTTTATCGACATATGGCCATAACATGTCGATGGCGTAAACATGTCGAAATCATAATATGTAAGATATATCATTCAGCCTAAAATGTTAAATGAACACATAACAGCAAGAGGTCAATGTTAAAGGAACTAATACTATAAAAATCAATGCATTATTCACCTTACAAGATGGGGTTTCGATAAGTACTTTCCTACAGACTATTCTTAGTTATCTTGTTAGGCTATCTTCAAATCAATCCTGTCCAACCGATCTTACGGACCGCCTATCCCATGAAGAAAGTGCTTTTGTCGACGACCATCGGTGATTCGTTTTGCCGTGAAAATGCTGCTGGAGCAGAAGAAGCGAGATGGAGGTGTGGCGGAAACCGATAATGGTGTGGATGCTATCCAGAAGACCAAAGATACGCGCCCGGATCTAGTCCTACTGGATATCGGTTTACCTAAAGTGGATGGTTTTCAGGTGTTACAACGCCTGCGCGCACTGCAGTTACCGCTGAAAATTTTGGTGCTGACTTCGCAGGGGGGAGCAAACTTTGCTCAACGTTGCAAACAGGCTGGGGCTGACGGTTTTGTGACGAAAAGTGATGATTTAGGCGAACTCACCGATGCGATTAAAATGGTGATGCGCAATTACAGCTTTTTCCCGCAAATGGAGTATGGGCAGTCGAATAATCGGGATGACGGCAAATTGCTTTCTGATATTTCCGATCGTGAACTCAGTGTGCTGATCAATGCTAAAGGGCTGACCAATAAGCAGATCGGGGAGCAACTGGTGTTAAGTGAAAAGACCATCAGTACCTACAAACATCGCCTAAAACAGAAACTCAACGCACACACGTTGATTGAGTTGATCGATTTTGCCCGTCGTAACAATTTGATTGGATAATTCTTGCTATGCAGCGCTTACGCGTCATTTTACTGTTTATTGGGATGTGGCTTATCTGCGCGCCCGTTCAGGCTTCCGAACTTCAGTTAATGACGCATCTGATAGGCTCAGAACAACCTGCTTTAGTATTGTCCCCGATGAAAAGAGCCTTCCTTCATCAGAAGCATCAGTTGGTCATGGGCGTAATGCGCTGACTCGCCCCCCCTTATGGAATGCGTAATATTCGTGGCGAATTTGAAGGTATCAGCGCGGATTACGTCGGCCTAATCGCACAACAGTTAGGCGTTCCGGTACGTATTGAAACCTTTAACGATCCTGAAAAGCGCTGGCAAGCATTGGCGGCAGGAAAATCGATTTTATTCCTTCTGTGCCCAAATGCGTAGCCAACAACGATTTTGCCATGTCTGCATCCTATGCAGAGACCGGGCGGTTCTGGGTATGGAGATAGAAACACACCAAAAAGCTATCTGATAATCTGCAAGGGGTTCAGGTCGCTTTAGTCAGAGATTACCTGCCGCTTTCACTGTTACGCCAATATTACCCGCAAGCCAGGTTTCGTCTCTATGATAATTATCAGGATGCACTCAGCGCTGTGGCTTTTGGCAAAGCGGATGTCTACTGGGTAACAGTTATTCGCTAAGTCGCAACTACCTAAATAATGTGCATTTGTCGCGTTACAGCACCTTGCCCGTCAGGATATCGCCTTCGCGTTTAGCCACAATCAGCCTGAGCTTTTGTCATTATTTAACAAGGCGTTGCGAATATTCCTTTGGCTGATAAGTTGCAAATCAACCGCATCTGGCAGCCTGATTTAAGTCGATATTACCCAGTCTGTTAATTCGTTGACGTTCACCGGAAGAACAACGATGGATGGCGGCGCATTCTCACGTCAATGTGGTGTTGTTTAGCGGCGATAAAGCGGCGCCAATGACCATTGTGGGGGCCAATGGGAAATTACGCGGAATGGCATACGATTTGCTTTCGATAGTGAGTCTGAAAACCGGGCTCATCTTTGAATATAGTACTGTCGATAATGTCCAGTTGATGCAACGGGTTAAAACGGCGGAAGTTGACATGTTCGCCTCACTCACCCCAGTATGGAGTTCGCAACAGATCCTCTTTGCACTCGCCCTTATCTGCGCAGTGCTTATGCTCTTACCACGCGCGCAAACCGCAGCGATATTCATTCTCTGCCAGATCTACGTGGTAAGCGGCTGGCGATGGTGTCGGGCAGTGGATCAGAAGATCTCATTCACTCATTTTCCTGATATCACATTGGTTTCCGTGGATAACGAATCTGCATTGATGGAGACCGCTGGCTGAAGGGCGCGCAGATGCTGCTGTGGGTATTTTGATGATGTCGGATTACAAATTAAGTCTCTTACTACAGGCAACAAAATTGTGGCGACCGTGGGATCGGCCCGCCTGGATATCCTTTGGTGTCGGGCCAGGCGATCCTGAACTGCAATCCATACTTGATAAAGTACTGTTAAGCATTCCGCCCGTCGAAATGGAGAGTTTGGCAAACCGTTGGCGCCCAGGGGATTTTGTCAATGTTGACGATTTTTGGGCGCGTTATCGTGATTTGATGATCGCGTCCGCTATTTTCACCGGCATCATTATCCTGCTGACGGTGGGATGGGCTCTTTATCTGCGTCAGCAGATAAAACGTAAGGCGGCACTCCGCCGGGAATTAAACAATCAACTGGCGCAGTTGCGTACCGTGGTAAGCAGTATGCCGTTCCCGTTTCTGCGCGATCGTCAGGGAAGACTGACATTCTGCAACGAACGCTATTTAGTCGAAACCGGTGTCACCTATGACGAGGCGCTGGGCAAAACCATGGTACTGGAACATCGGCCTGCGCACCCCAGAACAAGCGGCTTTTTTTTTTTCTACCATGGCAGCTAATGGAAGTGATGAACTCCGACTCCGCATTCTCCGAATCGCCGTTACGACTTGTGGGACAACCCCAATTCTTCCATCGGCATTACGGTATATCAGTGGATTGAACCCTGGCATGACAGTGATGGCACGGTGGTGGTGATCGGGGGATGGATGGATATCTCGGAACGTGAAGCACTGTTTGCCGAGCTACGTGAAGCCAAAGAGCGTGCGGAAGATTCTAACCGTGCAATCCGTGTTCCTCTCAACCATGAGCCACGAAATCCGTACGCCAATGAACGCGATCATCGGCATGCTGGATATGGCATTAAAGAAAGGACGCAATGGCGAGCAGGATATACAAGCCCTTGAAGTCGCCTATGAATCGGCTGACAGTCTGGTGGGACTGATTGGCGATATTTTGGATATTTCACGCATCGAGGGTGGACAGCTGGATTACCATCCTGAACCCGTTGATCTGGCAAAGCTGATTGATAATCTGCTCAAAGTTTTTCAGGGATTAGCACTGGATAAAAACATCAGTCTGACCAAGCGCTATCCTGAAGAACCTCTTCAACCGGTTCTTGCCGATCCTCTGCGTATCAAGCAAGTGCTATCCAATTTACTGGGCAATGCCATTAAATTTACCGATCAGGGCGGTGTTTCACTGATCGTCCAGCAGCAGGTGGATGCGGTGAGCAATCTGGTGACCTATACCATCGATGGTGACAGTGGTATCGGTATTGATCAGGCACAGCAGGCGACGTTGTTCCAGCCCTTAGCCAGGCGGACAATCGTCGATCCGGGACCGGATTAGGTCTTATATCAGCCGGACCGTTTGTGAAAATGAACGGTACGTTAACCTGAGAAGCGAGCGGGGTATTGGGACCTGTGTAAGCGGTGATGTGCGTTTGCCTCTGATGAGCAGTGCAGGGGAAAGAGACGAATCAATCCATGATATTGCTGCGGCTTTGCCCAGCGGTAAGGTGCTGGTGGTCGATGATAATGCCGCCAACCGCATGTTACTGGCGAAACAGCTCAGTTGGCTGGGGCAGCAGGCGACGCTAAGGGATGGCTATGAAGCATTGCAATTCTGGCAGCAAGAACACTTCGATGTGATCATCACTGACTGCAATATGCCGGGTCTCAGCGCTATCAATTGACCCAGGTGATCCGAGAATCAGAAGCAGAGCAGTCGCGTGGGCGGCGTGGATTATCGGCTTCACCGCCAATGCGATGCAAGAAGTTATGAGCTGTTGCATGGAAGCGGGCATGAACAGTTGTTTATTTAAACCTTGCTCGTTAAACAGTTTGTCACGGCACTCAGTCAGGCCCATTCCGACCAGGCTGCTGAGTGGGTTGAAGAACATAACCCGCCAATTGAACAGGCGGATGAAGAACAACGCATGGCGGAAAGCGCATGATTTAATGGTCACCACATTACAAGAGGATCTCTCCAAACTTGCTGTTTTAACGCCAGCGGAGGATCGCCACGTGATCGCCGATCTTGTTCATCGTATCGCGGGAAGTCTGCGTATTGCGCGGCGTAATGAGCTGGCAGATGCCTGTCTGAGTCTGGAAAAGCAGTGCCGGGATACGTCTTTACCGGTCGAGGTCTTCACACCCGCTCTGATGTCACTGACGACAGAACTTTACGCTTATCTCTCTGACTTACAGAATTCGCCGGTGCTGTGAGGCACCGGTTTATTTCTCTGCTATGCAAAGCCATTTCTCGCGGCTAAATCCACCACATCGCTGATCTTACTGGTTTGCATCTTCTTCATAATGCTGCGTTTATAGGTACTGACGGTTTTACAACTGATATCCAGCTCCTGGCAATGGTCTTGTTTTTTTTACCGGCGGCCAGATGACGTAGCATCTGTATTTCCCGATTGGTGAGTGACTGTATAATCAATCTGTCAGGATATCGCTGATGATAAGCGTTTTTAGCATGGCGAAATATCACGGACTCGTTATTGGCGAGCGCGGTTAACACGCTGCTGAGTTTTTCAATGGGACAGGCTTTGCTCATATACGCCTGATAATCCAGGCGTAAACTGCGCAACAGATAATAAACGCTGTCGTCTCCTGCATATGCAAAGATTCGGATATCGGCATAACGACGCTTTAACCTAATGAGTTTCTCTAGCGAGGCGTGGCTAAGTTGGGCCGGGTCAAAAACCACAAGATGTGGGCGAAACACTATCGTATTATAGATGAAGTCATCCTCATCGCCGGTGGCGATAATGATTTTATCTTGACGTTGCTGAAACAAAGGCACTAAAACATCGCGAATTAACGGCTGTCGATCATAAATAATAACGTGCATCAGGGCGTCCTTGCTGTGTAAGAAAATACTAAACTATTCTACACAGCGGTGCCTTTATTAACCAAGCTGGGTCTTTAATTCATCGAATGACAGACAAGAATATTTTTACGAAGGAGGGATATGAAGATGTCGCTCAACCCATTGCGCCAATTCTTCGGGGGAAAGCGGTTTTGTCAGGCAGGTGTTCATACCTGAGCTAAGACAGGTTTTGGTGGCATCAAAGCCGCTCATTGCGGTCAGCCCCAGAATCGGCACGGGACCAAGACGCTCATTGGCTTCCTGCTGGCGAATATGACGCGTCATCGTAAAACCATCCATTTCAGGCATGGTGCAATCAGTGATGATCACATCGATTTGAGCCTGATGCTTCTGCCACAACGCCAATCCTTCTTTGCCATTACTGGCAACCAGAACCTCATGGTGGTTATTTTGTAGCTGTTGGCTGAGCATCAGGCGCGCGGGTGGGTAATCTTCAACTATCAGCACCTTTGAGCGCCTCTGCTCGCCGGGAAGTGTTATCGGTGTCAGTTTGGCTGGATGCGCACTGAGATGGAGACTCACCGCGCTGCCTTTGCCTGCCACCACTTCAGCGGTAATCTCCGCGCCAGCCGCATGTGCCATCCGCTGACAGGCTGCGAGGCTGAAGCGGTCAGCGCCCAGTCGCGTTCGTCGGCTTCCTCTTCATACCTCTGGGCTGTTCATGAGAGTGCGGTGGCGTGAACCCGTTGCCCTGGTCGCTCACTTCAATGACAGGTGATGGCACCCATCGGGCCTTTAGGGTTTCAAGCGGGTAGATTGCCACTGCAATTTCCCCTTGCTCGGTATGTTGAATGGCATTACGCAGCAGGCTAGAGACAATACGGATAATAAACAGCGGATCGAACTCAAACATCGGGGCTGGCAGCGCATCGGTCACGTTGATTTGCAGCCCTTTATCTTCCGCCTGCTGGCGAAAAAGCGCCACCGTACTGTGCAGCAGTGATGGATATTCACCACCCGACTGTGATTATTGCTATACGCGCTTCGGCGGAAGATATCAAATACATCCCCACCCGTGACAAAAAGAATACAGGCGGACTCATAAGCGGTTTGCACATTCTCATTGTGCAATTTTTGCTGCTGCAATCGGCCGAGTTCCAACTCCAGCAACCCCATCATGGCATTAAGCGGCGTGCGCACTTCATGGCCCATACTCTTCATAAATTGGTTGCGTGAGTGCAGCACCTGTTGATTCTCGGCGGTGGCGCGTTCCAGTTGTTCGATTAACGCCTTGGATTGCAGATGCCGGGCCACTGTTTTCAGGCTGTTGCGCAGGCGAGTCACCCACAAAAAGAGACAGCCTGCTATCAATAGGGCGGTGATGATGATGATAAAAAGCGTCCATGAGGTCTCCAGCATCGTAATGACTTGCTCGGGACCGGGAGGGTATCACGCCAACGATGCTGCCAGATGGGTCAGCGTATTCGTGATCTGGCTGCAATGCCTTATTGGTCAAGCTCAAGGCCGGGGATTATCCCGTTTCGCCGCAAAACTGATATTCAGCGGCTTCACGGGCAACGCTAATGCCTGATAGAGCGAGCCGATACCCGTGCGTTTCAGATGATATTGCGCGGCAAACTGTGAGGCCACCAGCACGTACTTGCTGTTTTAGCAGGTGAAGTGCCGTTTGCAGGTTCTCCACTTCAACCAATTGCAGCGTGGCATTGTGTCGAGCCAGGAATTACTGGTTTTGTCTTACGATGGCACTTCGTCTGACAAATCTTATTATCAAAGGACGCGCCCGTGTTGACGATTCATCAACAGTACAGGCGGTGTGACCAACCATGGCGTACCGGTTTGCAGCCGGGGTGCAGTGGTTTCATCTTCACCCGGCACACTAAAAGCCTGGCTGACTAACGCCTGAGGATAGCGCGCGAGAAAAGCAGCCTTTTCTTCCTGATCGTTGTTGATGACATGATAGTCAAAAGCACCAAAGCGATCGCTAATGAATTTCAGCAGATTGATGGAGAGGCCGTCGGGCTTATCCTGGGCATTCATGAAGCTGTAAGGCTCAAGGCGGCTATCCAGCACCACTTTGACTGGTTGGTTTTCGGTTAACCACGTGATCTCTTCAGGGCTTAACGCCAGCACACGTGACGCTTCAGCGGTGTCGTGATTCAACCCCAATCGTGAGAAATGCGCAACCGACTCACCAGCGGCAGGGCATCCAGCACCTGGTCAATAGCGGTAAAGTAATTGTGGCGCACGGCTGTTCACTCCCAAAGCTGAAGTTCAGCGCACCTAAGGTTGCATCCGGCGTCAGCCAGACATAGCTTAAGTCGCGTGCCAGTAGTGGGCGGTGGTGCGATTAATGGCAATCGCACCGACTCACCGGTAGCCAGTCGCTGTACTGCATGGTAATAATCCAAAAAACTATTTGGTGAAGCACCATAGGGGTCCCATTGATGCTGTTTGTCTTGCATTAACGCCAATAACCCGTTCTCAATTTCCGTTTGCTGAAGTAGAGCCTGATCGGAATGTATCACCACGGCCTGATCGTGCAGCCACGGCAAGGAGGCGGCAACGGTACGGTTGTTCTCCAGAGCGGGACGCCAGATGGCCAGCATGTCGATGTCACCGTGATGTAACGCGCTCAGCGCTTCGCTGCGTGTCGGGAAATAGAGCAATTGGAAATGCACATTCAGGGTTGATTCGATGACGGATAAATAATCGGCATCAATACCGGCTAGCACACCACGCTCGACCCCCAGGCTGACAGGGGGCTGCGATACACCCCAAACCCCGACGTTAATACGTGGGTGGCGTTGCACCAGTGTCTGACATCGGCATTCAAGGTGACCGCAGGCGGGTTAACCTCAATACGGGGCGTTAACACTAACGGTACGCCACCCGCAATGCTGCCGCTCGCGAAAAGCAGGGTATAAATCAGTACGAGATGCGATAGCAGGTGAGAGAATTTCATAATAATCCGCTGAGTTCCTAATCAGGAAAAGTCCAATAAACAAAACAGGCAGGGCGTTATTGACGTGTCAGAATAATCTGGGGGTATTGTGCGAAATTGTGGCGTGAAGTAGGCCAGGCGCGGTCTTGTTTTAGCGACGTCTGTCAGAGAAGTTTGATGGCACTAAGATTTGCCATGGCTGTGTAAGTAAATTCCTACCATTTAATCAGTAACTGTTGACTCAGAATGGTCTCACCTTGCGTTACGATCAGCGCACAATAAAACGTATTTTGTTGTTTATTCTGGCTGACTGATGAGGTTGACATTGATGATTCGTTACGCGGGTGAAAAAATAACGGTGGTTTTACTGGATGACCACCCGATGATTCGATTATCACTGGAAATGGCAGCCAGCCACTATCCCGATATGCAGATCACCGGCAGTTTTTCCCATAGCCACGAACTCTTATCATGGTTGCAAAAGAATTCTGCTGATGTACTGGTGCTGGATTATATTTTGGGTGGCGATGAGTTAGATGGCTTGTCGTTAATCAAACAGATTTTATCACGCCATCCAAAATTAAAGATTTTACTTTCGTCCTCCATGGAAGCCTGGCGGTAATACGTGCCGCCTTTATGAGTGGAATCAAAGGCTATTTCTAAGCGTGAAGAGGCGCAGCGTATTTTGAAGCCATTCGCGTGATTAACGGCGGGCTGCGCTTTATTCTGATAACATTGAAAGTGAATTAAGCAAAATACCGGTGCGAAAGCGCGATGGCGCGGTATTAGATGGGCCGCTGTATTACGCCAACGGCGAGAAGCTTTCGCGACTGGATACGCTGTTATCACCGCGTGAAGCGGAAGTGATCCGCTGTTTTCTTGATGGCATGCAGGTTATTGAGATAGCAGAAAAATTAAAGCGCAGCCGTAAAACCATCAGCGGGCACAAGCAATCGGGGATGAAAAAACTGGGGCTGAACACCGATTTAGAACTGTTCAAGTACCGAAATGATCTTTTTTGAATTTGAATTTCATTTGGCAGTGCATCAGTAATTACTGACAAGCTGCTAATCCTTTTCCGCTGAACATCCTCTTCACTTTAGTAATCTCATTTCAACGCAACAATGCAGAGTTAAACAGAGGACTCACAGGGCGTGATGCTTAAAATCTGAGTCAGTTGCGATTATTTAGAAACTAACAAGGGTGAAAAATGATGAAGAATTCTTTGTGCACTTGCGGTATGTGCGATAACAGCTACATCAGTGCAAGCGGTTGATTCGGTGCAGCTAGCTTACAGGAAAAATCGCGCCATCGGCATGCACACCAACATTGGTCAATGGCGGTGTTATTGATTATGGCGATATTTCTGCTGCTGATCTTAAGTATAGTGATTTGACCGTGCTTCCGGAAAAATCAATTGGCCTGAGTATTTCCTGTAGTGCTCCTACCGCGCTACAATTCGCCTTGCATCAAACAATAAGGACAACAGCATTACTCATGAGGCTACCTTCCAGGGTACACAACATCCCTCTACTTCTGCAGCAGGTAGATTTCAGCAAAAGGTAGGTCTGGGGTTAACTTTGCCGATTAGTGGGGAGAAGAAAATTGGCGGTTATTCAATGTGGCTTCCAGGATGCGAAAATAGGTGGAGTAAATGCACATCCATTATTTAGCGACGATCTGGGTTCGAACTGGACTAATTTAACGCCCAGGGAGCTATATGGGGTTTTATAATGCTGGCATTATGCTCGCTATATGTCTGTGCTGCTACTGCAACATCGACTCCATCGGCAATTGAGTCAACTGACCGGTAATATTGGAGTGCAATATATCACCAAAGCATCAGAACTTGATTTAAGCCAGCCAATTAGCCTCGATGGACAAAGTAACATTGAGATTATTTATCTATAAAACCTCGCCATCGATAAAGAGATATTGAAATGATGAAAAAAAATATTGTTGCATTGGCCATTTTGGCTGCGTCATCGATTAACGCCCAGGCACAGTCGGTAGATATTACCGTTACGGGAACCCTGCTCCCCTCATCTTGCACCCCGACGCTTTCAAATGGTGGAGTAATGGATTGGGCTACCATTCAGGCGGTGATCTCAAATATAGTGAATATACGTATTTGAATGCAAAAACTATCACACTTTCAGTTGCCTGCGATGCTCCGACTGCTGTGGCGATTGAGGCAACCTCCCTTCGTCCGGGTTCAGTCGCTGGAGCGGTTGCAGAAAGTGCAGGGGGATCGGCTATCTTCAGGGGGAGGCTGGTATAGTCAGAGCAACTTGGGCTGGGCTTGGCAGGGACTGATAAGATTGGCGGCTACGCGTTAGGTATTAATACGTTAAGGAAAATGGCACCTCTTGACGCCGCATTCCGGGATAACCAAAGGGCTTGGCAGAATGTGGCTTCAGGCACCTCTATGTGGAATTCGGTTCTGGTAATCGCGCCAGATCACGCCGGTTGCAGCAGGATCTATCGTGCCACAAGCTATCGAAAACCTCACCATGAATGTGACAGCCCAGCCATATATTAATAAAGCCTCTGAGTTGGATTTGAGCTCCGAAATCACGCTTGATGGCCTGGCTAATTTCGAACTGATTTATCTGTGATGATCAACGTAACTTAATTTACGAGAAAAAATGATGAAATTGAAAACCTCTTTCTGCTCGCTGGCTATGCTGGCGGCGATGATCAACCTCACAAGCTCAGTCTGTAGATGTCAGTGTGATCGGTACAATTAAACCAGCGGCTTGTACGCCAGTTTTAACGGATGCTGGCGTTGTAGATTATGGTAATATCTCTGCGAATACATTAAGTACAACAGGTTATACCGTGCAACCGGCTAAAAATATTGCAATGACCATTACGTGTACAGCACCAACAAAATTGCGCTTGCAGCAAAATCGATGCGACTCAATACGACTCCGGGTGTAACGACAGAGTCTGCTGTGGGTGTAGGTACGAGCACTGCTGGAGTAGTTTATGGTTCACATGTTGTCGGGCTGGGCTCAACGACAGCCGGTGAGAAAATTGGTGGATACTCTCTTCTGATGAAAGATATTAAATTAGAGGGATCGTCTGCAGATCTTGATTTTAAGTGATACTGATGGTGCCAGTTGGTCCGCCGGCGGAGCGCAAAATTCCATGTATGCAGTATTGAATCCAACACCACGACAGATGTCTTTTGCAACCACAGGTGGTGTGACACCTGTAGAATTTACAACGATGACCGGCAACATTAGCGTTCAGGCATTTATCAATAACAAGACTGATTTGAATATTGATCATGCAATTAAGCTTGATGGCCAAAGTAGTATAGAACTAATTTATCTTTAATATCTTTTCGTATTGTTAAAAGGCCCTGGTATCTAACAAGGCCTTTTTTTATGATTCAGGCCCTCTAAGTAATTTCCTACAGGTTAGTAATCCTTTCCTGCTGGGTGATCAATGTAAATAGCATAATTTTCCCATTGCATCACTGTGGTTAGTTGATGCGATTGATTAATACATTGTCGCTGTGATTGGCGCATTTAATTAGTGAGGTAAATAATGAAGTTCTCTTCTTTAATTAAAGGTGGCGCAGCAGCGCTTTACCTGTCCACATCAGCATCTTGGGCGACAGGAATGGTTCCCGAAACTTCCGTCGTTATTATCGAACAAAAAGATGGCGAGGGTGCTATTAATGTTAAAAATACAGATGCTAATCCCGTGTTACTGGTCTACTACGCTAAAGAATATTAAAGGCGATAATGTTACGTCTTTATTGAGTGTTACGCCACCAGCAGCGCGCGTTGATAGCAATAAAAATCAACGCGTACGTTTTATTATGACAGATAAGACTCCGCTTAAAACTGAGCGCCTTGGACGTGTCTATTTGAAGGAGTTCCTCCACAGAAAAAAGGTGAAAATGTCGTTCAGAGAATGACAGTTCCCGCCAGAATTTGCCTGTGCTTATTCGTCCAGCAAATTGCCGCGTGATGATGCACCCCTGGAAACGTTTAGTGTGGAAACATAACGGTAATCAACTGACAGTGAGCAATGATTCACCTTATGTAGTTCGCCTTAATCAAGCTGTGCAAACGTTGCCTGATAATGTGACCTGGAGCTTGCCAGAAAGCTATATTCTGCCCGGGCAACATCTGACGTTGAAGCCGGATGAAGGAAAAAAATCAAGCACTGCTAACAGTGTACGTCTGGCACCTGCTACAACCTGGGGTTATGCCGTCAAAAGCTACGATGCACTGATTGTAAGGTGATTTCTGTGGCTAAACGATCAATTGGCTATTGCTTCACACCTGTCGCAGTAGCAGTGATGTTGGCAGTGAGCCCCACTGTAGCTTTAGCCGAAGACAAAACGGTGTTCGACGAACAGACATTGCGCGCGTTGGGCTTTGATCCTCGCATGGCGGCTCAATTTGCGGAAGCGCCACGATTTATGGCGGGCGAAAGTCGTGTGGCATTGAAAGTGAATGGTAGCGATCGCGGGCGTTTAACGATGCGTTTTAATGAAACAGGTCAACCTTGTGTTGATGGTGAGTTCATTAGCTGCTGGTTTGAAAATGCCATCAGGAATGATGAAGGACGCTAGCTGCTTTGATTTAAAAATGGCATGGCAGCAGGCCGAATGGTTATTAAATTCAAACGAAAGCAGTGTTGAATTAGTTTTACCGGCGGAGGCTGTGTCAATACAGAGCGATGAACACACTTCCTGGCATCATGGTGGTATTGCAGGTTTAGTTAACTATGATGCCCAATATAGTGGCAGTCGTGGAGCAATTGCAGGGCTGGAATTCATGCAGTTGGCAACCGAAGCAGGTTTCAACGCGAGTGACTGGATTGTTCGCAGTCGCCAGACATTTACGCGTTTTAACGGTGTCGATAATGTGAATCATGAAGCCGCTTATGCACAACGTACTTTTGCGGGTTTAGGCAAAGTCATGCAGGCGGGTCAGATTAGTTTGGGCAACTCCATGTTTGGTGCAGGCCAGGTACGAGGTGTCCAATTTCTCCCAGAACAAGCTTTGCAAAAAAGTAACTGATGGTCCGGTTAGTGGAAGTGCATTCTGACAGCCAGTCTGTAGTTGAAGTACGACAATCCGGGTGCTGGTCTATAGCACTACCGTTCCTGCCGGACCATTCCGGCTGCGGGGATTTGCTAAACACCCAGCGATTTAGAGGTGTTCAACGCCAGTGAGGGTACGCAACGTAAATTTATTGTGCCTGCTTCCAGTCTATTGCTCAATGGCAGTGTTATCTCCCCAGGTTGGTCTTTTGGTATCGGTAAACTTGAGCAGCAAGGAAGTCGCGAAGCGCCTCTATTGGTGACGGCAGCCAATGGATGGCCATTATTACCGTGTGCGTAAATGCAGGGGGTTAGTGGGTTCTGATCCATGCGCTTTGCTGCTAATGTTAATCAATTATGGCAACGCAGCTAACTCAACCTGCAAATCACGGCGCAGGATGGGCGAGCATGGCCAGCCGGGCGTACTCAGGCGAACATGATGTTCGGCCAGCCTATTACTGAGAAAATTACCGCCAGTTTGGGTGTGAGCCGGCAAACTATTGGATATCATAACGAGCGGATGCGTTATCCCCCGAGAAGCAAACCAACAATGGGCGTACCCGAGACCAAATCAGTGTTGGCTTAGGTTGTCGTGCAGATTACCTCGGCATCACTTTCATGGGCCTCGTAGTAATACCTTTAATGGCGATGCTGTGAATTACTTACGTACCACAGTTGGAGCCGAGCGTTCGGTCGCGCTTATGTTGGTGTGAGTCTTGAGAAAGACAGTGGTGGGCGCTATCGCGATAGCGATAAACGTGCATATCTGACTCTCAGTTTGCCACTGGGTAGCAATCGCAGCATCAGCAGTTACATTTCATCTAACGAGAAAAACACTCGAGGTGGACTGCGTTACAGTGAACGTTTAAGCCAGGACCGAGGCTTTAGCCTTTCAACCGAGCGTGATTTCGAACTCGCCGTACACGGGAACGGCGGGGCAGTAGATATGGCAACTCCTGTTAGTTTAGTCAGTGCCAGCATTACGAGTAATTCGATAATTACACGAGTTATTCTGCACGTGCTAGTGGCATTAGTAGGCACATGACGGTGGGGTTACCCCGTCAGCATACCGAGTTGGTGATACTTTCGGTGTCGCCAAAGTCGGTGAAGAGAAGGGGTTAGGCTCAGTACTCCCCTCAGGGCCTGGACTGGGATGGTCGGGATAATGGTTTTGCCATCGCTTAGCAGTTTCCAACGCTCCACTATTCAAGTGGATACTCGTTCATTGGCAAAAAACGTTGATATTGATAATGCCTGGAATGAAACCGATGCCGCGCGCGGTTCGGTAAGCTCTATCCATTTCAATGTGGTACGAACTCGGCGTGTTTTAGTCTCGGTTAATGACCAGAATGGAAAAGCACTGCCATATAGCGCCAGTGTGTTTGATCAGGACGGTATTCATCTCTGTGGTGGGTGAAAACGGCATATTTTTATTCCCGATGCTGAGAATGCGCGAAAAATGGATGTGCAAATGTCAGGGAAAACCTTATGTAGTTTTAGGCTTTCACTGGAAAACGCCCCCTCAGGTAATGAGCTTTACGAAAATTCCAAAGCTATTTGCCGCGTTGAGTGATGAGACAATTATGAATTTTAAAAAATTATCATTAGTGTTATTCGGCACATTTTTTAGCCTGTCGAGTTTTGCTAGTGAAATGAGTGATGTTTCGCAGTCTGTTATGCCAATTGACCCGAGATGTAATATATCTGTCGGTGATAGTGCCATTGATTTTGGCATGTTATCACGTGGACAGTTGCAACGTGATAACAAAACATTTAGTCCGGCACACGTGTGCTGATGCTGAATGTTGTCTGTCCCGATGCGCAGTTAATAAAAATGATTGCACAAGGACTGTCGGATGAAAGCGGAAATATTCGATATGGTACAGCGGGAAGATTAAAACTTAAATTGAGTGACGCCTGGTTAGATGGTCGTTCAGTTGCACTGATTGATGTCACTGATGATAGGAATACTCCACAGTCCCAGATTTCATTGAAAGCAGGGACACGTTTTTCTGCCTGGGTAAACGGGGCTGCTGCGATGGGTAAAAACTTTCAAGCGAAACTTGAGATTGTCCCTGTGATGGAAGATCGTGCTGCTCGTGTAAGGCAAATAACGACTAGCAATGCTTATTTCTCAATTGAAATGAATAAATAATTTAGTGATTTGAAGGGCTTGCATTGAATTCGACTAGAGCTGGTTTTCATCATGCCTGACTCTACCCGACTTGTCATTGATAGGATACGCCATGACAAAAAAGTATGTTTAATTTATCTTTTATACCTTTCGATTATCTCAACTGCTTCTGCAGAAAGAAATCCCCAACCTCCTATATTCATAGGCTCTACGCACCTTATCATCACTAATGCGTCTATTATCGCAGCGGGTACTCAGCGAGGCGTTGAAATATATAATCCTCAGGGAGTGGGCCGCGGGTAGTATCCATCTCGATGACAGCGATATTATTACAGAGCTAGGTGACGGTATTTACCTGCTCAGCGGGATGCAATACTAAAAAATGTGACAGTCCGAGCTAGTGGGAAAGGCATTAGCGTTAATGTATTTTCCAAATTAGCTTCGCATTAACAGTAGCATCCGCACAAAGAACAATCGTGCAGATGGTATGTGGCTGGCAAGCGGCGGCACTCTTTCTGCGATCGACGCGTCCAATATTACTACAATGGGTGATATCATGCCCTCAACGCGCAGTGCAGCAAAATACTAATGTTGACAATTGTTTGGTATCGACGTGCTTGATTACGGGCTTTACAGTGAGAATGAAGTCAGTGGGCAACATACCATCACCACGCAAGGCACCAGTGGTGGCGTATTTGCCGCGCGCGGCGGGTGATCTCATTAATGAACACCACGATTACCACTGCAGGAGATGGCGCGGCCGGACTGCTGGCTATCGGCTCAACCATCCAAGGGTGATGGGTTAACCGTGACTACCCTCGGGAGTGATGCGGCGGCGGGCTGGGTACGTGAGGGTAATCTGACGCTGAGCAACGGAAACTCAGTGCTAACAGTAGTAGCGGTATCGGTTTACTGATGACGTCGGGTATCAACGGTATTGTCAGCGATATCACGCTGGACAATACCCAGGTCAACAGTAGTGGCAATGTATTACAGGGCAACAGCAATGCCTTAGCCGCAGTCACCGCCTGCCATGGCTCGGTACTCACCGGTAACGTCCGCACTGACACCACCAGCCGCATCGCTCTTGCATTGAACAGTGGTTCCTCGCTGGCAGGTACGGTGACCGGTTTAGACAGCTTCAGTATTGATGGCAGCAGTCGCTGGTTGCTCAATGGCGACTCATCACTCAACCAGCTGAATAATAACGGCACCGTAACCTTTAGTGACGCACCATCCGGCTTTAAAACTCTCGCGTTAAGTACGCTCAGCGGTAACGGCGGTTTCGTGATGAATAAGTATTGCTGCGCTGAGTGCCGATCGTATTGATGTCAGCGGTGATATCAGCGGCTCACATCTACTGTCGGTGAAGAACAGCGGTGCAGAACCCAGTGCACCAGATGGCATCGTGACACTGGTGACCAGTGGCGGTGGCGCGGGAGTCTTCAGACTGGCCGGCGGTGCAGTGGACGCCGGGGCATACCGTTACGCCTATGAAAGCGGTAATAACTGGGTGTTAGCGGCGAAGACCAACAGTGGGGGAGCGCTGTTGCCATCGCCCACCGCCGCCAGCGCTCTGGGTCTGGTGAACGCCATTCCCACCGCATGGTACAGCGAACTGAGTACCTTACGCAGCCGTCTGGGTGAAGTGCGTGAAGGGAACCGTGAGGGCGGAGCATGGATTCAAACCCGTGGCAGCAAAACGCGGGTCGATAATCAGGCCGGTGTGGCGTATCAGCAAAATCAGCAGAGTGTGACCCTTGGCGTGGACAGCGCGCGTGCGGTGGAATCCGGTCAGGTGATCAACGGTTTGTTCAGCGGTATCAGCAATAGCGATCTGGATTTCAGGGCAGCACCGGTAGCATCAACAGCTTCTATCTGGGTTGCCAGCAGTTAGGTTGCACAGGACGGTTGGTTTACCGACAGCGTGCTGAAGTTGATAACGCAACAACCAAATGCTAAATGATGTCGGACGGTGAACGCAGCAAAGGTGGATTTAGTGTGCCGCACTGGGTCTTTCCTTTGAGGCGGGACGCAAACTGCAACTTGATGATGGCTGGTTCGTTGAGCCGTCGGCACAGTTGAGCACGTTGTGGGCGAAGAGTGATAGTTTCTAACGCTTTGAGTAATGGCCTGGCTGCCCGTAGCGAGGAGAGGTTCACGCTCGCAACAAGTTGCGCTGCGGCGTCGTGGGCAAGTCACTGACCTTATCCCGGGGCGCAGTTAACGCCGTGGGTACGGTTATCAGCGATTCAGGAGCTGTGAAAACAACAACCGCATGACCCTTAACGTCAGCGTTCAGCAATGATCTGGCCGGTACGCGCGCAGAGATGACATTGGGGATGTCTGCTCCAGCAGCTTCAACCTGATCTACAGCTTTATACCGAAGCAGCGACCAGCAAGGACGGCATATGAACAGCCCGTGGAATGCGGCTTTCGGTGTGCGCTGGAGCTGGTAATCACGGATATCCGGCGGCATCTTGTCGCCGGAATTTTACTCAACAGATAAGTACTTCCTACAGCAGATACAGCGTTCGCGGTAATGATAAGCACAAGGACGTTTATTCATCCTCTGAAAGGAAACATCAGAACGCCATGAAAACCGCCATTATTATCAATGACCACCCAGACCATTGCCGCGAATCGCGGTTGATGCGCTGAAAAACAGCGGCATCGCCGTCTTGGCTGACTGCTTGCCTGAGGTTGAAGCGCTGATCAGGTTCAACGACGGTGTCCGGACTTGCTGGTGGTCAATCTCATCAACAACATCGAAGGATTAACGCTGCTGTCCGCATTTCGCGCACTCAGTGGTGCCATGAAAATTTTGGTGATAGCGACACCGCACAGTGGGCATTTCTGCGCAGCGTTGTTGGACGCGGGCGCCGATGGCTATGTCACGCCTCGGATCAAATCAGCGAATTCAAAGAGGCGGTGCGCATGGTAATGCGCGGCTACAGTTTCGCCCCAGCGCAGGATTTTCCGACGGCAGCCCATCGTCGCTATGGCGCCAGTGATGAGCAACGCTTACGCATGCTCTCCGCGCGCGAAATGACGGTGTTGATTTTGCTGGCAAAAGGCATGGGCAATAAACAGATAGGCGCGCAACTGTCGCTCAGTGAAAAAACCGTCAGCACCTATAAACATCGCCTCAAATTAAAGCTGAACATTACCTCCGTAGTGGAACTCATTGACTTCGCGCGCCGCTATCATTTGCTGTAGCATCACTCACAGTCTTAATCAGAGCCCTCCAGGCATCGAACAGCATGACGATGTGCCGTGAGTGGTTGATGAATGGGTGATTGACGAACCCCATTGCAGCACCCAATCAACAACCATTCATCAACAGCCCTCAATCAGTGGTGCACCTCAGCGAATAGTGCACGAATTCAAACAAATTTATCGGTAACGTACTCAGCTTCATCCCTTTACGGAACCACAGTTGTATGAAAAATCTGTCAAAGCTGGTTATCACTTTAGGCCTGTTTTTAGCCGTCAGCGCTCAGGCGGAAGCGCAAGGATGCCTGAAAGGCGCGATGATTGGTGCCGCAGCGGGGCATGTTGCGCACCATGCCGTGATGGGCGCGGTAGGGGGCTGTCAATAATACATGGCCAGTAAGAAGCAAAAGAAGCTGAAGCCAAACAGCAGCAACAAAAGTAATTGGCAGATAAACGCTTCCGGTTTAACGTGCTGACTGCAGATTAATCCGGAGGCGATGAGCATCATCGCCGCACATCAGGAATAGATCGCCCATTATGATCACCATCGAGTCCGCTGACCCCCTCGCCCCTGAATCCCAACGTCTGATTGAACAACTTCACAGAGTTGGCGGCCATCACCGGGAACAACGGAAAGAGCCACTTTAATGCTGAAGCCTTGAATGAAAGACGCTCCATCTGGGTATTAGCAAAAGATCAGCAGGGGAGAGCGGTAGGATGTGCTTCACTGCGGCCGCTATCGCATGACATCGCAGAACTAAAACGCATGTATTCGGATCGCAGCGTATACGGCGTGGGGCGGCGCGTTAGAACATTTGCAACGGTGGGCCGTGAGTGTAGGCTTCGAAGAAATTCAGCTTTCAACACGCGCCATCAACACTCGCGCCGTGGATTTTTATCTTAAACACGGCTTTAAGCAGATTGAAAACTACGGCCCGTATGTTGGTCGCACCGAATCCGTTTGTTTAAGCAGAACACTTGATCTTCACCTTATCTATTTGCATCCCACATCCACATCATCTGCGAAATCGCCTTGTTAAGTTCCTCAATGCTGGCGCCGTCACGCGCCTGAATCGATAAACCAAACATGAAAGTGCTGAAGGATGCCGCCAGCGCGCGGACATCAACATCCTGCCGCAATTCGCCCGCGGCAACGGCACGCTCTATCGCGGCGGCGATTCCGGCTCGGGTACGATTGCGCGAGCGTGTCAGTGGTTCGGTCACGGCGGCATGTTCGGCGGAGGTGGCGCTCATGGCACCAGGCCAACCATACATCCGGTTGGATATTTGGCCTGCTCATCTGCGCGGATCGGCGCAACGAGGTTCGGCTTCGCGCCCCGTCAGGCGGGTATCCCACAGGAATTCCGTTACCTGACCAAAGGTCGCGAGATAGCGCTGCACGCACTCACGGAACAGTGCCTCTTTCGAACCGAACGCGGCATAAAAACTGGGTGATGCCGTTGTTGATGCTGGCTTTGAGCTGGGTAAGCAGAAGTCGATTCGTCCTGCTGCAAAACAGATCCACATCGCCTGTTCGATCGCCTGGTCTCGATCAAATGTTCTCCGGGCGTCCCATCGTCGCCATCGCGTCCTCCTGTTTAATGCGTGCAGTGGATTACTATACTAAACGATACATAACTCGTTGACAAAGCGAACCTGCCTGACTAGTGTATCGATCGTTACATTAATCTAGATCGCTCCCTTTAACCTTAACAAGGCTACATTGCACGCCTAAATATATACCAGTCGATACATAAATGATTTCAGAAGGAATTATGGAAAAAGAACTCGCACTCACTGAGCAAGATGCAGCAACAGAACCGCTGCCGATATCGGCTCTGCTGGCGCTGGCGATGACGGGCTTTATTTGCATCATCACCGAGACCTTGCCTGCCGGGCTGTTGCCGCAAATGGCGGCGGGACTGAACATCTCTAATGCGCTGGCGGGGCAGACGGTCACGGCTTATGCGCTGGGCTCGCTGATCGCCGCGATTCCATTGACCATCGCGACACAGAGTTGGCGGCGCAGAAATGTATTGCTGCTGGCTATCGCCGGATTTTTGATTTTCAATTCTATTACGGCGCTGTCCGCAAACTACTGGCTCACGCTAACGGCACGTTTTTTGGCTGGCGTAGCAGCGGGATTATCATGGAGTCTGCTGGCGGGCTATGCCCGCAGGATGGTGGCGATTCACCAGCAGGGCAAAGCGATGGCGATCGCCATGGTGGGCACGCCCATTGCCTTGTCACTGGGCTTGCCGCTCGGCACCTGGCTGGGTGGCGTGCTGGGCTGGCGCAGTGCCTTTGCGGTTATCTCTGCCTTAACCCTTGTGCTGGTGGTGTGGGTGCTGGCCAAAGTGCCTGATTATCCCGGGCAATCGCGCCATGAACGTATGCCGCTATTGAAGGTGCTCACCACGCCAGGTGTGAGACCCGTGCTCAGTGTGGTGATCGCCTGGATGCTGGCTCACAATATTCTCTATACCTATATCGCCCGTTTCTGCAGTTCGGCCGGATTGGGTTCTCAAGTGGATGTCGTGCTGCTGGTGTTCGGGCTTTCCGCGCTGCTGGCGATTGCTGTGATCGGGCGGCTGATCGATCACCACTTACGCAGCAGCGTACTGGTGAGTCTGGCGGTATTTGCCCTGGTTTCATTGGGATTTATGGGCTTTCGCACATTCCAGCGGCATATCTCCAGTCGATATTTTGTGTAGTTGACCTGTGGGCAGCAACCCTGTTGCAAACGGCACTCGCGGATACCGCCGGAGAGGGCGCAGATATCGCACTTTCCATGAACGTGGTGGCGTGGAACGGCGCGATTGCGGCGGGCGGCATCTGGCGGCGCATTCTGTTAGATCTAGGGCGCCCGGTGGTTGTCCACCAGCTGCTGCTGGCAATCGCTTTTTCTCATCACTTTGCGACTCGCAATCACGGCTTCACTTCCGGCGCGCGCACCGGCCATTAAATCGCCTCCTGACCAAACTGCGGACCAAATATAAGGTAACAGATGAATATTTAATTTATCGGACTGGGCGCAATGGGTAGTGCCATCGCACAACATTTTATCGCCGCAGGGCATAAGGTTTCAGGATGGAGTCGATCCGCTCGTGAAGTTCCGGGAGTCACAGCACTCACCACCGCCGTTGAAGCTTTTCAGGCTGATATAGTGCTCACGTTGCTCTCTGATGATGGGGCGATTGAGGATGTGATCATCAATGATGATCTGCTCAGCCAGGCCAACCCGCATCTGGTGCATATCGTGATGTCGACGATTTCGGTGGCTTATTCTCGATGAGCTGGCGCAGCGCCATCCAGGCGGCGAGTTTGCTTATATCCCGCAGCACCGGTGTTGGAAGGCCGGACGTTGCCGCGCGCGGCGAGTTAAATGTGCTGGTAGCCGGAGGTCGTGGAGCGCTTAGCCGAGTGGAACCGGTATTAGCATTGATTGGTAAACGCATCTGGAATATGGGCGAAACACCGGCCGCGGCTCATGCGGCGAAAATTGCTTGTAACATGATGATCACCATGGCGATTGAAGCAATGGCGGAAGCCGTGGTGCTCACCGAAGCCAACGGGCTGGAACGTGAACGCTTCTTTGATCTGATCCTCAATACCTTATTTGGTAGCCGGGCTATCAGGTCTATTCCGCCAACATCATGCAGGAGGTGTATGAACCCGGCTTCAAGGCCAGCCTCGGGTTAAAAGATCTTCGTTTGGCGCAGGCCGCTGCCGCCCACGCTAAAGCCGAACTGCCGATGTTGCAGGCGGTGCATCAGCAAATGCATCGGGCGGTAAACGCCGGAGGCGGCGATCGTGACTGGTCGATCATGGCCGACTACACGCTGCGGTCAGCTGCATCTAAATCGCCGACAACGTGAAATCCTTTATGATGCAGCATGTGAACTGCCCTCAAAAAACTGGCACAGCAGCTGCCAAAGGTGCTGTGCCGCTGGGGTAAAGCGGTGGTCGGCGCTGCGTAACAGATGGCATTGGCTCTCGCGGGCGATGCGATGATTGATCGGCACCGCGATCAGATTGCGTGATGCCAGGGCGTCTTCCACCACTTTAGTGGTCATAAAGGCAATGCCCATTCCCGCCTGGCTCAGCGCAATCGCACTGGAAAACAGGTTGCAGCTGTAGGCGGGCGTGAACACCAATCCTTCCTGATTAAACATGACGTTCATATAGCTTTGAATACCAAAGTCTTTGTCCATGCCAATCAGTGGATATTCGGCAAGATCGCTGACCTCAACCTGTTGATACAATCCGATGGGGTGATCACGATGCACAATGGCGCAGATGGGGCCGCGCAGATAACTGTGACACTTCACGCCGGGCGGACCCAGGGGGCCAAAACCCACGGCCATATCCACTTCGCCACAGTGATCAGGCTCACCGTGGTTTGCATATCGCCCGATAAAATATCGATGAACACTTCAGGATAGCTTTGCGAAAAAGGCCGCAAGACATACTTCACCACCTCATCGACCATCCCCTGGCCGACACGCATACGGATCGAGCCGCCGCGTTTATGGCGCAAATCACGCAGACGCCTTTCCAGATGGCTTCTGCGTTGATGCGTTTGCGCGTAATCCTCAGCCAGCAATTTCCCCGCTTCGGTGAGCACCACATTGCGTCCACGCCGCTCCAGCAACGGCAGTTGCATATCACGCGCCAGCTGCGAAAGCTGACGACTGATGGCCGCGGGATCGACATCCAGTGCTTCCGCCGCACGACGAATGCCGCCATGGACACCGACTTCATACAAGTATCTTATGGACTTGTCGGATAGAGCAGCATTGCCATAGGTTTTCATTATCTGTTGTTCTCAGGTCAACAATAATAACGTTTTATACCCATTTTTTAAGCGCAATTTTATCCTCATACTCGGGATTCACGAGTGAGGACAGTAATGAAAAATATAATAAGTTATTTGCAACAGCATTCAGACGACATTCTCTCAGATATCAAAACCCTGGTGGCAGCAGAGTCACCCTCCATGAACAAGGCAGCGGTGGATCGCTGTGGCGATGTGCTACGTGCCTTGTTTGCTAAGCGTCTGGGTATTGATGCTGAAATCGATGTACAGGAACACTACGGGAACCACCTCAAGTTCACGCTGGGCTCCGGCGAGGATCAAACCGTGGTGCTCGGCCATTTTGACACCGTCTGGGATGAAGGCGAATTGCCGATGGGCGAGGAAGACGGCAAGTTTTATGGCCCCGGCATTCTGGACATGAAAGCGGGCCTGGATTGCAGTCGATTTGGGCCGCACGCGCGTTAAAGAACACGACTTACTGGCAGGGAAGCATCGTTTTCCTCTGGCAGCGACGAAGAAGTGGGCAGCAAGCTCCAGCGAGTGGCTCTCCCGTCATGCGTTAGGGTCATCGCAAGTGCTGGTGGTGGAACCCGCCGTGGCTGGCACCGGTGCGCTGAAGGTTGCGCGCAAAGGTACGGGTCAGTATCAAATCGCGATCACCGGCCAGGCCGCGCATGCAGGTAACAACCCTGAAGAAGGTATTAGCGCGGTGCAGGAGATGGCACATCAGGTGCTGTTCCTGCATGGGTTGAACTGCAGGAACGTGGCACCACCGTCAACGTCGGTATTGCGCAGGGCGGTAATCGCATCAACGTGGTGGCGGATAAAGCGGTGCTGGGCATCGATCGCGCGTCACCAGCGAAGAGCCCAGCGCATTCACGCCGGAAATCACCCAGATTCAGCCGCACTTACCGGGCATTAAGCTGAAGATTACCGGCGCACAATCACGTCACCGATGCGCCAGAGCGCAGAGTCTTTGGCGATCATGCAGCGTGCGCAAGCCGTGGCACAACAGATCGGTTTCAGCGTGGAAGGTCAATCGGTGGGCGGCGGCAGCGATGGTAACTTCACTGCAGCGTTGGGTATCCCAACCTTAGATGGATTGGGCGCGACCGGTGCAGGCATTCATGCGCGTCATGAGCACATCATCATTGCTGATATTGCCTCACGTACCGCGCTGGTAGCGGGTCTAATGCTGGGGGAAAACCATGTCGCAGGTTAATGTTGAAAAAAATAGTGCGATGCAGCCCGCAGGCAAGAAGAGTGAGCAGAGCCCTTATCTGCTGCTGTTTATCATCCTGGTGCTGGCAGCGGTCGCTACGTGGATTATCCCGGCGGGCAAGTTTGATCATGAAACCCGCAATGGTGTGACCTTTGCCATTAAAGGCAGTCTGCATGAAGTGGCGCGCACGGGTGTTTATCTGGCGAGATTTTCATGGCCATCGTACGGGGTGATCAAAGCGGCACCGATCCATTTTCCTGATTCTATTTACCGGCGAGGCTGTGGCGGTGATTGAAGCCACGGCGCGATTGCCACGGCGCTGAATTCGCTGTCACGCAGCACCAAAATCAGCGATACCCGTCGATCCTGATTTTCGCGGTGATCTTCGCCATCCTCGGCAGTACCGGTGTGGTGCAAAACTCGGTGGTGGCTTTTTGTGCCGATTGGCCTGCTGGTGGCGCGTTCGTTAGGTTTACCGCCGGTTATCGGTATGGCGCTGATCTATCCTAACCTGCGCGGCAGGTTTCAACAGTGGCGTTCCTCGGGCCGGCCACCACCGGTCTGACTACAGCATCTGGCGCAGTTGCCGCTGTTCTCGGGCATGTTACTGCGCGGCATCACCAACCTGCTGTTTGTGTTAACGGTGGCGATTTACTGATCATTACCGTGAAGCGCATGCGCAAAAATGGTCAGGTACGCGTGGACACTGCGGTGGAAAGCGCTGAACCGCTGGCGATTACCGGCCGTCATAAACTGATTCTGCTGACCTGCGCGGTGACGCTGATTCTGTTTATGGTCGGCACGGTGCAGCTGCTTGGGCCCCAATGAGATGTCGGCGATGTTTATCATCCCTGCTCGATCATGGTCGGTTTGATTGGTCGCCGCTTTCCGGTTCTGCTATTTGCTCACCTTCCTGTCCGGCTGCTCTCAGCTGGTCAAAGGCGGTTTTATTGTCGGGATGGCAGGTGCGATTTCGGTGGTGCTGCAGCAGGGCAATATCCTCGATCCGATTGTTGGCTTCCTGTCAGACTTGCTGGCACCGGTTCCGCCTGCGATTGCCGCTGTGGGCATGTTTATCAGCGCCGCATTGATGCACTTCGGCATTTCATCCGGTTCGGGCGAGTCAGCGTTGTTGATCCCATTTTCTCCCCGCTGGGCGACTAACCTCGGCCTGACACGTCAGGTGACGGTGCAAACCGTGCTGCTGGGCGAAGGGATAGTGAACTCCATCAGTCCGACCTCGGGTGTGCTGATGGCCGCGCTGGCCACGGCCAATATCTCGTTCGGCAAATGGCTTAAATTCGTGGCACCGGTCGTCGCCATCTGGTTTGCGGTTTGCGTGGTGACGCTGCTGATTGGCGTGGCGATCAACTGGGGTCCGTTCTAACCCAGTGAAAATGAGAAGGGATGCTGACGATAGCATCCTTTTTTATTACTGCTTAAGGGCAACGTTACGCCTGCAGGAAGTCCCGGAACTCCTCACTCAATTCGTCAAGAGTTGATAGATTACCTGACCCCCCTGAGTGGTTTGCCCCCGGGCTTCCGCAGCGGCAAGCGCATCAAACAGGCGATGTTTGATGTGAAAACGCCATATGACCGGCACGCGACATAAGATATCAGTCAATGCCCGATAGCGCTCCGGCGTCCAGCTTTGTTCAAAGCGAGTGCGCCATGGGCCAAAGTCAAAATGTGCCACGCTGTCGGCTGTCGCAGAGCGTTGATTGCGTTTCATCTGCGTGGCTTCCATATCCAGCTCACCCTCGCGGATCACCACACCGTAATCCTGCTCGGCACGCGCCGAACAAACGTAGCCGCTTTTCACGTCTGATAACACCTGCTGGGGATCACGCTCCAGCGGTGAACCATATCCGCCACCACCGGCCCCGGTTAATCGAATCACATCTCCTGCCTGGCAACGGATCACATCGCTGTTGCCGAGCATTTCAGGTGCTTCACTCTCCGGGTTTTTCACAAAAATGGCATTGCTGCCCGCTTTTCCGCCAAGGACACCCCAGGAAGCGAAATGGGTGCGATCGCGATTGCGCGCCGTGACGGTGGTATCAGGTGCAAACACCTGAAATTCCATCATTAGCCCGGAACCACCGCGATATTTTCCTGCACCGCCGGAGTCGGGTACCAGACAATAGCGGGTGATACGAATCGGCACTTCCGCTTCGTTAATCTCCACTGGCGTATTGCGCAGAAACGCCACGTTAGCGCCCGATCCTTCTTCTCCGTCACCGAACGGCATGCCGCCCGCCCCGCCGCCCACCGGGCCGATGGAAGCAATCACCGGGCGACCCGAGGTGTTGGTGGTTTCACGTTCAGAATCGCCAGTCCACAGGCCGCGCAGGCAGGCAAACGGTCAGGGATCGCTTGTGAAACGCGCCAAAGAGGTCATACATGCGTTAACACAGGTCAGACTGCGCATGCCGACGGCAGCCGGGTAAACGGCATTCATCACGCTGCCTACGGGCAGCACACATTCGACGACGCGATCCAGCCCCGCGTTGAGCAAAATATCGGGATTCAGGGTATGAGCACATAGTGATAGCCGACCAGCGCCAGCGCGTGACGCGTCATACCGCCGGTCGGCATATTCAATGATGAAAGCAATTGCGGATCGCTGCCGGTGTAATCAAGGATGGCGCGGCCGCCGCGAATTTTCAGCGTCATCGCCACGCGCATCGGTTTGCCGTTCACGCTGTCTTCATCAGCGTATTCCGCGAAGAAATAATCGCCATCCGGCACGCTCTCAAGGATGCGTTCGCCTGCTGCGCCGCATAATCGAGCGGGAACCACCATACCTTCGCTGAAAATCTTCCACCCAAAATGCGCGATCATCTCAGCACGCGTTTTTCGCCATTGGCCAGCATCGCCAGTTGGGCATGCATGTCACCCATATTCTGTTCTGGCGCACACGCACATTGGTTTTGATCAACGTGAGCAACGCTTCATCCAGCACGCCTTCACGCGATCTTAGTCGGCGGGATACGTATTCCTTCCTGATGGATCTCTGTCAGCGTGCGCGACAGCGAGGCGGGCACGGCCCCGCCCACATCGGTGTTATGAATATGACCACCAACAAAACACACCAGCTTGCCTTGCCAGAACACCGGTTTCCACATCACCATATCCGGGCTGTGTGTCGCAACGTTACCGCTGTAAGCATCGTTGGTCATCGCCACATCGCCGGGGCGATAGTCCTCGATCATGCCGAGTACCGGCCCGTAATCGAGACCGATATACCGTGGCACCTAAGGTTTTCGGCGAAGCAAATGCCAGACCTTCGGGGCAGGGCGCATGAGAAGTCCTTCCGTCTCTTTGACAAAAGTCGAATGCGCGGTACGCACCAGCGTATGGGCCATGCTTTCTGCTGCCGCCACACAGTAGTTAGCCAGAATCTGCAGACCTGAAGTATTAAAAGCCATATCGCGACTCCTTTATTAAGCCGTGTGGGTGAGGTCAGTGAGGATCAGATTGCCGAGCGCATCCACCCGGGCGCGGAAATCGGGTAATACGGTTGATAGTGTGTGGTTTGATCGGTGAATCTAATAAGCGGGTCCGGTAAATGACTGACCACCCGCAAGCTGCTCGCGCTGGTAAAGTGGCACGGTGAGATAACGGCCCGACATCCACACATCAATATGCTCAGCGGGGATCGGTGCTGCGTCAGAGTGCGGCAAAGGTTCGAGTTGCGGCTTCGGCGTGGGCATGCTGACCACCAGACGTAGCGACACCACCTGAATCTGGGCATCACGGTCGCTGTAAGCATATAAATGATGGTGTTGCGCATGGAAGGCTTCACGCAGCGTTGAGAATTGCCGTCGCCAAACTCACGCTGTAACGGTGTGGCGATCTCAAACGACTGCCCCTTGTAACGCACTCTGCCGAGAGGCTAAACTGGCCCTGGCTGGCATCACTGACTTCGTGGCTCAGCCATTCGCGGGCTTGCTGTTCGAGTTGCTGATATTCAGCCGAGGTGTGGCAAGCTATCTGCGCTTAAATCACCATAAATGATGCGAACAAAATCGTTTTTCACATCGGCAACCAGACCGCCTAATGCACTCAGCACGCCGGGCGTCAGCGGCACCAGCACTTCACGCATGTGCATGGCGCGCGCCAGATAACAGGCCATCATCGGGCCTGCACCGCCAAAAGGCATCAGGGAAAAGGCGCGCGGGTCGATACCGAAACGGGAAACCAGTCGGCTAATTCCTGCGTACATGCCGGACACGGAAACGTTAATGATCGCTTCCGCCGTGGCTTCGATGGATTGACCCAGTCGATCGGCCAGCGATCCTGTATGGCGGCTTTCGCGGCGGCGACATCCACATTCACCGCGTTGTAGCCCAACGTTGCCTGGCCAAGAATGCCCAATGACACAAAAGCATCGGTAATCGTGGGCTGCGTGCCGCCACGTCCATAACACACTGGCCCAGGCGTTGAGCCTGCGCTTTCTGGCCCAACTTTGAGCACGCCCAACTCATCAACGCGCCACAGAACCGCCGCCATCAACCAATCGATGTGACGGACACGGACGGAATGTGAATCTGTAGTCACCGATATACTCACCGGTGTCATATTGCGCTTCTCCGTTGACGATCAGCGCCACATCGGCGGTGGTGCCGCCAATATCCAGACTCATGACGTTCTCGACGCACTGGCGTGCCCCAGGCTGCGCCCATCACACCTGATGCGGTTCCCGACAAATCATCTGCACGCACTCGGCTTTGCCGCGCTCTGCGCTCATCACGCCGCCATTGGACTTGGTGACTTTCAGCTCAGCCGTAACGCCCGCTTGCGTCAGTGCCTGCTGCAAAGCACCGAGATAATGCGCGACGCGTGGCTGAACATAGGCACCAATCACGGCGGTTTGCGTACGCTCGAATTCGCGAATAGTCGGCCAGACATCGCTAGAGCAGCAGACAAAAAAGCCTGGCACGGCCGCTTCAATCACGGCCTGGACCTGCTTCTCATGTTCGGGGTTGCGATAGGCATGCAGCAGGGCAATCACGACTCCTTCACAGCCCGCATCGCGCAAGCCCGCGACAGCAGCACCTCTGTTCTGCAATCGGCGTGAGTTCTTTTCCGGTCGCATCCATTCGACCGTCAATGCCAAACACATTTTCGCGCGACACGGGTTCCGGACGCAGCGAGTGAAGGCTGTACATATCTGGCGTCTTCAGTCTGCCAAGTGCCAGGACATCCTCGAAATAGCGATTGGTGATCAGCCCCAGCTTCGCCCCTTTTTTCTGCACCACGGCATTCACGCCAACGGTGGTGCCGTGGGTAAAATATTCAATATCGGCGGGATCGATTCCATAGCGCTTCACTAACTCCTGAACGCCGTGCAGTACTTCCTGGCCCGGATCATCCGGGACGAGAAAACACTTTCAGGCTGTGCAACTGCCCCGATGCTTCGTTGAAAACGGCGAAGTCAGTAAACGAGCCGCCGATATCGACACCAATGCGTAATCCCATACTTCCCCCTAATTGGTTTGCGAATGAGCGGATTTATCCAGGTGATCGCGCACGGTAGTAGCTGCCAAGCAGCGGCAAAAACCAGGTGTTGCCGGTGTAGAGCGGGTGGCCGGGCAGCGGCGATACCCCATAAGGACTTGCGTTGAGCGGTGTATTTTCGATCAGGTGACGGGCTAAACGGTGGCCGAGCCAACTCATCATGGTGACACCGCTGCCGTTGCAGCCCACGGCATAAAAACAGCCTTGCGGCGTCCGGCCGATATGCGGCAGGTAATCAAGCGTGACGGCGACTTTACCGCCCCAGCTATGGCTGATTTTGATATCGCGTAATTATGGAAATCGTTGCGTCAGATGTTGATGCAGCACGCGCGCAGACTGCTGGCGATCAAGGGCGTAGAAGCGTGCGCGGCCCCCAAAGAGCAGACGAGAGCCATCGGGCGAATAACGAAAATAGTGTGTGACGCGCTGGGTTTCCGCGATGCCGCGCTGGTGCGGGATCAGCGTGCGTCGCAGATCTGCGGATAAGGGTTCAGTGGCAATCTGATGGCTGGTGACGGGTACCACGCGTGCGCGCAAATGGGCCATTTCTGGCCCGGTATAGCCATTGGTGGCGATAATCACCTGACGCGCATTGAGCGTGCCGCGCAGAGAATCAACCTGGTAATGCGCCGCGTGTTTCTCAATGCGACTCACCGCAGAACCACTGCACACCACCACGCCAGCTTTGCGCACCGCATCCAGCAAACCTGCATAATAAAGCGCGGGATTGAGCAGACCAGCACGCTCAATCAGTACGCCGCCGTGATAAGCCGGGCTATCCAGTTCGGCGCGCAGTTCATCGCGCGTTAGCATGCGCGCCTGCACCTGACTCACGCTATTGAGAAGTGCCAACCGCTTTTTCCAGTTCTCCAGATGTTCCGGGATCCACGCGGCGGCGAGGCGTCCGGTTTTGTCGATAATCGCAGGTGATAGCGTGCTGTGCGATCAGACTCCAGATAGCGATAGCCGTCAGCCGCCTCCAGCAGCAGGTCGCGTTTCAGCTGCTCATCGCTCTGCCCGCAGCCCCTTTTGGCCGACATGGTTTGCCCACATTGATGCCGCCAGTGACCTGACCACCGCTCAACGTACTCGCGCCACTGCCCGGCAAGCCGGCTTCCAGAATCACCACCTGATTGCCGTGTTGCGCCAGCGTCAATGCACAGCACAGCCCGGCATAGCCAGCGCCAATAATCACGTATTCGTTTCGGGCGGAACGTCACTGGGCGATGCATCCTGTGGTTGCCACTGCTCCCCACCAATAGGGCGCCTGCCAAAATCTTCGGTAAATCGACTGATGACTTCTCATCACTCTGCCTCGCTAAACATCACTCATGAAATCCAGCGGCTGAAATCTAGCCGTTCCACAATAAGGAATGCCATTCCATATTTTAACGTGACATGATTTTATCTCTCCTGCAAGCACAAAAATTAAGCATTCGGAAATTGTGATCGGCTCGCGGGCAAAACGCCGAGCGGCAGAGGGCAGGCTGTGCCATATTACGGCACACAAGTGGAGACAATGAAGTCAGAAAGTAGGGAGGGTGGAGTATGCCAGAGCCTGATTAAGAGCCTGAAAGTGCTTTGGAGAAGGTGGCGAAACAGCCGATCAGTGTGGGCGAGTTGGCCAAAATGATGTCGATGCCAAAAACCACCGTACAGCGTATTCTCTGGACCTTTCATGAGGCGGGCTGAGTTACGATTGATTGAGGCGACATGCCGCGCTGGACCGTCAGCCTCGTGTGCTCAGCGTGCGCGGCCGATCGAGCGGCGGGCGGCGGACTGTCTGCTGCCGTCAGGATCGATGGCAGAGTTGCGCAATAGCACGCCGCAGGAGACGGTGTATGTGTCGGTGTATGACGGCAATGGCGCGGTGGTGGTGATCGACAGGCTGGAAAGTCCGCATCCCGTTCGCGCGGTTAGTCCGATTGGGGATATTGCGCCCATTCACTCCACGGCAAATGGCATGGCGATTTTGGCGTTCTTACCGGAAAGCCAGCTTGAAAATATCCTTACCGGCGAGCTGAGTGCCTTTAACCCTGCCACCATCACCGATGCCGATAAACTTCGCGCAGAACTGAAGCAGGTGCGTGAGCGCGGGTACGCAATCAACCGAGGCTATTATCGCTCTGGTATTTTCGCCATCGGGGCACCCATTTTTGATGCAGCCCACCAGCCGGTCGCCAGTATCTGCATCTCGATGCCGGACTCTCGTTATCATGAAGAAAAAATCGCAGAGTGGGGCGCGCTAACTGTTAAGGCTGCCCAGGCAATTGGCTTCAGAAATGCCAGAGGTTAACGGCGATGACGCAATGGCCACACTGCGGTGTGGTCATTTCATCCTAACATCTTGTTTTGAGTGACATTAATCGACTCATCTCCCTTCGTGCCCTCAGCTCCAATCTCCGTGTGACCTATAGCGAGATCACTCTCACCCGGCATATTGACGTCTAATTTCACTCAACTAACAGCGTAACTAACGGAATGCCATGCCGTATGTGGAATGATTGAATTCATTCTGAGTCCACGTTCACTGACCGTGCTGTTATGCGGTGAAGATGGGGTTAACCATGACAACTTCTGCCACGCTTCCTCAGGTGACACCTGAAATGCAGCGCAAAACGCTGATCGGTGCTGTTGCCGGCAACCTGGTCGAGTTTCTCGACTTTGCCCTCTACGGCCTACTGGCCAGTGTGATTTCACGGATCTTTTTCCCGCAGGATGCGCCATTGACGGCACTGCTCTCGGTATTACTGCTGTATGCATCGAGTTTTCTGGTGCGCCCGATTGGTGGCATCGTGTTGGGATTGGCGGGCGATCGCTGGGGCAGGCGTTCGGTGTTGATGATCACCATCACCGGCATGAGTGTGGTGACCGGTTTGACCGCTCTTCTCCCCACTTACGCGCAGGCAGGCACCAGCGCCACCGTATTGCTGGTGATTTGCCGACTGATTCAGGGCTTTTTTGCTGGCGGCGAATACGCGACAGCCACGGATTACATTGTCGAGACAGCGATCAAAAACGCCGCGCCTTTCGTGCGTCATTCTCGCCCATGGGAGGTGCCTATATCGGCACGGTGATCGCTATTGGTCTCTACACCTTGTTGTCTTCGTTGATCACGGCGGCACAAATGGGGAGTGGGGCTGGCGTGTACTGTTTGCCATCTGGCCTCCGTCGTTGGGGCTGGTTGGGTTGCTGATTCCCGCAAGCTGGATGAGAGCCCGGAATTCCCGCGCGGTTGAACGGGCGCGGAGTGGAGCAGCGTTTGAATCCGCCAACGGTGACTCAGGTCATTCGCTCGCAGTGGAAAAATATCCTGGTGTTCATGTCGATACTGATGAGTCATACGCTGCCCAACTATCTGATTCTGGGCTTCTTCGCCGTATCTCCTGCACGTTTGTCGGGCTAGCCAAAACCGATGCGGCAATGGCGGTGGTTTCTCAGTTTGTACTGATTTTTAGCACGCTATTGCATGGCTATCTCAGTGATGTGGTAGGTAGAAAACGCTGGTTACTGTTGGGCTGTGTGCTGGTGATCCCGGCGATGTTTTTTGCTTTCACCTATGCTGAGCATGGCACGTTAGGCAGTGCCATTATCGCAGCGGTTGTGCCAGTGATGGTTTTCCCGATGGTCACCAGTGGAATGACCATCAGTCTGGTCGATATGTTCCCGGCCGAGATGCGTGCCTCTGCGGGTGCAATGGCGTACAACACCGGCTACCGCGTTGTTCGGTGGCACAGCACCGCTGATTGGCGCGGCGTTGATTGGCTGGTCGGGCAGTGCGTTTACGCTGGTGGTACTATGTTGCCGCCGTGGCTATCGTCTCATTCATTTCGATTGCGCTGTTTTTCCGCTATCCGCATCGCGCCTCGCATAACGCTTATCAGCTTGCGAGCAGCGCCGCGCAGGGCAATCCTATAGCGGCGCGCCTGCGCCGATAAACGTTTTACATCACGGAGCATCGGTAACCGTTTTCCCGTGGTTACCGATGTCTATTTGATGAGAGGTGAGTGGAGATAAATTTCATGGCTTTAGCGTAGTTAAAAACGCTATATTTTTCAGCCCTAATTTCTCTGCTGGTTATGGGGAAATGATTAGCGGTTGCAGTGAGAAAATAATGTGTTATGGTAACGGCACGATTAATTTACCGGAGTGAATGTCGCGGACCTGATAACAGGAAACAGGGTCTGTCACCAGATATCATAATGATGAATTCTGACTTATCTTTTTTCTCCACCTACAACACCCGCCTTCGTTACGCACGTCACTATCTGCAACAGTAATATTCTGCTTTTAAATTTTTACTGACAGCTGCATTTCATCTCTCTTCACTGCAGAGGGATATTCTCACGCCATTCACTGGCATCGACCAAAATAATAAGGTTTTAAATTATGACCAGGAAGAATCTACTCGCGATTTCCCTCACTGCGTTAATCAGTTCACCGACACTGTTTGCTGCCGACTTGCCGGGCAAAGGTGTGACGGTCTCCCCGGTGCAAAGTACCTTGCCGGAAGAGTCATTCCAGACGGAGCTGTTAACAGAGCGCTGGAAAAACTGGGCTACGAGGTCAAACCCACTGAAGAAGTGGACTACAACGTGGCTTACACGGCGATTGCTGCGGGCGATGCCACTTACATGGCGGTTAACTGGGAACCGCTGCAAAAGGATATGTACAACGCCGCAGGCGGGGATACAAAATTCTATCGCAAAGGCACCTATATCAGTGGTGCCGCGCAGGGTTATCTTATCGATAAAAAGACCGCTGACAAATATCCACATTACCGATCTCTCTCAGCTGAAAGATTCGAAACTGGCTAAACTCTTTGATGCTAATGGAGATGGCAAAGCCGATCTGGCGGGATGTAATCCGGGCTGGGTCTGTGGTCAGGTGATTAATGCACAAATTGATGCTTATGGTCTGAGTAATACGGTGCAGCAGAATCAGGGTAATTATTCTGCGATTATTGCCGATACGTTGACCCGCTATAAAGCGGGTAATCCGGTGCTCTATTTTACCTGGACACCTTATTGGGTGAGCGATGAATTAAAACCGGGCAAAGATGTGGTCTGGTTGACGGTGCCGCATTCTGTCACGCCGGGCTCGCAGAAGAATGAAGATACCGCGTTGCCAAATGGCAAGAATTATGGCTTCAAACCGAACAATGAACATGTGGTGGCAAATAAAGCCTGGGCAGAAAAGAATCCTGCCGCGGCGAAACTGTTCGAGATCGTTAAACTGCCGCTTAATGATGTTAATGCGCAGAACCAGCGGATGCATCAGGGAGAATCGTCCAGCGAAGACATTCAGCGCCACGTGGATGGCTGGATTCATGCGCACCAGACCACGTTTGATGGCTGGAGTGTGAAGCGGCCGCCGCCGCAGCGCAATAACGGCGTTAGCGTCCCCAGGAATCCGCTTCCCGCCCTGCAGAATCGCAGGGCGGGAAACCGTTTTACCGTACTTCATTCACATACATGAAGTGCTCGGTGCTGAACGATGATGCGCCAGGATCACGGGATCGCACTCTGGTCAAAAGACACTTCATCTATCACCATCACCGTGCGGCAATGCCAACTCCAGCAATGTCGCATCTTCTTCGTTTGCCAACTGTGCCGTAATCTGCTCACGTACCGCTGCCACACGCACATCGTAATGTTCAGACAAGCGATAGAGCAGCGGCGGCAGAAGTGTTCTGCCGGAGGAATCAGGCAGACGCGCAGCAGGCAATATCAGCGTTTCATGCATGGCGGCAATGCCTTTCACCCGACGCGTGCGCTTCAGGCGTATCACGTCATCCCCGGCGGCGATCTGCAGTTTTTCTGCTTCCCGCTCGTTAGCTTGACGCAACTGATAATCCAGCAGTGTCGTTTCTGAATGTAGCAATCCGCCGCTTTTATCGTGCAGGCGAAAATATGGAAAAAGTGGCTCAGGTTGTGCAGCGGTGCCCCAAGCCGGTCACCACCGTGCCGGTTTGCGACGGCGCATCAACATCCCTTCGGTGGTCAACGCGGCCAGCGCTTTGCGCACCGTTCCCACCGACACGCCAAATTTTGACGCCAGGCTGTTTTCACTCGGCAGGATTGTGCCCGCAGGTAGCTCACCCTGCAGGATCGATTCGCTGATGGCGTTTCACCGCACTTCATACAATGGCGCCTTCCCCTTCAGCTTAAACGAGAGTTGCGGCCTGTTGTCTGCGTCATAGTTTTTGCATGTTTCCGATTACCGATTGACCTGCGTCAGCAGATTGCATTATCTATAAACTATATGAAATACAACAGACGATAATCCTATGTTGCAGAATTCTCGCCTTAACAGTGCGTTAGAGACCATTGCGGATGACACCGCACAGATAACTGACGATATGCAGCGCATGCTGGCCGTGGATACCTGTTCCACCGGGCAATGGCTATGGGCAATTTGCCGATCTGATGACGCTGTTAGCGCCAATGCACTTTAGCTTTGAGCGTCTTCATACAAGCGTCTCCCGCCTGGATGGCAGCGCATCCGGCGAGCGAGTGAATTTGCTGGCAACGCTTAACTGTGGCGCAGCCGAAAACTGCAATCTCTACTTTCACACCGATACGGTGCCTGCGGGAGATGGCTGGCGATTTCCTCCGCTGGCACTGACGGTGGCCGAAGGTAAGTTGTTTGGGCGCGGCGCGGCGGACATGAAAAAGGGCGATCGTGGCGGCGATGGCGGCGATCCGTGCAGCGCAGGCCTGCAATCTGCCGCTGCGTTTCAATCCGGTCTTTTCTGCTTTACAGTACCGATGAAGGGCGGGTTGTATCCCGGTATTCGTTACCTCGCCGGAACAGCAGCGCTTCGCTACGGGCATCTGTTGAGCTTCAATGGTGGCTGGTGCCACGCATCTGGGCGGGCTCGCTGGCAGTATCGATCTCAAAATCATTATTACCGGGCGTTCCGCGCATTCTGGCGATCCGCTGCACGGCATCAACGCCATCGAAGCCGCACTGCCGCTGATGAACGCGCTTTATCAACTGAAAGGCGAAGTGGAACAGCGCACCTCGGCAATGCCTGCGCCGCCGCATTATCAGGGCAAACCGCTGACCTCACTGGTGACGCTGGCGGCTGCCGCACAGGGTGGCAGCAAAGGCTCAACCATCCCCGAACGTTTCGAACTGCTGGTCAATCGACGTTATGCCCCGAAGAGGCGTTTGACAACGTCTGGCAGGAGTTGACCACTGCCAACAAGCGATGCAAGGCAGCCCAGCGCTTGATGTCCAGCGTGCAAATGATTGGTCATCTGGCCCGGTGGCCAATCCTGATGGCCGCACTGGCCACGCTGGCAGGCCGCACTGAGTCAGGATTTGGTTTTAAAGCGGAGGAGTTTAAACCCTGGGGATCCTCAACCAGTTCGGATATGGGTTGGGTTCAGCAGGCCGGTATGCAGGAAATTTTACTGGGTGGTTTAGCCCGCCCCGACAACCGCATTCATGCCGCCGATGAGTTCACAACGATGGCAGATGTTATCGCACTTTTTCGCAGTCCATTCTGGCGTATCCGCCGATGAGTTTCAACCCAGCGGTATTACAAACTAACGAGGAAGAGAAGATGTGCGCGATGAAAGGGTTAAACCGCAGACAGTTTATCACCAGCTCTACCGCTCTGACCGGTGCAGCCATGTTACCCTGGTCGTTCTCGGCCCATGCCGCAGCGGTAACCAGCGCGACGCCGGGCGGCACGCCGTAAAGGCGTACTGCGTATTAGTGTCGATCAGGCGGTCAGCGTGCTGAATCCGCATCAGGTGCGCGTCACCCGGAATATCTGGTCGCGGAGTTGCTCTACAGCGGCCTGACGCGCCTGACGCAGGAGATGAAAGCCGAAGCAGACCTGGCCCAATCCTGGCAGGCGGTGCCGATCTCAAGCAGTGGACTTCACCCTGCGTCCGAACCTCAAGTTCAGTGACGGCAGCGCATTGACCTCGGCAGATCGTGGTAGCCAGTTTGCAGGCGTTGCTGGATCCGAAAAATGCTTCTCCGGCACTGCACAACATTGGTCCGATCAAAGCGGTGAGCAAGATGCCAACACCGTGCTGATCGAAACCGATGCCCCTTACGCTGACCTGCCGGTGATGCTGGCCTATCCCGATGCCAAAATCATTCCCGCCAGCATTGCGCAGGGTCAGTACGACAAACTCACAAAGCTTCGCTGGGCGCGGGGCCGTTTCAAGCTGGTTTCCTACGATCCCGAACGCAAAATCAGTGGTAGCGCAATCCGCATTATTACGACCCGGCGCGTCCTTATCTGGATGGCGTGGAAGTGGTGGTCTATCCCGATGGCATCGCAGAAAGCTCGGCGCTGATCTCCGGTGATACCGATTTGATGCTGAGTGCACAGTCGAGCGAATTTGCGCGTCTCTCCATCGTCAGGTGTGCTGCCACTGCGGGTGGCATCCGGTCAGTTCCTCAATGTGAACATGGGCTGCGATCAAAAGCCGTTTAACGATGTGCGCGTGCGTCAGGCGCTGGCACTGTGCGTTGATCGCCCGGCATCGGTGGACTTTGTTGCCGATGGCCTCGGTTCGCCAGGCAACGATACGCCAATCAACGCCTCTTACCCTTACTTCTAACCTGGCGAAAAAGCGGTGGATTACAGCAAAGCCAAAGCCTTATTGGCGGACGCGGGTTATCCCAACGGCCTCGATTTAACGTTGATTGCCTCGGATAAACCGGCGACTCGCACCCAGTTGGGTATCGCGCTGCGTGAGATGGCTAATGGGGCGGTTTCCGCGATGCTGACGATACCGAATAGCGCACAGCACCTCGATCAGGTATGGAAAAAAGGAAACCCAACTTCTACGTCGGCTTCACATGGCAGTACAACCGACGCCGGATGCGGTGTTCTCGCTGCTCTACACCTCGACCGCATCGGAACGAAACACGCTGGAACAACGCCGATTTTGATAGTGCGGTCAATGCCGCCCGTGAAACCAACGATGATGCGCAGCGCACCACGCTGTACGGTAAAGCACAACAGTTGATGCATGACGAAGTGCCTTCGCTGATTCGACCTTCTTCGATTTGCTGGCTGCCAGCCCGTGATTACGTTGGCGGATATCATCTGCATCCGCGATGGTGCCGTGTTCCGTCTCGACCATACCTGGTTAACTGACAAAGCGCCTAAGCGTGCAGTGTAAGAGCGATCCGTGACAGCCAGTTATCTGCTTAAACGCCTGCTGCTAATGATCTACACCTTGCTGGTGGTGTCACTGCTGGTCTTTGGCATCACCTTTGTTGCCAGCGGACGCCGCTGTCACCTTGCTGGGGCAAAACGCCACGCCAGAGGCACTCGCCGCGGTGCGCGAACGACTGGGATTGGATGCGCCAGCATGGTTGCAGTATTGGCATTGGCTGAGCCAGGCGTTGCAGGGCAATTTTGGTGTGTCGATGCGCAATGGGCTCGAAGTGGGGCCGACGTTGTTGACCGCGCTGTCGCGATCGCTGTTGCTGGCGGTGTGTGCACTGTTGCTGATGCTGGTGATCGCTATTCGCTCGGTATCTGGGCGGCAGTACGTCGCGGCAAAACCGCCGATGTGCTGGTCAGCGTCATCTCCTACATCGGTATCTCCTTCCCCGAGTTTGTCACTGCCACGCTGGTGCTACTGCTGTTTGCTGATGTCTGGCAGATTCTGCCCGACACCGGCTATGTGCCGCTGAGTGAAAACTTCATCAGCGGCGTCCAGCACCTGATCCTGCCGTCAATCACCGTGGCACTGATCCTGGTGGCGCACGTTTCGCGCATGGTGCGTTCGGAGATGGTCGATGTGTTGCATACCGACTACATCCGCGCCGCCTGGCTGAAAGGCCTGTCGCGCCGCCGCATTCTCTGGCGTCACGCGCTGCGCAATGGCTTGTTGCCGACCATTACCATTGTGGCATTGGATGTCGGTTATCTGCTGGGCGGCATTGTGGTGGTCGAGGAGATCTTCGCCATTCCCGGTATTGGTCGTGAGCTGATTGTTGCCGTGCAGGCACGCGATCTGCCCACCATTCAGGCCGGTGTGATGATTCTCGCCGCGACCTATTCGGTGGTGAATTTCCTCGCCGATTTGGCCTATGTGGTTCTGGATAAGCGAATTTCCTATGCCTGATATTTTAAAACGTTTACTGCGCTCACCGCAGGCGGTCGGGGTACTGATTATCCTGCTGTCGCTGCTGATGGTGGTCGGTGGCGCGCATGTCGCACCTTTTGATCCCGAGTCGATCTCGATTCTGACGCGTTACAAACCGCCGAGTGCCGAGCACTGGTTTGGCACCGATCAAATGGGGCGAGACATCTTCAGCCGGGTACTGGTTGGCGCACGCTCCACCATCGTGCTGTCACTGCTGGCAACCGCTTGGCCATGGTGATTGGTTCAGTACTGGGCACCGCCAGCGCCTATCTGGGCGGCAAGATCGATGAATTTATGATGCGCACGATGGATGCCGTGATGGCGATCCCCAGCCTGCTGTTTGCTTTGCTGATTGTCAGCACTTTGGGTCAGAGCAGCATGAATGCGGTGCTGGCGATCACCATTGCGTTTGTGCCGGGCATGGTGCGTATTTCACGCAGCGTGGCGCTGGCGGCGCGGCAGCAGGATTACATCAACGCGGCGATTGCCCGTGGTGAAGCCGGGCACTACATCATCCTGCGTGAAATGCTGCCGAACATCCTCGCACCGATCATCGTGGAAGCCACCATCCGCGTGGCCTTCGCCATCATGCTGTTCGCCACCCTGAGTTTCCTCGGTTTAGGCGCACAGCCTCCCGAGCCAGAGTGGGGGCTGATGGTCTCCGAAGCCCGCACCTATTTCTTCACCGCGCCGTGGATGATGATGATTCCGGGCCTGGCGATCGCGCTGGTGGCGATTGGTTTTAACTTACTGGGTGACGGGCTGCGAGACGTGCTCAACCCAAGGAGCCACTGATGAGTGTGAAGCCTGAACCGGTGCTGTCGGTGGAAAATTACAGCCTTGATTACGCGTTACAAAGCGGTGAGTCACTGCCGGTGCTGCGCGATATTACGTTAAACGTGATGCCCGGCGAAGTGCTGGGGTTAGTGGGGGAATCCGGGTCCGGCAAAACCACGCTCGGCTGGGCGATCATGCGCTGGCTGGCGGGCAATGCGCGTGAGAAGTGGGGCGACATCCGCCTCAACGGAGAGCCTGCTGAGTTTGCCTGCCCCAAAACTGATGGCCTTGCGCGGCGCGAAGCTGGGGATGATTTTTCAGGACCCAAGTGCTTCGCTCAATCCCACCCTTACGCTGGGCGAACAGGTGACAGAAGTGCTGCGGCGCCATCGCGGCTTAACGGCACGTGAAGCGCAGGAATTGGGCGAGTCGCTGTTACATGACGTCGAGCTCAAACATCCGGCACGCATGATGCGCCGTTATCCGCATCAGGTTTCCGGGGTGAGAAGCAGCGCATCTTAATCGCCACGGCGTTCGCCTGTCAGCCGGACTGCATGATCTTCGATGAACCGACCACCGCGCTGGATGTGATCAGCTCGGCGCAGATCCTCGATCTCTATGAACGTCTGCGCGAAGAGACGGGGTGGCCTCACTGTATATTTCCCACGATCTGGCGCTGGTGGCGAAAGTCGCCGATCGCGTTTGCGTGCTGGAAAAAGGGCGAATTGTGGAGCAGGCCGACACGCAGAGTTTGTTTAGCGCGCCGCAGAACAGCTATACCCGCAAATTGATCTCAGCAGTGCCAAATCCGCAGCAGCGTCTGGTACAGGATGCCGCCGGATCGCAGCCGCTGCTGACGCTGGACGCGCTCACCATCGATTACGGCCAGCAAGGTTTTGTCGACCGCTTGCTTAAACGTGAAGCCAATACCACGCGTGCCGCCAACGCGGTTTCGCTCACCGTGCATCAGGGCGAGATCCTTGGCGTGGTGGGCGAGTCAGGTTCGGGGAAATCCTCTCTGGGCAAAGCGATCACCGGACTGGTGCCGTTTAGCGGTGAGCTCGACTTCTGCGGCTATGCGCTGCAAGGCCGCGCGCAGATGGATAAAGAGTATCGCCGCCGGGTGCAGATGATCTTTCAGCATCCGGACGCCTCGCTGAATCCACGCATGACCATCGGTGAAATCATTGCGCGTCCGCTGCGCTTATACGGTTTGCCGCCGGGAGAAACGGAAGCGCAAGCCGTGGCTCGCCTGTTAGAGGAAGTGCGGTTGCCCGCAGAGTTTGCCACGCGCTATCCGCACGCGCTGTCCGGTGGTCAGAAACAGCGTGTTGCTATCGCACGTGCTTTTGCCAATCCACCAGATTTAGTGATTTGCGATGAAATCACCGCTGCGCTGGATGTGTCAGTGCAGGCCACCATCATCGAGCTTTTGCTGGAACTGCGTCGCCGCTACGGCACGGCCTATCTGTTTATTACCCACGATCTCAACCTGATACGTCAAATCGCCCATCGCGTGGCGGTAATGTATCGCGGCGATGTGTGGAAGTGCTGCCGGCGAGAATATGAGCGCGCTGGCGCAGCATCCTTATACCCGCGCACTGCTTGATGCGGTGCACGTTCCCGACTTATCCCAATCCGTTGCTTAACGAGAAACGCATGAATCCTGAACAGTTAATTCATCATATCGATCGCGAGTTCTGCCTCTCTTTCCTGGCAAAAATGGTGCAGCACAAAAGCTACAGCGCCACCGATGGCGAACGTGAGTTAGCCCGCTATATGGCAGAACAGATGGCACAGCTGGGCCTGAAACCGAACTGCAAAAAGTCCCGGGCGATCGTCTCAATCGCTATCGGTCGCCTGGCGGGCAGCGGCGGCGGCAACAGCCTGCTGTTCAACGGCCATCTGGACACCAATCCGGTAACCGAAGGCTGGACGGTGGATCCCTGGGCAGGAAAAATTGACGACCAGTTCATTTACGGCATTGGCGTCTCCAATATGAAAGCGGGCGATGCGGCCTACTTCTGTGCGCTGAAAACGCTGATTGATGCCGGTGTGAAACTGAAAGGTGATGTGATTCTGACCTACGTGGTGGGCGAATTGCAGGGCGGTATCGGCACGCTGGCGGAATTGAACAGGGCGTGCGCGCCGATTTTATCAAGCGGACCACTGATCTGCAGGCGCTGACCATGCATGCCGGTTCACTGTGTTCCATTGAACTCACCGGTGATACCCGCCATCTGTCAAAACGCGAAGAGGCGGTGGATGCGATCAACGCCGCCGTCGAACTGATTCCGCAGATTAATGGCATGGTGTTCAGCGGCGCGAAGTGAAGAGCATCTGAAAATTAACCGGGACATATCGGTACTGCGCACGGCGCACTGGGGCGCGATCTGCAAGAGTGGCGTCCGCCGCAGGTGGCTGACTTTGTACGCCTGAAGGGTTCAGCCCGCTTTGCGCCGGAGTCAAACCGTTGAAGGCGTGTTAGCGGATCTGCAAGCGCTCTGGATACACTGTGCAGCGCTTCCCGGCCTGAAAGCTGAGCTGTTTGATGACGGTATCGCGATAAGCCATGTTGCCTTTCGAAGTGTCGCCAGAGTCACCGATTGTCAAAGCGGTGAATCGCGGCTGGAAAACCGTGCGTGGCACCGAACAGCCTACTGGCGTCATCACGCCGCCAGCCTTCTTTGGTACTGATGCTGCACACCTGTATCAGCATGCGGGCATGGAAGGCATCGTCGCCTCGTCAGCGTATCCCTTTACATGCGGATGAGCGCGTCGAGATAACCGATTCCTTGATATGGTGCGCATTTATCTCGAATTCTGAGAGATCTGCCAGCCGGTCGAGGGCGCATAATGAACGCCGCGGCGCTGGAAGTCGCCTGCGTGCCACGATGCAGCAGGCCAATGTGGACGTAATGATCATCGATCATGGTGAACTGCGAAGCGGCTGACCGGTTATACACGTGTCAGAAACCTTGTATCGCGCTTGCCTGGTGCCGCTTAACGGCAATCCCTGGATGGTGCTGCGCCAGTTAGATGAGCATACGTGCCGGGCGCAATCTCCTGCGCTGACAGTAGAAAGCTATCGTGACGATCAGGACCCGTGGTTGCGGTGGCGCACAGTCTGCTCCGACGCGGTTTCAACGGGCGCGGTTGGGCGCGGATTACACCTCTTATGGCTTGACGGTGCACAGCTGGCAGCAGCTGTCGCGCCATTTGCCGGACGTGCAGTGGTGCGATTTAACCGGTGTGAGCGATCGGCTGCGCAGCGTGAAATTCCCGGCAGAGCTGGAGGCGTTGCGTCAGGCTTCCGCCATTGCCGATACCACGCTGGACGCGATGGGCAAAGCCGTGCAGGGCAGCTGGCGTGTACGCGATGTCGCTGCGCTGGCGGCAGGCGAATTTTTGCGTCTGGGTGCGGATGCGAAGCCAGGCTCTCGTCCGCCACCCAGCGCATGGCAGTTTCTCCATGCAGCGTGCGAACCAGCGTTTGTGGCGATATTGCTGCACGTGAAGCGATTCTAAAATTGAAAAACACTACAGCGCGCGTCTGATGCGTCCGTTTGTGTGGGGAGATCTCCGCAGCGCTGAGCTGGCGCTGCATTATCACGCAATACAGGATGAACAGTTCAGGGCCATGAAACCCGGCGTCAGCGCACGGGAAGTGGATGCGATTGTGCGCGAGGGGTTATTGCGCAATGGACTTCGTACGGATTATCCCAACATCACCGGCTATGCGCTGGGGCTGTATACGCGCACGCCGCGCCCAGTGATTTTCCTGTAGCTTCATGCCAAAGCGGAGTGGTTACTGGAGGAGGATATGGATATGTATACTTCCGCGCAAAGTCTGGCGTTCAGCGAAACCGTTCGCGTGACGCCGCAGGGTGCAGAGCGGCTGACAACGCTGCCGCGCCAGCTATTATCATTGCCGGAACATTGATCAACAGGATGAAGGATGACGCAGGACATTTTACTCACTGATTTAGCCGCTAGCTTTCCAACGTTGGCTTTTGACCTGAAATACGCCACGACCGATAACATCACCGGTTACGGCATTTATCGCGAAGCGCGGGCCCTGCTGCATCCAGAAGCGGCGCGCGCGTTTGCAAAGTGTTGAGGTCGCCCGACTGGCTGGCTTCACCTTACTGATTTTTGATGCTTATCGCCCCCAGCAGGCGCAGTGGCATCTATGGGATGCCTGCCCGGATGCCGACTACGTGGTGCCGCCCGCAATCGGCTCGAATCACAGCCGTGGCGTGGCGATTGATCTGACGTTAGTGGATGACGCGGGCAAGTGCTGGATATGGGCACCGCCTTTGATGCGATGGAAGATCTTTCGCATCCGTTCCATCCCGATGTACCGCCACAGGCACAGCGCCATCGTTTGATGCTCAATGCCATTATGCTGGCAGGCGGTTTTGTCGGTATGCCAACCGAGTGGTGGCATTTTGAGTTACCGGATGCGCAGCGCTATCCGTTGCTGGAAGATCGCTTTGGCTGCGTGGCGCGATAACCCTCACTCTCGTCGGCAGGGATGGGTCGTCCACGCTCAGCCACTCTGAGACTGGCCTGAACAGCAGATAACTCGCCAGTGCCAGACGCTTACACCCAGCGCGCCATAGGTCAGCACGGCCTGGAAAAATCCGTCAGCCAGCACTTGCGAGGCGATAGCGCGGCTAAGCGAAACTTCAGCGCCAGCCGCTATGCGTTCTTGCGAGCGCAACCACATCGCTGGAGGGAAGCCGTTGCCGCAGACTGGAGCGATCACTGCCACCAGCAGGCTGCCCATCAAGGCGATGTTGATCGCCAGCGTGATTAAACGTGCACTGATATCAATCCCGGAAGCCATGCCTACCCGATTAGCGGCAACGGAACCGGTCGTGGTATTGGTCACCGGCGTATTGGTGAGCCCGAGCGCGGTTCCCGCCAGCAGGGCACCCGGCAGCAAACTCAGTTGGTACGTGATGGCCAGTTTCATCAGCACGAACCCAGCACCGATCGAAAATAATCCGAGGGGAATGACACGGGCAGCGCCATCGCAGCACCAGTTTTTCCCTATCGGCGGCATCAATAAGGTGGGCAAGGTATAGGCAAGCAGGCAAAACCGGTATCCATACTGCTGAACCCAAGCCCGCTCTGTGGTAATAAACCGGCAGGTAGATCATCAGCGGCCGAAACTGAAGTTCATGCAATCAGACCATCAAAGCCCCCGAGAAGGAGCGAATGCGAAACACCGAGAAATCAAACATTGGGTGAGGATGGCGCTTCTCCGTGCGAATAAACACCACCGAGCTGATCAGGATCACCAGCATAATTAGCCAGGCTTCAAGACTTCGCCAACCCATGCTGGCACCTGGGTAATGAGATAGGTCACGCCAACCACGCATAGGGTGGGGTGATCAACCCGATCGAGTTTGTTGCTTTGGCCAGGAGTGGAATTCATCCACATTTTTCAGTGCGAGCACGAATGTCAGCAGCGCGATAAAGCCGTGCACCAGAAACACCCATTGCCAGCTTAAAACCGCCACCAGCATCCCGCCGATGATAGGACCGACCAGACCAAAGCCAAAGGTTATCCCCCATGCGGCAAAGGCCTGGCTACAGGGGTTTCCTGCGGGAACTGGTGCGAGAGTATGGCGATCAGGCAGGTTAACATCGCACCGCCGCTTAGCCCTTGCAGGAAGCGCCCGATGATGAGCCAGAATGCACTCCCGACCAGCCCGCACATCACCGAGGTCAAACCAAAACCGACAATGGTGATGAGAAAGATGCGCTTGCGGCCATAGTTATCCGCCAGCGTGCCGGTCGCCATTAAAACGGCGGTGCAGGCCAGCGTATAGGCATTCATGATCCACTGCAGATCGCGAAAATTCGCCTGCATCTCCTGTTCCAGTACCGGCAAAATCACCGGCACGCTGGAGATTTCCAGCCCCGACATCAACGCGGCTAAGCACACCGCCATCAGCGCCAACATGTTCTTCATCCTGAATTCCTGCGTCACGTTAAGAGCGTGCCAGCATGGAAGATTGACGCAACGGTGGAAATCCATGCCGATGCCAGATATCGTCAAAATCGTGCCAACATCATGGATAAGGCTGACATGCAAATCACTTCTTCTCTGCGTTCCTCCTGCAGCGCCGAAAAATCGGCGGCTGGTGCTTTTGGCGTATGAATGCCTCTGTACCTTTGAATTTGGTACTGCCGTTGAAGCGTTTGGCCGAGCAGATGACGTCTTCGGCCATCCGCTGTATGACCTGAGCGTGGCGTCGGTGGAAGAGGGCGTGTTTGGTGCGCAGGGCGGTGTGCGCCTGGTGGTGGATGGCGGGCTTGAGTTACTGGAAGACGCCGGAACCATCGTCATCCCCGGCTGGCGCAGCGTGACCGCACCGGCCTCTGAGGCGTTAATCACAGCGTTACAAAAAGCCTACATCAAAATGGCACACGGATTGTTCCATTTGTGCCGGAAGCTTTGTACTGGGGAAGCGGCTGTTAAACGGGAACGTGCCACCGCCCACTGGAACAGCACCGAGATCCGGCCGAAAGATTTCCCAGTGCAGGTGGAACACGGCATGATTTACGTGGATGAAGGCAGCATCATCACTTCGGCGGGCGGTGCAGCAGGTGTCATTTATGTTTATCTGATTCGACGCGATTACGGCATTGATGTCGCCAATCGCACCGCACGCAGAATGGTGACGCCGCCGCTACGAGAGGGCAGCCAGGCGCAGTTGATCCAACAACCTGTTCCACAACGCCGCAGCAATAGCCTCGCGCCCCTGCTCGACGATTTGCGCAATAATCTGAACGCGCCGTTGGTGATCGAGCAGTTGGCGCGTGCAAGCAGGCATGAGCCGTCGCACCTTTATTCGTCGCTTTCATGATGCCACCGGCACCTCGCCGGGCGAGTGGTTGCTCGGCATTCGGCTGGAAAAGGCCTGCGCGATGCTGGAAAACAACGCGCTCAGTATTGATCAGGTCGCTGAGCAGGCGGGGTTTGGTTCTCCCGAAGCGTTGCGCCATCACTTCAGACAACGCTTTAACACCACGCCGACCAAATGGCGCAAGGCGTTCAATGAGCGGTTTGTGATGGGCTGAGTGTTCTTCAGCCTGACGTTCCGTGCGCAGTTGCCATAAAAACCACGGTGCACCGATAAATGCAGTCAACAGCCCGGCGGAGATCGGCCATGGCCAGGCGATGTTGCGCCCCAACCAGTCGGCAAGCACCATCAACAATCCTCCCATCAACGCGGCGGCGCACAGCTGATGACGTAGCAAATGGGCACCCAGCGCTCTGGCGCACTGCGGTGCCAGCAAACCGATAAAACTCAGCGGGCCGACCAGCAGTGTGCCCGCAGCAGTGAGTAATGCCGTGAGCAGAATTAACAAATTCGTGCGGCGCAAGGCGATGCCCAATGACTGAGCGGTCGGCTGCCCTAATCCTAAAGCGTTAACCAGCGTTGCATCATCAACGCCAGCGGACGATAACACCATCGCAGCTACCATCGCACCGACGGCCATGCTTGCGTCTATGTTCGCGGTCGAGCCGGTACCCAGTTCAACAGCATCAGCACGCGGGTCGCCACTAGCATCAGTATCATATCTCAGCGCGCTGGCGAGGCTGGTGAGGCTCAAACCAATCAGCACCATCTTCTGCGGGTTAAAACCTACTGCGCGCGCCAAACAAAACAGCAACAGCATGGCGAGCAGGCTGCCGACCACCGCAGCGGGTAAACATAAACGTCAGCCGAGGAGGTGAACAACACGGTCAATAACACCGCGAGGGCTCGCGCCGCTGCTGATGCCGGTCAGCTCGCTCGCCATCGCATTACCGGTTAAGCGTTGAATTAGCACCCCCGCACACGCCAGCATCATCCCTGCACAGAGCGCACCGCTGATTCTCGGCCAGCGCCAGACCAGCAATTGCGAAGTGATTGCGCCTGGCGGTGTACGGTTGAACCAGAGAGACGCAGGCAGAATCAGCAGCAAAAGCAGTAACAGCATCCCCAGTTGACGCGTGTTGAAACGCGGGTAGCGCTGAGCCGCGTTTGCCCGGTCGGCAGATGTGTGGCGCGTTGCCGCATCAGCAGTATCAATAATACACGGTGCGCTTAACAGTGCCGTCACGGCGCCTGATGGAATGTCGCCCGCCGCAGGGGAACAGCGTAATGCGAGCTGATCGACCAGCAGCAGTAAGGTTGCACCGGAGAGCATGCTGGCAATCAGCTGCTGTGGGAAGCGGCGCAGGCCGCAGGCTTTAACCATCGCCGGGGCCGCCAGCCCGATAAAACTGATAATCCCCACCTGGCTGGTGATCATCGCACTCAGAAACACCGCCACGCCCAGCGCCATAAAGCGCACCTGCACGGTGGCCAGACCCAACGCACGGGCATTTTGCTCGGATAATCCCAGCACCGTCAGCGGCCTGACCAGCAGCAGGCTGGCGATCAGTGCACAAGCCAGCGTTACCGCCAATACCAGGCTGCTGCTCCAGCCGCTTTGCGCCAGTGTCCCGGCTTGCCAGCTAAACAGATCGCTGAGGTAATCGTGGTTGAACAGCACCAATAGTGTGTTCAGGGCGTTGCCGTACAGGCTGAGAACCATGCCAACCAGAATCACGCTCAGCGGTGCGAATCGGCGACCCGCGGTGAGCGCCATCAGGATCAAAATAGCCACCATCGATCCGATCAGCGCCAGCAGCGGCAAGCCGATGACCAGCAGGCCGGGCGCGAAAACCAGCGCTGCGGACATCGCCAGATTGGCACCGGCAGCCACGCCGAGCGTCTTCCCCAGCTGCAGCGGATTTTGCAGCACCTGCTGAAACAGCAAACCGGCTCAACGCCAGGGCCCCGCGCCGCACAGCAGGCTGACAGCGATGCGCGGCAGAAAGCTTTGCTCAACCAGCAGCGATGATAGTGAGACGGGATAGCGTGCCAGCAACGTGGAGTAATTGACGGTGACCAGCGTGAGAGCCGCAATAAAAGCGGCGCATAGCAGCACCATGGCGCTCATCGGTTTCATGATGCGGTTTCCAGTACGCGAGTTATATCGTCCGCCAGCCCAAGCGCCGTCGCGAGGCTGCCAAACGGAAAGAAATGATCCAAACGGGTCACACGCCCTTGCGCCACCATCGGCAAGTGGTGCCATAAACCGTTCGGCTGCCGGGCGCGCATCAAACGTCATCGCCGTCGGTGTAATTCAGTGTAGAAAGCCAGTCGCAGGGGAGATCGGCCAGTTCCTCTAATGCGCACTCGCGCGACGTGCGCAGTTAACCGATTTCGCCAGGCGTTTATCAAACCGAGCTGGCGTACACCGCATCGGCCAGACTGCCGTTACCGTAGCGTTCGTACTTACCTAATCCTTCTGATCCAACACCATCACCAGTACGCGCGTGTTGAGGATTAATCAGGCGCTGGCGATAAGTGTCCATTGCCGTATCGACCTGTTGCAGCCACTTTGTCGCGTGGGGGGTAACCTCCAGACGTGCGCCCAGTTGCCCTCCAGTCGCAAGGCTTGCCATAGATCACCTGACGTCGCAAACGCGGTGACGGTTTCTACCGGGGGATGGTCGCCATTTTGGTCAACGGCGGCGGGGAGCATCGCTGATAATTAGAGCAGGGCGCAGGCCGCGAGCATTTCCAGATTGGGCCCCAGAACGGCCCCGATATCCCACGCTGTCAGTAACAGCGGGCGCGGAATGCGTTGGCGAAAATAGTGGCTATCGGATATCGCCAGCGGCGTGACGCCCAGGCTCAGCAGCGTTTCCGCTGCCGCCCAGTTGATCGCCACAATACGCTGGCGATCGGGAATGGCCTGCGCTGCACGTGCCGCGATGGGCAGCACGACGAGCACAGCAGGTACGACGACTGATATTGAACATCAGGGAAGTTCAGCTTCAGCGAGCCTATAAAGGTGCGTTCCTGGCCTGGATAGCAGCTGGTATCGCCATCGCAGGTACCGACATAGTGATGATCAAACAGGTTCTGCACGTTGAATCCGACCTGAATATTTCTGTTCACCTGATATTTCACGCCCGCATCGACCAGGGTGTCTTTACCGGAATGGTGTTGGCGTTGTCGCCGTACATGCTGCCGATATAGCGCACGCCAGTGCTCAGCAACAGCCCATCAAACATGCCCTGATGGAAGCCGTAGTTCAGCCATGCCGATGCCATGTTTTTCGGCACGTTAGCCTGCTGCTTGCCCTGATCGCCATTGTTGCTTTTGCTGATCTCGGCATCGGTGTAGGTATAAGAAGCCAGCACGTCGAGGTTAGAGGTCAGCTGTGCCTGTGTTTGCCACTCGATGCCGCGTGAGCGCACTTCACCTGATGCCACCTGATAACCGGTGGCGAGCCCATCGACGATTTCATTGGTGAGCACGTTGGATTTGGTGATATCAAACGCGGCCAGTGTCATCAGCAGATTGCTGTCCGGCTGATATTTCACCCCAATCTCATACTGATGCGCCTTACTCGGATCGAAGGTGCGGTTCTGGCTGTCGGTGCCGCTGTTGGGCACGAATGACTCGGCGTAGCTGATGTACGGCGCCAATCCGTTGCCAACCAGATAAGTTAATCCCGCACGCCCCGTCCAGGCATCTTTGTCCACCCACGAGCTGCTGCCACTGAGGTTGTTCTGCGTGCGCATGCTGATATCGTCATGACGACCACCGAGCGTCACCAGCCATTGATCGGTCAGGTGAATTTGATCCTGCATGTACACACCCAACTGGGCGGTGGTTTGATCGTTGTTATTCACGGCGTTGGTCGGGTCGGCAATATCCAGACCGTAAACCGGATGGGTGATGCTGAGCGCGGGCGCAACAGCGCTGAAGCGCTTGGCGTTGGCATCCAGCCAGCTGTAATCCACCCCGGCCAGCAGCGTATGTGCGACTGACGCCGTGTTGAAATCCATCTGCAACTGATTATCGATGTTGAAGGCTTTCATGTGCTCATCAAAACGAATGGCGTTGCGTGACGCACGGTGTTGGTGGTGAAGTCTGGATCGCCTGCAAGCAGGTTGTTCAGAATGGTATCGGTCTGACCATAACGCAGGTTCTGGCGGAACTTAATGCCCTCAGAAAGCTGCTGGCTGAACTCATAGCCCACGCTGTACTGCTCCTGGCGGAAGCGGTTGTAGTTGTAATCGCCTAAGAGCGTGTCGGTGGTTTTATTGCCCGGATTGGTCAGGACTGCCACGGTGCCACCGGAGGTATCGCGCAGGTAATCAGCGCGCAGCGTCAGACTGGTATCGGCGGAAGGAAGCCACGTTAAGGTGGGTGCGAGGTACAGGCGGTTATCTTCTACATGCGGGCCATCGCGATACTGGAACTGGGTATCGCTGTCACGTGCCAGACCGACCACGCGATACAGCCACTGACCTTCATCATCCAGTTTATCGCTCATATCAAACTGCGCCTGACGGCGATTGAAATTCCCCAACTGGACTTCCACTTCATGCACGCCGCGCGCGTCAGGCATTTTGCTGACGCGGTTCACGATCCCGCCAGCATCGCCGAGACCAAACAGGGTTGAAGAGGGGCCGCGTACAATATCAATGCGTTCCAGTGCATAAGGTTCGGTGCGGAAGTAGCTGTAACTGTTGTTGAGTTGGCGTAGACCATCACGGTAATCGTTGGTGGTCAGAGCATTGAAGCCGCGAATGTAGATCCAGTCATAACCTTTGGGATCGACACCGTAGGTTTCGGTTTTCACTCCCGGCACATAGCGCAACGCTTCGGTGACGCTTTGGACATTCTGGCGGTCCAATTGCTGACGCGTGATCACCGAGACTGACTGAGGCACTTCAAGCAGGTGTATCTGTTTTAGTGGCCTGGTGGTTTGATCCGGTACGGCGGAAGAGTTGCTCGGGGTTTTGGTTACCGTCAGCGTATCTTCGCCTACTGTCGAAGGCGTGACGGAGACGGTGTCACCATTTGCGTCCACTCCAGTCCACTTCCTGCCAAGAGTTGACCCAGCGCGCTGTTCAACGTCATCGAGCCTTTCACCGCCGGTGCAGTTTTATTAGCAAGGGATGCCGGTGCAGCAATCAGCTGCACGTTAGCCTGTCTGGCTAATTGGTTGAGTGAGGTCGCCAGTGGTTGCGAGGGCAGTGACAGTGACAGCGTTGCCGCGGCGAAAACGGCGGAAGCAGGCAAGGCCACCGCCAGCGCGACGGCAATATGCACGAAGGTCGAATGCACGTAAAACAGAAAAACAGCCATTCAGGATCCCCAGAGATAAGATAAATAATAATCATTCTCTTCTGAAGACGGCGCGCAGGGTCAAACCCTGACATCGATTTTAATTATTTTTTAACGTCATGCTGGTTGCGACCACAGTGGATTGATTTTTAATGTTTTTTATTTTCACCGGCAGCACGCGCGGCAATGCGTTAGCAAAGCTATCCACCCGATTGGTATCAAAACTGCCGCTGATGCGCAGTGCAGCAACAGCAGGCGAATTCAGCTTGAGCGAAACGTCGCCGTAGCGAGCAAACTCCGCCAGTGCCATATCCAGCCGGGTGTCATCCAGTACGATACGATCGTCGCGCCAGGCGGCGATGCGCTCGGCGGGCAGCGTCGAGCGTGAAATCAGACGCCCCTGCGCATCAGTCAGCGATCGTTCTGAGGCGTGCAGCACACTGATATGTCGCTGTGCTTGTGGAACATGCAGATGCTGCATCGCCCGCCACCAGCGGTTCTCCCAGTTGCCGCGTGGACCGACGCGCACCGCGCCTGAACGCACGGCGACATCGCTGCCTTCACCACTCATGGTATGCGGCAGGTAACGGACCCGGAATTCGGTGCCCACTACGGTTACGCGGGTTGGGCCGCTAAGCACCTCAAACGGCTGGCTCGGGTTGTGCGTGACCTGGAAGAAGACTTGCCCTTGCGGCATCTCCACCTCCGGCGATTGGCAAAGTAGCGCACATTGAGCTGGGTACCGGCATCCAGTGACAACGTGGTGCCGTCGGGAAGTTGCACGGTGCGCATCTCGCCACGTCCGGTGTGCCAGCTTGCGCTGTAAAGCGGCGGGGCGAAGGTGTTACGTAGCGGGAAGTAGAGCACGGCTGCCAGTAACAGCAGCGCACAGGTCGCTACTATCGAACCACCCGATACGGCGTGCTGGCGCGGGGCGCGCAGATGCGCAACGGCAGCGGCAGGAATAGCCGCCGTCTGTTGCCACAGCCCGCCCAAATCCTCGTATTCTGCCCGATGGGTAGGCGTTTGCAGCCAGCGTTCGAAAGCCTGCTGCTCCTCTCGCGTCATGCCCTCTTGCTGACGGAGTAGCCAGTGAATCGCCTGTTCGGCAATTGTCTGCTCATCATGACGCGTCATCGTGCCTTCCCTGTCGATTGTTCATCACGCCAGCTGTCGCGGCTGGCACGGCAGGCCAGCATGGCGCGAATGATGTGTTTTCCACCATGTTGGTTGAAATTCCCATGCTCGCAGCCACTTCGCTGCGACTGCCCCTCAATTCGATGACGGATAAAAGCCTCCCGACAGCGCGGCGGCAGGGTCTCAATGGCAGCCACAATATGGTCGATATATTGTTGGTTCTCAGGCGATTGTCCGGTTGCTCGTAGCGGGTGCCAGTAACTCATCGGTGTCAGTATCTTGCGAGGGATCATACTGTTTCTGCAGGCGATAGCGGTCGACCAAGATTTCTGGCGATATGGTAGAGCAATCCGCGGTGCGAGGAAATCTGTTCCGGGGCAGCCAGCGCGCGGCTGAATGTCTCCTGGGTCAATTCTTCCGCGAGGTGTTTATCCCGCAGTTTACCGCTCAAAAGCGGAACAGTTCCGTGTAGTAACGCTCAAACGCTGACAAGATGGATTCCCAACAACCGCACAGTGCTGCATGCATGAAGAGTGGCAGGCTGTATTTGAATGAAAATCGTTATCGTTATCAAGATGGGATGAGTGGAAAAGGTAAAAAAAGCGTTGTTGAGGAAGATTATGGGCGCGATAGGGTGCTGAGTGTGGAATTAAAAGTCGGGTAGGTGACGAGCCGTATCCATCTGTTGATGTAAAATTCGGGCAATAAATATTCCGGAAGGATTGGCAGTATAAAATGGTATGTGACTGGAAAACAATACGTTTCACATCCTGCACGCGCGGGTAATCCTGTCCCATCTCAGGCATCTTTGACAATGTTTCAAGGAACTCATCCAATGCATCGGTGTAGCGATCGGCTGGGCTTCACCAAATTGAGCAAGGTATAATCATAGATATTGGCAAAGTCACTGTCGGCAAGTTTGGACAGTTTATACACGATGAAGCTTCTTCCTTTCCGCAGCGATCTCACGCAGTGAACGCGGGCTTTCGCCACTTTCTAACCCTTCAACAACGGCATTTCGGACAACTTGATCATGTGATTCCTGTTGTTCCAGCAGCCGTAAAGCCGAACGCATCACTTCACTGGCTGATCCATAGCGCCCTGAATCAACCATGCGCGAGATGAAGTTATCGAGTTGTTCGCCTACGCTAACCGACGTTATTTTTCTCATTGAACTCACCGTGTATTAACTGTTAATACAAAAGAACATAGTTTGCTCAAGTCTTCATCGCCAGTCAAATCGACCTCGTTCTTATGGAATGTGCCACGCAACAGTATGTTTTGCTCAGCCCCTTAACCTTCACTCAACAACTATAATATTCCCAGACGGTCTGCGGTATGGGCACACAGATCATGCTGGCTGTTCCCCTTGCTCACTATCATTGGTGCTTTTGCAGAAGGATAACTCATGCGTACTTTTCTGGTGGCGTTGTGCGTCTCGTTGAGTGTTTTGACCTTCCCGGCCCTGGCGGCTGGCACACTCAGTGATGGATGGGAATGGCTGAAGCAGGACGTGTCACAAACCTGGGAGCAGCCACAATATTACGACCTCTATTTGCCGTTCATCAGCTGGCATGCGCGTTTCGCTTACGACAAAGACAAAACCGATAACTACAACGAGTCGCCATGGGGCGGTGGCTTTGGTGTGTCCCGCTACAACGAGGACGGTGACTGGAGCGCGCTGTATGCGATGGCCTTTAAGGATTCGCACAACATGTGGCAGCCGATTATCGGTTACGGCTGGGAGAAGGCTGGTATCTCGATGAGGCACGCGATGTGCGTTTAGGGTTGGGGCTGACGGCGGGCATCACCGCGCGTGACGATTTCGCCAACTACGTGCCGCTGCCGATTGTTTTGCCGCTGTTCTCCGCAGGTTATAAAAATCTTAACGTGCAGTTCACCTATATTCCGGGTAGCTACAACAACGGCAATGTGCTGTTTGCCTGGTTCCGCTATGGATTCTGACAGGGTGCAGCGTTCACCCACGCTTAAGTGGCTGAAGAGAATCGCCCTGGGCGTGGTTTCTTTGCTGATCATGTTTTCTGATTCGCGGCTATCAGTCTGAGCAGGGACCGCTGCATCGCTGGCATACCTGGGCGGCTGACGAAATGACAGTGGATCAAATAGATCCGCCACCTTCGCCGATTATCTGGCGCAGGAAAATGTGATCTTCCAGCAGATGAAACACAACGTCACGGACCAACTGAGTGACGAAGAGAAAACCTCGCTAAACCGCTATTACGCGCAAAGCCCGGTCTATCCGGCAGGATTTGACACCGACTGGAATCGTTCGTTTGTACTGAAACCCATGGGTGAAATTAAAGGCGCTGTGGTGCTACTGCACGGCCTAACGGATTCGCCTTACAGCATGCGTTATCTGGCACAGGCCTATCAGCAACAAGGCTATGTTGCGGTAGAACCGAGATTACCCGGCCACGGCACCGCGCCGGGATCGTTAACCAAAGTTGACTGGAAAATGTGGCTGGCCGCGACGCGTCTGGCCCGTGCGTGAAGCCACGGATAGCGGGAACCCAGGTCCCGTTGCATCTGGTGGGCTACTCCAACGGCGGCGCGCTGGCGATGAAGTATGTGCTTGATAGCCAACAGGATCAGGCGCTGCGTAAACCACAACAGGTGGTGTTGTTGTCACCGATGATTGGCGTGACGGCATACGCCCGTTTTGCGGGGTTAGCGGGATGGCCAGCGGTGTTCCCGGTGTTTGCTAAAGCGGCGTGGCTGAATATCGTGCCGGAATACAACCCGTTTAAATACAATTCATTCCCGAGCGGCGCGTCAGTCCTGGCTGTTAACCCAGGCGTTGCAGGAACAGATTGTGCAACTCGCCCGCGATGGCGAAATACGTGGCTTACCCCCGCTGATGACGTTCCAGTCGATCCTCGATTCCACTGTCAGTACCCGCGCGGTGGTGAATGCGCTGTACCGTTACCTGCCGGACAACGGCAGTCAGTTAGTGATTTTCGATATCAACCAGGCGGCCAACTTACGCGCGCTGTTCCGGCCTGCACTGTATTCAGCGGTCAACGACTTACTGCCTGCCGCGCCGCGTCCTTACGCCACAACGGTGATCACTAACGCGTCGCCCACCACTTATGACGTGGTCGCCCGCATCACGCCCGCCGATCAAACCAACGAAGTGACGCGTCCGCTGCATCTGGCGTGGCCGCAGGATATGTATTCCTTGTCGCATATCGCTGTCCCATTCCCTCTCACCGATTCGCTGTATGGCCGCGAACCCACCGAGAAAAATCTTTATGGCATCAGCCTCGGCATCATCTCACTGCGCGGAGAAACCGCCAGCCTCACCGTGGGACTCGACACCTTGATGCGTTACCTCAATCGTTTTCTTATATGATGGCGCAAATAAATGCACGAATTGCCTGCGGTCAGCAGCCGGATCTGGCAGTGCCTTAAAGAGTGATGACTTTTCAGCAGCCCGTTGGCAAGAATCAGTCGGCCAGCAACACCGAGAGCACAAAGGTCAGCACAATCAGCGTGAGTTTAGTGGCCAGCGAGTTAATCGGGATCAACGCGGTGACGATGTGAAACACCGAGTAATGCATGATGTACACCCCGGTCATGGTTTTACTCACCGTGGCCAGCAGCGTCTCTTTGAGGGCGACATGGCGGCGGAAACGCACGCCGCGGCGGCCTGTAATACCAGTGCGACCACCAACAGGTAAATTTGAACCGGTGAGGAGGAAGGCATTGCGGTCGGCTTTAAACAACGCAGAAGAAGAAGTGCTGCTCGTACAACCAGGTGAACAGATAGATGAAAGGGCAGGGCGCAGGTGGCGACAGGGCGACTCTTCTCCGATTCAGCCAGTCGGCGTCACTGGTTCACACAATAGTTAGCCGGTGAGGTAAAACCTTGGCCAGGTCAGATACCTGTACTGCGGCGCGAGGCTAAATACTCGCACCTCGGGATAGAGCACTGAGAGCAAATCGTAACCATAGGAAAACAACAACAGGGCACCGACCAGCGCGCAAAACGTCAGGCGATGCAGGCTAAGCCAGCTGAGCAGCGGAGTTAAAGCTGTAGATCACGATAAACGAGAACACAAACCACGGCTGAATCAGGTAACCGCGCTGATAAGGTTCCCACAGATAGTAAATCGTCATCCAGAAGAGGAAGACGATCACCACATTGCGGATCTTGTTGAGCTGCCAGCGTAAATCCTGCTCGGCGTGGCTATCCATAATGCCCGCCACCACAAAAAACAGTGGGGTGGCAATGGTGGAGATAAATGTCAGGAACGCCAGAATCCAGTGGTAATCATAATCGTAGCGATCCCAGGTGTTATACAGCGTAAAAAAGGAGTCCTGCCGCCATGCAGCCGAGTGTCTTAATGACATTCAGCCCGGTGGCGTTCTGCTGACGTCGCTTTCTCAGCGCGGTGGAAGCAGGCATAAATCACCGGCAGAACCAGTAGCGTCAGTATCGTCGCAAAGCCCAGCCCAAACATAATCACCACCGCCATGCTCTGGAAAAACACATCGCGTAGCAGCGGTGCCAGGCCTAACACCGTGGTGAACGCGGTCAGCAGGATGGGGCGCAAGCGCGACGTGGCGGCATACAGAATCGCGTCATGCTGCGCTTTGCCCTGCTTCTGTTGCTCAATCTCTTCCACCAGCACAATGCCGTTACGGATCAGCATGCCGCTCAGGCTCAGCAAGCCAATCAGCGCCATAAAGCCAAACGGTATGCCGGTGAGTAAAAAGCCAGGCGTCACGCCGATCAACGCCAAAGGCACTGTCAGCCAGATCGCCACCGCATTTTTCAGTGAGCTAAACATCAGCACGGTAATCACAAACATTCCAGATAGCCCAACGGCAACGTGGTGAACACGCCTTGCTGCGCTTCGCTGGAGTTTTCGGCATCGCCGCCCCATTCAATGCTGTAGCCGTGCGGCAGTGTGAGCTGATCAATTTGCGGTCGCACGCGAGACAGATATCACCGAGGTATCGCTGCTGAGGCGGGCTGGGATCGGTCATCACCGTCAGCACGCGACTGCGATCGCCGCAGAATTAATGGATCTTCCCATTCAAGATTAAAGCCACTCACTACATTACTCAGCGGAATGTAATGCTGCTGGCTTTGGCTCCACACCAGCACATTGTTCAGATGATTGGCATCCTGGCGTTCGCTGGCGGGCGGGCGCACCACCACTGGCAGTAAATCTGCAGCTTCACGGTATAAACCCACGCGGCTGCCGGTGAAATTCATTTGCAGCGCGTTATCGATTTCCTGTTTATCCACACCCAGCTCGCGGCCCAGCGCGGATTAAACTGTGGACGGATGACCTTGCTGCGGTTTTGCCAGTCATTTCGCACGCTGTCGGTAGCGGCAGGATCTGCGCGAGGATATCACCACTTCACTGGCAATCAGTCGCATGCGGTCGGGATCAGGGCTATGCGCACTTCAATGGCGCTGCCGCCGGAAGGACCAAACATCACCCGCTTGGTGCTGGCATTCACCTGCGGATACTGGCGGGCAATATAGTCATCCACGCGGCGTGACAGCGCGGCGATGTTACGCTGATCGTCCATGCGCACCATGATTTGCGCGTAATTGCTGTATTGACGCTGTCCATTGTAAGTAAGGATAAAACGCATGCTGCCCTGGCCGACGGTGGTGACCGTAGACACCACGCCTTGCTGCCCGGTGATCGACTTTTCAATATCGCTGGCCATTTGCTCGGTGGCCTTGATGTCTGTGCCGTAAGGCAGCCACAAATCGACAAAGAAGATCGGCGTATTGGACGAGGGGAAGAAGTTTTGTCTTACGCCACCAAAGCCCCAGATCGCCAGTGCCAGCAGGACGGCCATCACTGAAAGCGTGAGGGTTTTCTGCTGTAGCAGCGCGTTGAGCGTGCGTTGGTAGATCCGGTAGAAACCGCCATCGTACGGCGAGGCTTCAGCGGCGAGCGTTGCCGCGCTGTTCTTTTTAAACAGCCACCATTTGATTAACACCGGCGTGATGGTGAGCGCCGAGAACCAACTCAACATCAGCGAAATCAACGCCCTGGAACAGCGATTTGCAGTACTCACCGGTGGAGATCCTGCGACAACCCAATCGGCGCAAACGCCAGTATTGCGATAATCGTGGCCCCTAACAGCGGGAAGGCCGAGCGCCGGATAACAAAGTTGATGCCGAGGTACGCGATGAGCCTTTGACGATGCAATCCAATCCCTTCGAAACGATCACAATCGCGTTATCCACCAGCATGCTGAGGGCAATAATCAGTGCTCCCAGTGAAATACGCTTGTAGCTCAATGCCCCACAGATACATGATTAGCAGGGTGCCCAGCGTTCAGCGCCAGCGAGCGCAATAATGATGCCGCTGCGTACGCCCATAAAGATCAGCCAGTACACCACAATCGCCAGCGCCATCAGGAAGTTGGTGATAAAGCCGTTGACGGAGTGCGCCACTTCCGCAGCCTGATCGTAAAACGTATTGATTTGGATACCGGCTGGTTTTTCTGCCGACATCTGCTGCAGTTTGGCTTCCAGCGCACGCCCCACATCAATCACGTTGACGCCAGGGATAAAGGAGACGCCCATGGTGACCGCCGGGCGCGTTGGCGTGATAGATGCTGGAAGGGGATTCGCTCAACCCGCGAGACAGCGTAGCGATGTCGCGCAAGCGGGTGGTGGCAGTGTCGCCAACGGGGCTGATAAGCAGATCGCTCAGCTCATCGATATTTTCAAATTCCCCGGTAGGATGCAGACGAATCGATTCGGAGCCGGATTTGATCTCTCCTGCGCTGGAAACCACGTTCAGGCGGCTCAGTGCGGCGGAGAGTTGTGCTGGCGTGATGCCGCGCGCCGCCATTTTGTCGCGAAACATCGACATCAATTTGCTGCGGGATGGCGCCGTAGCCACCTTGCCACGCCGGGCACCAGCACCAGTTCCACCACCAGCTGTTCGGCATATTGCACTAATTCAGGATTGCTGAAGTTGTCACCGAAATGGCGAAGAAAAACGAACACGTCGCCAAAATCATCGTTAACGAAAGGCGCCGCCGGGAACGAAGCGTGACGCGCATCACCGACGCGCCGCCGCAGCTCATCCAGATTTGCGGCAGTTCATTGGAGTGATAGCGCGACGCAATATTCACCGTAATTTAGTGACAGGCCGTTGGAGGAGATGGAACGACGCTGTCAGATAGGGCAACTGCTGCAGGGCATTTCCAGCGGCAGCGTCACCTCTTCTTCCACCTGCTGCGCAGATGCGCCAGGGTATTGTGTGACCACCACGGCGGTTTTAATGGTAAAAGCGGGGTCTTCCAGGCGACCAATATTCAGCAGGGCAAAAATACCCCCCAGCCCTAATAGCAAAATCGCCAGCCAGACGCGAATCGGGTTATCAATAAACTGTTTGGAGATGTCCATTACAGCCCTCGCTCACGCGTCCAGATGCGTACCGGCTGTTGCGCATGTAACTCATTGACGCCTGCTGCGACCACGCGTTCACCGGCTTTCAGTCCATCGGTGATCACTACGCCCTGGTTTGTGACTTCGCCGACGACGACGCTGATCTTCCAGCAGGCTGATCGCCGCTGCCTTGCACCACCCAGACATGAGGCTCATTGCGCTGGTGGCTGTCGGGGTTAAACACCGCTTCGACCGGCACAACCAGGGCTGCATGATTAACGTTGGCGGGAAGATTGGCCAGATTGATGGTGACAGTTCCACTGACACCCCCCACAGCCGGAAAATCGGCAGGGCGCGGCATGGTTAAGATCACCTGCCAGGTCAGTGTGTTGCTGCTACTGCTGCCGGTGTGCTCTTTGTATTCAGCCTGAAATTCGCGATCTGGCAGCGTGTTAATGCGCACCACCGGGCGGTACGTCATGTTGCGGATATCCAGGGCGGTGAACAGGTTTTCCGGCACGTTAAACACCACATCAAGCAGGTCGGTGCGCGTTAACGTGGCGATGGTCTGGCCCGCCGCAATCACCTGATGATTACGCACATTGACCGTCGCCGCGGTGCCGCTAAAAGGCGCGGTTAAGGTCATCTGGCTTAACTCTTCACGGGCGAATTTGCAAGGCCGCGTTGGCGGCATCGCGGTTCGCGCGCTGCACGTCCATTTCGGCCTGAGAAATCGCCTGGCGCCCGGCCAGCGTCTGGAAGCGTGCAAACTGTCGCTGGGCTAACGTAGCGGCAGTCTGGCGTTCGTTAACGCGCTGCTGCGCCTCACGTGCCACCAGTCTGGCGATCACTTGTCCCTGTGTCACATTGTTGCCCTGGCGAATCTCCAGGGCGTCGATCTGTCCACCCCGTTTAAAGGAGAGGTCTGTGGAATCACCCGATTCAATGCGTGCGGGGAAGATGCGTTGCTGAGCCTCACCGGAAGCCACTACCTCAACCACTTTCACCATGCGCGGCAAAGGAGTAACTTCCGTTTTTTTTTGATCGCAACCTGTTGTTATCAATATAACAATGGCGATCAGCGGAAAATAACGCGTCACGAGCTTGTCCTCAATCAGCAATATTGAATTAATTATTGGCGTTATTATTAGCGAGGTTCTTATTCGCCGAGCATTGAAACGACGGCGTAGGTAAATAACCCCACGGCAGAACAGGTTACAATAGCGATAACCACATAAAGACTCAGGCGCAGCAGACTATAGTCCGGCATCGTTACCTCCATTAACAGTGGGCGAAATAGAGTCATCTCACTGCGGACGGATAGGAGTGACGGTTAAGGTTTATTTGTTAAGCATGAGCATAGCTGTGTATATCCAAAAATGTAAAGTTTGATAAACGCAATAACTTTATCGCAAATCATGGAATTTAAGTCTGATTTGTTTGATTTAAACAGAGCTTTAAACCACGTTAACAACATAAACGCAAAGTGTGGCTTTTCTCGCCATTTCATTAACATAGGGGCGGGTTAATTTATTTTCGTTAAAAACGGCTTATTTATCTTTGGTTTAAAATTACGATAAAAATTGTTTTTTGATTACGGATGACTTTCCTCATAAAAGCAGAGTGAGTTGAATAATGCCTGTGCTACGTTTATAACGTTCATTTCTCTTGTCAAAGTTTGTCGTATAGATTATTTCCCTGCTCAATTTCTTTGAGCAGCCATTAATGACATGTCTTTCAGTTATAAACGGGACTCACCTCAGGCAGTGCGTGGATGTTTGTCTTTGTATTTGAAGTGGATCTGTTAATAACGCGATGTCACCGCCTTGATTTCCGAAACAGGATTTGAGGAGAAAGCGATGAATACTAAATCGGAAAGGTCGTACTATCAGCTTTCTGTCGATGAAACCTTGGAGCCAGACAGAAGTTCCTCGAAGGTATCTCGGTAGTGAAGCAACAGCACGCTTACAACAGTACGGTGAAAATGCCCTGCCACAAAGCCGGAACCAAGCCAGCATGGCTGCGCTTCCTCGCCCATTTTAACGATGTGCTGTTTACGTGTTACTCGCTGCCGCGCTGCTGACGGCAGTGATGGGCCACATTGGGTCGATACACTGGTCATTCTCGGTGTGGCAGTGGTCAACGCGTTGATTGGTCATATCCAGGAGAGTAACGCGGAAAAATCCCTGCAAAGCATACGCAATATGCTCTCCAGTGAAACGGTGGTGATCCGCGCGGGTAACCATGAAACCCTGCCGACCACCGCGCTGGTGCCGGGTGATGTGGTGGTGATCCGCGCCGGGGATCGTATTCCTGCCGACCTGCGCGTGATCGAACCCACAATCTGCGCGTCGAAGAGGCGATACTCACCGGGAATCCACGGTGGTGGAAAACCACCGATGCGCTTGCGGGGCGAGACTTCCGTTAGGCGACCCGCACCAATTTACTGTTTTCGGGAACAACGGTCAGTTCCGGTGGCGGTAAAGGGCTGGTCGTCGCCACGGGCGGAGAGACCGAACTGGGGCACATCAATCAGATGATGTCCGATATCGAAAAACACCGCACGCCGCTGCTGGTGCAAATGGACAAGTTAGGGAAAGCCATCTTCCTGATTATCCTCGCGATGATGGCGGCACTGTTTGTCTTCAGTCTGCTGTTCCGCGATATGCCGGTCTCTGAACTGATGCTGTCATTGATCAGTCTGGCGGTGGCGTCTGTTCCTGAAGGCTTACCCGCCATTATCTCCATCATTCTCTCCCTTGGCGTGCAGACTATGGCGAAGCAGCAGGCGATCATTCGCAAGCTGCCGACGGTGGAAACGCTGGGTGCAATGACGGTGATCTGCTCGGATAAAACCGGCACGCTGACCATGAATGAGATGACGGTTAAAGCGGTGATCACCGCCGACCATATCTATCGGGTAGACGGTGACAGCTATGAACCGGTTGGCGCCATTCATAAAGCGGATGACGCCATACCGATTACCGTCACGGGCGGGTCCTTGCTCGAACAGTATCTGCGCACCATCGATCTGTGTAATGACAGTCAATTGATTAAGGATGAGAGCGGCTTCTGGAAGATCACCGGAGGGCCGACAGAAGGTGCGCTCAAGGTACTGGCCGCCAAAGGGCAGTTGCCGGTGGTCACCACCGAGTTACGCAGTAAAATTCCGTTTGATTCGCAATACAAATATATGTCGACGTTGTACCGCATTGGTGACGAAGAGCGCGTGCTGATCACCGGCGCGCCGGATGTGCTGTTCCGGCTTTGTCAGCAGCAGCAAACCGAGCACGGCCTGCAACCGCTCGATATCAGCTGGTGGGAAGGCAAGATTGAAGAGTATGCGCGCGAAGGCTTGCGCATGGTGGCGGCAGCCTGGAAACCGGCGTTACCGGGACAAACTGAACTCACCCATCAGGATCTGCAACAGGGCGTGATTCTGCTCGGCATTGCCGGAATGATGGACCCGCCGCGCCCTGAAGCCATCACCGCGATTCGTGACTGTCTGCAAGCCGGCATACGCGTCAAAATGATCACCGGAGACCACCCGCAAACCGCGATGAGCATTGGGCAGATGCTGGGGATTGGCAATGCAGACTCAGCCATCACCGGGCGTGAACTGGAAGTGATGGACGATCACCAGTTGAGTGATGCCGCGCAGGCCTACGACATCTTTGCCCGCACCAGTCCGGAGGATAAATTCCGTCTGGTTCAGGCGTTGCAGAGTAAGCAAGAGGTAGTCGGTATGACCGGGGACGGCGTGAACGATGCGCCCGCCCTGAAGCGCGCCGATGTCGGTATCGCGATGGGCATTAAAGGCACCGAAGTGACCAAGGAAGCCGCCGATATGGTGCTCACGGATGATAACTTCGCCACCATTGCCAGCGCAGTAAGGGAAGGGCGCCGGGTTTATGACAACCTGAAAAAAACCATCCTGTTTATTATGCCCACCAACCTCGCACAGGGGTTGTTGATCATCATCGCCCTGCTGGCGGGGAATCTCATTCCGCTCACGCCGGTACTGATTCTGTGGATGAACATGGCGACGTCGGCCACGCTGTCGTTTGGTCTGGCATTTGAAGAGGGTGAAAAACATCATGCGCCGACCGCCGCGCGATCCCAAACTGCATGTGATGGATGGGTTCGCTATCTGGCGCGTGGTGTTTGTTGGCTCAATGATTGCGATAAGTGCGTTTGTGCTGGAAGCCTGGCTGCAGCCGCGTGGCTATTCCCCTGAGTTTATCCGCACCGTGCTGTTGCAGACGCTGGTTACCGCGCAGTGGTTCTATATGCTCAACTGCCGTGTGTCGGACGGCTTCTCACTGAGCAAAGGGCTGCTGATGAACAAAGGGATCTGGATCGTCAGCGCGGTGCTGCTGGTGCTGCAACTGCTGATCATCTACGCGCCATTTATGCAGCTGCTATTCGGTACCACTGGACTGCCATTCCGTTATTGGGTGATCACCTTCATCATCGGTTTCGTGATGTTCCTGATTGTAGAAGTTGAGAAACCGCTCACCCGCCGATTCAGAACGGCTTGAGTCTGCTGCCGCCCGTCACGCTGGTGTCAGCGAGGCGGGCGGTGTTTAAGACGATACATGTTGATTTCGGGCCAAAAGATGGGATTTAAACGTTGCAGGACATTTGCTGTCATCAAGTCAGAGAGGAAAGTGTCGCACGGGCTCGACAACCTTCACCGGTTTCTTTCTCTTTGGTTTTGTCGCCCTGCACAGTGCTGGCATAGCTGCCTTAGATTTTTCTGGCTCGATAGTCTTATTCACAGTGATACAGCACGGGCAGTAATGAACATTCGCATATTGCGCTGCGGCGACGGTTAATGCCTGGCTGTGGTTATACATACTGCCAATAAACGCCCGTGAATCGATACCGGGTAACTGTTCACATCCTGCGGTATGCAACAGCAAGCCCCTGCGGGCGTGATCGCAGACGTAATATTTCGTTGCCTTATACATGGTTTTTTATCCGTTTGCTGTGTGAGTCAATGGACTCATTAAAGTTTATCGTATTCAATATCTTGTAAATTTGAACATCTCACTACGGCCTGAAACTCAGATTGCCCACGATGGCTCGCCAAAGTAAACGGAACGATAATACGTGTACCATTTTTTGCTACGCTTTCGTTGTGGAACAGAAGAGAGCCCAGGGTGATTCTATTTTTTCCAAACATCTCGGTATGGGATTTATTGAGGAGACCTTTCTCTACGGCAATAACCGCATCACGACTGTGAACGGTCACACAGGCTATTTCATCTTTTTGATTTTCTACGTTCCGCGAATATACCTCATAACCCGACGCAGACAAAATAATCCCCAGGGCACCGAGTGCTCCAACCTTAGCGGAAGTCTTCATTTTAAATTCCTTAAGTGCTTCACAAACAGTCTCTGGTCTAACTAACGGAAAATCAAGACTATTTCTGGTTTATTTGATGAAATGAATTGATGTGTATTGCAGATGCCGCCTGGTCATTATCTGATAATGGTTGGGATAAAATCTGAATATTACGTACCACAAAAAAATCCTGTGAGATTTATTGAAGAGGGACTCGAACAAATAAAACGGGCATTAAAGCCAAAGTACATCAAATATCCTGGTTAATAACTTGTTAATGGTAGAGTTATGGCATTCTCATGACATTTTTTCCTGGATTAATGCTGAGGCCAGAAGTATCTGATGATAAAAACTCACAGCTCGCTCATTCAGCAGGGCTATTCACATTAATCAATGAATCACCGCGAAGCTGAAACGCTCGTCGTGCATCTGGTCAGATAAAAAGATCAGTGTGTTAAAACAGCAAATGGTTTAACCTTTAACGACCGTCTGCAGTAGATTTAAAGTAAGCTTAATAAAATCAGTGAGTTGATTGACGTTTTATTGAGCGGCCTTTTGATTGACTGCGACCTGTTCCAGGGGGTGCCCGGTTAGCGGGCTGAGATTCTACCCGCCAGCGTTTTCGCGTTGGCAACGTGGTGACCCTACGAACCTGATCCGGCTAATACCGGCGTAGGAGCGGAACACAGGGCGACACTGCGTCCTGATCCCATCTTTGTGCTTGTAGCGGACAGACTCTACTCATCAGGCCCGGCCTGAGAAATTTCGCGCAATCGCAACTGGTGGACTCGCCCATGACTGAAGCTGCTTTGATCGACGCTTTGCTCACCTTCTTCAACGTCAGGATACAACCGACGACGACTTTAACCGCATGGCGCTTGCCGTCTTCGCGTACCAATTTGAACACAACCTCCCTTATCGCCGTTTCGCCATGCAGCGCGGTCGCACACCGTTTATGGTGAAAAACTGGCGTGCCATCCCGGCAATTCCCATTACCGCGTTTAAGGATCTGACGCTGAGCTGCCATGCCACCGATGACGTCGAAGCGGTATTTATGACCAGCGGAACCACCGGCACGGTGAAAGGTCGCAGCTATCATCCGACGCTTGACGTCTGGAAATGCTCGATGATGCAGAATTTCAGCCAGCGCTTTATGGCGGGCGAAGAGCGGATTCGCATGGGCATTTTGTTCCCTGATAATCGGGCGCTGCCCAACTCTTCGCTGGCCCATTACCTGACATTAGCGGTGGAAAAATTTGGCACCGCCGAGAGCGAAGTGCTGTTGGATGACAGCGGTATCGCGATGGATCGCCTGTTTGCTGCGTTGGAGCAGGCTGAAGCACAGGGCGAACCTTATGCGCTGCTGGGCGCGAGCTACAGCTTTGTCCATCTGCTCGACGAACTGCAGCGCCAGGGGCGACATTTGCATTACCCGCTGAAGCCGAATTTTGGATACCGGTGGATTTAAGGCAATCCCGTGAGATTGAGGCCGAGCAGTTTTACGCCGAGCTGAGTGCGGCGTTGGGCGTGCCGCGCACGCACTGTATCAACATGTACGGCATGACCGAACTGAGCAGCCAGTTTTATGACGATGGCAACGTTGCCTGTCCTCGGTGAAATCCGGCCCGCACTGGATCCGCACCCGCGTGGTCAATCCACTCACAGGCGATGAAGTGCCCGAAGGCGAGATGGGCGTGCTGGTGCACCATGATCTGGCTCATTTCAATTCAGTGTCTGCCTTACTGACCGAGGATGCTGGCCGCGCGGTCACTGGCGGCTTCCATCTGCTAGGCCGGGTCACCGGAGCGGATGCGAAGGGCTGTTCGCTGGCGATGGAAGAGTTCCTGGCTGCTGCGCAGGGTGCAGTGTGAAAGAGGTCGCGGTTATCTACCGGGATGTTTATCACCTGAAGGGGTGCAGTGGCGCACGCTGAGTTTTAGCCATCACGGCCAGCATCTGGATGTCGACGTGCCCGATCTGAATCCGGCACAAATTACACTTCTCAGCGCACATCTGCGCGATCACGCTCGCGCTTATCTCACAACGCTGAGCGTGGCGAAGATCGTCGCAATTATTGATGAGGCCATTACGCGTTTGCTGGATCGAAACCATCCACTGCGCCGCAAGGCCGAAATGCTGCTGCCGATTGTCACCGGTTATGACGCTGAGATGATTCGCCTTGGGCTTACCGGATACCTCAAAACTTTTCGACAGCCGCAGCTCAAGCGCTTTTTAACCGAGGACTTTAACGATCCACAGCTGCTGGATGATTTTCAGCCGCGACCTAATGGTGGCTTCGCACGGGCATTTGGCCCGGATCTGCTCATGCATATCTGGGCAGGAAATGTGCCGGGTCTACCGCTGTGGAGTCTGATTTGTGGATTGCTGGTGAAGCGGGCAGCGTGGGCAAATTGCCAGTGCTGAACCGCTGATGGCGGGCTGGTTCGCGCAACTGCTGGCTGAAATCGATCCCCAACTTGGCGAATGCCTGGCGGTAGTGTGGTGGAAAGGCGGCGAAGCCGAAGCAGAAAACACTGGTTAACACAGCCTGACGTGGTGATGGCTTACGGTGGTAATGCCGCGTTGGCTGCAATCAAACACCAACTGCCGGTCACCACGCGTTTTCTGCCGCACGGCCATAAAATCAGCGTTGGACTGGTGGCGCGTTCGGCGCTGGATACAAGGCAGGGCGTCGAACTGGCGCAGCGCGCGGCCTATGACGTCATGCGCTATGACCAGGCGGGATGTTACTCACCGCAAATGCTGTTTGTCGAACGCGGCGGGCGCATCGCGCCGCAGGAATTCGCGGAGTATATCGCCCATGAACTGCGTGCGCTGGCGCGCAAATATTCACGTCGCGCGCTCTCTTCGGCTGAAATGAACAGCGTGGCGGCCTGGCGCAGCCGTGAAGAGATTCGCGCGTTGCAGGACGATCGCATCCTGTTCGGCGAGCCAACGGACAGCTGGTCGGTGGTGGTAGTAGATGGCCCCGAAGCTCTGATGCCGTCGGCACTCGGACGCACGCTTAAAGTGGTGGCCGTTGATGAGATTGAGGATGCGATTGCATTGATTTCGCTGCAGAAAATTTATCTGCAAACGGCGGCGGTGGCGGCCACTCCGCGCGAGCGTTTGTTCTCGCCGCACGGCTAGGCAAGCCGGCATCACCCGCATTACTGCCTTTGGCAGCATGACCTCGCCTGCTGCCGGATGGCATCACGATGGCCGCTTCAGCCTGCTGGACCTGGTCACCTTTACGGAAATAGAGGCATCTGCTGAAACTGCCGCTGAGCGCTTCGCGCCCTATGCGGATTGAATCCACGTTTTTACAGGAGGTAAACGATGAAATTTGCTGATCAAACGATTCTGGTGACGGGTGCGAGTCGGGGTATTGGTGCAGCTATCGCGCAGGCGTTCGCCGCAGAAGGCGCGCTGGTGGTGGTGAACTACCTGCGCAGTGAAGCCGCCGCGATGGAAGTGGTAAAAAGCTGTGAAGCACGCGGTTCGGCCATCGCCATTCGAGCCGATGTCACCTCAGCAGAGCAGGTAGCGGCAATGATGGAGCAGATCGCTAACACCACGGGTCGTCTGGATGCGGTGGTGAACAATGCTTTCGCGCCTTATGTTTTCGATACCGACAATCGACAGCGATTTTGGGAAACGTCATGGCAGGGCTACCAAAGCCAGTTTGACGGTGCCGTCGGCGCGGCCTACAACGTCTGCCAGGCTGCGTTGCCGCTGATGCGCTCACGCACACGCGGCAGCATTATCAATCTTTCCAGCGATCTGGTGGCGCGTCCTTCTGTTCCTTACCTCGATTACGTCACGGCGAAATCCGCATTAATAGGCTTTAGCCGTTCACTCGCCGCCGAACTGGGGCCACTGGGGATTCGCGTGAACTGTGTTGCGCCGGGTCTGGTCTATCCCACGGATGCCAGCAGTGCGACGCGAGAAGACGCGCGATTTTATCACCGCACAAACGCCGCTGCGCCGAATTGCCGAGCCAGTGGATGTCGCCGGTCCGGTGATGTTTTTAGCCTCAGAATGGAGCGAGTTTGTCACCGGGCAAACGCTGTATGTGGATGGCGGGTTGGTAATGGGATGACGGGGCCGAACGCTAATAGTGTTGGCAGCACGATGGGTTAACGTTAGTCTGATCACTGATGTATCAATTTGCTAACGCCGCTTAACGTAAACAGGAGGTTTAATGAATACCGCAACTATCCGCGCCGTCATCGGTGGAACGCTTTTAATGGCGTCGAGCTTAGTATCGGCGTCTGCCGCACAGCCATTGCCTGTGCCTCCAGAATATCCGAACTCACAGCGAATCTCTGTAGAGAGGCAAGGGGCGGGAACGGATGTCATACTGATTCCGGGGCTAGCGTCATCGCGCGACGTTTGGGCCGATTTATCCGCAAAATTACGCAAGAACCATCGCATTCATCTTATCGAGCTTGCAGGCTTTGCGAGTACGCCTGCCATTGCCAACCCGGACGGAAAAATAATGGCTCCGGCAGTTGACGCCATCGCTGCATATATTCACGGCCAGCACATCAAGGGTCCGGCGATCATTGGCCATTCCCTTGGGGGAGAAATGGCATTGATGCTGGCTGCTCGTCATCCTGACCTGGTGGGGCGCGTGATGGTCGTTGATGCGTTGCCGTTCTATTCATTGATGTTCAATCCAGCGGCGACCAGCGAAACGGTCGCCCCGCAGGCCACTGCTACGCGAAATTTAATTTTGGGGCAGTCGCTGGAGCAATTTTCCGAGTTTCAGAAAGCATCCATCGCCCGTTTAGCGAAGATCGAGGCGGTGAGGCCAGCACTGGTGGCGGCAGGAATCCATTCCGACCGTAAAACCATTGCCGATGCCGTGTATGAAGTGATGATCACCGATTTGCGTTCCGAACTTGGCAGCATTAAAGCGCCGATAGAGGTCGTATACGCTATGACACGCTATTCGGCGTACCAGCAGCCAGCGTGGATGCGATGTACCGTCAAGCCTATGCTTCTGCACCCGATATCCACTTCACACGGATCGATGACAGTTTTCACTTTGTGATGCTTGATCAGCCTGAGCGGTTTTCCGACGCGGTTGAGTCGTTTTTGAATGGCGATGTAAGCCAGATGCAGTCGCAAACTGATTGAGATTTTGGGAGGAACGGCCGGAATGGACCGTTGCTTCGGCATTAGAGTGTATGGCGCAGATATTGCGCGGGATGCAGTCTGATGTGAAGGAGATGTGGGGATGAGACGGTATGGTCCGCTTTGAGCGCAGGCTGTGTGAAAACTCTGCCCCAAAACTGAAGTGCGCGCATCTACGCAAAATCTGGCAATGCCCGACTGGCTGGCTGAGCCAGATTTTAAGTATGAGCGCAGTTTTCATCCCTGTTTTTGGCACTTTAAGCGACCAAAACAGTTTTCACACAGCCTGAGCGAGGAGTGGACACCTGCATCAAGTAAGGTGCCCGTTAATCTTAAGTGAATAGATTACTTAACCCGCTTCCCCGTTTCGTCAGTAACCTGTTCACCATCCTCTTTCTTAAATGCTCCTTGCTGAGGCTCCTGCAGTATATCCAGTACGACTTCGGAAGGTCTGCACAGGCGGGTTCCAAAGGGGGTCACGACGATGGGACGGTTAATTAAAATGGGGTATTCTAGCATAAAACCAATCAGTTGCTCATCGCTGAATGTCTCTTCTGAAAGTCCTAATTGCTCGTAAGGCTCCGCGTTTTTACGCAACAGAGCACGGACTGTGATCCCCATATCTGCAATAAGTTTAACCAGCTCATCATGAGCCGGGGGTGTTTCAAGGTAATAAATTATGGTGGGCTCATTGCCACTGTTGCGGATCATCTCCAGCGTATTACGTGACGTACCACAGTCAGGGTTGTGATAGATGATTATGTTGCTCATATTAGTATCTCATTACAAAGTGACAGAGAGCCGCAGCGCCAGCGCGGCCAGTGTGACAAACAGCACAGGCAGGGTCATGATGATACCCGTGCGGAAGTAATACCCCCAGCTGATGGTCATATTTTTCTGCGACAGGACATGCAGCCACAACAGGGTCGCCAGGCTGCCTATTGGCGTGATTTTGGGGCCTAAATCGCAGCCAATCACGTTGGCGTAAATCATCGCTTCCTTGATGACGCCGGACGCCGTGCTTCCGTTAATCGACAGTGCTCCAACAAGAACGGTTGGCATATTGTTCATGACTGATGACAGGAATGCAGTCAGGAAACCCGTGCCAAACGTTGCCGCCAGCAGTCCCTTATCTGCCAGTATATTCAGAACCCCGGAAAGGTACTCCGTTAAGCCAGCATTGCGCAGGCCGAAGACCACCAGGTACATACCCAGTGAGAACACAACGATCTGCCACGGCGCACCGCGCAGCACTTTTCCGGTATTAATGGCATGACCTTTTTCGCAACGGCGAACAGCACTGCAGCGCCGACGGCTGCAATAGCGCTGACGGGGATCCCCAGAGGCTCAAGCACAAAGAACCCGGCAAGCAACAGAACCAGAACAACCCAACCGGCTTTGAAGGTTGCGGGATCTTTAATCGCACTGGCAGGTGCTTTCAGTAGAGTGACGTTGTAGGTTGCAGGAATATCCCGGCGGAAAACAGATGCAGCATACCCAGAGTGGCGGCGATGGCAGCAATATCAACGGAAGCATGACGGATGCGTATTCCGTAAAGCCAAGCCGGAATAAGTCGGCAGAGACGATGTTCACCAGGTTCGACACGATAAGCGGCAGGCTGGCGGTATCGGCAATAAACCCGGCGGCCATAACAAAGGCCAGCGTAGTCTGTTTGCTGAACCCCAGCGCGAGCAACATGGCGATGACGATGGGGTCAGGATAAGTGCAGCGCCACGCCATTAGCAAACAGTGCCGCTACAGCTGCACCCAACAGGACAATCCAGGTAAACAACAGACGACCACGTCCGTTGCCCCAACGGGAGACATGCAGCGCAGCCCATTCGAAAAAACCCGACTCATCGAGCAGCAGGCTGATGATAATTACCGCGATAAAGGTCGCGGTTGCATTCCAGACGATATTCCAGACCACCGGAATGTCACCCATATGGATAACCCCAAATAACAAGGCCAGCACAGCACCAATGCTGGCGCTCCAGCCAATACTGAGTCCCCGGGTTGCCAGATAACCAGGATCATGTCAGTAAAAATATACTCCCTGCCAGTAACATTTCCGACTCCATCACATATGATTAAAAGAATGTGTTCAATTCATCTCAGCAGGATGATGCCGCTGATTTCTCCAGCCACTGACGAACGTCTTCCCGCAGGCACTGCCAGGATGTCGTGATGGTTTCTGCTGCCCATGCGGGCATATGTGGAGAAAGTCGGTAATGGATCCATTTCCTTCCCGACGGTCCAGAACGAGTTCAGCCTCCCGCAGAATTGCCATATGCCTGGAACTTTGGCTGCGACTCGGAGGTGGCCCCGCAAAGGTCACACACGCAACATCTCGCCCGATTCCCTGAGAAGCATCACGATAGCCAGACGGGTTTCGTCTGGACAGAATTTTGAAAAGCTGAACAGGTTGTAGCATTTTCTCTTCCGGTAATTTAGAATACACATATGATAAATCATATGTATTTGTTTGAACATTATCGATTTTAGAGAGGAAGAAAAAATGGATCAGTTTCCAGCCCTGAATGCTGAGTGTTTCGACAGGCAGATCGCTGAGCGGCTTCAGCATCCGACACCACCACGTATTCTGAGTCTGTATGGGTCAGTACGTGAACGTTCATTCAGCCGTTTTGCTGCCGAGGAAGCGGGTCGATTGCTTATTGCTATGGGTGCAGAGGTCAAAACGTTTAACCCGTCCGGCTTGCCTCTGCCTGATGATGCACCAGAAACTCACCCTAAAGTGACGGAGCTACGTGAACTGGTGAGATGGTGTGATGGCATGGTCTGGAGTTCTCCGGAGCGTCACGGGGCGATGAGCGCAATAATGAAGGCGCAAATTGACTGGATCCCTTTGTCGGAGGGCGCTGTTCGTCCTTCCCAGGGAAAAACGCTGGCGGTCATGCAGGTATGTGGCGGTTCTCAGTCCTTCAATGCCGTCAATCAGATGCGCATTCTGGGACGCTGGATGCGCATGTTCACCATCCCGAATCAGTCCTCCGTGGCGAAAGCCTGGCAGGAATTTGATGAAAACGGGCGAATGAAACCATCATCCTGGTATGACCGCATTGTGGATGTGGCAGAAGAGCTGTTCAAAATCACGCTGCTGCTGAAAGGTCATACGGAGTACCTTGCCGATCGTTACAGCGAACGCAAGGAAAGCCACCAGGAACTGTCAGCCCGCGTCAATCAGGTGAAAATATGAGAGTTCCTTGTATTGTAAACCCATCCTGAGTGAACTCAATAACGTCCGCTTTTGGCACAGGCTGTGTGAAACTGATCATCGTTTTGGTCTAAGCAGGGCTTAATATGATCAACCATTTGATAAAAACCCATGCAGCAGCCTACTTTATTTAATAAATTATAATCATACGATTAAATATTGCAGGCGCAGGTATGACTCATCATATTAAAGGCCAAGGCAGATATCAGGTGACGTTGCTCCCTGAAGTGCTTGATGATTTTGTCACATAAGACAACGCTGTCAGGATTATTGATGTCTTTGTTGATGAATTACAACTTGATGCACTTGGCTTCGAGCGCGTTAATGCAAAACAAACCGGGCGGCCTGGATATCACCCCGCAACCATGCTGAAGCTGTACATTTATGGATATCTCAACCGAATTCAGTCATCCCGCAGGTTAGAAAAAGAAGCCCATCGCAACGTTGAATTAATGTGGTTACTTGAACGATTAACGCCTGATTTTAAAACCATTGCAGACTTCAGAAAAACAATGGTAAAGGCATCAAAAATGCTTGTCGGGCTTTCATTGATCTGTGTCGGCAGATGCAGATGTTCACCGATGTAGTGGTTGCCATTGACGGTAGTAAGTTCAAGGCGGTAAACAGCAAATCGAACAACTTCACGCCCCAGAAAACAAAAGGCCACATCGAAAGGGTTGAGCAAAGTATCGCTCTTTACCCGAATAAACTCGATGAAGCTGACAAGGCTGTGGAGCCCGATAAAAGTGCAGGTTCAACCGCTGAAAAACTGGCATGGCTCCAAAACGACTGAAAGAACTTCAAGAAAATCCAGCATGCTGTTATGCAGCACCCTGATAAGCAGCTGTCACTGTCAGATCCTGATTCCCGGCTAATGAAGATAAGCAATGTTAACCGCCAAGTTAGTTATAACGTTCAGACTGCTGTTGATGCTAAATATCACCTGATTGTTGCGCATGAAGTAACGAATACACCAGACCGTGGGCAGCTAACATGGTGACAAAATTAGCGCAGAACGCTGTTGGCAAAACGGATATTACCGTACTGGCTGATAAAGGTTATTACAGCCGGGGAGATATTAAAGCAACGCAGGACTTAGGTGCCGTAGCCTTAGTGCCAAAAGGCGATACCTCTGGCGCTGACCGTAAAGGTCTTTTCAATCGTTCATTGTTCAAATATGACCAGGAAAAAGATATTTACATTTGCCCGATGGGTAACGAGCTTCAGAACCGATTTACTATGGTTGAGGATGGTTTAGAACAGCAAATGTACTTTAATAATATTGCCTGTCGCGATTGCAGTCAGCGGTCAAGATGCACCACATCAAAACGCGATCCAAGACGGATAAGGCGCTGGGTTCATGAAGCAGAAATGGAAGACATGCAAGCCAGGCTTAATGCATCGCCACAAGCAGCTGAAATGTGCGAAAGCAACGGTAGAGCATCCGTTCGGGACAATTAAAATGTGGATGGGAGCGACTCACTTCCTGACGCAAAGGTTTAAAAACGTCAGCACAGAAATCAGTCTGCATGTACTGGCTTATAACCTGAAAAGGATGATGTCCATCTGGGGTACCGAAGGACTGGCCATTATGCTGCGAGAACGATGTAACTAGCGGCAGTGGCCGCTTTAACCTCTAATAACAGGTCATTAGCACTCAATTTCCAGCACAAAGCCTCGATTTTCCTCTACATACAAATCACTGCGAGTACGGTCCATATCAGGAATATCTTGCATCCCCGGCTAGTGTTAGTCCTCAGATACTGCAAAAACCGAGTTTATACACAGCCTGGGCGCATAGCAGACATCCACAACAGCTAATGTCCGCTCCGAGCGCAGGCTGTGTGAAAACTCATATCTTTAAGTAGCCTAACAATATTTCTCATCTGTGTTTTGAGAAAGCTTTTTAAGTTGACGAGGTAATCTGTGATTTAATTCGGGTGTGTCAGAATTTTTTATTGCGGGAAAGAGCCTGATATTTGTTACTGGAGGATAAAACGGCCGGAACCGTTAGCCGTATTGTTCCTGAAGCTGAAATATCAATCCTGTAGTACCCCATATCGATATCATCCTTTCAGGTTATAAGCCAATATATGTAGACTCATTTCCGTACTGACATTTTAAATTTCCGCATCAGAAAGTGCGTTGCACCCATCCACATTTTAATTGTCCCAAACGGATGTTCTACCGTTTGCTTTCGCATGACTACCGCCTGAGGAAATGACTCAAGCCTCGCATGCATTTCTTCCATTTCAGCTTCATGAACCCAACGCCGTATACGCCTTGGTTCGCGTTTCGATGTAGTGCACCTGGAGCGCTGACTGCAATCGCGACAGGCAATATTGTTAAAGTACAACTGTTGCTCCAGTCCGTCCTCTATTGAGGTAAATCGATTCTGAAGCTCATTGCCTATTGGGCATACATAAACATCTTTTTCCCTGTTATATCTGAACATTGAGCGATTATAGAGCCCCTTACGTTCAGCGCCAGAGGTATCTCCTTTTGGCACTAACGCCACGGCTCCGCTATCCAGAACCGTTTTAATATCGCTGCGACTGTAATACCCTTTGTCGGCAAGTACTGTTATGTCCTTCCGGCCAACAGCTTTCTGAGCCAGTGTTGCTACCAAACCAAGTTGCCCGTTATCTGTTGTGTTGGTGACTTCATGCGCAACAATCAAATGGTTCTTCGTATCCACAGCTGTCTGAACGTTGTAGCAAACTTGCCGATTCATATTATTTGTTTTCATCAACCGGGAGTCAGGGTCGGTTAAAGAGAGTTGTTTATCTGGCTGTTGTGCGACGGCTTGTTGGATCTCCTGAAGCTCACGTAAACGCTTTTAGCCAGGCCAGTTTAGTGGCTGTTAACTTATCGTTTGCATCGGGCTCAGCATTCTTGTCGGCTTCATCCAGCTTATTTAAATAATAAGTAATACTTTGCTCAACGCGCTCAATATGGTCTTTGGCTTTCTGGGATGTGAAGTTATTGGGTTTGCTGTTAACTGCTTTAAATTTGCTACCGTCGATGGCTACAACGACATCAGTGAACATTTGCATTTGCCGACACAGGCCAATAAAAGCCCGACAGGCATTCCTGATACCTTCACCGTTATCTTTTCTGAAGTCTGCAATGGTTTTGAAATCAGGCGTTAATCGTTCAAGTAACCACATCAGTTCAACGTTCCGATGGGCCTCTTTTTCCAGTCTACGGGAGGACTGAATTCGGTTGAGATATCCGTAAATGTACAACTTCAGTCGGGTGGCAGGGTGATATCCGGGCCGTCCGGTTCGCTTTGCATCAACTCTTCTGAAACCAAGAGAATCGAGCTTTAGTCCATCAACAAAGATATCAACCACTCTGACGGGGTTATCTTCAGTGACAAAATCATCCAGTGCATCAGGGAGCAATGTCACCTGAAGCCTGCCTTGTCCTTGAATGTGATTGGCCATGTAGGTATCCGCATTATTCATTTGTATGTTTTTAGTTTTAATGAAAAAGTCAGTCCGTCGCATGGGTTTATCAAGAATGGTTGATCATATGAAACCATCGCTTAGACCAAAAGGTGATCAGGAGTTTTCACACAGCCTGAGCGATCTGCAGACATTTATGACAGCACTCTATTTGAATCAACGGAGGGGCAGAACACGTCTGTAACAATATCCTGTTAGCTTATTTCTGAGCAGGTCTTTAAGTCCTTTAGGCCAACTGACTATCCTTTATAGTTACCACCGTTCTAACTATCATTTGCAGAAAAGGAGCACTGAGATGATTTTTACTGACGATAAAATTTTGGGATATGGCAGTTCACATCAGTTTTATTCAGTCGGGGACGAACTTGTTTTAGACAAAAATTACCGCCGCGCTCACCTCCCATTGGTTAACTCGTCCCATCCAGATGTCATAACCAGTGATGAAGACTACTGTATGGGGACGTATAATACCCAACGGCATTCTATAATACTGCCCGTTAGTGATGAACGCCTGCGCCAAACAACAACGTTTATCGAGATTGAGAAGGCTCTTCGCAACGCATCGTTTACAAATAAGATAGTCTGGGACTTGCTGGAAAAAAGGAAAAACCTGTTACATGCGACAATCAGTAGCGGGTTGAACGATAATTGCATAGAACTTGCCATTGAATCACTTCAGACATTTATGGATACACAACCAGTAAAAAAATACAAGCTTGGCGGGATTTTTATGGGGCCAGTCAATACTGGAAGACTTTATCTAAAAGTGTATCCCGAAGCGACCGGTTCGGGGCATATATTCGGTGAGATCCAGTCACTGCTTGGGCTTAAGCAAACAGAGTTTTCCTTGTAGGTTATTTTAACCTGACAGATCATCTCAATCAGCCTGAAACAATAGAGCTTTCTGAGGTCCTCAATCGTTTTTATAATGAAACGCTATGGGAAGATGAACTCAGAGAATTATGGCTTATTTCAACACACGATGACTTGGTCTTGAGAGGTGAAATATCCAAAAAAATTATCAGGTCTGCATAACAGAAATTGATACCGGCCTTTTAGCCCCAGCGGAATAGCTTCTGTAAATCACCATTAAAATAAGCAAGAAACTTCCACGGGTGACATGGAACTGGCTAAGGGCATAAGCGAAGGGCTACTGTGAGCGAAAAGCGGACGCTGTCCTGCAACCATTTTCAAAAATACAGCCAGGGAAATGCAGGTGTAGCGGCAATGCAAAAATCAATTATCATCCGGCATTGAATATTTCAACTCTATATCAGGCGCATCCGTTAAATTCCGCCCTGAGCGGGCCATTAAATACCCGGCAATCTCCTCGACACTTAGGTTAGCATTTAACATTTCAGGATTCTGGAACCAATTATCCGGCCAGAAGATTAGGTCAGATGGATTACCTGCAAAATTACATTCAAGTGATGAAAGTGCGAAGTTTTGCTCGGACTCCTTGCCCTCGCAGACACAGATGAATGTTATTGTTTGAAGCAATTCTTCCCACGTAAAGTCAGGGTAAAATTTATCCAGATTAAAAGCCATCCTGGTAAATCCTCTGGCATTGGTCCAGGAGGAGAAGTCTCTGAAATCAGAAAATGTATAGGGGTGCACAACCTGGTTATTCCATTCGACCATCATAGCCGCCAGATCAGCATCGTCCTGTTCTGCACCTTCATCAATTTTGGAAATTATCATTTCAGCTTTTTTTGCTAGTTCACTAATTTTTTTACTACTGACTTTGGTAGGTTTCATCCTTTCCGGCAGTGGCATTGTTTTAATCCTTGAGCATTCAGAGACATCTTTATTGGTCATCTGATTGGCATATTACTAAAAAGCCCATTTCGAAGCACCTGGTATTCTGTTGAAAGGTTATATCAGCAGCCTAGATCACCCCTAATTATCCTTAAATTGTCATAGTATTAATGCGTTAACGTCTGCTCCTTGCACTTAGCGGCTCTCAGGACGTGAACTGTCTGCTTAGAACAAACAGAGGGGAGTGCAGTGCGCAAAAGAACGCTCATAATTAAAGCACTACCCTTATCGTGATATGGTAGCCTTCAAGCAACAAACTATTTTTATCAGGAGGAATTATGCACGGACCAGATCCATCCAATACACATCCAATGGAGGGATTCCCACAGGTTTTTATCAAAAATACGATAAAAACCCTAACATCATCGTGGGTGATTTACTTATTACGATGATCCAGAGGACTCAGAAAACTTCGGAGCGTAATGTTCTCTATCATTTTCCTTTTATAGGAGACAAGCTGATCATTGGTAAGTTTTGCGCCATTGCTAAAGGCGTTCAATTCATAATGAATGGGGCAAATCATAAACTTTCTGGCTTCTCTACTTTCCCGTTTTATATTTTCGGAAACGGATGGGAAAACGCCATGCCACAAGCGGGTGATTTACCTTACAAAGGCGACACTGTGATTGGCAACGATGTATGGATCGGCTTTGACGCTCTGATTATGCCAGGTGTGAAAATCGGTAATGGCGCGATTATTTCATCACGTTCGGTCGTCACCTCGATGTGCCTGCACCTATACGATTGTGGGTGGCAACCCTGCAAAATTATTAGAAACGCTTCCCAGAAACTATAGCGACACTGGAAAAGCTGGCGTGGTGGAACTGGCCGGTTGAAAAGATCACCAAAAATATCACGGCAATAATGTCCAATGATATTGAAAAATTGCGTAATTAACGGTCCTTCTCTGCGGAATACCGAAGATTAAACTTTAGGTGCGCTATCGGATCATCGTCCGCACTTGCTACCAGGCAGCGAAATAAAGGATTTAAAAACAGTGTTTTCAACGATAGGCTCTTGCGTTGTCTCACATTGACTCAGGAGCGTAGCCAATATGTTCGACCATCCTACCTGCAACCCGAAGTCGCTGAATGGTTTGCCAGTCTGGGTATTGAAGTGTCATACAGTGTGTGTGGTATCGTCCTCACGAACGAACCGCCTGAGCACTGGTTCTATAAGCGCAACAAACTGCGACCTGAGAGTCTTAGCTGGAATTGCGCATCCCATCGAGCGGAACTGGCTGGTCGACGGTTTTCACGTCATGACCAGCTGTTCAATGTTCAGTGGCGTCCTGATGACGACTTTACGCATTCAGTCGGCGCAACTGCGCTATCGCAAGTTAATCAAGTGGCCTCGACTGGCCTGCCTTATGTGGATTTTCCCAGCTGATTGGGCAACTGAGACGTGTCTGAGATCAACTTTCTCTGCGTCATGCCAATTTCGGCGCGCGCCTGATCGAACCCGAACGCTGGCGCGGAATGCCAGAATCCGTCAATGGTTAGCTCCCTGCGCTGATAATTTTGGCTGGAACAGCAAAACTCAGCCGGATTAACAATCCTCGTTAAATGCCTTCATGAGTTCATGCAAGTAGTGATACTGAGTTTAAAAAGTCACTCAGCGTTGTTCGCTTCGGTCCAAAGCGCATATCACGGTGTAAACCCTGAAGGATTGCGACTCATCTACCGCAACTGGCTATCTTTGCTGCCACGGCGGTTAAGTACCTGTGGCTGGCTTCTTTTTTATCTAACGCACTTTGGCACCACGCAGTAACGCACCCCAGGCAACGCGCTGCGACGCGCTTCGGGAATCGGTTCCCCGCACTCGTCGCAATACTCTGCACTCCCTGGTTGAGTGGCTCCTGGCGCGCGCAATCGCGTCATCCACGGTCGCATCAATCTGCTTTTGCACTGCACCATCTTCAGACCAGCCGCCTGCCATAATTCCTCCTGATTTTCATCGACTGGTCAAAGTATAGTTCAGTAGCTATCAGGCACGATCATGCTCTCAGGCACCGGATGACGGGCATAATTTTCATGATGAATGCGGGAAGGTAATGAAATCTGCTCGCCTTCTGCGGCTTCATACGGCACCTGTTGCAGGTGAGAAATGCAGTTCAGACGCGCTTTCTTCTTATCAACGCCTTGCACCACCCACCATGGCGCCTCAGAAATATTGGTGCGCTCCAGCATCATCTCTTTGGCGGCGGTGTAATCCTCCCAGCGGCGACGGCTTTCCAAATCCATCGGACTCAGCTTCCACTGCTTCAGCGGATCATGAATGCGGCTAAGGAAGCGCATTTCCTGCTCTTCATCGGTGATGGAGATCCAGTATTTCACGATCTGAATGCCGCTGCGCACCAGCATGCGTTCAAACTCTGGCGTGCTGTGGAAGAACTCCTCGTACTCCGCATCGCTGCAAAATCCCATCACCTTTTCGACGCCCGCGCGGTTGTACCAGCTACGGTCGAACAAGACGATCTCGCCCGCTGACGGCAGATGAGAGACGTAACGTTGAGGGCCGCTCCACTGCGTGCACTCACGTTCATTTGGCGCGGGCAGTGCCGCCACGCGGCAATAGCGCGGATTGAGTCGCTGCATGATACGTTTAATCACGCCGCCTTTGCCTGCCGCGTCGCGGCCTTCAAAAATCACCACCAGTCGATGGCCGGTGCGGATCACCCAGTTTTGCAGCTTCACTAATTGCCCTGAAGATGCAGCAGCCTCCATAAAATAGCGGCGACGCCACGCCATCTCTTGCGGATCGTTATTGGCCGCCAGACCAAAATCCGCTAACTCCATCTCCAGCGATTCGTCATAGCTGTCATAGAATTCCTGTAAAAAGCGCGCATCAAACATATTGTTGTTATTCATTTCATGTGCAGACATCGTCTTATCCCTGTCGAAGCGAGCGTTACAGTGAAGTCATGATCCAGTAGAGGGCGGCAGAGAGCAGTGCGGCGGCAGGCAAGGTGAGCACCCAGGCCAGTACCATTTTGCGTAGCGTACCGAACTGTAAGCCGCTGCGATTGGCGGCCATGGTGCCCGCAATCCCAGAGGAGAGCACGTGTGTGGTTGAGACCGGAAGACCAAAGGCATCCGCTGCGCCAATGGTGCCCATCGCCACCATCTGCGCACTGATGCCTTGCGCATAGTTAAGCTGGCTTTTACCAATCTTCTCACCCAGCGTGGTGACAATGCGACGCCAGCCCACCATGGTGCCTAATCCCAAAGCCAGTGCCACCGCGACTTTGACCCAGGTCGGGATAAATTGCGTTGCACCGTTCAGCGCGGTTTTCAGCGCCTGCAGATTTTGCTGGGTGGCAGACGGCAAAATCAGCGAGTGACGGCTGCAGACGTTTGATGGTTTCAGCTGCCAGATACATCTCATTACGCACGGCTGGTTTCTGCTCGGCCGGGATAGCCTGCAACGCGCCATATTGCTTTAGCGTGGCGCCAATGTTGCCACTGACCTGCGCCAGCGCGGCGACCACCTTCGTATCGCGTTGGCCAGTGCGCAGATAAGTCGCTAATACATCATCAGGCTGAGCAGGAGTGGGTGTGTTGCTGAACTGCAGCAGTTGTGACTGGCTGCTTTCGGTCAGTGTGATCAGATGTGGAATATCGGACTGGGGCACGGAAAGATTGAGAGAATAGGTTACGGGCAGGGCAGCCACCAGAATCAGCATCATCAGCCCCATGCCTTTTTGGCCATCATTCGAGCCATGTGCAAAGGAGACGCCGGTGCAGGACAGCACCATCAAACCGCGGATCCACATCGGTGGCGCACCTTCGTGTTTGCTGGTGGCATACAACTCTGGCTTTTTCACCACGCGCTTCATCAACACCAGCAATAGTGCAGCACAGACGAAGCCAACAATCGGTGACAGGATCAGCGCATTGCCGATGTTTAATGCCTGTCCCCAGTTTACGCCGCTCATGGCGCTACGCCCGTGCATCACGGCATTGGCGATGCCCACGCCAATAATGGAACCAATTAAGGTGTGCGATGAGGAGGCGGGCAGGCCCAACCACCAGGTGGCGAGGTTCCAGATGATCGCCGAGAACAGCAGGGCGTAGATCATCACAAAGCTTTCGCTGCTGCCGGTTTGCATAATGAGTTCAATCGGCAACAGGGAGATGATGCCGAAAGCCACCGCGCCAGAAGAGCATAAAACACCAAGGAAATTGAAAATTCCTGACCACACCACCGCCACGGTCGGAGAGAGTGAGCGGGTATAAATGACGGTAGCCACGGCGTTGGCGGTGTCGTGAAACCATTGACGAACTCGAAACCTAATGCCGCTAATAAGGCAAAACCAAGCAGCATTAATGGCAGTGCACTGCTAAATGTATTTGGTTTGCTGGATGATCTCCGACTAATTGCGTTCCTGCAAAGAGAATGCCGGCGAGTAAAACCATGCCGAACAGGAAAGCGGTTTCTTACTGTTTTTTGCAGGAGTTGAATCGCGGAAGACAGCGGTGAAGCGGCAACATGTAAAGTTTGAGGCGTAACGTAATCACTCATTAGTGAAAATTTCCTATAGATCGCTAAAGCAGCATAAGCACAACGATATGTGCGGCTAACATATAGAAAATTTATGAAAGTTTTATGACAGAACTGTCAAAATTTAGTCATATAAATGAAATTTTTGGGATGCAATAAAATCGATATTTTCTTTTTTATCATTCAAAACAATTTGTTGCGTGGTTATTGCTCAGTGGTGGATTCACCAGTTTGAGTTTTATTTCTGCCATAAATTTGTCACATTATGATTTGACTGATTACTATAGATTATATTTTCAGCGGAGATCATTACCGTGCTAATGAGATCTAAGCGAAGCCCTGCGTTAATGTTGGCGTTAACTTATAGAACCAGACGACTATTTGTGGCGTCTTTTCCAACTCATCAAACAACCATTCTTTGCTGATGGGGCGGAACTTAACTTCTAGTCATGGCATTATCCGCATAGTTGAGTAGCCATTCTCCGAGTTCCGCCATGCCCGCTTCACTAAGAGCCGTGCACCTCAACAAACTTTTCCGACATCAGTAGCTCCATGCGCAGCGCGTTACTGCGGGTCATGAACTCCAGATAGCCTTCGCGATCGGTTTCGTAATCCGGGGATCTTCGACAGCACAATGACCTCTTCTTCCTGAATGGTGGCCTGCCAGTGTAAACCGCTCTGTCCTTTATGTGCAGAATAATCATGCTGTACAAGTGAATATTTAATTGTTGCGGTTCGCTTATCCGATAATTTCCTTAATCGCTTTAAGTGTATTGCGGGGCATTTAATATCAAGCCCATTCCTCCATAGCATAGCGGTTATGCGGCTGGACGTATTTCTGCCGGGTATGGGCCTGTTTATGCTGCTCCCATCATTCAATGAGAGAGCGACAAATGAACACACTATTTACGCCTATTACCGCCGGACAATTACGTCTTCAGCATCGTGTCGTGATGGCACCGACAACCCGTATGCGCAGTGAAAATGGCGGCGTGCGGGTCAGTTGATGGTTGGTATTATCGACAGCACCAGTCCCGGTGGGTTTGCTGATTGCGGAAGCCACCGCGATTCGCCCCAGCTAGATGCCTATGCCGATGCGCCGGGCATTTTCAATGACGCTCAACAGGCGGGATGGAAGCAGGTGGTTGATGCGGTGCATAAGCAGGGCGGTCAGATAGTGCTGCAATTGTGGCACCCAGGGCGTCAGTCATTGCCAGAACTGTCAGAAGGTTACCAGCCGGTTGCACCTTCGGCTTTGACTGCGCGAGAGACCTACGGCGTGGGCAAGAATGCCGATGGTATTTATGAAGGAAAGTTGTTCCCTGAACCACGTGAATTGCAAGAAGAAGAAATTCCACAACTTATTGAAGCGTATCGACAGGCTGCGATAAGGGCAAAGTCGGCGGGTTTTGACGGAGTTGAGCTGCATGCTGCTAACGGGTATTTACCGGAACAATTTTTGCTGGATGGCAGCAATAAACGTCAGGACAGCTGGGTGGAAGCTGGCTAATCGAGCGCGGTTTTACTGGAGGTGGTGGCGAAAGCGACGGAAGTGCATGGGCGGGACGGGTTGGCGTCCGAATTTCTCCAAGTGGCATTTATGGTGATATGCATGATAGTGACCCGGCAGCGACGTTCAGCTATTTGGCCGACAAGCTCAATGATATGGCGCTGGCGTATCTGCACATTATTGAGCCGCGCATTGTCGGACCGGAAGACAGGAAGGCGGGCACATTATGAGAACCGGTAGCCAGCCGACATCTGCTGAGAGTTTACCGCAGCGCCTTATCGCGGCGGGAGGAAAAACTAAACCTGAGGCGGGAAAATGCTCGAAGCGGGTAGGCAGACTTGTCGCATTTGGTCGTTTGTTTACCTCGAATCCCGATTTACCTGCAAGGATCCAACATGGCTATCCGTTAGCCACTATCAGCGTGACGCATTTTTTCGGTGGAAGATGCTAAAGGCTATACGGATTTTCCTGCCTATGCGCAGTAGCAACGCAGGATTAATCCTTAGAAGAGCGGCCGTCTGGCCGCTTTTGCCTCGATCAATAAACGCCCGCCTCAATCACCTTTCTCAGGCTCTAAGAAATCACTATCAAGCCAGTGCGGTTTCCGCACTGGCTTATACGCACTGCTAAATCTGAAACCCCTACAGAAGCACCGCCATCAACATACAGTGTTTGTCCGGTCATAAAGCCCGCGTCCTCAGATAACAGGAACTGGATAGTGGCGGCAATCTCCTCTGGTTTGCCAAAACGCTTCATGGGTACGCTATCCAGATAACGTTGTTCACCCTCACTGCCTGGTGCGTTGCTAGCTCGAAACAGTTCTGTCTCTGTCGGGCCGGGGGCAACAGCGTTTACGGTAATCCCCTGAGTCGCCAGTTCCAGCGCCCAGCTACGTGTAAAGCTGATCAAAGCTGCCTTTGCAGCAGCATAGGACGTGCGCTGCGGAACGCCGAGGACCGTCAGGCTAGCAATATTGATGACTCTTCCCCAGCCACGGGCTTGCATACCGGGTAAGGCGGTTTGCACTGCTAATAGGGCAGGATGCAAGTTGACGCGTAATACTTCATCCAGCGTTGCCGTCGAGACTTCGGGTAACCATTGCGGACTTACTAAACCGACATTGTTAATGATGCCATCTACATCGAACTCCGCATTGATTTGCTCCAGCTTCTGTTTTGTTGCGAGCGTATCTGCGAGGTCGAGTGAGACAAAATGTCCCGGGAAGCTTTGCTCAGGCTGATGTCGTGCAATACCGATCACGAGATGGCCTGCATCAGCCAGACGCTGGGATAAAGCCAGGCCAATCCCTTTGCTGGCACCGGTAATCAAAAATGTTCTTTGCGGTTGCATATTTTACTCCTGCGTTGAACGACAAAAACCGGCGCAGATGTCTGCGCCGGAGAGGATAAAACGGTTAAAGGTGATTTATGAGGCTGAAGCTGCTTGCAGAGCGACATCGGCTGCACTAATGCCTTCCAATGCCAGGCCGTACCCCGCACCTTCATCAATGATGCGCCGCAGTTTTTGCGTCAGCGCGATGCGTGTATAGCGGCTGGTGAGTGGAGGTAACGCCGCGAGCGATTCTGCCAGCTCATGAGCCCGTGTCAGCAAGGTATCGCGTGGCAGAATTTCATTCACCACACCCCAACCTTTGGCGGTTTCAGCGTCCAATTCCTGACGCGTTAACAGGAAATAGCGGCCACGAATGCTACCGATGACTTCTGGCCACAACAGGTTCACGCCATCCCCTGGGACGATGCCAAAGTCGAAATGGGGTTTGTCCTGGAAAACAGTATCGGGCGTGGCCAACACGATGTCCGCCAGCAAAGCGTATTCCGAGTGCAGGCGCACCGGTCCGTTTAAAGCACGACGACCGGCACTTCAATATCCAGCAGATTCATCAGAACTTTTTTGCCTTCGCGGAAAATTTTGTCGTAACCGCGCGGCGTGAAGAAATCAAAACCTTCCGGACTGATGTTCTCCATAAAAGCCTCTCCAGCGCCAGTCAGAATCACCACGCGATTATCGGGATCGGAGCCAATTTGATGAAACAGTTCAACAAACTCTTCGTGGGTATGCCCATTGAACAACAGTGAGCCGCCATCAGTATGAAACATCACTTCCAATACACCGGTGGGCGAGCGGGTAAGGCGTGCGTTGTTAAAGCTGTGACGATAGTTTTCGAAGCGAGACATAGTGATTTCCTTTTGAATGATTAGTTTTCGATTAAGGCATTTAATTTGGTAATGGCACACATGACCGCAGGGCGCGCAGAGACGGCGGCATACCAGCGACTGAGGTTGGGAAGCGTTTCAAAGCTGACGCCAGCGAACTCGCGTCGCCACATCCAGCCGAAATGCGCAATATCCGCGATGGTGTATTCATCCCCTGCTAGCCACGCCGTTTTTTCTAATTGACGTTCCAGCAGGCTGGTGACTCGATTGGCTTCAGTGCTAAAGCGCTGCTGCGCCAATGGTTGAGGTTCACTCGTCAGGCGGGTAAAAAATCCGGCTTGTCCATAAGCGGGGCTTAGCCCTGAGGCGTGGAAGAAAAGCTGCTCAAACACTCTGGCGCGAGTCAGTCCGTTTGCAGGCAACAAACTCCCGTGCTTTTCGGCCAGGTAAACCAAAATGGCAGCAGACTCACTTAGCACTGCACCGTTGTCGCTATCCACCAGCACCGGCACTTTGCCGTTCGGATTTAACTCTAAGAAATCTGCTTCCTGGGCTGGTCACCCCTGGCGGATGTTTACGGCACGCAGGTGCCATGGTTGTGCGAGCTCTTCCAGCAAGATGGCGGGTTTAATACTGTTTGGAGTAGCAAAGGCATAAAGTTCGTACATCATCCGGCTCCTTAGTGACAGTTTAGCTGGGCAGTGACATTTGCCCGCTGTTGTTGATAAGGAGTATCTGCTAAGGTCGGTGGGTAATGGCAGAGGGCCAAAAACCATAATTGCTATTCCCAGGAGGAATACCATGGATCGCTTTCAGGCGATGCAGATGTATGTGCAGGTAGTTGATGCGGGGTCGTTTTCGGCAAAGCAGCGCATTTTGATATCGTGGCAACCGGCGGTATCAAAGACCACGCCTGTGCTAAAAGCATCTGGATGTACGTTTACTGCTGCGCACCACGCATGGACTCACGCCCACTGAAGCAGGGCTGCGATTTTATGAGCGTGTACGCATTACGCTGCAGCAGGCAGATGAAGCGGAGATGGCGGCGCGAGGTGCGGACAAAGGGCTTACCGGTATTCTGCGCGTGGCGGCAGCTCCGACTTTTGCCCGGATTACAGTGATTCCGACATCTTGCCCAATTTATGGAGCAGCACCCGCAACCTGCTGTGGACATTCGGCTCGGGACGATCGCCCCATCGATCTGATTGCCGAAGGATCGATATTTGCCTGCGGCATGGGCACATTGCAGGATTCCGGGCGCGGTGGCGCGCAATTCGCCACCTCACGACGTTCTGTATTGGCCACCACCGACTATCTGACGCGCCATGGTTATCCGCAGCATCCCCATGACCTCAGCCAGCATGAAGCGCTGATTTTAGCCAACTCAATGATACCTGGCAGTTTGCGTGCGCTGAAGTCGAAAAATGTTGTCCTGAACGGGCGACTTCATCTCAGTGCAGCGGAGGGGATTGCACTGCCGTGCTGGCGCATATGGGCATCATCACGGTGGCATCAGATTGATGTTTTCCCGTGAGATAGCTGACGGTAGCGTCGAGCGTCTGGTCAGCGATTGGGCTTTGCCAGATATTGACCTGTGGGCCGTTTTTCCGGTGGACGCATGGCGACGGTAAAGCACGTCAGTTTGCCGCATTTGTTGAACGTCATGACTGACTAATCCAGATTCTCCGCTGTCACAATGCGCAGTTCAACGCGGCCGTCCTGATACAGATCGGGTTCAAAGCCCTGTTCCAGATGCCGTATCAGCAGGTCAGTCCAGCACGGCGTGCTGACGGGCGTTTTGATCCAGCGTGAGAGCGCGCCACTTTGCAGCAGAGATCTTTCGTCACATCACATACAATTCGTGGTGATGTAGCAGCAGCGGCCCAGCAACTGGTGTTGCTGCAATACAGCACTGATATCGCTGTTGTTGTCGCCAGAGTTATACAAACCGACCACATTTCTTGATCGCTAAAGTGATTCAGCAGCGTTCGGATTTTGTGCCGTTCATCTTCCCCCGCCAATACTTCACGCAACTGTAGCCAGGGGGCGCGTTGGGTGATGGCATCACGAAAACCTGAAATACGTTGAATATGTGCGCTGAAATCAAAACGCCCGCTAACCATGATCACGTCACCCTTGTGGGGCATAGTCTGGCTCATTAATAAGCCTGCGGTACGCCCAGCCTGATATTGATTTATTCCAACATGGCAGAATCGATGCGAATCGGGTAAATCAGAAACACAGTGAAACCACCGGCACACCTTTTATCTTTGCACCAGGTTAAGGCTTCATGAATAACGGGATAATCGTGCCCATAAACAATAATACCGTCGCGCAACTCACCGCTTTTTTTTATCTTTTCCGCCAGTTTTTCCGGTGGGTTTTCACTCACCAGCGTACGAAATAATTTTATTTTACGATAACCCAGTCGATCGGCAATGTTGGCAAATTCATCGGCTAACTGCTGAAAAAACCAGGCCATTACTGCTCAGGAATACCTCAATCTGCCAGGGATGCTGCGTGTCATCCGGCAGTAAACGCTGTAACCCGGCCTGACGCGCGGCGCGCAACACTTTGCGTACCGTTTCCGGACGAACCCCGCCACGCTCATTCAGCACCCGGTCAACCGTGGCGATCCCAACCCCGGCCAGTTCAGCCACTTTAATCAGGGTGAGTTTTTTCATTTGTTTCTGAGCCCCAGTAAAATTCATGTTCACTATTTCAACTACGCAGAGTGCGCATCAGGTCACAGCCTGGCGTCTATTTTCCCCGTATTATGCGCAACGTTTCGTGACTGGCAAGATGTTAAATGTTGCGAGACGAAACCACACTCTACATCGTCCAGTCCGGCTTATTAAAACTTCAATGATGGGAAACCATCAACAAAACCTTTCAAAGCGAAGGGGGAGTCATTACTCTTTGCTGCGTTGTTAATATTTGATTAATTACGTGATTTCAATGTAAAAACTTACCTCAGTATTTATCTAATAAAAGCCCACCGGGCAGCGTCATTATTTATCCAATAAACCTTATTTATATGGCTCAATGCCAGGCATAAATATGTCTGTTATTTGACCTCGGTTTGCAATGTGAAAGCAGGGAAAACATGAAACGCAGAGAATTTCTCACTTCCATCACCGCATTGGGAGTGGCTTCCACGATCCCGACATTGGCGCAGGCCGATGAGGTGAAGGGTGGCCAGCCCGGGAACCCGGCAATCCAAACGCCCGCACCGCCGAGAAAAGGGGGCTGCAATATCTCACTCAGCATGAATTTGACACGGTAGGCGCCATCGCTGAACGGTTTATCCCAGCGGATGAAACCAGCCTGAGTGGCAAAGAGGCAGGGTGCGCCATCTATCGACCGCCAACTCGCGGGTGATTACGGAAACGCAGTGGCGATCTACCGTTTAGGCAAATTTGTCAAAGGCACCGCTGAGCAGGGGCCGCAATCTCCGCTGACGCCTGCACAACGTTATCGTCTTGGCATTGCTGCGCTGGATAAAGCCCTTCAGCAACACTATGGCAGACTTCACTACGTGGTGATCTGGAGCAGATCAGGTGCTGACCGCAATGGAGCAGGACAGCCTCGATCCGGTGAGGAAGTTGAAACCAAATGTTCTCTTTGAACTGTTGCTGCAAAACGTGCGTGAGGGCTTCCTGTCTGACCCGGATTTATGGGGAACAAAGACATGACCAGCTGGAAAATGATTGGCTTCTGGCGCTCGCTACGACTTCCGCGATCTGCTGCCGAAAAAGGACAGAAGCTCAACATATTCCTACCGTAGCCTGATTGATAACACCCTTTAATTTGTTTGCTGAGCAATAAACTATGAATAACGTCCGTCCAAAAGCTGGATGTCGCCATCGTCGGCCGGGTGGTGCGGCTCTTTGATCGCCGAAGAGCTGACCCGCGCAGGTCTGAATGTCGTTGCCATTGAACGTGGCCCGTGGTTTGAAACGCGACAGATTTTCCCTCGGTCGATACCGATGAACTGCGCTGGGATACGCGCCGCAGTATGCTGCTGCCGCCCGCCGTCGAAACCACCACTTTCCGTAATAACACCACGCAAACGGCTCTGCCAACTCGTGAGTGGAACCTGAATGAGCTGGGTTACAACGTGGGAGGCTCGGGCAACCCACTGGGCTGATGGCGGCGTTTTACGCCGTTCGATTTTGAGCCATACAGCCAGACCGTGAAGCGTTATGGAAAACAGCAGATTGCCAAAGGGGTGATTCTGCAAGACTGGGGAGTGACTTACGACGAGCTGGAACCGTTTTACGATCGCTTTGAAAAGATCGCCGGCGTGTCAGGCAAGGCCGGTAAGCTGAACGGCGAAGTCATTGAAGGCGGCAACCCTTACGAGGGCAACCGCTCAAGCGAATACCCTTTGCCTGCGCTGGAGAGTATGCGTCTAACGGATATTTTTGCCGAAGGCGCGAAGAAGATCGGCTTGAAACCCTTCATGGTTCCCGCTGGCCAGGCGTCACGCGCTTATGTTAACCCACTGGGTGTGCGTATGGGGCCTTGCACCTATTGCGGCTACTGCCTGTATTACGGCTGCGGTAACTTCTCAAAATCCAGCCCTAACGCCTGCGTGATCCCGGCATTGATGCAGCGCAGCAACTTCACCGTGCTGACCGAGTCGGCGGTGCTGCGCGCCAACCTGGCCGAAGACGGCAAGACCGCCACCGGCGTGAGCTACCTGGACCGCAACAAGCAGGAATGGGAACAGCCGGCCGACATCGTGATCTTGTCCGCCTTCCAGATGCAAAACGTGCGTCTGCTGCTGCTGTCCAAAATTGGGGTGCCTTATAACCCGGTGACCAAAACCGGTGTGGTAGGACGCGCCTACAGCTTCCAGACGGTATCGGGTGCAGCGATCCACTTCAAAGATGAAAATCTGAATCAGTATATCGGTGCCGGAGCCCTTTCTTCGCAGGTGGACGACTGGAACGGCGATAACTTTGACCATACCGGTCTGGGCTTTATCGGTGGCGCAGGGATTCTGGTCGTGGCGCGTGGCGCGCGTCCTATCGGCAACGCCGATGCACTGCCGCCGGGCTCACCACGCTGGGGTAAAGAGTGGAAGAAGGCTTATACCCACGCGTTCCAGAACACCACCTTCATTTTCGGCCAGGGCACCAGCTTCTCGCATCGAAGATTACTATCTTGACCTTGATCCTGAGCAAGGATGACAACGGCAATGCACTGCTGCGTCACCTTCGACTACAACGATAACGACGTTGCCCAGCGAATTATCAGAGAAAAGCGTCGAGATCGGTAAAGCCATGGGCGCGGAAATCGTCATCGGCACCAACTCTGCTTCAAAAGCATCACGTATAACTTTGCCAGCGACCACACCATTGGCGGTGCGGTGATGGGCAACGATCCGAAAACGTCGGTGCTCAACCGTTATCAGCAGTGTTGGGATGCGCACAACGTGTTTGTGTTGGGGGCGTCTTCCTTCCCAAACAATGCGGGATACAACCCGACGGGCACGATTGGCGCACTGAGTTTGTGGACGGCGAAAGCCATTATCGAGCAGTACCTGAAAAATCCAGTCCGTTGGTGAAGGTGTGTGAGATGAAAAAGAGCAAACTCATTGCGGGCGTGGCGGTGATCGCTGCGGCCGTGGCAGCGGGCATGCTGTGGATGAACGGCGATACTCCGCGGATGATGTCGCCAGCAACAACGTACTCACCAGCCAACCGCCAACGGCGGCAGACAGTGCCGCAATTGAGCGCGGACGTTATGTGGCGATTGCCAGTGACTGCACGGCTTGTCATACCATGCCGGAAAGCAAACTGCCGCTGGCCGCTATCCATCAGCACGCCGTTTGGCGGTATTTATGCCAGCAACATCACGCCGGATAGCGAAACCGGTATCGGTAGCTGGACGGAGCGTGATTTCTTCCGCCTGATCCGTCACGGTAAGGGGGCAAAGAAGGGGAGCACCTTTATCCTGCGATGCCCTACAACGCTTATGTAAGCTGACGGATCCAGGACATGCGACCTGTGGATGTACCTGCGCTCGTTAAGCCAATTCACTATCAGGTGCCGGAAACCAACCTGGGCTTCCCGTATAACATTCGTCTGGCGATGATGGGCTGGAACCTGCTGTTTTTCCGCAACGCAGGTTTCCAGCCAGACAGCAGTAAAAGTGCTGAATGGAACCGAGGCGCTTATCTGGTGGAAGGGCCAGAACACTGTGCCGCCTGCCACACGGCTAAGAACCTGATTGGCGGTGACAGCAGTGATTATCTGCAAGGCAGCGGTAATCTGGGTGAATGGCATGCCCCCGACATCACACCGAACCCGCACACCGGTATCGGAAGTTGGTCTGAGCAACAGGTGGTGGATTACCTCAAGCTCGGCAGTAACCATGTGGCGGTCGCTTCAGGCCCGATGGCGGAAGCTGTGACTAACTCCACGCAGCATCTAACCGACGCTGATTTGCGCGCAATTGCGGTGTATCTCAAGCAAGTGCCTGCATCGACCACGACGTTGCCGCAACCTTTGTCGATGGGCAACGCGCAAATGAAGATGGGTGAAAATGTCTATTCCGCCAACTGCACTGCCTGCCATAACAGCGACGGCAAAGGGATTCCCAACCTCGCGGCGAGCCTGGAGAATAACCCTGGCCTGCTAGCGGATGATGCCTCTTCCATCATTACAACGGTGTTGCAGGGGGGACGCGGCGCACACTGCTGGGTAATCAACTAGCGGTGCGATGCCTTCGATGCCTGGAAGCTTTCGGACGAACAGGTGGCAGCCGTGGCAACCTACCTGCGCAACGCGGGGCAATGCCGCAAAACCGGTGGCATCCCGGATGAGGTGGCAGACAAGCGAGCCTGCTGCGCCTGCCTCCGCAGATGGCCGCGCATTAATCAGGTCTGAATCACAGTACCGTCCGGACGAGCGGCCTGAATCCTCCAAAATGAATTCTTAAATTCTGGCGGATCTGACCTTCGTTGTTGAAATGCACGAGAGCGTTGTTCATCTTGCGCTTCGGTCATCGTTGTACAGGTCTGTCAGCGCGTAAATCACACCAAACACCATAGCAATGGGGTTAAAACTGGCTAACTGCCTGAACATCGGGCGGAAAAGTGCTCATATGCACGCTAAATCAATACGGGACATAACCATCATGCCCACGCGACTATGAGATATCGGAGCGTTTCAGGAGAGGCTAATGCGTCCAGGGAATGGGCAGCACGCAAAGCCTGTCTGGCAGGAGGTCCGCTGTGAGCGAATAGCGGACATTCACGGCCATAAATTTAGCAGACAACATGCCCTTGATATATCGTCAAATTAGTGGCGTTTTTCTTTCATTCTTTAAACAGATTCAAATTTCATTTGTTATGACTCCCTGCATCTTAACGACTACTTTGCCCGCTCAGTAACCTGACCCAAATAGGCAAAGAGCTTCCTTTGCTTCTATAAAAGGGAATACGCGTCGATCACCGGCCTGATTTGTTTTCCGCCTCAATGAGTTTGCCGATTTGGGCGAGCTGATCGCCATCAGGACGGACAAAAAGAAATGAATAAGTGAGGCCTCGATTTTTTGTAAGACGTATGATCTTGCGGCTCATCAGCCCGAAAACTAAACGCAGCAGGACGTTTAGTCTCCGCGACCGGGCGAACGCAGCATCTAATGGACCGATGAGAGAAACAATCTTTCCACCCGGCGAAATTTGAGTGGATTTTTCAATTGAATCGCCTCTGATAGTGCCGAGAACCACATCGTAGCCGCTCAGCTCGTTTTCAAATTCCTGCTTTTTATAATCAATCACTTCGTCTGCGCCAAGATGACTCACCCACCCGGCGTTGTCTGTGCTGGTTGTCGTGGCCACCTGTGCGCCAAGGTGCTTCGCCAGTTGGATGGCAAAACCCAATCCCCCTGAACCTGCCGGGATGAAGACCTTCTGACCAGGCTGCAACCCGGCTCGCTCTGTCAGCGCCTGCCAGCATGTGAGGCTCACCATCGGGAGCGAAGCCGCCTGCACGAAATCCAGGTTCGTGGGTTTTATGGCTGCTGCGCTCTCTTGTACCACTGCAAACTCCGCAGAGAACCTATTCCCGTGTCGAAAGTGCTGGCGAAAATTTCGTCACCTGGCTTGAACCGCATCACTCGACTCCCCACGGCGATGACAACCCCGGCTAAGTCGCTTCCCGAAATGGCGGGGAGTTTAAAATGCAAAACCGGTTTGAATATTCCGGTTGGGATCATGTTATCAATCGGGTTCAGACCCACAGCGAAAACTTTTACCAGGATTTCATTATCATCGGGGGAAGGGCAATCGATGTTATCGAATCCCAGCTCAGGGGATTTACCATAGCGTTTAAACGTAAGTGCTTTCATCGTCTTATTCTTCATTTATTTTTTCGCATCAAGCTGAAGACTTTTGCGCACCACATTATCCAGGAATGACGCAGGGGCGAATCTGAGAATAAAATTCAATTGACCTGCCAGCCTTCCCGCCGTGTAGCGCACCTTCGGGCGTAAAGTCTGAGCAGCTTTAACCACCACGTCAGCCACCACCTCCGGACTTTCCGCCTCAGCTATTGCTTTGCTCACCACTTTCGTCAGCTTAGCCCGGATTTGGTCATACTCCTGAAGCTTTGCATCCGCTTCGATATTATTGGCTTCAAACTGTGTTTTCATGTAGGCAGGTTCGATGACACACACTCCTATGATGCCCTGTGTGCGAGTTCATGATCCAGTGCTCGGTATACCCTTCGACCGCATGCTTACGGCAGCATAAGAGTGCCACATACGGCAACGGAACGATGCCGGTATCGAACCGATATTGATGATGCGCCCGCTGCCCTGACGGCGCATATGAGGGATCACTGCGCGGCTCAACCTGACGATGCCCAAAAAGTTGGTGTCGAAAATGTGTTTGGCCTGTTCGACAGAACTCTCTTCCGCCGCCGCAGGAGCAACCCCAAAGCCCGCATTATTAACCAGAACATCGATTCGCCCCTCCAGACGCAACAGCTCCTCAATGGCGGCCTCGACCAGAAGCGTCGTCCGTCACATCCAGCGCCAGTAAAGGAAATGGATGCTTTCCCGCCTGAGCGCCACGCCGGCTCGTACCATATACCGTAAATCCTGCGGCTAAAAGTTTATGACCAGACGCTTCGCCGATACCCGAGGACGCGCCGGTAACCAGTGCAACACGTTTTTTTGCCATGCTGAATAAGGCCTTCATGAGATGTTTCAGGTTTCTCATCGCTGATGAGACGACAGGCTGTAATTGATTTATGTCGGATTTACCGCTGTGCAGAACAGCCGGAAGACCGTTCTGCACAGGACACCTCATTGATTACAGTGATTTATATCGTTCTGCGGATTCATCTTGTTTGATGTCTGAAAGCAGAGCCTGACGCGAAGCATCCAGGGTGTCCCAGCGGGCAGCATTATGTAAAGGCGGAATGGTGACCCGTTCACGGCGGTCAAAACCTACCAGTGCGGCATCCACTAATTCGCCCACTTCCATGAATTTTGCCGAGTTAGTGATGTCGATACCCGCACGGTCCCAGATTTCCGTGTAAGTGCCGGCAGGGAGCACCGCCTGGATATAAATGCCTTTAGATGACAGCTCGACATTCATTCCCTGAGACAGGAAAAGCACGAAGGCTTTGGTGGCGCCGTAAACCGTCATGGCAAATTCTGGGGCGAGTCCGACGATGGAACTGATGTTGACGATCGATCCCTCGCCCGCTTGCACAAAGCGTGGTGCCACGGCACTGGCAAGTCTCGTCAGCGCAGTAACATTAAGCGCGATAAGGCTTTCTATTGAATCAGGTGTCTGCTCAAAACTGCCGGACTGTAGCAATACCCGCGTTATTGATAAGAATGCCAATCTGCGCGTCTTCACGGGCGAGCTTCGACCACAGCTAAATCGCTCGTTTGCGTAAGGTCAGCAGGCAAAACATCTACAGAAATGCCATTTTCCTGTCGCAGACGATCGGCCAGTATTTCTAACTTCGTTTTGTCGCGCGCAACCAAAACCAGGTCGTGGCCCCGGCGGGCGAACCGTTCAGCGTAAACCGCACCAATACCCGTGGATGCGCCTGTAATGAGAACTGAAGCTTTAGTCATAATTTGATCTTCTTTATTAAAGTGTAAACAGAATTCGCCATGTGCGATGTATGAAAAACCGTCACACCGGTGCTTTACTTACTGGTCTCCAGTCAGCGACGGGTAATCGGTATATCCCGCTGCGCCACCGCCATAAAGTGTTTCAGGATTGATTGAGGCCAGGGTGCGCCCGTCTTCAGCCTTTCGACCAGATCGGGGTTGGAGATGAACGGGCGACCAAACGCGAACAGATCGGCTTTACCCTGCGCAAGCTGAGCGGACGCCAGTTCCGAATAGCCATTGTTGCCAATGTAGGTGTTTTTAAAACGCCGGCGCAGGGAGTCGTAATTGAACGGGGATACATCACGCGGGCCGCCCGTCGCACCTTCAACTACATGGAGGTACACGATGCCTAATGCGCTGAGTTGGTCAGCGACGTAATCATATTGCTGCTGCGGATCACTGCACGAAATCGCATTAGCAGGAGAAACCGGTGAAATACGTACGCCGGTGCGGTCAGCACCAATCTCATCTTTTACAGCCGCCGTGACTTCCAGAAGCAGGCGCGCACGATTCTCAAATCAGAGCCGCCGTATTCATCAGTTCGCTGATTTGCGCCATCTTTGAGGAACTGTTCCAGTAGATAACCATTCGCGCCGTGAATCTTACGCCGTCAGCCGGCGGCAATGGCATTGGCCGATGCCGTTCTGAAATCGTCAATAATCCCCGGTATTTCCTGCAACTCCAGCGCACGTGGCTCAGAAACATCAGCAAAGCCACATTGTTCACAGGTTTTTGTCTCGCGCAATGGCTGACGGAGCGACCGGTGCAGCGCCACCCGGCTGTAAATCGACATGCGAAATTCGTCCTACGTGCCATAACTGTACAAATATGCGCCCACCTTTGGCATGCACCGCGTCAGTCACTTTACGCCAGCCATCGATCTGAGCCTGCGTGTAGATCCCCGGCGTATCCTGATAGCCCTGCGCCTGTGCGGAGATCTGCGTGGCTTCAGTGATCAGCAATCCTGCTGTGGCACGCTGGGCGTAGTAGGTCGCCGCCAGTTCGCCCGGTACCAGCCCCGTTCCGGCCCGGTTACGTGTCAGCGGTGCCATCACGATGTGGTTGGCCAGTGGAGCCAAGTTCATAGGGGTTTGAAATAATGTCTGATTCGTCATGCTATTCGCCCGTTAATGGTGGGTTGAGGTGTCAATATAATGATGATGATCATAATCTATAATGTCAACTCGTTTGATTACGGTCATCATCAATGTATACTTAAACTCAATTTTTAAGAGGGGCAGGAAAGCATGAAAGTGTCGAAAGAGCAGGTTCGGGAAAACCGGAGACGCATTGTTGAAACGGCCTCAGAACTCTTTCGCGAACGCGGTTACGATGGCGTGGGCGTGGCGGAACTGATGTCAGCGGCAGGCTTAACCCATGGCGGGTTTTACAAGCACTTTGGTTCAAAGGCAGACCTGATGGCGGAAGCGATGAGCTGCGGATTTACGCGTACTGCAGAAAGCATGGCAGGTGTGGACCGGGAAAAATTTATTGAATACTACCTTCCGACGACAACATCGCGATGATATGGGAAAAGGGTGCGTGATGTCAGCACTGGGCACCGATACATCCCGTCAGTCTGAATCAATCAAGGCGACATTTGCCGCCGGACTTGAACGCCAACTCGCCGTTTTAGGAGCTGAAAATGGCACGCGCGCTGACCTGATAGATACCATCGCCCATCTTGTAGGTGCACTGGTGTTGTCTCGTGCCTGCCCAGATAATTCCGCTCTGGCGGATGAAATTCTGATGTCTGCCGTGCGCGTCTTGTTAATCATGAAGCCATTTAGGATTGAATGCGTTGGGCTTAGGGGTTTTTTCAGCAGTGCATATAAATAACACCAAACGTCCGCTTCTTGGCACACAGCAGTCCTCGGCGAATCCAAGGACAGCGTTGAACGAAGCGGACACTCAGGTTTGCATGACCATTTCTTAATGGGATGGCGATCTACGCGCTGTTACAACAGTCAGTACAGCGCAGACGACCAGGATTGCAGCACTGGCAAAAAAGGTACTGCGATAACCATTGTGATCGAAAGCAACCCGCCAGCGGTTGAACCTAATGCGATAGACATCTGCACAACGGCAACAAATAACCCACCACCTGCTTCAGCATCATCCGGGAAGACCCGTGCAATCCAGGCCCACCACCCCACGGGGGCCGAAGTCCCTGCCAGGCCCCAGAGTGCAAGTAGAGCGACGACTAAACCTGTAGAATCGCCGTATTCAATCAGGGCAAGTGCTGTAAAAGCCATCAAGGCCGAATGACGATTAGCGTCGGATAGAACGCGCGCTGCAGAACCCGACCAATTAATATTGTGCCGATGAAACCCGCCGCCCCTATCACCAGCAGGACAAGGGAAATGTATGTTCCGTGTACGCCAGTAACGGTTTCCAGAAAAGGTCGTATGTAAGTAAAGAGGCCAAACTGCCCCATAAACAGCAGACTGCTTGCCAGCATGCCTGCGACTACACCCGGATATCTGAACAGGGTAAACACCTTAAAAGCACTGGCTACCCCGGGTGCACGTGCGGCAGAGGGCATTGACGGTAGCGCTTTCATTGCCATGCCAGAGCAATCAGTGAGATCGGAACAAGGCACAGAAAGCGCCACACCCTATGAGGGCACCAGCCATGCGCCCATCGGCGCGGCCACAACGGTCGCGAGCGCGTTTCCACCGTTCACCATCGCCAGCGCTCGCGGTATGTCGCGTTTGGGCACCATTCTAATGGCGGTTGCCGCTGACATCGACCAGAAGCCGCCGACCACTATCCCTATAAGCGCACGACCCAACATAGGTCAGATAGTCAGCGCGAGCGCAACAGTTCCACCTGAAACACCCATGGCAAAAGTCAGCGCCAGCAACAGCGTTTTACGGTTAAGGCTCCCGGCGAGGCGATATAAACAGGCTGGTTAGAACGGCAACAAGCCAGAAGGCAATCCCCTGTCCGGTCATGCCTTCGGTAACTTGCAGATCAGATGCCATGGGCGTCAGCAGGCTCACTCGGCAGAAACTCGAACTGATTAGCGCAAAAGCGCAGACTGACATGGCAAAGACACCACTCCAGGATGAGGGAGCTTCATGTGATGTTGCAGTGCCTTCAGAGGCCTCTGATAGAGCTGAATTCATAGGATAATCTTCATATTTTAAAATGGGCGACCGCGCACTGAATTCGCCTCCGCGCGGTCAGGATGAATGATGAGGAGATGTAAGCGGCGCTCAGCCCGATCGCTTTATGCTGTGGCGGCCAGGTTTTCCCTGAAGAAAGCCGTCAGTTTGTCGAAAGGAATTTTGTCCATCCGGTCGTAGAGATCGACGTGAACAGCATCCGGGATGATCAGCAGCTCCTTGGGTTCAGCAGCTGCTGCAAAGGCGGTTTCGCTGAAATAGCGTGAATGTGCTTTTTCTCCATGAATAAAGAGCACGGGCCGCGGCGAAATTTCACTGATATAGGTCAGGATGGGCATGTTCATGAACGGCAGCGGCGTGGTCTGTGTCCAGGCGTTTCCGGAGTTAACGGCGCGAGGATGGTAGCCGCGAGGGGTCATGTAGTAGTCGTGATACTCAACCAGGAACTGTGCCTCGCCACCCTTGAGCGCATTGTAGGGGGCTGATATGCCGGTTTCCCGGCTTCAGCATCTTCCAGCGCTGCTGGCTTAATGCTTCCAGCGTTTGCGCGCGCTGTGTCGGCGTGACGCTGTCGTTGTATCCCCTGGACATCACTCGTGTCATGTCATACATGGTGCTGGCGACAACAGCTTTGATTCGTTTGTCCACCGCTGCCGCGCTCAGGGCCATTCCACCCCAGCCGCAGATACCGATGATACCAATTCGCGCCTGATCGACATTCGGCTGCAAGCCCAGGCAATCCACCGCTGCGCTGAAATCTTCTACGCTAATATCCGGTGAAGCCACATTACGCGGCTCTCCTCCGCTCTCACCGGTGTAAGAAGGGTCAAACGCCAGGGTGATAAAACCGCGTTCTGCCATGGTCTGCGCGTAAAGCCCGGATGATTGCTCCTTAACGGCACCAAAAGGCCCACCCACCGCAAGAGCGGGGAGTTTTCCGGTGATATTTTTGGCTGATAAATATCTGCGGCAAGCGTGTTGCCGTAACGGTTGCTGAACGTCACTTTGCGATGTTCAATCCGGTCGCTTTTCGGAAAGACTTTATCCCACTTGTCTGTGAGCGTAAGGCCCTTCTGCTCCTGTGCCGCAGCAGGGGACATAACGCTGACGCCCGCGGCCGCAATGCCGGCGGCAGTCAGCTTAAGCAGGGTACGTCGGTGTGCGTCCGGTTCACCGGGCAGTTTCACATCACGGTCATCAACGTTTCTGGTCATGACAGATCATCCTTTCGCGTAAAAGTAAAAGTGAGGTTCAGGGTTCAATTCGCTCAATGCGCAGATTGTAGGGGCCGGGCTGTGAGAGGATGTCCAGACCCTGATCGATTTTTCCCAGCGGCAGAAGATTGCGCGACCAGGTTCGCGGCTTGATGAAGATGGCCAGGTTACCCCAGGGCGCATAATGGGTCAGCTCTCCCGCCACCGGCGTCATACCGTCCGGCGCGCCCTCAGTAACGAGCTTGCGCGGCAGGTCGGACATGCGCTCAATGGTGTCGTAATCATTCATCGTGAGAGAGGAAGCATCGAACCAAAGTCTCTGGCGGTGGCATTGCTCATACAGGGTGGCAACGGCAGTTTTCTTACCAACAATCAGTCTAACCTTCATAGTGTCGCCCTTTGCTTGTGTACGATGCGGCGCAGACTGCGCCAGCGAACCGGAACTTTTCTGTGCCCATGCGGCTGGAGCCAGTATCAGCACGGCGATCAGAATGATGAGTCCGTGCGGCCATTGAAGTGCGTTTTTGGTCGTTTTCATGGCAGTTATCATCCGTAATGCTGCTCGACGTGACTAGCTTATTTATACTGAATAGCCTTATAAGTTATGCTAATTAATCATGACTTTTGACCGGAAGCTGAGCACCATGGCCAGACGAAACCTTAACGACCTGATGTACTTCGTGACTATTGCGCGCGGGGGAGTTTTACCCGGCAGCGGCTTTGTGGGCGTGACGCAGTCGGCGCTGAGCCAGGCGATTAACGGGCTTGAAGCACAACTGGAAATACGGTTGTTGAACCGCACCACGCGCAGTGTTTCTCCGACCGCTGCTGGCGAGCGCCTGCTGAACACCATCGGGCACCGGTTTGATGAAATTGAATCCGAGCTGGACGAGCTGACTGAAATGCGTGATAAGCCTGGAGGAACGGTACGCATTACCTGCGGAGACCAAGTGTACTGCGAACGCTGCTGTTACCGAAAATCACGCCACTACTAAGGAATATCCGACATCAGCGTTGAGTACGATATTAACTATGGATTCACGCGATATCGTGGCGGATCGTTTTGATATGGGGTGCGACTGGGTGATACCATCGACAAAGACATGATTGCAGTACCGATAGGCCGCCTGTGCGCGTCGCCGTTGCCGCCTCACCTGAACCTGAGAAATGCCCCCCGTCTGAAAAGCCTCACGTATGCTGGAAACATAACTGCATCAATATGCGTATGCAGTCAGCGGGGGAATATACACCGGGATTTTATCAGGCAGGGCAGGCTGCAGAGCGTGCGTGTAGAAGGGCAGCTGATTTTTAACACGACTCCACCCATGGTTGAGGCAACGCTGATGGGGGCAGGTATCGCCTCGCTGCCGGAAGAAGAGTTTGCGCCGCATATTGAAGAGGGACGACTGGTCCGCGTGCTTGAAGACTGGTGCGATCCATTCCCGGGATATTTTTGTATTATCCAAGCCGCCGACAGCCTTCGCCGGCTTCCGGCTGGTTGTAGACGCCTTACGGTATACAAGACCAGCCGGAACGAAACTATAACCTGCAGACGTCTTCATTTGGTTTTAAGCATTTATGCTAAATCGTTTTATTTTGATTTTTAAAACAATACCTTAAACATATTGATTAGCTTTACTAATAAACTCTTTAAGTATTCATCAGCTAGTCAGGCTAATGTGGTCCTGCAAAAATCTCCGCTCAGCTGTAAACAAAACCATGGAGATCCAAGTAATGAACTATAACCATCTGGGACGCACTGGCCTGAAAATCAGCCCGATAACGCTCGGCTGTATGAACTTTGGTGAACTGGCCGACCTAGACTTGTTGGAGGGCGGAAGACGATGGCGGGAGGCATATAAATCAGCTTTTCGTCACTGGCAGACCTGGGCGGGCCTCATCGTCTGCGGGGCCTTCGGCTACTCAGGAGCGTATTTTTGGTATTGCCGGCTCCGTAATCATGTCCGGGCTGGGCGGCTTTGTGTACGGACAGATTGTCACAAACGTTGTCCTGAAACATTATCGTCACCGATTGCGTGGCGTGGCTGATCTCGGGGGCTACGGCATCACCGGTTAGCGAGCACAAGCAACGGTGCTTCTTTCAGAGCGTTTCAGTGAAACTCCCAATATATACAATCTGGTTGCTCAATGGCAAATAAGTCTCCATAAGCGGCTATACAGCAAAACCTTACCCTGTCTGAACCCAACCTTCCGCGAGGATTGATCAATCAATTGCCGGTGAGGGTTTTGTCAGGATTTCTTCTTATGCCATCTGTCATCATTGCCTTTTTCGTACGTATTCTTGACTGCAGCCCAGGCAACTTTATGTGAAACCTCTTCCCGGGAGCTGTCATCCTTGCGGTCTTTTTTATCCTTATACTCATCCCAGGCACTGTTAAAAGCTGCTTGATATATATCCTGCGCGTGAGCAGGTAGTACGCTCCTGACGCTCTCTGGCAGGGGGAGTCTCGTGATTTATCGGCATAGTTGCCCTCCTGTAATTTAAGAATTAAGTCTGGTTCACATGTGAAAAATTTCAATGTCCATTTAAACGAGGCGCGTGAATGATGCAGAGCGATCGAATATTTTCAGGCAAGGCACATCGCGCGAAAACGCCCGCTGCTAAACAATTCGAAATTGAAATTAAGAAGCATGCCCTGCTGGATTAGTCATCACGACTATCTCCATACAGGGGAGTGTTGGCAAACCTTATAACATGATCTGATTCTGGCTACAGAGGTATGATGGCAGTTCAGAGATTTGTAAACTATTATCTAATGTTTGGGCGACCTTTGCTTCTGCGCTGGACTTCACTATGCTTCGCACCACTAAAAGACGTACCCGTTTTGATATCGAAAACCAGATTGAAACGCTTGAATCCTATTTGCAGGAAGTCGGCTTGATCATTCGTTCTCTTACAGGACAGGAGGTCGCAGCGGGCAAATCTCTGCTGCATGCGAGACGTTTGTCAGGAAGCCAATCGTGAACATGAGCAGCTCCAGTTGGAGCTGGACCAGATAACCGAAAAGAGAAACAAAAGGTTCGGAAAGAAATTAGCTTCCTGACTTTGAACGAGCAAATCGAATGTATTTGCCTGTATGAAAATTTAGGAAGCGGGCGGTGCTGAATTACTCATGCTCAGGATTTAACCACAACTCATATTTGGTGCCGCAATCCATGATAAGTTTTAAGTAACCAGTGAGCAGTTGGCTGAATTCAGGGGAAAGCAGTTTGCCTCTACAGACCAACCTTTGCCTTCTGCTGTCACCATTATCGTTGATGTGAAGTTACGTCAGGGGCGGTGCCGGGTCGTGCATGAGTTTCAGGGGGTACTCAGGCAAACCCCTCTTTCGGTTTTTCTGCTCCGGTTCCCTTATCAGATAAGTCACCATGAAGAAAAACTCATGTCGAAATGAAATCCATGCCTTAGCGTGAAACTTTATACTTCGCTGCATCAGAGGGTTCGCATAATCATCTAAGCCTGGTATAGACAGCCGATACGTTTTGACGTCTTACAAGACCAATACCCGCATCAAAAAATTTTTTCCGGCTGTCTTTAAAATACTTACAAGGTTTAAGAGGAATCACTCACTATATTCCACTTAGCACGCAAGTCTTTATCAGCTTGCTTCCTTTGCGCATCCAGAAAGAGCATCCTCAGTTACGCGAGAATAATCGCCGGAATAAGTGCTCTCACGCTTTTTCTTTTCAAGCATAGCTATGATGCTATCCCGGCTAATATTCATGCTGCGTTCAACAAGCTCCAGCACCGCCTCACCAATTATGCCAGTCAACAGAGGGGCTGAAGAGAGGTCTGCGTATAGTTTTTTCATTGGAACATCCCTTTATATGATGTGATTATCGAGGATTTATACTGATAAGACCTCTTACCTGCAATAAGAATTTGCTTGAAAAGGAACAGGTGAAACCCGTTTTTCATAAAACAAACAGGTATCGCTCAAAATCTATGAGCACGACGCAAGCGGATATGGGTCCATAGCTCCCCGAGGTAAGTCGCTCAGAGAGATATTGATCTATAAGCAAATTTTGAAAAGCGTTCACTTCCGATGTGCCTGAGATGACTACAGTCTCTCAATTACAGGTAGATTGATCGGCCAGCAGCATCAGGGATTCCTGAAGAATTTTTCTGTCGATCTCTTCAGAGCAAAGCTCCAGCCTGACTGCCAGCATAAGCTGAACTTCAGGTATAGAGACAACCCCCCTTGTTTTGAGAACGGCCTGGCACATTGCGCCGATCGCCTCTACTGCACTGGTGAACTTCAGCCGTAACGTTAGCGGAACAATTTCCACACTCGGTTACAGGGAGTGTGGCCCGGCGAAGTGTTTACTGCTGGCATTGATATCTTTGGATATGGCCATGTAATTCCTGACTACACAGAAGGCATGTCACTCGTCCGCGATTAACATTGCGCTATTTTGGAATGTAAATGACAAATGGCGTGATGTGTCCTTGCGAGCTATCGCACACCAGCGCTATCGAGCGCGCTTCATTTGACTTAGGAGTAGTGGTGGAAGCTGCTTGGTCAGCTCATGAGAGGTAAGTTGCACCCGCATCGATTCGTGGGCAACAAGCCTGTTGAAGGATAAGGTCTGGCTATTTTCAGACAGCAGTAGCGTAACACCTTTTGCCGATGAAAAGTGAAATCATTCAGTGATCGTAGTTATTTTTTGGCTGGGGCAGGTGCAAGCTTCCGGATAAACTCATGATGAAAAGCAACTTAAGCGCAAGGCTAAGAACAGATAAACCTTCTGGTATTCAGAAGATTAGGGCAGCTGCACTGCGGCTTTTCAGCCGCGTCGGCAGCCGCGTTGGCTATTTAAAATTCTTCACGGTGAAAATCAGAAGACGAGTGAACTTGTTCGAAGAAGTTTATCGGTAGGGTAGAAACATAATTCATCTTCTAAGCTGCGCAGCAGGTAACCGTTGTCCCTCAGCCAGCGCACCATGTCTGCAATGTCTGCGTACAGCGCCTCCCGGTTTTTATCGGTGATGATAAAATGGTCGAACTCTGAAATGACGTCTCCAGTGCGATGGCTGAAGTTAAGACCGGGACCAGGTGCGTGCAAAGATGACCCTGAAGATTTGAGACAGGCGTTGACCGTTTTCTGCGAGCTACATTCCAGCATGCTGTGGAAATTCGATAAGGCTATGTTGACGCACCATTCGGTACACGGCGTCAAAGTTGAGAAGTTGATTGTGCATGGGCTCTCTGACGTTATCGATACGTTGGAAACAGCAGGCGACCCACAACATGATGGTTAACGGCCGCTGCTGCACCAGGCTGACCACTTATAACGCTGCGCTTAAAAGACATATTACAAAACATAGCTCAATTTCAGTTTTACGCGAGAAAGCCTGATTAAATTGTCGCAGCGCCACTTTCTGATTAACACCTCTCCATTAAGCACCCTAAAGAGTATCTAGTCCTCAGCGTTACATCCGACAACAATCTCAAGCGTTCTTCGTAAAACGTCAGCCTGTGGTGTACCTTGCACGCTTTCCAGTGCACCAATCAGGCTGAGAATAATAGCTTTACGGGTCACCTGTTCTCCCGACTGAAGGAGGCTTCGAATGACAAATCCGAGTACGGCCGATTCATCCTTGATGTCATTTCCCGCATTGCGAAAGCGTTCAGCCAGTTCAATGTCGGTAATCACGCTAAAAATATCATCTGGCGTTGGCATTCTTATTCGTTCCGTGCTTGATGGATAGGAGTTAATGATCAGACCTAAAATAAGGCTTCAATGCTTACTGTTATTTCTGGGACGCGAGCCTAATAAGAGCGCGAACCTTGTCGGATCCTTCATTGTGCTCCCTCATATGCGCATCACCCTCAGAACGGTGTTTTCTGATATCGGTTATGGAAAGCGCAATCAGCGCCTGCCTGTCAGCATCCTCTGATAATCTCTGCATTGAATTCAGCTGATCCATCAAAGCTCGCAGGGATATGCGTCCAGGCCGCTGTAGTAATGCAAATGCTGCTTCTCCGATAATTTCGTCAATAGCTTTCTGCTGGTCACTTCTGTTCATAGGTTTCTCTTTACTGCAAGATGCTTCGATCACGGTGTGAAGATGACATGTTTGGCCGAAGTGCATAATGCTAATGATCACAACAACACCTGATGGGGGTATTACACCGCCACAGGTGTCATCGTCTGGGTCGCCGATTTCAACCCTCCCGGTCTAAGAGGAGGCCAATCAACTGGTGGTAATGACGTTCTTCTTCAGCGCATGAAGAGAGTTCAAGACGATGAAGCAGTTTGCTACAAAGTGACTTGCGGTTCAGATTGCGACCTTCCTTCAGGATCTCCACCAATTTGTCCAAGCGATTCCTGCTGAGATGGCAAAGAGGCTTTACTGAAATACTGATTAATGGCTTCAGAAGAGATCGAAGCAGAACGATTCTGGCGCATTTGTTGATCCTCCAATGATAAATCTCGCTGACTTAAAGTTGTACACGCTTAGAACTTGTACAAGAATTAGTAGTCCTGTGGTTTTTGCTTCCTTTGAAAACAAGTTATTTACACAGGGTTTAATGTTCAGGGCCATGGATAGCTAAGCCAGACATACTTTTCAATTACACTTTAAATCAATCAAGAAGTTGACGCTCACTCGGCCAAATTATGAAAACTGATGAGGTATGAAGATAAGGATTTTTCCTGGAAAAAATTCTCAGGTTTACAGAATGGAATTTCCTGCCAAACTAAGGTTTTAAACGTAAAAATGAGGTCAGGAAATGAAAAACTACACGCTATCAGCCGCCGTGGTATCCGTTATCCTTTGTGGTATTTGTTCTTTTGGCGCTTATGCTGGAGTATTCGGATAAAGCGAATTGTCAGCACCAGCTAAGAAAGTTTTCCCGGCTGGTGTCTGACGACAATCTAACTACGAAGTCCACATTTCTGTTTGAGCTTTCTAAATGAAAACCGCTTAACACATTGATACAAGAAACTTCGACTCGACAGGGGTCCTTCGTCAGGCATTTCCAGTAATAAATGAGTTAAGCCCCCCAAGGGAAACTCAGAATGTGACTTTAATCCGCCTGATCAAGCCGGTACTGATAGCGCTTTTTGACTCCTTGCCCAGACCCGATGGGCTTTCATTGCATCAATAAAAGCACCCATCATCGCGCTGTCTGCTTTCAGACCATCAACAATACCTTCCTCTTCTTCATCGTCCTGCAAGGCGAACTGTGTTTTGAATCGCCTGGCCTCGCCACTCAGGCCAATGACTTTCAGGTGCTTGTAAGCTTCCAGCAGATAGTAGCGGCTGTCGCCACTTAACAGCAGCGCATCAATGTTACCGTCTGGCAATACAAAACGGCATCAAACGTCAGCAGACGGCAATCCGGCAAACGTGGATCAACGGGCAAAATTGAACCGTCATCCGCCACCACCTGACCCATATGGGAGCCAGCAATTTTGTATACACCCGCCGCATTAAGCGACTGCAACACGGCCAGTACATCAGCCGACTTCACCCCATCGCTCAACAGCAGGGCAACTCTGCCGACCTTATCTCCCCACCTGGCACGGCATACAAACTCAGACTGTCATCTTTTTTCAGACCGTGGACGTCGGGAGCGGGTGGGGTATTTAACTGATTCTGCAGCTCGCAATCCCCAGGTTATCAGCCACACCCTGAGCGAGTAATATCGATATTCAACAGGTGGTCTATCACGCGCTCACGTATGTAGGACGGGCGACTTTACTCTAATTCAAAGGAGTAGGCCCCAATGATGTGCTGATGTTCGACAGGCGTCTGACTTAACCAGAACAATCGAGGCTGAGAGTAATACTCGCCAAAGGAAGGACTGCGCTCGCGTACTTTATGGCCTTCCACGCGCTCCTGAAAGCTCTCGAACCCGCCACTTTCGGCTGACGGTGGCGTTTCTCTCGGCCAGTTATCATTAATCGAATTAGGTTCGTAATTTGCCGGATTGGTGTCGATGTCCTGACGATGCATGCCCTGCCGCTGGAAATTATGATAGGGGCAAACCGGGCGGTTAATAGGAATTTCGTGGAAGTTAGGTCCGCCCAGGCGGCTGATCTGGGTATCTGTGTAGGAGAAAAGTCTGCCCTGCAATAAAGGATCATTGGTGAAGTCCAGGCCTGGTACGATATGTCCGGGGTGGAAGGCCACCTGTTCCGTTTCAGCAAAGAAGTTATCGGGATTGCGGTTCAACACCATCTTGCCGACAATTTCCACCGGCACCAGCTCTTCCGAAATCAGTTTGGTGGCATCCAGGATATCGAAATCGAAACTGAATTCGTCTTCTTCGGAAATGAGTTGCAGGCCTAACTCATATTCCGGAAAATCGCCGGCTTCAATGGCTTCCCACAAATCGCGTCGGTGAAAATCAGGATCGCGCCCGGTCAGTTTTTGTGACTGGTCCCAAAGTAATGACGCTTTTCCTGCAACAGGTTTCCAGTGAAAGCGGACAAAGGTCGCTTTCCCCTCTGCATTGATCAGACGGAAAGTATGGATACCGAAATCTTCCATGGTGCGGTAGCTGCGTGGGATACCACGGTCGGACATCGCCAAGATAAAGTTATGTAAGGTTTCAGGCTGCAGGGAGACATAGTCCCAGAAGGTGTCGTGTGCTGACCTGAGGAATTATCGTGGTTCGGGTTTTAAGGCATGCACAAAATCAGGGAATTTATGGGCATCTCTGGATAAAGAACATGGGAGCAAAGTTTCCGACTAAATCACAAATACACCGTCATCGGTATAAAACTTAGTGGCAAAACCACGTATATCGCGCACGGTATCAGCCGATCCTGCACCGCCCTGAACCGTTGAAAAACGCACGAAGACAGGTGTGATTTGGTCTGGGTCGGACAGGAAATGCGCTTTGGTCAGGATCTTTCAATGAGCGGTAAGGTTGGAAATATCCGTGCGCTGCCGAACCACGCGCATGCACGATGCGCTCGATGCGTTCGTGATCAAATGCGATTTCTCTCGCATAATAAAATCTTCAAGCAGGGTCGGCCCTCGTGCTCCCAAAAAGGTAAAGAGTTTTGATCGTTTGCAATCTTTGTTCCCTGATTTGTGGTCAGCGACTGATCAGCGCCATTTTATCTGTGAACCTCAAGTTGCTTTTTAGTTTGTTGTTCTGGGTATCAGGCGCCTTTAAACTTCCGGGGCAGTAGGTTGTTTGCCGGGTGGCGTAGGTTCTGCTGCAGGCTGATGTGAACCATCTGGGCAGGTGCCAGAGATCCACGGAAGGCCAGACGACTCTAACCCTTTGAAGGTTTTTCCTCCATGAGTTAATTCTTTATTTTTTACTGGCTTCGACATTGCTATATTCCATTTCATTAATTGAATGACCCTAATTAATACAGGTCAAAACGAAGAGCGGGGAATTTTAAGTGAATGCTTTTCTCGCGCTTTGCTTATTACCATGGCTTTCACCTTAATGGCAGAAAGATCGCTTCGGTTTAAGTTAAAGGCGGAGGGAAGAGAGTGTTTTCCATCGATTAATATATGAGAAGGTTCCTTAATTCGTTTCGCTTTAATTCACAAAGCGAAACGAGAAATTTTATTGCTCAACTTTTCTCCAGAGAGATTCATTGACTTGCGAATCAAGCGGTATAGATTTCACTCACATGCCGCCATGTGTTTTTACTGCACATGACGGCATAAGTTGTTTATCAGGATGCTCTAATTATTTAAACAATACATCAACCCCACTTTGTCAGAGATCTTTCTGCTGGCCAAGACGGTATGGGGTTGTGTGCGTCTGCCATGCGTCCGAATACAGCAGCCAGCACGCCCTCAATAATCAATACAAAGAAGGTGAACCAGTGGCTCTGGCGGTTGCGGCGGCGGCTTTCTCTGCGGCTTCACGGGCTTTCTGCTCAGCCTGCTGTTTCAGTTGCTGAAACTGTGCCATGGCTTTCTGATAACTCTCAACCGTCTGGTTAACGATCTGCTCAGCTTCCTGATCGCTCTTACCTGTCCGGGCTTTAATAATGTTTTTGAGCGCATCCCGGTCGGCAGCCTGTAGGGTGTCAGAATGACGATTAACAACTCCACGTATCCAGTTCACGATATCGTTATCCGCATTTTGCGGGTTCTGAGCCGTTTGTTTAGCCTGATCTTGTGCGCTATTTTGCCTACTGTTCACATCCTGCTGAAGCTTATCCGGCTGAAGTTCAGGCTTACCCGTCTGACGGAGGGCCTGTAACTCATTCCTGGAGCGAATCTAAATTAATATTATTCTCCTGAAGTTTCTCTTGGCCATGTTCCCGACAGACGGGGCAATGGCCGAAACACCACTGCCTAGCGCACTGGCTCCGGCACCCAGGATATTAAATGCGCTCTCCAATAATCCCTGTCGCCAGTGAAAATGCCAGCCAGAGGGTGATAAGTGTACTGACGCCAAACATCAGTAAACCGTGGAGTGCGCCCTCACGTTGAGCCAGCCTGCCAGCGACGTAACCGCCGGCAATGATAGCGATAAGCATACTGACACCCGTCCATATCAGCGCGCCGGTCCCTATATGTTCAAGCGGATTGCGTTCCTGTTGAGGGTCAATGACAGAAGCACCAATCGCAGTGCCGAGTAATCCTAATAAAATATGAACAATAAGCGCGGCGATAACACCCGCAAATACCGCGCTCCATGAGATACGTTTCAGCGGCAGGCCGCCATAAGAATCTGTGACGATTGCACCATCATTTACCCAAGGCTCAGCCATGATATTTCTCCGGTAATTTATGATAATTATCCAACATCACGAAACAGACGTTATGATTTAGCGTAGTCACTAAATAAAAAGCTCACCAAGTTTATTTTGGGGATTGATCTGCATTAAACGAGACGGTTAACAATCTTGTAAGGCGCATCTAACAAAATCTCGATGAGGCGGGATACTTAGAGCGTATATTTCTTTTCCTTTACGACTCTTAACATGAAAATAGAGCTAACCTTTACAAGGCAGCTCATCAAAATGCTGTTTACAGTTTCAGTGATGAATTTTGCCATGGATACATAAACGGTTGTTAATCCTGCATAAATATCTGATGACTCGTTGTGTTTAGGTGTCTGTAATTTTCCTCTCCTTCATTTTCTGCTTAGCACCAACCGCCTGGCTTGTGTTTTATGCCATGGCGACCAGACTTATTGGGTTAACCGAGCCCCAAACGCTGAGCGTTTTTAACCGCAAGGAGAAACATATGGGTAAGAAAATAGCTGTCCTGATCACCGATGAATTCGAAGACTCAGAGTTCACCTCACCCGCCGATGCCTATGCCAAAGCCGGCCCGAAGTCGTGACTATTGAGATGCAGGCGGGGAAGGTTGTGAAAGGTAAACAGGGTAAGGCGGAAGTCAAAATCGACAGGGACATCGATCACGTTACTCCTGCAGAATTTGATGCCTTACTTTTGCCTGGCGGTCACTCACCTGACTCACTGCGCGGTGATGATCGTTTCGTGAATTTCACCAAAGAATTTGTTGCCAGCGGCAAACCGGTGTTTGCCATCTGCCATGGACCTCAGTTGCTTATCAGTGCTAATGGTGTGCGCGGCCGCAAGATGACCAGTGTAAAAGCCATCGCTATTGATCTGCGTAATGCAGGTGCTGACTTTTATGACAAAGAAGTCGTTGTGGATGACGATAAACTGGTCAACAATGTACGCTTGGATGATCTTACCTGCGTTCAATCGAAGCGCTGCGCATTCTCAATGCGGCCTGAGAGACATCTTCATCCTGCTATTTGTCAGGTGGCCGCTTTACAGAGCGGTCACATCCCTTCCGAAGCAGACTGGTTAATACCGGTCAACGTTTGCCAGATAAATCTTTCAGAGTTTAGCGCTTCAATGCGAACCAATGCTTTGAATGATGGGGGAAACCCGACAACTTTTTGCTAACTCTCCTCAACGAATTGCATGAATAAAGAGGGATGAAAACGATGAGCATCAAGACCAGCGATTTTTTTATCCAGCGCCCTGCGAGGGCGGATGCATGATGGTTGTTCTGGGGGATGGAATCAATGGGGTGCTGGGTGCGATACAACGCGCAAATGAAAAGGGCGATGGCATTGAGTTTATTCAGGTGCGCCACGAGGAAATGGCGGCTTTATGGCCGCCGGTCACGCTAAGTTTACCGGCGAGATTGGCGCGTCTGCCTGTCCACGGGCGGCCGGGTGCGACCCACCTTTTAACCGGGCTTTATGATGCCAAAATGGATCATGCTCCTGTACTGGCCATTGCCGGGCAGGCAGAGGCAACGGCGAGAGGCGCAAGCTATCAGCAGGAGATGAACCTGGATCGCGTGTTTGCGGATGTGGCGAATTTTGTACAGGAAGCGGCTGCACCGGGTCAGGTGCGGCATCTCGTCGATCGTGGCGTGCGTATTGCCAAAGCGCAGAACGGCGTTGTGCTGATCATCCCGAAAGATATACAGGATGAAGAGTGGCAGTCACCGCCTCATCTGCACGGGTTTACCCATTCAGGCAGTGGCTATCATCGCCCCAAAATTATGCCCTATGAACGATTTGCAGCGCGCCGCCGATGTACTCAATGCGGGTAGTAAAGTGGCAATCCTTATTGGCTCTGGCGCACGCGGCGCAGGGCGGTTGAAGTCGTGCAGGCGGCAAATCAACTGGGTGCAGGCGTCCCAAAGCGTTACTGGGCAAAGATGTCCTGCCCGATGACGCCCCTTTTGTGACCGGCTCGATAGGTCTGCTGGGCACTAAACCTTCCTGGGAGTTGATGCAGAACTGCGACACGCTGCTGATGATTGGCAGCGGTTTTCCCTGGACGGAGTTCCTGCCAAAAGAGGGGCAGGCACGTGCAATGCCGTCGATATCGGCCGGCATGCTCGACACGCTATCCCTGTGAGGTGAATCTTCACGGCGATGCAGCTGAAACCCTGCGAGCACTCCTGCCATTACTGGATCACAAAGAGGATCGCAGCTGGCAGGAAGAGATTGCGGTGCAGGTTCAGGACTGGTGGAAGCAGATGGAAGAGCGAGCGCTGGCACCAGCCAATCCCGTCAATCCCCAGCGGGTGGTATGGGAGATGTCTCCGCAGCTGCCGGATAACGCTATCGTCACTTCTGATTCCGGATCCTGTGCAAACTGGTTTGCGCGCGATTATCGCGTGAAGCAGGGACAACGGGCTACGCTGTCAGGGGGGCTGGCCTGCATGGGCGCAGCCGTTCCTTATGCGATCGCGGCCAAATTTGCGCACCCTGAACGCCCGGTTGTCGCGCTGGTGGGTGATGGTGCCATGCAGATGAACAACATGGCAGAGCTGATTACCATCCAGAAATACTGGCAGCAGTGGACGGATAGCCGTTTGATTGTCTGCGTGTTCAATAATCAGGATCTGAATCAGGTAACCTGGGAGCAGCGCGTCATGGAGGGGAATCCCCGCTTCAAAGCCACGCAACAATTGCCTGATGTGAAATACGCTGAGTTTGCTGAATCACTGGGGCTGGTGGGCATTTATGTCGACAACCCGGAACAGCTGGCCAGCGCCTGGCAACGTGCGCTAAGCGCAGATCGCCCCGGCTATTGCTGGAGGTCAAACTGACCCCGAAGTGGCTCCGCTTCCCACCGCATATCACCTTTAAACAGGCTAAAGCCTTTATGTCATCGATGGCAAAGGGCGTCAGGGAACTCGCAGATACTCAAAGATACGCAAGCCAGCTGTTTTCAAAAAAAAGGTAACGAAAGGCGGTCCTGAAAGGGGGCCGCATCTTCACAAGTCAACGACGAACGCAACATCGGAGGAACAGGTATGACGACAGTCACCGGGGCCAATGAACTTGCTCTGATAGACAGATACTGGCGCGCGGCTAATTACCTCTCTGTGGGACAAATCTATCTCATGGAAAACCCGCTTCTGCGGGAACCCCTGAAGCCAGAACATATCAAACCTCGTTTGCTGGGGTGCCTGGGGGAACCACACGCCAGGCCTTAATTTTTGTTTGCATGCTCCATAAAGCGCAAATATTCGCCAGCGCGACCGTGATCTCCTTTACGTCTGCGGGCCCGGGCATGGCGGCCCCGGCATGGTGGCCAACAGCTGGCTGGAAGGTAGCTATAGCGAAATTTATCCTCACGTCAGTGAAGACGAAGAGGGAATGCAGAGGCTGTTTAAACAGTTTTCTTTCCCGGGCGGGATACCGAGCCACGCTGCCCCTGAAACACCGGGCTTGAGCCGTCGATTGTGAGAGCTTGGCTATTCGCTGTCGCATGCGTTTGGCGCGGCCTTCGATAATCCTGAACTGGTGGTGCCCTGTGTCATCGGAGACGGTGAAGCGGAGACGGGGCCACTGGCTGCCGCTGGCAACGGCATTAAATTTCTGAATGCCCAACGAGACGGTGCGGTGCTGCCAATTCTGCATCTCAACGGTTATAAAATCGCGAACCCTACGTTGCTGGGACGCAGCAGTGATGAAGATCTTCAGCAGCTTTTTAGTGGTTATGGATATGCCCCGCTCTTTGTCAGCGGCCACGAGCCGCTTGCCATGCATCAGCAGATGGCCACCGCGATGGACACGACGTTTGACATCATCGCTGATATCCAGCACCAGGCGCGCAGCGGTAATGCAACTGATGCTGTGCCACGCTGGCCCATGATTATTCTGCGCAGCCCGAAAGGATGGACCGGCCCGCGTGAGGTGGATGGCAAAAAAGTGGAGGGATTCTGGCGAGCCCATCAGGTACCGGTTTCCGCTTGCCGTGAGGATGATGGCCATCGCCAGATCCTTGAACAATGGATGCGCAGCTATCAGCCGCAGGAACTCTTTGACCCGAGCGGATCGCTTGCCCCTGAACTGCGCGCGCTAGCCCCGAAGGGTAATAAGCGTATGGGGGCAACGCCCTATGCCAACGGGGAAGGTTGCGACGTGAACTTATCACGCCCGATATTCACGACTTTGCGCTGAGACGGGTCAGCCCGGCAGCACACAGGGACAGGCCACCGAACAGTTTGGTCGTTACCTGAGTGCAATCTTCCAAAAGAATCTTGATAACTTCAGGCTGTTTGGCCCGGACGAAACGGCATCCAACCGTCTGTCACCCGTGTTTGACGTCACCTCCGTACCTGGATGGAACCCATCAAGGATTACGACGAACAGCTGGCCCGGGACGGACGTGTCATGGAAATCCTCAGTGAGCATCAGTGTCAGGGCTGGCTGGAGGGCTATCTGCTTACAGGGCGCCACGGGCTGTTTAACTGCTATGAAGCCTTTATTCATATCGTCGATTCGATGTTTAACCAGCACGCTAAATGGCTGAAAGTCACCCGTAAGCTGGGCTGGCGACAGCCGATCTCCTCGCTTAACTATCTGCTGTCGTCCCACGTCTGGCGGCAGGACCATAATGGATACAGCCATCAGGATCCGGGATTTATTGATCATGTCGCGAACAAGAAAGCTGACATTGTGCGTATATACCTGCCACCCGATGCCAATACGCTGCTGTGGGTCGGGGACCACTGCCTGCGAACATGGGACCGGATCAATGTCATTGTTGCAGGTAAACAACCTTCACCCCAGTGGCTGGATATAGAGAGTGCCATTTCTCACTGTGAGGCAGGCATGGGCATATGGAACTGGGCGAGCTGTGAGGGTGAACCAGACGTTGTTATGGCCTGCGCGGGGGACGTTACCATGGAAACCCTGGCGGCAGTCGATTTGCTAAAGGGCTATCTGCCGGAATTGCGTATCAGAGTCGTCAATGTGGTGGATTTACTGGCGTTGCAGACGCAGGAGCAGCATCCGCATGGCAAAGCCGAAGAAGAGTTCGATGCCCTTTTCACCACGGATAAACCCGTCATCTTTGCCTTCCATGGTTATCCAAGTCTGGTGCATCGCCTGACGTATCAGCGCAATAATCACGGCAATTTCCATGTGCACGGATTTAACGAAGAGGGCACTACCACGACGCCGTTTGATATGGCGGTAATCAACGAGCTGGATTGAAGCATTATCTGGCCTAGTCGGCTATCGTATGTGCCGGCTTAGCTGGATCGTCATCCGGAACTCCTCGACGACCTGCAGGAGCGAATCGCTGAGCACCATCGTTATGTAAGAGAGCATGGCGAGGATGTGCCTGAAGTGCGCAACTGGGTTTGGGGCGGATGAAGTCGCTTACACGGGGATTGGGCCAAATGAAAGCGGGTAAGTATTTACCCGCTTCACTTTAAAGATATGGAATTTATCACGTCAGGATTTCAGCGTTTGGCCTTTGAATCGGGATCCTCACCAACGTCAGGAACTGTTCGGTTAACTCCGGCATATGACTGATCAGCCAGTCAGACATCGCCAGTTCCTGCTCGCATATTTGCTTCAGTACAGGGACGCTTTCTGTGTCGCCGACGCTTTGCCGCGCTAATCAGACTGGTATAGCTTCCCACTTCGGCATTTTCAAAGACATATCCGGCGATGGCACCTTTAATAACTTCATCATCCGTAAACATGCCACCAAATGCCTGTCCCATCGCAGCCATCTTTCCCATCACATCTTTTACGCTTGAGTGTGCTATTCCATGCCTGCCCAGAATGCCTTCAAGAAGCGTCTGCTGCTGACGCGTCTCTTCAATATGCTGCTCAATGCGCAATTGCAAGCAGATACCGTTCAAGTCGTTTTGCCATTTGCTCAAGCATCGTTTCAGCCTGCTTTCCATGGCATACGCGTCACGCAGCCAGTCATGATAATGCGAATGTGCAGAGGTCGATGACATAGGTATCTCCAGATGGTGGCCGTGTCACTGTTTTTCAGCGATTGATGTCAGTTTCTGATCGGTATTTTTCTTCATCCAGCGTCTTTTTCAAAAGCGTGGAGGCTTCTCCAAGCTGAAGCTTGATGGCCAGTGCAATCAGCGTGCCGTATGTCGCGATCTCGTAATGTTCCACTTTCTGGGCGGCACCAATGAGGCCTGCATCTCTGACGGACCGGCTTCAGTCGCTTCGATCAATTCCTGCGCTTCTTCAACCAGGCCTTCAAGCGCATGGCATTTCATACGCACAATCCGCACTTCCTCATGTGCTTCCACGAGTTGATCGAGACGCTCAATCTGACCCTGGGTTTCTTCAAGGTGATGCTGAAAGGCCTCTTTAAGTTTTGGCTCGGATGCAGCACGGATCATTTTTGGCAGGGCGCGGGTGATTTGTTTTTCAGCACTATAAACATCGGACAGGTCATGGATAAATAAATCGAGAAGTGTTTTAACTTTCATAGGGTAAACTCCAGCGAGTTCTTGACGGGTTGGCAATTACCGTAACAGGTAAGTGGGCAAAAAAATAAAATTAATGGTTAGTAATCAGAAATGTAATTATAAAAAACGCTTCCTTAATTATTAACGATATAACAAGCCTTCTCACGAACTTTGATGTCTGTTCTTACCACCTTTCTTACCTGCTGTGGAAGCTCTCTCACGATCATTTTTGAAATTACCACCGCTTGCCTGACCGCCTTCCTTCCAGCTTCAGATGCTCTTGGTCTTCTGCAAAGTTTCCTGAACCGCCTCTATGTTGAGCCATAATACTTCCTCTACATGAACTGTTAACGTGATGATTAAGTGAAAATATGCATATAGCATTTTAATTGTAATTCACAATCAACTTCATGCAAGCGTCGGCACCATTTAAATCATAATCTGGAATATGTGCCATATTTGTTGTGGAGAATTGACAGGTAAATGATATAAGCGCAACGATTAAATACTTCAGTTAACTTTGTAACCACTCAGATAATGGCTAAGGCGATCATATGAAAGCAATTATTTACAACGGCCCATTTAACGTAACGGTAAAAATGTTCCTGATGCAAAAATTGAGGTCCCGGTGATGCATTAATCCGGATAACCACCACGAATATATGCGGTTCGATCTGCATATGTATGAAGGACGTACCAGCTTCGAAGAAGGACGGATTTTTGGCCATGAAAACATGGGCGAGGTCGTTGAAGTTGGCCAGGGAGTCGAGCGTATCAAAGTGGGTGACCGCGTGTGTATGCCCTTCAATGTAGGCTGCGGCTTCTGTGAAAACTGTGAAAAAGGCCTGACCGGATTTTGTCTGACAGCTAACCCGGGGAGTGCGGGCGCCGCTTATGGTTTTGCTGAAATGGGGCCGTGGGACGGTGGTCAGGCGGAATTATTGCGGGTTCCTTTTGCCGATTTCAACTGCCTGGTCCTCCCAGAGGATGCGGCGGAGAAAGAAGAAGATTACGTCATGCTTTCAGATATCTTCCCGACCGGCTGGCATGCAACCGAACTGGCGGGGCTGCGTCCGGGAGAAAGCGTCGCCATCTACGGGGCGGGGGGCCGGGACTGGGATGGCCGCGCACTCAGCCATCATCAAAGGTGCCTCCCAGGTCTTGTTATTGATACTCACAGCGATCGTCTGGCCCTGCTGAGCATTCGGTGCCACACCGGTTAATGCGGGGATGAAGCCGTACAGAAAATCCTTGAGCTGACTGGACGGCAGGGGCACAGACTGCAGGTTGCTGAATGTTGGTTACCAGTGCTGCAATAAACACGGCCATGAAGACAACAGTGCAACTATGAACAGCCTGGTCGCGTCCACCAAGGCGACAGGCGGAATAGGCGTGGTGGGGGTCTTCGTGCCCCAGGATCCTGCAGCGGAAAGCGACCGCAAAAGAGGGTAAAATGCCGTTTGATTTTGGCAGCTTCTGGTTCAAGGGGCAGTCCATCCGCACTGGTCAGGCAAACGTGAAGGCCTACAACCGGCAGCTCGCACGGCTTATTCACCATGATAAAGCCAGCCCTGGCCGAATTATTTCAGACGTCTGAGCCTGATGAGGCCCTGAAGGCTATAAAATTTTGACAGCCGAGCGCCCGGCTGGACAAAGTCATTCTTAAACCTTAAACCCGGCTCTTTAGGTTTTCGGATAAGCCCTTTACCCTAATCGCGCGCGGGTAAGGGCTTACCGGGTATGCCCACGTATCCACTTCCATTGATGCGTCCCATCCTGGCGAGCCTGCTTCGCTTGATCATCCTCATGGCTGCCAGGCTTATCACTCATAAAAAAGGCCAAAAGGAGAATAACGATGTCACGATTTTTGGAAAAAGTTGTCGTGATCACCGGTGCGGGTTCAGGAATAGGGGCGGCCTCAGCAGCGTTTTGCCAGTGAAGGTGCTTCGGTGGTGCTGGTGGGAAGAACCCGTGAAAAAACTCGAAACCACGCTGCATTCGCTTCCGAAAGGGAGCACCTGATCGCGCTCTTGTGATGTGTCTGATTCCGTCCAGGTTAAACAGCTGGCGGAACTGGTCGAGCAAACCTATGGCAGAGTCGACGTCCTGGTGAACAATGCGGGGAGTGTCGTTCAGGGAAAAATACATGAAGTGGCCGTTGAAGATTGGAAAAAGCTGATTGGGGCTGATCTGGATGGGGTATTTCATTGCGTCCATTACTTCATGCCCTCATTGCTCAAAACTCAAGGGAATGTGGTGAACACGTTCAGGGTTTCAGGGCTGGTGGAGACTGGGGAATGAGCGTTTATAACGCTGCTAAGGGCGGCGTAACTAATTTTACGCGCGCACTGGCGATGGATTATGGTGCGGACGGTGTTCGCGTAAATGCCATCTGCCCGGGATTTACGCTGACCGATCTTACCGAAGATATGAAGGACAATCAGGAACTGTTAAACAAGTTCTATGACCGCATTCCTCCAGCGGGCAGGCAGGCTGAAGATATCGCCAAAGCACGCTCTCTACTACAGCGATGATGCGCGTTATATTACAGGGGTGAACCTCCCGGTCGACGGCGGGCTGACGGCGTCTAATGGCCAACCCAAACAGGCTTAATCTATAAAAGGGGAGCCATCAACGTTCCCCTATCAATTCTTCAAAATGCGTGTGAGTTCGGTTATGCAATGCAAGGACGCTTTCCTGACCACCTTGAAAAAGATATCAGGTACATCTTCAGTGCATACATATATGTTAGTCCCTGACAGTCTCAACGCTCTTTATCGGTCAAAGTCACACGCAGAGCCGATATATAGCTGGAGTCGACTCAGTTGGGTGCAAATGCATAAAATTTATATGGTGGTGATGAGTGTAGTGCTCATTTGAGAAAAGGCAGGGACATCAGGGAAAGTCCATTTTCAGAACGCGTACTGAGACAACAAGGGCGGGTCAACGCGCTGTTCGGGCAATTTTTACTATCTTGCTGAAGTATAACAAAATAGCTTGCTAACTTGTTTATAAAATTTATGATTAATCATGATTGTTCATATCAAATCAGATATTTACTGCAATTTACAAAATCTGTTCATAAGAAAGGCTAAACTATATATGTGTCAACTGAATCTACGGATGTGTTGTCACAACGATTTTCCCTGGTGTTGTCACTATCATATGACACCCGCTTCGGCGGGCTTTTTTTTGCCTCAAAGGTGATTGAGATAGAGGGAAGAGGTACTAACCTGAATAAAGGCAGGCATACGGTGTGAAACTTAGTGAGCGAAGGTAAATTTCTGTCCAGGTAAAAATCGTCACAACGGAACATTAATAGTCTCTTTAGGTTAAACCGCCAGAAAAAAGTTTCCTGAATATCTGATCCTGAGTGGCTTCTTGACGCCGGTTCAGAATTTTATGAGATACCAAAAATATGCTGCACCTGTGCTTCAAACGCGCTTTTTGTTCAGTGCGAGTGACCAGGTATTGCGTCCGCATTCGCTGTGGCATTTTCTGTTCTTCATATCAGAGGTATTTGGGTTGTCCGCGGTTACAGGCATATAAACCTGTTTCAGGGATTTGGGTGAAACATTGACGATGTGCTTCAGAAGTACAGATAACCCGGCCCGCACTTCTTCGTCCGGATAAAAGTAGAGGCTGAGCTGGCCATCGACCTCTACCAGCCCCAGCCGTATCTGGACCAAGGTGTTCGGCCCTTTAAGGCGTAACTCCATCAGAAACTCATCTTCTGAAATGTTCAGGCCGGTCCAGATTCTCAGAAACGCTACTTCAGCGATTAGCGTTACCACTTCTCCTTCAATCAGAGTTGAGAACCAGGAAGATTTGGTCATTGCCCAGGTGGTTAGGCGATACAGTAATAACAATATGACAAATACCAAAATGACAGGTAGAACGGGGACATCATCGTAAAAGTCACATCCCCTGAAGCTGATCCAGTGTCAGATCACACAACTTCGGAAGAGTGAGAGCTGCTGGACACCGCGCCTGCCTGAAATTTTCAAAAGGTGAAAACGACGATATATGCAATGAGTACGCGTACAACGACTTCAAAGAGGAAAGTGTAAGGCTGATCGTTAATGAGAAATTTATGGAGGTCGAAATCTGCCATAGTTCACCCCTGAACGTTAAACCTGAATCGAGCCCTGAATCGACTTGGAACGGGTGAGCTGATGTAATGTAAGATTACTGATAACCTATAAATTATAGCCGGATAGCTTTCAATCAAGGGATTAGCTTGAATAGGAGTGAGTGGGACGTTTCAAACGGGCTTTGGGTTTTAAAATCAAAGTTGAAAAATTAATGAAGGTTTTCTCCTTTAAAGTGATGATTTGGCGCTTCGTTTATTCATTATGGCTAACAATATTTTATTTTTACAACGGTTCGCTTCTATACCTTAAACAGTTCACGAAGCATGATAGAAATGAAAAAGTTTCGCCCGCGCTCAATGCAAACTGATTCAAAAAACCCGCCGACCCATTCACACCCCTCTACAACAAATAGGCTAAAACTTCCCCCTTGATTGAATGGCATTGTTTATCTTGGCGTAAAATAAAAATGAGGATAATTAGTTAAGTCTCTTTCATGAGAGACGCAGGACAAGTTAAATGAATGGTTGTTCACTTAAATGACTTCATTCGACATAGAATGTGTGGGAGGAGATAATACAGGGAAGAAAGTGGATTTCATTAATTTGAACAGTTAATGTCGTTACTTAGTTAATACAGTCCGGCACACCGGCCGGACTTTTTTATGACTGTGGCTGACCGATGGGACCCTGGCCCTGAGGACCTCCGGGCACGGATTGCTGGCTTGGTGCGTGAGGACGGCCATCCGGCCCTACTGCAGGACCGGGTTCCTGACAGCCTGCCAGAGTCATCAGACTTGCAACGATAAAAATCCCACCTAAAAAACTCTTCATAACATTCCTTTCCAGAAATCAGGCAACCCAGCGTTGCTTACAAAGCCTGGTCACATCTGTCCACATATGAAAGCGAAGCCGGAAAAGTAAATCCTTTTTACTGCCAATGAGTTCTGATAAAACGCCCTTAAAGCACTTGCTCACTCTCAGAGATTGCAATTACTGTATATATATACAGTTATTTATTGAGGGCACCGACATGCCCTCGCGACTATGAAATTAAGTGATTGCCTTCAGGCAGGCGGTTAAACGCGATGCTGCGGGCCGTTTCACCATCAGCACACTCGATTTTGTGAAAGAACTCGGATCGTCTGAACTGGCGCTACTCGCTACAGTGCCGCTAACAAGTGGATCGAGATGCACACAACGACCTTCCGGGACATCTCGACAAGTGAGGGGAGGAACGCATGTTTCAGATCTTAATCCGAATGGAAGGAATTGAGCAACGTGTGCCACGTTCAATTGGGTACTTTCAGCAGGCAATTGTTTATGCGTTAATCAATGGGACTAAATCGTGAACAGCGAGACATTGATTTTTCAGTATCTTGCTGAAATAAATGAAAAATCCAGATCAATATAATTACAAAATTAAAAACCGTGATATGTGTCACAAAAAAAGCAAATCCAACAATTTTGTACAGCTTGTTTTGGTTTTGTACAACTTCAAAAATTTCCCTTTTAAAAGCAATTGAATATAAGCGTAACGGGTAACTTATTGTTTTAAAACAGAAACAAGCGAAGCGATAAACATGCATTTTAAATGTGGTTTTATCGAGAATTTCAGCCATATTATTTCTTGTTGGGAACGTTAGCACGCTAAATATTCGACTGATATATAAGGGGGAGACATGCCATCGAGAAGAGGTGGAGCCGGTAATTTTGCTGAGGATGCAGACCGAGCGCGTGAGGCCGGACGTAAAGCGAGGAAGCGCAAGCGGGGGGAATTTCAAAAATTGTCCTGATCGCGCAGTTGAGGCCGGTCGCAAGGCGGACAAATCAGCCGCAGGCGCAAACCGGTAATAGAGGAAAGTTAATCCGTCCAGACAGTCGGCCGTTAGAATCATCCGGCCTTGCTTCGAAACAGAAACAGGAGGAAGTATGAGGTTCTCATCCATCCTTGCATCCAGACATTTTGCTGAACAAGTTAATACCTTACTGAGCAGAGGAGGCGGAATATGTCACTGTGCAGATCCTGTTGCCACCCGTGGCACACCTCAAAGTACTTGTGTAAATCTCTATAAAATTCTATGTGTAGAGGATGACACGGTAAAAGCAACGGATTCACCAGAGGTCAGACACAAAAAGCGTTCAGGTGACCGACCGGTAAGATAAGTTGGTGGATGCCTGATTATTAAGCGGCTCAGATAACAATTCTGTTAAGTAACACCCAAACGTCCTGTCCTTTACGTCCTTTTTAGCGCATGCTTTAATCTCTTCCCCGGTGCTATGCCTGGGCCATTCCCCCTCTGACAAGGGGCAAATATGAAATCTCAAAGGTCAAAAACCTGTTGCGCACCGAATTGCGCGGTGACTGGCACTTCTGATCTGATGTCAAGCTCGACACCCCATCTTCCCGTCCTTCATTCATGAATCATTCACCTATTCGCAGACGAAACATATTGTCTGTTTTTTCTGAGACTGACGAACATTAATTTCTTGGGAGGAACAAATGGAACAGGGTTTTTATTGGGTCCAGAAGGGCGAGACTCAACCTGAAGTCTGGTACTTCGCCGATGGTGAAGGGGGAGGATGGTTCAAGCCAAGCCGAAGTCTGCCCGTTCACCCTGATGATTTTAACGAGCAGGGGTACAATGTCATCAGTGATCGCCTCGAACCCCCGGCAGAATAATGACAACACCTGTACGACCTACCTCCCCGCAAAGGAAGTCGTATGAACGAGGCATTGCCATTTGAAATGCCCGCCTGGGACGGCCTACATGCGGTAGGTATTTCTCCTGTAGACGCAAACCGAGTGCTTTAACCTGTTTCAGGTTCTGCTTTCGGCTACATGAAATAAGTCGCAGGTATTTAGTAAAAGTAGAGATCGGATACCGAGATAACTTTCAGGTATGGCTGTTGGGTGATGAGTAATCTCTCAAGGTGTTCAATCCCAACGGGTGCTGAGCAATTATCCTGATTACTCTCGGTAGGGGGGCATCGCCAGCAAAAAAAGCATGAACCAGACGTGAGTCCGGTCTCATGCAGAGTGCTGACTACTTAGTTTTCTTTTTTATTTGCCCGCTCTGATGCGTCGAGTCACCAGGGCGTGGGTCCCCACTGGTTTGTACCAGAAACACAATCACCAGAACCAGTAAAGTGGTGACGGCCGGTATGATCAGGTATCGCATGTCAATCTCCTGTCTGTATGACCACGAGAATTTGAATGATGAAAACCCGCCTGCACTCCAACACCAACTGCTCAGTGGCATCGGCAGCCTGGCGAGATACTAATGTCGTGTTATGGCCAGCAAAGCGCCGGGCTTGGCGCTTTAAAACCCGTTCAGATATATCGGTAAACCTATCGCTAACACTGTAATGGCCACGATATTCAGTACAACAACGAATCCTGGTGAAAATCCATAAGTCACCTCAGGTAAACGAGTCGGCATTCAGCAAGACACGACATCGGGCTGCTGGCCAGTTGGTCATCGCTGAAATCACCGACACTGCCGTGCTGATAATTCACCTACTGAGCACGCAGCATGTATCCCAGCGTTACCGCACAGGCATTTTGCTCATTAAGCGTGCAGGGGGTCTTCACAGACCAAAAGCGTGCCGTATAGCGAAGTCAGGGTTTTTTTTGTTGTGTGCGTGAAATTGACGGCAGCCTAGAAGAAACACACTAAACGAGCTGCCGGTTTTCAACCGCGCGGTGCAGGTGAGAGGTTGCTAAAAGCCCGTCTCAGGGCGGGCAAAAGCAGTGGCTAGGAATGTCTCTTCTCGTATGAAACGCATCCTGTGCTGTGCTGCCAGTCAACGACTGACCCAGACATAACTTAGACCATTAATTAATGAATGGTAGGATGTGTTAACAAAAGCGATAAAATCTCCAGTAATTTACAATAAGTTATTTGAATTAACGACTTATAAACGAAATTTCAGAGAGTTAACCGAAGCGGCAAGAGATTGCTGCTAATTATCTCTGGTTTATGTCGGCCTGAATAATGCTCATAAAACTACTGTGCTTATGGCAACCGGCCCGGTCAAACTGGAAATGCCATGTCCACCTCAGATTAAATCCTTGCCAACAACGCGTTTGAAAAAGTCTTCATCCCCGACTTGATCGATTGTGCTGATTACGATTACTGTTTATATACAGACGGTCAGGGCTATCATCATGGAGTTTTTCAGACCTGCGGAAATCCGCGCCATTCTTGAGTTACCGCTTTTCATTGCCAGAGTTCCGTGTGGCTTTCCTTCGCCGGCTCAGGACTATGTCGAACAGCGGCTGGACCTTAATAATCTACTGGTCAGTCATCCCAGCTCAACCTACTTCATCCGGGTCAGCGGAGATTCGATGATTGAAGGCGGCATCAACGATGGCGACATGCTGGTGGTGGACAGCTCCGTCACTGCTGAGCATGGGGATATCATCGTGGCCGCCATCTCCGGCGAGTTTACGGTCAAGCAGCTGATGACAAGACCTTTCCTGCACCTGAAACCGATGAACGCCGCGCACGCCATTATCCCGATCCCCGATGCCGATCAGTTTGAAATCTTCGGCGTGGTCCGGCACTCGATTAAGACGATGGGCCGTTAATGTTTGCCCTGGTGGATGTGATCTCATTCTATGCCAGCTGCGATACGGTGTGTTCCGACCTGATCTGCGCGGTAAGCCGGTATCTGGTCGAGTTAAGAGGGCGAAGCTGCATTGTGAATGTACTCAGGCAGCCTGGTAACGGGCAGCACCGTGCTTGAAGGTGGCGGATGCTGGAATGGGGTGTGACGATGTTTCACCCCAACCGATCCTGACGGAAGACGGACTGCTTTTAGAGGATGATTTGCTTGAGGATGTGACCGTTGTGGGGCTGGTGACGCATGTAGTGCTTTGAACGTGTCGAATTCTTCCCGTTTGAACTTCATCGGGCAAAAAAAGGCCCGCATCGGCGGGCGAAATTCGTTACATGGGATAATCTCCATATAAGTTATGACGTTAGATGATTTGAAAGTTCATATTTTCCGACTAACTTTGTACTTAAACCAAACCGGCGTTGCCTTTACATGATATGAAAGATATAAATTCTCACCGCGCAGGAATGATTGGATGTGCCATCGGATCGGCTGTAGTCGAGCTGGCGGCAAAAGGTGTGCCGCTCAGCAGGGTCAGTATCATCATTGAACTTGAACGTATCGCTACGGAGTCATCAGACCTGCAGGTAAAAGCGTTTGCATTAGATGCCGCAAAGTTGCTTAGGGCAGGGAACGATGAAGTTAACGCTTAGCGTTTGAAAATTGACGCTGGTGTAAGGTGAAAACATTCGGCCCCCTGCTGAAACTTAAGTGGAGGCCCTAAAATGCATGGTTAAGGTTCGTCGATGCGTGAAACTTTCAGATGCGCGCTTTCGCCCTTACCGTAGACTTTGCCACTCACGCGCACTTTATCTTCTGCACTGTAGGTTTTACCTTTGAAAGTGCTCACCGGGGCATCGATGTTGACCGTGCCAGAGCTGTCACGGAACTGATAAGTGTCGCCTTTGATCTTTTTAGCGATATAGCCCTCCAGCGTGACATATCCCCCCTGGCGGAAATCTTTGTTCAGCGTAACCGGCGTCTCTGCCGTATCTTCCGACCCCTTATACCGGCATCCTCCTTATTCTGCAGAGGTGGGGGCGTCTTACCTGCTTCATATCCACCCGTTTCGGCATACGCACCCGGCTCAGAGGTAACATTACTGCAATCCGAGGCGCGACCTTATTCATTCATTCTCCATTGATGTGTCTTCGGAGTAAGCCTGGCACAGTGCCTGGAAAGTAAACGGAACGGGTGTGGAAATTATGTTGATCTCAGCGCAGGAGTCAATGCATGAGAACCCAGATCACAAGATTTCAGGTGAGTACAAACCCGAATAGGCTTTTTTAAGCGTATCCCGCTTAAGAAAGTTAGCTCCTTCTACAATATCCGTTGTAATACATTGATATATGAGCAAAGTGACACGAGCGAGACTATGAACTAAATTGTACTGTAAAATTGATTCTAACCTTATGAATATAATGAAGTTAATATGATTTTTAAGGTGTGCCGGATGAATGGTGGCAGCCACGTGGCGACCTACACAACAGCTGGGGAATGCGGCAAAACCAGTGACATCGGATGAGGTGGCAGACAAGCAGCCCTGCTGCGCCTGCACTCCGCAGATGGCCGCGCATTAATCAGGTCTGAATCACAGGCCGTCCGGAAGGGCGGCCTGTGATTAAAACTCCTCCAAAATTCTTCCTCAAAATGAATTTTAAATTCAGGAAAACTGGCCGGCTGATAGCGGCTGGCCATGGGGTAGTGATTTCAGGGCGGTTTCAATGCATCAGCAGCCCGGGCTTCATGCGGCAAAAATATGACTTACAGCCCCAGATCTGACAGGCCAGGATGATCGTCCGGACGTCGGCCCAGCGGCCAGAAGTACTTACGCGCTCTTTGAGTGGCATGTCGTTGATGCAGGCGAAGCGACGCTCCATCAGGCCATCAGCGCCAAACTCCCAGTTTTCGTTTCCATAAGAGCGGAACCAATTGCCGGAGTCATCGTGCCATTCGTAAGCATAGCGGACGGCGATGCGGTTACCGCCAAATGCCCATAGTTCCTTAATCAGGCGGTATTCGTGCTCTTTCTTCCATTTACGGTCGAGGAAGCTCTGCGCTTCTTCACGATTGTTGGCGAACTCGGCGCGGTTACGCCATTTGGTGTCAGTGAGTAGCCAGAGCCACTTTGCAGCATCGCGACTATTCCAGCCGTCTTCAGCCAGACGAACTTTCTCGATGGCCGTTTCCAGTGTGAAAGGCGGGAGCGGTGGACGAACTTGTGAATCAGTCATGGTAAAACTCCTGTAAATTTAGTTTCAGTCTAAAGATCGTTCTCGTGACTTAGGACTCAGTGAAAGACCTGTTCCAGCAAAAACACTTCGCTACTTTTGATGCATTGACCAGAAGGCTCATCGGTGGCATCAATACCGTTCTGATAAGAGACCTTTCAAACAAATTACAGGGATTCCCCTTTGGTATCGCGCGGCGTCCTGTCTGTGGCTTAAAGGTAGAACGGTCGTTCTACCTCGTCAATGATTTTTCTGAAATGAATGCCGGGAGCAGAGAATATTCGGCATTAAAATCGAAATAAGATATTGTTTTTAATTGGTTTTAAATTAACTGAGATTCGCCCGTTTCAGGTTTGAACAGGGAAGGGTAAGGGAACAAAATGTCGCTTATGAATGCGCCAGGGAAGTGCCCGATATACTCAAACGTCGATAAGAAGAAACACCATCGAGCTGTGGGTTATCCTAGAAAATTAACTATCCCGTTGCAGAAGAAGACTTTGACTGTTGACTGTGTGCGGCGCAGACGTCCGGGCAGGCGGTGTGAGTGACATCGCTGTTGTGTATGATGATGGCTGCGGGTATACGCACAGATTGAAAGCGAGACGTTTATCGGTCCACGCCTGTCTGAAGATAAATCGAATTCAAAAACGCATTTAAATCTTCATTCAGGGAAAAGCGTTTGCGATCTCAGGCCGGGAGGAGGCTCGTTCCAGCATGAGTTTCGCGATGTCCTGAGCGTTGTCGGCAGCACCCCCGTCGCCCATGACGTATGACATGGTGATCGCGCCTTCCAGCAGGATCAGCAACTGTCGAGCCAAATCATCCGGATGCTCAACGTTCAACTGTTCGGCAAGTTCCAGAGCGTAATCCAGCAACTTCTGTTTATGCATCTTGGCTATCTGACGCACAGGGTCTTCAGGATCGCCAACCTCTTTACCCGCCGTGTTGATAAACGCGCAACCCCGGAATCCGTCGGACTCGAACCAGCTCTTCAGAACAGTGAACATGTTCAGGATACGCTCTTGAGGAGTCTTGCCTTTGTCAGACTCTGTTCTGAACCATTGCATCCACCGTTCGTCGCGCTCTGTTAACGCGGCGGATGCCACGTCTTCCTTGTTCGCGAAATGGCGGTAAATACTCTTTCTGGCGACACCAGAGGTCTTGACCAAGGTCCATGCCCATAGCGTGGATACCGTTCTGGTAGATGAGCTCTTCGGCGGTTTTCAGGATTTTATCCGTGTATCAGTTGTTTTTTGATCATGGGTTAAAAGTAGAATTATCGTTCTACCACGTCAACGCTTTTATCAAAGAGCCTGTAAAAAAGTCATGCGATCCTTGCGAAAGCTGGAAGGACCCGAAGGAACGGACGTTGATCGGAAGGCTTTGCAGATACCCGTCAGTATGAATGAGGGAGAGGGAAAGTCTTTTTAGTGAATAGCTATTTCATCCCCTCACCGACAACAAGGTCATTGTCCCTTCACTTTCGTAATTAACTTAATCATCACCAATCTTAATTTTGACTAAGGTGTACAACTTGAATCTTCGTCGTACAAATATGTTGGTTAATTCGTGTTTAGTTATTTATTCTGGGATCTAAATTGATCATTAATATATATAGGAAAAGTTCTGGATAAGCGAAGCGGCAAATGATGCACGATTGATCAAGAAATGATCGATTTTTTGTTGTTAGCGATGGGAATAACCCTCCTGACGTAGCGAATTATGCATTTAAGCGAAGCGCTAATACACGTCAGGAGAGTGTTGTGATGAAGGCTAGCGAACGTAACCCAGTGTTGAATTATTGATAGTGTTATTTCCGGCGGCTGATCTTTCCTCCCTTCCGGCCAAGCCAACGGCGCGCGGTGGTGGTTCGGATCGTTTTTAAATTGCCGCCACTCTCTACCTGACCGCCTTTGCGGCCTGCTTCAGCAGCACGCTCCTTGTCCTCGGCGAAGTTCCTGTGCCCCCACGACGTTGCGTCTTTTTCTTCCTCTTCAGGATGCTTGTTAGGGTCCGTCATGGTTCTCTCATTATATTTGTACCAACATAAAGCAAAAATAAATGTAGCGTTGTTTTTACCATAATCAAGTCAGGATTAATCTTAAGTTTTATTATTTTGCGGACTGTTTGTTTAAGGATAAGTCGATTTTTCGTTTATAAGCGGATGAAACTCACTTGAATATGATTGTTAGCGCACTTAGATGTTGAGTAAAGAGGTCGGAGGTTAAATATAAGCGAAGCGGCAAGGTGGTGATATTAATCCCCTCTCTCAGTTTTGCGTCGATTGGCTTGCGCAGAAGGGCTTACTTGCTACGTTTAATTAAGATGATTGTTAATCCGTTAATTAACGCTTCGCTTATTTCCAGATAATTCCATCAGCGACGGTGTTGAATCGGTTAGCTTGCTAAGCAACTGCATACCATCCCCAAAGGTAGTTCATTAAAAGCACATCAACCAGGAGTGAATGAATGACGAGGGAATCTGTTTATCTGGATTGGCTACGTGATGCACACGCGATGGAGAAGCACGGTGAAACGTTATTAAAACAAGCGATGGAGCGTCTCGACAGTGATTCTTCCATCGGGAGTCACATCGCGCATTATCTTGCGCAGTCACGCACAGCAGTTGCGGGTGAAAGAGGTTTGAAATGCCATGACGATAGTTGGTCGGCATTGAAAGAGGCATTAGGCCGCCTGTCTGTGGTGGGGCAGGCAGCGAGCGATTTGCTGCGTGTTGAGCAGGACGCACGGATGGCCGTCAGCGTCTATGTCTTTTGTAGTTATAAAGTTGCGACTTACACCACGTTAATTGCCGCCGCCAGACAGGCTGATGACCGTGAAGGCGACATTTTTCAGCGGATCTTGCAACAGGAAGGGAAAATGGCGGCCAGACTGCTTGCGGACTTGCCTGAAGCAGCGAATCAATCGATAGACTCGCTGGCTGAAAGTGAAGCATCAAGCGCGGTGTAGTGTTTTCTGCGGGCAGCTTGCTGGCTGCCCGCAGAGAAAATGGCCAGCATTATTAATGATTACACGTTAACGGCAATTGCATAAACGGCAGTAAAAGGCCGCTACGTTTATCCAAACGTAGGATTAAGCGCTACAACTCAGTTTAATAAGTAAAGCACACTGATCACTCGGGTGACTATTATTGCCAACAATTTAATATAACTGATCAAATTTTTAATTGCGCAACTCACAGGAAGTGAATTGTTTTGCACGAGTAAGTTATATTTAAGTAAAAGCATTAAGGTTAGTGAGCATGCTGGACGATAACAGCAGGCTGCCGATGAGAACGAGCGTCTCCATTTCTTTGTTTTAATAACACCTGGATTTCATGACTCACTAATAAAAATCATTGAGGTTTCTAAATGGACATAGTTCAAGGATTTTCACGCAATATTAAATTGCGCAGCAAACTCATTATTTCTTCGCTCATCAATATCGGTATGCTGCTTTTGGTCGCGGTACTGGGTTTAAATTCGCTGTTTATGGCACAAACCGGCGTCAACGGCATGATGAAAGATGATTACCCAACCATTGCGTTGGGCAATCAGTTAATCAATGAGATTAACACTACCATTCAGCGACAGGCTTTGCTGCTTCAGCCCAATCAATGCGGAGGCCGCAGCGCCATCATGAATGAGCTCAGGGGCAACCGGGCAAATTACGGAGATTTATCGTCAACTCCATGCACTGTCAACAGATGACGATTCAATTGCTTATCTCAAAATTTTGGATGATAAACGCAAAGCTTATTTAGAAGGCCGTAATGAATTTTTGCAACTCGCTAGTCAGGATCCTAATAAAGCGCTGGATTATTATCTTACAGCATTGGCGAGTAAACAAAAGGATTATACGGTCGAAGTGCAGCGTTTTATTGCACTGCAAGAGCAGCAGATGAATGGTTCCTACACACACTTTATGGATTCCTATCACACCACTAAAATTTCAATGGTGGTGATATTTATTGCGGCGGTTATTCTCTCTGCGTTGATTGGCTGGATTATTATCCGATCCATTACTGTGCCATTAAAAAACGTGATTGCGTTTCTTGGCCGTGTTGCTGATGGCGATCTCAGTACGAGCTTCTATGAAAAACGTAAAGACGAAATGGGCCAGTTAATAAACGCCATTCAGCAGATGCAGGATAAAATGTCGACCATTGTCAGTCATATTCGTATCAGCGCAGAGCAAATCTCAGGAGGTGCCAGCGAAATTATGTCGGGTACACATGATTTGGCCGCGCGCACTGAAGAACAAGCCAGTTCGGTTGAACAAACGGCAGCATCGGTTGAAGAATTCACTGCCACCATTAGCAACACTCGCAATAACACCCACTTTGCTGCCGATCTGTCTGAAAAGGCGGAAAGCGCCGTGGGGCAGAACGCCACCATGATGAACAATGTGTCGACCAAAATGGCTGAGATCCATGATTCAGCCGGTCGCATGGCAGATATTATCAATCTGATTGATTCATTGCTTTCCAGACCAATATCCTGGCGCTCAATGCGGCTGTTGAGGCGGCACGAGCAGGGGAGCAACGGTCGCGGTTTTGCGGTAGTCGCGCAGGAAGTGCGCGCGCTGGCGCAAAAAACCGCCACCTCATCGCATGAGATTCGGCATCTGATTGAGGAGTCTTCCATGCGCATCGTTGATGGCCGTGACATGGTAGCGGATGCCAACAAACTGATGTCGGAAATGATGAACAACGTGGTGAACATGAAGGAAGTGCTGTCACAGATTAACCAGGCCAGCACCGAACAGGCCGATGGGATCAGTCAGATCAACACTGCTATCAGCCAAATTGACATCACGACACAACAAAATGCCTCGCTGGTGGAGCAATCCCTGGCTGCTTCCGCCGCCATGCTCAGCGAGCAAGCGGCAAACATGGTGAACAGCGTCAGTGTGTTTACCCTGCGTCAGGAGCGCATAACCAGAAGTGACAGGCGGTGTTAAGGCCGCCATTACTCTAAATTCTTGCTATTTAACACGGGCACCTGATCAAGCAACCATTGAAGCAATAGCTTGATGTTGGGCGCTTCCTGCCGGGTTTTCGGCCACACCAGATAATAACCGTCACCTGTCGCCACCGGCTGGTTAAATGGCAGCACCAGTAAGCCGTTATTAATCGCCTCCTGGCTGGAGCAGCAAGTCACCATTGAAACGCCGTGTCCACTGATCGCGCCATCGTGCCCCTGTTCCAGCGTATCAAACAGTTTGCCTTGCCACAGATTGATAGCTGGTGCATCAACTGCCCCCTGTGACCACCTCAGCCAGTCGCGGCGATCGTGTGAGGGGTGAATCAATTCACAACTTGCCAGTTGCGTTTGTGCCTGTCGTTCCAGTGCGGGTGCGCAAATCGGAATTAACCACTCCTGAAACAGCAAATGGCATTCGGTGTCTGCACCAAAATGACCGTTGCCCAACAAGATGGCGCAGTCAAAAGGTTCACGGGCAAAATCGACGTTGTCAGTGTCCATCCAAACGCTGGTAATCTGCACTTCAGATGTTGAGTTTTGCTCGCGATAGAGTTGGAGTGCATCCAGCAGCCACCGCATGGTCAGTGTCGAAGGGGCCTTGAGACGGAGTTGATGACCCTCAAGGTGTGAAGGCGGCGCAAGCTTGCTCAAGAGGCAAATCCGCCTGTAATTGTGCCGCTAATACGCTACCGGCAGCGCTGATTTCGACCCTGGGGCCTTTACGGACAAACAGTTGGCAATCGAACCACGCTTCAAGGGTGCGGATGTGGCGGCTAATCGCCCCAGGGGTGACGTTGAGTGCCGCAGCGGCCTGGCTAAAAGACCCCAATTGCGCCGCACTGGCAAAGGCGCGCAACGCATAAAGTGGAGGAAGCGTCATAAGGCAAACTCAAAATTGAGTAAAACTCACATTCAACGGCATTTTAAAGCGTTTTTCAATGTGGAAACGAGAAGCCATACTGGCGACCTTCTAATACGTTTCAGGTCGTTACCATGAACCTCTCACTGCTGCTGGCGTATATGCTGGCGATTTTATTGCTGTTAATGACGCCCGGACCTGTGGTGGCCTGATCACGGGCACGGCCGCGCGTCATGGTTATCGACGCGCTTTGCCACAGTGGTGGGCACTAACGCGGCATCACTGGTGTTGATTGCGCTGGCTGCACTGATGTTGACGGGTTTGGTCTCTCTCAATCCCTTGAGTTTGCAAGTCGCCGGGGTGCTGGGTTCCCTGTTTATTGGCGTGATTGCATGGCGAGGCTTACGTGCTGCGACAAGTGCAACCGCCCACCGGCCTGCAGCACAGGGGGGATTGCTGAAAGGCTTTGTGGTGGGCATCTCTAATCCAAAAGATATTCTGTTTTTGCCGCGCTCTTTCCACAGTTTATCATCACGCCCGATCTGAGCAGCAGCCTGATCGCACCCTGGCGCTGGGTTGTGGATGGCCTTCGATTTTGCGGTGCTGGCGTTTTATGTCATCACCGTAAAGCGCTGGCTGCCGGGAGCACATCAGCAGCGCCTGGAGCGAATATCAATGCTGATGTTGTTGCTGATCGCGCTGGCGGGGCGTTCTACAACCTGAGGCATTTGTTGTTATAGCGTGGTATTGAAGATTTTACCCAAAACGCCGATAACGCATAGTGAATGGCTGCATGGAGCAGCAGACTAAAGGAAAGTAATGAAAAAGCATTGATAGCGTTAGCGGTTTAACCCTGGCAGGGTGCGCCAGACCTTATGGATCAGCCGATACCATCATCAATCAGCAAATGGTGACACCGGATGCCAGCAAGAAGCAGACACCGGTGACTGTTACCCGCCTCAAAGCAGGTTTTTATTGGAAGTGCCAGCGGTGGAACCTGCAATTCGTGGTGAACGTGGATGGTCAGGATGTCGCGATGTTGCGTCAAAACCAGTTTGTCACTGCTTATCTGGAAAATGGTCTGCACAAGTTGCGTGTCAGTAATGACTGTTCAGTGATGAGTCTGGGGATGCGCAAGTCGCTGGATATTGTGGCTGACGGCACGCCACAGGAGTACGCCACAGAAGTAGGCTTCTGGGGACAGTACCGCATGTGGCGCACTAAATAAGTTACAGGTCAATCACCCGATTGACTGCGTGAGCAACACAGCGCGATAAACTGTTCAGCGGCGGGCGCTCGTTTTTGTTTCCACCATCAGGCAATCCTCTTCAAATACCCGCAGATTGGCGTGCATCTTCTACCTGGACCCTGGCTCGACGTTGCGGGTATTCATGGTGATGTTCCTGCCATTGGCTCACGAGGGCGACTGAAAGACTTCATTTTTATCAGGACATTGTGAATAATTAGCTCTGTACAAATCCATCCGACAGAATTCAATCAAGTGTTGTAAAAAACAGTACAGGTGATGCATGAGTCCGTTTTCCGCTTTTCCGTTTACTTGCAGAAGTGGCTCGCAGCGGCAGCTTACGTAAAGCCGCCTAGAAACTGCACGTCTCCGCGTCCGCCATTAACCGGCAGATCCTGCAGGCGGAAGAGAGCTTTGGTACGCCGCTGTTTGAGCGTTGCCGGATGGGCTGCGGATGACCACCGCCGGTGAGTTGTTGTACGACGATGTGATGCGCTGGCAGCGCGAGTTTCGCGTTACGTGCCAGCGTTTCGACGATATACAGGGGTTTGAAGCGCGGTAACGTCAGCGCGGATCTGGTGCAATCACTGACTAAGGGACCGGTGGCTGATGCGATTGCGGATGCACGTGAACATCGAGTGGCTGCGGCTGGAACTTACCGTCGACAACAGCCACGCCATCAGCCAATTGATTCGACAGTCTGCGATTGATTTTGGCTTGATCCTGGATCCGGCGGGACAGAGTGGACTGGATGTGTTGGCGTTTGCTGAACTGGATATGGGTATAGTCATGGCGCCCGATCATCCATTGAGCCAGTGCGATGCGCTATCGCTCAGTCAGGTGGGCCAGGAGCGGCATATCATTTCCCGATGATTCCTTTGGTGGTCCGCCAGACGGGGCGATGCGCTATACGCAAGCAGGGCATGGCGCCGGATAACTTATTGCCTGTAACGATATTCGCCTGATACGCAGTTTGGTTGCTCAGGGCACTGGCGTATGCGTGCTGAGTTTGTTGGATGTGATGACTGAAGTGCAGGAGCAGCAACTGGCTTGTGCCGCTGAAAAACAGCGTGATGCGTCCGCTGACGTTGGCCCGCTTTGTACTGCGCCATCCCGACAGTTATCGCGGCGGGCGGCGCAGAATTCAGCGCATCACACAGGTTATCGATGAAGATGGCGCGTTAAGCGTACGATGCCTGTTTCGGAAATTTATTGCGCAGTTTCTGCAGTTTTGCCGGGATATTCATCATACAGAAGGCGTTTTCCTGTCCTTCTTTCTCCCAGAAGTTTTGATGATAGTCTTCGGCTGCGTACCACTCGGCTAACGGTTCCAGCTTTGTCACCAGCGGCTTGCTGAGTTCGGCAGCGGCACGCGCTATCCCTTGTTCAGCGGCAATGCGCTGTGCATCGCTGGTCGGAAACAGTGCGGAACGATAACGTGAACGCACCACGCCGTCTTTGATGTTTTCCTGCGTGGCATCATGTGTCGCAGTGGATGTCGAGCAAATCGTCGTAACTGACGAGATCGGGATCGAACTCGATTTTCACCGCTTCGGCGTGACCGGTGGTGTCGCTGTAAACTTGATCGTAAGTGGGTGACGAGACATGGCCGCCGATATAACCACTTTCCACGCTCAATACACCATGGATGGATTGGAAAATCGCTTCAGTACAAAGCAGCCGCCGCTTAAAAATGGCTTGTTCACGCATCAGTCTAAGTTCGGATAAAAAAGTGACGTTACCTTACACGGCGGTGAAAAGTAACGCCACTGCATTGGCGCATCCTGAATGCCTGTCAGCGCGCTAAGCCGCATTCAGGCTTCTATTGCTGCGTAATCGCCTGTGCCTTCAGGCCATGGCGTAAGCAAATCGAAGCCGGTCTCGGTCACAGCAATAGTGTGTTCCCACTGCGCCGACAGCGAGCGATCTTTTGTCACCACCGTCCAGCCATCAGATAAAACACTGGTGCCTGCTTTGCCGGCATTGATCATTGGCTCGATGGTGAAGATCATGCCTGCCTGCAGCTCAATCCCTGTGCCCGGCGTACCGTAGTGCAGAATCTGAGGCTCGTCGTGATAAATCTCACCAACACCGTGTCCGCAATATTCGCACCACTGAAAATCCGGCTTTCTCCGCCACCTGTTGGATCGCGGCGCCGATATCCCAATGTCGCACCGGGTTTGACGACTTTAATGCCCGCCACCATCGATTCGTAGGTGATATCGACCAGACGTTTAAAAGCGCGCACCGATGGCTCACCCACGTAATACATGCGGCTGGTATCACCGTACCAGCCATCTTTGATGATGCCGACGTCGATGTTGACGATATCGCCATTCTTGAGCTTCTTCTCACCTGGAATGCCATGGCACACCACGTGGTTTACCGAGGTACAGGTGGTGCGTGTATAGCCGTGATAACCAATATTCGCGGGAACAACCTTCAGTTCATTGACAATATAGTCATGGCAAATGGCGTCAGTTCATCTGTGGTCACGCCGGGTTTGACGTAGGGGTGATGATTTCCAGCACTTTTGCCGCGGCGTGTCCGGCAGCGCGTGCCAGTTCGATCTCTTCAGCAGAATGTAGTTTGATGGTCATTGCGCGATTCCCTGCGAGGTTAATGCAGGCTGGTCAAGCAGCTGCGCTAAATCTGCGCCGCCGTCACGTTCGACACTCAACAGGCGCGTCAGTTCCTGAAGGTTGAGGTCAGGATAAAGCTCAGCCAGCATGCCAATCTTCATCCAGTGTTCTGCCTGCGCATTGATGGAACGGCTTAACGCCGTGCTCGCGATACGCAGATTCTCATGCATCAGATCAGAAATTTTTACGATACCCATTATGCGATCCGTATATGAAACATAGTCGTTTTGCATATAGATTACGCTGCGTCCGGATAAGATGAAAGGGGAGATGTTGGGAAGTTTGCCGTGACCCTGTACAGCATCTCCACCTCTTAACCGTTTAAGCCTGCTACGGCGTGACAGGGTGGCGTGATGTGTGGAGGAAAAGATAGACTAAAGAAAAAATACCCTGCGAAGCGGCAATATTCGTTGCAGGTAATATCTCTGGATTTCCCAGAGCAGGGTGTTGAAAGTTCCGGGATTTGAAACCTCAGCTAAAATAAAATAATCCTTTGATAGAGAGATTAATCTAATAATCGAGACGCATCATTAAGAGAAAACCTGGACCGACTTAGCGATGTGACAGAAATACATATGCCGTGATGCATCGCTTATTTGATTGTTTTCTGTGCTTGTTGAACTACGGACAACAGACTGAATTTTTATGCGGTAATCATTAAATTCTATTAATGCGTGCGCTATTGATAAGATCTCTGGGCAGCCGTAATCCTTGTTATCAATTTACGCCTCGCTTGAATGGGATGAGGATACCTTTACTCAGATTTTCATGTAAGATTTTTGTAAAGATATTTCAGCATGACAAACAGTGATGGCGGGCATAATATGGTGATATTCACCGGTTAATAATGAGCAAAATAGACGCAAAATGGCGGATATTCTCCTTAATGATAATGACGAGTTATTCTTTTGAGTTCAGCATTGCTATCCGTGCCAATGGAATGGGCAGTGCAAATGAGCATAACTAACGATTGAAGCAGGCTGCATCACGCTCAGGCACTTCGTAATCCGGATATCTGCCGTGACGATGTACTGAGTAAATTCACTGATTTGGTCAGTAAAACGCTGGATGTTCCCAGCAGTTTCATCTCTGTCCTTGACGATGATTTCCAATACATCAAAGCTGCGCACAACTTTAACGTCGGTGAAACGTTGCGTGCGATTCATTGTGCCAGTGATACGTGATGGTCGAGGGGACACCGCTGGTGGTGCCCGATCCAACTGGACGCCTGTTTTCCGTCAATCCTTTTTAGTTATAGGTGAACCTTTTGTTCGCTTTTATGCGGCGTGCCACTAAAGAGCGGAAGGGGGCTGGTCTTAGCGCTATTGCGTCGGATGTAAACCATACCTTTAGCGCTGAAAAGCTGGCGACGATGACGTTGCTATCACAGCTGGTGATTTCCTTTCTTGAGCCTGGCATTCTGTCGGTTTACCGATTTGGTTACACAGGATTGCTAACCGACAGCAACTGATTAGAGACCTGCAAGCCTTGCGTAATGCGGGTGATAACAGCGCGGTATCGACTGAAAGAGTGTTGATCGACTGCATCGATATGCCGCGAGCCTATGAGCTGGCGCGTTCGTTGGGCATGGCACCTGTCGAAGTCCTCAAAGATATGGCAACGTTACTGCCGCTACGTCTGCGTCCCGGCAAATGAACTGCTCTATACCGTGGCAACCGGGCGGTTTCGCTATTAACTCAACAAGAAAGTCCATTGTGCGCCGAGGTGGGTTGCGCGACGCATGGAGGGCGTACGCGCCGAGATTGGCGAAGGTTTATCGGTCGATTTGGCGACTCATACCGGTGAAACCCTCTTTTCGCCGTCAGAAATTTCCGCTCAGGAAGCGCTGCGTCGAGCCGTTAGCGCCTTGCATGAAGCCATTTGTCGCGGGATCCGTGTAAACTTCAGTGAGGAAAGACGATGAGCGGCGGAACGGATGACTTTACTCTCGTCAACGACCTGGCCACTGCTGTGCACGGCACAATCATGGCTTGTATCTGGTGTTCAGCCGAAAATCTGTCTGAGCAGCGGTTTACCGATTGGGCTCGAAGCGCTGATCATTAACGATCACCCGAGGTGAACTTTCTCCTTCAGTTTTCATCCCGCTCGCGGAACAAACCACGTTGCTGCAAGAGATCACCGAATGGGTCATTGATAAAACCATTGAGCGATTGAAACGGCTCCAACGGGCAAGGTATCAGTTGCCTGTCACCGTGAACGTTAGCGTGCGCGACTTTATCCATATGAAAGTTTGCTGCGACAGGCTCGAGAATAAGATGATCAAGAGCACGTCTGCCGACGAATCTGCTCGGCATTGAGTGTCTGGAAACTGAGCGCATCATCGAAAGCGCGGCGGCCATTAAGGGACTGGAAATGTTGAAACTGCGCGGTTTTGGTATTGCGCTGGATGATTTCGGCACCGGTTACAGCAATATCAGTTATCTGCGAAAAATGCCTCTGGATGTGGTCAAACTTGACCGTTCGATTGTCGGCGGACTTGCCACGGATACCGCGTCACGCATCATCACCCGCAGCATTATCGCTATGCTCAAAGAACTGGATTATGTGGTGTTAGCGGAAGGCGTGGAAAATATTGAGACGCTCGAAGCGTTAAAGAGTTCGGTTGCGATCAGGCGCAGGGGTTCTTTCATTCTCGCCCATTACCTGAAAGCGAACTGGATATTGGTTACGCGCTGGAAGTTAGGGTGATGCGTCTGTCCTGACTTCATCGGTTCCTGCCTCACCCATTGCCAGAGCACTGGCGCTGGCGGGATCAAATAGTGACAGACTCTCGATTTGTTCCACCATAATCACTTTACGAAACGCTAAAGCTGTTTTGAGTTTCGACATGAAATCAATTTGGTGCTGATGGTACCAACGGCTGTAATTGTGCTCAATGGCGAGATTCAACGTACGTGAATCGCGATAACCGCTGACATCGGTATTAATACAATATTGCCGTGCTGGCATATTCGAAGGTGGCGGCATGAATCATGCCAATGTAGATGCGTCGGGATTTTAGCGTTATCCAGGCTAACTCACCTTCTTCCATACACTGCAACAACATCTGTTCAATACCGTTCGAACGTGACAATCGCTGATAGAGGTCGCGGCGGCTGCTGGCGGTTAATCGCGCTGCCAGCCCAGTTTGAGCGATACACACAAAACAGCACGGCAAAGGCGAGCATAATCACGACCGGTGCCTGAATACCCAGGAAGCTCCAGGTCATAAAATCCACATGCCAACGGGCATGCACCAGGCTGGTAAGTGCAAAAGTATTATTGATTGCGGAAGCGGCGAGTAATATCAGCCAGACAATCCCGGTGGCAAACACGCCCTGTAAGACAAAAATACAACCATAAAGGGCAATTAAAAAGTAAACATCCCAGCCAAAGGAACGCTTTATTTTTAACCGACTCGACATGTCCCGGCTGGTGTACCAATAGCCACACACCATCAGCACCATAAATATTGCCGTTCCCACTTAGATATCCTTCAAGGTTTTGACATGATGGGCAAAATCGCGCTGAACTTTGGGACTTAACGGATTAACCGAAGCGTTGCCATCTTCATCAATAATGATCCTGTCACCCTCCTGAATGGATTCATTCATATCTTGCTGGCTCATCACTTGTAGCAATGACTCAGGGCTCTTGAAGAGGGCGATAACAAAGTGAAACATGTTATGTTCCAATTAATTTGGGTAGCGAGAGTATGGCACACTTTTCGATGTGAATTTGGGTTAGTGACTTGAATAAGAGGCGTGTTTTCGAACTTACGGATTAATCTGTCTAAAAAGCTGAAGTAAGCGAGACCATAGGTGAACGGAAAAATTTAACACTTTTAATAATGACTGGCTTAAACGTTCAGCATTCATTTCTGTCGTTAAAATAGACTACAATAAGAAAGACATTAAATATGAGGTTAATTATGAAAGAACATCATACGAATGAACAACGTAATAAAGAAGGGGATGTGCATAAGGGACTTCCCGAAGCCGCCCCCAATGTCGGCAATGCGTATGAAGAGGATGACCATCCGGCAAAAGACAACCCTGAAGATCATGGAGAGATTCCGCGCACGCGCGATGATAGTAAAGATCACAAGCATGATCCTTATCAGGATAAATAGTCCCGCTGAGAATTAATCTCACCCGACATTTAAAAACATCTCTCTAATTTTAGGGTGTGCTTAATCAATTGAAATTGTTGATTAATCACCCTGTAATTTCGAAATATTAAAGCATGTAGTTTATAAAGTAAGCTTTTCTAGTGGTTAAAATATTTTATAAAATATCCTACGCTTGATTCACAAAATCGGTTATTTTCTGCACCGTATCAATCATCACCCCACTAAACTACTTATACCCAATCAGGGTGAATGGAGGTATATATGTCAGAACGTCCAGATCCAGATGATGTTAAGCCGCTGCCTGGCGACGATTTACCCTTACCCGATGAAGAGGATGATGAGACTGACGATCGTGATTTACCTGATGATCAAAAACCGATGATCTGATTCTCAATTCCAGAGCCGCGGAAGCGGCTCTTTTCGTGATTTGTAAGGGTATTATTGCGGTACAGCATTTCAATCATTGGATGATGCATCATCTTTGATGTATTGCCGTATCGCTTCATGCATGGCTCGGTTACGGTCAACTTCCAGTCCGCGCTCTTCATACTCTTTAGCCATGTTAATAATGACTTCATCATATTTCCCTTTAAAGGTGATGTTATTCACCGCGACCTGTTTAATCATCAGTTCACGCAACACCTCAGTTTCGATTTTTAAACGCTGAACCGTTTCTTCAAGTTCCTTTATTCTCTCTTCGGTGGACATTATCACTCCCTATTAAGTTATGTAGATTAAGCAAGCCACATTATTGAAAAGAATATGGCATTGAAAAGCCTATAACTCAAGCCTCACCATTCGCATCATATTAAGCGAGCCGTAAAGCACAGATAGGAGAGCGATAACCTAACATTTGGTTTATATTGACGGCGCAAATTAACGAGCCGCAATGATTGATGCGGATGAATAACGCGGCAGCGCTGGAACCCTCTTATGATGAACATCTTCGCCCTGATACTGGCCATTGCTGTGGTTTTTAGCGGCCTGAGTTGGACATACAGGCTTTGGGCTTTGACGCGCATCACCGTTGAGAAAAACCAGGCAGAATCTTCGCTCATACAGCAGGGTAAAACTCAGCGCCTCCCGAGTTGGCTGGATACGCCCGCATCGCTCTTTCCGTTACTGGTCATCGTGTTACTGGTTCGGGCCTTTGGCTGGGAGCCTTTTCGCATTCCTTCTGGTTCCATGATGCCAACTCTCCTCACCGGCGACTGGGTGCTGGCAGATAAATATTCATACGGGCTTCGAACCATTCAATCAGAAAACGTTGCTTGCCACCGGACACCCTAAACGTGGTGATATTGCGATATTTACGTTTCCTCAGGACGAAACACAGTTGTTCATTAAAAGAGTTATTGGTTTGCCCGGTGACAAAGTCATATTCAATCCAGCCGCACAACAGCTCACTATTTTCCCTTTTTGCCAGGACCATCAATCTTGTGCACCTGCGCTAGCCATTCATTACGGTGCGCTCAAAGCGGGCGAATTCGTCGAGACTGCCGGAATGCATCCGGGCTTTTATGCCAGACCGATTGGCGAGGAAAGCCTGATGAACAGCGTCTACTGATGGGCACTGAAACGCTGGCGGGGTGACGCATCGCATTTTGCAGAAGCCTGAATTGACTGTTTCAGCATCGGCATTTTTTCCATCAGCCAGGTCAGCAGCCTGGAGAGTGGGTGGTGCCGGCGGATAGCTATTTTATGATGGGAGATAATCGTAACAACAGCTATGACAGCCGCTATTGGGGTTTTGTCCCTGAGCGTAATCTGGTGGGCAAAGCGGTGGCGATTGGATTTAGTATGGAAAAACAGGAAGGGCAGTGGCCAACGGGGTTGAGGCCAGGTCGCATCGGGCGGATCCATTAAGAGAAGATGCCAGTCCCTGGCAGAACAAATCCTAAAGCGCTTTACTCAGACTTTGTTGGAGGACGGCGACTTATCTTACCTCCTTTCCGACCCGCTTCAACGGCGCGTTCAGGATCGTTTCTGAAGTTGCCTCCACTGGCTTTGCCTCCCGCTTTGCCAGCTTCTCTTGCGCGTGCCGGATCGTTAGCAAAATTCCCTGCACCGCCTCTGTAGCTCTGTTGTTTCATAGGAAGACCTCATATCAATGTTCCGTGAGAGATAAGGACTAGCTAGTCACTCCATAATTTTAGTGCGCGATTGCGGCTTCGCCAGCGCGGGATAATTAATATTTTGTAGTCTTTATCGCACAAAAAAAGAAATGTTGTCCGATTTAAAATAGCCACTAATCACGATTAAATGGTTTTTTAATTGTTTAAGTAATAAACATGAAAATATTATGTGTTGAAGCCAATTTCTGGGCCGCATTTGGCTTAGAAAAGTTATTAATATCTGTAGGTTAACAATTCATATCATGCTCATCTTTAAGTGATGCAAAAATATTAATCGATCAATCTATCGAAGTAATGATTATTGAGTTAAAAACCGAAGCGGATGATATTGAATCTTCCTATGCGTTTTTACGCCTGTTGCAGGCACTTTATCCTTGTATCCGCGTGTTGGTACTGACCGACATTAATGATGCTGCGCTGCTAAATTTTCTTGCCCATGAATTTCACTCGGTTTTATTTCTGACAAAAAGATCCTCATTAGCCAGCATTGTTCAAAACGTCAGTACACTTGCTGAGAAGAGACCGCATACATCAACACGCAGCCGTGTTCCTTCGCTCTCGCTGCAAGAATTTCACATGCTGAAATGGCTTGCCCGATACAGCAGTCAGCAGGACATTGCCTTGCGTGTCAGACTGAATAACAAAACCATCAGTCACTATAAGCGATCGATTTACACTAAACTGAATTGTGAGAATAATGTTCAGTTTCATCAACGGCTTACGCAATACGGGTTTAATCGAACCCATGTCGATTAATACCTCTACTGACTATATCCCTCGCTCATAACTCCCTGTTATGCCCGGTCAGTAAAGGGTGCTTTTTGCCTGAGGCTTGAGAATTCCGGCCCGCAGGAGGAAGATATTCCCTGCCAGGGCCGGGAATAGCCATGCTGATCACCTCCGAAAACACGCGCACTTTTAATACGGATACCCGACTCGCCTGCACGCTGGCGGCTGTGGCGGGCGCGCTGAACACAGCTGCATTTGAAACCGTCGGTTTTTCTCTGCCAACATGACGGGCAACGTCTCGTCACTTTCCGATCATCTGGCGAAAGCAAATCTGCATGTCGGATTGTTCTTCCTGCTCATCGTGCTGCTCTTTATAGCGGGTTCTTCTGTCTCGACCCTGATTATCAACTCCGGACGCAGGCGACAAATTCGCGGGATTTATGCCATCAACATCCTGCTGGAAGGCGTGGCATTATTCGCGCTGGGCGTCATTGAGAGTTGGTTCAGCTTTAGTGAATCGGGCGTATTGCTGGTGCTCAGTTTGAGTTTTTGATGGGATTACAAAACGCCGTGGTGACCCGGATTTCCAACGCACGCGTGCGCACCACCCATGTCTCCGGTACCGCTACCGACATTGGCATTGAATTGGCCATGTTGTTTGATGTGCTACGCCGTAAAGAATCCCCGAAGATGCGCCGCTCTATATCGAGCGTTTAAAACTGCACTTCTTCACGGTGATGGCATTCCTGTTCGGCGGCGTGCTGGGTATTCTGCTGCTGAACGCGCTGAGCTATAAACTGTTAATTTTGATTGGTGTGATGCTATCTGCCCTCGCTTTGTCAGCATTACAACGTGCCGGACATGCGCTGCACTCCTGAACAATGATTGACGCGCTTCACATATTTCAGCGCGATTTTTGAAAACTGCTTGCTACTTTTTGGCAATGCTAAGCAAGATAACCAGCGTTAAGGATTGTTACTGTTCGGCAGGCAAAACCTGAGGCGCGCCCTTTCTCGATAGCAGAGGGCGCGCCTCAGGTTTTTTTTTGCGCGAAATTCGAGGCGTTTTGCAGGAGAAAGGAAGATGCAATATCAGGAACTGGCAGATGACATTGTGGCTGGCGTGGGGGGAAAAGATAACATTATCAGCGTGATGCACTGCGCAACGCGCCTGCGCTTCAAATTAAAAGAGAGCCAAAAAGCGCATACCGCCGAGTTGAAAAATAACCCTGGCGTGATCATGGTGGTGGAGAGCGGGGGACAGTATCAGGTGGTGATCGGCAACCAGGTTGCGGAGGTCTACCGCGCGTTAACGGCACGCTATGCCCTCGATCATGCCGATAACGTGGAGGACACTACGCCACAAAACCTGTTTGCCCGTTTTATCGATCTGGTTTCCGGCATTTTTACACCCTTTATTGGTGTGATGATTGCGACAGGCATCATCAAGGGACTGCTGGCGTTGGCGCTGGTGCTCGGTGTGATGGACGCGAGCAGCGGCAGCTACAAAGTGTTGTTTGTCGCCAGCGATGGCCTGTTCTATTTCCTGCCGATTCTGCTCGGCTACAGCGCCGGGAAAAAATTTGGCGGTAACCCCTTTGTCAGCATGGCGATTGCCGCAGCGCTGGTACATCCGTTGATACTTGAAGCGATGCAACAGCAGCAGGCAGGAAAGCCACTGACCTTTGTCGGCATCCCGCTGGAAATACTCAATTACAGCTCCTCGGTGATCCCGATTATCTTTAAGCTGCGTGGGTCTCAAGCTGATTGAGTTGCTGGTACATCCGCGTTCACCCGGTGCGGTGCGTAACTCACTACGCCGCTGGTGTGTGCTTGCTAATCACCGTACCGCTCACTTTTCTGGCGATTGGCCCGGCAGCCACCTGGCTCAGTCGCTTGCTGGCGGAGGGCTATCTGTGGATTTACAGCCTCAGCCCCATGGTTGCAGGTGCGGTGATGGGCGCCATCTGGCAAATCTGTGTGATATTTGGTTTGCACTGGGGACTGGTGCCGATCATGCTCAACAATCTGGCCAACTTCGGTCGATACCTTACTGCCATTACTGATGCCGGCGGTATTACGGACAGGCGGGCGCGACATTGGGGATCTTCCTGCGCACGCGTGATATCAAACTCAAAGCGATGGCTGGCTCGGCATTCACTGCCAGCATTTTTGGTATCACTGAACCCGCAGTGTATGGCGTTACGCTGCCACGTCGTCGTCCGTTTATCTTCGGCTGTATCGGTGGCGCTGGGTGCCGCCATTCTGGGCTTCTGGCACACCACCATTTACTCCTTTGGCTTCCCCAGTATTTTCACGTTTATTCAGGTCGTGCCCAGCACGGGTATTGATGCCAGCGTGCTGGCGTCCTTTGCCGGTGCGGCGGTCGCGTTAGTTTTCGCCTGTGCCATGACCTATGTGTTTGGTTTACGAGAGTCAGCGCCACAACCCGCTGTGGCTGAACCCGTTGCCGTTCCCGCGCCTGCGACATTAACGCGCCGTGAAAGCGTGGTGAGCCCGATTGCGGGTGACGTATTGCCGCTGGATAAAGTCAAGATGAAACTTTCGCCAGCGGTTTACTCGCAAGGGCGCGGCCATTCTGCCGCACGGGGGCCGTGTAGTATCGCCGGTCAATGGCGTAGTTTCCTCCATGTTCCGCACCGGACATGCGATTGGCCTGACGTCAGATCAAGGCGCGGAAGTGCTGATTCATGTTGGACTCGATACCGTCAAACTCGACGGGCAATATTTCCATCCTCAGGTACAAAACGATCAGCCAGTGAAAGTGGGCGATGTGCTATTGGAGTTTGATATCGAGGCGATCAAAAACGCTGGATTCGACCTCACCACACCGGTGCTGGTGAGCAACAGCGATGAATTTATTGATGTAATAACCCTGAACAACAGCGCAGTGAGTGAAGGCTCGCCGCTGCTGGCCGTGCTGAAATAACCAAGGAGCAAGTAAATGACTACACGTTTCCCGGATGCATTTTTATGGGGTGGCGCCGTGGCCGCCAATCAGGTGGAAGGCGCCTGGCAGGAGGGCGGTAAAGGGCTATCGACCTCGGATCACTGCAACCCAAAGGTATTTTTGGCGCGCGCGTTGAACGCAGCGGCAATGATTTTGGCATCAAAGACACGGCGATTGATTTCTATCATCTTCCCGGAAGACATCAAGCTGTTCGCAGAGATGGGCTTTACCGTTCTGCGCACCTCGATTGCATGGACGCGTATTTTCCCGCAGGGAGACGAAGCTCAGCCAAACGAGGAGGGGTTGGCCTTTTACGATCGTTTGTTTGATGAGATGGCAAAGTACAACATCACTCCGCTAGTGACGTTGTCACATTACGAGAATGCCATACGGTTTGATCAAAAATACGGCGGCTGGGGCAATCACGCATCACTTTGATTGTTTTGAACGCTATGCGCGCGCGGTATTCACTCGCTTCCAGCATAAAGTGAAGCTGGCTGACGTTCAATGAAATCAACATGTCATTGCATGCGCCCTTTACTGGCGTTGGACTACCGGAAGAGAGCGATCAACAGGCGATCTATCAGGCGATTCATCATCAGCTGGTGGCAAGCGGCCGCGCCGTACAAGCCTGCCATGAGATTGTTAAGGACGGTAAGATCGGCAACATGCTGCTGGGTGCGTTGCTCTATCCGCTCAGCTGCCGTCCTGCCGATGTGTTGGAAACGTTGCAGCAGAATCGCGAGTGGTTATTCTTTGGTGATGTGCAGGTGCGCGGTGCCTATCCGGCTTACATGAAACGCTTCTTCGCCGATCGCGGAATCACCGTCAGCATCACGGATGAGGACAAACGCGACCTGCGCAACACTGTGGATTACATCCTTCAGTTATTACATGACCGGTTGCGTCACCACCAATGAAGAAGCAGAACCAGAAAGCGCAGGGTAATATCTTGTCGATGGTGCCGAATCCGCATCTCGCCAGCCAGAGTGGGGATGGCAGATTGATCCGAAGGTCTGCGTATTCTGCTTAACATCTTGTACGACCGTTATCAGAAGCCGCTATTTATTGTGGAAAATGGCCGGTGCCAAAGATGTGGCTGAGGCCGATGGCAGCATCAATGACGATTACCGCATCCGGCATCTCAATGATCACTTAGTGCAGGTGCAGCGATTGAGGATGGTGGGAAGTGATGGGTCAAGCACCTGCTGGGGAATCGATTGACCTGGCCGCTACCTCTAAAGCCGAGTTCTCGAAGCGTTACGGTTTCATTCACGTTGATCGTGATGATGGGCAACGGCACGCTGGAACGCTCGCGTAAGAGCTTCTTCTGGTATCAGGATGTGATCCGTAGCCACGGCGCGGCATTGAAATAAACCCGCTAACGGGCGTGCTGGCGCCCGTTTTTACGCCTCGTCGGCATCTTCCTGCAACGCTAATGTCTCTTTGCGAACTCGCTCAATATGGATGGTGAGAAACATGCGCTCTTCCGCCGAGAGGGCATAGAGATATTTTTGCTGGATATGGCTGTCGATCTTCACCGCGCATTGATAAGCAATCGGATATTTGTCGCGCACCACATCATGCAATGACTCATCTTCACTGCACACGCCGCGTTTGCCCAGCATGCGCTGGGCAAAAACTTCAAATGGTTAACGAAGCGGTTATAGCTCAGGCTGTCGGTGCGGTAATCCAGCTGCAACCGATACTTCACGATATGCAAAATCTCCTGCATAAATTGCGTCACATGAGAGACATCGGCAAAGTTGCTGCCCAGTTGCGCGTTGACTAAGTGCAGGGCGATAAAGCCTGCTTCATCGTCAGGCAACGCCACCCCGAGGCGTTTGTTGATCAAGGCCAGTGCTTCCATGCCAATCGCGAACTCTTTGGGGTAGAGCGTTTTGATCTCCACTTCAATACATTACGAATCGGAATGCCTTGCTGATGGCGTTCAATCGCGAAATGGCAGTGATCGCACAGCGCAATCGAGAGGCTCTCATGCAGCGGCTGACCCAACTGTTGACGTGCGCTGGCGATGATTAACTCGCTGGTTGTGATGACTTCCAGCGGGATATCAGAAAGCAACTCGCTTAGCCTTCCTGTCAGGGTGTCACTCTGCAGTGCGAAGACTTTTTCAATCTGCTGCGCATCCAGCGCATCGCCCACACGCTTCTGAAAAAGCCAGCCCGCGACCCATCACGACCTGTTCTTTGCCGTTCTCGCCCAGTACGACCACGACATTGTTATTGAGGATCTTCGCGATTTTCATTTTTATCAGCCCTGAAAAAAAAAACCTGACCCACCGGGAGGGCGGCGTGTCAGGGTTTTGCCTGCGTTGTGCGCAGTAACAATCTGGCGAGATCATAAGCCGCTCTGTGATTCCGACAAGCATACTGACCGTTAAATGTGAGACACGTCATGTTTTATTGCGTCGCGAAGCGATGGAGGAAAAACAGGGCAATGGCCCCTGAAGCCGCGTCTGCACTGATGTTGTGCAAACTGTAAGGATATTCGTAAGGAAATAGTAAAGAAATGATCAGGTTTTCTTAAAGGTTTGCGTTAAGTCGCCGATAGTACCGTAACGTCAAAATAACAGGAGTTACGTACATGGCCGGGATTTCAACTTTAGGTGTGGGTTCAGGACTGGGTTTAAGTACCATTTTGGATAAGCTGACCGCCGCTGAAAACAGTCACTGACACCGATTTCGAAGCAGCAATCTGCCGCCACGGCGAAGCTTTCTGCTTACGGCACACTTAAAACCGCGATTCAGGCTTTTCAGACGGCTAACACCAAATTAAAGGATGCGAGTCTCTATACCGCGACCAGTACCACTTCAGTTCGAGTGCATTTAGCGCGGATACCAATGGCAGCGCTGGCAGGAAAATACACCATCAGCGTGGATCATCTGGCGCAATCGCAAACGCTGACCAGCGATGCGAAAACCGATGTCAAAGCGGCTCTAGGCAGCGATGCGGCATCGCGTACCCTGAAATTTGTCACTGCGGATGGCAAAGAGAAGAGCATTTCGTTAACCAAAGATCAGACATCCCTGACAGCGCTGCGTGACACCATTAACAAGTCCGATGTGGGATCAGCGCCAGTTTGATCAAAGTGTCAGGAACAGAATACCGTCTGTCATTAACCTCGAAGGCGACGGGAACCGACCACGCAGTGACCTCTTTAAGCGTAACGGGTGATGATACGCTGCACGGTTTTGTTGGATTTGATAAATCCGATCAAGCTAACAGTCACATGGTTCAGAGTGTGGAAGCGCAAAATGCCAGCCTGACCGTCAACAATGTGGCAATTCAAAGCAGCAGCAACACCATTGAAGACGCCGTGGAAGGGATTACGCTCAAGCTGAACGATCAGACGACCGGCACTCAGACGTTGACCGTCAGCGCTGACACCAGCAAGGCGAAAAGCGCCATCACCGATTGGGTGAATGCCTACAATTCGCTGCAAGATACGATGGGCAATCTTACCCGCTACACAGCGGTGGATGCGGGTAAAGAACCGGACAGCAAAAACGGTGCACTGCTGGGTGACGGCACGCTGCGTAACATCCAGACCCAGTTAAAGAGCATTCTTGCCAACGCCTCTGGTTCGGGAGTTTACAAAACGCTCAGCCAGGCGGGTATTACCACTGATCCCACCGATGGGAAATTGAAGCTGGATGCGGACAAACCAGTGCACTGAAGTCAGGCCTGACGCCATTCGTGATATGTACACCGGCGATGGTAAGAAAACCGGCGTCAGCACGGTATTGGATACCACTTTTACCGCGTTTCTCAGCAGTAAAGGCGTGATTCAGGGGGCGACGGACAGCATCAGTAAAAAACTGAACCAGCTGACCGAACAGTACAACACCACCAGTAAACGCATTGATGACAAAATCGCACGCTACAAAACTCAGTTCACCAATCTGGATAAAGTAGTCAGCGTACTGAATAGCACCAGCAACTATCTCACACAGCAGTTTGATAATATGACCAGCAGCAACAGCAAAAAATAATTATTCCCCGCCAATAGCGGCGTGTCAGGGCACTTTTCGGTGCCCTACTGATTAATTCATCGTCATCGATTGACGTTGCATCATATTCGCCTAATGGATAAGTAGTGCTAATGTGTTTGGTGTCCCTATCTTTTGCCGGAGTGATTCCATGCGCGACAGTAACACCGAACCTTCTGAACCGGCAGCACCGCCACTTAACCCATCGCTGATGGAACATCTGATCAACGCACGCAAGATTTTCATTACCGGCACCGTGGATGAAAAAATGGCCAAAGAGGTGGTTCAGCATCTGCACATCCTCGCCGCTCTCAGCGATCGACCGATCACGATCTTCATCAACTCTCCTGGCGGTCATGCTGAATCGGGCGATATGATTTTTGATGCCATACGCTTTATCACACCCGAAGTGATCCTGATTGGTTCTGGTTGTGTGGCCAGCGCAGGTGCGTTGATTTATGTTGCCGCCAACAAAGCAAATCGCTATGCGTTGCCCAACACCCGCTTCCTTCTGCATCAGCCTTCCGGCGGCATGCAAGGCCCCGCCAGCAATATGCAGATTTACAGCAATGAAATCGTGCGCATGAAAATCTTACTCAATCATATTTTCGCGGATGCCACCGGGCAGGCGATTGAAGGATTGAGCAAGAACTCAGCGTGATTTCTGGTTGAGTGCGGAGCAGGCGGTGGAATACGGTTTGGTGTCGAAAGTGATCGTCACCGAGCGAGATCGCTGCGCATTATCTTGCTGCAATAAGCCAGTGCTAATGTCATCAGTATGATTGAAAATGCGATATTCAAAGCACTGGCGGATCCGACCCGCCGTGCCATATTTGAAAAGCTGTGGTGGGGCGCATGAATGCCACGGCATTGCGCGACGGATGAGATAGCCAATCGGCGATGTCTCAACATCTCGCGGTGTTACGGAGTGCGGGGCTGGTGCGTGAAGAGCGGCAAGAGGCGCTTTGTGAACTATGAAGTCGACCCGGTTGGCATGACGTTTCTGGTCAACTGGCTAGCCAAATATCGCGCGTTTTGGCCGACACGCATTGATGCCCTGAAAAGTTTGCTGAAGGATATGGACCAATGAGTAAAGCCGAAAAATCCAACGAACTGGTACAAGAGTATCAACTGGATGCGCCGCCGGAGAAAGTGTGGCGCGCTATCAGTATTGCGGAGTACCGGGAAGCCTGGCTACCCAACGCCGTATTAACGCAGGCTGAACCTATTGCCAGCGATCCTGGAAAATCGATCCGTTACCGGTTACGTGATGACGCACCACCTTACCTGAAGAGTGACGTGACGTTTCTAATCGCGCCCGATGACGCGGGTGGCACCCGATTGACTATCGTCCATCGCCTTGCTGATCTGCACTTGCAGGCCGCAAATGATGAAAATGGTCGATTGATGCTGGCGGCATAGCCTCGGGCTAATTTTTTTAGCGCGCCTTATTCCCAAACGTACATTTCTGGCGGCCCGAAGGCCGCCAGCTTTACAGGTTGATCAGCCTTATTCGCATCACGAGATCCTGCCGCGCCCGCACTACAAACTAACGCCAGCAGCACCATCACCAGCACCGGCAACATCGCCATGCGCAGACCCCGCGTGTTCACCAATAAACCCCAGTCCTGGCGGTCCCACCAGAAAGGCCAGATAACCAAGCGTTGCGGCGATGGTCACGCGAATCGCGCTGTTTTTGCCATCGCCAGCTGCCGACACGGTCAGTGGGAAGCCGAGCGAAGCGCCAATCCCCCAGAACAACACTGCCGCCGCCGCTAGCCATTGGTTGTTGGAGAAAATCACCATCGCCAGACCCAATGCGGCTGAGAATGCGCTGGCGCGTAATACCAGCACACGGCCCAGGCGATCCACCACATATCCGCCAAGGAAACGACCCACCGTCATGCCCGCAGTGAACCCCGCGTACACCAGCGTGCTTTGCGTGTGATTAAGATTATGACCATCGATCATCAGTAACGGTAGCCAGTCATTGGCAGAGCCTTCTGCCAGCGCCATCGCCAAAATCACCACCCCAAGGATCAGCAGTTGGCGATCGCGCAGCTCAGCGTCCGACCTGAGCGGAAGGAAGCCGCCGCTGTGCGCCTGTTCATGTCGTTCGCTGTCGCTGGAGGCGGGTAAATGACGCAGGGCTGCCGGAGACAATTAGCAGGTTCACCAGAACCACGAAGGCAAAGTGCCGGGTGATGCCCGGCATCAACTGCTGTCATGGCAAGTCCTGAAGCGCGCCAATCAGCGTGCCAAAGCTAAAGAAGCCGTGAATGGTGGTCATGATCGATTTGCCAATCAGACGCTCAAACGCTGCGCCTTCAACGTTTATCCACGACATCGATTAACGCTGTCCCTCCGCCCAGTAACACCAGGCTGGCGAAGACACCGTACGCGCTGTGCAGTAGAGGGCAGCTAACGCGGCAGCGACGCCACTCAGCAGCAGCACAAAGCCATAACGCATGACACGGCTAGTGCCAAAAGTGGGTGATGTTTGCCTGCCAGCAGAACGCATAACATTGAGCCACAGGAAAAGCCGAACAGGATCATGCCCATCATTTCAGTGGAAGCATGCAGAATATCGCGCATGTAAGGCGTACGACTCACCCACAGCCAGGTGAAACGGGTAAAAACATCAGGCCGTGAATCGCCCATTTACCACGTAGCTGTTGCTGTAAATCCATATTCATCCCCATCCATAAATTATCGGAAGAAGGGTAACAGAAGGCTCCCCCCGCGTGCGCGACGCGGGAGAAGCAGTGATTAAAAACTCTGCCAGTCGGCGTCATTAACCACCGCTAAACGCTGTGGCTTGGGGTGCGATGGCGTTCGGATGATGGTCTGTGGAACGTCAATGACATCGCTGACATGGAATTTACCGACCAGCTGATTCAGGTTACCCGCCTGCTCTTGCAGCGATTGCGAAGCGGCCGCGGCTTGTTCCACAAGGGCGGCGTTCTGCTGGGTAACATCATCCATCTGATTAACCGCTTGCTGCACCTGAACGATGCCCTGGCTCTGCTCCACGGCAGCCGCAGCGATCTCCTCACCAGTTGACTCACCTGGTGAATGGCATCATTCATCACGTCCATATTGCGGCCCACATCACTGGCTTGCGTGGCACCCGATTCGGTTAAACGATGAGATTCCTCAATCAGCACTTTGATCTCGCGCGCTGCGTTGCTTGAGCGCTGAGACAGGCTACGCACTTCACCGGCAACCACCGCCAAAGCCTTTACCCTGCTCACCGGCACGCGCCGCTTCCACCGCGGCGTTTAACGCCAGAATGTTGGTCTGGAAAGCGATACCTTCTATGATCGAGACAATCTCAGTCACTTTGCGCGAGCTGCCACGAATCTCGTCCATGGTCGACAGCATGGTGGTGAGCGAGGTTCCATTTTTCTCTGACAGCGCGCTGGCATTGGCTGCCAGCTGGCTCGCCTGATGGGTGTTGTCCGCCGTTTGGCGCACCGTTTCACTGAGTTCCGTCATGCTGGCAGCCGTTTGCTCCAGCGATGCCGCTTGCTGTTCGGTGCGTGAAGAGAGATCTTCATTGCCCGCTGAAATCTGCACCGAAGCGCTGCTCACGGACTGAGACGCTTTACGCACTGAAGAGAGGGCTTCAGAGACGCGCTGCATCAAAATATTGAAGGAGTGTGCCATATTGCCCACTTCATCTCGCCGGCTCTCATCGGCGCTTAAAGTCAGATCGAGGTTCTCGCTGGCTGTCAGCATGACCTTGCCTACCGCGCCCAAACTGCGGCGAATACGCATCACGGTAAACAGCGAGAACAGACCAAAGATCACCACTGTCGCCGCGACACCTGCAACGGTGGCCCAAAAGACAAAATGGAAGGTGCTTTGATTGGTGGCGCGCAATGCGTCGCCCGCAGTAATATTGAGTGCCAACTGAGTTTGAAAATCAGCGATCATCTGACGAATGGCGGCACCCACACCACTATCTCCTTCCAGCAAACTCAGGCTCACTTCATTCTGGTGAGCACGTGACGCTGTGAGAAATGCAGGTAACTGCGATGCAACGCGCTGGATATTATCAAAAGCGACATTAGTCAGGCGTTTGTCTTCCTCATTTGAAATATCGTTCGCCATGTAGTAATCGGTCAGCGCTTTCAGTCCATTGATTTGCTCATCGATCTGTTTTTCTACGGCAGGCATGTTGCTGTCGTGAATCTGGCTCTGGTGTTTGTACAGCGTAATGGCCAGCTGGTTACTTTGGTCGATCAATTTGCCGATGTCCTTAATCGAAGGAATGGCGTTAGTTTGCACAAATTCAAAACGGTCCTGAAATCCTGACAGTAGCGAGAGTGCAAGAATCGCCTGCAGGATGATGGCGCCAAACAACATGGAAAGGGTCAGCAAGAGACGCTGGGAGATGTTCATCTAATTATCCTTAATCTAAAAGCACCCCTGGTTCAGGAAAACAGGGAATAGGGCAGATTAATAACCATCGGCAGAATGCGAGATTTAGTTAATTATTTTTTATTGCACGGTGATGGAGATCAAATCATACGTAGCGAAGGCGCAACATTTTTAGCCATTCTCACGATCTTAAATAGATCCAGTGAAATATGTTGTGCGACAGATTCAGAAATCCTAACAAGCCGATATTGTCGCGAGGTCGTAATCGTTATTATAATCATTACGGGCAAAGGTTAAGAGGGCTAAGGAATGGCGATTTATGTACATAGACGTTTTGATCGGAATTTCAAAAAGGCCAGTCTTCATGATGCTGACCTTTGCCATGCTGCTCCGGAAGTCAAAAGGGGCGAGTTTGAAGCTGACCTGGGGGAGGCGTGATTAAAAAGCGTATAGCACTGAGTAAGGGAAAAGTGGTGGTGCCCGGTCGGTGATGCATTTCTTCAAAGGAAACGCACTATTTTTATGATGGCTGGACTAAAGGCGAGTTGCATAAGAAAATGCAAAGAGATCGAGGATGACGTGTTGGCAACGTATAAAATCCTTGCGAAAGGGTACTTACAAGCGAGTGCGGCAGACCTGCTACAGCTTAAAAATCGTGGGACATTCAGTGAGGTAAACTGCGATGAAAACTACACCAGCAACATTGGATGAGATGATTGAAGATGCGGAAGAGTTGCGAGGATTAGGCCTACTTTCTGATGAAGATGTCTCTCAGATTGCCACGCGAATCTCTGCAAGTGAGTATCGCAAGCGTGTTGCAGCTGTACATGATATGACCGGTCTGGAAATTAAACTCATGCGTAAACAGTATGGCCTGAGTCAGGCATTACTGGCTTATACCTTAGGCATGACAGTGGATAGCGTTTCAAAGTGGGAGCGAGGAGAAATCAAGCCGAGTGGCCCGGCACTGCGTATCTTAAATACACTGTCTGCTAAAGGCCCTGATGCATTTGTTGTTTAAAGGGGAAACTGGACTCCAGTTTCCCTTTATAATATAATATCTAAACAGCGCCATGCTGCGGCCTTCCAGTTCAAATCCTTCTCTTTGGTAATCACCAGCCCTTTTTTAGCGGTATCGGAGGTGGTGAGTTCCAGTACCCAGCCGCCTTCGCCAAATTGTGGGATGCGGAAGGGCACGTTGCCTTCAAACGGATTGAACAGCATCAACACATCGTGCCAGATACCTTCTTCGGTTTGCAGATCCGGACGGCCAATGTAGACGCCAAGCGTGCTGCCCTCATCCCATTGGTCTTCCTGCTGGAAGCCGCCGCCAGCGTTAAACCATTTTATGTCCATACCGTCGCGCCAGTTTTCACGGCGCAGCAACGTGTTTCGCCCTTAACGCCAGCAGATGGCGAGTGAATTCGCGTAAGGCATCCGCGGACTCCGGCAAGTTTTCCCAATGCACCATGAAATTTCACTGTCCTGACAATAACCGTTGTTGTTGCCCATCTGACTGCGGCCAAACTCGTCACCCGCCAGCAGCATCGGCGTGCCGTGTGAGAACAGCAGCGTCGCGAGGAAGTTACGCTTTTGCCGCTCACGCACCGCATTGATGCCTTCGTCATCGGTCGGGCCTTCCGCGCCGTAATTGTACGAACGATTATCGTTATGACCGTCATTGTTATCTTCACCGTTCGCGTCGTTGTGCTTCTCGTTGTAAGACACTAAATCATTGAGCGTGAAGCCATCGTGTGCGGAAAGGAAATTGATGCTGGCCCATGGACGGCGGCCACGTTGATCATGAGATCGCCTGAACCGAGCAGGCGTTGCAGCAAAGTCGGTTGAGACGTTGTCGCCTTTCAAAGTATTCACGCACCGTGTCGCGATATTTATCAATTTCCATTCGGCCCTGGCGGGAAGCCTCCTACCTGATAGCCGCCGGGGCCGATATCCCAGGGTTCGCCAATCAGTTTTAATTTCGACAGTACCGGGTCCTGCGTCATGGCATCAAAAAAGCCGCCACGCTGGTCGAAACCTTCCGGTTCGCGCCCGAGAATGGTGCCCAAATCAAAGCGAAAACCGTCGATATGCATCGATTCCGCCCAGTAGCGCAGAGAATCCATCACCATCTGCAACACGCGTGGATGGGAGGTGTTCACGGTGTTGCCAGTACCGGTATCGTTGATGTAGTAGCGATGCTGCTCCGGCAAAGGTGCGGTAATAGGAGAAGTTATCGATGCCTTTGAACGACAGCGTCGGACCCAGTTCATTGCCTTCCGCCGTATGGTTGCTTAAACCACATCGGGATCACTTCGATACCGGCATCGTGGACGCGCACCATGTCACGAAAGCCCTGAATGCCACGCGGGCCAAAGTAGCGCGAGGCCGGGGCAAAAACGCCAATGAGTTATAGCCCCAGAAGTTTTTCAGTCTTTATCGCGATACTGATCGTCCGGGAACCAGTGCACCGGTAGCAACTCAACCGACGTGACACCGAGGCTTTTTAATGTACTCGACGGTGGCTGTTGCTCATGCCATCGTAAGTGCCGCGCATTTCAGGGGCACTGCCGGGTTCAACTGGCTGAAGCCCTTAACGTTGTCTCATAGATAACGGTCTGCGACCACGGATAACCGGGCGATTGCGGTCCTGCCAGTCAAATTCGTTGGGATCGATCACCCGACATTTTGGCGTAAACGGTGCGCTGTCACGTTCATCGAAAGTCAGGTCTTTATCTTCATGCAGCAGGTCATAGGCAAAATGCGCATCGTTCCACTGGATGTCGCCGCGCAGTTCACGAGCATACGGGTCGAGCAGCAGTTTGTTGGCGTTGAATCGATGGCCGTTTTCCGGTCAAACGGGCCATGCACCCGGTAGCCGTAAAGTGCACCGGAGCTGCAGACCGGGAATGTAGCCATGCCAGACTTCATGGGTATTTTCCGGCAGATCAAAACGCGCGATTTCGTACTGACCGCTCTCATCGTAAAGACACAATTCGCACACGCCGGCGAACGCTGAAAACAGGGCAAAATTGACGCCCTCGCCATCATAATTTGCGCCAAGCGTTGACCCGAACCCGCGATAATTTCTAAAGGCTTTGCGTTAGTTCAATTCCTCCATCCCGCAGGAGCAAAAATACAGTTACATTATTAACTGTAACAGTGGCGCGTAAGGCGGTAAGTTATCTAAAGAAAGTTGTTCGTTAAGCGCTAAGGTTGCACCACGTTAACAGATTGCGATAGTGCCGGTGGGCCAGTGACTCAGGTAAGGAATGGACGTTTCAGCCAGGAAGTGCCCTCCAGCATTAATCGAGGCACCACAACGATGAGGCTGTTTTCACTGTCCTGTCGCGCATAGGCAATCAGGTGCTCTGGATGCGCGCCTGTGGCGTACAACGGTTGATAATCGCCGAAACGGAATAGCTGCGGCTTATCCAGGCGCAGGTGTAATAAGCATGCGATGACCTGCTGTTTGAGTTTGCTGCGCCAGTCAGAGGGCTGGTGAAATCAGGACGGCTGCGATCAACAAGTTGCGCCTCCAGCACGGCGTAATCGGGCTCACGGCGGTTATCGGGATCGACGAGGCTGAAATCCAGCGCTTCGCTGCCCTGATAAATATCCGGGACGCCTGGTGCGGTGAGCTTAATCACGGTCTGTGACAGGCTGTTAACCAGGCCGGCATCAACGAAAGGTTGAATGGCTGTGACGAAGTCCGTCAGGAATGCTGGGTTTTCTGCGGATAGCAGATGTTTTGCATATTCCAGCACCGCCTGTTCGTAGGTTTCGTCGCCATCCGCCCAGTCAGTACGGCTGGCTTCACGCAGCGCTTTCTCCACAAACGGTAAAAAGCGTGCCTCAAGGATACGCAAACCGTCATGGTTATCTGGTCGTAAGGTCGTGGGCCACGCACCGGCCAGCGCCTGATACAGCATCCATTCTACCGCCGGTTCGGGGACCGGGCCTTCGTTCAGGGTGAGCACTTTGGATTGATTCAGCTCCCGCCAGCGCGTGACGTTCTCTGCCCAGAGTGCGGGTGCTTCGCTCCAGTGAATAGGTCGGGCACGGGCATCTTCCCCACGTTTGGTATCGTGGGTCGACGTCGTCGAAAGTGCGTCGGGTTGATGATGCAACCGGGTTTGCATCTGCTGGTGGAAGTGTTCCACAGAGAAGGGATGTGGCAGCGGCTCAGCGCCCACTTCGTTGATGGCAAGAATGGCGTGATTACGAAAGAACAGTGTGTCCTCGACGGATTTTGCCATCAACGGGCCGGTGAGCTGCTGGAAGCGGGTACGGAATTCAGCGGCATCCTGTTCACTTTGTTCCGATATCGCGCCCAGCAAAATGGCCTGCAGGAAACTCAATGCAGCGGGAAACGCACTAAATTTCACGGCTTCCAGTACCTGTTGCAGCAGCGCTTCGCCCGCCAATGGCATGCCCGCCGGGCGACCATAGGTGCGGTAAACCGGGAAGGCGATCAGCATCGCGCAGGGCGACATGCAACTCTGCTTCGCCAAAATTACGCTGCTCTGAATGCGCCCGTCTGTCGCTAACGTAGGCGATGAAAATTCACCAGCGAAGTTACGGTCAACCATCAATTCACGGGCGGCGCAGACCAGCACTGACATCATTCCGCTCTTCGGTGACGGCTTCATAGGCCAGATGCAGCGCATCGAATCTGGGTATCGTCGATCAGCATGTAAGAAAGCGCAGCGATAAACTCGCAGCCAGTGGTGCCGGAAATGGGCCATTCAACCGGAATCTGCTCTTCTTCTGCCAGAATGCTTCTCTACCGTGATGTAGCAATCCGCACCTGCGGCGACGCAAGCGCTGAAGATAACCCTGCGGATCGGCCAGACCATCAACGTGATCGACACGCAAACCACTCACAGCACCGCTGTGAACCAGTTCCAGAATCAGTGCGTGTGAGGCGTTGAACACGGCTTCATCGACCACGCCAACCAGACCGGTGATTTCAAAGAAGCGCCGGTAGGAAAGGAGTCTTTACGTGCATCGCGCCAGTTGATCAGCTGCAGGGCTGCTGTTGATGCAATTCGGCAATCGCTGCGCGATCGTTGATGGCCAGCACCTCATCGGCACGACCTTGCCAACTGGCCGGCGTTAGCGGATAGAAGCTGTCGTAGTAAGCCAGCGCCGGATGCCCGGTTTGCGGATGGGGCTTAATGCTCAATTCGTCGTTTTGCAGCACGCGTTCAAAATCTTCGCCGAGGAACGGCAACGTCAGGCGACGCGACCAATCGATATCGAAATAGCGCGCATACTGACTGTTTTCTCCATGCTCAACCACATCGCGCCACCAGGCATTTTCCAGTGATGCCGCCATATGGTTTGGCACGATATCCAGAATTAAACCGAGGCCGGCCTGCTGTAACGCCGCCGACAGTCGATTAAAGCCATCACGTCCGCCCAGCGCAGGGTCGATCATTGGCGTCCCGGCGGTGACATCGTAGCCATGCGTGGAGTCCGTGGTGGCAGTGAATAGGTGAGGCATAGAGATGGCTGATACCGAGCCGCTGCAAATAAGGTAACAAGGTGATGGCGCGGTCAAAGGTCATGCCGTTGCGGAACTGAATACGGTAGGTCGCTGAAGGAATCGTCATGCTTTTTCTCCCTTTGCCAGACGCACCACAATGGCATGTTGCGGCAACACATCATTCTCCTGCGGCCAGGCAAAGAGGGTTTTGCCTGCCATAGTGGGTAAGGGCTGCGCCTGCTTGCTGATATTCAGCGCCAGCGAGAGTTCACCCTGCGGGAACTGCCAGCTCACCGCGATAAAACCTTTGGCCGTTTTCAGCACTTTGCCACTGTGACCGCCCGCCGTGGCGAGCAGCGGCACAATGTGGCGCTGACGCAATGCCAGCAATTGCTGGTGAACGCCAGCCAGGCTTTGCCTTTCTCACTTTCCAGTTTCCAGTCGAGTTTCGAGCGGTTAAGGTCTCTTCCGCGTTGGGATCCCGGGCACGCTGTCGTCATGCCCGCATGGCGTCGGTAACTCGCGGGCGCGTCCTTCACGTACCGCTTTAGCCAAATCGCCATGAAAATCGGTGAAGAACAGGAACGGGTTGGTTTCGCCATACTCCTCGCCCATAAACAGCAGCGGGATATGCGGTGACAGTAACAGCGTGGCCAGCAGCACTTTGGTGCGGTCGGTGCCTGCCAGCGTGATTAAGCGGTCACCCTGCGCACGATTGCCGACCTGATCGTGGTTCTGGATAAAATCAACAAAGAGGCAATCGGAGGCTGTGCCGCACTGGGCACGCCGCGCCGTTGACCACTCTGCGGCGAGATTTCCCCCTGATAGGCAAAACCTTCAGTCAGAATGCGTGCAATCAGCTTTCAGGAACTTCAGCGAAATCCTGGTAGTAGCATGGGTTCACCGGTGGCAAACACATGAATGGCATTGTGGAAATCGTCATTCCATTCACCGGTGAACAGCGGTGCATGGCCCTGCTTGTCGCGTGGATGCAGGAAGGTGACATTTCGTGAATCTTCAGTGGTGAGGTGGATAGGGCGGTCCGTTATCTCACGACGAATACGTTCAGCAATTTCTATCAACGCATGCTTGCTGGAGGTATCTTCGATTTGATCGATGGCATCAGCGCAGGCCATCGAGGTGATATTCCTGCAACCAGTACAGTGGCGCTTCAACGATGTAACGACGTGCAGCATCAACATCATAAGCGATGCCTGCGCCCCAGGGTGTCATGCGCTCTTTGTGGAAGAAATCAGGGGCCAACAGCGGCAGATAATTCCCTTCAGGGCCAAAGTGATTGAGCACAATGTCGAGCACCACCGACAGGCCGTGTCCATGTGCAGCATCCACGAAGGCTTTGAAATCATCCGGCGAGCCGTAAGCGGAGTGCGGTGCGTACAGCAATACGCCGTCATAGCCCCAACCGCGATTGCCCCCAAACTGCGACACCGGCAACATCTCAATCATGGTAATGCCGAGTGCCTGCAAATAGGGCAAGCGGGTAATGGCGGCCTCGAAAGTGCCTTCGGGTGTGAAAGTCCCGATATGCAGTTCGTACACCACGGTTTCTTGCCAGGCGTGTCCGCGCCAATCCGTGTGCTGCCATGCATAATGACGAGGATCGACGACCACGGAAGGGCCATTGACCCCGGATTGTTGCGCGCGAGCGGCGGGATCGGGCACCACCGTGCCATCCGCCAGTACAAAGTTGTAAGTCGCACCAGGTTGTATGCCGCCCAGTTGCCGTTGATACCAGCCATCGTCCGAGGCTGACATAAGATGATCGCCATCGGCGAGACGCAAGGTAATCTGTTGCTGACCCGGTGCCCACAAGCGGAATAGCACGCTGCCATCCGCCTGAATCTCAGCTCCCAGGATTTCTTAAATGATCTGAATTCCATTCAATTGCCTCGTTTAACCCTCGCAAGGGCAATGGACGACATCAAGCGGTACACGTTCCGTTTAAAGATGCTGACTGAGTACGATATACAGTGGGACGACAAGAAAGACTGAGAACAGATCATAGTCGATATTTTGCGCTTTTCTGGCGCGAACAGATGGGTTTAGGAAATTATCGACGCCTTACGCTTCGCTAATCAGGAAGGTGAATAGAAGAAAGGCGACCTGATGGTCGCCCCGAAGATTATGCTGGTTTGTGTTGCTGTACCTTGCGGCCGCGTTGCTTACGTAATTTATCAATCAGCTTATGCGCCTCCGCTTTGGTGGCGACTGCAGGTGAAGAGCCTTTCAGCGGTTTACGCGCGGTTTCACTCAACGTTAGCACCGTAATCAAACCGACAATTCCGGCGCCCATCATGTAATAAGCGGGCATCATCGCATTGTGCGTGGTGTCCACCAGCCATGCAGTGATTAACGGCGTAGTGCCGCCGAACAGTGACACGGAGAGGTTAAAGCCTATCGCTAATGCGCTGTAGCGAATATCGGTGACAAACAGGGCTGGTAATGTGGCGGGCATGGTGCCGCTAAAGCACGTATGCAATAAACCTAATACCGCCAGACCGGCAAATACCAGCATCATATTGCCAGAACCAATCAGCATATAGCTGGGGATAGCCAGCAATATTAAGCCCAGAGCCCCTAATCCAATCACCGGTTTGCGACCAATACGGTCGGTTAAATGCCCCACATTAACGTCAATGGCATCATGATAAACATAATAACCATCACCAGCATTAGGCCGGATAATTCACTCATGCCTAACACACCGGTTAAATAGCTGGGCATATAGGCTGTTAACATATAATTGGACACGTTGAATAGCAGCACCAGACCAATACATTTCAACAGCGGTTTACTTTGTACACGCAGCATCTGTAACAAGGTGAATTGAGGCTTATTATGCTCAAGCTCTTCGCGCTTATCCATATGCTCTTTAAACGCCGGCGTCTCTTCCAGTTTCAGGCGAATATACAGGCCGAATAAACCTAAAGGTGCGGCCAGGAAAACGGAATACGCCAGCCCCAATCCATCATTGCTTGATGCGGTAATAGTGCAATCATGCCGGTGACCAGACTGGCACCGAGCAGATAACCCGCCAGCGTGCCGAACTCAAGGAAACTGCCCATAAAGCCACGGCGCTTATCGGTGGAATATTCTGCGATAAAGGTCGCTGCACCACCGTATTCGCCGCCGGTCGAGAAGCCCTGCATCAGGCGAGCGGCCAGCAACAGGATCGGTGCCGCGATACCAATACTGGCATAGCTGGGAATCAGGCCGATACAGAAGGTACTGATCGACATGATGACAATGGTGATGGAGAGGATTTTCTGACGACCGCGCGATCACCCAACATTTAAATACCATGCCCCGATTGGGCGAACTAAAAACGCAGCGGCAAAGGTGCCGGGAGGCGTTAACTGCGCAGTGTTACTGGCACCAGGAAAAAGACACGGCCGATAATCACGGCGAGATAGCTATATACGCCAAAATCAAACCATTCCATGAAGTGTTGCTAACGCAGCAGCACTCACAGCGCGTTTTAATAATTTGTTATCGATGACCGTAATATCATCAACGGTTAAGTCAGATTGTTTAGAAATCGTTCCGGTGCTCATAAACCTCCATGAGTAAAATTAGAGCGATCTTATAGCTTTCGCAGCCAAAAAATTCACCTATGGAAATGAAAGCTATAAGAGGCTGAAAGGCGGATACCTTAGGTAATCTCTTTAAGATGTGCAAGTTTGTGACATATATCCTTGCATTAAAGCGTAGCGATGAAGGTATATTCTGTCAAAGTGCTTGAGGGTGAAATAATTGATTGTGTCATTAGGGGAGAGGTGGGTTTTATTCTGCGCTATATTATGCGGTGACACTGTGCTAGTGAGTTAATTATGCTGCAGTCATTCGCCGCATAGATTCAGCGGCACAAGGCTGGTGAAGGAAAATCATTTGAACAGCACATTCACGATGGAGGTAAATACTGACCCTGTAACGAAAGCATGATGAATAATATTGTCTTGATTTTGAACATCCGCTAACCGCTTTAACGCCGCTTCTGGCGTCGCTGCTTCGACCTCTTCATTTAACTTTATAGCTTTGTGAAATGAGCATTACGGCGCTCTCGACATCTGTTCTTTCAACAGTGGCAACGACCTGATCTTTTTTATAGAAAATGTAATCTGGCATGGTCAAATTCCCGTGTAAACATGCAAGTGCAGCGCTTGATACTTGATGTCCACTACTTTAGCAAACCCTGGCTGATTGAGCTAAGGCGGTGAATGCCATTGCGGTTGCGATCAATAATTCTCTGTCCGTTTCCAGCGAGCAAGGATGGGCTCGATAACGTTTACTGCTGATGAACCCATGTTATTAGCAGGAGGCAGTATGCATTACATTATTAGCGGATTGAATAGCAGCGATTTTGCACATTTATACGGAAAGGATGATGAGTACCTGGCACAGTACAGCGCACGCCGAGTGTTAGCTAGCCAAGCCTCAGCTTTGCCAGATCGTATTGGCTTGAAGGATGTTCCACCAGGAGCTCATGCAATCTTGCTTAATCACACCTATCAACCCGCGCAATCACCATATCAGGGAAAACACGCAATTTTTTCATTCATGAAGGTTGTATGCAGTCCGGCATCTTCTACAGCGGATCGGAATATCTCGCTAGCGTCAACTCTCACTGCGACCTTCAATCTTGAGCACTGCATTATTGCGGCAAGGAGCTGGTGACAGGTGAAGTGGAGCCAACCGTTTTAGATCTGCTACAGCGGCCAGAAGCCGTGTATATCCACGCCCATAGTGCGCGATTTGGCTGCTATTTGGCGGCAATCCACAAGCATCAAGACTAACTCTGCCTTTGACGGCCTGCACCAGCCATAGCGCTGACGCTGGTGCGCTGGTGTGGTGTAGCCGAAAGCCAATAGCATTTTCCGCCCGTCTCCGTATTAATGACCTGCTTAGCATCCAAAGGGAGCGAAGCAGGTTTTTTCGTTTTAAAGACCTGTCTTCGATCACAATTCAATCTACAGTCACTGGCGATTTTGTGATTGGCTCCGCATCCCCAATCACCGGACAGTTTGCTTCGCAGCGTTTCTAATAGTTTATATTGTACAACCTGGTTTTACAGAATAAAAAAGCATCTTCTCCTGATAACCATAATCAGACCCTGCGGAAAGAATAGACTGAACAAACCCTGAAACAGACGGCGGTCTCGGCGCTGGAACGCGAAACCATGCGTCGCGTGATCTGGCGCATCCTGCCGTTCCTGGTGGTGAGCTTTATCTGGTGTCTTTATCGATCGCGGCGACCCAATATCGGCATGGCCGCTCTCCAGATGAATGAGGATCTTGGTCTGAGCAAGGCCGCCTTTGGTTTCGCCAGCAGTCTGTACTTCGTGGCGTATTTCCTGTTTGAGGTGCCCAGTAATCTGGCGATGCAGAAGTTCGGCGCGCGCTTGTGGGTCCCGCGCATCATGATCAGCTGGGGCATAGTTTCAATGTGTATGGCACTGGTGGAAACCTCTTCGTCTTTATATGTGCTGCGTTTTTTACTTGGTGCGGCTGAAGCCGGCTTCTTCCCTGGCGTGGTGTTGTATCTGACCTGGTGGATCCCTGCGCGTTATCGCGCGCGTATTATTGCCTCGTTTATGGTGGCGATCCCGCTGGCGAACTTTATCGGCTCACCGCTTTCTGGCTTGATACTCACACTCGACGGATGGATGGGACTGCGCGGCTGGCATCTGCTGTTCATTATTGAAGGATTGCCTGCCGTATTGCTCGGTATTGCCGCCTATTTTGTCCTGAGCAATCGCCCACACGAAGCGCGCTGGCTCAGCGGTGAGCAGAAGCAGTGGCTGGAATCCACGCTGCAGGCCGAGCGCCAGAAGCAAAAAAATATCGGTCATATTTCTACCTGGCAATTACTGAAGCACAAACATATCTGGCTGATGGCACTGATCTATTCTGGCGCATCATCAGCCGGCACCACCCTCAGCGTCTGGTCACCTCAACTGCTGAAATCATTCCATCTTGATAATCTCACCACCGGAATGCTCAATGCGATTCCTTATGGTTTGGCGTCGATATTGATGATTGTGTGGGGAAGAAGCTCAGACCGCACGGGCGAACGACGCTGGCACACGGCATTAACGTTGTTCATGATCGCTGGAGGGATTTTCGCCGCGTTTGTCAGCCTTTCGTTACCGGCAACCATAATTATCATGTGTCTGATTCTGGTCGGCGCTTATTCTATGAAAGGGCCATTCTGGGCACTGGCGGCGGGCTGGATGAGCAGTCAATCCGCTGCGGCAGGGCTGGCGGCGATAGGGGCGATCGCCAACCTGATTGGTGGCGCGGTAATGGTCAATGCTTACGGCATCATCAATGAAAAGACCGGTAGTCACACTTTGGCACTGTTGCCTCTGGCTGCGCTTTGCCTGTCAGGGGGGATTGCAGTAGTGATGATGGGGCGTAATCTTTCGCAAGGCCAAAGGCGGAAGGTCGCTTGTCGAGTCACTCATCCTGAACTGACTCAGTGTGGAGACTTCCGGGCACACTGTGGTGAGCCCGGAAGCTATCTGACACAACGATCAGTTATCGGTTGTCAGTGCGTCTTCACCGTATTGCGCACTGCAAAACGGCTTTGATGCACCCAGTTTTAAAGAGAGTCGTGCGGCACTCTGGCCTCATTTGCTGCGTCAGGCCATCATCACGGCGCGATTCCACCAGGCGCGAGGCCGGGCCGGTTAACGCTAAGGCAGCAATCAATTTATCGTTCACGCCAAATACCGGCATCGCGAAGGCGGCGGTATGCGGATCGCGTGCGCCTGAGGTATATAACGGCAGGCGTGGATGCTTATCAAACAGGGCTTCATTGAGCCCCCAGAAGCGCAGCACCTGACTAATCGCAGACTGATCGAGAGGGAAAATCGTGCCGGGCAAACGGCTGTGTCGTAATCCTTCCGAAGCCTCGGCGCGGAATAAGCACATGCGCTGGCCGCCTTCAATCACATACCAACTAGCACTCTCATGGGTAGCCAGCGCCAGTTGTTGCAGCTCGGGCTGTACCACGCTGGCCAGATGGAAAGATTGCTCATACAACTTGCCCAGATACAGCAAGCGTGGTCCCAGTCCATAGCTCCCATTTTCATGGCGCACCACGTAGTTCATTCGTTCGAGAGAATTCATCAGGCGATAAACCGTGGTTTTGTGGTAACCCGACGCCTGCGACAACGCAGTCAGCGTCAGGCTATCGTCGCCTGGACGGAAACAGTCCAGTAGCGCTAGCGCCTTCTCCACCGCAATAACGCCTTCATTTCCCATGCATTCCTCCTGTTTTGAACGACAACGAGTGTACCTGAATTTTTGTGAGTCACCTCGTGTTTACGTCACAAACGCCGATAAGGCTATGGCTAAATCTGCCTCGCCCTGGCTATAGTTGTTTTATATTGTACACACATGTTTTACAGAGTAAAACAAAGCGAGGAAGAGATGAGCATTCACACTACTGCATGATCCAACGAAATATCAGCCGCGTGACCCCGGAAGAAGTGCAACAAGCGGCTGAGTATCAGGCGGCGATCCTGGCTGATGTTGCCGGGCGTCGCGGCACGCTGCACGGCCGAATCAAACCGCTTTCACCGCAGATGAAAGTGGCGGGTCCGGCCATCACCGTTGAGGTACGTCCGGGTGACAATCTGGCCATCCATGCTGCACTGGCGATTGCCCAACCGGGCGATGTGATTGTGGTGGATGGCAAGGGCGACCTCAGTTGCGCGTTGCTGGGGGAGATTATGGCGACCCAGGCAGAGGCTTCCGGCATCGCGGGCATCATCATTGATGGTGCGAGATGCCGATATGCTACAAGCAGTCATATCCGGTGTTTGCTGCGGATTGAACTTGTGGCCCCACCAAACTGATTCCGGGGCGCGTTAATCATCCTATTTCCATGGCCGGAGCTCAGATTCAGGCCGGTGATTTGGTGGTGGGTGATGTTGATGGCGTGGTGGTGATACCGCGTAATGAAGTACAGGCCATCATTGCCTTAGCGAAGAAAAAGCTGGACGGCGAAACCCAGCGCATTGCCGCTATCCGAGCTGGCGATGCGCGCGCGCCATGGCTTGAGAACGCACTGCGCCAGGCAGGTATGCTGGCAGAAGGGAGACGCTGTGATGGCTAAAGCCCCTGTCATTCTGATTACCGGCAGCGATCTGGCTGCCGACGCGGTAGCCATACTTCGTGAGTTTGAGTTGGTCTTTGCGGGAAAACAACCCACTGAGACGCAGTTGATTGACCTGTGCCACCAGCTCAATCCGGTCGCGATTCTGGTGCGTTACGGCAAGATCAACGCCGCCGTGATGGATGCCGCACCGGCCTTGCGGGTGATCTCCAAACACGGCAGTGGTATTGATGTCATTGACCAGCAAGCCGCCACCGCACGACAGATTCGTGTCTGTTCTGCACCAGGAGCTAATGCCGCGGCTGTGGCGGAACATACCGGCATTGATATTGGCCTGCGCCAAATCTGTGATGCCGCTCGATGCGCGCCTGCGTGCAGGATTCTGGGATAAATCGACACACAAATCGATTGAGCTGGAAGGACGTGTATTAGGGTTAATTGGCTTAGGTGCGATCGGCAGTCGCGTGGCTCGCATCGGGAATGCAATGGGCATGCGGGTCGTGGCTTATGATCCTTTGCGCGTGAATTCCCCGGCCTGTGAATTGGTTAATAGCCTTGAATCACTTCTGGCACAGGCTGATGTGGTGTCGCTGCACTGCCCACTGACAGAGTCCAATCGTGAAATGATCAACGCCGACACGCTGGCGAACTGCAAGCCCGGCGCAATCCTGGTTAACACCGCGCGCGGCGGGTTAATCAACGAGGCGGCACTCGCTGATGCGCTGCAATCAGGCAAGTTACATTGGGCAGCATTGGACAGTTTCAGCGCTGAGCCGCTGACCGCGCCGCATCGCTGGCAGGGCATCAGTAACGTGATTCTTTCTCCGCATATTGGTGGCGTGAGTGATGCTTCTTACATCCGCATGGGAACGGTGGCGGCACAGAATATTTTGCAGCACTGGCAGATACGCCGCTGGAAGAGGGCGTGTCACCATGATCAGTCTGACTCAACCGGAAATCCGCCAGGCCGAGGTGTTCAGCCGCTTGCCCGACCGATTCAGAAAACCCGATCCGGCGAATGCCTGGTCAGCCGCCAATCGCGGTGGTCAGGCTGTTGACTCCTTTCTGGAAGGGCCTGTCTGGCATCCTTCTGGCTGCCTTTACGTCACCGATATCCCGTACGGCAGAATCTTTCGGGTGGATAGGCAGGGCGAGTGGGAGTTGATCGTTCAGTATCAGGGCGAACCCAACGGTATGAAGTTGCTGGATGAGGACACGTTGCTGATCACCGATTACCAAAACGGATTGATGAAACTCCCTTAATGACCGAAGTGTCACGCCATGGCTGACGCGTCGCAACAGCGAGAGTTTTAAAGGCGTCAACGATCTGACGTTTGACCGTCATGGCAATCTCTATTTCACCGATCAGGGGCAAACGGGTCTGCACGATCCGACGGGACGCGTATACCGCTTATCGGTGGATGGGCGTCTCGATTTGTTGCTGGATAATTGCCCGAGCCCAAACGGGCTGGTGCTATCGCCGGATGAGAGCCTGATGTATGTAGCGATGACGCGGGGAAATTGTATCTGGCGCGTACCGCTGCAAAAGGACGGTTCGGTGAGCAAGGTCGGGCAGTTCTTCACTTCACACGGCCCGCGGACCCGATGGACTCGCCATCAACACCGAAGGCGAATTGCTGATTGCCAATCCCGATTAGGCCGTCTGTGGTTATTGAATGCGATGGCGGAACCCATCCAAATCATTATCAGCCCAGCGGGTCGCTCAACCACCAATGTCTGTTATGGCGGAGCCGAGCGCCGGCGACTGTTTATCACCGAGTCGGTCACTGGCTCAATCCTGACCTGCGACATGGCTGTTCCCGGTGCCGCGCTGTCAGGTCGTTCCACTCCAGCAAGCTAACAACAACAGGTGCCACAGAGCACCATGGAGCATCGCATGACCCTGCATACCTTACCTGACGCCATGCCAGCGCGCCCGCTGCGCCTGAGAAAACCCTGAATCCCCAAGAAATGGATCGCAGCGAACACGCGGCGGCTAAAGCATTCAGGCGAATCCTGCCTTTCATCTTTATCTGTTACGTGATCAGTTATCTGGACAGGACCAATGTCAGCTTTGCCGCGCTGGGCATGAATGCCGATCTAGGGATAACGGCGGAGCAGTTTGGTTTTGGCGCAGGGATGTTCTTTATCGGTTATTTCCTGTTTGAGATCCCATTAATTTGATTATGCAGAAAACCGGGGCACGCATCTGGATTGCGCGCATCATGATTTCGTGGGGTTGATTTCGATGGCGACGGCGTTTGTGACGGGGCCAACCAGTTTTGCCGTCGCGCGTTTTTGTCTCGGCATGGCTGAAGCAGGCTTTACGCCAGGCATCTATCTGTTTTTCACTTACTGGTTTCCCGGCACCTGGCGAGCAAAAATCACTGCTGCGTTTTTGGTGGGCATCCCGGTGGCAAACATCATCGGTGCCCCTATTTCGGGGGCGCTGATGCAGATCACCAGCCATGAACACATCCGTAACTGGCAGTGGTTGCTCTTGATTGAAGGCGTGCCAGCCGTGTTACTTGGCATCGCGTGTTTGTTCTTCCTCGACGATAAACCGGCTAAGGCGAAATGGCTGACTGACGATGAAAAAAGCCTGTTGCAACGCAGATTGGATGAAGAACAACAGCGCATCGCTGACAAACATGGCGACAGCATGCGGCACGCGATGCGTAATCCGCTGCTGTGGCTGCTGGCATTGATCAATTTTTGTGGGATAGTCGGTTCGATTGGTGTCGGCTTGTGGATGCCACAGATCATCAAACAGATGGGCGTCAGTCACACAGCGACCGGTTTTCTCACTGCTTTACCGTACGTTTGCGGGGCACTCAGTATGTTGTTCTGGGCACGAAGAGCAAACCTTTCACCACATCGCATTCGTTGGATCAGTGGAGCGTTAGTGATGGCTGCCATAGCATTATCTTGCAGCGCGGTGGTGTCAGAACCGGTGCTAAAAATGCTGGCACTTTGCATCACTGTCAGCGGCATTCTGGCCTTTCAGGCATCGTTTTGGGCGCTGCCATCGGGTTTTCTAACCGGCAATGCCGCAGCGGCTGGGTTGGCCGTGATTGTTTCAGTGGGCAATCTGGGCGGTTTTTGGCCCTTCACTGATTGGATACGTTAAACAGATGTCAGGCGGCTTTATGTGGGCACTGTTAGCAGTATCGGCAATATTGCTATTCGGCGCACTGGCGGTGGCTCAGGTTCGCGATCCTTACAAAACGCCCTCTTCATGAATGACACAGATTGCCGCGCCCTTCAGGGCGCGGCAAGGTAACTTAGGTGCCGGTATGGCTCTGATATCCCACCGGGTTACCGTTGTCGTCAAACACCTCATAAATCACGCTCTCACCCACCTGAACCGGTTGCGCTATTGGGAGGGTGACCGAACCAAACGGCGCCACCAGCACATCATCCACTTTAAGCTTATTGGCAATCTGTAATCTTAAGCTCATATACCACGCCGTTGGATTCTCTAGTGTTAGCTGGCGTTCGTGCACGATAAAACGCAGCTTCTGCACATCTTCAGGCTGAGGCACGCCCAGCGCCGCCGATCGGATAAAAACCTTAAGCCGCAACCGCAGCGGCAACAGGATTTTTTGTTCTGCGCTGCCTGTTTGCCTGCTCAGCGCGGGAATCTGATAAATATTCAGCCAGTAAAGGCTCTCACGATCCTCCGGCAACGACTGGTGTGAAGTGAGCACCAGACGAATTGCACGCTGCTCATCAGGTGCGAGTTTCATCATCGGCGGCATGGCAAAAATGGGTGCACTGCTCAATTCCGGGGACTGCATCAAATCACCGTCATCGCTCCAGATCTGTACCACGGAGGGGTTTCCGCACCGTTCTTTATATTTAGCGCCTGGCTGCTCTCACCGGCATTAAAAATGATGCGTGTTCTATCCACATTCACCACGGCCATGGCGTGAGCAGCGAATAACAGGCTGCTCAATGCCATTGTGTTACTGAAAACTGACCACCACTTGCAACTGCGCATTGACTGTCCCTGCTGTTACTGTTTGTCCACTTATGGCTTCGAGCGAAGCCAAAAAATCACCGCTGTAAATATTGCTGCTACCGGAAGAGACCAGCGAGGTGAGATCCGTATAGGCATACCAGCCGCGCGTATTCCCGGTGCCGGTGCTGGCGAGGTTAGGTAATAAGTTAATGGCAGAACCACTGGCGTTATAAATTTTGATGCCCACACCCGAGGCCACGCCGCTGCTGCCATATTGATTATCCAGCAGCCAGGTCAATCCGCCGCCGCTGGTGGTCAAACCCAACTGTGTCGCTTGTGACACCGCGTTAGGTTGATTCACCAGTAAGCCCATCGCGACATTGGCGGCAGTGCTGGTGGATGTGCTGGTGCTGGATCGCGCGCCCGATTCGCACTGCAGCGAGATCGAAAACGGTACCTGACTGCTACCGCCTGCTTTGAGCGCGTTCACACTGATGGTTGGCAGCAGCACCACAGACGGGTAGTTCTGGACTTCACACAACGCGCCCCGCACATAGGTCACGTTGCGATACGTACCCAGGCGGCGGGCCAGTTGCCGTAAAACCCGTACCAATAGCTGGCGCTGTCCTGGCCTACTGCCAGACTTGTCCAGACCTGGCCTTTAAATGCAATATACCGCGCGGCTGCGTCCAAAGATCGCTGTAGCGATTATCGCCATTGGCGTAATAGCTGGTTGAACTGATTTTGAACATTTCGTACAACACGTTGCTAAACGCGCTGGCCGGAATGTAAAGGTAGGTGCCGTCAGAGTACCAACTGTCGGCGGTAAACTGGCGTGACTTCCAGTAGCGGCTGTAATACTCACCGGTGGTCAGATTGGTCATGCGCACTGCCACGTTTTTCGCCACGTCGTAATAAGCGCCGCTAACCTCGCTGCTGGCATACATGCCAGCATAGGCGCTGTCACCGTTGGTGGCGTACATCTCATACAAACTGCCCGCATCCGCTACTGCACAGCGGTAGAGGATCTGATTCGGGCTGTAAGCGGTGTTGCTGGCGGAGGTGAGAAACGAACCGACTGAACTGGCCAGCAACGATCCTGCGGGCTGAAAGGATGTACCGCTGTTGATGCTGATCACCGATGGCAAACCCAGGTTGCCTGAACAGGTATCACAGGCACCCGTCCAGGACGATGCGGTGTAGCCGGCTGCCAGAGCGGCGGCTGAAAGCGATGAGGTGCTGGTGACTTTGATGCAGTTTGCCCATAACGTCAGCGGCAGCATCAGCAGCACAACGAGGAGATATTTAATTTTCACGAGTTATAGCGTCCTGCAAATACCATTGAGGAGGATAAGCGCCTGTTGCGTCTTTCCGGTGATTTGATAATTGACGGCACAGCGTTGGGTTTGCCATCCCAGCTGATTTGCAAACTGCCGGAGTCATGCGGAACGCGTGCGTAAAGCTGGCTTCCCTGACCGACAACGCCAATCACGGTGTTGGAGGCATCACGCACTTCGGCGCCCATCGGCGGTGCCATCCCCTCGGTGGTATTCAGTGAAATCAACACCGCGGTGCCGCGTAAGGTGGCAAAACTCACCTGACTCACGGCACCGGCATAAGGAACCACACGCTGGCTTCCGCCGTTTAACTCAGCATCGGCGCGCATGTGCAACGTATTGAGGCTGACCGTGTTTTCACGATAAGGGGTGAGCGAGGGCAGCAGCGCATAACCGTTGTAGTCAATGACGGCTCCTTGTCCGTTTTGTACCGTCGCACCTTGGGCGCCCTCCGCATGGATCAACGCGAACGTATCGCTGGTGTAAGGCCCCGCAGTGAGACCGCCACGATGCAGCAGTAAAGTGCCAGACATGCCTAAACCGACCTGCAGATAGTGATCTCCCTGGCCGTAGTTGGCGCGGACTGCGCCAAACGGGTGTTTTGCTGCAGGTTGCCCCCAGCGAGCTGGCTTCTCCGTTGACGCCATTGCGGTAATGTTCCGTTCCTCCGTAGAGGAATAGAGAAATCGCGCTGCTCGCCTGCCGAACCTGTTAGTGTCGCCATCGAAGACTGGCTCTGTTTTGACTGGTTGTAGTTGTAGGCCACAGATGAAAGACCCGCACCCCAGTTAAGCGGTACTGAAATATTCACTGAAAGGGTATTTTCGCTGTAGCGCTGCTGACGGCTGCTGTCGAGATTATCGTTGACGCTCACATTGCCTTGCTGGGTATTCCACCAGGTGCGTTGACGCGCCATTGATACCGTAACTGATATTGCGCCAGCTGTTGCTATAGCCGAACTGCAACTGTGATACGCGACTGGTTGTTGTAATAGTCGGCGGTGCTGGCGCTTAAACTGACCAGGCCATACGCATCCATTGATTGGCTGAGTGTCGCCGATAAGCGATTACGCTGGTTGAGCGAGTCTGAGTAGTAGTTGATTTCCGCTTGTTGCTGGCGTCGAACCCCTAAAACATCCTGCAGGTCGCGAAATCCACGAGTCGAATATCGATAAGCGGCCAGACCAGGTTGGTGCCAGTTTGAAAGGTTTTGCTGTAGCTTAACTCTGCGCGCCAGCCCGAGGTGCGCTGGTCATTTTCGGCCTTTGCCTGGGAAAACGTGGTGTTGAGACCAAATGCACCTGCGCCGGTTGCCCAGACACCTCCCAGAAGCCACGCCTGGTAATCTTCCGCCAGCCGTGAACCGACGGTTGCCGTCAAACTATTACTGACGCCGCGCTGCATCACGCCCTCAAAAAAAGCGTTATTCACAGCGTAATATTGGCGCACACGGCCCAGCGCCAGCGAGTAATGCCAGTTGCCCGGACGCACCGAATCAGGAACCGAGGAGTAGGGCACCGTAAAGGTGGCGATTTTACCGTTGGCTTCAATTACCTCGACTTCAAAATCCCCCTGACTGCGGGTGTTGTTCAATCATCAATGATAAACGGCCAGGCGGCACCACGGTTTCATAGATGACCTTGTTCACTGTTTCACAATAACACGGGCGTTGGAGATGAGGCGATGCCTCGAATCCCCCAGGGGCATAACCGCGTTTGCCTTTGCGGCCATACGTTCGTCAGTGGCGAGTTTTACGCCATTAAACGGCAGGCTGCCAAACAGCGAGCTGTCTGTGTAGCTATCGCCAAGGGAAAGCTGGCTATTGATCGACGTCAGTGGCCGTTGCACCCAGGTTCGTACCTTGTTGTAGCGATAGCTGCTACCACCCACACTGCTGCTGAGATAGCGAAGATTGCCCTGATGACGCAGCTGCCAGTTGGCGACATTAGTGCCTGCGGTAATTCCGCTCCACAAATATTGATAGCGGTAGGCAGCCGCGCTGTTTTCCGTCCGTGTAATTGGTGTTGTGGCGCAGAAATAACGCGGTCATCCCGCCATCCCACTGTTCGGGCGGAATATAACCACGCGGCGTGCGCTTAAGCGCTGACAGGGGCAGCGTGATATTCAGGCGTAACGCGGCGGCATCAAAAGCCCAGCCCTTGTGGCGTCCAGTCAGCAAGCGGGGCGCACTCGCGATTTATTGGCTGTGTTGGAACCTTTTTTAACGGCGCAACATTTTCACCAGGGAAAAGGGTACATGGCTCGACCTCTTTTCCTTGTGCCGGCAAAAATTCCAGCTTCACGCTGGATGACACGAGGGCATTATTGACATAAACATCGACCAGATAATGCCCCCGCGGGCAACTCGCTTTGGTTGAATTGCGCGGGATGTTCTGACCGAAAGCAGAGCTTTAAACAGCGACGGATCGAAATAATATTCTTCACTGTGCACGGTACTGTTGAGAAATAGAATGAAACGGTCAGAAAGAATAAGGGGAATTTTAATTCATTGGGAGTTGATGGGGTAATTTTCACTCTATTCTGGCTCCCTGATCGTTAATCGCGTCGAGTCTGACGCTGCCTACACCCTGTAAGCGTTGTTTGGTATGACTGAACCAGCAGGTATGCATGGAGAACGGGGCAACCATTACAGGTTCACACTCATAATTTTTTCCCGCGATACGCAGGGAAATAGCGACGAATGAAGCATGCCAGGGCTGCGCATTATCGATCTGTAATCCGCTGCCTTTGGGAATCGATTAGAGTGCGGACTTTAATACCCGATAAAATATTGCCCGGTTTGCCTATTGCCGCAGGGCGATAAAAAATTTCACCCGATTGCGCAGCATGACCGTCATGGCATTCTTATCGGCGGCAGCCTGTGATGCAGGCGGAATTTGCAGCATGTTAAACCAGTATACGGACTCTCGATCCTGAGGCAGTTTGTCTGGCTGGCTGACGACAATACGCGCGACCTGCCCTGATTTCGGCTGAATACGAAATACCGGCGGCGTAGTAATAAAGGGCACGCGATTAATCTGCTGTGGTTTGGCATCCATATCACCCTCATCAAACCAGGTCTGAATAACATAGGGAATGCTATCGTCGTTTTTAAATTGGATATTGATGGAGCTGGCGGGTGCCGGATAAATAATCCGACTGCCCAGCAGCGTGACGCTTGCTGTTGCCGTCGCTGACATCACGCTGATAAATAACGCGCCCAGGGCATTGCGTAAATACATACAGACAATCTCATGGCATGCAGCGCACGCCCGGATTTCGAACGTACGCTGATTAATTATTACTGGTAAGTCACAGCGTATTGTAATGAAGCAGCCACGGTTCCGGCAGCGGCGACACCATTGGCATAATATTGTGCGTTATAAGTGGCCGAGGATTCGGTCTCATCGGCGGCAAGCGTCAGGTCGCCATCACCGGTATAGCCGCCCGTTAGGTTAATCACCGCGTCTTTACTGTCCACCAGTTGGACCTCCACATTTTTGCGGTGCCGGTGTTCGCCAGGTTGCCATTGGCCGTCACGTTATTGCCGACAAATACCGTTGAAATTTTTGTTGAGGCTGAGTTGCCGGTACAACCGGTCAAACCAACGGTAAAGGCGGTTTGCCCGGCGACATCACCGCTGGCAGCCAGATCGGATTTACTCACGGTGGGCATCAGCACCACCGGTGAGGCCGCATTGCCATTCACCGAGATGGAACAGGTTTCATCAGCCACTTCACCCTGGAAATTAATGGTGTTATCGGACGCTGCAACCGCAGAGGCCGAGAAAAGGGCACCGGTAATAACCAGTGAAAGCAGTGTTTATGTGTTTGCGTCATTTCGTGTAATCCTTTTACTTAGTGACCCGAAATCAGCTGATTAAGGCTGGTACCGGTCTTTCGTCGAATCGAATCTTTGATGTTGTAAATTTTTTCATCTCATGGTTCATTGCTATCGAAATGGCAGAAAGTGAATTCCCTTTTAAGGCTAAATCCAGAAAGGTCACTTCCTCATTCGACAGTGCATTAACTCTCCTTGTTGCGCCTCCTTTTTAAACCATAATAGGTACTGTTAATCACCTTCTTGATATCCTCTAACCGGTCTTCACAATAAATAACGGAGTGGATTCCCTCTCTCTTTATCCAGTGTGCAGCCAGAGCGGCCAGCGGACGATCGGAGACTAAAACGATCGTTAGCCCGGTGGATTTCAGATAATCAATCCAGTTTTTATTGGTGAGATAACGTAAGTTTTCTCGCGAAAAATCAACGAATATACATCCCCGGCAAAACACACTTTCATAGCGGCCAGCGACTAATGAAAGTACACCTTTAATCAGGAAATGATTGTTCCCCGGCCAAATCGCAATTTTTTGTATTGGACAGCGATTAAGAATATCGTTGTTTCGGTTCGTCAGCTGGCAGCCATATTTGCAACTGGCACAGCGTAAGTCCTCTCGTGTGGTATTTTCATAACAAACTCATCCGCTCCTGTAAGAGCTGCGGATATCCTGGCAGGATAATTGTTTTTATTCAACGAGTTAAGAAAATCAGTCATTTCTTACCCTCAGAAAAGTCTTAGGTTGTACGGGATGGTGATTTTTAAAATTCCATTGTCTTTTCTCAACTTGGCATGATCGTCATCGTTTCATACCCCTATAGAGTTAAGAACTTTCTAAATCCCCCAGGATTAATGGTGAAAATCGGCTTTTGGGATCAAAATTTAGATAGCATTAATTGCTAAATAATTGGATGTTCGTCAGTGTTGAGCCTGATTATCTTTGGTGTGAAAAGTGAGAATTCAGGATTTTTAATTTTTATTTGATGTAATGAAAACTGCCTCTGGTCTGTGGGTTGTGATGCGGGGAGGTAATTGAGTAATGAAGTTCACCTTGCGGAAGGGGATATTTATTTCTCTTAGGATTATTCTTACACCTAATGCAGGGTGGATTTGATCTTAAAATGTCCGCGCGGAGAAGATTTTTACATATCATTAGCAATCTTGTGACCGCTTTGATTAGTGCAATTAATCAAAGCGGATGAAGGGTTCAGCACTGGCTATGATTTATCTACGAAATATTTTATTTGGCTAAATCAATTGTTAATGTCTGGTGTTTATTTAATTGATAAAAAAAGACTGTGCATTTAGGAAGACCAGGCGACAAATATTGTCTGGTTGAGGTTACGTTGTGAATTAACGCTGAATTATGAGTCGGGCCAGCGACATTCGTCACTCATGGTTTGTGCCAGTGCGGCGGCTTAGCATGGGAGAGCTGGTGCTGCTTCAAGCGCAAAATGCCCACTCGCCGCTCAATCAGTGGTGAGACCAGCGGCACACAGACCGCACCCAACTCGCGCATCTGCTGAATGCAGAGTGCAGGTACGGCGCTGGCCCCCAATCCACTGGCGACCATTTTTCCAACGGTGACCAATTGATGACTTTCGTAAGCGACGTCGAGTCTTCTTCCTGCCTGTGCCAGTGACTGCTCAAGCAGCAGACGCACCGCCGAAGGACGCTGCAAGGTAATGAAATCCAGATGCAGCAGTTCACGCCAGCTCAGCTGTGGCTTATCCGCTAACGGGCTATCAGCGGGCACCACGGCAACAAAGCGGTCGCTACCCAGCGGGGTGAAGTGCAGCGCATCGGCCAGTTCGGGTTCAAAGGCGACACCCATCTCCACGCGTCCCTCCTGCACCATCTCCAGCACCGTTTCATTGATCACGTCATGCACCGCGATATTGACCCCGGGATAGCGCTGGCGAAAAGCCTTCAGCACCGCAGGCAGCAGGTTGCCAGCAAAAGAGGGCATGGCGGCAATCGACACTTTCCCCAGTTGCAGCGTAAAACGCAGATGCATCGCCTCTTCGGCATTTTCCCAATCCGCCAGCAGCCGTCGTGCCATGGGAAAAAAGATCTCACCTTCCGGCGTCAGTGATACGTGGCGGGTGGTGCGCATAAACAACGGTCCACCCAACGCTTCTTCTAATCCGCTGATCGCCAGGCTCAGCGCCGGTTGCGAAATCGCCAGACGTTCGCTGGCCTGGGCAAAACTCAAAGTGTGAGCGACCGCTAAGAACGCGCGTAACTGCTTGATAGTCATTTTCATTTTTCTTTTTGTTAACTTTATGTAAAACAAAGATTAACAGAATATTAATAAGAAAAGTAAATGAAAGGCCAATAAAAACAAATTAACAAATCATTTTTGTGACGCGAGGATGGCTTATTCGGTGAGCTGAGGAGATGTACAGCAATGGCAGGATTAGACAAACGCGTCACCAGTTATCAGCAGGCGCTGGCTGGATTGCAAGACAACATGACGCTGCTGGCGGGGGGATTTGGCCTGTGCGGTATTCCAGAAAATCTCATCGCCGAAATTCGTCAGCAGGGCATTAAGGGGCTGACCGTGGTCTCGAATAACTGCGGGGTGGATGGCTTTGGCCTCGGGCTGCTGCTGGAGAATCGGCAGATCAAAACCATGATCGCCTCTTACGTCGGTGAGAACGCGTTGTTCGAGCAGCAGATGCTCAGCGGTGAACTGGAAGTGATTCTCACGCCGCAGGGTACGCTGGCGGAAAAAGTGCGCGCAGGCGGCGCGGGTATCCCCGCATTTTATACGGCCACCGGCTATGGCACGCCAGTCGCAGAAGGTAAAGAAGTCAGAGAATTCGATGGGCGCCACTACATTCTGGAACAGGCGATACGCGGTGACTTCGCCATCGTCAAAGGCTGGAAAGCGGACTGGTACGGCAATGTGATCTATCGCCACACCGCGCAGAATTTCAACCCACTGATGGCAATGGCTGCCCGTGTCACCGTTGTTGAAGTTGAAGAGATTGTGGCGCCAGGTGAACTGGATCCAGCAGCTATTCATACGCCGGGCATTTATGTCGATCGCCTGATACAGGGCAACTTCGAGAAACGCATTGAGAAACGCACCCTGAGTGAAGGAGGCGCACATGCTCACGCGTGAACAGATGGCGCAGCGCGTGGCACAGGAGCTACGCGATGGTGATTACGTCAATCTCGGCATTGGTATGCCGACGCTGGTGGCCAACTACGTACCTGAGGGCATGGACGTAATGATGCAGTCGGAAAACGGTTTGTTGGGCATGGGGCGTTTCCCACCGAGCCGACACTGGATGCCGACATGATCAATGCCGGCAAACAGACGGTGACCGCAAGAAAGGGTGCGGCAATCTTCGATTCGGCACAGTCTTTCGCCATGATCCGCGGCGGCCATGTTGATCTTACCGTGCTGGGCGCGCTGGAAGTGGACGTCAGCGGCAACATCGCGTCGTGGATGATCCCCGGAAAAATGGTCAAGGGCATGGGCGGTGCGATGGATCTGGTGGCGGGTGCGGAAAACATCATCGTGATGATGACGCACGCATCAAAGCATGGCGAATCAAAACTGCTGTCCGAATGCACTTTGCCGCTTACCGGCGTCGGCTGTATTCGTAAAGTGATTACTGAACTCGGCTGGCTGGAGATTGAAGAGGGCGCTTTTGTGCTGCGTGAGTATGCGCCGGGCGTCACGCCCGATGAGATCCGTGCAAAGACGGCCGGGCAATTACGCATCGCCGATGATGTCCGTGAAATGCGTTTTTCCCAGGAGGCATCATGAACGAATGTGTGATTGTGGCAGCCACCCGCACGCCCATCGGCCGTTTTCACGGTGCGCTGGCGTCTCTTACTGCTGCAGAACTGGGCCAGCAGGTGATTGCCACACTGCTGAAACAAACCGCGCTCGATCCCACGCTAATCGATGAGGTCAGGGGCAGGTACTCACCGCTGGATGCGGGCAAAACCCTGCGCGCCAGGCGGCTGTGGCGGCGGGTGTGCCTTACAGCGTGCCAGCCAGCACGCTGAACATGGTATGTGGCTCAGGGCTGAAAGCGGTGATTCAGGCCGCGCAAGCCATTCAAAGCGGTGCCGCCGAGATCATTATCGCGGGCGGTCAGGAGAGTATGAGCCAATCCCTTATCTGCTGCCGGAGGCGCGTGGCGGCTGTCGTTTGGGTCACAGTCAACTGATGGACAGCGTGATCCACGATGGTTTGTGGGATGCGTTTAACGACTACCACATGGGGATCACTGCCGAGAATCTTGCCGACGAATACCACATTAGCCGTGCCGATCAGGATGCCTTTGCCTTGCAATCCCAACGAAAGCGGTAGCGGCACAGCAGCAGGGCGCCTTCCGTGCAGAAATCACGCCCGTCACGGTGGCGCAGGCTAAGGCGAGACATTGGTGATCGGTGAAGATGAACAGCCACGCGCGGACAGTTCAGCCGAGCGGCTGGCGCGTTTGCATCCCGCCTTTAAAAAGGACGGCAGCGTGACCGCAGGTAATGCTTCCAGCCTGAATGATGGCGCGGCCGCCGTGCTGTTGATGTCAGCATCACGCGCCGCCGCATTGGGGTTACCGGTGCTGGCGCGATTGACCGGAAGCGGCATTGCTGGCGTGGATCCGGCGGTGATGGGTATCGGCCCGGTGGCTGCGACCAACAAAGCCCTGAAACAGGCTGGTTGGGAGCTGGATCAAGTGGACTTAATCGAAGCTAACGAAGCCTTTGCCGCTCAGGCTCTGGCGGTAGGCAAAGCGCTTAACTGGCAGCCGGAACGGGTCAATGTCAACGGCGGTGCCATTGCGCTGGGTCATCCGATTGGTGCCTCCGGCTGCCGCATTCTGGTGACGCTCATTCATGCCTTGCAGCAGCGTGAGCTGAAGCGCGGTCTGGCAACGCTGTGTGTTGGCGGCGGCATGGGCGTCGCCCTGGCGGTTGAACGCCCGGATTGAGGCGGACCGATTCAAATTATTGGCAATGTCTTTACCTTCAACCCTACAAAATAATAAGGAAGCAACATGAGTGTCGTTATTGCCCTCGCTGCGCTTGGGTTGCTGATGTTAGCCGCCTATCGCGGCTATAGCGTAATTTTGTTCGCCCCGATTGCCGCGCTGTTAGCGGTGCTGTTAACCGAACCGGCTGCGGTCGCGCCGGTGTTCAGCGGTCTGTTTATGGATAAGATGGTGGGCTTTGTGAAGCTCTACTTCCCGGTGTTTCTGCTGGGTGCCATCTTTGGCAAGTTGATTGAGCTATCCGGCTTCTCACGCTCGATCGTCACGGCGGCCATTGCGCTGCTAGGGCGTCGCCATGCCATCCCGGTGATTGTACTGGTGTGCGCACTGCTGACGTACGGCGGCGTGTCGCTGTTTGTGGTGGCCTTTGCCGTTTATCCGTTTGCCGCAGAACTGTTTCGTCAGAGCAATATCCCTAAGCGCTTGATTCCGGCAACGGTGGCTCTGGGTGCGTTCTCCTTCACCATGGATGCACTGCCCGGCACACCACAAATCCAGAACATCATTCCCGGTAGTTTCTTCGGCACTAACGCCTGGGCAGCACCGTGGCTGGGATTGATCGGATCGCTGTTTATTATCGTGGTGGGCTTGCTGTGGCTGGATCGGCAACGCCGTCGGGCACAGGCCAACCAGGAACCTATGGCACTAACCTGAAGAATGAGCCAGAAACGGCGGAAGATGTTCGTTTGCCGCATCCGCTGATCGCCATTCTGCCGCTGATTCTGGTCGGAGTGCTCAATCTCTGCTTCACCTGGTGGATCCCGTCGTGGTACGGCGCGCAGAGCAGCATCACGCTACCGGGAAATCCCACGCCGATCCTCACCGATATTAAGAAAACCACCGCGATTTGGGCAGTACAGGCGGCGCTGCTCAGCGGCATTCTGGTGGTGCTGATTTTTGGCTGGCGCAACATTCGTGGTCGTCTGGCAGAAGGCAGTCGTACGGCGGTCGCCGGTGCGTTACTGGCGGCGATGAATACCGCCTCCGAGTACGGTTTTGGTGCGGTAATCGCTGCGTTGCCGGGCTTTGTCGTGCTGTCTGGCGTGCTGCAGGCGATTCCCAACCCGCTTCTCAATGAAGCGATCAGTATTACCGTGCTGGCGGGGATCACCGGTTCGGCATCGGGTGGGATGAGTATTGCGCTGGCAGCGATGGCAGAACACTTCGTGCAGGCGGCGCAGGCCACGGGGATTCCGATGGAAGTGCTGCACCGCGTGGCGGCGATGGCCAGCGGCGGATGGACACACTGCCACACAATGGCGCGGTGATCACCTTGCTGGCGATCACAGGGTTAACACATAAAGAAGCGTATGGTGGCATCTTCGCCATCACCATTATCAAAAGTCTGGCCGTGCTGTTTGTGATTGGGGTGTTTTACCTCACCGGCATTGTCTGAAGGAGGATGAATCGATGCAATTAACGGGAAAAGTGGCACTGGTGACCGGGTCTACCAGCGGTATCGGATTAGGTATCGCGGAGCAACTGGCACTAGCGGGCGCCACGGTGATACTCAACGGTTTTGGCGAAGTGGAACACGCGAAAGCGATTATCACGGCCACCGGGGCAACAGTGGACTATCACGCGGCAGACATGTCCGATCCGCACCAAATCGCCGCGATGATTGAGTGGGCAGAGGCACACTATGGTGCGGTAGATATTCTGGTAAATAATGCCGGTATTCAGTACACCGCGCCGGTGGAATCTTTCCCGGTAGAGAAGTGGGATGCGATTATTGCCATCAATCTCTCTTCGGTGTTCCACACCAGTCGCGCCGTATTACCCGTTATGCAGGCACGTCACTGGGGGCGCATCATTAATATCGCCTCCGTGCATGGGCTGGTAGCATCGAAAGAGAAAGCCGCTTATGTCGCTGCGAAGCATGGGGTGGGCTGGACAAAAGTGATTGCGCTGGAGAACGCAATCACCGATCACCTGCAACGCCATCTTCGTCCGGGCTGGGTGCTAACGCCGCTGGTGCAGCAGCAGATCGATAAACGCATTGCAGCCGGCGAGGATGCCGAAACCGCGCGCCTGGCGTTATTGTCAGAAAAACAACCTGCTCAGGCTTTTGTTACACCTGAGCAGTTGGGAGCATTGGTGCTGTTTCTGTGCAGTGAGGGCGGTGCGCAGGTGCGCGGCGCGGCCTGGAACATGGATGGCGGCTGGCTGGCGCAGTAATGCATCACGGCTTTATCCACGCGGCAATACACTCTTTCATCACGCGCAGGCGCTCATCCAGCGCCGCTTTGGCACTGAGATCCTGCTGGTAGATAATCGACAGCGTTGACTGATTGATCAGATAGAAAAAGCCCAGCGCGGAGATATTGATGTTGAGTTGCATCACATCGATATCCTCGCGCACGTTTCCTTCGACGCGTCCTCGTTGCAGCAATTGCTGGGTGATACTGCTCCAGCTCTGATTAATCTGCACGGTGATGTCAGAATCTTTGAGATGCCGCGCCTTGAGCTGATTTTCGCTGTTGAGTAGGCGAATGAATTCGGGATTTTTCAGGTAATAGTGCCAGGTAGAACTCCACCAGCTGCAAAATTGCCTGGATCGGCGGGGAGGTGATCGAGCATTAAGGCTGCTTCCTGCTCGCGAATGTCACGATAGGCTTCTTCCAGCACGCGGGTAAACAGTATGTCTTTGTTAGTGAAGTAGTAGTAAATCAGTTGCTTATTGGCATGAGCGCGTTCGGCGATGCTATCAACGCGTGCACCGTCGAATCCTTTCAGCGGAACTCTGCGCGCGCGGCCATCAGTATCCGCACCTGCTTATCCTGACATCCTCAATGTTACTCGCAACACGATCAACCAAAGCAGAATCCCCACATATCACTGTTTTACTGAGCATTATAGTGCCTCTTTTTGCGCATAAAACAAGGGCAAAAGATTTTCAACTAACTAGTTGGTTATGTGAATTCGATCAAAGTCGTAGGTCTCTTTCTGCCCATTATAGTGACGTCATCAACCAGTTAGTTGATTGATTATGAATCAGCGAACGGCGGAGCGTTGAAATAGATGTTGAACGTGTTACTTCCATCACAAACGACTTTGAGGTGAATACATGGCGCAGATTCCAGTGGGCATCACTGGCGTGACCGGGCGAATGGGTAAAAATCAACATCTCATCCGTTCGATTGTGCAGATTCGGCAGCAGTGGCGGTGTGGCGCTGGCCAATGGCGACCGATTGATGCCCGATCCGATTCTGATTGGCCGCAACGCGGAAAAATGGCTGCGCTGGCGCGGAATTTGGTATCGAACGTTGGGGAACCAACAACATTGAGAAGCACTTGAATAATCCGCATGACATCATCTTTTTTGATGCAGCCACCACTCCGCAGACACGTCCGGCTTTGCTGAAGAAAGCCATCAGCAAGAAACACGTTTATTCGGAAAAGCCGGTAGCGATGGCTGGATGATGCGCTGATCATACCCATTTCGCAGCTAGAAAAAGGCGTGTCACGGCGTGGTGCAGGACAAGCTATGGCTGCCGGGTCTGCAAAAGCTGCGTTTGCTAAATGAATCCGGCTTCTTTGGTCGCGTGTTATCGGTTGCGCGGTGAATTTGGTTACTGGGTATTTGAAGGCGATCGCCAACCGGCCCAGCGTCCATCCTGGAACTACCGCAGCGAAGATGGCGGCGGCATTATCCTCGACATGATTGCCACTGGCGCTACGTCATCGACAACCTGTTCGGTGAAATCAAAAGCCTGAGCTGCATCGGCGCAACCCACATTCCACAGCGCTGGGATGAACAGCAGCAACCTTATGACGCCACGGCGGATGACGCGGTGTACGCCACCTTCGAACTGCACAACGGCGCGATTGTTCAGATCAACAGTTCATGGTGCGTGCGCGTGCGCCGCGATGATCTGGTGGACATTCCAGGTGGATGGCGTCAACGGTTCAGCGGTGGCTGGCCTTAGCGATTGCTTTACGGCGTCAATACGCCAAAGCCGGTGTGGAATCCGGATATCCGTCAAACCCATAACTTCTTCGATGACTGGGCCAGCGTGCCGGATACCCAGGTCTACGACAATGCATTCAAAGTGCAGTGGGAGCTGTTTTTACGCCACGTCTGGGGCGAAGGGGAATATCGCTGGGATTTGCTGGAAGGAGCCAAAGGTCTGCAACTGGTCGATCTGGCATTGAAAAGCTGGAAAGAGCGTCGCTGGGTTGATGTGCCATCGCTGGAACGCTAAGGAGCCGAACATGAGTCGTCCCCATTCCGAACAACTTTCGCTCAACACGGCGACCGTGCGCCAGCAGTGGGATTTACGCCAAATCATTGAAGGTTGTGCGCGCCATGAGATTCGCGGCATCTCGCCGTGGCGCGATCAGGTAGCAAACATCGGTTTAGCAGAAGCGGCGCGGCTGATTCGTCATCACGATCTGCGGGTGAGTGGCTACTGCCGGGGTGGCATGTTTCCCGGCGTTGATCAGCAAGCACGCCAGGCGACCCTGGCCGACAACCAGCGAGCGGTGGATGAAGCGCTGGAATTGGGCGCAGAGTGCCTGGTGCTGGTGGTCGGCGGTTTGCCGCCCGGTTCGAAAGATCTGCCGGGGGCGCGCCAGCAAGTGCGTGATGGACTCAGCGCTCTGCTGGAGTACGCCCGCGCGGGCGGCATGCCGCTGGCGATTGAACCGCTGCATCCCATGTACGCGGCGGATCGTGCCTGCATTAACACGCTGAAGCAGGCTAACGATCTCTGCGATGAATTGGGTGACGACGGGCTGGGAATCGCCGTCGATGTCTATCACACCTGGTGGGATGCTGAGTTTTATCAGGAAATCGCCCGTGCGGGTCTGAAACGGCTGCTGGCGTTTCATATCTGCGACTGGCTCACGCCTACGCGGGATCTGGAAGATCGCGGCATGATGGGCGATGGCGTTATCGATATTCGCGCCATGCGGGAAGCGGTAGAAGCTCAGGGTTATCGCGGACTACATGAAGTGGAAATTTTCTCCCGCCTGAACTGGTGGACTCAGGATCCAGATGAGGTGCTTAAGACCTGGGCAAGGCTCGCCATCTGGCGCACGGTTAACCGTATCTGACAGAGCTGAAAAGCTGTTTTCGTCGGTCACAGACATTGTCGAGGAAAAGATGAATACAGATACCCGCAAAATGATTCTGGTCACCGTGCTGTGCGGCCTTGGCTACATGATGTACTCGGTGGATCGCATGACGGTGTCATCAGCCATCGGGCTGATCGCCGGAGAGTTCGGTCTCGGTAAAGCGGAGAGTGGCATTTTGCTCTCCTCCTTCTTCTTTGGCTTCATCGTCTTTCTGTTCATTTCGGCATTATCGCCGACAAGTTAAGCGGCAAACCGGTGCTGATTCTCGGCCTGATGATGTTTTCACTGGCGACACTGTTAACGGGTGTCGCCGGCAGCATGACCAGCCTGATTTTTTACCGCGTGATGACGGGCATTGGCGAGGGCATCTTCTGGCCTGCCGCCTCGCTCGAAGTGGCCAACGTGACCAGCGAAAAACAGCGCACCACCGTGATGTCTCTCTATTGGATGGGATATCCGATTGCGGACTCGACGGATGGGCGCCATGCCGGTCCGATCTTTGGCTGGCGCGTGGTGTGTTCTACGTGGCGGGCGCGATGGGCATGCTGGTGGCGCTGTTGTATCTGGTGTTGGTGAAAATGATCGGAAACCTGCCGAGTTGATTGCACGCCAGGCGGCGGAGAAAGTGCCATTAAGAACCTTGTTCGCCATGCCGGTGTTCTGATGGCCGCGTTCTATTTCGTGCTGCTGGCAGGCTGGTGGATTGCATGCTGTGGGCACCGAGCTATTTGATGCAGGTAAAAAATCTGTCGATTGGCACTGCAGGCACCATCGCCAGTCTGCTGGGCATTACCGGTGCGCTGGGCGGAGCCGGTATTGGCGCTACTGCGACAAGGGCGATTTCAAACGTCGTCGCACCATTCTGATGACCATTACTTTATCAGCGGGCTGGTGATGGCCGCCGCTATGGCAATCAATCTCGGTGCCGTTGGTGATTGTGCTGGTGCTGATCCTCGGTTTTCCCTTGGCTATCCGATTACACCCATTGTTCTCTTCTCGCTCACTGCTGAACTGGTGCCGCCTTCTCTGCGTGGTTCAGCCATCGGCTTTGTGATGATATGGGAATGGCGGCGGGCGGCATCTCGCCGATTGTGGCGGGTTATTACGCAACATTACACCTTGCAACCGGTATGGCTGGTCGCCGCCTGGTCATTATCTGCAGCAGCCTGGTGTTGCTGGGGGTGCGTCGCCTGCCTATCGGAAGCCACAACAGTTCGCAGAATGTGATGCCGTCCGGGCATCTGGCAAAACACTGAAATAAGGAACAGAACCATGTCTGTGAGCAATAAAGTGCGTTTACTGGATCGCAACGGTCAGCCCTACAATACATCATGCAGGGTAAAGAGCGCCACTGGACCGTACCGGCGAAACCGCTATTTAACCGCGACGTATGCCGCTGCACATGTGGTTGCCGACCCGCAGCGCATGCAAAAACTCCGCATAGCGATATGGCGATTGACTGGGACAGCACGCTGAAATATCGCCATCATTTAATGTCACTGGGATTGGGCATCGCGGAAGCCATGGATACCGCGCAACGCGGCATGGGGCTGGATTGGCCAACCGCGCTGGAGCTTATAAAACGCAGCGTTGAGCAAGCGAAAACTTATCCGGGGCACGGGTCGCCAGCGGGGCTGGCAACCGATCATCTGACGGACTTTTCTCCCCAACTGACCTTACAGGATGTGATTGCCGCCGCGTATGAGCAGCAAATCAGCAATCGAAGCCTGTGGCGGCCGTATTATCTTAATGGCCAGTCGCGCGCTCGCCGCCATTGCTAAAGGGCCAGAGGATTACATCACCGTTTACAGTGCACGCTTCGCCAGGTGCGGAGCCGGTTATTTTGCACTCGGCTGGGACATGTTTGATCCCGCACTACGCGGTTACTGGGCGGCGCGACGATTCACAGTGCGATGGAGGTCTGTCTGGCGGTGATACGCGAAAATCAGGCAAAAGTAGAGGGGATAAAGATCTCACTGCTGGATAAAGATCGTGAAATTGAGATGCGGCGCCATGCCGGCTTCCGTCAAAATGTATACCGGCGATGACTTTAACTATCCCGGAACTGATCGCCGGTGATGAGCAAGGCTTCTCGCATGCGCTGCTGGGCATTCTCGACGGCATTGCACCGGCCGCCACCAGCGCACTGCATGCATTAGCACAGGGCGATCGCGCCAGCTTTGAACGGATTCTGGCACCGACAGTGCCGCTGGCACGCCATTTGTTCTCGGCACCCACGCAGTATTACAAGGCGGGCATCGTGTTCCTGGCCTGGTTGAATGGCCATCAGAAGCATTTCACCTTGCTTGGCGGCATGCAGAGTGCGCGCAGTCTGACGCACTACTCTGAAGCGTTCAGACTGGCGGATGAGGCTGGTTTGCTGAATAACGCGGATGTGGCTGCTGAACGCATGTGGCTACTGGCGAAAATGCACGGTATTTAGCCTTTCGACCTAACGCGATTATAGGCTATTTAAGCCGTCCGGATTTCTGACGGAAAAGAAGACTCACTCGGTTAGAGCGAAAAAAAGCCCGCCATTGGCGGGCTTGATAGCAGCGGCTATCGAATAATCTCGTAGGTGACGCGCGTGTAGGTACTGCAACCACGATTGTGGCAGTCCATTATTGCAGGAATATTTTGTTACTGAACATACCGTTTCCTGATGGCTGTATAGCCGTGGGCTTCAAGCGCTGACTCATACGTATTGAATATTGAGCGCCCCCTGTGCTGATGTCGTGATCTGCGCCTGAACCCGCCACGTTGTGTGTATGCGTTCGGGTGTGAGGACGGCTTTGGGCTTACCCGTTGAAACCACGCGACCCTGATCGAGTACCACAAGGTGTTGGCAATATTTTGCCGCCAGATTCAGATCGTGAAGAGCAATCACCACCGTCACGGGCAGCGAAGAGATAAGACGCATCAATTCAAGCTGGAATTGGATGTCGAGGTGATTGACGGGTTCATCCAGCAGTAAAACATCCGGTTTGCGCCAAGGCGCGGGCGATTTGGCAACGCTGGCGCTCACCGCCGGATAATCGTTGCCAGCAGCGGTCGACCAAATTTTCCAGTTGCATTAACGCCACCGCCTCGTCAATGGCGCTGGCATCCTCTGCCGTCCAGAACTGGAATGCGCCACGATGAGGTGTGCGCCCGAGACGAATAATGTCAATCACCGTGAGTTCATCATCGGCCTCGGCGTGTTGCGGGACAAAGGCCAGTTTGCGCGCCAGCTGATTGCGCGAAAGTTGGTTCAGCTTTACTTTTCCGAGCGTTATCTTCGCGCCCGAATCAGGCATTAGCCCAGCCAGCGCACGCAGTAGCGTTGATTTTCCTGAACCGTTGGGCCCAAGCAAACCTACGGTTGCAGACTGAGCTGCGTCGAAGGAGACCGTGGTGAGGATGCGCGACGCGTTTAGTTGGACGAGGTCACTGACCGATATCGTCATCGTTTAGTTGCCCTTCGTTGATAGAGAAGGAAGGCAAAAGCAGGGGCGCCCACTAATGCAGTCACCACGCCAATGGGTAAAACCTGATGTGCGATCAACGTTCTTGACATCAAGTCGGCAAGGATCATGAAATGGCAGCCCGACAGGAATGTCACGGGAAGGGTGATAAGGTGTCGCTGTCCAACCAGCATGCGGGTCACGTGCGGGATGACCAATCCGATAAATCCCACCGCCCCAATTGAGCTGACAATCACCGCCGTGATGAATGCCGTAATCAACAGCAACACCACCCGCACTTTCACAACCGGAGTACCTAACGTTACCGAGACATCGACACCAAATGAAAACGTGTCCAGCGTGCGTGCATAGCACATGATCACCCCAAATCCGCTGACGATGACGATGGCGCACAGAACGGCATCTGGCCAGCGAACGCCGCTTAAACTGCCTAAGAGCCAAAACATCACACCGCGCGATTGCTCCGCATTGGCTGATGTGCTGACGATGTAAGACGTGAGCGCATTGAACAGCTGTGTTCCGGCAATCCCGGCCAAAATGATGCGCCCGGTGTTTTCCCCCATCCCTCGTGAGAGCAATATGATCAAGCCAAATGCCAGGCAAGCGCCGGCAAAGGCACCACTGCCAACCGTCAACACGCCGCTGCCAATACCCAGCAGCATCACCATTACGGCCCCGGTGGAAGCACCCGCAGAGATACCCAACAGATAAGGTTCCGCCAGCGGGTTTCTTAACAGCGATTGCAACACCAGGCCACAAATCGCTAAGCCACCTCCACTGCAGGCAGCCATAAAGGCCCGGCTCATCCGATATTGCCAGACGATGCCAGCTTCAACGGGAGGGAGATCATAATGCGTCAAGCCACCCCGTTGGTGATCGGGCCTGGAAAGTGGCGCTCAATGAAATGGACATATCGCCAATGCTGGATGAGAAGATCGGGCGGCTGGATAAGGCCCGTGATGAAAATAAAGCCGATCAAATGGGTGCCCGATTCATACTATTTAAACGCGGCAATCTTTTGACCGATCAGCTCAACCGCATCGACATTGCGCAGGGACGGATTGAGTGACATCGCAGGCACGACCACGATATGACCCTGCTTAACCGCGTTCATTTCTCAGGTAACGGGATCGCTGGTGAGAAAAGCCTGTTTTATGGCGACATCATCGGCTGGATACAGCCTTCTATCCAAAGTGCTGGCGATGACGATGATATCGGGCTGAGATTGTGCGATATGTTCCCAACTCACGGCGGGCCATTCATCGGAGGAAACAATGATATTTTTGAGGCCTAGAGTCTGAGTGATCCAGCCCGGCGCACCATCACTGCCTGCGATCCACGGATCGCCTTTAAGGCGTGTGCTTGAGAACCAATACACCGTTCACCTTAAGGGGTTTGCTGGTGTGAAGCGCCGCCTGTTGTTGTGCCTGAGCGATTCGTGCAGATAACTTCTCCTTTAAGGCATCACCACGCTCCGTCACATCGAAGATGTTGGCAAGCGCGGTGATTTCATCATAAATCACCTCAATCGAGTAAGGTTTCACGCGCGCACCGTCGCCGTTTGAAGTGGCGGTGACCGATTTGCCCTGACAATCAGCAGGTGAAATCCGTAAATTTGATGCCAGGTTGTTCAAATTGATCGCGAGTAGCGACTTACCCTGAGGCCCAACATGCCAACCGTACCGCGCCAAAAACCAATCAAAGTTTGCGCGACGACGGCTTCAAACCCCGGTGAGTTGTCCGCGAGGCGTTTAATACCACTGCCAGCCTGTGCTAATTCAGAGGAGAGGGCCGAACCAGACGGCGGTTCCCGCGATTTTACTCTCCAGGCCAAGTGCCAGAAGGAGTTCTGTTTCATGCTGACCAATGGTCACCACGCGTGCAGGTGGTCGTGAAAGGTTTCCGTTTACCGCAGTTTTCAATGTTGAGTGGAAAGGCGGAAGCCAGTGCGGCTGAACTGCTGAATACCATTATGAGTGCTAAAAGGCGGGTCGAAAAAGTGCGCATGATTTACCGATTACGTAGTGTTATGTTATAACGTAACATAATGGCAAGTCTGATGTATTCATGTCAATTGATTCTGATACCCATTGTGAGTGTTAAGTGTTAAGGCTATTGAAGGAAGTCCGTGGCCCGGACTTCACTCTGATCTTAACCCGGACCATCACTTCCTGCCGCCAGCAGAGGCACCACCACATCACTGATCGGTGTCGCGATGCCTTGTGCTTGCCGCGTCGCTGCACCACGCCATTACGGATGTCCCACTCAAGCGGGCGATTGGCCTGACGATCCGCCAGGATCGAGGTGCCTAAATCTGCCGGGCGATGGAAGCAGCCATAATTTCCTGCGGCACGTTGTCGCTCAGATTGGCGCCTTCCGCACGCGCCACAGTCAGACACTCCCGCAGATAGGCCAGACCAGCTCGGTGATATCTTCGCGCTGAAACATCCCGGCGCGGCGATTGGCGAGCACCATTAAACCGGGGCGACGGCGTTTTGCAACAGTTTGCGCCAGGCAATGGTGAGGAAATTGCCTCCATTCGACCGCACAGCGAGTCTTGCGTGCTTGCACAATACGCTGTGCTGGCGACGTCGGGCACAGTCAGGGCGCGGCTTCGCGCGTAACCACACCGAGGCATCAGGCTCGCGCGAGCCGGGAACCACACCACAGAAGGCAGTACCGTTGCGCCATTGACTAATGGGGACAGCTGTTCAACTTGCTCCACGCCATTTTGCAGCGCGCACACCACCGTATTCTCATCGCACAACACCGCCAGCCAGGGTGCAATTTCCGCCACCTGGGTAGTTTCTGACCGCCACAAACACCAAATCAAAGGGCCTGGCGATCGCTTCAGGATTGCTCAGCACCGGGCCAGGCACCACAACCTCACCGTCTCCGTGGCGCAGCAGCAATTGTGTATGTGCCGTACGCCCACACAGTGTTGGCGTGCGATTCATTCATGCAGCGCGGCAGCCACAGTGGTGCCGATGGCGCCGGGTCCGACAAGGGCGATGGTTGGAAACTCAGTCATGCAGCTATTCTCCTGTTTATCCAGTGCTGCCCTCAGGGTCAGCGAAAACTCTCTATTACAGCCTGGCATTGTGACTGAATGATGTGCGTTCCATCGGCCAGATAGAAAAATCATAGCGCGGGATAATCACTCAATGCCTGCATTGAAAGGGCGAATTACAGCAGGGCTATCTGTTTCTGTTGCAGCAGTTGCTGCATCTCAGCATCAGGTTCTCCATCAACAATCAGTGTGCTGGCCAGTGACAGATCGCCAATGGCGAACGCCGATGCTGAGTTGAGTTTCTCTTTAGAGACCATCACCACCGTTTCCGCCGCACGCGCCGCCAGTGCACGTTTCACACCGGCTTCTTCGTAATTACCCGTGGTTAACCCTGCGGTTTTGTGTACTCCGGTGACGCCCATAAAGAACAGGTCTGCATTGATGTGTGCAATGGCTTCGATCACCGCTGATCCCACGGCAACCACCGAGTGACGATACAGTTGGCCGCCAATCAGAATCACCTCAACCAGAGGAAAATCAACCAGGGCGACGGCAATACTCGGACTGTGGGTCACCACGGTAAAAGCCAGTTCTTTGGGCAGCAGTGCACCATTTCCGCTGGGTGGTTGTACCGCCATCAATAATCACCACCTGACCCGGTTGAATCAGTTGCACCGCTTTTTGCGCGATCAGGCGCTTAGAACTGATTTGCACGTTTTGCGTGTTTCGAAAGGCAATAGCAGCAGAAACCGGCAGCGCACCCCCGTGGACACGTTGCAGTAAACCCTCGCTGGCCAACTCCTTAAGTCACGGCGAATCGAGTCTCAGAGACGCTAGCGCTGGCTGAGCCTCGCTTTGACATCACTTGCTGCTCATCGGCAAGAATCGTCAATATCTGCTGTTTACGTTGACTGAAAGCATAATTTCATTCGTGTTTTTGCTTGTATGTGCATCGATTATGCATGATAACGTCTGTTTTGTCAGCCATCGGGAGACCAAACATGCAGCATAAAGTGCATATTCGTGAGCAGTTGTTATCCGACAACTGGTACACCTTAAAAAAATACACCTTCGATTTACAGCGTGCCGACGGCAGTTGGCAACAGCAAAGCCGCGCGAAGCTTACGACCGTGGCAATGGTGCGTGATCCTACTTTATAACCGCTACAACAGACAGTCGTCCTGACACGGCAATCTCCGCTTTCCCATCTTTATCCATGGGCATGATGGCTTTTTGATCGAGGCCGCAGCCGGTTTGCTGGATAACGCCTCGCCGGAAACGCGCATTATTGCCGAGGCAGAAGAAGAAACTGGTTACACTGTCACAAATATTGAGAAGGTGATGGAGGCTTATATGAGCCCGGGTTCGGTGACGGAGAAGTTGTTTTTCTTTATCGCGGAATATCACGATGGCGACCGAAAGCATGCTGGCGGCGGTCTGGAGGAAGAGGGGAAGATATCGAAGTACTGGAGTGGCCTTTCGCACGCGCGATGGACGCGATCCGAAACGGTGAAATCGAAGATGCCAAAACCATCATGTTGCTGCAACACCTGGCATTAAACATTCAATTTGAGGAGAAAGTGCAATGATGATTCTGATCGCAGGTCCGGTTCGCAGTGGCACTCACGGTGATCAGCAACTGATTGAGCAAAATATGCAGAAACTTGATCACATGGCGTTGCAGGTTTATCAAAAGGGCCATACCCCGGTGATAGGTGAATGGCTGGCGTTACCGCTCGCCAATGCGGCGGGTTCGCAGCGGATCGGGGATGAAATCAGCGAAGCCTTCCTTTATCCCGTTGCGCATCGTCTTATTCAGAGTTGTGATGCCATTTTACGCATGCCTGGCGCATCAACGGAGCGGATCAGATGTGCAAGTTGGCAAGGATTTGGGTTTGAGTATTTTTTACGATATCGAACAGATCCCCTTGGTTCAGGCCCAGGCAGGATACATATAGACAGATAGGGCAAGCTCTGTTTTGCCGATTTGAACACCAAGGGCGGAGGATAGTGTTATGGAGGAAGTGATGACGGAGAGAGCCTACTATTTCAGCGATCTGCTGGAGATGGATACGGAAGTGTTGCGTTGTGAAGTGCAGGAAGACGGCCAGTTTCGTGTACAGCTGGCGGCAACACTATTTCATCCGCAAGGCGGTGGGCAACCCGCTGACAAGGGCACGATAGGCGATGCCAACGTGCTTCAGCTCATCCAGGACGAGGGTGAGTTAATCCATATCACTGACCGCGAAGTGGCGCTGGGCTGCGCATATCCAAATTGATGCGGCACTGCGTAAGCTGCATACCCGTTACCATTCTGCAGGGCATCTGATTGCTTATGCCGGAGAGAAGTTTGGCTGGTTAGGTTACAAAGGCGATCATCGGCCCGGCAATGGACGTATCGTTTTTAAACCGCAGGGCGAACCACAAGCCGTTGATGAAGCGATCATCGCTGAGGGTGTAGATGCACTAGTGGCGCAGGATTTAGCACGCGTGCTGCAGGATGACGCCGGACGCAGAATGGTCAGCTGGGCGATCTCAAACCTTAAGTGCCTGTGGCGGCACATGTGCAGCGCACCGGTGACGTTGGCGATATTGTCATTACCCGAGTGAAAGAGAAGAAGGTGGCGAACTTTCGGTGCAGTATGAAGTGCGGGATTGATGAGCAGGCGGATTAACGCCTGCACTGCGCTACTTAAATTCATCTATTTTTAATTGTGCGAAAGCCTGATCAACATCGCTATACGCTTGTGAGGTGGTATAAGTGCCAGACAGCTGCCAATAAAAACCGGAGCGCCAGGTTCTTCGCTGCTTTCCGGCCACCCGGGATAGCGAGAATTTTATTAGCGCGGCTTCAGTCAGATCATCATTGTCCTGATTTGACGAGAATTTCATCGCGCGATCAGGTAATAAAACGCCCGGATATTGTGCAGTTCAAAACCAATGATTTTGTCAGAGGAACCCGCAAGACGAAAATCAGACCAGGTAAAACCATCATCATCCGGAACCGGTAAAATAAACCAGTTGCCGTTTTTATTGATGAAGGCAGATAGCGTCTGGCTGGGATGCGAGGTGTTATTGTCAAAGGTCGCTGAGACCAGCAAATCCGGGATGCCATCCTGATTAAGATCGATATTATTCGCCCCTGCCAGCAACCCGACCCGCGTAGCACCCTGCGCACCGAAAACGGTACTTAATGACAGAACGATAAACGCGAAAGTTTTAATTTCACTGCACGCTTTCTCACTGGTTAAGACAATATCAGGGATTAACACCTGAATATTGAAAGACAGCATGGTATTGCTGCCTGATGGCCATCATGGCGTATTTTAAAAATTTTGCTCTCCAATCGCGCTGAATTATGGGTGTTTTTTCTGTGATGTGAAAGGGGGAACGGAATATTAAAAGAAAAGAGATTAACCGACGAAGTGCGTCATCCATTACGCACTTCGTTAGGAGGAAAACAGACCTAATGTGAACGTCTTTCCTGGGAACCATCAACTCATACTTGCGCCATGCCGCCATCCACGAACAGTTCGGTGGCATTAATAAAGCTCGAAGCATCGGATGCGAGAAACGCGACAACCTGACCAATCTCACCGGGTTCACCCAATCGGCCCAATGGCACTGGGCAGCTAATGCATCGAACAATCCCTGACGTTGATCTGGCACCAAATCGCCCAAACCCGGCGTGCGCACCGGACCAGGTGGCTCACCACGTTGACAACGAATTCCGCGATCTTTCACATCCAGCGCCCATGAGCGGCATAAAGTTGCGCACGGCGGCTTTACTGGCGCTGTAAACACTGAATCCTGCGGTGCCCTGAACCGAAGTGGTGGACGAGGTCAAAATCACCGAGGCTTTGTCGCTCAGCAGCGGCAGCGCTTTTTGCACGGTAAACAGCACGCCTCGCACGTTGGTGCCAAAGATACGGTCAAAGTGCTCTGTAATCGCACCGAGCGGTGGCAAACATTAATCGCCGCCGCCAGCATTGGCGAACAGGATATCGAGCCGGCCTGCCTGGCGTGCAATCTGGGCATACACCGCATCCAGATCGCTCAGCACAGAAGCATCAGCGCGGATACCGGTTGCCTGCGCGCCAATCAGCGTCACGGCGGCATCCAGTTCCGGCTGGCGACGACCGGTGATAAACACCCGTGCGCCCTGTGCTGCCAGCGCCTGGCAGAGGCTAAACCAATCCCGCTGGCGCCGGTGACTAATGCAATTTTACCGTTTAATGATGTGTTCATGAGTGTTCTCCCAAATGGATTTAAGTGTGTAATGACTGCGTTGCAGTGCATGGGAGAGCAATGTAACCCTGCGCGGTTTAGTGATAAATGGTGTAAAATCGAAATCACTATTCTGCATGGATAATAAAAATGGACCAGCTGTTGGCGATAAAGGCGTTTGCGCGCGTGGTGGAAGCGGGGAACTTCACCCGTGCGGCCGATTCACTGGATATGCCGAATGCCACGTTGGAGCAAACTGGTGCAGGAGTTAGAGGGCATCTGGGCGTGCGCCTGTTACAGCGCACCACGCGTCGCGTCACCGTCACGCCTGAAGGACGAGATTATTACGATAAAGCACTGCGTATCGTGCGTGACGGAAGATATTGATGGCGCATTTAACGCGGTAAACGGAACGCCTCGCGGGTATCTGCGCATTGATATTGCGGCTCAACGGCGCGTGACGTCCTCATCCCACTGTTACCTGATTTCGTCGCGCGATTTCCTGAGATTAGCCTCGATCTCGGCGTATCAGACCGGGCTGTGGATCTGATTAGCGACAATGTCGATTGCGTGATCTCGTGGCGGTCCGCTCGGTGATTCATCGCTGGTGGCGCGTCATCTTGGTAATGCTGAGATGATCACCTGCGCGGCACCCGCTTATCTCAAAACTTACGGCGTGCCAGCCTATCCGCAAGAGCTAAAATGGCCACCGCTGATCGAAGATATCCCCGCAAAGCGGACGCGCTTTTCCCCTGCGCTTCATGCAAGGGAATGAGAAACAGGAAATGAAAATCGAGCATCGCATTGGCATCAATGAGAGCAACGCGCATCTGGCAGCTGCAGTGGCAGGATTAGGCATCATTCAGACATTCCGGTACGCAGCAGCGGCAGATTTAGCGTCAGGCGCGCTGGTGGAGATACTGAAGGATTGGCGGCCCGCCAGCTATCCGTTTCACGTGGTGTATCCAAAACCGCCATCTGACCCAGCGTTTACGGTGTTTATCGAATGGTTGCGAGGTATTTCCTGCGCGACTCAATGGATGACAAGCACAGCGATCTGTTATTAACTTTTTGTTTCTTAACTCCCCCCATTTTCACTACAGGCCAGCGTAAATGACACATTCAGCTGCATTTTCCCGTCATACGAACATGGCCTGTATGCGATCTGCTGTCCGCCACCGCCTCCACTGTGGTTCATTAAGAACCGGAAGTCTTCACGCTTAAATTTCCAACGTTTGTTTTAGGAGCATTTTCTACATGCGTTCTTCGTCTCTTTGGCGTCGCAAGCGGCGACGTCGGGCTTCGTGCTGCTGTGGGGCAGTGCGGCCATCTTCTCTCGGCCTTGGTTTAGACAATGCCTCACCGATGGCGCTGTTGATCGTGCGCTTCGGTGTGGCGCTGGTTGCATTAATGCTGGTGGGCATTTTTCGGAGTGGCTGGTTACCCGATGCGGGCAGCCGAAAACGGTGATGTTTACCGGTCTGATTTTGATTGGTGCCTATTCAGTGTGTTACTTCCAGGCGATGGCCGAGGGGGTGACGCCAGGTTTAATCGCCACCATCATGGGCATACAACCTATCCTGACGCTCTGCATTGTGGAAAGGCGCATGCAGGGCACGCGATTACTGGGATTACTGATCGCGTTAGCAGGATTGATACTGCTGGTGTGGCGCAGTCTGGCGGCATCGCAGTTGCCGTTGAGCGGCATAGTCTTCGCTCTCGGCGCACTGCTGTGTATGACGTTTGGTGCCATCATGCAGAAAAAGGTGTCCCAGCATCCCGCGCAGGTACTGCCGCTGCAATATGCGGTGAGCCTGGCGCTGTGTGCTCTTCTGCTTCCGGTTAAAGCCTTCCATATCGACTCTTTACGTTGCACTTCTGATTTGTGCTGTTTCTGGGGTGATGATTCGGTATGGTGGCGCAGCTGCTGCTGTATCGGCTGCTGGAAAGTGCGGGAAGCATCGTTAACGTCACCAGTTTGTTTTATCTGGTTCCAGTGATAACGGCAGTACTGGATTACCTGTTGTTAGGTAATGCGCTGCCGTGGTCGGGGATGATGGGAATGCTGGCTATTCTGCTCGGCATTATGCTTGTATTCCGCGCTCCGCGCCTGAAAACCTTGGGCTAAGATCGAATAGGGCGATCAATCGTGATGCGCCCTTCATCGGGATTAAACCGTGCCGGTGCCGCCATCAGAACACCAGACTTGTCCGGAGGTGAAGCTATTGGTGGTTTCCGCAAACGTCACGTAGAGCGGCGCGATTTCAGCAGGCTGACCGGGCCGACCCAGTGGTGCGGAAGCACCAAATTTCTCCACTTTCCTGCGGTTGGCCGCCACACACCTGCAATGCAGTCCAGTAAGGGCCGGGTGCCACGGCGTTGACGCGGATTTGTCTTTACCAACTGTTGGCTAAAGCTTAGTAAAGGCCGCAATCGATGCTTTGGTCTGGGCATAATCCAGCAGGATAGCGCTGGGATCGTAGGCCTGCACTGATGACGTGTTAATGATCGATGAACCCGCCGGTAGGTACTCCAGCGCCGCCTTCGTGATCCAAAACATGGCATACACGTTAGTCTTAAAGGTCGCATCAAAATCTTCTGTCGAGAGGGTACGAATCGATTCATTGAACTGCTGACGACCGGCGTTGTTGACCAAAATATCCAGACCATCAAGTTTCGTCGCCGCTTCCTTTACCAGCTGCTGGCAAAAGGATTCGGAGCGAATATCTCCCGGTATGGCAATCGCTTTACGACCTTCCGCTTCAATCAGTTTTATCACCTCTGCCGCATCCTGTTCTTCGTCGGGCAGGTAATTTATCGCCACGTCGGCGCCTTCTCGCGCGTAAGCGATGGCCACTGCACGACCAATACCGGAATCGCCGCCAGTAATCAGCGCTTTACGACCGGTTAAACGGCCGGTGCCACGATAGCTGGTTTCACCATGATCCGGACGTGGTTCCATTTTGGCGGCCAGTCCAGGGAAATCCTGTAATTGTTTTTTGAAGGGAGGTGTCGGATATTGATGGGTGAGCAGCGTTTTATTGGTAAATGAACTCATCGTAATTCCATGTTCTTGCTAATGATAAATTAAGCCTGGCATAAATGTGATATATGTCACGTCAAAAAGTGAGCAGTTGAAATTTTGCAGCTTAAGCGAGGCGTTATTATGACTGCTGTGATGAAAATAAAAGGCGTGACTGGAATGAGAGGGAGAGAGCAGAATAAGCGCAAGACGTCAGTCATATATCGTCATTGCACTTATTCAATTGCCAGTAGAACGTATTGGCATCCTTGTCGTTGAGGCGACTAGCGCGCCCGCTGCGGGTTAGGAGCCTTTGTTACTGCTTTTTCCGCCTTTTTTCCCGGCTTCGGAGGCTTTCCTCGGTTGTCTTTAAAACTACCGCCGCCACTGCTTTGCCCACCTTACCCGCTTCAGATGCCTTTTGTTTATCATCTGCGAAGTTACTGAACCGCTCTATGCTCGGCCATAAATGCCCTATTCATGCATTGCGATTACATAATCGGATAGCGTCACACGTTATGTCCAGACTGCAGAATTAAGGTTAGTGCCACTGTGAATATTAACAAGCGCGGCGGCAGCGTATATGGATTATCGAGTATTTTTTCGTATCTTATTTTTTAAGTAAATGAATTATGAAGTTAATAATTAATTATTAATATAATCGAAGCGTATTTAACGCTTCTTGATTATAAATAAGGCCGATTAACCGCAGGGATTTGAGGAAATATCCCGCTATAAGGTATGGGCAGGAAATCATGGAAGATTTGCTTTAACGTTTGCTCGGGTTCGACATCCGCGAACAGCTGAGGATAAAGTGTTTTTGCCATAAATTCCGTTGCCGCGATGTGCCAGGGGCTGAGGTAAAATTCATCCAGATGACGGCGGAGTGGCCGTTACTGTAGCGCGTGGCTAATTCACGCAATCCGTTTTGCTGCGAGGTCAGTTGGGCGAAGCTGCTTTGCACCGCTGGCAATGCCACTTCTGGCCCCAGCTTCAGCAAACCCTGCGCCTCGTTACCGCCAAATCCGGTGGCGAAGTAGTAATCCGGTTGCGCCGCGATCACCATTTCTTCACTCAAGCGACCAAACACACCGTGCTGCGTTTTAGCCGCGATATTGTCGCCGCCCGCTGCATTTAACAGTTCGCCAAGGCTGCCGTTGAGGCGGTGACGCAACATTCATTGCGACGACCAAGATGCAGCTGCAACAACACTGAAGGCTTCGCGCCATTATAACTGGCCAGCCGTTCACGAATCACCTGCATATGTGCGTCATAAAAACGGTTAAAGGCCTGCGCGCGAGCCTGCTGATTCAGCACCTCGCCAAAAATCTCCACGCTGCGACGGGTATTCTTCAGCAGATGCACGCGCAGATCGATTTTCACCACCGGAATATGGGCGGCTTTCAGCATACTCACTAGGCGCAGATCGGCATCATCGTAGCGCGCAAGGCTCGGCAGGATCACCACATCCGGTTTGAGTGCCAGGATCTGCTCAGGATTGATGGCATTCGGGCCGCCTGAACCGAGGGAAGGGATTTTTAACATTTGCGGAACTGGACGCGCAAAACTGTTCCACGTCTGGCTATCGTACTTTTTCAAATCCTGAGGCCAGGCAACGATATGCTGAAAAAGGATTGCCCGTTCCAGCAGCGCCAGCGTGTAGAGCATGCGACTTTCGCCCAGCACAATGCGCTGCGGATGGTCAGATATCCACCTGATTACCGTCAATATCCGTGACGGTTTTTGCCAGCGCGGCGCTACTAAGCACCAGTAAGAAGCAGGCCAGAACAATCAGCATTGGCCCCCAGTGGAAGGGGCGCGCCGGGCGCCCGCTTTAACTACAGAATCAGAACTCAACGCTTGCCTCGGAGCATTAGGTTACGGGTTTCACCTCACGCACGCGCAAATTGCCGCCGCTGGAGGTAATAGTGCTTGTTGAATAGGTTGTTCAGATTCAGCTTGCTGTGTTTTTTCACCAAACAGCTGATTGTTCCAGGCGATAAAGCTGTCCGCCACCACGTAATCCGGCATGGTGAAGCTATTTTCAGGATCGCCCGCTCGCGAGCCGACATAGCGCGCGCCGCCACCGACGCGGAAATCACCGGGAATGCCGTTGATACTGAGGTTGTGGCTGAGATAGAGTGCGCCCGAATGACGCGGTGCATTTTGCAGCCGATTGCCATTGTTAGCAGAATTTACGCCATCATCAACAATCTCAGCCTTATCATAGCTGTAGTTAGCGCTGAGATCCCCCAACCCGGCAACACTTCGCCGTTCAGCTCAAACTCTGCGCCGCTGGAGCGGGCTTTATCAATTGCCCGCGTTGAACCGTTAATACTGAGCGACATGTCGCGTTCATCAATGCGGTACAGCGCGACGCTGGCAATAGCTTTGGCGAGATCTGCCATTTACTGCCGACTTCAGGTCGTGCCCCCTGTTCGGGCTTACCGACATTGCCGTCATCGTCCACATCGGTGGAAGGGGCGTAAAGCGATTTGCTGACGCTGCTGTAAAGCGAGACATCAGGGGTGATTTTATAAATTAGCCCCGCTTGTGGCAGGAATTTATTGCCTTCACTATTCAGTGTTTCCACCACCGGATCGAAGCCTTTGGACGCACGCTGCTCGTAATGCTGATAACGTCCGCCAAATACCGCAATCCACTGTTCCGTCAGTGAAATACTGTCTTTAGCGTAAACCGAACGGCTATGAATGCGGTTCAGGTTATTGGCGTTGGCGGTGTTTTCTGTGGTGCTATTGGTCACCGGCGATAGGATGTCGTATTGCGGATCGGTAAAGTTAAACCCGGTGTTGGATTTTCCTTGATACTGATGTGCACGGTAAGTCTGATTCATCTCATAATCAGTCCCGATCACCACATCGTGGGTCATGCCCAACAACTGTTGTGAACCGAGCAGATCCCATGAAACGTATTTCGTTTTGTGGTTAAAGCCACGGTTAGCATCGGCACGACGCGTCACGACGCCGGTGGTGGGGTTAATGGCGGTGACGCGCACTTCATTATTGTCATATTGACGCTGATTCCAGCCAAAAGTGACGCGCGTGCTCCAGTCATCATTAAACTGCCAGTCATAGTGCGCATTAAGGGTTTTGTTGTGACCCCAGGCATGATTCGCCTTGTCGTCGAGACGATCTTTGTAGCCGATATCCAGCGGCTTGCCATTGATAAAGGCGGTGCCACGATCGTAGATATCGTATTGATAATCTTCATAGCTCACGAGGAAGCTGGTTTTTCTAACCGTACCACTGCAACGAAGGCGCGATCAGCGTATGTTTGTCGCTGCCAAAATTGCGCCAGTAATCCTGATTCTGCTTTTCGGCAATCAGGCGAAAGGCAAAGCCGTTGCCCAACGGGCCGGTGATATCAACGGTACCAGCGCCACCACCTTCACTTGAGGAACGGCCGCTGACTTTGGTGTGCCAGTCATATTGCGGTTTTTTGCTCACCACGTTGATCACGCCGCCCGGATTTTGAATGCCATAGAGCAGGGATGCCGAGCCTTTTAGCACTTCGACGCGTTCGATGGTGGCATCGAAGTTCAACCCTGGCTGCTGCGAATGCCATCACGATAGATTGACCCATCAGAGTTGCTGCCAAATCCGCGACGCACAAAGCCATCTTCGGTGCCTGCCAGAGTATTGCCCTCTGTGACACCACTGACAAAGCGCATCGCATCAGTGAGACTAGCGGCCTGATAGTCTTCAAGCTGTTGTTGGGTCACCACACTCACCGATTGCGCTTCGTTCAGACGCGGCGTGGGCGTTTGCTGGCGACGGAACTGCTGGTGGCGTTATAGCCTTGCGGGCGACTTTCCTGCGCGGACACCGTCAGGGTATTACTGCTCTCCGCTGCCAGACTGCCTGCTGCAGTGAAAACGCTGACACCGTATATACGGCGATAATAGCCGGATGGCATTGTGCTTTAACAGCGAAACTCTTGTTGTTATTCATTTAAATAAACCTGGTGTTGGTGCGGAATTAATCTCGTCCATGAAACGAAGCTAGGATTAAATTATTTTCAGCAGAGAAAAGTGCATGAAATAAGCATTCTCTGTGGATCGTGCGCCTTAAACTGAGATGGCGTGATGTTATTGAGAATCATTCAAACATGAAAGAATGTAGTAGTAAACGGAAATAATGGCGTGGATACTACAGCAGGAATAGAGTCCATCAGCGCCATTTCATTTGAGGTTTAATTGTTATAAATGCAACAAAAACAGTGATATAAATAGATTTCTTGCTGTAATCAAACGTTCCACCCCAAAGGAGCGATAGCGATCAGGGTGCTGAATTAAACAAGAAATATCACTACAATACCGTGCCTAAATGGGGGACGAAATCACGCCCTGAAGACAAACAGGTAAAAAGATGGCCGTAAATAAAATAAAAAATAGAGTTGATGTATTAGGTGAGCGCTATCGCGCACGTGCGCCGTCATTATCGTCCAGCCTTCAATCCGTCGCGCGATATATCCACGATAATCGTGAGGCAATATTAGATGCCACCGCCATGGAAATAGCGGATGCGACTCATACCTCAGATGCCACCGTGGTGCGTGCCGTTCAGGCATTGGGATTTGCCGGTTTGCGTGATTTGAAAACCACGTTGAAAGCCTGGTTCGGCCCGGCGATGAATTCAGAAGAGAAGATGAGCGCCACCGTCAGCGAACTGTCGTGTGACATCAATTCGGGGATCGATTTCGTACTGGGTGGCCATAAACGTGCCTGCGATGCCCTCTCGGAACCTCACAATCGGCAAGCGGTCGCGCAGGCTGTCGCGATAGTTGATCGACGCGCGTCAGGTCGCGCTGTTTGGCATTAATGCTTCAGGGATTCTGGCGGATTACAGTGCTCGGCTGTTCACGCGCATTGGCATTCCTGCCGTCACGCTCAATCGTTCGGGTATTGCCCTCGCTGAACAGTTGATCACCTTACAACGTGGTGATGTGCTGATTATGATGGCGCAGAAATCTGCCCATAAAGAAGGGCTGACTACCCTGAAAGAGGCGAAGCGGCTGGGGATGCCGGTGATTTTGCTGACCAATGCCTTAGATTCAGCCTTCGCTAAAGAAGCGGATGTGATTATCAACGTGCCGCGCGGTGGGGAAAACGGCCGCATGCCGCTGCATGGCACCGTGCTGGTGTGCTTAGAGATGTTGATTTTATCAGTGGCTTCAGCGACTTCTTCGCGCACGGTAAAAACCATGAAGCGTATTCAGGATCTCAATCGGTCGCTAAAGCCCACCAGTAAAAAATAGCGCTATTGACTGCCAGTGGTAGTCGGCCTGGCAGCTTTGACCATTCCGCTGCGCGTGACAAGCCATACCGCCAGCACTATCAACAATGCACCGCCCATAAAGCCCTGGTTGATCTGCTCGTCCAGCACTAACCAGCCCCACAGGATGCCAAAAGGCGGAATCAGGAAGGTGACGGTGAGGGTGCGCAGCGGGCCAATATCGGCCAGCAAGCGGAAATAGATGATGTAGGCCAGCGCGGTGCAAATAAAGCCGACGGCCAAAATACAGGCCCAGACTTCAGGTATTTGCCAGTTCGCCGCCGGCGTTTGCGGGCGCTGAAGGCAAAGAAAGGCAGCAGGAAAAGCGAGGCGCCCAACTGGCTGCCGAACGCGACTTTCGTGGCATCAAGCCCACCGCGCGACCCAATCCAGCGCTTAGCGAGAAAGCCAGCAAACCATAACAGGTGGTGGCGACCAGACAAGCCGCGATACCGAGCACCAGCGCGCGAGAGTACGACTCCCTCGCCAGTGGTGCTGATTAACATAATGCCGACAACACCGGCCACCATACCCAGCACTTTACCACGGTCAGTTGTTCATTGAAGAACGCCGCACCAATCGACACCCATTAACGGCGCAGTAGCGTTGAGTATTGCGGTAGCCTGCGGGCAACGCGAGCGGCAAGGCAATACATCAGGAAAGGTAATCCTGAGTTAATCACACCCAGCAACATTGCCCAACCCAGTTTGCCTTCGAAGCGACGCGGAATGCGCAGTACTGCCATCACAATGATTAAACCCAATGCGCCACATAACACGCGCAAAAAAGCCGTATTTATCGCACCCAGCGCGGGAACGGCAATACGCATAAAAAGAAAACTGGCTCCCCAGATAGCCGCCAGCAGCAAAAGTCGCAACGAGTCCGATGTTCGCATGGTTCAGATTCAATCATTAGCAAGATGGGCTGACATCATAGCAAAAATTCTTAACACTCAAAGCGATGTCGCGGTGCTATGTTACTTCACTGCATCACAAAACAAACGGCGAGGAAATGAATGCATTGGGAGTCTGAAAGGCTGCTGTATCGGCCGATTGAGCGCACGGATTTGCAGGCGCTTTTTCGCATCTATGGAGATGCACGAACACATCAATTTAACCCACGCGGGCCTTATCCAAGCCTTGATCATGCGCGAGAAGTGTTATTACGCAGAATCAAAGACCGTAAGCATCCGCTATATTTTCGATGATCATCATGGAGAAAGCGATCCTCAACACGTGATTGGTTTCGGTGGCGTTTTCGTTAGCGAATTTAACGGTCGCAGAACCAATAATCTCGGTTACCGTTTTGAACCGGATGCCTGGGAAAGGGCTATGCGACAGAACTCGCGCATCGCGCTATCCGCCACGGTTTTGAAGATCTAAAACTGAAAGAAATTGTCGGTGTGGTGAGAGAAAACCACACCGCATCACGCCGCGTACTGGAAAAGGTCGGGATGACTTTCCTCGAAAGGGTGTTTAATCCGCAAGATCCGCCCGCCAGTTTGATGTTCACCATCACACGCCAACAATGGAGAGAAAGAATGGAACAGGTGATTAGAAAACTCACTGCAGAGGATTACGGCACAGTGGAAATCGCTGTGGTTGGGCTTATCTCGACTTTTATGTCAGTGAGGCTACGGAAGAAGTCATCAATACGACATTTCAACGATTGGTTGCGGAAGGCGAACCGATGCATTGTCTGGTGGCGGAGGAGCAGGGCAAATTGGACTGGCTGGTGCATTTTATTTGCCATCGCAGCACCGACCCAGGGTGACTATTGTTACCTGCAGGATCTGATTCGTCAGCCCACGGGCGTAAACAAGGTACGGGTCGCGCGTTAATCGCAGCGGTGAATGCTGCCGCTGAGGCGTTGAACTGCTCGAAAGTGTATTGATGACGCGCGAGAATAATTACCGAGCCCGGGCACTGTATGATCAGGTCGCGACGAAGACGGATTTTGTGCAATACCGTGTTGCACCCTAATCAGCAATTTACTCACACCGCTTGTCAATTCTTCCTACCATCCTGTACCATTTGGGAATCGATCATTTCCTAAATGGTATTTCCCCTACCGCAAACTCAAATCTTGATACGAGAACGCGGCCAACCATGCCAGCCCAGGAACGATTATGATTTCGACCTATCCAACCAAAAATTTGACCAATTAGGAAGTAACCATCAATTTTAGGAGTAACGGATGAATGCCTCAGAATTAAAAATAACATCGCGCTGGTCACAACCTGTCACCAACCTGCCTGATTTTTCCCATCATTACGCCACCGTAGACGGTGCGTTCGCATCCACTACGTTAGCGGCGGCAACCCACAAGGTGAAACCCTGGTGCTGTTAGCCGGGTTCCCACAAAGCTGGTTTGCGTGGCGCAAGGTAATGGCTCTGCTTGGCGATCGTTACTTCATTATCGCGCCCGATCTCCCCGGTCAGGGTGATTCCGGATAAGCCTTACAGCGGCTATGACACCACTTCTCTGGCAGAAAAAGTACAGGGCCTGCTGCTGCAACTGAACATCCATCACTACTATCTTGCGGCGCATGATGTCGGTGCGTGGGTGGCCTGGCCGTTTGCCCTGCGTTATGCCAATCAGATAAAAAACTGGCACTGCTTGATGCCGGCATTCCGGGCGTCACCTTGCCGGATGCGCTGCCTGGCCACGCCCGATAAGGCCCTGGAAAACCTGGCATTTCGCTTCCATCTGCTGCCGGATCTGCCTGAAGCCTTAATTGCCGGCGCGAAGAGATCTATCTGGATTGGTTCCTGAAACGCAAAGCCGTCAGCCCAATGGTTTTTGACGCGGAAGATATGGCGGAATATGTGCGCTTGTTGCAACAGAACGGGGCATTGCGCGCAGGCATGGCGGGCCTATCGCGAAGTGAGCGCCTCGGCGGAACAAAACCGTGCATGGCTGCATGATAACGGCAAACTGACGGTGCCGTTGCTGGCGGTCAGTGCCGATCAGGGTTCGATCCCCGATATGGCGATTCCGTTTCAGGAGTTTGCGGCTGAGGTTTCAGGCATCAAATCGCGCACTGCGGTCACTTCATCCGGATGAGCAACCGCAGGCGCTGGCTGAAGCACTGCGCGAGTTTTTAGTTAGTTGCGCAGACTGGCGATCTCCACACGTTGACCACTGGCAGATGAGCGCACCATCGCTTCAATGATCTGCTGATTCTCCAGGCCAAAGCGGAAATCCGGGAAACAACCGGCTTCGCTGCTGAGGCCTTTAATCAGGTCGTAAATTTCGATCACTTTCACATCGAAGTATCCCAGGCCACCGCCAGCGAAATCGAAGCCAAAGAAGCCTCCAAACTGCTCGACCTGAGAACCGGCATAAATGGTTTTAAAGCCGCGATCGTGTTTCGCATCGCCATAACGTGCAATCTTCAGTTCGTTAAAGCGCTCACCGTCCATGATGATGGTGCCTTCGGTGCCCGAGATTTCCCAGGCAATGCCGAACACTTTTCCTGCGGAGATGCGTGAAGATTCAATCACGCCACCGGCGCGGTTCTCGAAAGTGACGAGCGCCTGGAACTGATCGTCGTTTTCCACTTTCAAACGCGCCGCCTGTTTATCTGCCTGGGCCCCATAGCCTGAACCACCACCTGCAGCAGGACGCGTGTCAATAAACAGCTGCTCCTGTCCTACCACGCTCTTGATCGGCCCCATCAAATATTGGTTCCCATGATCAGCGCCACGCTCACCACGTGTGAGCCTAAGTCACCGAGTGAGCCAGACCCGGCTCTGTTCGCGCGAGCAACGCCAACTCCATGGCAGCTCGATCGTTGAAAAATCCCTGATCGAACCAGCCACGGAAGCGTGTCGGTGCTGATGTCACCGCGATCGATCATCTGCTTCTGCCAACTGCGCTGCCGCGTTTTGATGTTATTGAACGCCACACAGCTCACACCTGCTCGCTCAGCTTCCTGGGTCAGGGTTTGCGCTTCCTGCAACGAACGGTGATATTTTTCGTAGTAGACGTTTACCTGCACGAATCGCGGCCAGCGCCATGTCGTGCATGCTATTAGGCGTGGTGATATCAACAATATCGATTTCAGGGTTGTTCACCAGCGACTGCCAGTCCGCCGTGCTGTGTTGAAAGCCGTAGCGTCCGAGCCGCTTCTTCGGCCAGTGCGGGCGTGACATCTGCCAGCGTATGCAGAACGGGTTGCAGCGCCGGAATTTACGATACAGTAAACCCGCGCGGCGCCATGCATCGGCATGTGCCTGGCCCATAAAGCCTGAACCGATCAGGCCAACATTCAGTGTTTTTCCAGCCATCAGCGGCTCCTTAAGCGTTTGCAGGTAAAATGTGTTGGGCAACAAAACGTTGTGCGCGAGTCACGGTCTCCAATGGGGGCGCTTTCGCCGGATCCTGCTCGGCTTCCACCACCATCCAGCCCTGATAACCGCTGCGAGCGATAAACTCTGCCAGCGGTCGATAATCAATGCCGCCGTCGCTCTGGCACGGTAAACATCCCTGCGAGCACGGCTTCGTTGAAAGTCATACCGCTGGCTCGCACCTGTTGCAGGCGATCCAACCGCACATCTTTTAGATGGATGTGGCAAATGCGGTCAGCGAATTCCTCAATAAGTTGCGTATAGGAGAATCCGGCAGCGGTGGCGTGACCGGTATCCAGTAACTAGGCCAACGGCGGGCGAACAGGCATTTAACAGCGCACGAATTTCCGGCAGCGTTTCGGCCACCATCATGAGATGGTGGTGATAGACGCGAGGCGTAAACCGTATCGATCAAACAGGGCTTCGGCAAAGTGGGAAAGGCGATCGGCATAGTCGGCGACCTGACTCTCCGGCAACAAACGTCGGGTGCTCAGTGGCACATCCAGCGCGTTGTCAGCCATCCAGCCGCATTCGCCGTACACCATCACGTTGGCGCCATTTTCCTGCAGCAGGGCGGCATGGTTGTGCACCGCATCCAGCTCCTGCTCAACGCTGCGTTCGGTGAAATCCGTCATGCCAGCCTGACACCAGTTGCAGTTGATGTTGTGCCAACAGCTGCTTCAATGCACCCGGTTCACGCGGGAATATGCGACTTAGCTCGACGCCCTGAAATCCGGCCTGTTTCGCTTCTTTCAAACAGTGTTCGGCCGAGGTCCCTGCGCCGAGGTATTGCAGCACTTCATTGACCCAGGAGAGTGGGCTGACGCCGAGTTGAGGTGCGGGGTGACCTGTGCGATAAAACGCTTCTTTGATCATCGGTTATATCCTGTAGGGGAGATAGCGATGAAATTAGCGGATGCGATGTGCAGCGGCGAGCGGTTATTTGACGTAAAACCATCAAAATTTGCAGGCTAAACGTCAAAAAAATATTGATGTGATTTTGGATGGAAATTGATGGGTTAACAGGGAGATAGGAATGCAAGTCATTAGAGTGGCCCTTAGAACCATCAGGACTTTCAGAACGACAGGGTGACGCCAGCGTAGGCGCGGCCCGGTTCGTTGTAAGTTGAAGCACCTTCATCTTCACGATAAATGCGCTTATCAAACAGGTTGTTAATACCCGCATTAGCACGCAAATTTTTAGTGATGTCGTAATTGAGGTTCAAGCCGACGATGGAATATGGCTTGATTTCACGTTGTGAAAGACCTCGGTCTTCCCTCAATAACTGTTTCTGCATTTTGGCGCGGTTTTGGCGGCCATACCGTCAGTTGATATTGGCGCTAAGGCTATCAGTTGCTTGCCACTCTAATTGTGAGTTGATAGTAATTCAGGAATGACCGATAGAGGATTTCCGGTCTTCTTACTTTCTGAACGGACATGTAAGTCGCATTAGACCGCCACTCAAGTGTCCGCAATCAATGGAATAGTCAGGTTCCCTTCCAGCCCCTCTACAATGGCTTTGCCTCCATTCTCCACTGAACGTTGTAAGTGTGTGTGCTGAACAACATCAGTACCGGATACAATTTTGTTTTTGTAATCGTTACGGAAGTAGGTGATACCAGCGACATAACCCGCGTGGTTAAACTCTAGTCCCACTTCTTTATTGACGCTCACTTCAGATCGAGATTGTCATTCCCTAATAAATAACATTGGGATAGGCCAATTGGGCAGCCATTGCCACGTGTTGATAGTAGGTAGCCGGGAGTTGATTGATATAAGTTAGGCGCCTTGAATGCCCTCGCAATACCCGCTTTGAGCGTAAAATAGTCGCCCAACCTTGCGAAATATTCAGGTTGGACTCCAGTTAGCACCAAAAGCATCATGATAATCAAAGCGTAAACCCGGAATAATTTCAGTGCTGTCAGTGGCGGCAATATTATCTTCAAAATAAAGAGAACTTATCGTGGCGGAGTTAGTACTGCTGCGCTGAGACGGATCGCCTGAACTACCTGGCAAGTAAAGGTTTGTACTTGCAGATTGCATTGACGCAGGGTCATTAAGCTCATCGTGGTTCCATTCCGCTCCCAACGTCACGGTTTGGTCCACCAATAATTCCAGTGGGAAGTTTATTTCTCCGCCAGCACGATAACTTCTCTCCATAGACGACTGGTCGAATAAACATTACTGTTAATCATCCCTTCAACACTTCCGGCAGTGCCTTCTTTCAAGCGAGTGTTATTGGTCTTCTCGTAGTTGAAATTAAGTTTGGATGTGCCCCAATCCCAGATACCGTTATGAGTGACGCCATAGCTCTGACGATATAAGCGGTTTGTTTCACTGCCGTACAGAGATTCAACTAAACCACCTGCACTGCTATTTCCATTGCTGTTCTGCGTGTCGCCCGCATAGATATTGCCCTGACGGCTATAGCCGTAGGAGAAATCAACGATCTGAGTAGGGTGATTTTCCATGACAGTACACCGTTAATATCTTTATTACGTACCCCTTCCCGTCCCGCAGCATAAGAGCCGTTTTGAGCGGTATTGATATCATAAGCATCCGCATCGGTGCGGTTGATATTGCCATACAAACGCATGGTTAATGCATCGCCAGCCAGTAAGACTCAATCAGCTACGCGACGCGTGTCACCCTCTTTACTGTTTTCCGGGCTGATTGGTGAACAGTGACAGCGATCCATGCCAGTCATTGGTCGGGCGCTTTGTGATGATGTTCACCACGCCGCCAGCCGCACCGGAACCGTAACGCGCGGCGGCTGGGCCGCGAATCACTTCAATACGTTCTACCATCTCCGCGGGCACCCAGTTGGTATCACCACGCGAGTCACGTTCGCCGCGCCAGCTGTAACGCACGGAGTTACGCGAACTGACCGGCACGCCATCTATCAGGATTAAGGTGTTTTCCGGGCCCATGCCGCGAATATCAATCTGACGGTTGTTACCACGACTACCGCTGGCCCCGTTACCGGTCAGGTTGACGCCCGGCATTTTGCGGATGATATCGGAGAGGTCGTTAACCGGTGGACTTTCTTAATGTATCCTCAGCGGTAATGGTGGAAACGCCAGGCTGTTGTTTCAGACCCTGTTCTGCAGTGACGATCATCGATTCATCGTCAGCCAGTTTTTCCGTGGGTTCTGCGGCATAAGCAGGTGAGGTGAGCAAGGCTGCCACAATCAGTGCAAGAGGGCGCTTCCTGACATACAAAGTTACATTCACTTAAATCTTCTCCCTGAGTATTAACATATGTAAGCAAATGTGCATGATAATGAGAATGTTTCTCATTGTATATGCGACAAACCGGCGTCTCCTTTTTTTCTCCATGATTGGTGCTAAATGCGGGGGAAACGTGAAGAAACGTAAAGCCAGAGTGACGTTTGTGCTTAAAAAACGTTGCGGAGGAAAAGCGTTCATCAAACTGTCATCAATTCCTTGCAAATCAGTAGACTAAAATCAGTGATAACGCACAGTAACTACATGGGAATCCGTTTAGCTTCGAGCCTGCACCAAAAAGGGTGCCTGGGACTCTCATAAATCAAGGAGAAAGTGTGCGCCAGATCATACAAACCTTTACATTCCTGTTACTGATTTCGTTCACTATTTCTGTTGCCAGAGCCGCCGATAAGATGGATTTCTGGCTGCAACCTCAACATGGCGGCAACAGTTTTAATCGCATTCCACCCAATACTGCTTATTTCAATGCTCTCCACACTTACGGTGCCTCTTGGGTGCGGCTCTCCTGGGATAAATGGCCCACCAAACAGCGTGATTTTCTGCTGGGCGAAGTGCGGATCGCTACCAGGATTAGTGGCGGAAGATGTCCACTTTGAAATGTGCTGGATAACGCTGAGGCAGCAGGGTTGAAAGTGGTGATTACGCCGCTTTCCTTACCCGGCATGCGATGGTCACAAAATAACGGCGGACAGTTCGACGACCGGCTGTGGCAAGACAACGCTTTCTGGCAGCAAAGTGCCGTTATTGGCGTGACCTTGACCATTGCAAGACCACCCCTGCAGTAGCGGCATACAACATCATTAATGAACCACCGGAGAAAATGGGTGGTCTGGACGAACATGCGTCTGCCGCAACCATGAAAAGCTGGTATCTGCCTTTAAAGCACAAGGGTACCGCGCGGGATTTACCGGAGTTTTACCGCACCGTGATTGCGGCGATTCGCGAAGTCGATCAGCAGACGCCGGTGATGGTCGACAGTGGCTGGTACGCTGCCGCCGATGCCTTCACGTATTGGCCACAGCCGCTCGAATAAACAGGTGTTATATAGCGTGCACATGTATAGACCTTATTCGCCGCAGTGCCAGATGCCAAGCATAAACGCCCTGGCCTTACCCGGGTAAAGTCCCGTTTGCGGGATTGCAGCAACGCAGTGGGATGCACAACGCGGCCAAGCAGAATATTTAGCGCTGCCGTTTGAGTGGGCGAAAGCGCGCGGCGTGGCTCGCCATCAAATGGTGGTAGGGGAGTTCGGTTGTGTGCGCACCTTGCCAGGCTGCACACAATATCTGGAGGATGTATTAACGGTATTGGATCAGCAGCAGGCACATTGGGCGTTCTACAGCTTCCGTGAAGACAGCTGGGATGGTATGGATTACGAACTGGGCGACAAGAAAGTGTCGTGGCAATACTGGCAGGCAGCCGAGCAGATTTACCCGATATCGTTCCGCCATGCGACTAAAGAGTTTGAGCCTATACGCAAACGCTTAGAACAATAAATGTCTTGCTAAGAAGAATACGTTCATAAGCCATGGCAAAAGCAGGCTGCCGAATACCTGACTAAATCTGAATACCTCACCTGAAACCGCGCCATCGCTGGCGCGGTCATCCCCGGCACCACGGGCACTACGTTCTATTCCCGAATTATGGCAATAGATATCCGTTTTTCGCATTTGTGATCGCTGCACATCTTACTGAGAATGGCTCCGGGACGTTCAGAGGATGAAAATTTCTTTCCGCCGTAAGGTGAGAAAGAAGAAAAATACATCGCTACCTCAACGCCTTTTCCCTACAGGGAAACATTTATATATATCAGGAGAAGGTTCCAGTGAAACTCGCCAAAGGTATCACCTTGCTTGCACTTGCATTGAGTGCGCACACCGCGTTTGCCGCCGATCAATCCGTCCCAACTGACAGCTCACTCCATGTTAAGGCCGACCCGGCACTGAAAAGCTTGCTGCCGGCGGATGTGGTTAAGCGCGGCTACATCGTGGCAGGAACCAACCCAAACACGCCGCCGACCACCTTCTATAAAGAAGACAACAAAACCCTGGCCAGGACGTGAAATTGACGTGATGAACGCCGTGGGCGAACGCTTAGGGATCCAGGTCCAGTGGCGTGACACCGGCGGTTTCGACAACATCATTCCCGGCCTGAAAACCGGTCGTTACGATGTTGCGCTCTCGAACATTAATGCCACCGCGACCCGCGCCAAAATTATCGATTTCGTGAGCTATTACGATGCCAGCCTGTTGGGCATTATCTCGCGCAAAGATGCCAATGTGGCACCGTTCAAAACCCTGGACGCCGTGTGCGGTCTGGAAGTTGGCGCAGGTTCAGGCACTACGCAGGTGACGCGTCTGGAAGAAGCCAGCAAAGCGCTGTGAAGCAGCGGGTAAAAGCCGATCAAAGTATCCGTATTCCCGGATCGTCCAGCCGGTGTTCAGGCTGTCTCAGCGGTCGACGTGCCGATGTTCCTTGGCCCGTACGAAGGTCTGCTGTGGCAGGCGAAAGTGATTAAACCTATCACCCTGAGCGGCGAAATCACCGTGCATGACGCGCCTGTTTCTGTGGCTTTCGAAAGATTCTGCGCTTGAGCCTGCGGTGCAAGCGGCACTTAACTCGCTGATCAAAGATGGTAGCTACCAGAAGATCCTCGACAACTGGGGCATCGGTTTTGGCGCGGTTAAAGAATCAAACGTAACCGAGGAAATCTTTCAATGAGTGATGATGTACGTGACCACACCGATGATTTGAAAATTGTCGGCAAACGTTACTACGGACGCTGGCTGAGTGCGCTGGTGGTGCTGTTGTGCGTCGTGGCAATGGCGCACTCGATGATTAACAATCCACGCTTCGAATGGAGCGTGATTGCGGAAAATTTCACCGGCGAATCGATCTTGCAGGGCGTATTAATGACGCTGCAACTGACGGCGATTTCGGTGGTGCTGGGCTTTGCGTTTGGTACGGTGCTGGCGCTGATGCGCCTCTCATCCAACCCCGTGCTGGTGGGCGTGAGTTGGTTCTATACCTGGTTCTTCCGGGGTGTGCCGATGCTGGTGCAGCTGTTCCTGTGGTACAACATTGCCGCACTTTATCCGACGATTTCACTCTCAATCCCAGGCCTGGGCGAGCTGTGGAGCACCCAATCTAATGCGCTGGTGAGTCCATTCAGTGCGGCGGTGATCGCGCTGGTGATGCATCAGTCTGCCTATGCCGCTGAAATTGTGCGTGCCGGTATCCAAAGCGTAGGAAACGGACAACTGGAAGCCGCACGTGCGCTGGGTTACCGCCCCGCGCAGATTTTCCGACACACGGTGTTGCCACAGGCGATGCGCGCCATCATGCCACCTGCCGGTAATGAAATTATCGGTCAGTTGAAAACCACTGCCGTCGTCTCAGTCATTTCGCTGCAGGATGTGCTGTTCTCCGCGCAGATCATCTATCAGCGTACTTATGAAGTGATCCCGCTGCTGCTGGTGGCGACGCTGTGGTATCTGCTGATGACCTCGGTACTGTCGATTGGTCAGTTCTACGTTGAACGCTATTTTGGTCGTGGCGTTACGCGTCGTGAAAAACGCAGCCTGTTTAAATCCTTGCCGGGCTTTAGCGCGCAAAAACCTGAAAGGAGCGTAAGCAATGGCTGAAGCGATCGCCTTACGTAAAGTCACTAAACGCTTCTCTGGCGTCACGATTCTGGACGAAGTGAATCTCGATATTCCCGCCGGTTCTGTCACGGTCATTCTTGGGCCTTCTGGTTCGGGGAAATCCACCTTGCTGCGCTGCATTAACCACCTGGAAAAGCTGGATGGCGGCACCATTCGGATTGGTGGCGAAATCATTGGCTACAAACAAAAAGGCCAGGCGCTGCATGAGTTAAGCAGCAGTGAGATTGCGCGTCAGCGTGCGCAAATTGGCATGGTGTTCCAGCAGTTCAACCTGTTCCCGCATCGCACGGTGTTACAGAACATCGTTGATGCGATGCGCGTGAAAAAACAGAACCGCCAACAGGCGACCAGCAAAAGCGCTGTCACTGCTTAAGCAGGTGGGACGGCAGGGCGCGAAGAGGTGGCCGCAGAATCTTTCCGGCGGACAGCAACAGCGATGTGGCCATTGCGCGCGCGCGCTGATGGCCCGGGTGTGATGCTGTTCGATGAGCCGACATCGGCACTGGATCCAGAACTGGTGGGCGAAGTGTTGCAAGTGATTAAGCAACTGGCGCACTCCGGCATCACCATGGTAATTGTGACGCACGAGATTGGTTTCGCGCGCGAGGTTGCCGACAACATTGTCTTTATGGAAGACGGCAAAATCGTGGCAGCTGGACCCACTCAACAAGTCCTCGACGACCCGGAAAACGGGCGCGTAAGAAACTTATTGCAACGGTGCTCTAAGCACCGTTTTTCATTTTGACAGCCAGGAACAGTGATGACGCAAAACGGTAATACACAGCGCCCACTGGGGCGCTTTTCATGCCCAGCAATCGGGCGACCAGCTCACTATCGAACCCTTTAAAGGCGATCCCGATCCCAGCCCGCTGCTGCAAAATTTCCGCACCGCTTTAAATCATCCGGCACGCGTCCGCGCCCGATGGTGTCGTGGCTGGCTGGAAGAGGGCCCCGGCCCCGATCAGCGCCGTGGCAATGACGAATACGTTGCTGTTAGCTGGGAGCAGGCTTACGAACTGGTCTCGCGTGAATTGAAGCGCGTGGGCGACACTCATGGCCCGGAAGGCATTTTTGGCGGTTCTATGGCTGGTCGAGTGCCGGGCGATTTCATCATGCGCAAAGCCAGGTACACCGATTCCTGAACACCACGCTGGGCGGCTATGTGCGTTCGGTAAACAGCTACAGTTCGGGCTCTGCTTCGGTGCTGCTGCCACATATCGTCGGCGACATGAACGAGATTGCGCGACGCGGCGTGAGTTGGGAAGAGATTGCCCAGCACAGTGAAATTGTTATCGCCTTTGGTGGTCTGGCGCTGAAAAACTCGCAGGTGGCGAGCGGTGGATTAAGTGAACACACCGAGCGCGGTTTTATGCATCAGGCCGCGCAACGCGACACACGTTTTATCTCAGTGTAAGCGAAAAGATTCGATCTGACGAAGCCAAAGGGGGTGGCTGGCCTTGCGTCCAGGCACCGATGCCGCTTTTATTCTCGGTGTTCTGTCCGTATTGATTGAAGAACAGCTGACGGATGAAGCCTTCCTGAGTCGCTACACCGTGGGTTGGCCGGAAATGGTTGCCTATATCCGTGGTGAAGAGGATGGCACACCATGCGTGATGCCGCCTGGGCAGCAGAGCGGCGTCAGCGCGGCATTTATCACTGATTTGCCCGCCAGCTACCCGGTAACGTGCTGGTGACCGGTTGCGCATGCGCTGCAACGTTCGGAACACGGTGAACAACCCGTGTGGCTCGGGCTGGTGCTGGCCGCCGCGCTGGGCCAACCGGGTTTACCGGGCGGCGGTTACACCTATGCGCTGGGCGCGTTGGGTCACTACGGCATCACAACCTGGTGAGTTTCCGGCGTTACCGCAGGGCAAAAATGGCATCGATCGTCTGATCCCGGTGGCGCGCATCTCAGACATGTTGCTCAATCCCGGCAAACCGTTCGACTACAATGGTCGCCGCCTGACCTATCCGTATATTCGTCTGGCTTACTGGGCGGGCGGTAATCCGTTCCACCACCATCAGGATTTAGCGCGACTCCGTCAGGCATTTTGCCAGCTGGATACGCTGATTGTGCATGTTGCGTGGACGGCCAGTGCGCGCCATGCCGATATCGTATTGCCCGCGACCATGACGCTGGAGCGAGAAGATATCGGCGGTGCATAACCGATCGCCATCTGTTTGCTATGCAGCCGGTCAGCTGCAACCGCACGGCGGAAATAAGACGATTGCCATTTTTTGCTGAGCTGGCGCGCAGGCTGGGACGTGAAGAGGCGTTTACCGAAGGTCGCGATACGCGTGGCTGGTTGACATCATTACACGCACAGTTGCAGCAAAAGCTGGCAACGCATCAGAGTCGACATTCGATTTGAACAGTTCTGGCAGCAGGGCGTGCTGGAATTGCCGCAGCTCAAGACGGGTGGACGGATGATGACGCCTTCGTGCGTCGGATGCTTCACCACTGCCAACACCGAGCGGAAAAATCGAAATCTACTCGGCGACGATTGCCAGTTTCGATTATGAAAACTGCCCCGGACATCCGGTGTGGCGAGAGCCGCAGCAAAAGCCCGATGCCGACCATCCCGTTCTGGCTCATTCCAATCAAGCCCGCGACACGTCTTTCACAGCGGATTTCGGGGATTACAGCCTGAGCGGCAAACGCGATGGGCGTGAAGTGTGCAGCCTGAATTCGGATGATGCGGCATCTTTGGGTATTCAAGATGGCGAGATTATTGAGCTTTATAACCAACGTGGTCACGTACTCGCCAGCGCGCGTGTGACCGACACGGTGATGCCGGGCGTGGTGCAGTTGCCGACCGGTGCCTGGTACGATCCCGTCGATCCCACCGCGCTGCGGCCGTTATGCCGTCACGGCCCCGAATGTGCTGACGCTGGATATTGGCCTCGTCTTTGACTCAAGGCTGCAGTGGCCATCACCGTAGTGCAGGTGCGTAAATACACCGGGGAACTGACGCCGGTGCAGGCATTCATCCGCCGCAAGTTAGCGTTCTCAATGGGCGGCCGCATCGCCCCAGACATTAATCTTCTAACTGCAACCACATTACGCGCAGACGATGCCCATCAGGATCGATAGCCGCGAAGGTGTAAAATCCATCTCGGTCGGTGACTGTACAATGGTGATCTCCGCAAAGCATTCGTTGTAAAGGAAATCGACGTCGGCTTTGTGTCCTGCACTTTAAAAGTGATTTCACCGTTGGCCGTAAAATGTTGCGTCTCCACCGGCGGTTGAACGGTGTATTTCGACCACAAACCCAGTTTGAATCCATTCTCAAAAACAAACATCGCAAAAGGTGGCGACGTTAATTGGCGATATCAAACAGCGATGCATAAAAGTCGGCACTCTTCACAACGTTGGGAACGTAAAGAATGGTCATATCAGCAGTGAACATGGTTTTTTCTCCTTGTGTGTTTACCGCTGTAGATTACGAGAGAGCTGTGACAGAAACTGTCAGGAGTGTGGTGTAAACTTTTAGTCGCACTCGCGCTCAATATCCTGATAATGCACGCAGGTTTTATTTTTATTGAACGCTGTAAATGGAGAGATGAAATGGTCAATGACTACTTTGCACCACCCCCAATGGGCATGACGCCGGAACAACACAAGCGGACCATCGCTGTGGCGGCCGCTTTAACTGTGGCGAAGGAATCCGTCAGTGCCTCAACCTCCGCCAGCGGTTCAGCGTCATGGGATCTTCAGGCGGTTGCGTAAGATCTCCAATCTGGCCGATGCGATTCAGGACGCTCAGGCAGAGGAGCGAAGACTAACCCTGACCACCGCTCACATGACGGCTTTATTGGCCGTCTTGTGATTTTTTTAAAAAATATTTTCTCCAGCCTGCATCCAGTTGACCCCCTCCTTACGTATATCCCGTTGTGAGCAAATTCTTCGCTCCCCTACAACGAGGATTTATGATGAAAAAGCTAATCACCACTGCCGTCATCTCCAGTGCGTTAATGTTCACTGCCACCACCTTCGCTGCCATGAATTCTGATTCTGTCATGGTCGGCGGTGCCGCCATGTACCCGCAGAAAAACATCATTGAAAATGCCCTCAACTCTAAAGATCACACCACCTTAGTCGCCGCAGTGAAAGCCGCAGGTTTAGTGGAAACACTGCAGGGTAAAGGTCCATTTACCGTGTTCGCGCCAACCAATGCCGCGTTTGCGAATTGCCTGCTGGCACACGTGGATAATTTGGGTGAAACAGAAAACAAAGCCCAGCGACCAACATCCTCACCTATCATGTCGTGGCCGGTAAATACGACATGAAAGCGCTGGAAATGAAAATTAAACAAGGTGGCGGTCACGCGGAGCTGAAAACTGTGAACGGTCAGCCTTTGTGGATTATGAGTAATGGCCCTCACAATATTCAGCTTAAAGATGGCCAGGGCAATGTGGCCAATATCAGTACGCAATTAACCAGATCAGAAAAACGGTGTGATTGATGTTATCGATACCGTTCTGATGCCTAAGTAAATTGTCTATACTCGGAAGGCATTTCAATGCCTTCCGAAAAACATGGATAACGTTTTGGCTGAACAGCAGGTGAATTATTGCGGGCGATTGCGCAAAGGCGATCGCCAGGCATTTGAACAATTGTATCGACTCGCTTCGCCTCATCTTTTCGCCCTGGCTTTTGCATTACGCCCAGCGAGCCTGGGCCGGAAGAGTGCTGCGATTGTTTCCTCACTTTTGGAATCGAGCCGACAGCTATGATGCCGCACTTAGCGCCCCATGCCTGGATGACGCATATCGTGCGCAATCGCTGTATTGACTGGCTGCGCAGTGGACAGGCGCGTGATGCAATCCCCTGTCTGAAGAATACACCGATAACGTTTCAGAGGGCGAAGTGGAAGGGCCAGATGAACCCTTTGATGATTCACAGACCGCCCGATTACAACATTGCTTGCAGCATCTCAGCAGTGAGCAGCGGCAGAGTGTGACGCTGGCTTATTATCAGGGGATGTCGCACAGCGATATTGCTGCCTGGATGCAGCAACCGGTAGGATCAGTAAAAAGTTGGATCCGTCGTGCGATGGAGCATCTTCGGGAGTGCAGTGGGCTTATGAAAATAATAAACATGATGATGCGCTCGCCGCCGAATATGCCCTGGGAACATTACGCGGCAATCCACGGTTGCGTTCGAGAGGCGGCTGCAACAAGAGCCGGAACTGGCGGCGAAAGTGGCAAGCTGGCAGACAATGCTGGCAGGAATGGACACCCATTTGCGACCTGAAGTCCCGCCTGAACGCGTGTGGAAAAAAATTGCCTTGAGTCTTCCGGCTAAAACCCCGGTGAAACGTGCCAATCCTTATGTTGGCTGGCTGGTTGCTGCGGGTCTTGCGGCATTCACCCTGGTATCGTATTACAACCATCGTCCTGATGAATTCGCACCGTTGGTGATTCTGGGGGATTCGCAGCATCAGGGGCAATGGGTCGTGAGCCGCAGCAGCGACCGCCGTTATCTGCAATTATCGCCAATTAAACCTGTCGCCATTAATGCGTCCAGGAGTTTAACTTTGGCTGATTCCGCGGGGCAATCCCCGGTCTCGCTGGGTTTACTGGCAGACCATGCGGCAACGCAAATTGAAATGGATAATCGCGCTCTGGAAGCAGGGGCGACCCTTGCCATCAGCCTGGAACCGCAGGGCGGTTCGCCAACGGGGCAACCCACCGGACCGGTGCTTTACAGCGGTATGCTGTAAACCTATTATCGGGCATCGGGATAGCGTGCTTGCTGATAATCCTTCCAGCGCTTAAGCAACTGATGGCGCGTCCCGGGATAGTTTTCATCCTCAACCACAATCTCTTCAATGCGGTCGACGCGGAAATTACGAAAATCCTGGCGCAGTTCGCACCAGCCACACAGCAGACGCACGCGGTCAAAATACCCCAACACCACGGGCCAGATGATACGAGTGGATGACACGTCTTTAAGATCTTTATAACGCAGAGATTTTGTTGCGGGTATGGATTGCCTGACGCAGTTCCGGCAGATGCTGCTCAAACAGGGCTTCTCCCCGTGAAGCGATCAGCAGTGATTGATGATCGATGCCTTGCGATAAATGCGCTGGCATTACGGCATAGATTTTGCCAGCGCGTGTTGTGCGGCGGTTTCAATTCAGCATCAGTGTGGCGGCTGACCCAGTCAAGGCCCAACATGGCGCATCAATCTCATGACGGGAAAACATCAAGGGCGGTAAATGACCGTCGGATTTCAGCAAATACCCCAGTCGGCGCTGCCCTCGATTCCACGCCTTGCTGCTGCAGGCAGATGATGTCGCGATAGACGGTGCGCACGCTAATGCTGAGTTGCTCCGCAAGATGCTGCGCAGTCACCGGATAGCGGTGACAACGTAACAATTGCACAAGCTCCATCAGTCGCTGGGTTTTGGTCATGGTGTGTGCCTAGCTAAAGTCTGGCAGTCAGGAGCGGTCCAGCCGCACACGCACCAGCGTTGACTCCAGCGCAAGTGCGGCGACCTGTAGTTTAATACGGCACTCGCCATCCCGATAGACGCAACTTCGTCTGTAATGTGGTGAACTAAAAGCGCTGCAACGAACGTGATATTAAACGCGTAATAACTGCTGCAGCATCGCCAGATCAGCGGTTGTCTGCAATGCGCTGCTTTGCTGCACCTGTTGCCATCGCTCGCCCGATTCCTGACGCAGTGCCAGACGCAATTTACCTTCAACGTCCACGCCATCGGCCAGCGATTGCTGACGGGTGCGTCGCTGTTGCAGCCGAGTGCCATCGCGCAAGTTAAGAGTGACCAGATGAAAACGCAGTGCGGGATTAATGGCATCTGGCGGAGCGGTGTCGTCAGGTACTCGTCTTACTTTGGCTGCCAGGTGGCATCACAGCATGATTAAGATCGCCTTCCGCAAAATCTTCCAGCCGCAGATCGTTATAGATCAGCATTGCGGCAATCACGTATTCAGACTGAACGCTTCAATCCCATTGGTGGGCGATGTGACGAAGCTGGCAATATCGCCACCTGGCGGAAGCTACGCTGATATCGGTGATGTTATCCAGCAGCGCTTCCAGCGAATTGCCGCTGGCTAACCAGCCATCACGCAGAATGCGCGCGGCTTCCGCTGCGCTATGCGTTCCGGCGCAGGTCGGAAGGGTTTGTACTCAGACCCGGCGTCACGACGCGCCATGGCACGCCCCAATGCGCGACCAATTTTTCAGGTTGAGCTGCGCCGTTGCTGCTGGCCGCAAGGAAAGCCTCAATCACGCCCTCCTGTTTGCCATCGAAACCGGCCAGCGTCAGCTGTGCCGCCGTAACTGCACGTTCCGCCGCTAAACCCGCGCGTGGAGCGTGAGTTTGACAGCGGAACCGAATTGCACGCAGCCCGCTGGCCTGAGTGGTGGCGATGCCGAGCATGTTGGCCGTTGCGCCGACATCCAGTTTAATAGACGAGCCAGCGCGGCGGCGGCGGCAATGGTGCCCAGCGTTGCGGTGTTGTGATAACCCAAAGCGTAATGCTGCTGGCTGGCAGCTAAGCCAAGCCGTCCGGCCATTTCCACACCGATGGCGTAAGCATCAAGGAAATCATCAATCGCTGCCGCCTGTTGCTGCAGCCAGGCAAACAGCGCAGGCAAAATCACCACGCTGGGATGACCGCGAAAATCAGCGTGGAAATCATCGTAATCCAGCGCGTGAGCGGCATAACCAAGCAGCAACGCCTGAGAACGTAGGCCGCCGTCGCCATAAACGGTTCGTAGTGCCGGCAAGCCGCTATCCGGCACCTGGCCTTTCAGCACCGGCCAGCTGACAGCGAGAAAATCCTTTCCCTTCGCGCGGCTTCACGTGCAGCGGCATCGGGTTGGCTATGGACGATAAGCTCAGCGGGCAGCGGTGATACTCTTGCGGCGCCACACTGTTCAGTGCTGCCACAGCCAGATTATTGGATAGCGTGATGGCAGCTTAGTATCATCATTGATGCGAAACGCCGGATGATGCAGCGCGTAAGGTTCGCCGGTGCCAATCATCGCCATAAACGCCTGGCAACTGCTGTTGATAGAAGGCAAAATCTTCACCGATTGGGCTGGCTTCAACGACGCGCGCTTCAAAAGCCGCTGGCCGCTGCCTGTTGCAGCGCGAAATCGGCCCATGTGCATCATTCACCACCGACGGTGGACCTGCATGCCAGTTGAACTCACGTTGGCAGCAAGGCCGCGCCAATTCCCTGCGATCTCGCGGAAGCGTTGCTCCAGTCGCTCGCGCGTCTCCTGTGAATGAACGCACCGTGCCTTCCAGCCACGCGCTGTCCGGGATGACGTTCGGTACTGCCGCTGTGAATCTGGGTAATCGAGACCACCGCATTGTCGCCGGAAGGGGCATTACGGCTGATCAGCGTTTGCGCGGCAGAAACAATCTGCGCGGCGATCACAATCGGATCGTTGCCCTGATGCGGCTTCGCAGCGTGGCTACCGGTGCCGATAATTTTGATATCAAAGCGGTCGACGGCGGCGGTCAGTGGGCCGGCTTTGCTGCCAATCACGCCCGGTGGTAATGAAGGGTCGTTATGAATGCCGAAAATAGTTATCGCATCCTGCAGTGCACCGGTAGCAATCACATCCGGCGCGCCCTGGCCGGTCTCTTCGGCGGCCTGGAACAAAATACGCACGCGGCCCGCTAAGCTCGCTTCCTGCTGTTTCAGCAGAATCGCCGCGCCTAAGGCTGCGGAACTGTGGAAATCGTGGCCGCACGCGTGCATCACGCCCGGACGCTCAGAACGGAACGTCACATCAGACTGCTCTTCAATCGGCAGTGCATCAATGTCGGAACGCAGCACGATCAGTGGCCCATTTTCGGGGCCAACTTCCGCCACCAACCCGGTTTTCAGCGGCAGATCCAACACGCGGATCTGGTGCTGATCCAGTTGCTGGCGAATACGCGCGGTGGTTTCAAACTCTTCATTAGAGAGTTCAGGAAAACGGTGTAACTCATGGCGGAAGGCAATCAATTGCTGGCCCAATGCGCTCTCATCAAAACTCATGCTTTGCTTCCTTGTTGTGCGGCCTGACGTGTCATCCACGCATCATGCGCGCTGTCATCCAGCACTTTCTTCATATATTGGGTGATGTGGCCTTTGCCGAGATCGGTGGTGTGCATCAGCTGGAAGCCGCGCTTTTTATACATCTCGATCAGCCAGGGATGGCTGGTGGCGGTACCCAGTGATACCGCTGGCGCCCGCAGTTTACCCAGCAGGATCTCCTGTTCCAGCCGATCCTGCACCTGGCGGCCATACTGTTTACCGGGATAGTCGGGATGGGCACCGAACCAGCCAATATGCGGCAGGCCAAACGGCCCAGGCAGCGGTCCCCATGGATAGCGCACGGTGACCGAGAAACCATCCGCGCCCCTTGTGCGTAAAGCGCATAAACGCCGTGACTTTGCAGGTGGCGCAGCGTCTTTTCGCGATCTGCGGTGGCGGCATCAAATGTGATGCCCAGTGCCAGCGTCGGCGCATACGCGGCGTGCATCAGCGCCTGATAGGTTTCAACCTCATCTTCTCTAACCTGACGAAAGTCAAGTGACATAACTATCCCCGGAAAAACCGCATGGAAGCGGTAAACTGAATGCAGATTGAGCAGCGCATAGCGGTTGAAACAGCGCAATTTAGAGCGCTAATTCAAAATACCAGCGTGCTAAGCAACTCAGAATATCAGTAATGCCTTGCGCTTCTATATGTGAAAATATTAAGCTAATGCGAATTTGTGAAAATGAAATGGCTTTTCCATTGCTTATATCGCGATTTACCGTAGTATGCATAAATTACATAGCGCTATAACTATTTGGCATTAACCCCATGAAATAAAATAACTTTCGTTATAGCGCTTATTCTTAATCAGGGTGACGACGTGTTAGCGATCAAATCTCCGCGCGTGCTTATGCACGAAGCCTGGCCTGCGTAAGCGTGCTGGTGAATTTATCAAACCTTATGCCACGCATATCCGCATTTTCTACTTCTCCCAATGCCTGGCAAGCGGTTAACGGAATTAAGCCAGAGTTTAGAAGCCAACGGTATCCGCTGGGAGTTGGAATATCTGCACGGTGAATGCACCGATGCCGTGATCGAAGCGCTCAAAACCAACGTTGAGCAACAGCAAGCAGAGCTGCGCATTTGCCGTGGGCGGTGGCCGCGTGCTGGATGCTGCTAAAGCGGTGGGCAGCCAGTTACCGGATCTGGTGATTAACTTCGCTACTTTGGCGGCGACCTGCGCTGCATGGTCACCGGTTGCCATCATTTATAACGAGCAGAGGCGGCCCACGTGCGCAGCCAGCCGCTGGGGAAAATGCCGGAGCTGGTGCTGGTGGACAGTGAAGTGATCGCCTGCAGCGATGTGCGCTATCTCAAAGCGGGTATTGTCGATGCGCTCGCGAAGTACTACGAATTTGCCCCTTACCTGCGCAGTAACCCGCACGATCTGGCGCTCGATCTGTGATGACGGCGCAACGAGCGCTGGATGTTTATCGCCAACTGGGTGAAGCCGCCGTCAGCGCCAATGAAAAACAGCAAGTCACGCCGGAGTTGTTGAAGGTGATTGATGCCAACATCGTACTGGCAGGCCTGGCCAACAGCGTGCGCGATCAACTTCCCACCCCGGCTGCTCATGCGATTCATAACCGTCTGACGCACCAGCTGAGCTGCATCATTGGCTACACGGCGAGAAGGTTGGCTACAGCCTGCTGGTGCAATCGCTGATTGAAAACCATGGTGTGCCTGATGCAGAACTGCTGGCACTGCTGCGTCAGTACGCGATGCCATTGACGCTGGCGCCGCTAACCGGCGAGCGCGCGGCGGCGATTCGCACTATTGCAGAACAGATTAAATTTCCGGCGGCCAGCGCTGAACGTCTGCCGTTCCGCATTCATGCGGATGCGTTAGAACAGGCGCTGCTGGCAACAAAACCGTTTCTGGAACACTCTTTTATCGACCAGGACAACTTCATGGCTACTGCACAGAACACAACGCATCCTTAGGACTCTTTGTACAAGCCGGTCGGGCAACACGTCAGCGGCTGGCGTCTCACGGAAAAACTCGGCGATCCACTGACATTGACTGGCTGATCACCATCGCAAAGCCCGAAGCGGAGTCAAATTCGATCTCGAGTTCTTCGTCGGTGATGCGCTGGCGACCAGCATGTACCGTTTGCCTTCGACCACTTGGCGCCTTGCGAGCCGCTAACCATGTTGTCGGCGCTGGCGGTGAACACCAAACGTATTGGCCTGGCAGCGACGGCATCCACCACTTTTAGCGATCCATTCACCATGGCTCGCAGCTTCTCGTCGCTGGATCACATCAGCCGTGGTCGCGCAGCGTGGAACGTGGTGACGTCGTTCTCCACCGACGTGGCGCGTAACTTTAGCCGCAACGATATGCCAAACCATGCCGAGCGCTATGCGCGTGCGTGAGTTCCTCGAAGTGACCAACAAGCTGTGGGAAGGTTGGGAAGCGGGGCCGTGCAGCCAAACAAAGAGACCGGTGAATACTTCGTTAATGACAAAATTAAGTCGATTGATCATGACGGCGAGCACTTCCAGGTGCAGGGTCCGCTGAACATTACACGCTCCCCGCAGGGACGTCCGGTGATCATCGAAGCCGGTTCATCTGCAGACGGTCAAAAACTGGCGGCCGAAACCGCCGAAGTGATCTTCACCGCTGCCGCCAGCCTGGAAGAAGCGCAAACCTTCTACCGCTCGCAGAAAGATCAGGTGATTGCTGCCGGGCGTAATCCAGAGCATGTAGTGATCATGCCGGAGCGTAATGCCGATTGTCGGACGTACCCGTGAAGAAGCCAAAGCGCTGTGGAAAGAGTTGAACACGCTGGTGGATATCGAAAACGGTCTGCGTCAGCTATCGCTGCGTTTCAGCATGGATCTGAGCCAGTATCCGCTGGATGGTCCGGTTCCTGAAGTGCCGCTCGGCGAAGGTAATCAGAGCCGCGTCAAGCTGATGACGGATATGGCGAAGCGCGAAAACCTGACCTTGCGTGAGCTGGCCGCCGTGGCAGCCGGTTCGCGTGGCCATCAGCGTGATTGTCGGCACCGCAGAAGACATCGCCGATTTGAGCTGTGGCTGAAGAGGCGGAGCCGATGGTTTCAATATCATGCCTGCCATCATGTCAGAGCAACTGGATCTGTTCGTTGAGCTGGTGATCCCGGAACTGCGTCGCCGTGGTCTGTTCCGCGATGATTACGAATTCGCTGTTGCGCGAGAACCTCGGTCTGCCTGCGCTTTAAACCCTTTGAGGAGCTGAACATGGTCACCTTATCAAAGCGTGTGCAGTCTGTGTCGCTCTGCCAATGCCGCGGCGCGCCAGTTGACGCGCCAGCTGAAGAGCAGGGCGTAGATATTCTGGATCTCACCACCGGTGAGCCGGAGTTTTGATACGCCACAGCACATCCGTGATGCCGTTGAAGCCATGAATAATGGTGAGACGCTATACGCTCGACCAATGGCACCACGCCGCTGCGTAAAGCGGTGCAGAGCCAAACTGGCACGCGTGAAAATCAGCTGGATTGCGTTCAGGGGCAGATTTTATCGCCAACGGGGCGAAGCAGATCATCTTCAACGCCTTCGCCGCACAGCAGAATGACGGCGTGAGGTGATTGTGCGGTGCCATACTGGCCGACGTTCCCGGATAGCGATGCGTTTTAACGGCGGCGACGCGGTGCTGCTGGGCCCGCTGGAGCAAGAGTACAAGCTGCAGCCGCAGCAGCTGGCGCAAGCGATCACCGACAAAACCCGCTGGCTGGTGCTGAATAATCCCGGCAATCCATCCGGTGCGGTGTATAACGCAGCAGAATTAACTGCACTGGCGGCGGTGCTACGTGACCATCCCAACGTATGGATCATGCTGGATGAACTGTATGAACACGTTCTGTTTGATGGACGTGAACACGTCAGCCTTTGCAGGTAGCGCCAGATTTAGCCGAGCGCATTCTGCTGGTGGGGGGCGTGTCGAAAACCTATGCCATGACCGGCTGGCGCATCGGCTTTGGTGCCGGTCCGCAAGCGCTGATTGATGCCATGGTGGTAGTGCAGTCGCAGAACAGTTCTGGTGCCTGCGCCATCAGTCAGGCGGCAGCGGTAGCGGCGCTGAACGGCGGCCTGGATTTCCTGCCACCGCAACGTGCGGCCTATCAGGCGCGTCGCGATGCGATTATGGCGCAGCTAAGCCCGGTTGAAGGCATTGAGGTGCTGAATCGAAGGGGCGTTCTTTATCTTCTGTCGCTGTGCTGGCCTGTTGGAGCAAATCGCGTGCTGATGGACGTACGCTGGAAAGCGAACAGGATGTGCTGAATTATCTGCTGGAGAGCGGCGTATCCGGCGTTGCCGGCAGTGCGTATGGCTTGTCACCGTATTTCCGTTTGTCGATTGCCACGGATATTGAAAGCGTGCGCGAAGCCGCAAAACCGCATTGCGGCAGCCTGTGCAGCGTTGAAATAGGGATTTAATCGGTCGCCAGGATTGGCGACCTACAATAATATCCATGCGGATCGTTTAAATCAACTCATCAATCGAACCGCCCGCATCTAATACGGATTTGATCGGTGAGGCGTACGACCCTGGCCAGTCCAGAATTTTTCCTGACCGTTTTCGTCCGGTGAACATATTTCGCCGGACGTGGAGCGCGTTCGCTTTCGGTTTGGTTTCGCTCTGGTTTAATTTCGTTAATTCACTAATATCGATGCCATCATTCAGCAGCATCTCTTTATACAGCGCCAGTTTTCTTCTTTTTCGCGCTGAGCGGCATTATTCGCTTCCGCTTCTTCCACGGCGTTCTGCAACCACCACGGCGAACTTTTCAGCATTTCGTCTAATACCGCAATCTCAACATCACGCGCATGGGCGCGTCAGTGTACGAATTGTTCAATGCTTTGAGTGCATCGCTCATGAATAACCCTTATTACTTTTATAACGAAGATGAAAGGGCGCATTCTACGTCAATTTTAATCAAATGAAAATATTACCTAATGCAGAATTGTCCGGAAAATATTTCAGCAAGTGGTCAGTCAATATCGAACAATAAGACATAAAGCAGATATTTCACTCAAGCCAGTCGAGGTGTAGCCGCGGAAAATAGCGGCTACAAGGGAGATAAATATATTCTATAGACTGCGATAAAACGGAAGCAACCGGTGATCAGTGCGACCACTAATAATACAATTGAGTTGATAAACATGACCAACGCAGCGAACCGTTGTGTCTGTGCATAATCAGTTTCAGCATGCCGACCAATAAATAGGTCGAGGCGACCAGTGGGCTGAGAATATGAACCGGTTGACCGACGGCCAGGCGGCGCGAGAGCCGACAATCGGTTCGATACCATGTCCCGCAGCCTGCACCAGCACCGGCAGCATGCCGAAATAGAACACATCGTTCGATACCATCCAGGTGACGGGAATGCCACTGTCAAGGCAGTAATCACCGCCAGATAAAAGGGCCGAGTGCGGCGAAACTAGATCACGTCGCCTGTGCGGGCGTTCGCCATACCGGTTTCAGCAAAAATGCCGGTAAACACCGCCGCAGCGAAAATCAATCCGGCTACGGCAAGGATGGCGGGCGCATGGCGGCCGATCTGCTCCTGCTGTTGGCTCAGTTGCGGATAATTGACAACGAACATGATGGCGGTGGCCAGCATAAACAGGTACGCCATGGGCATCACATCCAGAACCAGGAAGGTCATCAATGCAATGGTCAGCGCCCAGTTAAACCAGAAACGCCAGGCCACGCAGCGTTTCTCTTCAAACTGCAGCACGGCAGGTTCCACCGGGACATGCGGCTGGAAACCCAGACGTTTGCGTTCACTTCTGCCGAGCATCACCGCCAGGATAAAAGTCCATGCCACGCAGGCCAGCAGCGGAATCAGCAGCGGGACAAACAGAGCAGAGACGTCAGCCTGAACGGCGGCGGCCGCACGCGCCGTGGGTCCACCCCACGGAAACATATTGCCCAGCCCGGTGCACTGTAATAGCAGAGCGGCAACGCTGAGCTTTGATAATCCAATGCGTTCATATATCGGCATAAACGCGGAAAGCACGATCATATATACGGTCGCGCCATCACCATCCAGGGCAACAATAAAGCCAAGCAGTGCGGTGCCGACAAATATCTTCACCGGATCGCCATCGACTGCAGAAACGATTCTTTTAATAATCGGATCAAACATCCCGGCATCCGTTACGCTCATAAAATAGAGCATCGCGAATATCAACATGACGCCAGTGGGCGCAACGGTACGCAATCCTTTAATCACCATGGCGCCCATATCCGCGCCATGGCCAGATAACAATGCGAATAGCGTGGGAATGAGGATTAGATGCGGTCAGAGCGGAAAGCTTTGCTCATTAATAAGCCAATAAAGCAGATTATCATAAGCAGACTGATGATCAGCAGCATGACGAAAGTTCCTGTCCAGAGGGATAGAGCACGTTTGTGGGTAGCAAACGCAACGTATTCGGAATAAATAAAAAACAGCGAATGATTATTTATTGTTCAAATTAACCTTCTGCAACCTCGTCTATCTGGCAATATTATCCAGTTTTTTCGGCAGGCACAAGGAAAGGTTAGGTTTGCGAAAGTTGTGCGTAACCTCTTAGTTTTAATAAATTTAAAATAGCGTACGGTGATGATTTATCCTGGTGTTATTCCCTCCTGTTTATCAATAGAGAGGACGTTGAATAAGCGCGGCGTGACTACCGCGCTAAATAGCTTTAATGGGCACGTTATGGCTTATTGATGATCGCGGCGAAGGCTTAATCGGTAACGGCAGACGGTACAGCTTCACCGGATATTCCACGGTTGACGGTTTGCCGCCGGTGGTCGCGGGCGTGCGATTGATCTGTCCGGACGGCATCCACAGTGCGCCGTCGGATACCCACATTGCGTCCAATCCCATACCAGGCGGGATCCTGCACCACGGTGGTCACTTTGCCATCAGGCGCGATGCGTTTAATGCTGCGGGTATTGATATCCGACGCATAAATATTGCCTTCGGCATCAATGGCTGTTCCGCCGGTGCTCCAGGTTTCGCGCACTTCTCCGCATGCTTCGCCACTTCCGCCGCTGAAAGGGCGCTGTCGTTCAGATAACGGGTTTCAATGCGAGCCAGAGGACCCGGAATCGCCTGGTAATAGAGCCATTTGCCATCCGGCGAAACTTCCAGCTGATCGAGGCCGACGCGTTTTTCGCGGCCATCGCGCAGAATCAACTTCTTGCCATCCGCGTAAATTGGCTGGTGATCAATGGAAGGATGGTTATCAAGCACCCGCCAGCTTTTGCCGCTTTTCAGGTTCAGCACCACTAATCCCACCGCGCCGGGATCGGTGATATAGGCGAAATCGCCATTAAAACGCACATCATCCAGATAGCTTGTGGGTTGCAGCGTTGGTGCCTTAAACACATAGCTGTTCACCACTTTGCCAGTGGCCAGATTGATGTGGACCAGCTTGGCGCCACCAGCCACGGCCTGATCGCCGGTACCAATCCCTTTGTTGCCGAATCCATCACCCATAGATCGCCATCCGGTCCGATACGCAGCGCATTCACGTGGTAAAAATGATGCTCCGGATCGTTGGCGTTCACACTGATTCCAGCTGTCATCGGAAAGGCTTTCAGCTGATTATTGATGCTTCCGCCAACGCAAACCCGCACCTTCCGATTGCGTTAACGGGCGAACAGGCGGTTGTCATGACTCACGGTAATGCCATTCCACACGCGTGGTGGCGACCTGCTCCAGACGACTGTCCTGTTGCGTCGGTAACGTCACGGGCAGCGTGTCTTGTGCCAAAACCTGTGCGCTGCTGGCCAAAGCGATCATCGTAACCAGTGCTTTCAGTGAATGTTTCATCCTTTACTCCCTTGTTAAGCGCCACAAGGTGACGCGAACGGCGTGTTGCTCTGTTGTTAATGTCATTCCATCCTGGCAGCGTAGAGTGATAAATTATATTCTCTGAATTTTATCAATTGATTCCTGGTGGGAATGAATGGAAACTGAAGATCTGCATTATCTGCTGGCGGTGAAGGAAACAGGACATCTGGGTAAGGCGGCGCAATCCCTTGGTATCACTCAGCCCGCCTTAACCAAATGTCTGCAACGTCTGGAGAAGTTTTACGCCACGCGGTTAATTCTCAAGGTGGGGCGTGGGATGCAACTCCACCGAAGCGGGACTACTACTTTGTGAACGTGCTCAAAGTCATTGCACATGATGGGTCACCCGACGCAGGATTTACAGGCGCTGGGTGCGGGAACGGCGGGCGTAATCCGGTTGGGCGTGGCGGCCACGGCAGCGGAATTTATGCTGCCAGTGCTGAATAAAGACCTGTTGCACAAAGCCCCCACCGCCAGACTCGAAGTGACGGTCGGGATGAATGATCTGCTGCAAAAACTGCTGCGTGAGAACAAGGTTGATTTGATTCTGGGTTTTCTACCGCAGGGGAACAGCGAATTTATTACCCGCCCGCTGATTGAGGATCCGGTGGTGATTGCCGCCAGCCGCCATCATCCACTGGCCAATATACATCCGACGCCTGAACAGCTTGATGAATACAACTGGTTTTGCCCTCGGATAATGTCGCGACGCGTCAGTGGCTGGAACAACGCCTACGCAGCGGTGGCTATGCGGCGCCGCGTGCACAAATGGAAAGCAATACGCTGTCACCCCTGCGTGCCGTGCTGGCGCAAGAACCCAGTTATTGAGTTTTATTTCCCGCCGATTATTAAAAGGTGAGGGCGGCGAGTTGATTGAAATTCCACTGCCGTTGTAATGATGCCGCGTACCTTGGCTGGCAATTCCGCTCACTCAGTGAACTTTCCCCCGCGTCACGTCTTCTGGTGGATTTGGCGGAAAACGCTGGCCCTGGTGATCCGTTGAATACCATCACGACGAGAACCTGTGATTTATCACAGGTTTGCTCAATAATCTGCGTGATAATGTCCGAAAATAACCCACCTGTATTATTAATCATTGAAGAATAAGGAAATATCCAAATGTAAAATTGCCGGATAACCGGTAACAATCTCTTGCAATAGTAATCTTAATGCGTATATTTCTCATTTGCTTTCTTAACGGCATCTTTACGGTCGTTCTGTTTGTGCAGGACGGCACGGTCGAAATACCTCATCCTGATATTCCTTTTCAGCACGTTATTTATGGCTGGATCTAACAGACGTCAGCAGCTATGCCGCCAACACAAAATAACGATAAGTTGATTGAGGAATATTATGTCTTTCAAAGAAAAGCGCGTCAGGGAATCTGGCCGTGCGCCGCAGCGAGCATTGCGTATCTCTGTGCTGGCAATGATGGTGGCGTCAGGTATTGCCCAGGCCGCAGATAGCACCAAAACAGAACAAACCCTGACCGTGGATGCCAGCGCCAGCAGCGATATGCAAGAGCAGGCAGCAAAAGATTACAGCGTCCCGGTCCTCGTGCCGGCTCTACCAAAATGGCATTGACCGCGCGTGATATTCCGCAATCGGTCAGCATTGTCAGCAAGCAGCGTATGCAAGACCAGCAGCTGCAATCCCTGAATGACGTACTGTCGAATACCACTGGTATTCGAGGCGTCAGCAGCGATATGGATCGTACGAATTATTATTCACGCGGTTTTATCATCGACAATTACATGGTTGATGGCATCCCTACCGCTTTCGCTTCTCGCTGGAACCTTGGCGATGCGCAAACCGATATGGCGTTATACGAGCGCGTTGAAGTGGTGCGCGGTGCCACCGGCCTGTTGACCGGCCCAGGTAACCCGTCAGCTTCCATCAACATGGTACGTAAACACGCTGACAGCAAAGAGTTCACCGGGAATCTGGAAGCGAGCTACGGTAGCTGGGACAAACAGCGCTATGTCGCCGATCTCTCTGCGCCGCTGTCGCCCGAAGGCAACGTGCGTGGCCGCGTAGTGGCGGGTTACGAAGATAAAAACAGCTTTATCGAGCGTTATGGCTTCGAGAAGAAATTCATCTACGGTGTGGTGGATGCTGACCTGACCGATAAACCAAGCTGTCTGTGGGCTATGAGATTTACTCAAGTCGACACTGACTCCCCAATGTGGAGTGGTTCGCCGCGTTGGTATACCGACGGTTCACAAACGCATCTGCGTCGCGGGTATAACACCTCACCGGAGTGGGCTTACAATAACAAAGAAAATAAAAAGGTCTTTGTTAACCTGCAGCAGAACTCGATAACGGCTGGAATATCACCCTTAACGGTACTCATAACGAGATGCTTCTCGACAGTAAGCAACTCTACATCGATGGTTACTTCGATAAGAACACCGGTATCGGCACCTCGCCATATGCTAATTACCCGCAATAAATAGGTGGCACTGGATACAACACGGTAAACGTAAAGTCGATGCCGTCGATGCGTTCGCCAGCGGCCCTTATGAATTGTTAGGTCGCCAACATGAACTGATGGTGGGTGTGAATTACAGCCGTCAGGATAATAAATACTACAGCGCGTGGGCAAATATTTCGCCGGCCGAGCTGGGCAATTTCAACTTCAATGGCAACTTCGACCAAACTGGAACCCTCGTGAGCCGGCATCAGACACGCAATGTGGTGCGTCAGAAATCCGCTTATGTCGCCACTCAGCATTTCACTTTGGCCGATCCGCTGCATATTTTAGGTGCGCGTTATACCAACTGGAATCGTGAGACGCTGAGTTCAGAGATGGAAAAGAACAACACCACTCCTTACGGCGGTGTGATTTGGGACTTCTATGATAACTGGTCAGCTTACGCGAGCTATACCTCAGTATTCCAGCCACAAGATTATCAGGATGCTTCGGGTGGTTACCTTTCACCTGTCATTTAGTAGAACTATGAAGCTGGTGTTAAGTCTGATTGGTTGACCAGCCGTCTGACCACTTCAATTTCCAGTATTCCGTTCAGAACTGGACAACGTTGCGGGAAGCAACTGGGGCGACCAACCCGGATACCGGTAATGCCATCTACGTTGGTAAGAGTGGCGTAGTCAGCCGTGGCGTCGAGTTCGAAGTGAACGGTGCGCTGACGGATAACTGGCAGATGACCTTCGGTGGCACCACCTATGTGGCTGAAGACCGTGATGGTGAGAACTACAACACAGCTTGCCACGCACCTCGTTCAACCTGTTCACCAGCTATCGTCTGCCGATGCTGGATCAGCTGACTGGGCGGCGGTGTGAACTGGCAGTCGAAGACGTACAAAGACGTTGGCGCACCGGACGGCAATGGCACCTGGCGCAGCACGTCAGGGCAGCTATGCGTTGGTTGATCGCTTTTCGCACGTTACGACGTGACGCAAAAACCTGAGCGTGCAGGGCAATCTGAACAACCTGTTCGACAAAGAGTGAAAACGTCGGTAGTGGCGGCATCGTTTATGGCGAACCTCGTAGCTTCTCGGTGACTGCGTCTTACCGTTTCTGATTTCAACCAACCGGGCGCGCAGCAATGCGTGCTCTGCCGGGGTTCACGCTGATGTTCGTGAGTCACTGGCAGGGACGGCAAGGATGCCGGCCCGGCGTTGTTCGCATCAGACTTGAAAAATTATTAACATCCCGCCGCAATATAATCCCCGTTCCCGCACTGATCGGCACCACGGTTAAAAAACAGTACCAGCGCACTAAGATCAGCAACGCCTCCGGCAATACGTACTATCCTCAGTATTTGCTGCGTGCGTGGCGATGACTCAGCCAACCATAACTCTCCCGCGCGATGACGAAATGACGTACGAAAGAGCCAGCGCGACCAGTGCCTACCGGTGCCGAGTGCCATGGTCATCACCGCAAACATGCCCCAACGGGTGATGCCAATCACGCTGGCAAGCAGCACTTTCGTGGTGAGCCGCTGCAAGGCCGCACGCCCGTGGCAATAATAATGCCGATCCACGCTTTCCAGTTATCCACTGAATCCGCAGTAATGCCGTGATGATGGCCGCAGCCGTTATGATGCTGTTCATGTTCACATGTTCATGTTCATGTTCATGTTCGCCATTCATGTTCATGTTCATGCTCATGTTCGTCTTGATGCTGATGCTGATGCTGATGTTGGTACAGATGCTTATTGCGGCCTCGCCAGGCTTGCACCATTATCATCACGCCGAGCGCGGCAATAAACAGCGCGCTGGCTCCAGATACCAGCGACTGGTGCTACTGGATCGCCGGTTGTCAGGTTAAAGCCAACGGCCAGGATAAACACAAAAGCGATGGCGCTGAGGCCTGCACCAGGCTGCCAAGAAACGGCACGCTGAGCGCGACACCGCGCGGCGGTTGATGAGTGGTGAGCCAGGTGGTGACGATAAATTTGCCATGGCCGGGGCCAACCGCGTGCAGGATGCCATAAAGAAAGGTCACGCCAATCAACCACAACCCCGCGCTGTATTGCCCGCTATTGATTTGCAGCAGATGCGTCACCAGCAGGCGGTGGAGTTGGATCTGCGTTTGCAGTGACCAGGCGAGAAACGCCGTCCAGTGGGAAAACAGCAAGGCGAGCGCGGCAAAAATTGCCAGCGCTACAAGAGTAAATCCAGTTTTAGTGGCAGTCATAGCTATCAGATATCGCGGCCCTAAAGGCAACGGACAGCATGCAGGATTTTAGTGCGATTTTTATAGGGTGTAAGGCGGAAGTAATCTGGGCGCTGCAATAGCCATTAAACGTGAAAACACAGGTTGGCGATGCTGGAGCTGCAACCTGGCTCAAAAGCATCAGTGCCCATGTCACCTCCGCAAACGTAACGTTATGAAGTATTCCTCGCAGCCTTGAGGCGGTTTGCCCACGAAGTGAAAATGGCGTCACTCTGCGGAGTGTGAATGCGACCGCAAAGCTTTGTTTGATAGTGACGTTGTAACGGATGACGCGTTAACGCATGATTACCAATGCTCCACCATCAGTTCAACGGCACGATGGCATTTTCTGTCACCACTTGTTTGATCTGAGCCGTATGGCTGCTGGCAACCTGACCGCGTGCGGCACTGTTAAGCAGCGTGTGATTGGTGAATAGCAGCGTATCAATCCGTCCGACTAACTCCTGAAAACGTGGCAAGGATGCCAGCGGTGCACCGAGGTTGGCAGGAGCGCGCTGTTGTAAAAAGCCAATAAACCAGTCGCGTGCACTTTGGGCAATGGCGTCATACAGCGAGCCGAGCAACACCGCCAGCCACACAGACTCTTCATTTAGCCCGGCTTCGGCGTGCTCCAGGGTGCAACGACGCGTGATTGAGCGGAATCAACACCTCATCCTAACACACGCGATGGCTACAGGTGCCGCGCATTCCCGAGATGATCCCATTCATCGACGATTTGGATGCCTGGCGCATCGGCGGGCACCAGATAACCGCCGACCAGCGGATCGACATCATCACTGCTGGCCCAGACGAGAAACCAGCCAGCCCATAGCTGCCGGTGGAGTAAATCTTCTCGCCACTGATGCGCCAGCCCTCGGCGGTTCTTCGCGCTCGGGTTGCGGGCAAACCGCCACGCGCAGGCGTACCCAGTTCCGGCTCGACGCGCAGCGCATTGATTAACGCGCCCTCGGCTGCCACGCTGCTCGCCACCGTCGCGCGCACACTTACGGGCCAATCAGATTCCTCACTCAGCCTCCGCGTATTGAGATACTGCATGATCAGAATCAGTGCTGCGGAGGGTTCGCCGCGCGCGACTGCCTGAATGATCGCCTGACAATCGCGTAAATCGCCACCACCGCCGCCTGCGGAGACGGGCAAAGCGAAATACAACAATCCAAGTTGTTGCAGATGAGCAAAAGCCGCACGCGGAAATTCACCGCTTCGATCAACTTCTTCAGCATGTTCAGCCAATCGTTCGGTGAGGGCTGGCAATAATTCAGCGAGAAAAGGCGTGTTATTTGCCATTAAGAAAACCTTGTTTATCGATGAATAACATAGGGTCGATTGTTTCCTGATATGGCAAGGCTGTAAAAGCAATAAAACCGCTTAACACATGCGTAATCGGCATAATTACACAGCTGGTTGCGCTGTTAATTAACGATTAATCTGCCTGCTCCTGAAATGAATTATTACAACGCTCACTCTTTCACCTGTATATATTTTTGGGAGTAAAATCATGCCAGAAAATTATTTACTTTCGCGTCGTCGCTTTCTTGGGTATTCCGCCGCAGCGATGATGGCGTCTACTTTACCAGGGCGCAGTTTCGCCGAAGATCAGATGCACAATATGCCGATGTCCGGCGACCTGTTGCAGGGTGGTGCGGGTAAGTGGGCACTGGCGAAACCCACGCACATTCGCCTCGCGGTGAACCTTAATGCCATTTGCCTGGCACCGGTTGTGGTGGCCGATCAACATAATTTCTTCAAAGCTCACAACCTTCAAGTGGAATTCGTCAACTTTGGCAATTCCACCGAATTATTGCTGGAGTCGATTGCCACGGGGAAAGCGGAAGCCGCCATCGGCATGGCACTGCGCTGGGTTAAAAGCGCTGGAGCAAGGCTTCGATGTGAAACTCACCGCAGGCACGCACGGTGGCTGCATGCGCTTATTAGCGCGCAGTGACGGTCCCGCCACGCTGGAGCAGCTAAAAGGCAAAACCATCGGCGTTACCGATATGGCGGGCGCAGATAAGAACTTCTTTTCACTGATGCTGAAAGCACGGCGTCGATCCCAATACCGACGTGAACTGGCGTGTATTCCCCAAGATTTGCTGCCAATGGTGTTGGAGAAAGGGGAAATTCAGGCCGCCAGCGGTTCAGATCCGATTATGTGGCGCCTGGCGCAGAAGCCGGGCTATCGCGAAGTCGGTACTAATTTGATGGATGAGTACGCCAACCTGAGTTGCTGTGTGGTGGGCACGCGTGGCAGTTTGATTCGCGAACAGCCAGAGGTGGCTGCTGCGATTACTCATGCCATCCTGCAAGCGCACGCCTATGCTGCGCAGCATCCCGAAGCGATCGGTAGCGAGTTCAACGGTCAGGCGCTGAATACCACGCCGCAGGAGATCGCCAGCGTACTGAAAACCCATACCCATGGGCACTATTCGGTGGGCAATGCCTTCGTCAAAGAGATCGATGTTTATGCGCGGGATTTGAAGGCTATTAACGTGCTGCGGCCAGAAACCGATCCGCTGCTGTTCGCTAAGGGTATCACCAGCAATGTGCTGGTGTGAGGGGCGATCTTATAACGCGCAATTTGATGTGGCGGAGTGATTTATCGCGCATTCATCGAGCAGCGTTGTTGCTCAGAATGCGCCATATAAATGACATCGTGATAAAGAAAACCCGGCGAATCAGGCAATCTTTGTGATGTCTGAATCGCATTTGCCAGCTTGAAGGTCCTCAGCAGGCACCTGATGCGCAAACAACTGCGTCGACAGGAGCTGCTGCCGCCATCTGCCAGCAAAACCACGATACGCTTGCCGTGATTCTCCGGCCGCCGCCACCTGTTCTGCCGCCCACAATACGGCCCCGGAAGAGTCACCCACCAACACGCCTTCGCTGAGCGCCAGTTGACGCCGCCGCATACGCTTGCCAGGTTTCTACGGCGATCACTTCGTCATACACGCGTGGTCCAGATTCGCCGGATGCGTTCGGGCGGCTGATTGCTAAAGGCGTGCACCCCGGTGAACTCCAGCGGTTCCGGACGCAATTCGCTGGGTTGTGAACCCACGCCAGGCTCCACCGCGATCACCTGCAGGCTTGGGTACTGCTGTTTGAGATAGCGCCCGGTTCCCGACAGTGTGCCGCCGGTTCCCACTGCCGCAATAAAGATATCCAGCTTGCCGCCGCTGTCGCGCCAGATCTCTGGCCCGGTGGTCTGAACGTGTACGGCCGGGTTGGCGGGATTCTCCAGCTGTAACAAAATGGACTTCCGGCTCCGCGGCGGTGACCTTTCAGCCAGCCATTTGGTGGCGGCGACAAAATCGCCATTGCTGGCTTCATAAAACTCTCGAAGCCCTCAATGGTGCTGAACGGCACCACTTCAGCACCGTAAGCCTGAATCAGTTGCGTGCGTTCGATGCTAACAAAGTCATTGATATAGACGCGGAATTTGTAGCCCTTGGCCGCTGCAATCGCCGCTAATCCAATCCCGGTATTGCCGCTGGTGGTTTCTACCAGCGTGTCGCCAGCTGAATGGTGCCGTTGCGTTCTGCGGCTTCGATCATGCTGAGCGCAATGCGATCCTTGACGCTGTGATTAGGATTAAACAGCTCCAGTTTGGCGATCACTTCGGCCTTAATCTCTTGTTGCTGAGCATAACGTGAGAGCCGCAGCAGCGGCGTATTACCAATCAGTTCGGTGATTGACGAGGAAATTTTTGCAACCATAGTTCACCTCTGTGGTGGAGTAGCCTGCCTGGGCGCCATGATTGACGCCCCTTGAGATGTGGCAACGTTTCTAAGGTGCGCCTTCAGGCATCACCATGCCGTTACCATTTCACCGCTGCGTTGCCACGAAAGCAAACGGTCGCACCAGGAATAACAGGAGATCAGGGGAGAACAGCAGCGCCATCACGATCAGCGCCGCATACATATTGGCGTAGGCCCAGCCCTGTGCCCACTGGAGATACCAACCCAGGCCCGATTTCACTCCCATCATCTCTGCGGCAACCAGCACCGAGAACGATGCGCCCAGCCCCATAAATAGGCCGACAAACAGGTGCGGCAATGCGGCGGTACCGCCACGCGCAGCGCACCAGGAACATCGAATTGGCGCCCAGCGTGCGCGCCACATCGTAGTAACGGGTATCGACGCTGGAAACGCCGGACCAGGTCAGCACGGTCACCGGAACCGGTGGCCAGGGCGATGAAACACCGCAGCGGACTGGAGGGAAGAAGTAAAGTGACAGCGGCAGCAACGCCGTGCCGTGGATGGCCGGGACCCGGAAGCGTAAAATACGGATGTACCCAATAACCGAGTCCTCGCGACCAGCTATCGCCGCCGGTCACCGAAAGCCCACCCACGCTGCCGTAGAGAAAACCAAAGGCCAGCAAACGCAGCGAATTGAGCACGCTGTCCAGCAGACGTGGCCAGTCAGTGGCGTAGGCTTCGACCAGTGCGCGCGGCGGTGCAAAGAAGGGCGCGGGCAACAGCGCCAGTTTAACGGTCACGGTTTCCCACACGCCAATCAGCAGCGCCAGCACAATCAACCACGGCCCGCTACGTTTCAACGGAGCCAGCAGCGCAGACGCGGAAACACGCCAGAGGCTATTGCCAACGGTGAGTAACAACGCAATCGGCAAACAGTTCATGGGTTTTGATCGACAAAGCGCGGGGCAGCAAAACCCTGCGGCTCGGTACCGCCACCATCAGCGCCACTAACGCCCACCACAGCAGCACAGCGCGCCCCAGACGGCGGGTTGCAGGCGGCGCGGTGCTGCACGGTGTTGGGCAATCGTGAGGTTTCACTGGTCATGACTCTCTCCTTAACTTCGACACTATGTGCTCATGTGCGCCATGTTACTGGCGTGCTGATGGGCGGATTCGGCGGGCAGCAGTTGCGGCACATAGTGTTCCAGCAGGAACGCGCATCGGTATCGGGCGAATCACGTTGATCTTCTTCACTCCTCAACATAGGTCGCGACTTCACTGCGCAGCTGGGCGCCGGTGGAGTGGTGGTGATGAGTGTGCTCTTTGAGCATCGCGGTGATGTCCTCTACCGGCACCGAACCCGGCACAAACGGCTGGAAGATTTTCGCGGTTTCGGCGGATGATCGGCAGTCCACTGCTGTGCATCCACAATCGCCTGGGTAATAGGCCCGCGCGGTGGCAGGATCGTCACGCACCAGCGAACCGCGCAGCCGCACGCAGCAGGTCATGCTGGCGTACTCGCCTTTGAGGTTGTTGTCGACTTCCAGCAGGTTGTGCTGTTTCTTCAGCAGCCAACCCTGTGGGTCATCGGTGGCCAGTGCCTGTACTTCGCCTTTACGCAGCGCCTCGCCAAACAGATCGGGCGGATACTGCAGCCAATTGACTTGCTTATCAGGATCGATGCCCTGTTTCGCCAGCTGCACTGCGAAGAAGTTACGAATCGGGCTGGCCTGATCGCTAACAGCGACAGATTTACCCACAAATCTTTTTTACATCGCGAGATGCTGTTTTGCGGCGTCAATAAGCGCATGCAGCCGCCGTGGGTGCCGACGGTCAGGTCGACGTCAAAACCAACATCAGCGGTTTAGCCAGCGCAGCTGCCATACAATACCACCATCAGCGGCACGGCCGATCGCGATCTTCACAGCAGGGCATCAGTCCGGGCCGCTGATTAACCGGTTCAACGTTAAGGCCATATTTTTGAAGAAACCCTGCTTCAAGGGCAACGAAATCGGCGCCTGACACACTTTACGTCCCGCCAGTTTGATGGTTTTAAGCGGTTTATCGTCCTTTGAAAACATTGCTGCTCGCAACGTGGATTCACCGCTACACCAGCGCTGAATAAACCCAGACCGCGCAATAATGCGCGCCGGCTCAGAAAGTATTTTTGCATTGCCATTCTGCTTTCCTTGTCATTAAAGATCACGGGCACCTATCAGCGATTTCCACGCAAATAACAATCCGAGGTCATGCGTTTTTCTTTATGAAAGATGACGGATAGGTTTGCCGAAAGGCTATTTCAATCAGGAAGAGAGACGCTTTATGGTTTTTGCTTTGATAACTGTCGGCACACTCTTATTGCAGGAGCAGAAATATGGCCATGACCTCTGCAGGCGTGAATATTGCTATTGAAAAGTGAATCACCATTTTACGCTTGAAGGCAGTGATTTCCGGTGCTGGAGAACATCAATTTACAGGTGAGGCCGGTGGTTGTCCCATCTACTAAGACCTTCAGTTGCGGAAATCGACTTTATTACGTTTGCTCGCCGGGCTGGAACCTCAGCCAGCGGTTTCTCGCGGAAGAGGTAAAGCCATTTTGGCCCCGATCCTTCACGTGGTGTGTTTCAGGATCACGCTCTATACCTTTGGTGCTCGAGCGCGTCGGTCTGGGATTGCAGATTCGCGGCGAGCCGCTGCAGTTAAAGCAGCGAATTAACGCAATGTTGGATCGTGTCGGCTTGAAGGATTTTGCTCCGCGCACGCCGCATCAGCGTCTGGCGGTATGGCAGCAAAACGGCATTGGCTCGCGCGTTGGTGAATGTGCCACGTCTGCTTATTCTTGATGAGCCTCTGGGTAAACTTGACTCCCTTACGCGACTGCGCATGCAGCAGGAGATTGTTGACCTCTGGCAGGAGCAGCAGTTCACCACGCTGATGGCGCTTACATGACGTTGAAGAGGCTGATGGCAGAATCGTGTGGTGTATTAGCCCAAGACCGGCAGTGGTGGATGTGATTGAGTGGATCTGCCTGGCCCGCCGACGTGACCCTAAGCTGGGTGGCGCTGCACGCAGCCATATATTGAATCTGCTGGGAATGAACAGGCGGCCGCGAAATCGCCGTAGAAGAGTAATTCACGCAACCAGCGGTGCCCGGCATCGCGGTGCGTGCGTTCATCGCCAGACCACAATTTTGTTGAACCCCTGGATCGATTGAGGAGGCAAGACCTTCCAAACCGGGTAATCATTGCGTTAACCGGCGTGGCACACCACGCTAATCAAATCACTGACGTAAGATCTCTGGTAATACTAAAGCTGCACACCGGCGTCGTCGCGAACGTCCAACCGCGGCTAACGCCTCATCCGTGACGCCCTTGAAGTTGCCTCCTACGTAGGAAACTAACGCGTGGTCCTGCGCGCAGAAACTGTCGAGCGTTAAACCTGTCTGCACAGACAGTGGATGGTCCTCGCACGCAGACACACATACTCTTCATCGTACAGCGAGCGGGCGTGTAGATCGGGTGGGGCACTGTCTGGCGTGATCAACGCGATGTCGATGTCACCCCGTTCAAACTGCGCAGATAACTGCTCGTTGTTAACGGGCAATACCGCCACGCGGATACCCGGTGCCTGTACCCTTAACGCGGCCATAAAGGGCACAATGACCGCACGCAGGGCATAATCGGTGGCCGCGATTTTAATGGTCATTTCGGCGGTTGCAGCGTCAAAGGCTTTGGGCTGCAACAGTTCTGACACTTCCGCCAGAATGGACTTCACGGGTTGAGCCAACTTGCGGTACGCTTTAACGTCGGACAACGCCGCGCTGCGCCCGACAGACGGCGGATCGATCAAAACCTCCCTCAGACGTTAACATGCCGCTGACTGCAGGTTGCGTCAGGGCTAAACTTCAGCCGCGCGGGTGACGCTGCGCTCATCCAGTAAGGCATCCAGCGCTTTTGAGCAAATTGAGGTCAGGTTGCGGATATCGGTTTCATCATCTTCCGGCGATGGCGTGGCAGTGCCTCATCATACGCTGCCACCAGATATCACGAAAACGTATATTAAAAAATAAATAATGGCGATTGGTCTTATTTCACTGAGGAAGTCAGATACTTTTTGCCACGATTTATCCCGCTGAGACGAATGAAATGAAAATGAACGCGATTAACTGGCCAGAAGGTTTTGTACCGGGCTTTGCCCAGCGATAACTACTGTTCCAACGAGGTGATTGTGGCGGGCTTAAGCACCCAGAATATCTGGCCGCTACTGAATACGCCGTCCTCTGGCCGACTTATTATCAGAACTCGGCGAATGCGCGTTTCTATGACAACAAAGGCCCCGAACTGGAGCAGGGCGTTACGCTTCTATTTCGAAACCTTTGGCTTCCCGGTGGAAGCGAAGGTCACCAGTACGTGGCACCCGTAGTCGGCGAAGCGCGTGTTTCCTGGCACGGCTGGGCGGGTGAAGTGGGCAGCGACGACCGATTAGATGTTCTGCACGCCTGGCTGATTGAAGATCTCTCTGACAATCGCGTGCGTATCCTGACTCAGGAAACGCAAAACGGTAAACCGGCCGTTGAGCTGGCAAGCGCGAAACCCAATCCGATGATCAACGGTCATCAGGATTGGCTGGATGGACTGGTTGCGGCTGCGAAGGCGCGCAAATAATTATGCAGGGTCAAAACCTCAATAAAGCGGCCGAAAGGCCGCCTTCTCCATAATCGACCCTGCTGCTAGCAATCAATCTTTAGCGAAAATCCACAGATCCTCTTGCGGCAGTGAGACGCCCGGAGCGCTGATTCCCGCGGAGCACTCCTTGCCATACGCGCGCAGCGCAAAAATCATCCCCACTCGGTTCGGAACCAGATATTCCAGCGATCAGCCTAAATGCGCATGCTGGTGAGAGCAGGGCGGCTCCAGGTGGTGTCATCCGGTGGTGTCAGCGATCGTATTCATACGTTCGACGCGTATCACCGCTGTTCCTTCCTGTCCAACCTGCACATGTCGCCACTCGGTTTTACCCCACAGCGCCCACTTTTGCCCCGGCAATACAGTGCCCGGCCGCCTTCAACGTGGGTGATTTTAGCCGTGCAGACGGTTATTGCTGCCCATAAACTCAGCGGCAAACAGCGTTGAGGCTGGCTGTCTTATCTCTTGTGGTGTGCCTTGTTGTTCAATCACGCCGTTATTCCAGCAACGAGAATACGGTCAGAGATCGCCATGGCTTCGTTCTGGTCATGCGTCACCATTAAGGCAGACAGTCCGAGACAAGAATAATCAAGCTCGCGCAAGAACGCGCGCCTCTTCACGCAGTTTGGCATCGGGTTAAGGCGGTTCATCCAGCAGAATCACCGGCGGTTGTAGACTAGTGCACGGTAGCGAATCGCCACGCGCTGTTGCTGTCCGCCGGAAAGCTGACTCACGGATGGCGTTTTGCCGAATGCCCAGGCTAATTGATCCAGCACGCGCTGCGCGTTGATTGATTTCTGCCTTATCCACTTTGCGCAACTTCAGCGGGTAGGCCACGTTCTCAAACACGGTTTGTGCGGCCACAGTGCGTAAGACTGGAACACCAGACCGAGATTGCGCTCTTCAGCCGGAATCTCGCTTTTAGGCGTGCCGTCAAACACCACATTCTTGCCGATATTGATACGCCCCTGAGACGGTTTTTCCAGACCGGCTACGGCACGCAGCAGGGTGGTTTTGCCGCTGCCTGATGGGCCCAGCAGTGAAACTACTTCGCCTTTTTTCAACTGCATCGATACGCCTTTCAATACAGGATTATCGCCGTACATCAGATGCAAGTTATCGCTACCGACAATCATGTAATTTCACTCCAAAGCGTAAAGCGATGCCGAGGCCGATCACCACCAGCACGATATTAATCAGGGAGAGCGCAGCCACGATATCAATGGCGCCCGCTGACCACAGTGAGACCAGCATTGAACCGATGGTTTCGGTGCCGGGTGATAGCAGATATACACCGGTTGGTATTACGCTCAAAATCAGGAACATCAGCAACCAGGAGCCAATCAGGCCGTGGCGAGACAGCACGGTCACGTGCGCGTGGTTTGTCCCGGGGTGGCACCCACGCTGCGTGCAGCTTCTTCCAGTTCAGGGCGACCTGCAACAGCGTTGAGGAGATCAGGCGCAAGCCGTAAGCCATCCACACCACGGTATAGGCCAGCCAGACGCTAAAGATGGTTTGACGCAGGGAACGCAGCCAAACAATAAAGTTTTCCCGCAGCCAGTCAGCAACTGGCAGGCTGGAGAGCCAGCCGTTTTTCAGGGACTGATCGAGCCACATCGGAATGAACAAAACACCCAGGAAAAGCCAGACCGGCATAACAGTCCCGGCACGAAAGGCACGCGGCACCAGCACGCTGTAATCCAGGAAGCGTACCTGATCTGCTTGCGATGCATGGCGATGCCGACAAACAAATAACAGATCACCGCCACCGCGCCGCCGATCACCCCAATCAGCATCGAGTTGACGATGGCACGCAACAGATTGGGTTGATCCCAGATACTGCGGAAGGTCGCGAAGGATATTTCATCCCACAGTGAGACGCCGACGCCCCAGTGCGAGATAAACGCACGCATCACCACGCCCAGTAGCGGCACGCCGATGGTGATGGTCAGCCAGGCCAACACCACCGCACCAGCGATCCAGCGCCATTTACCCAACGGCAGGGCGCGCGCTTGTGACAGCTTTGCCTTTCATGGTGACAAAACGGTTGGCGGTGCGCATCAGCCAGCGCTGCAGCATCACCAGTGGCACGGTAAAACAGATCAGCACCACGGCGACAGCGGCCATCAGGTGGTAGGAAGGCGTGCCGAGCTTGTTGGTCAGCTTATACAGGTAGGTGGCGAGCACCATGTTGCCTTCGGGATCGCCCAGTACCAGCATCAGGCCGAACACCTCTAATCCCAGGAAGAACAGCCAGCACACAGGCATACGAATCGAAGGGCGCACCATCCGGCAGGCTAACGGAAGTCATGACCTGCAACGGTGAAGCGCCGACCGTGCGGCTTCCTCCACATCGGAGCTGACGCTGCGCAGTGCCGATGAGATGTTCAGAAGATAGGCGTGCGGCACGTGAGGTGAGTCCGGCGATCCACCACGATGCTGGTCATCGAGTAGATGTTCCACGGCACCGCCAAACAGTTGATTCGCCCATTGCGACAAAGAAGCCCACCGGCCTGCAGCAACCACATAGCCAAAGGCCAGCACCATCGGTGAGACAAGATCTACCAGAATCAACGGCTCAATCAGGCGGCGTCCTGGCAGGTTGGTTCTGACCATCAGGAAGGCCAAAATACCGCCGAGTGGAATAGCAATGATCACCAGACCAAACGCCAGAATAAAGCCCGACTCCAGCGCCTTATAAAAATCAGGATCGGAAAATAAATCAAATGAACCGAGCGTCAGCTCTTTCTTTGGCAAAGAACGGCGCGGAGAAAAACTCTGCACCACAATAAACATCAGCGGCACGTAAATAACCAATGCCGTGATCAGAACAATCAATGCACGTGGCAAACTCTGCCACTTTTTTAGTAACCTGCTCATATGCCAACCCTATCAAACACCGGAGGCGAAAGGAGATGTTATGCGCCGCGACGGGCGCATAACGTGGGGAGCATTATTTCCCGGCGGCGGTACGCCACTGTTAATAAATTCAGGCGTTTGCCGGTTCAGATATTCAGCGGTAAGTTCATCCACCCGGAATCGGCTTCAGAGCATCGCCCAGCATTTTGGTCATACCGTCAATATCGTTTTTGCCTTCAATATCATTGCGCAGGAAGGGATGTCCGCCTGATTTCCAGGATATTCTGTCCCTTTCTGACAATACATAATCCAGCCACAATTTAGCGGCGTTCTCATGCTCACCATCTTCGGTGATAAACGAAACGCGAGACAGCACCAGGATATAATCTTTCCGGGTAAGCGATGCCCAATGCCGGATCGTTCTTCCGCTCGGGCTTCGGCATAAGAACCGAGAATATTAAAGCCAATCAAATTCTCACCTGAAGAGACGCGCTCCATCATCGTGCCAGTCGAAGATTGTACCGTCAGACCCCCTTTCGCCATCCCCGCCAGGTTTCTTTGTATTGCGGATCCACTGCTGTCCTGAACCGTCAGCATGAAACCTAATCCTGATTTTTCAATATCGTAAGTGGTCACTTTATTTTTGGGTAACGGATCGGCTGCAATCATTTAGCCAGTGCGGTGTAAGAGAGTCAGGCGCGTGTAGCTGCAGGATGAGTTTATTGTTGTAAATAAACACCACCGGTTCGTAGGTCAGTGCCGTAAGCTTTTTTGCCACACTGCCCATTTTGGTATTTTGCTTTTGCTCAGGCGAGGCATATTTACCATATTCCGTGGCCAGCTTTAGCGCGGTATCCATGGATGAACTCCATACCACATCACCGCTGCCGCTACCCGAGGCCTGCTCACTGATGTAACGGTTATAGAGTTCGGTGCTGTTCATGTGTTTTCAACTTTGATGCCCGGATACAGTGACTCAAAGCCTTTGATCAACGGGCCCGCTGCTTTGGTGTCAGTGGTAGAATACACCACCACTTTGCCCTCTTTTGTCGCTGCATCAATGACTTTCTGATACTCAGCGGGATAACCTGCAGGTACAGCCGCAAACGCAGAGAAGGAAGTCCTGCCAGTACAGAGGTTGTTAAAAAACGCAGAGAGGTTTTCATACGGATCCTTTTGGTTACATTTGTTACAAGAATTTAACAGTAACCCATTGCGACCCGATGCAATCAGAGTGTTTTCAGGATCTGTGAAGTTAGTTAGGTTATTAATCTGATGTTTAAATGGGGGCTACTTGATTGGCGTTATAAATTAAACAAGCTTTTAAAAGGTGTTATTAATATCTACGATGGAATGATTAAATGCATGAGTGATGTTAAAATGCCCAGTGATAAAATTCATTGATGTTGTTAGGTTGACAAATAATAAAGGCTGTAATGGTAAAAACACTCATCAATATGGCAATCCATCCATCCAAACTGAAAAAACGATTTCATATCATTCATACCCTCATGTTAGTGAGGGCATATTGAGGTTTAAAGATTAACAGAACCTTAGGGAAGTGACGAAATGGCATAAAGGGGCAATGGGTAAAGATCTTCTGATACCAGGGTTAGCCGCGATCACAGCTCAAGAGCGCTATTTAGGTGCGGCCCATGGGCCGCCAAAGCTCAAGCTGACTGCTGAAACGAGCCGCAGCGCCACGCCAAGCATGCTCAGCGCTGACGATAGCGCGGATTCTCTTCGTGGAACGGGATATCGCCCAGTAATAAGCTGGCTTTCACCTTGCGCAGATCCACGCTGCGTAAAGCAACGCCGCCATGCGTGCACTGCCGTTGTAATCCGGGGTGGTAATCCAGCGAAACGCTGTGTGACGATAGCCGGCAGCCGCGAAGCGCACCGTCGCCACGCCAGCTTTTAATACGAAGGCACCTTCCTGGCAGGCGGTGAGCGCTTAGCCCCAAATAACCGACTGTAAGGTTGTGCCGCCGCAGGATCTGTGCCACCTACAAATTCCGGTGATATCGGTCACGCCGTTGGGATGCTGACGCCGATGCATCCTGCCACCGCGTGTGGCGTCGTGCTGGCAAAAGAAACTGCGCCCATTCGGCACCAGCGCCGGTCGTAACGGCACGGTGCGGAAACGCGCCTGATCCTCATTGCCATCCGGCAACTGTACCGGACGGAAGAAGCTGGCAGGCACAGCGCCATCAATGTCCTGGCTCTCAAGATAACGCCATACCGCATCGGCATCGTCGGTCTTCCACACCAACCCGCTCAGGCCAATGGGTGACTGCCACACATCCTGACGTAAACTGGCGCGCCCCGGCTCGAAAAGCCGAGCAGCTCAAGATAGTTATCACCAAACACGGCCAGATGGTTACTGGATCCGAGTGAATGATGGCCGCGTTCGGTGAGCTGAAACCCCAACCGACGAAACAGCGCACTGGCCTCATCTAACTGATCGGCCACGTTGATCACCACATGACCCAGACGGGGAATCGGTACGGAAATCGCCATCGCTTTCCTCCTTGCTCTCATAGTCACTGCGCCCATGTTGGCGCGTCCGGTTCGGATGCTGACAGTGGCTGCCAGTTGACGTGCGTTTCGCGCCAAAACCGGCGGCAATGCCGGCAATCAGGGTGGTGATTTGCGTATCGGTGTGCTGATCAGACTGCGCACGATGCCCTCGATCTCCGCCGTCTGAGGCCATTGTCCAGCTGTTACCGGCCGTTAGCGCGTGATGCCCAGCGTCCTTGGCGATGACGACTTCCAAGGGTGCATGAGCGCGAAACGATATGGCTGCCGATCACAATCCATCAATGCCTTCATGTGGCCGTGCGGCATGCGCGCCTTTACCGGTCAGGGTGATGTGAAAACGCTGCGTGGGTGGGGTTTTGCCGGTCACTTGGTCATCCTTGTGATTGTTCAGGTAAAAATGGCTCGCCCAGTGTCAACATCAAACGGTTTGCCCAGGCAAAGAAAGCGGCGGACTGGATCACATCAAGCAGTTCCAGCGTATCAAGCCCCCTGATCGCGTAACGTCTGCACCTGCGCAGGCTGGCGGCAGCGAAGGGGTAATGGAAAAGCGTCGCGACCACGGTCAATCGCGGCCCAGCGTGGTGATGGCCGTGTGTGCCAACTCTGCGCCCGGTGCAACATTCAGCAGCTTTGTACTGCCGCATCGTCTTTTGATATTGGCTGGCTTTACGCGCGTGGACCGAAGCGCAGAAGATGCAGCCATTCACTTTCTGAAGCCCACGGTGGCCCAGTTCACGCTCGGCACGCGCGGCAATCCGCCAGCGGTGTAAAGATGCCCTTGTCGGTCAGCGTACGCTGTTCCAGCAGCGGCGGATGACGTTATAGCAGACAGAGTAATCAGGTCGCTGGCGGCCCATTTTTTCTTCAAGGTAGCCTGTTCATCGGCGGTGAATTCGTGGAGCGGTTTGGCTGCCAGCCAGGGTTCCCAGCCTAACTCTTGCTGGGTAAAGGCGGTGAGGGCGGTTTGGCCACTCAACGTCAACGGTGCATCGTGCCACTTGCCAGCCACGGCGTGCGCTTGCACGTCACTCTGCTCGCCGTTGAGCAGGCGTAAGCCGGTCAGTAAACGACTTTGAAAGCTCACAAATGCGATTAACTGTGCGAGGGTGACGATGCCACGTGGCGTCCAGCCAGCGCTTTGCAGGTTTTGAATGTGTTTGGGCGCTGCATCCACCGGGTGCAGGCTGAGCAGTTCGGCAAAGGCGTGACCGGCCGCAAAGCGCGCGTCATGTGCCTTGTTGTTCACCTGTTGCTGATCAAACAGGCGTGTTTTGTGGCGGCAACACCGCATAGCGCAACCGCCATTGTAGCGGAATGTCCGCATCATTCTAATTGCCATGCAAACAGCAACCATAGCTGCCTTTGGCGTGTGTTGAGTGGCAGCGTGGCGCTCATTGCGTGCTAACGCGAGTTCTGATGCGGGATCGATATCCGCTAAGGCGGCAAGTAAATCAATGGGTTGAGACATCATATTCTCCTGTTAAGCCTGTTCCAGAGCACGTAGCTCTGGGGCGATGTGATCAGCGATTAATTCAATGGAACGCAGAATGTCGGCGTGTGGCGGATCGATTGAGTGCACTGGAAGGTGATATCGGTGACACGTTGCAAGGTCGAGTCGGCGCGTATGACGCCAACACCGCAGGTGCACGCCGTGCGCGCATCAAGCTGGCGCGCATGGCTTCAGCGAATGGCCGTGATGACGTACGCAGCCTGGAACTGCTCAGCCTGGCGCCGCAACTCTGGTCACGAGACGACGCGCATAGTCATTTGAATCGGCAACAAACGCGGTGCGTGAGGCGAGGATGCGCGGTGCATACCGGCCGGCGCGCGGCCAGATAGCACGATCACGGATTTTGTATCGCCTCCAGCGGCAAATCAGGCTGGCCTGGCGGACGCGGTTGCGTGCGTGACAACATCAAGCCATGGCCAGCGGCGCGCTCGCGCCGCCTCAGCACTGAGAATGTGGCGATCCACGCGCTGTGCAGCGTTGGCGCGGGCGGTAGAGATGATTGTCCGGGTGCGCGGTATCGCCTCGCCAGGCGCTAAGCAGCGTGTGCAGCTGGTCGGCAAACACACTGGCGCGTTGATCGATGGTCAAGCCAAAGGGCAGGAAAGAGGTTTTTGTGCCGCCCGATCCCAATCCGACTTCCAGCCGCTCATGACTGAGCAGGTCTAATACGGCGGCGTCCTCTGCCACGCGCAGCGCGTTTTCCATCGCCAGCGTAATAATGCCAGTGCCAAGACGAATCGTGCGGGTGTGCGCGGCCACGTGGGCGAGAAAACCAGTGGCGCAGGCAGACCGCCTTCCTTCTCATGAAAATGATGCTTTGAGCGATCCAGGCGCTGTCGAATCCCAACGTTCGGCGTGCTGAATCTGTTCGTCGCAGGCGATAACGCTCTTGCGCCGATACCTCATCCAGCAGGCGAGTGTAGAAAAAAGCCAATGCGTTTACCGTCATGCAGACTCCTTAATCAGCGGACGGATAGCGGGGATGGCGTCAATCAGTGCACGGGTGTGCAAGTATGCTGAGGTGCGTTAAATAATGTGACGGTGTCATCTTGCTCGATCACTTCGCCCGCTCTCCAGTACGGTGCATATGCGCAATGCGGCGTACCGTAGCGAGATCGTGGGTGATAAACAGATGAGGTTAATCCCAGTTCCTGTTGCAGCTGTTGCAACAACTGCAGGATTTGCGCCTGTACGGTGACATCCAGTGCCGAGGTGGCTTCATCCAGCACCAGTATCGCCGGTTGCAGGATCAGTGCGCGCGCAATCGCCACGCGCTGACGTTGACCCCCGGAGAGTTCACGCGGTTTACGCGTGAGTAATTCCACTGTGCCACTCGCTGAGCCACGGCTTCAACCCGCTGACGACGAACATCGGCACTGAGTTTTTCGAAATTACGCAGCGGTTCTTCGATAATGGCAAACAGCGTCTGGCGCGGATCAAGTGATGCAAACGGATTCTGATACACGAACTGGATTTTTGCGTCGGGTTGGCGCAGCGCTTCACCGCGCAGCGCACTGGCATCAATGCCGTCGATCACCACGCGTCCACTGTCAGCCTGTTCAATCCCATCAGAATGCGCGCCAGCGTAATGGTTTTACCGGAGCGATTCACCGACCAGTGCGTGCGTGGTGCCGCGTGGCACTGTCAGGCTGACCTGTCTGGCGACCTGTAACTGCTGCTGTTTACCAGTGAGAACTGCTTGTTGATGGCTGGAAAGCTGGATCGCGGGTGTCGAAAACTTTGCTTCAGGTAAATCGCCAGCGCCGTGTGGTCTGCGGTGACATCCTGCAGCAGCGGCGCGGTAGGGATGTTGTGGCGCGTTAAACACTGACGGCTGGCCCTTGTTCTGAATCTCGCCGTGACGGAATACCAGCAACCGGTCGGCTCGTTCCACAGCCGCCAGCGCCAGATCGTGCGTGACAAACAACACCGCGGTGCCCGACTCACGGCGCAGCATCCAGCAGATCCAGAATGCGTTTCTGCACCGTGACATCCAGCGCGCTGGTGGGCTCATCCGCGATGATGAATTTGCGGTCGCAAGGCGAGGGCGATCGCAATCAATACCCGCTGCTTCATGCCGCCAGAAAGCTGATGCGGATACTGCGTCAGTCGCTGTTGCGGATGGCTCAACCCGACTTTTTCCAGCAGTTCCAGTACACGCTGCTGGCGCTCAGACTTGCTGATTTTCTGATGCAGTTGCAGCATCTCACCCACCTGATCGCCGATGGTTTTCACCGGGTTGAGTGAGTTGCCGGGATCCTGCGGCACCAGGCTGATACTGACGCCGCGCAGGCTGTCCATACGTTTGGCTGACCAGTCGGCAATATCGGTGCCGTTTAACACGATCTTGCCGCTGTCGCGACGACCATTTTCGGCCAGCAGGCCAATAATCGCCTGTGCGGTGGTGGTTTTACCGGAGCCGGATTCGCCGACTAATGCCACCATTTCACCTGCCTGCAAGGTGAAGCTCACGTTGTGCACCACTTCACGCCACTGCCCGCGCTGTTGATAGCTCAGCGAAAGATTTTCTATTGCGAGTAATGCACTCATGCGCCACCTCCGGCGATCTGTTGACTAATGCGATTCGCCGCCAGCACCACGGCCACCACCACGATGCCGGGGAAAGTGGTGAGCCACCAGGCGGTGGCCAGGTAGTTTACGCCCTTCAGCAATCAGTAATCCCCATTCTGGTGAAGGTGGCGGTGTGCCGTAGCCCAGGAAACTGAGGGTGGAGAGCGCCAGAATTGCCTGACCAAACTGCAGTGCGGCAAAGGCAATTACCGCCGTCAGCGAGTTGGGTAAAATGTGGCGCCACAGCACCAGCCAAAAGCTGCCGCCACTGCCGTAGGCCGCTTCGACATATTCGCTGCGACGCACACGCACCACTTCACCACGCGCCAGCCGGGCAAAACTGGCGATGGAGGCAATCCCCACGGCCAGCGCGGCATGCACTGTGCCAAATTCAGCAGAATCAGTACGCTAAGTGACAGCAGTAATGAGGGATGGAAAGCAGCACATCGACAAGGCGCATCAAGGTGTTTTCCGTGCGCCCGCCCACAGCGCCCGCCAATACGCCCAGCGTGGTGCCGCCAATCAGGCCCATCGCCACGGCGGCAAAGGCGGCGGCCAGTGACTGTGAAGCACCGTAAACAATACGGGTAAACAGATCGCGGCCGAGCTGATCGGTCCCGAGCCAATACGCGGCCTGCGGCGCTAAACGTTGCGCACCGGACACCCCTTGGGTCGGGTTGTAATGAGTCAATAATCCTGGCGCGAATGCCGCTAATAGGGCCAGCAGCATCACCGCCCAGGCCAGCCAGAGTCCGGGCTGAATCTGCCAGCTGCGTTGAGTACGAGGGGGGGCGCCGTGTTGGCGAGCGGTAGCGTAATCGACGAGGCTCATCGGCTTCCTCCGGCGATAGGTTGCAAACGGGGATCGAACAGTATCAGCACATCGACCAGCAGATTGATCAGGACAAAGGCCAGCATCACTACCGCCTGTAATACGGCGACATCTGATTATTGACCGCCTGCTGCGTCAGTTGACCGATACCGCTGAGGCCAAATACGGTTTCGGTGATCAGCGCGCCGGCGATTAACTCGCCTAAAAGCAGACCGGCCACGTTGAGCACCGGCAGCAGCGCATTGCGCATCACGTGTCGCCACAGCACTCGACTGGCGCTGGCGCCTTTGGCTCGCGCCACCGCCACAAAGGGCTGCGTTGAGATCTGGTCAATACTGCGCAGCAGGATTTGTGCCAGCGGCGCGGAGATCGGGATCGCCACGGTGATCACCGGCAGGATTAAACCCTGCAACGGCGACGGGTTGATCACCGGTATCCAGCGCAACTGGAAGGAGAACAGCTGAATTAACGCGATGCCGAGCCAAAAGGTCGGCAGCGAGATAAACAGCGCAGGAACGGATTGCAGCAACGAACGCAGCAGACGCAGTGCGGCAAGCGAGACAGTGCCGCCAGCGCAAAGGCCAGTAACGTGGCCAGCGCAAAACCCAGCACCGCCAGCTGCAGGGTGGCGGGCAGATTGCTGATCAACAGATCGCTCACTGACACGCCAGCCTGTACCGAATAGCCAAAATCACCGTGCAGCATCGCCAGCAGCGTATGGAAATATTGCTGCCACAGTGGGTTATCCGCGCCATAAGCCAGCCGCATCTCAGCGATCTGATCCGGGCTTAAGCCCAGATCCGGGTTCTGAAATTTAATCAGCACCGCATCGCCCGGCAGCACCTGCAGCAGCAAGAACGACAGGGTAAATGCGGCCCACAATACCAACACGCTTTGACCCACTCTTCGCAGCCAGAGAACGTTCATCATCAGCCTGCCTTAGTTTTCCAGCCATGCGCCGTAGAGACGAAGGACGGCCCACCGCTGACTCCGCCTTTGAACCAGGAGCACCTGCGAACACTTGCGGCTCTTCGAGATGGGATCACGTAAGCCTGATCCGAGCAGATAGCGTTGGACATCACCGGTCAGGAGCCAAACGTTTAGCGGATCCACTTCCGCCGAGATATCCACCAGCCAGTGCATTCAGCTTGTCGTCGCGGAAGTTTTGCACCTTGTCGCTGGAGCCGCCTTTTTGCAGCAGCGCATCACGGTTAGTGGGGTAGAACTGGCTTTGATCCACATCCGGATCGGCACGACCCACTTCCGAGACCGTCAATGGTGTTTTCAGGGCTCGAGATTTCTAGCGTACGGCTGCCCGCATCACCGGCTGACTGCCAGCGCTACACCGACCTGACGCCACTGCTGTGCCACCAGTTGCAGGACTTCTTTGTTTTGAGGCTGTGGCAGTGATTCATAGATTGTCAGTGCAAGCTTTTTACCGTCTTTCTCGCGGATACCGTCACTGCCGACTTGCCAGCCAGCTTTATCCAGCAACTGCTTTGCCAAAGCAGGATCATACTTCAGCTTGTCGGACAGGTTGACGTAACCTGCTGCTGAGTTGGCAATGACCGAGGTGGCTTGCCCGGGATAGTTTGGCGAGAAGAGTGTTTTTACCACTTGTTGGGCGTTTGTTGCATGCAGCAACGCCTGTCGCACATTCACATCACTCACCAGCGAGTTATCGGGGCGGAAGCTGATACTGTCATTGATTCCGCGTGTGGGGGCTGCATATATCGGGAAGTTTTGCTGCTGCGCCTGTTTTTCGTCATAGGCTTGCACCTGGCGGATAAAGTCTGCCTGGCCCGCCAACAATGCGCCGATACGCACGCTGTCTTCCGGCGTGACGATAATTTTGATGCCATCGAGATTGGCCGGGCCTTGCTGGGCGATATTTTTCGGCCACTGATGAAAATCTTTACGCGCGGTGAGGATCGACTTCACGCCCGAGTTTTTCATCACTGACCACAAACGGACCGGAGCCAATAATGGCGTGCGTCACCCAGTTGATCGAAGCTTCGTTGCAGGGTGCTCAGGACACTAAGCCAGATCCGATGGTTGCGGTGCCTGTAAAAATCCCGGAGAGGGTTTTTTAAAATAAAACTTCACCGTCAGCGCGGATCGATGACTTCACTGGTCGTAGTTATTGATCACTTCCGAAACCGGCAAGCGCAGGGCTTTATTACCGAGACCGTAGGTATCAAAGTTTTTGGCCACCGCGTTGGCATCCAGTGGCGTGCCATCAGAGAAGGTGACGCCCGGACGAATTTTAAAAGTGTATTCAGTTTTATCGGCGTTGCTGCTCCAGCTTTCCGCTACCCAGGGTTCAACCTGCAGCGTCTTTGGATTCTGCCACGTTAGTTTATCGGTGATCTGGTTGAGGATACCGCCGTTGGGGTAGAAACCACCGGCAGGCGGATGAGGTTGGTATGCGGTTGCTGTTCAAGATACACCAGCGTACCTCCCTTGACCGGGTGTCGCCGCGTGTGCGCTAAATATCCCTGTCAGCAGGGGCTAAGCAATGCCTGCAAGTGAAAATGCTTACTCATGGTGAATTCCTTATGATTCAATAGCCCGGCGGGCGGATTTCATCATCAAATGCCGCACCCGCGAGGAGAACCAAGGAATTGCACTAAGCTTTTGCGAAAAAAATAAAATGAATGGACTTGTGGGAAATAATTAAGATTCTTCGCCGATTAAAAGTGGCGTTAACTCTCTATAATGTAGAGGTTTTATATTTATGGCTTACAGCATGAGAGTTTAATAGAGAGCATATTGGATCCCGGGTTTAATGTTTATGCTGTCAGCGTGCTCAAGCTCCGTCGGGCATAATTTCGATACCGCGAACATTCAGAAAATACAGACCGGTAAAACCACCAGAGCCGAGTTGATAAATATGTTTGGGCCGCCTGATTCTGAATCCTTATCCGGAAGAACGCAACTTATGATGTGGAAATACAGCGAAGCCCGTACGCTGGATACTACCGCAGGCAAGACACTTACCGTGCAAACCCAGGAATGGCCGGGTGTTTACACACATTGAGTAAGAGTTGAGGGCAGGGAAACGATATGTTCGTGCTACAGCGGCCCGAATTCTTCGTGTTTGAACGTGTTATTGAACCCGGAAAGAGATGTGAGTGGAGGCGTGCTAGAGAAAATTTCAGCGATCGTTTATCTGGTGATGGTCGCGCCCGGGAACGCAGTTTTACCGTGCCGCCGCCAAATTGGGTGTCTCTCAATCCGCGCTAAGCCATGCCATGCGCGGTCTTGAAAAAACGCGGCTTAAGATTCGCGTCCTGTTGACTTTCCCACCGCAGCGTGGCACCACGGAAAGCTGGCGAGCAACTTATCCAGAATATTGCGCCCTTGATGTCAGATATTGAAGCGCTGGTGGCATTGACTGAACACCAGACGCGCACCTCGGGTAATATACGCATTACCGCCGGTGAACATGCGCTGCACTCCACCCTGTGGCCATTAATTAAACCCTATCTTCAATACCCTGACAGTGAACATTGAACTCTCCGTCGATAACACCTCTGACCGATATTGTGAGCGGGCGTTTCGATGCGGGGTGAGATTAAGGCGAGCAGGTGGAAAAGGATATGGTGGCGGTGCGTATCGGTCTGACGCTGGAGAATGCTGGTGGTTTGCGACCCCGAGTATTTTAAACATCACGGTATTCCTGAAACGCCGTATGAATTGCAGCATCACAACTGTATCAATATGCGCTTGCCGACACTGGGTGGATTGTATAACTGAGTTCACCAAAGATAAAAAAGAGATTCGCGTCAAAGTGGAAGGCCAGCTTATTTTCAATAACCTCAGTTCGCGTATTGAAGCGGCACTTAGCGGCATGGGGATTTTGTATGCGCCGGAAGATTCTGTGCGGAAATATATTGATGAAGGTCTGTTGCAGTGTGTGCTGATAGACTGGTGCGAACCTTTTAGTGGTTACTATTTATATTATCCCAGCCGTAAACAGCACATTCAGCCAACGATTTAAAGCAGTGTTATCAGGCTCGACCGGACGAGTTACACCTATTGTGATTTTTGTTCATAAACCCATCCTGATTTGACTACTATCAATCAATCCGCGTGATCCTACACTTTTAGCTGCAATCAATGTGGCCGCCCGTTCCAGAGCGGTCATCACCCGAACCTGAAGCACGGAGCCGACATAATGAGAATGGCTGTTGCCCTCATACTGGCGTTATCTGTCTCAGCTGTTTCTGCAAAGGAGAACACATCGATGATCACTGTCTGGCAAAGTGGTGAAAAACCTTCGGTTAAAGGCAACTCAGAGTATTTCACCGTGGTACGGTGCGTATTGATGCGCCGTTTCAGGGAAGCGAACCTGCACGTATTGGCGGCGCAACGGTGACCTTGAACCTCCGCGCGCACTGCATGGCATACCCATCCGCTCGGGCAAACGCTGATTGTGACAGCAGGTCTGGGGCGTGCAGGAGTGGGCGGTAGCCACGTGATATCCGTCCGGGCGATATTGTGTGATCCCGGCAGGCAAACATTGGCACGGTGCTGCACCGGAAAACAGCATGTCGCACATTGCTATCGCAGCTGAAAATGGCCAGGTGGTGGAGTGGCTGGAGAAAGTCAGCGATGAGCAGTACGGTTCCACGGCCTCTCTGTAAGGAGTAAAAGATGACGAAAAGCATCAATGCCTCACATTAATGATGTGCTGCGCTCGCCTCTTCAGTGAGTCTGGCTGATGAACCCTCCGAGCCAGAACAGAAAAAATATGTCGCGCTACGGCAAAAACAGACTCATCCATTGACCCTGCAACAAAAGAGTATCGCGGTGATCGCGGCCCATGCCGCCACAGGCAATATTGCCAAACTCAACAACGCGCTGAATCAGGGTTTAGATGAAGGCCTGACCCTCAGCCAGTGCCGTGAGGTGCTGGTGCAACTTTATGCTTATGCCGGTTTCCCTCGCAGCCTCAACGCGCTGGGAGAATTGATGAAAGTGATTGATGCCCGCCGCTTACAGGGCAAAAATGATCAGCCAGGCAACGAGGCCGGGCCGGTTCCTGCGCCCGAAAACATGCTTTCCGCCGGTACGCGCAATCAGACGGCGCTGGTGGGCAGTCCGGTGAAAGGGCCATTGTTTGAATTCGCCCCGGCGATCGATCAGTTCCTCAAAGCGCATTTGTTTGGCGACATTTTCGCGCGCGACAATCTCGACTGGAAAAGCCGTGAGTTAGCTACTGTGGGCGCTTTAGCCGGAATGAGCGGTGTCGAGTCGCAACTGCAATCGCATCTGCGCATCAGTATAAATGTCGGCTTCGACAAATCACAACTGGCGGAACTTCAGACTGTGTTTAACGTGCAGGGAGAAGAAGCGATCGCTCAGCGAATTGAAGCGGCGTTGGCACAGATAAAATAATAAATCCCTTGAAAACGCACCGGTATTTATTCCGGTGCGTTTTGCTGTTCAATATAATAACGAAGAGTGTATTCCGTCAGACTTATATCCATTAGTGCAAACCTTTCCCGATTAGTTTATTACGCACAGCCAACCGTTATTCACAACGCTGTTTGATGCGCAACCCTCTGTTTTACATTATTTATTTATCGATCAATATTCCGCGTCCCTCTGATATGCATTAATTACAAATGCATACGACAATAATATGTTTTACCCATTACCCGCCGCCATCACACACTGCTCGGCATCATCATTGAGGAAAAGGATTTGGCGTATGTCATATCGACTGAGCTTGTTAGATAAATCGCCGATTGCCGATGGAGAGAGCGCTTCGCATGCCCTGCATCGCACATTACAGCTGGCGCAGCAGGCTGAGGCCTGGGGCTATCACCGCTTCTGGCTGGCAGAGCATCACAACACTGACCGCCTGGCGAGCCCTCCTGAATTGCTGATCGCCTGGATCATTGGGCAGACCCAGCATATTCGCGTCGGGTCCGGTGGCGTGATGTTGCAACACTACAGTCCTTACAAAGTCGCTGAAAATTTTAACCTGCTAGCTTCAATTGCGCCGGGCCGTATCGATCTCGGTATCGGTAAAGCGCCAGGCGGTCTGCCACTCTCCACCCGCGCCTTACAGCAGGGCATCCATCAGGATGAGAAGGGCACTTTGCTGAGCAGCTTTCACTGCTGGATAGCTGGCTGGATGTTCCGCCGGTGGCGATGAAGATCCTGCGCGCCACGCCGCAGCCGCCACGTCCGGCAAACCGATTCCTGCTGGGTGCCAGCGAACAAAGTGCCAGGCTGGCAGCAGAACTGGGCTGGCAACTGGTGTTTGCGGCACATCACAACGGTGATCCGCTGTTAATGGAACAGGTGCTTAACAGCTATCGCCAATAGCAGCAACGCAAGCAGGCGCTGGTGGCCGTGCAGGTGGTGGTCGCTCGATTCTCCCGGCGGAGGCTGATTTGCTGGTGGATAACCTGCGCGTCTATCACGTCAGTGTGAAAGATGGCCCAAGCGTCAACGTGGGCAGCGTTGAGCAAGCTGAACGTTACGTGCGACAGGGCGGTTATACCGATTATGTCATTGAGCCGCGCACGCCATCGTTGCTAAAGGGACTGCCGCGCAGGTGCACGCCAAACTGGACGCCTTGCACCAGAATTTCGGCATTGAAGAGTTCGTGATTGATACCCCGATTGCTGAGGAGCAGGCGCGAGTGAAATCTCTCGAACTGCTGGCAACGCATCGACTGGTTGCGGCGTAATTCGGAGATAACCATGACTCACACAAGCGAACAGCAACTGATTGACTGGCGACGCGAGCTGCACAGCTGGCCTGAGCTGTCTGGATATGAGGTGGAAACCACGGCGCGTTTGCGCCGCTGGCTACAGGACGCTGGCTTGCGGTTGCTCGATTATCCGCTGAAACCGGTCTGGTGGTGGAAGTGGGTCAGGGTGAAACGCTGATCGCGTTGCGAGCTGATATTGATGCCCTGCCGATTCATGAAGCCACCGGCCTCCCATACCGTTCGCGTAATGCGGGTGTGATGCACGCCTGCGGCCATGATGTGCATAGCGCGGTGATGCTGGGCGCGGCGCTGCAACTGCATGCGCTGGGAGATCAACTGCCGGGACGCATCCGTATTCTGTTCCAGCCAGCCGAAGAAAATGCCACCGGTGCGCGCAAGTTTATCCATGCTGGCGTGTTGCAAGATGTGCAGGCGATCTTTGGTATGCACAACGAACCAGGCTTACCGACGGGTGCCTTTCACGCCACGCGCGGCGGGGCGTTTTATGCCAATGCCGATAAGTTTGTGGTGCGCGTCGCCAGCCCTGAACAGGGAGTGGATGCCATTCTCGTGTCCAGCCAGATCATTCAGGCACTGCAATCACTCACCAGCCGCAGTTTTAACACCTGGATAGCCTGGTGTTGAGCGTGACGCGCATCGATGCCGGTCAATCTGGCAACACTTCACCGAGAGAAGCCGAGTTTGGCGGCACGGTACGCACCATGACAAGCAGGTGCGGGCAACAACTGGAACAGCGCGCGCGTCAGATTGTCGAGCACATTGCCGCGGCAACGGTGCGACCGCGACCTTCAGCTGCATCAGCCGCCGGTGCTAGAAAACGATGCACGCTGGGCGCAGTTTGCCAGTGAGATTGCTCAGCAGGTGGGGTATCGGGTGCAAACCGCAGAACTGCACCTCGGCGGCGAAGATTTTGCCTATTACTTACAGCAGGTCCCTGGTGCGTTTGTCAGCATTGGCAGCGCCAGTGAATTTGGTCTGCATCACGGCGGTTTCAATCCCGACGAAGCACTGATCGCCCCTGCCGCGCACTATTTCACCCAACTGGCGCAGCAGGCCTTACAGCACCTCAATGCACGATGTCGTGACGCCGTTCTGAGTTAGCCCATTTAACCCAATATCCTCCGCTCTGTATGGCGACGAATCCGTCGCCGTCAGGCTATGCCATGGAAAAGAGAGAACACTATGACTGCAAGACAACTGCGACTTGGCACTATTCTGCATGGCGCGTCCGGCAATATGTCCGCATGGCGTCATCCGGCGGCGCAGGCCAATGCCAGCATCAATTTTGACTATGCGAAGCACATCGCGCGCAAAGCGGAAGCCGGCAAGCTGATTTTCTGTTTGTCGCCGACGGTTTGTTTATCAATGAAAAATCCATTCCCCATTTTCTTAATCGCTTCGAGCCGTTGACGCTGCTGTCGGCGCTGGCGGGAGTCACTGAGCATTTAGGATTGGTGGGTACGGTCTCCACTTACAGCGAACCCTTTACCGTTGCCCGTCAGTTTGCCAGTCTCGATCACCTTAGCGGCGGACGCGCGGGCTGGAACGTGGTGACCTCGCCATTGGAAGGATCGGCAAAAAACTTTTCGCGCCAGCAGCATCCCGAGCACGCGCTGCGCTATCGCATCGCCGATGAGTATTTGCAGGTAGTGAAAGGGCTGTGGGATTCGTGGGAAAGCGATGCCTTTGTGCGGAACAAAGAGCGGCAGTTCTTTGATGCTGCCAAACTTCATACCTTAATCACCACGGTGATTTCTTCCAGGTGCAGGGGCCACTGAACATCGAACGCACGCCGCAGGGACGCCCGATCGTGTTTCAGGCCGGTGCGTCAGAGGATGGGAAAAAGCTGGCAGCGCGCCACGCCGATGCCATTTTCACCCACCACCGACGCGCGAAGAGGCACAGGCTTATAAAGATGTGAAAGCAGCTGGTGGCAAACGGACGTGAGCCGCAGGATCTGCATATCTTCCAGGGTGTTGGCGTCATTGTTGGCGACGATGCTGAAGACGTTGAGCGCCAGTACCAAACCACCGCCGCACTGGTGTCTATCAAAGATGCATTGAACTATCTCGGTCGCTTCTTCGGATCACCACGACTTCTCACAATACCCGCTTGATGAGCCCTTCCCGGATATTGGCGATATCGGCCAAAACAGCTTCCGCAGCACCACCGATGAAATCAAACGTAAGGCGCAAGAGCACGGTCACACACTGCGTCAGGCAGCACTGGAAGCGGCCACGCCGCGTCCGCTGTTCTTTGGCACGCCAGAAGAGGTGGCAGATGGCTTACAGCTGTGGTTTGAAACCGAGGCCACCGATGGCTTCATTATTCAGGGCGGCACGCCGGATACCTTCGAACGCTTTGTTGATCGCGTCATCCCTCTCTTGCAAGCGCGCGGCCTGACCCGCAGCGAATATCCTGGCACCACGCTGCGTGCCAGCTTCGGTCTGAAAGACCCGGTTAATCAGTTCACACAACAATAAATTAAAGAGAAAACACGCTATGCAGAAAAAATCCCTTATTGCGCTGATGTTGCTGAGTTTAAGCAGTGCGGCTTTGGCTGAAGAAGTGGCGGTGAACGGTCAGCAGATCAGTATCGAAGCCAATAAAACACCGGTGAACACTGCGGCAAATCCCGCTGCGGTGGCGCAAATTCCGGCCGGACATAAGTTGCTGTGCCAGGCTTTACTGTGGCGGTGGCCGCGCAGAATTCTCCGCCGTTAACCGTTTTCAGCGATGACAATAAAACCTTGCTCGGCAGTGAAGTGATATCGCCCGTCTGGTGGCCGACAGCCTGGATTGAAACTCAATGTGGTGCCGACCTCGTGGGAAGACTGGCCGCTGGGCGTGGCTTCCGGCAAATATGACGCGGCGATTACCAATGTCACCGTGACCAAAGAGCGTAAAGAGCGCTTCGATTTCGCCACCATCGCAAAGATTCCTGGCGCATGAAATCCAGCAGCCAGATTAAATCATTGAACAAGGCCGAAGACATCGCCGGGCTGCGCATCATTGGGCTCCGGCACTAACCAGGAAGCGATCCTGGCGTGGGACAAAGAGAATCGTAGGCGAAAGGACTGGAAGCTCACGCCGGTGTACACCAAAGATGATGCCGCACAAACGCTGGCGTTGCAGTCCGCGCCGGTGCCTACTTCGGTCCGGGAATGTGATTGAGCCTGGAAAGCCGCGTTAACTCATCAAACCAAACTGGTGGGCAGCGTGGATGGGGGGGTTACCGGAAGTCGCTCATATCGCGGTGACAGTAAAGACAACGGTCTGGTTCAACCGATTAACACCGCGCTCAACGGCGTGATCAAAAACGGTGACTACGACAAGGTGCTGAACCGTTGGGGTGAAGGCGTGGAGCGTCTGGATCGCTCTGAAATCAACCCGGCCGGTCTTGGCGACTAAGGAGGCTGCATGAGCCAGCAATTTTTCCGCGAAGTGCATCCTGAAGCCGCTGAGTTGCAGCCGATTATCATCGGTCTGTTTGGCGAGTATGCGCACGTTACGGCGATTTCTTCAAAAGCTCCAACGAGGTGGAATTAACCGAGTGGTACTTGCCGCCGCGTGGGCTGTTTATCGTGCTGGAGCGTGACGGCGAGATCATCGCCATGGGCGCCTATAAACCTTATGACGACGTAACCGCGGAATTTAAACGCATCTCTGGACGGCGATCTGCGCCGTCAGGGATTGGCGCTGCTGATTTGCGGAGCAGACGGCGTGCGTTGCGCGCTACGGTTATCAGCGCGTGTTCTGACCACCGGATTTCGTCAGCCAGAAGCCGTGCCTGTATATCGGCCACGGTTATCAGCCGCAGTTTACGCTACTCGAAAATATGGAAATCTACAGTCAGCCACCTCATGACGGACGTTTACGCTTCTTCAAGGTGATTGATGTGCACAGTGGCAGCAAGCCAGCTAAGGAGTTGAGATAGTCAGGAAAAACATTTAACCGTGGTGCCCGCACGCTATCCGGGGCGGATCATCGGGGCATTTGTTGCGCTGTTTATTCTCGCCAGCGTGATTGATTCGGTGGCCTTCAATCCCCGTTGGGAGTGGAGCGTCTGTTTGCCCGCTGGTTCTTTGATCCGGTAATTCTCACAGGGCTGGGGCAAACGCTTTACTGACGTTGTTCCGGCACGGTGCTGAGTTTGATTTTTGGCGGCCTGCTGGCGCTGGCGCGGCTCTCTTCGTCATGGTTATTGAGCACACTGGCGTTTGGCTACATCTGGCTATTTCGCTCGCTGCCGCTGATTGTGGTGCTGATTATTCTCTATAACTTCTCCTACCTGTACGACACGCTGTCGCTCGGCGTGCCTTTCACGGCATTGTCGTGGGGGCATTTCCAGACCATCAATGTGCTGGGGCAGTTCCCGGCAGCGGTGATTGGATTGACGCTGGTGCAAGAGCGCCTACAGTGCGGAGATTATTCGCGGCGGTTTCTTGGGTGTCGATCACGGTCAGTTTGAGGCAGCGTCGGCACTGGGTTTGTCCTCGTCCCGTCGTACCTTCCGCATCATTCTGCCGCAAGCTCTGCGCGCCATTATTCCCACCACGTTTAACGAAATCATCAGCCTCGCCAAAGGGACTTCCATGGTGTACGTGCTGGCGATGCCGGAACTGTTTTACACCATCCAGATGATCTACAACCGCACGCAGCAGGTGATCCACTGTTAATGGTGGGGGTCTGCCTGGTATCTGATTATCACCACCGTATTGTCACTGCTGCAGCACAGCGTTGAACGTTGGCTGGCCCGCAGCGTGACGCGTGAACCGCAACCCTCGCGCTGGCGTCAATGCGCAATCGCTCTGTTACCGCCAATGAGGAGCTTTCTCATGTCCGGAAGCCATTGATTATCGCAATCTGCATACTACCGGTGCCATCAGCATTACCATGGCGTCAAAGTCGTTTGGTAAACACAAAGCGCTGGATGACGTCTCGCTGGAGCTGGAACGCTCGGTGACGGTGATTCTTGGCCCGTCGGGATCAGGAAATCACGCTGCTGCGTACCATTAATCATCTTGAGCGCGTGGATGAAGGGTTTATTCAAATCGACGGCGATTACATCGGTTATCAACGTCGTGGTGACAAGTTGTATGAGCTGAAAGAGAAGGCGATTTTGCGCCAGCGCATCAACGTCGGTTACGTGTTTCAGAACTTCAATTTGTTTCCCCATCTGACGGTACTGGATAACCTGATTGAAGCACCGATTGCCCATCGTCAATTGTCACAACGCGAGGCGATTGAGCGTGCGGGAGTTGCTGGATATCGTGGGATTGCGCCATAAAGCTGATGCGCCGCGCCATCTGTCAGGTGGCCAGCAGCAACGCATCGCCATTACGTGCGCGATGCTGACCACGCGTGATGCTGTTGATGAACCGACCTCGGCGCTCGATCCTGAGTTGGTGGGTGGTGCTGGACGTGATTAAGAAGCTGGCACGATCCGGTACCACGCTAGTGATCGTGACACGCATGAGATTGGTTTTGCGCGCGAAGTGGCGGACCAGGTGGTGTTTATGGTTGATGGCCGTATCGTCGAACAAGGCAGTACGCACCAGGTGCTGAATCAACCGCGTCATGAGCGTACGAAACGATTTTTGGCGCGGGTGCTGTAATGGAAAGAGTGATAGTCAGCGCGCTGGCCGCATGGTTGTTCAGCTCGCCACTGTTTGCCGCAGAAACGCTGGATGCAAAAAACAATGAAACCCCAATCCACATTCCGGCTAACCCGCAAGCCATCGCCAAAATTCCGGCCGGATTTCATTTTGTGACGCCGGGATATTTGACGGTGGCGACTTCCGCATCCAATTCACCGCCGATTGGCTTGTGGGCATCAGACAATAAAACGCTGATTGGTAGCGACCCTGATTTCGCCCGGCTGCTGGCCGACAGTTTGGGGTTGAAACTCAAGCTGGTGCCTGCCGCCTGGGAAGACTGGCCGCTGGGCCTCACCGCCGGACGTTATGATGTGGCGATGTTTAATATCGCGGTGACAGAAGAACGGAAACAGAAGTTCGATTTCGCGACTTACCGCGCGGATAACCATGCGTTCGCCGTGAAAACGGACAGCAATCACGGCGATCAAAGGGCGCGAGGACGTGGCGGGTAAACGCATCATTGTGGGCCCGGTACTTCAACCAGAGAAAATTTTGCTGGAGTTGGATGCGAAAAACCGTGCACAGGGTTGGCTCCGTTCAGCCGATATCTCAATGATGATGGCCTCAGCGACGCTGGCGTTGCTCTCCGGGCGCGCCGATGCTTCATTTGGCCCACAAGCCATGGCGGCATGGAAAGTGGCGTCACGCGGTCAAATCCCAAAATCGTCGGTCACGGTCCGTTCCGCGCCTGGGTGGCAGTGACGACTAAAAAGGTAATGGGCTGGATGTGGCATTACAGCAAGCGATCAATGGAGCGATAACCAGCGGACAGTACCAACAAGTGCTGACACGCTGGGGAGAACAGGAGGAGGGCGTGGAGGCATCACAGGTCAATCCGCCTGGGATTGTTTATCAATAAATAATTTTTTTGTTAATTGAGAGAAAACTCACAGCTTGATTGTTGTGAGTTTTTTCTTTTCAGCGTTGTTGTGAACCTATTCATTCTTTTATTTATTTTTTTTGGCATGAATTAAACGGTAAATCTCGATTTTGACCGTAATAAACTCGCCTTGCATTTAATTAATCGCTTCAGATGGTTTTTTTATCTTCTCTTACAAGGATCGGTATTGTTTAGCCTGTCGGTAAGGTGTCATATTGGTGTTTCCAGAGGGAATGAGGTTGAAAAAGAGTAAAAAGGATTTTGAATGAGTCTGGCTTAACCTGCATTACCCAATCAACGTATAAAAGATTGGGGTTAATGTTAGTTGAAAATATAAGAGGTCAACTTAATATCTGCCACGCGCAATCCCTACAGTACAGAGAAATTAAGCGGCCGAGACGAGAAAAGTGGCGGAGTCAAGGGTCAGAAACTGAAGAGACGGTTGCCATCATCGCTACAGGTGTTGCCGTTATTACATCGAATTACGCCACTAAACAGGATATGGCTGGAGTCAGGACTGAAATCGCTGGTCAAATTAGAAATAGCAGAATTACGGTCCGAGGTTCGTGAAGTGAAAGCCGATGTTGCGTCCATAAAGGAAAATTACGCGACCAAGGCGGATGTACTGGCGATCAGGGCGATCTGTACCAGGCGCTGAACAAACAAACCAAATGGATGGTTTCAATGCAACTCGTCACGTTAGGACTGGCGTTAACGATCGCCAAAGCGATATTTTAATCCTGAGCACAATGCGGCTCAGCCGCCGCCATGGCAAAAGTCTCTTACGTTGTGGCTTTACGGATCCAAAGCGCAGCCTCTCCCGCTGGGAGTGGACGGGCAAAGTGATACCCCTGGAACAAGTTACAGCCTTTGTCGCGCAGGTAGTCGAAATACTCTTCACTTTCGATGCCTTCAGCCAGCACGTTTAATCCCATTTCACGCGACAGTTCAATTGTCTTGTGCACTACTATCGCTGCAGATTCGTTGTCAAAAATATGCATGATAAGCGATTTATCGATCTTGATATCATCAATCGCGAAATCACTGATCGATTTCAGCGATGAATAGCCTACGCCAAAATCATCGATCGCCCATTTAATGCCTAATTGACTGAAGTGCTCAATGACACTGCTGATTCTTTTTTGATCGTAAATAAAGGTGGTTTCAGTTATTTCAAACTTTAATCTTTCCGGACTGATTTTGTGATGTGAGAGCGTCAGCAAAGTATCCTGGGTAAAATCCCGATGCATCAACTGCAGTGGACTGATATTGATCGAAAACTTCAGATTGCTGAGATTATACATGCGATCCCAGTCAGACATTTGCTGCAAGGTTCTTTCCATCACCCATTTGCCAATCTCAATAATCAGCCCACTTTTCTCCGCCACAGGAATAAACACCTCCGGCGAGATAAAACCTTTAACCGGATGCTTCCAGCGCAGTAAGGCTTCGAAGCCTATCAACTTTTTATTGGTATCCACCTGTGGCTGATAGTACAGCTCCAGTTGGTTCTTTTCGATGGCGTTGGAAAGCTCCCGTTTAATCAGGTCGGTCTCCGAATAATCACCGCGTGACGTAAACACGGTTAACAGTAGCGCGATAATCGACACGCTGCAGTTAACAATATAGAAACCAAGTTCCTCAGGTATGCTCAGTCTGAAAGCCCCACTTTGCCAGGTTAATCCCGTAGCGATAAAATGGCGCAGATAAAAAGTCGCCAGCAAATGAGAGGAAAAATTTTACTGAGGTAATTCGATTGCTGGCGTAGCACAGCGCGGAACCGATGGTCAGAGCCATCAGATAATTGTATTCCGAGCGCTTAACATTGAATGATAATTATCCAGTATAGTAGCAGGATAATACTGAATAAGAGTGCATGCACGATGATGTGTAAAGGTTGCGTTTAGCCACTGCAGAAGGCCGCACTGGTAATGTAACCACCCAGTAATGTGCGTTGGCAGCATATAACCAGGCAATGTCATGGTGACCCTGACAACGTTAAACAACACCATGTAAATACCGGCCACAATGCTGGATGTCCCGGCGATCAACAAGGTTAAACGCAATTTCTTTTCCAGGCTATCGCCTTTCAAAATAAACGGCAGATTGCGAATGATTGAAAATCCTGAACTGAAATAAGAGATCATTAGCTATTCTCAGTTTTATAGTCATAATTATTTAATGTTTTCAGTCAGGTATATTAAGGAAAAGCGTGACGGCTGTCATAACTGTTTTCACGTTATTTACACTCATTCAAGCTGCATTATGATTTGACCTATGTTAGAGGAAATGAGCATTTATCCGGGTAAAACTGGCCGATTGAGGTGACTTAAGTCGATTATTTCCGCCTGCATACGGCGCGTTAAAAGAGGTTGAAAGCTCGCAGCGCATTTTATGATTACCGCGATTGCGCCTACCCTATGGCAAGTGCACACGTTAGAATGAAACCTCCAGTGCCTTAAGGTAGTTGCAGTGCCAGAAGGCAAAAACAACAAGCGCTGGACACGTATTCTTTGGCCTGACCAGATGTGAAACCCGCTTTAAAACTGACTGGTTGCAATGAAAATACCTTTCTATCTGCCAATGAGCTAAAGCTTGCCGAAGTGCGCACCATCCTGGAGCCGGTCGGCGTCGAAGTCATTCCATCGCCCGCCGCATCGAAGAGATCCAAACAGAAAATGAAGTTGAACTTGGTACGACAAACTCACCAAAGCCTTTTCATCATTGGAAAATACTGTTTGTTGAGCACACCGGCCTGTATCTGGATGGGTTGAATGGTTTGCTTACCTGCCGGATTGACGCGCATTTTCTGGAGACTGAACCTGAACGCTTCACTAAACTGGTTAGCGGTCTGGATAGCCCCAGCGTGACCGCCAAAACCGTGCTGGGCTATTGCGATGGTGTAAAATGTACCAGTTTGAGAGGTGAACTGCGCGGCACCATCGCACCAGCGCCGGCCGGACCGCGCGAGTTTCAGTGGGACTGCGTATTCATTCCAGAAGGCCATTCGCAGACCTTCGCTGAAATGAGTGAATTCAAAAACGAAATATCCATGCGCCGCCTGGCGACTGGATCGCTTCGCCACCTTTCTTAAAACATCACGGGGACTGGCATAAACCGGAACTCAAACGCGCCTACATTTGCAGGCAAACTGATCCTGTTTGCGGGTGCGGGTATTTCACGCAATCTGGGTTTGCCGGAGTGGCATGAGCTGATTGCGCATCTGGCCAAAGAACTGGGTTACGACCCGAAGATCTTTAATACTTATGGCACACATCTTTCGCTGGCGGAGTATTACAAGCAACGCAAAGGTTCGCTCGGAGACCCATTACGCTGGATGGATCGAATGGCATCGCCCGGATATTGACGTGCACCAGCGCTCTGAAATTCACACCATGATCACCCAAGGTAACTTTTCGCATCCTACACCACCATTACGATCGCTGGCTGGAGATGGCCTGCACGACACAATGTGCCAGTACAGCAAAGTGGCGAATGCGGCAGATTTGGTGTCATTAACCGAAGACAAGCGTCATATCATAAAACTTCATGGTGATTTTGACGATGATACTTCCATCGTGCTGGATGAGAGCAGCTACTTTGAGCGCCTCTATTTCGATTCGCCGCTGGATATCAAACTGACGCATGACGTGATGGGCAACTCGGTGTTGTTTGTCGGGTACAGCATCAGTGACTTTAACATTCGTCTGTTCTACCGGCTGACCAAGATGTGGGGCCGTACCGGATTGGCTACCGCGCGCCCCAAATCCTACTTGTTCACCAACCAATAATCCGGTGGCCAGAGGTGCTGGGGCAGTGGGGTATCCGAAATGATCGTTTCGAAGAGGACGATCCGCGCAAAGCGCTGGCGACGTTCCTGGAAGAATTACTGGCTTAATGAGCGAAAACGTTTGCTCAAAAAGTTTGCTTAGAATATACTGTATATAAATACAGTTAACCGGGTGCATCATGGCAGTCGAAACCAAATATGTTGTTGTCAGAAAGGGTGAAGAAAAATGACGTTTGCCAATAAAAAAGACGCGGATGCCTGGGACAAAATGCTCCCGATATGGCGGACGCCTTCACCGACTGGCTGCAGCAGCATCTAGCCTGAAGCTGGGTGAAGCACAGGCTGAAGCGTTAGGCATGTTACTGGCTGAACAGAAGAGGATGCGGTGCAGCATATCCTGCGTACCAGCAAATTACCGGATGCGGTAAAGGAAGAAGCGACAGCCGAGGAAGTCGAGACTGAGGCTTCTGCGGAATCTGAAATCTGCGGAATCTGAAGCCTCTGCAGAAGCAGACACCGGTAAACCCGAAAAGAAAGTGCGCGCGGTTAAAGCTGCCTGATACTTTGCTGAGAGCTGAGAGCTGAGAGCTGAGAGCTGAGAGCTGAGAGCTGAGAGCTGAGAGCTGAGAGCTGAGAGCTGAGAGCTGAGAGCTGAGAGCTGAGAGCTGAGAGCTGAGAGCTGAGAGCTGATAACTGGGGCGACGGAAGGTCGCTCCTGTTGCCTCACTAAACTCTACAGCTTGATCTGATAACGCGTACTACGCCCACCGCCCGGTAGTTTCTCCAGACAACCTTTCTCCAGCAATTCCGTTAAATGACGCGTCGCCGTGGCTTTACTGACCTTTGCCACTTTTTGATATTGGCTGGCGCTGATACCGTCCTAAACCCTTGTTCACCACCATCCAGTAAGCGATTCAATACGCGGTTTTGCTCAGCGTTCAATTGGGCATTGTGGTGAATCAGCCAGAATTTCGCTTTGTTCTGTATCCGCGTGACCGATGCCAGCGCCTCTTCCAGACTGTCATTGAGCACATCGAGGAACCACAGCATCCAGGCCGTGATGTCCAAATCGCCACGCTGTGTCTCTTGCAAAATCCGATAATAATCCGCGCGCCGGGTCAGAATCGATGACGACATGGCATATAAACGGATGCTTTGGCTGTCTGCTTGTGCCAGCGCCAATCAGTCAGCGCGCGCGTACGACCGTTGCCATCATCGAATGGATGCAGCGTAACAAACCACAGATGACAGATGGCAGCGCGCAGCAGTGGATCGAGTTGAACCTCGTTATGGCTGTGATTAAACCGCAAATAAACTGATCAAGCTGCCGTTCAGCCCGTCGCGTGGTGGTGCTTCGAAATGCACGGTTGGGCGATCGATGCGCGGATACCACCCTGCATCGCTCCTCCTCGCAAACCACCTACGTTTAAACGCTTAATCGTCCATTCACTCGCCGGGAAAAGCCACTGATGCCACAGACACAGCCGCTCAAACGTGAGAGGCTCATCGCGCTTGAGTGATGGCATCCCATCATAGTGGCCAGTCCTTCAGATCGTTCGGAAACGGGATAGGGCTGCTCCAGCGAGACACCTAATCGCCGCGCAAGGGAAGACCTGACCGATTCGGCGTTAACACGCTCATCTTCAATGGCGGAGGAAGACAGGATGTTGGTGAGCAAAGTATTCAACGTTTGCGTATCGGTGTTATTGGATATGCTTGCGCGGCCCAGCAAAATGCCGCGCTGCTGCTGGAGATAGCGCAATCGTGGCAGGAGTTTTTCCTCTTGCCAGCGAAAACTTGGCCAATCAGGTTTCTGCCATATCCACATATATTGCCTCATATCCTTGCCAGTGAGCCAAACAGTCTGGTGATTAGGCTCAATTACTGACCATAAAGCCGCTTTATTCGGCTCACATAATGAGTTGAATGATACTGCTAATTGGCTCAAACGCCAGTTCATTCAGCCCTGTGATAAAGCACGCGAAGGCAAATGGGTGGCGATTTCAGGCTGAAATTTTAGGTGAGCCAGGAAAGGGTCTGTGTGCCAGATGGCGACCTGAGCGCCGCCATCTGGGAAAATGAAGTGACTATCGCGCAGTGATGGAGAAGCAGATCAATGGGTGAAAAGTGAAAATGTTCCAGAGTAGTAGATCACCATCCACGCCACTACACCAGCCAAACCAATAGCAATCCTGTTAAGCCTAATTTACCTGTCATGATGCATTCCTCTTGTTATTTGGCGTCATGCGCCCTGTAACGAATAAGCTGACAGGATGGTGAGATAGCGATCTTGCGCCAGATCAAAAACAGCAGGATTTTGTCGCGGAAATGCGCAGACAAAAATTGATCGGGATTAGATATGGGTGTTTGCCCCCGCCTCAACAAACTATTTATCACAGAAATTATAAAGGAATTTGAAAGCGGATAAAAGAGTGCCGCTTATTGAACTATATTTGCCAAATATCGGCATAACCCTCCAGATATTCTAGAGTTAATCGCGAAGTTTAAAAAATACACAATCCTGCAATCGTTTATGGCAAAGGACATTATTTTGAACATCGCAAACCCAATACCCAGACTTTCGTTCTGGAATAAACTATTTGCTCTTATTCTGCTGTTGTTGGGGATTATTCTGGCCGCAGGCGGGGGCTGGCTGGTGGCCGTAGGCGGAAACTGGTACTACGTGCTGGCGGGTATAGGGCTGATCATCTCTGCTGTACTGATATTCATGAAGCGCACCAGCGGTGCCCAGGCTGGTTCGCTGGTGTTTGTCGGTACGCTGATCTGGACCATCCAGGAATCGGGGCTGGATTACTGGCGCTGGGTTCCGCGCTTTGCGCTAATGCTGATTCTTGGCATTGTGTTTGCCTTTCAGTTGCCCAATCTGGCACCGCGCGTCAGTCGGGGTGCTTCACATGCGCGCTGGCGGCGGTGTGATTGTCGCCTTTGTGGTCGCCGCTGCGCTGCCCTTTGCGCCACTTAATGAAACGCCGGCCACCGATGTACCCGCTGCGGGTTCGGCCAACTTCATGGCGGATACCGGTAATGGGAAAGCCTCCACGCCAGACAATGGTGACTGGTATACCTACGGCGGTTCTCTGGCGTCGCAGCGTTTCGCCAATGCCAGCCAGATTACCCCGGATAACGTAAAAGACCTCAAGCTGGCCTGGCAATTCCGCACCGGCGATTTACCCAAAGCGCGTTGGGGCGGTGAAAACACCCCAATCAAAGTGGGCGATACGCTCTATACTTGTACCGCACGCAATATGGTGTTCGCGCTGGTGCCGCTACCGGCAAGAGAAGTGGCACTTTGATCCGAAGGTCAGCGACAAATCTATTCCGTACACCGCCGCCTGTCGAGGGTTAACCTGGTATGACAGCCAGACCAACAGCCATGCAACCACTGGACAGGAAGCGGCTGTTGCACCGAACAGTGATAACAGTGACTGCCAGCAGCGCATCATTCTCGGTACGCTGGATGCCCGCATCATTGAGTTGAACGCTAAAACTGGTGAAGTGTGCCGCAGTTTCGGCAATCAGGGCACGGTCAATCTCGCGGAAGATATGGAAACCTATGACGGCTATGTGGCCATTAACTCCGCGCCGGTGGTGATACGTGACACGTTGGTAGTGGGACATCAGACGATCGATGGACAGCGCGCATTTGGCCCGCCGGGCGTCATCAAAGCCTATGATGTGCGCACGGGCGCGCTGAAATGGGCATGGGATGCTGCCGACCCGGATACGGCGACACCGAAGAAAGGACCTAATGCCTATAAACGCGGTTCACCGGATGTCTGGACCTCGTTCACCGGTGATGACAAGTTAGGATTAGTGTATCTGCCGGTCGGGAACTCCTCCGGTGACTATTGGAGCGGTACGCGCTCGCCTGCCGAAAACAAGTATTCGGTCTCACTGACGGCATTAAATATCGATACCGGCTTACCGGCCTGGACTTTCCAGACAGCACACAAAGATGTGTGGGATTACGATCCCGGTTCTCAGCCCACGCTGGTGGATTATCCGGATAAAAACGGCGGTAAGACACCGGCAATTATCATGCCGACCAAACAGGGCGAAATTTATGTGCTGGATCGCCGTACCGGTAAATCGCTATTTGGCGTTGAGGAGCGACCAGTGCCCGGTGGCGGCGTCGAGCCGGATCAGCGTTCGCCTACCCAGCCTTATTCGCTATTCCATCATCTGAGCAAACCGGATCTTACGCCGCAGGATATGTGGGGCTTAACACCGGTGGATCAGTTGGTGTGTCGCATTCAGTTCCAGCAAGCCAGTTATAAAGGGCAGTACACACCACCGGAAGCCGATCGTCATTCGATTGAGTATCCGGGTTATAACGGCGGTTCTGACTGGGGCAGTGTGGCAGTGGATCCGACTCGCGGCATCATCATTGCAAACTACAACGATATGCCGAACTACAACATTCTGGTGCCGCGTGCGAAAGCCGATGCGATGGGTTGGAAACCCCGCGATGAAGTCCCGTATAACCCACACGATACCGGTCATGCGGAAGGGGCAGGCGATCCACAAATCGGCGTGCCTTACGCGGTGAACGTGAATGCGGGTTGGCGCTTGCCGTACACCGGCATGCTGTGTAAAGAGCCGCCATATGGTGGCATCCGCGCCATTGACCTGCGTGATGGCCGCACTATCTGGGATCGTCCACTGGGCACTGCACGTCGCAATGGCCCATTTGGTCTGCCAACCGGATTGCCGATTAACATTGGTACGCCGAATAATGGCGGTTCCGTGGTGACATCCAGCGGGCTAATCTTTGTCGCGGCGGCCACCGATGACTTAATTCGCGCCATCGACATGAAAACCGGTAAGGAAGTGTGGAGCACGGAACTGCCTGCAGGGGGCCAGGCCAACCCGATGATCTACACGCAAATGGGCGCGAGTATCTGGTGATTGTCGCAGCAGGGCATCACTTTATGGAGACGCCGGTGGGCGATTATGTGCTGGCATACGCGCTGCCTGAACAGAAATAACCACCATTCAAAACGGGATTAGGCTGCGGCCTAATCCCGCCATAAACACATTGTCATCACATCCCTTGGTCATCACGCCCTCAGGGGTTCACCTCTTCCAGGCGGCGATTCAGCGTGCGGGACCAAATACACCAATGGTAAACACCACAATCGCCATCGCGCCGGAAATCACGGCAAACACTGAACTGACCCCCATCTCACTCAGCACCAGGCAATGGTAAAGCCTCGACAACATGCCGCTGATACGGCTCACCGAATAGACCAATCCATCGCTTTAGCGCGCGAAACGCGTCGGGAACAGTTCCGCCTGATAGGCCTCGGTAGGAGAAGGTCATACAGGTGCTGGCCAGCGACAGCAGCAGTCCCAACGTCACCAGCATCACCGGTTGCGACTGCCAGGAAAACACCGTGCCGACGAGGGCAATGGCCAGCGCGGATCCACTCACCAGCCACTTACGCTCAATGCGATCGGCAAAGGTCATTGCCAGCAGCGGCCCCAACGGGCTGGCAAAAGCGATCAGGAAGGAATAGAGCAAGCTGTGGGTAAAGGTCACACCTTTTGCTGCCAGCAGTGTCGGGATCCAGCTGGCAAAACCGTAATAGCCAATCGACTGAAAGAAGTTGAACACCAGCAGCATGAGGTGCGACGGCGGTAAGGCGGACGCCACATCTCATTTTTCACTGCCGGTTTAGATTCAATGGGCTGCAACAAATGGTTATCAATGGCAGGCAGCGCCGCGCCAGTGGTTAACCACGCGCGCTTCGAGTCTGCGTACCACGTTCCGCTTCTTTGTAACGGCCTTGCTCAACCAGCCAGCGCGGGCTTTCGGGTAACCCATGCGCAGGATCACACCAGCACCGCGCCGATACAGCCCGACGCTTACGCAGCCGCTCGGGCGAGGGAATTTCCTGGGGATAGCTTTGCCATGAGAGGAAAGCGATGGTCGGAATCGAGGTGTACTGGATGGCCTGCACGAAGGCATAAGATCTGCCGCGCAGACGCGCCGGGATGAATTCGGAACATAGAGCATCAATAGTGACCAGTTCAGCACCAACGCCAATCCCCGACACAATGCGCCAGAACACAATGGAAAACGGATGGTGCTGAAACGCCATAATGCCACTGGCGATCGCGTAAACCAGTAATGCGATAATAAACACCTTTTTGCGCCCGATGCGGTCGGCCAGATTGGCAATCAACAAGGTGCCGAGGAAAACCCCGAGGAACATCGCCGCGACAAACGCCCCAGGCTATGGGATCAAAAGTTATGGCTGCCGTGGGAAAAAATCCTCACGCACCATACCGGGACCGATATAGGCGGTCAGGAACGTCATACACTTCAAACCAACCACCCAATGCCAGCGCAAAAATAATCAGCCACAGCGGGCGGGCGGCAGGTAAGCGTTCAGACGCGCGCAGAGGTTGCGCAACAAATGCTTTGCCTTCTTCTGGTGTGAAGTTGTCACGCCAGTCATCGGCGGGGGATCAACTCCTCAGCGAAATTTTTCAGCACGGTAGGGTACTCCGTTGTTTTTTTATAATGGTTTGTTAAGGGCTGGCCGGATGGCCATGCCCGATAACACAGGTGATTCAGGGATTTAACGTTAAACCGGGCAGCCTTTCGCACGCAGAATCGCGTTAGCGCTCAGGGTCGTTGTTGCCTGCCACGTTGCTGGCGCGGATCTTCTCCTCACGCTGTGCATGTTGCTGTACGCGAGGCAGCAGCACACTCAGCTCATCCTGCGGGATCGCAATCACACCGTCGGCATCGGCCACGATCAAATCGCCGGGTGACACCACCAGTCCTGCACAGTGCACCGTGGTGTTCACTTCACCAGGGCCTTCTTTGGAAGGGCCGCGCAAGTGTTACCCCGAGCCCAGCAGGCAATACCGCCTTCTGCCCATTCATTCAGGTCGCGCACGGCGCCATCAATCACGAAACCGGCAATCTTTTTGGTGACGGCAGAGGTGCGCATCAAGCCACCGATCAGCGCCTGAGTCAGATCGCGAGCCATCGACCACAATCACATCGCCCGGTTGCATTTCGATGGCCTTATGGATCATCAGGTTATCGCCAGGACGTACTTTCACGGTGATCGCCGGGCCGCACAGCATCAGGTTGGCATCGTTGTGATACGCCTGTAAGCCAAGTGCACCAACACTGCGCCCCATGGAGTCGCCAATGTTCGGCACCGGCAAGGCACGGAAGGCATCAATCACGCCCGCATCAATCTGTGCGCCGCGCTCACCGATGAAATAGCCAATCGGCCAGTCTTTGTGGATGGTCATAAGTTAACTCCGGTTTAACACCTGCGGATTAACGCAGGCGGATGGGTTGATCTGTTGGTTATCAAGAAAAGCCAGACACTGACGTGCTGCGCTCTGTGCAACGGCATCCAATGCGCGGGGTGGAACGCCGCCAATATGCGGAGTCGATCAGGTTGCTGAGCGCGCGGAAGGGATGATCGGCAGCCAGCGGCTCGGGTCACCGTGTCCAGCGCTGCGGCTTTACGGTTGCCCGCTTTGTAATGCGGCAGCCAGCGCCTCTTCATCAATCCAATTCACCGCGTGCGGTGTTGATCAGCGTGAAGCGAGCAGGCACTGTGCCAGGCGTTGCGCGTTGATCATCAAACGGGTTTTGGGCGTGACCGGACAGTGAAGACTCAGCACGTCCGCCAGCGGCAATGAATTCGATCCAGCGAGGTAGCGTTGCGCCCCTTCAAAGTCACCATTAGCCGGAGCAGCGGGATCGAAAAATGCGACCTGCATCCCAATCCGCACTCCTTGGCTTCATATCACGCGGCGGCCGATTTCGCCAAAGCCGATCAGACCCAGGTTTTGCCCTGTAGTTCTTCCCATCACCGCTGCGGGTCCAGCGCCCGGCGGCGACTTCCTGCTGAAAATAGAAGGCAGACGGCGCGCAGTTCAGCATCAGCGCCAGCGTCAGTTCGGCAACAGATTGCGCATTGGTGGCGGGCGTGGTCAGCACCGGAATGCCACGTTCGGTAGCGGCAACCACATCAATATTGGTGACGCCCACGCCGTGTTTGCAGATGATTTTCAGCGTTGGACAAGCGTTGATGGCTTTCGCGTTCAATTCAACGGTGCGCGAGATCACCGCGTCATACGCCACGCTGCTCATACGCTGTTCAACTTCCGCAACGTCATTGGCGTCATCCAGATAATCGACCACACAGCCTGCTTCAGCGAGCAGTTCCGGCCGCCCTGGCCGAGGCTGGTAGTGGTCACGAGAAAGCGATAAGTCATGTCGGTTCTCCGATAGGGTTTACGTCATCCATGGCATCGACAACCGATAAAAAATATTCTGCAGAAGGTTATTAATTCATTCTGACAGGAATAATGATGAGACGGACGAGCTGAATCGTCACACGCCATAACGTTGGAATTTTGTTAACAAACAGATCGCATGTTGCTGGGATTGTGTTCTGCTATACGCTTTGCAGATTTTGCCAAAATCGTTAACGCAGAGTTAGCGGAGCGCAGCGGCCGTATCAGCAGGCTAAAGACCGCACAAATAGTGTGATCTACTTCAAAAACCTCCCTCAGTACCCTGACACCCCTCAGTTATTTTATCGTCGTTGTTTTTGAGCAAAGTGCGCCGCAAAGTTGCACAACTCATGCATTGTGCGTTTTAGCGCACGATGATAAATGTAACTAAAGTTATAGAGTGTTTGGTTCATTAACAACTACATAATGAACGGTTACATCTGTCTCACTCAAAAGATCTCTTCGCTGTACTCGGCCGCATCATGGCGGTGGGTCTGTTCTTCGCTTCGGGTCTCGACAAAATCACCCACTACGCAGACAACCTGCAAACCATGGCGAACAACGGTGTTCCCGCCTTTTTCCTGCCGCTGGTGATCCTGCTGGAAGTGGGGGCGGTCATGGCCATTGCCTTTGGTTTTCTGACGCGGTTCGGCCATTTTATGGCGGTGTTCTCGGTTCTGGCCGGATTCCTGTTCTATATCAGGGATACAGCCATGCACACCTGATGGTGTGGTTAAAAAATATCTCCTGCGCTGCCGGTTTCCTGATGCTGTGTCTGAATGGCGGCGGCAAATGGAGCTCGATCATCTGATTCAGCAACGTCTAGCACGCCATTAAGATTTTCACCCTAACCCATTAATTATTCAGGACAATACCCATGAAAACTCCCAACAGTGCTGCTGTGCGTGGACTTTTCGTGTTGCGAGCGCCACAACTACAACGTGTCATTAACCCATCACCAGCGCAACAGCTGGTGGAGAAAGCTGAGCAGATTATTTGGCAGCCATCACATCGGCGGCGATCAGGGCCGATCCTTGGTCACGATCGCTTATGAGCGTTGGATGGTGCCACGCTGGCTCAACAGCGAACTCGCGCCGAAGAAAGCGCACTCTGCGGCCGCCTTTGGCGTGCCAACGTCCAGCTTCCAGCAGAAAATCGCTGCCGGTATGTCGGCATGCTGGGCGTAACCCGGTGGTGGTGCCGCTGCCTGGCGTGAGCCAGTGAAAGTGAACGGTGTGGTAGTGGGCGCCATTGGTGTCAGCACGCCAGATGGCAACGTGGATGCAGAAGCGGCGCAGGGCGCGCTGTCGGCGTTGAAAGCAGGTTAGCCATGGAAAGAAGACGTTTTTTACAACTGATGATGGCCACACCGGTCATCGTTTCTATCCCGTTGCAACCGCTGTTGGCCGCACTGCTGGATGCCTCACAAGCGCTGCTGTTGCGCGCCAGTGAACTGTTAACCGGACGCCGTGGCCTCGATATCGGCATCTCTGAACGGTTAGGACGCTGCTGTGTAACAGGATGCAGGGTTTCCGGCTCAGCTAGCGCGCCTGATAACGCGTCTCAATGCGCTGCACAGCGAAGATCGTGAGCAGATCGTCGCGCAGCTTGATGATGCCGATGTCAAAAAACGGCGTTGACGATATTTCGGCCTGTATCTCGGCGACCGGCCATCCTCCACCACCAAAGCCGTGGATGACGCGCACTTCGTTACCTTCCTGTCGGCGCTGATGTATGAGCCGACGCGTGATCACACTATTCGCCCGAGCTATGCACGGGCGGGCGGTGATTACTGGGCCGAAGTGCCACCGGGCGTGATCGCGCCACGATGCACGGCTTGATTCCCACATCAGCGCGGATTAATCGCCCGTCGCCGCAGCAAACAGCCTGATGCACCCTGGTTACTGATGGTGCAGGGCAAAGCCAAAACCCTCGTGGAAGCCGAGGCGATGCTGGCGCAGCACAATACCCTATAACAAGAATCGAGCAGGCATCATGAGTGAATTTGATACACGGGTGACTGGTCGGCCCGGTGCGCTGGCGCCAACGCTACCAGCTGGCGAAAGCGGCGTAAAGTCGGGTGATTGGTGCTGAAGAAAATTAGTATTCACGCCGGAAAGCAGGAAAATGAAACGGTGCTGAAACGTAACGGTACGCCTATCCGAACTGCCGTGGGCACCAAACTCTTCTTACACCGAAGGGTATATCGATGCCAAAGGGGCGATGAGATTTCGAGTATGTCACCAGCTATTTACGCGTAGCCGGCGGCAGTACGCGCCACTGGGCATCGGCCTGCTGGCGCCTTCTGCCCAATGATTTCAAGCTGAAAAGTGTGTACGGCGTTGGCCGCGACTGGCCGTTTGAATACAGCGAGCTGGAACCCTGGTATGTCAAAGCCGAGCGCGAAGTGGGCGTGGTAGGGACCGCCGATGAAGATCAAAGCGGGCAAGGGCGCGGTCATTATCCACCACGATCAGCGGAATATCCGCTGCCGCCGCCAAGCCGTATATGGTGCAGCGCATGCAGTCAAACTGGGCCCGATGGGTTATCAGGGTGATTCATGAGCCGCACGCGCGTGTCACGCCCTATGATGGCCGTCCGGCTTGCGCGGGTAACAACAACTGTGAGCCGATCTGTCCGATTGGCGCGATGTATTCCGGTGATATGCATGTCGATAAAGCGGTGGCGCTGGGCGTGCGCTGCACCGAGTGTGTAGCCTGGAAGCTGGAGAAAGGGGCGGGGACTAAAACGTCGCGCTGCACTATCGCCAGCCCGATGGCAAAGATACGCCTCACCGCGAAAACCTTCATCATCGCTGCGCACGGGCTGGAAACGCCAAAGCTGCTGCTAATGAATGATGTGGCCAACAGTTCGCGCGATCAGGTTGGTGCGTAACCTGATGGATCACACAGGTCTGAGCCTGACTTTCCTTGCCGACGAACCGCTGTGGACCGGGCGTGGTTCGGTGCAGCACGGCACCATCGCCAATCGTCGTGATGAAGCACGTGCACAGCACTCGGCGATCCGCTGATTCGCTGCGTAACCTGGTGCCCAACGTCGATGTCACTGTGCCGTTGAAACAGGGCATGATGGGGCAAGCGCTGGATGATGCGATTCGTGACCGCGCTTTCGCGCATCATGAATATCAGTACCATGAGCGAAACGCTGCCACGGTCCCACCAACCGCGTGACGCCGAAATTACGATCGCAAAGAGATTCAATCGGCCTGCCGATGCTCAACGTCAATTACCATCTCGATGATTACGTGCGTGGTATGCGCCCGCAGGCGTACAAGGATTTCGCCCCAGCGCTGCAGGCCTTTAACGGTGAAGTGATTGAAGCACCGACCGGCTGGCGCAATCCAAGTATCACATCATGGGCACTACCATCATGGGTGATAACCCACGTGATTCGGTGGTCGATGCGCACTGTCGTAGCTGGGATCATCCTAATCTGTTCCTCGCACCACCGGCGTGATGCCCACCTCTGCCACGGTAAAACCCTACGTTGACGCATCGCGTTGCAGCACTGCGCATGGCTGATACCATCGCGAGGAGATCTGATCATGCGCAAACCTATCAGACATCTGGCTGCGGCAAGCCTGTTGCTGGCCGGCGCTGTGCAGGCGCCAAGGACGCCTCGCCGGATCTGGTCAAACGAGAATATCTGACCACCGCCGGTGACTGTCGGCCTGTCATCGCGATCCGCACAGCGGCAAACCTTTCTCGGGCGGTTACGCGATTCAGTCACCGATGGGAATGATTTCCGGTTTAACATTACGCCGTCGAAAACCGCTGGGATTGGCAACTATAGCCTGGCGGATTTCACTGCGGTGATGCGCAAAGGCAAAGCACGGGGCAATCATTACCTCTATCCGGCGATGCCTTATACCTCATTTGCCGGACTTTCAGATGAGGATATCCATGCACTTTATTCCTATCTGATGCTCGGCGTGCCAGCCGACGACCATCCGGCGCCTGAAACCGATCTGCCGTTCCCATTCTCTTTCCGACCGGTGATGGCGATGTGGAATCTACTGTTCTGGATAGCAAAGGCTGTACCGGGTAGCTGATCGGCTGCGGCAGTGCAAGAACGCGGCGAGTATTTGGTGCGCACGCTGGCGCACTGCTCCACCTGCCATACCCCACGTAACGGCATGATGGCGGAACAGGGCGATCGTTTCCTGTCGGGCGGTAAGGTTGGCAGCTGGACAGCACCGAATATCACGCCAGATGCACAGGCAGGTATCGGTGACTGGAGCGAAGCGGAGATTGTCACTTACCTGCGCACTGGTGCGCTGCACGGTAAAGCAATTGCCGCGGGTGAGATGGGCACCGCGGTGCAGAACTCGTTCTCCAAAATGCAGCAGAGCGATCTGGAGGCAATGGCGCACTACCTGAAGCAGGTGCCTGCGATTGGCGGCGCGGATCGTAAGCACGCCTTCGGTAGCGCCACAGCCTACACCGCTGTCGGCCATTGAAACCGGCATGAAAGATGAGATCGCCGATTATGTCTCCGGCGATGCGATGAGCGGGGCGCAGCTGTACAACGGAGCCTGTGCCACCTGCCACGCCAGTGACGGGCGCGGAACCCACGATGCTCAGCGTTTCTATCCCTCGCTGGTGGGATCTTCAGCGGTGCTGTCAGACGATCCCGCCAACCTGATCATGACGATTGCGGAAGGCGTGGACCGACAGACTGGCAACGATCACGCCTTTATGCCGGAATTTCGCACGCAGTTTAGTCAGGCCGAACTGGCCAAAGTGGCGGACTACGTCTCTACCAACTTCGGCAACCCGCAGCATGCGATTACGCCAGCTGACGTTGAGCAAACGCTGAAAGGCGAAAGCGGCAGCTGGCTGGTGCGATACGCGCATGCGTTAAGCATCATCGGTGGCGTCGTTGCGCTGCTGGTGATCGTGATGGCATTGATCCTTTTCCTGCGCCGCCGGAAATAACTTTTACGGGCGGCGTTGACGGCGCCCGCATTCAAAACGGTATGACCCTTTAAGGAGGTAACTTCAATGAAAAAGGCTTTATCCCTTGCGCTGCTGAGCGCCGCGCTGTTCGGTTCTGCTGCCGCGCATGCCACCCTGACGCAAACCATTCTTTCTCAGGGCGATGCGCAGAAGCTGATCGCGGCCGCGCAGGAAAAAGCGCACGCGCTGAACGCCAACGTCTGTATTGCCGTGTTGGATCAGTCAGGCCAGCTGCTGGCATTTAACCGTATGGACAATGCCCCCGTTGGCTGCATCGATTCTTCCATTCTGAAAGGCCGTGCGGCTGCAGTTGTATCGCACGCCAACAGACGCAAATATATGGATCAGCGCCCAACGGTAAAGAACCGGCTATCGCGACCTTACCGGGCGTCATTCCGCTCGGCGGCGGCTCACCGGTGGTGTGGCAGAACAACACCATTGGTGCGGTGGGCGTCAGCGGTTCTGCTAACCCGAATGAGATCGCCATGCAAAAGCAGCAAGCGAGTTTTAAATAACGACGTATTTCGTTGCGAAGATATTGATGACATTAAGGTGCACCTAATGCCGGCGGGCGGCCTGAGCGGCGCCCATGCGTAACAAAACCTCTGCAGAACCCCATTTCATTACGCGCTCCTCCGACCTGCGCACCCATCAAGTTACTGCACGGACGCCGATAGTCTTTCAAGCAGGATGTACGTGCACAGGAGTGGTTCATTTCTAACTGAATAAGTGTCACCAGGCGCCATAATGGCCAAACACGCATCACCTAAGAAACAATGAGCACCCGCAGATGCGCTGACGGGCGCCTTAACCATCACGCCGTTTTGCCGTCACATCGGCGTGTTGAGCTGGCAGTCAGTGTGAACAAAGTCACTGGCTGAAAACTATCTCAAGAAAATTGCAGAAACGCAGGCGCTGCAAATCCAGCATGAGCTGAGTTATCACGAGATGTCGCCTAATCTGGGACACAGCCTGATCGCGCGCGGCAGGGATTATGGATCGAAGGTGGCTGACAAAGTGATGGAGTCTGCGTTGCGTGATAACCCAGACTACTTGTCGATTTCGGTGACCTTTGAAGAGAACGCCTTCTGATGGACGTGACGCAGAGTTCGCTACCCAACCGAATGCCGCACCGAAGGGGCGTTATGCCTACTTTGTCGATCGCGATCAGAGCGGTACTTTTAACATTCATCCGCTGACCTCAATCTTTACCCCTGGTCAGGGAGACTACTATCTGCTGCCGCAGAAGAGCCAGAAAGACACGCTGATTGAACCTTATACCTATGCTTACAACGGTATTCCCACATTGCTGACATCCGTAGCTGCCCCGATTGTCAGTCAGGGGAAACTTTGGGGTGTCGTCACATCCGACATTTCCCTCGCGTCATTGCAAGAAAAGGTCAACAAAAATCAGACCATGGGATGGCACGGGTTACGCCATGCTGCTGTCAGCGCGGGCAATGTGGTGTCCTATCCGGACAAAACCAGACCAGTAAGCCGTGGAGGGCGACACACACAACAGCACGTCAGTGGTAGGCAACATGACGCGTTATTGGGTGAAGATGGCATGGTCACCTGGCAGCCCATCGTGATCGGCAACAGCGATCGAAATGGTATCTCGGCGTGGTCGCGCCGGTGAGCAAAGTGATGGCTGCAGCGCATCGCCAACTGGTCAACGCCGTGATCCTGAGTGATCATTAGCATTCTGGTGGTCTGCGCCCTGCTGGGCTGTTATTCAGCCGCAAAGTATTGAAACCGATCGAGTGGCGAGCCGCTGGAAGCCGCGACCATTGCGTTGGCGGTGGCGGACGGCAAGCTGGATAACGTCATCACACTGAAGGGCGCGATAACAGCAGCCTGTTCTATGCGCTGCATACTATGCAAACCAGCTGCGCGTGAGATTGTTGGGCAAATTCAGGACGCCAGTCCTCCGTTCGTCAGGGCGCAGGCGAAATTGCCAGCGGCAACCTTAATCTGGCCTCGCGCACGGAAGAACAGGCGGCAGCCCTGGAACAAACCGCCGCCAGTATGGAGCAAATCACCGCCACAGTGAAACACAACGCCACTAATGCGCATCAGGCCACGGCGTTGACGGAAAACGCCACGCAGATCGCCAGCCGGGGTGAATCGCTGGTGGGTGAGGTGGTACAGACCATGGCGCAGATCGATGACAGTGCGAAGAAGATTGGCGATATCACTGCCATCATCAACAGCATCGCTTTCCAGACTAACATCCTTGCATTGAATGCGGCGGTGGAAGCGGCGCGTGCCGGCGAGCAGGGGCGTGGTTTCGCGGTGGTGGCTTCTGAAGTGCGTAATCTGGCTGGCGCAGTGCTAACGCCGTGAAAGAGATTGCGGCGCTGATTGAGGAGTCGAGCCAGCGTGTCGGCAGCGGTGTTCAGCTGGTGAGGACGCCGGTAAGACCATGCAGGGAGATGACCAGGCAGTGAGATTCAGTGCGGACTATCATCGGTGAGATCGTGGTGGCATCCGATGAGCAGGCGCGCGGTATCAGCGGTCACCATCGCGGTGGAAATGGACGGCACCACCCAGCAGAACGCCGCGCTGGTGCAACAGATGTCGGCGGCGGCCAGTTCGCTGGAAGACCAGGCTGCACAACTGGCGCAAACGGTAGGGCGTTTTCAGTTGAGTTGAGCCAGCCGTCTGCGTTGAAGACCTTGTCACAACGGGCCGCGCCTTATAACGTAAGGCGCGGCCTTGTGCTATTTGCTCATGGCCGACAATGACTTCCACACATCGGGAACCCTCATGAATCGCCAGCAACTGTTCGGGCCCCATCAGCCGAGAGCCTATCAAATTGAACCCGACTATCCGTGGAAAAACACAGTGAATACGCGGTTCTGCGGCATCCGCGCCACCGTAAATGGTTTGCGCTGGTGTTCCCGCTTGAGCCACAAACTCGGATTGGACGCAGGCCCGGTGGTTCAGGTGATGAATATCAAAACCCGTCCCGAACTTTCACCGGTTCACTGCGCCAGCAGCGCCACGGCGTCTATCCGGCTTATCACATGAACAGAGCACTGGATCAGCCTGACGCTGGAAAATACTTGCCGGATATCGAGTTTTTTGAACTGGTGGATGAGAGCTTTAGATTAACTTTTTAGGTTTTCGCGCCAGGATGACATTGAGCGGTGACATCGGAACGGCTGCATCCGTTGAGACGCTCAATATCAAATCCTGCCTGCCGCAATTCCTCGCACAACACACCCTCATTCGTGACGTTGTAACCTCGCATCATTAACGGGGTAAAAAATGGCAGTACCTGCTTCCTCACTGGCTGCTCCAAGGGACTTCTGCATGGGCGCTGAGCAGCAATCCGCTCTGGCTTTAAGCGTGTGAACCACTCGCGCAGCATCGCCTGTCTGTCCGCCATAAAGTAAAAATGATGAACTCCAGATAATGTCCACCTGACGCCCTTCAGGCAATTCGCCAGCGCGCAACAGCGATCGCTCAGGCCGGCTTTTGGATATTGCGCTGTGCAACGGTGGCGGTTTGAGGCAGGTCGAGCACGATCACCGAAAGCTGCGAGCGTTGCGCTAACGCAATGCTGATCAACCCTGGACCGCCGCCCCATATCCAGCAATAGCGCCGGACATTTGAATCAGCCAGGGTATCAGCGATTGCGCAGGCGGTGTCCGCGCTCAGCGCACGCTGCTCCTGGGCGATTTGATGCAAGGCGGCATCCGCCCACGCGGTATCGATTTGCAAAGGATCCTGCCAGCCGGGTTCCGCCTGCGTCAGCAGTTGTGGCATCCGCTGAGCGAACTGCTGTAACACCTGATGACGATAGCGCCAGGCGTCACCGATATAGCAGTGACTGTCGTGACACAGATAAGTATGGACATTGGGCGCCAGCACAAAGCAGTCAGCTTCATGCGTGAGCAGTTCGGTGCTCCATAACAGGCGTAACAAATGATAGAGTCTGATGCGGCTGCCAGTCATAATGTTGAGCGACTTGCAGCGGTGGCGGGTAGCGCCATGAAATCAAACAAGCGATGTTCAAATGCAAACGCCACAGCGCCGTTGAGGGCGTGCTGAGCCAGCAGATGATCGAGGGTAGGAAGCGGTGAACGCATGGCAATCTCCTGAACAGGTAACGTAAACATCAGACTAGCCTTTGGCGTAAATGCAATTTATTCTCATTTGTCTGCGATACGGTGATTTAACTCTGCGTGAGGAGAAAGGATGCAAAAACCAGGTGTGCGTGTGCGCCAGCATCAACTGTCGCGAGAGATGCGCATGGTGCAATCGGATTACTGGCCGGTGCAGGCACTCTGCGAGTCCTCACAACCCGCTAACGAGCAGCCACAGCTGGTGCTGACTTTTGGTGTGCAGGGAGAATCGCGCTTTAGGGAAAGCAACGGACGTGAGATTGCTTTCAGTGCCGGGCATCTTACCGTGACCAGTTTTCAGGCCAGCCAGGGCGAGCGTTTGTATCGCGCGGGTGAGCGGGTGCAGCAGGTGCGCCTGATTCTCCAGTGCGGCGAATGTGCGCCATTATTTTTGGTGAACAGGCTGCAGAAGGTTGTTACAGCCTCAGCTTAAAAGCGCCATCTTTTTAGCCGTTTCGGCCACGCCACCGCGGCGCAACTCAGCCAGGTGCATGAGGTCCGTTGTTGCACTGGAAATTCAGGCGCTCAGCCTGTTGGCGTTGCATCGTCATCAGCTCACCCACGAATACTCAACACAAACTGCATCCACAGAGGGTTGAACGGCTGGAACAGGCACGCGACTGGATGCGCAATCATCTGGCTGATGCTTTCTCGCTGAGTGCGCTGGCGCTGGCGGCAGGGTTAAGTGACCACCAGTTGAAAACAGGGTTTCAGCAGCATTTTCACTGCACGCCGGGCGCGATGCTGTTACAGATGCGCATGGAGCACGCGTATCGCTTGCTGGAGGAGGGATTTCAGGTGGCTCAGGCGGCATGGCAGGTGGGATATCAACATCCGCACCGCAATTTCAGCGTCGCGTTTCAACGCGCTATTTTGGACGCCCGGCCAGTGCGATTACCGGGCGCAGAAGAAATGGTAATGCAGGCTATAAAACGACAATGTCTATTGATAAATCATGCTCGGCTGTTTAAAGGACTGAAGTATGGTATTGAATGTATGGATTGATATGATTAGAACGTAATAGAAAGAAACAATGAACGTGATGTAACACATTGTTTTCAAATTTCTCATGGAATTTAATTAACTTATGATTGTAATTGTTAGTTATAACATTAAGGCTGCGAAATGAACTTTTCTTTTGATTCAATATTTAGTTATATATCTGATTTGCTGAAAATAAACCATTATTATATTAATTGTCACTATCGTATTGATTTTGACACTTTATTATTTTAAAAGGAAGGCAGGTTCAGGTTTTTCATTAGCCTATAGGTTTCATAAATTTTTGTTTGGCACTGGGCCAAAGATAGCCATATAAATAAATAGCATTGAGCAGTTTAATTTCTTTTTAATACTCGAGCGATATCCATTTCTCAAAAATCATTTGAAAAATGGATAAAGAAATATGAGCTTGATTTTAAAATCATTGGCAAGCTTAAAAATAACTTGAATATGGATAATTTGAAAATTACTAAGTATTCCTGGCGATATCTGACAATTCTGTTAGCCATTATATTTGCTAATTTTCACTTCGTCATTCGGAAGTGCAATTGTAGCAATAAAGCCTGCGGCCTGATCAACATAAATAATACTGGCTGGTTTGGTTCAATGAACAAGGAGCTGAAGAATATGATTTTTTTTGGTACAGGGGGTTGGGGTTTACCCAAAAGGTGTAATCAAAAATCGTTAAACACACTACCATTAAAACAGTCGAGGTTATCTAGCAATTCATTTAATAAAGAAAAGGATAAGATTTAAAGCAAACTTATAAAAAAACAGAAGGTGTTTTTGGCGGTCTGACATTCTTAATCGGAGTTATTTTGTATTCTATGTTTAGGCATGCAGTCGTCGTATTAGTGACTTATGAAGTTGAAGGATGGTTTGCCAAGATTCGCAGATATAGAAATCAAAGATCATGGCATTTGAGAAGAGATAATACTAAAAACACGGAATGATCCTAATGGTCATTAAAATTAACAATTTTAAAAACAACGTTTTTGGACGCCCGGCCAGTGCGATTACCGGGCGCAGAAAGCAGGATTAGCGTGAACGACGAGACGGCATCATGCGCAGTAACGTGTTGTCTTTGAATAAATAATGATGCGCCAGTGCCGCAACGGCATGAATACCAATCAGCCAGTAGCCGTAAGGGGCGAGTGTTTCATGCCAGTCTGCAATGCTGTCAGCAAAATCAGGATCGGGATCGCCGCTCACCGGCATCGGAATACCAAAAATCCACCAGGTGCGGCCCATATAGAAGCGCGACAAAATGCCGAGAATCGGCAGACACAATAAAGAACAGGTAGATCGCCAGATGCATCAGGTGCGCGAGGCCGGTTTGCCAGTGTGGCGGTTTAGGGACTATCGCCGGGCTGCGACTGACGAAAGCGCAGAATGACGCGTGACAGCATCGCCCAGCACACAACTCCCTGCGCTGGAAATGACCAATGATCATGGCAAAGCCCCTGCCAGGATCCGCGCGTCGCTAATCCGCGAAATTCCATGGTGCAATAGGCCGAAGTGACGACCAGCAAGAAGGTCAGCCAGTGGAGAAAAATCTGCGAAGGGGCGTATTTGGTGCTCATCATTTATTCCATCAAAAGGCGTAGCAGAAGCGCTAACATAGCGGAAAGCGTACTGAATTAATTCATATTTTGACACATCCCCCGACGAAATGCTTACCGCTGGGCTTCCGATGCCTGCATCAGTTGGCTGAGTAAAGACTGCAGTTGCTGTTGCTGATCAGCACTTAACGTTGCCAGTTGATCACGCTGCGTCTCAGTATGAACCAGCAGGGCTTGCTCAATCTTTTCACGTCCGGCATCGGTTAAGGCAACCAGCATGCTGCGTTTATCCTCGGATCGGCCACGCGTTCAATGGATCCACCTCCTCAAGACGATTGAGCCGATTAGTCATTGCGCCAGAAGTAATCAGCAGCGATTTGTACAACTGCGTGGAAAGGCAATAGGAGGGCCCGCACGACGCAACGTAGCGAGCACATCAAACTCCCCATCGCGAAAATGGAAAGGAGCCAGTGCCTCCGCGCGTCGGGTGGCGAGGTGCTTCATGATGCGCAACATGCGGCCAAATATCGCCATTGACGAGGCATCCAACTCCGGCATGGCGTTGCACTGCTCGATAACAAAATCAACGTGGTCGGTCATATTTCCCTCGAATGTGTTGCTTTGTGCGCATCCCTCTATCGAAATGCCGCAAAGTATCTTAACGTTAAGATACTTTTTCGACGCACATGGAGATGCAAAGTGACTCGTACCTTACCTGCTTTAGGCATGTTTGCTTTACTGGTTTTCATCATCGCACTGAATTTAAGACCGATCATGGCCGCCATCGGACCGTTGTTTCCGCTACTGCAACGCGAATCCCTCAACGCCACGCAACTCAGTTTACTCACCACCTTGCCGGTGGTGATGATGGGAGTTGTCTGCCCTGGTGGGGCGGACCGTGGTTGCTGCGTTGCGTTGGTGGTGCGCGGGATCGCTGCCGGTTTGATTCTTTTGGCGTTAGCTTGCCTTGTGCGCGGTGCTGTCCCAACTGCTGAGATGCTGATTGCCAGTGCGCTGGTGGCGGGTACTCGGCATAGGCAATTCAGGCCTTGATGCGGCGCTGATTAAACGGCACTTTGCTGCACAGGCCGGCACGCTAATGGCACTGTTTACCACCGGGATTATGGCGGGTGCAGCGCTGGCTGCCGCGACGGCCGCCCCATTGGCGGATGCGCAGGGGTTGGGCATGGCGCTTGCCATACCGTTGTGCCGCGATTGTTGCGGTACTGCTGTGGTTAATCACGTTGCGCAATATCGTTCCCGCTGCTCACGTTCATCGTGCTAAGACTGCGCGACGGGCCGTACCTGGATACTCATGGTGTTCTTCGGAATTGGTACGGGGGCTTACACGCTGGTATTAGCCTGGCTGCCGCCGTTTTATATGCAGCATGGCTGGACGCCGCAGCACAGCGGCTATGTGCTCGGTGCACTGACGCTAACGGAAGTGGTGGCGGGCTTTATCTTGTCGGGCTTGATCCATCGCTTCCGTGACCGCCGTTTTCCGCTGTTGCTGGTGCTGATCTCCCTGCTGCTAGGATTAATCAGCCTGATGTGGCTGGGCGGCGCGCTGGCCTGGTTGCCCACTGTGCTGCTCGGATTGGGGATTGGTGCGCTGTTTCCGCTATCACTGATCGTGACGCTCGACCATACGCATTCCCCTGAAGAGGCGGCGGGAATGTTATCCTTTGTGCAAGGCGGCGGCTATTTGCTGGCCGCGCTAGATGCCGCGGTGACGGCATTGTCCGCGATCGTGCCGACTCACTGGATAGCGCATGGGCCATCATGAGCGTCGGGGTGGTGGTTTTAATGGTGATGGCATTGTGTTTTAAACCCCAGCGATAACCGGGCTTGTCTGCTTGCAGAAGGTACAAGGCAGCGCATACCATTGCGAGCGATTAACACAATCAGGAGCTTTTATGTCACCACAAGTGGGTGTAGGCGTTTTGATTTTCCGTGAAGGAAAACTGCTGCTGGGCCGCCGCAAGGGCAGCCACGGTGCAGGGGATTGGTCAGCACCGGGCGGGCATCTGGAATTTGGTGAATCTCCGGATGAGTGCGCACGACGTGAAGTGCTTGAAGAAACCGGATTAACCTGACCGAATTGCAAAACGGCGCATTCACCAGTGATGTGTTCCTGAGGCCAACAAGCACTACATCACCTTGCTGCTGGTGGCACATCACCAGGGGGAACCGCAGTTGATGGAGCCGGAAAAGTGCGAAGGCTGGCAGTGGTTTGCACCTGAAGCCTTGCCGCAGCCGCTGTTCGCGCCGCTGCGCACATGGATTGTTCGCGATGGCTTAGCCGCGTTGCAACATCTCGCACAGGTTACAGCGCGATAATCGCCTCAATCTCAACCTTCAGATCCGGTGAGAACAGCTGGCTAATTTGCACCAGCGAACTGGCGGGTAGATGCCCGCCATAATGTTTAAAAGTACGGCCCGAATCATTAATCTGGGCAAAGGAGGTGATGAAAATGGTCACTTTAATCAGATGGCTCAGCGAGGTATTTTCGGAAGCCGCAATCAGGTGCAGCTGCTGAAAGATAGCCTCAGCCTGTGAGGCAATATCGCCTTGCTGCGCGGGTGTGGCAAAGGCTGTGGAAGCCTGGGAGCTTATGAGTGTTTATGCGTAGCTACCGCGTGCACATAGGGCACTTTCTTCGCCAGTTCCGGGTAATTTTGCGTATCAACATCGATTGCTCCTATCCAGTTTAACACCATCACCGTGACGTCCTCATCGGCGATATTTTGCTGTTCCACGTCCTGCCAGCCAAAGCGGCGATACATGGCCTGTTGGTCAGGTGTATACAGCCAAAGTGCAGGGATCGATTTTGCTCGCGCTTCGGCAATCAGGCGGGTCACTATGCACTGGCCCTTTGCCGCGATGTTCGCGGCGGTGATCACTTCACCCAGCCAAAATTCACGCTCGGGGATGTCACTCAATTCGTAATGGATGATGCTGGCGGTGGCCATCAATTCGCCCTCGTGCGTGGTGGCAAACAGCGTCATCGTTTGGGCATCAGCGGCATTGCGTGATTGCAGCCGTTGGCGGCGGATCACATCGAGGTCATGCCAGTTAGGTAGCTCGGACCATTCGCGGTGTAGCATGTCAGCAATCTCATCATAGAAATGTGACATTTGGGCCAGACAGTGTATCTGCATCCATTATTCTTCTAGGCTAACAGAGGAGTCAAACAACATAACCGTTAACCTCGAAAGGAACCAGGCTATTCGCCTGGTTCTTATGCTTAGGTTGTCTGGTTGGCCAAAGCCACCGCATCTTCCCCGGCAGGAATGCGCATTGGTGCGTTGGGATCGGTTGCCCTTGCCATATCGCGGCGGCGACATCTTCGGCTTTGGTGGTGGGCTGCGGTTGGTGCATGCCCGCCATAATCCCATCCAGCATCGGTTGGTAGGCGTCGAGGAAGGTTTGCTCCATGCGCGGCATGGCGTTCTTGCCGAAATCGGTGGTGGGCGCCATGCCTGGCAACACCAGCCGCACATTAACATTAAACGGCTGCAACTCCAGCGCCAGTGATTCGGTAAACGCATTGACGGCGGCTTTACTGCCGGTATACACCGCCAGCAACGGCAGAGATTTCAGCGTCACGGTTGAGGTCACATTGATCACCGTACCGCCCCGTCTAGGCGCGGAACTGAGAGGCAGCACCGCCTGCGTCATGGCGATAGTGCCCAGCGTGTTAGTCTCAAACACTTCTCGTGCCGTTGACATCGGCATGCCTTCCAGTGGTCAGCACTTTCGGCCCGGCGTTGTTCACCAGCACGTCGACCTCGCCTGCGTCAGCGATTGCCTGACTGATGCTTTCGGCGTTGCTGACGTCCAACGGCAACAGGCGCAAATTTTCGAAGCCGGGAATAGCTCCGGGGCGAGGATGACGCATAGTGGCAATCACTTTCCAGCCGCGTTCCAGAAAATGAAGCGCGTGACCAAAGCCGAAGAACAGCCGGTGATAAGGATCGTTTTCATCTTTCACTCCTGCATTGCATTGGGTAGATGCTCACTATAGAGTCAGCGAGATGGACTCACTACAATGCAAAGTCCACGTTTCATTCGGAGGAGTCCATAATGATCGATCCCCTTGCTGAGATAGTGTCGCTGCTGCAACCTCAGGCGGCCTTTTCCAAACGTGCACGCCAATGGTCGCTGGCGCGTCAATCGCAGTGAAACAGGACAGCCGTTTTACTGCCTGGTACTGGCTGGGCGCAGTCAATTGAAGATGAAGGGCATGAACCATCTCACTTGAACGCAGGGCGATTTATCCTGATCCCGGCGGCGTACGGGAGTTCTGCATGAGCGGTGCCGAGCCACCCGATGACGATGCGCCTGAAACACTACCCGAAATGCTTAGCCCCGGTGAATTCTGGATTGGCGATCAGCAGCAGCCTGCCGAAGTGCAAACGCTGATTGGTTATTGCCAGTTCGGTGCGCCCGACGCGGAGATTGATCGTCGCTGTTACCCCAATTTATTCACTTTATTCGCGGAAGTCGGTTGACCACGCTGGGTACAACTGGTGATGGATGGTGTCGTGCGCAGCGGCCCGCGCGCCATGTGGTATTGGAACGTTTGCTGGAACTGCTGCTGATTGAGGCGCTGCGTTCGATGCCAATCTGTGATGCTTACCCTGGCGTGATGAAGGTGGTTTAGCCGACCTTGAACGTCTGGCGGCGGCCATCCGCGACATTCACGCCAAGCCCGGCATCCCTGGACCGTGGCGCAATTAGCCAAAGTTTCCGCGCTATCCCGTTCGGCATTCTTTGTGCGTTTCCGCGCAGCAGTGGGCGTAGCACCGATGGTTTATCTGCTCACCTGGCGCATGGCTTTGGCCAAAAATTTACTGCGTGGCAAAAATATGGCGGTAGCGGATGTCGCAGAACGCGTCGGCTATCGTTCCGCCAGCGCGTTTAGTGTGGCCTTCACTGCATTGGGGCAACCACCGCATGGTTTGCCGCAGGTCAGGATATTTAGCGATAAAGCTTAAAATTACCTGTAAGGCTGGTGATTTTTTTTTAAGGGCCAATCAAGACAATTGCCACGAGCTCAATGTTGCCACTGTTCGCGCTGGCAATGCGCTCGCCGTATTCGTCATAGGTTTTGCAGGATTGCGCCAATGCGCTAAACGGCATGGTAACGATTTCGTCCTACGCGCGGCTCTTTATCCTGATAATCAGGAAGGACAGGTCGTTTGTGGAGCGATGCTGCATTAAAGTAAAGTCGTCTTAGGGTGCTGATACCGCTTTCATGGTAGAACCACTGTCCTGTATCTCCACAGGCATGAGACATGACCGGCATGTTCGGTCTAGAAATTCAAGTCCTCAGCTGCTTTAGGGTACTGATTAAAAACGCTGTTTAACCCGCAATGTACATTACCCATCCCATGATGCTTAAAGTAGATGTGAGAATATATCCCACACCTTCACCTGTCATATAGCGGCGCATGGTCATCTCAAATTGACCTACTTGGATTTTTCGCGTTGTTCGTCATCAGTGAGTTAAGGATGGTGCGAAGAAAGCCACCGTACCATTGGTCGCAAAGTGCTGGAACCGAGGCATTGGTAAGGTAAGAACATCATGAATTTGCATTGGGGAGGCTTCTACTCGTCAAATAATTGAAGTTGATTTTAATGTGTTAGATTAATCGATTCAGTTCACATTTATCTATTTTGCTATCGCTGAAAGGTCCTTAATAGCGGCATCAACCAGGCCACTGTTAACAACATGGGTGTAATCACTGCACCTTTGCTGCCTTTTTAAACATCTTGCTGATTTATCATCAGAAACTGACTTTGGAAAGGAACTACCATCTTTATGGCAGAGCATCATCACTAAATGCCCGCAGCCCCGGATAGTCTGTTTTATATGCCATTCCTGCGAGCCAGAGAGTTAGTGGAGTTTTATACTTGACGCATCACTCGCGTCATTATTCCTTCGCCCACCGTTGCGACGGCAGACAGGATCATCGTTTTAAATGATAGCAATGTGCGGCTGGGATTAATTCATTCAAACAGGCCGGCGCAGAGGTCGCCTAGTATAATTGATGTATTACGCCTCTAACCCGCATTATGCATCCGCGGCGTAGCGTGAGTTCACGCCCGCATGGTCAGCAGGGGGATCTGGCGGATTCCACTCTGGCTTCAGCAGTGACAGCAGGTAATCAATGATATCGTTGCGCCACCGCCTGCGGCGCTGAAGTTCGCCAGTGGCGGCGGATGCGCTGGTGGCCTTTAGCTGCAAATTAGTTAATACCGTTGACTGGCATACGCACGCGATATTTCTTGGCGAGGTGATCCGCGTGGCACACCCCAATAGTGATGGGCAACCGCTGTTGTATCACGACCGGGGGTTCCATCAACTCTCTGCGCTGTAACTTAATGAACGGGAGGGCAAGTGCCTCCCGTTATGTTCAGGGCAACATAATCACCACATCAATTTCCAACAGCAATTCGGTTCGGCGAGCGCAGAGGATCTGAAACAGCGTGCTGGCAGGTAACTCAAGTCCTTCAAAGAAGCGCTGGCGTACCGGATGAATATGCGGCACCAGCGCCAGGTCGGTGACATAGTGGTGGTGCGCACAATCCCGGTCGCTGTGCCCCAGCCCTCCAGGCGATCGATGTGCGTATCTTACCCAACAGGCCTGCCTGCATATCCCCAACGCCGACCACGTTCCTTCTTCATCCCACGCGACTTGCCCGGTCGGGAATACCGGCGTTCCGGGACGAATTTTGGCGTGATTGTAATAGCTGCGTGCCTTCAAACCGGCGGGATTGATAATGCTCATAACGCTCCTTAACCCTGTTTCGTTAGCGAATGTTCTCGCTAAGGCTATCACTCGTGCGCGTTGCCGGGTAAGGTATCCTGGCAGCGCGCATTGCCGCTAAAGCAACACGGCGGCGGTTACAAACGCTTTTGTGACGCGGCATCGAACAGCATCGCTTACGCGCATAATCCACTTCTAACGGCAATCATATCGCCTGCTGCGGCACCGGAACGTTGGGTGGTAAGAAAACAGCATCACCTATGCCCGAATAAGTTGCCGTGGATGAAGCTCGGATAACCGGTGGGTTCGACGGAAACCTCCAGTGGCAGCGCGATGTGGAAGAACCTGCTGAAGCAGTGCGATGTTTTCAGGTCTGATGCCATAAATGACTTCACGACCTTCAGGCTGATTGGCCATGCCGGTGGTTGACAACAGCGCGCTGTCGCCGATACGCACGCCGTTTGTTGTGACGACGCCATTGATAAAGTTCATGGACGGTCTTGAACCGATAAAGCTGGCGACAAACTTGTTGGCTGGCGTGTCATACAGTTTCCAGTGGTGTGCCGACTTGTTGGATAACTCCGTGGTTCAGCACCACAATCGGTCGGCGTCATCGCCTCAACCTGATCATGCGTGACACTTACACGATAGTGTTGTTCATCTGCTGATGCAGGCGTTTAATCTCGACGCGCATCTTGCCGCGCAGTTGTGCATCCAGATTGGAGAGCGGTTCATCAAACAGAAAGACCTGCGGCTGGCGCACGATCGCGCGTCCCATCGCCACACGCTGGCGCTGGCCGCCGGACAGTTCTTTGGGACGACGATCCAGAAGATGTGAAAGATTAAGGATATCCGCCGCTCGCTTCACTTTCTCCTCAATCTCCGCACGCGGACGTTTCTGGATTTCGAGGCTAGCCCATGTTGCGTGCCACCGTCAGGTGCGGGTAGAGCGCATAACTCTGAAACACCATTGAGATATCACGATCTTTCGGGGCGACATCATTCATCAGTCGTTTTCCGATGCGGAGATCGCCGCTGCTCGCCAGTTCCAGACCCGCAATGGTGCGCAGTAAGGTGGATTTACCACAGACGATTTGCCCGACCACCACGAATTCACCATCGTTAATCGTGAGGTTGATATCGCGCAGGACTTCAACATTGCCGTAGCGTTTGTCGATCTGCGCCAGTGTAATTTCTGCCATGTTTACCCCTTAACCGCGCCAGCGGTCAGACCCTGAACCAGATATCGTTGAATAAAGGCAAAGAACAGACAGGCAGGAATCAGCGCCATTACGGCGGCTGCCATCATTTCACCCCATGAAACGGCAAATTTGGAGACGAAGCTGAGTAAACTCCACCGGGAAGGTCATCACTTCGTTTTTGTTGATCAGCATCAGCGAGAACAGCAGTTCGCTCCATGCCGCGGTAAACACGGCCGAGCGTTGCCGCCATTCCGGTAACGTCAGCGGAACCAGTACCCGATACAGCGCCTGAAAACGTGTGCAGCCCTCGAGCATCGCAGACTTTCCAGATCTTTTTGGGAATGGCATCAAAGAAATGACTGCATCAAAGGTGGCAAACGGGACGTTAAAGGCGGTGTAAATCAGCACCAGACCCAGAAGACTGTTGGTCAGGCCGAGCGGGGCCATCACGCGATAAATCGGGGCGATGATCATCACCAACGGGAACATCTGCGTGAACAACAGCAGCGCCGCCATCACCATCTTGCCGTGAAAGAGAAAACGCGAAAATGCATAGCCGGCACCAGCAGCAATCAGCGTGGTCAGAAAGCGGTGCTGAAAGAGACGATCGAGACTATTGCTGAAGAAGGTGGGGAAATCACTGTCGGTGAGCACTTTTGAAAGTGGCTCTAAAGTGAAGCCGCCGCCAGTAACAGTGTCACGCCCTGGCTGGAACAGCAGCTGATCCGGTGTGACTGAAATCTTGATGATCCAGTAGAGCGGAAACAGGGCAAACAGCAGGTAGAGGCCAACACTCAGGCGATGGCCAATCATAACTGCGGGTAAACAGTTTCATTTCGCCTCCTTATTTCAACAGTTGATGACGAATGCGCAGCAGAACCAGCGCGTAGCAGGTCATCAGCAGTAACAGAAACACCGCCATTGCCGAGGCATAGCCAAAATCGAGTTTGCGATAGGCGGTGGTGAAGATGTAGCTGGACAGAATCGAGGTGGATCCGGCGGGGCCACCGTCGGTCATCACCACGATCAGATCGCATGAAGTTGGCGATCCAGATGGTACGTAGCATCACGGTGATGGCAATCATCGGTGCCAGGAAGGGCAGCGTGACGCGACAGAATTGTTGCCAGCCGCTGGCACCGTCAATCGAAGCCGCTTCATACAGATCTTTCGGGATGGATTGCAAAGCGGCCAGCAAGGTAATGGCAAAAAACGGAATACCAAACCAGACGTTAGCAATGATCGGTCCCCACATGGCCAACTGAGGATCGGACAAGATATTGTATGGCTCGCTCAGTAATCCGAGATCGCTCAGCCACTGTGGTAACGGGCCGACCACCGGGTTAAGCAGCCAGGACCAGGTCAGGCCGGATAGAAAGGCGGGCACCGCCCAGGGCAGAAACACCAGCGCCTGCACCCAGCGACGAAAACGAAATTCGCGGTTGAGCAACGCCAGCGAACCGAAGAAAAACTGCAACAGCAGTGAGCTGAGCGTCCAGTTCAGCGATGTGACCGAGTGCTTTAAAAAAGCGCCGATCGTCAAACATTTCGGCAAAGAGATTATCCCAGCCCACCCACCCGCTATCCATCGTTGAGCAGATTCATGCTCTGAAACGCGTAGGAAATGCCGATCGCCATCGGCACAAAAATAAACAAGGCGATCAGCAACAGTCCCGGCGAAAGATAAAACCACGGCTCAGCCAGCCGCAGCCAGCGCGTGTAGCGCAGGCGCGGCGAGCGGGCATCAAGTGAGGTTTCTAACATCATCATTGTTCTCCGCGCGATCGGTGATTACTGCGTGGCGAGCCAGCTTTTCTGCTCTTTGGTCAAATATTTAGCCCAGTCTTTCACCATGTCTTCAGTGTCGTTTTCACCCAGCAGGGTTTCCTGGCTGCTCTCTTTCACAATCACCGAGTTAAAGTAACCCCAGCCTTTCAGATGTGTCGGCATGGTTAAGGGCACATAGTTCGGATCGTTTAACTCTTTAAACCAGCCGGCAAACTGCGGTGTTTGATAGAAAGGATCCTGCTCTGCACCTTTATAAATCGGCAGGGTGCCAACAAATTTTGCCCATGCGAGGTTGTTGGTCTTATTACTCAGGAAGGTGATGATGGCCAGGCAGAGATCTTTTTGTTTGCCCTGTTTAAACATCGCCCAGCCGGTATAACCAATGGTAGGGAAAGCTTTACCCGACGGCCCGACAGGCATCGGTGCAACGGCAAAATCATCGGCGGCCATGCTGTTTTTAATCGCAATCAGCGCATCGGGGTCCTGATCGAGCATGGCGCACTTGCCGGAATAGACCGGAACGATTTCGTTAAAGCCCAGTTCACACTGTCTTTTGGCGCGCCGCCTTGTTTGTACATGTCGACCAGCAACTGCGCCCCTTTGATCGCTCCTGGCTGAGTCAGAGTACTGTTGCCGGATTTATCGAAGAAATCCGGTGAGCCTTTCATTGCCGCCATAAACATCATCCAGGCGTTGGTGCCGCCGACGCCGCCGCGCATACAGTAGCCGCTGATGCCGTTACCCAACTGGCTGATGCGTTTAGCATCGCTGGCAAACTCATCCATGGTTTTTGGCGGCTCACTCAATCCGGCCTGCTGGAACAGTTTCTTATTCCAGAACAGGGCGCGCAGGTAGAAGCCGTAAGGGATCATGGTGGCTTTGCCATTGGCGGCACGCGCCATCGCCAGCGTTTTATCGGTTAACTGGGCGGTGCCATCCCAATTTTTCAGGCGCGGTTCTAAATCTTCCAGCATATTGTTGCTGGCATACAGCCCTTGCCAGGTGTCGGGCATTTCCACCACATCGGGTACTTGCCCGCTTTGCAGCATGGTACCCAACTTCTCAAACGCCTGACCCCACGGCAGCGAGATCAGCTCAATTTCGTGCCGGGATGCTGGGTTTTGTATTCGGTCAGCATCTTCTGCAGCAGTTCAGTGCGGGGCGGGCTGGTAATCACCCACCACGGTTAATTTTGCCGCCATACTGCTGAGTGCTGAACCCAATCCAATGGCTAAAACCAGTGCGTTAATCGCAAAACGAGTCGTCATTGCAGCTTCTCCTGGGAGTGAGTGATTATGCGCGGGTTGCGGTAGCCAGCGCCTGTTGCAGGTCGTTCCAGAGGTCTTCGGTCTCTTCCAGACCAATCGAGATGCGGATCAAACGTGGCGAGACGCCGAAATCAACGGCTGAGTTAAATTCGCTGGCTTGATTGATGACTGAGATGGCGGGCATCACCAGACTTTCGAATCCACCCCAACTCACCCCCTATGGAATAGTGGCGCGTTGCAGAAGGCGGGGATATCGGGATTTGTTCGGTTACTTCAAATGCAAACAGCTTTCACTGTAACCGCGCAGCGATGACCAGGATTGGGGGCCAAACCGGGATGGCAACTGCCGTAACCTGTGGATGCGGCACAGCTTCGTGCCAGTTCCATGCCGCTTTGGGTGCTGCTTCATGCGCAGGGGCAGCGTGCGCAGACCACGATCGCAATGAGGCTTCATGCGCCGATAGCTTGCCGCCGAGAGGGGCTGATGTGGCGTGATATTGCTGATGTGCTGTTGACTCCGGCAATGACCAGCGGCCACCACATCATCAGGCCCGCTGATGTATTTCGATGCCGGTGAGTGCACCACGATGTCGATCCCACACTGCAACGGCTGCTGAAATCGGCGACGCCCAGCTGTTATCGATAATGGTGACCGCACCAGCATCACGCGCCAGCGTGGCCAGTTTATTCAGGTCCAACTCGCTCATCACCCAACTCACCGGACTTTCCGGTAGAGCAGGCTGGCACCCGGCAGCGCGGCACGAATTGCCTCTTCATCATCACCATCGACGAACTCTGGTGATACCAAAACGCTGGCAGAAGCACGCAGGGAAGCGATACGTATCGGGATAGACGATTGACACACACCACTTGCGCCGGGTTGCACGCTGAGAATGGCATTGCTGATGGCGGCCATGCCACTGCCGAACGCCGCAAGCTCGCCCCCCTTCCAATGCGGCAGAACTTTCTCTCCTGCAGCGTCGGACCGTGATCATCGACGCGAATAGAGCGGCTTTCGATCGCTTTTTCGCCACGGAAGCGGGCAATCATGCTGTCGTGTAATCGCTGAAGGTGAACAGTGACGATTGGTAGATCGGCGGGGTGACCGCGCCTTTTTCATGGCGTAAATCATGGGACAAAAGCGTTTGTTGCGAGACAGGTTTATCGTTTGGCATTGATGACATCCTTCATGTCGCGTTCAGTGATATCGAGAATTTGATGGCAAATGGCGCGCGCGGCTTCGCCATCCCGCTGGCAAATGCGTGAAGATCGCGGTGTAACGGGAAAGGTCGGCAAACAGTGCCTGCTCCGGTGGCGATTCAAAAAGGCGTGCACATGCTGTCGTAGATGCCGTTGAGCATTTGCAGCAGTAAAGGATTGCCGGAAGCGCGATAAATGCTGGTGTGAAACGCCCAGTCTTCGGCACCGGCTGAGCCGACCGCCAAATGTACGCGCTCCATTTCTATCAATCGCTGTTCCCGATTTCCAGCAGGTCTTCGGTGCTTGCACGCTGTGCAGCGAGCACAATTCCGATTGATAATGCGACGGACCTCCAGTGCGTGCAGCATATTGGCGGGTCATTTTTGAATCAGCAGCGAAGCTGTCGTTGATGCCGACATCTGCCTGCAAAAACGTGCCGCTGCCTTTCTTACGCAGAATGATGCCCAGTGCTTCCCAGCGTTTTAACGCCTCACGCACGGTGTTGCGGCTCACCCCGAGTTTTTCCGCCAGCTCGCGTTCAGGCGGTAAGCGACTCCCCGGTTGCGCACCGGATTGCGCCATAAAACGCGTGAGTGCATCAAGAATCAGCGTGTCACTGCGCGGTGTGGTTATCGGTTGAAGCTCAAAAGGGGATTGCATAGCGCTGCCTTAATTGGTCCAACATCTCTACCAATTTCATAGCAAGGCGCGTGCCATTTTTTTATGCCTGATTTAATTGACGTTTCTGGGCAGTAATAAGCAGGAGATCTGAGTTTTACTGGTGCAAGGCGAAAAAAAATGCACCGGGATGTCACAGCGAGGATATAAAAAAGGCGCGAGTTAACGCGCCATTTATATATGCGTAAATAAATTAGCTGGCGTCAAAAATCACATACAGTTTACGCATCGTGTTTTCAATTACCCAGGTACCTTCAGTATTGGCTTCGAAGAAAAAGGAATCACCCGGTTTAAAATTTAGGGTTGCTTCGCCATCAGGAGTAAATGAACCTGTGCCGTTAAGAAAATGCATAATTTCAGCCTGTTTCACTGAGCGACGATAGGAACCTGCTGCGCATTCAAATATGCCCGTATCGATATCTTCTTTGCCGGGAATCACTTTCTGGATACCGGAAAGGGCAATAGTGCCGCTGCCCGGTAAGCCTTCCACGCTGCCCCAGGGTTCCATTGTTTCAATTAACGCCGGCTGTTCAATTTTGCACTTTCATCGTTCTTTCCTGTAAGCAGACAATAGCACTCACCACAATGCAAAGTGCATTGGGGAAAACTCAAACAGGATTAAGGCGATTGCAGTAAAACCTGAGGGATTTACGCCGTGCGAACATATTTGAATGATTATTCACGGCTTTGGCAGAAACTTTTGTTTCTCACCATGCTTCACGCTGCAAAGTGGGCGGCGTCCACACCCCCGATCGTCATCTGAGTCGGTTCCAGGCGACGCCTGCCTGCACTTTGAAAGGGAGTGAGAGCGCCGCCTAACTCAGCGTTTGGCAGCATGGGCAGGGCTGCGCAACGGTGTTACCCAGAACACGGCGCAGGAAATCTTGCGTGCGCGCTTCTTGTGGCCGCAGTAACAGGTTGTCAGCGGGACCTTGTTCTACAATCTGTCCGCTGTGCAGGAAGCAGACGCGATCGGCCACTTCACGCGCGAACTGCATCTCATGGGTGACCACGATCATGGTCATCCCTTCACGGGCGAGATTGCGCATGACCTGCAGCACTTCACCCACTAATTCGGGATCAAGCGCAGAGGTGGGCTCATCAAACAGAATTGCTTTGGGCTGAAGGGCCAGCGTGCGGGCAATCGCCACGCGCTGTTGCTGTCCGCCAGATAACTGGGTTGGCCATGTTGATTTTCTCAGCCAGACCCACCATTGCCAGTAAGTCTTTGGCGCGCTTTTCCGCCACGTTGCGAGATTCACCATTGACGTGAATCGGACCCTCCATCACGTTTTCCAGCACGCTGCGATGCGGGAAAGGTTGAAACGCTGAAACACCATGCCAATCTGACGCCGCAGGTCGTTAATGCTCTTGTGCTTGTTGTTGACGCGCTGGCCCAGTACGGTGATATCGCCGCCTTCATAGGTTTCAAGGCCGTTGATGCAGCGCAGTATGGTTGATTTACCTGAACCCGAAGGGCCAATCAGGCAAACCACTTCGCCTTCGCTGACCTTGAAACTCACGCCTTTCAGCACCTCAATGGGGCCGAATTTTTTGTGTACCTCATGAATTTCAATCATCTCGCCCCTTTCATCTGACGTTTTTCCAGCTTCTTAGTGAGTGCCAGCAGCGGCAGCAAAGCAGACCAGATACAGCAGCCACCAGCGTGTACACCGTGGTGTTATCGAAGGTTGAGGCAGCATCAGCTGGCCCTGACGTGTCATTTCCGTCACCGCAATGGTCGAGTGCAAGCGCAGAGTCCTTGAGCATCATCACGAGCGTATTGCTGAACGGGGGTAAGGCAACATGAGCCTGAGGCAGCACCATCGCGGCGCATGGCTTTGCCATAACTTCATGCCCATTGATCGCGCGCGGCTAAGCGCCCGCGATCAACCGATTCAATGCCGGAACGAAATATTTCTGCGATGTAAGTGGAAAAGCAAAAGGCGATACCAATAACACTGGCCTGAAACGAGGTGAGGGTGATGCCGATATCCGGGAAGACAAAGTAGATATAAAACAGCACCACAATCATCGGCAGACCGCGCGTGATATTAATGATGCATGGCGATCGGCCATGAAATGATTTTCCACGGACACATTTTTGGCTGGCAATCAACCCCAATGGCGTACTGATTATCAGAGACAAAGGGTGATATAGAATCGTCATTTCAGCCTTTCAATAAAAAGGGCGAGATGCCCACTTGGATCTGCTCCAGTCCATTTTGTTCTCCGGCTTGTAGTGTCACCCTAAAATCAGGCGATAAATTCATTATAATGAATATCGTTGATAGCAAATCGCTGTCAATCTTTACTCTCATGACAGAGATAGCATTTACTTATTACGCTCATACGAACAAGCTATAGGTGTGATATTTAGTGAAATCAAAGGCTTTATTGCTAATTTGTGAGTTGGCGCATTTTCATTAAATAAATCGTTGACAGCAGGTGTGCAATTTTCATTATAGTGAAAAAGAGCATTATCCCTTTCATTGCACCCAGGTGAGCCATGTCTGCCATTCGTTCCCCGTTGATGATCCTCGGCCTTACGGCTGCGTTGAGTTTCAATGCCAGTGCAGCGGTGTTAACCGCGGGTTCTCCGCCATCGAGTGCACCCACTACCTTCTCAATACCAAACGGGCAAGACGGGGTTTATGCCGGATGTGGCCGCAGAAGTGGCTAAACGTGAGCATTTGGACATCAATACAGCGCGAAAATCCTTTTTCCACGCTGATACAATCTGTTTTGCCGGAAAGATTGACATGATAGTGGCGGAATGACACCGACTGAAGAAGCGCGCGAAACGTATTACGTTCTCAACCGGTGACGGCTTTTGGCGCATGGGATTGATCGTGCGGGATGATGACAATAAAAAGCGTATAACTCCTGGCAGGATCTTAAGGGTGAAGTGGTAGGCACCATGGCCGGTACTGATTATACCCAAAGCCTGATGGCCAGCGGTATTGCGAAAGAAGTGAAGGTCTACGACAGCCCTGCGGATCTGACGCGAGATTTGTCACTGGGTCGCGTGGCGGCCGGATTAAATGACATCCGATATTAAAAGCGCAGGAAAAAGCCGGTGGATAAAAGGCATGCACGTGGTGGATGGTTATAAACCGGAGCATGTTTCCCCAATGGCATTCGGCGTGAAGAAAGGCAACGATGCGTTAATGGCGCAGATTAATAGCGCGTTAACCAGCAAAGAGGATGGCACGTTGCAGACGATTAAAACCAAATGGGGCATGCCCTGATTGATGACACCCTTAAGCTCAGCTGACAGGGATGCGAATGGAATTCAGCCGATGAATAAAGAACCGATCATCAAGGGGAGTCAGGCGCGCAGGAAGCGGATATCGGCTCCGCGTAAAACGTGTGCGCAGGCGCGGAATATGACCATTACTGAACTGGCGCTGCGTGGCGAATGTGCTCCGCTGGCGCGATCAGTCAGATCGAACGCAATCTGACCGAATCCGACAGTGCGTATGCTGGAACAACTGCGTCTGGTCTTAAAAGTCCCCTTTCGGCCTTTCTGGAAGGGCCGAAAGCTCACCTCGTGGTGCTGAGCATTATGTCCGGCGCGCAGCGGAACGCCCGCACTTTAACGTGGGTAAACAGGGCATTTCTAAACAGATGCTTTCCCCTCGGGCGACCATGGTTTGCAGTTCATGTTCATCCAATATCCCGGCAGGCGTGCAGTCCGCTGAGATGTTAATGGGGAAGGGGAAAAGCGGAGGCAGTGATGGCGGGTGAACTGATGCTGGAGATTGACGGCGATACCGTGCTTTTGACACCCGGTGACAGTTTTCAATTTCAGAGCCATCTACCGCACAACATTTTTAATCCGACGTCCAGTGACGCCACTGTGTTGTGGATCATGCATATTTCCTCTGAGCAACATTTATAAAGATCAGGATTGAACATCATGCGCATCAACGTGAATACCGTAGCAGACAGTGAAACTTTCCCCAGCGCGGTGGATGTCATCGTCATTGGCGGCGGGATTATTGGTACTTCCGTCAGTTATGCTTTGGCAAAGCGGGAACGTTCCGTGGCGCTGTTTGAAAAGCGTGATTGGCGGTGAGCAGTCAGGGACGCAACTGGGGCTGGGTCCGCCAGCAGAATCGCGATCTGTATGAAGCTGCCGATGGCGATACGCAGTTGCAGCGTTGGGAAGCGTTGAGCGGGAAATCGGACTCGATCTTGGCTTTAGCCGCCAGGGAATCACCTACGGCACGCTGAGGTGAAGGCGGATGTGGCGCGCTGGGAAGCCTGGGGCAAGCAGGCGAAACAAATCGGCTTTGTTAGCCACTTATTGACGGGCAAAGAGACGCGCGAGCGCATTGGTGAACAGGCCCAATGGGTGGGCGGCGTGTGGTCACCGAGCGATGCGCGTGCCGAACCCTCCATGGCCGCACCGGCCATCGCCACGGGCGCGAAAAATCTGGGTGCTTCAGTCCATCAAAACTGCGCGGTGCGTGGATTGGATATCAGTGGCGGGCGCGTCGCCGGTGTGTGGACCGAGCGCGGCTTAGTGAAAGCGAACCGGGTGATCTGCTGTGGTGGTGCCTGGAGTTCACGTTTCTGCAAACAGTATGGTGTTGAACTGCCGAGCGCCAATATTTTGGGTACAGCGTTTAAAACCACGGTGGCGCCGGAAGTGATTAAAGGGTGTCTGAGCATCGGCGGATTGTGCATTCGCCGTCGTCAGGATGGCAGTTACACCGTGGCACTCTCCGGTCGTGGGCAGATCGACCTGGCTCCGCAAAATATCCGCTATGCCACCAAATTTTATCCGATGTATCGCAGCAAAATTGCCAAAACTCAAAGTGCGCATCAACGGCTCTTTCTTTAATGGTCCGGAAGCCGCGGGTTCCTGGTCGAATCAGAGCTTATCGCCATTTGAAAAGATCCGTGTGCTCGATCCAGCCGGCGATCCGTCGATTGTACAGGAAGCGATGCAACTGCTGGTTCAGTTTTACCCGGAACTTGCCGGGATCAAAGTGGATCATGCCTGGGGGGCTGGATCGACACCACGCCGGACCTGGTGCCAGTGATTGATGAGATGGATACGGTGCCGGGCCTGTTTATCGCCTCAGGCTTCAGCGGCCATGGTTTCGGCATCGGTCTGGGCGGGCTTATTGTGTGCGCAGATGGTGAATAACCAACCGCTGTTTACGGATGCTGAACCTTACAGTCTGGCGCGTTTTGCTAAAGGTAATGCGATTCGCGAACCGCAGATGATGTAAAAGCCTGCCAGGTACTGACCGATCGTGGCATCGTTAAAAGTGAAAGGCGGCCTTCAGGCCGCCTGAGCATCGCTGATGGGGGATCACTTAAACATCCAGTCGATGAATCACATTCACAAACTCATGTACGCCACTGTTTATTTCTCGCAGGCTGCGTGACAGCACGCTGATTTTATCCTGCTCGGTCACCACGAACTGTTTCACTTCACCTAACTGCTGCTCCATCTGATGAATCAGCATGGCGTTGTGCTCCACGACTTGAGTGATCTTTTTGGTTGCGCTGGAGGTGGAAGCCGCCAGACGCCGCACTTCATCCGCTACCACACTAAATCCACGCCCCGCTTCACCCGCGCGCGCGGCTTCAATCGCGGCATTTAACGCCAGGATATTGGTTTGTGAAGCAATCAGATTGATGGTTTCCACCACTTCGTTGATGCTTTTCGCCGAGGCATTTAACTGGGTGCCAATATCGGTGGCGGCATTGACCTGCACTGCCACCAGACCGGAGTTGCGGATGGTTTCATCCAGCACTTCGTTGGCGTTATCCGTTATTTGCGAAGTTTGTTCTGAGGTGGTGAGGGCAATATCAGCGACCCGTTTTGCCGCTTCAACCCGCGTGGTGATATCGGAAGCAATTTTGATCACCTTGTACACTTTGCCGTCGGCATCAAACACGGATTGTAGCTCGCCTCCAGCCAGATACGTTCGCCTGCGGCGGTCTTCCGCTCAAAGCGCCCGACAAAGTGTTGTCCCTTAGCGATTTTGCGCCAGAACTCGGGATTTTCCCGATAAAAGTTATCGAAACAGAACAAGCGATGATGCTGACCGACAATCGTTTAGCTCGTAACCCATGTGTGTCAGGAAATTCGCGTTGGCTGTCAAAATATGACCATCGGGCGTGAATTCAATGACGGCCATAGAGCGGTCGAGGGCGGTGATCACTGCCTCTTTATGCTCGAGTTCTTCATGTCGGGCAGTGATATCACTGGCGACTTTAATCACCTTATAGACTTGCCCTTATCATCGCTCACCGGGAAATACGTTGCGCTCAGGTAGAAACGTTGGCGTTGTTTATTAAAGCGCTCAAAGATTCCTGTGACGGATTCACCTGAAGGCCAGCGTCTGCCAGAAAGCAAAGTACTCCGATGACTGGCTGTAGGCCGGGCTGCAGAAAATGCGATGATGCTGTCCCTGAATCTCATGCAGGCTGTAGCCGGTCACCTCAAGGAATTGCGGATTGGCGCTGAGGATTTCCTCCCACGCTGGGCGAAACTCAATCCACATGCCACATGTTGTTTGATTGCATTGATATCTTTGAGTACATCGCCACTTTTATAAAATGGCAGAGAAAGGCTGGATTTCTTCACCCCAAACATGTGTGACCTCAGGCGATATTATGTCATTGAACATAATGCGTGCAGCTTTTGCCGCTCCGCTGAATTTCCTCAGCTGAACACTTTTCTTGCGATGTGCTTCTCTGCGCGTACGCAGGCTGGGTGTATTGAGTTTTGATTGCCTGATGTTGTGGTAAACGGACCGGTTACGGTCCGCTTTGATAAAGGTAGCTTAATTATCGGCGCGGTTTCCAGAACATTTAACTAAATGCATGAAAAAGCGTTTCACTTGCCAGACTGCGGATAAGCAAGGGTTTTCAACCGATCATTTGGTGGTCGCGAGACGATAATGCCAATTACGCCACCCGCGATCAGTGCCACCGCCACCACCAGTAAACCTGAATGATAACTGTGGGTCCTTGATCGCCCAGGTTTTCCCAGTACGGGCGGCAATCCTAATCCGACAAAGTTGGCGACCGTATTGATAAAAGCGATGGAGGCCGCTGCGGCCACGCCTGCCAGTTTCTCCGTGGTTACCGCCCAGAATATCGGCGTCAGCGCAAAGTTGAAACCCACGGTCAGAACCAGAGCAGATAAGCAATCCAGAGATTAGTGGTGAATGATTGCCGTCGCCAATGCCAGTCCGGAGAGGATTAACGGCAACCCTAAATGCCACAGCTCGCTCACGTGTTCTGTCAGAGTGACGGCCATTCAGATACGAAGAGTGCACCATAATGAAGGGCACCGCCGACAAAGGCTGATGACGAATTGCTCTGATCCGCCGCCATGCTTTTAATGATCAGCGCGGCATAAACAGCGTAATGCCGATGGAGCCAAACGCCTGCAGAAACCACACCAGACTCAACAGCAGCACTGTTTTATCTTTTAGGGCACTCCACCAGAATGGTTTTTTCCGGATTTCTACCCCAGCATTGTCTTGCTGCAGACGTTCACGCAGCCGATTTTTGTTTTGTTCAACCACGGGGCTTGCTCCGGCGAATCGGGCAGGCCATAACACCAGACAGCCAAGAATCAGCGCGGGAATACCTTCAAGAGCAAACAACCAACGCCACCCAGCAATATCGGCGATGCCATGCATATTCAATATCGCACCAGAGACCGGTAAACCAATGATGGATGCGCTGACTGAGCCCATGTAGAAAAACGACATGGCCCGTGCTCGATTGCTTTTGGGAAACCAGCATGAAATGTAGTAAATAATGCCTGGCGCAAAACCTGCCTCAGCCATCCCTGTAGCAAAAAACGCATCACATAGAGTTGATTGGCGGTGTGAACAAACGCCATGCCAGTGCTGACGATGCCCCAGGTAATCATAATGCGCGCTATCCAGCGTCGGGCCAACCTTGGTCATGATCACATTGCTGGGAATTTCGAACAGAATATAAGAGATATAAAACATCCCCACGCCCAGACCATACATGCTGGTGGTGAGGCCGAGATCTGCATTCATCTGGAGTGCGGCAATGGATATATTGGTCTTATCGAGATTAGCAACAAAATAGCAGATGACGATGAAAGGATGATTTTGCTATTCAATTGTTTAAGGGTAGAGGCATATAAATCGTTGCTCATGATAACGACCTCGTAATCGGTTTGGCCTTCTTCAGGCAGCAGTCATACCGCCCGCCAGGCATGCAGGTAAATAAGATGGAGTTGTTGTTTTTATTATTATCAGGACGAAAAACTGGCGTAGGAACAAATAACAACACGAGGAGTATTGTAGTACTATGAATCTGGATTGTACTACAATATAGATCACAAAATGAGAGGAAAAGTAAACTAATACCAACAAGCAATTTACCGCGCCACATCACATATGGCGCGAATAAGTATGCAATGCAACTGTTGCGCAATCGCGCTGTACATCAGAGCCGCTTCGAGTGGCTGCGCGCTGAAGGAGGGTTCAGCCTGAGGCCAGATTGACCATTGTACGATGACCAGGTTTTCTGCACGGTTAACCATAATGATTTGCCCATAAATGCCCAGAGCCCAGAGTGAGTGCTTCAGCCCCTCTGCTGCAGTGGGCACGACATGTTGTGCATTGGTAGGGATAGCATTATTCCACCATTGATAACCATAATACCCTCCGGATGGGCCGCACTGACAAGTCTTTTGCCTGTGTCCAGATTGCAGCGTCATTCACCCAATGTGTCAGGCAAGATTTGCTTACCATCGGGCAGGCGACCCTCGTTGAGAATAAATTCACCAAAGCGACCCCAATCTTTCAGCGTGGCGTTGACACCATGAGCACCCACGTCATGCTTTCCAGCCTGGTAAGCATGCCAGACGCCATCACTGGCCATGCCATTGGGTTGCCATACGGTTTGCTGCAGGTAAGCAGCCAATGACATGCCTGTTGCCCGTTCAGCACATCCCCAACAACCGATGCGCCGCCGGAAGAGTAAGACCACTGTTCACCCGCAGGATGCGCGCGTTTCAGGTGATGACGATATGACGCACACAGGCGCCGTCCAGCTTGCGCCTCACTTTTTGAGTCAACTGCGCAAAGTCAGATTTCGGGTTGGTGTAATCCTCATTCCACGCCACGCCGGAGGTATGCTGAATGACCTGTTTAAGCGTCACGCCATCCCACGCGGTTCCCTTCAGTTCGGGTTCATATACAGTGATGTTGTCATCCAGTGAATGAATTTTTCCTTGCTTGATGGCGATGCCCACCAGTGTAGATACCACCGATTTCCCCACCGAACGCGAGGTCCACAGTGTGCTGTCGGTATTATCCTCGGCAAAATATTTGTAGGCGACTTTGCCGTTTTTCAGCACCAGCATGCCCGCGACATTTTCACGTTTTAAGTAATCAGCGAGGTGATAGGTGTGGCCATTAACCTGATACTGCGCATCGACTAACAGGTTATTGGCACGCGCCAGTGGCTTCGCTTGCCCATGATGAAACACATCTCCCGCATAATTTCGGTAATCATTACGGAAACCGACTACTCGATCTTTTTGACTCCAGCTCAGCATCTGGTGAGGGTCAGTGTAACTGATGATCAAAGGTGCAGGACAAGGGCGAGCGCCACGCCATCGCACTCTGTCGCAGCAGTTGCATAGCTACTCACAGCTAGTGAGAGAGAAAACAGCAGGGGTTTAATCACGGTGTGACGTTGCATGAAAAGTGCCTTTGTAGTGCAGTTAAGAGTGCGGCGAGTATAGAAATCTATAGGGCGAGGTTTTGGCTCACCCCATGGGGAAATTCCCCCCAAATGTTAGACATAGGGATTTCAGATGAATGCGCTGCGCTATTCCTTTTCACAAATTGAAGCCTTTGCGGCGATTGCAGAGTTCGGCACGGTTTCCCGTGCAGCAGAAAAACTGAGGAAAGATCGCACCACCGTGCGCGATCTCATCGATTACCTGGAGGATGCCCTTGGTTACTCGTTGTTTGAGCGTGAAGGGCGCAAATTGTGCTGACATCCGGGGAGCAGTTACATCGTCAGCGCATTTGCTGGTGCGTCAGGCTCATGCATTTGAAGCCGCGCAGACCTTGCCGGAGTCGCGCATGCAGCAAATCACGCTGGTGTATGACCCTTGTCCCGCGTTATTTTTGCAGGCATTCATCAGTGAGGCAGGGCGCAGGTGCGGCTTGTCTGTGGTGCTTCGCGTTTAGAGGCTGAAGAAGCACTGAAATCGGGCAAAGCCGACATGGCAATTTGTCAGGCTGTGAACCGCACGCTGGGTAATGAGATGGAGTGGAGCGCGTTAGGCGCAATTGAACTGAATTTACGCAGCAAAAGCTTTATTTGCCGGACAGGAAACACCGCTGACACGGTTTTTAACCTCGCACTCGAGCCGCAATTAGTGATGCATGCGCAAGCTGATGAGCAATCACGCAGCGCCTGCTTTCCGGGGCAATCGCTTTTATCAACGAACGGGCCATGCTGAAAAGTCTGATGGAGCAGGGACAAGGCTGGGGATTTTTACCTACGCACTTTCGCCGCAGAAATGGCATCAGGTCGGTGCTGCCTACTGAGGAGTAGGGCATCAAGGACTGAATATTACGCTTGTGGCGTTGTGGGCTGGTGGAAGAAAGCATCATTGATCCATCATCTATCGCAGGCTGCAACAGCTTTGGTTGCAGATGGGGTGAGGTTAAGCTAAACCCAGCGACGGATCTCTGCCTCTTCAGTCGCGTTCAAAAGCTTCAAATCCTAATACTTATATGCCGATACCTCGCCTGGCAGCTCTATCAAAAAAGATAAGCTTTATCAGAGCATTACTGTGAGCGAGGTTAAATTCCTAAAAATGCCTGCCGTAATCTTCTGTGCGCAAACTGGTATTACCTTCCATGACTGACTACACCTTAAACGTCCTTGTTATTTCTCTTTGCTACTTTTCGCATTCTTGATGCGACCTTGCTGGCCTGCGTTGCTGCTGCATGATGCGCACGGCCTACCTTTAAAGCGACCAGACGCGATCCGTCTGGGCCATCACGGAGTTGATGATGATAAAGCGCAAATCTGCACTTTCCGCTGTCGCCGTAGCCACTCTTGGGGCGCTTTTGGCTGCCTCTCCTGCACGTGCATGGGATAGTCCTGACGGTGTTTGGCGATAGCCTAAGCGACAGCGGCAACATTGGTCGTTTTACGGCCGATGGCGCGCAGCATCCGCTATACGATGAAATCCTGGCTGCGCATCTGGGTGAAAATTTACAGCCTTCAGATTTGGGTGGCAGCAACTATGCGCAAGGTGGTGCTGTGGCAGTACCTAAACTGGATCCTGATTTGAACACCCAGGATCAGCTGGCGGCTATCTGCAATCCACAGGTGGACGCGCTGATAGCAACGGCTTGTACATTCATTGGGTCGGTGCAAACGATATTGCCGCCGCCGTCACCAATCCGCTCACCGCACGTGAAACCATCAGCAACAGCGCAATTTCTGCGGCTTCCCAGGTCAAACGCTACTGGATGCGCGGGAGCGGTCATCGTGCCCAATGTTCCACAATTGGGGCTGACGCCCTACATGGTGCAGATCGTCTTGAGTACGTTTGGAACATCAGCCATGGTTGCGGCTTTTCAGTCGCTCGATAACGCTGCCACGCCGGATGCTGCCGCCCGCCAACAGGCGGTGAAGGCCTTTACAGCCGCCGCCGGGCAAATTTCTATCCCACTGCGGTACGGGATGTGTGTTGGCACAACAACTGTACGATGCATGGCAAACATAGCACGCAGGTCACCGCACTTTCTGATGGCTAACCAGCAGGAAGAAGCCCAGCTAGCAGCGCTGAAGGGCAATATCGTTCGGGAGATTTGCAGGACTGTTTAGTGGTGGTGGCGAACCCCGTACGTTATGGTTTGATAACACCATCGGCATTGCCTGTCGGTGGCACCTCTGCAGATGAATGCCGCTCCTCTGATGCCGTTTTAGCAGCGCACAAGATTATCTGTTTGCCGATCGCCTGCATCCCAGCCCGGCAGTGCACGCTATGCTGGCAGATTATATTCAATCGATTCTTGATGCCCCTGCGCAGGTCGCGGCACTGTCGCAATCCACGCTGCTAATGGCGCGCGACATGCACAATACGCTGGATGGTCATTTGCAACAGCAGCGTCAACAACCGGCCAGCGCAGGCCAGTTTGATGTTTGGTGGTTACGCCGGGCAGCACGTTGATTATCAGGTGATGCGGAGCAGTGATGCAAAGCACCACCAATCTGACGTTGGGGATCGGCTATCCAGCTAACCGATAACTGCTTAGAGCAGGTTTGTGTTCTCAAACAGCAATCAGCGCATGGATCCTTCATCAAACCCCTATGACTACCTGCGCGGTAATCTGGTGGCGCTCTACAGTCAGCTCACCTTGTTCGATCAAAGGCTGGATCAACGCCGATCACCATTATGCCGATCTCGATTTCGACAGTATCGAGCGTAACATCAACATCGGCCCTGCCACCCGGACTGAACAAGGTAACAGCAGCGGTAAATTACTGGGCATGCGGGTACAAACCGGATGGGATTTACCCTTGGGGACGCATATCACCACAGGCCCGGTTGCCAGCTATGCGCTGGATTATGGACGCGGGGTGGCTATGAGGAAATGGCAATAGCAGCACCCGATGCGCTTCTCTGATCAAACGCTTCACCACAGATCGGTTCAATTGGCTGGCGCGTCGATAGCCGGCAGTGGGTGGTCAATCCGTGGGCTCAGGTCAGTTATAACCATCAGTTTGTGACACGGATTCAACCACGTGCTGGTTTTTGAAATCCACCCAGACCTCTTGAGCGACGGTGGCGGCTGGGGATAAAAACTGGCTGGATGTGGCGTCGGTGCCATGTGCCGTTGGGCGATACGGTCAATGCCTTGTGCTGGCGTGTCCACCGGTCGCCAGTCACAGCGATTACCATCAGGTGACCCGAACGTCGGGGTATACGCGACGTTTTGATCTGCTGCGCCAGCAAGAAAGCCTTTGCTGGCGCAAGGGTTTCTTTACTGTTGTTTCACTGATAAGCGAATGAATCAGTAAGTGGCTTAGGTATCAACTCTAGAATCTGGCCCAGAAAAATAATGTTTTGCTACCGACTCAAGCCATAAATGGACTGCGATTATTCTGTAAAATTCGGCGTTGCCGTTACGCTTTACTCCATCAATCATCATCTTGATTCGTCACCTGTTCTTGTCTGCTATTGAATTCCTCTGATTAAGCTGGTCCGCATCAACATATTAACTATCAGCTACTTATACTCCATGGGTGCAGTTATTTTCTCTTAATATTTAAGGGATCCACCATGGTAAGTACGTCCAATAACACCTCGCCGCAAAATGCCGTCAACGCCGCAACGGGTACCGTTGTGCAGTTAAAAACCATTGATGAATTACGTGCTACTGAACCGACATCCGCCGGGGAAATCGCTTCGGTGCTGGAGTACACCAAAGGCAGCAAATGGGCGGAGGGGTGTTGTTTATGACTCCACCGACACCACCAGTGAAGACGATGGTGGGATTGCTTTTATCACCGCCGGCAAAGCGCTGGAAGCGTGTCATACAGGACTACAGCACTATCACGGTGCTGGATTTTGGTGCGATTGCCGATGGCAAGACCGATTGTATTACGGCCGTAAGACGCATGATTACCTGGTCGCAGCGCGTGCTGCCCGCAGCCGGCATCCGCTTTACGGCCGGGGTGTTTAGCATGTCAACTTTCGACATCTCAGATAAAGAGATCAACCGTTTTAAAGTCGGTGCCAATGTCAATTTTGGCTACTTTCCGACAACCACGTTGGTTTTCAATTGGGAGACCAGTACCACGAGGGCTCCATTTTTTTTAAAGTGAATGCGCGCTATGCAGAGATTTCGGCATTGTGGTGAAAGGCATGAGCTCAAATAACGGCGGATTTATGGTACCGCATTTAATAAAGTCGGCTTTTACGCCAACATTACTGGCGGCAGTTTCTGCGCGTGAGCAGTATGGAGTTTCGCTATCTGGGCGGACGAGCACCGGATTCGATCGATACGCTGGATTCAGCATTGATCAGTTTTATTCAAGAGGCTGTCAGGACAGCATTGTGTATGCGCGCTGGTCCGATCGTGCAGCAGGTGCCTGGGACCACAGCACGGCCATTGAATTATCCAACTTCAATTTGCAAGAAAATACCCTAAAGCCGGTGTTGGATTTACCGCGCTGCACCCAACTCTTATTCGTAATGGCTGGATTGAACATTCAGAATTCGCCGGGGATTTAACCAATGGCCAGTGGGTGATTGAGGGGCTCGCAATTGAATCAACGACTAATCCGTTAAAATTGGGCTATTGCCGCGCGTTGATCATTCAGAAGAGTATTCATAACCAAAGCGCCGGGTTTGATTACAGCACCGAAGGTATCGAACCCTGGTCACTGCTGGCGGAAGGTGATCGCGGGCTGATGGAAATATCGGATTGGGGTGCCATCATTCAGGGCTCGCTAAACTATGATTATATTACCTCGCAACACCATATGGATAACCGTAGCGATAAAGAGAAATGGTTCTACATTGGCGAATTTAATTTCTCCGATGAAGGGACGCAGATTCACGTGCGTATGGTGGGGACATCGCAAATATTATCGCAAAGCGCCACGCAAACTCAGTATTCTGACGAACGCCAGAAGGGGTGGCCAATATTTACCTTCAGGCGCGCAACAATGCCAATACCATTGGCAGCTGGTATGGCGAAGGCCTGCCCGGTGACGAAAGTGCATATTGAAGGCGGTGCCACCCGCACGAAGCTCTACGTTAAATTGGCACAATTCTACCAGCTTAGCGACCGCGCAGGTGGAAACGAACGGCAAGTGATCACACGACAGGATTGTGTTTCATCTTCCGTAAAGCTATACCGCCTGTTCAGATGCTGATGCGAAAAAACTGGATTCCGCACCTGTGATGGCTTTCGAACAACACTGATTGGCAATGAAAAAGTGGGTATAGGCTACAATAACGACAAAGAGTTGCTGTTGAACGGGACGCTTATTCTGGGTAAGCCCGAAGAGTACGAGCCAGGCAAATGGCGTACCCGGCGTTATTTGAAAGTTCGGGTTAATGGTGATGAATGGAGCATTCCATTAAATAGTGCAACAGAGCCGTTTATCTGAAAAAAGCCAGCAACATCCGTTGCTGGCGAATTATCATTGAATAATTTGGTTGAAATATGCCGGGAAATCCGGCAGTGATTGGGCTTGAAATCAACTCCCCCAACGGCTGCGTAAATAATTCACCGCCTGCTGAGTTTGCGGTTGATTAAGGTAGTTTTCGCGAACAGAATAGTGCCGTTAATTTGTGGCAGAGTCATTAAGGTCGAGCTGTTTTTTCAGTTCCGGCACACCACCATCAATGGTCCAGTGGCTCCATTTTGGAGGTTTCACCGACTTTATACAGCGCTACAACGATATAGAGACGGCTGTGCGTGGCTTTGACTCACATTGGCCCACCAGTTCGCGAAAGAGCAACATCATAACGTGCAGCCTGGCGTGAAAATGGCCAGTAGATCTGTGGCGCGATGTAATCTAACAGGCCCATCTGCACCCATTTGCGTGTATCGGCGTAAGCTTCGTCGTAGGCCGCTGCACCGCGCGCGTGTCTGAGCCTGCGGGATCGTGGGATACGTTGCGCCACACACCAGCGGGGCTGACGCCGAATTCGACATGCGTTTTAACTGCTTAATGGTGCGGGACACTTGTTCAATCAGCTGCTGAGTATTGTGACGTCGCCAGTCCGCTTTCGAGGCATATCCCTGACCATACTGGCGGAAGGTGGTGCTGTCATTCAGCGTTGAGCCGGGCGATTCCGCATAGAAATAGTCATCAAACTGCACGCCATCGATAGCATAATTCTGCAACCACCGGCCACGATGCTGGTGAATCCAGTCGCGGGCATCAGGGAATGCCTGGTCCAGCACAAAGCTGATCACCTGCGGGCGGATCCAGTCACGATGGAGCACAAAAACGCTGGCTGGATGCAGGAGTGTAAGTTGTTGAGTTCTGCCACCGTCGAGGGTTTCACGTTGTAGAAACGCGATAAGGGCGGTTAAACCACGCATGCACTTCTTTTGATACCGCGTTTGTGTGCTTCATCCAGCATAAACTGCAGCGGATCGTAACCGGGATCTTTCCCCAATCTTCCCGGTCATCATATCTGACCAGGGTAAGATTTTAGAACGCCACAGTGCCGTGCCGTCAGGTTTCACCTGGAAGAAGACGGTATTAATGCCGAGGCTTTTGAGTTTATCCAGCTTATCGGTCAACGCCTTTTGTTGCTGGCTGATGCGATTTGCCGGGCTGGCATTCACTGAGGCTATGGGTGGCCAGTCAAGGCGCGACACCGTGGTGAGCCACACACCACGCACCGGTTCTGCGCTGGCAACGGGCTGAACAGGATGCGGTTTCGGCGTTACTGTCGGGAACGGGGTGACCAGTGATTTAGGCGGCTCGGAACTGCAGCTGGCTAAAAGCAGTGCAGCCAATAGCGTGGCCATTTTATTCACGGTAGTTATACGGGGAAAACGCGCGGAACAGGCTATGATAAACTCCATTTTTTTCAATTTACTGTTCGAAGAGCCTCATTCTCTTCTCATCAGCCTTAAAGTCAATAAGAGCCCTCGGTAACGTTGTTATGCCATCCATGACGAACGCTGCCCACGGGAACTCACCAAAAACAGGAATACACTGCTATGACCTATGAAGACCTTTACCGCCGCATCGCGATGATTGTTTTCAGCTGTGGACCGCAAGGTGCACGCGAATTAATCGTAAAAGCTGAACTGTTTGCCGATGACGAGGGCGGTGAATACCAGTTCGATTATCTGGATGAAACGGCAGCCAGCTGGTTTGAACCGGATGCACAGGCGATTGGTGATTTAACTGGAAGCATTGAAAGATTTCCAACGCACTACTTCGTTGAGCACGATATGACCGAAGGCAGAAGCAGTGTGGAACTCGTTGAACATGGTGATTAACGTGCCCGAAAGTCAATCAGTATCGATGTGCAATATGAGTAAGGCTTCCGGGCCTCGCAGCGGAAATTTCTGGCGCACTATTATCGCACCGCCACTAACGCCTCGCGCTCGCGCAAAGCGCTTACGATGCACGATGCGGCTGGTGATCCAACACCGCCAACGTGAGTAGACCGGTGGCAATGATCTCAGAGCGATGCGCTGGCATAAACAGCATTGAGACCAACACTCCCACGATGAACACCATGGTTGCCCAGGTTAAGCCTGGGAACAGCCACATGCGATAACTTAAGATCTCACCCCGTGCCTCGCGCTTTTTGCGCAACACCAGATGCGAGGCCGCTATCACCAGGTAAACCAGTAACGCAATCGCGCCGGAACTGGCTAGCAGGAACTCAAATACCGCTGCGGGTGCCAGATAATTGGCGATCACCGCGAGAAATGCAGCGGCAGTTGAGGCGATGACTGCAACCCAAGGCGTACCGCTGCGCGTGGTTTTTGATGCAGCGGCAGGGGCATCCTGACGTCGAGAAAGCGAATACAGCATGCGTGAAGCCGTATAGAGCGCAGAGTTAAGACAGCTGCACACCGCGATCAACACCACTACATCGACGATTTGCCGTGCGTAAGGAATATTCATCATCTCCATCGCTGTTTGATACGAACCGGCTTTCATCAGCGATGGGGTATTCCACGGCACCAGCGCGATAACAATGAAGATCGACAGCAAATAAAACAACGCAATACGCCAGATCACTGAGTTGGTGGCCTGCGTAATCTGCTTTTTCGGCTCGCGGTTCCGCTGCCGCGATGGTGACGATTTCCGTTCCCATAAAGGAGAACATGGTGGTCAGAATGGCAGCCAGTACGGCACCGATGCCGTTTGGCATAAAGCCGTGCGTGTCATAGAGGTGAGAAATGCCTTGCGTGCTACTACCCGGCATCAGGCCAAAGATAGCCAGACTGCCGACAATCAGGAAGGCGACAATGGCGACCACTTTCAACAAAGCAAACCAGAATTCGAACTCACCGTAATTCTTGACGCTGAACAGGTTGCTGACCGTCAGAAACGTGGTGATCGCCAGGGTATATTCCCACACGGCAATCTGCGGGAACCAACTGTGCAATATCGTGCCTGCGGCATTGGCTTCAAGCGGAATGACCAGCACCCAAAACCACCAGTAGAGCCAGCCAATGGTAAATCCAGCCCAGCGTCCCAGTGATTTATCTGCATAGGTGGAGAAAGAGCCGGAGTCCGGTGAGGCAACGGCCATTTCCGCTAACATGCGCATAATCAGCACCACCAGCGCACCGGCTGCGATGTAGGCCAGTAACACGGCGGGGCCTGCTTCGGCGATAGCATGACCGGAACCGACAAACAGGCCGGCACCTATCACACCGGCAATGGATAACATGCGATGACGCGGCTTTAAGCCTTGCGCGCGCATCGGCATTCTGTGAACTCATTGTTTTCTCCAGATTGTCTCTCGGGCTGTGATTTGACACAGCCTGGCTGCAGCAGGTGGATGACCAGCCCGCATACGGCTGGCGGTGGGGGCCTACGAACCTGGTGCGCGCTCAGCACATGGCTGAGAATCTCCAGCGCCTGGCTGAATTGGCGCATCCGGAATAGGAGCGGATAGAGGAAGCGGAATCACGCCGCCTGCGGACTGCGGCTCATCAACAGTAAACCGCGCGCCATGGCGTGCTGCTGGATGGCCTGAGCGGTTTGCGCCGGCGAAACTCCGCAGCACTGGCGACCATCGAACCTAATGCGTGATATCGGTGATCGCAGAGCAGTGGCGACGCCTCATTGAGGAATTTCCGATCGCTGCGCAAATCTGTGCTTCACTGAGCGCCTGCCACAGCTGTTCCTTCAGCAATAATGTCCAGCACCGCATGCGGCGGCAATCGCCAGCGGGTTTCCCGCGTAAGTGCCACCCAGACCACTGGGCCTGGCGCATCCATGATCTCTGCGCGACCACTCACCGCAGACAACGGCATGCCGCCCGCCAGACTTTTCGCCATGGTGATGAGGTCAGGTTTAACGGTGTATGGTCCATGGCAAACAGTTTGCCGGTACGACCAAAGCCGGTTTGCACTTCGTCGGCAATCAGCAGAATGCCGTGCTGATCGGCCAGCTGGCGCAGGCGAACGAAGAACTCAGCAGGAGCGATGTGGAAACCGCCTTCGCCTTGTACTGGCTCCAGCACAATGGCCGCGACGTCTTGCGGCGCGATGTCCTGAGTGAAGATGTCTTTGCAGGCTCGCCATCGCATCATCAATGCTAATACCGGCCACGCTGTTGGGATAACGACGTGCCACACGGAAGCAGGCATCGGGCCAAAGTCACGCTTATAGGGGGCCACTTTGCCGGTCATCGCCATCGTCATAAACGTACGACCATGGAACGCGTTACCGAAGGTGATAATGCCGTGACGGCGTGTGGCGGCGCGCGCAACTTTAACGGCATTCTCAACCGCTTCAGCACCGGTTGGAGAAAAAGGCGGTTTTGGCTTTACCGGCTATGGGCACCACGCTGTTGATGCGCTCTGCCAGGCCGACATAGCTCTCGTAAGGCGTCACCGAACGCGGGTATGGAATTTTTCAACTGTTCCGCGATGGCTTTACGATGCGCGGATGACGGTGGCCGGTGTTGAGCACCGCGCGATACCACCAGCGAAATCAATCCAGCTGTTGCCTTCAACGTCACGCAACGTCGCATTCTCTGCCTGATCGACATACCACTGGCAAAGATTACCGGTGCCACGTGGGAGTGCGTCATCTTTACGTTGTTGCAGCTGGCTGTTTTTACCTTCCATAACCTTTCTCCTTAGCGATAAGTTGCCTTATGTAATCACGACAAACACGCTTATTTATCCTGCGCTAAGGTTTGTTGCAGAGCCACTTTTACAGAAAAGGATGGAGCCAATTGCGGGAGTTTGTACGCCGATCATGTATTAGAACGTTTGCAGTTTATGCCGGAAGGGACGTGCAGCAGCGCCTGTTGGCGTATGCAGGCGGCGATTGTTGAGGGGATTTTTCCACGCGCCACGCGAGGATTACCGGCCACGCGCGATATGGCACGGGAGTTATCGGTGTCACGCAATACCGTACTCAACGTTTATGAAAATTTGATGTCACAGGGCTATGTTACAGCGCGCACCGGCAGCGGAACCTGGATCGCCGAAACCCTGCCGGAAGGTTGTTTAAATAGCCCGCGCAGCGATGAGCTAACGCTGCCGCTTACCGTGAAACGGCGGCGATTTCTAAACGCGGTGCATCGCTTTTGGGCCATGCCAACGCCTCGCCTTATCAATGGGGCGCGTTTGTACCAGGCGCACCGGACGTGACGCAGTTTCCGCATAAACTCTTAGCCAGATTCAGCGCGATTAAATCGCGAACCTGATATTGAACGGCTGATTTACAGCAACAATGGCGGCTGTCCGCAATTACGACAGGCGCTGGCGGACTATCTCTCAGCGTGGCCCGATCGGTGCGTGCGGATGCGGATCAAATCATCATCACCGAAGGCATCCATCAGGCGGTTGATCTGGTGACGCGCGTACTTTGCGATCCGGTGATGCGTGGATTGAAGAGCCTGGCTACTGGGACCCGTATTTACGCATCAATGGGTTGAAAATACAGGCGCCGGAATCGACGATCAGGGCATTATTCCTGACTTACCGCCGCGCAGTCGGGCGCCAAAGTGATATTGTGACACCGTCACACCAATACCCATTGGGCGTTCATCTCAGCCTTGAAAGACGTAAGCAGTTGCTGGATTTAGCCAGCAAACATAAAACCGGTTGATAGAGGATGACTACGACAGTGAGTTTCGCTTCGCGGGGCAGCATTTCCCTCGCTGCAAGGTTTTGAGCGATGCGCCGGTAATTTACATGGGCACGTTCAGCAAAACGCTCTATCCGGCACTGCGACTGGGTTATCTGGTGGTGCCAAAAGCGCTGGCGCAACCCCTGCGCGTTGCGGCGGCGGGAACTCTATCGTGGCGGGCATCTGCTGGTGCAGCGGGCGCTGGCGGAGTTTATTCAGAAAGGGCATTACATGGCGCACATCCGGCGTATGCGCAAACTCTACAGTCAGCGTCGTCGCTTCTTAGCGGGTCTGATTGAGCGCTATCTTGGCGCTGATTTTATGCCGCGCGTCAATCATGAGGCGGGCTTGCATCTGGTGGTGAACTTACCGGCTGGATGTGATGATGTGGCGATTGCCGCACTGGCGCTGCGGCGCGGTGTGAAGGTTAGACCGCTGTCGCAATATTACATGCACCAGCAAGAGCGACGGGGCTTGCTGCTGGGTTATCTGCGTGGATGAACGTCGGTAATCAGGATGCGTTGGTGTATTGAAGGCATGTCTGATGGAGGCGGGATTTAGCGCGTTGCAGACGTGTGCGCATGCAATCATAATGTTGGGCGGCCCGGGGGCCGCGTCATTTCAGGACTGAGCGATACCGTTTAAACGTTGCACGACATCGGCACTCAACACCCAGATCGCCACTGGCGAGATTCTGCTGGAGATGTTCGGTGATGATGTGCCAGGAATCAACAGAATGTTTGGCGAACGCTGAAGTAACCAGGCCAGGGCAACCTGCAATGTAGTGGCATTCAACTCTTCGGCCACGGCGGTAAGCTGCTCGGATTGCAGCGGTGAGAAACCACCCAATGGGAAGAACGGCACATAAGGAATGCCCTGCGCAGCCAGTTGATCGACCAACGCTTCATCCTGGCGATTTGCCAGATTGTAGAGATTCTGCACACAGGCGATGGGCGTCATTTCCTGCGCATCTTCCACTTGTTTGGCCGTTACGTTGCTCAGACCAATATGCTTAACCAGTCCGCGCTCTTTAAGCTTGATCATCGCTTCGACCTGCGGTTCCAGTGAGCCTTCTGCAGGTGCGTGCACGTCGAGCATCGAACGCAGATTCACGACTTCCATCACCTCCAGACCAAGATGGCGCAGATTGTCTTCTACCGCCTGAGTCAACTCATCGGGGGAGAAAGCGGGCAACCAGCCTCCTTTCGCATCACGACGAGCACCGACTTTGGTGACGATCACCAGATCGTCGGAATAGGGATACAGAGCTTTCTTTATCAGTTGGTTAGTAATGTGCGGGCCATAAAAGTCGCTGGTATCGATATGATTGACGCCAGCAGCCACCGCATCACGTAGTACCTGTAATGCCCGATTCTCATCGGCTGGCGGCCCAAACACGCCTTTGCCGGCCAGCTGCATGGCGCCATAACCGAGGCGTTTAACCTGACGATCACCCAAAGTATAGGTATTTGCGTTGTGAGACATGGAAACCTCCTTCGTCGATGTGTGTACAGATTGCTAATCGACGCCATGGCTGTGCAACTATCCGGTTAAATCAGGACACAGTGTGCGGAATGGCGAACAATGGCATTGGATATTGCACTGCTACATTCGGTGGTGGCCGTGGCAAAAGCGGGCGGATTTCGTGAAGCCGCCCGCATGAGGGAAGCAATCCTTCTCGTTTATAGTGACGCCGTAAGACGAGCGGAAGAACAACTAGGCGTTCGGTTATTTAACCGCACCACACGCACCGTGGTGCTCACCGAAGCGGGCAGAGCGTTAATGTCGCGCTTGATGCCAGCGATGAACGAAGTTGATGCTGCTCTGGATGCACTGAATAATTTTCGTAATACGCCGGGCGGGACACTGCGTTTGAATGTCCCCGTTAGCGCTGCCCGGTTGGTGCTGCCCTCCATCGTGCCCGGCTTCGCGAGCGCTATCCCGACATTCAGTTGGAGGTCGTGGCGGAGAGCAACGTGCAGGATATTTTCCGCGATGGCTGTGATGCCGGCATTCGTTACGATGACCACCTTGAACAGGATATGGTGGCATTGCCAATTGGTCCGCGCAGCCAACGTTTTGCTGCCGCCGCTGCGCCTGGCTATCTGGCGAAGCATGGCATGCCGCAACACCCCCGCGATTTAATGCAGCACCGCTGCTTGTATGGTCGCTACGCGACGGGTGTCATTGCCGATTGGGAGTTCGAAAATGGGGACGAGGTCGTGCGCTTACAGCCGAAAGGTCCATTGATTTGCAGTATTGGTGCGGCAATGGATCTCACGGTTTCTGCTGCTGTTGCAGGCGTGGGAGTGGTTTATTTGTTCGAAGACTGGATCAAACCCGCCTTGAATGACGGTAGTTTGCAGCCGATTTTACCTGAGTGGTGGCAGAGATTTTCCGGTCTGTGGCTCTACTATAACGATCGCCGGCTGATCGCACCGTTCTAAAGCCTTCCTCGACTATGTGCACGAACTCAATGCGCAGCAGCAGGCGGATTAACCAAGCAGTCCGGACATCCAATACGCGAAACGCATCAACCGCGCGCGGAGCGCACTACCGGTTCGCTGGAGGCGGCAATCCACAGCGCGGCATTTAATGCGGCGCCATTGACTAAATGTGCGGCCGCTTCAGTATCCATCGGCTACCGTGCCCTCTGCAATCAGCGCAGAGAGCCTGTCTGCAGTGGTGCGCAGACAGGCAGTTTGATTGGGCCACTGTGAAGGATCGCCGAGCACAGCGGGACCATCAAGCAGCATGATGCGTTGCACCTCTGGCTCCAGTGACATCTCAATGTAGGTTATCGCTTCAGCCAGAAAGGCATGCCACTTTGATTCAAACTGCTGCCCAGCGGCATGCATCTGCACCAAAATCTCTGCGTCGATCTGGTCGATAACGGCTTGCAATAGGCCCTTTATCGCCGAAATTGTGATAAAGCGCTCCCCGCGTCAGCCCTGCTTCAGCGGTCAAATCATCCATTGATGCGGCGTTATATCCTTTCTCTGCGAAAGGCCCTTCGAGCAGCCTCAATCAATTTTGCCCGCGTTTCTTCTACCTGTTCTGTTCGCCGTTTGGCTGCCATAGCAACTCCAAAAATTTGCATTGACATACGCTGCGTATGTTATCCATATTAATACATACGCGGCGTATGTAAAAGCGATAACCGGCTTAGCTACCCGGTTTCACCCTTTTTTCCATCAGGAGTGCGATTATGAACAAACGTAATGCCATTTTTCCAGCGGGACGTCAGGCGCTGTATGAAATTAACCAATATTCTGCCGCAATACGTTCCGGAGACCTGTTATTTGTTTCGGGGCAGGTAGGAAGTCGGGAGGACGGTTCTGCGGAACCTGATTTTGCAGGTCAGGTTAATCTGGCGTTTGAAAACCTGCAGGCCGTGCTGAAAGCAGCGGGATGTACGCTAGGTGATGTGGTGGATGTCACCAGTTTTCATACCGATCCTGAAAACCAATTTGCCATCGTGAATGAGGTTCGTTTACGGCATTTTGGTGAAGCGCCGTACCCAAACTGGACGGCAGTGGGGGTAAACTGGTTGGCGGGGTTTGATTTTGAAATCAAGGTGATCGCGCGAATTCCTCAATAGTTCAGCGTGCCGCACGGGAGGTGTGTCTGTTGAATCAGTGCACCCGGCGCATAAGCTGCAATACCGCCAGGGCAATGAGTGCAGAAATGGCTGCCTTAATCAGAAGAAGGGTGAAATCATATTTATCCATCGCTGTTTCACCATCACCGGATACGCGGACTACATGGCTAATGAGCCCATCGGGAATCAACACGATGCCGGCAATAAGGATGATAAAGAAAATAAGTATTTTCATTTGAATACGTCAAAAGAACCAATCCCATAGCATTCGAGCGGCAACGTTTTACCATCTCGCGACAGCTTCTTGTAATCCATGGTGCAAACCTGCATCAGCAACACTCCTGTCATCAATGTCCGGTGAATGGCAGCGCAGAATGAAGGCGTTTATACCAGTCAGGATTAGAGGGAGTTTACACAAAGGTATATGGCTATTAAGTGACAAGAAGGGAATTATTCGACCGATCAATCGGTTATCAGAATCATCCTGGAAATAGGGTGCGGGATATTTATAATTAAAGATGGCAGGCAATAAAAAAGCCGATGACTGTTGCCAGTTATCGGCTTTTCGTTAAGCGAAATTACGCGTTCAGCAACTGATTCGCGGTTTTCTCCACCAGCGCCAGCAGGCTTTGATGTCTTCCAGCGTCACGGTTGGGTTCAGCAGCGTCAGTTTCAGGCAGGTAACGCCCTGGTTTTCCAGTCACGCCAACGTTAGCGCGGCCTGAATCCAGCAGAGCATCGCCGATGCGCTGGTTGAACATGGAGCAATCTGCGCGATATCGGTCAGCTGCTCTGGACGATAGCGGAACAGCACGCTTGCCAGCTGTGGCTGCATACCAGCTCAAGGCGTGGATTTCTGACGCAACAAACTTCGCCACTTCCTGTGCCAGCGTCACACCGTGGTCGATGATCGCGGCATACCTGTTTCTGGCCTCCAGACCATCCACAGTTTCAATGCATCGAAACGACGCGTGGTCTGCAGAGATTTTGAAACCAGGTTAGGAACACCCGCTTCTTCATCGAACTCAGAGTTCAGGTAAGCCGCCTGATAACGCATCAGCTCGTAGTGACGCTCGTCTTTCAACAGGAATGCGCCACAGCTGATGGTCTGGAAATACTGTTTGTGGAAGTCGAGAGTCACCGAATCCACTAACTCCAGGCCGTCCAGATAGTCACGATACTTTTCAGACAGCAGCAGTGCACCGCCCCAGGCTGCATCGACATGCATCCAAATGTTGTGCTCAGCCGCGATGCCCGCGATTTCGCGAAGTGGATCAATCGCACCCGCATCGGTATACCAGCCGTCGCGACAATCGCCAGAATCTGCTCGCCATTGGCTTCGGCCTGTGCCAGTTTGGCTTTCAGGTCGTTAACGTCCATGCGTGCGAACTGATCAGACTTCACCTGCACCACAGAATTGTAGCCGTGGCCAAGCAGCGCCATGTTTTTCTGTACCGAGAAGTGCGCGTTCTCAGAACACAACACTTTGATCTTACGCAGATCGCCAGTGATGCCGTCCAACTGCACTGAATGACCTTGACGCTGATAGAACGCATCACGCGCCAGCATCAGACCCATCAGGTTGCTTTGGGTGCCACCACTGGTAGAACACGCCAGCATCGCCTGCTGGATAACCCACCTGTGCACGCAACCATTCGATCAGTTTGACCTCAATGATGGTGGCAGATGGGCTCTGATCCCATGAGTCCATACTCTGGTTGGTGGCGTTGATCAACACTTCGGCAGCCTGGCTAACCACCAGGCTAGGGCAGTGCAGGTGCGCCACACATTGTGGGTGGTGCACTGACAGGCTGTCTTTCAGGAAATACTCAATCGCGCGTTCAATCGCGGCCTGGTTACCCAGGCCGTTTGGATTGAAGTCGAGCGTGATACGCTCGCGCAGTTCGGCAACGCTTTTGCCTTGATACATCTCAGGCTGTTGCAGCCACTGCACAACCGCGGCGCTGCTTTGGGCAATCGCCTGCTGGTACGCCTCAATGCTTTGTGCGGCGCAGAATCGGGTTTACTTCAGACATTTACTCTTCCAATCAAACAGGTTTGACACCAGCGCCAATCAGCGCCTGCTCAAATTATCCGAGGAAAATCGCCAGCTCTTCGTTGGTGATCAGCAGTGACGGCAACAGACGCAGTACTGCACCGTGACGACCGCCACGCTCCAGAATCAGACCTGCTTCGAAGCACTTCTTCTGCAGTGCAGAATTATTCACTACCATCAGCCGGCAGGCTACCCATATGGTCAGCCGCTTCGTTTGGTTTAACGATCTCGTATACCGATCATCATGCCCAGACCGCGGATGTGGCCGATAACCGGGAAGCGTTTCTGCATCTCAGCCAGCTGTGCTTCAGCCCATTCACCTTGTTCAGCCACTTTACCGGCGATGTTCTGCTCGGTCAGGACTTTCAGAGTGGCCAGACCGGTTCACGTTTGCCATCGCCAGCATTTGGTTGCCGCGGAAGGTACCAGTGTGGTGACCTGGAGACCAGGCGTCGAACTGCTTTTTGATACCCAGAACAGCCAGTGGCAGACCACCGCCTACTGCTTTAGACATCACAATAATGTCTGGCTCAATGCCTGCGTGTTCGAAGGCAAAGAATTTGCCGGTACGGGCAAAGCCAGCCTGAACTTCATCAAGAATCAGCAGAATGCCGTGTTCCTGAGTGACTTTACGGATGCGCTGCAGCCACTCGACCGGAGCAGGGTTCACACCGCCTTCACCCTGAACGGCTTCCAGGATAACGGCTGCAGGCTTGCGCACGCCGCTTTCCACGTCGTTGATCAGGTTTTCGAAGTAGTAAGTCAGAGCTTTCACACCCGCTTCACCGCCGAGACCCAGTGGGCAACGGTACAGATGCGGGTAAGGCATGAACTGCACTTCTGGCATCATGCCGTTAACGGCTTCTTTCGGTGACAGGTTGCCAGTCACAGCCAGCGCACCATGAGTCATACCATGGTAACCACCAGAGAAGCTGATCACGCCGCTACGGCCAGTGACTTTCTTCGCCAGCTTCAGTGCTGCTTCAACCGCATCCGCACCGGAAGGACCGGTGAACTGCAGGCAATATTCTTTACCCTGGCCAGGCAGCAGCGAGAGCAGAGATTCTGAGAATTGATCTTTCAGAGGTGTCGTCAGATCAAGAGTATGTAACGGCAAGCCGCTGGTAATGACATTTTGGATGCTCTGCAGAACATCAGGATGGTTATGACCAAGTAGCCAGCGTCCCTGCGCCAGCCAGGCAGTCAAGATATTGTTTATTCTCGACATCACCTGTGATCCACACGCCGTTGGCTTTGGCAATCATAAGGCAACTTGCGCGGGTAGCTCCTGACGTTTGATTCAAACTCAGCTGACGAGGCTAAAGCGTCGTTGTTTCCATTGAATGCGTTGGCACCAAAATTATCAATACGGACTTTATCCGTCATCATATCTCTCCTTCAACCGGGGCTCGTGATGGCTGGCCGATTGACTAGTTGAACAAAAAAGTATCAGTGGTTTTAAAAAACGCGGCCAATATAGAGCCTTTTGACGTACATACAATGATTTATTTTTGTTTAGATTTGTTTATTCTTTTCCATATAGGAATCAGGGCGGGCCACTAATTGCGGCTATTTTAGCGCCAGCAGATGAGTGGTTATTAAATAATCGTGTTAATACAAAAGACTTGCCCGCCAGTGCAATCCAGGACCAAAAGCAAGGGGTTGATTAAGGTCACGTTGCCAGCCCAGTTTGGCGATAAACAGCGCACAAATTGCCCCGCTACAAGCCAGTAATAGTACATAGGGTAAGAGTGCCCAACCCAACCACGCGCCTAATGCTGCCACTAACTTTGCGTCTCCTAAACCCAATGCCAGTCTCCCGCTAAAATATTGATATATATAGCGGATTAGCCAAAGCGCGCTGTAACCCACCACCGCACCAAAGACGGCATCATGGAGTGAGCCTGGTAGCCATTCTCCTGCCTTTAATAATAGTCCAAGCCATAGCAAAGGCAGGGTGATTACATCTGGCAACAAATATGCTCGTAATCGATGATCGCGACGGTTAGCAGTAGCCAAAACAGCACGAGTAAGGCGAGCAATGATTTATCAACCGGGAGGCGCGACAAATACCAGGCTGATTGTTGCACAGGCAGTTTCTGTTAACGGATAGCGCAGGCTGATAGCACAACGGCAAAAATGACACCGACCGCGTAGTAACACCCAACTCACTAACGGGATATTGTCTCGCCAGCGCAAACATTTTTTGCAAACAGTGCAGTGTGAAGCCGGTTGCCTTAAATTCACGCTATTGCCGGGCTGTAAAAGCTGCAGAGGCACGCGATAAATAACGACATTAATAAAGCCCGATGCTCAAGGCTATCACCGTTGCCAGCAACCACAGTATCCACTCCATGTTGACCTCTTGTTCCTTTCCGGTTTTTTATCGAAAAGAAACCTACGCCTGAAGCGCGAAGGAGGCGAGTATCAAAGGGGAATTACGGTGTTTTACATCGCGTTTCACGATCGGTGTTCAGGCGATGAGGAGCAAATGCCGATCGCGACTGAACCGTTACCGCTTCCCCGTTGGGAGGAGGTGTGCCAAAAACTTTTCAGCAGATAAACAGGTGGTGCAGAGCAGTGGAAATGGGACGGCGTCCGTGGCGAGGAGGGATGCGTTTAGCGCAAGGCGCACAGCTTACCGTGCTAACAGCAACCCATGCATCATGACTGCTGTTTGAACATCTGGATAGCTTCCTGCACGTTGCTGGTCGCCAGGGACATCACACGGTCATTATTGAGGAACACGTCATAGTGACCCGCATTGTAGCGGAAGACATAGAGGTCTCCGCGGAAACGTAACCCTTTGGTTTTCACGCCAATATGATGGCGACGCAGGGCGGCCTGCGCCAGTCTGTCAGCTCCGGTGTTCATCTTCATCCCCTCCAATCGTTTCAACGCCAATATCCCGACATAGAGTATGGTTTGAAAGCATTAACCTTAAGAACAGCGCTGCGACTTTGCTAACACACTGTTTAATTGTCATTTTCCTTCATCTTCAGATTTCAATTTTTGGTGTTCAAGCTGCAAACGAAATGTTTCACGAGTTTAGTCATCTTGATGAAACTTTGGTGACGCTAAATAGCGGCACATAACGGTTGAACAGTACATCTTCTACCAATCCTCAACATTTTAAGAAGCCAGCGCGCGTTACCCATTTAATGTTCAGTTAGTTTTCATCCAGTATTTTGTTCTACAAGCAATAAGACAGGTGTGCTTAAGTTATTTGCTGTAGGTTAAAAAATTAACACTTAGTGCCATCTAATTTTTTCTGTGTAATCTAAGTTTAAACAGCAAGTTACTGAAAGTTGTTATGGATCTGAATCACTGCACACTGCAACTGGTCCTGTTGCAGGCAATTTTAGGTGTAAAACGTTAAGGTAAACTTATGACTTTTCTTCCATTCTCGCGCCCCGCTTTGGGCGAGGAAGAGTTAGCGGCAGTAAAAGAGGTTTTTGAATCAGGTTGGATCACCACCGGCCCGAAAAATGCGGCGTTGGAACAAGCCTTTTGCCAGTTAACCGGCAATCAACATGCGATTGCTGTCAGTTCCGCCACGGCAGGCGCCACGTCACCCTCGCGTTAGACATCCAGCCGGGTGATGAGGTGATCACGCAACCTTCTACTGACGTGGGTATCCACCATCAACATCATTACGCTGCTGGGTGCAACGCCAGTGATGATTGATGTTGACCGCGATACGCTGATGGTCACGCCTGAGCAAATTGAAGCGGCCATCACGCCTCAGACGCGTGCCATCATTCCGGTGCATTATGCCGGTGCTCCTGCGGTTGTACATTGACGCCATTCGCGCCATTGGTGAACGCCATGGCATCGCAGTGATCGAAGATGCGGCACACTCTGCAGGTTGTTATTACAAGGTCAGCATGTCGGTAATAAGGGCACGGCTATTTTCTCTTTCCATGCCATTAAAAACATGACCTGCGCGGAAGGTGGCTTAGGTATTTACCGATGACGCTGAGTTGGCCGATCCGTGCGCTCAAATTCCACGGCAGGTGTTGGTGCCCGCTGATACGTCACGCATGGCCGTAAACCGCAGGCTGAGTGATTATGCCTGGGTTCAAATATAACTGCCGGACATTAGCGCTGCGATTGCTCTGGTTCAGTTGAACAAACTGCCCGCCATCAATCTCGCCGTGCAGAGTGCCGCCCCTTTATTTAAAGAACTGGCTGATACGCCATTTCCTGCCATTGTCTCAACCCACCTGGGCGCATCAACACGCCTGGCATTTGTTCATCATTCGCGTTGATGAAGCACAGTGTGGACTCAGCCGCGATGCGTTGATGGAAACGCTGAAAGCACAAGACATCGGCACTGGTTTGCATTTCCGCGCGGCACATACCCACAAATATTATCGCGAACGCTACCCACAACTTTCCTTGCCAAACACGGAATGGAATAGCGACCGCATTTGCTCAATACCGCTGTTTCCAGATATGAGCGATGACGACGTTAGCCGCGTGATCAGCGCATTACGTCATATCGCTGGAGTTTGATTGACATGCTCCGAAGAAAGATATTCGTAAAGTCTCCGTGGTGATCGGTTTTACAACGAAGAGGAGAGCCTGCCAGGTTGGTGCGTCGCACCGATGCGGCATGTGCTGTGCTGAATCTCGATTATGAGATTTTGCTGGTGGATGACGGCAGTAGCGACCGCTCAGGTGAGATGATCGCCGATGCTGCTGACATGCCCGGAAGCCATGTGGTCGGCGTATTGCTGAACCGCAACTATGGACAGCACTCGGCAATCATGGCGGGTTTGGCCGTAGCCATCAGGCGACCTGATTATCACACTGGATGCGGATTGCAGAGAATCCCCGAAGAGATCCCCAATCTGGTGCTAGCCTCAGCAGGGGTATGACGTGGTCGGTACTGTGCGTCAAAATCGTCAGGACAGTTGGTTTCGTCGCCGCGCTTCCCGCACCATCAACCAGCTGATTCAACGCGTCACCGGTAAAGCGATGGGTGACTATGGCTGCATGTTACGTGCTTATCGCCGTCACATTGTCGATGCCATGCTCAACTGTCACGAGCGCAGCACTTTTATTCCTATCCTGGCCAACACCTTTGCGCGCCGCACGATTGAGCTGCCTGTCGCCCACGCCGAGCGCGAATTTGGTGATTCGAAATACAGCTTTATGAAGCTGATCAATTTGATGTACGACCTGGTGACTTGCCTGACCACCACGCCACTGCGCCTGCTGAGTATTGTTGGCAGTCTGATTGCATTGGCCGGTTTCGCCTTCTCACTGGTACTGATCGTATTGCGTCTGTTCCTCGGTGCCGACTGGGCCGGAGACGGAGGTGTTCATGCTGTTTGCGGTGCTGTTTATTTTGTCGGCGCGCAATTTTATCGGTATGGGCCTACTCGGCGAATACATCGGCCGAATTTACAACGACGTCCGCGCTCGTCCGCGCTACTTCATTCAACGTGTTATTAACTCGCAGAAAGATGTCTCCTCTGTACAGGAAATTGAGCAATGAAAACTATCGTCTTCGCCTATCACGATATGGGCTGTGCAGGTATTACTGCGCGCTGTTAAATGCGGGTTTCGAAATCAGCGCGATCTTCCTCATGCTGATTCTGCTAATGAGCCACTTCTTTGGTTCTGGCCCGTTTGGCGGCAGGCAGGAGTATCGCGGTGTATGCGCTCGGAAGATGCTAACCATCCGCTGTGCGTTATTTTTGTTAAATCATAGCGCTCAGTTACATTTTCTCCTTCTACTATCGCAATCTGCTCAATGACAGCATCCTCAGCAGCGCGCGCCTGGGCGCTTTCAACCTGCATGGTTCACTGCTGCCTAAATATCGTGGGCGCGCGCCACTTAACTGGGCGTTAGTGAATGGCGAGACTGAAACCGGCGTGACCCTGCATCGCATGGTAAAACGCGCGGATGCGAGGCGATATCGTCAACTTCAGCAGCGTGTCGCCATTGATGAACAAAGAAAACGCCTTAACTCTGCATCGCAAACTGACAGCCTGTGCTACACAACTGCTGGAGCAGGCACTGCCAGCGATGAAACGTGGTGAAATTGCGGCAATTCCTCAGGATCACAGCCAGGCGACGGTGGTGGGACGTCGCACACCAGAAGACGGTCGCATTAAGTGGGAGCAGTCTGCAGTCAATCAACAACCTGGTCCGTGCGGTCACCGATCCATGGCCGGGCGCATTTGCTTTCGCGGGAACCGTGAAGTTTGTCGTGTGGAAAGGGCGCGTACATGCTGATGCGCCAAAAGCGAAGCCAGGCACAGTGATTTCCGTTGAGCCTTTCCTGATTGCTTGCGGGGAGGGTGCGCACTGGAAGTGGTGACCGGACAAAGTGAAAATGGCGTCTATATGAACGGCAGCCAGTTGGCGCAGAGTCTGGGGATGGTGCCGGGCGCACTGTTGTACTCTCAGCCAGTTGCAGCCGTTAAACGTCGTACGCGTGTACTGATCCTGGGTGTAAACGGAGTTTATCGGTAACCACTTGACCGAACGTTTGCTGCAGGATGACAACTTTGAGTTTACGGTCTGGATATCGGCTCTGATGCTATCAGCCGTTTCTCGATCAGCGCGCTTCCACTTTGTTGAAGGTGATATCAGCATTCACTCAGAGTGGATCGAATATCACATCAAAAAATGTGACGTGGTGTTGCCACTGGTGGCGATTGCTACGCCAATTGAATACACCCGACCCGCTGCGCGTGTTCCGAACTCGATTTTGAAGAGAACCTCAAGATCATCCGCGATTGCGTCAAATACAAAAAGCGCATCATCTTCCCTTCCACGTCAGAAGTGTACGGCATGTGCACCGATAAACACTTCGATGAAGATCACTCCAACCTGGTGGTGGGGCCGATCAACAAACAGCGCTGAGATCATATTCGGTTTCCAAACAGCTGCTGGACCGCGTGATTTGGGCCTATGGCGAAAGAAAGAAGGGCTGCGTTTCACGCTGTTCCGTCCTTTCAACTGGATGAGGCCCGCGTCTTGATAACCTCAACGCTGCGCGTATTGGTAGCTCCCGTGCGATCACCCAATTGATCCTCAACCTGGTGGAAGGTTCGCCGATCAAGTTAATCGACGGTGGTGCACAGAAGCGCTGCTTCACTGACATTCGTGATGGTATTGAAGCTTTGTTCCGCATCATTGAGACAAGAACAACAACTGCGACGGTCAGATCGTCCAGCGTCGGTAACCCGGAAAACGAGGCGAGCATCAAGAGCTGGCGGAACGTCTGCTGGCAAGCTTCGAACGTCATCGCTGCGCAACCAATTCCGCCGTTCGCCGGTTTCCGCGAAGTAAGAGCAGCAGCTACTACGGTAAAGGTTATCAGGACGTCGAGCATCGTAAGCCGTCAATCAAAATGCGCGTCGCTTGCTGGACGGACGCCGACCATTGAGATGGATACCACGATCGATAACACGCTGGATTTCTTCCTGCGCACCGTTGAGTTACGCAGGATAAGCCATGAAAATTGGTTTGCGCGTAGATGTTGATACCTGGCGTGGAACCAAACTCGGCGTTCCGGCGCTGCTAGAGCAGTTTAGCCTGCATCAGTTGCAGGCCAGTTTCTTCTTTAGCGTTGGGCCGGATAACATGGGGCGCCACTTGTGGCGCCTGATGAAACCGCGCTTCTTATGGAAAATGCTGCGCTCGCGCGCAGCTTCACTCTACGGGTGGGATATTTTGTTGGCTGGTACGGCCTGGCAGGACGTGTGATTGGCGCGGTCTGGAGGAGATCATCAGCGCCACAGCCGATCATCATGAAGTCGGTCTGCACGCGCGGGATCGCTTTGCACACAGCAAACTGGGCGGGCGTGGTCAGAAGAAGTTGCTGGAACAGATTTCGCGTGGGAAAGCCGCACTGGAAGCGATTATCGGTGACGCTGTCACTTGCTCTGCCGTGGCCGGATGGCGGGCGGATGGCCGCGTTGTCGCCGCTAAGCAGACCTTCGGTTTCAGCTACAACAGTGATTGTCGTGGTACTGGACCCTTCTTGCCGCGTCTGCGTGATGGCAGCTTAGGCACGGTGCAAATCCGTGACATTGCCTACCTGGGATGAAGTAGTCGGACAGTCGGTTAGCGCCGCTGACTATAACGATTTCATTCTTGAGCAGATGCTCGCAGCCGAAGGATCGCCGGTGTACACCATTCATGCTGAAGTTGAAGGCATTATCGGTTCTAAGGCGTTTGGCGAGTTATTAACCCGCGCGGAGCAACAAGGCATTCACTTCTGTCCTCTACAGGCGAGTTGTTACCTGACGATCTCCTTTTTTACTCCCGCAGGGCAATCTGGTACGTGGGCATATACCCGGACGCGAAGGCTGGCTGGGCTGCCAGCGCTAAACGTTAACAGGAAACTATAGGAACCACGGATGCGTACAGGCACCAAAACGGCGCTGCTGCTGGCGCTTTTCGCGCTTTATTATCTTATCCCGATCGAATTCCGCGCTTTATGGCAGCCGGATGAAACCCGCTACGCTGAAATCAGCCGTGAAATGCTGGTCAATGGCAATTGGTTGGTACCGCACTTCTTTGATTTGCGTTATTTCGAAAAGCCCATAGCGGGTTATTGGGTCAACAATATCGGCCAGCTCTTGTTTGGCCATACCAACTTCGGTGTACGCGCCGGTTCGATTTTTTGCACCACGATCAGTGCAGTGCTGATTTATTGGCTGGGTCATCAGATGTTTGCCAGCCGGAAAATCGCTCTGACCGGCAGCATCATTTTTCTCACTTCGCTTCTGGTGTATGGCATTGGCACTTACGCGGTGCTGGATCCTATTCTGCTGTTGTGGATGGTTGCCGCGATGTGCTGCTATTGGCCTGGTGGCGCAAGCTTCTACTACGCAACAGCGTCTCTGCGGCTATGTGCTGCTGGGCGCAGCCTGCGCGATGGGCTTCATGACCAAGGGCTTCCTTGCGCTGGCGGTGCCGGTATTGGCGATAGTGCCCTGGGCGATTTGGCAAAAACGCTTCGGCGAGCTATTACGCTGGGGACCTTTGACGATCATCGTTGCCGCACTGCTCAGTGCGCGTGGGCGCTGGCCATTTATCGCCAGGAAGGATTTCTGGCATTACTTCTTCTGGGTTGAGCATATTCAGCGCTTTGCAGAGAAAGATGCACAGCACAAAGCCCCTTCTGGTATTACCTGCCGGTGTTGCTGGCGGGATGACCTGCCATGCTGGCGCTGCTGGGCTCTGATGGGCGCATGGCGCCAGCGTCGTCAACATGCGGGGCCGTTTACCTGTTAAGTTGGGTGATCTTGCCACTGCTGTTCTTTAGCATCGCTAAAGGCAAACTGCCGACCTACATTCTGCCGTGCTTTGCACCTTTAGCACTGTTGATGGCGCATTACGCCCACAGTGGTTCTGCACAGTTAGTGAGGGTGTTTAAAGTTAATGGCTGGATAAACCTGCTGTTTGGCGCCATAACCACCTTAGTCCTGTTGGTGGTGGTTGCGCCATGGGGATTGGCGCACAAGCCCGTTTATACCCATGATGAAATACTGCCATTAATCTGTGGCGCACTGGCCTTTGCCGGCTGGGGCATTATGGGGTGGTTCAGTCTCAAACCGGGTGCCTGCCGTTGGCAACTGGCGGCGCTTTGTCCGTTAACGCTGGCGCTACTGATCGGCTTCGCGATACCGCAGAAGGTTCGTGATTCAAACAGCCGCAGAGTTTTGTACGGGCTATGCATCATCGAACTGGCAGAAAGCCGTTATCTGCTGGCTGACAATCCTGGCATCGCGGCTGCGGTGGCGTGGGAAACTGAGCGCAGTGATATCACTTTCTATGATGCCAAAGGCGAACTGCAATACGGTCTTAGCTATCCCGATGCGAAAACGCGCTATGTTGATGGCGCAGCATTTGCTGACTGGCTGCGTGAACATCGTCGCCGCCAGCCTGCAAAGTGTCCGTAGTGATGATGCTCAACTCGGGCGAGAACGGGCCTGACCGCAATACCAACGCCGGATAATGACATTTATCGTCAAGGTCGACTGGTCTATTACGGTTATAACGCGACACCATGAACCTGTTGCTTATTCTTCTGGTCAGTTTGTTGAGCTGCGCCGCCCAGCTGTCAAAGCAGGCGGCGTATCTGGGATGCGCCACGGCAAGAAGCAGCTCATCTTGTGGATTGCGCTGAGCCTCTTTTTGCTCGGCGTGGCGATGTGCTGACTGGTATTGCGTGTGGTGCCCGGTCAGCGTGGCCTATCCGATGCTGAGTCTCAACTTCGTGTTGGTGGCCATCGCAGCTAAGTTGATCTGGCGTGAGACATACACCTTACAACAATGGTTCGGTACGCTGGCGATTGTTGCCGGGGTCGCGCTGATGGGGTGCCACCTATGAAAGGGGTGATCCTCGCTGTGTAGCGTGCTGCTGGTGTCGCTGGCGCAATTGGTCCTGCGTGCCGCGTGCTACATTTCCGCCATTGACTGCCAATCCTTAGCCCGCAATTCTGGCAGCATCTGCAGCCGCTGCTCCACTTGCTCAGTCTGGGACTTGGTGCGTACGCATTATCGATGCTGTGCTGGATGCTGGCGCTGCGTCATATGCAGCAACCGCCTCTATCCGTTGCTGAGCCTGAGTTATGTGCTGGTGTGGCTGGCAGCTATTTCGTTGCCAATGTTCGGTGAAGCCTTCCGCTGGAGCAGTTTTGCCGGTGTTATGATTGTGTTTGGATTGTTGTGCGTTTCACTGCCGCGCAAACCTTAGCCGCAAGAACGTTAGATGTGACAGGCGAGCCCCATGGAACCAAAGCGGGGACCACATCTCGTAGACGAGCTGCTTGCGTGACGCTGTCACTTTATCAGGCGTAAATGCTTTTCACTGAGGTCAGTGAGCAAGGGTGCACCCAGCATGCCCAGATCGCGACTGACTTCATTAGTGATAAGGTCAATGGCCCACTCAACGCCCGATGTTCCGCCTACTGCACTTGCATAGTTAAAAGGCCTGCCAACAAAGCAGGCCTTTGCCCCCAGTGCCAGCGCTTTAATCACATCAGTGCCACGCCGGATGCCGCTGTCCATCATCACCGTCATATTTCCGCTGCGGCGACAATCTCGGGCAAAACATAAATCGGCGGGATCACCGTATCCAACTGACGCCCACCGTGATTCGAGACCACAATGCCGTCGATGCCGATGGATTTACAACGTAATGCATCGTTACGACTGAGAATGCCTTTAATCACCATCGCGCCCGTCCAGCGCTGACGAATATGTTCGATATGCTGCCAGGTGAGATGGCTGCGCCCACTGAAGTCACGCACGGCATTTTTGGAAAACAGCGGTGCGCCACGCACTGCGTTGTTGTTCTCGAAATAAGGTATGCCCGAGGTCAGTAAGGTTTTCAACAGCGTGCCGTAAAGCCAGCGGGGATGAGTGACGCCTTGCCACGCCAGGGCCAGACTGGGGCGGAATGGCGTGGAAAATCCGGCGCGCACGTTGTTTTCCCGGTTAGCTTTGACCGGCGTATCCACCGTCACGACCAGTACGGATATGCGCGCACGCTTGACGCGATCCACCAGCATCAATCTCTTCCAGCGTCTTTTGGCAAATAGGCCTGGAACCACATCGCCGGATTAGCCGCAGCAGCCACGTCCTCCAGTGGAATCAACGAGGAACCGCTCATAATAAAAAGGGCACGTTCTTGCTCGCCGCTGCCCGCTAAAAACAATATCGAAAACCGGTGATGGCAGAGATGCCCATCGGCGCAATACCCACAGGCGCCGCATAGTGATGCCAAACAGATCTACCTCAGTATTACGTTGCGACACATCGACCATGTTTTCCGGTATCAGGCCGTAATGAGCATAGGATTGCTGAGTGTGATGGAGCGCAATGTTGTCCTCAACACCACCTGACACATAAGCGAACAGCGGATGGGGCAGACGCTTTTGGGCATATTTCTCGAAATCATTTAACGAGAGGCAACGTTGGTACAGTTTGCGCATGGGCTAGCCATTCAGCTGTGAGGATAAAGAAGAGAAAAGTCATGCTATTGCAAGAAGGGGATCTGGCAAATGCTTTAAATGGCATTGCATATCTGAATAAAGCATATGGGCGCACCTTAGTGCGCCCATCGTTAATTAATGTTGTTCCCAGGTATGATATTCGCCATCACGTCGGCCTGGAGCCGTTTCAGGCAATCGCAGCAGGCCTACAACGGAAATCACCCCAGTACCGCAACATACAGCGCCAGGAGCCATACCGAAAGTGCCCATCGGTGGCCTGCAGGATTTTCACCGCGACTAAGCCAAGCACGCCACTGCCAATTAACGATCCCACCTGCCAAATCACTGCAATGCCGCTGCAGCGAATATGCGTCGGGAACAGTTCCGGGAACCAGGAAGCCTGTGGGGCGTAGCACATACTGTGGCCCAGCGTCAGCGCGACAATCATCGCAATTTGCGTTAGCCAGTAGCTGTTTTGGGACAGGGCATAAAAGAACGGCACGATGGAAATCAAAATCAGCAGTGCACCCATCATGTATACCGGTTTGCGACCGATCTTATCGGATAACGCCCCCATTAGCGGAATGGCAAACACCTCGAGAATCACCGCTACAATCATGCTGTTCATCAGTATGCCGGCGTCGAGATTGTTGGCTTTGCCCCACGCCAGGATAATCACCGTGAAGAGGGCAAAGACGCAAGCTTCAATTAATTTAGCCGCCACACCATTGATGACTAATTTCGGATTACCGCGAATCACTTCTTTTAACGGACGCGATTCGGCGGCCTTGGTTGCGCGAATGGCGGCGAACACTGGCGATTCATCGATGCGTAAACGAATAAACAAACCCACGATGACCAGCACTGCACTCAGTAAGAAGGTACGCGCCAGCCCCAATCATCATTTGTTCCGCGCTCAGGAGGCATTAAGAATCGCGAACAGTGCCAGCGGCAGCGAGGACAACCGGCGCACCGATTTGTACCCAGCTGGCAAAGAAACCACGACGTGACGCTTGCGAATATTCTGCGGTCATCAGGACCGCGCCAGCTTGTTCGCCGCCCACGCCAAAACCTTGCAACAGACGTATGGCGATCAACAACACCGGTGCCCAGATGCCGATCTTTTCATAGGTTGGCGCAAGCCAATACAAAAAGTACCGAGACCCAATCAGGATGGTGGCCACCAGCGCTTTTTACGTCCCACTTTGTCACCAATATGGCCAAAAACAATGCCGCCAATCGGCCGGGCGAGAAGCCTGCATAAGTCGCAAATGCGGCGAGGGTGCTGATCAAAGGGTCGTGGCTGGGGGAAGAACAGGTGGCCAAAAAACAGCACTGCAGCCGTGCCATAGGCAAAAATCATAATATTCCGCCATAATGCAATCGCCGATGCGCTAGCGACGACGAATGAGTGGTGTGATTTCCTGTGCCGTTGGGTCTGAGTAAAAGTGGAAGATGCCATAGTCAAAATCCTGCAGGTTTATAATTTTAGACTACCATACAAGGATGTTTGTTGGTTTGTTGCGCGAACGATCACAAATTTACGATGGCGCGAATTTACATCCTCGCTGATTCCTGCCTTCGAGAATCGACAGCACTATCAATTTTAGTCAATTATTTTCCGACCCGCCTGGCGCTGCGCTTATTAATCTTACTAACATTAATATTCAAAATAGAAGATGGATCTGTTTCACTGGGAAATCGTTTTTTCTGTTATCTGCGAATATCCATAATAATATATAAACCTCAATAAACTCAATGAATGGACTTTAAATTTAGACTAATGCATTGATATAAATGAAGATGAATCCATTAGTTACCCCGCGTTACCTGCTATTTTCAAGGGTTAATTCTTAAATTTGACTTAAACCTTCCTGTTCACCTTAACTCCAGCTAGACGTTTTCTTTACGAAATGGTGAGATAACTCGACATAATGCACTCTCCATTCTTGTTCTCACGTTTATTAAACCAATCGTCATGCGCGGTATTAGTTTTTGCCGCGCGGAAAATATTATTTTCTCTCTGGAGGAAAGGGTGTTATTTAAATTAAAACCGCTGGTTATCAGTTTGCTGGCTGCACAAGGCATTATGATTCCTGCGATGCAAACCAATGCCGCCGTGATTCAACCCTTTGACCCTGCGAAAAATGACAACAAAGTGGGGGTGTTTTGCGTGTGCAACGGCAGCACACAATCACTTCTTGAGGTTGCCGCAATTTACGCCGGGTAAAAGTGGCGTTGCAGGTCTCCATTGGCGGTTACAGGATCAAGGCCGATTGGTGACAGATAACAACTTATTAGGTAGAGGTTGAGTCTGGGGGCGCAGGATTTCACGATCTCCGTGCCTAATGAGGATCACCGCTCTTACAGCAATTTTCAGACTAACACTGCCGCGTTAAGCAATCTCGCCCCGGTCGATAGCAGCACCCTGGTCACCGATTTCGAAGGGTGAAGAATCAACGGCAGTACATTGATGCGCGTGTTACCTCAGTGAGTAATGGCACTATCAACGTGCAACCAGGCACTGAGGAGCCAGCACGGTGGCAAATGGTTGGGAGATGGCGGCAAAGCAGAGCCGCTTATTCTGCCAGCAACAAAGGCAACATGAACTGGGATTCGGATAACCGTGTCACATTCACCGCGACGCAGATTCCTGCCGTGTCGCGGTGGGGTCTGAATGTGGACAATCTGTGGTGTGGCGTATAACGGCGCATTCAGTGTGACCAGCCTCTATGGCGAGTACCGACTTTAACGTGACGTCGTTGACCGATCTGCAAAACTACAACGACTGGCTGATTGAGCAACTGCAGGAATGGCCAAATCAGTTCCGCTGACTACAACAACGAATTTAATAAAGCAGTGACGCTCAGCAGCGGGCGAGGTGGTGTGGGGAGTAGAATACTCGGATGACGATGAAGCCTTTCTGCCAATAGGCGAACGCGTGGTGCTCAGTGCTGACGGTGCGAATGCGCGTGCCACTATTGAGGCAGGAAAAACCCTTGAGGTGGCGAATGCCAATGGCGGGGCCATGCGTGCGGACAATGGCGCTACCGCAACCATAAACGGCAAGCTCGCCAGTACCGGCAGCGGAATCACCGATAATGATGCTCTGGTATTAACCAATGGCAGCAGCGGCATCAACAACGGTGTGATTAATAGCGGTTTCTTTAATAACGCCGATGGGAGTGGCATTGATAACAGCACGCTCGGCATTAACGGATTAGCGGTAAATGCCAGTGATAGTCACTTTATCAACAACGGCATTATCAACAGCGCGGGATCAGCCGTTGTGCTGGATAACAGCGAAGGGGTGAATAACGGCACCATCAATCTGGTCGGCGACAACGGCAGTGCAACAGCGGTGACGCTGAGCGGCGATGCGAGCACCTTTACTAACAACGGCACAATCTATCTTGGTCGTACACGCCGCAAAATCATCCCGGTGATGCAACGTCTGACATTATGCTGGATAGCGCCACCGGTATCCTTCAGTTGGGTCCGCAACAGCGTAGTCAACAACGGCCACATCATCATGGGTTCGGGCGTACAAAGCGGCGCGGCGATAGCAGGCGTGTCTGGCGGCGCGGATGCCGTCCCTGAATAATGGCGTCATTGATGTCAATGGTCGCGGCACTGGACTGGCGGTGATGGACTCTGGCAGCGGCGGTCAGGTGGGCAATGCCGGAGTGATAACCTGAATGGCGATAACGGTACCGGCCTGTTGGTGACGGCGAATGACGGTGCTCTTTCGCACGCCTGGTCGATGGCCCAATCAATATTGCTGGCAATGCAAATGTCACGGAAGAACACGTAACACCGCAGTATGGGTGAACGGTATCGATGGCGTCGCTTCGGCGGAGATCAGCGGACCGATCACCTTAAACGGGTTGGCGCGATTGGGATACGCGCGGAGCAATGCCACGGTGAATGTGTCGCAGGCGGCTCTACCCACGGGTAATGAGCGGTGCCGATCAAATCACCTTTCTCGCTATGGGGCCGAACGCAAAAATTTTACTGCCGAGAATGGCCACTACACGGCGTAACGGGAGATAACGCATCCATCTTTCGTGTGCAGGATGGCGCGAGCTTTGATGGCAGTGGCATGACGTTAATTTCAAACGGCAACCTTTCCACCGCCGTCCTGGGCAGTGGTGATAACACCACGGTCACCACTGGCAATGCCATCTTTAATCGGCGAAAATGGCATCGGGTTGCGTATTGAGGGTGCTGCGCAGGGCACAATTGACGCTGCAACCACCGTCAATATGAATGGCATACATAGCATCGTGGCACAGGTACAAGGCAATCGTACCGACCTCAATGGCAATATTACCAACTCCCACAACAACGCTGCCTTACACCAACACGCTGCTGACTAACAATGCCAATATCTATGGCTCGCAGGATCGGCAGATTGGTTTTATTGCCAGTAGCTCTGGGCAGCTGATCAATAACGGTGATATCGCGCTGGAAGGCAGCAACACGGTGGGATTGTGGCTCGCTCGGCGGGAATGCCACCAACAATGGTACGCTGTGTCGATCACGAATGGCAGTAGCGGGCTTTACTCCGAGGGTTATACCTATTCGGTTGCCGCTCGTGCGACCAACAACGCACGATCAATGTCTCCGCCGGCAATGCCAGCGCATTCACAGCCTTCCGTGGGCGGCGTAGCTTTTGGGGACGCAGCTTATTTCTCAAAATGGCACCATCAATCTGTACGGTGAACATGCGGTGGGCGCGCAGGCGGGCAATGGCGGAACAGTAGTGATTGGTGAAGGCAGTCCAAATTGCATTCCATGCTGCCGAAATCAAATCGGTTATAGGCGCTTGAAGGCTTTAGCATCAGCAACCAATCTGACGACGGATGCGGAGAACATCTCGTTACTGAGTGCAGGCGACGGCGGCGTATATCAATAACCAGGGTACCGTCACCGTCAATGGCAACAACAGCCGCGCGGTTGCACTGACGGATGGCGGCCTTCTGGTCAACAGTGGTTCGATTTCCGCTTATAAAGGTGTGGCTTTGGATGCCTCATCAGGAGCGTCAACTTATCGGCAAAACAGTGGACAGATCTATTCGAAGGGACCGCTGCCATTCGTGTTGGCAATGGCGGTTCGCTTAACATTATTGGTGATGGGCAAGGCGAACAGTACAACCAGTTATAGCAGCAATATCTGGTCAGCGGTGACGCAGACACGGTGTTGATTGATAACGGTGCCGCAGGATTTATCGCCGATCATGTGGAATTAGTGGTGCCCGTAATCTTATTAATAACCGCTGAAACCAGCAATATTGCACTGAATTATGTGCGACTGGACGTCAATGGCGGTAATGGCATTCGCTCGGCAACGTCGTTCGGCTATGACGACCATGTTTATATCAACGTCAGCAGCAACAGCTGACCAACGCGCCCGGCATCGGCTATCTGTTTGCTAATGAAGATGGTTCTGTCACCACAACGATTTGACCCTCGGTCCCAATTACCATTTTCCTTTCGGGTGCCAATACTACCGGCGTACGCGTAATACGACCGGCAGAGTGATCAACAGAAGGCTTTATCGGTGTATGACTTTAGTAGCGGATCGGCGATTGTCACTGACACCGCCAGTGGGTGATTAACCGGGGCAGTATCGTCTCAAACAGTAAAGTCTCACCGGTGATTGATCTGCGCGGAGGGCAAACACTGTTTATCAACCAGGGGGCAAATCAGCGCCACCTTCCCGGATATTGAGGTGGTGGCGGGCGGCGCGACCAACGACCGCATTGCACTGATGTCAGGCAGCGTGGTGGGGGATGTGAATACGGGGGCCGGTAACGACATCGTGCAGGTGTCCGGCGGCACGCTTAATGGCAGCGTGACAATGGGGAGCGGCACTAACCAGGCGCTGGTGGAGAAGGTTGATCTGGCCAATACCCGGCACATCACCACGCAGAATGGCGCAGGCAGCACGCTCTATTTTAATGACATCAATGCGCGCGGCGGGTCATTTTAGTGCCGATGACCTGAGCAAAGGCACCAACCTTGGCGGTGGCTGGAGCACCATCAACTTCGATAACACTCAATGGACGTTGACCGATAACCTGAAACTGGCGCACAGCACCATTAATATCGGTGAAGGTTCAACGTTGTATGTGGGCAACGGCGTCAATCCACTGCTGAGTAAGGCGCCACCGACGGTTCGCTGGTAGTGAATAATGCCGGTACGCTGGATCTGACTAATGGCAATGGTGTTCCCGGCAACACGCTGACCATCGATGGGGATCTCAACTCAGCTGGCGGACGCGTGAAGCTCAATACGCAAATTGATACAGGCGTCAGTGACAGTGTGCGTGTGAATGGCAATACCAGCGGCACCACTCTACTGGATGTTAACCCGACGGGGAACCGTCTGGCGGTGATGACGCCTGAACAGGGCATTGCACTGGCGCAGGTAACCGGCAATGCCAGTGCTAACAGCTTCGCGCTGGCAAAGGGCTATGTCGCCGCGGAATTCGCCTTATCAATATGGTCTTTACAGCCCGGTTCTAACGGAACCGGTCAGGATTCTTCGTCTCGCGCGAGTAACTTTGTCAGCGATGCAGCAGGTAATGCGGTGCGCCCACAACACGCCTCAGATGCCATCTTATATTTCTGCGCCGGTCGGGCTGGCCTACTACAACATGGCGGTGATGGACGATCTTCATAAGCGACTGGGAGAGCTACGTCAGGATTCGGGCAGCAGCGCGGGCAACGGTGGTGAGATGTTTATCCGTTATCTGGGCTCCATCACCTACAAGACGGATCGCAGCCTGAGTCAAAACGGCTACGATTTCGATCTTGATTACAGCGCAGTGCAACTGGGCGGCAATCTGATTCATCTTCAAGGCGCCAGCGACAGTTTGCGAGCCGGGGTGACCTATACGCGCGGTAATGCCCGTATTCGTCCTGATGCAGCGGACGGTTACAGCTCGACCACTTTCGATAGCGATACCTTGTCGCTGTACGGCACCTGGCTGCGTGACAGTGGCTTCTACGTTGATGGGGCACTGTCATTCGACTGGCATCGTGGCGATACCGATATTGCGCGGCAAAAAGAGGTGGGCAAACTGAAGGCAATGGTTGGGGCGCCTCACTGGAAACCGGCTATCCCGTGGCAGTTGGGCAATGGCGTACGTCGAACCGCAGGCGCAGTTAATGTACGCAACTTAACATGGATGATCTGGTGGATCGAGATAACACGCGTCAGTTGGGGCAATTACGATCAAACCATTGGCCGCGTGGGCGCGCTGTTTGGATCCGCACCTGGCAAGATACAACCGGCCAGCAATATACGCCTTATCTGCACACCAGCTATACGCGCGTGGTTGGGGAGGGCGGCCACTACGCGAGCGAGCATTAACGGCGGCGCGGACAGTGTCAGTTTCGACACGGGAAGTTCGGACAGATGTGGGATGTGGGCATCGGTGGTACGGCCGCGCTAAAGGAATCTCTCATTTGTATGCCGAGGCCGACTATCGTCAGGAAATTGACGGTAACGGTACGAAAGCTGGCGCTATAACGGCGGGAGTTCGCTGGCATTCTGATCGCGTTTACCTTACGCCAATACCCATTGGCGTAAGGTTTTTCTTATTTCCTCTCTCGAATGTTTAAATACATATACGCCGCTATTAATCAATATCGCCCACCTCAATTTAGGGTTATTCGAACCCATCTTCGCCTCTCACTCTTTAAATTAACGCTCCTTTTGATGTTTAACCATCAAAATAAATCAGCCAGAATGCTTGATATCACATTTCGGAAAATGAATTTCAAATAAAAATTAACATGAAATAAAAATACCGATAGCGTCATTTTCTGTTTTGTTCTGCTGTATTTCCAAATGCGTTTTTACCAGGAGAGGTTATGGAAAAAGAACTGTATATCTCGACCAATACCGCGTCAGGCCCGAATAGCGTGACGCGAACTGAGCCTTTGAAGATTATTGCGCTGGTGGCAACGCTCGGCGGATTATTATTTGGCTACGATACTGGGGTGGTATCGGGTGCGCTGTTATTTATGCGCAGTGACCTGCAATTAACGCCCTTCACCACGGGCCTGGTGACCAGCTCGTTACTGTTTGGAGCCGCATTCGGCGCTTTACTGGCCGGACATTTCGCCGATGCCATGGGCCGGCGCAAAATCATCATCACTCTGGCGTTTATTTTTGCCCTTGGCGCAGTCGGTTCAGCCTTTGCGCCGGATGTTGTGTCGATGATTATGTCACGACTTTTCCTCGGCATTGCCGTGGGCGGTGCTGCGGCGACTGTGCCGGTGTATATCGCTGAAATCGCGCCAGCCAATAAACGCGGCCAACTGGTGACCTTACAGGAGTTGATGATTGTATCGGGTCAACTGCTGGCGTATGTCTCGAATGCAACCTTCAATGAAATCTGGGGGGGTGAACATACCTGGCGCTGGATGCTGGCACTCTCGACTGTTCCCGCCGTGCTGTTGTGGCTGGGCATGATTTTTATGCCAGAAAGCCCGCGCTGGCTTGTGATGCGAGGCAATGTCCGCGAAGCCAGACATGTGTTGGAGAAGACCCGTGCAGCAGAGGATGTTGAGTGGGAGTTAGAAGAGATTGAAGAGACCATTGAAGAAAACCGGCAGAAAGGTAAAGGTCGGCTGCGCGATCTGCGTACGCCCTGGCTACGTAGTGTTTCTGTTAGGTATTGGTATCGCTGCCATCCAGCAGTTGACCGGCGTGAACACCATTATGTACTACGCCCCGACCATGCTGACAGCAACAGGGGCTGAGCAATGATGCGCGCTGTTTGCCACCATTGCCAACGGCGTCATTTCCGTGTTGATGACCCTGGTCGGGATTTGGATGATAGGCAAAATCGGTCGTCGACCGCTGGTGCTGGTGGGACAGATGGGCTGTACGGCATGCCTGTTCTTTATTGCCGCCGTGTGCTTCTTCATGCCGGAATATCTGGCAGGCGGAGAGGTCAATCTGCTGCGTGCCTATCTGGTATTGACTGGCATGCTGATGTTCCTGTGTTTCCAGCAAGGCGCACTTTCCCCGGTGACTGGCTGCTGCTTTCGGAGATCTTCCCGGCGCGCATGCGTGGGATCTGCATGGGCGGCGCGGTGTTCGCACTGTGGATGGCCAACTTTGCTATTTCAATGGCATTTCCGATATTGCTGGCTGCTTTTTGGTCTTGCAGGCGCATTCCTCACCTTCGCGATCATCGGTATTGGTGGCTCGATGTTTGTGCGCACCATTCCGGAAACGCGAGGGCGTAGTCTGGAACAGGTCGAGCATTACTTCTTCGCGCTGTATGACGGCAAGCCTTAGGATGGATTCGCGAGCTTGATGTAAATCACTCAACGATGACGCAGTATAAATCCAGAAGATAAATTACTATCAAAACCGCACAAACACTGCCAGCAAAACAGAATAACCAAAACACAATGCGCTGATAATCATTTCAGGAAATAACATGAGCCAGAAAATAAGCCGTGACCGTTTTTGTATTAATCGAAAAAATTGCGCCGAACAACTGTTAATCAGTTTTTCACCTTTGGTGAAAGATTTAGGGATAAATAAGGTCGAGATTCGTAATGATATGAAGAGGCGGAAGTGTGACGGATGGTTTAGGGGGCGAGAAAATTCGTGAATTGGCAAATCAACATGTGCGCTGACCATCAGAAACAATCAATGCGGTGTATCCTTTAACCAGTTATCCGCTGAGATATTGGAAAAAAACACGGTTTATTAAAAGACGCACGTGAAACCGGGGCGAAAGCGCTGGTGCTGTGCCCACTCAATGACGGAGACGGTGGTCTCAAGTGAACAAACGGTTGCCGCTAAAAACCCTCGCGCCGCTGTTCGCCGAATACGGCATTGAAGGGCTGGTGGAGCCGTTGGGCTTTCCGCAGAGCTCGCTGCGTTCTGCGGCGCTGGCACAACAGCTGATTAAACAGGCGGGTGTGCCATTTAAGATCGTGCTCGATACCTTCCATCATCATTTGTATGAAGGGGCAGAGCAGGACTTCGCCGAAGGCGTTGACGTTAACCACATTGGGTTGGTGCACCTGTCTGGCGTAACGGACACGTCAGTTGCAGAATTGACTGATGAAGAACGCATCATGCTCAGCGCTTTGATGACATGTTGCAATCGAGACTTTGAAGTCCAAGGAGGAGGTTACACCGGTACTTACGCGTTTGAACCCTTCTCGTCAGTGATGGAAGCGTGGGCAAGCGGATATCGCGCGTGTTCGTACCAGCATTGACTATCTGAACCTTAATTTTACTCGTACAGAAGAACGAAGGAACAAACCATGACGCTGAATATTGGTGTAATTGGCACTGGCGCAATCGGGCGCGAACACATTCGTCGTTGCAGTCAGGTGCTGCAACACGCTCGCGTGGTTGCACTGAATGACATCAACCGTGCTAACTGCGAGCAGATCCTGACCGATTTCGCGCTCAAAGCCGAGATCTATGACAATGCACATGACCTGATTAATGCTCCCGATGTACAGGCGGTTCTGGTGACATCCATGGGGCCCATGAAGCAATTTGTGCTGGCAGCGATTAAAGCCGGGAAAGCGGTATTTTGTGAAAAGCCGCTGGCGGTGACGGCGCAGGGTTGTATGAACATTGTGGAGGCGGAGATCGCGAGTGGTAAAAAGCGCGTGCAGGTTGGCTTCATGCGCCCGTACGATAGCGGCTATCGTGCATTGAAAAGCGTTATTGATAGCGGAGACATTGGCGAACCCTTGATGCTGCACTGCGCACACCGTAACCCGGAAGTCGGCGATGCCTACACCACGGACATGGCGATTACCGATACGCTGATCCATGAACTGGATGTTCTGCGCTGGTTGCTGAAAGACGATTACGTCAGTGCTCAGGTGATTTATCCGCGTAAAACCCGTAAAGCCTCATCGCATCTGAAAGACCCACAGATAGTGCTGCTGGAAACGGCGAAAGGTGTGCGTATTGACGTCGAAATTTTCGTCAACTGTGCCTATGGCTATGATATCCAGTGTGAAGTGGTGGGTGAGACCGGGATTGCGAGCTTACCTGAGCCGATGTCCGTTCAGACGCGAAGCGCGGCTAAACTCTCCACGGGAATTCTGACCGACTGGAAAAAGCGCTTCATCGATGCCTATGATGTGGAATTGCAGGATTTCATTAATAATGTGTTGTCTGACAACATGACGGGCCCATCGGCCTGGGATGGCTATGCTGCGGCGGTTGCTGCCGATGCTTGTGTTGCCGCGCAGAACAACGGTGAGATTGTGCCGATTACCATGCCACCACGCCCTGCGTTTTATCAATGATGGATACACGGGTGCACCAGATGCGCCCGTGTCCAGTAGCCAGCGTCCAGAAAGTGTGCTTGATTTATCGTTGGAGATTCACCGCTAAGTGCTGTATAAAAATATTCAGTTCATTTAAAGAAAGCGAGATGGCTTGTTTTGCCTTCTAAAAGGGCTACTTTTTCAGACTTGAATTGAATGTTGCCCACATTTAAATGTCGAAATTTCAGGAAAGGTTGAGTTTTTACTTTGAGGAGGCATCATGTTGAAACGGTTGATGCCCGTTGACGGTTTAAACTTCGTGAAGTCAGGAGATCATATGCCAAAATTGAGCGTTTCTTTCAGTATGCCAGCGATTGATGCAATCAATCAACCAGCAGGATATTGAGTGCAGTCAAATGACAGTAAAATTATCACTGATGCGAACGGTAATGCCTGGTTAAATATGAGTAATCCTCAGGTCCGCGATTCCATGCAGGCTCGCATGAAGGAATTGGCCGCGAAACGTTAAGGATTAACGATGGGTCCGTTGGTGATTATGGTGGTATTGGTCTGTGGCTTTTGGTTTACAGAAAATCATTATCAATCACGCATACGCCAGGCCAGAACTAATGGCTGGACATCGTACTTTTATGTTGCCATGCATGGTTGCAAGTTTGTCATTCAGGGATTTTGCCTGGTTCTGTTCATCTACCTGTTTTTACTCATTGTTAGTCTCATTATTTCAATCCCCATCTGTTTGTGTCCACCTATGGCATCCAAGACTTCTATTCGTGGTTAACGAACAAAACGGCTCTCTCATATCCACTGTTTTTCATTCTCTCTTTGTGTGCAGGGTGTTTTATCGCCTGGAGGGCAGGTGATGCCGCACAAAAATCATTGGTGACGAACGCGTCCGTCAGGCCGCCTATCGTGAAATGGCAGCCCTGATGCGATTGAATCCCTGCTGGTTCAGGCTATTGATGAGGACATGTTGATTTTCGTTACGCTTAAATCACGCAAGGTCTACATTGGTTATGTCGCCGCACCTCGTATAGAGCACAGTCTCACCCAGCACCTGTCTATCATCCCTTGTATCAGTGGCTACCGGGATAAGGACACGTTGTAATTATCACGAACATCGTTATTACTGAACTCCTATCTGAAGAAGGGGATTAGCGGACTCAAAGGATTGAACCTTGCAACATTTCCGACATGTGATACCAATGAATGAAGTAGAGGCCATTTCGTTATTTGATACCAGCACTTACCAATGTTTCGATGAATTCATCAACAACAAGTCTGAACACCTCTCTGACGAATGACGCTGTCACCCTAAGCTGACACTCACCGCACCACGACCTGCTGCCGTAGCCTCTCCCTCACGCCGCTTTCCGTGTAATATCGCCGCCTTGATGCGTTTGCAGGATTTTACATAATGACGGATTTAACCTTGAGCCGTCGCCAACCCTCTGTTTGGTGGGGCGCGATGATTATCTGCGGCACGGTGGTGGGTGCGGGTATGTTCACCTTGCCAATTGTGATGGCCGGTGCATGGTTTGGTTGGGCGCTGCTGCTGTTATTGGTGACGTGGGGCGCGATGTTGCTATCCGGTTTGCTGTTTATGCGCACCAGCCTGCATTACCCACAGGGTTCGGGATATGACACCTTAACTAAAGACCTGCTGGGTCGCGGTTGGGCAACGCTTAACGGTCTCAGTATTCTGTTTGTGCTGGAGCATCTGACCTATGCCTACATTTCCGCCAGCGGTCGGTGTATCAGCACTCGCTCAGCTTTGGCAGGGTTGCCGCTCTCCACCGCCGGTGCGAAAATCACGCTAACGCTCTGCGTTGCCGCCCAAATGGTGTGGCTCAATACCACTGGCGTGAGTCGTTTAATGACCTTCGTACTGGCGAAAATCCTGCTATTGATCCTGCTCTTTGGTGGTTTGCTCACGCAGGTCAGTTTGCCTTCGTTGATCAGCGCGGCGCCAGTTGGGGAAAGCTATTGGCCTTATGCTCTCGGCGTATTACCGTTTTGTCTGGCGTCTTTTGGTTATCACGGCAATATCACCGGGCTGGTGAGTTATTACGATGGTAACAAACGGCATATCACTCAAGCGCTGGTGCTCGGCACCCTAATGTCGCTGGCACTCTATCTATTCTGGGTTACCAGCACCATGGGCAATTTGCCGCGCGCGGCATTTCCTGCAATCGTGCAGCAGGGTGGCGATATCGCCGCGCTTATGGCGGCGCTGAGCAATCATCTGCACGTCAGCGCACTGGCATTGATGATGTCGATCTTTTTCGCATTTCGCTGTGATTGCGTCCTTTCTCGGCGTTACAGCCGGTCTGTTTGACTTCATCGCCGATCGTTTAGGCTGGGGCAATTCTCCAGCTGCACGGCTGAAAACCGCCTGCCTGACCTTTCTGCCACCATTGATGGCGTCATTACTCTGGCCACATGGCTTTGTCGCCGCGATTGGCTTCGCAGGACTGTTTGCTACGCTTTGGGCCGTGTTTATCCCGGCAATGCTGGCATGGACACAACAGCGTTTTGCCGGGATGCCGCGTTTTGCCGATTGTGCTTGTGATGATTTTCCGGTGTGCTGAATATGTCGTCGCCTGGTTACTGAGCTGGGTGGGCTGGCTGCCCACCTTCGGTCGCTTGATTTAACGCAATTCAATCTCACCTGCTGATTGAAGGGGGTGTTTATTGGGTCATTCAAAGCCAAAAGAAACACCGATTAAAATGCCATTGAACGCCAGCCTCGTGGCGTGTCATTGCCGGTTCGTGCGGCCAGTGATTGTGCCGCGTTGTGAACGCGCCATTACGGCTTGCTGGTTGATCTGGGTAAATTCGCCATTTCGCAGCAAATGCGCACCGTCAACAAATACATCACTGGACTTCATGACCTAATGCGGAATATACCAGCGATGACTGTGGTGGATGGGTGTCATCGCCGGATGCGAAGTATCAACAATAACCACATCCGCGCGCTTACCGACTTCTAATGAACCGACCAGATGATCAAGACCAATGGCTCGGGCACCATCAATGGTGGCCATCTCCAGCACCTTCTCCGCGGTCATAATGGTGGATCGCGGTGTACCCTTTGCAGTGAGTGCGGCAACTTTCATCGCCCTGAAAAAGGCTGTGATTATTGCTACTGGCAGGGCCGTCGGAGCCGAGTCCCACCGTCAATCCAGCCGCCAGCATTTCAGGCATGGGAGGCACGCGGACGCGAGATATGTTACTGCATGGATTGTGCGAGACGCGTGTGTCGATGTTTTAGCGCGCGGATATCACGAGAACTGCACTGCACACAGTGCACGGCCAATACATCAGAACCAAGGAAACCGATATCACTCAGGAATTCGGTGTCTGTTCCCTGAAAACGCAGTTTGGCTTGTTCAATTTCAAAATCAGTTTCCGCCACATGCGTAGTGATGAGTACGCCAGTTCATTGGCTAGCTCACGGGTACGCGCAGCACTTTCTCATCCAGAGCCCAAATCATACTGTGCCAGGCTCCACTTTGACGCGGCCGTCGGCTTTATGATATCGATGAATAACCTGACGTGCGTCTGCCAGCGCGGCTTCCGGCGTTTCGATAAGTGCTTCAGGGATGCCATGTTCAGCGTCATATCAGAATCCACAAAGGCGACTGCGATCACCACTGACCTCAAAAGTCATGACTTTTGCGGTCAAACCCGCCGGGGATGAGACAGAATTGACTAGAGGTGAAGTGGATGCTTAGAGCGCAGAGACTCCATGTGTGCCGCAGGGCTGCGGCATAAACATCCTCTTCCGTTAACGCGACAGCACTCGGTCCGCGTCATACAGGTAAACCATTTTTTCAGCACCATTAGCCCAACCTTTAAGAGCGTCTGAACAGGTGCGTTGCGTGTTGACCATACCCGGAATAATAATGCGTTGACGGCAATCGATAACCTCTGCCTCAGGATATTGCAGGCTGAGCGTCTCGCGTGTTCCGGGATGGCACGGATATGCTGGCCTTCAATCACCAAACTGGTTGTTCCAGGATTTCACGCTGTGGGTTCATGGTGATAATCCAGCCGTCGGACAATAAATAACTCATCAATCACACTCCAACTGCTGTTGTAATTGCGATGCCTGAACGACAAAAAACCCGAAGCACTGTTGCACGTTGTACGCGGGCGTCGCGCAATAAGAGGGTGAAGTGGTTGCGCTGCAATCCTCAAGAAGCAGGCAGTCATAACCCCGGAAGTTAGCGTCTTGAAGGGTGCAAAGCACACATTGATCGAGGTTCACGCCAGCAAACAGCAGTGTTGTCATGCCAAGGTTGAACGCGGTAGAATGCTGTCGAGTTCGCTGTCATGAAAGCCGGACATACGATATTTGTTGATGCGGATATCGCGTGAGTCCGGCGTTAACTCTTCAACAATTTCAGCCGCCCAACTGCCGGCTTCCAGCACAGGCGCACCGGAAAGGGGGAGAGGACTGCCAACGCCATCGCCATAGGGGTTATAAACATGCATAGCGCAGGGCTGAGATTGAGCTTATCGGGTCGATTACCCCAGCAGATCACCGGCACCTCAGCTTGACGCAGTACCGGTAGCAATGTTGTAGCGGCGATGGGCGCGCGTGCAGGCGTGATATCAACCCCGATGTGAAGCCAGCCATTGGGATGACAAAATCGTTCTGCATATCAATCACGACGATCGTAACGGTCAAATCAAAAATCACAGACCTTTCGCCGTGCTCAGCTCGACCGGTGAAGGACTTGCGTTGGTCGACGTGTATCAATGAGTTCTTTTGAAACACGCCATTGGTTGAAAATCGTTAAGCTGCCCAATACGTTTAACCCCATTTCAGGCTCCCGTCAGAATACGCAAATCTTCACTGTCTAATGTGACAGGGTCACCGCTGCGAATCAGTTCGGAAAAGCCCTCGTTTGGTGTCATGACCGTCAGCGTATACAGCTTTTCAGTTCCCGTATTACGTATGGCATGATCGTTACCTGGATGTAACAGCAGTGAATCACCTTTCCTGATCACCAACTCGTCATCATTACAGCGCGTCACGCCTTCGCCATGAAGAACATAGAAAAACTCATGGGCAGTGGCATGTTCATTAGGAGGCGTCGCGCCGCCGACGTTAAAGATCTCTACAACAAAGATATTCTCAATGCCATCGAGGGTTTTATCGCACAGGATGGCGAAGTAGTTGGTGCTGTCCGGACTAATACGGAAAGCCTGAACATCTTTCAGATTATTGAAACGAAACGTTTTCATCATTATTCCTTTCGATAAGGCTGCGTCAGTGCGCCGGGTTGTAATGTGCGTCCCACGACACCTGACATCGCCAGAATCGTGAGCAGATAAGGCAGAGCGAGCAAAGCACTCTGCGGTGGCAGCGTGTTTTCAAACAGCTGTAAAGAGAGTTGCAGGTGCATCAAATGCACCAAAGATAAAGGCGGCGAGCAGGGCTTTGTGTGGCTCCAGCGGCCAAAATCACAATAGAGCGCGATAAACCCTGACCACTGACGATATTGTCGCGAACAGGCCAATTTGCGCGGTGACCAGATAGCCACCTGCTAAACCCGCCCGACACAGGAAAACAGCACGCCCCAGGTTCGATTTTCAGTATCGTTCAGGCCGGCAGCATGTGCAGCTCGCGGGTTTTCCAACGGCGCGCAGCGAAAGACCAAAGCGCGTATGAAACAGACAATACTGTGCCAATACGGCCAGAATCAGCGTGAGGTAAAGGGGCAGCGGCTGCTGGAACAGAATCGGTCCAACGACGGGAATGGATGAGAGCACCGGAATATGCCAGGGCTCCAGCATAGGAATGGTTGGCGACGACCCATTGCCCATCACCAAGGCATAGATCCACGATGCAAGCCCGGCAGCGAATATTAAACACAATGCCAACCACGACCTGGCTGGCATGTGCGCGCAGATAGAGCGCGGCCAGCACACAGCCAACGATCAGCCGCCAACGCCACCCGCGATAAAAACCCAGCGCCGTGGAACCACTTTCAACCGCCATCATGTAACTGGCCAGCGCGCCAAGTAAGATGGTGCCCTCAATGCCAATATTGAGCACGCCGGAACGTTCGGAGTAGATTTCACCTAGCGCAGCAAGTAGCACCGGTCCGGCAAGTCGTACCGCGGCGGCAAGCCAGCTGATAAAGAACGCGGTATCGAGAGATTAGCCAGCAAATTATGATTGCTCCTCCACAAATGGACGGCTGGATCTGCGTAAACCCGGTAAGTTAATGCGGTAGTAGCGCAGCAAATCACCGGCAAGGATTAGTAACACCACCAGACTTTGCAGGATTCAACACCACCGATGTAAACCGGTTTGGCGCTGCATGGCACTGCCGCCCACTTCGAGCCCGCCGTATAAAATCGCAGTAGGGATCACCAGCAACGGATTCAGACGCGCCAGCAAAGCGACGACCACGCCGATAAAACCCACCCTCCGAAATGCCATCCATTAAGCGATGTTGAACGCCAAGCACCGCACACAACCCGGCAAGCGCAGCTAATCCTCCGCCGAGCAATACGGCCCCATCTGACGACGGTTAACATCAACTCCGCTATAGCGTGCAGCACGTGGATTCAGGCCAGCAATTTTTATTTCAAAGCCCGCCGGCGTGGCACGCAACAGCCAGTAAACAAACAGGCTAGCGACCAGAGCAATGGCGATTCCCCAATGCGCACGCATACCGTTCATCACAGCGGTAACCAGCTATCGGCGGCAAACGTGGCGTTTGTAGCGTCGCCCGCACGCATCGGTCCGGAAACAAGGAATTGCACGATGAATAACGCAACGTAATTCCAAATGAAATCAGACGTCGTTGCCGCCGAATTTGACGCGAAGCGCACCGACCCATCCGGCCCAAATGGCACCCGCTAGAAACGCGGCCAATAAAACCATCGGCCAATACAACAGAGGGGATGGCCCACGGAAAACCCGTGGTACCTGAGCGCGATCCAACTGGCTGCTGCAGCGCCCAGAAAAAGCAACCTCAAAGCCGATATAACCCAGTCCAGCTCGCCATACCACAATGGTCGCCAGCGCGATGAGCATGAGTGGCGTGGCCTGACTGATGCTCAGACCAAGACTGCGCAGAGAGCCGAATGCTTCATTGAACAGGAAACCATAAGATAGCGGGTTACCGCCGAAGGGGATAAACAATCCCAACGATAGCGAAAGCGGCGATAATGCCGCAGATACTGGTCAGCATCAGCGCCAGTCGATTCTGCAGGGGCGAGACGTCTCTCGCTAGCTTTTCTTCACGTTCGCCTCCTTTTTGCAGATGAGCGCCCGCCATAAGCTTCACCCAGTTTTTCTACTGTTGCTTCATGAGCAGTAGTTCGTCCCGCGATTTGTCCGCTGTACATCACGGCGATGCGATCGGACAGGTTAAGAATCTCTTCCAGTTCTGCGGAAATCATCAGAATGGCGCAGCCGCGATCGCGCGCCGAATTAACCCTTGCCACACGCTCTCAATCGCTCCGACATCCAATCCACGTCGGTTGTTCAACCACCAGTAAGGGGATCGCTCGCTACTTCTCGTCCTAGTATTAATTTCTGCAAATTTCCGCCAGAGAGTTTCCAGCTTCGGAAATCCGCATCGGGTGTGCGTACAGCGAAACGTGCATAATATCGCGGGCATGCTGGTCTGATGCGCTGTCGGTCCAGCAACCAACCACCTGCCCGAGTGAAACGGTGTTGGCGGCCTAACAAGGCGTTGTCAGTGATTGATAACGCTGTGACTGAACCGACGCCACGACGATCGGCGGGGATAAATCCCATCCCTTTATGACGACGGACTGCCGGGGAATCCTCGCTGATATCGGCCCCATTTAACAAAATGCGCCCGGCCTCCAGCTTGCGCAGATTGAGTAATGCTTCAGCAAGCTCGACTGGCCGTTACCTTCGACCCCAGCAATGCCCAGAATTTCTCCGGCTGCAACCTGCAAAGAAACGCCAGATTTTGTTGCTGACCGCTGCATCCCGGACCGCAATATTGTCGACATGCAATACCGTTTTACCCGGCTGGCTGGACAGGGGGGATTTCTCTCCACGCGAAGTGAATCACATCACGGCCCACCATGCGGCGGGCCAAATCGCGCCTGAAGTGTCATGATATCGACCGAATCGATCATCCTGCCGCCGCGCATCACCGAAACATGATGGGCGATAGCCAGATCATACAATTTATGTGTCACGATCACGACGGAACGCCCTTCAGCGCACAGTGATTTTAACGTGGCAAACAGGCCTTCTTTTTCTTGTGGCGAGCACTGCAGGGTTCATCAAGAATCAGTACCTGGGCGTCGCGGTACAATAATTTGAGGATCTCAACGCGCTGCTGCACGCCAATGGGTGAAATGTTGCACGCCTCGCCCAGGGATCGATGGCCAGACCGTGTTTGTCAGATAGCGCCTGTAACCTCTGAGCCGCGGCTTGCAGATTGAGCGCACCACTACGATTCCTTCTTCAACCCCAGCACCATCGTTCTCGACCACGGTCATTGGCTGTACCAGCATGAATTCCTGGTGAACCATACCGATGCCGCAGTGGATGGCATCACTTGGATCGCGAAAACGCCGGGGTAATCCATCCACGACAATCTCACCTTCATCTGCCTGATACAGGCCATACAGAATCTGCATCAAGGTGCTTTTACCTGCACCGTTTTCCCAGCAAGGCGTGGATTTCACCGGCTTTATGCTGAGTGAAACGCCATCGTTGGCCACGACGCGAGCAAGCGTTTGGTGATGTGATTGAGTGCCACGCGAACAGGTGCTGTTGCTGTCATAACAAGTTCCCGCCGGTTAAACAGTTGGTTCAACGCGCCACTGTCGAGCTGCTGCCAAATGGTCTGGAATTTAGCCCATGCATCCGCGCTGACGAGTTTGCTGTTGTAGTGTTCATTAAGCCGCTGACCACCGACCAGGCTTTACCCACCGTTGATGCCATTCATCACCCCTTTGAAGGTTTTATTGCGACTGACTCTCCGACTTGTTCAACCATCCAGTCGAGGTTCTGACGGAAGCTGCACGCGACATAATCTGGTGCGACATCACGCTGATCGACATAACAACCGATGGCCTTCACTTTACCCGCGGCAGCGCCTTGCATTGCGCCTAAGCCGGTCACATCAGCGCATGCCAAATGACATCTGCTCCATTGCCACATGGTGGTGGGCCGCTTCACGGCCTTTGGCGGCGTTGTCATAATCGCCAGTGACCACACCCATACCTTTGATGCCGGGGCGGGTCTTTTCTGCAGCCTGAATGAAGGCCCGCATCATGGCTTGCTGAGTGGGGTTATCGCCTCCGCCAACAAAGCCGACGGCTTTACCTTTATCGGAGATCAGTGCCGCCAGTGCCCCTGCAGCATAGGCGCCTTGTAAATACGCGAGGTTGACGTATTCAACGTTACCAGGTGATTTCACCAGGTTTGAACGTTGAGGCGAAGAAGTAGGTTTCTGGTATTCCGGCGCAATTTCGGCAAATGCGGAACCGTATTCGAAGCTGTGACCAATGATCAGGGTGTAACCATCGTCAGCGTAACCTCGGATCACTTGTTCCATTTGAGCTTGCGGTACGCTTTCACTGTAGGCGACGCTAAAACCGGCCTTTTTCAGGCTCTGTAATCCAGCAAATGCCAGTGAACTCCAGCCACCATCGGCAACAGAGCCTGCAGCAGCAGGGCAATTTTTATGGTGTTATTCGCAGCCATTGCGCTGCGCGACAGCATGGGAGCCAGAGCCGGTAACAACAGCGCGCCAGCCACTAATTCGCAAATTTTCTGCGGGATGTCTGCCATCATGTGTTCCTGGTGGTTTTGTTGTATTAATTACCGGAAGAGCATTATCTTAAAAGCATCATTTTTCGCACTTACCGATGACTTAAAGGCAACGCAGAGGAAAGCATGCCAGCACCGTTTGTTTATCTATATCGACCAAATAGCGCGCAGTGGTTCGATTCGCAAAGCCGCTGAGCGTTTACATTTCGCCTCAGCCATTAATCGCCAACTGATTGCGCTGGAAGAAGAGCTAGGTACACCCTTGTTCCAGAGACTGCCACGTAAGATGGTGCTAACCGCAGCGGGCGAAGCCTTGATTCATCACGTGCGTCAGAGTTTTAAAGAAATTGAAATAGCGCAGATGAAGATTGAGGAATTGAAAGGACTGCGGCGCGGTGAAGTCACAGTAGAATGAGAGCGGGCTGGCAGCCAATCTCATCCCCTTACGGCGCGGAGTTTCGCCGTGCTAATCCACGAGTGAAATTGCATCTTCAGCAACTCACCACGGGTGAAAACATCACCAATGCAGAGCGGTGAAGCAGATTTGGGGATTGGGTTTGATTTTGAACTGCAGCCTGTGCATCGAAAATCTCTGCCAGTGTACCGGTGCGATGGGGGCCGTGGTGGGCACCGGTCATCCACTGGCTGAAAAAGCCAGCCTACGTCTTAGTGACTGGTCTGCTTATCCTGGTGATTGATAACTATGGTCATCAGGCCATACTTGAATGAGGTTTTCGCGCGAGCATCGATCAATCTGCAAACAGTCATCGAAACTAATTCCATTGAGGTGATGCGCCAGTCAGCGATGATGGACCAGGACGCTGACTTTCCTGACACCGATTGATATCGAATCAGATCAACGAAGCGGGCATTGATCTAGTATCCCGGTCCGTGAGCTTGCGCGCATACAGACGCTGATGTTGATTGGTCACGGATCGCGGAACAAGCGCTATTGGTAGCGTATTTGCGGAGACACTAAAAGGTATGATGTCGACGTTGCGTTAGCGTTGAGGCATCCTGGTCTGGTTGCCCTCAACGTCTGCTTAAACCTTCTTTGGAAGGCAGTTTCACCTTGAGGAAGTCCAGGTTGCTCTTCTGCACCTCACGAACCAGGGTGATTAAGGCTTGTGCTGCACGGTCGGTGGCATCTGACCCCTGTTCCGCATCTGCAGCGGCTGCATTGCCTGTGGTGCCTGAGAGATGAAGGTCTTGTGCCATCCAGCCGAATCCTATACCGCCTCAGGGTTGAGTATCCTGCCACTGGCCTCCAACGCACTGAGGTTGAGACGAAATCATCAGCATGCCATCTGCACCATTCGGGATGCAGATGCAGCATCATACTGGTCTCTGATTCTCCACCGAATGCCGTGCTGCACTTTTTCGGGCTATAGTTGCGGTCTGATGCATCAATTGTCCGGAACCAGCTGGCCCCAACGGCAAACATCCCCAGTTCGATGTGCGCAGTTGACGGCAAACAATCTCCATTAATTGCGGTTGGCCGCCGTGGGAATTCCAGAAAATGATTTTGCGAATGCCCGACCCGCCAGGCGCTTTTTGGCTACTTCAAACCACACTTGCCCAGCACTTCATACGGCAGTGAAAGCGTACCAGGATAAGCCAGGTGTTCGTCTGATTTGCCAATCGGCAGGGCGGGTAACACCAACATTGGCAGGTCGTCGGGCATGAGTTAACTTAACGGCGCGTTGAATTATGCCCGCATTTATGGCGGCATCCACGCGTACCGGCAGATGTGGACTTGGCGCTGCTCAACGGCTCCAATCGGTAAGACAGCCACTATGTTTGCCATATCGAGTTCACTAAATTCCCGAGTGGAAAGATCCCACCACCAGGGCGAAGACGGTTTTACCATGTTAACCTCCATTTTTTAGCTCAACATAGCGGGTTGCCACTGCAATGGAAGCAACAAAATTCGTACTGATCGTTGCCTTTAAGTCATCCTTCCTGACAAGGTGCTCTTCAAAATCTCACTGAAAGCGGCACACGTTTTGGCTGCTGCGTCATGATCAGGCCCTGAAGCAGGATAAACTCGCCTGCGGGAAGCGAATACCTCAAGACCTGCGGGCGCCTTCAGCTCTTCATTTTTGATTCTTGTCTGTAAACGCCTGGTAATTTTCCTTCGTGACGGTCTGATAGGGCACCCAGTTATAGGCTTCGGTTTTCTTGCCGGTTAGCATATCGCTTGCCACATTAACTGCGCCAATGGCCTGGCCTTTCGCATCCTGGAAAATGGTCACCGCCATTTTGTCCATTCTTGATGAATTGCAAACCATCCGGTGTGCCATCAATGCCAGCCACTAACACATCGCTCTTCTTCAGCTGATCCAGTGCCATAATCGCACCGATTGCCATCTCATCGTTGTTAGCAACAATGGCGTTGATCGAATTAAGCATCCTGTAAATCCAGGAGAGGGTTTATCGACGGCTTCATTGCGTTGCCAGTTAGCGGTCTGCTTGCAATGACTTTAAGACCTGATGGGCGCTGACATAATCTTCAACGGCTTTAGTGCGTTGGCGAGCCCTCGGTAGAGGAACCCATCAGATGGCGATGTTCCCCCTGGTTGTTCTATGCGTTTTGCCAGCGCTTCAATCTCCATTTTTCCACCAAAGCAGAGTCGGAGCCAACGTAAGCCATCTTACCGCTCAGGGGCACTTCAGGTTTACGGTTGACGAAAATCAGAGGGATGTTGGCTTTCTTTGCTGCCGCAATCACAGGCATAACACCTTGCGTGTCTACCGGGTTCACGATAATCGCGTCGGCACCCTGATTAATAAAATCATCAACCTGCTGGATTGCAGTGAAACATCGCCTTTGGCATCGGCAAACTGGCTATTCAATCCTTTCTCTTTCAACTGCGTTTCCATTTGACTGCGAAGGATTGAAACAAAGTTAAGATCCAGATTAGCCAGAGCAACGCCCACCATATACGTTTTGGCTTGCACGACAAACACACTGAGCAAACCACAGGCGAATTATTGCTTTGATTATATTCATATGTTTGTATCTCTGTAAGGTGGATAGGGCATTTGTGCACCCGGGTGCAATAAATTGCGTATCAACACACAGTGCTGTATATTTTTCGCTGTGACCCTGAGCGCTAACATTACTTTCAGATGAGGTTAGAAATTAGTCAACGCGCTAAAAATTGATTCCTTCATCTGGATCACAAAATTTGGGCGAAGCATCCTAAAAAGAGAATAGAAATGCTACCGGGTGCAAATTTTTCTGGCAATGCTCCGTTTGTTTATGACGGGCTTAAGTTACAACATCCAATAAAATCACTGAAAGATGCGCATCAGTAAGCCACTGCGTCGATTGAAGCTAAACAGCAGTTTATCGCGCGCATCTAAAGATCTGTCATCGGGGCAGTTAAAGATTACATAGGTATTGATAAACTTCAGCATCGCGTTTATCTGGCGTGAATCGAGAGCACTGCCGGCATTGGTGAGAGATAACCCGATATTGCTTCAACAACCCAAGTTCGTTCAGGATGCGCAGCCAACCCCTGAGCCATAACACTTCTGCTCATAGATTTTTTCGCGAATGCTTTTCACGTCCACACGTAGTAGGGAGGCTTCAAGATTGCTGTAATCCGGATGCAGCTTGTTCTTCCCTACCTTTTTGAACAAGAAATTACGCACATAAAATGAGGCCACATTTGCCTTAACCTGGAATGAATATATCATCCACTTTTTCAACAAATATGGTGTAAATCATGATCTTGAGATAAAGCATAAACACCAAATTGTCGCTATCTGATTGGTATTTTACTGAGAGGGTGCCTAACTCAACCACTTTGCGTTGTTCTCCCAGCAACGCGTCAAGTTCTTCACGAAACAACGTGGCACAAGGGATGTTGTTTTCATGGCGGCCTATCACGCTGATGGTGCCCAAAATATCTTGTTCTTTTCTCGCGAGGAATAGGGTGCTGTTAGGATTAAGAAGACCTTCGTTGTAGAGGAAAATAGAGCGGCTGTCTTTAACTATGCCAGTGCGGCGATACTCGCCGTTGGTCATTTCCATTCCTTTGAGAAACTCTATAAACCGGGCAATGCTGATCCTGTCATCAATATCATTAAGTATTTTGCAGATTTTATGCGTTCTCTTATTAAGTACGCCATCAGATATCGCACTGCTAATAACTGATTTCCTTGATAAATACACGGTATACCTCAACCTATCCACGTTAAAGTATCGCTAATATAATAAACAAAAGTGAACAATGGAATTACTTTGAGATGAAAATTTAGATCCACTTATGTGTTTTGCTAGTTGGATATGGCTTAAACGAAGAATTGGACTGATTCGCGAGATAAATGTGATGAAGCCCTACATTTTAGTGGGTTTACATATTAGCAGGGTTTATTGATTTTGGTGGTGGCGAGCGGAGGTTATAGGGTTGCCCGGCAAAAAAGTGCCGGGCACTACATGGCTAGTCTTCAATACTGCTTAACAGCGCATTTTGAATGATTTTCTGGGCTTTGAGTGGATTTTGTTCACTTTGCGCCGCTTGCAATGCGGCAATATCCAGCTTATCCAGGGCACGGTAAATATGCTTCAGGAATCGAATCGACAGATTGGCGGCTTCAACATGGTCTTCGCGGAAGGGAAATTGGTCCAGTTGCCATACGCCATCCCAATTATTGATTTTGAGCACATAGAAGAACTCAAAAATTTCTGTCATGTGCACTGTGCCGACAACGAGATCGTCATCCCAACCACGTAAGTTATCGTTCACGTCCATCCCAAACAGTCTTCCACGATCAATAATCAGCTGGGCTGAGTCCGCTGGTGATTCACCGGCAAATAGCGTGGCCAAAGTCCAGCAACACGCCGACGTTATCGAGTCCAATATCTTCAATCCCTAGTAAGGTGCGTGCAGCGTGTGCGTGCAGCGGAATCCCAGGTCATTTTAACGCGTGGTTCACGCGGTTTATACTCGATGGCAAATTTGACATCAGGATTGGCACTCGCCAGTTCGCGCATGCCATCAACCGCCAGTTTCCAAAGATTTTTATGATCAACCTGGAAGGGATAATCCCATCCATCTTGTCCCGGCCAGATTTTCACATAATTAGCACCCAATTCCCGCACGACTGTGGCCGCTTCCATGTCAGGTCGAAGGCCTGTTTGCGCAGTGCGGGATCAGGATTAGTAAAGGCACCGCGAGAAAAGCGGCGCAGATAGATTTCAGGCGTCACGCCAATCGCTTTCAGTCCCAGCCTGGGCTTCTTAACCTGAGCAACGGTAACACCTTCAGTAAAGGGATAGGGCACATCAACATACGATAAGTCTTCAACACTGCCAGCCAGTTTGATCTGGTCTAGCGTGCGAGCGCCGGACCGTATCCGTCGACGGCATAACGATCTATGTAGTTAGCAAAATGCCACAAACCGGCACCAAATTTCGTAGGTGTAACCACTCATAAGACATTCTCCTTAGGGATTAGGTAATCCGAGGCGCTACACAATGTATGAATATATTCACTAACGGTTATATATTCCACTTCTGCGCTCTTGAGCTACTTTTGCTTAACCAGCATGAGTGAAAAATGAGGGGTGGCCTCACACAAAATTTGTGTGTCTGAAGTGAAAGCGAATCGGAAAGTGACATTATCCGTGCACAATTAAAATCAACAGGTGCTACCTTGCTTAATCCTGCGGCAATCAGTTTCCGCCACTCCAGCCTTTAAACACGTTAACCTGAGGCTTGCCCATCGCGATGTCTCCCCAATTCAGCTTGGCCCGACTAAAGCACCGATATAAGGCCGTTTTGCCGCTAAACACCTGTCTCTCAGCGTGAAGAATAATAGAGCCACTGATAGCGAACATCAGGGCTTAACCTGATTACCCGCTGCGCTTTGCCAGATAAAGGGCTTGTCGGCGTCCTGTTTCAGCTGGTCTGCTTCGCCTGTTTTACCAGTTGACGTCAGCGTGCTGTAGCCAGCGCTGATGGTCACTACGCCAGCTGGAACATCTGAGCTTGGCGTATGCCGGTTTCTGCAACAAATCTGACCGCGCGCTCAGCCACTTTGGCATCAAAGGCTGAGGTGCTGGGCAGAATGATCGCAAACTCTTCACCGCCATAACGTGCCACGATATCGCCTTGATAATGCACGCTATCCTTTAACGCCAGGCCGACATCCTGCAAACACTCATCACCCGCAACATGCCCGTAGGTGTCGTTATAGCGTTTAAAATAATCGATATCGATCATCACCAGCGAGAGCGGCTCAGCGTGCTTTTCTGAACGAAGCAGGGCTTGCTCCAGCAGAGCATCGAACTGACGGCGATTCGCCAGCCCGGTCAAACCATCGACCAACGCCAGGGATTGCAGCGTATGGTTGATGGTGGTCAGTTCATCACGAACATGGTCAGCTCAATTTGATTGGCGCACATTGGTACCCACCTGGCGCAATACAAAGACGCCCATGCCGGTAATGGTTAAGAGCAGCACAATGTTGAGCAAAACATTCGTCAGGTTGGCCGTCATCCACTCCATGCGAAGCCGGTCACGGTCATAGCCAGCCGTCACAATCAGTGGATAACGCTCTAGTCGAGCATAGCCGAACACACGTTCAACACCGTCGAGCGTCGAACGCCAGGTCGCGCTGCCGCTCGACGCCGATTTAAGCTCGGTTTGAAACAGCGGCTGCCGGAAAGGGTCCGGCCAATATAAGAGCTTCAGCCGTGAAAGGGCGAATATAAAGGGCCGTGGCATCCGCCAGGATCAATCCCAACGCATCTTTATCGCCAAGCGTGTAGTAGCTGTAGTACTGCCGGAAATAATCCACTTTGACCGTCGCAAGGGCGACACCAGCAAAATTCCCCGCATTATCATTTAGGCGTACCGGAAACAGGAATCACCAGATCACCGGTGGAGCTGACTGCGATGACATGGCTGATATGGATATCCAGATGGGATGCGTCCGATGCCAGACAAAGTAATCACGATCGGCGTTACTGGCATTGGTTGGCGTGAAGCCCGATGAAGCCACCCAATGTCCCTGGTATCGTAAACAAACAGTCCGTGCAGCTGAGGGAGCTTGCTTTGCTGGTCTTTGATTTGATGCAGGAACTGCGGTGTTGCAGCAAAGCTGTTGCTGCTTTGACGTAACTGGCGCACAGCATCCGCGAGGGTAATATCAACCTGTAAAAAGGCATCTTCAGCTTGTTTGGCTAATGAGAGCGAGAGATTGCGTGCATCCTCTTCTTTTTCTGTCAGGTGTTGCTGCCAGGAGTGCCAAAGAGACCAGGCATTAATGAGCCACTCACCAGTAAACTGATGGAAAGCAGAAATACGGCCATACTTCTTCCAAGAGAAGTCTTTAGCAGACGAGGGGTGCTATCTGAGAGGACACTTTTACGCATTGATACTCTTTGTGCATGCTGAAAAGGTGGGCAGAGTGGATAGGGATATTACAGGATTCATGTAACTGTCATAAGCTGAGTAAAGAAAATTTTATGCATTTGTGGAATAAATCTGATGAGCGAGAATTGGCGCCGTAGAAGTGAGCATCAGAAAGCCCAGCATGATGTGTGGTGGTTGCATCAAAACATACAATTTAACATAATCATGATTATGCACTTTTGATTGTAGTGGCTAAATTCAGATGTCCGCCTCTGGCTATTTTGAGAGGTCCGCTTATCGTCCTTTTTTTAGGGTTCCGGCTGAGGACGCAACTGATGACGGCTTACGGTTCGGAGTGCTTTACGATGAATGAAGTTGACCGCCTCAAGATCCTGCAGGATGTCATTGATGGCAGGCTCACCACTTCGCTTGCATCACAACGACTTGGCCTCACGGACCGCCACTGCCGGCGTCTGCTTGCGCGCTACCGCAAGTCTGGTGCAGCCGGTCTAACCGATGCACGGCGAAAGCCCGGCACACATCGCATCGATGAGAGTCTGCGCCACCACATCCTGACGCTGCTACGTGAAAATTACGTGGGTTTTGCCCACAAATTACCGCAGAAATGCTTCAGGTACTTTCCGAGATTGATAAGCGGCTTACTTCACCCAGTCTTCCAGCACCAAACCCGGTACCCTCGCAAATTCCCTGGTATTATATGTCAACGAAGATAACGCCGGGCTTTAATGGCATGGCCGGCAATCGCCGTGTCGGCTGGCCTATCGGTGTTCCGGCTGCGCTTAGGTGGCCTTAATTACAGCGGTGGCGTCCACCGCCGCCCGATCCCAGGGCACAATCGCATCAAGTCGGGCGCAGAATTCGTCAACCAGTTGACCATGACGCAGCGAGGCTTTCTTTCCAATAGCACCAAAGCGCATTTCTGCGTAAGTAATAGCCGAAACTACAATGCGATGGTTGCGCAGCACCGCTTGTTCAAGCCGTCTGATCACGTCCTCTGGTTGCTCGCGCATAATGAACGAACATATACAAGTATCCAGCATGTAGGTTTTGTTCACAGATCAAATCTTCCCTCATCACTGACAACATCCCCTGCGATCCATCATAAAATCCGGGTCCGCTTTCTCAAGCTGCATAAACGTTCCCAGGTTGGCCGAACGGGGCGCAGTATGATGCTGTCACCTTCCCGACGACAATCTCCAACCCTCACTCACCCTCAAAATCCATATCGCGTGGCAAACGAATGGCGCGGTTATTGCCATTTTTAAATACAGAAACGGTTCGCATGATCAATCCTCCTGAACGGACTTCCGGCACGGTGCCGTCACCGGCTTTATGTTTTGAGCTTCATCACTCAGCATATGTCTAGTATATGCCCAGCTTTGACATATGTATATACCCTGTTCTCTTCTTCAGAAAAACATCAGAATGTGACATACGAAGCCTTAAGTTCCGGTTGACATTAGCAACACGAAAGACATTTCTTGTTTTCATTTTTACCACTGTGGGTAAAGAAACGTGAAGTAACTTACGCACGCGCACGGTTCCACTAACCTTGGTAGTACGCGATCTCTTAACCTGCCGGGGAAACCATCAGTCGAAGAGACGAGTTTACTGCTGAAGACGCCACTGCTGCTGTTGACTGTTCAATAATGAGCCTTAACAACGTTCGTGCGGCTGAAGAGCCCCTGTTCCAGCCTTTATCGCCGAAGGTCTCAGACCTCACTCAATATCGCTGGCACAACCGCCCTCTGGTGATCTTTGCCCCATCAAAAACAGATCCTGCTTATGTCGCGCAGATTGGCGATGCTGGAGAAGCAGAAAGCGGAACTGGCCGATCGCGATATCATTGTGTTCAGTGATACTTCACCCACAGCCAATGGCACTTTGCGTAAGCAACTCAATCCGAAAGGATTTGAAGTGGTGCTGGTTGGAAAAGATGGTGGAATGAAACTACGTGAAACAACACCTCTGAATACTGAGGTGTTGCTCTCAACCATTGATAAAATGCCCATGCGCCAGGCCAAACTCAATGAATGAATTGGACGGGTTCACTCGACGTCCAGCAGTGAGCCCGTCTTATAAAAACGTTTCCCGGCGATGTAATGCAAACTGCGCATCCCGTCTGGTGCGTCCTCGAATAACCAGCGCCCTTCTTTAAACACCCGGCTATCCGCCCAGGCACCCTTGATTTCACCGATGAACAAATCGTGGTCGATCTGATTTTGTTCGATAGGTATCAACTCGCAGTACAACCAAGCCGCACAGCCAACCACCAAAGGGAGATGACTTTCCATTGGCGGCTGGAACTCTGACGCCAGCATGGCTAGCTTATCTGACGCTGCTCCCAGTGCGGGAATGCGTACCGAGATAATGAACCATCTGCGCCTGGCTGACGGTTGGGACATGTATAACGAATTTCAGGCTTTGCTCAATCAACTTACGCGTGAAGGTGGATTTATCCAGCACAACCGTCAATTTTGCCGGTTTGAACTCTAATCCACATACCCAGGATGCAGACATCACATTGTCAATCCCGTCATGGCGGGAGGAAACCAAGGTCGTTGGGCCATGGTTGATCAGGCGATAGGCTTTTTCCAGCTCAACAGATTCAATATTGGCATTCATAGATTCATTTCATCGCTCAAATTTCAAAGGCCTTTATTGTCGCCTGGTCAATTCGACTTTGCCAATCTCCAGCCATCATCAGGGCAAATCCACTGCACCCCACGAGTGCAGTGGTTGCTCCATCTTAAGCGTTTATGACGGCGTCATGGCTGTGCCAGTGCCTGTACCGCTGTAATTCAGCATGGCGCGTTTCTTGCGTGTAACAAAAGGTTTCCCACCGCTGACGTTGCTTTCCCATTCATCCAAAGAGGTCTTTGCTATGGAATTGAAATGGTTTGAAGATTTTCTCAGTGTTGCACGCTGTTATAGTTTTACCCGTGCCGCGGATGAGCGGCATATCACTTGCAATCGGCGCTCAGTCGCGCATCCGGCAACTGGAAGAGTGTGGCTGGGTGTGCCGTTATTCGATCAGTAAAACCTATCCGGTTACGCTCCACGCCAGAGGGACAAACCTTCCTCGCAACCGCCAGCAAACGGTATTTTCCATGCTCGCATCTGCGCAATGATCTGCACCAGCGCTACAGTTCGCGCACTGCGGTGTTACGTTTTGCGATGCTAAATACCCTTTCTCTGACGTTCTTCCCTGACTGGATACAGCGATTAAATCTGCAGCCCAATCTCAGCTATATCCGCCTGTGTAATCAAAAACCGACTTTCGCTGAGCACATCTCCACCTTACACAGCGGTGAAACCGATTTTCTACTGACTTACGCGCACGATGCGGTGTCGCTAATACATCAGCTGGCGGCGTATCCGCGCCATTGCAACTGGGCCGTGAGCGATGCCATTGCCGTGTCGCCCGGATAGCAGTGGCAAGCCACTCTATCCGGTGCGCGCGTCAGCGGTCGATTCCGTGGTTGAGCTATGGACAACTTATACCTTCTTTCTCATGCGCTGGCGCAAATGCTCAGCAAACGCCCGCTTCCTCTTGAAGCGGTATATAGAAAATGGTATGTCCGGTGAATCTCAAGCCATGGTCTGGCCGGTGGCGGCGTGGCGTGGTGCCCCTCTGAGTCTGGTACATGAAGGAACTGGCCAGCGGCAGTTTAGTGCGCGCCGATGACAGCAGCTGGGATATGTCGCTGGCGATTCGGCTCTATCGTCAACCGATTCTGCAAAATTCTCAGGCTGAACAACTGTGGCTGCGAGCATGTGCCAGCGAGACGGCTAATGCGGCCTGACATAAAACTATGCCTTTGGAATGGGGAGTGTGAATTTGCTCATTGGCCTTACGCTGATGATTTACTCCATGCTGGGGCTTCAGAGACGAAAACTTGATCAACCAAGCTGGGGACTATCATGGAAAACAAAGCGTTAGTCTGGAAGTGGGTAGAAGAATATCAAGGGGTATTTTGTGAACGACGATCGCGTCTGGGGCATGCCGGAAATTTGCTATACGAGTATCGATTTCGGTGGCTGAACACACCGCGATGCTAAGAACAGCAAGATTCCGCGTCACAGAAAACGTATGGCCGATATCCCCACGGCGGTGATGGGTGAAGCCGGTGAAGGCGGTCCCATCATCGCTTTCCTCGGAGAATATGATGCCTTGCCAGGGTTGAGTCAGGAAGCAGGCGTGGCGCGTTATTCTCCACTGCCGGGCGCAACGGCCATGGTCATGGCTGCGGGCATAACTTGCTGGGATCGGCTGCCATGCTGGCGGCTACTGCGTTGAGTCCTGGCGAAGAGGCGGCACACGGGCCGCCGTTCGTTATTATGGCTGTCCGGCAGAAGAAGGCGGTGCGGCCAAATCCTTTATGGCGCGTGCTGGCGCATTCGATGGCGTCGTGTCGCCATCACCTGGCATCCACGCATCATGAAGTGGCGAAACCGCTTTCTCTCCTTTAACACCCGCATGGATTTCGCTTTCCGTGGCCGCTCATCACACGCTGCCTGGCCACCACATCTTGGGCGCAGTGCGCTGGATGCCGCCGAATTGATGAACGTTGGCGTACAGTTCCTGCGCGAGCACGTGCCGCAAGATTCCCGCATCCATTACGCCTTCCTCGATGCCGGTGGTGTGGCTCCCAATGTGGTACAGGCAAAATCTACCGTGCGCTATGCCATTCGGCTCGCGCGATGTCCCGCGATGTTTGAACTGAATGAGCGGGTCAAGCGCGTGGCTCGGGAATTGCCCGCCATCATGACCGTGCGAAGTGGATATCAGCATCATGAGCGCGGTATCCAACCTGCTTGGCAATCGTCCGTTAGAAGAAGCGATGCAGCGGAATCTGGAAGCGCTTGGTCCGGTGCCATTTGATCAGGCTGACCTCGCCTTTGCAGCTGAAATTCAGGCCACGCTAACAGCGGAAGAGATGATAACTGCTACCCGCAAAACCGGTGTGAAACCCGCCGATCCTAAACCCCTCAGCGATTACATCATTCCGCTCGATACCCACGGAGAGGTCATGATTGGCTCGACCGATGTCGGTGATGTCAGTTGGGTGATCCCGACAGTGCAGGCGCACGTACCCACCATGGCTATTGGAACCCCTGGTCCTCATGGCAACTGCGCGCAAAGGCAAAATGCCGGCCGCACCAAAGCGCTGGGCCATGTCGCGAAAGTCATGGCCGCGACGGCGGTGGACGTGCTAACCGACAAAATACTGATGGCCCAGATGAAGAAAGCCCATTTCGAGCAGGTCAGTGAAAAACCCTATCACTGCCCTATTCCAGCTGAGGTGAAACCACCCATTCAGCCGCGCCCGGATACTCTGTAACGCCTCAGGAGAGATAGATGAAAAACAAGATGTTAACTGCCGCATTGACGCTGGCAGCGACCTGCTGCGCTTCAGCACAGGCCGCAACGCCCGCCGATTCTTTAGTGATGATGGAACATTGATGCCATCAGTACCTGGGATCGGCGCAGATTGGTGAAGTGGTCACCAGTGAAATCTATTCAAACACCTGCTGACTTACACTGGTTGATTTTCGTGTCAGTGATGAAACGCAACTCGATCCGCATTGGCCAAAAGTTGGGATGTCTCTGCCGATCGCAAGACCATCACCTTTCATTTACAGGACAACCTGAAATTTGCCGATGGCTCAGCCGCAACTGCCAGCGACCTGGCGTGGTCGATGCAGCGCGTCGTGAAACTGGGCTACGGCAATGCAGCCGCTATCAAGGAGTATGGCTTTGATAAAGATAACGTCGACTCACGCATTAGCGCGCCCGATGACAAAACGCTGGTGATGAGCTTCGATAAAGCTTATCCCACCAATCTGGTGTTGCAGGCGATTGCCGCCAATAACGTCTCTTCCCTGCTTAACCGCAAAGAAGTCGAAAAACAGGCAGTGGATGGCGATCTGGGGCACAAATACCTCCACTCATACCGCCTGTGTTGGGCCTTATCAACTGGTGCGCTGGAATGCCGGTGAAGGTGTGGTGCTCCAGGCCACCCCGAACTACTGGGGAAAAGCGCCGGTACTGAAGCGCATTCTGATTCGTCATGTGGCTGAAACCGGCACTCAGCGTCTGCTGGTGACGCAGGGCGATGTGGATATCGCTCGCGATCTCTCAGCTGACGATCTGAAAACGCTGGATCAGAGGCCAGAAAGTGAAAGTGGAAAAAGTGTTGAAGCCACAGCTGTTTTTCTGGACCTTCAATAATGAAGACCCCATTTTCCAAAACGAAAAAGTCCGTCTCGCTATGCGCTATCTGATCGATTACGACGGGTTAGCGAAGAGCGTCATGCCTTATCTCGGCGTGCCGCGCGCCAGTTTCGTTCAACAAAGAGGGGCGTTTGTGCGCTGGATGCCAAACAAGGTCAGCCTTTCCATCTCGATCTGGATAAAGCCAAACAGTTGCTGACGAGCCGGTTATCCCAATGGTTTCAGTACGGCGGTGTTGTTTGGCACCCTGCCGCATTCGGCGCCAATCGCGCAAAGCGTACAGCAGAATGCCGCCAAAATCGGCGTGAAACTCAATCTGGAACGCATGGCTAACGCGCAGTTGTTCAGCCGGGTACGTGGCCGGGAATTCCAGAGCGCAATGATGGCGTGGCAAACCTCGGTGCCCGATGCCTACGGCAATGCCTCGTCTGGTTTATAACCCTGACAATCGTAAAGAAGCGCGTGCCACGCAATATCCAAGCTGGCGTGCCGCTTATTACGATCCGCAGATGAATCAGAAAGTAGAAACCGCACTGTTAGAACCGGATGACACCAAACGCGCTGCACTCTATGGCGATCTGCAGAAAGAGCAGATGCAAAAAGGGCCTATGGCGATCATGTTCCAGATGTACAACACCGCGGGAATTAGCCCCACGGTGAAAAACTGGACCTGGAACGGTTTCGCGTTTGGTACGGTGCCGCAAGTAAATAACGGAGGTGGCAGATGTCACAGGTCATGATACCCGTTGCACACCCCTTCCGCTGGCTGGCGTCTGATAAGACGCCTTGCTCCGTCGGGCTGATCTCGATTGTTTGCACGCTACTGGGGTTAGCTGCCTGACCTTCTTTATTGGTCGCTTACCTATCGACCCGTGGTCGCGATCATCGGCGATAACGCCAGTCAGGAAGCCTACGACAAGATGTTTCATCAGTTGGGGCTGGATCAACCGTTGTAGGGCACCAATTTGCCGACTACACGGTCTGGCAACTGCTGCACCTCGATTTTGGTATCGCTCTGACACCAGCCATCCGGTGGCGCAAGATATCGCGCGCGTCTTCCCCGCCGCTGGAACTGGCCACCGTGGCGGCCATTATCGGCGTCGGTTTCATTCCGGCGGGCGTGCTGGCGGCAATGTACCGCAACACCTGGTTCGATCATCTGGATATCGCTTCGTGGGGCTACTCCAGCTATTCCACCCCGCACTTCTGGCTGGGTCTGATGGGATTGCTGCTGTTTTACGCCACGCTCCGGCTGGATGGCGGACAGGACGCATCGATTTTATCTACGGAGTTCGATTACATCCGGTGACGGGATTCTGGCTGATCGACAGCGCGCTGAGCGAAACTGGGAAATGTTCTGCAACGTGTTTGGTCACATCATTTTGCCCGCGTCGATTCTTGGCTTGAGCGCGCTGGCTTACATCAGCCGTATGACGCGTAGCTTCATGCTGGAACAACTGTCGCAGGAATACATCATTACCGCTCGCGTGAAGGGTTTGTCGTGGGCGCGATGTGTTTGGGTGCATGCTCTGCGCAATATCGCCGTGCCCACGCTGACAGTGGTGGCCCTTTCCTGGGCCTGGCTGCTGGAAGGCGCGGTACTCACCGAAACCGTATTTGCCTGGCGGTTTTGGCCGCTATCTGACAACGCACTGCTGGCGGGCTGATATGAATGCGGTGGTGGGCTGCACAGCGATCGGCAATTTTTGTCGCAATCAATCTGCTGTGCGATCTGCTTTATCGTCTGTTCGATCCGCGTACGCGTCAGGAGGAAGCATGACCGATTCCGTCAACAAATCGATGCGCGTTAATCCTTCGCGTCACTTACGCGCCTGGCTGCGCGATCCTGCGCCACAGTCACCGTTTCAGGCGCACATGCAACTGTTATGGATTCAGTGGCAACTTGCTTTTGCGCTAACCACTCAGCGCTCTTTGGTTTGCTTGCTGGTGCTGTTGATGATTGCTGGCGCGGCGAGTGTTCGCCCTGGTTAGCCACTCGATATCTATGCCCAAAACCTCGCCTTCCGCCTGCAACCGTTTTCTGCTGAGCACTGGCTGGGCACCGACGAATTGGGACGAGATATTTACAGCCGTCTGCTGTATGGCGCGCGCATCACACTATATCGCAGGCTTAACCGCGCTGAATCATCACACCGATTGGCTTACTGGTCATTTTGGTGCAGGTTATCTCGGCGGTTGGGTCGATACGCTGCTCATGCGTCTGGTGGATATCTTCCTTGCCTTCCCCAGTTTGATTCTGGCGCTGGCGTTTGTCGCGGCATTGGGGACAGGCATCCCGAGAATGCGATCATCGCGATTTCTCTCCGCCTGGCCGCCGATTGCCCGCCTTGCGCGCGCCGAAACTCTGGCCATCCGTAGAGATGGATTACATCGCGGCGGTACGCTTACAAGGGAGCATCCGCCTGGCATCATCGTGCGACATATCATCCCCATGTGCCTGCCTTCTGTCATCGTGCGCGTCACCCGTTAACATGGCGGCGATTATCGCTTACCGCCGCTGGACTGGGTTTCCTGGGGCTTGGCGCTCAAGCGCCTAGTCCGGAATGGGGCGCAATGCTGGCTTCCGGCCGCGAGTTCATGCTGAACAATGGCTGGATCGCTGCCATCCCTGGATTAGCAATATTGTTCACCAGTCTCGCCTTCAACCTGTTGGGTGATGGCCTGCGCGACGTAATGGATATCCGCCATGAATAATCTGCTTCAGGTGAAAAACCTCAATATCGTATTTCGCAGCGCGCACGGGGAGCACCGCGCGGTACGTGACGTTTCTTTTCATGTTGGACGTGAGAAGAAAGTGGCGATTGTCGGTGAATCCGGTTCGGGAAAATCACAGACCTGCCGTGCATTGCTGCAACTGACCCCCAAAATCGGTCGCGTTACCGCCGATCAGATGCATTTCGGTGATATTGATCTGCTCAACAGCAGTGAAACAGATCGCCAGATTCGCGGAAATCGTATTTCAATGATCCTGCAGGATCCCCGCTTCTCATGCAATCCACTAATGCGCATTGGCGATCAGGTGGCGGAAGCCTTCAGGTTGCATCGCCGGGTGAGTAAAAGCGGAAGCCAATCGCGCGCTAACGATGCTGGAATCGGTGCATATTCGCGACGTGGCGAAAGTGGCACGCCTCTATCCCCACGGATTTCTGGCGGTATGGGCCAGCGCGTGATGATCGCGATGATGCTGATCCCCGAGCCGGATTTGATCATCGCCGACGAACCCACCTCCCGCTCTGGACGTGACGGTGCGCCAGCAGGTGCTGAGCATCCTGAATGAACAGCTGGCGCGGCGTCAAACCGGCCTGCTGTTTATCAGTCATGACCTTAATCTGGTCTCTCGTTTCTGCGATCGCGTGCTGGTGATGTACGCCGGGCGTATTGTCGAAGAGATTCGTGCCGAACGTCTGGAACAGGCGCAGCATCCTTACACGCAGGCATTACTTGCCAGTCAGCCACGTCTGCATCATCCCCTATACGCTGCGTGTGCCGACCCGAGATGCCAGCTGGCTCACCGGCCCCTGTTTTCGTGATGGAGTCGCATTATGAATCCCATTCCAACCGCACAACGCAGCATTGAAATGGTGGATGTCAGTATCGCATTCGGTCAGGGAGCACATCGGCGACAGGTGGTTGATAACGTTGGCAGCGCTGGCTTCCAGGAGATTGTTGACCTGGTTGGGGAATCGGGCTGCGGCAAATCACCATTTACGCGCTGGCTGTACGATCCCGATTATCAGGGCCATATTCTGTTTCAATAAGTCGTGAACGCACGCGAGATGTAAAGCCTTTTATCGCCAGGTGCAGATGGTGTTTCAGGACCCTTACGCCTCGCTCCATCCGAGAAAAATGGTGTGGGCCAGTCTGCGTGAACCGCTGAAGCTGCATGCTATGGACCACCATGAAGCGCGCATCAGCGATGTGCTGCATGCGGTCGGACTTTCCAATGCCTACCGTTATCGTTATCCCCATCAACTTTCTGGTGGTCAACGTCAGCGTGTGGCCATCGCGCGGGCCCTCATTCTGGAACCTTCCGTGCTGTTACTGGATGAGCCGACCTCAGCACTGGACCGTCTCAGTTCAGGCTGAAATCCTCAATTTACTCAGCAGCATGCAACGGCAGCGCAGCCTCCTTATTTAATGGTGACGCATGATTTGGCGGTCGTGACACACCTTTGCCGTCGCATCGGCATCATGCATCACGGCAAATTGCTGGAAGAACTCAGTGCGGATAGCGTGCGTCAGGGCGGAGCACGAAATCTCCGCGAGTTTCTGGCGGCGAAGTGAGGGCGTGAACCTCTGATCCACACTAAAACGATGAGGCTTTGCCATGTTTGAATCACTTCAGCAACAACGAAGGCCAGGCCACTGCCGTGCTGCTCTGGTGGCGCAGGGTGATGAAATCCTGTTCAGTTACGGCGATGCTGCCCAGCGTTACCCCTGCCACTCGATGCGCAAAAGCTTTCTTAGTGCGCTGATCGGCTGCGCAGTGGCAGAAGGCCGTTTTGATCTCTCCTTAACCTTGCAGACGCTGGGAATCGATGACCGTGAAGGACTGAGCGTCAGCGAGAAACAGGCCACGCTATACGATCTGTTGACCGCCCGTTCTGGCATTTATCATCCGGCGAACTATGAAACCGCCTGGATGCAGCGTATTAAACCCCCGCGCCACCTGCATGCGCCAGGCGAGAACTGGTGCTATAGCAACTGGGATTTTAATGTGCTGGGCAGTGCCTACCGTCGCTCACGGGAGAGGAGATCAACCAGGCGTTTGCGCAGCGCATTGCCGACCGCTGGGATGCAGGATTATCGCGTTGATCCAGGACAGTTGGCTGGAACCCGGAGAATTTTCTGATCCCTGCTATCCCTTTACGCTCTCAAGTCGCGACCTGCTGCGGAATTCGGCCAGCTCTTTCTGCAGCAGGGCGCTGGGGCGTCGACAATCATCCCGCAACAGTGGGTTCGCACCAGCACCTTGCCTGTTTCGCATGGGCGATCGCGGGGACGGCAATATGTGGTGGATCACGCGCGATGGCGTGGCCTGGCCAGAGGTGATCCTGCCAGCGGGCAGTTACTCAGCGCGTGGTGCAGGAGGTCACTTCTGCCTGGTGATGCCGCAACAGAATAGGGTGATCGTACATCTGTTTGACACCGCACACCGGGAGCAAGAGGTGAGATCGTTTCCAGATTGGCTCGTTGTTGCACAGGCTGCTCACCGTATTGGACAGGGAGACATCATCATGAGCGCTCATCGAATCTCTCTGGCACAGTGGTGTGCCAATCCACCGCCCTTTACTCTTCGTGCTCGTGAACCTGGCGATTGACGCCATCATTGATTCCCTGGGTTGCATGGTAGCTGGCCGTAGCGACTTTTTTCTACCAGGCGGTGCAGCAGGCATGGCCTCGATACCCCGTAGCCAGGCGCTCGATGCGTTGTTCAACGCCACGGCCGCTCCGCTATCGACTTTGACGACAACTTTGCACCGGGCATGAGTCGCATCGGCCGTGTTGGTACCGGCCCTGCTGGCCGTGGCGCAAACAGCGACGGCGCATCGTTGATACGCTTATTTATTGGTCTGCAGGCACAAGCCTATATGAGGCGAAGCCATCGGCTATCAGCACTACACTGCTGGCTGGCATGGTACATCCACCGTGGGTTGCATTGGCAGCGCGGCAGGTGTTGCTGCCCTGCTCGGCCAGGATGCAGCAGGGATTGCCCGTACGTTGAGCATTGCGGTAAGTCTGGCCAGTGGGGTCAAAGGCCAGTTTGGCACGCCTCTGAAACCGTTTCATGCCGGAATGGCGGCGCGCAATGCCTGAAGCCGCGACGCTGGCGCAAACCGGCATGCAAGGTCGTCTGATATTCTGAGTGCGCACAGGGTTTTGCGGAACTCTATGCCGGTCTGTTAAGCCAACCGCTCGCTGCCCGGCGCTGAGCAGCATGTCATTGAACAAATCGGTGTGATGCCGAAAAAATATCCGTGCTGCGGTGGTCTACCCACCGCATTCTCGATGCGATTGCCGATATCCAGCAACAGCAAACATTGCAGATTGACGACATTGAAAGCGTGCACTGCGGTGGGATCGCCAACTGGCGCAATCTGCCTACCACCAGCCGCAGGATGAAATGCGCGCGCTTCTCAATGCAATATTGCGTTGCCATGATGCTCAGGAATGGCACGTTGAGCGTGCAGGACTTTACCGCCGCCAGCGTAAAACAACAGGCAGATGCACAACTGTTGGCGATGATTACCCTTGCGCCCTGGACAGCGGAACAGGAGGCTGAAGACAGAAACTTGCCGCATATCCTCACTTTGCGTTTCAGGAATGGTCAGGAAATTGTCCACGCCAGATTGCGGGCGCGTGGTGCGTTAGACGAACCTTTCAGCACCGACGATCGCCAGGCAAAGTTCTTAGATTGTTGTGCAGCGCTACCCCAGGCAGAATTGCTTTATCAGCGCCTGAAGGAATTAGCGCAGCAAGCTGATTTAACGTTTATACGTCAGCTTATGGTTTAACCCTGACAGTATGGGTAGCAGCCATCGTTGGATGGATCCCGTTCATCGCAGGAGAATACGCTTGGAGCAGCGGTGAATCGGATCGGTAGAACAACACCGGAATCACCGCTAAATTTATAAGCTCGGAAAATATTTTCACTTCTTTGGCAATATTCACATCGCTCATTCGTCTACCTCAGTACGGTTTTCCAATATCGGCTACTGTAATGAGGAATAACAACAATGAGAGATTTCGATATGCGCAGACACCGCCGTGACCACCATTTTGGTGGTCATCGCATGATGAAACCCTTTGTTGCTCGGCGTGGTGATCATCGGCACTTGGGCTGCTGGTGATGTCGCTGTGGAATGCCGTGCTGCCAGCCATCATCGGCGTGAAGGCGATTGGGTTCTGCAGGCGATCGGGCTACTGGTGGCCAGCCGCATACTGTTTGTGGCTTAGGTTTCGCCCCGGCATGTTCGGTATGGCACGTCGTCGCATGCACGAACGCTGGATGCAGATGACCCCAGAACAGCGCGAAGAGTTTATGCAACACCGCCGTGAACGTTCGCACCGTGGACGCCGCGATCGCTGTGACTGGCATGGCCGTCGCGATGATGCGCTCACCCTCGACGGGCTCCGCTAAATCGTCAGACGCAGAGTAAACGACATGGCGCAGGATTCTCTGCTGATGTCCGCGTTGAACGCCTGTCGGGCAAAATTAAGCGCATTTATTCGCGGCCGCACCTCGATCCGTGAAGATGCCGACGATATCCTGCAGGAAGTGACCTATAAGCTCCATGCAGGTTGAGCAACCGGTGGAAAATGTCGCGGCCTGGTTATTCCGTGCCGCACGCAATGAATGACCGACCGGGCGCGAAAGAAGCGTGAACTGCCGCTACTTCGCCGATCTGATGAACGGCGATGAGGAGGCGGATTTTCCCCGAGAAGATGAGCTGGCTGAAACGCTATTATTTGGCGTGCGGAAACGCCGGAAGATGAGTATCTCAAAGCACTGCTATGGGAAGAACTGGAGGAAGCCTTAGCGGAACTGCCACTCGCTCAGCGCGAAGTGTTCCGAAAAAACGGAGTTGTTGGGTTACAGCTACAACCGCTGTCTGAAGAGAGCAGCACATCAGCGTCAGGCGCTGTTATCACGCAAACACAAAGCGGTGCTTTCTCTGCGTACGCGATTGCAGCAGTCTTTATGATGAGCTTACCGCTGAGTAATAGAAAACATGGCGTTTTACTGACTGAATCGTAAACAGAATGGCTGCTATCATGCGGCCTATGTTTCCAGCTACCACCAGACGCTTCTTCCCTTGGTTGCACAATGTTCACGGCTTGTCCGATGACCGGTAAAGATAATTTAATTTTTGCTCACGCGCCAGCGCCGCTATTGTATCGGGGGTCATTCCAGTGATGGAAAGCAAGATCCGAAGGCCGCGTTATGAATGGGCATTAACCATTTTCCCTTTAGATCTGAAACGCACGGATGGTATCCCCTGGCATCATGTGAATATCCGCCCATCGGCTGTCATAAGCCCCATTTTCAAGGCAGGCAACATCAAATGGACCGTATTTATTACCGATTTCTTTAAAGCCCGGAAAATAGCCGGAGTCACCGCCAAAAAATAAACAAATTCATCTGGTGGATGCTCCGAACACCACAAACGTTTATTGCCGTCAAACAGAAACCACGTCCGGAAAAGTGCTGCGACGGTGTGGCGACAAAATGCACCTACCTCCGTAGATTGCCACCAATCCAGTTGGGTTGATCTTCTCCTCCAGCCCTCTCCCACTTCGCCAGCAAATCGCCGACGCCCAGCGGAGCGAAATAGCGAACGATCTAACTGCATGATCGTCTGGTAATCCAGATGATCTATAATGGTCATGGGATAAAAATAATGCCCTCAATAGGCGGTAAATCGCTCAGCTCGATGGGTGCAGCCTGAAAACGCTGGCCCGAAGCCACTTAAAGGGAACGCTCGCAGATTAAAATACTGGATCAGTAAGCCAATACTTGCCTTTCAATTTGAGCAGCAGCGATGAATGCAGTCGAAACACACTGTTGTCGGCTGCCATGGCAGCGCCTCGGACGTGATGGGCTGCCAGGTAATTGCTGCTGGTACGCCGTTTCTTTTGGCTTGTTGAACGCCAAATCCCAGAACATCTTCATATATTCGCTGAATTTCAACGGCTGCCGGGGAGCAGCATTGGTGAAACGCTTGCCATCGAACTGTGCGGATTGCGGATAACCCTTGATGGCACTGCGGGAGATGCCTGAACAATTCAACATTGATCTTTTCCTGACCGGATACGATGGCTCACAATACCGTGTTTCATTGAACCCTATATGGCATAACGGGCGGTCTGGTCATGAAATTCAACCTTCAGATGACTTTTCATTTCATGAGCGCTAAAGTCACTTCTTTTGTTTGATTTTTCGAGGGAAAATGAAACCTTTATTTGTATACGGCACCTTGCAACCAGGTCATTCAAATGCGCATATTCTGGACAGTATCGGTGGAGAGTGGCTGCCCGGAACGGTCAACGGCATCTTCTATGAACGCGGCGGGCGCGGCAGCGGATTTTCCCGGCATTGTAGCTGACAACAATGCGGGCCTTGTCAGGCTCACTCTTCTTCTCAGAGCATCTGACCGCGCACTGGACAATGCTGGATGAGTTCGAGGAGGGTTATGATCGTGTTGATGTTGAAGTCACCACCCTCGAAGGAGAGAAAATCACAGCGTGGATTTATCAGTTACTGCCGCCACAGGCCTAATCTGCCCTGCCCAGCCTAAGCAAGCGCAACGCCCACGATACTCCTTGCGAAATGAGAATACATCTAGCTTCTGCGGCATAGGTATTCTCTGCGGGCACGCTGTGTCTAATGCCGCACTTAATAAGCCAGCTAGAATGATGCAAACCGCATCAAGGAGCATTCAGATGAGCAAACTCTGCACCGCCTGCAGTACTTCTTATGAAGATGATCCGCATCTCTGCAAATTGCAAAATTTGCGAAGACGATCGGCAGTTTGTGCCTGTCACAGGGCAGCAATGGTTGGCATTCTCGGCTCTGCGTGCCACACATCAAAATAAATGGCAGCAGCATCTAAAGGGATTATTCAGCCTGCAAACTGTCCCGAGTTTCGCCATCAACCAACGTGCTTTTTTACTGCAAAGCGCAGGGGGAATATTCTCTGGGACTGCATTGCGACTGGATGACGCCACGGAATCATTGATACACGCACTGGCGGTATTGATGCCATTGCCATTTCTCATCCCCATTACTACAGCACCATGCAAGACTGGGCTGCGGCATTTGATGCGCCCATCTATTTGCATGAGGATGATCGGGAATGGATTATGCGCCAGAGCTCGCATATTCATCTCTGGCAAGGTGACGAATTGGATTTACTGCCCGATGTCACGTTATTGACGCCTGGGTGGGCATTTTAAAGGAGGCTGTGTACTGCACTGGTCGCAACATGATGGCGTGCTGCTTGAGCTGGTGATGTTGGCAAGTGACACCCGGTGCAAATTCCGTGTCATTTATGTGGAGCTATCCCAACATGTTGCCGCTTTCAGCAGCTACGGTGAATAAGCTGATTCACCGACTGATAAGGTCACCTTCTCGCAGATGGCGCTTGCCGGTCGGGAAATGACACAGCAGGCACAATCCATTGTCAGACAGGCAGCTGAACGTTATATCCGCTGCCTGCAATAATTAACCTGCCAGCCCGGTATTCACCCGTTTACCTGGTTCTTACAGATGGGAATAACGGGCCATCATCAATAGTTTTGATTGCATCAAGACCCTTAAATTGAACACGCAACGGGGCTTAGCCCGTAGACAAACTTAAGGACTCGTTTCACTGAGGCTGGGGGGCGTGTGCGTTTCGCACAAAAAGATCTATAGGAATTAATGGTGGTGCAGGAAGCTGAAGCGCGGGAACAGGCAATCAGCGATCTGCATGCCTTTATTAAACTCGCGCTTTGAATAATAGAAATTTTTCGATTCAGGACGTGGTCACTGAACTGTCCGATTTGGCGACAAAATAGTTATCGTGTTTTTCAATCGACGCCGCGTTCGCCAGTATGCTGCCATATTGAAAACGCATCACTGGTTAAATTGAAGCCAATAATAACTGAAGGGTGTTTACCGCTATCAGAAACGAGTTTAACTGCTCCATAATCCAACGCTTTAACAGACTCCATCATCTTCTCCCGATCTATAACAAGATAATCTGCTTCAACAGATTATCTTGTAAGTCTCTTGATGCACAATGCAGTTATATTAATATTACAATCTGCAAAAAATCCGATGAAGGATTGCGGTCACCCGCTTTAAAACCCGCAGATTCTCTGATTAATGAGATCGATCTCAGCTCTGAAGAGTGCAATTTACCCTTAAAGCGAAACGTAAAAACTGCGGATTTTCTTGATGATTGCTTGCTGGATATATCAACAACGCACAACGTCACTCACCGATATTAATTATTATTTGCTATACATCGGTGCTTTTTAGACCGGACGAAATTTCGACGAACGAATCAATCACGGATGTACAGACGTCCAGACGTATATTATAGTCCGTCTCCTACGTTACCCAGGGACTCGTACTATGAACAAATTACTCGTTACCACCCTTCTCGCCGCTGCGGTTTCACTGCTGAGCGCCTGCGACAACAACAAAGACAATGCCATCCAAAGTCGCCATTAACACCGGTCCTGACAGAAGCGCTCTGGCAGACCGTTAAACAGGTCGCTCATGATAAATATCATCTGGATGTCGATGTGGTGGCATTTAACATTATGTACAACCGAACGAAGCCCTGTTCAATAAAGATGTCGATGCCAACGCCTTCCAGAGCCTGCCTTATCTGAAGATGCAGTCGAAAGAGCGTGGCTATAAGTTCGACGTGGTCACCAACACGTTTGTGTTCCCTATTGCCGGCTATTCCCGCAAGATCAAAGCGCTCGATGCACTGCCAGATGGCGCGACCATCACCATCTCTAAGCGACCACTCCTCCCTGCTGTACCACCTGTTACCAAGCTCAGGGACTGATCAAGGTGAAACCTGAAGCCGGCCTGCTGCCTACCACGCTGGATATCACGGATAATCCGAAGAAGCTTAAAATCGTTGAAGTGGATACCCCGCAACTGGCCCGCACTCTCGACGATCCGCAGGTGTATATCTCCATCATCAATAACAACTTTGCCGCGCTGGTTAACCTCTCCGCGTCGAAGGATGGCATGTTTATGGAAGGCAAAGCGTCGCCGTATGTGAATGCGATTGTGGCGCGCGAAGATAACAAAGACAGCGCGAATGTGCAGAAGCTGAAAGAGGCTTTCCAGTCGCAGGAAGTGCTGGATAAAGCTAACGAGATTTACAAAGGCGACATTATCAAGGGTTGGTAATAGCCGCTTAATAAGCCGCGCAACAGGCGTGTTGCTCGGCTTTTTATTATTTAAAATCCACTGCCATCAATTCAGCGATGGTTGAATCCTGTGTCGAGGTCACGCAGCGGTGCAGGTAATCAGTAAATTTCGAAGAGGGCGGCATGCCTAACTCCAGCAACTTCTCATTGCAGAACACCACGTTGAGTTTGGAGAAATGGCCGTAAAGATTCATGGCGCGCAACACAATCCGCTCATTGCACGGCCCAAATAACGACGCGAAGTTTTTCTTACTTTCGGCCAGTTCGCGATAATTCACTTTCTGATAACTCGCCCACGGGCACATTGCCTGAGGCTTTCGCCATCGCTTTATCAATCTCCGCGAAGGTGACACTGCTGTTGAGGCCCGCCGAAATGTGAATAATGCTTTTATCGACGTTTTCAGCGGTCAACAACAGCTCCAGCGCATCTGCACAATAATCCACAGGCACCACATCAATACGATCGTCCAGCTCACACATAAACTTACCCAATGTCAGTGCCATGCGGAACACCCAGAAAATACTCGGCGATGGCGTGCAGCCATGATCGGAATGGCCCACAACAATAGAGGGACGCGCAATAACCAGCGGCAGTTCGGGCAACATCTCGCTCATTTTTTCCACCGTGGTTTACCCAGGTACTAACTATGTGCTGATCGCGCAGTACCGCCGCCCGGTCACCAGGGTGTTAGCTTCCGGCGCACAAGACATTGCCGTTCCGACATGAATAAAGCGCTTAAGTCCGCTGACCTGATTCATACGACTCGCGAAGGTGAAAGTTCCTTCAACGTTAACTTTCCAGATGTAAGGATTCGCCCCAAACGAAGCCACAGCCGCACAGTTGAGCACATGTAACGCTATCCAGACGCGGGTCGGCAGTAAACCGCTCTGGTTCCGCGAGATCGCCAATAAGAATATTATCTGTGGTCAGTGTATCCACAGATTTTTGTGCCACGCCAATTTAGCCAGATTGGATTGCAACCGACTCAGTCCTTCGGCGGGTGAATCACCGCGCACCAGCAGTAACAGTCGATTATTCTCGCTTTTCTTCAATAAGTTAACCGTTACTGCTCCGCCTAAAAACCGGTTGCGCCAGTAATTAAAATCGTATTCATAGTATTCAGTTATCAGTTGGTTTCTGACGAAAAACGGTCCATTGAGCGTGGCTTCGAATGTATGCCAGCGAAGATAAATGGCGAATAAATGCGATCTGCACAAGGTGAGGGAAAAAGCGGTCAGTTAGCTTTCGTTTATCTGATAACCCTCCGTCATTTTATTTCTCACCGTTCGTCTATTCTGAGATTAAAAAACCGCCGCGATATAAAAATGTCGTAAAAATTTCGCCGCCAGGCGTAAAAATGCAGGTCCCACAAAACCACCACCGCTATTAACCATTCGGGTAAACAGGTATGTTCGCCGTCATAGACACAGCCATCGCCAGTTCCACGCTGATAAGAAACAGGAAATATATGAGTCAGACCGAGAAACAGTCTCTGCCTGCTGGCATGTTGGCCGCCGCAGGGATCGTGTTTGGGGATATCGGTACCAGCCCGCTTTACACCCTGAAAGAGTGCCTGTCGATCTTACCGGATGGATCAATCTCAACCACTGCCGTGATGGGTTTTCTGTCACTGATTTTCTGGGCGTTAACCCTGATCGTTACCCTGAAATATGTCTGCTTTGTCATGCGTGCCGACCATGATGGTGAAGGCGGTATTTTAACGCTGATGTCACTGGCGCGTCGTAACGTCGGTCCGAAGATTGGTCACATCATCATTCTGGCCGGTTTGACGGGTGGCGCCTTCTTTACGGTGATGGCATCATCACGCCGGCGATTTCGGTGCTCTCCGCCATTGAAGGGATTGAGGTGGTTTCTCCGCATCTCGACAAATACGTGGTCCCACTGGCGGTACTCATACTCACGCTGTTGTTCTTCATCCAGAAACACGGTACGGAAAAAGTCAGTAAGGTGTTTGGGCCGGTGATGTTTATCTGGTTTGTTTCGATTGGCTTACTGGGCATTCGTGGTATCACTCAATCCCACAGTATTGCAGGCGCTTAACCCCAGCTATGCCCTGACCTTCTTAATGACGCACGAGGCTCTCGCCTTTGCCGCGATGGGCATGGTGGTGCTGGCCGTCACCGGTGCTGAAGCGCTGTATGCGGATATGGGACACTTCGGCAAAGCGCCGATCCGCCTGGCGTGGCCTAATGTAATTGCCAAATGCCTGCCCTGGTGCTCAATTACTTTGGCAGGGTGCACTGGTGATTGCGGATGCGGACGATCAATAACCCGTTCTTCAACCTCGCCGGGCTGGGGACAGATACCCTTGATTGTGCTGTCAACGCTCGCCACGGTGATCGCAGCCCAGTCGGTGATTACCGGCGTTTACCCTGACGCATCAGCTTGATTCGTCAGGGTTTCTGCCACCATGCGTATTGTGTTCACCTCGCATACTGAATCTGGCCAAATCTACATTCCCGTGGTGAACTGGCTGCTGTTTGTTGCGGTAACGGTGATTGTGCTGGCGTTCCGTCAGTCCTCGGCCCTCTCCTCCGCTTACGGTATCGTGGTGACCGGCACTATGGTGATCACCGCCTGTCTGGCCGGCGTGGTGGCGCTGCGTAACTGGAAATGGCCACTGCCGCTGGCGGTGATTTTCCTGCTATGTATGCTGAGCATTGACGTGCCGCTGTTTGCGGCGAACCTGATGAAACTGCTGTCAGGCGGTTGGGTTCCGGTACTGATGGCGCTGACCATGATGGGGTTGATGCTGATCTGGAGCACCGAGCGTAATCGGTTAATCAAAAAATTGAACAACGATCCGGAAAGCTGCAGGCGCTGGTGAAATCACTGGAAACCAATCCGCCCAGTCGTGTACCGGGTACTGCCATCTTCCTGGCGCGTAAGAGTTTGAGATTCACAGGCGCTGCTGCATAAGCCTCAAGCATAACCGGGTGCTGCATAGCGTGGTGTTGCTGAACATCCGCACGACAGATACGCCACGCGTGCACAATCAGAAGCATCACCATCCCAACTTTCGCCGTCCTTTTGGCAGGTAACCGCGGCATACGGCTGGCGAGAAGTCCCTTCAATGGCGGAGGTTTTACACCTGTGCGGACTGGAAGGTTTTGGCTGCGCGCTGAATGAAGCGTCTTTCTTTACCTCACACGACACCCTGGTGATGAAAAAACGCCGCGGACTGGCAAGAATAAAAGGCGGCATCTTTCACTTCTGCCAACGCAATGCGCTGCGTGCGCATGAGCAATTTAATATTCCACCCAATCGCGTTATCGAACTGGGTGGACAACGCGAGTTTTAACAAAATGGGGCGTGCATGACGCCCCAATCAACTTATTGCCCTGCCACAAATGTAACCAGATGAAAGAATATTCCCGAAAGTTTAACGGAGTTGTGCCTGAACTTTTCTTAACAACTAATTAGCAATTAAGCTAAAACGCATAACCTCAAAAGGTGTTTATTAAGCCTACGGCACTCATTACCTGCCGTGCGCAACTGTCGGAATGTATAAAATCACCATCAACAATAAAATGCATAGCTTCGAAATCGGCTCAGCAAGTTACTTTTTGAGGGTAAGACCATGAAAAGAACATTAATGACGTTATCTCTATTTTCACACCGCAAAATGTTAAACCCGTTTTAGTCCGTGCGGATTTGAGCCATCGTGAATTATCATCGATTCATCCTGTGGGCTTTACTTCCGTGACTGGGCCACTTCGATGGAAGAACTGACTGTGCGATTGTGAAAAAACGCTCGCTGCAAGGGGCCGTGGGTTATCACATCACGATGTTGAATCCCATGAGCCGGGCCACGATGTGGTCAACATGTAATGGCGGCTACCGCAACCCTGTACCATATCCAATAGCAAGTGGCGTACGGCTGATGTTAACCACCCCCTTCGCTGTTGCATTTAAGCCTGCCACTCTTGTGACAGGCTTTTATCTGCAAAGTATTCGGCGAGAAAATCAATAAACACTTTCATGCGCGGCGATTCCGATGTCCGTTGCGTATACACCGCCCAGATATTCGCCTGCTGATACCACTGCGGTAAAACATGGACCAATTCGCCAGTGCTGAGATAAGGCGTTACATCCCATGCCGAGCGGAGCGCAATCCCGTGTGACTTCAACGCCCAGTTTAAAATGACCTTGCCACTGTTTGAAGAATAATGGCTATTCAGCCGGCACAATACCTGTTGCTCACCGTCAGTCAGCGCCCAATTGCCGAATGAATTGTTCTTTTCATTGATGATAAGGCAGCTGTGGTCAATTAATTCATCCAGCGAATTGACCGCCCCAGCGCGCGCTAAATATTCAGGGGATGCGCAAAGAATACGCCGATTAACGGCCAGTTTACGCGCGATGTAAGAGTGATTCAGATTATCGCCAACCTGTATATCCACATCGGTGCCGGATTGCATCAAATCAATCTCACGATCGCTTAAAATGAGTTTGATATTTAAAGATGGATGCTGAGAAATAAAGGCTGAAATGGCATCAGATAAATACGCCTGACCAAATCAGCGAACAGCCAACGGTCAACTCACCGGTTAATTCGCCGCGCCACTGCTGAAAATTATTCAGAAACGCATCCATGTCCTGTACCACGCAGCGCCCCGCGCTTTCTCACCTTCTGGCGTCGAGGCGCATCACCCGATTGGTGCGGAAGAAAAGCCGGGTGTCGACTGTTTCTCAAGAATGGCGATACGTTTGCTGATATACGATGGAGACTGGCTACCACGGCAGCGCGACCAAAACCACCATGACGCGCCACGCTGATAAACACAGGTCTTCGACAGAGGGCCAGCCCTGTAGCGGTTTCTGAACGTTTTTCCCGGCAAGCAAGAGCTTCATACTATTACGCAGTTAGCCAACATCGAGCGGTTATAACACAGAATCGAGAAAGCCCTGAAGCTGTGCTAAAAATACCGCCGGGACTTCTTCCTGTGGGAATGCCCACAAGGCAGTGCCTTGCCCTGCACATTAATGGCCTTCTCCTGCCAGGTTTCAACCACATCGTATAGCTGACCGACCGTGCCCTTTTCCCCCCACAGCAATTGAAGCGGACCAAACGATGCGTTTGTTGCTGTCCTCTGCATCGTGCTCTAAATCCACGTGGCGGCTTCGCGCGATAATCTTCGCAGACGGCGTGGATCATCTCGGGTTGCTGATAGCAGCGCAAATAATCATTGAATACCGCTTCTGAAGTCGCCCCCGCTGTCTTGAGTTGACCATCAATATGTTTTCGCAGGAAGAAAGCCGGATCGTGTCCGATCATTGTCTCCGGCAGTGGATAAGGCTGGATCAGAAAGAACCACCAAAAATAGCGCGTAGCAAACGCCTTATCGGTCTGCGCATACATGGTGGCAGTCGAAGGGCGATATCGACGAAAGTGCCGCAAGCCACTTTCTCCGGATGGTCAAGCGCCAGTGTCCGACGGGCACCGCGATCGTGTCCACAAACGCCACACGCGAAAAGTCCCAACGCATAATCAACTGGCTGATATCTTCAGCCATGGCGCGTTTTGAATAGGCCAGATGGCGTTCGTCGCTGGCGGGTTTGTCGCTGTCGCCGTAGCCGCGCAGATCAGGCAGGATCACCTGGTATTTTTGCGCCAGCTGCGGAGCGATTTTACGCCACGCCAGATGATTTTGTGGATGCCCGTGCAGCATCAGCAACGGCGGTCCTTCGCCCCCGATTGCCACGCGTAGTGTGATACCGTTGCTCAGCGTGACCGCTTTCAAGGCAAATCCGTCGATAAACGGCGATGCGCCGCAATCCTTGATATCACTCATGCTGTTGGTCCTTTAACCCGCTGCAGCCAGGGGCGCTGAGCAAAGTGCCGATGTTCAAACTGCGTAATGTCAGTCTCGTATTGGAGCGTCCAGTCTACCGCGCTGCCGCCACCCATTAACATCTCACGTTTGAGCGCGCTGACCTCAAAATGCAACACCTGCTGATTGAAGGTGAGGGTCTTATCTTCCAGAGAAACCGTAATCTGGTTGTGTTCTGCATCAGCGCTAGCAGCGCTGAGCTGCTGATACGCCTCCTCACTTAGCGTTAGCGTCAATACGCCGTTGCGCTGGCAGTTATCGTCAAAGATGCCGGCAAAACTGGTGCCGATGATGGCGCGAATGCCCAGCTGATTGAGTCCCCACCGCATGTTCGCGACTGGAACCACAGCCAAAGAGTTGGGTCCTACCAGCAAGAATGCCGCGTTCTTTCCGGCAGGCTGGTTGAGGATAAACGCGGGATTCGCACTGCCGTCGGCAAAAATCGCAGGTCAGAACACGCCCCGATCAAACCCTGGCGATCGTGCCTTTCGAAACTGCTGGCATGATCACATCCGTATCAATGTTGGCCGCCGGTAAATGGGCAATGCGTCCGGTGATGCTGTGAAAAGCGTCCATATTAAACCTCTACTGTCGTGAAGTTGCGTACATCGACCAGATGACCGGCCACCGCAGCGGCGGCGACCATCGCCGGGCTCATTAAATGGGTTCGTGCTCCTGCACCCTGGCGGCCCGCCGCTGCAAAATTGCGGTTGGTTCCTGAAGCACAGCGATCGCCGGGTTCCAGGACATCTTCATTCATTGCCAGGCACATTGAGCACCCCGACTGCCGCCACCAAAACCTGCATTGATAAAAATGTCGGCTAAGCCTTCAGCCTCTGCTTGGACGCACCTGTGTGGAGCCTGGCACGATGATCCCGCGCACGTGTCGGGCGATTTGCGCTCGCCAATCACCGCTGCTGCAGCGCGCAAATCTTCGATTCTGCCGTTGGTACAGGAGCCAATAAACGCTGGGTGATGGCGATGTCAGACAGGCGCATGCCAGGTTCCAGCCCCATATATTTCAGTGCGGCTTGTATTGCCTGCTGTTTAATCAAATCGGGTTCGTATTGCGGATCAGGTACACAGCCGCCAATAGCACAGGTCTGATCCGGGCTGATGCCCCAGGTCACTTTAGTTCAAGGTCGCTGCAATCCAGCTCAATCGCATCGGTCGAATTTGGCCCCGTCATCACTGCGCAAAGTCATCCATTCGCCTTTGCCTGTCTCTACAATGCACCCGTTGGCATTTGCGGGTTTGCTCGGAGTGGCACACCTTTCTCATCTGGCGCAATAATCGCTCCGCGTGCACCGGCCTCGACAGCCATATTGCACAGCGTCATGCGCCCTTCCATACTCAGCGCGTCAATCGCCGGGCCGTCAAACTCGATGGCATAACCGGTTGCCCCTGAGGCGCCAATATCTTCAATCAACGCCAGAATGATGTCTTTAGCCGAACAGCCATAAGGCAGCTCACCCGTTACCGTGACGCGCATGGTTTTCAGCGTGCGATAAATCAGAGTTTGCGTAGCGAGAAGATGTTCAATTTCTGACGTTCCGATGCCGAAACCCAACGCACCAAATGCGCCATAGGTGGTGGTGTGGCTGTCACCGGCGGCAATCACCATACCGGGCATGACCAGCCCCTGCTCATGCGCAACCACATGCTCGATGCCCTGGCGCGGGTCCATGACATCAAACAGTTCGATGCCAAAATGGGCGGCATTTTGACGGAAGTAATCCACCTGCAGCTGCCCGCCGGCATCGGTCATCGCATCGTCACGCTCAGGACGCGTGGGATTTACGTGATCGACATTGAGTAAGATAGTCGCCGGATGACGTACCGGGCGATGATGTTCACGCAGCCCGCTAAAGGCTTGTGGGCTGGTGTATTCGTTGAGTATTGATCGATCAGTATAGAGCAACACATGCCCTTCATCGTCTAACTGACGTACTAAATGCTGGATCGATCAGTTTTTCATACAGTGTTTTGTTAGCCATGCGATTGCCCACATAAAAGTATCAACAAGTCATTAGAGACTCTAGGGTAATACAGTTGTGGATAAGACTATGAACACAGTACGTGAAGTGATGGTTTATGAAGTGTGTTTAATGGGCGACCTCTCAGCCGCCGATAGAAGCTATGATGCTACTGCAAGCGTTCGAAGCGATAAGGTGCGGGATCGATAAGCGGCGTATGCCCGGTCACCAAATCTGCGGCTAACTGCCCGGCTGCGGGTGATGTCCCGAAACCATGCCCTGAAAAGCCCGTCGCCAAAGTTAGCCCAGGTATCGAAGCCACTGGGCCAATCACCGGTTCGAATCCGTAACATCTATCACGCCAGCCCATGACTCCGCCATTCCGCCTGCTGGAACACCGGCCACGCCGCGCGAAGGTTGCGCATCGCTTCCTGGTTCAGTGCCGATTGGCAAGAGGGTCCAGCGTGCGGACCTGCTCAAAGGGTGAACGCCGATCGTTGCGCAGCGACGCCAGTGCAAGATCCTTCACAGTATTGCCCGCGAAATCCGCAGGTTGTCACGCGCCTGCCGCTAGGAGGCATATAACGTGTGCCGATCAATAGATGATCAAGCGTTATTGGCGCATCCAGCGCACCGCGTTGAGTGATGATAAAGCCACCGTCCTGGTGTTTTCGGAATGAGAAGTCAGGAGCGCCCACCGCTATATTGGCCGGTCCTTCCAGCGGTTTGGTACGCATCACCGAACAAATCAGCGGCAGCGTCGGCAGATTATACCGTGATTGCCAAGGAAACGACGCGACCAGGCACCTGCCGCCAGCAACACCGTCACAACGAATCTCACCGCGTTCGGTCATCACACCACTGACCTTGCCGTTGCTGGTGACCAGGCCACGCACCGCACAGTGATCCATGATAATCGCCCCCCTGGCGATGGCGGCATTCGCCATCGCGCTGGCCGCCAGCGTGGGTTCGGCTCGCCCGTCGTCGAAGCAGTAAATCCCGCCTGCCCATTTCTCCGCACCGCCGGCACTTGTGCTGCGTACCAGCGTGGCTGAGCAAGCGGTATCCAGGCCAGCGGCACTAACCCCGCTTAACCATTTTTCATGCAGTGACATCTGATGCTCGTTGCGTGCCACAAACATAATGCCAGCCTGACGATATCCCACGTCACTGCCAACCCGCGCGGCCATACCCGCCCACAAGCGGTCAGCGGCCTGCGCCAGCGGGATATCCTCCAGCGCACGGCTGGTTTTACGGATCCAGCCGAGATTGCGGGAAGACTGTTCGCCCGCAATCCGCCCCTTTTCCAACACCACGACGGGAATATTGCGCTCCGCCAGCGTCAGTGCGGCGGTCAACCCTACAATCCCGCCGCCAATAACGACCACCGTGGTGGCATCCGGCAACGTTGGCGAAGGCGTAACCGGAGAAATAACAGGTGCCATAGCGCGTCTCCCACCCTTACAGGGCTACGGTAATTTCCTGAACCCATGCTAATGTACCCCGCGATAGGCCGTAAAATCTCCAGTTCAACTTTATAAACGGTCGATCCCAGCGGCGGGCAAGTCACTGTCGAGGCGGGATTAATTCCGCGGAACTTCTCACCAATGATCGCCATCACTGCAGGTACATCCGCCGGATCCTGAATAAACACGCGCGAGCACACCACATCCTGTAATGAGGCATCGATGGCTGCCAGTGCGCTTCGATATTGGCAAACACTCTGCAAAAGTCTGCTCGCGCAGGTCTTCGGGAATTTCTTTGGTTTGTGGGTTGCGACCGGCAGTGTTGAGACATAACCAGTTATCCACGGCCGATGCGCGAATAACTCGCCTGCTCTTCAAATTCTCTGAACCGGTTTTTACTTTAATGATATTGGTCATGATGTTTTCTCTATTAATGAATGATTTAGCTTAAAACCGGTGATTCCCACAGGTTGAGTTTGACGCCAATGCCTTTTTCCAGTGCGTTGCGATACAACACCGTGCCCCAGGCCACATCTTCCACCGGCATACCACCGACAGACATGATGAATTGATTTCGCTATCGTTTTGGCGGCCAGGCGCCTCGCCGGCGACAATTTGCCAATATCTTCCAGCTGCTCCGCCTGCAGCTTGCCCTTCAGCGACCATATCCATAAAGCGCACACCGATAATCGGCACGCAGCGATGCGCAGGCTTGGGAACTTCATCAAACCAGGCATGATAGAGTCCGGTGTTATCAGCACCTTACGCACATCCGACTGCTCCATTCCTTCATCGATATTGCACAGCGCAGGCATGGCGAGGAACGCGCCAGCTTTCACCCATTCACGTTTCACCAGCGGATAAGTGGCGGGATCCCACCGACTTCACCTGAGCTGCAATAAGTGACAATGTCACTATCGCGCACTACCGCTTCCAGTGAGTCGACAATTTCTATCTGCTTAATTTGTGGATAGGTCTCCTGCACCCAGGTAATGAAGTTATCGAGGCTGCGCTGGCCGCGTCCTTTGACTTTGATGGTGTCGATGTGTGGGCAAACAGCAATAAATGCCGCAACAGCGGTTTTTCCCATCACGCCCGGTCCGAGCAAACCGATCACGCGAGAATCCTTTCGCGCCAGATGACGTGCGCCGACGCCCGGCACCGCCCCGGTGCGATACGCCGACAGCAGATTGGCTGACATATGCGCCAGCGGCGCGCCGGTATCCGCATCATTGAGGGTGAACATCAGAATCGAGCGCGGCAGCCCCTTTCTCACGGTTGGCGATGTTGGAGCCATACCATGACCCCAGCCGTGCCGAAATTGCCGCCAAGGTAGGCAGGCATCGCCATCATGCGGCGATCGGCAGTGGGTTTTGGCATCGTCGGGAACGGCGAATTTTCCGGGAAGGTCACCATCGCGCCGTGTGAATCATTGTTGGATCCGGCCATGCGATAGTCGCCGTGATACAACAGGCCAAACATCTCTTCCATGGTATCGACACAGGCGGCCATATCGGTCACGCCCGCACGAATCATGTCTTGCTCCGACAGGTAAATAAAATCAATCCGGGTTGAATCACTCATAAGTCGCCTCATCAATCAGTCTTTTGTCTATTTCCGCCGTGGCGAGCGCTGCCATAACTAGCGTTCACTGGCTAAAACCGTCTTCAGGTGTCGATGGTCTTCGCTGGGTGGAAATAGAAATAGCGCGTCAGTTGTCGAGCTGTATTGAATATTTGCGACATGACGAAATTCAGTGCGTGGCACAGCCCTTGCATCACACAGACAGTAAATAGCCCGCAGCGGAGCCCGCCATGACACAATTGCCTCTCTATCGCCACAGTGGATTTCAACCCGAGCAGCCATGGTTTGTGCTGAACGCCGCGCAGCATTATTCGCTGATTGCGTCAGACAACCCGGCTATTTCCCATTTCTACAGTTTTGATGTGGCGCAGAGTGCCCAGCGACGCTGGCGATTCCCGACGGCTGCGTGGATATCGTGTTTGATTGCGATGCGCAGCGGCCTGCAGCACGCGTGTGTGGCACCACGCTGGAAGCGCGCGGTGCCGATATGCAGCATAACCACCACTATTTTGGTGTGCGCTTCGCACCGGGCATCATTCCTGATTTCCTCGATGTGATGGCAGAAGAGATTCCCGATCGTGAGTTTAATTTCCTCGATGTGGTGCCGGATGCACGGTTAGCCTTTGAACAGATCGTGCAGACGCGCGATTTTTCGCGGCAGATTGCTTTGTTCAACGCCAGTTTCACGCCGCGCCTGGTGCGCAAAGCTTCCGCCGTCACATCGCTTGATCATCACACCATGCGCCAGCAGAAAGGCAACATTCACGCATTGATCAACTGGAAGCGCTGACCGGCTACACCTGCCGCACTATCCAGCGCCAGTTTCGCCAGGATACCGGGATGTCACCCAAGGCTTTTAGCCGCATTTTGCGCTGCCAGTCGGCGCTGGGCAGCATTCACTTACAGCAGGAAGTATCGTTTAGCGATCTGGCCTTTGATCTTGGATTTAGCGATCAGTCGCACTTCCTGCGCGAGTTTAAAAAGTTTGTCAGCACCACGCCCTGTGATTATCAGCGGCGTATTTCGCATGATGCCTATTTCCATCGTTTGCGTTTCCACTGAGCACTAAAAGGGTGCAGCGTTGCACTGTGACGCTGTCCGATTTCTATCCGCCAGATGCTCAGCTGAGAAATGATGCCGCTATGTTACCTGCCTCAGGCGGCACAGATTGCCTGAGAACTTTCTCTTAGCGGTTGAGGGCTTTGGCGATGAATACGGATTCCGGCTTGCAAAAACACGTTGGGTTTGTTTTCTCTGAAAAGGTCTTTTGTCGTCGCGGCAGCCTCGCCGCTGACAGGCGTGGTGGGCGGCTTGCCGGTGGCGATTATTTCCGGCAACGGCGGTGGCATTCCAGTGTTTATATTCTCGTGTATTATTTTGATGTTATTCGCCGTGGGCTTTATTGCCATGAGCCGTCATGTCAATAATGCGGGAGCTTTTTATACCTATATCTCTAAAGGAATGGGCGAAAACTGGGGCGCTTCCGCGTCAGTATTAGCGCTGATGGCATATATATCTATCCAGATTGCCATTGTGGCGATGCTGGGATTCTTCACGCAGCTGTTTATTGAAGAACACTTTTCTGCCCATATTCCCCCTGGTGGGCATTGAGCATGCTATTTAGTGCTGGTGTGTTGGGTATTGAGCATTAAACAGCGTCAGTCGGTGGAAAATTACTCGGCATATTAATGCTGGCGGAAGTAGCCATTGTGTTACTCACCGACGTGATGCTGTTGATCAAAAAGTCGGTCCTTATAGCTTCCAATCGTTCGAGCCGTCGGTGTTTATGCAGGGCAACCTGGCATCGCCTTTATTTTCACCATCGCCGCTTTTATCGGTTTTGAATCTACCGCCATATATGCGGAAGAGTGCCGTGCCCCACATAAAACTGTGCCGCGTGCCACAGTTTGTGCCTTGTTACTGATCACGGCATTTTTCTGTTTCACCAGTTGGTCACTGGTGCAGGCATACGGTTTTGATCAGATTGTCGCGATTGCCAGCAAAGATCCCGGCAACTTCGTGTTTAACATTACCCGACAATATGTTGGACAGTGGGCTGTAGAAACCATGTCGGTATTGCTGATCACCAGTTTATTTGCAGCGGCGCTGGCGTTTCATAACAATATTTCACGGTATTTGTTCAGCATTAGCCGCGATGGTCTGATCTGGAAAGAGTTGTGCAAAACTCATCCCACTAACGGCACGCCACATAATGCCAGCCACGTTCACAGCGTGATCATGCTGATGCTACTGGCAGGTATGGGCAGCGCGGGATTGGACCCGATGGTGCACATCTTCGCTATCGGTTCTGCCGTCGCCACACTGTGTATTTGATTTTACAACTGGGCGTTTCCGCTGCCGTGATACTGTTCTTCCGTCGGATGGAGAATAGCGAAAATCCATTCACCGTATTCTGGGCACCGTTACTGTCAATGGTGTGCATGAGCGTGACGATTATTTTGGTGGTTAATAACTGCAACTTAAGCGGCAGTGATTCCAGCGTGGTGAAGATGATTCCCTGGTTCATTGCTGGCTGCGCATTGATGGGATACGGCATGTCGCTGAAACGCAATTTTAAAGCTCGCGCTTAGTCATCGTCGTGCGCAGCCATGCGCACCCAGTTAGCAAATATTTAACCTGGCGTTATGGTGTTTTATTTGACCTAAGTCGCGATGCTCGCTATAAAGAATAACCGCGCAGTACTCACGGATATATCTCCCTACCCTTCGCATTCATTGCTTAAATTCCCGCCATATTGGTTTTATGTAAGTTAAGTAATTAACACCAATACTTTATTAACTAAAACAAGTTAATCTTTTCGTAACAATCTTTTAATTTGCAAACCGAAATTTTAACGTTCACCTGCAAAGTACAAAGATCAGGATCAGAATGACTCACTCTAAAAAAATCGTGTCTGCCCTTTCACTGGCAGCGCTGCTTGTTTCTTCAGTGGTCCACGCTGAAAACGCACCAGAAAAACCGATGTTCTGTTGATTGGCGGCGGCGTCATGAGCGCCTCACTGGGAACCCTGGCTACAGGAACTGCAACCAGGCTGGAAGCAGCTGATGGTTGAGCTGCCGCCGTCTGGATGGCGTCGCACTGGAATCGTCTAACGGCTGAACAACGCCGTACCGGTCACTCTGCGAACATGGAACTGAACTACACGCCAGAGCGTGCAGACGGTTCAATCGACGTGAGCAAGGCGCTGGAAATTAACGAAGCTTTCATGATTTCCCGTCAGTTCTGGACCTCTCAGGTACAGCGCGGCGTAATGCATGACCCGCGTTCATTCATCAACTCCACCCCGCACATGAGCTTTGTCTGGGGCGATAAAAACGTTGAGTATCTGACTAAGCGTTACGATGACCAGAAACCACCCTGTTCCAGGCATGAAGCTTTCTCAACCGATCACAAGCAGATTGAGCAGTGGGCTCCGCTGGTGATGGAAGGTCGCGATCCTAATCAGAAAGTGGCAGCCACCTGGACGCCAGTCGGTACTGACGTTAACTACGGTGAAATCACCCGTCAGTTGATTGGAAGCCTGAAGAAAGATCAGAACTTCAAATAGAAACCTCTTCGAAGTTACTGATTTCAAACGTAACAGCGATAATTCATGGCACGTCACCATCAAAGATGTGAAGAGCGGTGAGAACCGTTCGGTTGACGCGAAATATGTGTTTATCGGTGCAGGCGGCGCGGCCATCAAACTGCTGCAGAAAACCGGTATTCCTGAAGCGGATAACTACGGCGGCTTCCCGGTCGGTGGTTCGTTCCTGATGACCGAGAATCCAGAAGTGACCAGTCGTCACCTGGAAAAAGTGTACGGCCAGGCTTCAGTCGGTGCGCCACCGATGTCTGTTCCACACATCGATGCCCGTAATCTGGACGGTAAACGCGTGGTGCTGTTTGGGCCGTTCGCGACCTTCTCCACCAAATACCTGAAAAATGGCTCACTGTTCGATCTGTTAAGCGCTACTACCACCAGCAATATCATGCCGATGACTCACGTCGGTATCGATAACTTTGACCTGGTGAAGTACCTGATTGGTCAGGTGATGCTGAACGACGACGATCGTTTTGCCGCGCTGAAAGAGTACTACCCGAACGCACGTAAAGAAGACTGGAAACTGATCCAGGCGGGTCAACGCGTACAGATCATCAAGAAAGATGGATAAAGGCGGCGTGCTGAAATCCTCGGCACCGAAATCGTGACCGATCAGCAGAAAACCGTGGCGGCCCTGTTGGGTGCATCACCAGGTGCTTCAACTGCTGCGCCAATCACCCTCGACGTGATGAAGAAGTTGTTCCCGGAGCAGTTTGCTTCTCCTGAGTGGCAAGAGAAGATCCGTGGCATCATCCCAAGCTTCGGTCAGAAACTGAATGGCAACACCGCATTGACTCAGCAGGTTTGGGACAACACCGCAGCCACGCTGCAGTTGACTAAACCACCGGTCATCAACATGGGTGATCAGTCAGTTGCCCCTACGCAGGCTAAGCCCCGCGCAGAATCCGCTAAGCAGGATATGGCGCTGTAATTCTCCCTCGCGCTAATGAAGAAAGCCGGACAATGTCCGGCTTTTTTTGTGTCTGGAATAAGGTCAAATCGCATAGCAGACACTCAACCTTCTGCGTGCTAAAATTGGGTATCATTGAATGAGGCAAAGACATGAATAAATCTGCATCATTAAGTGTTGCTAATCAGGTACGTGAACTGGCTAAAGTACACCACGTAACGGCTGACCGTGATGGTATGAGTCGCATGGCTGTTGCAATTACTCGCCTGGCCGATGACATCGTAGAACTTGATGTCATCGAACAACTTCTGGTTAATCTGAAGAAAAAAGGCATTTTAACCAAGGCAGAAACGCTGGAGATGCAAGGCGACTATCTGCGTGAGAAAAGACAAATTAAACAGAATTTTTCTGCATGATTTTTGATCCTTTCGGCGACTATGAAACAGCGGGTTATTTACAGAATGCCTTACATTTAAAAGATCCTGATGAAGTTAAAGCTTCTGAACATCTTTCATTCGAACTGAGTCTGGAAGATGCGCTGCTGTACCTATCAACGCTAAAACACGTAAAATATTCTTCCATACTTAAAGTTCACGAAATTCTTTTCGGTGACTTCTATCACTGGGCAGGAAAAGACCGAAACGAGTTAGTTCCTCACCTATCGATCTTTAAAGGCGCGCGTGAAGACGAACACTTTACGGTATTTGAATATCCACATCTTATTCAGCGTGCAGTGGAGTATGCGCTTAAGCTTGCCAGTGACAGGGACAAATTTCGACAAAAGCCAGGAGAAGTGATGGGGCAGCTGGCTTTTGCTCACCCTTTTCTTGATGGTAACGGACGTACAATTTTGCTAACTTTCATGGAATTAAGTTTCCGTGCAGGTTTTTCTGTCGACTGGTCTAAAACAAATAAAGACGATTACCTTCGCACATTGAGTAGAGAAATTCGTGAACCTGGAAAAGGACATCTGGATCGTTATCTCCAACCGTTCATTATCGAGATTCATAGCAGGGACGAATGGCCTTTAACCATCGGTAGTATTAAAGGCCTGGATGGATTGGATAAAGGGCAAATCAGTTATAGCGACATTGACGATCCGTTAGTCAGGAAACATTATAAAAGCTACCAGTCATCAACATTTAGATAATAATAACGAACGGCTGTTATTCATCCCCAAACCAGTGCCTGTCTTGCATGGGCAATACGCGGTTGGCGCAGAGCGCTGGGTAACCAGATAAGGTGATAACGAATTTCCGTATCCCCCACCGGCGCGTCCAGCACCACCAACTCCCCTTGCGCGATTTGCGCCTGACATAAAAATGCTGGCATCACCGACCAGCCAAATCCGCCGCAGAGTAAACTTCGCAAACCACGTAAATCCTGCCCAACTACCGCAGGTAACAGCGTCTGGTATTTAATGCGATTTTTATCCAGCCAATGATCAATTAATGACAGTTTCAGGTCATAAGCCAGCAGAGGTTCTTTAATCAAATCCGCGGAAAAATCTGCACTGTTGTGTAAGCGAGCCGCCACGACCGGTGCAGCCACAGCAATCACTGGTCTAAAATCACTTCTTTAAACGTTGATCGGTCACCGGATGTGCCGTCACGCCAAGATCACAGTGCCCTTCAATCACCATCTGCGCAACGAGCGGACCATCACCGCTGTGCATATGCACGCGAATGCCGCTTTCAAGCAGTGGCAGCAATTCAGCCGATAATTTCTCCGCCATAAAATCAGCATGTCCAAATCTGCAACGTTCCACTCACATCCAGCGATCGGGCACGCGCGGATGCTAAAGCGGACTCTGCGGTATCCAGAGAGTTGCCTATATCAAGCGGGCCAAATCGTCGGCAGCGGCCGGTCGGCATTACGCCATGGGCCTGACGTTCAAACAGCGGTCGACCCACTGCGACTTCCAGGCCGCTAATATGTTGCGAAACCGCAGGCTGCGTCAGATTCAGTGCGCGCGCCGCACCGGAAATTGAGCGCTGGCGATACACTTCCATAAACGTTCGTAAGCGAACCAGTGACATAGTGCCCCATAAATTATTTTATACCCCTGCCAAAATAGCCTTGTTAGCCGTCAAATACCAGCGCGAGTAAGCTGCCCACATCTTGAAACGCACGGGAAAAAATCATGTCACTTCAGCAAGAATTACTGCATGTGCTGCACACAATGAAACAGGCTCATCTGCAGAACGAACCTGCTAGCGCCGAACTTCGCCGCGATCGCTTATTACGCAGCGTGGCATTAATTCGCGAGAATCATGCCGCGTTTACTGCGGCCATCAGCGCCGATTTTGGTCATCGCAGTGCCTATCAAACCCAGGCGGCCGACCTGATGACCACCATCAATATGTTGCAGCACTCCGCTGAACATCTGGAGCAGTGGATGCAGCCGGAGATCGCCGAAGTCCCGGTTGCGGGTATGCAGGCGCGTATCGAAGCCTCAACCTTTTAGGTGTTGGCATTATCAGCCCGTGGAATTTCCCGATTAACCTGGCATTTGGCCCATTGGCCGGTGTGTTTGCTGCGGGTAACACCGCGATGCTGAAACCTTCTGAGCTGACACCCCACACCTCCGCATTACTGGCGGAGTTAGTGCCGCGTTACTTCGCCGCCGATGAACTCAGCGTGGTTCTGGGTGACGCCAGCGTGGGACAAGCGTTTAGCGCTCTGCCATTCGACCATCTGGTCTTCACCGGCAGCACCGCCGTCGGTAAGCATGTGACAGTGCAGCGGCAGAGAATCTGGTGCCTGTTACGCTGGAACTGGGTGGAAAGTCGGTGGTGATTGACGCTGATGCGGATGTGGCAATGGCAGCAGCCCGAACCCTGACCATAAAAACCTTCAACGCCGGGCAAATTTGTATCTCACCGGATTACCTATTACTTCCGTATGCCGCTGAAGCGGAATTTATCACCGCGTCAACAGCAGTTCATGCAGCAGACGTACCCAACGCTGCAAAGCAACGAGGATTACACCGCCATAATCAGTGCTCGTCATTATCAGCGATTGATCGATCTGATCGAAGATGCCCGAGCTAAAGGAGCCCGGATCGTTAGCCTGGCCCCTGCGGGTGAGCCGGACTTTGATGCGCAAAGCCGCAAAATCGCGCCGCATTTGATCCTCAATGTCACCGAAGAGATGACGGTCATGCAGGAAGAGATTTTTGGCCCGCTGCTGCCAGTCAAAAGCTATAACGGAGAGGTAGAGGAAGCGATTCGTTATATCAATGCGCATCCACGTCCACTGGCCGCCTACTATTTTGGCCACGATGAACAGCGTCAAAAGCTGATGGCTCAGCACACCACTTCTGGCGCACTGGTGATAAATGATGTCATGACCCATGCTTCTCTCGACAGCCTGCCATTTGGTGGCGTGGGCGCATCCGGTATCGGCGCGTATCACGGGGTTCATGGATTCCGTCGTTTCAGCCACGCCAAGCCGATTGTGATCCAGGATGAGGCGGGCACCACAAATTTACGGCTGCGTGCGCCCTATCAGGACAAAAGCGCAGCATTGACTGCATTACTGAATAACCAACATTAATCGAGGACAGACAATGAAAATTTTGATGGTTCTGACATCACATGACGCGTTGGGCAACACCGGCAAAAAAACCGGGTTCTGGCTGGAAGAGTTCGCCGCACCCTACTTCGTGTTTAAAGATGCGGGTGCCGAAGTGGTGTTGGCTTCTCCGGCGGGTGGACAACCGCCGCTGGATCCAAAAAGTGATTTACCTGAATTTCAGACTGCTATGACCGAACGTTTCAAATCCGATGCGGCGGCACAGCAGGCGCTGGCCAATACCGTGAAGTTGGCAAGCATTGATCAGCAGGATTTCGATACGGTCTTTTATCCTGGCGGCCACGGTCCACTGTGGGATCTGGCGGAGTCAGCAGACTCCATCCAGTTGATCGAATCTTTCGATCGTGCGGGTAAGCCGATGGGTTTTGTCTGCCATGCACCTGGCGCATTGCCATGTGAGCTGCGAGCGGCGCCCCGTTAATTCAGGGTGCAGGTACCGGCTTTACCAATAGCGAAGAAGCAGCCGTTGAGCTGACCGGACGGTGCCTTTCCTGATTGAGGATGAGTTCATCAAACTGGGCGCGCATTATCAAAGGCACGGACTGGGCACCGTTTGTCGTACAAGACGGTCAGTTGATCACCGGGCAAAAATCCGGCCAGCTCAGAAGATGTGGCGAAAGCGCTGCTGCTGCAACTGGCAGCAACAACAGCCTTAATCGCGTTAAAGGCATCACTGCTCTGGCGGTGATGCGCCCTCGTCTTATTAACCCTCCCATTAATGACTTTGCTCATAGGTAAAAGTAGTAGACTGGCGCACCTAATCAACCTTCCGCCTTGCGCTGCTGTTAAGCTACCCCGCAGTCCCTTTTCCATCACTGTATTCAAGCCCTGGCACCGCACAGGCCCCATCCTTTTCTTATAAAAAGACACTATGGATCATCAAAACTGCAACGCATCCTCCGGATATGAAAACCGGCATCGCTTTTATTATTATTCTTAGCGCGCTGATGGCATTTACCTCGCTCTCAACCGACATCTATCTTCCGGCGATGCCCGCGATGTCAGCCGCGTTACACGGCGATTCGAACTGACGGTCACCGGATTTCTGATTGGCTTTGCCATCGCAGCTAATCTGGGGTCCGATTAGCGATCAACTCGGCCGAAAACACCGCTATATATCGGGATGATTATCTTTGCTGTCATCATGGATGGCGTACTCTCCAGCGACATGCCCTGTGGATTTGGTCTTCTGGCGTGTCAGTCAGGCGCCGCTGGCGCCTGCACCGGCCCGATGCTGGCGCGTGCCATGATCGCGACCCAGCCGCACGCGTGCTGCGCAAATGCTGTCGACGCTTGATCATTGTCATGGCAATGCCCCTATCGCGGGGCCATTAAGGGTGGGCAAATCATTCGTTACTCGCAATGGCCGGTGATTTTCTGGTTTCTGGCGGTAGTCGGCGCATTGATGTTCATATCACTGCTCTGGCTTCCTGAAACACTGCCGGCAGAAAAAAGGGTAACGGCGTCACCTCGGCAAATAATGGGTAATTATCGCGCATTGTTGCAAAATAAAAAATTTATACGTTTTACCTTATGCGTGACTTTTTATTACGTTGCCGCTTACGCCTTTATTGTCGGATCGCCCGCGGTGTATATCAGCTATTTCGGTATCGATCCGCAACATTATGGTTGGCTGTTCGCCATTAATATCCTTGGACTGGTGACGGTCAGCACCGTCAATAAACGTTTAGTGCAAAAGGTACGGCTTGAGACGCTGCTGAAATCCGCCTCTTTTATCGCCGCACTGATGACTTTCGTGATGTGTTTTGTACTGAAAACGCATCCGGCAGCGTTGGCAGGATTGGTCATCTGCATCTTCATTTTCTTCTCAATGAACGGAATTATTGCCGCCTCCGCTACCGCAGCCGCGCTGGATGCCGTGCCGAATGCCACCGGTTCAGCCTCCGCGCTAATAGGTTCATTGCAATACGGCAGCGGGATTGTCACTGCTGCTGGCAGGGCTTAACAACGGTACGCCCGATTATTGAGCATTATGACGGTATTCACCCTGCTCAGTTTTCTTAGCACGCTTGGCGGAGGAAAAGCCCAGCCAAAAATGGCAGAAATTTAATGCTGAAGTGAAATGTTAAATATGACATTAAACATTTGGTGCGGTGAGCCCAGCATGCAATTGCTAAATTCAAAATAGTCGGTAACGTCGTGGCTTCCTCTGCTAATCAAAAATAAGCGAGCTTAATTAATGAGCAACATCCAGTCTTCATTCCTTTTACACCGTGGACAACGAGACATTTGAAGGTTATTTAGTTTACCAGGCTGATAATAACACTGCTCAACCGGGCATTGTTATTGCGCCCAATTGGATGGGGGCCACTACTGATGCTGCTGAACAAGCCAAAGCCATTGCCGCCCACGGCTATGTGGTGCTGGTAGCTGACCTGTACGGTCAGGGTCAACGCCCCACTAACGGCGAAGAAGCGGGTGCGATGATGATGGCAGTGAAAGACAATTCCCCCGCGTGGCGCGCATGCAGGCAGCCCTCAGCGCATTGCGCACCCAAACCACCGCCCCCGTCAACGCGGATAAGGTTGCGGCTATCGGTTTCTGCTTCGGCGGCCATTGTGCGCTTGAACTGGCACGTAGCGGCGCGGACATCAAAGCGGCCGCCTCTTTCCACGGCACGCTGGATACCCAGGGCGCTTATGACAGTCATACTATCCAGGCTTCACTGCTGGTACGGACGGCGGGCCGATCCTCTTGTGCCGCGCGAGCAGCTAGCCGCCTTCGCCAATGAGATGAACAGCAAAGGCGCGTTGACTGGCAGCTGGTGAGCTTGCCGGTGCGGTGCACTCCTTCACCGATCCAAAGCCGATAATGCTGGCGTATCGCAGTATCATCCGGAAGTGACGCAGCGTGCCTTCAAACGCCTGTATCAATTGCTGGATGAAGTGTTTTAATGACGCGGCGGGAGGATGACTAGCCTCCCGCTATTTCCCCGTCTTTCAGCGCACGCGTAAAATCCCGCCATCAATGGCCGCTACACTGGTTTTGCCACAAAACGCCATCGACAGATCAAACTCGTTACGGATGATGCTTAGCGCTGTGGTCACCCCTTCTTCACCTAGCGCCCCCAATCCATACAGCATACTACGCCCGATGTAGGTGCCTTGGCGCCTAACGCTATGGCTTTTAATACATCCTGCCCGGAACGAATGCCGCCATCAAAATGCACTTCTATTCGATCGCCGAACCGCCGCCAATTTCCGGCAGCAGTGTAATTGACGAAGACACGCCGTCCAGCTGACGCCTTGCACCGTGGTTGGAAACAATCAACGCATCGGCACCCGCTTCGATCGCCAGTTGCGCGTCAGTGGCATCCATTATGCCCTTCACAATCAACTTGCCGCCCCAGTGCCGTTTAATCCATTCGATATCTTTCCAGGAGAGCCGCGGATCATACTGTTGTGCCGTCCACTCCACCATCGAGTCAATGTTATCCACACCGCTTACATGCCCGATAATATTGCTGTACCACGATGCTTCGTATTCAGCATCTGCCAGCACCAGCGCGGTTTAGTGGCAATATTGAGCACATTGCGCAGGGTCATTTTGGGCGGCGTGGAGAGGCCATTCTTGATGTCTTTATGACGCTGACCGAAGACCTGTAAGTCCATGGTCACCACCAACGCGCTGCAGTTAGCCGCTTTAGCGCGATCGATCAGATTTGCCACAAACTGCCGGTCACGCAATACATAGAGCTGGAACCAAAATGGATGCCCCTGCGTGGCCTGAGATACAGCTTCCAGCGAACAGATGCTCATGGAAGAGAGCGTAAAGGGAATACCAAATTTTTTGGCTGCGCGTGCCGCATGAATTTCACCATCGGGATGGATCATGCCGGTCAGTCCGGTGGGGGCAATCGCCACCGGCATCGCGACATCGTGCCCCATCATTCGGCTTGCCGTGCTGCGTTCCGCAATATCCACCGCGACACGCTGACGAAATTCGATGCGGCGTAGATCAGCTTCGTTGGCGCGATAGCTGTATTCCGTCCAGGAACCTGCACGACATAGTCATAAAACATCTTTGGCACACGTTTTCGCGCCAGTTGCCGCAATTCTTCAATACAGGTAATGGTCACTTTTCCACCTGATAAAAAAAGCGGCCAAATAAAATAACATTTAGCCGCCTGCGATCACGCAAATACACACACAGATAACTTACGATTTCTCGTAGTCGGTATAGGCATTCTGTAGCACGATATGATCGGCAATATATTTTGCATCATGCCACACGCCATAAATAAAGGAGGAGGCGCGATTCACCAGATTCGGTAAACCAGGAAATAAACACCCCGCTCCGCAGAAATACCACGCTTATGGAAAGGCACGCCTTCTCATCAAATGCATCCGCCTGCAACCAGCTAAAATCAAATTTAAACCCTGTCGCCCAGATAATAGAAGTGATACCGGCCTCGGCCAGGTTTAATTTCGTTAAAGGATTAATCAGGCAGTCTGGATCGGATAATAATGCCCAGGCCTGTGGCTCCAGCGGCAGATCCAGACCATTACGCTCGATATAAGCATCGGCATCACGTAGTACGTCGAAATAAGCTTTATCACCTTCTGCAATATTCTCAGCCAGGCCATCAGCAAAGCTCAACACGCCGTTATCCCATTTCTGAGTAATACCCACCAGGGTAATGCCCATATGAGCCAGACGACGAAAATCAACCGTTTTACCGCCTTCATAGCCGCTCACGGCAAAGGCAACGTGCTGTTTTTTCGGCTTGATTTTCACTTCATCCCACAAGCCTAAAGCACCCAGCCACCAGCAGTAATCTCGGTCACGATAAGAGCGTGGTGGACGATAATGTTCGCCGACCGACAGATAGACTTTGCGGCCCGTTTTACCCAGCTCTTCAGCGATTTGTGAGCCTGACGCCCGCGCTCCACCACCAGCACGCCGCCTTCTGGCAACTGCTGCGGGTTCTTATAGGAAGAGGAATGAATCTGATGCAGGTTGGCACTGTCCGGCACGATTTGCGGAATGAAGGCTTCTGGAACGGCCCTGTTGCCGCCACCACATTATCTGCTTCAAATTCTCCAATAGAGGTCAGCACTTTGAAGCCGCTACGTCCCGGCAGACGTTCAACCTGATGCACTTCAACGCCAGTGCGCACCGGCGCATTGAGCATTTTGGCATAATCTTCGAAATATTGAGCCATGCGCTCTTTAGAGGAAAAGCTTCCTGAGAAATATTATCGAATTTCATTGAAGGAAAACGATCGTGCCAGTGCGGGGCCATTTGGCAGACCAGTGAATCCCAACGCTCTGAACGCCAGCGCCTGCAATGCGGTTACGCTCAAATACAATATGCGGGACACCCATCATGAAAGATGTTCACTCATTGCAATGCCCGCCTGACCTGCACCGACAATTACGGTATTAATTTTTCTACTGACATGTGGAATCCCTAAATAGATTTTAACGCGATGGGTTATTCATCATCGTAATCATTGTTCGTGTTAACGCTAAGCAAGCTTTTTTAATTCAGCGCTTCGGTAAAACCAAAGCGCACAGATTCATGATTAGTGGCGGGCTTCAACGTTTAATATCTTCCCAAGGCCCAAAAACTTATTCGCAATAATCATGGCTGCCGTTACCGCAATATAAATCACTGACAGCGCGGCCAGCGTTGGGTCGGCAAATTCACGCACATAGTTGTACATGCGACCGGCAAGGTCTGTGTTGCCTGGGTGGTAATAAACAGCGACGCGGTAAATTCATTAAAAGAGAGAATCGCAGCAAACATCCAGCCACCAAACAGGCCCGGTAAAATCAACGGCACCGTAATGGTCCACACCACCCGCAGTGGCGAAGCACCCAGACTGGCTGCCGCCATTTCAATACGCTGTTCGAGGTTCTTGAGCGAAACGTAGACGCTGCGCAATACAAATGGCAGCACCAGCACAATATGGCAGAAAATCACCAGCGGATAGCCGCGCCCGAGGCCCAGCTGAGACCAGCATCAGCAGTCCTAAACCGATAGTGAAATGCGGGATAAACAGTGGCGACAGTAAAATGCCTTCCAGCACGCGCTTAACGGAAAGGAATAGCGCTCAATGGCAATCGCCAGCGTTGCACCAATGATCACTGCCAGCGAAGATGCCCACGCGGTGACGATCAGTCCGGAATAAAAGCCGTGACGAAAATCATCGTAATTCACCGCTCGCTCGAACCAGCGCAGCGACCACCCCTTTGGCGGGAAGAACAGCACCGCAGTGCTGCTGAACGAAGAGATAAACACCACAATGGTGGGCAGCATGACAAAATGAGGATGGCGGCCACCAGCAAACGTCCGGCCAGCGTCACCAGTTTATCGTTCATCGAACGGGTCATATTAATGTTCTCCCATAGCGTGCAGGAAGCGGGTCAGGCGTTTCAATGTCATCAGCAGCAGGATGGTCAGAATCAAGCCGGCAATACTCAGCGCGGCGGCAAACGGGAAGTTCATTGACGAGAAACCAAGTTGATAAACCATGGTTGCCACGGTGCTCACACGTCCGCCACCAATCAACTGAGGCGTGGCGAAGGCACTGAAGGTCCAGGCAAATGCCGTGGTCAGACTGGCCACGATACCCGGGATTGATAAGGGAATCGTCACCGTCAATAAGGTACGAACGGGTCCGGCACCGAGACTGGTTGCTGCTTTTTCATAGTCAGGTTGATATGTGACAGCGCAGTGGCCAGCATCAGCACCATGATCGGCATGGTGACGTGCACCAGTGCTACCACCACGCCGCTCTGGGTGAACATAAACTGAATCGGTTTTGAGATGATGCCGAGGGCCAGCAGCAGGCTGTTCAGGAAGCCACTGTTTCCCAACACGATAATCCACGAGTAGGTACGCACCACTTCACCGAGAAACAGCGGCGTAATCGCGATAATCAGAATCGTCGATTTGATCCAAGTGGTGCGCGTGCGCACCAGCGCATAGGCCAATGGGTAACTCATCAGCAGGCCAAAGATGGCAGTTTTGGCACTTAACATCACCGTGTTAATAAAAGCATCGGCGTAAATGCTTTTCAGCAGTCCGTTAAAGTTAGCCAGGGTAAATCCGCCCACGTCGAGCGAACCGGGAATATAGCCCGCACGCTAAACTGCATCACCGCGAACATGGCCACAACCAGTCCGAGTGCTGTCAGTGTGGCGGGAATAATGAACCAGGGTAAGAATGTCGGTTTTCTCGTCATAGACGTTGCTGCCTGAATAAAGTAAAAGTGCTTGTGTGGCGGCCGTGGCCGCCCGTGATGAACCAATCAGTGAGACATGATGTTTTCAGAGAACCACTGGCGCCATTCGGCTGTTTTCTCGGCACGCAGTTGTGGATCGGTGTTGATGGTGGCATTCCACTGCGCTGGCGTGGTCAACATGCCAGGCAATTTCGCCAGTTCTGGATCGATATGCGCGTTGGTCACCGTTGGGCTGCCACGATAGATTTTCGCCACCTGCTCCTGAATTTCCGGTTTCAGCGCGATATTCATAAACTTGTAGGCCAGATCGGCGTGTTTGGTCCCTTTGTTGATGCCCACGGTGTCCACACCCAAAATGGCACCCTCTTTCGGTATCGCCAGTTTGATGTTCACCCCTTCGGCCATCATGCTGTAGGCATTCATCGACAGCATCACCTGCACTGGTGTTTCACCGGTGGAGATCAACTGCTGGCTGTTGGCGTCATCGGTATAGAAGGATTTGATGTTCGGAATCAGCGCTTTCATCTTCGCTTCGCCCTGCTGCCAGTGTGCGGCATCAGCCCCGGAGAGTTTGGCGGAAACGGCAATGATATGGCTTGGGTCCCAATCTGGCAGGGCCAGCGTGCCCTTCAGCTCTGGTTTCCAGGTCATTCCAGCTGGTGAAGGTTTCACCTTTCGGTACCAGATCCGGGCGATAGCCGATGGTATAGACATAGCCCCACACGCCAAGGTGATACGGGCTGACCTTCGCCTGCTCAACCAGATTCACCGCGTTAGGAATTTTGCTCATATCGAGCTTTTCAAACAGGCCGCTGTTGGCATACAGATAGCCGACGTGCGCGGTGGTAAAGGTCACATCCGTCTCCGGAGTGCCACCCGCCAGCTTGGCTTTGTTCAAACGGTCAATGGTGCCGCCGGTGACAAACTGCACCTCGACGCCGGTTTCTTTGGTGAACTCTTTGGCGATGGTTTCATCAATCAGGTCTTTAAAGCTGCCGCCCCAGGTGCTGACAATCAGCTTGTCGGCGGCCATTGCATTACCTGCAGTTAATACACTCGTCGTCAGCAACGTTAAGGCAAAAATCTTACGCAACATATTCTCGTCCCCAATGAATGAAATGGCTGTAACAGCAATGTGAAACGCGATGCACCAAAACAGTGCTATCGGACTCTTCTGGTGTTGCTGGGATAATGCCGTCGCGAGGTGATTCGGTAAAACAGCCTTTTCCTCGCCCTTGCATCAGAATTTCTGAGGCTAAAAAGGACGCTGCTTTACAACGGATTTTCTTAACCAGTGATGAGGCAGAAGCGAATGGGCGTGACAGAGCGGTCAGGCGATTATGCTGTTAACCGGCCTCTGGCATGATTAATGCAGGGTCATCGGGACTATTAGAATGACTGGCGCGACATGATCGCGTCGGCGATCCCAGGAGAATCTGCATGCTCAGTCGCATCACCCAGCGTCAGCTGGAATACTTTGTCGCGTCAGGTGAGGCCGGAAGCATTATTGGTGCCTCGGAACGTATTCACGTTTCATCACCGTCGATTTCCGCAGCTATTACACATATTGAATCTGAGCTGGGGTGCAGCTGTTTGTCCGCCACCATGCTCAGGGCGTCTCCTGACGGCTATTGGTCATCAAGTGTTAAAAGAGGCCAAGCTGATTCTGGATCAGATGAACAATCTCTATACCATCGCCTCTGAGTCACTCAACAACGTGCGTGGTCCTCTGCGTGTGGGCTGTCTGGATACGCTGGCACCGATGCTGACGCCGGAACTGGTGTTTGGCTTTGGTCGCGCATTTCCTGGCGTACGTATCACCCTCGTCGAAGGCAACCACGAGCAATTGCTGAAGCAATTACGCTCGGCAGATATCGACATCGCCCTCACTTATGATTTAGTGCCGGCCAATGACGTGGCGTTTAAATCCCTGGCGCAGTTGCCGCCGTATGTGATGGTGGGCGAACATCATCCATTGGCGACACAATCGGCGGTAACCATTCAGGACCTGGCAACGATGCCGATGGTGTTGCTGGATATGCCATGGAGCCGCGAATATTTCCTCGGCCTGTTCAGTGAAGCGGGTGTGGCGCCGAATGTGGTGATGCGCTCGAGCAATATGGAAGTGGTGCGCGCCATGGTCCAACGGCGTCGGATTTGGCATTGCCAACGTGCGCCCGAAAGCGCACCTGTCACAGGATGGCAAACGGCTGATCCGCGTGCGTCTGGCAGGCGTGAACAAGCCGATGCAACTCGGCTATGCCACCATGGCTAACACCCAGCAATCCATGGTGGTGAACGCCTTTGCCGAACGTTGCCAGATGTTCATCTCCGATCAATACATTCCGGGCATGGCAGCCCCGAGCTATTTCGACCCGCAAGTGGTGCGCGTGGCCTGAACCCGCTTAGTAACCGCGTTCCGGGAACACCTGATTGGATACCGCTTCCTCGCGCAGCACGCTGAATATTTTCAGCAACCTGTAACGCTGCGCTGGCCGGAATGGCGACCGAGGCCAGATGGGGGTAATTAACACATTCTCCATACGCCACAGCGGATCTTCCGGCGGCAACGGTTCGCGGTCAAACACATCCAGCGTGGCTTGGGCAATATCTCCCGATTGCAGCGCGCAGGTCAGCGCAGCCTGATCAACAATCGCGCCGCGAGACACATTAATAAAGGCCGCCCTTTGGCAGTTGCGCCAGCCGTTGTTGGCTGAGCAAACCGGTGGTACTCGGCGTTAATGGCAACATCACGACCAAAATGTCGCTCTGATTGAGGAAATCATCCAGCGATGCCAGCCCGCTGCTGCATTCAATACCGGCAATGGTTTTTTGTGAGCGTGACCAGCCGCGCACAGCAAACCCCTGCCGTGCTAATTCCTGCGCCGCAAAAAGCCCCCAACTCTCCCAAACCCATCACGCCAACCCGTACGCTTGATGGCACCCGAGGATGAAGGTAGTGCCAGCGCCGCTGGCGTTGCGCCCGTTCAAATGCCGGGATGTCGCGCGCATAGCGCAGCACCGCGAACAGCACATAGCCAGCCATCATCCTGGCCATATCAGGATCGGACAGGCGGATAATCGGGATATCCGGCAGGTCATCGCGACCTACCAGCGAATCAACACCCGCACCGAGATTCACCAACAGCTTAAGATTGCGGTACGGGGCAAAAAACCGTGCGGCGGTTTCCACGCCAGCGCGAAATGCACGTCATTGGCGTCCAAAACCTCCTCTGCTCGGCAAATTGTGACACGGGGAGATGTGGGGCCAGCAGTGCTGACCACTCGGAGAAACTGTCAAACTCGCTGTAAAACACCAGAGTTGTCATGCCACATCCGCCTTAATTAGCGTAACCACCGCATCAATGGCCAGTTCGTAGCCCAACACGCCGAGTCCAGCAATCACACCGGTTGCCGCTTTTGACACCATGGAGTGATGGCGGAACGGCTCACGCTTCCAGATATTGCTCATGTGCGCTTCGATGATCGGGCCATCAAACATCAGCAATGCATCCAGAATTGGCACTGAGCTGTAGGTCAAACCGGCGGCATTGATGATCAGCCCAGCGGCGTTTTGTCGCGCTTCCTGAATCCAGTCGACCAGTACGCCCTCATGGTTACTTTGACGAAAGTGCAATTCCACGCCATGTGATGCTGCGCGGCGCTGGCAACGTTCACCGATGCTGACAAAACTTTCGCTGCCGTAGGTGCCGTTTTTATCCAGGCCGTACAAATTGGCATTGGGTCCATTCAGAAAATAGATTTGCTGTGACATGAAAACTCCTGATTAAACGTGCGGACGCGTTGCGGCCATTGCCGGATGAGCATCAAAACCGGCGAACCATGCGGCAGTCAGCGGATAGCTATCACGCCAGTTAAGCGTTGCGAAACGAAAATCGAGATAGCCCAGTGCACAGCCAATCGCAATCAAACCAATATCATCAGGCTGCGGGCTGAATTGCGAAACCTGTCGTTCGATTTCTGCCAGAGCGGCGGTGACTTTTTTTAACTGCGCGTCGGCCCAGTTTTGCCACTGTTTCTCTTCCGGACGCGCGCTAAATTCATAGCGCCAATAAAGCGGCATCGATTAAGCCATCGCCCAATGACTGTCTTGTCAGGCTTTGCCAGCGTGCATCCCCGGTTGCGGGGAACAGCGCGCCTTGTGACAGCGTGTTCAGATATTCACAAATGACGCGGCTGTCATACAGACAAAGTCCATGATGGGTTCGCAATGCGGGCACTTTCGCCAGAGGATTAAATGCCGCGATGCGTTCATCCCGTTCGACAGGATGTGCCGCCGAATCCAGCCACGCGATCGCGTCAGCTAACCCCAGCACCTGCGCACAGACCATGACTTTACGTACATACGCCGAGGTGCTGGCGTAGAAGAGCTGCATCATGGCGCCACCTTTAACAGCACTTTGCCGATGTTGGCGTTGGCTTCAAGAATGCGATGGGCGTCGGCGGCCTGTGCCAGCGGTAATGTCGTATGAATGATCGGGGAAATTTTTCCGCTCGCCATCAGTGGCAACAGGTGTTTGCTGATGTTTTGCGCCAGCCGTGCTTTCTCTGCGGCGCTTTTGGGACGCAACGTGGATGACGTCAGGCTTAACCTTGCGCATCACCAGCTGTGTCGAGCTCAACTTTCGCCCCCTGCATAAACGACAACTCACGTGGCGTCCGCCTGGTGCCAGAGCGCTGAGGTTACGCACCACGTAATCGCCGCCTACGTTATCCAGCACCACATCCACACCGCGGCCCTGGGTTTCATCTCAATAACGGAAACAAAGTCTTCGTGATGTCGGTCAATGGCACGACAAACCCCGAGTTGCTGTAGCGCGGCGATTTTATCGGCACCGCCTGCGGTGGCGAATACCTTGCTCCGCACGCCTGAGCGCATTGAATCGCAAAGGTCCCGACGCCGCTGGCAGCACCATGGATCAATACCGTTTCCCCCGGTTGCAGACGGCCCAGCTCAAACAGGTTATGCCAGACGGTAAATGCGGCTTCCGGCACGCCAGCGGCATGATTCAGCGGCAAGGTATGCGGGACGATCAGGCAGAGTTCGGCACGCGCGACACAATAGTCGGCGTATCCGCCACCGTTGAGTAACGCCATCACGGCGCTCCCGATTCTCGGGTATTCGACACCCGCGCCGAGTGCGACCACGGTGCCTGAGACTTCCAGCCCGAGAATATCGGTGGTGCCTGGCGGTAGCGGCATACCGTTACGCTGCATAATATCCGGGCGATTAACGCCGGCACAGCTGACGCGAATCAACACTTCTCCAGCCGCCGGTTGCGGCACAGGACGGCTGACTGATGCCAGTACTTCAGGACCGCCGGGCTGGCGTGCTATTACGGCGTTCATCATTTCAGGTAACATCGATTATCCTTGCTTCGCCGCGCTAAACGCACAAACACCTTCATCATCAACGCTCACGCCCACCACACTGCCTACCGGCCAGCGCGTCAGGGATTCGAGTCCCGATTGGCGCGCAAATAATGCCGCGCTGCCCAGTGCTGGCGCATCAAGATGTACATCCACATGATCACCCTGGAAAACATGGGTAATCACCGTGGCACTGAACAGGGAGTGGGGGCCAGCGGTGCCAGTTGCAGGTTTTCTGGGCGCATGTAGACATCAAGACGTTCGCCCATCATGGGCATTTACTCGCTCTGCCGGCAGGCGCATTTATTGCCACCAGCTCAATAACGGCAGGTGCGCGGCACAGCGTAATGGCCTGGCAAGATATTCACATCGCCGACAAATCCCGCGACAAAGGAGGATCCTGCGGACGGCGATAGATGTCATCCGGGGTACCAATCTGGCGAACGTGTCCAGCAGACATCACCACTACCCGGTCACTATGCTCAGCGCTTCGCCCTGATCGTGGTGACAAATACCGTGGTGACGCCGAGTTTGCGCTGAATAGCTTTTAACTCAACCTGCATCGATAAACGCAGATTTTTATCGAGTGCGGAAAACGGCTCATCCAGCAGCAGCACTTTCGGGCGAATCACCAGAGCGCCAGGGCAACACGCTGCTGCTGCCCACCAGAAAGTTCACGCGGCTTACGCTGACCGTAGCCCGCCAGTTTAACCAGCGCTAATGCCTGTTCTACACCAGCGATTTCCGCCTTGGGCACACCGCGCATACGCAAACCATAGCCAACATTCTTCTCCACGGTCATATGCGGGAACAGTGCGTAGTTCTGGAAGACGATACCGATTTCACGCTGGTAAGGAGGGATCTCGGTGACCAGATCGCCATCAATAAAGATCTCTCCGCCATCTGCTTCGGCAAAGCCTGCCATCAGGTTTAACAGTGTGGTTTTGCCACAGCCTGATGGGCCGAGCAGCGTAATAAACTCACCCTCTTCGATGGTTAATGAAATTTTGTGTAGCGCTATGGCATCGCCAAAGCGTTTAAGTACACCATCCAGTTGCACGGCAACGTTGGCTTTGTGGGCTACAGGATGCAGCACATCGGGCTGCGGGAACGGGGTGACTTCTGCACTGACCATGGACTCTCCAGAAACGGGCTATCTTTGCTTACCACCAGCATACGGTGAATGCGTGCATCATGCGGTTAGTGCTTCCTGAAGCTGGTGTTTGGAAAAGTTAAAGCAGGCAAATTGGCTGGGCGCGGCCTGATAACCGCGCCCTTCAGCCTGGTGTGTGATTGATGAAAACAAGAACGAGATAACTGAAGGGTGCGGCTCAATAAGCACGTGCAATGAGTGACAATGTCACTTCATAGACACATCCACTCCGCTAACCGCCGCAACATGGCATCGCAGGCGGTCAGCTGTTCCAGGCTGATAAACTCATCGGGTTTGTGCCCTTGCGCCATACTGCCAGGACCGCAGATCACACATGGGATACCAGCCTGATGGAACAAGCCGCCCTCGGTGCCAAAGGCCACCGTGCTAAAGCTGTCGGTACCGGTCAGGTGCGCAATCAAAGCGCTGCGGGACTTCCGCGTCAGTATATAAACCGGATAGCCACTGATAGATGTGAAACGAATCGACGTGTCGCGATTGACGGCCTGCATCCGGGGCACAGGTCGCGCTGTGCGTAACGCTCCAGTTCGTCGGCTACCCGTTGCGCATCATCTTTGGGTAAGGTGCGAACTTCAAAATCAAAACTACATTCTGCAGGCACAATATTCAGCGCCCGCCCGCCCTGAATCACGCCGGTTTGCACGGTGGTATAAGGCGGATCAAAAGCGCATCCTGCTTTTCCGGCAGCCAGTCGCTCACCCATCTCGGTTAGTCGATGAATCAATTTCGCTGCGTACTCGATAGCATTCACGCCTTGTGGCGCATAAGCAGAGTGGCACGCCGCGCCCTGCACTTCACATCGCATGCCCAGTTTGCCTTTGTGGCCTAAAACCGGTTGCAGCTCGGTGGGTTCGCCGATGAGGCAAATGTCCGGCTTTTCCGGGCGCTGCGCTAACGCATCCAGCAAGGTTCTGACGCCGAGGCAACCCACTTCTTCGTCGATAAGAGATCGCCAGATGCAGCGGCTGAGTGAGAGGTTGTGCCAGAAAATGCGGTACGGCCGACAGCATACAGGCGATAAATCCCTTCATATCCGCGGTGCCGCGCCCGTAGAGTTTGCCGTCATGCTCGGTCAGCGCAAAAGGCGGAACGCTCCACGCTTGCCCATCTACAGGCACCACATCGCTGTGCCCTGAGAGCATCACGCCGCCTTGCCTGCGGGACCGAGCCTCGCATACAGATTGGCTTTGCTGCGCTCAGCGTTATGAATCAGTTCGCAGTTCACACCCAGATCGGTCAGATAGCGCCAGACAAAATCGATCAGCAGATTGACTCCACGGCTGGGTATCAGCGTCACCAACTGAGCCAGTAACGTACGGCTGGTCACCATAGAAGCTCCTTGCATCACTCGTCGCCGGGTACGCCATAGCTGGGGGCTTTGGTGGGATCCAATGCGCGGATCACGTAATCCTGCATCTGGAGTAGCTGATAAGCCTGCCACAGGGTGTTGACGCTCCTCGATGGTCGGCCTCGGTCCAGTCAACGCGCAGATCAACAATAGGCCAGACTGGTTCAGCTATTATCGACAGCGCAGCCGAATGTACTGGCCCTCACCTCCGCCTTCATACCTGCCTGCATGGCACAGATCAGGCGATCGGCGAGGTGCCCTCGCTCCGCTCAGCGCGTTTACCATCGCGACGATTACCTCGGGATTGGCGAGTAAATTTCCTGCCGCCACGCAATCCACACCACCAGCGCATGGTTCACTCCCTTTTTTCTCCGCTGAAGCAGGCACTTTGCCCATCAGCCGTCAGCACGGTGACCTGGCGATATTGATGATATTCGTCAGACGCCACCCGGCGGCTAAGGCGGCCTGGAGCAGATTTTCCCTGCTGCAACTGGTCAAGAATGCGCGGCCCAGCGCCGGTAAGGTGATGTTCTTGTGTGAAACGGCGCCCACCTGGTGCGTAACCAAGGGCAGCGCGCGCCGACGGCAATACTGGATGAGCTAATGGCGATACCCATCTGCCCGGTCTCAGCACAGCGTCCTACAATCGATAACGTCATGATCAGGCTCCTGCTTGTGGCTGCCAGTCGTCCGGGATAACCGCGATTACATCAATTTCCATCAGCCACTGCGGCTGACCCAGCCCTGAAATCACCAGTCCGGTTGGAGATCGGATACACACCTTCAGCCATTTACCCACGACCTGATAAACCGGCTCACGATAACGCGGGTCAATAATATAGGTGGTGGTTTTGACGATGTGTGACAGGTCGCTGCCCGCCTCTTCCAGCAGCTGCTTGACGTTTTTCATCGCCTGATCGGCCTGTGCAGCCGGATCGCCAGAGCCCAATCAGATTGCCCTCGAAGTCAGTGCCAATCTGACCGCGAACGTAAACGGTATTGCCGGCACGCACAGCCTGGCAAAGATCGTTGTCGAGGTTTTGGTTAGGGTACGTTTCTTTGGTGTTGAATTTGCGGATGCGTGTATGTGTGCTCATGTCTGCCTGCGGAGATGAATGGATGTCCCGCAAGGTATACCGCGCGACGCGCAGCAGACAAAACAGCATTAACCGAGGTGTTGGTTGTAAATCCTAACCCGTTTATTTCGTTATGCAGGCAGGCATCTGCCATCAATAATTTGAGGGGGCCGTACCTTTCGCTACGGCCTTAGTGAATAAAGTGAAGAGTGATGCATTACCCTTCACTGACTACCATCGCTCAAGCGTAAAGCTCTGCTTTACCCGCCGAAGAGAATAAGCGCATTTTGTGAGCGACAACTCTCTCGCTGCCGCCATCGGTTTCAGGAACAATTCACTGGGTTCATGACTGCCGCGTTTAATTCATCTTCGAGCAAAGAATGCTTTCTTCATATCGCTGGAGATGTTGATTTTCCCTACACCGTGCTGAATGGCTTCTGCTACTTCACTGTCTTTATTGCCTGACCCGCCATGTAATACCAGGGGAATATCCACCCGTGCAGCGATCTCTTTGAGTCGTGGGATATCCAGTTTCGGCTGTTTGCCCACAGGATAAAGGCCATGTGAGGTGCCAATCGCGACTGCAAGGGTATCGACGCCCGTTTTTCACGAATCGCGCGGCCTGGTCAGGATCGGTATAGGAGGATCTCACTGTGCCCCCTTCGAACTGCCTTCAGCAACACCGATGGTGCCCAACTCCGCTTCGACAGAAACCCCGCTGCATGCGCTATTTCCGTCATTTTTCGCGTCAGGCGATGTTGTCTTCAAATGCCAGCAAAGAGGCATCAATCATCACCGAGGTATAACCGGTCTGAATCGCTTTGATATTGTGTTCCAGTGACTGACCATGATCCTGATGAATAACCACCGGCACGCTGGCTTTGGCGGCTAATTCGCGTAAATAAACAATAAAGGCATCACCACAGAAATCATGCTCAACCGGATGCACTTCAAGAATCACGGGGGAACGTAACTCTTCTGCAACCTCAATCACCAGGCGCGCGAATTCTGCTGAAGCGATATTAAAAGCGCCTACGCCAAACTTATTATTTTTAGCCACGCTCAAAAGATTCTTCATGTTGATTAACATCTTTCACTCCTTCAGTCAGGGTCTGATTAACGTCTTTTTTGATGACACGTAGGATCACTGCCGTGAATAACGCACCGGCAGCAATTGCGAAGATATAAGCCAATACATGTGTAATCACATTGGGGATAAACAGCACGAACACCCCACCGTGCGGTGCGCGAGAAGCACAGCCGAGCCCCATCGAAAGTGCCCCGGCCAAGCCAGAACCCGCACAGATAGCAGGAATCACACGCAGAGGATCAGAAACAGCGTAGGGAATGGCCCTCGGTGATAAATGAGAGCCCTAATACATAGGTGACTTTTCCGGTTTCACGCTCTTGCGCGGTAAATTTACGTTTGAATAACGTGGTCGCCAGCGCAATACCGATTGGAGGAACCATGCCCGCTGCCATGCAGGCCGCAATGGGTTCATAGATTCCGGTCGACATTAATCCGATAGCAAACATGCAGACGGTTTTATTTAACGGTCCCCCCATATCAAATGCCACCATGATGCCAATCATTAAGCCCATCACCGCAGCATTCATATTTCCCATGGTTTGCAAGAAGGTGGTTAATGCCTCTAGCAACAATTTGATAGGCTGACCAATAACCAGAATCATCAGTGCTCCGGTCAGCAGCACCGTCAATAATGGTACGATCAGAATAGGTTTGAGCCCGGCCAGTGCTTTTGGCAATTGAATATATTTTACTACAAATAACGTGATATACCCGGCGAGGAACCCTGCAAACAAGGCACCTAAAAAACCCGCACCGGTATGCACCGCTAACATGCCGCCTACCGCGCCAGAAACAATACCGAGGTTACCGCTGATGGATTTGCTGATCCCGAGGGACAATATCGGCAGCATCAGCGCGAAAGCCGCGCCGCCTCCGACATCGGATAACATTTTGGCGATGGGGCTGAAATTCGCATCACCCGGCGTAGCGGCCGTGATGCCGAATGAGAAACTGAGTGCAATCAATATTCCGCCGGCCACCACAAAGGGGATCATCAGATTCACGCCGGTGATCAGATGGATATAAAGTTGAGAGGCTAATGACTTTCCACCAGAGAAATTGGGGGCATCATCAATCCTGACTGAGGAGGTCTCCCCGGCTAATTCGGGTTTTAGTGCACCGTTCACAATATTATTCAACAAGCCAGTGGCATCCTTGGCCGCACGTGCCACCGGAACTTTGAATATACGCTTTCCTTTAAACCTTCCGGTATCAATCATTTTATCTGCCGCAATCAGCACCGCGTCGGCATTATATTAATATCCTCGTCGAGTGAAATGGTATTCACTCTCCACTGCTCCATGGGTTTCCACTAAGATATCTATGCCCATTTTAGCCGCGCTCTTTTTCAGATTCGCTTCAGCTATATAGGTGTGTGCTAAAAGGCGCCTGTTGGACAGGCGGTAATTGCAATGAGTCTCATGAGAAAAACTCCAGATAGATAAGGTTTATAATCCGGTATTGCTTGACAATTAAGCGGTACAACGCTTCACGACTCTCAGCCTGCATAAGTTGCTCAACAATTTCATCATCACCAGTGCGACTGATACACTGGCTAATACTTTGATATGTCCCGATGCCGCTATCCGCGTTTCCTGACGGCAAACAGAATAACCAGCCGGACGGCAACCTCATCTTCTGTTTCCCAGTCAACAGGGTGCCGTAATTGGGCCACCGCCATTCGCGTTTCGCGCACGGCGGTGACTTACCGTGGGGGATGGCAACCTGATTATCAAAGCCGGTTGGGCCAAGTTCTTCACGTGCCAGGACATCGCGAATAAAGAGGGCTTTATCGCTAATAATATTCTCTGCAAATAGCAATTGTGACAGATACTCGATCACCTCTACCTTATTGCCTGCCACTAAATCGGTAACAACACAGGAGCGGCTAAGAAAATATCTGAGACTACCACCTTATCGAGCATCATCACTCTCCTTTATAATTTTAGTGAAAATTATCTTTTCAGAAACTCTTGCAATATCTTTTTTTGAAAAAAGCGCTGAGACATAGGCAATGGGTAACTCAACGCCTTCTAATTTGATGGTTGATACAATGAGATCGCAGTTTTTATGCCTAACGTGGCACTTAACTGGCTCCAGCACAATGTCGACGATTTCCCACTCAGGGAATGCACGATTAATACGGCTGGCTAATAGCTGAGAGGTGCCGACGCCGCTGGAACAAACAATAATGATTTTCTTACAGGCACTGAATTTCTCTAACGCAGTCTGAATATAAAGCGTAAGGTAAGCGACTTCATCGTCAGAAGTGGCCGGATAATCAAAATTCACGCTGAGTTTTTCCGTGGCACATCTGACAGTTTCAAACGCGCGGCCAAATTCCAATTTGATGTCCTCTAATAGAGGATTATGAATAGCGATATATGCGAGGCGGTTGAGCATCGGCTTAATATGCTGAGCCAAATCACGGCGTAGTTTTGCGTCCAGGATAAGATTGAGACCGAGCTCCGCGAGCAGGCGCGATAAATCTGCTAGCATATTCATCTGCTTCACTGTGTTGCGGTAATGAATTTCGCATCAGCCTTTAATACATGATGGCCGGATGAAATAATATATTGATAGATATAACTGACTTCGGATTTCGGCAGGCGTAAATTGTACTCTTGTTCCAGCCATGACACGCTTTTCTGCGATCATCCACTCTTTACAACTGTGTCGATGAAAGCTTGTGATCGTGGGTTGCTCCGCTAAACCAGAGACGCGCTGAATAGTGACCAACAGATGAGAGAACAAATTAGTGTAGTAAGGCTCACTGATGGCTATTGAGAGTTCGCTTTCAATAAAGCCAATTAAAGAGGTACAATTTTCGACATTCACTTTCCCAAACTGATCCACTAATTTTGTGCGAGAAAAGCGGTCAATGCGGCTATCTACCATTTGATAGTGGCTGAATACACTATTAGTAATAATCTCTTTTAACGCCATCCGAATATTCAGGTCGTCACCGCAGAGATGCGTGCCGGAGTGGTCTTTCACCTCATCCTCAAAGCAAAACCAGCAACCCAAAGCTCAATCCTTTCTTCAGGTCTTCGGACAATGGAAGAGCGACTCACGTAATACTTTTCGGCCAACGCACTGATGGAAATCGGCTGGGAGGCGACTGCGTTAATAAACCGTCGCAATGCCTACTAAACGCTTGGTCGTAAAAAATCTCACCTCTATTCCTGTCACACGACATAGACACGATTAAATGGCGAACCGCCATCATAACGCAGCCCAAGGCCTGGCTTACTTTTAATGTGCTATTCTGATCACCAAGAGACGTATTAATCACTTCAATAGTCACGACGTAAGGTGCTCACTGAGATCGCAAATGATTCCGCAACACGATTAGCGGCTACCCAATCATTTTCAGCCGCAAGATAATCGATAATTCCGCTTTGTCTCTTGTTCAGTGTTGTCATTATTGAAGACCGCGCCATTCCATGAATAGCTTTTATAAAAGGTTTTGATCCTGGCTTAAATACTAAATGATGGACAGATTGTGGACATATCGTTGAACACTTAAATTCTTTTGTGGTAAAAATTCGATAAAAGAAAGTTGTTGGCGTACTCAGGAATTGCGGATGAAGGATTAATAATGACGGGGTTATCAATTTGAGAAATCTTGTCGCTTTAAAGCGTCTCTAAATTTAAAATGTGACATTCAAACTGGCAATGATCGTTTCACTACACCTTTCAACCTGCCGAATCAGGTGACATTAATATCGTTAACCAAATAGTTCAGCTGATTTGCGGAAAAATCTGACCGCCATTACGCGGTCAGATACAGAGAGTGACAGCAGGCTATGCACGCATTAACGACCTGACCAGCCTCACCCGCAGGCATTCACGTGCCAGCGCCGCTCCCCTGCCCAGCCCACTGCGCGCCAAAGCCGTGGTGTGCTGCTTTCTGCCGCAGCGACAGCGGCAAGCGCTTTGCCCAGCGAATAGGTCAACGGATAATCCGGTACATCACTGTTGGCGAAGTCACGACTAAAATCGCAGAAATCATTGCGTAAACAGCGCGCCTGACGTCCAGAAATCGCAGCAGGTTCGGTGCCGGTTGCTCTGGCCTGTTTCATTGCCGCGCGATATGCCGCGTTTGCCGCCGATTCCGGGCATAACACAAAGGCGGTACCCAACTGCACACCGTTTGCGCCCAGTTGCAACATGGCAGCGATACCTGAACCTCCATGATGCCACCCGCCGCAATCACCGGATGCGCAGTTTGCTGACGGATCGCCTGCACCAGGGTGAAGGTCGACATTTGATGGTCGAAAGCCTGAGGATCAAAATGTCCTCGATGCCCCGCCTGCTTCAATCCCCTGCGCCACGAAATCAATGCGCTGCGCGCGATGGTCAACATGCTTCTGCCACACTGGTCGCGGTGGCCAGCAACACGATCCCACGCCCTGAATCGTTGAATCACTGCCGCGGAAGGGATGCCAAAATGAAAGCTCACTGTTTGTTGGGGCCGCCTGCTCGAATCACACTGAGCATCGCGTCATTATTCAGGAAGGTTTGATAGATCTCCGAGAGAGCCGAAGGTAACTCGGCTTCATAACGCACAAACAACGGCGCAAAGCGATTAATCCACGCTTGCTCGCGTTCAACGTCGCGTACGCTGGCGCATGGCAAAGAGGTTGACGTTGATGGGGCCTCGGGTGAGCGCCTGCGTTTGCGCGATCATCACGCTGCCTGTTCCGGAGTGGAGGCCCCCACACCGATAGAACCTAGCGCACCGGCATTGGTGACGCGGCGGCCATTTCAGGGGAGACGCCTTCGCCATCGGTGCCTGAATAAGCGGGTATTCCAGCTGAAGCGCCTGACACAGGGCGTTCGTCATGTTGCTATTCCTTTGATTTTGCAGTTGGGCAAACCTAAAGTCCCCTCTGCGGCAGAGAAATCAACCCCAAATGTAGACCAGGAACCTTCAACAGCACAAAGCGTGCAACGTAGAACGGTAAACCAAACGAGGGAATGAGACTAATTCGCAGGAGATAAACAGAGAGGGCAAGTTGCGCCCTCTGGAGAGTTAATAATTGAATTTACGTTTCTCTTCATCTTTTGCATTGGGCGCGGCAATTAAATTCCACAACGCTTTGCCGAGACGCAACAGACTTTTACCCGGTTTGATGTAGGAATTTTCAATGATGCCATTACTTACCGCGCAGAATATCACATCAATTTTCTTCACACTTCCTTTGGCGCGATGCCTTCCATATGCCTTATGCGGGAGTGCCGTGCGCGCTATCAGATTACAGGTTGACCCTTTCATTTCAGCCTCACAGTATATCCGTGAATTCGTAAGGGAATAATTGCACCAGCACGCAATGTTGGTCAACCTGACACCAAAGTGGAAATAATATAAAAATTCACATCAATATAATGTTTATCACCCACTGCCACGTAAAAATCAGCGTAATCAACAAGATAATTAATTAACAATTCATTCATATCCTTTTCTTATTTTTGTGAAATGGGACATGATTGATGTTTTTCTTTATACCCAACCTCACGCTTTGAAATTCAGATAAGTGGTGAAAATAATAAAGCCCACCCCGCATTGATAGCGTGTGGGCTTTACATCAAAAAATTGAGGATTGTTGAATTAATCTTTCAACATCCCGCCGTCGTTTGCGATAATCGGCGGGCGTTTCACCATACTGTTTTCGGAACCAGGAAATAAGATGTGAAGCATCAGAAAAACCGCATGATTTCGCGACACTGTTAATACTCACATTACTGCTGGTCATTAATTTTCGCGCATGCTCCAGCCGCATTTTGCGCCAGTGAACAGCCGCGGTATCACCGGTGCTGTGTAAAAATGCCTGGTTCAGCTGACGAAGGTTAATCTGCATGGCATGCGTCAGGGTTTGCAACGGCTCAGGCGAAGACAGATGCTGCTGCATGTACGCAACGGTGCGCTTTACCAGCTCATCATCATAGTTTTTTAGCTCCCCACCCATGCTGGAGCGTGCTGTGCTGCTTGCCGCTTTTTACTCTCTTCCACCAGCAAGTACTTCTGCACTTTCTTCGCCCGCAATTCACCACAATGCTGCAGGATGATATCCATGGCCAAATCGCGCGCGGTGCCAACTGGACAGGAAATTATCCCGCCGTCACTCAGATAGGTTTGATCGATCACCGGCGTCACCGAAGGGAAGCGCTGACGAAATTCATCGCGCGTCGTAAAATTGAATCTGCCACACTTCTTGCCTTCCAGCAAACCCGCCTGAGCAGCCATAAAAGTGGCGCTGCACAGGTAATAATGGGGATACGCCGCGCCTGAAGTGACCGCATCGCTTCCAGCAGCCACGCAGGCGAATCGCGCGTCTCATCAAGCAGGCCACCGGCAAACACCACGTAATCCCACTGATCGTCCAGGTTAAAAGGCGCGGTTGGCGTAATCTGCAAGCCACAGCTGGATGTTACAGGCTGATTGTCACAGCTCATCCACTCCCACTGACAGAAAATCTGACGACTGAGAAAAGACACATCCGCCGCAAAGCGGATTAGGGTTCGATCGAGTTCTGACGCACGCAGTGCAGCGTGAACTTGTTGATCAGCACAAAGCCGATGCGAATGTCAGGTCGCAGCGGCAATGCTGGTTCGTCAGTGGCTGGATTCGGATAATTGTCCATCTCCACTGCCTTACCGTGAAAACACCACGGTGCGATTTTCATACAGGAACACTCTGCGCTCGGCATAACACGAGACCGCATGTGCCAGCGTTAAGCGCTCGATATCGCGCCCTTTATCCACCAGATCGTCGGCGTAATCGGCATGACTCACCACCTCGACTTTTTGGCTGATGATTGGTCCTTCATCGAGATCTTCATTGATGAAGTGCGCGGTGGCACCCACCAGTTTTACGCCCTTGTCATAGGCCTGATGATAAGGCCTGGCCTGAATCCGGGTAACAAGGTGATGGATGTTGATGGCACGACCCGAGAGCTTCTGACACATCTCCCGCCGACATCACCTGCATGTAACGCGCCAGCACTACCAGTTCCGCCCCCGTCTCCTGTACCACCTGCCAGATTTGTTGCTCTGTTCGCACGATTCGCCGCAGAGACAGGGAAATAGTGGTAAGGCAAACCATGCCAGGCCACGATGGGCTCCAGCAGCGGATGGTTAGAGATCACCGCTTTGATATCAATCGCCAGCTTACCGGCGCGATGGCGATATAACAGATCGTTAAGACAGTGATCGGTTTTCGACACCATGATCACCACCGGCACTTTATAGCCGGGTTCGGTGAGTTCGAATGACATGTCAAAGTCAGCCGCGCGTGCTGAATTCATCACGAAATGCCGCCGCATCAGCTTTCGGTCTGCGGTTCAAATACAGTGCGGATGAAAAATCGCGCGCGCATTTGTCATCAAAACTATGCTGCTTTCATTGATGTAACAACGCTGTTCTTAAGAAGCGCGTGACTACGTCCACGCTGCCCAGTTTACTCGGGCATTGGGCGGTCAAATCCAGTTGGCATTACTGACTCATAAAAGACCCTCACACATCATTGGCAACTGAGCCGAATGGCGGCGGCCTGCCAGGCCACCGCGTAAAATGGGCGACGATGTCACCTCAGGACAGCACGCTAATGCCATATTCCGCGCCGGCATCCAGCAGCCAGCGATAGCTGTAGTCCGCAAAACTGCGGCGCACCACCAGTTCCCAACGATCTTCTGTTGGGCGACGCAGGATCCACCGTGATGGTGGCAAAGCAGGTCATCACACCTTTACCTACCGGAAATTCTGCGGATGAACGTCATACACCACCGATTTTTTCAGCAGATTGATCACCTGTTCACCGCGCAACTCCAGCAAGGTTTGCCCGCCGCCAATGTTCACAATCGCGTAGTGCGCATCGCCGAGCGCAGCGCGTAACTGCTGCTCAATGGCATACTCTTCACCCTGCGGCACAATCAGCAGCCACTCGTCCGGTGACATCCACTGCGCGCTGTATGCACCGGCTTGCGTCAGGGATAAAGGCTGCGCGGGCAGAGAGAGCTGTAATACGGCGCGCAGCGCTTTATCCAACTCGATAGCCGATCCGCGCAGCGTCAGATGACCGAGGTCTGCGCGCTCGCGCAATGTGATATCCGAGGCGCCCGCTACCGTGGGAACACCCGTTTTGATATAGCTCCACACCAGCGGAGATTCGCCCATCTCCGGCGTCGCAGGATGTGCATTAAAGAGGTTGGCAGTGAGGGTCTCAGACATTCTGGCGCTCTCCTTTTGGATCGATAAACACGGAGCTAACAATTTTGGCTTCAGTGAATTGGCCGTCTGAACTGGCAAGCCAGACGGTTTCGCCCATGCGGTGATGTCCGCGTGTCACCACGGCCATGGCAAAGCCGCTGTCCAGCGTCGGGCTGTAGTAACTGGAGGTGACGTGGCCATACATCGGCACAGGCACCGCGTGCTGCGGATCGAACACCACCTGCGCACCCTCTTCCAGCACCACTTTAGGATCTTTCGGTAACAGCCCCACCAGCTGTTTACGATCCTCGCGCAGCACATCGGATCGGGTGTGCGATCGTTTACCGATCCACGAGAACGGTTTGTCGTTACCCACGCACCACTCCATGCCGAGATCGTGCGGTGTCATTGATCCGTCGGTGTCTGACCGCCAATAATGAACCCCTTCTCCGCACCAATACGTGCATGGTTTCTGTCCCATAAGGGGTGAGGTTGTATTTCTTGCCGTGCGCGGAACAGTACTTGCCAGACATGCAACGCATAGTTGGCTTACGTTGATTTCATACGCCAACTCGCCGGTGAACGAGATGCGGAACACGCGAGCCGGAACATCGCCACCTGCCTTCACGCCAGTCCATGAACTTAAAGCTGTCTCGCGCTAAATCGATATCGCTGAACTCCGCCAGCAGATCGCGGGCTTTAGGCCGGTGACAGTGATGGTGGCCCAGTGATCCGGTGACCGAGTTGAAGTAAACCTGCAGTTCCGGCCACTCGGTTTGATGCAGAGTTCCAGCCACTCCAGCACGGTGGCGGCATTGCCGGTGCTGGTGGTCATCAGGAAGTGATTCTGGCCGAAAGGCAGCTGGTGCAAGTATCAAACACCATGCCATCGTCGCGACACATCAGGCCGTAGCGCACACGGCCCACCGGCAGTTTGGCCCATTTGTTGGTGTAGAACGCGTTCGAGGAATTCACGCGCATCCGGCCCCTGAATATCGATTTTGCCGAGGGTTGAGGCATCGAGCACGCCAACGCTTTCCCGCACTGCGCGACATTCACGTACCACCGCCTGATGCATCGTCTCCAGTTGCCCGTTGACGCGCTGCGGGAAATACCAGGGGCGCTTCCACTGCCCCACGTCTTCGAACTCGGCGCCGTTCTTCACATGCCAGGCATGCAGGGCGGTGAAGCGCTCCGGCTGGAACAGCTCGTTGCAGTGGCGTCGGTCTCACTGCGCCAAAGGCCACAGGCGTGTAGTTGGGGCGGAACATGGTGGTGCCAACTTCAGGAATGCTGTGATTCAATACCCGCGCCAGCAATCGCCAGGCCATTGATATTGCCCAATTTGCCCTGATCAGTGCCGAAACCCATGACAGTGTAACGTTTGATATGTTCAATCGATTCAAAGCCTTCACGCAGCCACTCAATGGAAGCGGCCGTTACGTCATTCTGCAAATCGACAAACTGTTTCGGTGCGCGCATGGTGGTTTCATGTGCGGCACCTGATACAGCGCCAGCGCCGGGCCATCGCGACGCGCCCGTGTTTGCGGCAGCGCCATCGAGTTGCGGTGTGCCTCCGGTTTCTTCAGCAGCACGTTTTCCCGCCTCGAAACCGCTGCTGAGCGTCAGAGCAAGCTATAGATGCCCTGCGCCTCCACTACCCTCATCCCTTTTACGGGGCGCCACAAAACCGAGGATATCGTCCGCCACTGCGGGCGCCCGCCGGTATGTGATGCGAGATGGATGACCCACCCGAAGGCTGGCGACGGTGTCGCACACCAGACGCGTGGCGCTCCAACCACCACAAAGCTCTCACTGTTGATGCGGGCGATATCGACTGCGCACGCGTGTTGCGCCTTGCGCTTCGATTACCGCGCTGGTCGCTGATGGTGAGGTGCACGAGACGCGCCTGTTTCACCAACTCGCCGTCCGGACTCAGACGCGCATCGGCAATTGCCACCACTTCGCCCGCTATCCAGCCAGTCCAGCGCTGCACGGTAGCCGTCATCATTGCTGGTGGAGACCACCAGTTTGTTGCCCGGCACGACGCCATAGCGATGATAGGTGGAAACCGCACCCGCCAGATAGTTACCGGGAATGTCGTTGCCGCTGTACCAATGGACGCTCATGCGCGCGGTGGCCAGCACCACCCGCCCGGCACGTACCCGGTGCATACGTTGACGCGCCTGTTTGTGCCCCTTGATAACTGGCGCAGTGATCGACAGGTGATCGGTGCGACGCTCTAGCAGCGTGACAAAGTTGTGATCGTGATAGCCGTTGGCGGTGGTTTTTGCCAGCAGCTGCACATTGTCCAGCGCCTGCAGGTTTGCAGCATCGCGGGCCCACAGCGCGGCACCTTTCTCATCAATGATTTCGCGGCTATCCAGCAGACTGCCGCCCATCTCTTCCTGCTCATCCACCAGGATCACGCGCACCCCACTGCGCCCTGCGGCCAGCGCCGCAGCCAGTCCGGCTGGACCAGCGCCAATCACCAGCACATCGCAGTGCTGATTGAAGTGATCATAAATATCGGGATCGGCGACGGTTGGGCTGCGACCCAGACCGGCCCCTTTACGAATGTATTTTTCGTAGGTTTTCCACATCGATGCCGGCTGTTTAAAGGTTTTGTAGTAGAAACCTGGCGGCATAAAACGCCCACCGATTTTGCCTACTACGCTCATCAAATCGCGATCGACACTCGGCCAGCCGTTGGTGCTGACGGCTTCCAGCCCCTGATAAAGCGCTTGCTGAGTGGCACGCACGCGTTGGGGATCTGGTTCCTGCTCTGCGCCACCGAGCTGTACCACTGCATTAGGCTCTTCCGCGCCAGCGCAACGATGCCGCGTGGACGGAGTATTTGAAGCTGCGATTGACCACATCAATGCCGTTGGCGATCAGCGCTGATGCCAGGGTGTCCCCGACAAAACCTTCCAGCGTTTTGGCCATTGAAAGTGAAAGTGATTTTGCGGCTGCGATCGATGCGACCGCCCTGTTTGAGGCGATTGACCTGGCTCTGCGATGCGCCTCCGGCCTGCACTTTACGTCTTCTCATTGGCCGCTTCTCGTGCTTCCTGGCGCACCGGTAAGGTCACCACTTCTGCCTGCACGTTTTGCCCCTGGCTGCTCACCGATTTTTGGTAGGTTTCCAGTGATCTCGTAGGTCACGGTATTGCGCGTGATATTAAAGAATTTTCGGCAACCCACCGCGTGCACCCAGAGTTCGTGATGCACGCCGCGTGGATTATCACGGAAGAACAAATAGTCGCCCCACTCTTCGTCACTGCAAGCTTCCGGATCCTTAGGGCGCGCCAGATGTGCCGGGCCTTTGGCATGAAACTCTTCTTCTTCGCGATGCTCCTGGCACCACGGGCAATAAATATGAAACATGTTGTCTTTCTCCCGAACAATAATCAGTGCGCAACGGCTGCAGCGCCGTGCTCATCCACCAGAGCACCGGTGTGGAAACGGTCAATAGAGAACGGTGCCGCCAGAGGATGCATCTCACGTTTAGCCAGACTGGCGGCAAACACATGCGCCGATCCCGTGTCGCTTTGGCCGCCGGTGCCTCCCAGCCGCAGTTGAAATAGAGGCCGTTCACCTTGGTTTTCGAGATGATCGTGGGGCTGGCATTCTGGCGTGGTATCTACAATGCCGCCCCACTGGCGGTTCAGCGCGCACGCGCGAGAAGGCCGGGAACATCTCAACAATCGCCTGCAGGGTGTGTTCGATAATCGGATAGCTGCCGCGCTGGCCGTAACCGGTGTAACCATCAATGCCCGCACCAATCACCAGATCGCCTTTATCGGACTGGCTGATGTAACCGTGTACGTGGTTCGACATGACGACCGTGTTCACCACCGGTTTGAGCGGTTCGGAGACCAGCGCCTGCAAAGGATGTGATTCCAGCGGCAGTTTGATACCGGCCATATTGGCCAGCACGCCCGAGTTACCCGCCACCACACAGCCCACCGTCTTCGCTTCGATATCACCGCGATTGGTGTGCACGCCGTAAATCTGGCCATCACGGATCATCATGCCGGTGACTTCGGTCTGTTGCAGGATATCCACGCCATGCGCATCTGCGCCGCGAGCAAAGCCCCACGCCACCGCATCATGGCGCGCCACACCGCCGCGCGGTTGCCAGGAAGCGCCCATGATCGGAAAACGTGCGCGAGCAGAGCAATCCAGCAGCGGTTCAAGATCCTGTACCCCGCGAGTATCCAGCACTTCACCGTCAATGCCATTCAGGCGGTTGGCGTTGACGCGGCGCTGGATATCACGCATGTCCTGCAGGGTGTGTCCGATTCAACACGCCACGCTGCGAGAACATCACGTTGTAGTTCAGCTCCTGTGTCAGCCCTTCCCACAATTTCACGGAATGCTCGAACAGTGCGGCAGCTTCATCCCACAGATAGTTCGAGCGCACGATGGTGGTATTACGCGCGGTGTTACCGCCGCCCAGCCAGCCTTTCTCGATCACTGCTACATTGCGGATACCAAACTCTTTTGCCAGGTAATAAGCCGTCCCTAAGCCATGTCCGCCCCCGCCGATGATGATCACGTCGTAGGACTTTTTCGGCGTGGGATTGCGCCACATGCGCTGCCAGTTTTCGTGATAACTCAGTCCGTGCTAATCAGCCCGAAACCAGAAAAACGTTGCATACTCGTCTCCTAAAACTCCCGGCCTGAGCCGGGAAAAATGGTCAGGCAATGGCTTTTTTGGCGATAGCCTGCGGTGAATGTTCGCCATACACCGGATGTCTGGCACACAGCTCTGATACGTTGAAACGCACCTCAGGCTTCGATGTTGTCGCTGTTCTGTTTCAGCGCCAGCACATCAAGGATGTCGCAAATCCAGCCCGCCAGGGTCTCGCACTCTTTCTCGCCAAAGCCGCGCGTGGTCACGGCTGGCGTGCCGATGCGTAAACCGGAGGTCACAAACGGGCTTTGCGGATCGTTGGGCACGGAATTTTTATTCACGGTGATATGCGCGCGGCCCAGGGCAGCATCGGCTTCTTGCCGGTGATCTCCTGACCAATCAATGAGACCAGGAACAGATGGTTGTCAGTCGCCTGACACCACGTCGTAGCCGCGTTTGATGAACACTTTCGCCATGGTTTGCGTTATCGATCACCTTGGCCTGGTAGTGAATGAAGTCCTGCTCCATCGCTTCACGGAAGGCCATCGCTTTGGCAGCAATCACGTGCATCAACGGGCCAGCCCTGCTGGCCAGGAACACCGCGGAGTTGAGTTTTTTGTACAGCGCTTCATCACCGTTCGCTGAAAGAATCAGACCACCGCGCGGACCGCGCAGAGTTTTGTGCGGTGGTGGTCACCATATGTGCATGCGGTAACGGGTTGGGATAACAGCGCGCAGCGACCAGCCCCGCCACGTGCGCCATATCCACCATCAGCCAGGCGCCAACGCTATCGGCGATTTCGCGGAAGCGTTTCCAGTCAACGATGCGCGAATAAGCGGAGAAACCGGCCACAATCAGTTTCGGATGGTGCTCCTTTGCCAGGCGCTCCACTTCCTGATAATCAATCTCACCGGTTTCAGCATTCAAACCGTATTGCACGGCGTTGTAGTGCTTACCGGAGACATTCGGTGCGGCGCCATGGGTTAAGTGACCGCCGTGCGCCAGGCTCATGCCGAGAATGGTGTCGCCGGGTTTGATCAACGCCATAAACACCGCGGCGTTCGCCTGAGCACCGGAATGGGGCTGCACGTTGGCGTAATCCGCACCAAACAGCAGCAGGCACGTTCAATCGCTAAACGTTCGATGGTGTCGACATGTTCGCAGCCGTAGTAGCGTCCCGGATAGCCTTCAGCATATTTGTTGGTGAGCTAGGCTCTGCAGGGACATTACCGGAGCTGGCATAATTTTCCGAGGCGATTAATTCGATGTGTGTTTCCTGCCGCACCAGCTCACCCACTACGGCGGCAAACAGTTGTGGATCGGCACTGGTTCAAATCATTTGCATTCATTGCTACACCCTCATCATCAGGATTAGTGGCCAAATTCAGTAAGTTTTCACACTACTGAATATCGCCGGGTGCAAGCTTGAACGTTTGCGACATTTAATATGACAAAATCGCGACAACCCTTATTTATCAATAATTTAATTTTTGAAGGTGATTTGTATTGTTTGAGGTGCATCACGATTGGATAAGAAAATGTGATGTCTGATTGGAAAGGCTTAAATCGGGCGGGCGGAAAAAATTAAGTAAATCAGTGGGTAATCATTTTATGCAGCAACAATGAAATAACGAGAGCGCTGAAATCAACGCCCTTCAATTGCACTATCAATATGAATAAAGAATGGATCGACATGCTGCTGATCGCGCAATGCGGCCTGCTTGCGTGCCAGGCTGGGAGGATAACCAAAGGCATCGCGGAAATGGCGGGAAAATGCGCGGTATCGGAGAAGCCAAGCGCTCGCCAATTTCGTCACTGTTTTCAGCGCTGTACGTAGCAGTAGCCAAAGACCATAACGCAGTCGTAAGTCACGCGCGAAGCGTTGCGGACTGACACCCAGCTCATCTTTGAATTTACGTCATTGCGCCGCGAGGTATTGAGGCGTTGCGCGAGTTGCTCAACCGGAAATCACCTCGCCCATATGTTGGGAGAGATCACATCAACGGCACTACGCACCATGCGATCTTTTATTTTTCGAAGATCACCGGTTGCGGCTGCGGATGATGCGTGGTGCGCTTCATCAATCAGCATGATATGCAGACTTTTTATCGCCCATGCGCGGCCCAGGATGGCGTTCAATCAGATGCGCGTATGCAACATCCGCCGCCGCCACGCCACCGGCACAGGTAATCAGCTTGCCTTCATCGACAAAGATGCGATCGGCTACCGGGGTGATATCGGGAAAACGCCGCTGTAAATCGCCATGGTGATACCAGCTGACACAACACTCTTTTCCCTTCATCACGCCAGCCTGAATCAATGCAAAGACACCGGTACATAAACCGACCAATGGCGTGCCAAACTGCGCGGCGAGGCGAATATAATCCAGCGCGCGATGATCGGTTTTGTCCTTCTCATCCTGCACCCCGCCAATCACCACGATAGTCAAAATGTTCCGGGTTCTTTAGGGCTTCACAGGGCGAGATCACCGCGCCACAGCTTGAAGTGGCTTCACTGCCTGAGCTGGACATAAACGTCCAGCTACAGCGCAGCTGACGGCTGCGATCGCCTTCATCGGCGGCGAGACGCAGGCAGTCAACAAAAGCCGCAAACGGCAGCAGCGTAAAGCGGTTCAGCAGGACGAAACCGACCGACAGCGGCGTCGCCTGTTCATTAAGCAGCTACGGTCATAAGATCCTCGCCCATCACGATGCCGCCGCAAATGCACCCGGTGTAATGCCAAAATGGCGCGAATTTCTTGGATGAAGTGGCTTTGGTCGAAGAAGCCCACTTCACTGGCGGTGTGTGCGGCATCGAAGCCCTGCGACAGCAGTCGTTTTGCGCGCATCAGACGAATCTGCGTGAGGTATTGATGTACCGATAAGCCGGTCAGCTTCTGGAAGGTGCGCATAAAATGGTATTCGCTTAGCCCGGCGACGGCGGCGATTTCACTGACCGCCAGCGGCTGATGGTAATCGCTGTGCAGATAATCGATCGCCTGCCGAATATCGGCGCGTAACGCATGCCGCTCACCGCCTTTTAACGTGCGTTCGCCGTGTTGACGGATTAACGTGCTCAGCACCTGAAACAGCGCACACTCTTTTTCCACTGCGTCCGGACTTTCTTGCATCACGGCGGAGAAGCCTGCAACATCTGCTGCGCCAGCAGCGGATCGTAACGCATCCCTTCCGCACCAAAATTGAGTTCACCTTTGCCGCCGATTTGTGACTCCGCAATCTCATTGACCAGTGCGGCGAAGGATAAAACAGCGCAGTAATCAGCCTTCCTCACGCTGGACCGCTTCACCGGTGTGCACTTCTCCCGGCAAAATCACCATCACCGTGCCAGCGGCGGCAATAGCCCTGTTGACAATATGCGGGTACGATTGTGCCCCTCGGGCGAAACGCCGCTGATCCGAATTCGTCGTGGAAGTGTGCCGGATGTAACTGTGCTCGTAGCAGCGTGCGCGCAGGATTTCCATGCCGCCGTGCATACCACGGTCACGCCACAATTTGATGTCATCACGTTTTCCTGCATCACAAATCCTTCGCTGATGTACTCCGGGAGCAGGATTTTACTATAGCCTTGCGCATCGTGGCTTAAAATTGGTGCATCTGTTGAGAAGGTTTTGGAAGAATTGTCATGTCGTTGAATAGTCACACCCTGCCGAAACACAGCGATCCACTGGTTTTCGCGCGGGTTTATCGCCTGTTTACCTACCGTGCCCGGATTACCTGACATCGGTTTTGCTGCGGGTGCCATTGGCACGCTGGCCGAGGTTTCTCCGTATTGCAAACCGCGCTGCTGGCGGCCTTTGCTCTACACCGGTTCGGCGCAGTTTTTTTATTCGCTATGACGCGGGCACGCGGAAATGACCTCGGTGGTGCTTAGCGTGATGCTGGTTAATCTGCGCTATTTGCTGATGAGTTCAGCGATTAGCGTGTTCTTCCGTGGCCAAAGTGGCTGGCAGAAAGTCGTCAGCGGCCTGCTGCTCACCGATGAGACCTTCGGCGTCGCGGTACAGCACGGCAGCCAGCACGGCAAAATCGCCTTTGCCTGGATGTTTAGGTCTTAACCTGCCCAGCCTGGCTGAACTGGATTTTGCCTGTGTGATTGGCGCTTATGCCGCATCTGCCGTCCCTGATCGCTGATGGCCGGATTGAGGTTTTAGTCTGGTATCGTGTTTATCGGGCTGATTCTAATGACGTGGTTTGCCAGCCGACGCAGAAATGGCTGGAGACGCTGGCGATTGTGGTTGCGGTGCTGGTGACCTTTTCTGCGGGACATCTGGATCTCAGCGTAGTGGTGATCATCGCCACCGCCTCTTGCCGCCAGTCTGGCCACGCTGCTGTTACGCATAAATACAGGGGAAATAACATGGGCGTAATGTCCTGTTGACCATTGTGGTTGCCGCGCTGATCACAGCGGTGTGCGCGTTGGCATTCTGCTGCTCGCTTCCGAATCGCCCCGCTGCAACAGTGGCTGAGCTTTAGCTCCCGGCGGGCATTATGGCGGCCATTGTCACGGCCGAGTTGATGGAAAAGCCGGCGTTAACCGCTTCAGGTTTGAGTTTATCGTTACTGGCAGCGCTGATTGCGGCGATCACCGGCATCGTGACGCGCGGTTTGTTTGCCACCGTGCTGGCTGGCATGGTGGCGTATACTGCGCTGCGTTATGGGTTTGGTTTGTAACGTGAAACATCGGGTGCGGAATGAATTCCGCACCATGGTGATATCAACCCGCCCCTCTGCTGCAGGTGCCCGTTTTCCTTCAACATATTTCTCAACGCTGGTTCCGAGATATTTAGTCATAAACCAGGCCAAATAATAGAGCCCTGCGGCGACCACAATCGGCATGAGCAGCATGACTGTTTCACTTTTGATCTGCACATTCATTTTTATCAGTATGGCAATCATGAGGTTTTTCGGCATGTATCAGATAGTAGGCGTAACTGGCAAAACCTATCGCAGTGAAAATCGAACGGATAACAAACGTTCCAGTTGTTTTGAATAAATGGCAATAAAGAAAAGCATGACCAGCAGTAAGGAATGACGTTAGGGCGCCCGCATTTTTAACGTAGTAGCTGAAGTTAATGAGCATCGCGACAACCACAACCGCATAATGAAAGCCTTTGTCACGGCCATGCATTCTTTCATACACCAGGCAGCCGATCATAAACCACGCGTAGTGAATAAAACCAAACTTAGAAATAACATCAATGAAAATGGGATGACCTAAAGATTTTGCAACACCGAGGAGGCGGACAGCAGTAACATCGGCACCGTCCCGGCGCAATATTTCCGTCCCAGGGAAAATAGATGGCACCAATAATCAGATAAATACCGCTTCAACGTACAGCGACCAAAATGAGCCCGCCATCGATTTAAATTCAATACCGGTTATTTGTGCCAACGTTTCAGGATTGGTGAAGATCAGCCCAGGTAGCAGATTCCTGACATAGGGCGTCATAGCGGACCATTCCGGGAAAACCACCCACAGCATAGAGTAACAAGCTGGCAATCAGCATCGCCGGAAACAGTCGCAGCCAGCGTTTTTCAGGAAGCTGATATAGCTCTCAGACTTATCCAGCGTCATAAATATGACAAAGCCGGAGATCATGAAAAACAACTCAACACCAAGCCAGCCGAAAGAAAAAACTGGAATATGTTGTGTGAGGTTTACATAGGGCAAGCAGTTCTGGCCAACGTGCATATAGGCGTGGTAACCAATCACCATTAAGATGGCAAGACCGCGCATTCCGTCAAGATGCTTGATGCGTGCGCATAATTCCTCAGGAAAGATGTCCGGATGTGTAAATTCAACTTAGCACTGACAATTATTTACTCACAATAAGACTTATTCTGATTAAAACTTTTCTTAATCCACGTTTTTTAATGCTTCAAGGCATCAAGCATTAATTTCCACTGGACTTACCAATCCAGGATGGAGCAAACCTAATCCTATTATTACCCGGCACTTCTAAGACCATTCACCTTAAAAACCTTGACTGGATATTGAACAAACCCGTTTTAAGTAAAGCTTAAACGGGTTTGTTCATGATTCTCCAACAGTGGAGCTAATGAATTTAAAATGACATATTTAAAAAGCCCGATTTATTCCGGTGGCAACGCCTGTAAAATTCGCTGCGCGTCATTCGCCGTCAGCGAGTAGTCATAAAATTGTTGATAAAACGCCTGCGTAGCACTCACTAAATCTAGTTGTGGGAACAACGCCGGATGCAACTGTTTTGCGGCCCATTGAATCTGTAACGCCACCTCGGTGCCATAACGATCCCACGGAAACACTCCTGCCGGATTCTGCCACACACGATGTTGCTGGACGGCTTTCACACTGGCAAACAACGTCTTAAAGTCGGAATCTGCCAGCGATCCGGCGCCCGCACCGATGATAATCACATCAGGATTCCAGCGAATCACGTCTTCAGGGGAGATGGGCTTCATATTGCCGACAATGCCTGCAGCGACATTTCTCTCTGACCACCGGCGAGATTAATCCAGGTATCAATCAGCGTATCGCGCCCATCGACTTTCAATGGATGCAGCGACTGGATGTGCAACACCCGTGGTCGTTGTGCCTCACTTAAACCCGCCGTTTTCCCGCTGATGTCAGCAATGTGCTGATCAAGGTAGCGGTTATAAGCTTCTGCTCGCTTCGCCGCCTCCGGGCGTACCAGCACTTGCGCCGTCGTGATCAGTGAACGCTTCATCGAAGCAAAATCATCGAAGTTCTTGCCAGTACCGGAATACCTGCAAGTCGATACGATTCCGCATCAGGATTCATTTGGCACAAAGATAGCGTCAACATGGCTTACAGATCGCTTCACTGGCTTAGGGTTTTCCTTCATACCACGGTGCCTGATTGAGGATGGCTGAACCTTAAACATCCACGGACGCGATCGGCGGGATGATTCACCGTCGCCACGATGCGATCCCCGCGCCCAACGTCATCAACAACGAGTGATGCGCAAACCAGGCGTCAGCAATATGCATCGCCGGTTGGCTGATTTCGACGCATGATGGCCAGTGTCATCGATCACCGTTTGGGCTGAAGCCAGTGTACTCACCATCAACATCGGTAATAACCGACGCCACATTTTGCTCATCATTCACTCCCTTAGAAGTTAAGTTGCATGGAGACCTGCACCATACGCGGCGCGCCGAGAGAAGCGCTGGCATAGCCTGCACCGCTGTAACCGTTCAGACCACCGGGCACGATATTGGTCCAGTAATGGCGGTTGGTCAGGTTCGTGACATCAAGTCGGAAGGTGGTGGCGGTATCAAACAGCCGGGTCTTGTAAGCTGCACCGGCATCCAGCGTGGTATAGCTGCCCACCCAACCGTCATTTTGATTGTCGGTAGTGCGACGACCAACATAGTGAATGCCGCCGTGAATATCGGTACCGCTGAACATCCGGTAAATCGTAAGCGGCAAAACAACAAGCTGGCGGTATAGCGAGGACCAAGCCGACAATCTGTTTGTCATCGGTTTGTGTGCTGGCGGTGTCCAGCAGACGCGGATCTAACCAGTCATGCCGCCAAACAGATGCAGACGATTGGTGGTCACCATCCGCCATCAATTCCAGCCCGGTTACGCTGTTCGCCATCGATAGCGTAATCGCCGCTGGCGTGAGGTGTAGGCAAACGGGCGTTTAATCTGGAACAGCGCGGTCAGCAGCAGTTTATTAACCGCCAGCTTGCTGCCTCCACCTGACGGCTTTACGATACGGCGCCAATATCGCACCGGCATTGTTGGCCGTGGCCGGTGCGGTGTCCCCTTGTTGCAGACTATCAGCATAAGTGACATAAGCGTCATGATCAATCAGCTTATACACCAGGCTGGCGGAACCGCTGAATCCACTATTAGCAGAATCACTGCTGCGACTGCCCGTTTTGCTGTAGTTGGACGAACTCAGCAGGCTCTCACTGCCCGCCAGTAACAGGCTCCATTGCGGGGAAACTGCAGATTATCGCTGAGCAGAAATGCAGCATGCTGGCTGGCAGTGGCGGAATGATAGCGGTCGGTAAAATCAGGGTAGTCCGGTTCAGCGAAAGCCTGGGGATTATCCAGCGAAGCGCTGCCCAGGGTCGAGGAAGCACCGTTGCGGGGGTTGTAATTCTTCCAGACAAAACCGCGCCGGTTGAAATTTGATGATGAATCCAACCGGTATCCACTTCCCCATTTAAATTCGCCATGTAGCTATTAATCGTAAAGCGGCTGGCGGTGGCAGATGAAGTGGTGGCGGTGTAGTCGCCGTGGCTGTCGGTGAAGGTGTTGGTTACCGCCGTGGATTCGCGATCGGCAATCTGACGTAAAACGCCGATTTCACCCTGCCAGTTTCCGTCGAAGTCATGTTTGAGATGCAGGCCAGCAGTCAGCGTGTGATTATCATCACCCGCATAAGATTGCCCCAGGTGCGCCGTTTTCGGATTGGGCGCAGAGGGGAATGACAACCCCTTGCCAAGCGCAAATTTGCCCGGCAGGCCTTTGTCGTAGAAATGGTAATAGCTGAAGTTGGTTTCAGCACCGTTTGATCGGTCAGATTCGCATCGAGTGCCGAGGCTGAAAAGCTGACGGCGAACTTTGCTGCCTTTCACATAGCCATCGCCCTCATCATCAAGGAAATTAAGGCGATAACGCAGACGGTCGTTGCTATCCAGCGGCCCACTAAAATCACCGGCCAGCTGATGGCTTAACCCGGTCCCCGCGCCCACAGTAATGGAGTGCTGCGGAAATACTGGCGCGTTTGTTCACGAAATTGAACAGATTCAGCCTGGATTGGCCGGACCATATAGATCCGGCGACCATTCAGCACCTCAATCTGATCAAACTGTTCAGCGGCGTAGTCGGTGGTCGATACCACATTCAGCCCATCGATCATGCTGTTCTGGCACCACACTGCCCTGCATACCCGCGTTTGCGGGCGTGGGTCCCCATCCTGCACCGATGGCATGTAACGATAAAGATCGCTGACGCTTTTCAACTGCTGGCGCTTCATCAACTCAGGTGACAGGGTTTGCACCGACCACGGCGTGTTGCGCACTTCCTGTTTACCGAGATTGCCCAGCGTGGCTTTTTTATCGGTTTCTGCAGGGGGTTGATTCGGCGAGGCAGTCACTGCAATGGTCGGTTGCTCGGATGTGGCATACAGCGGAACGGCGTACAATAACATGGCACTGGTGAAACCTGTTTTCACCAGGGTGATACGCTTGATAAACATGACATTTCCAGGATGACTGACGAAAGGATGCGCGCATTAAGCTAGCGCTATATTTTCGATTATATATCGATAAGATTCGCCAACCTCTTGTTTATCAGCGTTATATTACTGAACCGTCACTGTTTTTTATCAGGCGAAAGGTCTGGGCCGACGGATTCTCGCATCATCCACTTCACCCGAGAAGCGCTGGCGATTGCGCATTTCGCCCCACGTCGAGCATCGATATCAGCCTTGCAAGCGTTTCCTGAATCATCTCCGTCACCGGCATTTTCACGCTAGAGAGCGATGGAACGGTGAAGAGGCCAGCAGAACTATCATCAATCCCAGCACGGGGCCTGAGCCGGAACCGCAATGTTGTGCGATGCCAACGCTTTTAACGCTCCTACCGCCATATCATCATTACTGGCCACCAGTGCGCTAAACGGACTGCCCTGGTTTAACAAGGTTTCTACCGCCGCTACGCCGTTTTGCGCCTGCCACTTCCCTTCAATAATCAACGCTTGCTGAACCGGAATCTGGTGTTTTGCCAGCGCCGATTGGTAGCCCGCCAGGCGCTCACGGCCGGTGGGCGAATCGAGCGACCCGGTAATAAAGGCAATGTCACGATGCCCCAGTTTGATTAACGCTTCAACGGCGTCGGCGCTGGTGCGTTGTTGATCGGCGTAAATACAGTAGCTGTCGTGTTGCCGCAGACGACGGTTGATCACCAGAATCGGATGCGAGTGCTGATCGATGATAGCGTCCATTTCTTCAATGGTGAAAGCGCGGATAGATGATGACGCCGTCACAGCGCAAATCCGAGCAAAAATTGAATCGCAGCACGCTCCTCTTCCGCACTGTGTTTGCCATCCACCAATAGCAGTTGTCGCCCCTGCTGCTCCATCAGTCGGGCGGAATGCTGCATGAGCTCAGTAAAATAGCTGCCGGAATAGAGGGTGTTGGTGATCACCAGCCAATAGTCTGGCTCGACTTGGTTGCCAGATTTCGCGCCAGTAAATTGGGGCGAAAGCCGGTTGCCGCGATGGCCTTAAACCCAATTCCCGCTTCTCTTCGCTGACATAACCGTTGCCGGACAGCACACGTGACACCGTGGCTTTAGATACGCCTGCGACCCTTGCCACCTCAACAATGGTTGCCATATTTCACTCTGATTTACGCTCGTATCGCTGAAGTTTACCTAAGTCGCGAATTATGCGGAGAATTTTTTCACCGTAATGTTTGCCCGCTCCTCACCTCCTTATAGATCACTATCACACTTTTAAACATCAAATTTTAAACTCCTTCCTGGCAATTAAGGATTTCATATTCATGATTTTGTGAAACCGGTTTCTCATGACTCGCAATAGATATGCGGGCAAACGTACCCCTACTCAAAAAAATCAGAGACCTACAATCCATGGCTAAAAATTATGCTGACGTTTCACGCGACATCGTGGCTTCGCTCGGCGGCTTGAACAATATCGAAGCCGTTACGCACTGCATGACGCGCCTGCGTTTCAGTACTTCGCGACACTGCCCTGATCGATAACGCCACGCTGAAAGCGATTCCAGGCGTGATGGGCGTGGTACATACCGATACGCAATGCCAGGTGATCATTGGCAATAACGTTAATCTCGCGTATCAGGAAGTGCTTAAACTCGGCACACCGAATAGCGACAACAGCACCCCAGTGAAGCACCAAAATCACCCTGCGTAGCATTAGGCGCGGGCATTCTTGATGCGCTGGTGGGCACCATGTCGCCGCTGATCCCGGCGATCATCGGGGGATCGATGGTCAAGCTGCTGGCAATGGTGCTGGAGATGAGCGGCGTACTGGAGAAAGGTTCGTCTACGCTGGTGATCCTGAATGTGATCGGTGATGGTGCCTTCTTCTTCCTGCCGGTAATGGTGGCGGCTTCGGCAGCGCTGAAATTCAAAACCAATATGTCATTGGCGATTGCGATTGCCGGCGTACTGGTGCATCCCAACTTTATTGATTTGATGGCCAAAGCGGCACAAGGCCAGGCCGTGGAGTTCGCCTATATCCGGTGACGGCGGTGAAATACCTTACACCGTCATCCCGGCGCTGGTGATGACCTGGATCCTGTCGCACATCGAATACTGGGTGGATCGCTTTACCCCTGCGGTCACCAAAAACTTCCTCAAACCGATGTTGATTGTGCTGATCGCCGCACCGATTGCCATTCTGCTGATTGGCCCACTCGGCATCTGGATTGGTAGCGGTATTTCTGCGCTGGTTTACACCATCCATGGCTATCTCGGCTGGTTATCCGTAGCGATTATGGGGCGTTATGGCCACTGCTGGTGATGACCGGCATGCACCGTGTGTTCCTCCGACCATCATTCAGACTTTGCGGAAACCGGCAAAGAAGGCATGGTAATGCCCTCTGAAATCGGCGCCAATCTGTCACTCGGTGGATCATCGCTGGCCATGTGCTAAAACCAGAATCGGAATTGCGTCAGACCGCTTTTGCCGCAGCGGCTTCAGCGATTGTGGCTGGGATCTCGGAACCCGCTCTCTATGGTGTTGCGGTGCGACTCAAACGACCACTGATCGCCACCTGATCAGCGGATTTATCTGGCGCGGTAGCCGGCATCGGCAGGGCTCGCCAGTCACTCCATGGCCTCACCCGGCTTGTTCACCAGCGTACAATTCTTTGATCCGGCTAATCCGATGAGCATTGTATGGGTCGGCGGTGTGATGGTGTTGTCGGTGGTGCTTTCATTTGTTCTGACCCTGATTCTTGGCTTTGAAGATATTCCGGTGAAGTGAAACAGCGCAGCCTAAACCGGTTGTGGATCCTGCTAAAGCCGTCAATGTGAATTGATTAACTGAGGTTTTTATGTCTGGTGACATTTCCAGAGGATTTTTATGGGGCGGCGCGTTAGCCATCTAATCAGTCGGAGGGGAGCTATCTGCGCGGGCGGTAAAGTAACCACGGTGGATATGATCCCCAGGGCGAACACCGTATGCCGGTCAAACTCGGGCTGGAACCGCGCTTCACCTTGCGTGATGATGAATACTATCCGAGCCATGATGCCATCGATTTTTATCGTCGCTATAAAGATGACATCGCGATGGCGATGGGCTTCACGGTGTTTCGCGTCCATTGCCTGGAGCCGCATCCCGAAAGGTGATGATTAACGCCAAATCCTGAAGGTATCGCTTTCTATCGCAGCCTGTTCGAAGAGTGCCAAAAATATGGCATCACGCCGCTGGTGACGTTATGCCATTTGACGTACCGATGCATTTGGTTACCGAAGTACGGTTCATGGCGCAACCGCAAGATGATTGAATTCTTCGCCCGCTATGCCGCACCTGCTTTGAAGCTTTCAACGGGCTGGTGAAATATTGGCTACGACGTTTAACGAGATCAACATTCTGCTGCACAGCCCGTTCTCTGGCGCTGGCCTGGTCTTCGGACCAAAGGATAATCGAGAGCAGGTTAAATACCAGGCGGCGCATCATGAACTGGTCGCCAGTGCGCTGGTGACGAAAATTGCACACGAGATTGACCCCGAAAATCAGGTCGGCTGCATGCTGGCGGGCGGCAATTTCTATCCGTGGTCATGTAACCCTGAAGATGTCTGGGCGGCGATGGAAAAAGATCGCGAGAACCTGTTCTTCCATATCGATGTGCAGGCGCGCGGTTAAGCTTATCCTTCCTACGCAGCTCGCGTGTTCCGCGAGAAAGGCATTGAGATTGAGTGGCAGGACGGTGATGCAGAACTCCTGCGTCATACCGTGGATTTTGTCTCCTTCAGCTACTATGCGTCGCGCAGTGCCTCAGCCGATATGAACGAGAAAAACAGCCAGTGCGGCGAACGTGGTGTCGCGACCAATCGCACATTCCCCGTAGCGCCTGGGGCTGGGGCATCGATCCCCTTAGGCCTGCGCATCACCATGAACATGATGTATGACCGTTATCAAAAGCCGCTATTTTTGGTGGAAAACGGCACGGGGCGCGCGATGAAATCGATGCCAACGGCGAGATTCATGACGATTACCGTATCAGCTACCTGAGCAGCACATCCAGGCAATGGGCGAAGCGATAGCCGATGGCATCCCGGTGATAGGTTACACCACCTGGGGATGCATTGATTTGGTCGCAGCTCAACGGGCGAGATGGTAAACGCTACGGCTTTGTTTACGTCGATCGTGATGATCAAGGCAATGGCTCACTGGCACGCACTCGCAAAAAATCTTTCTGGTGGTATAAAAAAGTGATTGCCAGCAATGGCCGCGATTTAAGTGAATAATCTTTGCGATTCACTGCCGGGCGATGTCAGTTCGCCCGGCATGTTTATATAAATACCGCATTAAATTCTCTAATGTTTGGATCATTATCCTGCCAGAGTAAATAGTCCGCGTTTTCCGCTATTGAACACCTGTATCTTTTATAAATCGCCGATGGTACTATTTACGGGTTAGACAGCGGAATAGCGGCATGTTACGTTTTGAACCTCGTCTTCACCCTCGTGAAGTTTTATTTCTGCTTTTGGCTCAGCTTAAAGCCGCGCTGATCTGCATCGGTTCGCTGGCACTGTTGATATTGCCGCTATCCCTGCCTGCTGCTGCGGCGCAAAACCCGCGACGAAGATGACAAAGCCAACCGTATTGTCAGCGGTATCATTAGCTTCACCCGCTTGGCCGGCGTTGCACGACGCTCCACAGTTTGTGTGTTCAAATTCTGCGCGCCATGTCAATTTCCTGCCAGCGCCACCCGCGACATCGCTGCCCGCTTTAGCGTGGTCTATCTCAACAGTGAAACCGAGTTCCAGCAATCGCTGTGATGCCGTCTATTTCGGCGATCAGTCGCCGCAGCAACAGACCGAATTGCTCAGCCTGGAGAAAGGCCACGCCGTTCTCTCTCTGGCTGAAAATAATACCGATTGCGCCATTGGAGCCGCTTTCTGTCTTATTTTTAATGCCGATCATCCGTGTTTGCCGTAAACCTTGATTCACTGGCTCGCAGTGGCGTTCCGCGTCGGATATGTGTTATTGCTGTCGCGCAAAGGAAGCCAATAAGATGAAATTTGAAAAAATCAAAAATGAAAAATCATCTATCCGCATCAGGCTGCGCAAAGATCAGCATCATCAACTCCGCCGTTATCTTGTTGCTGTGCTGGTTGCTGCTGCCTCCACTTCGTTACTTTTCATCAAGCGTTATGAAAAGCGCAACCTGAGAGCTGATTGCCGCAACGCTGAGCAACAGCCTGACCGCTGCCACCGTATTTGAAGACAGTTATGACGCCCACAAAAAATTGCCATGTTGGGCAACGAAGGCATGTTTGCTACGGCCAGAAACTGGTAACGGACGATCAAACCGTGTTGGTTAACTGGCAAGATCAACAGCAGCAGGATGGCTGGTATGAGAACTTCTTACGCGAATGGATCTACGCGCGCCCGCTGAGCGTCAATATTAATCATGCGGAAAATGTCGTCGGGACGTTGACGCTGGCGGGTACGGTCAAAGGGGCGACGGATTTTATCCGTTACTCAGTGATGATTTTATCCAGCGGTATGCTTTGCGTACTGATTGTTGCCTTTATGCTGAGCGCTTTTCTGCATCGGGGAATTTTGCAGACGCTACGCAATATCACCAGCTCGATTCATTACGTCATCAGCTCGGGTGATTTTTCGCTGCGTATTCCCGAAAGCCCGACCAAAGAGTTTCAGCTGTTTTCGGACGATCTCAACTCGTTGCTCGCAGAGATGCAATCACTACAGGCTTCGTTACTGCGTGATAACCGGTCGTTAGCGGCGAAAGCGTTGGAAGATCCGCTCACCGGACTGGCCAACCGCGCCGCCTTTGTCCGCAGTTAACCCGATTGCTTGATGGCCAATTCGCTCATGAGCGCTTTGTGTTGCTGTTCCTGGATGGCGATCGATTCAAGAGCATCAATGATAACTGGGGACATGCGGCGGGCGATGAGGTGCTGAAAGCCATCGGTTCCCGCCTGCTTGCACTGGCCTATAAACAGGATATGGTCGCGCGCCTCGGCGGTGATGAGTTTGCGATGTTAATAACCAGCCGCGCGCGACTGAAACGCGCTGCAACTGACAGAGAGATCAGAAGCCATTGCGCAGAAGATTGCATGATCGCGGAAGGCACACCGATAACCACCTCGGTCACTATTGGTTACGCCTGGTCGCAGCATGGCGATACGGTGCAATCAATTCTGGAACGTGCAGATATGCATATGTACAAAAATAAAGGGATAAGTAAGGTACGGGTATGAAAATTAAACTCTTTCTGCTGCTGTGTATTCTGGCTTGTGCGGGCTGTCAGTCAAAGGTCGTTTCTCCGCCGCACAGATTGCGGCGATGCAAAGCGCAGGTTTTACTGAAAATATGGAAGGCTGGGGATTAGGTTTATCCGACAAAATCCTGTTTGGGGTAAATGAGTCTGAACTCACCGCGGCCAGTAAAGCCAATATCGCCAATATGGCGAAAAACCTCTCAGCGACGGGCATTCAGCATGTCCGCATTGACGGTCATACGGATAATTACGGCAAGGCGGATTATAACCAGCAGTTGTCACTGAAACGTGCTGATGCTGTGGCAACACAATGGGCGTTGGGTGCGGATGTACCGCGAACCAACATAACCACACGAGGTCTGGGCATGAGCGCCCCCATTGCCAGCAATAACAGTGCACAAGGCCGCGCGCAGAATCGCCGTGTGGCGATTGTGATTACCTCGCCTTAATCTCACCCTGGTCGAGCGCATAACGGTATAAGCGCTCGACCGCCAGATTCTTCATTTTCACTTCGCACATAATGTCGAAGTCGGTAAATGATAACGCCCAGTCGATTAAATCTGATTAAAGTAGTATTCAGAATGCGCACGCAGTTTGGTTTTTGCCACCGTTAAATCGTGCTGATCCGGGAAGCCATGTTCTGGGATTAATCCTTCCTGCGCAATCGAATAATGTAATACCGGACGCACACCGCGCCACGATTCGATAATTAACGGGATACGCGCATCATCCGCTTTGATAAATTGATTCTCTTTCACCCAGTGATGGTGAATATCCAGCACCACCGGACAGAGATCCGCGCCTGTAATACATCATCCAGCGAACAAAGATTTCATCATTTTCAACCGTCAGCATATTGCGTGCTTCAGGAGAGAGCGCTGAAACGCCGCGCGAAACCCCTCGATGCCTTTTTTGCCGTTCATATGGATATTGATTTTGAAATCCATGGAACTGGCGACCATACCCCATTAACACGGCACACAGTGCATGATACTCCACATCCTCAATCGCCCGATCCACTACCCTTCATTGTATCCGAAGCGAGTACGGAATATTGTCCGGGATGGAATGAGACGGATGTTGTTGCGCGCGCTATCTCGCCACACGGCAAACAACGGTTTTAAATCGGGCATTAATTCGCTGTAGATGGCGGTGGCCTGGCACGGTAGCTACAGCGGCAACAGGTCGCTGCCAATCGCATCATGCGCATCGCATCCGGCAGTTTTGCCAGTTGCTGCAGCGTGAAATTGGTTTCGAGGTTGTTGGTTGCCAACTGCGCCAGTAAACGCGCTTGTTCCTCGCGATCAAGACTCAGGAAACGCTGCCCTCATCAACTATTTTAAACGGAAACGGCTGCTTAGCCTGTGCATCGAAGTACTTACACGCAAAACCCAATTTCATTTCAGTCTCCCTTAGAGCAGGCTGAAAGTGTAGCTTGCTCCAGGGAAAGTGCACGGACAGCGGCAGGGCTGCCGCTGTCCGTGGGCTTATACGCTTGGGAAAGTATTGATATTGCTGCCCGGTGCTTCGCGATGCAAATGGATAAAGTTCAGGTGACGTTCGTACTGATCGAGAATATCGATAATCACCTGCTCCTTGTTGCGTAGTCCATCAAATCGTTGCCCTGGCTACCTTCCAGAAGGAATGTCTCCAGACGGTAATAGGTCGATTTACCACTGCGCGCTCGATAGGTAAAGCCCGGCACCGAATACTGCGTGGATCTGATACGAAGTCTTGCTCTTCCCAGCAGCACGCGCAAATCCAGATAACCTAACGGATGGCCCTCTTCCGGCTCGCGGTCCAGTGAAACCCGACCGCCGCGCAACTCAGTTCTTTCGCTACATCCTGCATTGCCGGGAACAAGACGTTCTCCATCATTTGCTGGGTGTAGCGTGTGCCTGGATAGTTCATCAGACGCGACAGACGTTTCTTCCAGCTCAGGCGATCGTTGCTGGCCGGAATGTACGGTGCCGTTTCACGACTGGCGCTGGCGCGGCGATGGTCTTCCACTTTGAGAGACTTACCCTGGCCAGTATCACAAAGAAGATCACCAAAGCTGAACGGCAGTCCCATGATCACCGTGGCATTCTGCAGCGCAGAGATACCGTTGGTCATCAACATACCCATGGTCAGAACACCAATCGCCACTGACCAGAAGATACGCAGCCAGTTCGGTGCATCACTGTTGATGTCTTTCAGCTTCGAAGTGAAGTTCCAACACCAGTGAACCGGAATCCGCTGAGGTGACGTAGAACAGCATGCCGGTAATGGTCGCGACCGAAGCGCTGAACTTAAACGCCGGATACTGCGCCAGCAGGCTGTAGAAGCCACGTTCTGCATGCGCCATCACTTCCTGAGCAAAGCCGGCATCACCGTGGATAATTTCATACAGCGCGGCGTTACCAAAGACCGACAGCCACAAAAGCGTGAAGGTGAACGGAATAATCAGCGTACCGAGCACGAACTCACGGATAGTACGACCGCGTGAAATGCGCGCCAGGAACAAGCCAACAAACGGGGACCAGGCGACCCACCATGCCCAGAAGAACAACGTCCAGCTGTTCATCCACTCTCTTGGCTGTTCAAACGCAAGGTGTTCAGCGTCATGCCCATAAAGCGGTTGATGTAATCACCGACATTGAGCACCAGTGCATTCAGCAAGGAAGTCGGTTTGCCCATGAACAGCACAAACAGAATCAGCCCCAATGCCAGCGCAACGTTGAGTTCCGACGAGAATACGGATGCCTTTATCCACGCCAGAGGTCACGGAAATGGTGGCGATAATCACCGACAGCACAATCAACGCCGCCTGCGCGGTAAAGCCTTCCGGAATATCAAACAACACGTTCAGGCCATAATTGAGCTGAACCACGCCAATCCCTAAGGTGGTGGCGATGCCGAAGATGGTCCCCACTACCGCTGCAATATCCACGGTATGGCCAATCGGCCCGTTGATACGTTTGCCAAAGATTGGATACAGCGCAGAACGGATGGTGAGCGGCAGATTGTAGCGGTAGCTAAAGTACCCCAGCGCGATCCCCATCAGCGCGTACATTGACCAGCCAGTTACGCCGTAGTGGAACAACGTCCACACCATGGCTTGCCGGGCGGCTTCCATGGTTTGTCCGGCGCCTTCAGGCGGTTGCATGTACTGCGTGACCGGTTCGGCCACCGGAAGAACATCAGATCAATTCCGATACCGGCCGCAAACAGCCAGCATCGCTGACCAGCTTAATAAGCTGAGATTCTGGTTTGGATTGCTCTGGCCCGAGCTTGATGGCGCCGTAACGTGAACAGGCCATGTAGATAACGAACACGATATACAGCGTCGCGGCCAGCATGTAGTACCAGCCAAATGTAGCGGTAACCCAGTTAACCGCAGTCTGAATTAAGCTGGCAGCCAGCTCGCTGTAAAAATAGTGACAAGTGAAAATGTCAGAATCAGTCCGGCTGAGGTGTAGAACACCACAGGATTGATTCTGTCTTTTTCACTGGCAGGTGGATTAATCATCGATGACCTCTGGTTAATTTCCTGTAATGACTCAATGGATTAGCGTGACCTGTCTGCCAGGCCTTGTTGTTATCAGTACCCCTGTTGTCCCTCCCTGTAGTGCTTTCTTCTGACGATGAGCCGCATAGCCCGGATCACCGCTGCGCTTTTGTAACTCAAATCCAGAAGCACAAGTATCCAACAAATTCTTTTATATTGAACGTGCAATCAAAAAGTTTAAATAGTCCTCTGACATTGTGGTGGAGCTGGAGTCATGCCAAAGGTGGGAATGCAGCCGATTCGTCGTCGGCAGCTGATTGATGCAACCCTCGATACCATCAACGAAGTGGGTATCAACGACGCAACCATTGCGCAAATTGCGCGCCGGGCTGGCGTCTCAACCGGCATCATCAGCCACTACTTCAAAGACAAGAACGGTTTGCTGGAGCAACGATGCGCGACATTACGCGTCAATTACGTGATGCCGTGGCTGCCCGCTTGAAACGGCGGCGCAGACCGAAGCGCCTGCTGGCAATTTAATCGAAACCTTCGATGACACCCAGGTGCACAGCGCAGCAATGAAAGCTGGCTGGATTTTGGGCCAGCAGCATGCATCCCAGCCCGCAGCTCGGTCGTTTAAGAGCGCGTCAGCAGCCGTCGTTTGTTTTCGACACTGTGCGAGTTTCGTCGTGAGTTGCCCACACGTGAGCAGGCACGCTTAGCGGCACACACGGTTTGGCATCCTGATTGATGGCCTTTGGCTCGCGCCGCCTTAGTGGGAAACCGTTCAATCTGGTGTGGCCAAAACGCTCACCACGAATTTATCCGTCAGCAACTTGCTGGCGCACTGAATCACTGAGGAAGGAGAAATCATGTCCCGATTCACCGAACAGCAGCTGTATATCGATGGTCAGTTCATTGCGGCGAGCGCAGGTAATACATTCCAGACCATCAACCCGGCCAATGGCGAAGTACTGGCCGAAGTACATGAGGCGGAACAGGCAGATGTTGATCGCGCCGTCGCTGCCGCGCAAAAAGGCCAGAAAGTTTGGGCCGCGATGACCGCCATGGAGCGCTCACGCATTCTGCGCCGTGCCGTCGATATTCTGCGTGAGCGCAACGACGAAGTTGGCGCGCTAAACCCTCGACACCGGTAAGCCGCTGAGCGAAACCAATATCGTTGACATGTGACCGGTGCTGACGTGCTGGAATATTACGCCGGGCTGATCCCGACGCTGGAAGGCCAGCAGATCCCGCTGCGCGACACGGCGTTTGTTTATACCCGCCGTGAACCGCTCGGCGTGGTCGCTGGTATTGGTGCGTGGAACTACCCGATTCAGATCGCTTTGTGGAAATCCGCGCCTGCGCTGGCAGCGGGTAATGCGATGATCTTTAAGCCGAGCGAAGTCACCCCACTTACAGCATTAAAACTGGCAGAAATTTACACCGAAGCGGGCCTGCCTGCCGGCGTATTCAATGTGCTGAACGGTCGTGGCGCGGTCACTGGTCAACTGCTGACTGCCATCCGGGCATCGATAAGTCTCTCTTTTACCGGCGGCGTGGCCAGCGGCAAAAAGTGATGGCGAATGCCGCAGGTTCCACCTGAAAGAAGTCACTATGGATTGGGTGGCAAGTCACCGCTGATCGTTTTTGATGATGCCGATCTCGATCTGGCCGCTGACATCGCCATGATGGCCAATTTCTACAGCTCGGCCAGGTCTGCACCAACGGTACGCGCGTGTTTATCCCGGCTAAATTCCAGGCCACGTTTGAAGCGAAAATCGCTGAGCGTGTTGCACGCATTAAAGCGGGTGATCTCAACGATCCCGACACCAATTTCGGTCCGCTGGTGAGCTTCCCGCATCGTGACAACGTGATGCGCTATATCGAATCCGGTATCAACGAAGGTGCGCGTCTGCTGTGCGGCGGCAAACGCCTGAGCGGTGCGGGTTTGATAACGGTGCGGGTTGAACGACGTATTCACCGATTGCCGCGATGAGATGACCATCGTAGAGGATCTTCGGGCCGGTGATGTCGATTCTGACACGAAAGCGAAGAAGTGGTACGTCGCGCCAATGCCACCGATTTCGGTCTGGCTGCGGGCGTAGTCACGCAAGACCTGAACCGCGCACACCGCGTGATTCACCAGATCGAAGCGGGTATCTGCTGGATCAACACCTGGGGTGAATCTGCCGCCGAAGTAATGCCGGTGGAGGTTACAAGCACTCCGGTATTGGCCGTGCCTGATGACCTTGCAAAACTACACCCAGGTGAAGTCGGTGCAGGTCGAGTTATCTCGTTTTCAGTCCGTATTTTAATTGAGCTTTAACCTGAGGAGCGACTAATGGAATTTGATTACATCATTATCGGAGCCGGATCCGCAGGGAACGTTTTGGCAACAAGACTGACCGGGAACGGCAGCGTGAATATTGCTGCTTTTGAATGGTGGCCTGACTACCGCTTCGATTTCACCACCTGAATGCCAGCCGCGCTGGCTTATCCGTTAGGGCAAACGCTATAACTGGGCGTATGAAACCGAGCCTGAGCCACATATGAATAACCGCCGCATGGAGTGCGGACGCGGTAAAGGTCTGGGCGGATCATCGCTGATCAATGGTATGTGCTATATCCGCGGCAACGCGATGGATCTCGATAACTGGGCTCAGCAGCCTGGGCTGGAAAGCTGGAGCTACCTGAACTGCCTGCCCTACTATCGCCAAAGTCAGAAACCCGCGATATTGGCGCCAATGATTATCCGGCGGCGAAGGCCCGGTCAGCATCACCACCTGAAGCCTGATAATAATCCGCTGTTTGCTGCGATGATCGAAGCCGGTGTTGAAGCAGGTTATCCGCGCACGGAAGATTTGAACGGCTACCAGCAGGAAGGCTTCGGTCCAATGGATCGCTTCGTCACGCCGAAAGGTCGTCGATCCAGCACCGCGCGCGGCTATCTCGATACCGCCAAAGTTCGTCCGAACCTGAAAATCGTTACCCATGCCACCACCGATCGCATCCTGTTTGAAGGCAAGCGCGGTGGGCGGGAATATTGCAGGGATCGGGCAACACGCCACATCAGGTGCATGCGCGACGTGAAGTGTTGCTGTGCGCCGGTGCCATCGCCTCGCCGCAGATTCTGCAACGTTCTGGCGTGGGCGCTGCTGCACTGCTGAACAAATTCGACATTCCGGTGGTACATGATCTGCCGGGCGTCGGCGAAAACCTGCAGGATCACCTCGAAATGTACCTGCAGTACGAGTGCAAAGAACCGGTGTCACTCTATCCGTCGTTGAAATGGTGGAACCAGCCGAAAATCGGTGCAGAGTGGCTGTTCAACGGCACTGGCGTCGGTGCCAGCAACCACTTTGAAGGTGGTGGCTTTATCCGCAGCCGCGAAGAGTTTACCTGGCCGAACATTCAGTATCACTTCCTGCCAGTAGCGATTAACTACAACGGCTCTAACGCCGTTGAAGCGCACGGTTTCCAGTGTCACGTAGGTTCAATGCGTTCACCGAGCCGTGGGCATGTGCAGATTAAATCGCGCGATCCGCGTCGTGATCCGGCTATTTTGTTCAACTACATGGCGCATGAACAGGACTGGCAGGAATTTCGTGATGCGATTCGTATTACGCGCCAGATCATCAATCAGCCCGCGCTGGATAAGTATCGCGGCAAAGAAATCAGTCCAGGCCTCGATTGCCAGACTGATGAACAGTTGGATGAGTTTGTGCGAAACCATGCGGAAACCGCCTATCACCTGCGGCACCTGCAAAATGGGCAGCGATAGCATGGCGGTGGTTGATGGTGAAGGTCGTGCATGGATTTCGCAGGCGTTGCGCGTGGTAGATGCGTCAATTATGCCGCTGATCATCACTGGCAACCTTGAATGCCACCACTATTATGATCGGTAAAAGATCGCGGATAACATTCGTGGACGTCAGCCGTTGCCGCGCAGCGAAGCAGATTATTTCGTCGCTGGCGATCTGCCGGTGCGTGGTGAGCCGAAGCGCGCCTAACCGTATATATCAGGGTGGCTCTCGTCACCCTGCTCTTCTTTGGCTAGCTTTACAGATAAGCCATAATCAGCCGCTGTAACTCAAGCTTAATGTCATCTGAGCCCAGTTGATCACGTCTTGCGGCATCATGCACCCCCTTTTACAACTTAAAGCAGGGAGGTTCGTCATATTCTGCAGTGACTGACGCTCCCTTCTTTCCTGTAGACTGATGACGCACAATAGCCGGCATTTAGCGTATTGATGCAGCTTTAAAGTATGTTGTAATCTAGTAACGTGTTCTTTTTACGCCTTGTGGTAAAACTCATTCCCAATCAATCGCCTGTAAAAATCGTTCAAGAATGGCATTATGGCTGCGCCCTTTGCGTGTCACCACGGCGATCTTACTGGTGAAGTGGAAACGTTCCGGTGCGATGGCGTGCATCATCTTTTTCTCCACCCACTGTGCGGCATAATGGTCAGCAAGAAACCGATAAAGCGGCCGGTGAGAATCAAAAGGCAATGCCTTCGCGGTCGGTTGCCGTGGCATTGCAATTGAGTTTCGTGCATGGCAATCGCTTCTGCCGTCATGCGAAAAGCGGGTGCGATGGCATCACATCCCTTCAGTTGCGCTTCATCTGGCTCGAGGGAAAACAACGCATGGGTGTTGCTACAGTAAAGCTGCGACCGCTCATCATATAACGGCATGTAATCCAAGGCCGGAAATCGGCGAAGTGACTGGCAGCGCACCGACGTGCAAGCGACCATCCATCAGCCCTCTTTCAATCTCTGCGGCCGTCATCATGCTGATATTCAGCCGAATATCCGGACCTATCTCATGCAGTTTCTCCAGCGCAGGGTAATTTTCATGCGTGGTTGCGTGACCAGATTATTGATAATCCCGATATCTGTCAAATCCCCGCGCAAGCTGCTTATGCATCTGATTAACCTGCAGGCGAAACTGCTCGATAGCCGCCATCATACTTTCTGCCTGTCGCAGGATCTCACGCCCTTCTTCGGTCAAGGCAAAACCCGCCCGTCCGCGTTGACACAATCGCATGCCAAGTCGCTTTTCAAGATCGCCCATGTGCAGGCTAATGGCCGATCGCGTCATGCCCAACAAACTTTCTGCTGCAGAGAAGCTGCCGCTCTCATTCACAGTTTTAAACAGGCGCAATAATTTGAGATCAAAGTCGGTGACCTGCGCGAGCGATTTGCTTTTCATATAGGTGAGTAAATCAATAACTGAAGATGAATTAATAGGGATTTAACTTAACTAACCGTTAAATGCAAACTCTTCATACACTGTTGGAGAAACATCATGTCTGATGCTGTCAACACTACCGATCTCAATCTGCAAGCGCACTGGATGCCGTTTACTGCCAACCGGAATTTCCAGCGCGATCCCCCGTATCATTGTCGGCGCTCAAGGCCGCTGGCTGACTAATGATAAAGGACGGCAGATTTTTGATAGCCTTTCCGGTTTATGGACCTGTGGCGCGGGCCACTGCCGCAGTGAAATCCAGCAGGCGGTGGCGAAACAACTGGGTACGCTCGATTATTCGCCCGGCTTCCAGTACGGCCATCCGCTGTCATTTCAGCTGGCAGACAAGATTGCCCAGCATATGCCGGGTGATCTAAACCATGTGTTCTTCACCGGATCGGGCTCGGAATCAGCAGACACGGCGGTGAAGATGGCGCGCGCATACTGGCGCATCAGCCAGCCGGCGAAACCAAATTTATCGGACGCGCGCGAGGTTACCACGGCGTAAATATCGCCGGAACCAGCCTGGGCGGCATTGGCGGCAATCGTAAGATGTTCGGTCAGTTTATGGACGTTGACCATATTCCACACACGCTGCAAACCGATCTGCCCTTCACTGCTGGCCAGGCCGAAACCGGCGGTGTGGCCTTGGCTAATGAGATGCTGAAACTGATTGAGCTGCATGATGCTTCTAACATCGCCGCCCTGATTGTTGAGCCTCTTTCCGGCTCTGCGGGGCGATTATCCCACCGGTAGGCTATCTGCAACGCTTGCGTGAAATCTGCACCCAGCACGATATTTTACTGATCTTCGATGAGGTCATTACCGGTTTTGGCCGCATGGGCCGCTGGAGCGGCGCTGAGTATTTTGGCGTCATGCCCGATATTCTCATTTCGCCAAGCAGATCACCAATGGCGCGGTGCCGCTGGGTGGCGTGGTCGCCAGCAGCGAAATCTACAACACCTTTATGGCGCAAAACCGCCAGAACACGCGGTTGAATTTGCTCACACCTACTCTGCCCATCCGGTGGCCTGTGGCGGCCTGGCGACGCTGGAGTTGAACATGACGCGCTGATTGCGCATCCGCCGAGCTGGCACCGCATTTTGCCCATGCACTGCATGCGCTGCGTGATTGCCCGAACGTCATCGATATCCGCAACTGCGGTCTGGTGGTGCCATCCAGCTGCTCCGCGCGACGGCGATGCCACCATTGACCGTTTGATGCGGGCATGGCACACTATGGAAAGCTGGTTTTTATGTGCGCTTCGTGCGCCGATACGCTGCAGTTTGGCCCGATGTTCAATACACAGCCTGCCGAGTTGATCGCTTGTTTGACGCTGTAGGTGACGTTGCATCACATAGCGTGAGGAAAATGAGTTGATTGTCAAGTACTTAACAACATCTTCTTCATACTTCGCCGATTCTTCTGATTCAATACCTTTTGCATTCAGTCTGATCGGCCATGCCCGTCGCCACTTTCTTACCGGTTTACTGCTCTCCCCCTTAGTCGCACGCAGCGGCTTTAGTCTGGCCGCTTCCGCGGCAAAACCCGCACAGGTATTGCCCTTGTCCAAAACAACGCCTGGTGGCGGTGGACCTTGGGGCGATGACGTTTAGTGCCAAAGGCGCGCAGCGGAATATTGCATGCCGATCACCGTCTCAAGCCTGTTCAGCCGAAGGGACGCGCTGTACTGATTGCGGCTGGCGGCGGCTATACGCGTATCGAAATGGGCAAAGAAGCCTGGCCCGCTGCCGCGTGGCTGGCGGCTCAAGGCTACACAGCGTATGTGCTGAGTTATCGCCTGCCGCAGGAAGGCTGGAAAGATGGTGCGTTAGTGTCACTTCAGGATGCACAGCGCGCACTGCGTATCGTGCGCCACCGTGAGAACAATGTCAGCGTATTGGGCTTTTCGGCTGGCGGGCACCTGCTGGGAATGGCGGCGAACCGCGCGGTTTTCATGCTATCAGGAGCCAGTGATGCGTTGGACAATCTCCCCGCGACGGTCGATCGTGCCGCTGATCTATCATTATCGCTAGAGCGCCGCCTTACGCACACCTCCACGCATAAAGTGTTGGTCCGGAAAAGAAGACGCATCACTCAGCGCGGATACCGCGGTCGGTTCAATCCTACGTTAATCCGCAATCACCGCCGTTTTTTCCTGGATTTCAGGCCGAAGACGATCCTGTTTCCGATCGCACAATGGCACGATCATGGCTGCCGCGTGTGAACAGCATGTGCCGGTTGAATCATCTAATATCCCAGCGGGGGCATGGTTTTGGATTGGGTAAGCCCGGCACAAACGACTGGCCGGGGCATTATCTGCAATGGTTAAACGCTTAACGCGGCGGAAGGTTGAGCCAGGCCCGCCAGCAACGTCTCGAACTGGCCACCGCACCAAAAATACCGCCCTGCATGTGAATCATGCTCAGTGCCGCTTCGTGGTGTTTTAGCTCGGTCGCGGCGCAGCAATCGGACAGCACCAGATTCGAAGCCGCGATCGTTGGCTTCGCGCAGCGTGGTATGCACACAGACATCGGTGGTAATACCCGAGATGATAAGATTACGCATCCCCCGACTGCGCAGGATCAGTTCAAGATCGGTGGCATAAAAAGAGCCTTTGCCTGGCTTATCAATGATGGTTTCACCCGCCAGTGGCGCCAGCTCCGGGATAATTTCCAGCCGGCTCACCGCGCACCAAAATGCGACCACAGGGACCCGGCGCACCAATTTCGCCTGCATCCGCTTTGAACGCCAGCGTTTATTGGCCGGCAAATCACTCAGGTCAGGACGATGGCGCTTCACGCGTATGGATGATCGGGAAGCCTAACTCCCGCATGCGTGCCAGCACGCGCTGCAAAGGCGCTATCGGAGCGCGGGTCAGTGCGATGTCATACCCCATGCTCTCGACGTAGCCGCCCTTGCCACAAAAATCGGTCTGCATATCGATAATGATCAGTGCGGTATCCGCAGGCGTACACCGCCCATCAAAGGGCCAGGGATAAGGTGTTGAATCAATGGCGAATTCAGGCATTTTTCTGCTCCATTAGGCTCGCTGCGTTTTCACGTTTCAGTTTGACAATAAAGTGTAACTGGCAGCACCGTCACGGCCAATCCGCTTACCAAACTTTGCGGGAATTCAATGTGGGCAATCACCGCACACAAGCTGCCAACCGCCCAGGCGGCAAAAGCGCTACCGCGCAGACGACAGGTTTTGCGCTGCTCGCTGATTTTTGCCATGAAGATCAGGTCAACGATCATGACCGCACCAAACGGCGGTACCACGATGCCGAGCAAACTCAGCCATTCGAGGAAGTTTAGACCACACGCCCGCCAGCGCCAGCGCTCCGCCGATCGCCCCGAGAATCAACGTCCAGACTCGCATCTTGCTGCTGAACAGATGGCTGAAGCCAACGGCGCCGTTGTACAAACAATGGGTACAAACAGAGCCGAGGTTAATGAAAACAAACAGGAAAGCGATGATGGAGAGTAACATGCCATGGTTCATCAGCATCGGCAGAAAATTGCCCCCATTATTGACCGGATCAACCGCCGCGCCCACCGCTAGCAATCACCACACCGAACAGATATGAGATGACGTTCGCCATAGGAAAGGCGGAAAACGCCGCGATAACCGCTGATTTGCCGTCTTTCGACCAGCGGGTAAAATCCGCGGTCATGGTGCCCGAATCGGCGAATCCTGCCACCACCATGGTCACCGCCGTCTCCCATGCTCATGGCGCCGACGGCACCAGTACTGCCTTTGAACTGAGTGATGGTGCTGAAATCGTGATCCTGCCCAATCAACCACAGTGCAACCAAACCGAGCACCACAAACAACGGTGCGGCAATCATGCCCAGGATCGACAAAGCACGCACGCCGAGGAAGGTGACGCCTGTATACAGCACCACGATAGCGGTCACCGCGAGTGCGTTCCAGCCAAAGGTTTGGTTAATGACTGTACCGGTTAAACCCGTTTGAAACGCATACCAGCCAATCACGACGGTCGAGAGAAAACCGGAAACGAGGATATAGCCTTTAGTGCCAAAGGTACGCTTTGCCTGCAGGGCGAAGTTCATCCCGGTGTTACCTGCAAACCAACTCAGTGCGCCAACATAAGCGAACAGCACCAGATTGCCGAGCAGGATGGCAACAGCGCGGGCCAGAAACCCAAATGCCGTAATAATGCCACCAAACAACGCGTTGGTAAGGATCGGGAAAACCGAACCAGACAGCGCGGATACCGACCGCGTCGAGTGACGGTGACTTAAAGGAACCGGCTCGTTCAAATTCCTGCTCCAGCGCAGGGAGGATTTGTTACTCATGGCAACCCGATTAAGTCAGGATAAAGGTGATTCCACGGTTGGATGCGCTCGAAAGCGGCACTTGCCGCCAGCACCAGGCCATCGTCCAGATGACGACCCACGATTTGCAGACCAATCGGCAAGCCACTGGCGGTGAAGCCCGCAGGGATTGAGGCCGCCGGTTGGCCAGTGAAATTGAAGGGATAACAGAACGACAACCAATGATCGCTGCGCACCATGCGCCCATCGATGATTTCCGGTCCCTGCATGTTGAGCGGAACGGCGGCACTGCCAGCGTTGGCGTCAACAGCAAGTCGTAACGCTGCATAAATCGCCACAGCTGATTGCAGATCTTCTTGCGTGCGGTATTGGCGTCGGTAAAACGTCGTGTTCAGCGCGCCATTCGCGTTGCAGCATGGCGCTCAGATAGGTGACATGCGTGAACCCAGTTCGCTTTGCATCTGAACGCATGCCTGTAGATTTGCGCCAGCGCCACCAGCGTGCGGTGGCACCTTCTTATCGCGCACATCTGGATCAATCCTCTTCTGTTCCGCCCCAGTTCACGGGCGAATGTCGAGCGGCTCTTAGTGACAACGTCACGCACCTCTTTATCGACGGCGATGTAGCCAAAATCGGCACTAAACGCAATGCGCAGCCCGTTTAAGGGTTTTTCCAGAGAGGAAATCCAGTTCACGTCGCTGCAGGAATGGAGTGACGATCGCGCATATCCGGGCCTGCCATCACTGACATCACTCATGCGCTGTCTCGCACCATGCGTCATGGGGCCAATATGCTCCAGTGATTCCCAGCTAGAGACGCCGGGAAAGCGTTCAATGCGGCAATGGGCCATAACGGCACCGCCTCCCATCGAGGCCTTGAATCCATAAACGCCGCAGTGCGCCGCTGAATACGTACCGATCCGCCGCCGTCACTGCCCAATGCCATCGGGCAAAGGCGAGCGGCGAGCGCCGCGCCGGATCCGGCACTGGAACCGCCGGGCGTTTTGCTCAAATCCTGCGGGATTGCGCGGTGAAGGAAACAGCGGATTGTGTCCAACGCCGCTATAACCAAACTCGGGCGCAGTGGTTTTCCCCAGCAGCACAGCATCAGCAGCCAGCAGGCGCTCGACGGTGATGTCGCTCATCTTCAGGAAATGAAATCGGCATAGGCTGCCGAACCGGAGGTGTTTTCACACCCGCCGTGCAATGAGATCCTTACCGCCAATGGCACACCCGCAAAGCCCCCAGCGCTTCTCACCGCGTACGCTTTCGCATCCACCACTGATGCCCTGCTGTAACGCCAATTCGGGTGATGCCGCAAAAAGCCCGAATCAGTGGTTCGCGTTTTCCATACGATCCAACGCGGCTTGCGTCAATTCGCGGGCAGACACCTCGCCATTGCGGATCAGCGCTGCCAATGTAGTAGCATCCTCATCCAGTAAAGCCTCAAACATGATTCATCTCCCGATTTGGTCACTTAATGGGATTAATGCAGTTTGCGTGCCAGAAGAGTGCCAACAATAGCGGCGAGGAGATAACGCCTGATGGGATACGGACTTGGACAAGATCGAATACTTATGTTTTCCGTTTAATGCATTCGGTTTAACAGGAAGCACAAAAATAGCGCAGCGATGCGCCATTTGGTCATCACCGATGCAGGCTGCTTTCAGCGTTGCTAAATGTCACTGGCTGGATAAAACATCATCGGAAATACAGCGCCACGTCATGCAGTTGTAACCTGCGTATTATTCGATTTTTAATTCAGTAAACATTTCATAAACGACATCACGAATAGGATAATACTTATCACGGCTAAAATGAGATGTCAGGGTCGTGCGAGGGTTAAGTCAGGTCTCAATTCCCATTATTTTATCTGAGGGCGAACGGGTGAATTATTTCGATGTATCCATTCTGGCCGTAATACAGGGGCTGGCAGAGTTACTGCCGGTTTCCAGCTCTGCACACGTCATTATGACGGAGAAACTCCTGGGGCTGGACCCTGCGGCCCCGATATGACACTGTTGCTGGTGATGCTGCATACCGGCACGATGTTCGCGGTGATTGTTTATTTCTGGAATAACTGGCGGGAGACCTATTTCAGTTCGGGCCGTGCATTTAAGAAGAATGTATTTTGTAATTATTCTCCACCGCAGTGACCGGCGTAGTGGGTTTGGCGCTGATAGAAGCTGATTAAATATTTCTTCGCCGCAAACGCCGACACGTTTGAAATAAGTCGTTGTTTAGTAACAGTAAAATAATCGCCAGTGGTCTCGCTGCCGCGAAAGGTAATTATCCTCTCTTCACGCCTGAAAGGAAAAGATCGCGGCGAACTTTCGCCCTTAAGCGTGCAGTTATTGGTTTCGTTCAGGGTTTATGCCTGCCATTTCGCGGTTTTTCTCGTTCTGGCGCCACGATTTCTACCGGTCTTTCATTGGGTGTGGCCCGTAAACGTGCGGAAGAATTTAGTTTTGCGTTAGCCGTGGTGCTGACACCGGCGGTGATCGTTAAAGAGGGCCTGCGTGCTTTCAGTTCAGGTTCTGCTGGTACGGTCGCAGTGAGCAGCGGCGTGCTTCTGCCCAGCCTGGTGGGCATGATACTGAGTTTTGTCGCCGGACTTCTGGCGCTACGCTGGCTTTCCCGCTGGCTGGAGCATGATCGCTGGCATCTCTGTTCGGTGGCTATTGCTTGTGCGCTGCGGCACTGATTGGTTGGTTGGGCTGACTCGCGGATTGAGCTTCTCCTGATCAGCAGTGAAATCATTGGCATGCTGCTTGCAGGTTGTATACAGGTGGTAACCTCGAATGACAGACAGGGATAAAGATGAAGCTCAATCCAGAACAACTGCGCGCAAAAGCGAGACGCACTGCCCCATTTCGCTTTCGACTATATTGATGGTGGCGCAGAAGTGACGCTCTCAATCACAATGAGGGCTATCTTTCAACAGTGGCGATTTTTACCCTCAGTATTACGCGATTCCAGTCAGCGGAATATCCGGTGTTGCTGGCCGCACGCAGTTGGCTGCCCCCCTTCTTGTTGCTCCCACTGGCTATAACGGCATGCTGAGAAATCAATCCGATCTCATGCTCGCCCGCGCTGCGGCTCAGGCGGGCATTGGCCATATCCAGAGCACCGTTTCAACCGCTTCTATTGAGGATATACAAGCGACTGGTCATCAGGAACGTTGGTTTCAACTTTACGTCCTTAAAGATAAGCAAGTAACATGAGAATTTGATCAATTAGCAAAGACGCAGGCTGTACTGCTTTGGTGGTGTCCGTTGATGCGGTGCATTTTGGTCATCGTGAGCGCGATAAGCAGCACTATCGACGGCCCATGAAACTCTCATTCCCGGCACTCTGTGACGTGGCGATGAAACCGGGCTGGGTGCTGCGCACTCTGGTGCCACACGGTATGCCGGGCTTCGGCAATCTTAAGCCTTACCTGCCCGCTGAACAGCAGCAAGGAGCCGGCGGTGCCACTTACTTCGCTCAGCAAATGGACCAGATGCCAAGCTGGGAAACGCTGGCGTGGATCCGCTCACTGTGGGACGGCGCGTTGTATGTGAAGGCATCATGACCGTTGATGATGCCCTTATGGTTCAAAAATCGGTGCTCAAGGCATTGTCCTGTCGAATCACGGCGGCAGACAACTGGATTGTACCGCCAGCCCAATGTCTGTGCTTGCCAGTGTGCGAGCGGCGGTCAGTGATGAATTTATCATCCTGATCGACAGCGGTTTCCGCCGCGGCACCGACGTGATTAAAGCGCTGATCCTCGGGGCTAATGCCGTATTGATTGGACGTATGTTGTATGCGGTGGCCGCAGGTGGCGAAGCACTGGCGAACGAGTGATCACTGCGCTGGTTCAGGAAGTTGACCGCACGCTGGCCCCAGAATTAGGCTGCAACACCTTGCAGACCTGCGGCGAGATGCTGCAGATCAGATAGAGAGCCAGATATCCCCATCGACATACAGAATCTGCCCGGTGATATATCGGGCAGCCTCCGAGCTAAGAAAAACCACACCGGCCAGATCGTCAGGTGCCAAATCGACCAAGCGGGATTTTTTTCTGCATCGCGTCACGCCACGCGTCATCCTGATAAAACACCTGAGTCATTTCCGTTTCGAAGTAGCGGGACCGATGCCATTCACGCGGATGTTATGCGCCGCCCATTCCGCGCTCAGCGTGCGCGTCATCCCCCGCCAATCCTGACTTGAGCTGGCATGAGGCCGGCGCCGGGCACGCCCACACAGGTGGTCAGCGAGCACACATTAATGATCGCACCGCCGGATGCCGCAGAAACCATGTTTTTCGCCACCGCCTGAGCACAAAAAAATGCGCCCTTGAGGTTAGTGCCAACAATGGTATCCCACAACGCTTCATCCACTTCGAGCGAAGGGCGAATCTGTTCGGTGCCTGCATTGTTAATCAAAATATCCACCCGCCCGCAGCCTAGCGTCTGTGGATGCTTTCAACGAGTGACATCCAGAATCAGTCCCTAATGCCTCTACGCCAGAGCGCGCAACTGCGCCACCGCGGCTTTTAGTGTAACCGCATCACGACCGGTGATCGTCACGCGCACCGGCCTGAACCAACGCCTGCCAGCGCACCGTAATGCCACGTGTCCCGCCCGTGACCAATGCGTTTTTACCTTGTAAGGAAAATGACGTATGACACTCATAATTTGATTACCGTTTTCAGGAAGCCGATTTGCCGCAATCAGCGTCTGATGGTTTCAGGCACATCATCCAGCTGCACCGGTGGCGCGATAAGCCTTGTTAAGTCGTCCGCCAGCAAGGCCATGATATCCAGTGCCGCCTGCTGTTCATGCTGGAAGACACTGCAAACCCCACCAGCGTGATCTCCCGCTCCACTAAAGCATTCAGATCAATGCCGTCCGTATGGTGAAATATTCCGACCATCGCAATGCGACCACCCGAAGTTATCCCTGCGATCAGCTGCGAGAGTGCGGCAGGAAATCCTGAGGCTTCAACACCCAAGGCATATTTTTGGGGCGTGGACAGCGGCACGACAGAAGCGATCAATTTATAGCGCTGCGCATTCGGTTCGATTAACTGCACCTGACATTTTTTCAAGCGATGCAGAAGTAACGCTGTCAAACCTCCGATGGTTCCGCCGCCCGTGACACACACAGCATCACCTTCTGCGTGGATTGGGAGTTGGATTCACCACTCGCAACGCCACGCCTAGCGGTTCACTCAATACCGCTATCTCATCGGGAATCGCATCGGGTACCGCCAGCAAACTACTTAGCGGTAACGCCACCTGTTCAGCAAAACCACCGTCAAACACTTCTCCTACAAAGCCCAGGGACTCGCACAGGTTCATCGCGCCAGACGAGCAAAATGCGCAATGGCCGCAATACACGCGCGAATCGGGGAAGCGACTACGCGCATGCCTGGCTGGAAGCGCGGTCGCTCGCCGTTGATTTCTAATGACGCCGAACAACTCATGTCCTGGTGTTACCGGAAGATGAGCAATCCACTTTCCAGTTTTGAAATTATGTAAATCGGAGCCACAGATTCCTGCTGAGTGCACGTTGATCCTGGCTCCATCCGGCGGGCACGGGGGGGAGAGTTCATCAACAGTGACCTGACCAATACTTTTGAGGCGTATCGCTTTCATCTCAGTTCTCCGGTGATCAGGCTGTTGATCCAGTGGGTGAATTCATATCCTTCCGCCGACGCCAGCATCACGGCAACCGAGAAGCCATCGCTGAGCTTGTCGGATTATGGTTACTGGATGAGCCGGCACGTAAATCATCACCAGCGTCGGACAGCAGAACAACGCCAGCCGCATAATCTGGGTTGCCAGCCACGGGCAGCCAGCCCTTCTGCAGCACGTGGGGCAAAGGCTTCCAGTAAAGCCTCACTGGTCAGAAATGCGCGGCGTAGCGGGCTGAGTTGCCAGTCATGTTCAACAATCAGCGTGTTGCCATCGCACCGCACATTGACCTGATAGCGGGCGGCGGCATCGTCAGGTTCATACAACCAGCACGGATGCGCATAAATGTTATGGAACGTGGCTTTAATTTCAGCCAGTAAAGCGGGAATATTGCTACCCGCAAAAGCAGGGTCGAAACTCACCAGTTCAGGTTCACCGTGCTGCGTTTCGTACCATACGTTGGCATTGTGTGCATCACCATGTGCCACCACGACACCGTGAGACGCCAGCGCAGCAGGTTTCAACACTTCTCCCGCAGCCAGGAACAGCTGGTGAAGAGTCTGGGGACGCTTTCGTTGACCTGCCAATGCATCTGGCTCAGGTTTCCCAATCAGCTAGCACCTCACCAGCGTGAAGCGCTGCTAAATAGAACTGCGCTACTCGTCCACCCAAGCCATCCGGATCACCCTCGGAAACCAGTCGATTCCAGAACAATTGATGAATAGATTCAGCTGCCACTTCTGCCGCCGTTGCTATACGCAACGTGGGCAGCGTGTGAGCGAGAATATCGCTATCGGCGCGACGCTGAGCCTCAATAATCGCTGCTGATTGCTTCCAGTCCGCTGTGGATTCCACTGCGGCACACATCCGCCAACGCTGATCGTTGCGTAAGCTGTACAGCGAATTTGTCGCCCGGTTCACCGCAGGTGTAAACCGGCACATCGACAGCAGCGAAGCCATGCTCACGCAGCAGTTCAGCGCGGTAATACTCATCAATGGTGTGCTCTTCCCCTTCTTCGTGATGGAATTTGAAAAACAGCGCCCATCCGCGAAGCACGCGACCATTTAAAAGTTCAGGCTGTATTGATCGCGGTTGATCTGCAGGCTGATCGCCTCGATCCCGGTGACATCTGCGATCAACTGCTGAAGTTTCTCGCTGGCACGTTCCCACTGGTTTTCTTTGGTTAAACGACGCGCTTCTGCCGCAAGTGGAGGACGCAGGCGATCATTCATCGCGCCCACCTTTCAGTAAGGTCTGTCGGATATCTGACACCGCCAATGCATGGCCGGGGACCCTTCATATTCCGCAAAGCGTTTGGCTTTAGGAGCCAATTCCTGATAGCCCCGGCTGGTGACATAAGCGATAGACATACGCTTCATATAGTCAAACACCGAGAGCGGTCCTGCGGTTTTCGCCGCCCCGTTGGTTGGTAACACCGCATTAGGCGAGCACGAAGTTACCCAGCACAATCGGCGAATGCTCTCCCAGCAGAAATTTCACCGCATTGCGGATTTTCATCATCACATCCATCGGTTCAGTGTGCCAGCACTTCGAGATGTTCCGGGTACGCGTTGACGAATTCAATCGCCGTGGCAGAAGTCTTTGTGGTGAGGTTCACGCCGCAGAAGTGTTCGCCACAGAGTACGCGCTGGGAGAAATCTGCCCTTTTTTCACCGTCTGCTGCCAGTAGCCCGGTAGCGCGGCGATGGCCTCTTCCGCTCACGCGACGGCTGGACGTCACCAGATAAGCCGAGCTATCCGGGCCGTGTTCGGTTCAATTATCCAGATCGAGCGCCGCCAATGCCCGTGCGGAATCATCCCGCTAGATCAGGCTTTCGCTGGGACCCGCAGGCACCGGGATCGATCAAATGCGCAAGCGACGTTTGGCGCTACCACCCAGGGACTGCCGGGGCCGACAATCTTCAAACATTTCCGGAATGGATTCGGTGCCGAACGCCACTGCCGCCACCCGTGCACCGCCACATTTATAAACGTGCTCAATCCCACCAGTCGCGCGGCAACCAGCGTCGCATCATCCACAGTGCCATCCGGGCCTGGGGGCGTAATCACAATGGGCAGCGGCACACCGGCGACAATGGCGGGAATGGTTGTCATCAGCAACACGCTGGGAAATGAGCCCTTACCGCGCGGGACATAGCAGGCTACGGCATCAATCGGAACATGGCGATCACCGGCAAAAGCGGGACCGCATCTCTTTCCACCACATCTCCTCGGGCTTCTGTGCTTCATGGAACGCTCGGATATTCTCCACCGCAGAAACGGATCGCGTCGATCACCTGCCGGATCCAACGCGTTCGAATGCCGCATCGAACTCACTGTTCGTCAGCCTTGATGGTAAAGGTTTCTGGCTGCACGCCATCGAATTCACGGGCAAAGCGAATTAACGCCTGATCCCCTTCAGTTCTGACTGCTTCAATAATCGGCTTCACCTTCTCGGCAAACTCGACAGGTCAGATTCGGTGCGTTTGAATAGCTGCTCAGGTAATACGTCAGACGTTGACAGATCATGAAATGAAACGGCCATAGTAAATCCTCAATATTGTCAGTGCGTGAATTCGTGTTGGTGAATGCGGCTCAGCACCTGATGCTGCAGCTCGATAAATTCAGGTACGCGATTGATCCTCATGACGGGGGCGCGGTAAGTTCACCGCGAAAGTGGTATCGATTTTTCCTGGGCCCATCACCACTGCGGTCCGACAGCCTGACGGCTTTTCAATATCGTGCGTAACAAACATCACCGTCAGGGCGATGCTTTTCCACCAATCAGTAACTGCTGCATCTGGTGACGCGTCATGGCATCCAGCGCGCCAAAAGGCTCATCCATTAACAGAATTTTGGGGCGATACGAGAGCGCTCGGGCGATGGCCACACGCTGCTTCATCCCTCCCGAGAGTTCACTGGGCCAGCGATCGGCGGCATCACCCAGTTTCACCAGTTCCAGATGCTGCTGCGCGATTTCCCGGCACTGGCTGGCTGGTGTGCCTGCGGCTTTCAGGGCAAATTCAATATTGCCGCGCGCCGTCAGCCACGGCAGCAAAGTGTAAGATTGAAACACTACGCCGCGGTCCAGTCCTGGGCCGGGAATCGGTTGCCCATCCACCAGCACATCGCCGCTGTCAAAATCGTCCGAGACCGGCCGCATCGATAGCAATGTACTTTTGCCGCAGCCGGAAGCCCCAACAATCGAGACAAACTCGTTGTCGTTGAGCGTCAGGTCGATACCGTGCAACACGCGTCGGATTTGCCCCAGGCGAAGCCTTCCGTAGTTGATTTATTGTTAAGCTCCGCCATCAGGAACGTCTCCGGTTGTAGCGGAATAACACACGCTCAGCGGCGCATGATTTGTCGGTAATCAGGCCTAGCAGCCCCAATAACAGGATGTAGCCAATAATAGTGTCGGTCTGGAAATAGCGTTGCGAGACCACAATGCGATAGCCCAGACCAGTTGAAGCCACCGGCCAGCACTAACCATGTCCATGCCCAACCGAGGCTGATGCGCAATGCATCCCATGCGGGTAAAGCTGAGGGAATGACATTCGCAGTAAGATTTTGCGATCGGATAAGCCAAGGGTACGACCCAGCCCGACGAAATCAGGTGGCACGCGTTTGATGGCATCGATCATCATCAGCACCTGCTGAAAGAAGGTACCAATCCAGATCACGAGGAATTTCTGAATATCGTCAGTACCCGTCCATAAAATGGTGAGGGACAAACGCCACCACCGGCATATAGCGAATAAAATCGACCAGAGGTTCAACTATGGCTTTAAACAAACCGTAGCAACCCGCCAGAACACCAATGAAAATGGCCATCGCCGAAGAGATAGCGAACGCAATCACCATGCGATACAGGCTGCTGGCAATACTTTGCAAAGTGCCGCGTTCTGTGCCAGCGTCACCACTCTGATGCCAGACGCGCTCAATGCCAGGCAGAAAAATAGGCTTGATGGCCCCTGAGGAGGGCCAGCCACCAGGCCAGAATCCCCAGACACACGAAAACCAGAATCGCGATATAGTTAAAAATTGCGCCCTCGTTGGCTCTTTACCAATGGTTAATAGGTGACTGACGGTTTTTTCTTCGCCTGCCGATTAACCCGCTGCAACTCAACTGAACTCATGCCCCCTCCTGTTTTCATGCCTCTCCGCTGACAGGTGCGGCAGAGAGGCGCTATTAACGCTTACTGCTGATTGGCAAACTCTGCATCAATGATTTGAGCAGGCGTCACCGGTTGGGTCACAATTCCGGCCTCGGTTGCCGCTTTTAAAATATGCGGGAACGTCTTGCTGGTAAAATCATGTGAAAGGTAGGCTTTGTTTTCACTCAAGGTGAAATATTTAACCCCATCAAAGGCGGTATCTAAATCCGCAGGCGTAGCCCCCACAGCTTTAGAAATAATGGCGCGACCTTCAGTGGTATTGGCGTTATAAAAATCGAGCGCCGCACCCCAGGTTTTAATTAATGATTTGATTTCATCCGGGTGGCTTTTAATAAAATCATCACGCACGACCAGCACATCACTGATTAATCCTGGATCGGAAGATCCGCTATACAGCATTTTAATACTTCGGGTCTGATTTCTTCGCCACGCTGAGATACGGCTCGTAGGTGACTGCTACGGGTACTCTTCCAGCCAGGATGGCACTACCAGCCGAAGCTGCAGGCATCGGCACCGGTTTAATATCACTAAAGGATAATCCTGCCGATGCCAGCGCGCTGCGCAGCAAGATATCGCTGGTGGTGCCCTCTTCATATGCGACCTGCTTGCCTTTGAGCTCCTTAACGCTGCCGACCTCTTGCTCGCCAGATGGCGTCTGCCGTTGCTCTGATCCAGCACCAGGACGATTTTTACCGGCAGCCCGGTCGGAGTCATCCCATAGCGGTGTAGACAATATTGGCGGCATCAATCTGACCACTCGCCAGCGCCGCATTGATATCTTTATCTTCGGCGAAGTTGTCCACTTCAACCCATTCAACCCAGATTGCTTAAAAAGGCCGCTGCCGAGGCGGCTATGTGCCACTGGCCGTAGCCCAACCAGGTTCAACCCCCCCATTTTGATAGGCGCTGCTTCCGCTGCATAAACAGAGTGTGCCGCGAGTGTGAATAAACCTAAGCAGCAAACATGAGGAAACTGATTTCTTCACAGCATGGAGAGAAAACGCAATAGTTATTTTCCCTTCTGTTATGATTATGGGGTGTTAGCGACAAGTGATACACTCATGTATATACAAGAGTATGCAAGAGTGGTGCCAGTTAAATATCCGCTTGTGTCCGCAGTCATTAATCTTTTCTGCGCCTTAACGGTGCACGCCAATAGTGCACTGCACTATGGCAAACAATATCCTGCTCATTAAGAACGTCGAATAAATTAAAAGAAAAAAGCTGGGCGGGTCACAACAAATTTTGGTGGGAGTAGAAAGCCGGGATGATTTAAATGCTACCCGAAAAGGAAACAGCAGGTTTCTGCTGTTTCCTGGATATTAGCGCTGGGGATAAAATTAACTTTGTGCACTCATTAAGCGCACAGCAACAAAGAACAACATGCCCGTGAGCATATTCCCCAGTTTTACCAGACGTGCGGTTTTCAGAAAGCGAACCATCACGTTGCCCGCCATCAGCAAAATCAGGTAATAGCTCAGGCTGATCAGTTGAATCATCGAGCCCAGCACTGCAAAGGCAGGCGCAGTGTGAGTGACTGCTGGATCAATAAACTGGATGAAAAAGGAGACGTAGAGACAGAATGGCTTTCGGGTTGAGTCGCCCAGCAGCAGTGCGCGCGGAAATAATTTTCTATTTAACGGCTTCAGCGGGCTACCGGGTTACCTTCGCGCTTGCGCAATGCACCCAAGAATGATTTTTACGCCTAGAGTAGAGCAGGAACATCGCGCGAATACTTCACCACCATAAAAATGTGCGGACTGGTGCGAATCGCGTCGCAACACCGGCCCAGGCAAGGAAGATCAGAATCAGATCACCCATCATCACCCCTGCTATCGCCTTAGACGCCGCTTTAGCACCGCGGCTCATCCCAGTACGCAGCACGTATAAACTGTTTGGGCCGGGCAGCAGAATAATCACCAGCGCACCCGCCAGAAACGTCCAGACATTGATAATTCTACATCGTGCAACACTAACAACCACTACTCCCACCGCCATGGGTTGATTCGCCCGATGGCTTTTGTTTTGATTTGACAGGTGAAAATTGACAGCGGATCGCGCTGCAATTGGGCCGGATATAGTAGCAGATGACGCGCTGTGCCATGTCGTCCGACGACTGCGTATCACTGAAAGAGTCATAGGCGCCTGCCAATTAGCGCTATATAACCATTGCATTACGCTGCAGGATAACTCATGAACATAACGCTTAACCGCCTTGATTCTTGGCAGGCTTATCACCTTCCTCTTTGAATACACCTTCGCTACAGCCGTGTGGTGACCGACCAAATTGGTCGTCAGGTGACGATCCCGATCAGGTCGATCGCGTGGTGCTACCACCAAACGCTGAACCTGCTGGTGCAACTCAACGCCACCGATAAGATCGTCGGCATCCTCGCGAACTGAAGCAACAGTTGTGATGGCTACGCGCAGCTGGTGCCTGAACTGACACAGAAAGCCATGCTGGGCGAATCTTACCCATGTGGATTTAGAAAAATTGGTGGCGCTGCATCCGCAGGTGGTTTTTGTCACTAACTACGCGCCAAAAAGAGATGATTGACCAGATTTCGGCGCTGGGCATTCCGGTATTGGCTATTTCCTTACGCCATGACGATGCAGGGGAACAAGGCAAGATTAACCCCAGCATGCAGAATGAGAATCAAGCTTACGATCTCGGCATCAAAGAAGGGATTACCTTGATTGGTGAGGTGGTGAATAAGCAGCAACAGGCCAAAGTGCTGATTGCCGCGGCGTTTGCCGGACGTAAACTGGTGAGCGATCGTCTGCAAGGTTTAACTGAGCAACAGCGTGTTCGTGCTTACATGGCCAATCCGGACCTCACCACTTATGGTTCTGGCAAATACACCGGTTTGATGATGTTGCACGCGGGCGCCTACAACGTTGCGGCATCGACCGTTCAGGGTTTCAAGCAAGTCAGCATGGAGCAAGTTGTGGCATGGAATCCTCAGGTGATTTTTGTCCAGGATCGCTATCCTCAAGTGGTGGATGAGATCCAACAAGATCCGACGCTGGCGCACCATTGACGCGCGGTGAAGCATCATCGGGTCTGGCTGATGCCGGAATATGCCAAAGCCTGGGGATATCCAATGCCAGAAGCTATCGGCTTAGGTGAGCTCTGGATGGCGAAGAAACTCTATCCGGACAAATTCCGCGATATTGATATGCAACAGCAGGCTGATCGCTGGTATCAGCATTTTTATCGGACCGCCTATCATGACAACGCTGCACATTCTGGCAGCCGGTAGTCTGCGCGGTGTCTGGCCGGATCTGATAGCAGCCTTTCATCATCAGTCTGGCCTGACGACCGACACCCACTTTGGCCCTGCAGGCTTACTTCGGCAGAGGATTGAACAAGGTGAACGCTGCGATCTGTTTGCATCCGCCAATCTTAAGCACCCGGCCACGCTGTTACAGCGCGGTCTGGCAATGCACACCGGAAAATTTTCCGCTAACAGCTTATGTTTGACCGCAAGACGTGACGTTGTCACCGAAAACGACACCTGGCTTACACTTTTACAACGTGACGACCTGCGGCTGGCAACATCGACGCCGTTAAGCGACCCTTCCGGCGATTACGGCAGCTGTTTGACAATATCGGACAGGTTTATCCAGACTGCGGTGAAGGTTGAAACAGCGCGCGTCCAGCTGGTGGGTGGCATCGATAGCCTGGCTGTCCCCACGGGCGAACTGGCAGCACAATGGTTAATCGACCAACAGCACGCAGATCTCTTCATTGGCTACGCCAGCTATGCTCCACGTCTAATAAATCATCCGCATTTGCAGGTATTGAGCATCCCGGAACCGTTCAACATTCAGGCGGAATATGGATGGGCGACTTTCACCCACTCTGCTAATCCCCTTGCCGCCTTTCTCAATTAGCAACGGCCAAATTACATTCTGCAACAAGAATGGTTTTGCCTGAATGCTGTTCAAAAACGGTCAACGTAACAAACTGCGCACGACCATGCCGTGCGCCGAGCAGTTCGACTCTTAAACGATGAATAATTTTGCGATAGCGGCTGGTTCGCTGTTGAGTTTGCAGCACACGGCGCAGCAAAATGCAGTAATCCATCTCCTGGCGTCCACGTCATGCCTTCTGCGCGGCTGCGTACCAGACTCAACAACAAAAATCGGGGTTGAGGATGACCCAAAGCCCACTTTCAAACCGTGTTCACCCAACAAGCCTTCAGTAGCAACGTCCGCGCCTGCATTACGCTGGTCGAACAGTTACGTGATGGGTTATAGCGGGTATCGGTTGCATTCGCGCGCCAGTAATTGCGCAAGGCTGCCTGATTGTAATGCGTGAGAACCAGACGTTTATCCGGACGACACCACCTTTTGATCTCACTTTCCAGTGATGGCAGCAAACAACCTCAACGTCGAACTCCTCTTTTGCGCGCAGCGTTTTCAGGAAACCGCGCAAGCTGCGTGAAACGTCATCAACCGGGTAGAGGCTGATATAGAGTTCATCACCCATCTCTAACGATGTATGGCCGGTTGATACTTCACCGCGATGGTCAATCGCTGCGACCCAACGGTCAAACCATGGACGACGTCCGGCGACATCGCCCGAACCCAACGGCGTCCAGATGTAGACATTGAGCGGCACACTGGTATGCCCAGCCTGCAGCGGCGGATGTTCATAATTCAATCCATGCGGCGCACGCAGCCCTTTGCGGGTAAAGATAGGCAGTGCGGTGACACTGGTGTTCTCTGGCAGCGCATGAATTTGCGCTCCCATAAACAAGAGATTGATGCCCCATCCCGCCAGCAAAAGTGCAAAACACAGCGGCACGATCACATGCGGAGCCAGCGGCCAATGGATGGCAATCAGGAGGCTGAACAGGATTTCCGCGCATCCGAGGCTGAATTTCCGCGTCCATCGCCGACAGCGCATCAGGCTGCATGAAATGACACGGAACCCGCCATCCAGTAAAAAAATCAAGGCAAAACCCAGTGAGAAGCAGAGGCTGCTATCATGCGGTGCAATGAATACCAACAGGCCAAACAGCATCAGCCCTGCAGATTTCATCAAAGGTGGCCAGGCAATGCCAGGCGAATAGATTGCTCATCGCTTCCGCCAGCCCTTCGACCGCAAGGAATACCCTAACATGCAAGGGAACGATAAACTTCCATGTTCAACAGATCCATCAGGATCCCGGCACTCGCACCAGCACACAGCAGGCCAGCCCGGTCAGATAAGGCCAACCCGCTCTTAGCGCGGTCCACCCATCAACAGAAATAATAGTCGCAGCAAAGGTACTCTCCAGCGGATAACACAGCTCAGCACGGTCTATAGACGCGGGCAAATAACAGGAGTTCTGTTACGCCTCGGCAATTCTGACTTCGTTTACTGATGGTTGTGACTGTGAGGGCACTCTACGTGGCGAAGATTAAAATTGGCTTAACGATAAAGTAAATATTGGCTTATTTTTTGAACAACACAATGCTGAATTTGTGGCGATTTCAGGCTGAAACCGCCACTGACTCGTGGGAGCCAACCATCTTAACTGATTGATTTAATTCATTGTAGTTATCGCTCCGCAGAATGATTATGCGGCTGGCGTAGGTTTCACACTGCTGCGTGTCGTTGAATCGCAGTTTTATAAAACTGTTAAGGCAGGGATTGCGGTTATCGCTGCTCCAGGCAACGGCAAGATTGACCTGCGGCGCATCCGCCAGCGGTTTGAAGACAATGCCGTCCATTTTGAGTTGTTGAACCGAAGAAGGCACCAGCGCCACATAGCTGGCATCATTCACCAGGCTGAGCATGGTGTGTTGCAGACGAACCTGCAGACTGACCATAGGTTCAAAACCATGAGCCCGGCAATAATCCATAATTACCGCGGTTAACCGGCTCCCGGCGCTGGCGGAGGTCATCACAAAAGGATCGTCGCGCAGATCTTCGATCTGCAATTTCCGACTTCTCGCTTTAGGATGTGTGCGCGACATGGCCACACATAAAGGCTCGGTTAACGGTCAATGTCTGCATGCCCACGCGTTAGCAGTTCCTTCCACCAGTACCGCTAAATCGACTTCACCTGCCAGCACTTTATCCGGCGGGTCTTCCAGTGACCGCCTCTTCAACTCCAGAGCAATGTTGGAAGTGATGGCGAATCAATCGCACATACTCCGGGATCACGCTATGTGCAGGTACATGAAGTGAAACCCACGCGCAATAAACCCGATTTGCCCGCGGCGGTGTCCGCGCCAGTTGTTGCGCCTGCTGGTGATTCGAGGATCTTACGGCATCCTGGTAGAAGCTCTCACCGGCGGGCGTCAGCATTAGCTGGCGCGTATTGCGTTCCCTGCTACAATGCCCACCGCTTTTCCAGTGCAGCGATGTGACGACTTAAGGACGGCTGTGACAGATGCAGACGCTACGCGGCTTACGGTGGAAATTTTCACTTCTGCCAGCGCGATAAAGTACCGCAGCGGCTTCATATCAAGCATGATTCATTTTCCGTATCAATCGGCCAAATTTGCTATTGGATCTGCATCACTAAAGGCACTAGAGTCCTTCAGCTTACTGGGAGGACACAATGATAGCGACGTTTCTGATTCTTTTGCCGGTTTTCGGCTTAATTGTGGCGGGATATGCTTGCCGCATGCTAGGTGTATTAGGGCCAACCTCGGCGACGGAACTGAATAAATTTGTGGTATGGCTTGCGCTGCCTGCGCTGCTGTTTGACATCATGGCACACACGCCGTGGCACCACCATTTATCAACCGGGATTCTTCTGGGCGTTTGCCCTCTCCTGCGCCGCCTCATTTGTTATCGTCTTTGCCTGCCAAAAATTCCAAAGGCAAATCCACTGCCGATGCCAGCGTCGATGGCGTTGCCGCCGCCTATCCCAACACACCGGTTATCTGGGTTTTCCGCTGTTGTTACTGATTTTTGGTAAAAGCAGCCTGATCCCCACCACCACGGCGACTATTGTGGTGGCGTGTATCCTGTTCGCGATTGCCATCGCGATGATCGAGTGGTTTGCAGAGTGAACGTGAATTTCATCGACTGGCGATTAAAGTACTGCGCGCCATTTTAAGAACCCGCTGATTATCTCACCGCTGTTGGGGAGCTTGCTCCAGCGCGGGTTTGACCATGCCCGGCAGCGTTGAAACCTTCCTGAAACTGCTCGGCGGTTGCGGCCGCCCTTGCGCGCTGGTGTTTAGGGGTGTTTCTAGCCAGCCGACAAAAAGCCAAAGCCAGCGAATTGCCCACCGCGGCGAAAAATGAGTTTCACCACGGTGGGCCTGGTCGTGGTGGCCAAGCTGGTGATGCAGCCGCTGCTGACCTGGATTTTAGCCGTCTGGCTGTTTCACCTGCCGCAGGATCTCACCAACATGGCGATTCTGCTGGCGGCACTGCCCACCGGCACCGGGCCCTTTATGCTGGCTGAGTATTATCGGCGTGATGCGCAAATCACTTCTGGCGCGATCCTCATCTCCACGGTGCTGTCGATCGTTACACTGGTGGCGATCATGCACTTTATGCAAGTCACGCCCATCGCCTAGCGCGTCATTTCGCCGCTGGGCGTTGATCTCCAGCGGCGTAAATGGTGCACGCCGCTTCTTCCTTCTCACGATACTGCTCGCAATTTGCCAGAGCTTCATGGTTTGCATCCTGCTGGGTGCGAGCCCAGTGGGCGCGGCCCCACACACCTTCGCCGTTGGTCGCGAACGCTTTCTCATAGCCGAGATCTGACAGATAGTGTTTGAAAGCCTGTAGACCTCATGACGTTAATCCTGCCGGTGCAGCAAGCTCGGCCTCAGCAAGGGACACGACTCCATGGCTCGGCAAATGTTGCTGGCTTAGAAACGACGAGACGCTGCGCCACCAGAATCCTTCCGGTGCTGAAATCAGTAAATCATGCCCATCGTTACCGTAAGCCGGCAGAGTGATCAGCTTACCCTTAGCCTCTGCGTGATGGTAAGCCTTGAACATCTCCTCGCCAAGCTGGGGTGAAAACGACTGATCATTGGCAGTGTAAAGCCAGAGTGTGTTGGGATCGTGCGGTTTGACCATAAGATTTCAGCGTCGCCAGCAGTGAGGTTTTATCACAAACCTGGCCCTCACCCATGGCTCCGCGTCCACCTGAAAAGCTGATGATAGCCTGTACACCCGGTGGATTCAGGGCACTGGCGGCGAGCACGCTGAATCCGCCAGATGATTGGGCCGACCAGCACCGCTTTCTGGATGTTTTGCCGCCCAGGGCTGTACCCGTATCGCCGTCAGTGCAGCGAGGATATCGTCTCGTGCCATTTTCCTGCTAGAGCATGTTGCGGCTGGGCGCAGCTGTTGCCTTGATAATCGTTGTGGCCGGGTGGATTGACCATAGCCCTGTCGCATCACCACCACAGCGGCATAACCATGTCGGGCAAAGGTGATGGCGGCAGCTGAGAAACGGTTCGGCGTGAGATGCTGGCGATCGCTTTGCTCGCTGCCATCGGTGCCGTGGGTGATCAGCGCGATGGGACATACACCGGGTATAAGTCGGGTCGTGTAACATACGCATCCAGCACCGCGTTGCCCGTTGGGGAAGGTTATGGTTAATGAGAGCGGCTCACGTATCAATCCCGCGAGTTGCGAAGCGCCGGCTGTCTGTTCGGCGAGACTCAGGCAACTGCTCCCCAATAGACCGATGATGAGAAAACTGCGGATAAAATACCGGCGCATCAGTTAATACTCCCCTTATTAACACCAGGTGATGTTTACCGGGAGATACTATCACCTAATCTGGAGTTAAACTCGTACAACGCCCTGCTTGAGATCAAACCCCATATTTTATGAAGCCAGCTGTTGCTGCACCGCATCAAGAAACAGTCGCAGCGCGGCGGGTTGGCGTTCGCGCGACATATACAATCCATAAATGCCGAGGGTTTTCGGCGTAAAGTCCGGCAGTACACATTGCAACTGACCGTTGCTATCCCGGCGCGCGCCCCATTTCTGGCACCATGGCCAGCCCACATCCGGCGATGGCGGCATCGCACAATACCGATGAGATGCCGGCACTGAAATTGCCGCTTACGGCTGTGCCTTCAGGGCATCGCCATTGGCATCGTTGAACTGCCAACCTGCCCGGCAAAGCGCTTATGGTGCAGGCATCAGGCATGAATCCGGGTGGCGTTTCAGGATTGCCATGTTTTTGCGCAATAATCGGGCATGTACAATTTACAGAAGCACATTCGCCAAGACGGCGGGCAATCGCGCCCGGTTCCGGATTGTCCGTGATCCTGACTGCTACATCGATGCGCTCTCCCACTAAGCTCACCGGCTGATTGTTGATTTCTAATTCAATTGCAACAATGGATAGCGCGCCAGAAATGCCGGGATCATCGGCCCCAGAATATGGGTCGCGGTGGAGTGCGCACAGGCGACGCGCAATGTGCCCTGCGGTTCTCCCGGTTCACCCTGTCCGGTTATCTCATCGGCCATGCCAGCATGTTTTTCCAGCACTTTTCCCGATGCGGGTGATGGTCAGGCGACGTGATGAACGGTGTAGTAAACGTGCGCCTGCCCATTTCTCCATTTCATCCAGATAACGGCTGACCATCGGCCGGGAGATATCCAGCGCCCGCGCTGCGGCGCTCAGGCTGCCTAATTCGCAAATGCGATTGGAAATACAAGCGGCTGTGACTCTGTCCATCTGCTCTCCATCTGATCGTTTTATGAAACTGATCATCTCTATTTGCGGGAATTTAGCAGACAGCAAAATCCTTAATGATGCTTACCAGCCATGTTGGCACTGAAAGGAAAATGAGATGAAGATGAAGTCACTCGGACGTTGGTGTGCTCGCACTGGCAGCCGGCTTCCGGCGTTTGCTGCCCCATTGCAATTGGCAGTTTACAATCCACAGGAACAAGGGGTGTTTCCGGTATCGTCAACGCTGATTACCGGGCCATGAAGCGCTGCTGGTCGATGCACAGTTCAGCCCGAAAGATGGCGAGAAACTGTGGAGATGATCAAATCCAGCGGTAAACTCACACAAATCCTGATTACCTCAGCCCTGACTTCTTACTTGACTCGGAGCCCATCGTCAAAGCTTTCCTCAGGTGAAAATTGTCGCAGCACCAACAGTGGTTGAGCATATCGAAGCCACTAAAGCCGCTTAGCGTATTGGGGCCCGAAAATGCCGGGTGGTGCGCCTACCCAACTTTATGTACCACAGACCACCCATCAGACTGTTTAGCGTGGATGGTGAACGTATTGAACTGCGCCATGCGGGGGATATCCGCTTATCTGTGGATCCCAGCCAATAAGGCCGTGCTGGGTGGCACCGCCGTGGCAGCGGGCATCCACGTCTGGACCGCAGATACGCAAACGCCAGCCAGCCGTGAGCAGTGGCTGGCGTGCTCAAAAATTAGCAGCTTAAGCCGAAAGTCGTGATTCCAGGACACTACATTGGCGCTCGTCCGGCGGGCGATGGCGCGGTGACATTTACCCTTGATTATCTGCAAACCTTTGAAAAAGCACTTCAGCAGCACAAAGGGTCAGCAGAAGTGATTGAAGCGATGAAAAAAGCTATCGAATTTGCCGGATGAGAGTTCACTGGAGCTGAGTGCGAAAGTTAATACGGCGAGATGAAGTGGTAATCACTGTAATGTATGAGCGAGTATCAGGTCGTTATTAATAACGACCTGACTTTATCATCACGCCATGATCGTTATTATCTGAATGACTGCAATCAATCCCATTTTACTAGCAGATCAATCCCACCCTTACCTGCTAATTTCCCCGAGCCTGCAACATATTTATTATTCTCACAAAGGGTTCGCGAGATGAATGCATTGCGACGTTTAAGTCGAATTTATTTATTACACTAATGGGAACGCTTAGTATCATTTCAGCTCAAGCGGAAGCGCCACAAAAAGGCGGGACGCTGACGCTAATTTTACCCAGTGAACCGTCAGCACTGGTCGCGCTGGCAACAGTTGCGCAACCTGTGATTGCCACCAGCGCCAAGGTCAATGAAGGTTTACTGACCTACGACTATAATCTCCATCCGCTACCACAATTGGCTACTTCCTGGGAAATCAGCCCAGACGGCAAGCGCTATACCTTCCATCTGCGTAAAGGGGTGAAATGGCATGATGGTCAGCCCTTTACCTCTGCCGATGTGGCCTATTCTCTCGATCTACTGAAGAAAACCCATCCGCGCGCCAAATCCACCTTTGCCAACGTCACCAGCATCGAAACCCCGGACGATTTGACTGCGATACTGGTGCTTAGCCATCCGGCACCTTATTTGATCACCGCGTTTGCCGCCGGAGAAACGCCGATTCTGCCTAAGCACATCTGAAAACGGTGATGTGCTGAAAAATCCTAACAACAATGCACCGATTGGTACCGGGCCGTATATTTTCGAAAAATGGGAGCGTGGCAGCTACATTCTCTATAAACGCAACCCTAACTATTGGGATGCGCCAAAACCTTATATCGACCAGCTGGTAGTAAGTTTTCGACCGATCCCACCGTACGTTCACTGGCGTTGCAAGCTGGTCCAGGCTGATGTGGCTATCGACACTGGTCGCGCTCAAGCAGCTGAAGCGATTGCAGAAGCAAATTAAATTTGAAACCAAAGGCTATAACTACTCCAACAGCGTGGCCTCGATCCACTAACCTGGATGACAAGCTGTTTAAGACCTGCGCGTGCGTCAGGCGATTGCGCACAGCATTACCGCAAGGCGCTATTGAATGTGGTTTATTTTGGCTATGCCACCCCCACAGAAACGCCTGTTGGGCCTAACCTGAAAGCATTCCATAATAAGCCTTCCCCTTATCAATACGATTTGGCAGCAGCAAACGCCTTGCTGGATGAGGCGGGCTATAAGAAAGGCGATGACGGCGTGCGCCTGCGCGTCACGCTGGATTACAGCACCTTCGACGACACCTTCCGCCGCAACGCTGAATTTGTCCGGTCCGCACTCGCTCGCGTGGGCGGTGACATTGCGTTCGCAGGATCTGTCGACCTACGCCACACGCGTATTTACTCAACGCGATTTTTCCTTCTCCATCGATCAGTATGCCAACCTATACGATCCCACCGTAGGCGTGCAGCGCCTGTATTGGTCAAAGAACTACCGTCCGGGTGTGCCATTTACCAATATCTCTCATTACCAGAATCCTCAGGTTGATCAATTGCTGGAAGCGGCACAAACCGAGAGATGATGCGGCGAAGCGCGTTGCGGAATTTCAGCAATTCCAGGACATCGTGCAACAGGAACTTGCCGGATATTAATCTGGCCTCTCCGCAATTTATCACCATCAGAAGTAAACAAGTCCATGATGACTCGCCTACTGCCAAGATGGTCTGGAAGGTAATTTGTCCAGCGTATGGATCGATAAGACAGCCAAATAATGTAGCGCTCGTAACAATAATTAAACCGGCAGATTAACGCTACCGCTTTTCGTTATCAGAAAAGCGCAAAACTTTTGCGCTTTTAATTGATTCTTCCCGTCAGCCCCCTTTGTTAACGTCAATCTTTATTATGCCTTTCGGTATTTCCAGGGATCACAATCATGACGCAATCCATACACCAACCCGCCACCATTGGCATTCTGATGGTCAAAACTGCTTTTCGTCAGCTATCAGGGCGATATTGGCAATCCGCAAACCTGGCGATTTCCGGTGCGCTATCAGGTGGTGGACGAGGCCATTCCTCAGCGCATGGGGCATTTGGGTGAGCACGCGCTGCTGGAGCCATTTAAACGTGCCGCTCAGTCCTTGATTGATCAGGGTGTTGATGGGCTCACCACCAGCTGCGGCTATCTTTCCTGGTATCAACAGGAACTGGCGGCCTGGTCACCGGTGCCCATCGTCACCAGCAGTTTGTTGCAGTATGTCAGCCTGCGCCAGATCCTGCCGGCTAACCGCCCTCCGCTAATTCTGACTTTCGATGAGAGCACGCTAAAGGCGGATTATCTGACCCGCGTGGGCATTCCCGCAGAGGCACAGGTGGCCGGTATGCCAGCAGATTCTGAGTTTGCGCTCCATCCGCGAAGGCGACAGCAGCGTCAACTGGGCAACGCTGGCCGATGAAGTGCTTAGTGCGGCGGCGCGCTTACAACGCTTCCCAACAGCGGCGCACTACTGGAATGCACCAACCTTGCGCCCTTCAGCGCTATTGCCGCGCTTTGGCTTACCGGTTTATGACACACTGACGCTGTGGTAAACAGCTTTCAGGGGCGGCTTTGCGCCCGCATTGGGATCGGGGCACAATGTGGACCCTTTAATGTCGCGCAGCCACGCAGCCGATCGCCAACCCGTACGGCCGCTGTCACGCACCACCCGGCGCGTACTTGCACTGCGTGATGCACTGATTCAGGCGGTTCCCGCTGCGTTAGGTCGTGCTGGTATTCGTTTTACTGCAACTGGTACCCGGCGATGTGGTGGATGTGATGGCCAGCCAGTCTGGCAGTGCCTCCGCCGAAACCATGGCGTGGTTGCGGGCCGAATACGGTCTCGATCAACCTGTTCTGACGCAGTTCTGGAACTATCTGTGGCAACTTGCTCACTTCAGCCTCGGTTACTCTCCGCGCTTTGGCACCGATGTCACCGGGCTGATACTTGGCCGTTTACCCGATACGTTATTGCTGATGCTGCTGGCACAAGCCGTTGCGTTGGTGATCGGGATTGGTTTCGTGTCGTTTCATGGCCGTCTGGGCCAACAAATGGCCTGGACCGTCTGCTGACGCTGGTGAACCTGCTGTTATATTCCCTTTGCCCGGATTCTGGATTGGATTGCTGGTGTTACTGCTGTTTTGGTGCAACTTAACTGGCTACCTGTTAAACAAAAAAAACGATTGGGGCCAATCTTCGGCCGGTGGCGTTGCTGGATAAACTGCAACACGCTGTTGCCAGTGCTGGCGCTCAGCAGTTATTTCATCAGCGATTTACGCCCGCCTGACCCGCACCGCGTTGCTGACGTCGCCGATCAGGGATTTTATCCGCACTGCGCACGCCAAAGGTCTGGCACCGTGGCGCATCGTACTGCGCCATATGCTGCGCTGCGCGCTTACGCCAGTAACCACTGTTGCAGGCTTGTATTTTGGCAATCTGTTGGGCGGTGCCGCCGTGATTGAAACCGTATTTAGCTGGCCAGGATTAGGCAGTCTGGCTATGGAAGCCATCGTGGCACGTGATTTCAATGTGGTGCTGGGCATTCTACTGCTGTCCGCTTTATGGTGTGATTGTGAATGTGCTGGTCGATGTGCTGCACCTGATGACCCGCGTATGGAGGGACGCGCATGAAGGCCCTCACACTCTCTTTCACGCCATTAGCCGTCTGGCGCCGTTGGTTTCGATCGCTGGAAGTGGTCTTGGGCAGTCTGCTGCTGGCCATCGTGTTGCTGATGGCATACGGCCGTTTGGTATCCCGGTACCCGCTGGAGATGGTGGCTCAGCCCTTTCTCTGGCCGGGTGATGATGCGCAATTTCCGCTGGGCACTGATTCTCTCGGGCGCAATGTGGCCGCCGGAATTTTTCATGGCGCGCGGGTTTCTCTGCAAATCGGCACTATCGCGGTGATGGTTAGCGTGGTGATTGGCCTGATCGCCGGGGGCCAGCGCAGGCTATTTCGGTGGCAAACCGACCGCACGTCACGCGTATCAGCGAGCTGTTTCAGACCTTCCCGGCTTTTTTACTGGTGGTGGTACTGGTCGCGATTGGACATCCCACGGTGAATTACATTGCTGGCGCGATTGGTGTAGCGAGCTGGCCGATGATTGCGCGGCTGGTGCGGGCTGAGTGTCGTCTGCTGCGTCATCAGGAATTTGTGCTCGCGGCACAAACGCTGGGTTACAGCCCACTGCGGATTCTGTTACGTGAAGTGCTGCCCAATCTGCTGCCTACCTTGATCGTCACGCTATCCGTGATGATGGCCAGCGCCATTTTGACAGAGTCCTCATTAGGTTTTCTCGGCTTCAGCGATCCCAATCGCATCAGTTGGGGCGGCATGATTGGCGATGGTCGCCAGTCATTGCAGAACGCCTGGTATCTGGCGGTACTGCCTGGCAGTGCACTGGCCGCGACCATACTGGCGCTGAATTTACTGGGCGATGCGCTCAATGATTGGCTCAATCCGCGTCGTAAAGGAGCATCTCATGAGCGCGATACTGAAGTTTCGGTCACTTCGTCCATTTTGATGGACGTTATGCGTACAGGATCTCAATCAGTGTGCGGCCTGGCGAGATGCTGGCGCTGGTTGGCGAATCGGGGAGTGGCAAACGATCAGTGCGCCCTGGCGGCTTTGCGGTTAACGCCGCCAGCCGCCACGCTGGAAGGTGAGATTCACTACCAGGGGTTAAATCTACTGGCACAGCCGGAAGCCACATTACGACGGCTACGTGGCAAGTCCATCGCCATGATTTTTCAGGATCCGATGACCTGAATCCGGTGCTAACCGTCGGACAAAGTTAGCCGAAAGCGTACAGTTACATCTTGGTTTGAACTGGCATGAGGCGCGTCAGCGTGCCATTACCTTACTGGAGCAGGTGAATATTGCTCACGCACAGCAACGCGTTGATGATTATCCACACCATTTCTCTGGCGGTCAGCGCCAGCGCATCATGATTGCCATGGCAATTGCCTGCGAACCGAAGTTGTTGATTGCCGATGAACCCACTACCGCGTTGGATGCCACCGTGCAGCGTCAGATTCTGGAGCTGCTGGATCGCCTGCGCCATGAACTTGGCATGAGCGTACTGTTTATCACTCACGATCTGGGGTTAGTCGAGCAATATGCCGATCGCGTGGCGGTATTGTATCGCGGCGTAAAAGTCGAAGAGAGCACAAGGGCGCTGTTCCATCAACCGCAACATCCCTACAGCCGTGGACTGCTGGCGGCTTCATTACATGGGGGAAACACCTCATTACCGTCAGCGCCGCCTGACAGAGATCGTGCATCAAGCAGATGGCCCGCCGCGCCGTGACACCTGGAAGCCCACCGCGCTACCAGCGATTGATGCGCAGCAGCACCGCTGCTGGCGTTGATGACTTGCAGTTTCGTTATCCTTCCATGCCAGCGGGCAGCGCTTCAGTGCGGGATGTGTCATTGCATATCCAACCCGGAGAGACACTGGGGCTGGTGGGCGAATCTGGCTGTGGTAAATCAACGCTCTCGCGCCTGCTGTTAGGATTGTTAAACGGATGGCGGCCATTCATTTCCCGCCGGTGAGCGGTTAGATCATCTTAACAACCGTCAGCGTGCGGCATGGCGGCCGCGCATCCAGATGATCTCTTCAGGACCCGTTCTCCTCACTCAATCCACGCCATACGGTGGAAGAGATTCTACGAACACCTTTACGCGTTCATGCGAGAGGCTCGCATGCTGAGCAACTGCGTGCTGTGCATGAAATGCTTGAGCAGGTTGGCTTGCCATTAAACGTACTGAAACGCCATCCATATGAGTTTTCTGGTGGGCAGCGTCAGCGTATTGGCATTGCCCGCGCGCTGATGCTCAACCCGGATTTGCTAATTTGCGACGAACCTGTGTCAGCGCTGGATGTGTCGGTTCAGGCGCAAATTTTAAATCTGCTGGTGAGTTCAAACAGCAGCGCAACCTGTCGCTGCTGTTTATCTCCCACGATCTCGCGGTGGTGCGTTATATCGCGGATCGAGTGATGGTGATGTATCAAGGCGAGATTGTGGAGCAAGGCGACCATCAGCAGATTTGGCAGAGACCGGTGCATGCGTATACGCAGCAGTTGCTCTCGTCGGTGCGCCCTGCCACTGCACCGCCATTGCTGACGGCGACAGGGTGATCGACTTAAGCGGGATAAAGGAAAACCTTATACTTCCATGCCTGCGCGGTATTGGCCCCACTTCAACACCGAGTTCACGCCAATCGACAGGAAAGGCTCAGCTGGCGTGAGGTTGTCCCGGTGATTGGGTGAGGAAATCGATCAACTCGTTTTTCTCTCCCGCTGATCATATCCGCAATCAATTTGCCGGTTGCCGTGCCGCGCGTTATGCCCAATCCGTTACAGCACAGCGCACCATAAACATTCGTGCCAGCTTGCCAAAGAAGCCTTCGTGGTTTTCCGACAGGCAAATCGCGCCGCTCCAGGTGTATTCAAAATCCACCTGCGGCAGCATCGGGAAACGGCGTTCAAACGATTTGCGATGGTTTTCCAGATACTGCTTGAGGTATTTCTCGCGTGGTCGTCCATCCGGATGGAAACTAAAACTGTTGCGCACCAGAATACGATTATCCACTGTGCGACGAATGGTGCTGCCAAACGGATGCGCCGGAATCACCCCCACACCGCTTTGCCACCCAATCGTGCCTGCTCTTCTTCAGTCAACTGACGTGACAGGCTGCCGTAAAGAAAAAGTCGGTAGCAAACGGCGCTGCAGGAAACCAAAGTGCAACGCAAAACCGTTATTAGCCAGGATCAAGGTATCAGCGGTGATACTGCCTTTATCATGCACCAACGTCACTTTGTCACCGTAATCATCTGACGTTGTATGGACAAAGAAGCGTGGACATTAGCAGGCAGATTATCCGCCAGACCTTTACCAATGCTGGAAGGCTGCAAAACAAGATGGTGCCGGGAATAAACAGCGCCTGCTTGTAATAAGAAGTGCCAATGTGATCCGGCAGATCTTTACCCGAGATCATTTCGGATTCGCGCCCGATCTTTGCCAATCCGCTACGATAGGCTTCGAGAATCGCCGTGCCCTGCTCACCGACTGATGCCTGATATTTACCGGATTCGGTCATCTGACATTCGATGCCGTGTTCCTGCACAATCTGACGCAGATAGTTTTGCCCTAATGTATTCAGCTTGAGGACTTTATTCGCAATGGTGACGTCGCCAATATAATCCCTCGCGCCGATATCATGCGGTACATCGATGGCAAAACCGGCGTTACGTCCTGCCGATCCATATCCCACTTCCTGCGCCTCAATCAGCACCACTTCATCATTGGGGAAATTGAGCGCTAATTGTCGCGCAGCTGCCAGACCTGTTAAGCCCGCCCCCACAATCGCGAAGCGTACTTTTTTCTGACCAATATGCGCCGGGCGTGGCGTACGAGCGGCACTGGTATGAAACCAACCCGGCATCGAATCATCGGCAGGCAGTGAGGTGATTTGCAATCCGTTACTCCAATACACGTTTTCATTGTTTGTACTGGCGGATTGCCCGTACAACGTAGGGTTTTTTAGCGGTGTAAAGCGTAAGTATTTAATGCATTTCACGGGTATTTATCATGTATACCTGATGTATAAAGTTTTACTGAATCTCATGAAATGTTGTCAATATGTTCACGATACGATTGTGTTATGGATCGCAAAAAATCGGGGGTTCAGGCGCGGGGATTGGCATGAAAGTGTTAGAGGGATCCGGTGTGCTCAACTTACGCCACAGCACCGGACCTGAAATAAATTTGGTGGCCTGAAAGGGGGAATACTCATTACGACGTCACAACGCTGACGCGTGAGAATGGGGCAACTAGCGCTGATGGGATCCTTCAAGCGATTGCAGCAAGCCCGACAGGTGGCTATCCAGTGCCATCAGCACTTCAGGAGAGAGCCCAGACAAAATCTTTCTTTCGTTATCAACGTGTTTTTCTACCGCACGGTCGATTAACGCCAGCCCGTCCTGACTTAATTGCACCAGCATGCTTCGTGCATCCTCTGCATTTACCTGTCGGGTAATCAGCCCTCTGGATTCAAGACGTTTTAGGCGATGGGTCATGGTGCCCGAGGTGACCATTAGCGTCGAAAACAACTCGGTGGGACTCAGACTGTAAGGTGCTCCGGCACGGCGCAGCGTTGCCAGCATATCAAACTCCCACATGCTCAATTCAAACTCGGCAAAGGCCTCTTCAAGTCGCTGTTCAATCAGCGCCGTGCAACGCTTGAGACGTCCAATCGGCCCCATCGGGCTGCAGTCTAAATCTGGCCGCTCGCGCTGCCACTGCTGAAGGATGAGATCGACGGCATCAGATCGGGTTTCAGATAGATCATTCATTTATCTTGACTTCAAGGTAATAGGTGGACACACAATTTTATCTTGAATTGAAGATAAAGGCAAAAATGATGCAATCCTCTTTCTCACTTTCGTACTGGCGTGATGTGATATTGACTGCTCCTGGCCCGGCTATCTGGGGATCGACCTACATCGTCACAACACAATTTCTGCCACCCGACCGTCCTTTTACGGCGGCGCTGATTCGGGTACTTCCGGCAGGGGTATTGTTGTTGCTGTTCACTCGTCGCCTGCCCGCCAGCCGCGAGGCTGATACCATTATTCAGTGCGCTGAATATAGGTGTTTTCCAGGCGCTGTTGTTTGTCGCTGCCTATCGACTCGCCTGGCGGGCTTGCTGCCGTCTTAGGCGCATACAACCGCTGCTGGTGATGTTACGGCATGGGGAGTGAACATCGGGCGCCAGCGCTGAATCACTCTTATGGGCAAAGCGCTGGTCGGGTTGTCGGTGATGGCCTTGTTATTACCTCTCCACAAACGGTGTTCGAACCCGTCGGCATTGTGGCAGCGTTGTTGGGCGACCTGTATCCACAGGCGTATGGTAATGACGCCGCTGGAAAATGGATTTGCCGGTGATGGACTCACTGGCTGGCGCTGATACTGGGTGGAATAATGTTGCTACCCGCAGCGTGGTTGATCGACGCCCCACTGCCCACACTGACGCTGCGCAGTGGGCGTATGCCTATCTCTCACCTGGCCGGTGCATTCGTGGCATATGGGTTATGGTTCAGGGAATTGGCCGCCTGCCCAGCGTTGCGGTGGCATCGCTCGGATTACTCAGCCCGATCCCACCGCCGTGCTGCTCGGCTGGATAGTGCTATCTCAGGTGATGAGCGGTACGGCTTTTTGTCGGACTGGTCATCGTTTTAATCAGCGTGTTGCTCGTGCAGCGCACATCCCTTCGTGGCAGTTAAGGTTTCACTCGACATTTTCCAGACGTCGAATCCACCATCCTCTCTCCTTTAATGAACCAGCCGGTTTGTGTATTTATCGCCGACAGAGGAGAGAGTGATGCGCACGCTAACCGAACAAAGAGAACTGACATTATCAACGCCGCTTCAGCCGTGTTCTGGAACAAGGATATGAGCGAGCCTCAATGGATGGCGTAGCAAAGCAGGCCGGTTGCTCGAAGGCGACCTCTATAATTACTTCGCTAAAGAGAAGGCCTGTTTGAAGCCGTTGTCAGATGTTTTAGTACAAATTTTCTGATGCGTGCGGCTGATGAACTAACCACCCGGAGACTCAATCCCTGTTGTTAAGTGAGAAGTTGCAGCGTTTTGGTGAAGGTATGCTGGGCGCGCTGACATCAGACTGGAAGGCTCTGCAGTTGTACAAATGGTGGTCGGTGAAGCGGGCCATTCCGATATCGGCGTGCTTTTTCATGAGTCCGGGGTACGTGAGAGTATGAACGCCCTGACGGCGGTAATGGAGCATCACGTCGCCAGCGGGGAATTAATTGGCGGCACACCAGCCTTACGCGCCAAACAATTTTCAGCTTTAGTAAAAGCTGAAGTCGATGTTATTCGCCTTCAGCGAACGTTGCCGAATTATACCAAAAGTGAGGTGACGACTATGGTGCAAAACGCCGTTTCGTTGTTCCTCAGAGGTGCTGCTCACAACATCTGAATTCTGGCTGACAGAATGCAAATAAGCGCCACCACCACAATGGTGTCGATAATCAGCAGCATCACTAAGGGTTTGCGGCGCGCCCCCCAAACCCTGACCGCATAAAAACGGCTTTGTTTTATGCCTGATTGCCATAGATAAATTAACTCCACGTGCGGATGGCGCGGATGAGCAAAAATACAATTGCCGCAAATCCGGCCATCATTCCACCAGGTCTCCGGTAAACCTTTCACTCGACACTAACGAACGTCTTTCATTCACCTCTCTGCCCCCGCATCACGATGTCACACCCTGAAACCTCTTTTGACAGATTTATGCTAACTGATATTAACTAAACCAGTACAGTTCATTTATGTCTTCTATCGGAGAGTATCAAGATGAGTCGTTTGTTCAGCCCGTTGTGTCGTAGCCTTGTATTAGCGGCCGCTTTTACCGCTGTCGGTTGTTCCTCCACCAGCCCGGTGAAATATGCTGGTATCGCGTCAGCATCACGCATGTCGCCGAATACGTCTGACGATAGCGATCGCATTCCCTTCGTTATGCCGCTCCCGTAGACTGGAGCAATATCGCAGTATCAAATGATTGAACCGCTCGACATTTACAGCGCGGCAATGATAAAGTAATTCAATGACTTGTCTGTGGATACGATCGTCGTCAACTCGCTGAATATATGCGTAAGAAGTTTGAAGACGTGCTAGCGGAGAAATTATCACCAATCTGCCGGGGCGGCTCCTGCGCTCAAATTGAAACTGACGCTGACCGGCGCCGATACCACGCCGCAAGTGATTGGTACATTCATCAAAGTTTGATTTAGCCGGCGGCCCTTACAATATCGTTCAGTCGGTATGGAGGGCGGCTTATGAGTGGCTACGTGAATTTCGCCGTGAGGTGAAAGATGCGGGATCGAATGAACTCTTACTGGCGTACGTTGCGGAACAATATCCAAATGCGATGAACGTGGGTGCGACTTTTGGTTTCACTTTTGAAGTGGCAGAGACAGGAATTTGATAGCGGGCTGAGCAACTTTATAGTTACGCCAGTAAATCAAACGGTAAGGCTGCCAGCCTCTGTTCGGCATGCTAGCATCAATGATCAGTGCCGATTATTTCTTCTTATTTAACATCGATTTTAAATCAGCAAAGGGATTATAGGTTGCTGCTTCTACATCGTTCTGCGCATCTTCCCCGGCCACCACTCGGGTGCCGTATATGTCAGCTTTGTACTTAGAGTGCTCATGGTCGTGACAAAAGAGACACAACAATTCCCAGTTACTGCCATCTTCCGGGTTGTTAGTATGATCGTGATCGATATGATGCACGGTGAGTTCACGCAGGTTGGAGTAAACAAATTCACGTGAGCAGCGTCCACAAACCCGCGATAGATTTAACTGCTTTCTCACGGTAGCCGCTTTCCAGCCGTGCATAGTTTTGGATCAGAGCCATTGCCAATGTTACCTGTTTCGCAGAGATATTCGGGTGTTAGTGCTGCCAATATAGCGCAAAACCTTCGCCAGGCGTGTGCTGATTTCGCCGTGCTGTTTCAGGGTTGCTGCAGTGAATGCTGATTAACCTCGAACAGTGCGATTAGATGATCAGCGACTGCTCTGACACGTCTGGAACCCGCTAAATCGGTATGCATCACCAGCCATAAACCTTGTTCGACGTCGATGTCCAAATCGATACATTTAGCCCCTTCTGGCGCGCCATAAATGCGGTAAAACGCCCAAACCCAGGCCAGCGGAAACCGAACAACCTGCGCAACCAGCGTATTGGCTTCAATTTTACAAGGCCTTCCTCGAAGTGTTCGGCTGGATCCACTTTGCCGGGGTAGCTGCTGATGAGTTCAGACCAACACATACTGCGCATCACTGCGAAAAGCCCCTTAACGCTTATTGCATCGAGATAAGGCTGAGAAACCGTACACGCCAAATCCTACTGTACCGATACGCTTTAAAGTTAAATTTCCTGCATCAGGTTTAACCATTCTGATGGCCAAATCGGCATCACGGCGATGCAGGTTGAGAGATTGAATGCCGCTTAGCACCTCTATCCGAAGGTCCGCATGAGTTTCCAACAATACAGGTAGCGCGAAGGCAGGATAAAATGTGTGGCCAGATTATCTGATGTCGCCAACCTAACGAGCCCCGAAACGCTCCTGAAGTTTAGCCTTTCGCCAAATGCAAGACGCATGTTCCAAAGCCTCTGCTCTTCCAACATGGCTTCACCGATCATCGGTAAGTCGATACCCATTCTGGTGTCGGCTAAACAGCGGCATAGCCAAAGTCTGTTCGAGTCGTCCAGTCTTCTCGACACCGTTGCTATGCCCATGTCCATTGCATTTCCGCACCGCTTAACGTGCCCGCGCGTGCTATAGCCAGAAAAAAATTCTTGCGTCATCCAGTTGAACTCAGTTTTCATGATTTTCCATTTATGGAAAACGGCTCTCCGTTTTCGTGTCTTTTTATCAATTTAGAAGATGATACTGCATCAACACAGGAGATAAATATAATCACGAAAATTGAGTTCCACGAACAACACTGCACTGACTCAAAATTCAACGTCATCGCACATGGTTAGCCGTTATAGCATTAGGCGTAAGCGCATTTTCCATCGTCACCAGTGAGCTTGCGCCGGTTGGCATGCTGAGTTCACTGGCAGCCGATCTTCATCAGACCGAAGCAGGTACTGGCCGGGTGGTAATGGCTTATGGCTGGGTTGCTGCTGTGGCAGCCCTGTTATCCGGGGCAATACCTCGACAATTTCCCGGAAAGGCCTGCTGGTGGGGCTGATGCTCATTCTGGCGATTTCCTGCATGGCGGCGACTCATGCTACTACGATGAACACCTTTATGAGTGCTCGCATGGTCGGTGCACTCGCACATGGGGCGTTCCTTGGGCATCGAACAGTAGCCGCTCAACTCGTCCCTGTTGAAAGCTGGGGCTAGCAACGTCTGTGGTTTTTGGCGGTGTTTCGCAGCCGAGCGCTACTGGGGGTGCTTTCATTATCGAGTTTGATTGCCGACTTATCTGGTTGGAGAACCGTAATGGCCATTTCAATGCTTTCTCTCGCGACAGCTTGCGCCCTGTTATGGACGCTTCCTGGCTTGAAAGCACCTGGCACCCTATCCGTCAGTATTTATTACCGTATTGTCAAAAATCCAATTTTACTATCACTCTATGCTGCTACAGCTTGCATCATCACAGCCCACTTCGCCGCTTTTACTTATCTTGAGCCTTTACTAACAAAAGAGCGAGTGTCCCGTCCCTCTGTTTCCTGCTGTTACTGGTTTCAGGCCTGTCGGGATTGGGCGGCAATATCGTCGCGGGTAAACTGATTGACCTACATCTAAAAAACTCATCATCGGCTCACTGATATTATCTTCGCTCATGTCCGTGCTGGCCTTTTATCGCATCACTACCCGTCACAATGACTGGCACTTTACTTCGCCATTTGGGGTGCAGGTATCGCCATGTTTTCGTAGGACTACAAACCTGGCGCTACGCAGTGCGCCGCTGATGCTTCGCAACCTGCGTCAGCACTATGTTGCGATTTTCAATGCAGCTATTGAACGGGTGCGCTGGTCGGCATGTTGTTATCCGCTGTGGGCTTGAAAGAGATGGTTCTGGTTGCATCGGGTATCATCCTGGCAAGCGTTGTTCTGGTCATAAGGTTAAAAGAGTCGGTAAGATAACTGAACTGGCAATCTTTGCTTCTAGAAGAAAACTTTACCGCAAGGCCCTGACCGTTTCTTTTTTCTGGTTCGGGCCAGACCATCAAATTAAAAGGCATTTAAACTGACCTATCAGGTGATATATGGAAAATTTTTCAGTTAAAGTATCCGCCGTTATCGAGCCAGAACATTTACAACCCATTGATGCTGGGCTGACGGCATTTGAATACGGATATGACAGGTTACAAATGACCATTTGCCGCTATCAGTGGTAATACGTTGCAATGAAACGCAAGAGGTCTTGGGAGGAATACTCGGGCGTACCTATCTTGGGATACTGTTTATCGACCTTGTTTATTTACCCTCAGAACTGAGATCGAAAGGTTTAGGAGAAAAACTTCTTACACATGCTGAAGAAGAAGGCAGAAATCGAGGCTGCATTTCAGCTTTTCTCTATACCATTAGTTTTCAGGCTCCTGAGTTTTATAAAAAACACGGCTGGGAGGAGTTTGGCCGCATTGCCTGCCTACCGGCAGGCGCAAGTCGCATTTTCATGAAAAAAACGCTTTAGAAGATTGGTACACATTCGCGACTGCTGATAAGTTGCTGTTACCTCTTTTGATAAGGAATATCGAATGCCTGAATATTGTTTTTATAAAAAAGGAAATCAGATCGTGGCGCTGCGAAAGTCAGACATTAAAGGAGCTACTCTGTTAACCCGTCAGGGATTCGAAAAACAGTTTGAAGAAGCAGCGCGGCCGATGAAAAGGCAGCACTTTCACGTTTTAATGACATCCGTAAAGAAAAACACATAGATCAGCATAATTTTTTCGAGCGGGGGCTATCACGATGCCATTCATTGATATTAACTGCTATCGCATCTTTTTCCGGAAAAATAACCGGCGCTAATCTGGCTTAAACTTTCCATACATTTTAAGAACGCTCAATTACAAATTCCGTGTTAGCCAATATCCTTGTTGCTCTCGTCGCCGTGATTCACATCTACATTCTGGTGCTGGAAATGTTTCTGTGGGAGACGAAAACGGGCCGGAAAGCCTTCAAACTCAGCGTCGACTTTGCGCGCGAAACCCGTGTGCTCGCGGCCAATCAAGGCCTTTATAACGGCTTTCTGGCGGCGGGTTTACTCTGGGGGTTATGGCTGGGAGAAAACGGAGTGCCTGTCACTCTGTTTTTCCTCATCTGTGTGTTGATTGCCGGAATCTTCGGCGCGATGACCGCCAGCCGGAAAATTCTTTACGTGCAGGCCCTTCCAGCTCTGATTGCCTTGATCGCAGTACTCCTGCGCTGATACGACGATTTATCAGATCTCGAACCCGCCGTGATCAGCTTACAGGGGTATAATCCGCCAGGTTTTAACGGATTTTAGAGACGAAGATGACAAAACTCACCTTTACAAGAGAGAGCAGATGTCAAAGCTGGATTAGTTTCCACCAAGAAATGGCCGCGCAGTAATCGCTGCTAGCGTCTCAGGTGTGCAGGCACGTGAAGCGCGCGAAGCGGTGGAAGAGAATAAAAAGCGCAAATTGAGCGTGACGCTGCGCTAAGTGAGCAGCAGAAGGCAAGCCACTTTGTCCAAAGAGTACAAAGCGCAGGTTAAGCAACTGATCGAAATGAACGCGATCACCGTTGCCAAAGGGACGATTGATTTCAACTTCACCGATAACAACTTAATCAAAAAAATCGCCGTGGATAAAACCACGCAAACACAGTTGATCAACGGCCGTCTGGCAATTGCGCGCCTGGCGGCGGATAGCAGTGGCGAAAGCAAATACGCGATTATTCCCGCCAGCGTGCTGATAAAATTGCGCAGCGTGACGCAGATAGTGCATTGTATTGAACAGTGCATTGAGTCAGGAAGAGCAGGATGAAGACGATCCGTATGCAGACTTCAAAGTGCCTGATGATTTGATGTGGTAATACATGCCGCCCGTGTCAAAACGGGCTGGCATGACGCGCAGTGATGTTCTCCCCGCTAATGGGATGGACAAAATGAATTCACTGGCGTGCAGCATCAGCCGGGTGCGCCCGTACCCGGCTGCAGCAATCCTCCATACAGATCACAGCCAAGAATCGGATGGCCCAATTGCTGGCAATGGATACGCAATTGATGCGGTGCGGCCCGTTCTGGCACACCCGGCGTAACCGGCACAATACCACGCCATTATCCCCTTCACGAGTGCTAATCCGTTCTATTACCTGAGATAGCGCGAACGCGCAGGCTTCCCCCGTCTCGGCACAAATCGACATCAACGGAAACAGCGCCGGGTCTTTGCTATCGCGGCGTCAATCACCCCTTCATCGTGGTTGAGATGCCCGCATTAGCGCCGTGTAGACTTTAGTCACGCTGCGCTGGCTAAACTGCTGGCACAACAGAGCGTTGATCGCTTTGTTGCGCGCCACCACCATTAATCCGGATGTCCCGAAATCGAGGCGATGCACTAAGGTGCAGCCGGGGAACAACTTCACCAACCGGGATGGTGTACGGAATCCAGATTTTGCGGATTTTACCTGAAAGGCTGAGCAGCCCCGTGGGTTTATCGATTAATACCAGATGCTCGTCCTGATAGAGAATCGAGATCTCTTCAGAACACGGCGGAGCTATAAAGGTATCGATAATGGTGGACATCGGACTGCCAGGCTGGGAAGTGGGTGCGGATGATAAACCCCAATTTGCGAGCTGGACGAATTTTGCCCTCTTCTCACAGGCTCACGCTCGCACAGCAGAAATTTATCGTCCAGACTTACAGCAAAGGCGTAGTCTGCGCAGGCAATGTGCTTTACACTGCGCGCTGCAAAAACTGATTAGATTAACGATTAAGTAGGCGGTAATGGCGATGAACGGAACGATCACAACCTGGTTTGAAGACAAAGGTTTTGGATTTATCAAAGATGAAAACGGAGACAACCGTTATTTCCATGTGATTAAGGTCGCCAACCCTGATCTGATTAAAAAAGACGCGGCAGTGACGTTCGAACCGACCACCAATAACAAAGGTTTATCGGCCTTTTCGGTGAAAGTGATACCGGACAGCAAATACATCTTTATCGCCGGTGAGCGTCTGAAGCTCACATCGATTAAATCCTTCGTGGTTTACAGTGAAGAAGAGCCGGTTGATACCCGCATTGATAAAGAAAACACCGTACTGTCGGTGGGCCTTCTGATGAACAACATCAAACCCAAGACTGACGTTAAACCTGATGAAATGCGCTCAGTAAAAAAACTGGCGGTGACCACTTTCCAGGGGACGACGCTGATCTTTACTGAAGATGAGATCGACATTGATGCTGCAGTGAAAATGCTCAAAGTTTAAAGGGGAGCTGATAATGAATAACAATATTCCACTGAAATATTATGACATTGCTGAAGAATACGCGTCGGAGTCTGAACACGATGTGAGCGAAGCAGAACTCGATGCACTGGCGCACTACCCAGCTGTTACTGACTCGTCTTAGCAATAACGAAGAGATTAGCGAAGAGTCGCAGCAAGAGATGGCCCGTGAAGCGGTATCTGCGGTGCGAATCGATGAGATTGCCATTTTGAATGAATGGGGCAACCGAGAAGCCCTGTTGTTTGGAAAATACTCTGCGCATTTCAAGGCGGCCATAAGGCCGCCTTATCGTATCAAAATCGACAACCCTGAAACTACAGCTTATCCCCTTCCGGTGACTGCACCAGATCGTCCGCTTTTAATCCTGCGGCGCGATAAAGATTTCCATATTTTCGCGTGACAGTTCCCAATGTTCAACACCAGATCCACTCACCTTCTGCTCATCTCGCGCCTTAATCGCGCTGATAAAGGCATCATGATGTTCGGCAGCTAACTGCAGGCGCCGTTCCATGTCTTCATTTTGCGGGCGGAAGAAGGTGGCCGATGCGGCAATGGTCTATAAGTAAGCGCCCCAGGCTAGGCTGTAAATAGGGATTGGCAGCCATCTCGCCCATGATCTCATGGAAACGATTGTTCTCCAGTGCCAGCGCTTCGGCATCACGCGTCTGCACCGCTTTACGGAAGCGCTTTTGCGTCTCTTTCAGCGATTTCAGCTGGGAAGGTTTAAAATTCTGTACCGCCAGGCGACCGGTAGCGGCGTAAATCATCGGTGCGACGAGGAAGAAATTGCGCAATGTGGAATGGCTCATCGGGATGACGCGCACGCCGCGTTTTTCGACGATTTCTAAGTAACCCTCTCCTGCCAGTCGCTGGAAAACTTCACGCACAGGCGTGCGAGATAAACCGTATTGTCCCGTCAGGCTGGCTTCATCCAGCAACTCGTCTGGGTCCAGTTCCATGGTCAAAATTAGGCGTTTTAAATCTTCGTATAACGCTGCTTTTCCCGATCTCAAAGTGACCTCCTGTGATGACATTCCGCATACGATTCCTGCTTAACCTACAGAAAAAGTGTGTATACAGCAAAAATAATTATGGGATATTTTTTGCATTCTGCGGTGGATCACAGAAAAGGGAATGATGATATTACAAGGAGTTATAGAAGAAAAACGAGTCGTCATCTGCAGAGAATTATCCTATATCCAGGGCATACCCGCCATCCGTGGCGGGCATTGCTTACTCAGCAGGCACATCAATCCAGATGGTTTTCAGCTCGGTGTACTGATTGGCGTATACAGATTTATCACGTCCACCAAAACCAGACTGTTTATAACCACCAAATGGCGTGTGGTTGCATCACCTTCACCGGAAACAGTTAACCGTCACCGTTCCCGCACGCACTGCACGATACGCCGCGAATAGCACGGCTTAGTTTGCCAGTGCGTAAACCGATGCCGCCAGACCGTAATCAGTGTCATTTGCCAGTGCAATGGCTTCGGTTTCCGTTTTAAAGGTGGTGATTCACACGCACCGGCCCGAAGATCTCCTCTTCGCGGAATACAGTGCGCTGGCGTCACGCCATCCACAATGGTCGGCTGCACGTAAATACCGCGATCGTGAATCGCCCTGAATGATGCGTAATCCTTCTTTGCGCGCGGTTTTCAGATAGTCACTGACCTTGCAGAAATGATCGGTGGTGATCATGTGCCCAGACGATTCTCTGGATCCAGCGGATTGCCCATACGCCATTCACCGATCTGCTCCGCGATCTGAGCGAGTAATTTATCCTTAACCCCTTCCTGCACCAGCAGTCGGGAAGTTGCAGAACAGTTTTCACCCATATTCCAGAATGCGCCGTTTAACACATTGGCGGCAACGCTGGCCAGATCTTCGGCATCATCGAACACCAGCGCCGGGTTTTTCCCGCCGCATTCCAGCACAATCTTCTTCAGATTCGATTCCGCGGAATAGTGCAGGAAACGGCGTCCGGTCGCCGTTGAACCGGTGAAGCTCACCATATCAATATCAGGATGCAGGCCGATGGGTTCTGCACCCCACCTCTTTCCCGGTACCGGTGACGATGTTGAGCACGCCGGCTGGAATACCCGCTTCATGCGCCAGTTCAGCCACGCGCAATGCCGTTAGCGAAGTTTGCTCCGCCGGCTTCACAATCACCGAGCAGCCAGCAGCCAGCGCTGGGCCGATTTTCCACGCCAGCATCAGCAGCGGGAAATTCCATGGCAGCACGCAGCCCACCACACCAATCGGCTCACGAACGATCATCGCCATCGCCCCGTTGCCGGTTGGCGCGGTCTGGTCGTACAGCTTGTCGATGGTCAGTCATGCCAGCGAATCACGTGAATCGTCTCTGGCACGTCGACTGCCGTGCATTCGCTAACCGGTTTGCTGCCGTCGAGGCTTTCCATTACCGCCAGTTGCGTGACTTTCGTTCTTCCAGCGTCAGCCAGCTTGAGTAATACGGCTTTGCGCTCGCCGGGATGAAGCGGCCCAGCTGCCTGACTCAAACGCGCTACGTGCGCCCTGTACCGCCAGTTCACATCCGCGCTTTCACAAGCAGCGATGCCGTGCGTCAGAATCTCACCCGTCGCAGGATTGGTGTGGTTTCCAGTGTTTTGCCGGAGACCGCCGCAGTAAAACGTCCGTTAATGAACGCCTGATCCGGGAACCGCAGTTCTCGCGCCACGTTCACCACATCGCTCAGCGTTTGTACCTGTTTCCATGCGCACTCCTTAAAGCACTGCAACGGCTGCCACATTGCGTTTCACACCGTCGATCACGGCCTGCAACTGCGCTTTCTCATCTTCTTCCAGTCCCTGCAGTGGTGCGCGCACCGGGCCTGCTTTCAATCCTGCCAGTTCTGAACCGTACTTAATGGACTGGACAAATTTTCCGCCATCCAGGAAGTTCATCAGTGCATCATCGCAGCCATGATCTTACGTCCTTATCAAAATCTTTCCACGACGCAGGCGTTGTACAACGCGACGTGCTCACGTGGAATGAAGTTAGAGCCCGCACACACCCAGCTACGCGCGCCCCAGGCGAAGAACTCCAGCGCCTGATCATCCCAAACCACAAGAAAGCGCGATGTTCGGGAATTGACAGGCCAGCAGATGCAGATTGTTGAAGTCGCCTGAACTCTCTTAATCGCCACCACATTTTCGAACGGCTCACTTCGCGGAAGTAAGTTTCTCCCATGGAGATGCCCATACGGCCCGGATAGTTGTACAGCATGATCGGCAGCTGAGCGGCCTTGTCGACAGTCAGCGCATGGTGGGCGTTTTCCAGTTCGGTTGGCAGCGCATACGGCGGTGACGTCACCAAAATGGCATCGGCTTTATGCTCAGAGCGTGGTTGCGAAGCCACCGCGTCTTCAGTGCGAATCGCGCCGGTACCCACAATCAGTGGCAGACGATTGCCAATCACTTTACATGCATGTTCAACCAGAGACAGACGCTCTTCTGCGCTTTGTAATACTCACCGGTTGATCCACCGATGATAATGCTGCACGCGCTGCTTGATCAGCGATCTCGAGGACGTTGGCGAACGCCGCGAAATCAATGCTGCCATCTGCTGCGTAAGGGGTAATTGCCGGGTGTAGATACCTTCAAATGTCATCACGAACTCCAGGAATTCAGGACCAAATGCAACGCCGTATGGTTGCGTTTGTTAACAATTCTGCATATCGCATGGAGAGAGGTCAATCGGGATAAGTTTTTGTATACGAAAATACAAAGGAAATACTATCAGATGGAACATTCCTACCAGAATTAACTTATTCACTATTAATCAACAATTTAAATTATTTTTAGTGACGTAATAATTTTCTTAAATGAATTCAGATAACGATCACATTCCACACTATCGTCCCTCTGACGTATTTACACTGCGCGTCAGGCGGCATAGTTTTATGCTGGTTTTAACCTGAATTTAACAGGTTAGCTTGCACCGGCATTTCAGGTGAACATTGTGTAGAAGAGGTAGCGGGTGATGCCCCAAAAGAAAGCGACGCTCATAGGTTTGATTGCCATCCTGTTATGGAGCGCGATTGTTATCAAAAGTGTCAGCGAAGGCTTCGTCCGATCGCTGGAGCGGCGTTGATCTACAGCTGCAGTGCCATATTGCTGCTGTTCAGCGTCGGATTTCCCAACCTGAAAAAATTCCCCCGCCGTTATGTGATTATCGGCAGCGTGCTGTTTGTCTGCTACGAACTTTGCCTGTCGCTCACTCGATTTACCCATAGCGGACGGCAAGCGATTGAAGTGGGCATGGTGAATTATCTATGGCCAAGTATGACGATTGTGCTGGCGGTGATTGTTAACCGGCAAAAAGTCAGCCCATTGATTATTCCGGGCGTGATTTTAGCCGTAGCAGGAATATGCCGCGTACTGGGTGGTGATCAAGGGTTTTCGCTCAGTGAGATGACGAACAATATCATGGAAAACCCGTTAAGCTATGGCCTGGCATTGACCGGCGCCATCATTTGGGCCATTTATTGCGTGGTCACCAAAAAGAATTCCAACGGTAATAACGGCATTACACTGTTCTTCTTTGTTTTAACAGCATTAACATTATGGGTTAAATACCTTATTTCGCCGCAACCCGAATTTGCACCCTCTTTAATACGTGGATTTCACTGGCGCTGGCGGCGATGGCGATGGGATTCGGTTACGCGGCGTGGAACGTCGGCATTTTGCATGGCAATGTAACGGTATTAGCCGCCGCGTCTTACTTTATCCCGATTCATTTCGTCGATTTTAGCGGCCTTATTCAGTTCGCACCTTACCTTGTCGTTTTGGCAAGGCACGGCGATGGTCAGTCTTGGTCATTAGTCTGCTGGTGGTCAACACGTACCGTTGCCACCAAAAGTGTCAGCAGTAAGATTTCTGAATAATGCTTCGGGAGGCATGGTCGCTCTCCCGCAAAAAGCCACATCAAAATGATAAAGCTCTCAGTTGTATTTATCCGACTATCCTGCACCGGAGGAAATGATATAGTGAAACAATCCCGTTAGCGTTATCGGGATGCACTTCTTTTTATTTCTGTTCTGAATAACATTTTAATCACCGCCAGGTTTAAATTTATCTGGCGTCCTGATGATGTTAAGCACCCATCGCAGATTGTGCTTAATTCAGTCGCATTGGCGTAGTGAATTTCCCTCACGCCGAAAAGAAACAGGAGTAAAACATGTCAAATAACATGTCTGTTGAAGATGTTCTATCAGCCGTTTCCACCGCTTATTAACGGTGCGCTCAGGCGGCGGCTCTTTCGTCGATGGCTATGTGCTCAGTATTATTGGTATAGCCATGACGAAAGTGTCGCCGGCCTTGGGTCTCAGCCCATATGCGGAAGGTCTGATTGCGGCTTCTGCCCTGATCGGGATTTTCTTTGGTGGCTTCATGGGTGGCGTACTGACCGATCGCCTGGGTCGCCGCATGATCTACTTCGTCGGCCCCACCCTCTTTATTGTCTGTTCGCTGGTGCAGTTCTGGGTACAAAGCGGAGAAACGCTCTTTGCCTTACGCTTTATGACGGGCGTCGCAGTGGGCATTGAATACCCGGTTGCTACCGCTTTTCTGGTTGAGTTTATGCCGAAGAAGTCGCGCGGTCCCTGCCTCGCCACGCTCACCATTCTGTGGTTTGCCGGGGCGGCCACCGCGTATCTGGTGGGTGAAGCTTTGCTGAATTTTGGCGGTGTAGAAGCATGGCGTTATACGCTGGCGAGCACGGCAGTCACGGCGCGCTGCTCTTCATTGTCAGAATGGGCACACCTGAATCACCGCGCTGGCTGATTAGCAAAGGACGACATCAGGAAGCAGAAGCTGTTATCCGCCGCGTCTATGGCGACCGTTTTAGTCTAAAAAACCTGCCCGCACAACCTGGAAAACAATCACCTGTCATTTGGTAGCTTGCTGCATTCTGGCTATGGCAAACGCATGGCGTTTGTGACCATTTTCTGGACCTGCTCGGTTATTCCGGTGTTCGCCGTATACGCCTTTGCACCCAAAGTTTTGCAGGCGCTACATCTCAGTGGTGATTGGGCATCATACGGTTCCATCGCCATTACCTTGCTGTTCGTGGTGGGCTGCATGATCGGCACGCGTTTGGTGAACTCACTGGGACGCCGTAAGTTGCTGTTGCACAGTTTCTTGTGGTCAGGTCTGGCACTGCTGTTACTCGGTGCCTTGCGTGATGGCCCTTCAATGATCATCCTGCTGATGTTTGGTGCTTACGCCCTGTTTATCGGCGGCGCGCAGTGGTGCTGCAGCTGGTCTATCCAAATGAGATCTTCCCGACTGAAATTGCCGGAGCCGTCGGCATTGGCACCTCAATGTCGCGCATTGGCGCGGCGGTGGGAACATATCTGGTGCCGATTTCACTGCAAACCATCGGCATTGGTTCCACGATGTACATTGCTGCAGGCATTACGTTTATCGGCCTGATCGTGTCGTGGTTCCTGGCACCGGAAACCGCATCACGCAATCTGGATGATGCGGCCTCACTGGAGGAAGAAAGCCCCGCGCCATCCGTTTCGGCAAACTCTCTAAGCATTCGCACTAGAGTGGGGCCATTTCGGCCCCTACCCTTAACCAATCTCTCCACCACACGCCGCCGTTTACGAAACGAACTGGGCGTTCTTCGCCATACCGCTTTACGGAACCAGGCGTAATCAAATGAAGCATCGGCAAATCCTGTCGGTGGTGCAATCGCATTTTCGATGCTGTTGCTGGAGTCCGCCATCAACTTGCGCGCCAGGCCTCCAGCCGCATACGCCGCCAGTAGACAGCCAAGCCGAGTAACCGGTGCATTGGTGAAAATCAAATTGAGCTGGCGGGAAAGTGACACCTGCGAATTCGGCATTACATCGGCCAGCGAACCGGCGAATCGAGGTGATGTTTCATAAATTGATGACCTTATTCACCAGCTCGTTTTCATACACATCCGCTCGTTAAGCGTGTTTTTTGCTGTGTCTTTGACTGCAGCGGTCTTCCACCAGCAAATACTTTAAGACCTTCTGTGAACGCACCAGCCCACAATGCTGGCGGATCGATCGGCAGCGAGATCGATCGCCGCCGCCGGGGCAGGAAATGATGCCGCCATCCTTGATAGTCTGTCGATGACCGATCGCTTTCGGAAATCGCAGGCGAATTCATCACGCGTGGTGAAATGAATGGCGCAATGCCGTCCATCCAGCAGGCCTGCGTTGCCAGCGACAAAGGCGCCGCTACACAGCGTGATGATGGGAATATTACGCGCATGCAAGTCGCGAAGTGCCTGTAACAGCCACGGTGGCGACTGGCGTGTTTCTTCCAGTAAGCCTCCCGCCACCACAAAGTAATCCCAGTTCTTGCTGAAATCGAGGTCAGCCGTAGGCGAAACCGGTAGTCCGCAGCTGGCTGTGATCGGCTGGTTATCACAAGTCATCCATTCCCAGCGACAAAAGATCTGGCGACTGGTAAACGATTCGTCTGCCGCAAAACGCAGTGACTCTACCAGCCCCGCGACGGAGGCCAGGGTAAAACTTTTCATCAGCAAAAAGCCGATGGTGAGATCCGGTTTCGGTTCGCCAGGTTGCTCGGCGAAAGCTGTTTGCGGCATGTTATTCAGGTTCCTGCAATCCACCCAGTTTGCTTAATAAGCGCTTCAGATCGGCGATATCCTGGCTGTCGAGGCCGGTGGTGATCATCTTTTCCGCGCTTTTGCCTGCTCAATCATGCGATTCAGCATCACTTCCCCCTTCTGCGGTCATCGACACCAGTTTACGACGACGGTTGTTCACATCTGTCACTACATTCCAGCAAACCGCTTTTATTCATGCGATCAATAACATAGGTGCCGGTAGCTATCAAACCCGGCACGCTGACCAGCGTTGCTGATCGCAGGCTGACTCCTCAGCCAATACCACCAGAATCGCGTATTGCACGGCTGACAGGCCGGTATCCACCACATTGAGACCAGCAAAAGTCGAGTGTTGTCCGGCACGCCTTACAAGGTGCATTAACGAACAATCGCCGTGCGGCCACAAGGGGGCGGCAAAGAATTAGAGTCAGGATTTTAGTGACATCGGTGCATGACTCCTTAAATCGTCAAACTTATAGTTCGAACACAAACAGTTTGAACTTAAACTATATAATAATTCGGGATACATGAAGCTAGTTATCGGGATGACTGGCGCGCAACGGGAGCAGCAATCGGCGTCGCGTGCTGTCTGCGTTACGTGAACGACGTCGAAACCCATTTAGTCATCTCCAAATGGGCGCGCCACCATCAAATGGAAACATCTTACAGTGTACAGGAGGGTCGCTGCCCTCGCGACCAGGACTTACAGCGAACACGATCAGGCTGCGGCCATCTCCAGCGGATCATTTCGCGTGGATGGCATGATCGTGGTGCCGTGCAGCATGAAAACCCTGGCCGGGATTCGCAGCGGTTACGTCGACGGCCTCATCACACGCGCTGCTGACGTGACGCTCAAGGAGCAACGCAAGCTGGTGCTGGTGCCTCGCGAAGCCCCGCTCAACGCCATTCATCTGGAAAACATGCTGGCGCTCACTCGCGCGGGCGCGTTGATGCTGCCGCCAATGCCTGCTTCTACAACAACCCGCAGTCCGTTGACGACATCATTAACCACACCGTTTCTCGCATTCTTGATCAGTTCGGCCTGGATAACGACATTACCCATCGCTGGACGGGTCCACGATCTACCCTGGCTTAAGGAGAGCCTGATGAAATATTACGGCGATTTACGCAGCTTTATCACTGCCCTCGATGAAATGGGCGACATCATGCGTGCACCGTGAAGTGGATGGTGATTTCGAACCCAAGCGCCATCACGCGCCGCAGCTGAACCAGTCACCTGCGCCGCTGTTTCACAATGTTGCCGGGGTCGCACCGGGTTTTCGTCTGTTTGGTGCGCCTGCGGCATTATCGTCGCGCAGCGATATGCCCTACGCACGCGTCGCGATGTCACTGGGCTTAGCCCCTGAGTCCAGCGGCCCGGAGATTATCGAAGCTCTGTCCGCTGCCCGCTTTAAACCCGGTATTCCGCCTGTCCGCGTTGAGTCTGCTCAGAGCAGGTGCCAGCAGAATATTTTACGTGGCGATGCGGCGAATCTTGACCTTCCCTATCCCGTTCGCTCATGACAAAGACGGTGGTCGTTACGCCAACACCTGGGGCACGCTGATTGTGAAAACCCCGGATGGAAAATGGGTCAACTGGTCTATTGCCCGCGTGATGAGAGTGGATGGCAAGCGCATGGTTGGTCTGATTGTACCAAGTCAGCATATTGGTCAGATCTGGACGATGCAAATTATCCACATAGTAGAAGAGCCGTCACCTTATACCTCATTACCGGGGTCTGCCGGCGTCTCATGTGTGTCAGGGATTCCGATCCCAGCCAACGCGGATGAAGCCGATTACATCGGCACTTTGGCGGGAGAGCCAGTGCCGGTAGTGAAAGCCATTAGCCTCGATCTTGATGTGCCCGCGACGGCCGAAATTGTGATTGAAGGCCATGTCTCGATTGAGCGTGATTGTCAGGAAGGCCCCTACGGCGAGTACGGCGGCTACCTCGGCGAAGGTTCTTCGGCTCAGCCCACGTTCCACGTGGAAACCATTACCCATCGCGACGATCCGATCTGGCCGATGTCGATTACCGGTCGCCCCACCGATGAATCGCACACCTTATGGGCGATGGGGCCGAAGGGCGGATGCGCTGACTTATCTGCGTGAAGCGGAACTGCCAATCAAAACAACCTGGATTCCGGAAGATTCCACCGTTCACTGGTTGCTGGTGGTGATGCCAGAAAACTGGCGAACTGCTGCGGGTATCAGCAGTGAAGAGTTGACTCCAACGCATTGGTGAAGTGCGCTGTTCAAAACCGATGCGATGGTATTTATCCCGAAAGTCTACGGTGGATGATGACTTGATCCCACCAACCTGCGCGAAGTGGTTTGGGCATTGTCAACGCGCGTGCACCCGGTAGGCCGTCGTGCGGTGTTTGAGGATCAACGTGTCATTCGCCTGCCACAATGTTACGACGAGGCAGAATACGTTGCCGGGAAAGGCGCCAAAGTCGTGTTTGACACCTTACATTTTGGCGCCATTTATGCTTCGTTCGCGCAAGGCTATCCGGAAGAAGTACGTCAGCGCATTCTGGATAACTGGCCGGAATAAATAATACACACCAACCGTAGCGGCCACATTTATTGCGCATCTTCCAGTGCCACCCTGGCTTTGAATACGCGTGATAAATCACGCCGCTAAGGTGCTCAACGCCTCTTCTACTCATGAAACGTAGCGACGCAATATATTGCCAGTATTGACGTCTCATGCATGCGCTAAGAGCCGCGTTTTTCAAGAAGCATAAACATCTTGCGATACATCGATGGCGTCATGCCCGTCACCTTAACAAAAGCCCGTCGTAGAACATCGTTACTGCGGTAAACCACAGGCGGCCGGAATGGCTTTCAGCGGCATTGATCCTGCTTCCAGCAACTTACGCGCTTGATCAATTCGCGCATTCTCCAGCCAATTGCCCGCCTGTACATCCATATGCTGACGGAAAAGCCTCGCTAAATGCCGTGTGCTAATTTGCATATGTGCGGCAAGATCATCGAGTGAACTCACCTGTGCCAGATTGGCCAAAGCCCATCTCTGCATCTCCTGAAACGCACTGCGCCCACCCAGCGAAAGTGGTTGTTTGCGAACAAAATGCCCTTGATTCACTGGCCGTTGAAAGAACATCACCAAATTGGCAGCGATATCCTGAGCCAATTGCGCCCCAAATCTTCTTCCACCAACCTCAGGGCAAGATCGAGCCCCCGACGTGACGCCAGCGGCGGTACGCGCAATCGTCCATCAGCGATATAAAGCGCATCGGCCTCCACCTGCGCATCCGGTACCTGTTCCATCAGTGCGTCAGCGCAGGCCCAATGGGTCGTCACTTTTTACCACTAGCAACCCGGTTTGTGCCAGCAGCAGCGCACCGGTACAAATCGAGCCAAAGCGCTGGCTGTGATGGCATAGCTCAATCAGACGAGCGGTTTGCTGCGCAGTTAGCTGCATATCCCGCGCCTCAGGTGCCCCGCGATCAGAAACGTCAGTTTGCTGATATCGTGCAGTGTGATATCCGCCATCAGGGCGCGCACGCCCGAGTGAACAACGAATATGTTCCTTCCAGTGACATGACTTGCAGCTGGTAAACGGCACGATTGAGCAGTCGGTTACTTCGGCAACACATCCAACGGTCCAGAGACATCGAGCAATTGCGCCCCCGGCACCAAGGCAAATGCAAGATGGTGATTCGCGCTATTTCCGTCTGTAGAAAGTCTTAATGTCTTAAAAGGTCGCAAAGCTTATTTAAGACATTCTGCCTCGGCATTAAGCTGGTTGCAACAACCGAGCGGAGAACCTCCATGAAATTTTCCATTAACGGCATCACTATTCCCGATACTGCAATGACCCGTGACGCGACGACGTTCGTCCGTGATACCGAATCCGATTTGCTGTTTCACCACTCCAGCCGCGTCTATTACTGGGGCGCACTCGCAGGACGCCGCTTAGATCTTAAGGTGGATGCTGAGCTGCTTTATGTCGGCTGTATGTTCCATGATGTTGGCCTGACGCACGAACACTGCAGCTGCGACAAACGCTTTGAGGTGGATGGCGCCAATGCGGCGCGCGATTTCTTGCAACAGTATGGTGTAGAGCAGGCCGATATCGATAAAGTCTGGACCGCGATTGCGCTGCATACCACCCCGGGCATTCCGCAATTTATGGCCCCGGAAATTGCGTTAGTCACCGCTTGGCGTGGAAATGGATGTATTGGGCATCAACTATGATCACTTCAGCGATGCGGAGCGTGAAGCCGTGGTAGAACAGCATCCACGCCCAGCCCAATTTAAGGAGGAGATTATTCAGGCTTTCTACGATGGGATTAAAAACAAGCCTGATACCACCTTTCGGCAATGTCAAAGCGATGTCATTGCCGATACAGCCTGGTTTTTCACCAATGAACTTTTGTCGCGTCATCCGTCAGTCAAGCTGGGTGGGATGAGTGGCTGGCGCAGCGAACTCGCGCTGCGCCATACTTCGTTGTTCGCCGAAGCATCTTCATCTCCACTCGCTACACTGCTGCCATCACTGACTGATGGAGCTGAACCATGATTGCTGTCCTGTTTGAAGCACGCACCCAACCTGAGCACCAAGCCCGCTATCTTTGAACTTCGCCGCACAACTGAAATCTCAACTTACCCGTTTGCCTGGGTTTATTTCAGTAGAGCGATTTTCGCCTCAACGATCCTGGAAAGATCCTGTCCCTCTTACTGGGAAAACGAAGAGGCAGTGCTGGCATGGAAGAGAAATATCTCGCACCAAAAAGCTCAACAGGAAGGTCGAAACAGCTTGTTTTCTTTCTACCACATCCGTATCGCCGCTGTACTTCGGGAATATGCGCACGAGGCAAGCCAACATGTTTGATATTCACGTGATGCTCTAATACGTCCGCAAGGAGTTAGCCGTATTAGGGTTTGACCTTGGGCAAGCGGTGTAGGACTTAGTCCGTGGCTGTTCACGGTGGGAACAAGTCACGCGCATTTTTTAGTTGTGCAAGGCGAGCAAGCCAGACAAGTGCTCATGGCGGCCGGTTTTCAGGTAGTTTCAGTACAACAGCCGCTGATCCGCAAGCTGAAACAGGATCGACCAGGACAGTGGCGAAATTCGCTGACGTGCTAGCACGCAATGGCGTTAACATTCAGCTTCAATACAGTGACCACAACAACCAGTTGATCCTGATTACCGATAATCCTGAACGTGCAGCAGAGGTAACCATCGCATGGCAAGCCGTAGCAGCCCCATAATCACCAATGAGACGGCGGAACAAGGCTTGCAGCAGGCGATGTCTGCTGTGGCTGCCGCCTGGCCGACCCTTCGCGTGTCAGCATTTTGTGCGCGCTGATGGATGGCCGAGCCTGGACAGCCACAGAATTAAGCGGCGTCGCCGATATCGCCGCTTCCACCACCAGCGGACATCTGGGCAAACTACTGGATGCCCGCCTTGTGACGTTTATCTCAGGGCCGCCATCGCTATTTCCGTTTGGCGGGCAGCGAAATTGCGCACCTGCTTGAAACCCTTATGGGGGTATCGATGAGCTCACAGCGGAGCACTGGTTTGCTACACCTCCCTCCATGCGCCATGCCCGCACCTGTTATGATCATTTGGCAGGTGAACTGGCGGTTGAGATATACAGTTTTATGCAAGAAAACGAGTGGGTTGTTGCCGATGGTAGTGCTCTTACCCCCTTAGGCCAACAGCAGTTAGAGAGCATCGGCATGCAGCGAAATCTTCGTAGTAAACGTAAACCTTGTTGTGCCTGCCTCGACTGGAGTGAACGCCGCATGCATCTCGGTGGCGCAGCGGGAGCCGCGCTTCTTAGTCTGCTAATTGATAAACAATGGCTAAGCCGCACGGCAGGCTATCGAGAGATAAATGTCACACCAGCCGGGAAAAAGGCGCTTCAACGCCTATTTGCGTGCAGTTGTAAACATCAAAATAACACGCTCGTCACAAATATAACCTTTATCAAATCAGCAAAATTTAATCATCGATCATTTTATGTACTGGTCACTTATCGTTGCTAATATAGTGACGCAACACACAGCAATGCGTTGCCTACGAGAATTTTCTTGGTTTAATTAGCCCCCGCCCGCTTAGCGGGCTTTTTTTGTCCATGTATGCCCCAACCCAATAGCTGAGGCAGATGTTGAGTCAATAAAAGGAGCGTTTCCTCTCATTAAGAAACGCTTGCTCTTGCCGGCGTTGATGGGCGATTAGGCGCTGATTACGATGTGGTAGCGACCAAACACTTCAATAATCTGGCCGATGCTCTAACTCACTCTGATAGTAAGACGATCCTTTCAGCGCATCGAACAACACTTCGGCTTGTTGATGGATAACACGAGACTCGGCATGCATCCAGGGCATCAAGAGAAAGCCTTTTTCATCCAGGTTCAGTGACGCATAGCCCGGAATTTTCACCGCTTCCTGCGCGAGCAATAGCGCCATGCCATCCTGCTGCCAGGCGAGAGCACTGTCCCGGTGAAGATTGCGGAGAATTGATCCAGCACGATGATTTCTGCCAATCGTCCCCGAATGTCTTTTCCGTCGTGCCGATAGCTCACCGCGACGAGCCGCTTCCAGCTATCATAAAAACCATCTCGTATCGCTTCATCAAACCCGTCATTCTGTTTGAACCAATAGCTTATGGCGCGTTAAACCAGAATGCCAATACGGTTTCATACTCCATTCTCTTCCCCACAGATAATTCCCCTAATCATCAAGGTTAGGCTTCGTGGTGTTATCTGTTAGACTCGCGCGCAGTATGGATAACGAAACCACTGAGGTGAATGCATGAGTAATCAACTGGATGAGCGACTACAAACCGAGCTGGATAGAATCAACGTAGAAGAGCAGCGTAATGACCGCCCCTACTTTGATATCTCCTTTATCAAAAATTATCCCGGTTTATTCAGCCTGATGTGGATACTGTTTGTTCTTACCATGGCGCTGCTGTTGTACTCCGACTCTTTCGGCACCATCGAATATGTGGTTTGCATTCTGATTTTTGCGGTGTGTAATTTCTTCTTCTTCTTCCATGTCAATCCGTCGTACAAAGCGAAGGATATCGATAAAGGTGCCTGGAAGAATTGCTACACCGGCGACTGGTATATGGAAGTCCATGTTCGGGACGATTTTGTCGATGAACTGCTGGGCAGCGCCATTCTGACCGAGAGTGAAAAAACACGGCTAAACGAGATGCGCGCCAGAAAAGGCTATCTGTACTTTTGCTGATATCTATCGTTTAAGGCATTAAATATTGCGCGCCGCTCCGCGACGCGCTTTCAATGCTATTTCACCACCGGATGCTTAGCAAACTGCAGCGCCTGCATAAATTTGTCATCCAGATGCAGATGCTGCCGCACCAAATCTGCTGGCGTACTGGCTAACCATTGATTCAATGAAATATCCGCGTAGTAATCGCTTTTAAATAATTCTAAAAACCGCAGCGGCTTATCACCGATATTTTCAATGTAATGCCCCATGGCGAAAGGAACATAGCCAACATCGCCCGCGCGGAAATCGAAGGTCCGAGCCTGCCCCGATGAGGCAAACACGCCCATGCGCCCTTCACCTTCCAGATAGTATTGCCACTCATCGTTGTTTGGATGCCAATGCAATTCCCGCATAGCGCCGGGCTCAAGTTCCACCAATGCAGCGGCGACGGTTTTTGATATGGGGAAATTACTGGTGTCGGTAATGCGTACAGTGCCACCCGGCAGGGTAATCGGTTTTTGCGCCAGCATTTTATGCGAGAAATTCAACACAGATTTCACGCCACCTTTCACAGCTGCAGAATCCCCGCCCTCCGGCGCTTTCCCGGCAAAAATATACTCGTCGGCCGGTGATGGCAGCGTGTTGAAAACGTCCGCTGATACGCCAAAATTTTTGGCGAGCACTTCAGGCGGAATGTGTTTAAACCAGTCGCTACAGGAAAGTACTGTCCTCATCAAAGTTACCGTTATCAAAGGCCAGTAAAAACTCGCAGCCGTCCGGACCGAGCCCCTGGATAGAGTGCGGCACACCGGGCGGGAAATACCACAAGTCACCCACGCCAACATCATCCACAAACCATCCACCTTGGGTGTCCAGTGCAGTGATACGTGCATTGCCATAGAGCATGTACGCCCACTCGCCCTCTTTATGCCAGTGCAATTCACGAATGCCGCCATTATCAAGCCGCATATCTACACCAGCGATGGTAGTGGAAATCCCTAATTCGCGTTGTGTCACCTGCCGCGTCCAACCTCCGCTGCCTTTGCGTACATGTGCATCGCTAAAAGAGAAGCGCAGATTCGGTAATGTACCGCTGTCTGTTGCGGGTGGATCGACAATATCGGGATTGAGCCCCTCACGGATAGGATCGTGTGGACCGGGGTCGCGGGGATGGCGGGGATCGTTTGCTGGGTAAGTAGCCACTGTTGCCTCGTGGGCATGAACTTTACCTGCTGCCAGCGCCACGGTGCCACCCGCTGCAAATGCCATGAAGGTTCGACGAGATAAGTTTTCTAATTTCATATCTGCTGTTTCCTCAGTTTCTTATGGTCTTAAAAGAGCTCATTAACCATAGTGAAACTGTGGTATTGCGATGTAACAGCGTGCTGGTCGTTTCAAATCAAGGATTTAATCGAGGACAGAAACTAATCTCATCAACAGGTTAAAATAAACAAATTGTTGATTAAACATTGAGGTTCTGGCGCGCATCCAAATGAATAAAAGGCACGAAGAGGTTAATTCAGCCAAAAAACCATTAGAAAAAATTCTCAAAAGCCCATCATAAAGTTAATGAAATGTTACAAATGACAAGAAAATCGCTTATACCCACCTGCAATTTGATGAGGGTTAGCAGACAAACCACTGTTGTCTGCTCTGTGAATCTATTGTTGCCGCTGGAGGCATCGGGATAAATGGAAGCAGGTTTCAGGATTGGAAAGCCAAACTTACTCATTGAGATGTTCTGGTTTTTCAGTTCGAAAGCCTAAACCAATTAAACGACCGAACAGATGGCGCAAGAACGGGAAACGGCTGATCATCTGCGGCACCTTACTCGGCGTAGTGCGCTTACGTTTATTACTGCTCATTTTAATTTGCAGGAATTGCGTGGCAACGGTGGGAAACTGTCGGCGCTGTTGCACTTTCTGCAGGTCACGTAGTGTGACATGACCTTTTTTCAGTGGAAGAGTCAGGCAATTGGCCGCTGCCACCGCATCCTGAATCGCCAGATTGACGCCAACGCCACCAATCGGCGACATCGCATGGGCTGCATCACCAATGCACAGCACGCCGGGCTTCATCCACTGATCCAGCCGGTCAATGCGAATCGACAACAGCTTCAATTTGTCCCAACCGTCGAGATCCGCCATACGCTCAGCGCTGAAGGGCGCCACTTCAGCCATAGCCTGCTTTAGCGTCTCCAGACCGGCAAGCTTTAATGCGTCAAACTCTCCTTTTTGGATGGTGTAGCCGCACTGCCAGTAGTCACCGCGATCAATCACAATGAAATTCTGCTTTGGCCCTTTGTGGCCCATACCCCATTTGGGATCGCTTCCCTGTTTGCCCAACCGGAACCACAGCACATCACGGGATGAGCCAAAGCTTTTACTCTGCAGTCCGGCTTTGGCACGTACCTGCGAGTTACGCCCATCCGCGCCAATCACCAGCGAGGTATGAATGATGCGCGTATCGTTACCCTGTAACGTTTTAATACCCGATACCTCACCCTCTGCATAGATCAAATCATCAAAAGCGGTGGATTGTAAGAGCGTGAAGCCGGGAAAAGCGGCCGCTTTGCTCGCGAGAAAATTGAGGAATTCCCATTGCGGCATAAAGGCAATAAAGCGGCACTGCACCGGCAAGCGCGAGAAATCAGCCATCGTGATCTCCTGACCAGCCACTTCTGCCTGTAATTTTTCGGCTCTCTGATGCGGTAAGGTCAGTAGCTCATCCAGCAACCCGAGATGGCGCATGATCTCCAGCGTCGAGGGATGGATGGTATCGCCACGAAAATCGCGCAGGAAGTCGGGATGTTTTTCAATCACCACGACACTTAATCCTGATCTCGCCAGTAAATAACCCAGCATTAATCCTGCTGGTCCGCCGCCGACGATACAACAGTCGGCGGTGAGTTCTGTTGGTTGCATCCTGACCTCAGCACAAAGCAATTGATGATAATCGTTATCATTTATATAGCATCATGATGAGATTTAAGTGGGAATAAATGCCGCAGTATCTGTCGGTACACCGCTGCATGCTGCCCGCAGACGTTAGCTGTGCGAGATCAAACCCAGCTCAATCAAGCTCTGGGCCGTCGCGATAATCGCCTGTTGGGGTGTGCGCGGCTGCCAGCCCAACACAGACATCGCTTTCTCTGCCGTGACGTTCATATCTACCCCCAACAATTTCACCATCCCAATCATCACTGGATTCGTATCTGCAGCAGCCCGCACACTCTCATCCGTGAGTTCGATCGTTGATACGTAGTGGGCGGCCTCACCCAGTGACGTTTTCAAGGTATGGGCTACCTCCACCAGACGCAAACTATGGCCCGAACTGGCAAGGAATCGCTCCCCTCTGGCTGCTGGGTGTTTCATGGCGATGACGTGTAAATCGGCGACATCCCGTACATCCACAAAACAGCTGTTGATATCAGGGCAACCCGGCTGCCCTTCTAACATCTCTTTGATAATCCGGGTTGAGTGTGAGTAGTCTGCGCCCAGCACAGGTCCGAGTACAGCCACGGGATTGATAGCTGACAGCTCTAAACCCCGCCCCTCCTTCTCAATAAAGGCCCAGGCTGCCCGTTCCGATAAGGTTTTGGAACGTTGATACGGCCATAAATCGCTGTCCAGGTTCGTCCAGTCCGTCTCCTTAAATGGGCGCGGGTAGTCCGCCGCGTGACCGACTCCGACCGCACCAAATGCCGACGTTAACACCACGCGTTTAACGCCTGCATCCCTCGCCGCCCGCAGAACGCGCAAATTTCCCTCAATCGCGGGGTTGATCCAATCGGCCTCGGTGGCCTGCTCACCGGATGGTGTAGGTGATGCGCCATGCAGCACATAAGTACAGCCTTGAGTGGCCGCATCCCACCCTGATCGGCCACTTAAATCTGCCACGACAAATGTCAGGTTTTCACCTGGCTCTACACCTCCTTGCTGTAAATTTTGTCGCACTTCATTCTCTCGCTGGGCTGAACGCACCGTCGTGCGCACTCTGTATCCCTGTTTAAGCAGGGAAATAATGCAATGTTGCGCGATAAAACCGGTACCACCCGTCACCAAAACGGTTTCTTTAGTCATGAAAAATGCCTCGCTGTTGTGATACTGAACAGAGTAAACAGCCATGACCGGACTGTGAATGCTTGATAGTGCGTGTATGTTGCGTGATAGTACGGAAATGCAAAACGACCCTTTTTCTGACATCCTGAAATTCGTCCACGCGGAATCCCTGGTGACAGGAGGCTTTAGCGCGGGCGGCCGCTGGGCGTTACGTTTCCCTGCGCCCGAGAAGATTAAGTTTTTCGCCGTTCTGAAAGGACAATGCTGGGTTCAGTTTGACGACGACGCCAGGCCAATTCTGTTCTCAACCGGCGATGTTGGTTTACTGAGTGCAAAACGCGCCTTTGTGCTGTCCAGCGAGCCCGGCGTAGAGCCGGTTGATGCCATGAGTGTGTTTTTCGGTGCCGGAAAACCTCATGCCCCCATTGGTGAAGGGGATGATTTTGCGCATATCGGTGGGCATGTCCTGCTGAATCCCACCAGTGGCCGTTTATTGACGCACGTTTTGCCACCATGGATTCATGTCCCTGCCGCCTCACCGCAAGCGGCCTCGTTCCGTTGGTTACTGGATCACTTAGTACAAGAGCGTCGTACCACACAGCCGGGTTCGCAACTGGCCTCGTCACAGTTGGCGCAACTGCTGTTTATTCAGATTTTGCGTGCTCATCTGCAAACCTGTGATGCACTCCCCGCCAGTTGGCTGCGAGCCCTTGGTGATGCACGTCTCGCGCCTGCGCTGCAACTGATGCATGGCGATCCGGCAAGAAATTGGCATCTGGAAGAGTTGGCAAAAGCCTGCGCCATGTCACGCACCACCTTTGCTCAGCAGTTTCGTACTGTTGCGGGTGTGACACCGGTTGCCTATCTGACACAATGGCGCATGCGATTAGCCGAACGCGCCTTACGTGAGGAGTGCGATCAGGTGGCCGTGGTGGCGCAGTCGCTGGGTTACACTTCAGAAAGTGCCTTCAGCCATGCGTTTAAACGCGAGACGGGGATGTCGCCAAAAGCGTGGCGACTGGCTGTACGTTCGATGGGATAAAAGGCGCCGCCTTAGCACGTAATCGCATGCGCAAGCATGTATCGCGGATCATGCAGGATATCGACAGCTTACCCAGTGAATACGTTTTGCAGAAACACTAAGTTAAGGCTGCGGCCTTGCATCAAGCTGAAGCTGCAAAAAGGTCAGGTCGAGCCATCGGCCAAATTTGCAGCCTACCTGATTTAATCTGCCGCCATCACTGAAACCCGCTTCTTGTGCAACGCGATTGAAGCGCTGTTCTCTGACTCAATCCCGGCAATCATCATATGTTTGCCCTGCTCGCGCGCCCGCTCAATCAAGGCGGTCATCAGCATGCCGCCCACCCCTTTAATGCGGCCGCGCGAACATAGATTAATGTTCCACGGTATGACGATATCCATCCCAGGGGCGCCAGTCACCATAGGAGGCATAACCGATCACGCCATGTTCATTAACCGCTACCAGTACCGGAAACCCCGCAGCCTGCCGTGTGGCCATCCACTGGATGCGGTTAGCAATATCCACGGTATTCTCATTCCAAATCGCGGTGGTGTTGAGTAGTGCGTCGTTAGTAGATGTCCGCGATCGCCCCGGCATCGCCCTCTTCTGCTGCTCGTATTTGCATGATTTCCGCCTCGTCACTATAGTGGATGTTTCGTTTACTATTGTAGTTATCCATTATGTTAGATGAATTGTCCAGTAAAGAAGATGACATCAATGCGCGCATTGGTCAGAACATTAAAATCGAACGTGAGAAGCGCGGCTGGTCTTTAACCGACCTGGCAGAACAGTCCGGTGTTTCACGGGCGATGATCCATAAAATAGAACGGGGTGAGAGCAGCCCAACTGCGACGTCTCTCGCTCGCCTCGCCGGCTCGTTTGCTATGAGCATGTCGCAGCTCATCGCCCTCACGGAAGTTCAACCCGGGACGTTGCTGCGTCATGCACAGCAACCGGTGTGGCAAGACCCAGAAACCGGCTACATTCGCCGCCATATTTCACCTGGCGATATCCCGTTGGATGTCGTGAGTGTAAGCTCCCTCCGCACTGACGTGCCAATGCCAGCGATTTCCTACCTTCACGTCGTCAGTTGATCTGGGTGCTGGAAGGCACTTTGCGCTTTCAGGAGGGCGACAATCTGTTTGAAATGAACGTCGGTGATTGCCTGGAATTGGGCGATCCCACGGATTGCGTGTTTACCAATGCGACTGATGACATTTGTTGTTATGCGGTAATGGTGCTTAAAACCACTGTGTGAGCCCTAATGCGAAGAGACATATGCAGAAGCCTGCTGTGCAGGCGCCACCGCGAAGTTGCGCTGCATGCGCTTGATCTCCTCCGCCGGTGGCAGCCCGAACAGACGTTTGAATTCCCGGTTAAATTGGGATGCGCTTTCATAACCCACCGCAGGCTCGCCGAGGCCGCCGTCATCTCCTGACGCACCATCAGCATTCGCGCCTGATGTAAGCGTACCGATTTCACGTATTGCATCGGTGACTGCTGGGTGATGGTTTTAAAATGCGCGCTGAAGGTTGGCACGCTCATGCCTGCTTCACCCGCCAACTGCGCCAGATTGAGCGTCTGGGCATAGCAGGCATGAATATGGCGCAGCGCTTTACCCACCTTGCCGAATTGCCCCTGCAACGTCAGCGCGGCACGCAGTGCCTGACCTTGTGCACCCGTTAACACACGATAATAGGTTCACGCACCAGTGCGGGGCCGAGGATCTGTGCATCCAAAGGATGACTCAGGGCCGTCAGGAAACGTAGCACTGAATCACGGAGCGGCTGATCCATGGGACTCGACATCATGCTCTGCGCCGCTTTCGCCGTGAAAGGCACTTGCTGTTGCTCTAGTTCCAGCAACAATGCTGTCGCCACACTGAAATCAAGATGCATGTAGATCGCCAGCAACGGGTGTTCTGCGCTCGCCGCGGTTTCCATGGTAAAGGGAACCGGCACAGAAACCGCCAGATAATGTTGCTCATCGTAGAGGTAGATTTGATCGCCAAAGAAACCACGCTTAGTGCCCTGGCAGACAATCACAATGCCGGGATCGTAAAGCACCGGCGTGCGCGCTAGTGGGCGATCTGAACGCAAAATACGCACATCAGAAAGTGCCGTCAGGTTGTAGCCCTCATGCGGCGCGAGCGATTTAAGCAATTCCACCGTACGTTGTTGTACCTCTGAATCTACCACCACTCCTCCTCACTCATAAGATTAGGCAATAAAAGCAGAAGATACGGCCTTATAGCGCTGACCTCCAGAGAATATTATGCATGCATCATTCATGTAGGGAGAAAAACGATGTCTACCTCTAAAACACTTTTGATTACTGTAAGCAGCGGTTTCGGTCGTGCGCTGGCGCTGGAGGCCTTAGCCAAAGGTTATCGCGTGATCGGGACGGTGCGAAATGTAGAAGCTAAATTGGCATTTGAACAACTCCATCCGCAAAATGCGCTGGCGTTTGAACTCGATGTCACTCATTTCGCTGTTATTGATGACCTTATAGCCGACATTGAAGCTGATCAGGGTCCAATTGATGTTTTGGTCAATAACGCGGGTTATGGACACGAAGGGATTATGGAGGAGTCCTCGCTGGAGGAGATGCGCCACCAATTTGACGTTAATGTATTTGGTGCCGTGGCGATGATCAAAGCCGTATTGCCCTTCATGCGCCAACGGCGTCGCGGGCATATCCTTAACATCACGTCGATGGGCGGATTTATCACCATGCCGGGCATTAGTTATTACTGTGGGAGTAAGTTTGCGCTGGAAGGAATCTCAGAAACTCTTAGCAAAGAACTCGCCGCATTTAATATTCATGTAACGGCCGTTGCCCCCGGTTCATTCCGTACTGATTGGGCTGGCCGCTCCATGGTGCGCAGCGCACGCAGCATCAGTGATTATGACGCGCTCTTCGATCCTATTCGACAGGCACGAGAGGAGAAAAGTGGTAAGCAAGCAGGACCTCACAGAAAGCCGCCCGCGCGATGCTGGCTATTATTGAAAGCGATATCCCACCTGCGCATTTGCTGCTCGGCAGCGATGCATTAAAGCTGGTGAAGGATAAACTTGTGGCGTTGAATGCAGAGATCGAGGCGTGGGAAACGCTGACACGTTCAACAGATGGTGATTAGTGACCTTTGCAGGAATGTAATAGCAATTAAAATATTGGCGGGATCAAATGATTAACATTGAATTTAAAGCCCCAATTTAGGGGCTTTAGTATTACTGAAGAACACTCAAACCTTTACGATCAATAATATTGAGCAAACGCAGCGCCGCGCCGTTAGGTTTTTTCTCTTCACGTTCCCATTTGATTACCGTTGCGACTGACATTCCAACGCAAGCCGCCAGCATTGCTTGACTTAAGCCCAAGCGCTCACGCAATTCTCTAATAGCCTGGCCCGACATCATAGGCAGAACAGGCAGTGTCGCTCGCAACTCGCGCAATCTTACCCTGGAGTCAATTTTTTCTTTAAGATCATCTGAGATGACGCCAATTTCATTGAAATCATGTGCGATTTCCTGAAGATCCTTAAGGTAATTAACCATCACACTGCACCTCTCGCATTTTCCCCGCCCTAATCGCTCGTCTTGCTTGTTCAGTGGTGAGATTGAATAACTCTTTGGCAACTTGCTTATAAAGTAGCAGTTCAGTTTCGGTCATTTCTCGTATTGTGCTTTTGACTGCTGACTTTGCATACCCATTTACAAAGAAGAGGTGCTTATCAATTTTGAAAGCAATGACAGCTCTGGCACCACTACTTTTACCTTTGGTTAAGGGAATGCGTTTCTTATATACCCCGCCTAAATTAGCTTCATATCGACCCGCGATAACTTCTAACGCTGCAATGCATAGCTTGCCGTCGTCAATCCCATCAGCTTTGGTATTTCTGTCGAATGGTTTTAAAACATAAATTGCCATGGTGTCTCCTGACTGTGATTCGATAAGGACGCTCCTTGTCCACACATGCAATATCTATAGTACTAAGTACCATAGGTTAACTCAACCTCTCTCTTATTAGCCCAGACATCAAGTTTAAATGCCCCGAAAAGAGTGCTTTTAAAGCATTTGTATTAATAGACTAGCACTTTTTGCAAACAGCTCCCTGATGGATAACCTTATTCCTGTACAACAGGCTTTTCTTTGTATAACTTTAGTGGGCCTGGTGCTCATTAGTTAACCTGGAGGATGGAACCATGCGTCGGGTAGAAAACCTGCTATCAACGTCGGATGCGATTACGCGTTATTTTAATGAGTTCCCTGCCTTCTAGCAGAAATCTACGGGTAAATCGTTGGAGAAATACTGCGCTCAGGCCGTTCACTGAGTCCGCAAAACGATCTGCACCAAGCTGATTTGCCGACTGGAACAGGCAAACAGCCCGGAAGAAGAGTTGCACTACCAACAGTTAATTGGCCTGATGTTTACCTCCGAGCGATGATCCTGAGAACTTACGCACCGATCTGACATCGAACAAAGTGGCTTCCGCCTCATAGGTTATTTCACGTTAGAGCTGAATCCACTTTGTTACCTGTCGCAGGTCGTTGCGGTAACAGAGAACGTGTATGAACAAGTAAAGATGAACGATTAACTGATATCGTCATGGGCGATGCCGTACTGCAGCTGCTGAAAAAGGGGCCGGTGACGAACAGCGCCCTGCTCGATAAGCTTCGTTTGATGGCGTCCATTGAGCCCGATTCTGGCCGCCAGCACTTAGCCGGAGCGATGGCAGAAGCTCCTGAACAGCGTAATCTACCAGCAAAGCATGGCACTCAAAGATACCAATAACGTCACACACATTTTCGCAACCGCGATAATACGGCAAAGACACACAGCATTGAAATCGGGGCCTCAAGGCACCCTCTTGTTAATGAAATTTTCATAACTTATACGTACCTAACCCATTGCAGCCCTTTGTCGGACACTACGCTTTCAATTCACCATGCTGTTGCAGCTCATAATCGATAAAGCGTAATCATCGCACGGTAAACCTGCCAATAATTTCCTCAGCTAACCCCTGCGCTTTTGCCTGACCTCTCACTTTATCAATCACCTGTTGACACGATCGAGCGCGTACTGCGGCGCGGTCTTGTTTAAACTGTGCAGCGGCCTTAACACACTCTCCACGCCGGGCAATCAGTGCCACCAGTTGTTGATCCACTTGATCAATTTCTTCCCTGACTGCATCAATAGAGTCAAATTCCATCAAGATTTCTCCTTTATAAATGGGTTATCGCGAACTGATGAGCAATTTGATGCCCAGGCAAACAAAGCTCAACGCAAAGATTCGGTTCATAAAGCGCATCACGCGGTTTTTCGAGCACCCGACGCCTCATCAGCGCGGCAAAGCGCCATACAACATAAAGATGAAAAGCGTGAGCAACATAAAAATAGCACTAAGTACTAACATATCTTGTGTCGGCGTCGAACTCTCTGAAGCGATAAATTGCGGTAAAAAGCCAGAAAAACAGCGATAACTTAGGTTAAAGAGATTGAGTAACAGAGCATGGTTAATAATACGCAATGCGGATTTACTTCCACCTCCGTGGTCGTGACGTCCGCTCACGTAGCGCCATCCACGCCATGTAGAGCAGGTAGCCAACGCCGATTGGCTTCACATGTTGAATGCGAAGTCACTGGTATGAAAAATAACGGCTAATCCCAGCAATGCAGCGTAGATGCGGCACAATACCGAGCGTGCACCCTAAAGCCGTAATAAAACTGACACGCATTCCTCGATTCAGACCGCTGGCGATAGTTAACATAGCCCCAGGGCCCGGTGACATCACCACCACCAAAGTAGTGACATAAAACTCTATTCCAGCGTGCATTTTTAATCCCTCAGTCGAATGTATCGCCTGAGTATCAATTCACGAAATGCCAGCGTCTTGAACAAAATTGCAGAGGATTACAGCAGAATGGCTTTTTGATAGCGTGCCGGCGTGATACCCATTTGGCGCGAGAATGCACGCGTGAGGTGGCTTTGATCGGCAAAACCACTCATAACAGCGGCATCAGCCACACTATTCCCTTTTGCCAGCCATTGTCTTGCATTACGGACGCGCAACTGCATGAGATAGGCATGGGGCGTCATTCCAACTTCACGAGCAAAACTGCGCAAAAGTTGGAATCGACTTAGCCCACACAACGTTGCCAATTCACTCAGGCTCGTCTGACGTGATGGAGCATCATCTAAATATTGCTTTGCCCTTTGTATCGTGGGTGTCATGTTGGGCGGGAAAGCCAAGGTCAGAAGGTGGTGATGACAGAGGTGCATTAAGCATTGTAATAACGTCTCTTCCAGAAAACCCGGTTCAACCTTGGTCTGATTTAGGGCGAAAAATAGCTGAAACAGACGATGGCTCAGAGAGTTGTCTCTGACTAACGGCTTGAGCACTGCATCGGCATCACTCCTCTCCATCCGTAACTCCTGCCACAACAGTTCAGGTTCCAGATAGACCATCTGCCAGCTACGCGCCTTTAGCGGCATACCATCGTGCACTTCTCCCGGATTGACAATAATCACATCTCCAGGACCGGCCTCTATCTGCCCCAGCAGGCTCCATGAGCGCTGTGCACCTTGCGAGATGACACCAATCCCGAAGTGATCATGGAATGGCGCGGAAAGGTATGTTCGCTCTGCAGCGCCATGGCCTCTGTACCCGCCATGGGGCTATGCAGAACGCGTGACAAGTGGACGGGATTTACCAACGTCGTTTCTCCACAGATACACACTGCCCTCTACTTTAGCGCCTTTTCCTCTCAGCAGAAAAAAAACCGCAGGGATTTTGTACGATGTTGTGCTAACGTCAGATTTATTCCCCAATCTGCCGCGAGCCGATGATGTCTTGGTTCATTCCGTTGACCACAGTGACAACCACCACCGCATTCGTCGGCGGCGTGAGTGTATCTGTAGCAAAAACGTAAGCGTACAGAATCCTCACCCCGTCAGCCAATGGACGGGGATTGTCTCCGTTCATCACCCAGTGAAAGGAGACACACCATGCCATCCTCAAGTAAAAAGCGCTATTGATTGTCGATATGCAGCACGGCTTGTTTTTTTGCGCCGCAGCAGCCATTTGCCGCAGAAACTTTGCTGAACAATATCAACACGTTGATTGCCCGTGCACGCGACGCAAAAGCTCCGATCTTTGCTGCTCGCCATACCGGGCCTGAGGGAACACCTCTTGCCGAGAGCAGTCCGCTCACGTATTCCACAGTTGGCGATAGATACCGAGTTGGATGGTGTGTTTGTGAAACGCTACCCCAACTGTTTCCGTGGCACGACGCTCCACTGGCTGCTACAACTCGCCGGAGTTGAAGAGTTGGTGATTTGTGGTATGAAAACAGAATATTGCGTGGATACGACTTGCCGGGCAGCGGCAGACTTAGGCTTTCGCGTGGTATTAATGAGCGATGCACATAGCACGACAGACAACGGGCAGATGAGTGCATCCCAGATCATTGCCCATCATAACCAAACGCTATCGGGTCCGTTTGCCCAACTGGCGGCTACGGCTGACGCGCTTATTTGAATGTTTGGGCGCGGTCAATATCGCGCCCTGACCTCAGTACCGCGCGCCCGCTGAATCCACCCAGTAAAATACTTTGATAAACCTGTGTGCTGGATTCTCCTCCTCATTCATCAAGCGCGAGATAAAAAAGGGGTAAAGAAAACGGGTGCAGGCATAAAAATCAGACTACATCAATTGTATGCCAAAGCGCTTTAGCAACGTTGCCCACAGGACAAAAAGCACGATAGTTAACAGGCAACTCGCCACCAGCGTGGGCCAAAATCCCCAGCGCTGATAGAGAAATGGAAAGGCGACAAACATCGGCAGGGTTGGCACCACGTACCAGAAGGTATACCAGGCGTGGCTGGCGATCTTTGCCTGGCTCTGACCTTCCAGCTTCATCCAGATCAGCACCAATATCGTCACTAATGGCAGCGCCGCAATCAACCCTCCGAGACGGTCACTGCGTTTCGCCACTTCAGAAATCAGCACCACCATGCCCGCCGTGATGGCGTATTTTACGATGAGCCACAGCATGGTTTGCTCCTACTTCAGATATGAACGAATAACGCTGACAATCTCTTCCAAATCCTGAGCGCGCTCCGCTTCGGTGGCAGATTCATTCATCAGGTGCTCTCTGATATGCCCTCCAGCAGTTCTGCCATTAGACCATTAACTGCCCCGCGTACCGCTGCTACCTGCTGCAACACTTTTAGGCACTCCTCACCCGATTCTAATGCGGTCTCGAGCGAAGCTGCCTGCCCTTTAATACGACGTACGCGGGTTAACAGGCTTTTCTGATGCTTGAGTGTATGGCCCATTCTCGGCTCCTGTTGATCTTTATGTATACTGGGGTATAGTATATTTTCTTTGAATTTTTTGATTTTACGGCACTGCAATGCCGCTTTCAACTTATCACGACACGAGATGCACACCATGAATGATTTCGCTGCCCTGCTGAGTCAGGGCACGTCTAGCGCGTTGCTGTTTATCCCCAGCGCCATCTTGCTTGGGGCGTTGCACGGCCTGGAGCCGGGTCACTCTAAGACGATGATGGCGGCATTTATCGTCGCCATCCGTGGCAGTGTTCGCCAGGCGGTGATGCTGGGTCTGGCAGCCACTTTTTCCCACACTGCGGTGGTATGGCTGATTGCGATGGGCGGAATGTATATCAGTCGGCAGTTTACTGCCGAAGCTGCCGAACCCTGGCTGCAGCTGATTTCAGGCCTCATTATCATTGCAAACAGCTGCCTGGATGTTCTTGGCGTACCGTCTGAAGCACAAGCGTGGCATCAGCACCACGATCATGAACATACGCAGGATCATCATCATGAGCACGGGCATCATCATGAACATGAGCATCATCATGAGCATGGGCATCATCATGAGCATGGGCATCATCATGAGCATGAACATCATCATGGGCACGGGCATCATCATGAACACGGACATCATGGCGAATTGGCCAGGTTCGCGGAAGGTTCTCAGGAATATCAGATGCACACGAGCGCGCGCACGCGGAAGACATACGCCGACGCTTTGATGGCCGTGAAATCAGCAATCTGCAAATTCTTCTCTTCGGCCTGACGGGGGGATTAATTCCCTGTCCCGCAGCGATCACGGTCCTCCTTCTCTGCCTGCAGGTGAAGCAGTTTAGTCTTGGTGCGGCGCTGGTGGTCTGCTTCAGCATCGGCCTGGCGCTTACGCTGGTGACCGTCGGCGTAGGTGCGGCGCTAAGTGTTCGGCATGTATCACGTCGATGGAGAGGTTTCGCCGATATTGCACGCCGCGCACCTTACTTCTCTAGTGCCCTGATTGCCATCGTGGGCGTCTATATGATGTTCCATGGCTACAGTGGCCTCACCCAATAAGGAATTATTTCCATTTCTGTAAAATCGCCTTGTACTGATGTCTGTATTTTTGAGGGAAAAATGGCTGGTGCCGCGCCTGTGGCCGTACGCGGCAAGACGCACACGAGTGGCGCAAAATGTCACCCTATCACCGCAAGGCGATTGAACGCGCATTGAAAGATCGCGTTGCGACGTTGCAAATAAAATAGTCAGGTGCTTCGTTCAATCATGCGCACCAGCTTATTCACTGCGGGAGTACGTTCACGTTTACGATATAAGAACCAAATGGATGAAGGAATAACGGCTCCGGGTATTTCGCGATAAGTGATACCGGTTAATTTTAATTGAGTCACCAGAATAGCCGGTATTACCGCGACACCATTACCTAATGCGACATTGGCCAGCACTTCATTTAAACTGCCCGCCGACCAGCTACGACTAAGAATAAACCCACCACGCTGTGCAAAGGTCACGGTGCCAGACACTTGTTCGGGCAAAATAAAGTTTTCCCCTTTAAGTTGCGCAGGTTCGATGGGTTGTTCCTGCGCAACCAGCGGGTGGTTATCCGGCAGTGCCAGTGCGAAGTGATCTTGCTCGACTTCAATGTATCCGACATCGGCAGGTAACGGCACAGGACCGCGCACAAAGGCAACATCAATAGTACGTTCACTGACCTGAGTGGCCAGTGTATCCATGACTGATTCACGTGCATTGATTGAGATATCAGGTGCGCTGGCGCTAAAGCTCGTCAATAACCGGGTTAAAATGCCTGATAATAGTGCGGATGCCACATAGCCCACGCGGATATAACCGCGTTCGCCGCGAGCGGCACTACGTACTCGGGATTTGGCCTGCTCGGCATGTTGTAGAGTCTCGCGCGCTTCCTGTTGGAAAATTTCTCCAATCTGCGTCAACTCGACTTTACGTTGAGTACGATAAAATAATGGCGCACCTAATTCTTCTTCCAATTGATTAATCTGCACCGACAGCGTCGGCGTGGATATATTAAGATTCTCAGCCGCCACGCCATAATGCAGCGTTTTTGCCAGTTCCAGAAAATAGCGTAGATGGCGTAATTCCACGTTTGACCTCCTACTTATCTTGTGTGATGAAAATGTCGATCATTACCTGAAACGGAAACACCAGCAATATAAATGTTGTTAGTTTTTGCCTAACAATAACTCCAGTACTGTTTATTGAATGACTTCCGTGATGGATTCAAGCTGTAAAGCATTCACTACCTTGCTCACGGGAGAAAAGATGTCCACTGCTACCATCGCGCTCGACCATCGCCATCTGAATCGTGTTTTACTCGTAGCCTCAACCGGGTGCGCATTGACGGTAATCGACACCAATATCGTCGGCGTTATGTTGCCAACCATCGCTAAAGGTCTGCATGCTTCTTTGCAGACATGGAATGGGTCGCGCTTACGTGCTGAGCTTTTCTCACCCTTTTGCCGGCAGGGTCGCTGGCAGACAATTTGGCCGACGCCGACTCTTTCTCGGCGGCATTTTACTGTTTGCACTGGCCTCACTCGCCTGTGGCATGGCGACCAGCGTTTTGGCACTCAATATTGCCCGTGCGGTTCAGGGTATTGGCTCCGCATTTCTGCTGGCGCCAGCACTGGCAATTATCGCGCACAGCTTTCGCGATAGTCAGGCACGTAACCGGGCATGGGCGATTTGGGGCGGTGTGATGGGATTAACCATGGTGCTGGCACCGTTGGCCGGTGGCATGATCAGTACGTTGCTTGGCTGGCGCTGGACATTTTTTGTCAATATTCCTATTTGTGCCCTGCTGATGCTGGCCGTCACTCGCCACATTGAGGAATCCAGGCATGAACACGCGGGTAAACTCGATTTACCTGGGATCGCGCTGTTTATCGCAGGCATGTTCTGTTTGACCTGGGCATTAATATTAGCGCCGCAACATGGCTGGTTGAGCCGTGAAGTGGTGGGCAGATTGTGTCTCGGCGCGTTGTGGTTTGGCCTGTTTATCCGTGTGGAAAGTGGCAAAAGCAGGCCGATGTTGAATCTGCAACTTTTCCGCTCGTTCCCTTTATTGGCGCAGTATTAGCGATGTTTGCTTACGCTGCCACCGCGCAAGTTATGACCTCATTACTGCCGCTGTTATTACAGAATGTTGAGGGAATGACGCCGTTAATGGCCGGAGCGGGTATGCTGCCTTTCGCTTTGGCAATGCTGCTGTTTCCTGTTGTGGCGCGCTGGCTCGGCAAACGCCTGCATGCCGCCACTTTACTGGCTCTTGGCCTGGTCACCGTCTCCTTTGGCAACATGATGATTGCGACTGCCGTGTACCAACACCATTTGCTGCTGACCCTGGCGGGTATGGCCCTACTCGGCAGTGGCGGTGGGCTGCTCAATGGCGAAACCCAAAAGGCGATTATGGCAACCGTACCGCCGCAGCAGGCAGGAATGGCATCGGGTATCAGCACAACAGCCCGTTTTTCCGGCATTTTGTTAGGATTTGCCACGCTGGGCGCGATTCTGGCGGCCAGCACACAGTGGCAATTACAATCAGCGATGCTACACGCGCCGTTGCCCCTTCAACCCGGTTTTAGCGCGCAGGTTATCGCCGGCGATTTCCGCCATGCACTGGCGATGTATGACGCCGTTCATCAGGTCTCTTACAACCACTCATCATTACCAGCTACGCCGATGGATTTGCCAGCATGTTGTTGTGTGCTGCCGCATTTGCCCTGTTTTCCGCCATCGTTGTGCTCTATTCGGCGCGTCAGCCAACGGCACTAGCCCAGCGCTAATTTTCACGCGTGGGATCGACTGTCGCACGCACAACCCGTCCTTGTTGAGGAGCAATAATGAAGAAGTTAATGACCCTACTCTGCTTAAGCAGCCTGCCACTGTTTGCCCATGCGGCGGCGTTTTCGCTTAAGTCAGCAGACTTCGCCGATAATGGCGTGATGAAGAAAGCATTGGGTGGCAATGATAAGAACAATCTCTCCTGCAGCGGCAAAACCCGTCGCCCGCGCTTAGCTGGGCCAATCCGCCCGTGGGCACCCAGAGTTATGTGCTACCGCTGACCGATCTCGGCTGGCGCCAAAGGCTTGGGGGTGACGCATATGCTGGCGTACAACATTGATGCTACGTAATAAATTCCAACAGGGTGAGTTAAGCAAAGGGGGAAATTTTAGCTGCGCACCAATACGCCCGGCACGCAAAACTATTATGGCCCTTGTCCACCCACAGGCGCGGGCTATCACCACTACAACTTTGTGCTGGTGGCGACCGACCTTGCGAACGGCACTTTACCCGCAGGACTCAGTCACACTGAGTTAGTCGCAAAATTGGAAAGGTCACGCTGGGTCTCTGCTAGCCTGGTCGGGCGTTTAGAGAATTGATTGCAGCGGGTCGCCGGCCTGGCGACCCAATAAAATTAGTGTCGAATCGCACAACCACACTGCGACATTTCACCCGGCACATATTTGCCGTGATGGGAGTGACGCACCTGCAACTCACCTTGCTGCCAGGCGTTGCCTGTATCAGCACGGTTTTCCAGTAAACGATTCAGTGCTTCGTTGACCAGCAAGTCACGACGCTGTGCCCAACTGGTCAGATGCCAGGTTGAGGCGCGGGCTTCATCCACATCATCAAAACCTACGACTGCCACGTGTGCGCCCTGGCCAAAATCGCGCACTGCCTGCAATGCACCAAAGGCCAGCACATCGCTTTCGCAGAACAGTGCATTAATGCGCTCCGCTGCACGGGTTTTCTTCAGGTAGGCCATCATGGTCTGATAAGCCAGTTCTCGATCGTTAGCCCCGGCCACCAGCTGAATGTTCAGCGTTTTATGTTCTGCCTCAAGGCTGGACACCAGGCCTGCCATTTGACGCGAGGGATCGGCCTGCTGCTGACTGTGCATAAAGCCAAAGCGTTGATGTCCTTGAGACAGTAACAATAACCCCATCTCGGCACCCGCATCGAAACCATCGGCCATAACGACCTTAGCATTAGCCTCACGACTTTGGCTTAGGTGCACTGTCGCCACGCCAGGCAAAATGTTAGCTGCGATATGCAATTCATCATCAAACTGGGAAGTCAGAAACACTAACGCCAGCGGCAATGATGCAGCATTCTGCAACATACGTTGATAGTTTTCGGGCGAATCGACATTCAGCAACAGCGTCACTAAACTACGCGCATTCAACTGGCGCGTCATTTCATTCAGCAGCGTGACGGTATTAGGGTTGGTGAATTCATCGCTGATGATACCGATGATATTGGGATTAACTGCCATGAACGGGCTCTCCTGCAACTTAGCGTGCGGTCATTATTTTGTAGGTAACGTAAGACACTTCACGTTACCCGATTAGGTCGCTATCGCCAATCATCAGACTTGCTGTCTCTTCTGCATTTTTAACGTCGGGTCAGGGCCAGGCGAATTCCCAGGCCAATAAATGTCATACCGACGATACGATCCAGCAGCTTTTGCAGCGTAATGTTGCGCGATACTGCACTCGCAGCACCGCCCGCCAGCAGGGCAAACGTCACATCAGTGATCAACCCAATCACCGCGTATGTTAGTCCCAGCAGCAGGAAGGAACTCGCATGATAGTTACCCTCTACCACGACGAATTGTGGAAGAACGAAATGAAAACAATAACACTTTGGGATTAGTGATAGAGGTAATAAAACCGCGTACTAAAAGATTACGTGTATTGGAGCGTGGCACCTGAGTCTGTGAGCGACATCCCTGAGGTTTGGCAATAAACGTTTCCCACACCATCTTGCCACCTAAATAAATAAGATAAGCAGCCCCGATATATTTAATCGCTGTGAATAACATCGGCGAGGCGGTAATTAACGCCGTTAAGCCTATTGCACTGGCCAACGCATGAGTACAGCTGCCGAGCGCCACACCGCTCGCAGATATCACGCCGCTGCGTCGCCCATTGGCCACGCTTTGCCCGATCACATAAGCGAGGTCCGGCCCCGGCGTGATACACAGCAGGAATACCGAAATGAGGAACAGGGGGAAATGGATGATATCCAGCATGCTAACTCCTTGTTGACGTGGCGTATGTTGTACTGAGCATGGCCACGTAATCCAATCTGATGACGATTTATTTCGATACAAAGTAACGAAGGTAGAGCTGATACTCTTCGCTCATATTATCGGGCATATCATCAGTGGTGAAGAATGCCAATGACAACCCCTCACTTTTATCATTTATTAAATTACCATGCCATTTTTTGACCAGTAAAGGGCGGTGACAACATTGATTTCATCGTTATTGTTAAGCGTAAAGTAAATTCTTTGCCAGAAAAGACTTTCAAAAAATGAAGTTCATCGATATCAATGTTCGTCTCTTCTTTCACTTCACGCACAGCGGTTTGTTCGAGGCTTTCACCCGGTTCCATCAACCCACCGGGTAGTCCCCAGCTTCCGTCTAATCGCTGCTGTAGTAAAATACGTTGCTTATCGTCAAGGATGATGACGTTCGCTCCCGCAAGCAGCAACATACGATGTCCAACTAAGGTTCTCATCTCACTGACATAGCTCATCATGCTCTCCATCCCGTTTAGAATTACGAAAAAATAGCGTTAATTCATGACGATTTAGCAACGCCAATACACAATGCACTTCGCATCCGGTCATCCCTTCACCGTCATCAGAACATCTGTTGGTGCTGTATTTACCCGAGCGTGATAGGTGGCAGCAAACATGCCAGCAAATGGTATTGGCGGGATTTGTACAGATTGATTCGTTCAACCCATATTGGGATCAAAACGGAAAAACGTATCAAGATCACGATGGTTATCGAACCGTCATACAGTGTCAGCAGTGGCCGTAACCTCTCGCATGCCTGACCGCGACAGAAATGTGCAGGGCGCCGACGCGCCCTGCACATTACTCCTCGAGTAGAATCGAGAAACCGCCGTAAATCATTCTTTTGCCATCAAACGGCATGTTTTCGCCCATCTCTTTCATCCGCGGATCGGACATCATTTTCTGATTGGCCGCATCACGCACTTCACGTGAGGGATATTCAATCCAGCTGAACACCACTGTTTCTCCCTCTTCCGCTTTCACCGACCGATAAAAATCCGTGAGCTTGCCTTCAGGTACATCATCTGCCCAGCATTCCACGATGCGGGTGGCACAAACTCCTTAAACAGCGGCGCTGCTTTGGCCGCCATGGCACGGTAATCCTCTTTATTAACTTCAGGCACCGTAACGACAAAACCATCTACGTACGACATAGGCTTTTCCTCCGTCGTGCTGTACACGGCCGACAGTGACCGCAGAGTAAAGTGTACAAATGATGTGCAAATCATGAGCAACTGCAGCACTGAAACTGCGTGTTGTCTCGCAGATTCCTGCCTGCGGCCGAAATTGCGTTACACTGTGCACCTCGATAGTTACGCCATCAGGATAGTTATGCGCATCACCATTGATTCGGCCGATCAGCCGTTTATTCACCGTTTGCTCGGAGAAGAGATAGGACAAGTGGATACCCAATCCAGCGACACGCGTTTACAACACGCCCTCGACATCGCTCGGCAGCAGAAAAATCACGAAGCGGAACTCGACTGGAAACGCAATGCGGTGTTTTTAGCGTTGTTTATTTTCCTCTATGCCGTCCTGGCGCCTTCGCACGCTGGATCTCACCGCACAAGCACCCAGCCACAAAAGTTTGGTGTATGCATTAGTGTCCCGTGCTGATCGCCTTTTCCGGTCTGTTTGTCTCGTTGTTATTCCTGTTCTTCACCCGCAGCAGCGCGACGCCTGCGCAGTTGGGATCAAGGCATTTTTGTGCTGGAGAAATACGTTGGCACCAACCTCTATAAGCAAATCAATGAGATGGGCGCTCGCACCACCAACTATTCACAGTCAGCCATTAACGTTGCGCTTGCCCTGTTTATTTGTGTGACCTGGGTGGTGATGTACAACTACTTCACCTTTACCACCAGCGGCGTGATTGGCAGCGTGATTTCTTTGTTTATCACCACCATGACCTACGTGATACTCGATATTCAGTTGTTAAAGTCAGGCACCTCTATTGCGATTGATGAGCCACTGATTCCGGCTGACGAAGATAAAGAGAAGAAATAATCCCCTGCAGCAGGTGGCCTAAGGGCCGCCTCGATATTTCTTGCCTATAATCATGCTGACATACCTTTAATACGGATCAGGATCGATAAAGGAGCAGTAATGAAAATATGGCCCATCGCCGCACTTGCCGCGTTAACGTTAACGCTGGTTGCCTGTAAATCCCCGACGCCACCAAAAGGTGTCACGCCCATCAGCCCTTTTGATGCCAACCGCTATTTGGGCAAATGGTACGAAATCGCCCGTCTGGATCACCGCTTTGAGCGCGGCAAAGATCATGTCACAGCCACTTATACTCAACGCGACGATGGCGGCATAAACGTGCTGAATCGCGGATATGATCCGGTGAAAAAAGAGTGGAGTGAGAGTGAGGGCAAGGCCTATTTCACCGGCAAATCGGATACCGCAGCGCTTAAAGTCTCCTTTTTTGGCCCGTTCTATGGCGGCTATAACGTGATCGCATTGGATGATGATTATCAATACGCGCTAGTGAGCGGTCCAAATCGGGGTTATTTATGGATCTTGTCGCGAGAGCCGAAGCTTCCGAATCAAGTGAAAAAACAGTACCTGGCTATCGCGCAAAGGCTGGGGTTTGATGTGGATAGGCTCATCTGGGTGGATCAAGGTTAAAACTGCACTCAGGAATGAAGTCATTCTACTTTCCATCCCTGTGTAGTTCAGCATAACCGGGCGTGAGACTCTGGTTATGCTGCAGCGTTGGGGTGGAGAATCTTCAATCGGCTTATGACCAATAACTTGCAGGCTTGCAACCTATCACGGGTTACCCCTTATTGGATGAGGAACACATCATTCCGTGAAAACTGTACATGAATGATTTATTTAAACGAATCACTTATTTATTAATCATATAACCAGGCATGTTTATAATGCGCTTCTCTTCGCAATATTGTCCTTTCAAAAACCTGCTAAAATACGTCATCGTCTATGTTTTTATCATTATAAAATAACTTTATCTGAAATTTCAAAGCTCTGATCATTCTGACTTATCAATCAACATGTTGAGTCAACCCATCAGGCTGCTGTTCGCTTTTTCATTATCGCATTGCCAGTGGTGAGGAAAAATGAATGAAATAACAGAAGAATCCCCAGAACAAATCTCAGATTATTATGGGGCTTACTGATTGTATTAACACTCATTTCGCTGCAGTGCCCAGCGAGCGAAATTAACCTATATTCCATCAACACGGGTTCCTACGTTTATCATCTGACCGGGAATCATGGGCAATACACTGAAAATTTTGAGAATAATTTCTTTTCGGTAGAAAGAAAATTGTCCGAAGATTCCACCTATAGCGTCCTGATCGGCACCATGAAAAACAGCTTTGACGATCGCTGTCTTGCGTTAGGGGTGAGAAAGAAGACTGGAAAACCTGGGATGATGGCTGGACCTTTAAAGGTATCTACGGCTACACCGGTGAGTTTTTTCGATGCCTTTAAGGATTGTGGCGATCACGGTTCCTATCACGACTTTAAAAGGCCACCGGAATAGGATTCTCACCCTATATTTATCATGGCTTTCAATATAATTTCACACCCCTATTTCGGCATTGAATCGGGGATTATTATCCCCTCGGTATTTGTTATCACCATTCAATGGAGCTTTAGATAAGCTCTGCACATTATGATTCAAAGTGCTGTTTTCAAGCCAATCGGCTGGCGATGACAAAGGAGCGAGTCGAACAGGTTGCTCAAGGGAGCAACCATATGACCACTTTCACCGATAATTACCATATCGCCCCCAATAAAGTGACAATCTCTCGGGACTCTTCAAGACCGCGCAGGCCATCTCCTTCAGATGCAATGACCAATATTGGGCAACGAATCGGTTGCTGCGTGACACCACTGCGATCAAGCATGGCTTGTGTTCGAAAAACATTTGCACGAGATGTTTCCCCATAACACGAATTTTATCAATTAGTTGAGCATCATTCTGTCGCGAGGAATGTAACGATGGCTTCAGCACCGCCTGGCTAAAGCCATTAAAATCACCCATTAAGGCCGTTTGTGATGCCTTATCCAGTAACTCACGTTGTTCAGGAGGATCTTCACGAAGTGAAGTGGCAACAAAACCATTCCTGCAGTACGCTCGGGAAAGGCTTCGGCGATGGCTCTTGCCACATAACCTCCCAGTGAAAACCGACCAAAATAAAGCGGCGGTAAGGTTGCCGATATTGTCAGCATATTCGATGATGCTTTCGCCGTGGCTCAAGCTGGCTCTGATACAGGTTCTGTCATCTGGATGGCGCAAACAAAATCATCCCAAAGTGTTTCATCCAGCATAAATCCTGGAATGAGTACGAGAGGTAAAGTTGTATTGTTCATCCGTGAATCCTTCAGTGTGGGGAATTAATGAGAATGTGTGACATCAAGTCCGTATAAAGGCTGTGGCTTCACAACATCGCGAATATTCTGTGGATAATGCCAGCCAAGGTGACTATCATCAACCCACCCTACTCACTACTGATAAATAGGAGGATTACTATGCCATCGTGTGAATTGTTTATTTACTCACACTTTTTATAGTAATTGGCCGCGCTCAGCTATCTCTGCATTCGTGCTGCGATAATCCGCCTGAGCGAAGTCTACTGAAATTCTCATCCCTTCCTCCGGCTTACCGGGTTGTCGTCAGCAGTTTTTGACGTCAGGCGTTCGCATGCCTGCAACTTATGAGTAAGCACATGAGCACATTACTATCCGCACACGCTGTCGGCTTTGATAACGCCTTCGGTACCCTATTTCACGACATCAATTTCAGCCTCAAAAAAGGTGATCGCATTGGGCTGCTCGGTGATAACGGCACGGGAAAAAGTACCCTGCTAAAAATCCTCAGCGGTGAACTTGCAAGCAGTCAGGGCAGCGTTACGTTAGCCAACCACTGTTTGCTGGCGCGAATTGAGCAACATCTTCCCCCTGAGCTCCAGCAAGCCACGCTGCTGACAAGCGTGATTGCGCGTCTGCCAGAACAGCAACAGGTCAGTGAAGCCTGGCGAGCGGAAGCGCTACTCTCTTCGCTGGGGTTCGATGCTGAACAGCGTACCCAAACGGCAGCCACGTTGAGTGGCGGTCAACATGTGCGGTTACTGCTGGCGCGTGCACTTATTCTCCAGCCTGACCTGCTGTTACTGGATGAACCCAGCAACCATCTGGATCTTCCAACGCTGCTTTGGCTGGAACAGTTCCTGATAAATTGGAAAGGCAGCTTTGTGCTGGTCTCACATGACAGCACCTTGCTGGATCAGGTCACCAATTGCAGCTGGATCCTGCGCGATCAAACCCTGCAATTCTTCCGCCTGCCCTGCTCTGCGGCCCGACAAGCGCTGGCCCAGCAGGATGAAACCGATGCACAACGTTATCAGGCAGAACAGAATGAGATTGAGCGCGTCGAAAAAAGTGCCAAACGGCTGGCAATTTGGGGACGTACCTACGACAACGAAGGTCTGTCGCGTAAAGCGCAGCAAATGGAGAAACGCGCCAGTTGGTTGAAAGAGGCACAAACCACTTTGACCGAAGGCAGCTTATGGCGCCTTCAACTGCTGGGAGAAGCGCTGGATGCCGATCGGTGCTGGCGCTGACTGAAATGCACATTCGCCCAGCGGAGAACGCGCCTGCGTTGTTTTCGTTACCCAGCCTGCAGGTTAAAAGCGGCGACCGCATCGCCATAGTGGGCCGCAACGGCAGCGGGAAATCTTCGCTGCTGCGCCAACTCTGGCTGGAATACCAGCGTGAGACCACCACACTGTTTCATCCGCGTGCAAAGCTAGGTTATTACGACCAAAGCCTCACGCAATTGCATGATGAGGAGAGCCTCAACGAGGCACTGGCGCATTTGCCCCTCTAAGTGACGACCAGCGAAAGATGGCTCTGATAGGTGCGGGGTTCCCTTATCTCCGTCATCAGCAATTAGTGGGCTCGCTGAGTGGCGGTGAACGCTCACGCCTGCTGTTTGTCGGGCTGACACTCGCGCGCTATTCCTTATTGCTGCTGGATGAGCCCACCAACCATTTGGATATGCTGGGCAAAGAGGAGTTGGCAGCCGCCCTCAATCAGTTCGAGGGCGCGGTGTTGCTGGTGTCGCACGATCGCAATCTGATCGCCAGCAGCTGTAACCGTTTCTGGCTGATTCAGGATCAGCAACTGAGCGAGTGGCATGACTTTGCACAAGTGATTGAACTTATGGGGGCCGAACAACCGTCAGAAAAAGGTGTTGCTAGCGTTCAGCCCGTGGCGGCCGAATCGCATAACGACGAGGAGGAACTACTATTGGCCTTGTGCGATTTAGAGAGCAAGCTTGATGAAGATATGATGCGAAAGCCTAAACATCAAAAACCGACGTTGCAGACACAATGGCGCGTTGAGATTGCGCAGTTGAAACAGCTGCTGGGGATCTCGTAAGCGTTCTGCCGATAAAAAAGCCCCTACGATATTTTGATGCAGTGTCGTAGGGGCATAATCGGGGCGGTTCAAAGGTTGCCTTGTACATCTACACCAGAGCGGCGCTCAACACCTGCGCCGCTCGTTTTAACTGATCAGCAGGATTGCGCCCAATCAACACGTACTGATATCCGCTGCGATGCCACCACACCAGATTCATACCGTGCCGTTTTTCCTGCGCCAATGCCCTCTGTTTACTCGCATCTTCCCGCGAAATACACAGGGCCATCGGACCGTAACTGCTGTGATTCCAGGCGATTTGAGTGATCAGTGAATCGTCGTAGCGCAGCATACGCACACTTTTCAAGCTTGCTTCAGGAAGCGTCAATTGCTCAGTCGTCAGACGCAGATCGAGGTCGCGCGCCGTGCGTTGTAATGAACGCGCTAACACCTGTGGCGAACTGTCGACATCCGCCAACGTTTCCGGGCTATAGAGCGACATATATTGTGCTTCCAGTTCACGTATTCGCGCGCTCTCATCCTGTTCAGCTTTCGCGACGGGTCTGGCCCAAAACCGACGGCACTGCCCACCAGCAGAAAACTGACTGATGCCGCGATCAACGCACGGCGGCTAACCTGAACAGCCTCTTTATCGGTGCGGACGGCGTGTTGTCCAGCAGGTACGCCAGTCGTGACTCCATACGCTCCAGCGGCGCCTCATCCAGCATTGGCGCGAACGCATCCGCAAAAGGTTGATTGCTTTTCATCAGCTCAGCCGTCCGTGCTGACAACGTTTCACTGCGCTTTAATTCGGTTTCAAACGCCTGCGCATCCTCCGCGCGCATTTCACCATCCAGCCAGCAACGATAGCTTCGTCGGCATAGGGCGAGGTAAATCGTGGTGCATTCACAAGCGTTTCTCCTGTACCGCAGGCCGCGCTGTCACTGCGCTGGCTAAAGTAGTGCGTGCCGCAGCGAGGCGGCTCATGATGGTTCCAATCGGCACGGCCAGCGTGTCGGCGGCTTCCTGATAGGTAAAACCCTCGACATAAACTAAAAATACCGCGTTGCGCTGTGCCTCTGGCAACTGCCCAACCCGTTGCATCACTTTGGCATATTGCATGCGCTGTTCATTGTGTTGCTGATGGTCGGGAGCGAGCATCATCACTCGACGAACTGCCCCATGCGCACCCGCTGCGCGCGCAGTTCGTTGATCCACACGGAGTGCAGCACGGTAAACAGCCAGCGATCGATGCGTGTGCCCGGTGTGTACTGGGCGCTGCGTTCCAGCGCCCGCACACAAGTGGACTGCACTAACTCTTCGCCACATCTTTATTACGCGATAACACCATCGCGTAACGCCACATACGCGTCAGATGCGCCGCCAGATGTTGACGGACTTCAGTGCTGGTAATATTTCTATCCTCCGTCAACAGCGGTCATCAGGACTCAGGATGACCATTAATGGCCGCGTGCAAATCCTGATACTCTTCACACTTCACACCGCACAGCGATTTGATGATAGTGAGCTGCTCTTTAGCCAGATCCGGACGGCCTTTGATCATCCAGGCTTCACCTAAATATTCACGCACTTTGGCATATTTGGGGTCTAGTGCGATCGATTTCTGATAGTAACGCATCCCTTCGTCGGTGCGGCCCAGTTTACGTGGCGTAGCCGCGATAATTCCATGCCTCTTTGGTGTTCTGATTGTGCAACGTATCCAGTAACGTCAGCGCAGCTTGATACTCGCCTTTTTCGCCAGGTGGTAGGCGTAATTCGTCTTATCCTCATCACTAAGCATGCTGGTTTTTTCCGGCACGCAGGATTTGGTTTTATTGTCATACACTTGCCCTTTCGGACAATCCGGGGTTTTCTTGTCACTGTCGTCATCACCCATGGCGAATGCAGTCGGCATGTAACACCATCAGCAATACCGGCACGGCAAACCAGCGAACCTGATTCATCATCTTCATCATTCATTTATCCTCGCGGAGGGCATCGAATCGCGCAACGGCAGCATACGGCGCAGCACGTTGTCACGCAGAACGTAGTGATGGAGTAACGCCGCCAGCGCATGCGCGCCTGCCAGGCTAATCAGCGCCCAGGCAACGTTATTGTGTAATCCCGCCAGCGTGTGACGCAGTGCGGTGTCGACATGAATAAAGGTTGGAATATCGAACAGGCCAAAGAAATTAAACGGTTCCTGTTGCGACCAACGAAACAGAAAACCCAATACAACCTGAGTGAATAACAACAGGTACAACAAGCCATGAACGGCATGCGCGATGATGCGCATCGACGTGCTGCTTTCAGCTGGCGCCACGGCCAAATGCGGCTGACGTTGGCAATAGAAACGCCACAGTGGGCGCACAATCATCACCAAAGCCAGCAAAATGCCAAAGAGATATGCCACGCCTGTAAACCCTTGCGCAGCGGTGTGCCCTTTTCCAGTTGTTCCCAAATGTGCGCCGAGGCAAACAGAAAAATGACGCTAAACGCAGTGATCCAGTGCAGCGTCATGCTGAAAGCGTCATAGCGTTGACGTGAGTTTTGGCGGGCCGGAGCGGACATAGCATTTCCCAAATAGTGAGTGGTTTAGAGGTAAACAACTCAACGACGATTTCTATTCGAAAAATTTTCATTTTTTTTCTCAACGTACCCAACTTAATGCAGAAATCCCGACGAATTTTCTCCTGTTTGTTGCATTTAGTGATTACTATTCTCGCTTCATTAAAGGGATGCTTATGTTGAATACCTCTAAAAAGCGGCTTTTGGTCGCGATCGTTATTTTGGCGATCATTATTCTGGTCTGGGCCTACAGCAGTTCACGACCAAACCGAACCCACTGGTCACCGCCGTTGTGCGTCAAGGCAACATCGAGAACGTCATCGCTGCGACGGGCAAAATGGACGCAATCGAACGCGTCAACGTCGGTGCACAGGTATCGGGGCAGGTGAAAAAGCTCTATATCAAAGCGGGCGATAACGTCAGTAAGGGCGAACTGATCGCTGAAATTGACGATCAGCCACAGCGCAGTGATTTACGCAATGCGCAGGCCGCGCTTAGCGTGGCGCAAGCCGATTTGGAGACACGCGAAGCGACCTTAGTCCGACAGGATGCGCAGTTCAAACGTTTGCAGCAAATGATCAAAGCCAATCTGGTGTCGCGCCAGGATTTTGACGAAGCGGCAGAAGCGTGGAGCACCGCGCGTGCTGGAGTTGACGGCGCAAAAAGCGCGCGTCATTCAGGCACAAATTGAGGTGGACAAGAAGCAGCTCGATCTCAGCTATACTCGCATCATGGCACCAATGGATGGCACGGTGATCGCCATCGTGACCAAACAGGGCCAGACGGTTAACGCCGCGCAGAGCGCGCCGACCATCGCCAAGCTGGCGCAACTGGGCACCATGACCATTAAAGTGCAGGTTTCCGAAGCGGACATCACCAACATCCACCCCGGCCAGCAAGCCTGGTTTACCACCTTCGCCAATCCCGATAAACGCTACAGCGCGACGCTGCGTAGCATTGAACTGGCACCCGAATCGGTGATGAAAGATGATGCCTTGATGGGCAACAGTGAAAGTACGCCGGCCAGCAGTACCAATGCCGCCATTTATTACAATGCGTTACTCGATGTTCCCAATCCCGATAACACCCTGCGCATCTCAATGACCGCGCAAGTTAATCTGCTGCGCGACACTGCGAAAGACGCGCTGTTGATTCCGGTACAGGCAACGAAAAAAGACGCGGAAGGCAAGACCTTTGTCGAGGTGGCGAACAAGGAGAATCAGCCTGAGAAACGTATTACCACCGGTATTTCGAGACAGCGTTGATATTCAGGTTCTCAGCGGCTTGAAAGCCGGTGAAAAAGTCATCCTTGCTACCCAAGCCGTCGGTGCGGACAAGGTGGTGATGTGAGCTTGATCGAACTGAAAAACATTCAGCGCAGCTATGTTAACGGTTCAGAATCTTTGCGTGTGCTGAAAAATATCAATTTGCAGATCGCCAGTGGCGAAATGGTCGCGATCATTGGCCCTTCCGGCTCGGCAAATCCACATTGCTAAATATTCTCGGCTGCCTGGATGCCGCCGACAGCGGTCACTATTTTATTTCAGCAGAATACCGCTTCACTCTTCCGGACGCGCTAGCGAAAGTCCGTCGTGAACATATTGGTTTCATTTTTCAGCGCTACCACTTAATGCCGGACCTGACCGCATTAAGCAACGTCGAAATCCCGGCGATTTATGCCAATTTGCCGGGGCATGCGCGGCGGGCGTGCTGCTCAATTACTGGAACGACTCGGTCTCAAAGGCCGTGAACATCATAAACCGGGTGAACTCTCTGTGGCCAGCAACAGCGCGTCAGTATTGCGCGCGCGCTCATCAACGGCGCTGAAATTATTCTTGCCGATGAACCCACCGGCGCGCTGGATTCGCATTCTGGCGAGGAAGTGTTACGCATTCTTCATGACCTGAATCGTGATGGTCATACGGTAATTATCGTCACACACGATATGAAAGTGGCGCAACACGCAGACCGCATCATCGAAATCCAGGACGGCGAAATTTTGCTGACAGCGGGCCAAAAACAGAGGCGACGCGATCGCGCTTATCAGCCAATGGTGAGCAGAAGTCAGAGCAAGCTGCGCGGATTTGTTGATCGCCTGCGCGAATCTATGCGCATGGCGCTGAATGCCATGAACACCCACCGCTTGCGTACCGCATTGACCATGACCGGCATCATTTTTGTATCGCTGCCGTGGTCACCGTGGTGGCGCTCGGACAAGGCGCACGAGAAAAAACGCTTCGAGAGCATCTCCGACTCGGCACCAATGTGGTTTCGGTGTATGCCGGCGGTGATTTCGCCGAAGATGATGCGCATCCGGTGTTGACGCTGGTGATGGCGGATGCCGATGTGATTGCTCGCCAGCAGTTTGTCGTGACAAAGTCAGCTCCTGAGCTGCTCGACGCAGCCGATCCGTTATCTCTCCAACTCGTCGAAAGCATCCGTATCGGGCGTCGGCAAAGATTACTTTGAGATTCAGGCATCAAACTCCACCGAAGGCAGCACTTCAGTGATGAACGCCATGCCCGGCAAGAGATCATCATTGATACCAATACGCGCAATAAGCTGTTTGCAGCCAATGAAAACCCCATCGGAAAAATGATCGTGTTAGGGTCTGTGCCGGTGCGAGTCAGTTGGTGTGGCGCACGAAGATAACGGCATTTCGCCCAATCGTCTCAGCGTGGCTGCCCTGGAGCACCATGATGTACCGCATCAGTGGGCAAACAGCGCTCACAAGTATCAGCGTTAAACTCAAAGATGATGTGGTCAGCGGTCCGGCGGTGGAATCTCTCACGCAACTATTGACTGCGCGCCATGGCACCAAAGACTTCCTGATGTTTAACCGCGATAAGTACCGCAAAGCGATTGAAGGGCAGCAGCCACCTTTGACCTTGCTGATTTTGATGGTGGCATCGGATTGCGCTGGATGACGGCAGCATCGGCGTGATGAATATTGATGCTGGTGTCCGTCACCGAACGAACGCATGATTGGCGTGCGTATGGCCGTGGTGCGCGGCGTGGTGATATCATGCAGCAGTTTATATGATTGAGGCGGTGCTGGTATGTTTGGTTGGCGGTTCACTCGGCGTGGCACTCACTGGTGATCGGTCCGTTGATTAGCCTGATGGCAGGCGGTGTACTGACAGCCATCTACTCATGGGAATCCGCGGGGCAGCTTTCGCCTGCTCCACTATTATCGGCATGATTTTTGGTTATTTGCCTGCGCGCAAAGCTGCCCGTATGGATCCGGTCGCCGCGCTGGCGAGTGAGTAAATGTATCTTCTCGGGTGCGCATCGCTGCGCACCGATTTTTCCGTCATGTTGGAATTAAGAGCGAATGACCCAGCGGTCAGATTAACATCGGCAACGTTGCACTGGCCGTTTGCTGACTGGCTGTGGCGTAATGCGCATCATGTGCCATCAGCTCCCCCATTAACGCCTCAACCAGCAACATCGCCCCTACCTTCCCACTCAACGTTCCGGCATTAAGTGGACCTTCCGGTCGCGCCGCGACCAGCAACATATCCGCCAGGATTGCCCATCGGGCTGCGCAGCGTATTACTTAGCATCAGCACCTGAGCTTTGCGCTTCTTCGCCACATTGACCACATGCATCAGATCTTGTGGAACCGGAAGCAGAGATCGCGATGACCAAATCACCTTCACCCAGGGTCGAAGCATTCATGGCCGCACGATGCATATCACCAAACAGCTGCGCGGATTTGCCCAGCCGTAGTAGACGATAATGCAAATATTCGCCGGTTATCGCGCTGGCAGCCACGCCATAGATTTGGATAGATCGCGCCTGATGCACCGCCGCACCTGCCTGCTGTAAGACCTCGCGATCAATAAATTTTCCGGTATCGCGCAGCGCCTGCACCGACTCTTCCACCAGCGCATCAACCGGATCGCCCGTTGCTGCCAGCGCGGGCTGACTCTGCTGCACATCCAGCGCCAGCGCCATCTTAAATTCGGTGTAGCCTTTGCAACTCAGGTTGCGGCACAAGCGCGTCACGCTGGCTTCGCTGGTGTCCGTCTCTTTCGCCAATTCGGTAATGGTGAGATATAGCACTCTCTGCGGTTCGGTCAGGATGAAGTCGCCCAGCTTTGCAGCGCCGGATCAGGCCCCGGCAAGCCCTGCTTCAGATGCAGCAAAATATTTCCATTGTCCGTCATGACACCTCTCCATTAGCCATTATTGATGGCGCTTAGTGTGCGTAAAGGCCCTGCTTTGTGCCAGCAGAATTCATTATAAGTGAAAGCTATCACATTAATGGTAGTAATTTTCATCCGATAAAGTAGATTGTGATAATAATTTTTACCACAACAACACTTCGGGGATAAAATTTATGTCAATGTTCAGTGGAGCCTCTTCAGGAGGCTGGTTTGAAAAGGCGCAACGTTTTGGAAAATCCTTTATGTTGCCGATCGCGGTATTGCCTGCCGCCGGCTTGCTGTTGGGCATTGGCGGCGCGTTATCCAATCCCAACACTGTTAAAGCCTATCCGTTTCTGGATATCGCCTGGCTACAAGGGGTGTTCACCATCATGGCCAGCGCAGGTTCGGTGGTCTTCGCCAACCTCGCAGTGCTGTTTGCGGTGGGCGTGGCGGTAGGTCTCGCGAAAAGCGACAAGGGCACAGCAGGACTGGCATCTCTGCTCGCCTATCTGGTGATGAATGCCACCATCAATGCCCTCTTGACGCTCACCGGCGTGCTGGCCAGCAGTAATCTCAGTGCCGTGGGTCAAGGCATGGCGCTCGGCATTCAAACGCTGGAAACGGGTGTATTCGGTGGCGTGGTGATTGGGCTGGTCACGGCTCTGCTGCACAATCGCTATAACAAAATCGCCCTGCCGCAATTCCTTGGCTTTTCGGTGGCTCGCGTTTCGTCCCGATTATTAAGCTCGTTTGGCGATTATCGTTGGCGCGGCAATGACCATCGTCTGGCCGCATTTTCAGAAATTGATATTCGGTATGGGTGGACTGGTCGATGCCACGGGGTATTTCGGCACCTTCATATACGGCTTTGTGTTGCGAAACCATGCTCGGCCCGTTTGGTCTGCATCACATCTTCTATCTGCCTTTCTGGACTACCGCTTTGGGCGGCAGTGAAATGGTCAATGGTCATCTGGTTGAAGGCACTCAGCGCATTTTCTTCGCTCAGTTGGCCGATCCCAATACGCAGCAGTTTTACCTGGGGACTGCGCGTTTTATGTCGGGCCGTTTTATCACCATGATGTTTGGACTGCTTCTGGTGCCTGTCTGGCGATGTATCATTCACCGCCAAGCCCGAGAACCGCAAACGAGTGGCTGGGATTGTTGCACCAGCCGCCCTCACCTCATTCCTGACCGGGATTACCGAACCGATTGAGTTCTCGTTCCTGTTTGTGGCGCCGGTGTTGTATGTAATCCACGCGCTGTTCGATGGCCTGGCCTTTATGATCGCCCACATCCTGCACACATCACCATTGACAGACCTTCTCCGGCGGTTTAATCGATTTCATTCTGTTCGGTGTATTGCAGGTGAAGAAAACCCACTGGATGTATGTGCCTGGTCGGCGTGCCGTGGTTCCTTTCGCTTTATTACTTTACCTTCCGCCTCGCTGATCACTCTCGGATTCAATTAAAACGCCAGGCCGTGAAGATGTCAGCATCGATACCTTGCCAGTTGCCGCTGGCGAACGCCCTTTGCAGGTGATTGAAGCGCTGGGCGGTAAAGACAATATTGCCGAACTTGACTGCTGCGCCACACGTTTGCGTATCACGCTAAACGACAGTTCTAAACTTAATGAAGCCGCATTGAAGGCCACGGGCGCTCGCGCGGTTATCCAGCGTGGCAACGGCGTACAGGTGATCATGGCCCGCACGTCACCATTATCAAAAATGAAGTTGAGGAGTTACTCGCGCTATGAAAGCAAACATGCTGGAGCAAATTAAAGGGAAACTGGTGGTGTCTTGTCAGGCACTGGAAAATGAACCCCTGCACAGCGCCTATATCATGTCGCGTATGGCATTAGCCGCGAAGCAAGGTGGCGCGTCGGCAATCCGCGCCAACAGTCTGATCGATGTAGAGCAGATTATGCAAACCGTGGATTTGCCCATTATCGCCATTATCAAACGAGATTATTCAGGCAGTGATGTATATCACTGCCACGCTCAAAGAGGTCGATGAATTAATGGCGGCGAATCCAGCGATGATCGCGCTGGACGCCACGCAGCATCAGAGGCCTGGCGAACTGCAGTTGCCGCAGTTGGTGGCGGCGATTCGTCAACGCTATCCGCAGTTATTGCTGATGGCAGATATCGCGACAGTTGATGAGGCGTTGCTGGCGGATGAACTCGGCTTCGACTGCGTAGGTACTACGCTGCATGGCTATACGGCGGAAACGCGCGGAAAGTATCTGGCGGCAAATGATTTTCACTTTCTGCGTGAAGTATTAACAGCAGTGAAGGCGCCAGTGATTGCAGAAGGCAATGTGGAAACACCTGAGATGGCGGCGCAGTGTTTAAAACTGGGCGCACATGCTGTGGTGGTCGGTGGCGCGATTACCCGTCCTCAGCAAATAACGCAGCGTTTTGTCAACGCAATCAGCTAATACGTTTTATCAGGCCTTAAATAGCAAAGCCGCCCGAAGGCGGCCTTAACGCTGAAGCGGAAACTGAACTTATTTGTACAGTTCTGCAGTCATGTGCACACGGTTGTTGGTGTTCGCTTCAGTGATTTTATACTGAGCGCCCTGAAAGAGCTGGCGACTGCGGCAACTTTCGCTTCGGCACCGTCAAGAGTTGATGACTCAACGGAGATGCTCTGGGCAAAGCTGGCAGCAGACATCAGTGAAAGAGCGGCGGCAGCGGCGATGGTCAGTGTTTTGATGGTTTTCATGGTCTTATTCCTTTGGGTTGTTTGTGAAGGCTGTGTGCCTTCGATGGAAATAATAATAACTCAGGTTACCATTTCACCATTAACTATTAGTGCGATCATCATGATCGCACTAACCATAACCCACATTACAATAACGTCATTGATCGGTAGAGTGCCATCTTATCCACATTTCAGGTGAAAAGAGCGCTCGCTAACCTGTGGATAAATCAGCTTTTCCCGCCTGCAGTGCCAGCTCCCGCGCAGTGCTGTTTTTTTGTACGCCTTCGCGAGTTGGTCGAGGGCTAAACTGAATCTTCTTTTTCAATCACCAACACGCGTGCCGCACCTGGGGATGTGCGACATGTTCGGTACCCACGCTGGCGAAGAAAATGTCACCCACGTTGAGCATCACTTTATGCACTTCCTCCCGCTCGCGGTAATGCATCTCGACCACGCCATCTAACACTACGAAGACTTCTTCACCGTCATTGATGTGCCAGCGATAAGGCTGATCAGTCCAGTGCAATCAGCATCGCTGGTGCCATTAAAATTGGCAATATCGAGAGCCTCCCACGCACGCGCTGGGGAAAAGTTTTTGCCGACGATGATTTTCATGAGATGCCTGTTTTGCTGAGTGATGACGCAACATGCTACAGACCAGTGAGCTTAGGTGTGAGATTACAGCAGGGACATTTCCGGCCAGATCACAGTGCACCCAATAACAGACTCCAGATTCCAGAAACAGCAAAGCCGCCCGAAGGCGGCCTTAACGCTGAAGCGGAAACTGAACTTATTTGTACAGCTCTGCCGTCATGTGCACACGGTTGTTGGTGTTCGCTTCAGTGATTTTATACTGTGCGCCCTGCTGTGAGCGACTGCGGCAACTTTCGCTTCGGCACCGTCAAGAGTTGATGACTCAACGGAGATGCTCTGGGCAAAGCTGGCAGCAGACATCAGTGAAAGAGCGGCGGCAGCGGCGATGGTCAGTGTTTTGATGGTTTTCATGGTCTTATTCCTTTGGGTTGTTTATGAAGGCTGTGCGCCTTCGATGAAAATAATAACACAGGTTACCATTTCATCATTAACTATTAGTGCAGTCATCATGATCGTGCTAATTACATCTTACCGAGACCTTATAGATCGCAATGATGTTGATGGCAGCTAATATGGCGGCGGCAAAAAAGGCCATCGATAAGTGACCTGGGAGGTATGTCATGAACGCCGCCATAAATTGTCCGCCAAATATGGCCATTGATAAACGTGCCAATTGGCGCCCACGTTCCTGAGGTTGGCTGATTTCAACTGTCAGGTGATTCACCAAAGGCACTGACAGCCCAAACCCCATACCTAATAAGATGCCGCCTGGCAGGCACAACATGACATCGGGGGCCGCTGCAAATTCAAGGTGTGCCAACAGGTAGCAAATGAACGCCATGATCAGCGTGGAATAGTGGCCGAATTGGGCAGCGCAACATGCGGTCATCGTAGTGCTGCTGCCAGCACCGCCACCAGCGAGACAAATGAGAGAAAATAGCCAATATGTGCGGCATTCACACCATCAAAGCAAAACGCCGTTCCGGCAGCATAATAACGGCGGTGAAAAACAGATCATGGAACAGAACGCCGCCAGCCATACCGGCCGCAACCGGCGATCGCTGTCCGTTACGCCCTCTTCTATTGTTTCCGCTCTCATCTGCTGCTGAGGGCGCGGGACACAAATGAGCACCAACACCAGCAGCAGCCAAGAGAACAGATACAGCCCATACGGATAACGCCAACTTGCGGAGGCCAGAATCCCTCTCCCACAAAGAGAAACACTACGCCACCCAACTCGATTGCCATGCCTTGTCGCGCGATCATCTTTAATCGGGCTTCAGCCTGATAGAAACTGGCAATTAAGCTGGTCCCGGCAGACATCACCACCGCTGTTGCGCCCCCCAGTAGGATGCGGTCGATGATTTGTGACACTGCGCCCGGCAACCAAACACCTGCCACGCCCAATCCGCCATAGCAGAAAAGCCCAATCAGTAGCATAGGATAGGCACCAAAACGGTCTATCGCTCGACCTGCTAATGGCCCCGCCAATATCACGCCCAACGCAGGCAGCGTCACCAACCAACTTTGGGGGCCAGATAAGCAACCCTTAATTGCGCGGCGATCACTCAATCCCGGCACAATGACGCATCCCACCATAATGGTCAGGCAACTGACAGCCAGGAGCGTGACTGCAATTTCCGCGGGTTTAATTGATGTCATGATTTTCGTTTATCCGAATAATGGAATGATTAACCATTTAACGGACATGAGTGTTACGACACCGGCGCATATTGTCAATGGCTACCGTGCTATAGTGGCGGCCATCTAAATTGATAAAGCGGAAGAGTGATGGCTGCAGATACAGAGGCTAACGGTTCGCAGGTTATTGCACTGCCGCAACTATTGCGGGCGTTAGAAAATCGACCAGCAGGATTAAGCATGTCCGAGCTGTCAAAACTGGACAGCGCTACCGCGCACCACTGTACATAGACTTGTCACGTCGTTGATTTCAGCAGTTGCTGCTACAGGGCAGTGAAGGCACTGCTGGGTCCGGCGCTAGCAAGACTTCGCCGCTTCGGCACATACCGATATTATCGCGCTCTCTCAACCGGCGATGGAGACGCTTGGACGTCGTACGCGAGAAACGGTCGATTTATGCGTCTGGCGCGGCAGCCATACGGTTCTGGTCAGCCAATATGCTTCCGATCAGGAGTTGCGCGTGGTCTCACCCATCAGCACAGCCTTTCCCACGCACTGCGCTGCGCATGGTAAAGCGTTATTGTCTGAACAAACGGATGATGTCATCTCGGCATTACTTCCGCAGTTGAACGATGTGCGTACCCTAAATACTTTGCGAGATCCTCAGCTTCTATTAAAAGCCATTCAGCAGGTTCGTGAGCAAGGCTATGCGGTAGATCGCGAAGAGCATGCGCGGGGTGTATGCGGTATCAGTGTCGCCCTGAATACCGGGTCGGGAGAACGTTATGCGCTGGCCATTGCAGTGCCATCATTACGCTTTGATGAGCAGTTTCCACAGCTTCTCGCGGCTTTATTGCAGGCAAACTGGAAATCGAGTCGCTGCTGGTCGGTTAGCAATACAAAGCCGCCCAGGCGGCGCCTTAATATCGTGGTGGCGAGCTTATTTATACAACTGGAGCCGTCATGTGCACGCGGTTGTTGGTGTTGGCTTCAGTAATTTTGTACTGAGCGCCCTGTTGTTGAGCAACGGCGGCGATTTTTGCTTCCGCACTGTCCAGAGTCGAAGCATCAACAGAGATACTTTGTGCGAAACTCGCGAATGAAACCAGGGTAAGAGCAGAAACTGCAACGAAAGTTTTGATAGATTTCATGGTCATTTCCTCAGAGTGATTTTCAGTTTTTAAGGCGTTTCGCCTCGATGTGAGAAATAATAGACCTGCTTCCCGTGGAGTAAAAGCTGAAGGATTTGCTGATTAAATTCAAAAAATTTGAATGTGATTCAATATGGCCTTTTCTTAAGCTGGTTTTGTTAAAACCCGAAATCTCTCATCGTCACAATCAAGTTAGTGTTCCAGGTCTCAGAAACAGAGCCGCCGGAGGCGGCCTTAACGCTGAAACAATCTGAACTTATTTGTACAGTTCTGCAGTCATGTGCACACGGTTGTTGGTGTTCGCTTCGGTGATTTTATACTGTGCCCTGCTGCTGTGCTGGGAAGCGGCAACTTTCGCTTCGGCACCGTCAAGAGTTGATGACTCAACAGAGATGCTCTGGGCAAAGCTGGCAGCAGACATCAGCGAAAGAGCGGCGGCAGCGGCGATGGTCAGTGTTTTGATGGTTTTCATGGTCTTATTCCTTTGGGTTGTTTATGAAGGCTGTGTGCCTTAGATGGAAATAATAATAACCCAGGTTACCATTTCACTATTAACTATTAGTGCGATCAGCATGATCACACTAATAGTGCTCAAGGTTATGGATCAGATCGAACTCCGGATCTGCTGCGCAGGCAAGGAACCTTCTGCTTCAGGCGTGACCTCAGCTACATGTTGCGCACCATACTTATTTTGTAACCACTGCTGCACCTGATCCAATAAATGCCCATCCAACGCGTAATAGCGCAGATAAACGCCCACTTGGGTGATGGCGAAAAAGAGTAATGGCGCGCCTACCATAATCGCCTGCATACCTAAGAGGGTTGATGCACTTTGCTGCACATTTGGCACATAGCCAATCAGGCTAAGCACCATACCGATAAACAGCCCGGCAAAAGCAGCACCTGCTTTCACCACCATGGTTTGGACAGAATAGGCAATGCTTTCAATGCGGACACCCAGCGCGTAGTCACCGTAGTCCACGGTGTCCGCCACCATAATCACCAGCATTACCCAGAAGAGTGCATTGCCAATATTCACCAATACACCAGACAGTGAGATAAGCACTGCCCCTTGCGGCGCCCAAACAGCAATCGCGAACAGCATAAAGCAAGGAGCACCGGCAGCACCGACGCGCTGAGCCACAATACCTGACGGGAGAAAATGCGAACTAAACGTGGGAACAACACAATGGTGATGAGATTAGCCACACCGGCAAACGCCATATACCACGGGAAAAGATCCTCTCGTCCAAATACATATTTAAAGTAATACACGGCGAATGCTGTAATGATGCTATAAGCCAGGTTCCACGCCAATGCCATGATTAACAATACAAATAATGGTCGGTTGCGGGTGATCATACTGAGCACGGTGCCGAGACTGTGTTGTTCGCTTTTTGTTGTTGTTTGCGATGAGGAGTACCTCCTCATGCACATTCAGCAGCGTCACCAACGTAGAAAGGATGAAGAAACACGATGATGTAAGTGAAGTAGAGAAACCTCGCCTTGGTTGCCGCCACCTAGCCAGCGGATAGCGGGTAATCCAATCACCCCGTGAAATAGCATGCCTGCAACAACTGGCAAAATCGCGGCCAGGAATCAATGCTTCGCTCACGTTTATCCAGCGTAATGCAAGGTACCAGTGACCAGAATGGCACATCCATGATGGTGTAGGTAAATCCCCACAACAGATAGGTTATCCAGATCCACAATTTGGCCGGTACCCTGAAAATGATGAGCATGAAACACGGCAATCAACATCACTGAGTTCACTAACGTACCAAGCAAAATCCAGGGTTTAAATTTGCCCCAACGGGACCGGGTGCGTTCGACGATCCATCCCATAACAGGATCGGCTAACGCATCGAGAAATCGTGCCACCAGAAATAACGTGCGACCATGCCCATCGAAATACCGGCCACATCGGTGAAACATCAGATACATGTAGATGATGCCAATGGCGAAATCTTTGCCGAATGCACCCAGGCCATAGCTGATTTTGGTCTTTAGCGACACACTCATGATTGACTCTCCTCCTTGAACGGGTGGCAACCGACAGCCATGAAGCAGTTGCCTCCACGCACAGGTAATTTAGCAGAAATTCTCTGAATATCAGTGATATGAAGGCAACCAATCGCCATGTGCCGCAATCAGTTCGTCACACAGACGTATCGTATCGTCGATGGAAAGCTCCGCAGTAGGTATGCGGATCGAGCAGAGCCGCATGATAAATGTGCTCTTTCTTACCGGTGACCGCCGCTTCAATGGTCAGGAGTTGCGTATTGATATTGGTGCGATTCAGCGCCGCGCACCAATGGCGGAAGATCACCGACGTAGCAGGGAGTAATGCCTTGAGCATCCACCAGACAAGGCACTTCTACACAGGCCTCGCGGGGTAAATTAGTGATTAAGCCGTTGTAAGTACGTTACCGCCAATCTTATAGGGTTTATCAAGCATCAATGCTTTCAATGATATAAGAGGCATATTCCAGGCTGCGGGTATGGGTGAGATTTTCATTGTGGGTTAATTGCTCACGTTGCATATGCCAGCGTTCAATCTGCTCAATGCAGCGACGCGGATACTCATCGAGCGGAATATTAAACTGCTCAATTAATTCCGGATAATTTCGCTTGATCCAGTAAGGCATGTATTCCGCATTGTGCTCGGAGGACTCAGTGACGTAATAGCCGAATTTATGCATGATCTCTCATGTCGCACCCTATCATCATGTTGCTCTGTCAACGCCAATGAACGACGCCGAATCTCAGGATAGAAGGTCCTCACCATTGCGTCGAATATCTAATAACCATGCCATATGATTGATACCGGCAATATTGAACACCACATTGTCAGTTGGCATATCAACGCTCTTTAACAACGTTTCAGCGCAAACTTGTACGCTGTGGCATAAGCCCACCGTTTTGATGCTGGTATATCTGAGCATTGCGCCCGTCAATGATGCCATGGGATTGTATAATTGAGCAGCCACGCATTTGGCAAACCTCTTCCATGTCCCTCGCCAGATCAAACATCACGGGTAGGTGCGTAGCGCGCGGAAAAGCCCCCCGACGCCCAAAGTATCCGCAATGGTCTGACGTAAACCGTATTTTTTAGGAATATCGAAATCAATCACGGTGCTGGGCTGATACCCACCCACCTGAATGGCATTGATAACGAAGTCTGCTTGCTTCAATGCCTCACGTCGTAATTCAACCCCCGCATATTGATGAATGCGTGCGCGGTTTTGGTTAATATTGGCATTAATGTTTGTCAGCATTTTGTAAGACTCATCGAGTCGCTGCGCATCAATATCATACAGCGCAATCTCAGCATCAGAGATATCAGCAGTAGCCAGCACATCACCGAGCACATTTTTGGCAAAAACAGTGCTCCCCGCTCCAATGAACGTTATTTTCATTTTTTCACCTTATATTCAGCACGACCTGTGTCGTTAATATAACAACTGGCCAGGCGAAGCGATATGTATAAATGTGACATCCTTATAGCAGAATAATTGTGCCGTTAAGAAGTGTGATGAATATCTCATTGCCTTTTATCAGGTAAATCCGGCGTGCTAGCCGCTTAAAATGTGTGATAGAAAGTTCAAGCATCCCCTCCCGTTGATGATTACATATGGAAAAATATTTACTACCTGAACATATATTGCATTTTGGTTTGAATATTTATCAGTTTGGCCACGAGGCGTGTGTGCCCGCTCATACTTTCGGCCCCGCAGTACGCCAACACTATTTATTGCACTATGTTATGGCTGGCAGAGGGAGTTTACTTTCTGAAGAGGGACGTTGGGATATTTCAGCCGGGGAAGCTTTCTTAATCTTCCCGCATCAGATAACCACCTACTCTGCCGATAAGAAAATACCCTGGGAGTATATGTGGCTAGAGGTAGATGGATTGATAGCGCAGCGCACCTTTGAGCTTTGCGGGCTTAACCGAGAGACCCCCGTTTGGACGGCAGCATTACCGCGAGGTCATCAGGAACTGGAGGGTATGGAAATTATTGATTGCTGAAGATGCCGATCGTCCGATCAAACTGGCTGGATTAACCTGTTTATTATTCGATGCATTAATCAGTGGCGGGAAAAATAGTGCTGTCTCCACCAGCAATGATAACAAGCAGCTGGATCATGCCATTGCCTTTATCGAACGCAACTATCAGAACCCCATCGGGGTCAGTGATATTGCGAACCATTGCCGAATTGACCGCAGATTATTTGAGTCGAATGTTCCAAAAAGCGTTGGGTGTAGGACCTAAACAGTATTTATTACGTACGCGTATGAACATGGCGAAATCTTTACTGCAAGATGCATCATTACCCATCAAAGTGATTGCCTGTTCGGTGGGTTACAACGATCAACTCCATTTCTCTCGCGCTTTCAAACAATATTTTGATTTACCACCGACAGAATGGCGAAAACGTTATCCGCCAAACAGCGACTGTTTGAGCTTAACATTACCGACGCCACAATCAGGATTTTGCCATCAGCGATTTAACCGTGGAGATAAGTGCGGCCACTGATGGAATCGCATAATCGGTATATGAGCCTGGCGTTGCCCTTAATGCATCGACAAATGCGCTGGCTTGCTGATCAATATCTTGATGATTCTGTTTTCATGGGCTGCCCCTTTTGCGGAAGTGTTAAGACGGAAAAAGCCGCCCCGTAAGGCGGCCTTTCCCGGCACTTCCCTGTGCAACCATCCGATACTTATTTGTACAATTCTGCGGTCATGTGCACGACATTGCCGTTGCTGGCTTCAATGATTTTGTATTGTTCATTCTGCTGATGAGCCTGAGCAGCAATTTTCGCTTCTGCTCCATCCAGAGTCAGAGAAGTTGCAGTCACTGTTTGTGCGAAGCTGGCAGCAGACATCAGAGAAAGAGCGGCAACAGCGGCGATTGGAACATAGCTTTGATAGTTTTCATGGTCATATTCCTTGGTTTGTTTGATGAGAAGGCTGTGTGCCTTCGATGGAAACAATAATAACCATGTAACCATATTGGTCTTTTAACTATTAGTGCGAAAACTATGATCGCACTAATAGTTAACTGAGCTAGGCCAACTCCAGCGATCTCATCACCTGGAGTACTTCCCGTTGATGCTCACTGGATAAAGCACGTAGCGGGCGCGGCAAGTTGTTTTCCTCCGCCAGCCCAAGCAGTGCCGCTGCGGCCGCTATCACGCGAATACTGCCGCCATGTTGACGGAACAGCGTCCAAAGCGGCTCCAGTCGCTGGGATTGCTCAACGACAGCAGCGAAATCGCCCGCCTGAGCGGCTCGTGTCAGCGCTAATGCTGTGTTGGGAAATAAGCCGCCAGATACGGAATACCAGACATCGCATCCCGCCATTAAACCGTTGCCGGCCGATGCATCACCACTGACACCAATGCTTATCTCTGCGGGGAGTTGCGCACGTAATGCGCTCACCCGCTGGGCTGCGGAATGCATGTCGGCAGGCACACCCGGTATTTTGATGGAAGCGATATTGGGAAGCGCGGCTATCCGTGCGTAAAGATCATTTTGAGAACTCGGTGGTGCCGGGATTATCATAAACGCAGATGGGCAGCGAAACATTCCGCGCCACCTCGGCATAGAAGCCAAACACTTCTTCTTCAGTGGAGCTTTTGTAGGAAACAGCAGGTAATAATAAAGGCTTACGCGCATGCTGCGCACTTCCGCCAGTCGCAGCACCTCATCTGTGCTGGTTGCGCCAATGCTAACCATCACCGGAATGCCATCCGCATGCTGTACGGCCAGCGTCGCCACGCGCTTGCGCTGCTCGCGGGTGAAATAGGCGTAGCTACCGGTTGAACCCAGCACGCCCAGTGAATCGACTTTTGCCGTTGTTAGACGCGCGAGAAGCGAGAGAAAGGATTTTTCATCAATGCCTGTCGCATTGACCGGGGTCAGCAGGAAAGGCACTGAAGACCTGAAAACATAGCCAGCTCCTGATGTTAGATAACGTAAGCGCATCTTAACAACAGCTGACTATTTGTCATAGAGACAAAGCCGTTAGCGTTTGTTCTTTCTTCTGAAACCTAACCAGAACAGCCCCAGCACCACGGTATCCGGCAGCGTGCGCGTGCGACACCAGCATCAGCGGCGAAGCATCACCACCAGCACGCAGTGATTTCACTCGCTCCTCGCTGATCTGCACCTTGCTGTGCCCGATATCTTGCATCACATAGTTAGTCAGCGCAGCGATTTGGTGGTCGTTGAGTTGACCGGCAAAGCCAATCATCCCTTGCCCTTTTTCAGGCCAAACGCCTTGCAGTACCGCCATCGCCACATTGTCCGCATTGGGCTTATTCAACGGATGATTTTGTAATGCCGGTAGTCCATTCAGCCCCTCGCCTGTCAGGTTATGGCAGGATGCACAGTTATTGCGATAAATCTGTGCGCCTTCGCTTAATACCGCCTGCGGCGTATCGTCACCTCTTACCAGCGTCCAGCGATTGGCCTGCGCAGGTTCAGCAGTGGCGCTATCACCTGTGGTAACAAATAAGTCAATAGCCTGGCGATCTTCTGCTGTCATACGCGGCTCTTATCGATCGCTTCAGCATCGGATCCGCCCGCCGTTGCGCCGTTGCTGGCGTGAAGCCAGTTGCAAGATACTGCGCCAACATTTCACGTGTCAATGCGGTTTGCCTGCCAAGGCCCTGCGCCGTGATATCGGAAGTGCAAACGAGTTCCAGTGACGCACCCTGCAAGTTTTGTCCTGCTGTTCCGCCATCAGGAAATTACGAGGTGTGGCACGTGCTGCAGTGGGTTAACCCCTGTACCAAATACACCGCGATTCACTCTTGTGACTGTTTAGCATCTGGCTGGAACGGTTTGCTGTCGAGGACAACAGTTCCACGCCGCCATGCTGAAACGCAAATTGAACGGGAATGGCAGCGCGGTTTTCTCCGGCTGCACATCCACCGGCTGCACGCCATGCATAAAGTAAGCATACAAAGCAGCGACATCTTCATCGGTCAGCTTCGCATAAGCGGTATAAGGCATCGCCGGATAGAGCTGACTGCCATCACCGCGAACCCCTTTACGCAACGCATCGGCAAACTGCTGCTCGCTGTATTGGCCGATCCCTGCCGTTTTAGAGGGGGTGATATTGGTACTGAAGATCGTGCCTAACGGACTAGCGGCAATAGGCATGACCACCGCTGAACGGCGCTTTGCCCCGCTTCGGTGTGGCACGCGCCACAGTCACCGGCAATCGCCAGATACTCGCCACGTTTAATAAGCTGCTGATCTTCGGCATGCGCCTGTGAAACCGCTAACGCCAAACTGCCTGCGGCAAGCAGGGCTTTCCAGTGCTTAGCCATGTTGCGTCTCCTGCAGGATTTTGTCTGCGGTGCGTAAAGCCAATGCCATGGCGGTCAGCGTCACGTTACAGGTGCCGACAGTTGGCATCACACCGGTGCCGACCATAAACAGGTTTTGATGGTCGTGCGCGCGTCCCCAGGCATCAGTGACGCTGGTGGTCGGATCGAGTCCCATCGAGAGCGTGCCGGTGATGTGCTGACGATTAGAGAACTTGCCAGTTTTGCTGTGCTTAATGTTGGTTGCGCCGAGTTTGGCCGCAATCGCGTCATAGCATTCACGCGTTTTTTCGGTGCCTTTGATGACATAGTCGTTCACGTCCCAATACAGCGATGGCGTGGGTAAACCCAGCTCGTCCTTGTTGCTGCTCAAGGTCACGCGGTTGTTCGATCGGGTAACTGCTCAAGCGCATTTTTGATGCTAAGGCGATCGCGCGCGGCGCGAAGCGAATCGCTTCCTGCAACTTGCCAAACAGCCCTTCCGCCAGCGCTTTAGTCACTGAGGCAACCTGTGAGGCGTTAGAGATATCGATACGGAACGGTGAATGTTCGCTGCGGAAATCGCCGTCACGGAACTGACCAATCGAACAAGGACTCACCGGGCCACGCCCTGGCCAAATCTCTTCATCGACGTCAAACGTCACGCCTATCGCCGGGTGATCGCACAGGTTGCGACCCACATTATCGTGCGCGTTGGCGATACCGTTCGGGAATTTATCGCTGACAGACATCAGCAGCAGTTTTGGGGTTTCAATCGCGTTGGCGGCCAGTACAAAGGTTTCAGCCGTGACACGATGGCTGACTTTGTTCCAGTCATAGTAATTGGCTGCCACGATATTGCCTTTGGCATCGTGCTCCAGCTGATACACCACCGCTTCGGTGATCACTTGCACGCCGCTGTTTTCAGCCTGCTGTGCGGCAATCCGCCGTGATACTGGGCGTCGATTGGGCAAGCGGCATGCAGTTGTTATTACCGCAGCAGGCTGGGCGTGACCATCATAACTGTGGCTATTTCGGCCGGTACTGTCATCCAGCACGGTGAAGTCAGGCGCAAGGCGAGCTGTCACACGCTGCTGAAGCCAGGAGGCGGGGACGCGTTCCATCGGGTAAGGCTTGCTGCGCGGCGAACCATTGTCCGGCGATCCGCCGACACCCGCGATCACTTCCGCCTGATAGTAGTACTCTTCCAGGTCGTCATAGCCAATTGGCCAATCTTTGCCGACGCCATACTGGCTGTACTGACGGAAGTCGTTGGGAACAAAGCGCCACAACTGCGCCGCCCAGTGCCAGCTGGTGCCACCAAACATGCGAATGTACTGCGCAGCAAACGGATGCGGCCCGGCCTGATGGCAGGTAATCATTCGGCTCTGGCGTATAACGCGGATGCGGCGCCTTAGGGCGAGAACGGATACGGCGACATAAAAGTCAGCTTTGAATGCAGACGCACGGAAACGCCTTCAACCAGTTGGGATCGCGTCTCAACTTTCGGGCCGGACTCCAGTAACAGTACTGCTTTACCTGCTTTTGCCAGACGGGTCGCCAGCAGCGAGCGTTAACGCCCGCGCCGATAACAACCACATCGGCGTGAATTATTGTTTCTTTCATAACGACATTACTCTTCTGAATCAGGGCTGTTGCGCGCCCAGCTACCACATTTGCCGTAGGAGAAATCTCGGCGGCACTAATTTGTCATCCACCAGCAGATTGGCGAGCGTGTTCACGTAGGTGACATACAGCGCGTGATTGCCTTGCCGACCACACCGTTGTACCAGCCGCCAAGTATCACTTTTGCCAGCTTTTCGCTGTCCGCATCCGAGGCAAACGCCAGGTGATCATGCTGCAGCAGTTCTGGCTGGTTTTGCAGTAACGCCTTCAACTGTGCCAGCGCAGGGAGAAGACCTTTCTGCGTCTGGCTCAGGGCCAAAAGCAGCGCACACCCAACGGTGGCATTCAGGGATTCTTGTTGCGTCAGCTGTTGTGAAACCTGCATAAAATCATCCAGCCCAGCCACGTTGGTCGGTGACTGGGCGGCGTTAAGGCGCGGCAACGGCAAAAGCTGGCCTGCGGCGCTGGCAATCGTCACCAGCCCGACCATCTTCAACACGCTGCGGCGTGAGTAGTGCTTCATAGTGTCTTCCAGTAAAAACGTCGCCTGCCATCACAGGCGACAGAATAAAATCGAATCTATTTTTTATGTCTGCGGCGCATCAGCCACCACATTAGCAGTGCAATTACCACCAACGCACCGACGCCTACCCCGACCTGCGCCAGCATCACCAGTGGTGATGACGGTCCACCACGACGGATTTCCGCCACCTGATCAGGTGAGACGGTTGCGTCAACATTGCCGTAGTGATGCAAGATCCAGTTCGACAGCGTGGCAACTTGCTGATCATCAAGCTGATTCAATGCATTCGGCTGCGAACCAAACGGCGGCATAAACACATCACCTTCGGCGGTATGACGCTGAACACCGTAAAGAATGGTAGCAATCAGGTTCGACGATTACGCTCTGCAGTAGCACTATTATGGAATAGGCTCGGATAAAACGCGTCTTTGGTTCCCTGGCCGCTGCTGCCGTGACACGACGCGCAATTGCCGGAGAACAGGCGAGCACCTTCATCGCTGGTGGGCGCGTTGAATGCATCACCACGAACGCCACCAGATTTTGAGCCGCTTTACTCCTGTTCGAAGCGCGAAGCGCCGCTCGCAGGTGCATCTTTATCCGTCACGCTGACCATGTATTCGGCAATGGCGGCCAAATCGGCATCTGATAAGTGCTGGAAGCTGTGGGTAATCGCCTCCGCCATGCTACCAGCAGCCTGCGCTTTCCCCGCGAGACGACCGGTTTTCAGGTAAGTGACAAGATCCTGCTGTGACCACTGGCCAATCCCACTCACCGCGTTGGCGGTGATATTCGGCGCGAACCACGGGCCGACCTGCGCACCAGTAAAGGCATCACCCTCTTTCTCCTGCATCAGAAAACCGCGTGGGGTGTGGCAAGTGCTACAGTGCGCTGCGCCATCCACCAGATAGCGTCCGCGATTCCAGCTGTCAGAGTGTGACGCATCCGCTGTGTAACCCGGAGCTTTCAGGAACAGCGCGTTCCAGAACATCATCGAAAAACGCAGATTCAACGGGAACGGCAGATGGGTCTTTCCGTGGTGTTATCCACCGGCTGCACGCCTGACATGAAGTAGGCGTACAGCGCATGCACATCTTCATCCGTTAAGGTGGCGTACGCGGTGTAAGGCATCGCCGGATAAAGATTGGCGCCATCGGCACGCACACCTTTACGCAGCGCATCAGCAAATTGCTGCTCACTGTAGTTGCCAATCCCTGCGACCTTCGACGGCGTGATGTTGGTGGCGATGATTTCACCCACCGGTGATTCAATCGCTTTGCCACCGGCGAAGGGTTTACCGTGTTCAGCGGTATGACAGGCAGTACAATCTGAGGCTACCGCTAAATATTCGCCTTTTTTGACCAAGGCATCATCAGCGGCATGAGCGGCACCGCTCGCCAGTGCCAGAACCAGCGCGATCTGTTTTATTTTCAACATGATTACGCCTCCAGAGCCTGTTTAACGATGGCATCAGCGGCTTTAAAGGCGAGCGCCACCATCGTCAAGGTGCTGTTACCGCAGGCGGTACTTGCCATCGCCCCGCCGCCCGGCAGGAACAGATTGCGGTGATCGTGAGCGCGACACTCGTTGTCCACCACCGAATTAGCCGGGTCGTTACCCATGATGGTGCCACCCATGATGTGCTTGCTCTGGTTGAATTGTTTCGAGAACTTCTTATCGATCGCGCCCATCGCTTCGGCAATCTTGTCAGCGATCGGTTTGGAGTAGTTCTGGTACGAACGGCGAACATAGTCGCCCACATTGTAGTGAATGGCCGGTTTCGGCAGACCAAGCCAATCCTTTTTATCGCTCAGCGTCAGGCGGTTATTGGCATCAGGCAGGATTTCATGCGCCAGCACGATATCGGCGGTGCAGGCGGTCATGCGGCGGATCTCTTCATCCAGTGCTTTACCCACCAGCCCTTTCTCCAGTGCGCCAAAAGTGACGAAGCGGTTGCGCGCAAAGTTGTTGAAGCGGAAGTAAGCACCCGCATGCTCAGAACGGAAATCGCCTTGCGAGGTTTCCATAATGCCGCTATTCACCACCGGTCCTACGCCCGCCCAATAAGGTTCATCCAGCGTTAAGGTCATGGTGATTTGTGGATGGTCCATCATGTTGCGGCCGACTTGATCGGAGCTATTCGCAATGCCGTTCGGGTTGCGCGAATCAGCAGACATCAGCAGCAGTTTTGGTGTTTCCAGCCCGTTACACGCAATGATGAACAGCTTGCCGCTGACACGATGGGTTTGCTTGTGCTGATCGTAGTAGTGCACCGCTTCGATTTTGTTGCCGGCATTGGTTTCAATACGCCACACCACCGCGTTATCGAGGATGGTGGCGCCTTTGGCTTCAAGGCGGGAAAGTGCCGTCGCACCATCATACATCGCGCCCACCGGACAAACCGGCACACATTGTTAGGTGCCGTTGGCGCAGCATGCCGGGCGACGTCATAGACATGCCGCTGTTACGGGCCTGCGCGGTAGGGTAGGGATGTTAAAAACCCGCCGCGCACCACTTCGGTAGCGTGCTCACCCGGTCCAAACGGCAGCGCGGGCATCGGATAGGTTTCGAACGCAGGGAGGCCATTGCAGTGCCGGATCGTCCGGTCCATCAAATGCCGAGTTTATATTCAGCACGGGCGTAATAAGGTTCCAGCGTCTCATAATCAAACGCCCAGTCACGGCCCACGCCATAACGTGAATGCAGCTGCATATCCGCTGGGGTTAAGCGCCAGCAAGTACCGGCCCAGTGCCAGGTCGAACCACCGGCATAGCGCACGTAGCTTTGCGCATAAGAGTCTTCACCGCTTAATTGCAGATAGCCTTTTCCTGCGCCCGCCGGTTCCGGATGAGGCGCCCATTCGCGTGATGGGTAGCACTCAATCGGGTTGCCTTTGGCTGCCAGCGGCAGGTTACGATAATTTTCTACGATTTCGGCACGCGATACGCGCGGGCCGGCTTCCAGCATCAACACCGGAATACCGGCATCAAGCAGTTGCTCAGTCACCACACCGACCACGCCGGTGCCAACGATCACCACAGGTGACTGAGAAGGAGCTGCCATGTTTTGTCTTCTTTTAGTGGTCAGAATTGCGGTACGGGAAGAACCGGAGTGTTAGCACGCTGCCAGTTGTTAGGCCCACTGATGCCGTAAGACGGGATCGTGATGGTGTCTAACGTGGTCTGCCAGGTGAGCGCCTGCTCGTAAGCGAACGCTTTTGCCGAACGTTTCGTTCGAGGCAGCCGGTGTACTCAGCCAAAGATGATTTTGTGCGCCAGTTGCTGCAAGGCACCTTCCGGAATCGCCGGGAAGAAGTCTTCAACGATCTGCGCCTTATTGGCTTTGGCAATCGCCAGCAGATATTGAGATTTTGTCATTGAGATCCGGCTGACCGAGTTCCAACAGCGCCAACATACGCTGCCCAACCGCATCATCCAGTTTGTGATTGACCAGAAGACGAGATATCTGCATGAAAGAAATGAAATTTTTCGACGAGTCTGCAACGCTAAACGCGGAGAGCGCCGGAGTGATCAGGCCGCCTGCCACGATCACAGCGCCGGACAGTAACACTCTCCGACGTGACAACTGGACCTCGCCAGCGGTCTTGGCAACTTACTCATGGTGTATCCTGGTTAGTGACACGGCTCAAAACCCATCGCAATGCGAAGGTAAAATCTAATTATTTGAATAACGAAACAGCACCGCGAGTTAACAATCACATAACGCCATGTTAATCAGATGCCTTATAACGCCACGGACTTTTAATATAATAAATGGATCTTAAACAAAAGCCATAATGTACGATGTTTTAAAATCAAAAATGAGTGAGATTGGGCATTAATGCGTAATCACTTTGGGTGATGTGAGTCGCACTACATTTGAGAGATGCGAGGATGGGAGCTGTGAGGCTTTATCATGAACATAAAGCCGCCATCCCAAAGATAGCGGCTTGCAAAACAGCATAAATTTACTTGCTCAACGTTGCATTCAGCGCATCAATTGAAGTCTGCAAGCCTGCCTACGCTCATGGTGAGATCTTCCATCTCCAGCGACACATCACCGTTGTAGCCCGTCATGCGCAGCACAGAAAAGAACTCTTTCCACCACTTCAGATCCTGACCGCAACCGACAGCAACGTAGTTCCAGGTCCGGGTTTTCGTGTTCGTCACCGGTTGATATTCCATCAAACCGTCAACATCGGCCAAACCACGCTCAATGGGCGCGCGTCCTTGCCGTGGACGTGGAACTGCCCCTTCCACGTGCAGCAGCAATCGGTCCGCACCCATCGCAATCAGGTGCGAAGGATCGAGGTTCATGCCGATCATGTCACCCACCTCGTGACGCAGGCGCAGCAATGTCGAGGGGTTGTACACCAATTGGCATGGGAACTCTTCAATCGCGATTTGTTCGACGCCATGCTGTTTAGCGTGCTGGACAAATTTCTTCCACCACGGAATGGCCACCTCATGCCACTGATAATCGATCACACCCGGCATATAATCTGGCCATGAGATGGTAGAGGTAATCCAGTTCGGCACGCGATCTTCTGGCCCCCCACCGCAGGCCACTCATCATCACGATCTTTTTCACGCCCAACTTGCCTGCCAACTCAACCGCGCGATAGCTACTTTTCGTGTGTGTCTCACCCATTCACTCCGGTGCTAACGGGTTCCCCGAGCAGTTGAGCGCCACGATGCGCATTTCACGTTCAGCCAGCTCTTGCTTGAACTTCTCCAGTTTTTCTGGCGAGGCCAGAAGTTCCTCTGTTTTCACGTGCGGGCAGGGTGACCATCCACCCGCCGTCATTTCTACGCCCTCAATACCGTAGCTTTTAACTTTATCCAGCATCGCCGCGAAAGGTAAATCCGCCAGAACGTCAGTACATAATGCAAGCTTCATTGTTTAATCCTTCATCTGGTGCGTAAATCACGCTTTCTCAAATTGTTCGATAAATTCTTGTTTGGTTTTTGCATTGGCTAATAACGTGGTTTTCACTTCATCGCCGAGCAAATTGGCAATATCAATAACGATGAATATTCGCTCGTTGCCGCAACAGCAGCGACAAACACCACAGCACCAGCGCCCCAACTCCACCATTTGGAAATTGAAAAACCTGATACCCGGTTTTAATCACCTGGTCGAGGTTCTCTTTCGCACAATGAGGGAAAGCAATACCCGCCGCAATATAGGTAGAAACGCTTTTTTCACGCGCTAACATGCCATTGATAAAGCCAGGTTTTACATAACCGGACTGCTCTAACGCCTTTGCCGCTATCTCCAATGGCTTGGTTTTATTCGCTTTGCCCGACATTGCAAATGCAGCGCATCTTCCGTCAGTTTCAACATCGTCATTCCTCACTTTCGCGAGAAGTTAGGTTATTAGCGATAAAGCGCGGGCTGCTCTGGAATCACCACGTCATGTTTCTCGCCATCTTTCCAGCGAGGCCAGACCGGCATCACAACCAGCGCGACGACGTAGCCATCAGGAGGAAGGGCCGCTCATTTCGCGACCATCACGCACGCTGTCAACAAAATGCTGAACTTCGCGATCGTAAGCCGTTGCAAAACGTTCCATGCAAGATTGCGCAATGTGTTGTGCATTGCCGTTCAGTGAGCGGGTACTGATGAACTGTTGCTCCGTCAAGGCGGCAATGGCATTTTCACCAATCACTTCACAGCGGATGTCGTAGCCGTAGTGGCAGTTCACAAACAGTTCATCGTCAATACGAACACCGGATTCGGTTTCGAAGATCACAATCAGCGGATCCTGCAAGTGCGGCAATGCGCGGCGGGTTTTCTTACGCGGCTTGTCTACACGCACAGACGTGATGTTTTCGTTCAGCAAATAGCGAATGATGTCGATTTCGTGAGTGGCGGAGTCGTTAACCGCCATCTCGAGCGTGTAGCTCTCTGGTACTGACGGGTTGCGGTGAGCACAGTGAATCAACATGATGTCGCCCAACGCGCCCCCCTCGATCGACTGCTTCAGCGCCTGATAACCCGGTCAAAACGACGCATAAAGCCCAATTGTAAAAGGCGCTTACCCGCTTTGACCTCTGCATCAATAATTTCTTTCGATTCATCAGCCGTTGGTGTCAGCGGTTTTTCGCAGAATACGGGCTTGCCCGCATTAAAGGCCGCCAAAATTTGCGCTTTGTGTACCGGACCAATAGAGCAGATAAAGACTGCATCGACCAATTCGGAATTGATCATCTCTTCTGCATCATAAAACGCGGTGGCACCAAATTCGTTCGCCACGGCATCGGCTGTTGTGTGGTTAATATCGCAAACAGCAGTGACTTGCGCGCCGGAAATAACATGGTGGAAACGTTTCAGATGGTCCAGGCCGATCATGCCCAGACCAATTAAGCCGATTTTGACTGTCATTTATTCATCCTCAGGTTAAAAACGAAATTTCTTTTCAATCTGTTCCAGAGTCAGGCCACGCGTTTCTGGTAAATATTTCACCAGCAGAATAAGCATGATGACGTTGGTCGCGCCGAAGAAACCGAAAGTCATGCCGCCACCGTAATGGCTAAGCAAATAAGGGAAGATGGATTGGATCATAAAGTCGAAGATCCACAGGCCAAATACCGCAAAGCCCATGCCGACACCACGCATTCTTAATGGATAGATTTCCGCTAACATCAGCCAGAATACCGGCGCAATCCAACCCTGCATAAACACCAGGAATACCAACATCAAGCCAAGAATGACATAAGGTGCGTTGGCGAAATTGGCATGCAGCGTATCCACTCCGTTGACGGTTTCAGTGTGGAAGAAGAATTTAAACGCCAGGCCAATCAACACCAGGCTAACGGTTACCCCAGCCTGACCGGTGAAAAACATTTTTCGGCGTGAATGCTTGCCAATCAACGCCATGCCCAGCAGCGTCGCCAATACGGAGATAATGCCGTTCGCCACCGCACCGGTAACCGCTGCCGCATCACCGAGCCCGGTTGCTTTCAGGACGGTTGGCGCGTAGTACATGATGGTGTTGACTCCAGTCACTCGAGTGGCCAGCACAATCATTAAACCAATCAAAACCAGTTGAATCACCCAGCGATTTTTAGCTCAGCGAACAGATTAAACTTCACCTGATCAGCCTTAACGATCTGCTGAATCTCTTTCACTTCGCGGTCTACTTCCTCCGGAAGACGCAATGTTTTCAGCACCTTCACGGCCTTATCCGTTTCGCCACGGCGAATAAAGAAGCGTGGTGATTCAGGCATCATTAACATCCCGAACCACAAAAGCGCACCCGGCAGTGCGGGAATCGCCAGCATAATGCGCCAGTTGTGCTGCATCTCTGGATACAGGTTTACAATCGCAGCGTTAACGGAATACGCCAGGAATTGCCCGGTCACGATCATTAATTCGTTGACCGTCACCAATCGTTCACGCTGATCTGCCCGCGCTAATTCGGAAATATAAATAGGTACTGTCACGGAGGCACAGCCCACCGCTAAGCCCAGAATAAAGCGGGCCACAATCATTGAGGGCACATCCCAGGCGAATGCAGTGCCTAAAGCGCCAAACATAAAGATAGCTGCAACCCATAGCAGGTTTTTACGCCTCCCCTGTTTATCCGATAAATATCCGCCAAATAATGATCCAAGTGCCGCACCGAATAACAGGAATGAGGTAATAAAACCTTCCTGCGCAGGTGTCAGATTCAGGTCATACTTCATGAATATCAGCGCACCGGAAATAACACCGGTATCGTAACCAAAGCATAAACCACCAATCGTTGAAACAATGGTGATTAACCGCATGCGCTGAGGATTTTGGTTCGTTTTTATACAAGCTGTTCCATCTGGTTGTAGGTAAAACCGTTGCAAGCCGTATTTTGGTCAGTCGTCGCTGAGATTTTACGCAGCCTGAATCAGAACATTTATTTAATGCACAACATCATTATTGTTATTTTCGCAACGCTGAACGCTGCCAGTCCTTCTCGTTACAACAACGTTATATCAAAGTGAATTCCAAACACCAGTTGCTCTCGCCCACACGATTTAACAGCGTGCGAAAGATCATATATTCTCACAAAAGCACGAAAACCAGTGATTAAAGTCACATTGCAAATATTGTGCGTTGACATAGCAAGAATGAGACAGATTAAAAAAGCCATATTTTCACATTTTTGTTAAAATATTTCCTTAGCGACTATGGCACGCATTTAATGGCGCTTATGCCTGTGGTTTCGTCAATTTTGTATTTCTACCTGTTCGTATACAGCAATTTTGATGATATTTTCACTTTAGCCCTCAACTTATCCCTATTGATTGCAAGTTCATGCCGCTCAACACAACATCATGCTTTCCTGGTATTTAATGTGTGGGTATATTTTGATCAAAATAAAAGTGTGACGACGATCAAATTTATATTTTAGCCAATGTTTAAAAAACAAAAAAATCACCTTTTTGGCACTCTCCTAAAATCATCAACGCCTTACCTGTCAATGGATTAAATATCAGTAAAAAGCAAAAATGATGATTACGAGGCTGAAAACTAATGCAGAATAGCGCTATACCAACAGGGCTACCATGATTACCTTTTGCATAAATGAACATCCCTCCGCCCGTGGCTTCGACAACAGTTTGCGTCCGCGCCTGGCGTTTATGTGCAAAGCAGAAGGTAAAGAAGAGGCCATTCCTCGCGTCATGCACAAGCATGATGACCGCTTTGAAGTGATGTTCATACGCTCAGGCAGTGGCATCTACAACATCGATGGCCAGGCTATAACGTCAAGCAAGGCGATATCATGTTGTTTAACGCGAATGTGCTTCATGACGAAAGCCCTGATGCGTCAGACGATTTATTGATCTTCAGTTGCGGCGTCGAACAACTTAAGGTTGATGGCTTGCCTCTCAATATTCTCACCACGCGCGCCCAACCTGCCGTGATGCCCAGCGGTGAGTTTTATGATGAAATTTGCCAGTTGTTTGATCAGATGTGGGCGCACGTTAACAGCAAACGGCTCTTTAGTGCCGAAATCGGCGATAACTTACTGAGCGTGCTGTTATTACTGTGCCGCAATATCTGGATTGAAAACAAACAAGAGCAGGAGAGCAATAACACCCTACTGGGACAACGCATCAAAGATTACATTGATAATCACTATAAAGAAGATATCGCTCTGAGTTCGATCACCGCTGCATTGAATATGAATCAATTTTATCTGGCGCACGTATTTAAAGATTATTCAGGTTATTCACCCAAACAATATCAGACACGTCGCCGAATTGGCGAGGCGCAAAATTTGCTATTGAGCACCAATCTGGGTGTCACTGAGGTGGCTAACGCCGTGGGTTACGATAACGTCAATAACGCTTCATGCATCTTTAATCTTGTCGGCATTCCACCTGCGCTATAAAAATTCTGGCTGACCGGGCACTCAATCGTTAATTTTTCGTTCTTCCAAAAGCAAAATGCCCTCTTTCGAGGGCATCTTTTCATAGCGCAATCTTATTTCAGTGTAATACGCGCAATACCATCGGTGCCTTTAGTTGAAGAGTCTTTATTGAACTCGGCCTTCAAGGTCACATACAGGGTATTGTTATCCGGTCAATCAGCAGGCTGTTGGGATTCTGTTCGAATGACCAACTGTTCTTCACTGCGTAAGTGGTGGCATCCAACTGCAGTACTCTCTTCGATTCGCGCTGGCTGATGAAGATCTCATTGCGCTTCGCATCGAATTTAATACCCAGAGAATCACCTGTTGCAGCGATCACTTTACCGGTGCGCTCGTCAAAGACCAATGTGGCTTTGCCTTTAGAATCGTCAGTCACAAACAGGCGGCCAGTGGATGGATCTTCTGCCATGTTCAGGAACAGATACTCTTTACCGTCACCGGCTGTCCAGCGCTTCTCGATTCTGTGGGTGCGCGGATTAATCACCAGGATCTCGCCAGAGCCGTTGGCCGCATAAATACGTTCAGTAACTGGAGAGTAAATAATGCCCGTTACCCATTTGCCCGCATTTTTAATCTCGGTTTTCAGTTTGAAGGTCTTAGTATCGACCACGGAGATATAACCTGGATCGGCCACTCGACCGACATACAACTCATTGCCATGCCACAGCACTTCGCGCACCCGCTGGGTAGCCTTCTTTGCTGATTTTGCCGGGAACACTAAACGCTGCAGCACTTTACCGCTTTGCGCGTCCACTTTGGAAATAGCGCCATCCCAGTGGAGAGTTGGTGGTGTAAACACGCTGCCCTGCTCATCGATCGCCGTACCAAAGTTTTTCAGATCGGTGTGTCTCACCCCTTGGTCTCAAGCGTCACAGGATCGGGCGATAGATCATACCGCCGTTAGCATCTTTGAATGCCTGTGCGCTGGCGACAAACAGTGCTCGATGCTGGAGAAGTAGGCCATTTCGTACAGGCCATCGCCAGGTCGCGTTTCAACACCGGTATCCAACCGGTTTTACAGTCTCAGCGGCTGGTGCCTCGGCTTTTTTGGCAGGTGCCTGGCAAGCCGTCAGGCTAAATGCTGCGGCGATCGCCATAGCAACAGTGGCTTTACGGGCTAAACAACGATTTCATGCTGAACTCCATCAATGGATGAACGGCTCCGACCACATCGTAGCGGGCGGAAAATATAAGAAGAATGAGAATCATACGCATTAACGTAAAAAGTAATCAAATATTCGCGTAGGTTTATGTGCTCATTCATCGACTTAATGAAATAAACGTTCAGCCAAATCGGGCGCTGTGTAGAAGACTAAAACGAGTAAAATCTTGCCTGATAAATGTGAAAACGTCCGCAACGGGTTATAAATCCATCCAGTTAACTGAATTTCCTCGAATTTACATATTATTACACTTCAGATTGAATCCTTGCGAGATTCTATAAAGCAAATGATTATCATTGGCGTTCGTAATTAGATAGTGCATTCGTTTGTTCTGCCCTTTTAGGTAGCACGACGTAACCACCAGCATAACAACCGAAGCGTAATGAAGCTCTTATAACCATCTTTTACCACGGAAACGATTATGTCTTTGATCGGCAGGGAATCAGGTATCCGCAAAACGTTCAGCGTTTCATTGTTGAGCTATGGCAGTACACGCCCTTCTCAACCCCACATTGGCGCAGGCTGCCGATACGACTCAGCAGGATCTGGTGGTCAATGCCACCACCAGTGACAGTAGTGATGACACTGACAAGCAGGACTATGCGGTGAAAACCACGCGAGCGGGCACCAGCTGCGCTACTCACCCCGCGCGATGTGCCGCAATCAGTGAGCGTGGTGACGCAGCAGCGTATGCAGGATCAGCAGCTACAAACTGTCACCGACGTGTTGAATAACACCACTGGTATCACCAGCAATTTGGTGGATTCTGAACGTTCTGAATACTATTCCCGCGGCTTCAAAATCACTAACTTCACCTTTGATGGTATCCCCACTTCTACGGGTGATAACTGGAACTACGGTGACGCGGCATCTGATACCGCCATTTATGATCGTATTGAAGTGGTACGCGGCGCGACAGGCCTGATGACTGGGCTGGCAGCCCCTCCCGCTTCGGTCAATATGGTGCGTAAACACACGCCGACAGTAAAGATTTTACTGGCTCGGTCAGCGCCAGCTATGGCAGTTAGATAAACAACGCTGTCGCTGATATCGCCGGGCCGTTGAACAGTGAAGGTTCGCTCCGCGGGCGCGTGGTAACGGGTTATCAGGATCAGGACAGTTGGCTCGATCGCTATCATAAAAATAAGAAGTTCCTTTATGGCGTGGTCGATGCGGATATCACCGCTAATACTATCCTTTCATTAGGTTATGACTACGAAAAGGCCGATACGCGCGATCCTACCTGGGGTGGCTTACCAGATTTCTATAGCAACGGTTCTCTTACGCACTACAACCGCAGCCTGAACTCCGCCGCCGATTGGACTTACTATCACACCGAAATACAGAAGGTTTACGCCGATCTGGTGCATAACTTCGATAACGGCTGGAGCTTCCATGTGAATGGTACCTATGCCAAAAATACCTTTAGCGATAAGTTGCTTAACCTGTATAGCGCATTCCCTGACGAGAGTACCGGCGAAGGCGTAACCGGCTACGGCAGCCTGGACCGTGGTAAACGTGAACTGACCTCCGTTGATGGTTACGCCAGCGAGCCCGTTGAGTTACTTGGCCGTCAGCACCAGTTGATGGCAGGCCTGAGTTACAGCCGCCAGCACAACCAGACTTACAGCCAGGATGGCGTCACTGACCTGGATGAATGATATTACCGCCGCTGATATGGGGCCATTTAACAACTTAACTGGAACGGCAATCTTGCTGAGCCGCCTGCAGTGGCAAGGTTGGTATCCTGAATGCCATGATGTCATTCGCCAGAAGTCTGCTTATACCGCCGCGCGTATTTCATTTGGCCGATCCGCTATCACTGATTATTGGTGCTCGCTACACCGAATGGAGCACCAACGGCAGCAGCGGCGATATGATGACCCAGCACAACACCACGCCGTATGCCGGTCTGGTGTATGACATCAATGATACCTGGTCTGCGTACGCCAGCTACACGTCGATTTTCCAGCCTCAAACCTACCGCAATAGCTCAGGCCACTACCTTTCTCCGGTTACCGGAAAAAGCTACGAAACGGGGTTAAAATCGACTGCCTGGTATGACGGTCGTTTGACCGCAACCTTTGCGGTATTCCGCATTCAGCAAAGAAAATGTCGGGACAGCAGAGGATGGCGTCTACGTTAATAACAGCAGCGAGCAGGCCTACACCGCCACTAAGGGCGCACCTTAAAGGCGCCGAAGTTTGAACTGAGACGGTGCGCTTACCGATAACCTGCAATTAACCTTCGGCGCAGCGCTATGCTAGCGCGTGATTCGGATGGTCGTTATAACCCTGATCAACCGCAAGAACCCAGTTTAGCTGTTCACCCGTTATCAGGTTCCAATGCTGCCCGACCTGACTATCGGCGGGGGTATTAACTGGCAGAACCGCGTATTTGAAGATGTGAGCGCGCCAGATGGCAGCACCCAGCGCGTGTATCAGGGAAGCTATCCACTGGCAAACCTGTTTGCCCGTTATCAGGTCACCAAACAGGGTTGCGGTGCAAGCTAACGTCGATAACTTATTCGACCGTGAGTACTACACCTATATGAACAACTATGTTTACGGTGAGCCGCGCAACTTCTCGGTTAGCGTGTCATATCAATTCTGATAAAAAAATCCCCGGCGCCAGGCCGGGGATACTTTCTGCATCACACTTTATTTTTATAATTAAAGCTGATCTGCGAATTCTGTTCACGTGGCAGACGCCGCGCCTCCAGATATACCGATTTCCAATACGGATTATTCAGTGAGGAGCGCATCACGCCCTGGCTAACCGAAGCGTGGAGGAATTGATGATCGGTGTCATAAAAGCCAACGTGTAACTCGTGTTTGATACGAAAGAACACTAAATCACCGGGTTGCAGGTGCCCTTATCAACCGGCTGCCCCATGGCAATTAATTCGCGCGTGACACGATCCATTGGAATATTGAGCAGAATCTTTCAGGTTCGCCAGATAAACCGGGCAATCCCACACCGTTTAGTGCGTGCCGCCACTGATATTCGTTTGCCTTCCATGATTGCATCGTTGATATGTGCCGTCAGAATCAATCAGGTTAACACCACCATCGGTTGAAGCCTTCGACTCTCTTCCCGCGAATTGGATGAAGTTTGGAAGAGCAACCTGCCAGGGTAATAACAAACAGACAGGCGATAAATTTTCTGGCCGCAGAGTTGATCATGGGATGACGTTTTCGCTGAGGGAGACAGTGGTTAGAGATTTATACCGCAAAAAAGTTGCAAAAATAAATAGCTCGCCGCTGAATTCTTTTAATCCTCTTCTTTTTTACTTAAGTTTACGCAAAGGTAACATCATGTATTTGGGATAAAAATTATATATTCCTTCGCCAATTTTCGCTTTGGAGGTTATTAATTCGCCCAACTCTGCTGCTATTTCATCCCACCATCAGCATCTGGCTGCCGATGGTGGCAAGCCGGCATCATTTTATTGTTTGGATTGACTGCGTAACGGCGACTCCGGCAGGAATAATGACAAAATAAAGGCCAGCGCCATCACCACCGCCGCCATCTGGAATGCCGCGTAACTTGCCGCTGCTAATACCTGCAAATACGCTTGTTGCACATCATACGGCAAATGGTGCCTGCATTCGGGTCAGCGTGGCGGGCAATACATCAGCCCTTTCACCAATTCAGTCAAACCCGATTTCAAGACGTGACTAAACATCGCGCCAAACAGCGCGATTGAACCGCCCACCGAACGGAACAACGTGACAGAGGATGTGGCGACCCAATACGGTCGGGTGTCACACTGTTCTGAACGGCCAGGACTAACACCTGCATCACCATCCCCATGCCCATTCCGAGCACGCAGGCGTAGAGATAAATCTGCCACAGCGCAGATTGCAGGGTGAGCGTCGTCATAAGAGCCATCCCGACGGTTGCCAGCAGTGTTCCGCCAATCGGGAACAGACGATAGCGACCGGTACGACTGAAATGCGTCCGCTGATAATCGATGTCACCAGCAGTCCACCCATCAGCGGCAGCAACTGCAACCCAGCTTCGGTCGGGGTTGAGCCTTTCACCACCTGTAAATAGAGCGGCAGGAAAGTCACGCTGCCAAACAACGACATCCCGACAATAAAGGCCATCAAACTGGAGAGCGAAAAGCTGCGATTGCGGAACAAGCCCAGCGGAATAATCGGTTCCCACGCACGACGCTCTTCATAAATAAAGCCAATTACGCCCACCAAACCAAATGCCAAAATGCACCACAGCACGGGATCGCTCCACGCACGCAGCGTGCCACCTTCGCTGGTGAAAAGCGTAATCCCCACCAGCGCCAGACTGAGACATACGGCACCGGGATAATCGATCTCGTGCGGCTTACGTTTGTTATCCGCTTTAAATACTGCGTTGATAATCACTAGGGCGAAGAGGCCTAGCGGCAAGTTGATGTAGAAAATCCAGCGCCAGGAGGCGTGCTGCACGATAAAGCCACCGAGTAACGGGCCCACCACCGTCGCCAAACCAAATACCCCGCCAAACAACCCTTGGTATTTGCCTCGGCAGGCGGGATGATGACATCCGCCACCGCTGCCATGCTAACCACCATTAGCCCACCGCCGCCCAGACCTTGCAGGGCGCGGTAGATCAGTTGCTCCATATTTTGTGCCAGTCCACACAAGCTGAGCCAATCAGGGTTAACAAGACAACGGAGATCTGCAGCGCCACCGTTTACGGCCAAACAGGTCACCAAATTTGCCATACAGCGGCACGACGATGGTGGACGCCAGCATATAGGCCGTCACGATCCATGACAGGCGATCCAGCCCGCCCAATTCACCCACAATAGTGGGCAACGCGGTTGAGACGATGGTCTGGTCGAGTGCAGAGAGCAGCATTACCAGCATCAGTGCGCCCATCAGCAAGCGGACGGAAGGTGGACTCTCTTCCCCGCTGCCCGATCGCGGCGCTAATGTTTCAGGTTTCATAACAGACACCAATTGAAATTAATTAAATACACAATTAATATTGATCGAAGTCTGACATGAAACAAGTGAGCGCGTAAAGATGACCGCACAAAAAGTCGCTGCTGATGATAAGGCAACCATTGCCAAACCTCGCCGTCCTGGACGTCCGCGTGGCGGTGCCATCTCTGCACAACAGCGCGAGCATTTATTGGATATCACGCTGGCACTATGCCGAAAGCGGCATCCGCTGAAACCTCGCTGAATGCGGCGTCAAATCATCAAGGCTGGCGTGAGTCCGGCGATGCTCAACTATTACTTTCAGTCGCGCGAATCGTTGTTAGATGTGGTGGTTGAGGAGCGCTTTTTACCGTTACGCCAGCGGCTGGAAGCACATTTTGATGGGGAGATAAGTGACCCTGTCACCACATTCAGTGGATTCATCCGTGAAATCGCTGATATCGTTCTGAACAACGACTGGTTCGCCCCATTATGGATGCAAGAAGTCACCAGCGGTTCGCACGGCTTAGGTCAACACATCAAAGAACGTTATGGACATGCGGGACGCGACAAAGTCAGGGCGTTAATTGTGCGCTGGCAACAGCAGGGTTTATTGAATGCAGCGTTGAATCCCGATTTGCTGATGACCTCCATCCTGAGCATGATACTCGTGCCCTTCACACGCTTCGCCAATGAGCCGGAGTTTGATACGGAGCTGATTGTACAGCACACGCTTAGCTTGTTCTGTCAGGGGATCCGCCCAGTCAGCTAACCCGTTTTCTGCCTCGCAACTACACTGTTGAAATGACATTCTGCGAGCAGGAAAACTGATGATTTTAGATGCCGATACCGATTTACAGCTTGAGCGTTCCCTGCAAGTACCGGCCGATGTGATTTGGCGCTGCTGGACCACACCAGAACATCTCAAACACTTTTTTGTGCCTAAGCCTAATAAGTTAGTCAGTTGCGATATCGATCTGCATCCTGGTGGTCCGGTTCAACACGTTTTGAGGTGGATGGGAATAAATGCGCAACGAAGGGGTTCTGGCTGATACCTGGTCCGGAAGCTGGTTTTTACCGATACCTTTACTGAGGGATGGAAACCTGCTGAGCATCCTTTCATGACCGCAATATTGCTACTGGAACCGCTCAATCCTCATGCGACCCGCTATGTTGCCATTGCCAGGCATCGCAACGCTGAAGCGCGTGCCGAACATGAAAAAATGGGCTTTCATAGCGGCTGGGGCATGGTTGCCGATCAGCTTGAGGCCTATGCCCAGATGCTTTAATGGGCACCTGCGGTTTTCTTGATAATGAGCCTACTTAAAGGCTCATGGGCAATGAAGCTTTACTTAAATTCCTTGAGCCAGGATTAACCTACTGCATGGCCAAACATGTGAGCCTTTGTGGCTACGGAATCAACCTGCTCGGCAGTAACAGCAAACTCGGTCTGCCGAATGATGACCGGAGGTAGCATTGGTCGGTGTATCAGTTCTAATATATTGAGGCCAGCAATAGCTGGCCTTTTTCGACTCTCGCAGTCAAGTTTGCAGCGCGTGTTACTCGATCACCAACTGGACCTTTTGCCCATCGCCGCAACATACCCACTAACGAATCAATGGTAAATTTTTCTGTTTTTAGATTAACCACATCTGAAACTCGGGGTGGAAACGTGCAGGATCTTTGCCGCTTCAATCTGCTTATGGCCACGCCGTCATCCATTCCCAGAAATTTCAGTCATTAGCTGCTTCTTTAATTCGTCGGCTCGGTTAATTTCTTCACGAGATTGTGTCAGAAGGGAGTCCGCTTCAGCCGGTTCGAATCCGAGATCAGCAAAAATATTGCTGCCCGCTTTGGTGATATGCCGCGACTGGGTATCGATTTTATCGGTCGTATTTAGTTTTCTCCGTTCTTCGATAACTGCTTTATAACAATTATCGTTATTCACATCTTTGGGGCTGGTTTGTTGTGTTTTCTTTTGGAAGGCATGTATGACATAAATGGCTTCAACAAATTTTCGCCACATAAACGACGCGATATTCGCCATCATTCCCTTTTATTTGACCTCAACTAACACTTGCTCCCCAGCGATTCACAGCCTTGTAGTGAGTGGGATTATGCCCATTTGAATTTTGGAAGTTCAAATCCAACGTCCTTTCACCTCATTGGGGAACATTTTGATGTCACTCCAGGGTTGTACCACGCCAGTATAAATCCTTTTCATCCATTTCTGTGCGCTCCACACCACTCCATTTTATTAGTATAAAATATTATACCTCAAGTGCTGGAACAAACTTCACACAATAAAAACCCCGCATTTGCGAGGCTTCTCTCAAACTAATGTGTTTACGGATACAACCCGCGATCCTTCCGCCGCCAGCAGGTGCTCATAGGCAACAGCATGAAACTGCCGTACGCAGCAGCTCACGTTCAACGCATCCGCTTTGCTCACTGTTCAATCACGCGTGCTGCATAATGCTGTCCAGCCGTTGATCTCTCTTCGCTCCAGAAGAAGCTGGAAAGTCCTGCACCCATTCAAGTAACTCCCGTCACGCCGCCCGCATTCGCAATCACATCTGGCACCACAGCAGTAATGCCGCGTGCTGCAAGATATCATCGGCTTCCGGCAACGCGTCAGGCCGTTTGCGCCCTCAATAATCAGGCGACACTGGAAGCAGGTTAGCGCGTTCGGCTGTGATCTACTGTCCCTCCAACGCTGCAGGCACCAGAATGTCGTAAGGCTGCGTCAAAAATGTTCATCCGCTATGGTGTCAGCACCGGGAAGCCGCGATACTACGTGAGGCCTGCTGCCGTCTGTAACGCGGGATATCACTCCGCTGGACAAAATACAATGTGGCACAGCGATCCCCTGCCGCCACCGCTTTTGCTGCGTCATGTAAACAGGATGACGCGACGCTACCGTTGCAAACCCTGCACCGCCACGCGGCTACCTGGCACACCAATGCCCAGCTTAGTCGCAGCGCTGCAACCGGTGACGAAAACCCCGCGCCCGGTGGCTTTGACGCGCCCCAGTGACCCGCCCAGATGCACCGGTTTGCCGGTACTACGCCGGTGGTGACAGTGGCGGTTCATCGACCAGGTATCCATCATCACGCCATTACCTGCGCGTTGGTTCCAACATGTAAACTTCAGGAATATCCTGCTGTGGGCCAATCATATTACCGATTTCGCTGGTATAGCGCCGCGTTAAACGCTCCAGCTCTTTATGGGATAAGGTTGCCGGTCATTTTGCCCTTTCGCTCCGCCAAACGGCAGGTTGAGCGCAGCGCACTTCACCGTCATCCACGCGGAAGCGCCATCACTTCCTCAACACGTCACATCAGGATGAAAAACGCACCCCGCCCTTGCCCGGTCCGCGCGACAAATTGTGCTGCGCGATAACCTCAAAATGACGCACTGAGCCATCATCCATTTCAGGGGATATCAACAATTAATGCCGCTCGGACGTCAACGTATCGGCCCAACGGCTGAGATCGCCCAGCAGTGGCAACACGCGTTCAACCTGCGTCAAATACGTTGACCAGGCTGAGTGACAGTCGCCTGTCACATAGGAAAGTTCAGACAAACTGACCTCCAGATTTTACTGTCAGGATAGAAAATGCCGCCAACGGCAGGAGAATGGCGGCGAGGAGGATTGGTTTAGTCGTGCAGGCCGAGTTTTTTCTCCAGATAGTGGATGTTGGTGCCACCCTGCTGGAAATGTTCGTCGGACATGATTTTCATCTGCAGCTCGACGTTGGTCTTGATGCCGTCGATGATCAGTTCCGCCAGCGCATTTTTCATGCGCGCGATGGCCACTTCACGGGTGTCACCGTAGGTGATCAGCTTGCCGATCATGGAATCGTAGTACGGCGGCACGCTGTAGCCGGCATAGATGTGCGATTCCCAGCGCACGCCGAAACCGCCTGGCGCGTGGAAACGGGTGATCTTGCCCGGGCTCGGCAGGAAGGTGTTCGGATCTTCGGCGTTGATACGACATTCCACCGCATGACCGCGTACCACCACGTCTTCCTGTTTGATCGACAGCGGCTGACCGGCAGCAATACGCAGCTGCTCTTTGATCAGATCCACGCCGGTGATCATCTCAGTCACCGGATGCTCCACCTGAATACGGGTGTTCATCTCGATGAAGTAGAACTCACCGTTTTCGTACAGGAACTCAAAAGTACCCGCACCGCGGTAGCCGATATCGATACAGGCTTTCGCGCAGCGCTCGCCGATAAAGCGACGCAGTTCTGGCGTGATGCCCGGCGCTGGCGCTTCTTCAACCACTTTCTGGTGACGACGCTGCATTGAGCAGTCACGTTCCGCCAGATAGATGGCGTTGCCCTGGCCGTCGGCCATCACCTGAATCTCGATGTGACGCGGGTTCTCGAGGAATTTCTCCATGTAGACCATGTCGTTGTTGAAAGCCGCTTTGGCTTCCGCTTTCGTCATGCCGATGGATTGTTCAGATCTTTTTCACTGCGCACTACGCGCATACCACGACCGCCGCCGCCGCCAGAGGCTTTGATGATGACCGGGTAGCCGATGCGTTTGGCAATGGCACGGTTTTTATCCATGTCTTCGGTCAGCGAGCCATCAGAACCTGGCACGGTCGGAACGCCGGTTTTCTTCATGGCGGTGATCGCAGACACTTTGTCGCCCATCAGGCGGATGGTGTCAGCTTTCGGGCCGATGAAGATAAAACCAGAGCGCTCAACCTGCTCGGCGAAATCGGCATTCTCAGAGAGGAAGCCGTAGCCCGGGTGGATCGCCACGGCGCCGGTGATTTCGGCGGCAGAGATCAGTGCAGGGATGTTCAGGTAACTTTTGACCGACTGTGCCGGGCCGATGCAGACGGTTTCGTCCGCCAGCAGCACGTGCTTCAGGTCGCGGTCAGCGGTTGAGTGAACCGCAACGGTCTTGATGCCTAATTCTTTACACGCGCGGAGAATACGCAGAGCGATCTCACCGCGGTTAGCAATGACAATTTTATCCAGCATGCTTCGCCTCGTTATTCGATGACGACGAGCGGCTCGTCAAATTCAACCGGTTGGCCGCTTTCCACCAGGATCGCCTTCACAACGCCGGATTTATCGGCTTCGATCTGGTTCATCATTTTCATTGCTTCAACGATGCACAGGGTGTCGCCCGCGTTGACTTTCTGGCCCACTTCCACGAAGGCTTTCGCATCCGGGCTTGGGGTACGGTAGAAAGTGCCGACCATCGGAGAACGCACGATGTGGCCGGTGATTTCCGGCTTAGCGGCTTCAGCCGGCGCAGCGGCTGCAGGTGCAACGGCGGTCGCCAGCGCAGGCTGCTGCATCACTGGCGCAGCATAAGCCTGTTGCATGACCGGATAGCCAGCGTTCGCAGGTGAACGGCTGATACGAACTGACTCTTCACCTTCAGAGATTTCCAGCTCGGAGATGCCAGACTCTTCTACCAGTTCGATCAGTTTCTTAATTTTACGAATATCCATGAAAAACTTTTCCTACGCGTTATCAACTCGCAGCAGTTATAGCAGAGGGGATTCTTGAGCAGGACATAGGGAGTTCAGTTGGGGTTATAAGGAAAAGGTGGCGGGGTGGATCGTTGGTCATCTGAATTTTATCCCCACCTGAGGATAATGGATGCTTTATCCCCACGTGGGGATATCGTGGATAATATTGCAGTCTTGAGGTAAACGACATATTAGGAGGCGTAATCTTGTTACGCCTCTTATGAATGACCGTTACTTCTTCAGACTAATTTTCTGCAGGGCTTCCACAGCCGCGTTTTATCACCCTGTTCCAGATTCGCTTGATCAAGCGTGTGCAGAAAGGCGGCTTTATGATGAGGTTTTCCCTCGGCTAACTGCACTTTGGATCCCTCAGAATGCTGGCGCTCAGCACATTAATTTTGCTTCGACCTGATCCAGCGGCAAAGGCTGCCAACCTTGTTCAGGTGTGGAGAGCCAATCTGCGCGATAGCGATATTGAATCGCTTTTGCTGCATCCATCTGAGCCTGCACAAAGGGTTTCACAGACTCGCCCGCTAAGCCCAGCTTTTCGGCTTGCTGCACAGCACTGGCCAGCACTTTTTCTTCTTGCGGCAGATCTTCAATCGCAAGATGATTGGCAACTTCTGTCGGCCACATCCTTCGCATATAGGACAGGCGTTGATTGATCAGGAAGCCATCGCTATCAATGACAGGTGCCGCCAGCGCGGTGGCAGAGCAAGATACCAATTAACCAAAATGTTTTACTAGAGGAAATAATTCCGATTATCTCTCTGTAGCCTCTTTTTCCATGAGTCACATTGCGTCGCTAATTTAACTGCTTGCCGAACCTTTCCCGCCTCCAGCAGAACGATGTATTGAGTCACTAAAACGGACCTCCCTTATCGCAGGGCAGATAATGAAATCGTTTAAAACCCTCGTTTGTACTCTGAGCATCACCGCCGCATTGGGCCTCTCTGCCACCGCTTTTAACGCCAGCGCCGCGCTGCCGGTTGGCAAAGCCCAAATTTTGAACTGCAAGGTGCATTAGCCGGCAAACCATTGACCTTCTCGCTGCAAAAAGCGCTGCAAAAAGGGCCAGTGGTGCTTTACTTCTTCCCGGCCGCATTCAGTGCGGGCTGTGATAAGCGCATGACTTCGCCGAAGCCACCGACAACTTCACCAAAATGCACGCCACAGTTATTGGTGTGACTGCAGGCAATACCGATCAGGTGAGCGATTTCTCTAAACTGGAGTGCCGTGACAAATTCGCTGTTGCCGCCGACCCAGGTGCTAAAGTGGCCGCCCAGTATCAAACCACCATGCAGATGAAAGGCAAAACCCTTTCCGATCGCACCTCTTATGTGATTGCGCCTAATGGCGACATCCTGCTGAGTTACACTGATAGAAACCCGGATACGCACATCGAGAAAGCCCTCGCCGCCGTGAAGCAGTACGACGCTGCACATCCGCAAACTAACTAAGCAAAGAGGCCAGCGATGTTAACCGCCATGCTGGCCGCCTTTATTGGCGGCATCATTCTGAACTTAATGCCCTGCGTCTTTGGTCATCTCCTGAAAGCGCTCGGCCTGTTCGCCACACTGACAATGCCGCCAACGCGTCGTGAAGGTTTAGCTTTTTACTGGGCCGACGTGATCGTTACCATGATGGCGCTAGCGGAAGTATTTGCTGCCGCGCGTGCAGGCGGTGCCGCCGTGGGCTGGGGATTCCAATTACAGTCCCCCCTGGTGATTGCCTGCTGTCACTGGTAATCCTTGCCGCTGCGCTCAATCTGCTTGGCGTATTTGAAGTGGGCTTATCTGTTCAGCGCGTCGGAGCGGTGGAAATCAATCGCGGCGCCTTCTTAAGTTCTGCACTCACTGGCGTATTGGCAATTTTGGTTGCCACCCCTTGTGCGGCTCGTTTATGGCTAGTGCGATTGGCTATGCTGGTGCAACCCCCTGCTGGCGCTGGTGATCTTCTTCGCACTGGCACTTCGGTTTCGCAGCGCCTTTCACACTGATTTCTCTTTTCCTCAGCTGGCGGGATTCTTGCCTCGTCCAGGGCGCATGGATGGATGTACTGAAGCGCGGTTTAGCCTTCCCAATGTTTGGCGCTTATGCCTGGCTGGTGTGGAGTGCTGCGCAACAGGCAGGCAGCGCGGCATTGGCTACACTGTTAGCAGCCTCAGTGGTGGTAGCATTCGCGGGCTGGCTATATGGGATGGCGCAACATCGCCGCTTGCCGGTAAAGGCCATAAAGTGCTGTTCGCCGTGACCGCCGTATTGGTTATCGCCGTGCTGGCCCCACTGCCAGCATTCAACCGGGCGCAGCGCTGGCAGGTGACCAGCCAGCCAGCTCACTAAAGAGAAATGACACCGCAGCCGTCGCCTTCAACGTGGACACGGTAGTTTATCTTTGTCGATTTCACCGCCTCATGGTGTATTACCTGTCAGGTGAATGAAAACCTCCCTTTCGACGTGCAGGCAGTGAAAGACGCGTTGGCAAAAACCGGTACGGTGTATATGGTGGCGGATTCCACCAAGTTTAACCCCGATGTCGATGACGCCATGAGCGAGTTTGGTCAGGGCGGACTGCCGATGTATCTGGTTTAACCCCGCCGATGGCGGGCCGCCAAAAAGTACCGCAAGTGCTGACACCGAGACATGGTGAATGCGCTGCAAGCGGCCAGCACCAAGGCGTAATTGTTTCAAGGCGGATTATGCAAGCAAGTGATAGCGCGCGCGAAAGTTGGCCCGCGCTAATGGAACAGGCGCAGGCGGGCGATCAACTCGCCTACACCCGACTGCTCAAAGCGCTAGTGCCGGTGATACGCGGGCAAATACGCCAACAACTCACCGACCGCATTAGGAAGATGTGATTCAGGATGCTGTGAACAGTGCATCGGGTGCGTCCACCTATGATCCTGCCTCACCCGTTCTTACCTGGCTGATGGCCATCATCTCCGCTCGCGCAGTCGATGCCCTGCGGCGGCGCGGACGACATCAGCAATGGGAAGTTCATGAAGAAACGTTAACTGAAGCCGCAATTGCGCCAGAAACACCACCGCTGGATACACAAGAGGAGCTGGCCAGTTATTTGCGCCAGCTTCCCTCGCGTCAACGTGAGATTGTTGAACACGTCCATCTACGCGAAATGAGCCTGAGTGAAGCGGCAGAACATAACAATTTAAGTGTGGCAGCGGTGAAATCGCTGTTGCATCGCGCGCTGAGTAATCTGCGTCGCTTTGGGATAAGCACACCATGAATAACCATGACCTGTTAATCGAAAAACTCAGCCGCAACATGCAGCCCGTTCAACCGATGCGGCCGACTTATTGGCGTGTCTTGATGTGGCTGCTGCTGGCACTACCCTGCGGCATCGCCGCCAGTTTTCTGGTGCAGCGCACCCTCACCGACTGGTCACAACCCGGTGCGATGCGCGCGCTCATCCAGTTGGCGCTGGCGTTTGTGCTCGGCTTGTTCGCGATTCGTAATGCGTTCAACATGAGCATCCCTGGTCGCCGCAGTGTCAGTTGGAAAGTGCTGTTGCCGCTGGGTTTATTGTGGCTGGGCCTGAGCCTGAGCAGTATCCCGCACGCCGAAGTTGAGGCACATGATAATGACAGCACGCGCTGTTTTACCTTCCTGTTAGTGGTGAGCACACCGATGATGGTGCTGATGATTGCCAGTTTACGCAAGACACGTGCACTCCATCCGGTTCGCAGCCTGGCGATGGCCGGGACTGGCATATCCGCATGGCCGTCACCATGCTGGCGTTTTGCCATCCGGTGCATCTGCATCCCATGATTTCGTGGATGCATCTGGCCGCCATTGCGGTGATTATTGTTCTGACAGTGCTGCTTGGTCGCCGCTGGGTGAAGTTGAGGTGATAAAAGGATGTCATTCTCCCTATTAAAATAGAAAACAGGAGTCTGGCTCTCATTAAATCTACCTCATCACTATCCTTTCATGTGTTAAGTTAATTAATGGAGAGAGGCAATCAAGTGAAGGAATACGCATGCCAGTGCTTAACAAGGGGGATTCAAATATGGCCATAATGCCAATGTCATACAGCCCCAATACATTACAACGACGTTTTGAGATTATTGATGAGTTTGAAATGGGTAGTTCTACTTACTGGATTATCTATGATCGCAAAACACCTTTTTCAGCAGTCGTCGATGCTGGTCCAGCATTAATTGAGAACGATTTACGCCATCGCGTCATTAAGCACGTTGGAACTAATTCGCGTTGAAAATTTTGATGGGCTTAAAGGTAAAGTCATTCTGGGATGCTGCCGCGCTGCAGGTTGAAGTTGTTGTACAAGAGATCATGCATATTTTGGTCTGGCAACCCGCATGTATGAAACCTTGGTGGTGCATCAAAATATCACGCTGATGAGTGATCATCACCACTATGAAGGCGGAAAAGCACTTTGGAAACACATTGCGCAAAAGTCTCGTCTGTTGCAGGTTTTTGTTTTAGATACAAACGAAGGTAAATTTTATCCCTACGACGGCACCAAAATACGTTATGACGGCATTTGCATCCCCGAAAGTAAAATATGGAGTGTTCATCCTGATGAATCCTTGCAGGGGATTATTTTAATTGCTGAGGCTAAAGAAAAAGTCTCAGCATTATCCGTCCCTGTTATATAAACAGGTAAAAATAAAGGTGAGTAAAACGGCAGCGCATGAAATGTAAAATATCGCGCTGCCCGTCTTTCTGAGTTCCTGTAATTAAAACCCAATCCAGGCTTCTTCAGCCACCTTCTTTTCTTCATTACGAGCAATGAAGTAGCCGGTTCTGTTCCATCACCGGGTTGTACCCATCGCCCAGCCGCCAGGTATTACAAAGGGCTGCTGCAGCGAATCAGCTAAAGGTGTGATGTTGTGCATTCCACACCGTGGCGAAGTTGGTAGCACTCTTACGGTTCACAAGACCATTGCGCTCGAGACGTTTGAGCGCATCCGCCAGTGCCTTATGCGTAATCCCCTCCAGTCTGCGGCGAATCTCATTGAACCTTGAGGGCTGTGTGCAAAGCACGGTGAGAATTAATATCGACCATTTATTGGTGATGTTTTCCAAAACAGGTCGGGTTTTACCGATATCAATCAATGGCTTGTCAGTTTTCTCATTCATGGCGATATACCCGTATATATCTGATATAAACTAAGTGCGTAATTGATATCAAGTATAGTTTTTATATCATCTGGGTTCCACTCTTTAAGGAGCATGCAGATGAGCAGATTAGAAAACAAAGTTGCCGTGGTACTGGGCGGCGCAAAAGGTATCGGTTTGGCGATCAGCCAGCGTTTCGCCAGCGAAGGAGCAACCACCGGTTTACCTCCCGTCGTGAAGAAGAATTAGCTACTGCCCGCCGCAAGATATCCGGCATCGCGAAGCCATTACGCGCCGATGTTAGTCAGAACGAAGAGCTGGCCGGTATTATGGACACCATCAAAAGCACGTCAGGCCATTTGGATGTGTTGGTGATCAATGCGGGTATGTCGGAATACGCCCGGTTAGACGAGATCAGTGAGTCTCACTACGAGCAGATTTTCGGACTTAACGTGCGCTCGCCGCTCTTTGCCTTACAAGCTGCGTTGCCCCTGCTGAAACCAGGCGCGAGCGTGGTTCTGATTGGCTCGATTGCGGATGTGATTGGCACGGAAGGCTATGGTGTTTACTCTGCCAGCAAAGCCGCTCTGCGCTCCTTTGCCCGCACCGACCCGTGAATCGCCGCACGCGGTATCCGCGTCAATGTGGTCGCACCCGGCCCTGTTGATACTGAAATGATGGCAGCAGCTTCAGAACAGGTTAGAAATGGACTCACCAGCGCCATACCGCTCGGCAGAATGGCACAACCGGAAGAGGTGGCAAATGCCGCGTTATTCCTCGCCAGTGATGAGAGTAGTTATATCGCGGGCGCTGAGATCTGCGTTGATGGTGGATTGACCCAGGTTTAGAGGCGGCATTTAAACAGCCACTTCCAGGATGGCTGTCACTTCATTTCAGGGCAGACACGGCTTCGAAATCAGTATGCTTTTCTCACCACACCTTAGGCGCTCTAAGATCACTCACCCATCACAACATCGAATCACTGATATTGACGGAGTGACTCACGCATCACCACTTATTGGAATATTTTTAGCGGGATGCTTTTTCAAATCGCCACTTGTTCACCGCTCTTATAAATCCGCGTCATCAAACAGATGGTCGGGTGGATTGCACATGCGCATTTCACTGACCTTCCCTTGCGCATCGACATCATAAAAAAATTGCACCTTTCCTTCGATATGATTCTTTGCAGCATAAAAAGGATATTCAGGCTTATCCATCCGCAGGGCTTTAGGATGTGCTTTATTGGCGGATGAAGTAGTGCAACCTGCTAATGCCAGAGTGAGAATGGGATGGGTATGACTCTTAAACATAACAACCTCCTGTTGTTGAGACCATTTCATGCTGTCATCGCGATGATATCAACAAGATAGCGCCAGTTTAACGTAAAGAATCCTTCATTAGGCTTCTGCTACCATGTTCATCCATCAAGATTAAGGAATAATCGTCGATGAAAAACATCGTATTTATCTACATGCCCAGTCCAACATTGTTCAGAACACCGGGATTCGGAGTGAGTGGCGGATTGTTTGCCTATTTTCGCGAAGATAAATATATCGCCGCAGTACAGAAGGCGATCGATAAACGCCAATTGAACTGGCGCTTCACTCGCGACACCACAGAATCGAATATTGCAAACGCTTATGGACGAACGTGTTGAATTACTGGTCTGTGCACCCGGCCCAAATTTATGTTTTATCGCAAGAATTATGATAAGCAACGCATGGTGTTTCTCTACCACCATGGAAATACCTGAGTAACGATGTCCGGCCTGTAATGCGTAAAATACGGGAACGAGAAGACAGGGAAGGTTTGTTGCGCTAAAGGGCCCGAATACCTCATGTCGGATATTACAGCCCCAAAATAGTATGAGTTGTTGTTCATGAAGGTGCGCATTGATGCGCACCTGGAACACCGATTACGATGAATAAAATTACTGCGGAATCACCTTCTCCGCCTTCAGCCGATCAAACAGCGCAGTAAACGAATCCAGCGTTGAACGATATCCGGTGAATCCCGCTTTGCGGCTTCTTTGCTCATATCGGTGAACGCTTCCATTGACGCCCCAGATCCGCATCGGTATGCCACCACGAAGCCACCTTATTGATATCCGCCTCACGCAGCTGTTCGCGCGCGGCAATTTCACGCCATGCGTCTGCGGCTTCCTGCATGCGCCCTTCTAATGGCATCTTCTGCGCAGGAAACGCGGCGGCCTCAACGCCAAAGTACGCGGCCAGACGTGGCCACAACCAGTTCCAGCGGAACACATCGCCGTTGACCGCGTTGAAGTCCTGATTGGCTGCTTCGTCCGCCGTCGCTGCCCATAATAACTGCTCCGCCAGCAAACCGGCGTCCGTCACATCCGCAATACCGTTCCAACTGCTCCGGCGAGCCGGGGAAGATAAATGGCCAGCCCTGCTCACGACACAGCGTGGCATACACTGCCAGCGTTTGGCCCATATTCATGGCATTGCCCAGCGCAAAACCGATGATGGTGTGCGGGCGATGCACGCTCCAGCGATAGCCATATTGCTCGGCACCAGCAAACACTTCATCTTCCTGCGCATAATAAAAGTTATCGACCGGCTGGCGTCCCTGCTCTTCACGGAATGGGCGTCACCGGGACTGCGCCTTTGCCATACGCCTCAAACGGACCCAGATAGTGTTTCAGCCCGGTCACCAGCGCCACGTGCGCACCGTTCAGGCGCTCACCCAGCGCTTCAATCACATTGCGCACCATGCCGCCGTTCACGCGAATGTTCTCTTTTTCGTTTTCCTGACGCGCCCAAACGCTTTCAAAGAACACCGCATCAGGCTTCTCTTGTGACAGTGCGGTGCTGACCGCTTCAGCATCAGCAGATCTGCGGTCAAACTACGGCAACCTTTCGGGAATTGCGCCGCGTCCACGGATAGTCCAGTGACCTGCCATCCTTCACTTTGCAGTTTTTCCGCCAGCGCACGTCCAATCACACCACTGATGCCAACAATTAACGCCTGCTTTTGCATTTCAATTCTCCTCGGTTTCAGTAATGATTAGCCTAATAGAGAATTGAATTCTTATCTCTGGCTTTAATTCACATCATTCACAACCTGGATTCATGAATAGATGCACGATCAGCGCCTGAAAGACATTGTGTTCCCTTTGTAGCCAGTGTTGAGAGTGGCAGTTTCGCAGCCGCGGCGGAACGTTTGCACCTGACCGGTTCAGCCGTCAGTAAAAGCGTGACGCGACTTGAAACCCGTCTCGGTTCACGTTCTGCTGGAACGCACCACGCGCAGCTTAAACTCACTCGATGCCGGTAACGCCTACTATCAAACCCGCTCATATCATGGAGGAGCTGGCCGAAGCCGAAGTGCTGGCGGCGCAGCGCACCATTCCTTCGGGCCGACTGCGCGTGGCGGTGCCGAATACCTATGGTCGCCTTGGCGTCATGCCGCTACTGATTCCGTTTTGTCAGCAACATCCCGAGCTGGAACTTAATCTCACCTTCTCGGATCGTTTTATCGATCTGTTTGATGAAGGGATCGATGTCGCGGTGCGCATTGGCGGATCACCGGATGTGCCGGCTTCGCTCGGCTGCCGTCAGATGGGCCGCGAACGCATGGTGTTTTGCGCGGCGCCAGAATATTTAGCCCGCGCAGGTCGTCCTCGCAACGAAAGCGAGCTGTTGCAGCATCAGGCGATTATGTATGAACGAGTGGATGGCAGCAGTAAGCCCTGGCTGTTTACCACCGCTGATGGGCATCCGCACTGGCGCAATGTGCCACACCGGGATGGCGCCATGACGTTGATGCCCAAGTTCAGGCGCTGTGTGGCGGATTGGGCGTAGCGCAGATGCCATCCTGGTTGGTGCGCGAACTGGCGCGCGGTGAACTGGAGATCATCTTGCCGGAGCAACAGCCCGATGGATTGGCTTGACGCTGATATGGCCGCGCCGCAAGCAGTTGTTGCCGAAAGTCGATGCACTATTGACGCGCTGGCAGAATTAGATTCGCTGGAGGTGGGCGGCCTGAAGGTCGCTCACACCACGAAGCGTCTACTAAATCATAACAACATGCACGTTTGCAGCAGCGCGATGATGGTCTGCATTTATAGCGTCGCAACAGTTGTGGAAATAACTTGCCGCGACGCAATTTACTACGCCTTCTTCCACAGCCTTTCAGCGGGTGATTTAACCGCCGCGACAGCCGATCACCACAAAAATTGCACCGTCACCAACGCCACCAGCACCACTGATGACCGTCAACATCACCTGCATATCAAAGCGCTGATAGCCGTAGCGATAGGCCAGATCGCCTAATCCGCCGGCGCCTATCGCACCGGCCATGGCGGAAGCATTGATCATCGTCACCAGCGTGTGATGGTAGCCGCTCACAATGCCGGGACGCGCTTCCGGCAACAGCACATGCCAGACAATATGCCAGCGATGAAATCCCATCGCCTGTGCCGCTTCGGTCAACTTTATCCACCTCACGCAAACTCACTTCGGCGATGCGCGCAAAAAAGGGCGTCGCCGCTAAGGTCAAGGGGCACCACTGCCGCCCACACGCCATAGCGGTGGCACCCACAATCCAGCGGGTAAACGATCAGCGCACCATCAGATCAAAACGGGATCGATCGAAACAGATTCACTACCCATCCCAATACACGATTTAACAGCGGTTGGGAACAGGTCGCCGTCCCGTCACCATCTAGAATCACGGCCATTGGCAGGCCAATCGCCAGCGCCAAAGCATGACACGCCGACCATCAACAGCGTATCCAGCAGCCCGGTCCATAAACGTTCAAGACTCAGTGACATAACCTGCAACCGTTGATCCGCTGGATTCTGCCAGAGTCAACACCTGAGCCGCATCGTGTGATGGGCATCCAGTAGCAACAGAGTTGCCCGGTGGGCTTACGCTCAACCCACTCAACCGCGCTATAAATCAGCGTTAACGCACCCGGCACGCGTGCACTGATCGCCGCTAAGTCAGGCTGTGCGCCTTGCCCGCTATAGCGCAATCGCACCAATAAGCGTGAATCGGGCTGCTGGCGCGTCGGCGTCAGCAGCGGCTGAAGTGTTTCGGGCAGCGCCGAAAACTGCGGATTGAGCAACTGCCGTGGTCTCCTGTTGTGGATCGCTGTAGCCACACCGGGCCGCGCTCATGATCTCACCTCTGATCGATCACCGCCACCTGGGTGACAGAGAGATCGTGCACCACATCCATTTCATGGGTGATCAGCACAATAGTGATATGCCGCTGCTGATTGATTTTCTTCAACAGCGCCAGAATTGAACGCGTGGTTTCGGGATCGAGTGCCGAGGTTGCTTCGTCACACAGCAACAACTCTGGGTCGTGCACCAGCGCGCGCGCAATGCCGACCCGCTGTTTCGTCCGCCAGAAAGTTGTGCACATGCGTTTTGGCGCGTCCTCCAGCCCCACCAGCGCCAGCAGTTCATCCACCTTCTGCCGCCGTTGTTGCGCGGGCACGCCCGCCACTTTCAACGGCAACTCAATGTTTTCCCTTACCGTTTTCGCCGACAGCAGATTAAAGTGCTGGAAGATCATCCCGGTACGACGACGCCACGCCACCAGTTCGCGGTCAGTTAAACTGCTAAGGTCGATACCATCAATCACCACCGTTCCCTGGGTGGGCTTTTCCAGACGATTTAGGCAGCGGATCAGCGTGGATTTTCCCGCGCCACTGCGGCCGATAATGCCAAAGATCTCACCGCGCTTAACCTGCAAATCGATCTCTTTCAGCGCCTCCTGCGCCTGTCCGGCATAGCGTTTGCTCAGCGCATGAATCTGCACGTGCACCTTGCCAGCCGCATCCACGGTAGGCGTCAGCAGCGCATCACGCTCGCCGGGAATCGTCAGGCTCACCATCCTTACTGGCCCAGCGCCGGCTGGATACAGCTTGCCGTAGAAATCATCCAGTTTGGCGCGTACTACTGGGGAGCATGGTAGATATCGACAAACTTTTTCAGGCGCGGATCGTCCTGATGGCCTTCGCGCACCACGAACTGAATCACATACTCAGGATGTTCGAGGCCATCAAACAGCAGCGCATTGTTCGGATCGATGGTTTTCGACAAACGAAGATAGTGCGGATAACCCTGCGCAAGGTCGACTTCATCCAGCGAACGCGACAGCCTGAACGGCTTCGACTTCGATGATCTCTTCAGATGCTTCGGATTGCTGGCGATATCATCCACGGTGGATTTGAGGCCTGCACCCGGCTTGAGGTGATCAATTTCGCTTTCTGCAACAGCAGCAGCCCGCGTGCGCCATTAATCGGGTCGTTGGCAATCGCCACCGTACCGCCGTCCGGGATCTGATCAATAGCCGTGTGCTTTTTCGAGTAAAGACCGATGTTGTTGATGATGGCCGGGGCATAGGGCACCAGGTGGAAACCGCCCTGCTGATTGGCGTTTTCAAGGAAGGGTTTATGCTGGAATAGGTTCACATCAATGTCGCCGTTCTCCACGCTGACATTCGGTGCCGTCCAGTCGGTGAACTCCACCAGCTGCACGTCAAGCCCTTGCTTTTTGGCTTCAGCCACGGCGGTTTCCAGCGGCGGCGCGAAGGCGGCTGTCGTACCCACTTTCAGCGGTCCGCTATAATCATTGGCGCAAACGCGCCGAAGGTCAAAATCGAGGCGCTGAGCGCCAGTACCTGTGCAATCTTCATATCAAATCCCTGAGGTTAAATTAACGAATGTTTTTAGCCGGCCGCCAGCGCGCCGCCGGATGGCGATCGGGCAAACGGTCCTGCTGCTGGAATATTTTTTGCCGCAAGCTGCCAGGCTGATAGGCGGTTTTATAGCGGCCGCGCTGTTGCAACTCCGGCACCACCAGATCGATAAAATCGCGGTAGCTTTGCGGATTAAGGATGCGCGTCAGGTTAAAGCCATCGATGTCGCCTTCATCGATCCACTGAATCAACGCATCCGCCACCTGTGAAGGATTGCCGACAATCAGCGGATAACGGCTGCCCATGGCGTGCTGCTCCAGTAAGCGACGGCGTGTCCAGCCGCTGAACGCCTTACTCACCGATTCAATGGCACGCGTGTCGCCGCTTTGGATAGGTTCATCCAGACCAAACGCCGCCAGATCCAGGCCAATCGAACTGGAGAAGTGTGCGATACCCGCTTCCGGGCTGGCATATTCGAGGTAGCTGCGATGCTTTTCCTGCGCTTCGCGCTCAGTGGGCGCGACAATCACGCTGACACCCATAAAAATGCGCAGATCGTCAGCCTGGCGCCCTGCTGCCACCGCCGCCTGGCGCAAACGTGTGGACTGCTCACGCATCGCCGCCGGTGAGGCCGCATTGACAAACGAGCACTCAGCGTGGCGTGCAATTGGACGCCACGCGTCGATGAACCCGCCTGAAACAGCAGAGTACGTTGTGGTGAGGGGCTGTCAGGTGATAACCCTGCACCTGATAGAACTCGCCTTGATGGTTGATTGCATGGATCTTACTGGCATCGGCGTACAGCCTTTTGGCCTTGTAAGCTTGTAATGCATCATCCTGCCAGCTGCCTTCCCACAGTTGATAAGCCACATCGAGAAACTCATCGGCCTGATCATAGCGGCGGTCATGATCCTGTAACTGCCTCTGGCCCATGGCACGTGCTGCGCTGTCGAGATAGCCGGTGACAATATTCCAGCCAATGCGTCCCTGAGTGAGGTGATCGAGCGTCGAGAAACGGCGGGCAAACGGATACGGCGCTTCATAGCTGAGGTTAGCGGTGACACCAAAACCGAGATGCTGCGTGACGCTTGCCATGCCGGAGATCAGCATCAAAGGATCGTTGACCGGCAACTGGATCGACTCGCTGGCTGTCAAGCCGATGCCCTGCTGATACACATCGTAAACACCGAGAATGTCAGCAATAAACAGGCCGTCGAACAGGCCACGCTCCAGCAGCCGCGCCAGATCCAGCCAGTACGTCAGCGAATTGAAATCCACCGAACGATCGTCTGGATGCGTCCACATCCCATGATGGATGTGCCCGACGCAGTTCATATTGAACGCGTTGAGCAGAATCTGTTTCTGGCTCATATTGTCCCCGGCGCGGCGGCAGCACATCGTTGAGCAGATAGTTGCCAATCGCCGGATATTTCCAGCGCACCGGATCGTGCAGCGTGTGAGTGCGCGCATTGCGCCAGTGGCGATCGAAATGATGCTCTCGCAAGCTGGCGCGCGATCCGCCAAGCTCAAACAGCAGATTGCTGGCTTCCAGTGACACTTCGGTGGTCCAGGCGCGCGCTTTCGCCACCTCTATCGAGGCACGCGCAACGTTTTCCGCCGTTGATTCATGCTGCGCGGCGTCTACCGCGTCTCCAGCAACCGCCAGCAATGCATCACCGGCACTCAGTCGTGACGCCAGCCGGCCAATACGATCCAGCGTGAGCGGATCTTCGCTGGCCTTTGTCACGCCGCTGTCCGGCCACGGCCGCGCACGTTCACGCACAAAGCTCAGCAGGTCGTTAAACGCTTCACGCGCGATACCCTGATCCACTGCGGCATGCATAATCTGCGCGAACGGGCCAACGGTGGTCGGTCGCTCAAACGCGGTCTGAATGGCACCACATCTTCTGCGGCATTGCCACGTCTCGGAACTGCATCGCTGCCGCTGCCGGTGGTGCGCTGCCCAAAACCGCTCCAGTCATCAATCACCGTGACCCCCGCTTGATGGCGCGGCACAAACACCAACTGCTCTTTGCCGTCATCGGCCAGCGCTAGCGTGGGGATACGATCGGCGAACAGCGCCCGTGGCATAAAACTTATCGCCATTGAGGCGCAGTCCCTCAGCTTGTTGGGCGATCGCCGTGGTGCGCTGGTGCGCGGGAAGGCGAGCTAAACTCCGCTAAGGCATTACCCAATGCACCCGGCTAATACTTCAGCGTACAGTCGCTGCTGTTGCGCCTCGCTGCCGTTAATCCGCAGCACTTCCAGCGCATAAAAATGATTTTGAGGCACCTGGCCGATTGAGCCATCTGCTGCACTGAGAATCACGAAAATCTCAGCCAGTTCGGCGGTGGAAATGGCGATGCCGCCATGTTCTCGCGGCACGGTGATGGCACCGAGACCCGACTGAAAATAGCGCTGCAGTTCTGCATGCGGTAGCTCACGCTGGTGATCACGCTGAGCCGCACCGCTGCGGAAACGCTCAGCGAGAGCGTATGCGACATCCAGCGCCTGTACCGCGCTGCTGATACGCTCCGCACGCTGTTTGGCGGAAACCTGCGTCATGAAGACTCCTTAAATCCAGGCATGACGCGCAGGCAGCACGTCGTTGAGGTAATAGTTTCCGATGGCGTGATGCTTCCAGCGAACGGGATCGTGCAGCGTATGGGTGCGCGCATTACGCCAGTGGCGATCGAGGCCGTGACGCAGCAGCGTGGCGCGACTGCCGCCCCATTCCAGCAGTTTCTCGCTGGCGCGCAGCGCAACATCAGTGGTGAGCACTTTAGCTTGCCACCGCATCGAGGCGCGCAGTTTTCAGCAGTGAGTGACTGCTGATCAACGCTATCAATCACGCGGGCGGCGCGGGCCAACAGCGCATTGGCTGCACTCAGCTCGGTGCTGATGCGCCCAACGTCGGCGAGGATATAGGATCGTCGGCATACGACTGACTCCCGCATCGACCCATGGACGGAACTGCTGCGCACAAACGCCAGCGCCCTCATCCAGCGCACTCCTGCGCGATCCCGGCATCACGGGGTAGTTTTGAACGAAGCTGGAGACACCGCACCGCGCAGCGTGGGTTTATCGGCTGTAGGTAATGGCATGGTTAGCGCCGCCTCCACCGTAACCTGCTGCAGTTCACCGTGCCGCTGGCGGTGGTGCGCTGTCCAATGCCTGACCAGTCATCAATAATTTCCACCCCGACAGCAGGCAGTGGAATAAACGCCATCACCGGCTGCTCACCATGAATGGCGGTAGTGGCAAGCACGTCCGCAAACAGTGCGCCAGTGGAGTAGAACTTTTCGCCCGTCAGCCGCAAACCTTGTGACGTTGTCACCAATCGGGCCTGCACATCTCGCGTGTGTTGGGTATTTTTTTCCGGCCCGCCATTACCCAGACGTTGACCCTGCACCACTTTGCTCAACAAAAACTGCTGCTGTGCCGCGCTGCCTTCGCCAAGAATGAATTGAATTAAACCAAAATGATTTTGCGGAATTTGTCCCAGAGAAGGATCGCTGGCTGAGATCACCCGAAAGACTTCCGCCACGGTCTGAAATGACAATCCGCCACCGCCATATTCGCGCGGCACACTAATACTACCGAGCCCCAGTTGGGTGAACTGATTGAGCAGTTCCCGCGGATAAATACGCTGCTGGTCGCGTTCTATCGCGCCGCTCAACGCCAGCTCTGCCAGATGTTGTGCGGCGGCGATGGCCTCTGCATCTGTGGTTATCACCGCAGTGCGTGGCGTTAAGGAATCACTGTTTTGCGTCATTTTTTATTTCACTTTTACCGCGCAGTGAATAACAAGCCCGCTCTGTCGTTCGCAGCGGGCCATGGAATAAATAAAGAATTGAACGGGATATTAATCAGGGGGGATAAAACAAGTAAATAGCGTGAGTTATGCTATATCTGGCAATCCGTTGCCACTAATCAGATATACCATCATCAAGCCCTGGGATAATAAGGTATACGCGGAGAACGGCAAGCGTGCTGCAAATAAATGCCGGGGAAAGTCTTAATAGCAATTAACACTAATGTTGGTTAAAAACGCATTAACAGTAAATAAATAAAATAAGATGACGGTACTGGCATCGTGTTTAATTTTCCGACTCAAACAGTGCGCGGGCGTAATTCTGTGAAGAGACCCTTTTCTCGCTGTGCGGGATCTCCACGCTATCGATAAGCTTGGCTTGCTGATAGCTTTTCACCGTCTCATGCTGCGTGAGTTGCTGCGTAGTCTGTGCTGTCAGCTCACCTTTTTTGTTCTGCGAAACCACGGTCTGGCTACGCTCTTCATCGTCAATCAGATGATAGCGGTAATTTTGAGATGACTTAAGTGCCGTCAGTTTCGCTGCCCCGTCTGAATCCAGTGCGGTGTGGAAACTGGCTTTGAGTTTGAACAGCGTATCCTGTGTCAAATCCTGGGTATCAGTGTGCTGTTGCGAGCGGGTTTGCTGCGCGACCTCTAAAGAGAAAGTGTCCTGCTCATCCGGTTTATAAGGATTATCAGAGCGCGGCGTCTGCTGATAGCTGGCGGAAAATCCCAATCCACTAATGGCACCGTTTTTAGCGGCATTAGCATCAATGGAGATCACTCGCTGGGTATTCACGCTGTGGCTTGCCTGTCCTGCGTGGTATTCAGCGCCCGGAAAGCTGGCTTGAAGAGATTCAGCATGTCGCGATCGCCGTGCCCACGCGTTGCGGCCTGATCCATTTTGGCAGACCACTGATCGAGTGCGGCGGCCTGCTGTTCGGCGCTGCCTGCCTGGGTCAGCTTTGACACATCAGTATCGAGTTTGATACTGACATCCCCGTTGTGAAAACCGAGCCAGCGCTCTTTATCATCTGCGTGAAGGTTGAGGGACTGCGTCACATTGTCGCCATTACGCAGATCGGTTCAAATCGACACTTTTCAACTGCGAGGTATCAAACTTCATCAGGTCGCTGATATCTAGCTGAGTTGTCCCTGCGTCCAAACCGTCCAGCGCTTTTTGCAAACCGTCGGAGAGTTGGCTGATGGCTGTGGCCTCATCACTGTTGAGTTTACCCCCGCTGGTATTCAGCTCCACCACCAAACCGCCCTGTTGGCGTGTCATTTGCAGACTCACTTCAATCCCCGATTGTGTGGTCACGGTGAGCGCCACCGCGCCTGACTGTTGCTGGTGCCGTTGGCTGCTGAGGTTGCGGGCACGCTTAGCGTGACATCACCACTTTGCACCAGGCCCTTGTAAACTGCTGCCGATACCGTTCATACCAACGCCGCCCGATTGTGACGCCGCGTTGAGTTGCGCCTGTAAATTGCTGGTGATCGTGCCGCTACTCTGTACCTGTGCTGGCACAATTTTATAGATGGCGGCAATGGCCTCGCTTGCTTTCACTGAAGGTCACTTTCGTGGACGCTTCAGCCTGTAAGTGGCTTTGTGCTGCCTTGCTGTTTGCGGTGGTAATTACGCTTGAACCCGCAGAAATCAGGTTGCGTAGAACGCCGTTGCCAATCCCATTTAGCATCAAAATAATCCTTCTTGTGAACTATTCCTGAAGGTTATCGGCATCATATCGCCATGCTTTAACGTTCCCCTACGGTTAACGCCAGCTCCTGATAGGCCGCTGGCACTTCTGGCAAGCATCTGTCTGCCTAAACACAGCCGAACCCGCGCGTCTGATTTACGTTGTTGATCAACACATTGTCTACCGTACAGGTAGCCCCCCTTGAACAGAGGTAAAGTCGCGATGAATAATCTGCATTACAAAAGCTTGCTGGAAATTGACGCCTGATTCAGTCTGGCGACATCACCTCGGTAGCGGTCACTGAATCACTGTTAACGCGCATCGACACACTGGATAAGCGATCTGCACAGTTATTTCTACGTGATGCGCGACAGTGCGTTAAAACTGGCGGCAGAAGCGGATCAGGAATCGCGGCAGGCCAACTGCGTGGTCCGTTGCACGGCGTGCCGATCGCGTTAAAGATCTGATCTGACCAAGGATGCGCCCACCAGCCACGGCATGATCATCCACAAGGATCACTATCCGGCGGAAGACTCCAGTGGTGATCGTTTCCCGCGCTGCTGGTGCGGTGATCTCGCTGACGCAAACTGAAAGCGCTCTTGCCGATCACCATCCGGAAATCACCCGCCCTAATAACCCCGGGGCAGCGCACCTGGACCGTGGTGTCTCCTCCAGCGGTTCTGGCGTCGCTACTGGCGGCTGGACTCTGTTATGGCGCGATTGGCACCGATACCGGCGGCTCCATTCGCTTCCCGTCAAATGCCAACGACTGACCGGCATCAAACCCACCTGGGGTCGCGTCACGCGCCACGGTGCCTGTGAGCTGGCGGCGTCGCTCGATCACATTGGACCGATGGCACGCTCTGCAGGCGATGCCGCTGCGATGTTGCAAGCCATTGCCGGGCGCGATGATAAAGATCCGACCTCCAGCAGCGAGTCGGTGCCGACCACCTGGCGTTGATGACGCGCGGTGTCAGTAAATGCGCATCGGACGATGCGCTGGGCGTTGAAAAGGTGGATGCGGAAACCCGTGCCGCGCTGGAATCAGCGATAGCTACCCTGACATCGCTGGGTGCCACCTTCGTGGATATCACCGTACCAGACACGGAAAAGCCGCCGCCGAGTGGAGTGCGCTTTGTGCAGTGGAAACCGCCCTGGCGCATGAAGAGACCTATCCGGCGCAGAAAGATCAATATGGTCCAGGATTATCTGGTCTGCTGGATCTTGGCCATCAGGTCACCGCATTGGAGTATCAGCGCCTGCTGCTGAGCCGTGCGGCACTGCGTGGCGATATTTCTGCCCTGTTCAGCAAAGTGGATTTGATTCTGGCCCCCGCCACCGCTTATGCCGGATTAACCTGGGACACCATGACCCGTTTTGGTACCGATCAGGCACTGTTTAACGGCGTATTGCGCTATACCAGTGCATTTGACGCGAGCGGGCATCCGACCATCACCCTGCCATGTGGCATGACTTCCGCCGGTGCACCCATTGGTTTCCAGTTAGTGGCGGCCCATTTCGATGAAACCGCAATGATTCAGGGCGCCTGGGCTTATCAGCAAGTCACTGAATGGCATAAAAAACATCCTGCTATCTAAAGCTGCTTATTTTGGCCGCACTGCATTGCGTGCGGCCTTTTCATGTCGATATGGCCTGAAACTTGCTTGGTTTGTTGTGATTTCACCCTTTTCGCCAGTTTAGGGATGTTGCCATGAAAGAAACGTTCACCACGGATCACTTAGATAATCGCCACCGCTTTGATGCCTGGCGCGATGCCGTCTGTTCACGCTTGATTAATGCCGAAGCGCGTCAGGTTAATGCCGGTACTTTTTCCGGCAGCTTTGGTTATTCCATGGGCCATGTCGATATCGCACACCATGTGTCCCAAACCGCGCTGGTGTGGCAACGCACCACCGAGTGCATTCGCCGCCATCCTAATCATGATTTTTATCTCGGCTACGTTCGTTCCGGCATCGGGACATTGCGGCAAAACGATAACCAGTCACGGGTGAGCGCAGGGGATGTGGTGATTTACGATGCCGCAACGCCCTTTGATTTCGCCATGGATAACGTGGCCATCAATATTGTGCATTTACCCCGTCAGATGATTGAAAAAGAGGCGCCAGCGATTGCCCGGCTTGCGGGGAAAACGCTGGATCTTAGTCGTCCCGGAATGACCTCACTCAAGCAATTACTGGAAGAGGCATTTGTCTTTAACGCGGAGAGTGAGAACACCTTTCTCGCGGAACAGTTCGCCAATACGTTGATCAATATGATCTCGGTGAGTGTCAATTTGCAGAAAGGCGATGACGCACTAAAACTGGATCTTTACCGCGGGTGGTGAGTTATTTACGGCAAAATCTGCAGGAAGCGGACCTGACTTCATGGCGCAATTGCCAATGCCCATCATGTTCACCGCGCACCATCGCGTGTTGCTGCACACGGCACTACGCCGATGAATTTTGTCTGGCAGGAGCGCCTGCTGGCGTGTCGCAAAGCGCTGGCCGAAGGTAAAGCGCAACATCACTCAGGTGGCGCTGATCACGGCTTTAGCGATATGTCGCACTTCAGTCTCGCTTTCCGCAAGGCGTTTGGTTACACCCCAAGCAGTCTGCTGCGTCAAAGCGAGGTGTAACGGCGCTTTGTTTTACCCTTTCTGCAACTGACTGATCACACGTCAGCAGTAAATCAGTGCTGCTGCGTTCATCGCTTCGGTACGCATAAAGCGATATGCCCGACTCATCCAGACCGAAAGTCTGCATCAACACGCCTTTAGCCTGTGCCAGTCGCTCATTTCTCATTTTACGCTGTTGGCGAGCCTGCAGTTCACCCCGCAACTGGACATTCTGCTGGGCGGATTGCCAGGTGCCGATGATCTGCACAATCAAGGCAAAGGGATTAAGTTCTCGCTCGGCGATAGCAGCGGGTTGCAGTTTCATTAACAGCGGGAACAAGCGCGCATCATGGCAGTTCGCCAGGGCAATCACCGGTGTGTGATGCTGTTGCAATGAACGAAACAGCGGCGTTAATACCGCCTCGTGGTGATTTTCAATCGCCACCAACAGCAGTTGCGCGTCAGCCGGACGTTCGGCGACAGGCGGCCAGCTGTGTTGGGCGTGACAACCGATTTGCGTCAGCGAGGCACAGAACGCCCGCACGCTTTGCGAATCAGGATGGAAAATATGCAACCGCACACCCGCAAGCGTTTTCAGCAAAGATGGCTCATTCATGTTTCACCCGTGTGCATTCTGAAGTTCGAAGCATCACGTTAGAGGAGTCGGGCAATCGATGCTGTGTTGCTGCTGCCGGTGCTGGTGTCAGGCGAGACAGGGCATGCACCCCGTCCCGCTTCCACGATTTAAGCGTGAAACCCTAAAAACTGCTCCGCCACACTGGCACTCGGCTGGGTGCGCGGATCAATCTGCTGCACGATCTGCCCTTTTTCGATCACATGAATCCGATCCGACAGCGCATACAGAAACTCGATATCCTGCTCCACCAGAATGATCGAGATATCCATTTCATGGCGTAACCGCTGCAACGTCTCAATGATCTCCTCACAGATATTGGGCTGGATGCCTTCGGTCGGCTCATCCAACAATACCAGCTGTGGTTGCCCGCAGAGACAGCGCGCCAACGCCAGCAGTTGCTGCTCGCCGCCCGAGAGCGCCCCGCCCGGTTGAGCCAGTAAACGTTTCAGGCGCGGGAAAATCTCCAGCATCTGCTCAATGATCTGACCCGCGCGCGAAAAGTGCTTCACGCAGCCCATGCGCAGGTTCTCTTCCACAGTCAGCAGCGGGAAGATTTGCCGCCCTTGCGGCACAAAACCGATGCCGGCCGCCGCCCGCTGGTGGGCCTGATAGCGCGTGATATCAATGCCGTTGAGCGCGATAGTTCCCTGCCAGGCGGGCAGCTCTCCCATGATGGTGCGCAGCAGCGTGGTTTTTCCCATGCCGTTACGTCCTAACACACCGGTGAAGGATTTCGCCCCGACAAACAGCTCGGACAAGTGCAGGACCGGAATTTTGTTGTAGCCCGAGACCATCTCTTTTATTTCAAGCATGTTTAATCTCCAGATTGCCGAGATACGCCTCTTTCACCAGAGGATTCTGCGTCACCTCGCGGAAAGTCCCCTCCGCCAGCACCGCGCCCTGATTAAACACCGTGACCTGCTGCGCGATCATGCTGATGAACTCCATATCGTGCCTCCACCACCACCACAGTGCTCTGCTTGATTGATCGCTTTAATCAGCTGGGCGGTTTTACGCACTTCCTGATGCGTCATGCCTGCGGCGGGTTCATCCAGCAACACCAGTTGCGGACGAGAAATCAGGATCATCCCTAACTCCACCCACTGTCGCTGCCCGTGCGCCAGTTCAGAGAGCACGGCATCCTGATGATCTTCCAGTCCGATATCGTGCAACACCTGATCAATTGCGGAGGACAGAGCTGCTCTCGCCAGCGTATTGGCTGCCGCCTGCCAAGCAGATTCTCCCGAACACTCAACCCTTCAAAGACGCTCGGCACCTGAGTTTTGATGCCGATACCCAACCGGGCAATATCCCACGGGCGTTTGCCGGAGATCACTTGATTGCGGTAGCGGCACTCACCGCGCGGGCGTTACCTGACCGCTGAGCATTTTGAAAAAGGTGCTCTTTCCTGCGCCGTTCGGGCCGATCAGGCAGCGAAGCTCCTTCATGCAGGTGAAATCCACCTCCTTCACCGCATGCAACACCACCAAAACTGACGCCATTTTGCGGTGTTTCCAACAGGACTGTTGCCGTCATGGTTTCACCTCACTCACCGATGCGGGTTGCAGGCAGCGTGTTCGGACGCTTGCGTCGCCACAGCCGTTGTAGGTCGGTTAAAATGCCTCCGGGATCAGCAGCACAAACACCAGAATCAGAGCACCAGATTGACATCCACTGTTTGCTGCGCGCCCAGCCGCGTCACCATCCACTGCAACAGCAACACAGCCTGATCACCGGACCGATCAACGTGCCGCGCCCCCCGACAATCACCCAAATGATGATCTGTGCCGACTGACTGATACTAAACACCCCGGGGCTGACAAAGGCACCCCAGTTGACGTACAGGCATCCCGCTAACCCGGCAATCGCCGCGCCAATGGCAAAGGTGACGAGCTATGTGCCGGCACGTTGTAGCCAAGCAGCCCTGCGCGCTGTTCGTTTTCCCGAATGGCCACCACCGTTTTGCCAAAGCGGCTGAGCAGCACAAACTTCAGCAGCGCATAGCAGAGCGCCAACGCACCGGCGGTCACCATAAAGATCGCCTCCGGTGACAAAATGGCATCTGGCTGGAATGGCATGTTGAGTGTCGGCACTGACGGAATACCATTGAACCCACTCCAGCAGCGCTTCGCCGATATGGTATTCACTGCCCGAGGAGTTTACCCAGTTAAACAGCACCAGGCTCACGGCTAACGTAATCGCGCCGAGGTACACACATCACCTGACGCCACCGTAGAAGATCACGTAACCCAGCAGCAGCGAGAACAACGTTATAAGAGAACGCCATCACCACGCCCATGTGGAGTCGCCCCAATTAATGGGCCACAGATGGCGTAGGTGTAGGCCCCCAGCCCAAAAATGCCGCCTGACCAAAACAGAGGATGCCGCCGTAGCCCCAGATAAACGCCAGGCTGAGTGACAACAGTCCCATCACTAAAAACACCGTAATAGAGAGCAAGGTGTACAGCTCAATCACGCCAGAGAGCCAAAACGCCAGCAGGATCAGCATCAGCGCACTGAGCACAATGCGCACTTTTTCCGAAAACAGTTTCATTACAGCGATCTCCTGAAGAAGCGCCCGGTGATGCCCTGCGGCAGCAGACGCAGCAGTACAATGGCACTCAACAGCAGCGCCACCGCACCAAACACCGGCGTGGAGAGATAGGTGACTAATTGCGAAATGGTGCCAAACAGCGTGGAAGAGGTCAGCGTGCCGGCGATGATGGCGCTGCCGCCGCCAATCACCGTGATAAAGGCCTTGGCAATAAAGCTGACGCCGATAGTCGGTATCACGCCGGTGATCGGTGCCAGCAGCGCGCCACCCAATCCGGAGAGCGCGGCTCCCAGACCGAAGGTCAGGCTGTAGATTTTACCGGGATTGCTGCCTAGCGCCGCCGCCATGCGCGCATTCTGCATAGTGGCACGTGCGCACAATCCCAATGTGGTGAAGCGCAGCAACAGCCACAATGCCGCCACCAGACACTGCGCAAACACAATCATAAACAGCGAATAGCCGCTGGTGCTGTAACTTCCCACATTCACGCTGGGCAGCGGCGAGCTGATGCCCAGCGTAGTGTTGCCAAACAGCATGGTCGCGGCACCGATCAACGCCGCAGACTAACCCCGCACAGCATGGTGCTCGATCATCCTGCCGTACAGATGACGAATAATGACGCGTTCAATCACCATGCCAAACACGCCAACACAAATCGGCGCAACCACCAGCATGGAGATCCAGATCGGCACGCCAAAGTGGTTAGTGGCCATAATGGCGCTGTAGCCGCCCAGCATCATAAATTCGCCGTGCGCCATATTGACGATTTTCATCATGCCAAACACCACCGCCAGCCCCAGACTCATGATCACCAGCACCGCGATGGCATTCAGCACTTCGATGCCATAGATAACCGACAGATCCATTAGCGCCTCCCGTTACAGCTCAATCTGATACTGTTTGGTATCACGTGGATTTTTCTTCAGGTCGCACACCATGGCGGTATCAACCGGTGCCTGGTTGGTGAAGGTTTCCAGAATTTTCATCTGATGGTTCTCCACCTCGGCAATGTGTACGTCCAGCGAACAGTGATGCGTGGTGGGATCGACACTCAGCTGACCTTGGCGAGGTCAGCGTGACGCCCGACTCCAGCGCTTCAATCACTTTCATGCGGTCGATATCACCTGCCTTGCGCAACCCCTTCAGCCCAAATCAACATGCCCTGGATACGCGCCCATCGCCAGATCGCTGATGTACATGTCGCCGTAACGAGCATGGAATTTATCGACAAACGCTTTGTTCTCGGCAGACGGAATTTCCTGCATGTAGTTCGCCGCCACCAGAATGCCGTTGCTCTCTTCCGCGACAGAATGATGTTCATTACCGCCGCCGAATACGGTAGAAGCGATGGGAATCTGCCGCTCATGCCTGCCGCATGCCATTGGCGGTAGAATGAGATGTGCGCCCCGCCCACCAGCGCTGACCACACCATGTCTGGTTTAGCGCTCTGGATTTTTGAAATGGCGGCACCGAAGCCGTGACATCCAGCGGAAGAACTCCACCGTCATCACTTCACCGCCGTTGTCACGCAATCGACCTCTTCACCCATGACGAAACAATCTGGCCGTAGTTGTAATCCGCCGCCAGTTAAGCACATAGACTTTCTTGCCCCCACTTCTTCATGGCGTACGGCACCAGTTTTCCTCCACGGTTTGTGCGGGCGTTGAGCCTGGAAGAGAAGTAGTTGCGGATCGCAGACGCCACCTTCATACTGCGCAGGATAGAAATAGAGCGAACGGAAACGATCCAATACGGACGAATCACCTCGCGCGACGCAGACGTGATGCCGCCGTGCACCACTGCACTTTGTCTTCAGCGCGGCCTGGGCGATTGCGCGTAAAGCTGCATGTTAGATTGCGCATCATAATTGATGATTTGCAGCGGTCGGCCTAACAATCCCCGGCTGCGTTGATCTCATCTGCGGCTAAGTTGATGGCGTTGGACATCGGCTTGCCATAAATATCCAGCCCGCCTGACAATCGAGAATGCTCGCCACTTTGATGGCGTCTTTACTGTCAGCGGCGAAGGTGAATTTTGGTGCTACCCCCGCAGCCAGGCCCAATGCTGATACGGCAGATCCCTGAAGAAATGAACGACGACTAATAGCCATAGCACCCTCGAATGAAGTAATTGAATAAATAGAGTTGAGTATTCCGGAACCGGAAGAGATAAACGGATACACAGACAGCGCTGTCATGCTAATGCGAGAAAAGGGCCACAACATTGGGGCACGTTTTTAGATTAGCAATAAGCGGGCCAAAAACATTCATGTTCATTGGAAATTATTCTTTATTCCCGCCGTTGGTGCCACTCAACGAAAATTATTAACGCATTTAATCCTGACTAACATTAATTAACTCCAGTTACCTGGCCTTACTGCACTTAATTAAAGCAATCAGCACCATCAAGGTGCACTTAAATCTTTTAACACTGCGCTGTCCGCTCAAACACAGCGAATGGCAGCATTAACAAAGATGTAATTACCAGAAGCGTTAACGTCTCTCACACACTCATTCATCTCATCAGTAAAAATCTTTGAGGAGACATTATGTCGGACCCTTCGGTATTACCTTCGGATGCCGCGTTAAAGATCCGTGCTATCCAATCCCTGTTGGCAGAAAAGGGATTTCTGAGTCAGGAGGTCACTGACACCATCGTGGATTATTTCGAAACCAAAGTGGGACCCCGCAATGGTGCGCAGGTGGTGGCGAGAGCCTGGCGCGATCCCGCCTTCAAAGCACGCTTACTGGAAAATGGCCGCGAGGCGGTGAATGAACTCGGCTTCTCCGGCTTTGAAGCCGCTACCCTGCACGTGCTGGAGAATACCGACAGCGTGCACAACGTAGTGGTGTGCACGCTTGCTCTTTGCTACCGTGGCCGGTGCTGGGCTTTGCCGCCCATCTGGTTTAAATCGACAATCCCTATCGTTCACGTGTGGTGATTGATCCCCGTGGCGTATTAGCAGAATTTGGCACTGAAATTCCGGCCAATAGGAGATTCGCGTATGGGACAGCAATGCCGAAATCCGTTACTTCGTGCTGCCTCAGCCCCTGCTGACAGGAAAACAAGAGTGAGAGCGAGTTGGCCGCATTGGTCACACGCGACTCCATGATCGGCACACGCACGCTTTAAGCGGAGAAACACCATGAATAATATCCACGATTGCGGCGGCATGCAGAATTTAGGTCCAATCGAGATTGAAGCTGATGAACCTCATTTTCACAGCCAATGGGAAAAAGATATTTTCGCCACCACGCTGGTGTTCTTTATGAGCGGAAAGATCGTGCTGGATGACTTCCGTTATGAAATTGAGAAAATGTCCGTAACAGAGTATCTGCAATCCAGTTATTACGAGCACTGGTTATTTTCCATTGAGCAGTTGATGTGTAAAACCGGCGTATTCACCGAACAAGAGTTACAGCAGCGTCTTACCGAACTCTCCGCCTGGAGGATACAACATGAATACTTATTCACCGCAGGGCTACCGGATTTAATTACTACACCGCCCAATTACCATCGTGATGTTGAGATCGCACCGGAATATCAACCGGGTGACACTACATGCAATAAATTTAAACTGGGCTGGAGTCATATTCGCGCCGCGCTGGCGTGCGGGTAAAAGGGCGTGATTGTTGCCAACTACGGTGCCTGCGTATTTCCCGATGCGCTGGTCGCAGAGCAACAGGAGAAACCGCAGTACGTCTACCTGGTGAAATTCAGTGCCGCCGAGTTGTGGGGAGAGAATAGCGAGAATTTCTGCGTCCACCTGAGCGTCTGGTCCGACTATTCAGGGCAGATGTGAGGATGCTGCGCATGGATGAGTTAAACGCGATTATTGCTCAGGTGAAGGAGGCCGATCCCGCCTTTGCACAACCCTGGGAAGCCGATGCGTTTGTCATCGCGGTGGCCCTGTCTCAACGCGGCTACTTTAGCTGGCCACAATGGGTGGAACAATTTGCTCAGGAGATTAACGACTTCCCGCAGCGCAAAGGATGAAAACGCGCACACGGCCTACTATCGCCAATGGCTGAGCTTGGAAAAGATCCCTGTCACAACATCAATTGATTCCGATGTCCGAATTCGCTGATTCGTGAAGAGCAGTGGCGCCAGGCTTTCCTCAACACGCCCCATGGCAGCCCGGTGGATCTCGCTGCCGCCAGCTGTCCGCCCGACCACCCGCATGATCATGACCATCATCACCACCATCATCATCATCACGACCATCACGCCGCGCAGCCACTGATCCAACCGCTGCGCGTCTTTGCCGCTGTCGGGTAATTCTCAGGAGTCTTTATGAAGGTGCTGAGTCATAAGCAAAAAGGCGCTGCGGTGATTGGTGGCGCCATGCTGTTTAATTTGCTGGTCATCGGTACGGCGTTGGTGACTTTTCAGCATTCACCGGCCGCGCTGAGTGTCGCGCTGTTAGCCTATCTGTTTGGTTTGCGCCACGCCGTCGATGCCGATCATATCGCCGCCATTGATAATGCCACGCGCAAGTTGAGTAATGAGGGCAAGAGCCCGTTTACCGCAGGTATGTGGTTCTCACTCGGCCACGCTTCGGTGGTGCTGATCGCCTGCCTGATATTCGCTTTGACCACGCAACCTTTGCAGCAGATGTTTCCCGGCGTGAAAGAGATTGGCGGCATGATTAGCACACTGATCTCCGGTGCTTTTCTGCTGCTACTCGCCTGGACTAACTCCCGCACTTTGTGGCAATGTATTCGCCAACGTCAGCGGTTGCTGCGTGGCGATGCAACGCGGGTCCCGCAGGAGAGCCATCACCACGGCGTGCTCACCCGGCTATGCGCGCCACTGTTTCGCATGGTGAGCAAAAGCCATCATCTGTTCCTCATCGGTTTCCTGTTCGGCATTGGCTTTGATACCGCAACCGAAGTGGCGATTTTCGGTATGTCCGCCAACCACGCAGCGGGTGGCGAAGCGATGCTGCACATCATGTTGATGCCGCTTTTATTCACTGCCGGCATGATGCTGATCGATACCACCGATGGCGTCATGATGTTGAAACTGTATCGCTGGTCGCAATTCGATCCGTTGCGCAGCCTCAATTACACCCTCGCCATTTCATCACTCTCAATTGTGGTGGCCTTCGCGATTGGCTGTTACGAAGTGTCGACGGTGTTACAACTCAACACGCTGATCTCCCCTGCGCTGGATGGCGTGATGAAGCAATCATCAGTCAGATGGGTTGTGCTGATTATAACGTCCATTGGTGTATGGCTGCTGTTTTCACAGCGGCTAAGCGTCGGCGCTGTAGTACAATGGCGGCTTTGTGCCGCCCTGTTTCTGGCATCAGCTCGTGTTAGACCCCCGTCAGGTTCAACATCCTGTCAAAAAAGCCTTTCCTGAAACAGGCTGCCATCAGTAAAAAGAATTGAAATCAAGAATCATTCTCATTATGGTGCAAGGTGATATGTACCAATAACCAATAGAGTAAGGATTTCAATGCTTTATAGATTTTCAGCAATAAACCGTCCCATTGGCCTGCTGCTGTTGTTGCTCAGCAGTGTCACCACCAGCGTTTTTGCACGCCCGAATATGACGCCACTCGGCCCGAATATCGCCGACAAAGGCTCCGCTTATTACCACTTCTCCATCAGTGAATATGACTCGGCTGATGGCCAGCGGCATTACAAAGTTTGGACTGCGGTGCCAGATAAAGCGCCTCCGCCATCTGGCTCCCCGATGATCACGATGCTGGATGGCAATGCGGTAATGGACAGGCTGACCGATCCGCTGCTGCAAAAACTTTCGGCAGGCAACCCTCCGGTTCTGGTGGTGGTCGGGTATCAAACCACTTTGCCGTTTGAGGTAAACGCGCGAACTTACGATTACACCCCGCCTGACAAAGAGCATGGCGATGCAGGATACACTTTTAGTCGCGGTCGCAAGGGCGGCGGCAGCAGCGCATTCCGCACCTTGTTAGAGCAACGGGGTATTTTGCCCGCAGCGGAGAAAGGTGTGCATGTCGATCATCAACAACGCGCTGTGGGCCACTCTACGGCGGATTGTTTGTACTGACAAGCACTTCAGCTGTTTACGCTATTTCGCTGCCAGTCCATCAATGTACAGGGATTTAACTCTGTTGAGGAGATGCAGACCCGCAAAGCCAGTAATAAGCAGTTCACTTTGATGGAAGGGAATGGCGATCGCCGCAGCGATAGCAACACGGCGGAACCTGAAGTGTTGCGCGCGGTGCGCACCACTATCGAAGGTATGGCAGAGAACGGCACAGGCTGTCACGCTATCAACTTTATCCGGGACTGTCCCACTGGACAAATGTTTGGTATCAATGGAAGAGGCGCTGCTGGAAATGTCACAGGCAAAATAGCGAGGAGAAGTGGGCGAAAAATGCGCCCACCGAACGGCTTAATTAAAGAACTTTATATCAGTGGGCGTGGATATTTTTGCTGCATCGCCCGCTGCTTTCAGCTCACCGCTCTTTTCATCGAAATGGAACAGGGAAATATTGTTGGTGAACACGTTAGTGACATAGAGATATTTTCCACTGCCATCAAATGAGAACGCCCGAGGTTCAATGCCGTTGGCTTTATAACTGACCGGCTTGCCTAACTGGCCATCCGCCTCAATTTTAAACACCAACAGCTTATTATCTGAACCACGATTCGCTGCAATCACATATTTACCGTTCGGACTGAGAATAATTCCGCCGCCGCTACGGTATTCAGCACTGTTATTTTCAGTGTTCAGCTTCACGGTATTGCTGCGATCCAGGCTGATCGTCTTTCACTGTAAATACCGCGATCTCACCGGCCATTTCGGTGGTGACGTAGGCATGTTTGCCATCTGGTGAGAACACCATATGACGCGGGCCAGAACCGGCGGTAAGGTCACGTCATGCGCGGTATCCGCTTCCAGAGTGCTCAGCCTTATTGGCGTGATAACGATACGCATGGAGCTTGTCACCGCCGAGATCGGCAGCGAACAGATATTTACCGTCGTGGGTAAAGGTGGTCGAGGTGCGTGACCGCCATCCTGACGTCCTTTCACCGCGCCCGTGCCGTGGTCGAAAGCAAAGTGCTGCACCTGCTCACCCAGTTTACCGTCATGATGAATCGGGAACACCGAGACGCCCGCGCCGCCTTTCGCCACCGAGTAGTTAGCGACAAACAGGAACTTACCGTCCGGGCTGATGGTGGCGTGCGTCGGCTGTTGCCCATGGCTATCCAACCGCATTAGCACTTTCACCTGACCGCTTTTATCAATGGACAGTGCGGTAACGGCCCCGGCGTTTTCTTCATTGGTGGTATAGGCAGCGGCCATCCTGGGATTTTACAATCCATGACGGGCTTTTCATTTTGATCACATCAAGTGGTGTTAAAGTGCCATCCGCATTCACCTTGAGGCGATATAAACCTCGCTAGGATGATCCGGTTTCTGCCTATCAGCATCTGGAATCGACGTCCGTACCCACTAAAGCGATTTGATGATGTTCCGCATTTGCCATAGCGCTCCCCGCCAGTGAAAAACAGCTAAGGATAATGCCATGGTTATGTTTGATGCTAAACCGTTGAATGCGGCTTTTATTTCTATTCATTTTCGTACCCCACCATAATCGGAATGTTTAACGACTATAGTGGATTAATTTGAATAGCGCCCGGCCAGGTGACCGTTCAAATATAGCAGATTAGTTTTAGGAAATCGTGCCTTTAAATTCTGGCTCATCACGATTCAAGGTAAATATCTGCCAGTCAACTTGTTTGGCATGCAGCGTAAATACCGCTGTCGCCAGGGTGTTCTCTTCATCCGGATCGTTCGGCGAAAGGCGATAAATGGGCAGCACCGCATCATGCTGGTCAGAGAGAATCACTTTTGCTGCATCGCCATCCAGCTGCGTTTGCGCCTCCAGCCACTCAATTAACCGCTGCTGGCGTGATCCGGAGCTGGCAGTGATCACCTGTTCCACGCCATCGTTGCGGATGAATCAGGTGATTGGCATGGGCGAACACTCCGGTCAGTGGCGTTACGGAGCAACCCGAACCCGTGGCTTCCACACTAAACAGACGGCTATCGCCCATCTGTCCGAGCGTATGGTGGAACGATCCGGCGCGCGGTGATGTGGTCAGAATAGCGATAGCCTCATCCAGCGTGGCCGCATTCAACGCGGCGCGGGCCAGGATTTGACGCGGCACTCCTTCCGGACGATGCAGCGCACGAATATTATTCACCGTATTCACCACGCCCTTCTCGTTTACGGCAACGGTATGACCGCAAATCGACCCCGGATAAGCAAAGCTGGTAAACGCCATGCCGCTATCCGGACAGATGCTGACGATGGCACAGTCATCGCGTAATTGCGGAAAACCATCTTCATTGTGCGCGATGGTTAACACGCCATCAGCACGCTGTCCCGCCACGGTGGTACATCCATCCGAGGTTGAACGTACTAAATCGCCACGGCAGTTCCAGGCAAAAACCTCCTCAATCGGCGCCTGTAATCCTGCGGCCAGCCCTTCCAGCTCCTGCCAGATCAGCGGATAGTGCGCCTGGACCAACGCGCGCATGGCCACCGTTTGGTCGGCGTCTTTCATGGCTGTCACTGTCTGCCAGAGTGCGGTGACGTCAGCTTCTGATGCCAGGCTTCGGCCCAAATTCACCCAATTGCTGACCAATTTCGAAGGCGGAACCATGGATTGCGATTTTTTTCATATTGTTATCGTTCACTTCTGTTCAGGATACGTGTTGCAAAAATTCTTTCAGACGCGGATTGTCACTGGCCGTCAGCAGCATATCAGGTGAACCGTCTTCGGCAATGGTGCCGCCATCAATAAGATCAGTCGTGAGGCCACATCACGGGCAAAGCCAATTTCATGTGTCACGATCACCATCGTCATACCCTCTTCAGCCAGTGACTGTATCGCACCAAAACTTCGTGGCGCAATTCTGGGTCGAGAGCTGATGTTGGCTCATCAAACAGCATCATCTTCGGCTTTACCGCTAACGCACGTGCAATCGCCACTCTGCTTTGCTGACCGCCTGAGAGTTCAGACGGATAGTGTTTGGCAGCGCTCACGCAAACCCACGATCCAACAGTGCCATCGCCTGTTCACGCTGCGGCTTTGCTCTGCTTGCGCACGCGAATCGGACCAAACATCACGTTTTCCAACGCGGTGAGGTGCGGGAACAAATGGAATTGCTGAAATACCATGCCCGCCTCGCGGCGAATATCGCAATCATTGGCGTGTGGATCGGTGATGTGCATGGCCGCCACCAACAGCGTACCGGAGGAAATCTCTTCGAGCTTATTGATGCAGCGTAACAGCGTGGACTTACAGCCCGATGGCCCCAAATGATCACCACCACTTCACCGGCCAATCTTTAGATTGATGTCATGCAGTACCTGAGGTGGTGCCAAAACTCTTCGACACCGCGCTAAATTCAACTTCATGCTCATAAGATATAAATCGCTTTTCTCCAGTTGCTTCAGCAGGAAACTCAGGCACAACGTCACCAGCAGATAAATCATCGCTACCGCTGTCCAGACTTCCAGTGCGCGGGCAGAAGGGCAATAATCTCTTGCCCTTGACGAGTTAATTCCGCTACGCCAATCACAATAAATAGCGAGGTGTCTTTGATACTAATAATCCACTGATTGCCTAACGCGGGGATCATACGACGTAGCGCCAGCGGCATAATAACGTGCAACACAGTACTGCGTTGTGATAATCCCGTTGCCAGACTGGCTTCTTTAAAACCTTTATTAATGGAGAGAATCGCACCGCGCGTAATCTCCGCAATATACGCACCAGAGTTAATCACAATGGTCACAATCGCAGCCGTAACCGGATCGATACGGATCGGCATGACCATCGGCAGTGCAAAATAAATGAACATCACCTGCACCATAATCCGGCGTTCCGCGAATTAACTCAACGAAAATCGAGTAAAGTGTTTTTGATATTCGACCGCCCAATGCACGACAGGTGCCCGCCAGCAAACCAATAATAAAACCACCACTAAGCCTGATAAAGAGATAATCAGCGTTAACTGTAATCCCTGTAATAGCAGTGGCAGGGACTCCCAAATATATTTACTTTCGAAATTCATCTTTCTACCCGTAAAAGCGAAACGAGGCCGGTTTGCACCGGCCTGGCGGGATTATTTAGGCTGTTTGGCAAACCACTTCACGTAGATCTTGCTGTAAGTGCCATCTGCGCGCAGTGCCTGCAACGCAGCATTCACCTTAGGCGTTAAGCTGCTGTTCTTCTGCATCGCAAAGCCATACTGCTGTGGCAGAATGCTGTCGGTTTCACCGGTGGATTTCACTTTGCCATCGCCTGCCGTTTTCACGTAATAGAGCACGTTCGGTGAGTCATGCACCACGGCGTCCAGATTACCGGCTTGCAGGTCAAGATAGGCGTTATCGATATTAGGGACTCGACGAGTTCGCTTTATATTCTTTTCATAAAGCTGGCAGCGGCGGTGCCTTGCTTGAGGCCCACTTTCTTACCCGATAAATCGCTAAATTTCGTGATGGAATTATCGGAGCTTTTTACCGCCATCAATAAATCGGCGTCGTAATATCCTTCACTGAAATCGACGACCTGCTTACGTGCATCCGTAATAGTAATGCCCGCCATCGCCACATCCAGATTACGCGATTGCAAGCCCGGAATTAACCCACCAAAATCCATTGGGCGTAATTCGTAGCTAACGTGCATTTTCTTCGCAATGGCATCCCATAAATCGATATCAAAGCCGACGTATTTATCACCTTGTTTAAATTCGAACGGAACAAATGCGGTGTCTACACCGACGGTTAATTTATCTTGCGCTGCTGCAAAAAAACTGGCTGAACAAGCAACCAATGCTAACGTAACTTTTAATTTAGAATAATGCAGACATAATAACCCTCAGCGTCAGTGAAATAGCGTGCGATGAATGTCACCCAGCGAAATATTTCGTCGGGAGTAAAGATAAATCCATTTGATATTCAGGCGCATCCGATCACGCCCTGATGAAAACGACGGCTTATGCCGGGATAATATCATCCCGTGTTTCGGGTACCGGCGTCTGTGCGCCGTTCATGATCATCGAGAGGAAGCTGTAATAACCGTTAATGCCAATCAGATCCACCACGCCCTTTTCGCCCCATAAATCGATGGCTTGTTGCCAGGTGGTGTCAGTGACTTTTTGCTGTTGATGCAGTTGCTGGCAAAAGTGGTAAATCACCCACTCATCCGGCTTTAAGTCATCGGGCAGGTGCTTCTCATTAATGGCCTGCACGGCAGCGCCGGATATGCCCTTTTCCCGGGCGATGGGCGCATGAATCGCCCACTCCACCGGCTGCGACCAGTGACGCGCCGTCATGAGAATCGCCAGTTCCGATAAGCGCTGACCGAGCGCGCTGCGATAGCGCAGGTACTCTCCCATGCGCTGCGCGTGCGCCATCAATTCCGGGCTGCGCAGTAAAGGCTCAAACGGCGGAAGCAATGCACCGCGCGGCCCATATGATCTCTTCTGCCAGTGGACGTTGCTGGTCGTCCCACTCGTGCTCCGCCAGCGGCGGCAAACGATTAATCATAATTTACCGGTCTCTTCACGAATCACGGTCGCCAGCCTATCCACCACAAAATCGAGCTGGCTCGGCGTAATAATAAATGGCGGTGCAATCAGGATGTGATCGCCATATTGCCCGTCAATGGTGCCCCCCATCGGATACACCATCAGGCCACGAGCCATACAGTTGGCTTTGATCGCCGCATGCAGTTTCAGTGCAGGATCGAACGGGGTTTTGCTCTCTTTATCGCGCACCAGTTCCACACCGGCAAATAAGCCGCGCCCACGCGTGTCGCCCACATGCGGCAATGCGCCCAGCACTTCACGCAAAGCATTTTGCAGATACGCGCCCTGCTGCTTCACCGCATCGAGCAGGTTGTCGCGTTCAATCACCTGCTGGACCGCCAGTGCCGCTGAAGCCGCCGTAGCGTGGCAAATGTAAGTATGACCATGCTGGACAGACCACTGCCCGACGCTGGAGTGCGGAGACGATCTTTTCGCTGGCCAGCACGGCACCAATCGGCTGATAACCGCCACCCAACCCTTTGGCGATAGTGACCAGATCCGGCACCACATCATCTTGTTCAAACGCGTGCAACGTCCCGGTGCGTCCCATACCGCACATCACCTCATCGGCGATATACAGGATGCCGTATTTATCGCACAGTGCGCGCACGCCTTTCAGATAACCCGGCGTCGGCGGAGTCGCGCCGGTGGTGGCACCCACTACCGTTTCAGCGCAGAAACCAATAATGGTTTCCGGACCGGCATTAATGATTGCCTGTTCCAGTTCATTGAGCAGACGCGTGGTGTATTGCTGCTGCGTTTCATCAGCACGACGATCGCGGTATTCATTACAGGCTGACACGCGAATCACGTCGATCAGTAATGGGGCAAACTGGCGACGGCGCCACTCATTGCCGCCGACGGCCAATGCACCCAGCGTGTTGCCGTGATAGCTCTGCTTGCGCGCGATAAATTTGGTACGTGACGCCTGCCCGATTTCAACGAAATATTGACGCGCTAATTTCAGCGCGGTTTCCACGGCTTCGAACCACCGGACACGAAATAGGCGTAGTTGAATCGCGCCAGGCGCCGTGCGCGTCAACTGTTCAGCGAGTTGCTCAGCGGTGTCGCTGGTAAAAAAGCTGTGGTGTGAGCATAGGCCAGTTGGTCGATTTGACGATGCATCGCGGCTAACACATCAGGATGCGCGTGGCCTAAGCAGGAAACGGCAGCACCACCAGGCGATTCGAGATACCTTTCCTTGTTTATCAGTGTACGCCCCTTCGGCGCGATCAGCCACGGCGGGCGTGCTGCGCAAACTGCGGTGAATAATGTGGCTCATACTGGGTACTGCTCCTGAATACGCTACGGTGATTAAGCGCATCTTGCAGGATTCATTTGGATCACGTCAATGCAATAATGATTCACATGCATTCTATTTTCTTATGACGGATACAAATGAATCATCCCTCAGGATTTGCCAGGCACCACATATGCTCCAGATTCAATCAGATAGCGTTCGGCATTTTCGATTTTATGCACAGCATCACGGCCATGGCGCGCCACCAGCATTGCCAGTAAGCATTCTGCCAGCCCCATGCCAGAGACCACTGAGGGAAGAACGACGGACTGTCGATAGAGAATAACAAGGGGTGCAGTCGGCGGCCTGCGCCAGCGGGGAAACCGGTGAATCGGTAATCGCGATGATCTTTGCCCCTGCCTGCTGCGCGGCGTGCAGCACATCCAGTGACTCACGGGAATAAGGCGCAAAGCTGGTCAGCAGCACACAATCCTGCGCGGTAAGTTCGCGGGTAAATACTTCGATATTGCTGGCCAGGCCATCAATCAACGAGACCTGACGGTTGAAGAGTCGGTAAACATAAAACAGCGACCAGGCGATGGGAAAACTGGCGCGAAAGCCGCAGATATAGACGTTATCAGCCGCATCGAGCAAGGTCACCGCTTGTTCCATTTCCTGCTGATTTTCGTTTTGCGTAAAGGCCAGATTGGCCTGATGCGCGCTAAACACCTCATCATACAGCTGCGGCTGTGTTCCTTTGGCGATCAGTTTTTCGGCCTTGGATACGTATGTATCATTGCGCAGGCCGATATCATCAATAAAAGCATCTTTCAGTTCGCCCCAGCCTTGATAGCCCAAACGTTGCGCCAGTCGCAGCAGCGTGGCGGGTTTGACTCCGGCCTCAACGGCAAACGCGCGCATCGATTGCACCACAGCTGATTGGCATTTTGCAGAGAGAACTCAGCCGCGCGCTGCAGTTCCGGCGACAGCTCACTGAACTGACTGACAATTTTATCCCGAAGATTCATAACGTTTGGTCGTTGATGGCAGATGGATGCATATAAACATAATTGCGACGGCGAGAAAACCAGACGCAGAGACGATTCATCCTGGAGCGAATGCCGTGGTGCTCCGGGCGCTGTGGCGCAATTCTTTCCAATACAGTGTGATCCTTGCCGTGGTTTAATCACGCCCACAGAAAAAAATATGGACAGGCTCGTCGCTATGCTGCAGTTTTCAAATGGCTTTTTGCTGAGTTTATCGCTGTGCCTTGATATTGGATTGGCCAATATCGCCGCAGATTACCCTCGCGATGCAGCGCGGCTATTTTCGGCTTTTGGCTGGGAATAGGCACCTGTATTGGCGACCTGATTTATGCGCTGCTGGCGCTCGCAGGCATGGCAGTGGTATTATTGCAAGTTTACCGCGGTGCGCTGGGTGTTGTGGATTGGCGGCGGGTTTTACTGCTGTGGTTCGCGGGTAAAATGCTGATCGCCGCGCACTGCGTAAAGACGCGCCGCTACCTACCGCAGAGCAACAGCCTTATCGCTCATTGTTGCGCGAGTTTAGTCGAGGCGTCGTGCTGGCGATGTCATCGCCCACCGCGATTTTGTGGTTTGCCAGCGTGGGCGGCGCACTGATTGCTCGTATGGGACACGGCAGCGTCAATGCCACCTCCTCTTTCCTCGGCGGATTCTTTATCGCGGGAGTGGTCTGGACTTGTGTGCTGTGCCTGGTGGGCAGCATGGGCGGTAAGCTGCTGGGTCAGCGCCTGTTAAAATACTCTTACCTCGCCTCCGCACTGATCTTTTGCTACTTCGCCGCCTATGTGATGGTGTCAGGCTATCGGGAGTTTGTGCTGGGCTGAAGCAATTTGCTGAATAATGGTAAGGCGTAATGCCCATCACTTTACGAAAGGTGTTGATGAAGTGGCTCTGATCGTAAAAACCGAGTTGCAGCGCAACGTCCTGCGGATGTACCCGACGGCGCAAGAGATAGCGCGCCTGTTGCAGCCGCAGTTGCATATGAAATTGCAACGGCGGCAACCCGGTGAGCTGGGTGAAACGGCGCACCAGATAATATTTACTCAGCCCCGCCCGTTGCGCCAGCGCATCCAGTTGCGGCTTCTCATGCAAGTGCTCACGCAGAAATTGCTTCACCTGCTCAATAATCTGCACGTCTCCTGCAAGGTACTCTCTTTATCGTCGAGTAGTTCTACCACACACCACAACAATTGTTGTTCCAGCATTAACTCATCGGCTGCGCGCGTGCGGCGAATCCGAATGCATGAATCGCCTGGAACAGCCGTTCATCATTAAACACCCCTTCACGCAAAGCTGGCGTAGCGGTGTGCAAACCTTTCCGTTAAGACCGCCTGCGGCAAGTGGATGTGATAAACTCACGGATCATTGCTGAACAAAGATGATTGAACCGCGACGGATTATAAATCGTCACCTGCCCGGCAAACACGTCAGAGACCTTGCCATCGAGCCAAATCTCTTCGCGCCCGCTGAGATTAGCGCAAATTACATATTCGTCATGCAGATGACGCGGAAAGCGGCTGCCAATGGCGTTCACGCGCGAACATTCAATGCCATTACGGCTAAACCATTCTGATGAGGAGAGCGACACGAGATAACCCGGTAAATATGGCGATGGGTTATAACAGCATCGCCAGGGGCGAATTGCAATGCTGCTTAGTTATAGCGGGCTGATTAGCTTTAGTGCCGTTTTAGAGCGTTTGCCGGGAGCCGCGTAGCGACAACGGCTCCCGACAGAGAAGGCAGCATTTAAATTCCGCAATCCGTTTCAAATCAGCTTCTGCGCCAGGCCCACCGCCAGTACCTGAGCGCCTTTCAGCAAACGATTCGCCTTCGGTATTGAACGGGTGATACCAGCCGCCCGCCTCTTTCACCAGGCAGTAGCCCGCCAGACAATCCCATGCGTGCATATAAGGTTCGTAATAGCCCACTACGCGTCCCCGCCGCCACCCACGCCAGCATCAATGCCCAGAACCGATACGGATGAAGTCCCCGGCTTCCAGCAATGAGGCCAGGTTTACCCACTTCAGCGGGGCTAACGTGGCTGTTAGCGCCAAAGCCAGTGACATGGTTTTGCAGCGTGCGGGTTGGATCAACCTGCAAACGACGCCCATTCAAGGTTGCGCCTTGCCCCAGTGCCGCCACATAGCACTCCTGATAGGTTGGCGCATAGATCACCCCGATCACTGGCACACCGTCATGCAATACCGCGACGGAGACGCACCAGTTAGGCATGCCGTTCAAAAACGGGCTGGTGCCGTCAATCGGATCGACCACGGTGTATCCCGATGTGCCCTCCTGCAATCCATACTCTTCCCCCAGGAAACCGTCGTCGGCAAACTGAGCGCGAATCTGCTGGTCGATCATCTGCTCGACTTCGCGGTCAGCACGAGACACCACATCCTGCAGATCATATTTGGTCTCGACCACCAGCGTGTCGCGATGATGGAAATACTCAGCGCCTTATCGCCCCCTGCGCGTGCCACTTTCTCTGCCAAAATCAAACGTGCCAGCAGCGCGTCATTCACGGTGTCACTCATTATCTGTCCTTATATTATCCGGCAATCAGGGCTAATCCCTGAGGTTTAAAATCAATCGCCACGGCAGAAGCCAGCGGCAGACGCTGCTCCATCTGCGCATCAACGATAAACAAGGAACCGAGCGGTTTGTGGCCCATGTATTCCGATGTGATCGCCCGGCCATGCCATGGAGTCGCCGCGCAAGGCTCTGCCCATCGCTGTGCAACGCTTAATAAACTGCGGACGCCGACAATTGGGCCGAGCCGGTTGGCACGCCGTTACCGCGCGCGATAACGCAGATTTCCCAGCCGCACCAGCGCATCGTTGCCTCCACTTTAACCGACTTCGCACGGCAGAATGTTGGCTTCCCCATAAAATCAGCGATGAACACCGAGATTCGGAGTGGTACAGGCTTTCAGGTGCGCCCTGCTGGGCAATATCACCCTCTTTCATGACAATAATTTTATCAGATACCGCCAGCGCTTCTTCCTGATCGTGGGTGACATAGACTGCGGTAAAGCCAAGTCTTTGTTGTAGTTCGCGAATATCGGTGCGCACACGGCGACGCAGACGTTCATCTAGATTGGATAAGCGGTTCATCCAGCAGCAGCACCTGCGGTTCCAGCACCAGCGCACGCGCCACTGCAATACGCTGTTGCTGACCGCCCGAAAGCTCAGACGGCAATCGCTGGCCCTGGTTTTCCAGTCCCACCAGTTTCAATCCTTCGCGCGCCCGGTTTTGCGCTTCCCGCTTGTTCATTCCCGAGGACTGAAGCCCATACATGATGTTGTCGAGCGCGCTCATGGGGAAACAGCGCGTAAGTTGGAACACCATTGCCACATCGCGCTCGTTGGCAGGCAAATGTGTTACGTCTTTGCCGCCAATCAGAATGCGCCCGGAGGTGGGATGTTCCAGCCGCCAGCAAGCGCAGCGTGGTGGTCTTGCCGCAACCAGAGGGGCCCAGCAGCGTAACCAGCGTGCCAGGTTCCACCGTCAGTGACAGATCCGGCAAGGCTGAAGCCCGCAAAACGTTTAGTGACATGCTCAAATACCACGGAACCCGCATTGATATTGGTCATACGGTTCTCTCCTGGGTTAACGAAGTTGAAGTCGACGGCACAGCGATATCCGCGGGGCGGGCAACACGACGCAATTTTCGCTCACCGACCAGCCACTGAAACACGCCAATGATCAGTAACATCACCACAATCAATACGGTGGAGTAAGCAATCGCCACACCGTACTCACCGTTTTCCACCAGCCCGACAATGTAGAGGAGGTCGCCATGTTGTACTGCGCACTGACAAGGAAGATCACGGCGCTAATGGAAGTAATAAGCGCGAACGAAGGCATACACTAACGCGGCGCTGATCGCCGGTTTGAGCAACGGCAGCACCACTTTGCGCAGCGTGCGGAAACTGTTGGCACCGAGCGTCAATGAGGCTTCATCAAGGCTTTTATCCAGCGGCTCATCGCCATATGCCCCCGCGCACCCCCACCGGCATATTACGAAACACAGCAGGCAACCAGAATCAAAGCCGTGCCGGTGATCTCCAGCGGCGGCAGGTTGTAGGCCATCACATAACTCACGCCGATCACCGTGCCTGGAATAGCAAAACTCAGCATCAGTAAGAATTCAAACGTCTGACGGCCGGCAAACTTCTGTCGCACAATCAGCCAGGCGGTGAGCAAACCGACAATCGCGGTGAGCGGCGCGGCAATCAGCGCTATCTCCAGTGTGGTCCAGAACGAGTTCCATGCCACGCCCGTCCACAGCAGATGCCGTCACTGGCGCTGACACGGAAAGCCCGCACGTAATGCTCGATGGTAAGTGCGTCATTCAGCCCCCATGACTGCACAAACCCACCGACGACGATCATGCCGTAAATCACCAACGTGAAGAGCCCCCACGGGATCACCATGCTATACACGCCATAGCGTAATACTCTCGGCAGTTGACCATGTTTGCCGCCATCGCCCTTGCCGGTGACGGTGGCGAAATTTTGCCGCCAACCACCAACGCTGCCAGTACCGAACGCCGCCAGGGTGAAGCTGAGTAAATCATCGCCAAGCACCGCTGCCCGACTGGGATCATTCTGCGCGCCGACTACCGAGAAGAAGATTTCGGTGGAGAGAACACCGTGACTGCCGCCCAGCACCATCCGGGTTACCAAAATCAGCCATGCTTTCGATAAAGCTGATCAGGAAAGCGTTAGGCCAGACCGGGCGCCATTAAAAGGAAGGGGAAATGCGGCTGGTGCGCCAGCAGTCAGCCTCCCGCACCCCAGCGTTTGAGCTTCTTCCAGTGAAGGGCTTACCCCTCGACCGCAATCAGCACCAGAAACGCGATAGGCGTGAATGACAGCACCTGCGCAATCCAGATGCCGGTTAAACCATACAGCCATCGTCCAGGTTCGATGCCAAACAGCGCCGCCAGATATTCCGCTGACCACGCCTGCACGGCCAAACAGCAGAATCAGCGCCAGACCAATCACAAACGGCGGCGTGATAATCGGCAAATGGTCAGCATGCGCAGCGCTTTACAGGGCAGCAGCGGCGTGCGTGGCGGCCAGCGCAAAGGCCAGCCCCAATAACGTAGAACCAGAAGCCGTCATCAGCGCCAGCCACAGCGTGCGCCAGGCCGTACCGCAGCGTACCTCCTTGCAAACAGGCCAGACTCCAGAAGCGCGATCCTGAATATTGCTGATCAGTCCGTCGGGTTTAAAACTGCCATCAACGTCCGCACCGAGACCACAAACATGCTCAGCACCGAAAGCACAAAAATACGACCAGCGCGGTCAGTAATACCAGGGACACCACAAAGGCATCGCCTCAACACGCCTGTTCGGGCCAGCGCAAAGGAAACAGCAGCAAAGGTGGTCAGTAACAGCAGTGCACCCGCGCCCATCGCCGGTTGGCCCTGCTCCAGTGCCCCGAAGCGATTTTCCAGCCATAACCAGCTCCAGCCGCAGCCGATGGCATGTCCAATCACCAGAAAAATGACGCCCAGTGCGCTAAATAACAGCATCAGGCGGCTGCGCGCGCCAGAGGGAAGTAATCCACACGCGGCACAGAGCGCGAACAAGGTCAGCGCAATCGCCAGCCACGGATGGAGCTGACCTGCCAAGGCGGGCTCATTAGCAAGGATCGCGCCACAAATTGAACAACCAGCCGCCATCAAAAGCCGGCTCCAGGCTATACCACGGCAGCAAGAGTAGAGATGCCAGGCCGATCAACAGTGCGCCGGTAAGCCGACGATTATTTGCATGCATAAACACCTCAAGAGGGAGAGTCTGCCTCTCCGGCTCGCAGTGGAATGATGTGTTGAAAGGCGCCACGGCAAGGATAGGATCTCGCAGGATGTGGCGCGGGTTCACGCAGTCAGGCCATCACTGTGCGCTGGCACCAATCTCTTTATCCCAGCGGCTGAGCAGCGCTTTGCGTTTAGCGGAGTCGCCATAAGTTTGAAGTCGTAATCGATCAGCTTGATGTTTTCAGCGCGTATTCCGAGATTTCTGCGTTACGATTTGACGGCAGCTGGAAGGATTTCGCTTCCTTCATGCGACTGCGCCTCTGCGCTAAGCGCCCAGTCGTACTACAGACTTTGGCATTCGCCAGGTTGCGCGCCCCTTTCACAATCGACATTGAGCCGATTTCATAGCCTGTGCCTTCACAGGGCGCCACGGTTTTGATCGAAGCCATCCATCACTTGCATTGCAACGGCATCATGCATGAACACGATACTCGACCGTGGTTTCACCTCGCGCCGCGGCTTTCACCGGTGCAGAGCCAGACTTGGTGTATTGGGCGAAATGTTGGCATTAAGTTTTTTCAGGTAGTCGAAGGCCTGATCTTCCCCATGATTTGCACCAGTGGTGGCCAGTGTTGGTAGGCAGATTGAGAGTGAGGTTAGCGGGATTTGAATTTCCTTAAAGCCGGATCCAGCAGATCTTTCCAGCAAGTGGGTTCTTTCGTTTTTTATCGGCTAACAGTTTGTGTTATAGCCCCAACCCAGTGCACCCGCGTAAATTCCCACCGTGCGATAGCCCGAGTTTTCAGCCTGTTTTGTGCCCAATCCTGCTGCTGGTCACAGTGAGATTGTACACTTGCGTAACCCCTCATCGGCCGCCTGCATATGCGGATCGCCGGTACCGGCCCACCAGATATCGGTACGCGGATTACGCGCTTCACTGCGTAAACGCGCATACGCTTCCCCCGCCGACAAACGCACCATACTGACTTTGATATCTGGATGGCTCTGGCTGAAGATACGTGTCATGTGTTCACACACCACCACGTCAGCGGAACAAACCATGTTGAGGTTGCCTGCCGCAGAGGCAGCGAAAGGCAGTGCAGTACAAGAGAGGGATAGTGCGACGGCGATTGAGGTGGCTCGCATGGTGTTCTCCTTTGATTGTAGGGTGGTGCTTCACTGGCACCTTTTTTTGCACATCTGTGCAAAGTAGTAATGAACAAAAAAACTGCTGTCAAATGGCTTGCGATGCAATTGATAGGTTATGTCACAAAAATGCAACAAATTAGATCCTGAACGGTTTGCACAGCTTTGCAATTTGAGGCAGACTCTTTTTCAACCGATGTTTGCACGAGTTGAGCATGCAGAGTGAGAAAACCGTGGTCAGTGCGCAGGATGTGGCAGAACGCGCTGGCGTATCACGCTCAGCGGTATCACGCGTGTTTACACCGGGTGCCAGCGTGTCCTCTGCCATGCGAATCCGCGTGATGAAAGCCGCGCAAGAACTCGGCCTATCACGTCAACCATCTGGCGCGCGGCCTGGTGCGTAATCGCAGTGGAATTGTGTGCTTGATAGTCTCGGAGATCGCCACACCCTATCGCGCCAGCCTGGTGCGCTGGCTGACCCAGTTTCTGCAGGAAGCGGGAAAAATTGCCATGCTGATCAATACGGATCGTTCCGATAACAGCGTGTCAGCCGCGTTACAGCAGGCGATTAACTTCCGTGCGGACGCCTCGATCATCCTTTCCGGTATGCGGATCGCACCATCACGCGTCAGTGTTATCAGCATGGTCAGCGCATCATTTTGATTAACCGCGATGAAGCACTACCCGGTTCACTCAGCATCAATCTGGATGCACAGCGAGCCGCTGCCACAGCGGTGATGGCGTTTCAGCGCGCCGGCTGTCAACACCTCGCCTTTGCTAACTCCCTGGCGGGCACACCCAGTCTGATGAAACGAGAAGCGGCGTTCGTTGCCGAAGCGCAGCGCGTTGGGATGACGGTTACCGTTGAGCGCTTTGGCTCCACCTCTTATGAAAGTGGGCAGATTCTGGCCCACCGATTGCTTCAACATCAACGACCCGACGCCAGTGTTTTGCGTGACCGACCTGGTTGCTTGCGGATTTATGGATGAAGCGCGCCACCGCTTTGCCCTGCGCGTGCCCGAGGACTTAGTGTCCTGATCGGCTATGACAATATCGCGCAAGCAGGCTGGTCTTCCTATAACCTCACCACCTTTGCCCAACCGGTTGAGCTGTTTGCGCGTGATGCCGTGAACTGGCTGATGCAAACCGAAGCCGATGAAACCGGCTTTACCCCGCAAACCGAGCAACAGCATGACAGCTTGCTGTACCAGGCCGATGTGGTGTGGCGCGGATCCGTGCGCGGTGCCCTAAACACAGCGTTTTATCCCACCCGGTTCTGCATAAACGCCCTATTTCATAAGGATCACGATGAACCTTCGTAGAAATCACTTTGCCGCCAGCCTGTTGATAGCCGGTGCGTCCTGGTTTAGCGCCCTACCGGCACACGCTGAAGCGCAGTATCAGCTGGAAAAGGTCGTGGAACTAAGCCGACATGGTATTCGCCCGCCCACGCCCGGCAACCGCAAGATTGAAGCGGCGACCAGCGCCCGTGGACCATCTGGACCACACACGATGGCAGAGTTGACCGGGCATGGCTACGCTGCCGTGGTGAACAAAGGGGCGCTGGGAGAGGCGATCATTATCGTCAGTTGGGTTTATTGACGTCAGGCTGCCCACAGGCACAAGAGGTGTATGTTCGCGCCAGCCCGTTGCAACGCACCCGCGCCACTGCCCAGGCGCTGGTGGATGGTGCATTTCCAGGCTGTGGCGTTACGGTGCATCACGTGGCGGGTGAGGATGATCCCCTGTTCCAGACCGAAGCGTTTCCGGCTACCGATACCGATCCCGCACAACAACTTGCCGCCGTGACCGCTACGACGGGAATCTGGTCGCACGTCAGCAGGCGCTACAACCTGCCGTTCAGGCATTAAAAAGTGCTGTCTGTCAGCCAGGCAGCGATTGCTCGGTCTTTGACAAACCGTGGCAGATCAAGCAGAGCAACAGCGGCAAGACCTATGTGCAGGATTGAGGTGTTCTTGCCAGCATGGTGGAGACGTTGCGTCTGAGCTGGAGTGAGAACCTGCCGGCAGATCAACTGGCCTGGGGCAATATCACCCTCTACACAGATAACCGCTGTATTACCGCTGTGAACCGCCAATTACGACCTCAGTAACGACGTGCTGTATACGGCGAAAAAGCGTGGCTCCATTCTGCTGAATGAAATGATTCAGGGTGTTGAACAGGGTGTCAGCCCCGTTTCAGATGCCGTGCCGGATGCACGCGCTGGCTGCTGTTTGTCGCACATGACACTAACATCGCGATGGTGCGCGCACGTTGATGGGCTTCACCTGGCTTTGCCGGGCTACACGCGCGGGAATATTCCGCCCGGCAGTAGCCTGGTGTTTGAACGCTGGCGCGATAAGCAGAGTGGCGAGCGATGGCTGCATGTTTACTTCCAGGCACAAAGCCTCGATGACCTTCATCTGCAGTCTGTCGATCAAGCGCATCCGCTGTTGCGTGAAGAGGGCGAACCCCTGACTGTCGGGTCACCGAGGTGGGTACCGCTGTGCAATGGCATCCACGTTAGCAAAATTCGGTCAGCAACTTGATCCTACCGCCATTACGCCGATCAATTACGCGCCATAGCGCAAATTTGTTCACCACGCCGCGCAACCAGCGATGCGCGGCATCATTCTCTCAGTAGGATGCCACATTTGTGACACGGTCATTTCCGGCGTCGCAAGGGCAACTCAACCATCGCTAACGCCTGACTGTTAGCGATCAAAGGAGTGATGTGCAACCAGCGAACGTGGCCCAGCGCCACCCAATCCGAATCGACCACCAGCGCCACAGCGGCAGAGAAAGCCGGCACAGCAACAACCTTGCGCTGCAATCCGGCTTGCTCGATATGGCGTCATGGATCGGTCCACCCCGTTCTGCGCGACGAGACGCCACAATATGGCCAAATCGGGCCAATTGGGTGATGTCCATCTGCTGTGTCAATGGATGGCCCGCGCGCACCACGCCGACAAAACGGTCACGAAACAGCGCTTGCAAGCGGATTTCTGGCCCCATATTGCCGAGCACGCCAATCTCTAAATCAATACTGCCTTCACGCAGTTCGCGGTCACTTTTATCCGGTTTTGCCACGAACCAACTCGACCTTCGGTGCCTGCGCGGTCACAGCAGCAATCAACGCACTACGCTTCGATAAAACCTTCATTGGTGCGCAGCCTAAAACAGCGATCCAACTCGGCCAAATCGAGGATTTCAGCATCCGGGCTGAGCACCGCGTGCGCTTCTTGCAGCGTGCGGTGAGTCCGTTCGCGTATCGCTTCAGCATAGGGGGTTAGCACCATCTGCCGACCAGCCCGCACCAATAACGCATCGCCAGTCACATTTCGCAGACGGCCCAGCGTTACCGCGGCTCATCGCCGTCGCTCAGGTTGGTTTGCGAGGCGGCACACCACGCTGCGGTAGCTGAGCAGCGCATCAAGCGCCGTGAGTAAATTCAGATCGGTGGTGTTCATGGTCATTATCCTGCTGGATGTCGGGTGACATAACAAGGCGTTTGGTGCATGTTACCACTGCATAGGCTGCGTGTTCCGCCTCCCCTCACTCCGCGCTAGACTTTTCTTAAGAACTCAACTGAGGAACACAGGATGAAAACATTATTGATTGGCGCGTCACGCGGGTTGGGATTCGCACTGGCAGAAACCATGCTACAGCGAGGCTATCAGGTTGTGGCCACCGGGCGAGCCCATTCTACCGATAAACTGGCGCAGCTGGCTGCGTGCTATCCGCAACAGCTGACGGTAGAAACGGTGGATATTACGGCCCCGAGCAGGTTCGCGCTCTGCATCAGCACTTTGGCGGGCACGGGTTTGACATGCTGTTCGTCAATGCCGGGGTGAAAAATGACGATCGGGAAACGATAGCCGACGTTTCGACCGAGGAGTTCACCCGTGTGATGGTGACCAACGCGCTCAGCCCATTACGCGTGATCGAGACATTCAAAGATCGGGTCAGCCCCAGCGGCACGATTGCCGTGATGTCCTCCGGTCAGGGCAGTCTGACCAACAACACCAATGGCAACTACGAGGTGTATCGCGGTAGCAAAGCAGCCTTGAACATGTTTATGCGCCAGCTTTGCCGCCCGTCATCAGGATGCGCGCACACTGCTGTTGATGGCGCCGGGTTGGGTGCAAACCGATATGGGGCCGGAAGCGCCTGACCATCGATGAAAGCATCCCCAATCTGCTGCAACTACGATGGAAGGCGTATGCGGGCCGCAGCGGGCTGCATTATCTCGATTATCTGGGTCGCGTCGTGCCCTGGTGATGTTTTCTGTTGGCCGTCCTCCTGTGAATCGCTGCCAACGCACGAGCGGCCTAAACGCCGCATTAAATTTTTCGCAGCAGCAGTTGTCGCAATGTCTCGCGCAGCCAGCGGTTTGCCGGATCGTCTTGCTGCGCGTTGTGCCACCTAACAAAGACAGTTCATAATCCGGCATTTCACCGGCACGGCGCAGCATTTAAGCCATAGCGTTGGCACCACGGGAGCCAGCCCTGCGGTACAGTGGCGAACAGCGGCATCTGCTGCAGCTTGCGCGGTAAACGGAAAAGAGATTGGCGACGCAGCGTACGTCTGGATTTCCCAGGCGCTGCAAAGCATGGTCAAGGCGCACTTTCGCTGGCGCCGCGATAAGACACCAGCGCATGCTGATGTCCGACAAACTGAGCTAGAGTAAGGCGTTCCATTGCGAATTTGCTGGCGGCTCCACACAGTGCGAAACCCGCCGGGCCGATTTTCTCGCGGGTTAAGTCCGACAACCATTCAACGGTGATCACCACATCCGCCTGCTGCTGCTCCATTAACGGAATCGCCTGCCAGGATCGGCAGCGACGACATGAATATCCACACCGGGCGCGGCAGTGGCAAGTTCCGCTAACAAATCAGGCACATCAACCACTGTTCCAGCCAATCGCTGATGCCAGTAATGCGAAAACGCGGCGGTTATCACGCTGTGGATCGAATGCATCGGGCGTGAAGATTACCCGATGCAGCCCCTGCATCAGCGGTGCGAACTGTTGCACTAATTGCTCGGCACGCGGCGTCGGTGTCATGCCATGAGGTGGATGAACAGCCGTATCAGACATTTCACGCAACCTTTTCAAAGCGGCACTCACCGCTGGCTGGCCGAGGTAAAGGCGATTGGCGGCCTGCGTGACGCTGCGTACGTCGTACATCACCATCAACACCACCAGCAGATTGAGGTCGATACGAGAGAAATCATTTTCATTGATGTTGTTCGCCAGATTTTAATCGATTTAAATAATGTTTTCCGCCTCAGTATAGTGACTTTCAACTTACTGTCACGGGCGCTGTTAAACGCGTCCTCTATCAAGTGGAGCACAGCATGAACATTCAGATAGGAGAATGCCGGGTTGAAAAAATCACTGAGCAGCGCGCCGCTTTTCCATTTGGGGCGTTGTTTAAGGCACATCGTACTGAGATGAGTGACGCCTTTGCCGAACAGCCGGCTGAAGTGTCGATACACAGCTGGGTGGTGCGTACCGCTGATCACACTATTCTGATTGATACCGCATCCGGCAATGGGCGCAATCGGGATAACAAACCGTTATTCCATCAACTGAATACGCCTTATGTCGAGAATCTGGCACGGGCGGGCGTTGATCCTGCTGAAGTGACATTGGTATTGATGACGCATATCCATACCGATCATGTTAGCTGGAATACGCACTGGGTGGAAGGTAGTGGCAACCCCTGTTCCCCAACGCGCGTTATGTCTGCTCGGCGGTGGAATTGCAGCACTGTCAGGACGATCCCGCCAGTCAGGAACTGTATCGCGACAGTATTCTGCCGCTGATCGAACGCGACCAGCTGCAGACCATCAATGTGCAGGATTCCCCGCTGTTCGCCGGAGTGCTGCGCTACATTGCCACACCGGGTCACAGCATCGATCACGCATCGATTGTGCTGGAAAGCCAGGGCGAGTATGCGATTTTCCGGGTGATGTGATGCACCATCCGGTGCAATTTCAACACCCGCATTGGAACTCGCTGTTTCTGTGAACCTTCCGCTCGCGATGGCTGCACGTCAACGCGTTATAGACTGGTGCCAGCAACATCAGGCAATCTGGTTCAGTTCCCATTTCCACAGCAGCTCTTTGGGCCGTGTTACGCCTGATGGGCAATGGAGTCCAATCGAGGATTGACCGGATGCAATACGCTGACTATCTCACCGCGTCGCTCAGCGACTTAAACCAGGCACTGCAATGCGGTGACGTCACTGCACGCGAGCTGACCGACTTCGCACTGCAGCGCATAAGTGAGGCAGACCAGCCGCGCTACAACGCCATCACCTGGCTGTTTGCGGATGAAGCGCGTGCGGCAGCAGAACTGGTGATACACGCCGTCAACGCGGTGAGGCGTTGGAGCCAGCTGGACGGCATCCCGGTGCTGATTAAAGACAATATTGAAGTACAAGGCTGGCCCACCAGCGCGGGTTCGGTGATGTTGCGTGACGTCATCGCCCAAACCGATGCCCCGCTGGTCACCACGCTGCGCCACCAGGGCGCGGTTATTATCGGTAAAACCGCGATGCATGAATTGGCGGCGGGTATTACCGGCGCCTCCTCGCTGACGGGCTTCACCCACAATGCCTGGCTGCAAGGACGTTCACCGGGCGGATCGAGCAGCGGCTCTGCAGTTGCCGTTGCCGCCGGTTATGTGCCGCTCGCCATTGGCAGCGACACAGCAGGTTCGGTGCGTATACCTGCCGCGTTTAATGGCCTGTTTGGCTTACGCATGACGCGGTGCACTTAGCACATCGGGCATCGTGCCGCTGTCGCCGACGCAGGATATCCCCGGCCCGCTGACACGCAGCGCGGCCGACCTGCGCATCGCCAGCGAAGTGCTCAGCGGCAAGACGTTTGCTACGGAGGGAGAAGCATTACGGGTCGGCATCTGGCATGAGGGATTTGCCGCTGATGAAGATGAGATTAATCAGGCGGTGCAGGCTGCCGTGGCTGGGTTCGCGCCTGCCACGCTGAGTTGGCCAGAATTAGAGACGTTAGCGGCTGATGCCAATATCATCGGCTATGGTGTTAGCTACGAGCGCTGGCGAAAGTATTTGTGATAAGCCGCAGGCGCAGTTCCATACCTTGCCGGATATCGCTGCATCCGGGCTGTATCATCCTCAGCTCGAAACCGTGTTAAAGACCCGCGCGGTACATCCTGGCACGGCCAGCGAAGGTTATGCTGGTCACGGGTGCAGCAGCGCCAACATGATCTTTACCAGCAGTTGGTGGCGTGTTCGACCAGCACAACATTAACCTGCTGGCCTCCCGGTGGTGCGCCGTGCGCCATCAAACACGGCGAGATGCAGGAAGGCAGCAATGCGCTGGTTTCCGCAGTGACTGGCGCGCCAGCTATCTCTATTCCCGCTGGCCTGAGCGACGACGGGTTGCCGATTGGCGTCGAATTGCTGGCGCTGCGTGGCCGGGAAGATTTGTTGTTGCGCGCGGCTGCGTCGGCCAGGCTGCGCGATCAACGAAATAAATGCGGTCGCCACAGGTGGCGATCGCTTTCACCCATGCAGTGACAGCCCTTTAATCGCCTTATCCACTGCTTTCTTTGGCCCACGAATCGCGATGCCGACCAGGTTCAGGTTGTCGGCATCTTCAGCCATGAATACCTCGCGGTTGGCGGCATCATGTCGGTGGCGAACATCGCTTCCACATACGGGATCACCGTCAACTCCCGTTCCAAACCCTGGCGATGCGTTGTTTTGCTGAAAAACCCGTGACATATCACCGCAAACACCAGCATCGGCTGGCCTGCCATATTGCCGTATTGACGGCCTTCGCATCCACATAGGGTTCGCCCATCATGTCAGGCGCGGCAAAGCAATGCCGGTGGCGAGAAAGGCCACCACATTCAGGCGCTGCCAGGTGGCTAAATCATCACGAACAATCAAGGGCGATTTTGGTATCAAACATCTTCAACTACTCTCCGATGAGGTCTAAAACACCATCATCTAAGAGTCGCGGGGGTGGGATATAGAACGTTTGTGCACTGACGTTGATAGGAGGCCGGTGTCATGCGGTAGGCGCGTTGGAACCAACGCCCTAAATGGCTCTGATCGGCAAAACCAACCTGAGCGGCAACCTGCACCGGCTCAATGCCCTGCGCCAGCCATCTGCGTGCGCTGCGCAACCTCGAGTCGTACCAGGTAGGCATGCGGTGACTGACCAAACGCCTGCTTCAAACTGACGCGTCAGCTTAAAGCGATCGATGCCCGCCAGCCGTGACAGCTCATCCAGCCCTATATCCTGCGCCATAAAATCGTGCAGATAGTCGCGTAAAAGTTGCATATGCTGCATCGCTGCACCCTGATTGCGCACTGGGTTTGGTTTCAAGATGGCGGAAAGCATCGTCATCAGATGATCGGGCTTTGGTCGCGCGCCAGTCGCCCTTCACTGTGATGCACTGAAAACCACGCCTGCTGGATGGCACTGGCCAGCAGCGCATCATCATTTAACGTGTGGCGAAACGCACCTTCGATGTTGGAGACATCGCCCAGACCGCATGTCGCTGCATCATCTCTGCCACCCAACGCTGCGGCAGATATAGCATGGTGTAAGGTGAAACCCTCATCGTTAGGGGGCGTGGCCGTCATGCCGCGCCCGGCTCAATCAAAATGGCGCGGCCCGGCGTGCTGGTGTGCAAAGCACGATGACAATTAAAACGCTGTAAGCCGCTGCGTCCGCCCGCAATAATTCGTCGTGATCGTGCGGATCGTAGGCGTGTCCGCGAATGCGCGTTGACGCTTTCGATACCGGTTTCGTCATCGCGACGAAAATCGACCCAATCATTATTGGCTGACATAACGGCGTGCTCAGGCAGTGAGGGAAAGTCACATAGCTAGCAGCTGAACCAGAGATAATCCAGTGGTAACAGCAGCAGCACGAAGATAAACACCAGCACGCACGTTGCAGGCCCTTGCTGGCAGGCACATTCCAGCCCCATCGCCACCACCACTGGCCTGGTAAGGCAACAGCGGCGTCCGCGTAGGCAAACACCTGCATCATGACGACGCTCATCAGAGAAAAACCGGATGCGGTTGCCAGCTCTTGCGCGATCGGCGTCACCATCGCTGGCACGCCGTTGGCGGTCAGCACAAAGTTGAGCAGCGAGACCAGCGTGTTAAGCACCGCGAAATTACCAAACAAGCGTGATCGCAGAGCAGCACGCTGAGCAGCAATTGGCAATCAGTCGGCCAAGTCCTGAATCCACCACCACTGTCGCCACCCCGAGAATACCGGCGATATAGATACGGTGCGAAATTACCCCGCTGGCGAAATCATCACTTGAGAGAAAGCCGATGCGCGGCAGCAGACAAGCTGAGCCGCCGCCAGACCAATCCATGCAGCTGGCAAGCCGCATTGCAGGCTATCGGTCATCACAGCAACAGGTGATAGCCAACGGCCCATCAACCGCCATTCGCTGCGCGGCTGAGCGGCTCAAAGTTGATCGCGATGGCGCACGGGCTGAGTTGCGCGCGGAACAAACAGAATAGCGGCTGCAAGTGCCATCCCTTGCCAATCCCCACCACCATATGGCAGCCACCAGGGCAGCCACTGGAGATGGATCTGATAGGCGTTTTCAGCAGCGCCGCTGGAGCACCAGATTGGGCACATTAGCCGGTAAGATGCTGGCGGGCTGGAATGTGCCCAAAACCCACCGCCAGCGCCAGACCAATGCTGCCACTGCTCCCCGGCTTTAATTCCGGCCCGCTCACCCAGCGCCAGCACAACAGGCATTAGCAGTGCGATGCGCCCCATATTGGAAGGCATCACCAATGCCAGCAGATAGGTCAGCACCAGGGTGCCAACGACCATGCGCGGCCAGCTCTGACTGAGTGGCACCACCAGATAGTTAGCCCAGCGCTGTGCAGCCCGACTTTGCGGATCGCCGCACCGAGCACAAAACCGCTCAATACCAGCCAGAGAAGGCTGAAGAGGCAAATCCGCTGAAGATATGGTGCTGGTCGGGGCGATGTTAAGCAGCGTGGCGGCGGCAAAAAACAGCAGCGCGGTGAGATATTCCGGCAGGCGTGCACTTGCCCACAGCAAAATGGTGATGGCTATGACCAACGTGGTAAGCCAGAAATGCATGTCTGAAGTCACTGACTGAACTCCTGTCTACGATCCGTCGCACAAAGCGGATAAGCATAGTGCAATCCACGGTGTGCAACGCTGAGTCAGTTAACAGTTTGTTAAATTGCTAGTTGTCCGAGCCAGTTTATTAACGCTTCGCTGCCCGGCTGGCTGCGCGAACGCTGGGGCCAGGCAAGAAAATAGGGTTTACTTAACGGCAGAGCTTAACGCATCAACCATAACTAAATCGCCTCGTGCCAGCTCTGCAGCGATAAGCCTTTTCTGCCCCAATAACAAACCCGCGCCTGCCACCGCAGCATCTATCGCCAGGGAGGTGAGATTAAAACTTAACGCGGGCTGAGATGCGGGTTCCGCCATCCCTTTGGCCAGATACCAACTTCGCCAGTCAGGCAAAGCGCCCTTCGTTGCCCCAATCAAGATGGATCAATGGAGCCTGTTGCAACACGTTTTCTAATGGAAACTGCTGCAACAGCCTGGGGCTCACCACGGGCACCACCTCATCCAAAAACAGACGCTGCTTATCAAGCTGGGGATAGCGATCCTCACCAAAGCAAATGACAAAGTCAGCTGGTGTGGCATTAAAATCCACCTGTGCATGGGTGCCGTGTAGCGATAAATCAATGTCGGGACAGTGAACGCGCCACTGCGCAATATTGGAGCAACAACGGCAGCCACTTCGAGGCCAGCGCGGGCAATGAATAGAGCGTGAGCTTGGGCATCGCCGCCACATGACGCAGGTTTTGCTGACCGAGATGCAAAATATATCAAAGCTTCCGTCACATAGCGCAGATACTCTTTGCCGGTTTCGGTCAGCATGACCCCACTCTGCGTACGCACAAACAGCGCGCTGCCCAACTGTTCCTCTAGCTGCCGGATCTGCTGGCTCACCGCCGCAGGCGTCAGTGCCAGTTGCGCGGCGGCTTTTGCCAGACTACCTAACTCCGCCGCCACATGCGTGACTGGATTACGCTGATTTTCGGTAAACGTGGTGACTGTGCGGGCATTAAAGTTTCCTTAGCAGGGCATTAAATTTATATCGTTACGCACTAACATATCAGTGAGTTAATGTGATAACACACCTGTCACAATGAGAACTGTTGCTATGTCTGCATTGATTCGTTTCGATTTGCATCCACTGGCCGACGCCGACTGGCGACGTGAATGCCGTGAACAGCTCAACCAGCATGGCGCGCTGGTCCTGCGTCGGATTTTACAACCCGA
>NZ_CP093282.1 GCF_026651855.1 Pseudomonas silvicola
AAGCAAAGCGGGGATTCTCTATCCGACATCCGGATCGAGGTTGGTCGAGTGAAGCCGATGGACTTCAATCCTCGTGACCATTATCGCGAAGGTTTCATGCTGCTGGGCTTGGATGAAAACCGTGAACCCATCTACATGGAAGACGCAGTCTTTCGCAAGAACCACCTAAAAGTATTGGGCCCATCGCAAACAGGTAAGGGCGTCCAGCTCGGCGTACTGCTCGATCAGGCGATCTGGAAAGGCTGGGGTGCCTGGTTCATTGACCCTAAACCAGACGACTTTATCCCCGACATTATGCGCGAAGGCTGCGAGCGCTATAACCGCCCTGCCCCTGTCACCCTAGATCTAAATGGAGTAGGACCGGGAGCCTATGGTCCGTTCATCCATGGTACCCGCCGTGAACGTAGAGAACGCGTGGTTAAGGCGTTCACGATGGCTGATACCGGCCAAACCGCAGACTTCTATAAGCGGCTGGAGCGGCAGGTTTTGGACACGCTCATGCCGCTGTGGGATGGCACACTTACGCAGTTGGAAAGCCTTCTAAAGGGCAAACACCCGTTAATAACGGATTCGCAACGTTCGTGGATAATGCAGAACTCCGGCAGCTTGCAATCGAACACTGCCGAGTTCATGCAGCTTGACACCATGCGCGCGAATGAGGACGAATCCTTCAATGTGTCGCGCGAGCTTGAAGCCGGTAGCGTTGTACATATTCGGTCCAATATGAAGGACACGATTGTACGGCGGGCAACAGTCGCGCTGCTGGATGAAATCGTCCAGGTTGCACTACGGAAGCCCCTTAAACACCCGATTTTTTTGGTGGTCGACGAATGTCGCTTCGTGGTTTCTGACACGCTTGCAGATGCCCTGGCTACAGTTCTTTCAAAGAACATAAACATGGCGCTTGCCTATCAGTCCATCAATGACTTGCTTAACCTGCCCGATAAATCGCTCAACGCTGAGTCGATTAAGACTGGCATCGAGACCAATACTCAAATCACACTCAGCTATCGTGCCAACGATGCGGACACTGCCGAATGGGTTTCATCGCTGACCGGCTCGGCACACAAGACGGTAACCAAAATGGAGAAGGTCGAGGTTAACCGGGCAGGCGCAGAAGTGTGGGGTAACGAACGCTCCGTGGGGCAGGTAGAAGAAAACTACATCACAGAAAACCAGCTGCTGGCACTCCCACCCCGCGTCTGCGCACTGGTCCGCCCAAACGTGCTGTCTACCCTGTTATACACATGCTGGATCCAGCTCAAGGAGCAGCGCGGAATGCCACTGCGCGGAAGTGTTGCGCCCTCCCCTGCGCAAACCGCTGCTATAAGCACTTCGGTTTCTACTGCGCCAGTTGCAGCGAAACCAGCAGCACCTGGCGTGACTGCGGCCGCTATTGGTGCTGACCCGTTCGGGGATTCCGGGGACGCTCAAAGCGATCCGTTCGCTAGTGTCGACCAGAAGACGGCTAGCGATCCTTTTGAATTGAACCCTAATGACAGCGGTGACGACCCGTTTGCAAATGCAGCTCCATCAGACGAAGCATTCATAGGCGAAGTAGCCGACGACTATAACGCTCCAGAAGATGACCCTTTTGCCACTCCACCGGCGGAGCAGAAGGGCAAGAAAGGCAGCGGTAAAAGCAAGCTCAGCGCTTCCGAGCTAGCTGCAATTGAACAAGCTGCATCTGGAATTATTAACACAAAGAACAAGCCTGTTCGCCCAGTCCAGGACGCACCGGCCAAACCCTCAGTTGACTTATCGTCCCTGGACGAAATCGAAGGAATCTAACAATGTCGAACCAAACTCCTTTCCCAAAAGTGTTCGCAGTTAGCACCCCTAAAGGTGGTGTGGGCAAATCCACAACCTGTACAGGTCTTGGACTCTATCTGGGTGGATTAGGCAAAAAGGTCTTGTTCATTGACCTTGATAACATCGCGAGTCTTACCAACAACCTGCAAGGCGCTGACGTGCGTCACCCTCACTTGAGTAACGTCACGGACCTGTTTAAGGATCCAGAGGGTGGCACCCCTCTTTCGGTCAGTGTTATCTCAGATAACATTCACCTGATTCAAGGCGACTCCAGTGTCAGCGACATCAACCGCTCTAACGACCTAACGATTGTTACTGCGCTGAAGGACAACCTGCACATGAATGTGCCAGGCATCGAAACATATGATTTTATTTTGATTGATACCCCGGCGGGTAACGGCAACACGCTTTTGGCATCGCTGATTGTTGCTGACCTAGTTTACTCGCCTATTGACTTGGACCATAACGCCATCGGTTCGCTGACTGAGTTGACCAAAGTCCTGAAGCCAGTTAAGCGGGCACTAAACACTAAGTTGCAGTGGGCTGGTTTTGTAATCAACCGCGTGCAAAAGCTCGTATCGGTTTTGGGCAGAAAAGTGCCAGAGGCGCTTTCAGACCGCGCGATATATGAATCTTTGGTTAAGGAATACGGCGATGTTGCTTTGTTAGGAGTGATCGGTCTTCGCAATCCGATTAAAACTTGCATAAGCAACGGGATGTGGATCACTGGCAAAGATGACTCTGCGCAGGCAGCGTCAAATGAATTTGAACAATTTTGCAAGAAACTGCTGGAGAAAGTGTGATGACTAAAAATAATTCAATTGCCGAGCTGCTAAATGGCAACAACATCGAGCCGCTGACCGGCGAGAAGATCTACTACGTCAGTCGGGACGACATTATTCGCGACCCAGAGAATGATCGGGATGACTGGGATGATCCAGCCACTATTGCGAACATCGAGAGCATCAAAAAGTCTGCTGCGATCCGACTCAATGATGGTCGTCGCTATGGCGTCCGTACAGCTCTCTGGGTGAAGCCTGCGGATGAACAGGGTAAATATATGCTGATCGACGGTGAATGCCGTTGGCGGTCAACCTGGGGGGAAGAAGATCCCGAAGCGCTCATGCTACCCATAATCATCCGTACAGGTGACGCAAAAGAGATTCGTCTGGACCATACATCTTCTAACGGCGCGCGCAAGGGTCTCAACCTGTACCAGGTCGCAAGGTCGATCAAGCGCGACCAGGATGAATATGGACTGTCGTCCGATGAAATCATGGCCGTGCATAACTTGCAGAGCAAGTCCCAACTTAGCAAGTTCAACGCCATTCATAAGCTTGGCGATAGCGCATTGGAGCTAGTGCGCGCCGGCTATTTCCAGGACATCAACCTAGTATATGACCTGAAAAAACTGGACGATGATGGCATCACCAAGCTGAAAAAGAAGATCGAGAAAGGCGACTCAATTCAGCAGGCGTTGAAAACACTGATGCCCAAAGAGAAAACCCGAACTGCTGATGCCGAAGGCAAGCAGGATGGTGGAGGATCTACCCCGGCGAAAGTAGCGCTAAACCTGCCGCTGGCCGAAGCTCAGGCGCTGGCGATTTTACTGGAGGTTGACGCGGAGCTTGAACCCAAAGAGCTGCGCATTGCGCTGCTGGCCAAAATCGCTGGGTTGGTAGAGTCCACGGACGAACAACAGGACGCTGAGTAATGCCACTGGTGCGCCTAGCTAAATTAGAGGACTACCAGTCATTCGAGATGCTTGGGTGCACCAAGTATCGCATCACCTGGTGCGATAAGTTGTGCCCTGGCAACCCTGCGGACGATCCGCAGTCTGGGTTGCAAGAATTCAACGATTGGCAGTGCTCCATAGCCGCGGGGCATGAACAGCTCTCGCGGAACGAACGGCTCGCCGTTATTGTGCAGTGGTGCTTAACAGCTCCCGGTGGAATGGGAGTAAGATTGGCACAACTAATAATAACGACACACAAGCCTCCACGTCCGCGCATTGGGATGGAGTTCGATGCGACTCAGTACTTGGAGCCTGAACTTGCCTTTCGTTATGAGTTGGCGTTTTTAAATGATGAAATTTGGAAACTCCCAGCACAAGAAGTGCTGGAACTCCAAAATCTGATAATGGGTAATTAAAATGAATAGCATGGAAGAACCGAGTTACGATGTTCGGATAAAGGTCCATGACCTTTACCTAATTATTCTCTGGGACACGAACTACTTTCCTGGGCATGAAGCCACCAAACGTATTTGTGGTGTTCGGGTTGCCGACAGCCTTTTTTCAATTGAGGCTTTCGCAAGTAATTCAAAACCAGAATATCGTATTGCTCAAGCACTCGCTGAGCGCGTCCGGCCTGATTTGAGTGATAGCATCAAGTCTATCGAAGATGAATTGAAAATAAGTCTTGAGATAGTCAGTAAAGAACTTGATGACCCACTCATTAAAGCAGTGGATGTTTCTGCACCGAAGCAAACTGAGTACGCCCTGACCATCGAAAAAGGAAAAGGTACTCCACTGGTGAATGGCTTTGTGCGTCTTTTCGTGATTGCGGATTTAATCGTCGGCACCCTAAAGGAATTGCACTGGCGCGGCGCGCTAACAAAGAAAGAGTACAAAAAGCGTGAGGACGCTTATATCAAGCCGCTGCGCAAACTGATGCATGACCTGAATCAGGTTATTAAGCGGTACCATGAGCAACGCAAGCAGCTTACCGCCCAATAATTATTGTTCATTGAAGTGGCCGTCTACGGCCACTTACTACCAATCGCACAACTGCAAATCAACTTAGTTGGCTTGGTGGCAAATTCTTGCCTCCTGCTTAATATTCTCCGCGTATGGGAGCAATATCGTGGCCGTACTTCTTATTGTGGAATCACCAGCGAAAGCAAAAACCATCGAAAAATATTTGGGCAGCGGTTATCGGGTTGCTGCAAGCGTCGGCCATATTCGTGATTTGCCGGATCGCTCCATGGGGGTACACGCGCCGGACTTTCGCCCGGACTATGTGTATACCGACCGGGGGAAAGAAGTTGTCGCGCGCTTACAACGACTGGCATCAGAATGCGAAGGCATCTTGCTTGCCTCTGACTTGGATAGGGAAGGGGAGGCAATTGCGTGGCACCTACAGCAAGTGCTGAAGCTCGACATCAAAAACGCCAATCGCATTACCTTCAACGAAATCACAAAGAAAGCAATTCAGGCAGCTGTACAAAACCCGCGCACTATTAACCTTCAAGATGTCGCCGCACAGGAAGCGCGCCGCGTTGTTGATAGGTTCATTGGGTATATGGTAAGTCCTATCGTAGCTGAAATCCTTGGGGATCGGACTATCTCAGCAGGCCGCGTTCAATCTATTGCGGTACGCCTGGTAGTCGACCGCGAAAATGAAATCAATGGGCACTCAGTATTGCACCACTTCGGAGTGTCGCTGCGATTTGCGGGTTGGGACGCCAAATGGCAATTCAAGGAATTGCTGGACGGTGGCAAACATTGGACCGACCAGGCCTTTGCTGAAAAAGTAGCCGCTGTTCGAAACGTCCAAGTCGTTTCGTGCGAAGACTCGGACACTCAAAGCTCGCCCCCCGCGCCATTCAGCACGTCTACACTTCAAGCCGCCGGTAGTAACACCTTGGGGTTTAACCCCAAGAAGACTATGGAATTGGCTCAAAAACTCTATGAGCAAGGCGCGATCACCTATATGCGCACCGACAGCGCCGCACTTTCACAAGATGCATTGGACGCTATCTTTGCTCACGGGCGCGAAGCAGGCTTGCCCATGCTCGATGCGCCTAGGGTATGGAAGGATGGTGATGACGCGCAGGGCGCCCATGAAGCCATACGTCCATCCCAAATAGATGTTCTTGAAGCTGGTGAAAGCGAAGATGAGCGAAAGCTATACCGGCTAATCTGGGCCCGTACAGTAGGGTCTCAACTCCAAGAAGCACGCTTTGCCGTACGTACTGCCGTACTCAAAGCTGAGGACATCGACGGCAAGGCCATCCAGTTTGTTGCCCGTAGCAAAAAACTTGTCCATCAAGGCTGGAAGGCACTAACTCCTGTTGATACCGCAATGGATCCTGACGACGCAGCTGCCGCAGATAAGGAAGATGGGGACAACCAGGTGCCACTCCTTACACCAGGTGACTACCTTGACGCGAATTCGGCCGACCTGGTGAAGGGAAAGACCAATCCTCCAGGCCGCTACACCGAAGCAAGTTTGGTGGCGGAATTGAAGCGCCGCGGCATTGGTCGACCGTCGACTTACGGCGCTATCATTGAAACTGTAACAAGCACCAGGGGATATCTGGAAGTAAGTGGCAAAAAGAAACAACTAAAGCCAACTGCGCGCGGAAATAGACTGATCAACGTCATACGCGCAAACTTCAAATTCATTGAGTTTGACTTTACTAAGATCCTTGAAACTCAACTTGAAGCAATTGCCACTGGCAAACAAACATATAAGTCACTCCTGGGCATCGTGCACAAACGCCTAAGCGATGAAATCAATGAATTTAAATCGAAGGTGAAAGTGCTGCACCCTTGCCCGAAATGCGGACGCGGCCTGCTGTTCAATCCTGCGACCAAAAAAGGCTCAGCCTGGTGGAATTGCAGCGCTTACGACCCTGAAGGGGAGGGCTGCGATTATCATGCCCAGGACGCAGACGGCGAGCCGGGTAAAGCCTCTACGGGGCCCACAATGACCGAGTACGCTTGCGGCAGCTGTGGGAAGCCCTTGGTGCACATGGTCAAGGAAGCCACGGACGGGGAGGGGGGATGGCAGTTCTTCAGTTGTTCGGGCTACAAACAAGGCTGCAAACAGTCATACCCCGACAGAGAGGGGCAACCAGACCTGACTGCCCCTCGTATCAAGTCGAAAGAGGCCATGCAGGAATGATTGCAAACATTTAAGGCGCAAGTACTGCTCTACATTACTTTGCAATCAAAACAAAGCCCCCAAAATGGGGGCTTTTTCGTTCCGGCAACTACACTCAAAAAAAGTTGGCGTCAATAAGATTTTGCGTTAGGATAGGTCCCGTCAACGTTTAGAGCACATGGTTGACTGAAATGCTCTCCTACTAACTGTTAAAGGATCTAATGCCATGAAAGGTATCGAACTCTTCTGGGAATCGTTCTCGCCTGTTTTTGAATTCGCTCCTGGTGTTGAAGCTGAAGTAGCTGATACATTTGCCCCATATGCTGCTGCATATATGGCATTCCTCGAAGCAAAACCTTTTGGTTCTGCCCGAGTCCATCAAAAAGCTGATTCTACCGGCGCCATCAAAACCGAAAAAGTTGAAGCTTTTTCTGACAAGCAATACCTCTATGTCTGCCGTACCATTGGTACCAAGACCCGAGTTTTCAAATTCTACGCTACTACCGGTCTTCTGCTCACCGAAGCAGTTCAGATCGCCCAGTCGCACTACGAAATGTCTACGCTTGAATTGATTGACTTGTCTCAAGTCGATTAATCCTGCTTGGACACAGAACGAGATAGCTAACGCTATCTCGTTTTTTTTTGCCTCTGGAATAAAGCAGATTTGTACTTGACACTAGTGAAAACCTGGACGATTATTTTGGCTAGCAGCATAAGAGCACCAAGGCTGCTTGCGATGCTCTCAACTAACCATTAGGTAATCCGACATGAAAACTCGTTCAGAAGCTTGTGCTGTATACCCTGAAGCTTATTTTGATTGGTATTTTGACAACTTGGATGAACTCCAGTTTCAAAATAAAACTTTCAATGAAGCATACACTGAATGGCTGAATTCAAGTGTTACCCACCAACCGTTCCAAGTGGCTCTCGCCTCAGATGATGACTCAGTTATCGTAGAGTGCCCGTGCTGTAAAAAGCCTGCGCGCCGCTGCGACTGGGAAACAAATCATAGCGGGGCAATCAACGCTCATTGGTCAATCTCCTGTAGCCACTGCGGTCATCAGGACGGAACCAACGATGAAGATCTGGAGTAATCCAGTCTGTAAACACAAGGGCCCACGGGCCCTTTTTTTTATAAGTGCTTGACTTAATCAAAATCCGTGGCGATTATTGGGATGACGACGTTAGAGCACTACGGTCGTCTGAAATGCTCCCAACTAATCTCTAGAGGTGCAACATGGGCCACATCGAATCTTATCAGTTCGTCGATCCACGCGTAGGTGATTTTGGTGTCTGCTATTCCAAACCTACTGAAGCAGAAGCACGTGCTGCTGCTGAACAGGTTGGTTACAGCGGTCCGATAAAGCTTGTGATTATCGCGTACCCTCCAAAACCTGCGCGTAGTGCAGCTCCTGAGCCAAAGAACGAATGGTTTAATCCACGTCTCAAAAGCGAATGGAGCGACATGCCGGACTGGGACTACGATGAAGACGGAATTCCGTTCTGATTCGTACATCAACGCTAATGACCAATAGTCATATCAGCAAACAGAAAGGGCCTCCAAGGCCCTTTCTTTTTATGGCAGCGTTAAGGGCACACAAGCTGCTGAAATGCCCTAAGTTAACTACTAAGGAGCTTCATCATGAGTCAACATATCTTCGACAGGGTTAGCAGTATCGACGGTGCTACATACCGCATACTCATGGGATGGGACAAACCATTACAAGAGTATTACTGCGTAATATATGTTCTGCCGGAATTAGATGAACCTATCTACTCCAATCTTTACGACAGCTACCATCGAAAAACGCTCTGGTATTATGAAAAGACAGTCATGGAATATGGCCTTACCATACCCGATGGCATGCTCTTGGAAATTGTCCAGGACGAACGTGATAATGTCGTCAACAAAGTGAAACACTGGGATTAATCATCCTAGTGCAGCAAGGGGCCAATAGGCCCCTTGTTTTTTTGCACGCGGTAAATGTTTGGGCTGGGGCTTTCTGGCCCCTTTTTGTTGGTGTGTTTGCTATCGTTTTTTCGGTGGCCAGCTCGACCAGGTGCACCGAAATGCAATCAAAATGGATCGCCTCCGGCGGCCAGGGGTGCCCCCTGGACGGCAATCACAAACCAAGGGCGCTGCCCTTGTTAACCCGCCGGGGATCATCCCGGTGCCTCGGGAGCGCAGTGGGGTGAAGCTCCACTGCACTCCCAGGCCAAGATTGGGGGTCACTGCGCACCGTCAAGCAGAATGCGCCTGCGGCGGTCCTGCGGACGCGGAACCCACCTGCGGCGGGGCCCCCGCCATTCAGCTTGACCGCGCTCCGCTCAAGAGCAGAATTTGCAATCATTCGATCCCCCGGGCAGCTGCTGCAGAACGCACGATTGCTATCATTCTCGGTGCGCCGCTATCCCTAGGCGTTCACGCCTTCTACGCACCGTTGGCTTGCTGAGACCACATCTGCGCGCAATCTCAGCATCACTAATTTTGCCTAGAAGATGGTCGAAACCGGCAGCCTTGGACGTTCGCACGTAAGCAGGTATGCCCAGCTCTTTGCGCCGCGCCTCCACAACGTTCAGCGGCACATTGGTCTGTCGGCACACCTTGGCATCGGAAAACTTGCCAAGCTGAGCCTCATAGCGGTAGATCGCGTCAGGATAGTCCGCGGTGGTTACGAGAGGCGGGGCAGGGCGGGGCTCCTGCAAGGGCGGCAGGGGGAGCCCTGTTCCGGTCGATGATTGAATGCCCCGCGTTCTTCGACGCCTGTTGACGGCCGGCTCCGTGACGCCCGCCAACGCTGCAACTTCACGGTCGGTCAACACACCAAGCAAGTGGTCAAATGGAGCGATTTTCGACTTGATGGCGAATCCTGGGACACCCTGAGCTTGCCGGTGCCTGCGCATGGTCGCCTCTGAAACTCCCGCCTCAAGGGCTAAAGCTGCGTCGGAAACCGTGCCTAAACGGTGGTTGAAACGCGACAGGCAAATCACAACGACACACCACCTACTTCTTGCAGTGAAAGCAACATGGGGCAGGGCCTCCATTACGGTTCCAAGGTGACGGTTTGCTGGCCGAATGCACCGGGCCAGCACAGCCCACCGGCAGCGGCCATTTAACCGTTCTGCTGTCGACGGTAAAGCCAGTAGTAACCCCCAACAAGAATGATCGCCAGGCCTGTCCAGTGGATCACTGGTGATGCCCACCAGGCGACTGGCGGCGGGACGCCAAGAAAAGTGGGACCGATTGCACCCCATTCTTCCATCGCAGGCCAGAGGCCACCCCAGGCAGTGGCAGCGGCCAAGGGCGCCACTCCAGCCAGCGTCAGGAAATATTCGTTAGTGGATTGCGTTTCACACCATAGCCCCACCCCTAACGCGACAACCGCAAGGATCACGCCTGCGATGATCCAGGCGGATCCTGACCAGGACAACGCCAAGCTGTCCGGGAGCAACTGAAGGACCAGGTACACAATCCCAGCGGCTAATGCGGCGGCCGCTATGGTACCGCCCACTACCTTTTCATCGTCTCTAGTCATCATCACCACCCCTGCACGTGCTTGATCTGCTTGCACGTGGCAAGCTGCCGGTCCGAAGCTGTTTTGAGAGCCTGTGTATCAGGGGCCTTAGCCACATCGGTGTTTGCGTATTTTTCGTAAACCTCTGCCAGGTCGTCGCTTGCGTCCTGCAGGTTCTTCACACACGCATTCACCTTGTCCGCGTTCAGTACCAGGTTGCCCGTCGATGCTCCAGGCGCAGCAGGCATAACGGCATCCCAAGAAGCCCTGGCCGCATCTACCAGTTTCCTGGCGTCACCCTCTGCCGCATTACAGCCAGCAACCAAAGAAGCCAGCAGGACCACCAGCAGGGGCTTGATTGGCTTATTCATCAATGCTCGCCTCCAAAATTGTGCCGTCCGGGCGAACAGCTACGGTCCGGGCGTTCCCTAAGCGCTTGAAGGTCCAGCGCTCCTGGATCGACTTCCCGCCTCCGTCAGGGACAATCAACACCTGCCGGGAACCATTCGCTACCTTGATCGAGGCGCACGGTTGCCGCTCGCCTGGCTGGCAATCGGACCCGTACGCTTTCGCTGTTTTCCCATTGCTCAAAGTAAGCTCCATTCCAGGGGGAATGTAAGACGCACTAGACCGTGAATTGCTTGATTGAGGTAACAACTTTTTAACGTCGCTTACTGCACTGGTGACTGAGTGCAAATTGAAATCCGCATTGGCAGCGGTGGCAGCGAATAAAAACGCAATAGCCCCCAGAGTAATCAATGATCTTTTAGTAGTTGCAGTATCCATACTTCCCTCTCTTTTAACTGTCTTTTAAGCTTTTCTTCACCCGAAAAACTGTGGCAACTCCACAATCAGCCAACTTGGCAATTTCGTCGGCTGATGCCTGAGGATGTTTATCTAATAGCTTCTCCACCCGAGTCCATAGAGCGGCGTTTTTGGACCTTCCAGGCGGCATCCAGTTCGGATCTGCGGCCCGCTTGTTAGCCAAGCCCTGGCGGATCCGCTCTACGCGCTTCTCCTGGTCCAATCGGGCCATGGTCGACATAAGGTCAATCAGCATGCTGTTGATGACCCCCATAATTTGACCGGTGATACTGCTATCGGCCTGCATGTGGCTGGTGGGCAAATCCTCGACCATCAGACGGAGCTGTTTGTCAGCCATAATCGCCTTGAGCTTCCCCCAGTCGTCCAGGCTTAGCCTAGACAGGCGATCCACCGATTCAACCACCAGCACGTCGCCCGGATCAGCCTGGCTAAGCAACCGCATCAGCTCAGGTCGCTCCAAGCGCGTGCCTGAGACGTTTTCGCTGTAAATGCCGACGATGACCAGGCTCTTACCTTCGCAAAATTCAATCAGCTGCTTCCTTGCCCTATCTGCATCCTGGTCCTTCGTGGACGCGCGCAAATAAAGGTGTGCGTTCATTAACGCGGCAACTCCAGGCGCGGCTTAATGCCCTCATGCGCTAAGTGCCGAAGCTGGAATTCGTGACGCCGAAGCTCGGCTTGGTTAGGTAGATCACCGGCTTCGGCGCATTGAGCCGCGGATTGCAAACACGCCCGATAGATATCAGCAGACCATTGATCTAACTCACACTCAGGCAATAGCTCCAGAATGCGCATTGCCTTCAGTACCCCGCGACACTCTCCGAAATACTTGGCTCGAAACTCATTAATCACCTGACGTGCAAGGTCTCGCACAGTGTTAGAAAGATGCCATATCAACGCATCATCGTTACGCGTTCCAAGCTGTTCAAGTAGCTGCGAACTCATAAATCACCATTGTTAGTTATTTACAGGAGAAACGCTTTTGTTTTCTTTGAATGCCCAGACCAGGCCTAACAAGCGATGCCTGCGAAGATAGTAGGTGTAGGAGCCTCGATGGCGGCTCATGCTGGTCGCCACAACTTCTGTGAAGCTATCTCCAGGCCGTGCCATTCGGGTCCCTTTGTAAGGGCCCTCAATGACCGGCAATGGCTTCGTCTCGTCTCTTATATTGCCGCTCACAGCGCAGCCCCAAAGTGATCCTTGGCACGACTGAGTTCCACAATTAGCTTTGCGTACGCAGTATCATCGATCAGCTCCTCAACGTGTAACGCATTCAGATAGCCGCCCGCCCAAGCAGCTCGGTGCAGCATACTCGCAATGTCGTCTGCATCGCGTACAAGCTGAATGCACTTGCGTACCCGCTCAAGTGTTCCAGGATCACTCTGTTCAGCCATTTTTACGGTTCCTTCAATCTGATACGTGTGCGTTTGCCAGTAAATGTCCAACTGCCAAGGTAGCCGCAATCCTAACTGCGGGAGGTGCTTTATCGTGAGTTCGCAAGAACTTAGTCAAACCATCCAGTGCGGCTGCACCACCGGCAATGCCTAACGCAGTCGCGGCAGAACCCCGTTCTCCTTCCTCAGCACTTCTCAACCGCATAGTCTCAATCAACAACATCAAAGCCGCTTCCGCGTTTTCGGGAGCGATTACTGAATTATGCTGTTCTTTATTCATACATTTTCCTTAATCAAGGATTAGAGTCGGTTCATACCGGATCTTTCCTACTCCCACTCACTTTTTCGCGGTGGCGAGCTTGGATTCAGTAACCAAGCCAGACAAGTACATCGCAGGCCTTGTACTCCGGGTGGTCACCCAGCTCTGCGAACATTTCAGACGGATCCTGCGTGTGTTTCCGGCATTCACGTTCAGCTTCCTCACGGGTCACAATCCTTTTATCATCCATCGCTTCATCTAGGGTCATTGTTATGTCCTATTTGATATGTGTGTCGAAAGACGGATTCCTAGAAAACTTTGATGCTGTGAGCGATCAAGGTTTTGACTGCCTCGTCGCTTAGCTCGATGGGGCCGACCAACGCAGCGGCTTCTTCTAACCGCTTGGTTGCGGCACTGAGCCGGTCGCGATTGATCGCCACGGCTACGTGATTGCCGGACTGCTCGGCACGCTCCAGTGCAGCCAGTTCAGCACGGCGGGCAATTTCAAGCCCAAAAATGCGGTCAGTGATGGTGGTCGCCATGATTGTTTTCCGTGGATTCAGTAGTCGTTGAAAATTCGGAGGATAAACCCTGCCATGGCCATCACCATTCCGATCACAAACACGATGGAATTCAAGCCTGCGGGGCCAAATGCCCAAGCGGCACCCACGCCGAATACTAAAGGGCCTACCACAACGGCGAACGCGCCGATTAACCCGTAAAGCCCGATCGACGCCACAATGATAAACACGCCGACGCCGATGATTACCGAGCTATATTCGCTACTGATCCCGTAGAAGTTCGCGAGGAATACGCCAAGGGCGCAGCCTCCCAACGCGGAGAGAGCGAGTCCGGTCGTTCGCAATACCAGATTTGTAGCGCCGATTGTCATAGTCATTTTGTCCCTGCTCGATCCCGAGGGCCGAAAGTGCCCTGCTCCTACCGCCTCGGCCCAGCGGTTTGACGGCTGGGCTTGTGGTTTACCTGCGCGGCGTCGGTATCCACCCACTTCATTCCTTTCCCGCTGGCCCCCAGACGTAACGACTATCTTATCTAATCAAATTCGATAGACCTAAGATATTCTATCCGTTTTCCTCCTGTCTATAGATAAATGATAGGTGTTGACCGATGGCTATCCTAATATCGTCTAGCTATAGATTTCTGAGAGTATGCAGGCTTGGGGTGGGCAGGGTGCGGGGCCTGAAAAGAAAAAACCCGCCTTGGCCGAAGCCGTAGCGGGTTTCCTCCCTAGTCAAACAGGTCCGTTAGAACCAGTCTTTCCAGTGATCCCTGATGAACTCATAAGCAGCGCGAGCCGCCATGCGAAACACCAGTTCCTTCAGTGTATTCCGTAGAAACTTCATACTTTAGGCACCTGAATGGGGGCCTTCCCTCTGGCGCTTTTCCGGGACACATAACGCCATCGGAACACGTCAAGTGCTTCCAGTGAGGTTCAGCCGGTTGAAGGGCCTCAGGTCTCACCCGCGCGGCTTCCTACGGCCGCGCCCTTGGTCCGAAATCGATAAAGCAACCAGCCCACAACACCTTTCACAAGTGACGGCCCAATCTTAGCCATGGCCAGCGCAATGTGCCATCATAAATTTTGAGGCAGTTTTCGTTTAGGCCCTGGGTTCAAGGCGTCTGAACCTCGACTTTCCCCTGTAATTGCTGGGCTGTTCATCAAAAAAGAGTTGCAATCATAATTTACCTTTGTAAACATGATTCCCACGTCAAGTGCTTTCAGTGAGACCCGCAGAACGGCTCCTAACCGGTCTGCAAAAGAAAAACCGCCCTTCCTAAGGCGGTTTTTTTTTGGCCTGCGCTCAGTGGACGCCCGTTCGACCGCTTTACCTGGCGAAAAACGTAGCTCCTATATTACTGTATGCACAAACAGTATTAAGGTGCGCCATGAACGTCTCGTCCCTTCAACAAGTCTGCACCTCCAGCCAGGAGATTTCGGTCCTGGCAGGGTCAGCCGCAGGTGGCTTTCCAAGCCCTGCAGCAGACTTCTACGAACCGCCTATCTCGCTTGATGACCTGCTCAACATCCGCGCTCCGCATGTCTGGATCGTCCAGCTCGAAGGCGAAAGCATGAGCGGCGCCGGTCTATACGATGGTTCGCGGCTGGTGGTCGACCGCTCGATCACCCCCTGCGCGGGTCACATTGTCCTTGCCTACGTGGACAATCAGCCAGTGGTCAAGCGCCTGGAACGGTCGCTGGCCGGGTGGCATCTGGTGTCGGAACACCCCGACTACAAGCCGGTTGCGCCCAGCGAGTACGACACCATCGAGATATTCGGCGTCGTCACCTGGTGTCTGACTCCCCATGCAATCTGACCTGGGCAAGCCCGTATTCGGCCTGGTGGATGTCAACAGCTTCTATTGCAGCTGCGAACGCATCTTCCGGCCCGAGCTGCGTAATCGCCCGGTGGTGGTTCTCTCAAATTCGGACGGGTGCATCGTAGCCAGGACGCCCGAGGCGAAGGCCCTGGGTTTGAAGATGGGCGACCCCTATTTCAAGGTGAGCGGTTTCCTCAAGCAGCACGGCGTCGCCGTTTTCAGTAGCAATTACGCGCTTTATGGCGAACTGAGCCATAGGGTGTCGATGGCTATTGCATCGCTTTCGCCTGCCGTGGAGGTCTACAGCATCGACGAAAGCTTCGTGCGCCTTGATGGCCTGGCAGAGCCCCTGCTGGACGTGGGCCGGTCCATCCAGGCGCGAGTGCTGGAATGGACGGCGCTGCCGGTCGGGGTGGGCATCGGCCACACCAAGACGCTGGCCAAGGCCGCGCAGCACGCCTCCAAGGTGTGGCGCGACAAAACCGGGGGCGTGGTGGACCTGCGCAAGCCGGAGGCCGTGGAATGGCTGCTGAAGCGCATGCCGGTCCAGGACGTGTGGGGCATCGGCGGCCGCATGAGGGCGAACCTCGAAATGGATGGCATCACTACGGCCTGGCATCTGTCACTGGCCGATCCCCGCGCCATGGGCCGCAAGTATTCCGTGGTGCTGGAGCGCACCATCCGCGAACTCCGCGGCGAGTCCTGCATGGATCTGGAACAAGCGGCGCCGGACAAGCAATCGATCTGTTCCAGCAAGATGTTCGGCAAGCGCGTCCACACCCTGGAAGGCCTTCGCGAAGCCCTGGCCAGCTACATGCATCGGGCAGCGACCAAGCTGCGAGCGCAGCGCTCGATGTGCGGCGCTTTCAGGATCGGGATTCAGACTTCGTTCCATGGGGACGGCCCTAAGTACGCGCAGGGCATAACCTGCAAACCCGAATACCCCACCGATGATGTGCGGGTACTGACCAAACATGCGCTGCGCGGCCTGGATGCCATTTACCGGCCAGGCTTCGCCTACAGCAAAGCCGAAGTGCTGTTGATGGATCTGCGCAAGCGCGGGGAGTTCACGCAGGACCTGTTCACGGAATGCCAGCCGGAAAGATCTGACGCGCTGATGGCGGTCATGGATCGGATCAACAAGCGGTGGGGGAGGGAGTGCCTACGCACGGCAGCGGTGCCCATGGTGCCCGACTGGGGAATGCGCCGAGCCTTGTTGAGCCCGAGCTATATGACCAACTGGGACCAGCTATGGACCGTCTACGCGCACGATCAGGTGCAGAAATGACCGCCTACGCGGCTGGATTGCGCGGCGACAGGCCTAACACATATATGTGATAAGCTGTATTGAACACAGGACTCGATTTCACGGGAGGGAAGGGGGCCATGATAGAGCGCGACCAGACTGACCAGGAGCGGTTAATTGCCAGGTATAGCCAGGAAATTGAAGCGGCCTTTGTGCATCAGATGCAGGCCCTCCTTGAGTACCTGGACAAAGGTATAGGCAAGCCAGCCTCCATTGCTGGCCGGTGCGGAGCTGAACTTGGGGCCGCTCACAAACGCTGCAAACGTAGCCTGGTACTAATGGCGCTTCGCGCCGAGCGGGATAGGGGGCTCGATGTCACCCCCGCAGTCGCTGCGCACTGTTTCCAGCGGCTTATTGGGCGAAGCATCGATGACCGCGCCGCAGCCGCGACCTTTGCGACTCCGGGCCGAACCGCCGCCGACAAGTCACGCGTCAGCGCCGACGACTTGGCTGCGCTGGAAAGCACGCTCCGCGCCCAGGTCCGCGATTTGATTATTGAGATGGAGATAATCCGAGTCGACGCCCGCGAAACATACGCTGAGCGCACCAGAGCGGCCGCCCGCGAACAGGCTGAAGCGAAACTTCTGGGGCCCTGACCAGGAACTGCCCGAGTATGCCTAACACATATATGTGTTAGGCCTATAAAAGCGCAGCCTGGCAATCTTGCGGAGGGCTACCCCCCGCCACTCTTTCCGGTCCTGGGCTTGATGGCCACTGTTTGCGAGACATGGTAAGCAGGTACCCATCGAGTCGGCAACACCGTGCCATGGAGCGACCCCCCATGACCGCTAATCACGAACGCTACGGGCTCTTCGCCCTTCGCGACTCGTCTGCGATCCAGCTTCCAATACCCGGCGGTTTTGATGTCGTCGGGTTTGACCGGCCAGCATTCAGAGCCCCCTGGCTGACATTCATAATGAGGCACTGCAGGATTGTCAGCCTGCTCAGCTTTCAACCTGGCAACAACTTTCTCAGAGCGGGACATAAATCACCTCTGTTATGCAATCAAACGCAGCATCGATCGGCGCCGCCGGCAGCGCGTTTTGATTGCATTTTATGACGCAATAAAAGCGTCGTCCTGGTTCGCCAGCTCGATCACGTGTGCGCAATGGCTGCTCAGCCCGCGCAGCGCTTGCTTGTAGCTCAGCAAACTCAATTCCAGCTCCTTAATCCGCGCGTTGGCTTCGGCCAGTTGCGCCGTGGTAGAGACCCCAATGTTGGCAGCCTTTACCAACGCCTTCGCGGTTGTTTTTTCCCCGGTCAATTTGCCAAAGGCGTCTTTTTCTTCCGGGGTCAAATCACGAATAGTCAAAGCCATGCTGTCACCTCGATAGCTGAATTACGGGCGTCAGCACCAGGACTGACCAGGCAAATGCTGCCGCAAAGCATTTGTTTCTTAGGACTGGTTTTTTGCTCCAGGACCGCCATGCGATCAGCAGCAAAATCCAGGTTGGTACCAACATCAGAAACACATTAATGAGCAGGTTCATAACAAGCCCTCTACATGTGTCGGGACTCAGGATCCCGAGGGGTTTAGTTCCAGGGTATTGGGGTCCACGAACAAGTCAGCCATAAGTGCAATAGCTGCTTGCTCGTCGGGGCTCGGCTCCGGGTTTTGAGCGTGGAAAATACGAGCTGTGGTGTGCGCGTACCGAACCACCTCCGCTAGCGCCTCAACCTCCGATCCAGCCACCCCTGACGCATGCTGGCCGCCGATCACCACGGTGTAGCCCCAACTGGTTGGGGCATGGTCGTGAAGCCCATAGGCGAGACTCAAAGAGTACTGAGGCTTCATGGCTTACCCCCTTTAGGTGCCCCACCAGGTTTAGCCGCGGGCTTCGTAGAACTCTTGGTAGCCGCTTTCGGCTGCGCGGGTTTCTGCGCCGTAGGTGGTGCCTGCAACGCCTTCAACTGTTCGTCCAGCACCTGCGCACGACCGATAGCCAACGCCTCGTTGCGCCGAGACTGATCCAGCTCCTGCTGAACGCTGTGTAGCTCGACCTTGGCGGCCTCTCGCGCGGATTGCAGCTCTTGGCGGACCACGCTCAGCTGCTCGGCCAAATGAGTCTGGGAGGTTTCGGCTTTCTGCAGCGATCCTTCCAGCTCGCGAACATTGCCCCGCAGATCCTGGCATACGCGGGCATCTTCCACGTGCTGCTTCTCGGCACGCTCAACGTCGCCCAGAGCCTGCGCCTGTAGCTGCCGCGCCATTTGTTCCTGCTGCTTGGCCTCGGCAAGCTGGGCCCGCAGATCTGCCAGCTGGGCATTGGCCGACTCGGCCTGTGCCTTGGCGGCCGCTTCAGTGGACGACACTCGCTCGCGAAGCTGAGCCAGCTCCAGGGCTTGGTCCTGAACTTTGCCCTGGGACTCCACCAGCTGCTGGTTGAGCGCTTCCAGGTCGCCCTCAACCTGGTCGAGTTTGGCTTCCAGTTCATCAACCATTGCTGAGGCATCGGCAAGCTCTCTTTCGGCCTGCTCTTTCTGGTCGCCAGCGCTACGCACAACCTCAGCAACCCGCCGCTCGCTGGCCCGTACAGCCTTGCCATTGATGTCGACGACGATGGTGGACAGCTGCTGGACCAGACTCGCGCAGGCCGTTTCAAGCTGCTGGGCAACCTCAATAGGCAGCTCAGTAACCGGCTCAGGCTCCACGGCCGCTTGGCTTGCCAAGTGCTCGTCCCAGACCTTCTTGAGACGTGCCTGATCCCCGCCGCCGACCAGCTTGCGCAGCGCGAAGCCGGTCACGGTCTTGCCGCCAGCCTGAATCTTCAAGCCTGCTTCGATGATTTGCTCACTGGTGAAATCTGCTGGGCGCATACAAAAGCCTCCTAAGTGTTCACCAATACTACACCACCCCCAAATGAAAAGAAAGTAAGTAAGTACGAAAGAAAGTAAGTAAGTAAGTAAGAAAGTAAGAAATTGACAAAAGAAGTAAGATTGCCTGGTTGACGGTCTGAATGATTGCATTCGGGCAACCAGGTGCCGCGCTGGCCACCTTTTTTTGCCATCAAAAAACCCGCCTCAGCGCTAACTGGGCGGGTTTGGGTAGATCTGCGTTCGCTAACGCAGCGGCTCGCACATAACGTTGAACGAATCGCTGCCATCGGTAGACCGATCCGGTACCAAGCTCCACCCCAGCTGCCGCGCCACGGCGGCCAATGCTGCTATCTCCAGGTCGTCCTGGTAGCTCTGGCCCCTCGCGCGGTAGCCAGCGCCGATAGCCGACAGGCGAGCCGATAATGCAGTGATGATGAATGCCACGTTTTCCTGGGGCACGGTGACGGTGTGGTTCATAGTGACGGGCTCCGGCAGTCCTGGGCAGGGGCGCGCCAGGTACACTCACTGTATCGTAACGTACTGATATTCCTTGTGACCTTGCTGAATGATGGCAAACACTTGTGCTGCAGGACGTTTTCAGCCTTCCATTTGATTGCAAATTCCTTGGACCGATGCCTAAGAACTCCAGAATCGCCCCCTACGACGATGCGCTGGGCACGATGCCAGATGCCTGGATCGCGCAGGCCGCGAACATGACCACCGAAGCAGTGCGACAGCGGCGATTGCGGCTTGGCATTCCTGCCTATGTCACTCCAGCCGATACCACGCTGGACGCATTTCATCAGCTGATGGGAATGATGCCGGATGCTGCGATTGCCAAGCTCGCAGGAACGGCCGCAGCGAGGGTTTCGTACCGCAGAAATGCACTTGGCATTCCCGCCTACGTCAACCAGGCTGAGCCACTCGCTGCTCACGACCACTTGCTGGGCACCATGACCGACCAGGCCGTGGCGGATTTAGCTGGGGTATCGAAACAGGCGATCACAGCCCGCAGATCTGCCAAAGGAATACCTTCGTTCCGTGACCAAAGCCGTAACCGCACCTGCCCTTGAACGGAGCGCGGTCAAGCTGAATGGCGGGGGCCCCGCCGCAGGTGGGTTCCGCGTCCGCAGGACCGCCGCAGGCGCATTCTGCTTGACGGTGCGCAGTGACCCCCAATCTTGGCCTGGGAGTGCAGTGGAGCTTCACCCCACTGCGCTCCCGAGGCACCGGGATGATCCCCGGCGGGTTTACAAGGGCAGCGCCCTTGGTTTGTGATTGCCGTCCAGGGGGCACCCCTGGCCGCCGGAGGCGTCTGTACGTGAAATCTGTAAGAGTTTCGGCAGGTAGCACCTGCGCTTTTCACGACAACGCACAAGGAATGATTGCATTACCGGCATCGATCGCGGCCGCCGGCGGCGAGTAATGATTGCATTCTTTCTCAGCTTTCTCGATCAAGAAAAGCCTCGGCGGCGTCCGCATAACGGGCATCGGCCAATTCGTTCAGCTCGATCAACTCACTATCATCAATCACACCAAGGCGGTGCAGCACCTCAGCATGTTTTCGCAACGCGCCGTGCTGGGATTCAGGAATGTTCCGGGCTGCTTTCTCGTCGGCCAGCAGTTCATGCCAGGCTTGCAGCTCTGCTGCTTTTGCTTCATCAGGGATAATCATTGCGATCTCTCCAGGGCAGAGCCATAGGATTGAGATAGCACGCTGCAAACGCGGTTCAATCATTCGCCAGGCGCCGCGGTAGACCGGCAAAACGCCAAACTCAAAATGCATGCCTTCACCGAAGGCACCTAGCGTACTTAAGGCACAAGGGTTCTTGGGGAAACCCGCGCGCACGCGCGCCCGGTTGAGGCGGCAGGTGGCGCAGCCGCCTGGGGCCGATTTATCCGGGTCTTAGCGTCTCAGGACAGCTTCACCGTCCTGGGACGCTTAGACGGGTTGTGGTAAGGTCTCGGCCACACCCAAAGCCCACGGGTGCAGGGGCCGTAGGCTCCTGCCGAGGGTCTGGGGCGAGCAGCCCCAGGGTCTCGCGCCGTGCCTTCGGCACGATTTGCGCGAGGCGTCATTTGGTGCTGCGCAGCGGCACCACCCATCTGTAGCTTTAAAACCCACTGGTTAATGACCGACACTTAAAAAAATGCTTGCCGACACTTAACGTCAACTATTCAAGAGCTTAGCCATGCGGCCTGTGGATAACTTTGTTTTTGAGGGGGGTTGCGCTGCTATTCGGAGCTGCGCACGTGGCGCAGCGGCGTTTTTAGCGTCAATCAGCAGTGGTGGGCAGGGATTGCCCGCCATCAGGGCGTGGGGAGGCCTGTCAGGGCTGACTAGGCGGTATGTTGGTCGAAGTTTGCAAGCCTTCGGTCTACCTCGGCGTTGATCGCCTGGGCATCCCAATCCGGGTATGCCTGCTTGAGCTGGATCAGTAGATCCAGCCTGGCACGCATGAAGTCTTCGCTCCGGGGCTGCGCGGGGCGGGTAAAGGCCGCTTTCGCGGCCGCTACGGTCTTGGCGGCTGCTTTGCCGGTGGCCACCCCCCCCAGCACCAGGGCATTACGGGCCCACCCTGTGAGGGTACCGCCAGCCTTCTTGATTTTCTTCGCCAGCCGGTCAGATGCCCGCTCTTTCTCATTCTGCAAGCGGCGGCCAAGGCCAAAGGCCGTAAATAGTAGGCGGTTAACCGCTTTAACGGCCGCCAGGCCGCGCCAGGAGCCGTCAGGCTGTAATTGCCGTGGCTGGGCGACGGTGATTAGGTTTGCACGCTTGAGGTCCGCCATGGCGCGTTCAGCGCGGCGCATGGGAAGCCCGGTGAACTCGACCAGGTAGGGCAACGTCAGGGACATGAAGCCTTCTCTGGTCGGTACCCCGCAGCGCAGCGACACCAGATCGGTACGCGAGATAATCGCACGCAGCAACAGCAGGCAGCTTTCGCGGCGCTCGCTGCGTTGCTGCCTGCCTTTCTTGCTGAGATTGGCGTTGCGCAGTGATGGGATGACGTTAGGCGCGCTGTAGTAGCGCGTCACCCGCTCCTGCAGTTCGATCAGGATGCCAGGCAGTTGCTTGTCTGAAGTGGTCACGGGCTTGACCAGTTCCAGACGCGGCGCGTCGGGAACATGGCCGCAGTAGTTACCGCCGTGATTCACACGCGGTACATACGCCCTTTTCTTCCGAGTCCCACTATTAGCCGTTGCGCTTGAGTCCATCTTCCCGCCATTCGGCGGCAAACTGATGACATTCTGCCTTCTGCAACTTGCACGAAGCCGCAGTGCCAGCCATAATCAGCTCACCTTGTTAAGGAACAGGTTTCTACCGTCGAAAGAGAAAACCTGTTCTGGATTGTCCCAAAAGCCCGGTTACCAGCCGGGCTTTTTGGTTTCTGCCATTTGGCTATGCCACTTGCAAATTCACTACCTTCACCTCACTGAATCCCACACGGGCTACGTCAGCGCTTACCGCCTCAAGACTCTTGTAGATCTTGTGGCGCGTCGACCGGGCAACGGTCATGTATTCATGCGATCCATCTGTGCGCTCAACAGTGAGCACCCATGCATTTTGTTGCATCGGCGCAGGTGCGACGATTGCCGCTTTTAAAGCGCCGTCCTTGAACAGATCGCGCATTGCAGATAGATCCACGGCCATTTAGCCCCCAATCAACGTGGTTAGAACCGATTGAAGACTAAGCGCCACTGCATGAAAAAGCAAATTCATGTAGTCAGAAACCTGCAAAAAAGCATGTATGTACACCTTTGGATGCAGGTTTTTGGAGATTCATGGGCAGGTTTTTAGCGTAACGTCCCGCTGCGAGGCGCATCCTCGCGTTCAAATTCCTGCGGCAGCCGAATCTCGATGCTCCTGAAGCCAATGCGGTGAGCATCCATCAGGGCGGCATTCAACCGCACGTACACCTTCTTCGCTCCCTCGGCGGCCAGGGTTACAGCCACTTGATCCCCGCTCTGCTTGGTAACGATAAGAGTCCAGCCACCGTCGCAGCACTGTTCAACAGTGGCCCCGGTTAGGACCCCCTCCGTGAAAAGATCTTTCAGCGTACGTAGTCGCACAGTTCTTCCTTATTCGTATCTGGTTTTTGCGATCATATTTTCGATGGCCAGCTCGACCAGGTGCACCGAAATGCAATCAAAATGAATCGCCTCCGGCGGCCAGGGGTGCCCCCTGGACGGCAATCACAAACCAAGGGCGCTGCCCTTGTTAACCCGCCGGGGATCATCCCGGTGCCTCGGGAGCGCAGTGGGGTGAAGCTCCACTGCACTCCCAGGCCAAGATTGGGGTCACTCCTGGCCGTCAAGCAGAATGCGCCTGCGGCGGTCCTACGGACGCGGAACCCACCTGCGGCGGGGCCCCCGCCATTCAGCTTGACCGCCATCCGTTTCAAATCACTTGCCTTCGGTTTTTTGGTCGGGGATGCGTAGGACCAGCTTCCCGTGCACAGACAGGCCGGGGGTCAGTTCGATGTTGATACCTTTGCCATCGGCGTTGGACCAGGCCGCGCCAACGCGCGTCCAATAGGTTTTCTTCTCACCATTGCTCTCGTACTCATGGGGGATCAACGCGTCGTAACGGGTCTTGGTGCTCATGGTGTGTTTCCTCTGGTGGTGGTTAGTAGCCAAGCCAAATCAGGAGGGTCCGGGCCTGGTATTGCTGGTGGTCTCCCACGTCGCGAACGAATTCCTCAAAATCCGCGGAGTGACGCAGACACTCGCGCTGTGCGAAGGCTCGCGACACGACAGGGTTTTCTTCCAGCGCTTCGTCGTAGGTCATCGACACAGTGCAAATCCTTCGTTGGGGTTAGTCCCAGTTGCCGTACATCTCCCACAGCTCGCGCCCCGGATCCTTCAGCGCTGCTTCGGACCGTTTTGCCATTTCTTCCAGGTCACGGCCGTAGTAGCCGCTAGCTACGAGCACAGCCCGAGCGTCGGCCGGACTCAATCGCTCGCAAAGCTGGTGGATCGCCAGGGCGCATCCGTATTCGTGGCAACTGTCAAAACTGCTATGGGGTATCTTCGCTTCCCGAATCACGGCTTCGACCAACTGTCGCGCGCTGACGAATATGTGGTTGTGATAGACCAGGATGTCGCCTGCAAGGCGCTGGAGGTCTTGGGGCCGCTTGCCCTTGAGGCTTGCACGAATGAACGGTGCCCAGCTCCAGTGGCTCTCTCTGAAGGCCTGAAACCAGGCTGTATCATCGTTTGTAAGCATTGCCCTTCCCTCCTTCGAATTTGGTGCCGGATGCCCCGGCCAGCTCACCACTAGGCAGGTGACGCAACTGCTGGGCAGATCCTCCTGCGAGCAGTCCATTGCTTAATCAGTTGCCGTCGTCCTGGGCCCGCTTGTTGGCTTCTTCCAGGTACCGGTCTTTGTCGCTGTCGCTAACGCTGAAACTGGGCGTGTCGACGCAGTAGGTTTTGATCTTGTGCTTCTTGCGGTAAATCATCGGGGGCTTCCAACACTGGGTGTACACCTTTGGGCAATCGCCGCCGGTGAAGCCGGTGGTGACGCACATCGACCAGGCCCCGCGCATGTCGTTCTTGTCGTCCCAATCGAAATCCAACTCGCTGCCCGCCAGGGCATGGGCCGATAGGGCCAACCCCACAATCACAAAGAGCGCTTTCATAGCTTCCGTGCCTCAACCTGGGCCGCGCTCGCGCTAGCCATACCGGCCTTGATCGAGCTGACGTAGTTTTGGGTCTCGGGGTATGGGGGAACCCCCATGTATTTGTCGACAGCGCCAGGACCGGCGTTGTAAGCAGCCAGGGCCAGGTCCACCGACTTGTACTTAGCCATCAGCTCAGCCAGGTACTGAGTACCGACATTGATGTTCGACTCTGGGTCGTACGGGTCGATGTTGAAACGCTCAGACACCGAATCCATGAGCTGCATCAGACCTTTGGCACCCTTCGGGCTAACAGCTTCCGGGTTGTAGTTCGACTCAGCCAAAATCACGCGATGCACCAGCTGCGGGTCCAGGGCGCGCTTGGCCGCGTACTTGTTCACCAGGTCGGCATAAGGCGAATCCTTCAGTTCCCCTGTAACAGGTCCCTGAAAGCCTGGGCCCGCTGCCTCAGCTCCAGCCACTTCCGGCGCAGCCTGGATCGGTGCAGGGCGAGGCTTGAATGCTCCCTTCATTGCATCGATCTGGGCTGCCGTCCACCCCTTGCGCCGGTTCTCAGAGCCAAACGCCGACAGCGGCCGGGGCTGACTGTCGACCACCGGGGCCGCAGCTACGGCCGGGGCTCCGGCCGATGCGCCTGGCCCTTCCGGGAACAGGTACGAATAGAGCTGCTCGTCGGTGTCGGCCGCATCCTCGGTCGCGTGTGCGTGGACGGCGAAGCCGCCCAACAGCACAAGCGCCGCCAGGGCCTTATTTGGTCGAGTTAGAAAGAACGACATAGTTGGTGACCTCTGGCTCGTTATCGACGCTTACAGGGCGGGTGAGGTCGCGGTAGACCACATTGCGCGAGGTCAGGGCAAAGAAGTCCCCTGTCCCGCTGACCTGCGTAGTGCCGCAACCGCTAAGCACACCAACAATGGAAAGTGCGAATACCAGCTTCTTCATGACTTCTTCTCCGAAAACGAAATGAGCATGTGATTGCGGTCCACCACGATCCAGTGGTCAGTGCCGATCAGCAGTTGAAGCGCATCCACAATGGGCATCGTGCGGTGGATCTTCGCCACGGGCGGAATGCGCTCGTTGACCAAACGGACTGCATCACTAGGCGCTGGGTAGGCTGTCACCAGGCGGTACCCGGTCGGCTCCAGCAGATAGCGTGCGGCCTCCCCTACCGTTTTCACGTCCTCGGGGTAAACGGTCCGCGCATAAAGGCTCAGCGGATCGAGGATGTAGGGCTTTGTGGGTTGTTGATCCTGGGCGAACGAACAGGCCGGAATAATCGCCAGGATCAACAGCGCTTTAATCAACATATTTCGCATAAAGATCGCTCCAAGGTTCTACGTACATTTCTTTTTCGATGACGATTTGAAAGCTGGTACCAGGCTCTAAAGTTACGGTCGGTACCACGTCCAGGTACTTCGAAACCAGCGGCGACATTTGATCGCGCGCGTTCTGGCCGACTGTTCCCGCGTAGGTATCGTCGTCTTCGCCAGACCCGCTGTAGCTTGTTTGGCTGCCCACCAGGGCATAGGCAGCAACACCGAAGAACTGCGCCCAGAAGTGATAGTTCGTGTCACCCTCGATGGCCCCTACCCCTTCGGTGTCAGCTGCCGACGCGGTGAAGTCGACCTTGTTGCCATTGGGCAGCACGGCTTCCCGAACGGTGAATGCCGAACGATTGGACAGGACCGCATTAGGGCCTTTGAACCGAATGTTCTTGATGTTGATTTCCGTCCCTTTCGGGAAAATCACATACTGGCGGGTGGTGTCGTAAACATCATTTGAAACGATGGCCTTGAGCGAACTCCCCATGTAATCAGAAATGCTTTTCTTCATCAGCGTTGTGCGAATTTCAGTTCCTGGTGGAACTTTGATTTTCCCTGCAATATCCGCGTTGTAGGCATTGTCCTTGGTATACCCAACGACATCGGCCGGTGGTTTGCTGAAGCCTTGATTTACCTTTGCCAGCTCCGCACGGGTTGCCGCTGCGCTATCCGACATAGGAGGCCGTCCAGCGGTCGCCTGCGCCACGCCAGCTGCCCCGCTGGCCGCCAACGTGCGGCGCAGCTTCTGCGCCTCCACAATGCGCGCCTGAACCTCCTTGCGGCGTTCCTCCAGGCTCGCACCCTCGGTAAAAGGCCGGTTCAGATAATTGATCTGGGCGGTCATATCGCCACCTGCAGGTGCCTGCTCGCCTGCCCCAGATGCGGTAGCACCGGCCAGAACCGGCGCCGCCGGGGCGGCAGCCGCGGTGCGCACGCCAGCCCCGGTGCTGGTCGATTTGTTCCCCATCGAGAACTTCCAGCTGCCCTGCGAGGCCTTCAGCGCACGGATCTGCTCGGAAGCTTTCCACTTGCGAACCGCCTTGGTTTCCTCGTCTTCCTCGATGCCCTTGCCCTGCCCTGCCTGCTTTTCTCCAGGCAGCAGTCCTTGCAGGGACTGCTCCAGGCCCGCCCGGGTTGTCGCCTGGGGCTTGCCATCCTGGGCGGCTGCGCTAGGTTTCCGATTCGCCATCAACTGCTTGAACTGGTCCTGCGGATCCTTGCTTTCAGCCGGCTGAGTCGCCTTCGCCTCGGGCGGCGCCGGAGGTGGCGCACGTCGCCCTGTGGCCTTCATGTAGACGTTGAACAAGGTCAGCACTACGAGCAGCGCGAACACGCCACCAAAGGCAACGGCGAGCCACGTTTGCATCTTTTTCTTGTACGTCGAGGGTTTTTCCTCAACGCGCGGAGCGCTTTCCTGAGTCATAGCCCCTCCTTAAAACTCGCCGTTGGTTTTGCTATCGGAACGAGCAATGTTGATTTCCGACTTGTCCACGCGGAGCGTGAATTTCGGGTAGATGCCGGACACGACATACATGCCGTAGGCATCGTCGTACTTGGTGGGTACCACAGCGTTTTTCCCGCCGACTTCTGTCTCCACGGACATCAGGCCGCGATTAGGCTGATACAGGCGGATGTAGGTGAAACGGCCATCGTCATAAACGTCAGAGACCAGGTTTTCAGCGGCGAAACCCTTGCCTTGGTCCCACTTGTAACGGGTGTAGATGTGGTAGCGGAAACGACGCAGCGCCTCCATGACGGCCTTCTTCTTGTCGGCATCTGCTTCCTGCCGTTGGGCGGTCAATTGGGACTGCATCTGCTGAACCTGCATGCCGCTTTGCGCCGCGCCCTGGGCGATCCTGGACGATTGCCCGTTCAAGGCGGCACGCGCGCCTGGGGTGAAGAACATCCCATCAGCGACAATTTTCACGCAGGTGTCGTTCTGGTTAACTGGGCCACGGGTTGCAATGACATCGTAGGCATTGCCATCGTTGGTCCAGATCCGCACAACGCCGGTACGGCCCTGCTCTGTATCGCTGTTGGGCTTAACGACAACCTGGTTGGCTGCGCCTTCCACGGTCCACAGCTCGGAGCTGGAAACGGGGTCTGTCACGTTGTCGGCGGGCAGCTCGATACGGGTACCCAGATACATCGCGCTGGTGATATTCAGAACGGTGTCAGGTTTCCAGTGAACTACTCGGCAAGTGGCGGCCTGGGCTGAGAAAGCCGCCATCATCAGAGCGCTGATTCCAAAGAGAGAGAGTGTCTTGTTCATTGGGCTTTACCTTCTGGGCCATTGTTGGCTGATGGATCGTCGATAACGTCTTGCTGCACGATTTCAACCCCGACCGGGTTAACGCGCAGCCACTTCTGGGAATGGGTAGCCAGTTCCTTCTTGGTCAGAAGGCGCCACTGGGCACGCATGATTTTTTGTTTAACGCCACCTTGTTTAACAATACCGGCGGCCGTTTTGGTGATTTCGGTGTAATGGATATTGGAGCGAACCATCTCCCCCTTCTTCTTGTTGAACACCGCTGGAATAGTGTCGTAGTGGTCGGCAAAGCCCCACACAATCTCTACACGGTCGGCGTTCTTGTTCGCTTCAATATCCGTGGCTTTTTGCGCGGCATCAAAGCCACCGTCTTGTGTGCTAGTGAAACTGTTGTACATAGGCTGCGACATAAAGACCCCGGCAATGCCAAAGTCTTTGCGCACCGTCTCAGGCTGAACGCCGTAACGGGACTTCACGAACAGCTCAAAGGCAGAGTCGATAGTTGAACGGAAAAACTGCGTCTCGTCGCCGGGTTTGAACTCACCAACATCAGACGTGCCGTCCGGGTAAAGTTTGACAAACACGACCTCTTTGTTCGTTTGAGCCAATACGAAATTTTCGTGATTCTGGTACTGCTGGAAGCCGATGTAGCCCAGCATTGCAATAACCACCAGGAACCAACGGTTACGGTCAGCGCGCAATTCCGAATTTTTCTTCGGGACGCTGCTGCTCCGGTCGGTCTTTGTGAATTCTTTATCATCCATAGCCGCAGTCATACGACCCCCTTACTTCAGAAATTTACGGATAGCCAAGTTCGCTGCCGTGCCCAAGCCACCGCTCAGGCTTCCAACGCCACTTGCGAGAGTTCCTGCGAACACGAATGACGAAAGAACAAACAAGATGGCAATAATCAGCATCACAGCCGCATCACCGACCAGATACATATTTTCTTTTGCAATCTGAACTACCTCACCAACGCTGCCGTAGCCGCCGCCTGAGAAACTTACGCCAAGCGATTCCAGGATGGCCTTGACCGTGATTGCAGCAACAACCATAGTTGCCTTGATAACAATCAGCAGGACGACAAAACCCGTAAAGAATTTAAACCACCCATCGAACAATGGGCGAGTAGCGGGCAACAGCAGGAATGGAACGAAAATAATCCCAATCACCTTTGACAAGGCATACCCGAAGTCTGCCCACATTGCTGCCAAATATGCAACCAAGTCAAGCAAGGTGCCAGCAACCATCCAGATCCAGTAATACCCCATCAGGCGCACGGTATCAAAGAAACTTAAATCTTCCAGAACAACTGCCGCCATGGATTTATGAATCCACTGCGCAAGAAAGAAGTTATCCGTATTACCTACTAGGTATTGCTGATAAGCATTGGACAGACCTACACCGATACCCCAGACCGCCTCAGTAAAGGCGTTGTATCCGCCCATGATACCGAAACAAGCAAACCACCAGAGAATGAAGGTCAGGTGTGACTCCATCTGATAGCCACCCCAGATAAACTTGGCAACCTCAATAACAATGCCAATTACCGAAAAGGTCAGGAACATCATCCAGGTGTAGGTATATATGTCGCCGCTTGTATCGTTCATCACGCCATTTACAAAATCGGCTAGCGCACCACTGAAGATGCCTCGCATTGCTTCCGACAGCGCCGCATTGGCTGGCTGCATGACAGCGAGCGGGGCAAAGAACACCAGCACCATCGCCAGCGCCATTGCGATCTTTTTCCGCCACTTGGCGGACACCAGCATGACCGGCCCCTGGACAGGCAGCACCTGAACGGGCTGGTAAAGGCCAGTTGCGACATCCAGGCGATACAGAGGGGTGCCCGCATCACCGGCCTGGGCCACAGGCTCTACAAGCTGCGCGCTCTGCTTGAGGTGTGCCCGACGCTTCCAGACGATGACCGCCGCGATTGTCGTTAGCGCAATACCAATGACCATCAGCACGCACAGCAAGAGAGGTTTCATTACTTGGCCCCCCCTTTGCCCAGTGGGCAACGGCGCACGATGTTCAGGGTTTTAGCCCCTTCGGAACATTCGATGAACCAAGGATCATCCTGGGTTTGGCGCGCGCCCAAGATATGGGTCTGAATCCACCAGCCTTCCTGCACTACGGCCTTTTTGCTCAGTACGCCTGGCGTCCGGCGAGCACTGAAGTACCCACCGTTCTGCGCGGTCTTCCACTCGGATTGCAGGTCGATCAACTTGGACTCAGCGGCTGATTTGCTGAGCCCCGCGTAGTGTTGCTCTGCGTATTCGACGCTTCCGCGCGCGGGATACACATTGTTAGCTTTCTTGGTGTACTCACTAACACACGCATCTTTCTCGCCAACGGTTTTATAACCCTTAGTGCTGCATACCTTGATACCGGCCTGGATCATCTTGGAACGGGCCGCATCATCGGACTTGGTGTCGGCGTATGCACCTGTCGTAAGTGCCAGAGCCACCACCGCAACTAAAATTTTCATAAGAACTCCTTAATACCCGCTCAACTGCGTTTCATCGACAGTTGTGTCTTCTTCTAACTTCGCTTTGGTTTCGCTCAAGGTCGCCATGCGGCCCTGGTTCTGTAACGCGAACACATGGGAAGGCAGTTGGTTTGAATACTGCAACTGGGCGTTGCTGATTGCGTTTTGTTGCTGCAACGCCTCAATGGTCAGCTCGTTTTGCTCGGCCATAACTTGCAAAGTGGCAAGATGGTCTTCGGCCCCCAGAGAAGCGCGCTTTTCGGCAACCTCGCCATAGCGTGTCATTTGGGTTTCCAGCTCGTTGTTCATATCGTCCACAAACAGGCTTTGGCCCACCGCCAACTGCTCACGTGCATAAGCCTGGTCTGCGGACGTGGAGGCGGTGCTGGACGATTTGGAATTGAACGGAATCGCCTTGATTGCCTGTTCCAGGGAATTGGCGTTCTCAATGCGCTTGTAGAGGGTCGCCAATTCCTTACCCTTAGCAACCCACTTGCCGGTACCGAAGTCGACGCCTCCCGAGCCTGGGAACGAATCAATCACGCTGGAATACTTGCCCATTAGGGCCGTCCAGTCGCGACGATCCATCATGTTCTTAAGCTGCGTCATTTGACGCAGCATGTGGTTATAGCTGGTCAAGGCCTGCTCATAGGTGGAAACCAGTTGCGCGAGCTGGCTTTCCTCCAGCACGGTTTGCTGCATCTGCTCGACATACTGCTGAAGCTGCGTGGAATACTCGGCCACCGACTGCGCGATAGCCGCGATGTCGACAGTCGGGAAACCCGACGCCTCTACTACTGGGACCATCAAGGATTGAGAACCAATCACGCCGATAACCGCTGCTGCGATTGCACTTCTGACCCACTTTTTCATTTCCGTTAACTCCTGTTCGCTGGAAAGATTCGTTTAATCATTTCGGCCACCGCCACATCAATATCGGAATGCATATTGAGCATTTCCCGGACAATTACAGATTCGCTTGGTCGACTTGTTGCAATTACGTGCTCTTCCTTCGCGGTGAACAGGTTCACCGTTTTGGAAATTCCAACTTCGCGCTGGATGATGTAGGCCTGTTGCCGCGCCTTGAGATTTGCAATGGCATCGCACTCGCCGTCAGTGAGCGGGAACGCGCGCTGATAGGCCGCTCTGTCCATGTTCTGGTCGGCCATGAAGATCCAGGTGGACGCGGCTGAGCGCAGAGTCGTCCACTCGTCCAATGCCGCATAGTGTTCTGGGCTCTGGGTCCAGAACCCCATGCCGCCGTTGTGTTTGAACCAGGTACGGGCCTTGGTAATGGCTCGCTCTGCCGAACCTGGGATGCTGAAGAAGTATTGAGCTTCGTCAATCTCAAGCATTTTCGGCACCCTGAGATTTGCAGGGTTTTCAAACAGCTTTGTGACGCGGTAGAAAATCTCGTTGATGGCGAGCTGGGCCATCTCCTGCTTGTCCTTTACACCCGACAGGTTGTAAGCCGCTACGCGCTTGTTGAGGTGCCCAACGCCGTCGACTTCGTTGTCCATCAGGTTGCCGTACAGGCCGCCCTGGACCCAACGGGCCAGCTTGGCTTGCAGATTTTGTGACAGGTGGTTGTAAAGCCCTGAAAGGTTCTGCAGTTTGCTATTAGTCATGCCCAAGGTGGCGATTAAGCCCCGGTCCAGCTCCTGCTGGTCCGTAGCGGACAGCTCCCGCAGGTCCGCGCTGTCGTTAAGCTTCAGCATGATGCGGATTTGGGTGAGCATGTGATGGATGAAATCGCTGTCGGTGGTACCGTCAGCCATAACAAACGAGTTGAACCCCCGATCTGTCGCGGGGTTTTGCATGCGGAAAATGCCGCCCTCGTCCTGGAAGAACATCGACAGGGGCTCTGTACCGGGATCAACGTCGATGCTGTGATAGAAGGAGCCTTGAGCCTCTATCGCGGGATCGTTTTCGGTGGCCGGCTGGTATGGAACGCCGTATTTGAGGAAATGCCCGGCGACCACGTTCTTCCAGTATGTTTTGCCGGAGCGGGTGGGCCCTACGCCCAGCACCAGGCACTTATCGCCGATGAAGGGCGTGTAGTAGAACGGCGTGCCGTCCAGGTTCTCCAGGACATACAGCGCTTCTTCCTTCGTCTTGTCGCCCCAGCTTTTGATGCCCTGATGTGAACGGTACGCAAGCGAGCAGGCACCCACTTGTGAGGCGGTGAATTCAGCACTGCGAAAGCAACGCTTGGGGTAGGCCGGAAGCAACATCGGGAACAGGTCTATCAGGCCCGCGGACTCCCAGACGACTGCAAACTTCGACTGGGTAAGCGCGGTATTCATATCCTGGCTAGCAGCCCGAAGCTTGCTTGGGTCGCGCTCAAACAGAATCACATGGGAATGGAAGGTGTAGTAGCGATCCTCGCTGTCGGCCGCCTCCTCCAGTTCCTCCAGCTTGCCGCGAAGCGCCTTGCTTTGCTGGACCTTCTTTTCGATTTCGCTGTTGGTATCGTCACCCTTCAACAGCGACGACAATTTCATTTGGCTACGGTGTAGCTCGTTCTCCTTGCCCGTAATCATCATCGACTTCTCAATGACGGACATCGGCTTTGCGCGGGTGACAATCAGGTAATTGCCCTTGGACATGACCGGCATCGCACTGCCGCGAGCCCACATGCCACTGGGCACGTCTTTGCTCCCATAACCCACCACCGAAGCAATACGGATGTAGACGGGCTCGGGACCTTCGATCTTGAGGCAATCCAGACCGTCGATCATCACTGGATGGACGTCGCCATCCATGAGGAACCGATCCCAGTCTTCAACCGGCACCGCCTCAGTCAGCGCACTTTCCAGGTACTCCGGGCGCATGTTGCATACAGCACGACAGAGCGCCCAGAGCTGCGCAGGGGACTGATGCTCATTGGTTTCCGACAGGTACTGAAGCTTGGAGTCAAGATCCTTCAGGGAGCTGTTCAGCAGGTCGTACTGGCGGCGCAGCTCTTCCTGCTCGACAAGCCACGCCCCCCAGTTGCTGAACTTGGCTACCAGCGAATCGCGCGCCTTACGATCAAAAGGCGCGGTGAAGAGCATCTTCATCGCTGATGCGGAGAAAACTTTGTTCAGGTTGGCGGACGTAGGCACGTCCAGCATCCAGAACAGCCTACTGTTGCTCAGTGTCCTTTCCTCGTTGAGGAAGGCCTGACGGCGGCTGGACAGCAGATCGCTACGCGGGTTTTGGCGCTCCTGCAGATCCACCTTTACCCCCTCGTAGTGCCAGTAGTACTGGGTCACTGCGGTGTCGGGGTGCTGGGTCTGCAGGATGTTGCGCAGAACGATCGAATGAGCCTGAAGGTCGTCGCTGCTCAGCCCATTCGGATCCGCCCCGGATAGCTCCAGGGCGCCAAGCAGGCTACCCGCATGCGACAGCAAGAACCGATCCTTCCAAAGCCCGGAGGGATAGAGTTTTTCGTTGACGGGTTCGCCCGCTTTAGCCTTCTCTGCTGTCGTCATGATTAGAAGCCTTGCAGCCAGGACAACAGCAGCGCGATGTTAAACAGGACGATACCGCCGACGATTGCGCGAAGCAGCCAGGCCAGCGCGGTAGAACCTTGCTTCGGCGCGGCAACCCACAACGCGATAGCGCCGACACACGAAATGAACACGACCAGGATCACGCCAGGGCCGCTGAGCCAATCCACCAGCTCCTGGAAGAAGTCGCTAACCATCTGAAGGGGACCACTGCTACTGCCACCAACGTCCACGTCAGAGTTTGCCGCCATGGCGACAGGTGCCAGCAGCAGCGCTGCCATGTAAAGGGCGACCTGGTTCATCAGCGTCGAGACCCGAAGTGCGATTTTTTTCATCGTGGAGCTTCCTTATGCAATGGGCTTGGGTTTAAACGAGCCGTCTTCTTGCGGCTCAAGAACGAGCACCCGGCGTCGGGTGCTGCGAACGGTGGTCAGCCTGGCCGGGGCGAATAGCCCGCGCAGCCAGACGATGTATGCGTCCGGGTCGTCTTTGTGGACCAGGTACGCAGGGATGAGGATGATGAGGGTGACGGCGGCGCTGACCAGCAGCCCCAGAAGCGTGGGGAGGTACTTCACGAAAACGAACGTCGCGAAGATCGACAGGAACAAGGTTCCGAAGAAGACCTTCGAAGGAATGCCGAGCTTCTGGTCGCGGTGGGTGAATACCGCTTTATTTTCCAGGTTGGTGTTCTTATGCTCGCTCATTTTTCTACAACTCCCTGCTGAGATATATACAACGTTATGCGCATATATATACACATATCGAAGGCTGAGGCAACGACTTTCCTGGTCGAGGCGACCGCATGAGCAGATCAACGCCGACAAACATCACGCTTCCAGTGGATGTCCTGGAAAACACGGATAAGAGATTTGTGGAGCCGCTTCAGGCCGAAAGCTTTTTCGGCCGACCATCACGCTCGATGGCTATAAGGGCTTTGCTTGAAATCGCACTTGAGAACGGCGCCCGGTTCCAGCCTAAAAACGCAAAGGACTACCAGACGTTCAAGGAGGAAATGCGCCGGATCCTGACGGATCGCACGGAGGGTTAACTTGGCATCGTCCAATGACGCCCATCGACAACGGAGGGAAAACTACCAAGCACCAACGGGTTACGCCAAGCACTTTTGTACCAGAAGCGTAAATTTGTGGATCCATCCACAGAAATATGTAGGTTTGCGCTTACAGACCTACAAGGTTCTACAATGTAACCCCTAGGTCTGTCGGCACAAAGACACGCATTCGTGTAGAAGGATCTACACACCCAGCACCATGGGCAAAATGCTATCAAAACCCGAGAGCCGGCGCCGCTCCTGGTCAGCAAAATGCAATCATTTCTACCCCAGCAATCGGCGCTTGCTGTGCTTCGCCTCCAGGTTGGCGGCGGTCTGGTCGTCTAGCTCAGCCACGCTCAGCAGCCCGATCCGATGCAACACCAGTGCAGCCCCGTTAAGGCGCTCGAAGCGCTGGTTCCGGGAGTCGGCCAACAAGTCATCTGCCATTTCGGCCCGCGCCTGCTCAAGGTACGCAAGCTCCCGCGCTTTGAGTGCCCCAAGGTAACGCTGTGACTCGTCGTCTACGCGCATGGAGACCCCTTCCAGGTACCCCGCGGCCGCACGCTGGCAAAGCAGCACCCAACATGCGAATGGCACGGCGTCCGTGCCAAGGGTCCAGCGGTTCACTTCCTTTCGCGAGACCCCTACCAGGTCCGCGACCTGGCGGGGGTCCAAGCCTGCGCGGTCCATCATGCTGCGCAGCTCGTCCTTGGTTGGCACCTCCCAGCTTTCGTAAGGCAGCAGACACACTGCCCGCACGTAGGCCCGCTGGCCCACGGCATATGCTCCACGATCTTCCATATGTATCCTCCAGGCACGAAAAAGCGTGGGCTGCTAAAGCAGCCCATTCTCGGCAAATGAGTAAACGCCCTGCCCAACCACGAAGTGGTCAAGAAGACTGATTTCTACCAGAGACAATGCTTCCTTAATCCTCGCAGTCAGAACCCGATCTGCTTGCGACGGTTGAGGGCATCCGCTTGGGTGGTTGTGTGCAATGATCAGCGCGGCCGCGTTCTCGGACAGCGCCCGTTGAACGATGACGCGCGGATAGACGCTAGCAGTTGATATAGAGCCTTGGAAAAGGCGCTCAAAGGTAATGACCCTGTGCCTGGTGTCCAGCATGATGACGCAGAACCATTCGTTCGGCTCGTTCATCAGCTCCAGTTCCAGGTAACGTCGCACCGCCTCGGGTGACTCCAGGGACACGCCAGCCTTACGCATATGAGCCATAAGGATGTCGCGCGCCTTGTCGACAATGCGCAGTTCTTGCTTGGTTAAGCCTTGCATAACAGGAATTCTCCGTCTGATGCTGCCGAGCAATTCGCCCGGTGTCCCCAGTCTATGCAGCATCAAAGGGCAGCGCAAGCGCTGCCCCCTGGGTATCCTATTTGCCTTCGGGCACCGCCCTGCCCGCTTCTCGCAACGCCTCCAGCGTTTCTGCAGCGATTCCGCGCCACACTGCCACCGGAACAGGTCCGCCCTCCTGGGCGGCCTCAGGAGCCTCCAGCACCATCTCGGAAAACTGCTCCAGCGCCTGCAAGACAAACACCTGGGACAACGCGCCGTAGCGCGAGAATTCCATTAGGTCTGTGACCAGCTCCAGGTTGGTCTGTCGGCCGCGCAGCGCGGTACCAGCTACTTCGTGATTCATCAGAATTCTCCGGGTATTGCGAGCCTTCGCCCGCCTGGTTGGCCCCGCTGAGCGGGGCCAGGTTGAGTTAGTCGATAGCCGCGAAGATCGCCGCCGACTCGGGGTGGAACTTCGCGAAGTGGGCTAGCTCATGGTATTGGGTGATTAAACGGTCCTCCCGATAGGCCCAGCAGGCGCGGTTGATACCGTACAACGACGCAACGATACCCGCCGCTTCGGCGCTCATGGTGCCTTGGAAATAGTTACCGGCGCACAGCAGCTCGTATTCGTCGGCCGCAGTGGGAACCATGAACAGCGCGCCGTTGCTGGTCTCGTAGAATGCCCAGAATCCGCCATGGTAAGCGTTGCAAAGCTCCGACATAGAGTCGTAGATGCAATTCTCAACCAGGATCATATGGCTGCCAAAGTGACGCGGCAAGACGGTCAACCGGCGGTAATCAGGGACCAGGGTTGCGACAGGTGCAGCAGGGGTAGAGGCTTGGATACTCATGGCGGAATTCTCCGACTGGGAGTTGAGCAATTCGCCCAACTTTCGCAATCATTTTACCGCTGACCAGCGGCCTGGTCAACGGTTTTGATTGCATTTTTAATGGATGGCAGTGACCACTAAACCCATTTTGATTGCATTTACCCCAAGCTGAGCCCAGATTGCCAGGCTGTCGATCACGCCATAATCGACGCTCAGAGCTTCGGTCCAGTCGTCGCTATGCTCGCGCAGCTCCTGGGCGATGAATGCACCACCATGTGCACTGCATCCAACCTGCATCATGAACGCCCGCGCATCCAGTGATGGCTCTCCGTCCCAATGTGGGTGTTTGCCATCCAGGATCTGGATAGCCTCACGGGCGACATCGGCGGTATCCACAAGTCCCACGCCTGGCACCTCGCGGATGGTCTGTTCAATCCAGGTTTCGGCGAAGCCGTAGACGATGATATGCCGCTGCGATCCCATGGAAAAAGCGAGTTGGGCGCGGATTTTATCTTCAGTGGTGATATGGATATGACGGGCCCCGGCGCTCAAGGCATGGTCCAGGGTGTCGAAGGTCCGGCTATCGCCAGCCGGAAAGGTGACGCGGTAGGTATGGCAAGAATGATGATTCATCGTCGGAATTCTCCGAAAGGAGCCAAGGCAATTCGCCTGGCTTACCTGGTTATTTTACCGCTGCGCCACTGCAAAAACAATAAAATGATTGCAAAACATCAACCTGGACGCAGCTGGCCACCGGAATAATGATTGCATTTAAGGCGGCAAATTGTATACGCCGCCATCAGGCCCTATGAGCCCTTGAACGGAGCGCGGTCAAGGTGAATGGCGGGGGCCCCGCCGCAGGTGGGTTCCGCGTCCGCAGGACCGCCGCAGGCGCATTCTGCTTGACGGTGCGCAGTGACCCCCAATCTTGGCCTGGGAGTGCAGTGGAGCTTCACCCCACTGCGCTCCCGAGGCACCGGGATGATCCCCGGCGGGTTTACAAGGGCAGCGCCCTTGGTTTGTGATTGCCGTCCAGGGGGCACCCCTGGCCGCCGGAGGCGATTTAATCAGCTACCCGCCGATGTATTCCCGCATCTATGTCGTATTCAAAGACGGGAACAATGACCCCCTCGCGCACGTCGACGATGTGCGTAACCTTGCGGCCAAAACGCGGATCCCGCGAGCAGTGAATCATTAAGTCGAGAGCGTCCAAGATCATCTGCCCGGCCAGGTCGAAGCTAATCAATCCAGCGGATGACAGTAGATATTGCAAACGCGGAACGGTCTGGAACGGTCCATTCGTGTGCAAGCTGCTGGCTGTCCCGCTATGGCCTGTATAAATGAACTGGAACAAGGCATCAGCCGCGGCCGCGTCGCGGATTTCGCCGACCCATCCCCTGTCGGGCCGATAGCGCAGGAATTTACGAATGAGGCTGGCCAGCGTAATGGGTTCCAGATTTTGCTTGAAGCGCCTATGAGGCGCTTCAAAAGCCACGCAATCCGGCAAGAACTGGTCAAGACCAAGCTCCAAAGTATCCTCAGCAGTCAGCACCCGTTCTGACGGGTCGATGAACCCGGCGCAAGCTCGAAGCAACGCAGTTTTTCCAGCGCCCGTGTTGCCGGTGACAAACATATTGGCGCGGTGCTGCACCCTGCCCGCTATGTAATCGGCCATCTCTTCGGTAAGCGACCCGAGCCCGACTAGCTCAGCCATCGTGAACGCCTTCGCAGGCTTACACCGCATTGACATCGTTGCACCGAATGGCGTTACCGGCGGGATGGTGCAACTGAGGCGCACGCCATTAGGAAAGCGTGCATCGAGCATGGGATTGTCGCTGTCCACCGGCTGGTTAAGCCGATTGCCCACCTGAATGATGAACTCCTGCAGGTCGCGCTCTGATGGAAACCTCGCATCGACGGTTTGAAGTCGCCCTTTGCGCTCCACTTGAATCCGGTCGTAACGGTTGACGCAGATTTCAGTGATGGTCTCGTCCAGGTAGAACTCTTTCAGAGGCTCGAAATAATGCTCCACCAGGTTCCAAGCTTTTACGTCGCTTGTAGGAATGTCCCCAAAAATCGAATCGACGGTGCTCATAGCTCGTACATTTCCTCGACCTGGAACACAAATAGGTTCGACCCCTGCACCGAGCGGGGGTCAAACGTTTTCTGCGGATCCTGGACTAGCTTGGTGCTGCCACTGGCAGCCTTGAAGATGGGCCAAACAGGCTGGTCGAATTTTTCCCGATAGAGGCGGCAAAGCGCCTCATTCGGGAAAAGGTAAGCCACCCGCTCATAATGACCAGCTCGTATGTTTTTCAGGTGAGACAAAAAGATGCTGTAAACCCGTGCACTGGACTTGTGGTTCAGCTCAATCTCAATAGCTACCTTCGTGCCCTCTTTCATAGTCAATACCGCATCGGGCAACCGAACGGCGCGAAGGTACTTCAGCGCCTTCTCAGGCTTGATTGCATCAATGCGCTCCAGCCGCGAAATGATCGCGGCCTGGACGGAAAAGCTGTGGATCATCGACACCCAGGACGGCAACCGCCGTCGCCGCTTTAAGTCGAGGTCAGGCAGCAGCATCAGCGCAAATTCGAACCCGGCATCCCCAAGGCTATAGACGCTACGTCGAATACCTGGCGCGGATTCAACCACGACGAAACCGGAGGTTTCGAGTCGTTTGAAAAACGCGCTTTGGCCGTCCTTCGACACCCCGAGCATTGCCGCTATGGTGGCTCGGTCAGAGTAATCAAACCAACCAAGCCAGCGCACCACGGCGGCTATTTTCTCTTGACTGCGGTCCACGGCCGCCGCGCGGCTCCAGCCGCTGACGGCGCCGGCTCCCTTCTGCTCCAGTTCCAAGCCCTACCTCCTGTGTAAAAACAAATACGCCCTGCCGCGCGAAAGCGCAGGCAGCGGCGTACGCGGCTCGCGAAAAATCAGGCGGCGATTGGCGCAAGCCATGCCAACGGAACGTTGGCTGAGCGCGCCAAACAGACTGCCTGATGCCCACCAGGTGCCGAGCTGCAAGGCTTGCCCGCGAAGCGTGGCAATGGCAATGCAGCGACAGGCCCGGTGGGCTCGATGATGTCCGCAAGAATTTTCCAAAGCGCTTCGCAGGCCTCGCACGCCATAGGCGAAGCGCGGGCCTTGCGAAAAGCTTTGGGGAATTCGCGCAGAGCCGGTAGGCGATGCGAATTGCTGTGCTAACGCGACAGCGCGAAGCATGCCGTGGGGCCAGCGCGACTGCGCGAAGCATGCCGTGGGCCAGCGCGACTGCGCGAAGCATGCCGTGGGCCAGCGCGACTGCGCGAAGCATGCCGTGGGCCAGCGCGACTGCGCGAAGCATGCCGTGGGCCAGCGCGACTGCGCGAAGCATGCCGTGGGCAACGGCCTAAAGCCGGTGCCTGCTCCGCTCAACGGCCAAAAGCCGTTGTGTGCTTCGTGCAAGCCCGCAGGTGCGATGCATGCTGTGGGACGCAACCTTTGGTTGTGGCCTGCTCTGCTCAACGGCCAAAAGCCGTTGTGTGCTTCGTGCAAGCCCGCAGGTGCGATGCATGCTGTGGGACGCAACCTTTGGTTGTGGCCTGCTCTGCTCAACGGCCAAAAGCCGTTGTGTGCTTGGTGCAAGTGCCACAGCACGCAGCATGGGGACACGGCCAAGGGCCGGGTCTTGCTTTTCAACAGCGGTTCGCCCCCCAAGGGGCGGACTGCGACAAAAAGCAAAAGACGGACAGACCCCACTCCCGCCCACGGGAGGGGGGAGGAAAAATGGCCCCCAGGCCAGATTTTTCCGGTCTGCCCTGACGAAGCCCGTCCAGGGCTGAGGAAGGGTGCGGAGCATGCGTCCCGCGAACGTAGCGCGGGCGTCCGGTGAAACCGGACCAACCCGGTCCCAGGGCGCAGCAGGTGAGGGGGTGCCGAAGGCACACGCCGAACCGTTGCGAAGCCGGGAGTGGGTTGGTCCGGCTTTGCCGGACGCCCGCGCGGGTGAATTTTGTCGACAAGCCCGTCCAGGGCGCCGGAGGCAAAAGAGGGACGAGGCTCGCATGCGAGTCGAGACCCTAAAAGCTCGACGGGGCGCTCCCCCGGCGGGCTATGGGTGCCCTTTAGGGCGCCCACGACACCCTTTAGGTGGCGCGCTTGTAGATGTAGAAAAAGCATGCTTTTTCTATGCCTCTTTCTATTGATTTTCTATTGTCTAGCCTATTGCGTCCTCAATAGAAAGGCAATAGGATAATGCACATATATATGCGCATAACGTTTTTGGCCATATATGGCAGAAAAGGTAATTTCTGCTTGCAAGAAAGTTTCCGATTCGGAAAGATGCGCCCTGACGCAAAATTTCCGATTCGGAAATTTTGGCACCTAGGAGACTTTCCGATTCGGAAAGTTAGTGCTCGTTAGGGAAGTTTCCGAATCGGAAACTTCAGGCAAGAAGCAGGAGTTTCCGATTCGGAAACTCCTAAAGGGATGAGTTATGGACCTACTACGTTTCGTTCTGCTGAACACCAATCCAGGGCTAGCCGCCCTGGTCGCTGCCCTACTGGGCGTGCTGCTGGTTCTATCCGTAAGCGGCGCGGTTCGCGAAACCGATGAAACAACGGCGCTTGAATTGGCACTTATTTTTATGCGCCGGGCACTGATCATTATTTTGTGCGTTAGCCTGCCGCTTTTCGCCGCTTGCATCTGGCTAGTGGCTTATAAGGTGTATGGCTATGACTGGGTGAAGGCCAACTCCTACATGGGCCTCTGGGCAGGCGAGATGCAAAAAGCAGTCGGGGATTTGTGGTGGAGCTTCCTGGTACTGCTTATAACGCCCTTCTTCATTCGCACCTTAATCCTGCGCTGGGTCAAGCCAATGATTTCAAATTGGGCTCGCCAGTTTAGGGTCAAGCAAAGCGGGGATTCTCTATCCGACATCCGGATCGAGGTTGGTCGAGTGAAGCCGATGGACTTCAATCCTCGTGACCATTATCGCGAAGGTTTCATGCTGCTGGGCTTGGATGAAAACCGTGAACCCATCTACATGGAAGACGCAGTCTTTCGCAAGAACCACCTAAAAGTATTGGGCCCATCGCAAACAGGTAAGGGCGTCCAGCTCGGCGTACTGCTCGATCAGGCGATCTGGAAAGGCTGGGGTGCCTGGTTCATTGACCCTAAACCAGACGACTTTATCCCCGACATTATGCGCGAAGGCTGCGAGCGCTATAACCGCCCTGCCCCTGTCACCCTAGATCTAAATGGAGTAGGACCGGGAGCCTATGGTCCGTTCATCCATGGTACCCGCCGTGAACGTAGAGAACGCGTGGTTAAGGCGTTCACGATGGCTGATACCGGCCAAACCGCAGACTTCTATAAGCGGCTGGAGCGGCAGGTTTTGGACACGCTCATGCCGCTGTGGGATGGCACACTTACGCAGTTGGAAAGCCTTCTAAAGGGCAAACACCCGTTAATAACGGATTCGCAACGTTCGTGGATAATGCAGAACTCCGGCAGCTTGCAATCGAACACTGCCGAGTTCATGCAGCTTGACACCATGCGCGCGAATGAGGACGAATCCTTCAATGTGTCGCGCGAGCTTGAAGCCGGTAGCGTTGTACATATTCGGTCCAATATGAAGGACACGATTGTACGGCGGGCAACAGTCGCGCTGCTGGATGAAATCGTCCAGGTTGCACTACGGAAGCCCCTTAAACACCCGATTTTTTTGGTGGTCGACGAATGTCGCTTCGTGGTTTCTGACACGCTTGCAGATGCCCTGGCTACAGTTCTTTCAAAGAACATAAACATGGCGCTTGCCTATCAGTCCATCAATGACTTGCTTAACCTGCCCGATAAATCGCTCAACGCTGAGTCGATTAAGACTGGCATCGAGACCAATACTCAAATCACACTCAGCTATCGTGCCAACGATGCGGACACTGCCGAATGGGTTTCATCGCTGACCGGCTCGGCACACAAGACGGTAACCAAAATGGAGAAGGTCGAGGTTAACCGGGCAGGCGCAGAAGTGTGGGGTAACGAACGCTCCGTGGGGCAGGTAGAAGAAAACTACATCACAGAAAACCAGCTGCTGGCACTCCCACCCCGCGTCTGCGCACTGGTCCGCCCAAACGTGCTGTCTACCCTGTTATACACATGCTGGATCCAGCTCAAGGAGCAGCGCGGAATGCCACTGCGCGGAAGTGTTGCGCCCTCCCCTGCGCAAACCGCTGCTATAAGCACTTCGGTTTCTACTGCGCCAGTTGCAGCGAAACCAGCAGCACCTGGCGTGACTGCGGCCGCTATTGGTGCTGACCCGTTCGGGGATTCCGGGGACGCTCAAAGCGATCCGTTCGCTAGTGTCGACCAGAAGACGGCTAGCGATCCTTTTGAATTGAACCCTAATGACAGCGGTGACGACCCGTTTGCAAATGCAGCTCCATCAGACGAAGCATTCATAGGCGAAGTAGCCGACGACTATAACGCTCCAGAAGATGACCCTTTTGCCACTCCACCGGCGGAGCAGAAGGGCAAGAAAGGCAGCGGTAAAAGCAAGCTCAGCGCTTCCGAGCTAGCTGCAATTGAACAAGCTGCATCTGGAATTATTAACACAAAGAACAAGCCTGTTCGCCCAGTCCAGGACGCACCGGCCAAACCCTCAGTTGACTTATCGTCCCTGGACGAAATCGAAGGAATCTAACAATGTCGAACCAAACTCCTTTCCCAAAAGTGTTCGCAGTTAGCACCCCTAAAGGTGGTGTGGGCAAATCCACAACCTGTACAGGTCTTGGACTCTATCTGGGTGGATTAGGCAAAAAGGTCTTGTTCATTGACCTTGATAACATCGCGAGTCTTACCAACAACCTGCAAGGCGCTGACGTGCGTCACCCTCACTTGAGTAACGTCACGGACCTGTTTAAGGATCCAGAGGGTGGCACCCCTCTTTCGGTCAGTGTTATCTCAGATAACATTCACCTGATTCAAGGCGACTCCAGTGTCAGCGACATCAACCGCTCTAACGACCTAACGATTGTTACTGCGCTGAAGGACAACCTGCACATGAATGTGCCAGGCATCGAAACATATGATTTTATTTTGATTGATACCCCGGCGGGTAACGGCAACACGCTTTTGGCATCGCTGATTGTTGCTGACCTAGTTTACTCGCCTATTGACTTGGACCATAACGCCATCGGTTCGCTGACTGAGTTGACCAAAGTCCTGAAGCCAGTTAAGCGGGCACTAAACACTAAGTTGCAGTGGGCTGGTTTTGTAATCAACCGCGTGCAAAAGCTCGTATCGGTTTTGGGCAGAAAAGTGCCAGAGGCGCTTTCAGACCGCGCGATATATGAATCTTTGGTTAAGGAATACGGCGATGTTGCTTTGTTAGGAGTGATCGGTCTTCGCAATCCGATTAAAACTTGCATAAGCAACGGGATGTGGATCACTGGCAAAGATGACTCTGCGCAGGCAGCGTCAAATGAATTTGAACAATTTTGCAAGAAACTGCTGGAGAAAGTGTGATGACTAAAAATAATTCAATTGCCGAGCTGCTAAATGGCAACAACATCGAGCCGCTGACCGGCGAGAAGATCTACTACGTCAGTCGGGACGACATTATTCGCGACCCAGAGAATGATCGGGATGACTGGGATGATCCAGCCACTATTGCGAACATCGAGAGCATCAAAAAGTCTGCTGCGATCCGACTCAATGATGGTCGTCGCTATGGCGTCCGTACAGCTCTCTGGGTGAAGCCTGCGGATGAACAGGGTAAATATATGCTGATCGACGGTGAATGCCGTTGGCGGTCAACCTGGGGGGAAGAAGATCCCGAAGCGCTCATGCTACCCATAATCATCCGTACAGGTGACGCAAAAGAGATTCGTCTGGACCATACATCTTCTAACGGCGCGCGCAAGGGTCTCAACCTGTACCAGGTCGCAAGGTCGATCAAGCGCGACCAGGATGAATATGGACTGTCGTCCGATGAAATCATGGCCGTGCATAACTTGCAGAGCAAGTCCCAACTTAGCAAGTTCAACGCCATTCATAAGCTTGGCGATAGCGCATTGGAGCTAGTGCGCGCCGGCTATTTCCAGGACATCAACCTAGTATATGACCTGAAAAAACTGGACGATGATGGCATCACCAAGCTGAAAAAGAAGATCGAGAAAGGCGACTCAATTCAGCAGGCGTTGAAAACACTGATGCCCAAAGAGAAAACCCGAACTGCTGATGCCGAAGGCAAGCAGGATGGTGGAGGATCTACCCCGGCGAAAGTAGCGCTAAACCTGCCGCTGGCCGAAGCTCAGGCGCTGGCGATTTTACTGGAGGTTGACGCGGAGCTTGAACCCAAAGAGCTGCGCATTGCGCTGCTGGCCAAAATCGCTGGGTTGGTAGAGTCCACGGACGAACAACAGGACGCTGAGTAATGCCACTGGTGCGCCTAGCTAAATTAGAGGACTACCAGTCATTCGAGATGCTTGGGTGCACCAAGTATCGCATCACCTGGTGCGATAAGTTGTGCCCTGGCAACCCTGCGGACGATCCGCAGTCTGGGTTGCAAGAATTCAACGATTGGCAGTGCTCCATAGCCGCGGGGCATGAACAGCTCTCGCGGAACGAACGGCTCGCCGTTATTGTGCAGTGGTGCTTAACAGCTCCCGGTGGAATGGGAGTAAGATTGGCACAACTAATAATAACGACACACAAGCCTCCACGTCCGCGCATTGGGATGGAGTTCGATGCGACTCAGTACTTGGAGCCTGAACTTGCCTTTCGTTATGAGTTGGCGTTTTTAAATGATGAAATTTGGAAACTCCCAGCACAAGAAGTGCTGGAACTCCAAAATCTGATAATGGGTAATTAAAATGAATAGCATGGAAGAACCGAGTTACGATGTTCGGATAAAGGTCCATGACCTTTACCTAATTATTCTCTGGGACACGAACTACTTTCCTGGGCATGAAGCCACCAAACGTATTTGTGGTGTTCGGGTTGCCGACAGCCTTTTTTCAATTGAGGCTTTCGCAAGTAATTCAAAACCAGAATATCGTATTGCTCAAGCACTCGCTGAGCGCGTCCGGCCTGATTTGAGTGATAGCATCAAGTCTATCGAAGATGAATTGAAAATAAGTCTTGAGATAGTCAGTAAAGAACTTGATGACCCACTCATTAAAGCAGTGGATGTTTCTGCACCGAAGCAAACTGAGTACGCCCTGACCATCGAAAAAGGAAAAGGTACTCCACTGGTGAATGGCTTTGTGCGTCTTTTCGTGATTGCGGATTTAATCGTCGGCACCCTAAAGGAATTGCACTGGCGCGGCGCGCTAACAAAGAAAGAGTACAAAAAGCGTGAGGACGCTTATATCAAGCCGCTGCGCAAACTGATGCATGACCTGAATCAGGTTATTAAGCGGTACCATGAGCAACGCAAGCAGCTTACCGCCCAATAATTATTGTTCATTGAAGTGGCCGTCTACGGCCACTTACTACCAATCGCACAACTGCAAATCAACTTAGTTGGCTTGGTGGCAAATTCTTGCCTCCTGCTTAATATTCTCCGCGTATGGGAGCAATATCGTGGCCGTACTTCTTATTGTGGAATCACCAGCGAAAGCAAAAACCATCGAAAAATATTTGGGCAGCGGTTATCGGGTTGCTGCAAGCGTCGGCCATATTCGTGATTTGCCGGATCGCTCCATGGGGGTACACGCGCCGGACTTTCGCCCGGACTATGTGTATACCGACCGGGGGAAAGAAGTTGTCGCGCGCTTACAACGACTGGCATCAGAATGCGAAGGCATCTTGCTTGCCTCTGACTTGGATAGGGAAGGGGAGGCAATTGCGTGGCACCTACAGCAAGTGCTGAAGCTCGACATCAAAAACGCCAATCGCATTACCTTCAACGAAATCACAAAGAAAGCAATTCAGGCAGCTGTACAAAACCCGCGCACTATTAACCTTCAAGATGTCGCCGCACAGGAAGCGCGCCGCGTTGTTGATAGGTTCATTGGGTATATGGTAAGTCCTATCGTAGCTGAAATCCTTGGGGATCGGACTATCTCAGCAGGCCGCGTTCAATCTATTGCGGTACGCCTGGTAGTCGACCGCGAAAATGAAATCAATGGGCACTCAGTATTGCACCACTTCGGAGTGTCGCTGCGATTTGCGGGTTGGGACGCCAAATGGCAATTCAAGGAATTGCTGGACGGTGGCAAACATTGGACCGACCAGGCCTTTGCTGAAAAAGTAGCCGCTGTTCGAAACGTCCAAGTCGTTTCGTGCGAAGACTCGGACACTCAAAGCTCGCCCCCCGCGCCATTCAGCACGTCTACACTTCAAGCCGCCGGTAGTAACACCTTGGGGTTTAACCCCAAGAAGACTATGGAATTGGCTCAAAAACTCTATGAGCAAGGCGCGATCACCTATATGCGCACCGACAGCGCCGCACTTTCACAAGATGCATTGGACGCTATCTTTGCTCACGGGCGCGAAGCAGGCTTGCCCATGCTCGATGCGCCTAGGGTATGGAAGGATGGTGATGACGCGCAGGGCGCCCATGAAGCCATACGTCCATCCCAAATAGATGTTCTTGAAGCTGGTGAAAGCGAAGATGAGCGAAAGCTATACCGGCTAATCTGGGCCCGTACAGTAGGGTCTCAACTCCAAGAAGCACGCTTTGCCGTACGTACTGCCGTACTCAAAGCTGAGGACATCGACGGCAAGGCCATCCAGTTTGTTGCCCGTAGCAAAAAACTTGTCCATCAAGGCTGGAAGGCACTAACTCCTGTTGATACCGCAATGGATCCTGACGACGCAGCTGCCGCAGATAAGGAAGATGGGGACAACCAGGTGCCACTCCTTACACCAGGTGACTACCTTGACGCGAATTCGGCCGACCTGGTGAAGGGAAAGACCAATCCTCCAGGCCGCTACACCGAAGCAAGTTTGGTGGCGGAATTGAAGCGCCGCGGCATTGGTCGACCGTCGACTTACGGCGCTATCATTGAAACTGTAACAAGCACCAGGGGATATCTGGAAGTAAGTGGCAAAAAGAAACAACTAAAGCCAACTGCGCGCGGAAATAGACTGATCAACGTCATACGCGCAAACTTCAAATTCATTGAGTTTGACTTTACTAAGATCCTTGAAACTCAACTTGAAGCAATTGCCACTGGCAAACAAACATATAAGTCACTCCTGGGCATCGTGCACAAACGCCTAAGCGATGAAATCAATGAATTTAAATCGAAGGTGAAAGTGCTGCACCCTTGCCCGAAATGCGGACGCGGCCTGCTGTTCAATCCTGCGACCAAAAAAGGCTCAGCCTGGTGGAATTGCAGCGCTTACGACCCTGAAGGGGAGGGCTGCGATTATCATGCCCAGGACGCAGACGGCGAGCCGGGTAAAGCCTCTACGGGGCCCACAATGACCGAGTACGCTTGCGGCAGCTGTGGGAAGCCCTTGGTGCACATGGTCAAGGAAGCCACGGACGGGGAGGGGGGATGGCAGTTCTTCAGTTGTTCGGGCTACAAACAAGGCTGCAAACAGTCATACCCCGACAGAGAGGGGCAACCAGACCTGACTGCCCCTCGTATCAAGTCGAAAGAGGCCATGCAGGAATGATTGCAAACATTTAAGGCGCAAGTACTGCTCTACATTACTTTGCAATCAAAACAAAGCCCCCAAAATGGGGGCTTTTTCGTTCCGGCAACTACACTCAAAAAAAGTTGGCGTCAATAAGATTTTGCGTTAGGATAGGTCCCGTCAACGTTTAGAGCACATGGTTGACTGAAATGCTCTCCTACTAACTGTTAAAGGATCTAATGCCATGAAAGGTATCGAACTCTTCTGGGAATCGTTCTCGCCTGTTTTTGAATTCGCTCCTGGTGTTGAAGCTGAAGTAGCTGATACATTTGCCCCATATGCTGCTGCATATATGGCATTCCTCGAAGCAAAACCTTTTGGTTCTGCCCGAGTCCATCAAAAAGCTGATTCTACCGGCGCCATCAAAACCGAAAAAGTTGAAGCTTTTTCTGACAAGCAATACCTCTATGTCTGCCGTACCATTGGTACCAAGACCCGAGTTTTCAAATTCTACGCTACTACCGGTCTTCTGCTCACCGAAGCAGTTCAGATCGCCCAGTCGCACTACGAAATGTCTACGCTTGAATTGATTGACTTGTCTCAAGTCGATTAATCCTGCTTGGACACAGAACGAGATAGCTAACGCTATCTCGTTTTTTTTTGCCTCTGGAATAAAGCAGATTTGTACTTGACACTAGTGAAAACCTGGACGATTATTTTGGCTAGCAGCATAAGAGCACCAAGGCTGCTTGCGATGCTCTCAACTAACCATTAGGTAATCCGACATGAAAACTCGTTCAGAAGCTTGTGCTGTATACCCTGAAGCTTATTTTGATTGGTATTTTGACAACTTGGATGAACTCCAGTTTCAAAATAAAACTTTCAATGAAGCATACACTGAATGGCTGAATTCAAGTGTTACCCACCAACCGTTCCAAGTGGCTCTCGCCTCAGATGATGACTCAGTTATCGTAGAGTGCCCGTGCTGTAAAAAGCCTGCGCGCCGCTGCGACTGGGAAACAAATCATAGCGGGGCAATCAACGCTCATTGGTCAATCTCCTGTAGCCACTGCGGTCATCAGGACGGAACCAACGATGAAGATCTGGAGTAATCCAGTCTGTAAACACAAGGGCCCACGGGCCCTTTTTTTTATAAGTGCTTGACTTAATCAAAATCCGTGGCGATTATTGGGATGACGACGTTAGAGCACTACGGTCGTCTGAAATGCTCCCAACTAATCTCTAGAGGTGCAACATGGGCCACATCGAATCTTATCAGTTCGTCGATCCACGCGTAGGTGATTTTGGTGTCTGCTATTCCAAACCTACTGAAGCAGAAGCACGTGCTGCTGCTGAACAGGTTGGTTACAGCGGTCCGATAAAGCTTGTGATTATCGCGTACCCTCCAAAACCTGCGCGTAGTGCAGCTCCTGAGCCAAAGAACGAATGGTTTAATCCACGTCTCAAAAGCGAATGGAGCGACATGCCGGACTGGGACTACGATGAAGACGGAATTCCGTTCTGATTCGTACATCAACGCTAATGACCAATAGTCATATCAGCAAACAGAAAGGGCCTCCAAGGCCCTTTCTTTTTATGGCAGCGTTAAGGGCACACAAGCTGCTGAAATGCCCTAAGTTAACTACTAAGGAGCTTCATCATGAGTCAACATATCTTCGACAGGGTTAGCAGTATCGACGGTGCTACATACCGCATACTCATGGGATGGGACAAACCATTACAAGAGTATTACTGCGTAATATATGTTCTGCCGGAATTAGATGAACCTATCTACTCCAATCTTTACGACAGCTACCATCGAAAAACGCTCTGGTATTATGAAAAGACAGTCATGGAATATGGCCTTACCATACCCGATGGCATGCTCTTGGAAATTGTCCAGGACGAACGTGATAATGTCGTCAACAAAGTGAAACACTGGGATTAATCATCCTAGTGCAGCAAGGGGCCAATAGGCCCCTTGTTTTTTTGCACGCGGTAAATGTTTGGGCTGGGGCTTTCTGGCCCCTTTTTGTTGGTGTGTTTGCTATCGTTTTTTCGGTGGCCAGCTCGACCAGGTGCACCGAAATGCAATCAAAATGGATCGCCTCCGGCGGCCAGGGGTGCCCCCTGGACGGCAATCACAAACCAAGGGCGCTGCCCTTGTTAACCCGCCGGGGATCATCCCGGTGCCTCGGGAGCGCAGTGGGGTGAAGCTCCACTGCACTCCCAGGCCAAGATTGGGGGTCACTGCGCACCGTCAAGCAGAATGCGCCTGCGGCGGTCCTGCGGACGCGGAACCCACCTGCGGCGGGGCCCCCGCCATTCAGCTTGACCGCGCTCCGCTCAAGAGCAGAATTTGCAATCATTCGATCCCCCGGGCAGCTGCTGCAGAACGCACGATTGCTATCATTCTCGGTGCGCCGCTATCCCTAGGCGTTCACGCCTTCTACGCACCGTTGGCTTGCTGAGACCACATCTGCGCGCAATCTCAGCATCACTAATTTTGCCTAGAAGATGGTCGAAACCGGCAGCCTTGGACGTTCGCACGTAAGCAGGTATGCCCAGCTCTTTGCGCCGCGCCTCCACAACGTTCAGCGGCACATTGGTCTGTCGGCACACCTTGGCATCGGAAAACTTGCCAAGCTGAGCCTCATAGCGGTAGATCGCGTCAGGATAGTCCGCGGTGGTTACGAGAGGCGGGGCAGGGCGGGGCTCCTGCAAGGGCGGCAGGGGGAGCCCTGTTCCGGTCGATGATTGAATGCCCCGCGTTCTTCGACGCCTGTTGACGGCCGGCTCCGTGACGCCCGCCAACGCTGCAACTTCACGGTCGGTCAACACACCAAGCAAGTGGTCAAATGGAGCGATTTTCGACTTGATGGCGAATCCTGGGACACCCTGAGCTTGCCGGTGCCTGCGCATGGTCGCCTCTGAAACTCCCGCCTCAAGGGCTAAAGCTGCGTCGGAAACCGTGCCTAAACGGTGGTTGAAACGCGACAGGCAAATCACAACGACACACCACCTACTTCTTGCAGTGAAAGCAACATGGGGCAGGGCCTCCATTACGGTTCCAAGGTGACGGTTTGCTGGCCGAATGCACCGGGCCAGCACAGCCCACCGGCAGCGGCCATTTAACCGTTCTGCTGTCGACGGTAAAGCCAGTAGTAACCCCCAACAAGAATGATCGCCAGGCCTGTCCAGTGGATCACTGGTGATGCCCACCAGGCGACTGGCGGCGGGACGCCAAGAAAAGTGGGACCGATTGCACCCCATTCTTCCATCGCAGGCCAGAGGCCACCCCAGGCAGTGGCAGCGGCCAAGGGCGCCACTCCAGCCAGCGTCAGGAAATATTCGTTAGTGGATTGCGTTTCACACCATAGCCCCACCCCTAACGCGACAACCGCAAGGATCACGCCTGCGATGATCCAGGCGGATCCTGACCAGGACAACGCCAAGCTGTCCGGGAGCAACTGAAGGACCAGGTACACAATCCCAGCGGCTAATGCGGCGGCCGCTATGGTACCGCCCACTACCTTTTCATCGTCTCTAGTCATCATCACCACCCCTGCACGTGCTTGATCTGCTTGCACGTGGCAAGCTGCCGGTCCGAAGCTGTTTTGAGAGCCTGTGTATCAGGGGCCTTAGCCACATCGGTGTTTGCGTATTTTTCGTAAACCTCTGCCAGGTCGTCGCTTGCGTCCTGCAGGTTCTTCACACACGCATTCACCTTGTCCGCGTTCAGTACCAGGTTGCCCGTCGATGCTCCAGGCGCAGCAGGCATAACGGCATCCCAAGAAGCCCTGGCCGCATCTACCAGTTTCCTGGCGTCACCCTCTGCCGCATTACAGCCAGCAACCAAAGAAGCCAGCAGGACCACCAGCAGGGGCTTGATTGGCTTATTCATCAATGCTCGCCTCCAAAATTGTGCCGTCCGGGCGAACAGCTACGGTCCGGGCGTTCCCTAAGCGCTTGAAGGTCCAGCGCTCCTGGATCGACTTCCCGCCTCCGTCAGGGACAATCAACACCTGCCGGGAACCATTCGCTACCTTGATCGAGGCGCACGGTTGCCGCTCGCCTGGCTGGCAATCGGACCCGTACGCTTTCGCTGTTTTCCCATTGCTCAAAGTAAGCTCCATTCCAGGGGGAATGTAAGACGCACTAGACCGTGAATTGCTTGATTGAGGTAACAACTTTTTAACGTCGCTTACTGCACTGGTGACTGAGTGCAAATTGAAATCCGCATTGGCAGCGGTGGCAGCGAATAAAAACGCAATAGCCCCCAGAGTAATCAATGATCTTTTAGTAGTTGCAGTATCCATACTTCCCTCTCTTTTAACTGTCTTTTAAGCTTTTCTTCACCCGAAAAACTGTGGCAACTCCACAATCAGCCAACTTGGCAATTTCGTCGGCTGATGCCTGAGGATGTTTATCTAATAGCTTCTCCACCCGAGTCCATAGAGCGGCGTTTTTGGACCTTCCAGGCGGCATCCAGTTCGGATCTGCGGCCCGCTTGTTAGCCAAGCCCTGGCGGATCCGCTCTACGCGCTTCTCCTGGTCCAATCGGGCCATGGTCGACATAAGGTCAATCAGCATGCTGTTGATGACCCCCATAATTTGACCGGTGATACTGCTATCGGCCTGCATGTGGCTGGTGGGCAAATCCTCGACCATCAGACGGAGCTGTTTGTCAGCCATAATCGCCTTGAGCTTCCCCCAGTCGTCCAGGCTTAGCCTAGACAGGCGATCCACCGATTCAACCACCAGCACGTCGCCCGGATCAGCCTGGCTAAGCAACCGCATCAGCTCAGGTCGCTCCAAGCGCGTGCCTGAGACGTTTTCGCTGTAAATGCCGACGATGACCAGGCTCTTACCTTCGCAAAATTCAATCAGCTGCTTCCTTGCCCTATCTGCATCCTGGTCCTTCGTGGACGCGCGCAAATAAAGGTGTGCGTTCATTAACGCGGCAACTCCAGGCGCGGCTTAATGCCCTCATGCGCTAAGTGCCGAAGCTGGAATTCGTGACGCCGAAGCTCGGCTTGGTTAGGTAGATCACCGGCTTCGGCGCATTGAGCCGCGGATTGCAAACACGCCCGATAGATATCAGCAGACCATTGATCTAACTCACACTCAGGCAATAGCTCCAGAATGCGCATTGCCTTCAGTACCCCGCGACACTCTCCGAAATACTTGGCTCGAAACTCATTAATCACCTGACGTGCAAGGTCTCGCACAGTGTTAGAAAGATGCCATATCAACGCATCATCGTTACGCGTTCCAAGCTGTTCAAGTAGCTGCGAACTCATAAATCACCATTGTTAGTTATTTACAGGAGAAACGCTTTTGTTTTCTTTGAATGCCCAGACCAGGCCTAACAAGCGATGCCTGCGAAGATAGTAGGTGTAGGAGCCTCGATGGCGGCTCATGCTGGTCGCCACAACTTCTGTGAAGCTATCTCCAGGCCGTGCCATTCGGGTCCCTTTGTAAGGGCCCTCAATGACCGGCAATGGCTTCGTCTCGTCTCTTATATTGCCGCTCACAGCGCAGCCCCAAAGTGATCCTTGGCACGACTGAGTTCCACAATTAGCTTTGCGTACGCAGTATCATCGATCAGCTCCTCAACGTGTAACGCATTCAGATAGCCGCCCGCCCAAGCAGCTCGGTGCAGCATACTCGCAATGTCGTCTGCATCGCGTACAAGCTGAATGCACTTGCGTACCCGCTCAAGTGTTCCAGGATCACTCTGTTCAGCCATTTTTACGGTTCCTTCAATCTGATACGTGTGCGTTTGCCAGTAAATGTCCAACTGCCAAGGTAGCCGCAATCCTAACTGCGGGAGGTGCTTTATCGTGAGTTCGCAAGAACTTAGTCAAACCATCCAGTGCGGCTGCACCACCGGCAATGCCTAACGCAGTCGCGGCAGAACCCCGTTCTCCTTCCTCAGCACTTCTCAACCGCATAGTCTCAATCAACAACATCAAAGCCGCTTCCGCGTTTTCGGGAGCGATTACTGAATTATGCTGTTCTTTATTCATACATTTTCCTTAATCAAGGATTAGAGTCGGTTCATACCGGATCTTTCCTACTCCCACTCACTTTTTCGCGGTGGCGAGCTTGGATTCAGTAACCAAGCCAGACAAGTACATCGCAGGCCTTGTACTCCGGGTGGTCACCCAGCTCTGCGAACATTTCAGACGGATCCTGCGTGTGTTTCCGGCATTCACGTTCAGCTTCCTCACGGGTCACAATCCTTTTATCATCCATCGCTTCATCTAGGGTCATTGTTATGTCCTATTTGATATGTGTGTCGAAAGACGGATTCCTAGAAAACTTTGATGCTGTGAGCGATCAAGGTTTTGACTGCCTCGTCGCTTAGCTCGATGGGGCCGACCAACGCAGCGGCTTCTTCTAACCGCTTGGTTGCGGCACTGAGCCGGTCGCGATTGATCGCCACGGCTACGTGATTGCCGGACTGCTCGGCACGCTCCAGTGCAGCCAGTTCAGCACGGCGGGCAATTTCAAGCCCAAAAATGCGGTCAGTGATGGTGGTCGCCATGATTGTTTTCCGTGGATTCAGTAGTCGTTGAAAATTCGGAGGATAAACCCTGCCATGGCCATCACCATTCCGATCACAAACACGATGGAATTCAAGCCTGCGGGGCCAAATGCCCAAGCGGCACCCACGCCGAATACTAAAGGGCCTACCACAACGGCGAACGCGCCGATTAACCCGTAAAGCCCGATCGACGCCACAATGATAAACACGCCGACGCCGATGATTACCGAGCTATATTCGCTACTGATCCCGTAGAAGTTCGCGAGGAATACGCCAAGGGCGCAGCCTCCCAACGCGGAGAGAGCGAGTCCGGTCGTTCGCAATACCAGATTTGTAGCGCCGATTGTCATAGTCATTTTGTCCCTGCTCGATCCCGAGGGCCGAAAGTGCCCTGCTCCTACCGCCTCGGCCCAGCGGTTTGACGGCTGGGCTTGTGGTTTACCTGCGCGGCGTCGGTATCCACCCACTTCATTCCTTTCCCGCTGGCCCCCAGACGTAACGACTATCTTATCTAATCAAATTCGATAGACCTAAGATATTCTATCCGTTTTCCTCCTGTCTATAGATAAATGATAGGTGTTGACCGATGGCTATCCTAATATCGTCTAGCTATAGATTTCTGAGAGTATGCAGGCTTGGGGTGGGCAGGGTGCGGGGCCTGAAAAGAAAAAACCCGCCTTGGCCGAAGCCGTAGCGGGTTTCCTCCCTAGTCAAACAGGTCCGTTAGAACCAGTCTTTCCAGTGATCCCTGATGAACTCATAAGCAGCGCGAGCCGCCATGCGAAACACCAGTTCCTTCAGTGTATTCCGTAGAAACTTCATACTTTAGGCACCTGAATGGGGGCCTTCCCTCTGGCGCTTTTCCGGGACACATAACGCCATCGGAACACGTCAAGTGCTTCCAGTGAGGTTCAGCCGGTTGAAGGGCCTCAGGTCTCACCCGCGCGGCTTCCTACGGCCGCGCCCTTGGTCCGAAATCGATAAAGCAACCAGCCCACAACACCTTTCACAAGTGACGGCCCAATCTTAGCCATGGCCAGCGCAATGTGCCATCATAAATTTTGAGGCAGTTTTCGTTTAGGCCCTGGGTTCAAGGCGTCTGAACCTCGACTTTCCCCTGTAATTGCTGGGCTGTTCATCAAAAAAGAGTTGCAATCATAATTTACCTTTGTAAACATGATTCCCACGTCAAGTGCTTTCAGTGAGACCCGCAGAACGGCTCCTAACCGGTCTGCAAAAGAAAAACCGCCCTTCCTAAGGCGGTTTTTTTTTGGCCTGCGCTCAGTGGACGCCCGTTCGACCGCTTTACCTGGCGAAAAACGTAGCTCCTATATTACTGTATGCACAAACAGTATTAAGGTGCGCCATGAACGTCTCGTCCCTTCAACAAGTCTGCACCTCCAGCCAGGAGATTTCGGTCCTGGCAGGGTCAGCCGCAGGTGGCTTTCCAAGCCCTGCAGCAGACTTCTACGAACCGCCTATCTCGCTTGATGACCTGCTCAACATCCGCGCTCCGCATGTCTGGATCGTCCAGCTCGAAGGCGAAAGCATGAGCGGCGCCGGTCTATACGATGGTTCGCGGCTGGTGGTCGACCGCTCGATCACCCCCTGCGCGGGTCACATTGTCCTTGCCTACGTGGACAATCAGCCAGTGGTCAAGCGCCTGGAACGGTCGCTGGCCGGGTGGCATCTGGTGTCGGAACACCCCGACTACAAGCCGGTTGCGCCCAGCGAGTACGACACCATCGAGATATTCGGCGTCGTCACCTGGTGTCTGACTCCCCATGCAATCTGACCTGGGCAAGCCCGTATTCGGCCTGGTGGATGTCAACAGCTTCTATTGCAGCTGCGAACGCATCTTCCGGCCCGAGCTGCGTAATCGCCCGGTGGTGGTTCTCTCAAATTCGGACGGGTGCATCGTAGCCAGGACGCCCGAGGCGAAGGCCCTGGGTTTGAAGATGGGCGACCCCTATTTCAAGGTGAGCGGTTTCCTCAAGCAGCACGGCGTCGCCGTTTTCAGTAGCAATTACGCGCTTTATGGCGAACTGAGCCATAGGGTGTCGATGGCTATTGCATCGCTTTCGCCTGCCGTGGAGGTCTACAGCATCGACGAAAGCTTCGTGCGCCTTGATGGCCTGGCAGAGCCCCTGCTGGACGTGGGCCGGTCCATCCAGGCGCGAGTGCTGGAATGGACGGCGCTGCCGGTCGGGGTGGGCATCGGCCACACCAAGACGCTGGCCAAGGCCGCGCAGCACGCCTCCAAGGTGTGGCGCGACAAAACCGGGGGCGTGGTGGACCTGCGCAAGCCGGAGGCCGTGGAATGGCTGCTGAAGCGCATGCCGGTCCAGGACGTGTGGGGCATCGGCGGCCGCATGAGGGCGAACCTCGAAATGGATGGCATCACTACGGCCTGGCATCTGTCACTGGCCGATCCCCGCGCCATGGGCCGCAAGTATTCCGTGGTGCTGGAGCGCACCATCCGCGAACTCCGCGGCGAGTCCTGCATGGATCTGGAACAAGCGGCGCCGGACAAGCAATCGATCTGTTCCAGCAAGATGTTCGGCAAGCGCGTCCACACCCTGGAAGGCCTTCGCGAAGCCCTGGCCAGCTACATGCATCGGGCAGCGACCAAGCTGCGAGCGCAGCGCTCGATGTGCGGCGCTTTCAGGATCGGGATTCAGACTTCGTTCCATGGGGACGGCCCTAAGTACGCGCAGGGCATAACCTGCAAACCCGAATACCCCACCGATGATGTGCGGGTACTGACCAAACATGCGCTGCGCGGCCTGGATGCCATTTACCGGCCAGGCTTCGCCTACAGCAAAGCCGAAGTGCTGTTGATGGATCTGCGCAAGCGCGGGGAGTTCACGCAGGACCTGTTCACGGAATGCCAGCCGGAAAGATCTGACGCGCTGATGGCGGTCATGGATCGGATCAACAAGCGGTGGGGGAGGGAGTGCCTACGCACGGCAGCGGTGCCCATGGTGCCCGACTGGGGAATGCGCCGAGCCTTGTTGAGCCCGAGCTATATGACCAACTGGGACCAGCTATGGACCGTCTACGCGCACGATCAGGTGCAGAAATGACCGCCTACGCGGCTGGATTGCGCGGCGACAGGCCTAACACATATATGTGATAAGCTGTATTGAACACAGGACTCGATTTCACGGGAGGGAAGGGGGCCATGATAGAGCGCGACCAGACTGACCAGGAGCGGTTAATTGCCAGGTATAGCCAGGAAATTGAAGCGGCCTTTGTGCATCAGATGCAGGCCCTCCTTGAGTACCTGGACAAAGGTATAGGCAAGCCAGCCTCCATTGCTGGCCGGTGCGGAGCTGAACTTGGGGCCGCTCACAAACGCTGCAAACGTAGCCTGGTACTAATGGCGCTTCGCGCCGAGCGGGATAGGGGGCTCGATGTCACCCCCGCAGTCGCTGCGCACTGTTTCCAGCGGCTTATTGGGCGAAGCATCGATGACCGCGCCGCAGCCGCGACCTTTGCGACTCCGGGCCGAACCGCCGCCGACAAGTCACGCGTCAGCGCCGACGACTTGGCTGCGCTGGAAAGCACGCTCCGCGCCCAGGTCCGCGATTTGATTATTGAGATGGAGATAATCCGAGTCGACGCCCGCGAAACATACGCTGAGCGCACCAGAGCGGCCGCCCGCGAACAGGCTGAAGCGAAACTTCTGGGGCCCTGACCAGGAACTGCCCGAGTATGCCTAACACATATATGTGTTAGGCCTATAAAAGCGCAGCCTGGCAATCTTGCGGAGGGCTACCCCCCGCCACTCTTTCCGGTCCTGGGCTTGATGGCCACTGTTTGCGAGACATGGTAAGCAGGTACCCATCGAGTCGGCAACACCGTGCCATGGAGCGACCCCCCATGACCGCTAATCACGAACGCTACGGGCTCTTCGCCCTTCGCGACTCGTCTGCGATCCAGCTTCCAATACCCGGCGGTTTTGATGTCGTCGGGTTTGACCGGCCAGCATTCAGAGCCCCCTGGCTGACATTCATAATGAGGCACTGCAGGATTGTCAGCCTGCTCAGCTTTCAACCTGGCAACAACTTTCTCAGAGCGGGACATAAATCACCTCTGTTATGCAATCAAACGCAGCATCGATCGGCGCCGCCGGCAGCGCGTTTTGATTGCATTTTATGACGCAATAAAAGCGTCGTCCTGGTTCGCCAGCTCGATCACGTGTGCGCAATGGCTGCTCAGCCCGCGCAGCGCTTGCTTGTAGCTCAGCAAACTCAATTCCAGCTCCTTAATCCGCGCGTTGGCTTCGGCCAGTTGCGCCGTGGTAGAGACCCCAATGTTGGCAGCCTTTACCAACGCCTTCGCGGTTGTTTTTTCCCCGGTCAATTTGCCAAAGGCGTCTTTTTCTTCCGGGGTCAAATCACGAATAGTCAAAGCCATGCTGTCACCTCGATAGCTGAATTACGGGCGTCAGCACCAGGACTGACCAGGCAAATGCTGCCGCAAAGCATTTGTTTCTTAGGACTGGTTTTTTGCTCCAGGACCGCCATGCGATCAGCAGCAAAATCCAGGTTGGTACCAACATCAGAAACACATTAATGAGCAGGTTCATAACAAGCCCTCTACATGTGTCGGGACTCAGGATCCCGAGGGGTTTAGTTCCAGGGTATTGGGGTCCACGAACAAGTCAGCCATAAGTGCAATAGCTGCTTGCTCGTCGGGGCTCGGCTCCGGGTTTTGAGCGTGGAAAATACGAGCTGTGGTGTGCGCGTACCGAACCACCTCCGCTAGCGCCTCAACCTCCGATCCAGCCACCCCTGACGCATGCTGGCCGCCGATCACCACGGTGTAGCCCCAACTGGTTGGGGCATGGTCGTGAAGCCCATAGGCGAGACTCAAAGAGTACTGAGGCTTCATGGCTTACCCCCTTTAGGTGCCCCACCAGGTTTAGCCGCGGGCTTCGTAGAACTCTTGGTAGCCGCTTTCGGCTGCGCGGGTTTCTGCGCCGTAGGTGGTGCCTGCAACGCCTTCAACTGTTCGTCCAGCACCTGCGCACGACCGATAGCCAACGCCTCGTTGCGCCGAGACTGATCCAGCTCCTGCTGAACGCTGTGTAGCTCGACCTTGGCGGCCTCTCGCGCGGATTGCAGCTCTTGGCGGACCACGCTCAGCTGCTCGGCCAAATGAGTCTGGGAGGTTTCGGCTTTCTGCAGCGATCCTTCCAGCTCGCGAACATTGCCCCGCAGATCCTGGCATACGCGGGCATCTTCCACGTGCTGCTTCTCGGCACGCTCAACGTCGCCCAGAGCCTGCGCCTGTAGCTGCCGCGCCATTTGTTCCTGCTGCTTGGCCTCGGCAAGCTGGGCCCGCAGATCTGCCAGCTGGGCATTGGCCGACTCGGCCTGTGCCTTGGCGGCCGCTTCAGTGGACGACACTCGCTCGCGAAGCTGAGCCAGCTCCAGGGCTTGGTCCTGAACTTTGCCCTGGGACTCCACCAGCTGCTGGTTGAGCGCTTCCAGGTCGCCCTCAACCTGGTCGAGTTTGGCTTCCAGTTCATCAACCATTGCTGAGGCATCGGCAAGCTCTCTTTCGGCCTGCTCTTTCTGGTCGCCAGCGCTACGCACAACCTCAGCAACCCGCCGCTCGCTGGCCCGTACAGCCTTGCCATTGATGTCGACGACGATGGTGGACAGCTGCTGGACCAGACTCGCGCAGGCCGTTTCAAGCTGCTGGGCAACCTCAATAGGCAGCTCAGTAACCGGCTCAGGCTCCACGGCCGCTTGGCTTGCCAAGTGCTCGTCCCAGACCTTCTTGAGACGTGCCTGATCCCCGCCGCCGACCAGCTTGCGCAGCGCGAAGCCGGTCACGGTCTTGCCGCCAGCCTGAATCTTCAAGCCTGCTTCGATGATTTGCTCACTGGTGAAATCTGCTGGGCGCATACAAAAGCCTCCTAAGTGTTCACCAATACTACACCACCCCCAAATGAAAAGAAAGTAAGTAAGTACGAAAGAAAGTAAGTAAGTAAGTAAGAAAGTAAGAAATTGACAAAAGAAGTAAGATTGCCTGGTTGACGGTCTGAATGATTGCATTCGGGCAACCAGGTGCCGCGCTGGCCACCTTTTTTTGCCATCAAAAAACCCGCCTCAGCGCTAACTGGGCGGGTTTGGGTAGATCTGCGTTCGCTAACGCAGCGGCTCGCACATAACGTTGAACGAATCGCTGCCATCGGTAGACCGATCCGGTACCAAGCTCCACCCCAGCTGCCGCGCCACGGCGGCCAATGCTGCTATCTCCAGGTCGTCCTGGTAGCTCTGGCCCCTCGCGCGGTAGCCAGCGCCGATAGCCGACAGGCGAGCCGATAATGCAGTGATGATGAATGCCACGTTTTCCTGGGGCACGGTGACGGTGTGGTTCATAGTGACGGGCTCCGGCAGTCCTGGGCAGGGGCGCGCCAGGTACACTCACTGTATCGTAACGTACTGATATTCCTTGTGACCTTGCTGAATGATGGCAAACACTTGTGCTGCAGGACGTTTTCAGCCTTCCATTTGATTGCAAATTCCTTGGACCGATGCCTAAGAACTCCAGAATCGCCCCCTACGACGATGCGCTGGGCACGATGCCAGATGCCTGGATCGCGCAGGCCGCGAACATGACCACCGAAGCAGTGCGACAGCGGCGATTGCGGCTTGGCATTCCTGCCTATGTCACTCCAGCCGATACCACGCTGGACGCATTTCATCAGCTGATGGGAATGATGCCGGATGCTGCGATTGCCAAGCTCGCAGGAACGGCCGCAGCGAGGGTTTCGTACCGCAGAAATGCACTTGGCATTCCCGCCTACGTCAACCAGGCTGAGCCACTCGCTGCTCACGACCACTTGCTGGGCACCATGACCGACCAGGCCGTGGCGGATTTAGCTGGGGTATCGAAACAGGCGATCACAGCCCGCAGATCTGCCAAAGGAATACCTTCGTTCCGTGACCAAAGCCGTAACCGCACCTGCCCTTGAACGGAGCGCGGTCAAGCTGAATGGCGGGGGCCCCGCCGCAGGTGGGTTCCGCGTCCGCAGGACCGCCGCAGGCGCATTCTGCTTGACGGTGCGCAGTGACCCCCAATCTTGGCCTGGGAGTGCAGTGGAGCTTCACCCCACTGCGCTCCCGAGGCACCGGGATGATCCCCGGCGGGTTTACAAGGGCAGCGCCCTTGGTTTGTGATTGCCGTCCAGGGGGCACCCCTGGCCGCCGGAGGCGTCTGTACGTGAAATCTGTAAGAGTTTCGGCAGGTAGCACCTGCGCTTTTCACGACAACGCACAAGGAATGATTGCATTACCGGCATCGATCGCGGCCGCCGGCGGCGAGTAATGATTGCATTCTTTCTCAGCTTTCTCGATCAAGAAAAGCCTCGGCGGCGTCCGCATAACGGGCATCGGCCAATTCGTTCAGCTCGATCAACTCACTATCATCAATCACACCAAGGCGGTGCAGCACCTCAGCATGTTTTCGCAACGCGCCGTGCTGGGATTCAGGAATGTTCCGGGCTGCTTTCTCGTCGGCCAGCAGTTCATGCCAGGCTTGCAGCTCTGCTGCTTTTGCTTCATCAGGGATAATCATTGCGATCTCTCCAGGGCAGAGCCATAGGATTGAGATAGCACGCTGCAAACGCGGTTCAATCATTCGCCAGGCGCCGCGGTAGACCGGCAAAACGCCAAACTCAAAATGCATGCCTTCACCGAAGGCACCTAGCGTACTTAAGGCACAAGGGTTCTTGGGGAAACCCGCGCGCACGCGCGCCCGGTTGAGGCGGCAGGTGGCGCAGCCGCCTGGGGCCGATTTATCCGGGTCTTAGCGTCTCAGGACAGCTTCACCGTCCTGGGACGCTTAGACGGGTTGTGGTAAGGTCTCGGCCACACCCAAAGCCCACGGGTGCAGGGGCCGTAGGCTCCTGCCGAGGGTCTGGGGCGAGCAGCCCCAGGGTCTCGCGCCGTGCCTTCGGCACGATTTGCGCGAGGCGTCATTTGGTGCTGCGCAGCGGCACCACCCATCTGTAGCTTTAAAACCCACTGGTTAATGACCGACACTTAAAAAAATGCTTGCCGACACTTAACGTCAACTATTCAAGAGCTTAGCCATGCGGCCTGTGGATAACTTTGTTTTTGAGGGGGGTTGCGCTGCTATTCGGAGCTGCGCACGTGGCGCAGCGGCGTTTTTAGCGTCAATCAGCAGTGGTGGGCAGGGATTGCCCGCCATCAGGGCGTGGGGAGGCCTGTCAGGGCTGACTAGGCGGTATGTTGGTCGAAGTTTGCAAGCCTTCGGTCTACCTCGGCGTTGATCGCCTGGGCATCCCAATCCGGGTATGCCTGCTTGAGCTGGATCAGTAGATCCAGCCTGGCACGCATGAAGTCTTCGCTCCGGGGCTGCGCGGGGCGGGTAAAGGCCGCTTTCGCGGCCGCTACGGTCTTGGCGGCTGCTTTGCCGGTGGCCACCCCCCCCAGCACCAGGGCATTACGGGCCCACCCTGTGAGGGTACCGCCAGCCTTCTTGATTTTCTTCGCCAGCCGGTCAGATGCCCGCTCTTTCTCATTCTGCAAGCGGCGGCCAAGGCCAAAGGCCGTAAATAGTAGGCGGTTAACCGCTTTAACGGCCGCCAGGCCGCGCCAGGAGCCGTCAGGCTGTAATTGCCGTGGCTGGGCGACGGTGATTAGGTTTGCACGCTTGAGGTCCGCCATGGCGCGTTCAGCGCGGCGCATGGGAAGCCCGGTGAACTCGACCAGGTAGGGCAACGTCAGGGACATGAAGCCTTCTCTGGTCGGTACCCCGCAGCGCAGCGACACCAGATCGGTACGCGAGATAATCGCACGCAGCAACAGCAGGCAGCTTTCGCGGCGCTCGCTGCGTTGCTGCCTGCCTTTCTTGCTGAGATTGGCGTTGCGCAGTGATGGGATGACGTTAGGCGCGCTGTAGTAGCGCGTCACCCGCTCCTGCAGTTCGATCAGGATGCCAGGCAGTTGCTTGTCTGAAGTGGTCACGGGCTTGACCAGTTCCAGACGCGGCGCGTCGGGAACATGGCCGCAGTAGTTACCGCCGTGATTCACACGCGGTACATACGCCCTTTTCTTCCGAGTCCCACTATTAGCCGTTGCGCTTGAGTCCATCTTCCCGCCATTCGGCGGCAAACTGATGACATTCTGCCTTCTGCAACTTGCACGAAGCCGCAGTGCCAGCCATAATCAGCTCACCTTGTTAAGGAACAGGTTTCTACCGTCGAAAGAGAAAACCTGTTCTGGATTGTCCCAAAAGCCCGGTTACCAGCCGGGCTTTTTGGTTTCTGCCATTTGGCTATGCCACTTGCAAATTCACTACCTTCACCTCACTGAATCCCACACGGGCTACGTCAGCGCTTACCGCCTCAAGACTCTTGTAGATCTTGTGGCGCGTCGACCGGGCAACGGTCATGTATTCATGCGATCCATCTGTGCGCTCAACAGTGAGCACCCATGCATTTTGTTGCATCGGCGCAGGTGCGACGATTGCCGCTTTTAAAGCGCCGTCCTTGAACAGATCGCGCATTGCAGATAGATCCACGGCCATTTAGCCCCCAATCAACGTGGTTAGAACCGATTGAAGACTAAGCGCCACTGCATGAAAAAGCAAATTCATGTAGTCAGAAACCTGCAAAAAAGCATGTATGTACACCTTTGGATGCAGGTTTTTGGAGATTCATGGGCAGGTTTTTAGCGTAACGTCCCGCTGCGAGGCGCATCCTCGCGTTCAAATTCCTGCGGCAGCCGAATCTCGATGCTCCTGAAGCCAATGCGGTGAGCATCCATCAGGGCGGCATTCAACCGCACGTACACCTTCTTCGCTCCCTCGGCGGCCAGGGTTACAGCCACTTGATCCCCGCTCTGCTTGGTAACGATAAGAGTCCAGCCACCGTCGCAGCACTGTTCAACAGTGGCCCCGGTTAGGACCCCCTCCGTGAAAAGATCTTTCAGCGTACGTAGTCGCACAGTTCTTCCTTATTCGTATCTGGTTTTTGCGATCATATTTTCGATGGCCAGCTCGACCAGGTGCACCGAAATGCAATCAAAATGAATCGCCTCCGGCGGCCAGGGGTGCCCCCTGGACGGCAATCACAAACCAAGGGCGCTGCCCTTGTTAACCCGCCGGGGATCATCCCGGTGCCTCGGGAGCGCAGTGGGGTGAAGCTCCACTGCACTCCCAGGCCAAGATTGGGGTCACTCCTGGCCGTCAAGCAGAATGCGCCTGCGGCGGTCCTACGGACGCGGAACCCACCTGCGGCGGGGCCCCCGCCATTCAGCTTGACCGCCATCCGTTTCAAATCACTTGCCTTCGGTTTTTTGGTCGGGGATGCGTAGGACCAGCTTCCCGTGCACAGACAGGCCGGGGGTCAGTTCGATGTTGATACCTTTGCCATCGGCGTTGGACCAGGCCGCGCCAACGCGCGTCCAATAGGTTTTCTTCTCACCATTGCTCTCGTACTCATGGGGGATCAACGCGTCGTAACGGGTCTTGGTGCTCATGGTGTGTTTCCTCTGGTGGTGGTTAGTAGCCAAGCCAAATCAGGAGGGTCCGGGCCTGGTATTGCTGGTGGTCTCCCACGTCGCGAACGAATTCCTCAAAATCCGCGGAGTGACGCAGACACTCGCGCTGTGCGAAGGCTCGCGACACGACAGGGTTTTCTTCCAGCGCTTCGTCGTAGGTCATCGACACAGTGCAAATCCTTCGTTGGGGTTAGTCCCAGTTGCCGTACATCTCCCACAGCTCGCGCCCCGGATCCTTCAGCGCTGCTTCGGACCGTTTTGCCATTTCTTCCAGGTCACGGCCGTAGTAGCCGCTAGCTACGAGCACAGCCCGAGCGTCGGCCGGACTCAATCGCTCGCAAAGCTGGTGGATCGCCAGGGCGCATCCGTATTCGTGGCAACTGTCAAAACTGCTATGGGGTATCTTCGCTTCCCGAATCACGGCTTCGACCAACTGTCGCGCGCTGACGAATATGTGGTTGTGATAGACCAGGATGTCGCCTGCAAGGCGCTGGAGGTCTTGGGGCCGCTTGCCCTTGAGGCTTGCACGAATGAACGGTGCCCAGCTCCAGTGGCTCTCTCTGAAGGCCTGAAACCAGGCTGTATCATCGTTTGTAAGCATTGCCCTTCCCTCCTTCGAATTTGGTGCCGGATGCCCCGGCCAGCTCACCACTAGGCAGGTGACGCAACTGCTGGGCAGATCCTCCTGCGAGCAGTCCATTGCTTAATCAGTTGCCGTCGTCCTGGGCCCGCTTGTTGGCTTCTTCCAGGTACCGGTCTTTGTCGCTGTCGCTAACGCTGAAACTGGGCGTGTCGACGCAGTAGGTTTTGATCTTGTGCTTCTTGCGGTAAATCATCGGGGGCTTCCAACACTGGGTGTACACCTTTGGGCAATCGCCGCCGGTGAAGCCGGTGGTGACGCACATCGACCAGGCCCCGCGCATGTCGTTCTTGTCGTCCCAATCGAAATCCAACTCGCTGCCCGCCAGGGCATGGGCCGATAGGGCCAACCCCACAATCACAAAGAGCGCTTTCATAGCTTCCGTGCCTCAACCTGGGCCGCGCTCGCGCTAGCCATACCGGCCTTGATCGAGCTGACGTAGTTTTGGGTCTCGGGGTATGGGGGAACCCCCATGTATTTGTCGACAGCGCCAGGACCGGCGTTGTAAGCAGCCAGGGCCAGGTCCACCGACTTGTACTTAGCCATCAGCTCAGCCAGGTACTGAGTACCGACATTGATGTTCGACTCTGGGTCGTACGGGTCGATGTTGAAACGCTCAGACACCGAATCCATGAGCTGCATCAGACCTTTGGCACCCTTCGGGCTAACAGCTTCCGGGTTGTAGTTCGACTCAGCCAAAATCACGCGATGCACCAGCTGCGGGTCCAGGGCGCGCTTGGCCGCGTACTTGTTCACCAGGTCGGCATAAGGCGAATCCTTCAGTTCCCCTGTAACAGGTCCCTGAAAGCCTGGGCCCGCTGCCTCAGCTCCAGCCACTTCCGGCGCAGCCTGGATCGGTGCAGGGCGAGGCTTGAATGCTCCCTTCATTGCATCGATCTGGGCTGCCGTCCACCCCTTGCGCCGGTTCTCAGAGCCAAACGCCGACAGCGGCCGGGGCTGACTGTCGACCACCGGGGCCGCAGCTACGGCCGGGGCTCCGGCCGATGCGCCTGGCCCTTCCGGGAACAGGTACGAATAGAGCTGCTCGTCGGTGTCGGCCGCATCCTCGGTCGCGTGTGCGTGGACGGCGAAGCCGCCCAACAGCACAAGCGCCGCCAGGGCCTTATTTGGTCGAGTTAGAAAGAACGACATAGTTGGTGACCTCTGGCTCGTTATCGACGCTTACAGGGCGGGTGAGGTCGCGGTAGACCACATTGCGCGAGGTCAGGGCAAAGAAGTCCCCTGTCCCGCTGACCTGCGTAGTGCCGCAACCGCTAAGCACACCAACAATGGAAAGTGCGAATACCAGCTTCTTCATGACTTCTTCTCCGAAAACGAAATGAGCATGTGATTGCGGTCCACCACGATCCAGTGGTCAGTGCCGATCAGCAGTTGAAGCGCATCCACAATGGGCATCGTGCGGTGGATCTTCGCCACGGGCGGAATGCGCTCGTTGACCAAACGGACTGCATCACTAGGCGCTGGGTAGGCTGTCACCAGGCGGTACCCGGTCGGCTCCAGCAGATAGCGTGCGGCCTCCCCTACCGTTTTCACGTCCTCGGGGTAAACGGTCCGCGCATAAAGGCTCAGCGGATCGAGGATGTAGGGCTTTGTGGGTTGTTGATCCTGGGCGAACGAACAGGCCGGAATAATCGCCAGGATCAACAGCGCTTTAATCAACATATTTCGCATAAAGATCGCTCCAAGGTTCTACGTACATTTCTTTTTCGATGACGATTTGAAAGCTGGTACCAGGCTCTAAAGTTACGGTCGGTACCACGTCCAGGTACTTCGAAACCAGCGGCGACATTTGATCGCGCGCGTTCTGGCCGACTGTTCCCGCGTAGGTATCGTCGTCTTCGCCAGACCCGCTGTAGCTTGTTTGGCTGCCCACCAGGGCATAGGCAGCAACACCGAAGAACTGCGCCCAGAAGTGATAGTTCGTGTCACCCTCGATGGCCCCTACCCCTTCGGTGTCAGCTGCCGACGCGGTGAAGTCGACCTTGTTGCCATTGGGCAGCACGGCTTCCCGAACGGTGAATGCCGAACGATTGGACAGGACCGCATTAGGGCCTTTGAACCGAATGTTCTTGATGTTGATTTCCGTCCCTTTCGGGAAAATCACATACTGGCGGGTGGTGTCGTAAACATCATTTGAAACGATGGCCTTGAGCGAACTCCCCATGTAATCAGAAATGCTTTTCTTCATCAGCGTTGTGCGAATTTCAGTTCCTGGTGGAACTTTGATTTTCCCTGCAATATCCGCGTTGTAGGCATTGTCCTTGGTATACCCAACGACATCGGCCGGTGGTTTGCTGAAGCCTTGATTTACCTTTGCCAGCTCCGCACGGGTTGCCGCTGCGCTATCCGACATAGGAGGCCGTCCAGCGGTCGCCTGCGCCACGCCAGCTGCCCCGCTGGCCGCCAACGTGCGGCGCAGCTTCTGCGCCTCCACAATGCGCGCCTGAACCTCCTTGCGGCGTTCCTCCAGGCTCGCACCCTCGGTAAAAGGCCGGTTCAGATAATTGATCTGGGCGGTCATATCGCCACCTGCAGGTGCCTGCTCGCCTGCCCCAGATGCGGTAGCACCGGCCAGAACCGGCGCCGCCGGGGCGGCAGCCGCGGTGCGCACGCCAGCCCCGGTGCTGGTCGATTTGTTCCCCATCGAGAACTTCCAGCTGCCCTGCGAGGCCTTCAGCGCACGGATCTGCTCGGAAGCTTTCCACTTGCGAACCGCCTTGGTTTCCTCGTCTTCCTCGATGCCCTTGCCCTGCCCTGCCTGCTTTTCTCCAGGCAGCAGTCCTTGCAGGGACTGCTCCAGGCCCGCCCGGGTTGTCGCCTGGGGCTTGCCATCCTGGGCGGCTGCGCTAGGTTTCCGATTCGCCATCAACTGCTTGAACTGGTCCTGCGGATCCTTGCTTTCAGCCGGCTGAGTCGCCTTCGCCTCGGGCGGCGCCGGAGGTGGCGCACGTCGCCCTGTGGCCTTCATGTAGACGTTGAACAAGGTCAGCACTACGAGCAGCGCGAACACGCCACCAAAGGCAACGGCGAGCCACGTTTGCATCTTTTTCTTGTACGTCGAGGGTTTTTCCTCAACGCGCGGAGCGCTTTCCTGAGTCATAGCCCCTCCTTAAAACTCGCCGTTGGTTTTGCTATCGGAACGAGCAATGTTGATTTCCGACTTGTCCACGCGGAGCGTGAATTTCGGGTAGATGCCGGACACGACATACATGCCGTAGGCATCGTCGTACTTGGTGGGTACCACAGCGTTTTTCCCGCCGACTTCTGTCTCCACGGACATCAGGCCGCGATTAGGCTGATACAGGCGGATGTAGGTGAAACGGCCATCGTCATAAACGTCAGAGACCAGGTTTTCAGCGGCGAAACCCTTGCCTTGGTCCCACTTGTAACGGGTGTAGATGTGGTAGCGGAAACGACGCAGCGCCTCCATGACGGCCTTCTTCTTGTCGGCATCTGCTTCCTGCCGTTGGGCGGTCAATTGGGACTGCATCTGCTGAACCTGCATGCCGCTTTGCGCCGCGCCCTGGGCGATCCTGGACGATTGCCCGTTCAAGGCGGCACGCGCGCCTGGGGTGAAGAACATCCCATCAGCGACAATTTTCACGCAGGTGTCGTTCTGGTTAACTGGGCCACGGGTTGCAATGACATCGTAGGCATTGCCATCGTTGGTCCAGATCCGCACAACGCCGGTACGGCCCTGCTCTGTATCGCTGTTGGGCTTAACGACAACCTGGTTGGCTGCGCCTTCCACGGTCCACAGCTCGGAGCTGGAAACGGGGTCTGTCACGTTGTCGGCGGGCAGCTCGATACGGGTACCCAGATACATCGCGCTGGTGATATTCAGAACGGTGTCAGGTTTCCAGTGAACTACTCGGCAAGTGGCGGCCTGGGCTGAGAAAGCCGCCATCATCAGAGCGCTGATTCCAAAGAGAGAGAGTGTCTTGTTCATTGGGCTTTACCTTCTGGGCCATTGTTGGCTGATGGATCGTCGATAACGTCTTGCTGCACGATTTCAACCCCGACCGGGTTAACGCGCAGCCACTTCTGGGAATGGGTAGCCAGTTCCTTCTTGGTCAGAAGGCGCCACTGGGCACGCATGATTTTTTGTTTAACGCCACCTTGTTTAACAATACCGGCGGCCGTTTTGGTGATTTCGGTGTAATGGATATTGGAGCGAACCATCTCCCCCTTCTTCTTGTTGAACACCGCTGGAATAGTGTCGTAGTGGTCGGCAAAGCCCCACACAATCTCTACACGGTCGGCGTTCTTGTTCGCTTCAATATCCGTGGCTTTTTGCGCGGCATCAAAGCCACCGTCTTGTGTGCTAGTGAAACTGTTGTACATAGGCTGCGACATAAAGACCCCGGCAATGCCAAAGTCTTTGCGCACCGTCTCAGGCTGAACGCCGTAACGGGACTTCACGAACAGCTCAAAGGCAGAGTCGATAGTTGAACGGAAAAACTGCGTCTCGTCGCCGGGTTTGAACTCACCAACATCAGACGTGCCGTCCGGGTAAAGTTTGACAAACACGACCTCTTTGTTCGTTTGAGCCAATACGAAATTTTCGTGATTCTGGTACTGCTGGAAGCCGATGTAGCCCAGCATTGCAATAACCACCAGGAACCAACGGTTACGGTCAGCGCGCAATTCCGAATTTTTCTTCGGGACGCTGCTGCTCCGGTCGGTCTTTGTGAATTCTTTATCATCCATAGCCGCAGTCATACGACCCCCTTACTTCAGAAATTTACGGATAGCCAAGTTCGCTGCCGTGCCCAAGCCACCGCTCAGGCTTCCAACGCCACTTGCGAGAGTTCCTGCGAACACGAATGACGAAAGAACAAACAAGATGGCAATAATCAGCATCACAGCCGCATCACCGACCAGATACATATTTTCTTTTGCAATCTGAACTACCTCACCAACGCTGCCGTAGCCGCCGCCTGAGAAACTTACGCCAAGCGATTCCAGGATGGCCTTGACCGTGATTGCAGCAACAACCATAGTTGCCTTGATAACAATCAGCAGGACGACAAAACCCGTAAAGAATTTAAACCACCCATCGAACAATGGGCGAGTAGCGGGCAACAGCAGGAATGGAACGAAAATAATCCCAATCACCTTTGACAAGGCATACCCGAAGTCTGCCCACATTGCTGCCAAATATGCAACCAAGTCAAGCAAGGTGCCAGCAACCATCCAGATCCAGTAATACCCCATCAGGCGCACGGTATCAAAGAAACTTAAATCTTCCAGAACAACTGCCGCCATGGATTTATGAATCCACTGCGCAAGAAAGAAGTTATCCGTATTACCTACTAGGTATTGCTGATAAGCATTGGACAGACCTACACCGATACCCCAGACCGCCTCAGTAAAGGCGTTGTATCCGCCCATGATACCGAAACAAGCAAACCACCAGAGAATGAAGGTCAGGTGTGACTCCATCTGATAGCCACCCCAGATAAACTTGGCAACCTCAATAACAATGCCAATTACCGAAAAGGTCAGGAACATCATCCAGGTGTAGGTATATATGTCGCCGCTTGTATCGTTCATCACGCCATTTACAAAATCGGCTAGCGCACCACTGAAGATGCCTCGCATTGCTTCCGACAGCGCCGCATTGGCTGGCTGCATGACAGCGAGCGGGGCAAAGAACACCAGCACCATCGCCAGCGCCATTGCGATCTTTTTCCGCCACTTGGCGGACACCAGCATGACCGGCCCCTGGACAGGCAGCACCTGAACGGGCTGGTAAAGGCCAGTTGCGACATCCAGGCGATACAGAGGGGTGCCCGCATCACCGGCCTGGGCCACAGGCTCTACAAGCTGCGCGCTCTGCTTGAGGTGTGCCCGACGCTTCCAGACGATGACCGCCGCGATTGTCGTTAGCGCAATACCAATGACCATCAGCACGCACAGCAAGAGAGGTTTCATTACTTGGCCCCCCCTTTGCCCAGTGGGCAACGGCGCACGATGTTCAGGGTTTTAGCCCCTTCGGAACATTCGATGAACCAAGGATCATCCTGGGTTTGGCGCGCGCCCAAGATATGGGTCTGAATCCACCAGCCTTCCTGCACTACGGCCTTTTTGCTCAGTACGCCTGGCGTCCGGCGAGCACTGAAGTACCCACCGTTCTGCGCGGTCTTCCACTCGGATTGCAGGTCGATCAACTTGGACTCAGCGGCTGATTTGCTGAGCCCCGCGTAGTGTTGCTCTGCGTATTCGACGCTTCCGCGCGCGGGATACACATTGTTAGCTTTCTTGGTGTACTCACTAACACACGCATCTTTCTCGCCAACGGTTTTATAACCCTTAGTGCTGCATACCTTGATACCGGCCTGGATCATCTTGGAACGGGCCGCATCATCGGACTTGGTGTCGGCGTATGCACCTGTCGTAAGTGCCAGAGCCACCACCGCAACTAAAATTTTCATAAGAACTCCTTAATACCCGCTCAACTGCGTTTCATCGACAGTTGTGTCTTCTTCTAACTTCGCTTTGGTTTCGCTCAAGGTCGCCATGCGGCCCTGGTTCTGTAACGCGAACACATGGGAAGGCAGTTGGTTTGAATACTGCAACTGGGCGTTGCTGATTGCGTTTTGTTGCTGCAACGCCTCAATGGTCAGCTCGTTTTGCTCGGCCATAACTTGCAAAGTGGCAAGATGGTCTTCGGCCCCCAGAGAAGCGCGCTTTTCGGCAACCTCGCCATAGCGTGTCATTTGGGTTTCCAGCTCGTTGTTCATATCGTCCACAAACAGGCTTTGGCCCACCGCCAACTGCTCACGTGCATAAGCCTGGTCTGCGGACGTGGAGGCGGTGCTGGACGATTTGGAATTGAACGGAATCGCCTTGATTGCCTGTTCCAGGGAATTGGCGTTCTCAATGCGCTTGTAGAGGGTCGCCAATTCCTTACCCTTAGCAACCCACTTGCCGGTACCGAAGTCGACGCCTCCCGAGCCTGGGAACGAATCAATCACGCTGGAATACTTGCCCATTAGGGCCGTCCAGTCGCGACGATCCATCATGTTCTTAAGCTGCGTCATTTGACGCAGCATGTGGTTATAGCTGGTCAAGGCCTGCTCATAGGTGGAAACCAGTTGCGCGAGCTGGCTTTCCTCCAGCACGGTTTGCTGCATCTGCTCGACATACTGCTGAAGCTGCGTGGAATACTCGGCCACCGACTGCGCGATAGCCGCGATGTCGACAGTCGGGAAACCCGACGCCTCTACTACTGGGACCATCAAGGATTGAGAACCAATCACGCCGATAACCGCTGCTGCGATTGCACTTCTGACCCACTTTTTCATTTCCGTTAACTCCTGTTCGCTGGAAAGATTCGTTTAATCATTTCGGCCACCGCCACATCAATATCGGAATGCATATTGAGCATTTCCCGGACAATTACAGATTCGCTTGGTCGACTTGTTGCAATTACGTGCTCTTCCTTCGCGGTGAACAGGTTCACCGTTTTGGAAATTCCAACTTCGCGCTGGATGATGTAGGCCTGTTGCCGCGCCTTGAGATTTGCAATGGCATCGCACTCGCCGTCAGTGAGCGGGAACGCGCGCTGATAGGCCGCTCTGTCCATGTTCTGGTCGGCCATGAAGATCCAGGTGGACGCGGCTGAGCGCAGAGTCGTCCACTCGTCCAATGCCGCATAGTGTTCTGGGCTCTGGGTCCAGAACCCCATGCCGCCGTTGTGTTTGAACCAGGTACGGGCCTTGGTAATGGCTCGCTCTGCCGAACCTGGGATGCTGAAGAAGTATTGAGCTTCGTCAATCTCAAGCATTTTCGGCACCCTGAGATTTGCAGGGTTTTCAAACAGCTTTGTGACGCGGTAGAAAATCTCGTTGATGGCGAGCTGGGCCATCTCCTGCTTGTCCTTTACACCCGACAGGTTGTAAGCCGCTACGCGCTTGTTGAGGTGCCCAACGCCGTCGACTTCGTTGTCCATCAGGTTGCCGTACAGGCCGCCCTGGACCCAACGGGCCAGCTTGGCTTGCAGATTTTGTGACAGGTGGTTGTAAAGCCCTGAAAGGTTCTGCAGTTTGCTATTAGTCATGCCCAAGGTGGCGATTAAGCCCCGGTCCAGCTCCTGCTGGTCCGTAGCGGACAGCTCCCGCAGGTCCGCGCTGTCGTTAAGCTTCAGCATGATGCGGATTTGGGTGAGCATGTGATGGATGAAATCGCTGTCGGTGGTACCGTCAGCCATAACAAACGAGTTGAACCCCCGATCTGTCGCGGGGTTTTGCATGCGGAAAATGCCGCCCTCGTCCTGGAAGAACATCGACAGGGGCTCTGTACCGGGATCAACGTCGATGCTGTGATAGAAGGAGCCTTGAGCCTCTATCGCGGGATCGTTTTCGGTGGCCGGCTGGTATGGAACGCCGTATTTGAGGAAATGCCCGGCGACCACGTTCTTCCAGTATGTTTTGCCGGAGCGGGTGGGCCCTACGCCCAGCACCAGGCACTTATCGCCGATGAAGGGCGTGTAGTAGAACGGCGTGCCGTCCAGGTTCTCCAGGACATACAGCGCTTCTTCCTTCGTCTTGTCGCCCCAGCTTTTGATGCCCTGATGTGAACGGTACGCAAGCGAGCAGGCACCCACTTGTGAGGCGGTGAATTCAGCACTGCGAAAGCAACGCTTGGGGTAGGCCGGAAGCAACATCGGGAACAGGTCTATCAGGCCCGCGGACTCCCAGACGACTGCAAACTTCGACTGGGTAAGCGCGGTATTCATATCCTGGCTAGCAGCCCGAAGCTTGCTTGGGTCGCGCTCAAACAGAATCACATGGGAATGGAAGGTGTAGTAGCGATCCTCGCTGTCGGCCGCCTCCTCCAGTTCCTCCAGCTTGCCGCGAAGCGCCTTGCTTTGCTGGACCTTCTTTTCGATTTCGCTGTTGGTATCGTCACCCTTCAACAGCGACGACAATTTCATTTGGCTACGGTGTAGCTCGTTCTCCTTGCCCGTAATCATCATCGACTTCTCAATGACGGACATCGGCTTTGCGCGGGTGACAATCAGGTAATTGCCCTTGGACATGACCGGCATCGCACTGCCGCGAGCCCACATGCCACTGGGCACGTCTTTGCTCCCATAACCCACCACCGAAGCAATACGGATGTAGACGGGCTCGGGACCTTCGATCTTGAGGCAATCCAGACCGTCGATCATCACTGGATGGACGTCGCCATCCATGAGGAACCGATCCCAGTCTTCAACCGGCACCGCCTCAGTCAGCGCACTTTCCAGGTACTCCGGGCGCATGTTGCATACAGCACGACAGAGCGCCCAGAGCTGCGCAGGGGACTGATGCTCATTGGTTTCCGACAGGTACTGAAGCTTGGAGTCAAGATCCTTCAGGGAGCTGTTCAGCAGGTCGTACTGGCGGCGCAGCTCTTCCTGCTCGACAAGCCACGCCCCCCAGTTGCTGAACTTGGCTACCAGCGAATCGCGCGCCTTACGATCAAAAGGCGCGGTGAAGAGCATCTTCATCGCTGATGCGGAGAAAACTTTGTTCAGGTTGGCGGACGTAGGCACGTCCAGCATCCAGAACAGCCTACTGTTGCTCAGTGTCCTTTCCTCGTTGAGGAAGGCCTGACGGCGGCTGGACAGCAGATCGCTACGCGGGTTTTGGCGCTCCTGCAGATCCACCTTTACCCCCTCGTAGTGCCAGTAGTACTGGGTCACTGCGGTGTCGGGGTGCTGGGTCTGCAGGATGTTGCGCAGAACGATCGAATGAGCCTGAAGGTCGTCGCTGCTCAGCCCATTCGGATCCGCCCCGGATAGCTCCAGGGCGCCAAGCAGGCTACCCGCATGCGACAGCAAGAACCGATCCTTCCAAAGCCCGGAGGGATAGAGTTTTTCGTTGACGGGTTCGCCCGCTTTAGCCTTCTCTGCTGTCGTCATGATTAGAAGCCTTGCAGCCAGGACAACAGCAGCGCGATGTTAAACAGGACGATACCGCCGACGATTGCGCGAAGCAGCCAGGCCAGCGCGGTAGAACCTTGCTTCGGCGCGGCAACCCACAACGCGATAGCGCCGACACACGAAATGAACACGACCAGGATCACGCCAGGGCCGCTGAGCCAATCCACCAGCTCCTGGAAGAAGTCGCTAACCATCTGAAGGGGACCACTGCTACTGCCACCAACGTCCACGTCAGAGTTTGCCGCCATGGCGACAGGTGCCAGCAGCAGCGCTGCCATGTAAAGGGCGACCTGGTTCATCAGCGTCGAGACCCGAAGTGCGATTTTTTTCATCGTGGAGCTTCCTTATGCAATGGGCTTGGGTTTAAACGAGCCGTCTTCTTGCGGCTCAAGAACGAGCACCCGGCGTCGGGTGCTGCGAACGGTGGTCAGCCTGGCCGGGGCGAATAGCCCGCGCAGCCAGACGATGTATGCGTCCGGGTCGTCTTTGTGGACCAGGTACGCAGGGATGAGGATGATGAGGGTGACGGCGGCGCTGACCAGCAGCCCCAGAAGCGTGGGGAGGTACTTCACGAAAACGAACGTCGCGAAGATCGACAGGAACAAGGTTCCGAAGAAGACCTTCGAAGGAATGCCGAGCTTCTGGTCGCGGTGGGTGAATACCGCTTTATTTTCCAGGTTGGTGTTCTTATGCTCGCTCATTTTTCTACAACTCCCTGCTGAGATATATACAACGTTATGCGCATATATATACACATATCGAAGGCTGAGGCAACGACTTTCCTGGTCGAGGCGACCGCATGAGCAGATCAACGCCGACAAACATCACGCTTCCAGTGGATGTCCTGGAAAACACGGATAAGAGATTTGTGGAGCCGCTTCAGGCCGAAAGCTTTTTCGGCCGACCATCACGCTCGATGGCTATAAGGGCTTTGCTTGAAATCGCACTTGAGAACGGCGCCCGGTTCCAGCCTAAAAACGCAAAGGACTACCAGACGTTCAAGGAGGAAATGCGCCGGATCCTGACGGATCGCACGGAGGGTTAACTTGGCATCGTCCAATGACGCCCATCGACAACGGAGGGAAAACTACCAAGCACCAACGGGTTACGCCAAGCACTTTTGTACCAGAAGCGTAAATTTGTGGATCCATCCACAGAAATATGTAGGTTTGCGCTTACAGACCTACAAGGTTCTACAATGTAACCCCTAGGTCTGTCGGCACAAAGACACGCATTCGTGTAGAAGGATCTACACACCCAGCACCATGGGCAAAATGCTATCAAAACCCGAGAGCCGGCGCCGCTCCTGGTCAGCAAAATGCAATCATTTCTACCCCAGCAATCGGCGCTTGCTGTGCTTCGCCTCCAGGTTGGCGGCGGTCTGGTCGTCTAGCTCAGCCACGCTCAGCAGCCCGATCCGATGCAACACCAGTGCAGCCCCGTTAAGGCGCTCGAAGCGCTGGTTCCGGGAGTCGGCCAACAAGTCATCTGCCATTTCGGCCCGCGCCTGCTCAAGGTACGCAAGCTCCCGCGCTTTGAGTGCCCCAAGGTAACGCTGTGACTCGTCGTCTACGCGCATGGAGACCCCTTCCAGGTACCCCGCGGCCGCACGCTGGCAAAGCAGCACCCAACATGCGAATGGCACGGCGTCCGTGCCAAGGGTCCAGCGGTTCACTTCCTTTCGCGAGACCCCTACCAGGTCCGCGACCTGGCGGGGGTCCAAGCCTGCGCGGTCCATCATGCTGCGCAGCTCGTCCTTGGTTGGCACCTCCCAGCTTTCGTAAGGCAGCAGACACACTGCCCGCACGTAGGCCCGCTGGCCCACGGCATATGCTCCACGATCTTCCATATGTATCCTCCAGGCACGAAAAAGCGTGGGCTGCTAAAGCAGCCCATTCTCGGCAAATGAGTAAACGCCCTGCCCAACCACGAAGTGGTCAAGAAGACTGATTTCTACCAGAGACAATGCTTCCTTAATCCTCGCAGTCAGAACCCGATCTGCTTGCGACGGTTGAGGGCATCCGCTTGGGTGGTTGTGTGCAATGATCAGCGCGGCCGCGTTCTCGGACAGCGCCCGTTGAACGATGACGCGCGGATAGACGCTAGCAGTTGATATAGAGCCTTGGAAAAGGCGCTCAAAGGTAATGACCCTGTGCCTGGTGTCCAGCATGATGACGCAGAACCATTCGTTCGGCTCGTTCATCAGCTCCAGTTCCAGGTAACGTCGCACCGCCTCGGGTGACTCCAGGGACACGCCAGCCTTACGCATATGAGCCATAAGGATGTCGCGCGCCTTGTCGACAATGCGCAGTTCTTGCTTGGTTAAGCCTTGCATAACAGGAATTCTCCGTCTGATGCTGCCGAGCAATTCGCCCGGTGTCCCCAGTCTATGCAGCATCAAAGGGCAGCGCAAGCGCTGCCCCCTGGGTATCCTATTTGCCTTCGGGCACCGCCCTGCCCGCTTCTCGCAACGCCTCCAGCGTTTCTGCAGCGATTCCGCGCCACACTGCCACCGGAACAGGTCCGCCCTCCTGGGCGGCCTCAGGAGCCTCCAGCACCATCTCGGAAAACTGCTCCAGCGCCTGCAAGACAAACACCTGGGACAACGCGCCGTAGCGCGAGAATTCCATTAGGTCTGTGACCAGCTCCAGGTTGGTCTGTCGGCCGCGCAGCGCGGTACCAGCTACTTCGTGATTCATCAGAATTCTCCGGGTATTGCGAGCCTTCGCCCGCCTGGTTGGCCCCGCTGAGCGGGGCCAGGTTGAGTTAGTCGATAGCCGCGAAGATCGCCGCCGACTCGGGGTGGAACTTCGCGAAGTGGGCTAGCTCATGGTATTGGGTGATTAAACGGTCCTCCCGATAGGCCCAGCAGGCGCGGTTGATACCGTACAACGACGCAACGATACCCGCCGCTTCGGCGCTCATGGTGCCTTGGAAATAGTTACCGGCGCACAGCAGCTCGTATTCGTCGGCCGCAGTGGGAACCATGAACAGCGCGCCGTTGCTGGTCTCGTAGAATGCCCAGAATCCGCCATGGTAAGCGTTGCAAAGCTCCGACATAGAGTCGTAGATGCAATTCTCAACCAGGATCATATGGCTGCCAAAGTGACGCGGCAAGACGGTCAACCGGCGGTAATCAGGGACCAGGGTTGCGACAGGTGCAGCAGGGGTAGAGGCTTGGATACTCATGGCGGAATTCTCCGACTGGGAGTTGAGCAATTCGCCCAACTTTCGCAATCATTTTACCGCTGACCAGCGGCCTGGTCAACGGTTTTGATTGCATTTTTAATGGATGGCAGTGACCACTAAACCCATTTTGATTGCATTTACCCCAAGCTGAGCCCAGATTGCCAGGCTGTCGATCACGCCATAATCGACGCTCAGAGCTTCGGTCCAGTCGTCGCTATGCTCGCGCAGCTCCTGGGCGATGAATGCACCACCATGTGCACTGCATCCAACCTGCATCATGAACGCCCGCGCATCCAGTGATGGCTCTCCGTCCCAATGTGGGTGTTTGCCATCCAGGATCTGGATAGCCTCACGGGCGACATCGGCGGTATCCACAAGTCCCACGCCTGGCACCTCGCGGATGGTCTGTTCAATCCAGGTTTCGGCGAAGCCGTAGACGATGATATGCCGCTGCGATCCCATGGAAAAAGCGAGTTGGGCGCGGATTTTATCTTCAGTGGTGATATGGATATGACGGGCCCCGGCGCTCAAGGCATGGTCCAGGGTGTCGAAGGTCCGGCTATCGCCAGCCGGAAAGGTGACGCGGTAGGTATGGCAAGAATGATGATTCATCGTCGGAATTCTCCGAAAGGAGCCAAGGCAATTCGCCTGGCTTACCTGGTTATTTTACCGCTGCGCCACTGCAAAAACAATAAAATGATTGCAAAACATCAACCTGGACGCAGCTGGCCACCGGAATAATGATTGCATTTAAGGCGGCAAATTGTATACGCCGCCATCAGGCCCTATGAGCCCTTGAACGGAGCGCGGTCAAGGTGAATGGCGGGGGCCCCGCCGCAGGTGGGTTCCGCGTCCGCAGGACCGCCGCAGGCGCATTCTGCTTGACGGTGCGCAGTGACCCCCAATCTTGGCCTGGGAGTGCAGTGGAGCTTCACCCCACTGCGCTCCCGAGGCACCGGGATGATCCCCGGCGGGTTTACAAGGGCAGCGCCCTTGGTTTGTGATTGCCGTCCAGGGGGCACCCCTGGCCGCCGGAGGCGATTTAATCAGCTACCCGCCGATGTATTCCCGCATCTATGTCGTATTCAAAGACGGGAACAATGACCCCCTCGCGCACGTCGACGATGTGCGTAACCTTGCGGCCAAAACGCGGATCCCGCGAGCAGTGAATCATTAAGTCGAGAGCGTCCAAGATCATCTGCCCGGCCAGGTCGAAGCTAATCAATCCAGCGGATGACAGTAGATATTGCAAACGCGGAACGGTCTGGAACGGTCCATTCGTGTGCAAGCTGCTGGCTGTCCCGCTATGGCCTGTATAAATGAACTGGAACAAGGCATCAGCCGCGGCCGCGTCGCGGATTTCGCCGACCCATCCCCTGTCGGGCCGATAGCGCAGGAATTTACGAATGAGGCTGGCCAGCGTAATGGGTTCCAGATTTTGCTTGAAGCGCCTATGAGGCGCTTCAAAAGCCACGCAATCCGGCAAGAACTGGTCAAGACCAAGCTCCAAAGTATCCTCAGCAGTCAGCACCCGTTCTGACGGGTCGATGAACCCGGCGCAAGCTCGAAGCAACGCAGTTTTTCCAGCGCCCGTGTTGCCGGTGACAAACATATTGGCGCGGTGCTGCACCCTGCCCGCTATGTAATCGGCCATCTCTTCGGTAAGCGACCCGAGCCCGACTAGCTCAGCCATCGTGAACGCCTTCGCAGGCTTACACCGCATTGACATCGTTGCACCGAATGGCGTTACCGGCGGGATGGTGCAACTGAGGCGCACGCCATTAGGAAAGCGTGCATCGAGCATGGGATTGTCGCTGTCCACCGGCTGGTTAAGCCGATTGCCCACCTGAATGATGAACTCCTGCAGGTCGCGCTCTGATGGAAACCTCGCATCGACGGTTTGAAGTCGCCCTTTGCGCTCCACTTGAATCCGGTCGTAACGGTTGACGCAGATTTCAGTGATGGTCTCGTCCAGGTAGAACTCTTTCAGAGGCTCGAAATAATGCTCCACCAGGTTCCAAGCTTTTACGTCGCTTGTAGGAATGTCCCCAAAAATCGAATCGACGGTGCTCATAGCTCGTACATTTCCTCGACCTGGAACACAAATAGGTTCGACCCCTGCACCGAGCGGGGGTCAAACGTTTTCTGCGGATCCTGGACTAGCTTGGTGCTGCCACTGGCAGCCTTGAAGATGGGCCAAACAGGCTGGTCGAATTTTTCCCGATAGAGGCGGCAAAGCGCCTCATTCGGGAAAAGGTAAGCCACCCGCTCATAATGACCAGCTCGTATGTTTTTCAGGTGAGACAAAAAGATGCTGTAAACCCGTGCACTGGACTTGTGGTTCAGCTCAATCTCAATAGCTACCTTCGTGCCCTCTTTCATAGTCAATACCGCATCGGGCAACCGAACGGCGCGAAGGTACTTCAGCGCCTTCTCAGGCTTGATTGCATCAATGCGCTCCAGCCGCGAAATGATCGCGGCCTGGACGGAAAAGCTGTGGATCATCGACACCCAGGACGGCAACCGCCGTCGCCGCTTTAAGTCGAGGTCAGGCAGCAGCATCAGCGCAAATTCGAACCCGGCATCCCCAAGGCTATAGACGCTACGTCGAATACCTGGCGCGGATTCAACCACGACGAAACCGGAGGTTTCGAGTCGTTTGAAAAACGCGCTTTGGCCGTCCTTCGACACCCCGAGCATTGCCGCTATGGTGGCTCGGTCAGAGTAATCAAACCAACCAAGCCAGCGCACCACGGCGGCTATTTTCTCTTGACTGCGGTCCACGGCCGCCGCGCGGCTCCAGCCGCTGACGGCGCCGGCTCCCTTCTGCTCCAGTTCCAAGCCCTACCTCCTGTGTAAAAACAAATACGCCCTGCCGCGCGAAAGCGCAGGCAGCGGCGTACGCGGCTCGCGAAAAATCAGGCGGCGATTGGCGCAAGCCATGCCAACGGAACGTTGGCTGAGCGCGCCAAACAGACTGCCTGATGCCCACCAGGTGCCGAGCTGCAAGGCTTGCCCGCGAAGCGTGGCAATGGCAATGCAGCGACAGGCCCGGTGGGCTCGATGATGTCCGCAAGAATTTTCCAAAGCGCTTCGCAGGCCTCGCACGCCATAGGCGAAGCGCGGGCCTTGCGAAAAGCTTTGGGGAATTCGCGCAGAGCCGGTAGGCGATGCGAATTGCTGTGCTAACGCGACAGCGCGAAGCATGCCGTGGGGCCAGCGCGACTGCGCGAAGCATGCCGTGGGCCAGCGCGACTGCGCGAAGCATGCCGTGGGCCAGCGCGACTGCGCGAAGCATGCCGTGGGCCAGCGCGACTGCGCGAAGCATGCCGTGGGCCAGCGCGACTGCGCGAAGCATGCCGTGGGCAACGGCCTAAAGCCGGTGCCTGCTCCGCTCAACGGCCAAAAGCCGTTGTGTGCTTCGTGCAAGCCCGCAGGTGCGATGCATGCTGTGGGACGCAACCTTTGGTTGTGGCCTGCTCTGCTCAACGGCCAAAAGCCGTTGTGTGCTTCGTGCAAGCCCGCAGGTGCGATGCATGCTGTGGGACGCAACCTTTGGTTGTGGCCTGCTCTGCTCAACGGCCAAAAGCCGTTGTGTGCTTGGTGCAAGTGCCACAGCACGCAGCATGGGGACACGGCCAAGGGCCGGGTCTTGCTTTTCAACAGCGGTTCGCCCCCCAAGGGGCGGACTGCGACAAAAAGCAAAAGACGGACAGACCCCACTCCCGCCCACGGGAGGGGGGAGGAAAAATGGCCCCCAGGCCAGATTTTTCCGGTCTGCCCTGACGAAGCCCGTCCAGGGCTGAGGAAGGGTGCGGAGCATGCGTCCCGCGAACGTAGCGCGGGCGTCCGGTGAAACCGGACCAACCCGGTCCCAGGGCGCAGCAGGTGAGGGGGTGCCGAAGGCACACGCCGAACCGTTGCGAAGCCGGGAGTGGGTTGGTCCGGCTTTGCCGGACGCCCGCGCGGGTGAATTTTGTCGACAAGCCCGTCCAGGGCGCCGGAGGCAAAAGAGGGACGAGGCTCGCATGCGAGTCGAGACCCTAAAAGCTCGACGGGGCGCTCCCCCGGCGGGCTATGGGTGCCCTTTAGGGCGCCCACGACACCCTTTAGGTGGCGCGCTTGTAGATGTAGAAAAAGCATGCTTTTTCTATGCCTCTTTCTATTGATTTTCTATTGTCTAGCCTATTGCGTCCTCAATAGAAAGGCAATAGGATAATGCACATATATATGCGCATAACGTTTTTGGCCATATATGGCAGAAAAGGTAATTTCTGCTTGCAAGAAAGTTTCCGATTCGGAAAGATGCGCCCTGACGCAAAATTTCCGATTCGGAAATTTTGGCACCTAGGAGACTTTCCGATTCGGAAAGTTAGTGCTCGTTAGGGAAGTTTCCGAATCGGAAACTTCAGGCAAGAAGCAGGAGTTTCCGATTCGGAAACTCCTAAAGGGATGAGTTATGGACCTACTACGTTTCGTTCTGCTGAACACCAATCCAGGGCTAGCCGCCCTGGTCGCTGCCCTACTGGGCGTGCTGCTGGTTCTATCCGTAAGCGGCGCGGTTCGCGAAACCGATGAAACAACGGCGCTTGAATTGGCACTTATTTTTATGCGCCGGGCACTGATCATTATTTTGTGCGTTAGCCTGCCGCTTTTCGCCGCTTGCATCTGGCTAGTGGCTTATAAGGTGTATGGCTATGACTGGGTGAAGGCCAACTCCTACATGGGCCTCTGGGCAGGCGAGATGCAAAAAGCAGTCGGGGATTTGTGGTGGAGCTTCCTGGTACTGCTTATAACGCCCTTCTTCATTCGCACCTTAATCCTGCGCTGGGTCAAGCCAATGATTTCAAATTGGGCTCGCCAGTTTAGGGTC